>NZ_FNXY01000018.1 GCF_900108855.1 Dyadobacter koreensis
TGAAGGAGCCGAAGCGAAAGCGAGTCTGAAATGGGCGATTAGTCAGTGGCTGTAGACGCGAAACTTGGTGATCTACCCTTGGTCAGGTTGAAGCGCTGGTAACACATCGTGGAGGACCGAACCGGTAAACGTTGAAAAGTTTTCGGATGAACTGAGGGTAGGGGTGAAAGGCCAATCAAACTGAGAAATAGCTCGTACTCCCCGAAATGTTTTTAGGAACAGCGTCGTGGTTGAGTCATGGTCAGGTAGAGCTACTGATAGGGCTAGGGGGAGTCAAATCCTACCAAACTCTGACAAACTCCGAATGGGCTATGATATACACGGCAGTGAGGGCTGGGGTGCTAAGGTCCCAGTCCGAGAGGGGAACAACCCAGAGCATCAGCTAAGGTCCCAAAATATATGCTAAGTTGAACTAAGGGGGTCCGACTGCAGAGACAGCCAGGATGTTAGCTTGGAAGCAGCTATACATTTAAAGAGTGCGTAACAGCTCACTGGTCGAGCGGGGCGGGCATCGATAATAAACGGGCATCAAGCATATTACCGAAGCTATGCGATAGTAATTTATTACGATCGGTAGGGGAGCATTCTCACAGGGGTGAAGGTTTGGCGTAAGCCGGGCTGGACTGGTGAGAAAAGCAAATGTAGGCATAAGTAACGATAATGCGGATGAGAAATCCGCACACCGAAAGACTAAGGATTCCTCCGCTATGCTAATCAACGGAGGGTTAGGCGGGGCCTAAGGTATAGCCGAAGGGCGATTACCGATGGACAGCAGGTTAATATTCCTGCCCCTGCGTTCAGTGTGAAAGAGTGACGGAGTATTGTGGTATGTACGTACTGACGGAATAGTGCGTTGAGCAGAGCCTACGGGCGAAGCGAACATACGAAAACGCTTCCAAGAAAAGCTTTTGAAACATCAGCTGAATGCAGCCCGTACCGTAAACCGACACAGGTAGTCGAGAAGAATATTCTAAGGTGCTCGAGTGAATCACGGCTAAGGAACTCGGCAAATTAACCCTGTAACTTCGGGAGAAGGGGAGCCTCCTCGCAAGAGAGGCCGCAGAGAAATGGCCCAGGCGACTGTTTAGCAAAAACACAGGGCTCTGCCAAAACGCAAGTTGACGTATAGGGCCTGACACCTGCCCGGTGCTGGAAGGTTAAGAGGGGATGTCAGCCGCAAGGTAAAGCATTGAATCGAAGCCCCAGTAAACGGCGGCCGTAACTATAACGGTCCTA
>NZ_FNXY01000017.1 GCF_900108855.1 Dyadobacter koreensis
TGTGATCGGTAAATAACAATGCACCACGATTGGTAAATAAGAGTGCACCATAATTGGTAACAAGAATGCACCAGATAGAAAGCTTTGGGGGCATGCCCCCAAAGCTTTCTACACCTAAATTGCCGGCTTACCAACCCTGGCATTTATGAATGTGTATTTAGCCAAATTTATGACTTATTTCGAAATCCACCGAATGCACCGTGAAGGTCTGTCCGTCCGGCACATCAGCAGTTACCTGGTACTGAACCGGCGCACGGTTATCAAGTATCTTAACATGAGCGAACAGGAGTACGAGTCTTTTTTGATCCAGCAGGCGGATCGTAAAAAGATCCTACTTCCGTATGAAGACTTCGTCAGAGAGCGTCTGGAAAAGTTCCAGGACACTTCGGCTGCCCAAATGCATGATTGGCTTAAAGAGCACTTTGATGACTTACCGGCAGTCTCGCAAAAAACGGTGTTTAATTTTGTTTGCTGGGTCAGAGACAAACATCAGATTCCGGTAACAAGTACCGAGCGCGAGTATCAAATGGTCGACGAGCTTCCATATGGAAAGCAGGCCCAGGTAGACTTTGGTGAGTACAATATGCGAAGCCCATCTGGCACCAGGGCGAAGGTATTCTTCTTCACGATGATCCTGTCTCGATCCAGGTTTAAATATGTCTGGTTTACAGATCGCTACTTTACATCAGAACTGGCGATCATAGCTCATGAGAAGGCTTTTGAGTATATAGAAGGTGTTCCTGACGAGATCGTTTATGATCAGGATAAAGTATTTATCGTCAGCGAAAACGGTGGCGATATCATCCTTACAGCCGCATTCCGCGCCTTCACCAGGGAACAGTCTTTCTCTCTTCATTTTTGTAGAAAATCCGATCCAGAAAGTAAGGGAAAGGTGGAAAATCTGGTCAAGTATATCAAACAAAATTTCCTTTACAATCGGACCTACCACAACATTGAGACTCTGAATAGCGAAGCCATGAGCTGGCTTGGACGGACCGCTAATTCACTGCCACATGCTGTGACGCGAAAAATGCCTTATGTCGAACACATCATCGAGCGTAGCTTCTTGCAACCCTACCGGGCACATACTTTCAAGCCAGTCGTTTTTTCCACTTACGCTGTCAGAAAAGATAATACAATCTCTTACAAGGGAAACTTCTATTCACTACCGATTGGCACCTTTAAGGGCAAACAAACACAGGTGTGTGTAAGAACGGAAGATTCCCGATTAATTATCAGTTCTACAGAGGGTAATCAGGAAATATGCAGCCACACAATCGCCGCCGGTAGAGGACAAAAAGTGCTTAAAACTGACCATAACAGGGATAAAAGCATTGCCGTCCATGAAATGATCACGCAGGTTGCAGCTTTATTCCCTGATCAGCAGAAAGCGTTGGAATGGCTCGAAATAGTTAAGTCAGAAAAGCC
>NZ_FNXY01000015.1 GCF_900108855.1 Dyadobacter koreensis
CCATTTCCTTCTTATACGGCGGCTTCACAATTTTTTTTTAATAACGTCCTGAAGCATCTGTTTGTCCAAACTCAGATCCGCCA
The DNA here is from genome assembly GCF_900108855.1 of Dyadobacter koreensis. GTDB lineage: Bacteria > Bacteroidota > Bacteroidia > Cytophagales > Spirosomataceae > Dyadobacter > Dyadobacter koreensis. Next base: position 84 of record NZ_FNXY01000015.1, read on the forward strand.
CCAATTTTTTTAGCTGTATATTTTCCTCCTCTAACTGCCGTAATTTTCTGAGCTCAGTAACTCCAAGCCCGCCGTACTTCTTTTTCCAGGCAAAAAATGTTGCCTGTGATACACCCATCTGCCGACAGATGTCTTCAACCCGCGTTCCTGCCTCAGATTGTCTGAGTGCATAAGCGATCTGGACTTCGGTAAATTTCGATTTTTTCATAGTAACAAATTACGTTTTTGATCTGTATTTGCCACCGAAAATCTCTAGTTTTAAACTGTCTCGTTTGCCGGGGGGAGGTCAGGATACGAACCGTTGTAGTAATCTGGTTATGAGCAAATTCTAAAACGCCAATATACCCGGTGCGGCTTTTACCGATTTTGTTAGCCTTAACTACATTTAATCTGATCTTATAGCCTGAACCCTCAAAAAAGTCAATGTAGCCGTTTTGTCTGATTTCCCGTTTCAGATAATTCACAATGAGCAATCTGCCACCTTTCTTAAAATAAGCGATCCTGGTTGCACTGACAACAAATATAAACTTTTGTTTCAGCACACTGGTTGTGTCAAAAGTAAAGAAACTTCCACCATAAACCCTCAGCTGAAAGTCATCCAAAAATTCGATGTCATTGGAAAATTTACCATCCTGATCGCTGACAGGATTAATGATTTCCGGCTGTGCCAAAAGTAAAAAAATAGCGAATAACACACTCATAGCTGACTGATTTAACTTCGGATCGTAATGAAACCTGCCAAACTATCCGGGCCGCTTTAATAGCTGGACATGAAATTTAAGTTGGGCGGCTGACTGTAATTTGTTTTTGAACCTGGCATCTCAAACCCGCCGTCCTTACAGAATTTCTGATGAGTTGTATTTATGAAGCAGCTAAATAACAATTGCACGCTGGTTACGGCAAAGGGATTATGCTGGGGATTTCCTAGTTCATTATAAGGTCTGCTTAATAGTTCAGACCTGGATCTTTGCAAAAAAGCCGACAAGGTGCAGGTAGCAAGAAATCACAAGTATTGGTGTTCCCGGATGTCAATACAATAGGGACTTCTGACCGGTTTCTGAGCCGATCCGGACTTGCTGTCGAGTCATCGGTTTTTGAATACATTTGCCTTTAAAGGAGCTAACGGATATTACTATATGTTGTCTGCTTTTTTTTGCTGGTAATTGGCTTTATAGGTTTAAAAAGCCAATTACCGTGAAATTTATGGAGAATCACCTATGACATTCCAGCAATAACCTGGCAAATTGCGATGAAATTTGTCTTGAAGACTCATTAAAATCCCTTTATGCTGCCCGGAGAAATGAAAGATAGAATGCGATGTCCGACTGTTGATAAGATTGACAAGGATTCCAGATTGCCGTAATTCTCTATATATTAACCAACGTGTCAATAATATCCGAGGGACTTCCTTTGAGATTGAATTGGTCAAAGTAGTCATACCAACCCTCTCTAATGCCCAGTGCTTCGAAACTTTTTGCTGATTGATCCGACATGAACTTCCAAACGACAAAATACCGATGGTTAAGTCCCTTGACCGTGTCGCTGTCATTTTCGCTCATGAGTACAACTTCACCACCCTCATCTAAAAATGGCTGTGAAGAAAGGCCTACCCGGGTCATATATGCTGCTCTTTCCTCTTTGGGAAGATCCAGCCAGGCTTGTTTCGGCGTGAATGTTTCTATGTAATATTTCATAATAAACTGTTAAGAAGTAACTTGTACGCAGTAATGATTTTTTTACTGTGTTACAAAGCTACGCCAGCGATTTGTTTAAACCGTGCCATTTATCAGGATAGAAATGTCACATAACGGACCTGGATGATTTTACTGACAAGCAAACAAGGGCTTACATAATTATATCCGATCATTTCCATCACGGAACTGCTTGGGGGTCATCGCGGCATACTTGCGGAAAAGCCGGACGAAATAGCTTGGCGCATCAAACTTCAGCTCATCACTTATCTGTGCAACCGACAAACTCGTATAACTGAGCAGATTTTTTGCTTCCTGAATTATTTTATTAAGGATGTACCTTTTTGCTGTCGAGCCCAGAATTTCCTTCGTAATCCTATTGAGATAATTGGTGGTGATGCTGAGTTTATCGGCATAGAACACTACTTCACGCTCGTCCAGATAATGCTGATCGACGAGCTTTATGAAAGCCTGAAGATGCCGGTTACCAAATTGTTCAAATTGCTCATTTGCAGGATCTGCGTCCATCTGAACCTGTTCGGCCTTTTCAAGCAGACCAAGGATCAGATAAACAAGAGCCCGAAGGACATGTTCATTACTGTCGATTCCTGTTTGAAGTTCAATTCGGATTTGATCCAGATATTGGACCAGCTTACCAAAAGATTGATCACCGGGTCTGAGTACCGAAAACAGCCGGTCGCTGTGCAAGTATTTAATTTTTTTCAGAAGATGCTTATCCTGAAAGAACGAGAGAAGAAAATCCTCTTCAAAAAGCAACGCAAACCCTTGCATTGATGTGTGTTCTGGCCAGCTCCATACCTCTCCCGGCAGTGAACAGATCACATCGCCAGGTTGGACAAACAATCTTTTCTGGTTCAGACTGATTATTTCGCTGCCCTCTGTAATAAAGGTGATGTCGTAATATGTAAGCCTGTGAGTCGGCGTTACTTCAAGATACTTGTTCAGTTCTGAAAGCGTTACAAGATCTACTAGTAAATCTTTGCCGTATTTTCCTTTGAAAAAATGATACCGTTGTATTGATTTCATCAAGATTATCGAACCGGGTAATTGTCTGTAGATCCGGCATTAAAGTTAATCAAACTGAATCAGATTTACGGATCAAACTTTACCGCTGGTTTCCCTGGCCTGTGAGGACTGAGGTTTGCGAAAGATCTTATATTTTCTGCCCTCTTTCATAAAAAGCCTCGCGGTCTGCTTGAAAGTGAATGAAACATTGTTTTGGATACAGGCATTTCTGATACCGATTACCCAGTCATAATCGCAGACCCGGGCATTGTCTCCCGACTCTCCGCCGGCTACCACCTTTTCTATCCAATCCCCGTGCAAAAGATCTTTAAGATCTATGGGGCCAAGAAGAGGCTCACAATGACAATTGAAGCGACCTCTAAACAACAGACCGGCAAGGTGAGGGGAAAATTGAATTTGGGATGCGGCACTGGCCTTAAAAAAAAGCTAAACGTTAACGGCAAGCTTATCAAAACAGTGTACATAAATCGAAATATATAAATGAACGCAAATACAACTATACACCCTAGGATGGGAATTCGTTAGGAAACTAGAATTCAACATAAAAGGTATCGAAAATCCACATCATTGACATCTTGGTAGCAGGCTTTAAATTTTTTTTTATCATGATTCATACTTTGCATATTTTCTTAAAAAAACAGCCATCCTGCCCCGGCATAAATTGCTGGGGCAGGATGGTTATAAATTTTTTCAGAACTCACCGGAATCTGCGCTTATTCATAATAGTGCGGAGCACGTTTTAAAACAGGCCACTGCTTGCTGTCATGGCCGAAAACAATGAGTTCTACTCGCTGCTACCAGGCTAGTGCCATCAGCTTGCGCGTGCTGATTCTGGCGTCGGCATCATTATCCGCAGATACATCAGTCACTCGCCTGTCACCATCAGTCATCGACGAGTTCAGGATCGCATCCACCATTAGAAGCACCGGACCAGTTTTAGGTAAGCGTATCAGTACAGACTGATGGCCAGGTACATGACCACTGCTAGCAACCAATTCTACCCCGGAGCTATTTCCACATCGCCATCAATCAGGCGGAACCGGATTAATGCGTTGTCCCACTGGTCCTGTGTCGAAGCAAAACGGGGATGACCGGCTTTGGCAGCTTCGTATTGCTGGCGCTGTACAATTGTCTCAACGTGGCAAAACCTGCTTAGATTACCAGCATGGTCAACATCAAAATGACTTACGATTACCAAATCAATATCGATTGCTTCAAGCCCTATTTCCGAAATGCGATTGAGAATGTAGTCCTGTGGACGCACCACCTTTGCATAAGGATCAGCTGCCGGCGGATGACTGATGAAGCTTTCGGGAAACCCGGTATCTACCAGAATATTCTTGCCTTCATCGGTCTGTATCAGATATCCGGGTACCGGCAGCGGAAGCGGGATATCCGGGTAAACAAAGTGGCCCAACTCAAACAAATATAACTTCATAAAGTGTAGTGCTTGTTGTCAAAGCTTTGTTACCAAGGCAACGCCTCGCCATCCTGAGAGAACGTGCCGCTTGGTCCGTTTTCATCGATTAGCGCCATCGCCACACCTGATTTAGCACCTTCTTGGGGAGTTAATGGTGCCTGGTCTGAACCGATGGATGTCTGCACCCAACCTGGGTTAACTGCGTTCACTTTAATTTTGGAATCGCCAAGTGCATTAGCCAGAAAAACCGTAAACTGGTTGAGTGCCGTTTTCGATGCGCTGTAAGCATAAGGCTTCAATTGATAAAGCCAGTGGCTCTGGTCAAGATGAACACCGAATGAACCTGAAACACTACTGATGTTCACGATACGCCCTGCATCACTCTTTTTGAGCAGTGGCAGCAAAGCCTGGGTTAGTTCTACCGTTCCAAAATAATTGATGTCAAAGGTATCCCGAAGCGTTTTTAACGGAACCGTTTCGGTGTTGTTGCCAAACCAGGCGCTATCCAAAAATACCGCCGCGTTATTGATCAGGATATCAAGTTTACCAAACTGCTTTTCAATGAAGTTTCTGGTGTTTTCTATATCATCGGAGCTACTGATATCCAGCTTGATAAAGGTTACATCCAATGACTCAGTGCGCAGGGTTTCTTCCGCATTTTTACCCTCCGTTTCGTTTCTTGCCCCTAAAAATACTTTGATATTTTGCTGTGCAAGTTGTCTGACCGTCTCAAAACCTATGCCTTTATTACCCCCTGTTACTAATGCTATTTTCGTCATTTTGCGAATTGTTATAATTACAATGCAAAGATCAGCACGATCACCAGGCCTGTGTTAACATAAATGAAACCGATCATTACTAAATTCAAACTTGCTTGTAAGATACAGTCAGACAAACAAATAGTTATTTGATGGTTTTGCGGTAATCTGTCGGAGATACGGTGACGTGTTTTTTGAAAAACAGATTGAAATGCGACGGCTGCTCAAAGCCCAGCGAGGTGGAAATCTCTACAATATTCCAGTTGGTGAGCTTCAGTAAGATCTTTGCTTCCTGGATTATGCGAGCCGCAATGATTTCAGTTACCGTTCTTCCTTTGGAAAGTTTTACCTGCCGGTTTAAATAATTGGGGTGTAATGCCAGTTCATCCGCAAAATCCTTCGCTGTTGTCAACCGGAGTATATCCTGAGCAGACACGATCGGAAACTGAGATTCCAGTAACCGGATAAATGCGCAGGCTATCTCCTCGGTCGTATTGTTAGTTTTTACATACGAGCTGACCGGATCAAGCTTTTGGGCATTAAAGATAAGTTCAAGCAAATACGTGCGTTGCAGGTTTTCTTTGAAATCACTGCCATCGCGTTTTTCATCGAAAATTTTGGCAAAGATCCCAATGAAACGTTTGGTCTGCTGATCGGTTAATGAATAAATATTTTGTCTCCCGGGTTTGTAGATCGGGAATTCAAGCAACCGGTATCCGCTGTTGGTTTTTGTGATAAAATCCTCTTTAAACAGGAAGCTTATACCTGCATACATTCCATCCGGTGCCTGGATGCCAAAGGGGATTTTGGAACTGGTAAACATTAGAGTATCGCCAAATACATCAATATTTCTTTCTTCAAATTCAATCGTATAGTTCCCCTGCAGCAAGGTTACAGTGTAAAATGTCTTTCTGTTGTATTCAAAGGATAAAGAGCTTTCTATGCCCGTTACGCTCAGATCCAGTATGTCCAGACTTACAGGACCCGTCTGGCCTGGTGCAATAGGTTTTGTCTCAACATTTTCAGACAAGGAAATCGTATTCCTATCTGTTTGTGCCGGATTCGGTGGTGTTTTCATATATTGACCTTCACATACCTGATTGACAAGAAACATTTTTTTTACCAAAAAGTCTACGCATGTTGTCCTTTATTTGAAAGGAGCCCGGTATTAGAATAGAACAGCAGGTGGCGCATAGATAATCCTACGTATGCATCATCCAGACAAAGTTTACTACCAAATATAAGAAATGCTTGTTTAATGAAAATGCATTACTTCACTCAATAGCCCGCTCCGAGTAAGCAATTCGCTAATTCCATATTTTGAAATGTTATATCCTGGCACTAAGCCGGGTATCTACGTATATTCCATCAATTTAAATAAAACCGTTCAATAAGTTTTAATTTCGGTCGGAGTTAATCAGTTTACGTAAATGATTGATAATTATTTAATACATGAACAGTAATACTCAGGTGATAGTCAATCTGCCTGGAGAATTCGGAGCCTCAGATCACCACAATTCGGAAATTAAGGACATGATGTTTCGGTTGAAATTGACCATGCTAAATAATTGATTTATATTTCTTTAACTACTGATTAACAATAGTCTTCTGGTGGTCAATCTGCCACGGAAGCACATGGTCAAGACATCCGAATTCTCCACCATATCGCTTCAAATTGCAAATAAACTCGATCCGAATCTCATGCTTAGGACGGTTATATTTTTTGTCCGCATTATGACTAGTACCTCGCCGATACCGATAATAAGCTCTTCTGCTCACTTCAAAAAGTTTGCATAAGTTGCTCAATTTATTCGTCTAGGATAGTGACAGTATCAAATCATAGACGTCCCTCAGTCTGACTTGGTGAAAAGACCTAACCCCTTTTTTAAGATCTAACGGTCGGTTTTTAAGCGTTCGTTTTCAGCCCTTAGTCTAGCATTTTCGGCAGCAAGTTTTCCAGCGTTGCTATTCTCACTCTGTCCGTTCTTTGTTTTTGTCTTCATAGTTGCAATTCTCTTCCAACGATAGAGAAGCCGCGACGGCGTACCGTTTTTCAGCAATTCCAAACGTCTTTTAAATCTCCCTAGCACTTCTTCCGGATGCCAACAATTTTGTTATTTCTTGCTTAAAATCAGCATCATAAGTCTTTCGGGCCTTGATCCCTTTCTGAAATCCCATTCCGCATTAGGTTGCGCAAAAATGTGTGCCGCTTTTTGGAGCCACCTCAGGGAGCTAGTCATTTCTTTTTAAGAAGTACTCTCCTAATTCAGTCTGTTCAGAGTGCCATCGTTCCCATTGTTCTTTTTCATATTTGAATTTTTTCGATCACCAAATCTTGTTATCAATTTGGTCACTTCATCATTTGCTGTATTGGCATAGACATATCTATGTGCATATTTGGCAATGATGCGGCGCAAGAGAATGGTTTGTTCGTCAGAAAATCTACTACGTCTTGAAGGTGGGTAATGACCATTTTTCGTATATAATATGTGTTCAGGGTTAAGAGGCTTTAAATCTATGACCCATTACAATCCCATCCACTATTGAGATTATACCTTTCGTTTGAAATGAAAGTTTATCGATAAGCCCAAAGGACCAAAATAAATTGTGATTATCCCTTCATCCTATTTTTGTGCATTTGAATTTGCTATACTCAGATAGATATTGAACTAACTGAAACTTCAATAACTTAACTACTTATGTATTTGTTATTGCAATTATATGGCAACATAATTTATATTGTTTCACTCCCCAATTTTATTACTAGGGTTTTCCCTAAGTTTTATAAGAAAGCACCCTTTTGGTTTATGTTAACGGCTGATTCGTCGTACTTTCGATAGATATATATAAACTGAATTTGAGGAACGTAGTCCATATAAAGTGTCATAAGATTTTTCATTCCGTTAACGTACCTGGCAACTAATTAACTGTATACGCATACATGATAAGAGTTCTCATCGCTGATGACCATAATGTCTTTGTTGAAGGCATTGAGTCGCTTATTTCAGGATCACTGGATATTGAAGTGACTGAGCGCTGCTATACAGTACAATCCGCTAAAGCTCGACTTAGCCAGACCACTATCGATGTCGTGTTACTTGATATTTCGTTCCCTTATATCGAAGATGGTCTCGGCCTTTGTGATTATATAGTCCGTACATACTCGGAAACGAAAGTAATAGCACTGACTATGCACAACGACGCTAGTCTGATCAAGCGGATAGTGAAAAAGGGAGCTAAGTGTAAGCGGTAACTAACAATGCACCAAAAATGGAAATTAGGAGTGCACCAAAATTGGCAACAGGAATGCACCACTTTGGCAAATATACATGGGTTAATTTTGGGGTTCAAAAAAAGTCTTTCTGTTTTTCATTCGGTAACTTTTTCCACTCATACTGATCACGTCGCATCTGTAAAGCAATCGGTCCAGTAAAGCCGTTGCAAGCACTTCGTCATCCAGCATTTTGGCCCATTCCGTTGCCATTTTATTGGTTGTAATAATAAAACAGGTTTTCTCGTAGAGCAGGTTGATGAAGTTAAACAATGAGACCGCCTGACTTTTTTCTACTGGAAAGAGCATGATA
>NZ_FNXY01000014.1 GCF_900108855.1 Dyadobacter koreensis
AACCAATAAATCTTTAACAAATAGTACCAGGTGGCACCCCTGTATTATGCGGTATTAATCCGGGTTTCCCCGGGCTATCCCCCAGTTGAAGGTAGGTTGCATACGCGTTACGCACCCGTACGACGGTGACATTGCTGCCCCCTCGCCTTGCATGTATTAAGCCTGCCGCTAGCGTTCATCCTGAGCCAGGATCAAACTCTCCATTGTAAATTTTTTTGTGGCCTCTATCTATAAAATAGGACCGAATCTTCTTAAACGAGTTTTTCTTACTCCTTTAGTTTATCTCATCATGTCAAAGAACAGTACCAATCAAACTTTCACTCTCACTTTTCGTTTCCGCTGTCTGCGATTGGGATTGCAAAGGTAGAAAAAATATTTCTTGCCGCAAGTACTCAGCAAGAAATATTTTAAAATTTTTGAAAGTTCTTCAAGTATTCAAACTATTCAAAAAAATTATCCAATTATTCCTCTAAAAGGAATGGATATTTGTAGTTTTCTGGAGAAACTAGTGTTTCTTTAATCACACGTGGAGAAACCCAGCGTAACAAGTTTAAAACGGATCCAGCTTTATCATTAGTACCGGAAGCCCGGGCACCACCAAACGGCTGCTGACCCACAACCGCCCCCGTTGGCTTATCATTGATATAAAAGTTACCCGCAGCATTAACCAAATGTTCAGTTGCGTATTGAATTGCATACCGATCCTGAGCAAACACAGCACCAGTCAAAGCATAGGGCGATGTGGAATCTACAATTGGGATAATCTCTTCGAACTTTTCCGCATCATAGACATATACAGTAAGCACAGGACCGAATATTTCGTCACACATTGTAATATAATCCGGTTTTGAGGCCTTAATTATTGTCGGCTGAATAAAATAGCCTTTGCTCTTATCAACGGTTCCACCTGCTACTATTTCAGCTTCCTCAGGATTATTTTTTACACCTTCTATATATGAAGCAATTTTATCAAAGGACTTTTCATCAATTACAGCATTAACAAAATTTCCAAAGTCTTCAACGCCCCCCATTTTGATTTCTGCCAGATCCGCCATCATATATCCCTTCACCTCTTCCCATAAATTAGAAGGTATGTAAGCGCGCGAAGCTGCCGAACATTTTTGTCCCTGGTATTCAAATGCACCGCGTATCAATCCTGTCGCCAGGGCCTTCGCATTTGCAGATTTATGCGCCAACATAAAGTCCTTTCCACCCGTCTCTCCAACAATTCTGGGGAAGGTTTTATAACTTCCAATATTTTCCCCGATCTCTTTCCAGATTGTCTGAAAAACCTTTGTACTACCTGTAAAGTGAATTCCGGCGAAATCTGCATGTTTGAAAACAATATCACCCGCCACAGGGCCATCAGCCAGGATCATATTAATTACACCATCAGGAAGGCCGGCAGCCTTAAACACCTTCATAATAACATTCGCTGCGTAAACTTGTGTAAATGCAGGTTTCCATAACACCACATTACCCATAAGTGCCGGAGCCGCAGGAAGATTTCCAGCAATTGCCGTAAAGTTGAAAGGTGTGATGGCAAAAACAAATCCTTCCAAAGGACGATACTCCATACGGTTCCAGACTCCATCCGAAGAAACTGGTTGCTGCTTATAGATATCTGTTAGGAAATTTACATTCAGACGAAGAAAATCGATGATCTCACAGGCAGAATCTATTTCGGCCTGGTAAGCGTTCTTAGATTGTCCCAGCATCGTTGCTGCATTCAATTCTGCACGGTATGGACCGGCAATCAAATCTGCTGCTTTAAGAAATACAGCCGCGCGTTGCTCCCAGTGCATAAGTGCCCAGGTTTTCCGGGCTTCCAAAGCTGAATCAATCGCTTTTTTAACATCATCAGCATTTCCTTCATGAAAATATCCCAAAGTATGCTGATGGTCATGAGGTGGAGAAACCCTTTTTTTGTTTTGAGAAAATATCTCTTCACTTCCTATATACTGAGGAATCTCAACCTGTTTTGACCTGGCATTTTCCAACGCCTTTTTCAATTCGCTTCTTTCCGGACTTCCCGGAGCATAACTTTTAACAGGCTCGTTTCTTAGAGCTGGTACATTAAAAAGTCCTTGTGACATCTATTATATTAATTTGAAAATGAATCAATTATGTTTAAAATTTCTGTAAAAAATACCGCGTCTGAACCACGTTATATTCTATTCTTTTTTAATAATCTTTTTTAGCTCAGGTAGGTTCAAAAGCAATGTCCTTACCATCACAAAGTTGTTAAATTAATACTTGTTTTGACAAGGCAAGTTATATACTTTTCTTAAAATTACACTTCCAAAATATCTGACACGCAGGTATTTTAACTAAATTTGTACTTTTCCAGTGCGACCTTATTTTATATATAATGATATTTTATAGTACCAAAACAGCTTCATTAAAAGCCTCGCTTGAAGAAGCCGTGTTCAGAAGTTTGCCGCCAGATAATGGTCTCTACATGCCAGAAAGTATTCCAAAAGTTTCTCAGGAATTTTTAGATACAATCGATAATAAGACATTTAAAGAGATTGCAGTTGAAATTACAAATACTCTTTTAGGGGATGATATACCACGAGAAGACATTGAAAAATTAATAGAGAGCGCTTTTGATTTCGATGCTCCTGTTTTAAAAATAACACCGAATGACTATGTTTTAGAGCTTTTTCATGGTCCTTCGATGGCATTTAAGGATTTCGGGGCACGCTTTATGGCTGCGTTGATGTCTTATTTTTTAGTAAAATCTCAAAAGGAAATACAAATTCTTGTTGCCACATCCGGAGATACCGGAGGAGCGGTAGCACAGGGATTTTATAAAGTACCTGGAATCTCGGTCACAATACTATATCCCAGCGGAAAAGTAAGCGAGATACAGGAAAAACAACTTACAACGCTGGGTCATAATGTTACAGCATTAGAAGTTGACGGAACATTCGACGATTGTCAAAAATTGGTAAAAGAAGCTTTTTTAGATTCTGAGTTGACTGAAAAGTTTAATTTGGCCTCAGCAAATTCTATTAATATTGCAAGACTAATCCCCCAGTCCTTTTATTTTTTTGCTGCCTATGCTCAACTCAAAAAACTTGGCAAGCCAGTTGTTTTTTCGGTACCAAGCGGAAACTTCGGAAATTTAAGTGCAGGACTTCTGGCGTATCGTATGGGTTTGCCCGTTGAACATTTTATTGCATCTACAAATTTGAACAATTCAGTACCAAGATATCTTGAGCAGGGAAGCTTTGAACCACATACATCGATCGAAACAATTTCTAACGCTATGGATGTAGGCAACCCTAGCAACTTTGTAAGAATGGTCCGGTTTTTCGGAGATGACTGGAATTTGGTGAAAGAAAAAATTTCAGGTTATTTTTTCAATGACGAAGAAACACAAGAATCGATGCGTGAAGTTTTCGAAAATAGCAATTATGTACTTTGTCCTCATACGGCTATAGCCTACCGCGGACTTCAAGAATATAGAAAAAATTCAGAGGGAAATTTTACTGGTGTTTTTCTTTCGACAGCTCATCCGGCCAAATTTATTGACCTTGTTGAAGAAACATTAGGGAAATCAGTCGAAATTCCTGAAAGATTGAAATTATTAATTTCAATTGAAAAAGAATCGGTAAAAATGAAACCATCATATTTGGAATTCAAATCATTCTTGTTGAGTAAGTTAAGCTAGTGAAACGCAGGATTTGACCGCCTGAGAATTTGATAAAAGCATCAACCTTCATACTTGTTCACAAATATTTAATTCTAAAAAGGGAGAGCGAAGCTAGAATCGGCTTCGCTCTCCCTTTTTTACATTATAGAAATTTCTAATTTACAACGTCACCCCTCAATAGTCGAAAACGTTTCCGAGACTCAGCGACATAAATGCTTCCCGGATATTTTTCCATGAGCTCCTGATATAACTTCATTGCCTCATCCTTATTATTCAATTTCTCCTGATCAAGTTTGGCCATCGCAAACAATGCGTCGTCACCAAGAATATCAACACTATATTTCGAGTACAACAATTTCAGCGCTGTCATAGCCTGTTGGTTACTATCAAGTTTCATGTAGGTCTTCGCAGTCAGCCAAAGAATTTCATCAGATAAACTATGGTTTTGATATTTTTCATAAAGATGTTTTAACGTATCTACTGCTTCATATTTTTTATTTTGGAAAAGTAAAAGTTCGACAGCTGAATATTCTTTCATGGCTGTTTCATTACTATCCAGACCCGTATTATCCATAATCAGCAGCCCAAGTTCATTTGCATCATTGGCAATTTCGCGAGAAGTAGCCTTCTTTAAAATATCAAGAACTTCCTTCGCTAGTGCAAAATCGCCTTTATAATAGTGTAACTTAGCATTTCGCAGCTTGGCTTCGTAACCCAACAAATCGTCTTTTTGAGATTTCTCAACCTGAGAATACAATAGTGAGGCCTCCCAAGGCTCTCCTTGCAGAAGATAAATATCACCGAGATCTAACTTACATTTATCGACAAACATCTTTTCCTGTTTACCGCCTTCAATAGCAATCTGCATAATTTCGATGGCTTTTTTGAAGTCATCCAAATAAAAAGCATTAAGCGTTGCCATGTTTCGAAGTGCTTCAACAGTTTTGACATTTACACCTAACTCGTCTACAAGTTGCTGATACTGGGCTAAAAGCTTCTGCACTTCCTCCCTCCGTACGGGATAAGTATTTTTAACCTGCTCCTCTCGGGAAAAGATAGCCATTCTTCGCGCAACCGGATAAAGCTGGCCCTTGGGGTACTCCTTAACCAAGTGATCGAAGATCGCTCCGGCATTTGCATAATCTTCATTCTGCAAAGCGAGCATGGCAAGATTATACAGACGAGTTCCATTATGCTTAAATCTCTTGTCTAAGGCTCTTTCTTGAATAAAGGCTTTGTAAAAATCCTTTTTTTGAATTTGGTACCATATCAAAAGCTCATTATAAAATCCTTCATTGGGAAACTTTTGGATTTTATCATAAAGGACTTTTTCCAAAAGGATCTGCTCTTTCTCATCTTTAGTAAAATCCTGAAGCATATTTTGGACTACCTCGATATTCTGATACCTCGTTCCATAAGAAAGCAGTTCATCGATCATTTTTTCAGGATCATTTAAATCCCGATATACACTGGCAAGTTCTAATTGAAACAAGTCGTTACGTTTTGAGATTTCACGGCCGTTCATAAGCGCATTTTTCGCCCATTCTGGCTGCCCGGTAGAACGGAATTCTTCGGCCATATCTCGCTTCAGATCAATCCTTAATCCAGAAGCACTCAATGCTTGTTCATTCTTTTTCTCTGCTTCCTGAGCCTTTCCCTGGCCATTCAACATAGTTGCCCAAGACATATAGTACCATGCTGAATTGAAAGCATCGTTCTTTATCTGCTTTTTGAAGAATTGTTCGCCTTCATTCCAGCTTTTCGTTTTTATAACACAGCTGGTATAATTCTTCAGATAGGCCTTTTCATATCCGGTTTTCAGCAGCGCGGTATAATAGGTCAGCGCTTTCGGACAATCATCCTTTTTGAAGTATTCTTCAGCCATTTCTTTCTCGCTTTGCGCCCGGGCCGCCGACCCCGCCCCGGAAAGAAATATATAGATCAATAAACAACTAAAACCCTTTTTCATAATAGATAAAAAAATTTCTTTTTTAGTTATTATCATTCTCTAGCACTGTGGATATGTCTATAACTATCTTTTCCACTGTAGATTAACACAGTTATCCACAAATTGTGGATAACTGTTAGGGTTTATCCACTGGAGTTTTTAAATTTGTCCACAATTAAGTTGTTGAGTCACAAGGTAAGAAATTATTTATAGACATCTTGATGTTGGTAACTCCTTCTACTATGCTACAAAAGTTATGCACATTCTCTAAAGTGTATTAACGTAGTGTTAACTTCATTTTAGATGTGGATTATACACTTTAGAATTGAAACTTGATTTTTATCCACATAAATACCGGGTTATCCACATAATTGTTAACAAAATTTTGGTATTTACCCACAGATTTTTCGAGTTATTCACATAGTTATCCACACTAAGTGTATAAGAATTTTTTACTACCTGACTGTGGACAAGTCAAAATTGGTGTCATTAATTTCAAAATTCGCTTTGATGAGAAGTTTGTCTGGGAAATAATAGATTTTTTCTGGCTGGCGGTTTTCACTGGGCAAACCTGTGTCCCATCTGCGGTTATTATTGGCGTCAATGATTAGTCGTAGAAAATAATTTCCTTGAGGGATATTTCGAAATGTGAAAGGTGTTGTGTAAAGTGACTGAAGAATTTTATAGTCCTGGTCGACTAATTCTACAATAATGTGAGTAGTGTCTGCACCATTAACGGAGCCTCTTAACAAACCGTAATCCTCTTCGTTTAATACTTTGTGTTTAATCAGCATTTTTGCGAGCGTATCGCCTTCAATACTGATTAGACTACCCTTTGGTATATCCCATTTTATACTGTCCTTAGCCGTCGATTTAGCGCTTATTTTTATCTGATTGTGGTATTTGTTCCAGCTCCATTTAAAATTACTCAACGGCTCCTTCGTTAGGCTGTCGCTGATTAGCTGAATACTTTTGTCATCAATAAAGCTTACAGGTTTGCTTAATTGAAGTTCGTAGTCGAAGATTTTGGATAGCGGTTTATTTTGGGCGGGAATTGAAGTCATAGTAAATGGATCTTTCTGTCTGTCCTTCCCACGCTGCTGCAGAAATGAAACTTTTATCGTGTCTTGCGCAGAGGTTCCCAAAGAATCTGTCACAGTCATTCGAATGTATGTTGTGTCTGGATGCGGTTGGATATTGAAGAATTTTAGCTGCTGATTGTTTTCTACTATGTAAGGAAGCGTATCTTTATTCATAAAATTTACGTCGACTTTTTCTATTCCCTTATTAAATACAACAGTATAGTTATTAACTTTTGGGATGGTTCTCTGGACCCTGAAAGGCGTGTTGTCCGATAAAAATAGTGAAACGTCATAGTTCAATGAGTCTGAGCCGGCGTTGACAGGTTGAGGTAAAAAACCTATTCTTTCATCTTTTGCATTGTAAAGGAGATTTCGGTTTTTGTCATCAATTGCAAATAATCGGTAGTCTTTTATCTGAGCATTTTCAATACTGAAATGACCGCTGCTATCTGTCCTTGAAAAATAAAAGGGTTTTTGTTTCACGATATTTAGCGTATCACTAATTGGATACAGACCCACGAGTGCATCAAAAATTGGTTTATTAGAGCGCATGTCCTTTATGGTTCCATATACTCTTCCTGAGTCTAACGAACTTCCTGTACTAAAAACGAGCTTAAGATTTTTGGCGGGATTTTTCTCAGCATAGTCCTTTATTGCATCGCCAAAATTCAAGGTATATGTGGTACTGTCTTCGAATTGTTTCTTAAAATTTAATTCAATCGAGGTACCTTTTTGCTTAAAGTTGTAGGGGTTATCCGCTTCGGGAGTGATAATTAGTTTTTGTGTGATATTGTCAATAACCACATACTCATCAAAGAATAAGGATATCTTGTTTCCAGTAAAATTTAACGTGCGGTTTGGCGGATCGCTTTCGATTAAATTGGGTGGAATTATATCTTTTTTACCACCTGTCGGTGCTACCTGTTGAGCACACTTTGTGAGTAAAATGAGACAAATTATCGGCAAAAAATACTTCTTGAACATAGTTTAAAATTTTAAACAAAAGCCCTCAATACTTGAGAATGTATTGAGGGCTTTTATAGGTTTTACGGTCGATTAAATTTTAGAAATGACATAGATCAAGCTTGACGTATTAAGATTCTCTGGAGAGCTTGAATTACCCTTCAAATTTGATGTCAAACCTGTTTTTACGCTGTCAAAAAGATTTATCTTTTTACCCTTATATTTTGTGCTGAGCATGCTCACATAAAAAGAGTCAAACCACATAGGATGTATGGTATCTATCCTCAACTGATGCTTTTTTGCAAGCAATGCCATAGAAGCTTTTGTAAAATGGTAAAGGTGTCTTGGCACATCGTAAGCAGCCCAGAAGCGGCCATATCTGACAGCATCGGCAGACTGCGGATTGGGAACGGCTATAATGATTTTTCCATCGTCACTGAGATGTTTTGCAAGCCATTCAACTGTTTCATTTAATAAATGAACGTGTTCAAGTACATGCCAGAGTGAGATTATGTCAAACTTTTTCCCTTGCAATTCTTGCTCATAAATAGATTCAAAAATGCTTGATCTAGCTCGTTTTGATGCTACTTTTCTGGCTTCATCATCGGGCTCTGTACCAAAAGTCTGCCATCCAGCCTGCTTTGCAGCCTGGAGAAAATTACCGGTTCCACATCCGATATCCAGTAGCTTCCCTTTCTTGGGAAAGAGCGTTTGCATCAATTCAATCTTTTTCCCTATTGTATAATTTCGAACGGAGGTATACACCTTGCTCATCAGTCCTTTTGAATCGTCGTGATGCGAAATGTATTCTTCAGATTGGTAATAAGCCCCAATCGAATTAATATCCGGACGTGGATTTGTGAAAAGGAAGTAACATGTGTTACACTGCTGGATTGTAAATTCCTTTTTGGAAACAGTATAGTCGTCAACATTCAGATAGTTGCTGAAGCTGGTACTGTTGCAAACCGGGCACTGGCTTAAAGTTTCTAAAGACATTTATCTTCCTATAAATAACATGAGCACCGAAATATCCGATGGACTGACACCACTGATTCTGGATGCCTGACCGATTGTTGAAGGCCTCGTTCTTTTGAGTTTTTCGCGTCCTTCAAACGAGAGAGAAGTGACCACATCATAGTTGAAATTTTCTATAATATTCAGGTCCTCGAGACGGTTCATTTTTTCTACGAGTAACTTTTCTTTTTCGATATAGCTGTCGTATTTAACATGAATTTCCGCCTGTTTGATTGTATCTTCTCCATACTTCTCGAGGAGCGAAGAGATGACTGGACTAGCCTTGGAAATTTTGTCAATCGAAACCTGCGGGCGCTTTAGCAATTGCGTTACCGAAGTTTTTTCCCGGATAGGCGCAGACCCTGATTCTTCCAGTGCTTCATTGATTTCTTCAGGGTAGAGTTTGTGGCCGTTGAATTCAGTGATAATCTCTTCAACCTGCTGAACTTTTTTCCGAACGTTGTCAAGACGCTCCTGATCTGCCAACCCGATTTCGAAACCTTTTTCGGTAAGTCGAATGTCGGCATTATCCTGGCGAAGTAAGGTCCGATACTCGGCACGAGAAGTGAACATTCTGTACGGCTCTTCTGTACCCTTATTAATAAGATCGTCAATTAAAACGCCGATATATGCTTCTGATCTTTTGAGCACAAAAGGTGCTAATGAATTGACATTTCTGTGCGCATTTATACCTGCCATCAATCCCTGGCATGCTGCTTCTTCGTATCCGGTTGTTCCATTGATCTGTCCGGCAAAGAAAAGATTTTTTATTCTGTGCGTCTCAAGTGTGGACTTCAATTGAGTAGGAGGAAAATAATCATACTCGATGGCATAACCCGGTCTGAACATTTTTACATTTTCAAATCCAGGGATTTTTTTAAGCGCAGCGTATTGAACATCTTCAGGTAACGATGTTGAGAAACCATTTACGTACACCTCCACTGTGTCCCACCCTTCCGGCTCTACGAAAATCTGGTGACGATCCTTATCGGCAAAACGATTGATCTTGTCTTCTACAGATGGACAATATCTTGGACCTAGCCCTTTTATCCGACCAGAGAACATTGGAGATTTTTCAAATCCTGTTCTTAATATTTCATGCACTTCATTATTGGTGTAAGTAATCCAACAGCTTCGTTGCTTTGCTAATTTTTCGGTATCCTTATATGAAAACTTAGCCGGGTTTTCGTCACCAGGTTGCTCTTCCATTTTTGAGTAATCCAAAGACCTTCCATCAACTCGAGGCGGGGTTCCGGTTTTCATCCGTCCAGCTTCGAAGCCAAGTGTAATCAATTGTTCTGTAATGCCAGTTGCAGCTTTCTCTCCGGTTCGTCCGCCGCCAAAATTTTTCTCACCGATATGGATGAGACCATTCAGGAAGGTTCCATTGGTAAGCACGACGGACTTGGATTTGATTTCAATTCCAAGACTTGTCTTGACTCCCTTCACCTGATTGCCATCAAGCAGAATTTCCTTAACTGTGTCTTGCCAGAAATCAACGTTTGGGTTGTTTTCTAAAATGGATCTCCACTCATGGGCAAACATCATCCGGTCACTTTGGCAACGGGGACTCCACATAGCAGGGCCCTTCGACAAGTTCAACATACGGAACTGTATCATAGTCTTGTCGCTCACAATCCCTGACTGACCTCCGAGCGCATCTATCTCTCTCACAATTTGGCCTTTGGCAACACCACCCATGGCCGGGTTGCAGGACATCTGCGCTATGGTGTGCATATTCATTGTAATGAGTAAAACGGAGGAGCCCATCGTTGCGGCTGCGGCGGCTGCCTCGCAACCGGCGTGGCCGGCTCCTACTACGATTACATCATATTCTTGAAACATATTTTTAAGTTTTTCTCAATTGTTGTGAAACGTGCATTTTTAGAAATTTTTCAAAAATGTTCCACGTGGAAATATTTAATATATTAAAAGACACTCGTCTTCCTTAGCTCGCATCTGAGCTTTTAATTCTTCACTGGTATCGGTGTAATCCATTAAGTGTAAGAGCCCATGTATCAAAACACGACGCATTTCAGTCTCAACATCTACTCCAAAGTCAATAGCATTCTCTTTTACGCGATCAACACTGACGTAGATATCACCTTCGATTTTTCCCTCCTCCTCGCTGTTGTCAAAGGTTATAATATCCGTATAATAGTCGTGATCAAGATACTGTTTGTTGATCTCCAGGAGATAATCATCCGAGCAAAAAATGTAATTCAAATCACCTATTTCATAACCCTCTGATATTGAGACTGTTTTAATCCACTTGGATGTTTTTTGTTGAAACGGAAGTTTGAAATCAATCTCCTCTGAGAAGAATTTAAGCATATTGTTAATTCGGAAATAGCTGTATTATAATGAGTTATATCAAAAATCAATACGATTTTCAAGGAAATCGAAAAGGAAATTTGGCGTAAAGGTAGTAAGTATCTAATTACGATTTAATTAACGGTTGATTTCAAGCCGTATTTAACCTATTTTAAGAATCTGCATGAATCTCAAAAACAGGTTAAATACTAACAAACTGTAGCGTTAATCAGTTCTTTGCCTGGTATTTGCGGAAGTAAGTATCAACCTCTCGTTTGTAGAAAGGTGAGAAAGTAGGCGGAATGGTCCGAAGAAGTTCGGTTTGCTTTTCCTTTTCCTGAATATATTTTTCAAAAGCAGCAGGTGGCTGACGAGGTGTTTGCTTAGCCGTTTGTGCCTTGCGCTGCTCGTCCTCATCTTGTTCTTTCATTGCTTTTTCGGATTCAAGTAACCGCGTCGTTATTTCCTGATTTCTTTTCATAAGCTCAGGCGTGACGCGTTTGTTCACAAGGTCGGTCTCATTTTCGTCCATCTTGTCAATAATGTCTTGAAGCTCCTCACCGAACATTTTACCAGCTTCTGTGCCTTTCTGAGCATCCTTCATGGCTTCTACCATCTTGCGTATCATGGCCTGCTCTGCTGCCATTCTCGCAAGTTGCTCAGAAGAATTGCCCTGTCCCTCTTTTCCGGATCCCAGCTGCTTTATTTTTCCGTTCAGCTTTTCCTGCATTTCACCCATTCCAGGCTGTTCACCCTTTTGTTTGCCTTTTTTACCCTTTCCTTGTCCAGGCATTGCCATCGCCATTTGCTGCTGCATTTGTTTGAAAACATCACTTAACATCAGAGCAAGGTTGTTCATGGAAGTCATCGAGAACTGCTGCTTCGAAGTCGCCAGATTTATATTTCTGTCCTTAATGCTTTTGACACTTTCGTCCATATACTGTTTCATATCGTTTAATTCCCGTGTTATAAACGATTGAATCTGAACAACACGACTTGCAAGCGCATAAAGACTATCCTCAACAACTTTCGCGTCATCTTTTAATTTTAATTGCTGTTGACCAAGTTTTACAAAACGCGGATCCTGCAAATTGACTCCTCTAAAATCTTTCATCAGTTTTTCCTGATCAAAAGACAGCGTGATCAAATTTTCAAGGATATCCCGTAACGCATCCATATCTTCCTGCATCTGTTCGGCCTCTTGTGCTTCCATGGCTTCTGCCATTGACTTAGACATTTCCCTCATTGATTTAGCCGCTTTTTTCTGAGCCTGAGAAGCCTTTGAATTCTGCTGCTTATCAAGTTGTTCCTTGCTTTCTTTCATCTGCTCAGAGGCGTTTTTTTGCTCTTCCTCCTTAGGATCAATCGGCTGTTCAAGCTCCTTGCTCATTTCCTCAATCTCCTTTGTATTTTCCTTAGCTTTTTCGAACTCCTCCTGAATTTTTTCCTGCTCTTTTTTTAAATCTTCATTCTTCCCTTTCTTCTCTTCCGAATTTTTGTTCTTATCGTTCTGCTGGGATTTGTCCGCTAACTGTTCTTCTTTATCAGCGAGCTTATCAAGCTTGTCAACCAGATTTTCCATCTTCTGCTCCATCTGCATCTGTTTGAAAAGCTTCATAGTACGTTCCAGCTCCTTTTCCAGATTATGCTCTTTGTTTTTTAGTTTATCGAGCGTATTAGACATGCGTTCGCTTTTCTTTTGGTCAAGAAGTTTTTGCAATTCCTTATAGAGCTTATCCGTATCATTATCCAATAACTCCTTCATCAGTTTCTGAAGTTGATCCAGTTTTTGCTGAAGTTCAGGACTCTGCTGGCTAAATTGTTTGGATTTTTCATTCATTGCCTGGTTCTTTTCCTGCAACGACTGAAGTTCTTTCATCAGTTCCTCACGTTTTTTCAGAACTTCTTCAATCTGTTTTTTTTCCTTAAAGTCAAGTTCTTTGTTACTTTTCAGACGATCATCCAAAGCAGTAAGATCTTTTTCAAGACTTTGTGCTTTTTTCATTGCCGACTCGATCTGATTTTCAGTATTCTGCTCCGACTTACGTATTTCAGCTTCAAGTTGATCTTTCGAAGGAACCGTAAATTGAATTGAGCGCGAACGGGCACTTTTTGGGCCATTGACGCCATCGTTATCCCAAACCTGAGCAAAATATTCGATCTTGTCTCCCGGAGCCAGCTTGAGGCTGTCGACGTACCACTGAAAGTAAAAACTCTGTGTGTTGACGGTTTTGTTGAAAGGAATTGCAATAGCTTTCGGAGCGGCCCCTTTTTTCTCGTTTTCCCGTTGTACAGAATAGAATAATTTTAGCTGTGAAAACCCATAATCATCACTGATCGAACCTCCCACAACCAAATAATTATACATCGTTGTATCCTGGAAATTTTCCAGAGACATCACCGGAACCTTGTCTGGAATCACATTGATATAATAGCCAATTTTGTCGGAGTTGGCCGCTTCATCATTTTTCAATTGAATCTGATACTGCCCTGAACGGCGAACAGAACGCTTTGTAACCTGAAATCCTTCATCATCATTTTCCGATGCTTTATATAAAAGTGAATCGTTTTCAAAGCGGATTGCCAAAGATTTGGTGGACGATGTATTAAAATTCCATTCAACCGTTGTGCCCTCCGGGATTGATAAATTTCCAACGTTATTTAGTCCCTCTGATGGTTTATGCAGATAAGCCGGATAATGCAGATTTACGTCAAAAGATAGCAACGAAGGTCGTTCAATTACAGTAACTTTATATTCATCTGAAAGAAATCCGGCAGCCTCAAATGAAAAAGCGGCCTCGCGCTGAATATTTTTAAAAACGTAAGAATAATGCTGATTACCCTCCTGATTTAATTTAAAACGTGTTCCATTTTGCACCAGATAAACATCTTTTGGCAAAGCATCACCTTTAAGCGTTAGTTTCAAAGTGAAATCCTCATTACGAAATGCCTTTAAATTTTTATTTTCCAGTACAAATGAAAATGGCGCATAAGCATAGTTTTTCTGGAAATGGATAATCCGGTCGGAGCTTGAAGTGAAAAATGAGGGGTTAAAAAGTAAAATAACGCCAATTGCCGCCAGTGGATAAATGGCATATTTGATCCATTTTTTATTTTCGTTGAAGCGTATCGCATCTGAAAATTTAACGATTAACAGCTGTCCGGATTTCTGGCGGATACTTGCTTCAATAAGATCAGATTGCGTTCCTGAAAGATTTCGGAGTTGTAATGTGTTCAAAAGCTTGTCTCCTACTTCCGGAAAATACTGCCCGATTTGTAAAGCGGCGTCCTCATCCGAAATCGGTCTTCTCAGACCGAATAAATGTATCAATGGCTGAATTACCCACTGGAAGAATGAAAACATCAGAACGGCCAAGAAACCGAAGAATAACGTTCCCCGAACGCCAGAACTGAAACGACCGAAATATTCAAGTGTATTGAAAATAAGATATACGCTCAGAAGCAACGCCGCCGAAAAGATGATTCCTTTCAAAAGCTGATTTTGATAATACTTTTGCCGGTATTCCTGAATACGAAGGAGAAGTCCTTCCATCACTGGTGTAAAAGCCGCCA
The DNA here is from genome assembly GCF_900108855.1 of Dyadobacter koreensis. GTDB lineage: Bacteria > Bacteroidota > Bacteroidia > Cytophagales > Spirosomataceae > Dyadobacter > Dyadobacter koreensis. The sequence continues at coordinate 14,555 of NZ_FNXY01000014.1, forward strand.
TAGGATTTGGGATTGTATTGATTACTATGGTAACGATTTAACAAAGCAAAAAGTACGATTTCCTCCGCCGACCATAGAGCGGACTAATATAATCTTTTTTATGCTATTTTGAAAGATTTCAAAGTGAAAGCAAAATTCCGGCGCTGATATAATTTACCCAGTTGAAATTATAAATTTTGTCATTATCCGCACCTCCTTCAAGTACACGATAACCCAGTTTTACGCCTAACGAAGAATTGATCTGATAGCTGGTGCCGGCAAAAATATCTTCTGCCCGTCCCTGTTTTGCGGCCAGAGCATCTCCCTCGACCAAAAACGACCAGTGATAATTCGGTTTGTAGCATGCATAAAAGTTGACGATGGGGACAAACCCGACATTATCATAATGCGTGTCGGTAATTTCGTTTTTGAAGCGGACATCCGCATCACGAATTTTTGCTGTTAAACCTGCACCCACCTGCCAGCGTCCCTGCTCGATGAAATTGTAGCGGTAAGTAAGGCGGTAAGAATTAAATTTATAATAAACATCAACAGGAGAACCAGCAGTAAAATTCTGACCGTTAAAATCAATGTTCCGGTTAAAACTCCCGTTGTATTTAAGCGTCTGGGGGGCATAAAGAAGTAAAATGTTATGCCTCTTCGCGAAAGTATATCCAAGCCTGATCCTGTAAAAGACCTTGGTTTTACTATTAAGTTCGTCAGATAAATTTACCTGAGTACCGCCATTGGCGGGGATTCGGACCCGGTTATATTTTGTATTGGGAATAACGCCACCTTCCAGATCAACTTTAAACTGTGCGCTTGCAGGTGTGAATACGCAGGTGAATATTATGAGTATGATAAAGTTGGAACAAGTTTTCATAGGCTCAAAACAAAAAAACAAACAACCCGTTTGCAGGATTGTCTGTTAAAAAATTGATGCCAATGTTTAATAAAATCAGGCGTCTAATGTTACCGAAGCTGGATTTTTTATTTGCTGAACAAAATGACGAACATCGTTTTCCAGGTCTTTCGTTTCTTCTAAGACGCGAATAAATGCACTTCCGATAATGGCGCCCTGGGCATAATTACATGCCTTAGCATAGGTCGCATTGTCTTTGATACCAAAACCAATTAAACGTGGATTTTTCAAATTCATCGCGTTGATACGGTTGAAATATGACTCCATATCTGTGCTGACGCCACTTTTTGATCCGGTAACGCTGGCAGAGGAAACAGTGTAAATAAAACCTTCACTTGCCTCGTCAATCTGTCTGATACGCGATTCTGATGTCTGGGGAGTAACAAGAAAAATATTCAGAATTCCGTATGAATCGAAAATAGATTTGTACTCGTTCAGATAAACATCCATCGGCATATCAGGAAGTATGAGTCCGTCAACGCCAACTTCGGCGCACCTTTTGCAAAAATTTTCTATGCCAAACTGCATAACCGGATTAATATAGCCCATTAGCAAAACAGGAATGGTAAGCGTTTTGCGCATATCCTGTAACTGATCAAAAAGAAGCTTTACGGTCATACCGTTTTCTAAAGCTCTTTCGTTGCTTTTTTGAATCGTTTCACCATCAGCAACCGGATCCGAGTATGGCATTCCAATTTCTACCAGATCTGCACCGCCTTCCTGTAAAGCGTTCAGGACTTTTCTGGTATCGTTCAGTTCAGGGAAACCTGCTGTGAAATAAACGTTCAACAGTCCTTCTCCTGGCTGGCTTGTTGGTTTTGTATTAAAAAGATCAACTATTCTATTCATTCCTGTGTCCAGTAATCAATTACTAAAACTTTGTCTAAATGCGGCTCCAAAACTTTCACAAAGGCCTTGTGTTCCGGATGAGGAAGGTAGGCCGCGCGTCCTTCCTCGCTGTCAAATGATACGAAAAACATGTGTGTAAAACCTTGGTTAAGTCCTTCCGGGCTGTTATTTGTTCCCCATTCAAAACCTTTCACTTCTTTTACTTTTGAAGGAAGTTTGCGGAATGCATCTTCAACTTCTTTTACTTGCGCCGGTGTGGCTGAGTCTTTAAATTTAAACAATACGGCGTGACGTAGCATTTTTTTAGCGGCAGGTTTTTTGTCCGAATTTGCGTAAGCGATTGTTCCAAAAAGTAGAAAACCGGCCAAAAATAAAGAAATGTATTTCATTTTGAATAGGTTTATTATTTAGGTTTAATTAAAACTAAAGCAATTTATAATTAATAATCCGGATTAGGATGGAACGGTAACAATTCCCGCCACGAGTTTATAATACCAGCCATTGAAATTTATACCTATCGAAACGCATAAATACAAGCTGCTGATAATCTCCAAAATAGCAGGATTGCTGCCGTAAAGTTGTAAAAAAACGGGATCCGTTACAGGAAAATCATAATTTGTCTCATGATAAGAAAACTGTAACCGGATCTTTTTCTTCCCAGGATCATCAGGATTAATCCTTTCTGTTACCTGAAACTGACTGACATGTATAAGCACCAGAGAGTAGTCCAGAAACACAATTTCATCTGTTGAAAGTGCCTTTCCCCAATTGCCAAAAATGTAATACCGGTTATCACACAAATTGCTTAATTCATTCCGATCAAACCTTCCGACAACTTTTAAATCTTCGTCTTTAAAAAAAATATTTTCTGATTGATAAGATGGTTTACCGGGAAAACCGGTTGATTCTATCTCAACAATATCCAGCAATTTAATATGGGTCACCCAATGTGTATAAATTTTACCATGCTGGGTTTTGCATATAGGTCGTATCCATTTCGGGCCATTTTTTCCAATGAGCGGTTCATTGTTTTTGTTTAGCTCGATGCCAGCCAGGCACCTTCCCCCTTCCTTCACAGAATTGGCTAAACAGACAAAACGAATTGTCACGTGACCGTGATTAGATCAGGTGCGTAATTTTGATATCATTTCTTACCTGCTTCAAATATTCAGCAAGCAACCTGCGGTGGCATTTGTCAGGTTTATGCTCGCTGCATAACAGGCAATGTTGGTGAAGATTTTCGACGTTGATTTTTTGTGCGATTTTACGAATATCGAGCAAGTTCAGATATTCCGTTTCGTAGTCATTCCAGGTTAATTTCTTTGTCCGGTATAAGGATAACAGCTCCTTTGTCGGGGCGAAATCAAGGTTATGGTCGTATGAAATATTTCCAATTTCCCTGGCGAAAAATTGGAGATCAGATCCTTTTGCAAAACCTGAAAGTTGGGAAACATTATTGATTCGCGTATCTACTATTTGTTTGACACCTGAATCCTTTAAAAGCTTAAAGAATGTTTCCGCTGGTTTTTTGGTAAAACCAATCGTAAATAGATGAATCATAAATTTTCTTCTGAATTGTGTGTGTATGGAGAAAAAGCGATCTCCTGATTTTTTAAACGATAGGCAGCATTGATCTGATCCTGAATCGTAACATCAGGATCAAAAACAGTCGGAACGGGTAATTTTTTATAGAATTTTTTTAAAATCGCTTTTTCAAGCTGGGCGTTTGAAGCGAACGTTTTGTCTTTGAGAATATGATTTATTTCAAAACCGTGTTGCGCCAAAGCTAAGGAAATCATCGAAAAACGGTGGCACTCAAGTGGCTCAGCTTCTGAGCACATCAGTGAGATTGTGAAACCTTTTTCGAGACCCTGGATTAATTTTTGAATTCCATCCTTGAAAAGAGTTGAGTTCCTGACCTTTTCAAATTCTACTTTTCCTTCTGGGTCAAGGAGTTCGGGATCGGTATGTCTGGCTCCAAATTCCCTGGGAAAATGCTGATAATTAATACCATTATTTTTCAAAAAAGCAGCTAATGGCTCTTTATTGAATTGGGGATTGTAGGCACTTGCCGCAACGCTCCTGACGTCGATGAGGCAAGTGATCTGGTAATGTTTAAGCAATTCCAGGAAATATTCTGGCGGATGGCTGGAATGGCCAATGGTAAATAGTGTGCGTGTGTTCATTATACAATCAAATGTAATGATTTACAATACGATCATGATTGCGTTGAGTATCAAGTTATTTTATGCTGAGCAATTTAAACATTCACCTTCATCGTTAAATTTAACACGGTCAAACTCGCCTAATTGTTCCTTTAACTCAAGAATTTCATCCTCTATTTCGCATCTTTCAAATAAAGACAGTTCACCTGAATTCACTTTCTTTTCAAGTTCCTGTACTTTTAGACGCATCTCAAAAACTTCTGGTAATGCTAGTGTTGCCATCGTGAATCATGTTTAAAATCGCTGCTGGTTATCAGCTTTTAGAATCTAGCTTTTGAGGGCGTCTCCTTGCCTAATAACCAGCAGCTGATCAGTTGATATATTTCATATAAGTTGCCATATCCTTATCGCCACGGCCGGAAAGGTTAATAACCACCGTTTCATTTGCCGTAGCTCCTAATTTGTTCAACACTGCCAGTGCATGCGAAGATTCCAGTGCAGGAATGATGCCTTCCATACGGGTAAGCTCAAAGGCTGCTGCAACTGCTTCTTCGTCTGTGGCAGATAAAAAAGTGCCTCTGCCGCTTTCATAAAGATAAGCATGCTGAGGACCGATTCCGGGATAGTCAAGACCTGCAGAAATTGAAAAAGGTTCTACAACCTGCCCGTCTTCCGTTTGCATCAATATTGTACGGCTGCCATGCAAAACTCCCGGTGTGCCCAAAGCTGTAGTCGCTGCCGAATGTCCTGAACTGATGCCCTGGCCCGCCGCTTCAACAGCCACCAATTTTGTGTCAAGATCGTCGAGATAATGATAAAATGCGCCAGCCGCGTTACTTCCTCCACCCACACAGGCAATAACATAGTCAGGATTTTCTTTTCCAGTCTGTTCTTTTAACTGCCATTTGATTTCTTCTGAAATAACAGATTGAAAACGAGCGACCATATCCGGGTACGGATGCGGTCCAACCACAGAACCGATGATATAATGCGTATCAACAGGGTTATTAATCCAGTGACGCATGGCTTCATTGGTTGCATCTTTCAGCGTTCTGGACCCACAGGTAGCTGGTCTCACTTCCGCTCCCAGCATTTTCATGCGGGCAACGTTCGGAGCCTGACGTTCAATATCCAGCTCACCCATATAAACGATACATTCAATGTTCATCAGTGCACAAACCGTAGCCGTAGCCACACCGTGCTGTCCTGCGCCTGTTTCCGCTACAACGCGTTTTTTTCCAAGCTTCTGAGCCAGTAAAATCTGTCCTATCGTATTATTTACTTTATGCGCTCCGGTATGGCAAAGGTCTTCTCTTTTCAGAAATATATTCGTTCCATATTTTTCCGAAAGACGGTTTGCGCGATAAAGTGGCGTTGGGCGACCTACATAGTTTTTGAGTAAGTCGTCATATTCCTTTTTAAAAGAAGGTGCTGAAATGATCTGAAGATAATTTTCACGCAGTTCTTCCACATTTGGATATAACATTTCCGGAATAAATGCACCGCCAAATGTTCCGTAGTATCCCTGGCTGCTTGCCTGGTAAGAATTTTTTTCCTGTACTGTTTCCATAAGTTTATGCTTCTGCCTGTTCCTCTTTTTTTACCCTTACCTTATCGAAAAGCACTTTTAATTTTGAAATATCTTTTACGCCTGGTTCAGTTTCAAACATGCTATTTACATCAATTCCGTAAATAGGTAAAGTTTTAGACAATGCGATTACATCATCTATATTTTCCAAACCGACCCCTCCGCTGAGAAAAAACGGTTTTTCATTATCATATTTCTTTAACAGGCTCCAGTCAAATGCTTTGCCGTTTCCGCCTGGATTATCTCCTTTTGTATCAAACAAAAACATATCGCAGTACGATTTGTAATTGTTCAGCATAGCAAAGTTAAACTGATCGTGAATTGAAAAAGCCTTGATAATATTTACACCTTTCTGGCGAATGCTGCGGCACATGTCCGGCAATTCATTTCCATGAAGCTGTGCATATTGGAGATCATATTTCTTAACAGTATCCAGAATATAACCCGGACTTGCATTCACAAACACCCCGACTTTCTTGATGGAGTTTGGTATGCTTTTAACAAAATCTGCGTCCAGGTCATTCCCCACGAAACGAGGTGATTTTTCGGAAAATATAAATCCGATAAAATTTGGCTGCAATGCTATCAATTCTTCAATGTTGCCTTTCTGGCGCATTCCGCAAACTTTAACTTTCATATAACGTGAGGGTTACTGTTACCAATTTGTGATAAATTATTTTGCAGTGCTACCAGCGCTGCTCCCGGGTTGTCTGTTTTCATGAATGTTTCTCCAATCAAAAATCCTTTATAACCATAGGCGAATAGCTCGAAAATAGTTTCGGCATCGCTCAGTCCGCTTTCAGATATCTTAACGAATGAATCAGGAATTTGCGCACTTAATTCGATGGAAGTCTGAATGGAAGTCTCAAAGGTTTTGAGGTTCCGGTTATTTACACCCACTATGTCAACTGTATCGCACAAACTTTGTGCCAGCTCTTCTGAATTATGAACTTCTAAAAGAACTTCCAGCCCAAGGTCGTGAGCTTTTTGGCTAAGTGACTTTATTTCAGATGGTTCAAGGCAGGCAGCGATTAAAAGAATTATATCGGCACCTATAGATTTAGCTTCAAAAAGCTGGTATTCGTCCACAATGAAATCTTTTCGCAGCATTGGGATATTGGGATTTGCTTTACGGGCTCTTAGAAAATCATCAAAAGATCCGCCAAAGAAATCAATATCAGTTAACACAGAAAGCGCCGCTGCACCTGCTGAAACATAATCAGCAGTAACGATTTCTGGTAATACGTTACCATTAATAATCCCTTTCGAAGGAGACTTTCTTTTGAATTCAGAGATAATACGAGGAGCTGAGGTACTCTTTAAAACATCTGACAGAGAAACCGACGTACGGTCAAATAATTCCTCTTTTTCGAGATCAGCGATGCTTTTTATCTTTTTTGATAACTCAACTTCGACTTTTTTACGCGCAACAATTTTTTCTAATATATTCATTTAGCTCTCCTTTTGTGCTTCAACATCCAGTTATAGATGTCATAGGTATCTTGTTTTTCGTAAAGCCACTGGATACCATGTCCATCGTTTTCCAGTACTGTCAATTCAATATTTCCTTTGCAGTTTCGCAGTTTTTTTACTTTCTCTTCTGTTTCTGAGACAGGTACAACTTCATCTTGTTTTCCATGAAATGTCCAGGTTGGTATATGACGGATGTTGCAAAGATTTGTAACATCGCTGTCCCAGGCACACAAAGGCACGAGGGCGGCGAATTTATCCGGATATTTTTTAGCAAGATCGAAGGTCCCGCCGCCGCCCATACTTACGCCCGTCAAATAAATCCTTTCCGGATCAATTTCGTATTTGGAATTGAGTTCAGCAAACATCGTTTCAAACCAGTTTTCGGCAGACCAATTTCTGACACCTGCGGGGCATTGCGGTGAAGCAATAATGAAGTCAAAGTTTCGTCCCTGCTGCACAAGTTGAGGAGGTCCGTATGCTTTGAGTTTATTTATGTCATTTCCCCGTTGAGAGCTACCGTGGAGATAGATAATCAGCGGATACTTCTTTTTTACCACATCATACTCCTTTGGAAGATAAAGCAGGTAGTTATATTTCTTTTGATCTTTTAAGCTATTTTCAGTTTGATCAGAGCCGATGTTTTTTGCACTTGTTTTTGAAAACAAGCAGATACTTAAAAGTGCATATAAACAAATGGTCCAAAAACGTCTGATCATCTTTTTAATCTTTGAAAATATCGGCAACGTTTAGTTTGAAATCAGGGAAAACAGCACTGGTGATAACATCGGCCGTAGTAATTGGATGCAAGCCAATATATTTTCCTTCGTCGTTTAAAATATAAACAAAAATGGTATCAGTAGTTGGCTCTGCAAGCCAGTATTCCTGCACTCCATTTTCTTCATATACTTCAAATTTATTTTTCATTTCTACCTGGGAATTACCCGGATAAAGAATTTCAATAATCCCATCTGGTGCACCAATACAACCTTTTTCGTCCAGTTTGGAAGAATCACAGATTATACAAATGTCGGGCTGTGCTACTGTGTATATTTTATTTGTGGTTTCACTTTTTCTTGGCGTAAGACGAACGTCAAATGGAGCATGATATACCTGGCAAGTTTTATTGTCAAGAAAATTAAACAGCCTTTTGAGAAAAATACCGGAAATCCTCTGGTGTCTTCTGGCTAGTGCCGGCGACATTTTGAATATTTTCCCTTTGATCAACTCCACGCACTCTTCAAACTCCCATTTAAGGTAGTCTGCGTAGCTGTAAGTACCATTCAAGTCAAGTTGATCCAGGCTTGTTATCATGCTGTCAGTTTTTTAAAGCTTTGCAGAGCCTTTTTACTCTCTAATGATTCACGCGCCATTTCAACAGCATCCAGTAAAGTCAACTCAGGATTTGCACAATGTAATGCCAATGCTGAATTCGCCAGAACAGCTTGTTTTTGGGCTGAGGTAGCTTCATTGTTCAATACCTTCATGAAAATTTTTGCAGAAGCTTCGACGGTTTCGCCACCGGAAAGTTCGGAGGCGCGCAGTGTATCCAATCCTAAATGGGAAGGAGTCAGCACTTGCTCTGTGTGAGCTGTTATGATTTTAAATGCACCTGTTAATGACACTTCATCGTAACCGTCTAGGGCGTGAACAACCAGAAACTGTTTATCAGTCTGTTGGTAAAGATAAGCAAAAAGTCGTGCTAATTCAAGACTGAAAACACCAACCAATTGCTTTCCTGGTGACGCAGGATTTACCATAGGCCCCAGCATATTAAAGAAGGTTTTTATACCTAATTCTCTACGAACAGGAGCAACGTTTTTCATTGCAGGATGAAAAAGCGGCGCGTGTAAAAAGCATACACCAGCTTCGTCAATCTGTCGTTCAAGAATAGATTTATCATTTGTAAATTTTGCTCCCAGAAATTCAAGGACGGTTGAGGAGCCGCACATCGATGACACGCCGTGATTCCCGTGTTTGGCGACACGCTGTCCTGTGCCTGCAACGACAAAGCACGAAAGGGTTGAAATATTAAAAGTGTCCTTTCCGTCACCGCCAGTTCCGCAGACATCTATGGGATCAAAAGCGGATAGATCAACCCTCAGACACATTTCCAGCATTGCATCGCGGAAGCCTTCCAGTTCTTCGACTGTTATACTTCTCATGGCGTAAATTGTAAGGAAAGATGCTATTTCTGAATTAGAATACTGGCCGGAGCTGATGCCGATCAGAATTTCTTTGGCTTGTTCTTTACTTAATACTTTGTATTCAAATAAATGTCCGAGAATGTTTTTCATGCTATTAAATCCATAGATGGCGCTACGCCTTTATTGAAAAAAGTTAAGAAAGATTACAGGTTTAACCAGTTTTGTAACATTGCTTTTCCGTGATCTGTCAAAACCGATTCCGGATGAAATTGAACCCCTTTCACATCAAATGTTTTATGCGAAAGGGCCATAACACGACCTGCTTCGTCCAGTGCAGTTATCGTCAGATCATCGGTAAACGTCTCAGGAACAACCGTCCAGGAATGGTACCTCCCGACCTGAATTTCTGACGGCAGGCCCTGAAAAATACGGTCTGTGGAATCGGTCACAATCGCTTTATCACTGATCCCGTGCAATACATCAGTCATATTTTCAAGACTGGCGCCATAGACTTCGCCGATCGCCTGATGGCCAAGACAAATTCCTAAAATACTTTTCGTTGGTCCATATTGGCGGATAAGATCCTGCATAATTCCAGCTTCGGAAGGAATTCCGGGGCCGGGAGAAAGAAGAATTTTGTCGTATTGATATACTTCTTCAAGTGTAATTTTATCGTTGCGGTATATATCTACCTCGCCATGCAGTTCACGAAGAATGTAAACCAGGTTGTAGGTAAATGAATCGTAATTATCTAAAACAAGAATTTTCATTTTCAGAGATATAATTTTGGGTAAAGTTTTTTGAGGTTGCTAAGTATTTCATACGGAAACTTTATAATCTAATACCAATTCGTCTCCCGATTTTCCACGAATCGCCCAATTGTGGAGGGGAGTTTCTGTTAACGTGATTTCCACATTATTTGCAGTAATGCCCAGTTCATGCTCGAACCGATTAAAAATTAATTGATACAGATATTTCTTCGACTCAACAGAACGTCCCTCAAAGAGCGAAATTTCAATAATTGTATACTGATTACTTCTCTCCTGAGGATAGAAAAAATCTTCATCATCCAGGTAAAAAAAACGATGTATTCGTTTATTTTCAGGATATTTGAAAGCATCGACAATGCATGCGTGCAAAACATCAGAAACTTTATCCCGTATTGGAATCAAATGTTCCCGTATTCCATAAATCTTAACCTGTCCCATATCTTATCAGATTGTTTCAGCTACGTCAATTGCTTTACGTAACGCGGCCAGCTTGCTATTAATTTCCTGCAACTCACTTTCCACATTTGACTTGGCCACGACGCCCATTCCTGCACGGTAAAACAACGTGTTATCCTTACTCAAAAAGGTACGGATAGCGATGGCATGGTTGAAATCGCCGTTAAAATCCATAAACCCGATTGCGCCTCCGTAAATACTGCGATTGCTGGTTTCCATCTGATCAATCAGCTTCATAGCGTTGTGCTTCGGAGCTCCGGAGAGCGTCCCGGCTGGGAATGTATCAGCCACCAGCTGTAAGGGATTTACGCCTTCATTCATCTTTCCCACTACTTTGGAAACAAGGTGAATGACGTGAGAATAATATTGAACTTCCTTGTAATTTGTAACCTTAACAGCATCACAGCTACGACTTAAATCATTCCTTGCCAGATCGACAAGCATGACGTGTTCAGCAGTCTCTTTTGGATCATTAAGCAGTTGTTGCGCAGCCTCGGCGTCGGCCTGATCGTCTCCGGTTCTTCTGAAAGTACCCGCAATCGGATGAATTTCAGCTTGGCCATTTTTAATGAATATTTGCTTTTCAGGAGAAGAACCAAAAATTTTATAATTACCGTAGTCAAAATAGAAAAGATACGGAGATGGATTAATCGAACGTAGGGCGCGGTAGACGTTGAATTCGTCGCCTTGAAAGTCTCTGCTGAAACGACGAGACGGGACGATTTGGAATACATCGCCTCGTAAACAATGGTCAATTCCTTTCCGGATCACACCTCTCATTTCGTCATCTGTTACATTCGAAGTTTCTTCTGACGTAATATGGAAATCGTATTTTGGGAAATTCCTGTTTTTGATCAATCCTTCAATCATATCCAGTCCGCTCTCGTCATTTGTTTCGCCGTATTGATGTTCAAAAATGTATAGTTCATTTTTGAAATGATTAATGGCAATGACATAACGGTAGACCTGGTAAAAGATCTGGTCGATTTCCGTTTCCACACTGGTCGGCTGAATTTCTATGTCTTCGAAATAGGTTACAGCGTCGTAGGTCATATGACCGAACAATCCATTTGTGATAAATGGAAATCCGCTTTTCTCGGAAATAAAGCTCTGTGCATAGCCGTATAAAGCTTGTACGGCGTCTTTACGCTTTTCTAGCGTAAATGTATCGATTGTTCCGTCCGGATATTTCTGGGTAACAATATCCTTATTTAGTTTGAAAGAAGAGACAGGGTCGCAACAGATATAGGTGAATGAGTTTTCATTTCCGTGATAGTCCGAACTTTCAAGAAGAATCGTATTAACAAAACGGTCCCGAAGTTTCAGATAAATAGAAACAGGGGTTAGCGTATCTGCCAGCAATTTCTTATGCCGGGTCGTAATAGAGTAAGTTTTGGTTAAAGAAGACATATTTTCGGTTGGAATAGATATAACAAAAAAGCGGCTAGCTGTCAGATGAACAGCTAGCCGCTTGGAAAGTATATTAGATATCTTATACTACACAATAGAGCTTACTCGTCCATCTTATTAAGACGTGCACGCCACCACCATGTAATATTTGAAGTAATTGTCATATTTGATTTCGACAAATTTTAGTCTATACAAAGATATTAAAAAGGAAATGAGTCTTGCAATAGTTACATAAAATAAAGTTTCTAAAACGCAAAAAATCCCATCTCCTATGAAGATGGGATTGAAATTAATGGTATTGTGGCGGCTACCTACTTTACCAGGTTTGACCCAAGTATCATCGGCGGTTCCGGGCTTAACTTCTCTGTTCGGGATGGGAAGAGGT
>NZ_FNXY01000013.1 GCF_900108855.1 Dyadobacter koreensis
CATACGGAAGTAGGATCTTTTTACGATCCGCCTGCTGGATCAAAAAAGACTCGTACTCCTGTTCGCTCATGTTAAGATACTTGATAACCGTGCGCCGGTTCAGTACCAGGTAACTGCTGATGTGCCGGACGGACAGACCTTCACGGTGCATTCGGTGGATTTCGAAATAAGTCATAAATTTGGCTAAATACACATTCATAAATGCCAGGGTTGGTAAGCCGGCAATTTAGGTGTAGAAAGCTTTGGGGGCATGCCCCCAAAGCTTTCTATCTGGTGCATTCTTGTTACCAATTATGGTGCACTCTTATTTACCAATCGTGGTGCATTGTTATTTACCGATCACACTAAGGGTTATTTGTTAAAAAATACTACCAAAGCAGAGCTATTACAGGCTATCCAGGCAGTTCACCACGATAAGCATTATTTTAACGAATCGATTACGCAAATTCTACTGAACGATAGCCCAAGAGCCAGAAGGTCAATAACCGGTACAGGCTTAAAGCCAAACCTTAGTCCTCGTGAATCGGAAGTGCTAAACCGCATTGCACAGGGATTGACTACGCAACAGATGGCCACTCAGTTGTTTGTGAGCGCAAAAGCAATCGAATTCCACAGAAGCAGTCTGCTCATGAAGTTCGGTGTTCCTAATACAGCTCTACTGATAAAGACGGCTATGGAAATGCAAATGATTGATTAGTTCTATTTTGTCATTACACGTATTGTCCATGAAATTTTGTTCTCCTCGATCTGGTTGGTGGATCATTCTTCTTTTCTTAGTTATCCTAACAGACGGTTTTCAATCTGTTAAGGCGCAGTCGGACACGACCTCTGTTGATAGCCTGAAAAAACAGATTAAACTGTTGGTTCAGGATCAGCATTACAGAAAGGCTGCACAGGCTTACGATTTTTTAGGCAGGCTATACCATCGGCATTACGGATACAATAAATATACGATAGACTCCTATTTCAGTAGCCTGAAATACTACAGCCTGGTGGGCGACTCACTGGGGTATTATAATCAGTATTTGGTGATAGGAGACTATTACACCCAGGACTCTTTCATGCAGGCTTATGCCAAACAATATCTGAAAAAAGCGCAGCAGTATTTTGAGCAAACTCAAAACATGCCCAAAGTTATCGAGTGCCGATTGGGTTTTGACAATATCGCTCAACATGTTGAACCTATGCCACCCAGTTTAAAAACCCACCTGCGCGAAACAGAGAGGCTTTGCATAGAGTACAAACAACCTTATTCTCGGGCATATGCACTTAATCTGCTGGCTAATGCTTACTCTCGAGCCAAGCAGCCCGATTCTGCGTACTATTTTGCCAGTCGAAGTCTGATCATATCAAATCGGTTAAAAGTTAACTGGTTAATTGCGTTGAATCACTTTTACCTCGGCCTGGTTGAGCAGTTTAGAAATCATAGTCTGGCTGCTATTGAAGCCTACCAGAAGAGCTACGACTTATCGAAGGCTGAAAATAGTCTGGGCATGATGCGGGAATTGTCGCGGCACACAGCGGATAGCTACTCCCGTATGGGCGACTATAAAAATGCATACGAATGGTCATTAAGAATGCTCGATTTTACGGTCCAGTTTTACGCATCCGAACAAACAAAAAGTATCCGTTTGCAGGAACTGGATAGCCAGATTAAAACGCTGGCTGTTGAAAAACAACTGGTTGAAGAACAAAGTCGAAATCAAAACGTAATAAATTCTGTGTTATTTGTTGGGCTGATCATCAGTATTTTAAGCGTGTTTGCACTTGTATATTTGAGACGCCAGCAAAAATTAATTGATCATCAGCACACAGTCATCGCCCAGCAACAAATTCGGGATTTGGAGCTTAAATCGCTCCGTGCCATGATTGAAGGTCAAGAAGGCGAACGGAGTCGGATTGCCCGTGATCTGCATGATGGTTTAGGGATTCAACTGTCGCGAATTAAACTATTTATCGAAGCACATCAAAAAGAATTGCCTTCATCCGTCAGGGAACCCTTGACCCAGTTTCTGGATGAAGCCTGCACTGAAACCCGGCTGATCTCAAATGATCTTCGTCCCTATGCACTGTCAACTTTTGGTCTCATTCCGGCACTTGAAGATCTGGTACAAAAACTAAATCTGGTTAATAAAACAAATATGATATTAGACCACTACGGCGAAATTCCAGCTTTGGGTGATGAAGCGTCCGTGATGATCTACCGTGTAGTGCAAGAGTTGTTAAATAATGCGCTGAAACACGCCCACGCTCAAGTAGTGATGGTCCAGCTTATGGTCAATGCAGAAACCACCCTTATTAGTGTAGATGACAATGGCGTGGGGGCTGATTTTGATAATCTGCTATCGAAAGGAAATGGTATTGCTAACATTAAGTCTCGTATTGCTTACCTTGGCGGGCACGTCATGTGGCAAGGCGAAATTGGAAAAGGAACATCAGTTATGATTTCGTTGCCCATGCAAAAGCTGCAAAAAGCAGAAGAAGTAAGCTGAATTAATCCGAAAAATGGCATGCAGTGGAAGGGTAGTCTGCTAAAATTTACCCCAATAACGGCTGGATGGGAAACCGCTTGCTAATTTTCTGGTGTTCCGATTGACCTCTTCGCCCAGCCACGCCTATCTTCAGGGCGATTGGTTGACCAAACAGAATATTCTATTTAGCCAGTTGGCCTAACACAGGTGTGCACATCAAAATGGCAAAAAAACAGTAAACCATCTTACAGCATCTGATAAATTCGAAATTATCCTAGTCGTGCACATCATCGTAGGGTACTATCTTTTTTAAGTCTCATAGCAGGAATTGAATGTTGCCCCCTTCTCTGGGGTTTTCCCTAAGTTTTGAAAAAGTAGGGTTTTCCTTAATTCATCTCTATGTAGATCGTCCTATTTTTGCTGGATAAAATTACATTCTTTCTACTTCCAATTTTACCTTCAAATATTATACAAACAGTTTTACCAAAAATTTTATGTCGAAAATTCGAAAGCTGACAGCGATTCTCACTCTTATTCTGATTGCTTTGTTAAGCAATAGTACAACGATGTTTGGGGCTGATCCAATTAAACTGGAAGCCGAAGCTACTCAAGGTGTCGCTCTTAACGGTGTGCAGATTGTGAATGACCAACCTGGGTATTCCGGCACGGGGTATGCCTGGGGGTTTGATGACGACAGCAACGGGGGCGATAACATGGTTTTCACCTTTTCAGCTCCGGCAGGTAGTTATCAGCTTACCATTGGCTACTACTCACCTTACGGGGATAAAAAGACCCGGCTGACAGTGAACGGTGCCAGCACCGAACACGATTTAAAATTAACCAGTACGAATTTTGGAGCCGCCATAATAGGTTCGTTTCAACTGCTCAGCGGACAGAACTCAATTACGATTCACAAGAACTGGGGCTACTATGGCATCGATTTCATTGTGCTGACGCCAGCATCGGTCAAACCACCCACGGTTGTCCCACTGATCAATGGGCGGGCCGAAGCCGAAGCGGGCGATCTTATAGGCGTGGATGTGTCAGGAGCTAATCCCGGATTTTCGGGAACTGGCTACGTAACGGGCTTCGACAATGCGACAGATCAGGTAAGTATTACATTTAATGCTACCGCGGGGTTATATGATTTATCCATCGGCTACGCATCGCCCAGTGGCGACAAAGGGGTTGACTTTCAGGTAAATGATGAAAAGGGAAGTAGCACGTTAAAACAGACGCAGGGAGGATTTAGCAGCTCTGGCACCGGGAAATTTCTGTTGACCGCCGGACTAAATACCATTACCATCTACAGAGGCTGGGGTTACTTCGATATTGACTACATTCAACTGATTCCAACAACAGCCTCCCTACCCAATAAGCCTTCAAAAATTCTGGTCGATGCGCAGGCTACGTTGTCAACAAAAGGATTGTTTTCATATCTGGTTGATCAATACGGCAGTAAAGTATTGTCAGGCCAGCAGGATGATGTCGAATATGTTTTAGAAAAAACGGGTAAAGAACCTGCTATTGGATCGTTCGACCTGATGGATTATTCGCCCAGCCGGGTTCAGTTCGGCACTTCACCCATGCGCAGCAGCGAAGCCATAATTGACTGGGCCAAGAAAGGCGAAGGCCGTGGAATTATTAGTCTGCTGTGGCACTGGAATGCGCCGACCGATCTGATCAATCAGGCACCTGATCAACTCTGGTGGCGGGGATTTTATACCGAGGCTACCACCTTCGATCTGGCGGCTGCCCTGGCAGATAAAAATGGCACCCGTTATCAACTGTTGCTTAGTGACATTGACGCCATTGCCCTGCAGCTCAAAAAATTTCAGGCGGCTGACGTACCCGTTCTTTGGCGTCCGCTGCACGAAGCTCCGGGCGGCTGGTTCTGGTGGGGAGCGAAAGGAGCGGGCCCGTTCAAGGAACTATGGCGATTGATGTACAATCGATTAACCAATTACCATCAGTTGCATAATTTGATCTGGGTATATACGGGTACCGATACGATCAATCCCGACTGGTACCCTGGCGATCAATATGTGGATGTCGTTGGCGAAGATATTTATACGGACCCAACGGCCAACCTGAGTGGCAACTGGTCTAATGCGCAAAACCTGTTCAACGGCAAAAAACTGATTGCATTAACCGAAACGGGTAATTTACCAAACCCTGACAAAGTTCGTGGATTTGCTACCTGGTGGTCCTGGTTTGCAGTGTGGACCGGAACGGATTACATCAAAAAACAGCCGGTTGACCGATTGATAGCGGTTTATAACGATAAGGATGTGATTACGCGGGATGAGCTTCCGAACTGGCGGCCACTTGCTACGCTAAAAGTGCAGTACCAGGATGCCGACAAAGGCAATGCCAACAACTCCGTGATCCGGCCAAATTTGATGCTCGTGAATGAAGGATCAACGCCAGTTCCATATAGTGAGCTTACGGTCCGGTATTGGTTCACGGCCGAAAATTACGCGGGAATTAATGCCTCTATTGATTATGCCCAACTAGGCGGAAATAAAATCAAAACCAGATATGTGGCCTTGCCCAATCCACGTAACGGCGCCACTGGATATCTTGAATACAGCTTTGAGCCTTCCGCCGGAAATCTGCAGGTCGGCAATTCAGGCGTAATCCAATCACGGTTTGTCAACAGCGATTATACAAATCTGAGCGAAACAGACGACTATTCCTATCAGGCAGCAACGAATTTTACCCTTAACAACCGCATCACATTATACCGAACTGGTTCTGACGGTGTACCGGAATTGGTTTGGGGTATTGAGCCCGATGTGGTTCCGCCGGTCGTGAAACTGAAAGCATTAACCCAGAACCGGAACATTGCAACAAGTAACAGCTCGATCAGTACATTTATGAGTATTGTAAATGAGGGTAATGTACCCATTTCCTACGGTGATCTATCGGTATGCTACTGGTTTACGGCCGAAGGCACCCAGGTTCTGAATTTTTTCACCGACTACGCCAAGCTAGGCAACGCCAACGTGACAGGTCAATTTTTACGCAAAGGAATTCGAAGCAATAGCGATACTTATTTGCAGCTAAAGGTTAAGCCAACAGCGGGCATGCTATACCCGGCAAGCAATACCGGCAATATTCAATATCGGATTGCCAAGGCAGACTGGTCCAAATTTAACGAGAGCAATGACTATTCATACAAGCCAGCGGCAGCAATGGATACAAACAGCCATGTGACAATCTATTACAAAGGTCAATTGATATTTGGAACTGAACCGGCTGTGCTTAGCAGCGCACGTATGGCCACTGAAGAAAAAACCACTTCCTTACAGGTTTTAGTTCTGGGAAATCCTGTGGTTGGAGAAGATGCGCAGGTGGAAATTCGGGGTGCCGCGGGAGCTGAGGTGTGGATGTCGCTGACAACAGTAAACGGTACAACTGTATTTGAAAAAAAGGTAGACATGGCCAGCGTTACAGAGCGTCAGTTAATCCCTTTGGGCAAAAGCACCGGCATTTATTTACTGCGTGTCAATACGCTAAACGAGTCTTCAACCGTAAAAATTATTAAACCGTAACCCTTTCCTCAACCGATGCATCCGTTGGGGTAAGGGTTAATTCTTATCAATTCTTACCAAATCAATTCTAAATCTAAATATGAAAGAAACTGTATTATTTGACAGAATCAATCAGTACAAAACGCTGACGTTTGGTTCACTTTTTCTGGTCGTGCTCACTGTTTGCACAGCCATTGCCCAGGACCGGCAGATTACGGGTAAGGTAACCGAAAGCCAGGGGACCAGTGCTGTACCAGGCACCAACATTACCATCAAAGGCACCACGAGCGGTACGGTATCTAATGCGGATGGTACGTATACAATTACCGTTAGGGATAACAACGCAACGCTGGTATTCAGTAGCGTCGGTTATACCAGTCAGGATATTGCGGTGGGTACAAAGTCGGTGATTGATGTCGATTTGGTTCCGGACACCAAAGCCCTGAATGAAGTTGTCGTAGTTGGTTATGGTACTCAGCAGCGGAAAGACATTACCGGAGCCATCAGCTCAGTGAGTGCGGCGCAGATTGAAAAAGTACCGGTTACTACCTTGGATCAGGCACTTCAGGGCCGTTCACCAGGAGTTCAGGTGACGAATAACGACGGCTCTCCGGGTGGTGGTGTTTCCGTTCAAATTCGCGGAACAGGTACGTTTGGTGACAATTCACCCCTCTACGTTGTGGATGGCTATCCTATCTCCGGCGGTCTCAATACTTTAAATCCCAATGATATTGCGTCGATGGAAATCCTTAAAGATGCGTCGGCAACGGCCATTTATGGCAACCGAGCTTCCAACGGGGTCGTTATCGTGACAACCAAGCGCGGCAAGCAAGGCGCATTGCAGGTGTCATTTGATGCCTACGGATCGGTGCAGGCGATTCCCGAATTATATAAGGTTCTGAATGCTCAGGATTTTGCTTCGTTTGCCACGGAGATCGCTGACAAAGAGTCCTATCCGATTTTACCGGAATGGCGCAATCCATCGACATTAAGGAACATTGACTGGCAAAAAGAAGTGTACCAAACGGGCTACCGGCAAAACTATAACTTGGCCTTACGCGGTGGCAGCGACAAGGTGCAGACCTCCCTTTCTCTGGGCTATTTTGATCAGCGCGGAACAATTAAATTTTCGAATTTTAAGCGTTATAACGGTAGTCTAAACCTGGATTACACGCCTGCCAAATGGATCAAAGTCTCAACCAGCATGAAGTATACCCGCACGGGTGGTTTCGTTGGTTTTGGTTCCGGTCAGAATGGTGTTGGTAACCTGACCAAACTTGTATCTACAATGACGGGGAACCCGTTGACAAACCAGGTAAAAGATGCCAATGGGAATTATGGCTACTATACCAAAGGTGCCACGGCGGTTTCCGGAAGTACCAATGTCATTGCTGATCTGGAAACCACCGATCGCGAGCAGGAGTCCAATAACCTTTTGACCACAACTTATCTGGAAATTACGCCTGTTACTGGTTTGCGTCTGAAAACAAACTTTGGCTGGAACACCAGTGACGGATCGGGTTATTATTTCACGCCGACAAATGACCGGTTGCTAACACCGCCACTGGCCTTTTATTCTCAGAATGCCAGCAACACGGCTGAGTGGTTGTGGGAAAACACAATCGCGTATAGCAAAACATTTGGCATCCATTCGATTGATTTTGTGGGCGGGGTATCAGCCCAGGAAAATAGGTACCGCCAGAGTGGTGCCAGCGGCTCCGGACTAATCAGCGACGAACTGCGCAACGTAGGGTCCATTCAGACCGTAACCCCATATGGTAATCAGCAGACCTGGTCGCTAGCCTCCCAGTTTGGCCGTTTGAGTTATAAGTTGCGTGATCGCTACATCATTACCGGTACGGTACGGCGGGATGGCTCGTCACGTTTTGGCCCGGGTAATAAGTACGGCGTATTCCCGTCTCTGTCGGTAGCGTGGCGTCTGAAAGATGAACCTTTCCTTGCGTCAGTGAATGAGGTGACTGACTTAAAGTTACGCGGTAGCTGGGGGAAAGCGGGCAACCAGAATATCGGTCTGTTTCAGTACCAGGGCATCTATAGCTCAGGAAGCAGCCGCAACGACAATCGGGGTTATGTGTTTGGACAAACGAAAACGTATTACGATGGCCTTGTCCTGAGTGCATTGCCGAATCCGAATTTAACCTGGGAAAACCAGACGCAGTCGAACATTGGTCTTGACGCATCTTTCCTTAGTGGCCGTATCAATTTCACAGCTGATTATTACGTGCGCTCATCGAGCGGTTTTCTGCTGAACGTAAACGTGCCTAGCCAGACGGGTTTTAGTACAGCCACCCGGAACGTGGGTAGCATTCGCAATAGTGGTCTGGAATTGGGGCTGGAATACCGTGAATCGAGTAAACCTTTTAAATGGGGTATTAATGCAAACGTCACGACGGTTAGCAATAAGATTCTAAGCTTTGCCGACGGGCTCACCTCAGTCGGTAACTTCTCCGATCTGGGTTTTCCGACCTTTGGCGGTAATCTCTGGACAACGTTTACCCAATCACAGGTCGGCGGGCAAGTGGGTGCCTTTTACGGCTTCAAATCAGCGGGAATCTTTCAGGCGCAGGATGAAATCAATGCCCTCAATGCAGCTGCAGCTGCAAAAAATGGCGCTGGTACTTTTTATCAGGCATCCTCTACCGCGCCCGGCGACCGGCGCTTTGTCGATATTAACGGAGATGGTCGTATTACCGACGACGACCGGGTGATCATTGGCAGCCCGATACCGAAATTCTTTGGAGGTCTAAACTTTGATGGCTCCTATGGACAGTTCGACGTTTCCATGTTCTGGTATGCATCTGTCGGGAATGACATTCTGAACTATGCGAAACGGAATCTGCAAAGTCTGGCCACCAATGGCGGCGTAGGCGTAGAGAACGTCAGCGAAGAGTTTTATCAGAATCGCTGGACGGAATCCAATCGCTCAACAACCTACGCGCGTGCTGTTCGGGATGATAAGAGCGGGAACACGCGGGTGTCGGATGCCTATGTCGAAGACGGCTCTTTCCTGCGCTTGCGGAACCTGCAAATCGGCTACACACTGCCAGCTGCATTGGTACGCAAAATTACGTCTAGTCGGGTTAGGGTATATGTAAGCGGGCAGAATCTGGTTACGTTCACCAAATACACAGGCTTAGATCCTGAAATCGGGCAGGTTAGCGATCCGAACAATGGCAGCACGAGCGCGACGGTGAAAGGTGTTGATGTGGGCAATTACCCAACCTCACGCTTCTTTACACTAGGCCTCAATGTGCAGTTTTAATTTATATCAAAATACAAAACGGACTATGAAATTATATAAAACAATAGGTCTGATCGGTTTTCTGGCCGTGGTACTGTTGCCGATGAGCTGTAAGGAATCGTTCCTGGAACAAAAAAATACACAGGGCATCACCGAAGACGCGCTGTTTAAAAAACCTGCGGACGGGATTGCCCTTGTAACAGGTATTTATGATACATTCCACGACGTTGATTTTACGCTGAAAGCTTTGTGGTATCAGGCCAATTTCCTTTCACAGGATTTCAAAAATTTTGGAGCCGATACGTTCTTTGAAACGTATGAAGTGCCCACCGGTTTTGACGCACTGAATATTTTCTGGTCGAGAGCGTACCAGGGCGTTGCACGCGCTAACTCGGCCATTCCGATTATTGAAAATATGAAAACCAATAAGGTAATTTCGGACTCGCTGGCTAATCGGCTAACGGGTGAGACATTATTTTTAAGAGGTGTTTTTTACTATTATCTGGCATCTAATTTTGGTGGCGTTCCACTGGAGTTGCAGACCGTTACAGACGACGGTCGTCATCCCCGGAATACGCAGGATGAAGTGTTCACCGCTGTGGCCGCGGATATGAAAGCAGCCGCTGACTTACTGCCCTGGCGGCAGGATCTGGCCGCTGCGGATATTGGCAGGGCTACCAAAGGAGCAGCCTTAGCATACCTTGGTGATGCGCAGATGTGGTTGAAGAAATATGCCGAGGCTGCCGCTACGTATGAGCAGTTAACCAGTAAATACCAGCTGGAAGATAAGTTCGTCAACATTCATGAGTTCAATAATCAAAACGGTAAAGAGTCAATTTTTGAGATTCAGTACATTGCCGGCAGCGATATGACGTGGGGCCATGCAAACGACTCCCACTGGCTGGCAACCTTTGGAATGCCGGAAGAAGTGTCGCAGTTTGGATACTCCTTCGCAGATAAAAGACTGTATGATTCGTTTGAAGCGGGTGACACACGGAAGTTATCAACCGTCCTTGGTCCCGGCGATGTTCATCCCAGTCCGGCAATCAGGATTAGCGATTATCCATTGGTAAAACAAAACTACCCTGGCATGAACACGTTGGGAACCGTAGCGAAACCGTGGAAAGGATCCGACGGACTACGGTCGGGCTACTATGGCGCGAAAACCTGGCGTGACCCTGCTGCGACGGGTAATTCAGGTAATCCCGCTTATATTTTCAGCGGTCAAAACCTGATTCTGATGCGTTACGGGCAGGTGCTGCTGAGTAAAGCCGAAGCCCTGTTCAAAAGCGGTAATGCTGCCGGTTCATTGGCCATCATTAACGGACAAATTCGTAAACGCGCTGGTCTTGGCGCTGCCGCCGGAACAGACGTTATGAAGATTCTACTGGAAGAATACCGGCATGAGCTGGCGGGTGAATTCTCGCTCTGGTTTCTATTACGTCGGTCAGGTGAGCAAGCCAACTATGTGAAAGAACGGTATGCTATTGCAGTGCCGCCCGGAAAAGACTTAATGCCGATCCCGCAAAAACAAATTGCGACCAACGAAAAGCTCGTACAAAACCCAGGGTACTGATCCATTTTGTCTTTTTATTTAACCCACCTCACGGCAGCTGCATGCTTTCGGGAAGTGGGTTAAATCCAATACAGGGTGGTTGGTCACAATTATAATTCGATGTTGAATTAACATAGTCATGAAATTTTACTACGTCATTTATTTGGTATTTATTCTGGCATCCTGCAAAGACGATACGTTATTTGAGGCCATTTCATCGTCAAAGTCGGGCATTGAATTTAATAATCTTATCGTTGAAAATGACTCGGTTAACCCACTGGATATGGTCAATATTTATAACGGCGGGGGCGTGGGAATCGGCGATTTTAATAATGATGGCTGGCCGGATATTTACTTCGTAGGCAACCGGGTTTCAAGTCGGTTATACCTGAATAAAGGAGCGCAGGGAGCAGCATTTGAATTTAGCGACGTAACCGAAAAAGCCGGTGTCGATGGCAAGGGCCGATGGGGAAGAGGGGTGGCTATTGTTGATATCAATAATGACGGGTGGGAAGATATTTATGTCTGTAATACCCTTTCAAAAGATTCGCTGCAGCGTCGTAACTTACTGTATGTTAATCAAAAGGAAACAAATGACGGCATTCCGGTTTTTAAGGAACTGGCCGCTGAATATGGCGTAGACATCCATGTGCAGTCAACAATGGCGAACTTTTTTGACTATGACAACGATGGCGATCTGGATATGTACCTTACGGTTAATGAAGCCTCGCCAGAACAAAATCCAAATCAGTTTGGATTAATCCGTTTTGAAGGCCGGCGCAGTATGGGGCGTTTATTTCGTAACGAGTGGGATGCTAAGCTTAAACATGCCCGTTACAGCGACGTATCGTTGCAGTCCGGCATGTCCCTGGATGGCTTTGGACACACGGCAACAGTGGTTGATCTGAATCAGGATGGCTGGAAAGATATATCTGTTGCGAATGATTTTCTGTCCAGTAATATTCTCTACATCAACAACCAGAACGGAACTTTTACCGACCGCTCCCGTGCGTATTTCAAACACACTTCACTCAACGCAATGGGACAAGACATTGGTGACATTAACAATGATGGATTAGCTGATCTGGTGGAGCTGGACATGAATCCGGAAGACAATTACCGCAAGAAAATGATGATGATGGCCAACAATTATGCCAGTTATCTCAATTTTGATTTATACGGATATCAGTATCAATACGTCCGGAATACACTACAACTCAATCAGGGGCCGCGCGTTGGGCCAAAAGATTCAATTGGTAGCCCAGCCTTCAGCGAAATCAGTTTTATGAGCGGCATAGCCCAGACCGACTGGAGCTGGACGCCCTTACTGACTGATTTTAATAACGATGGTTTCCGGGATTTGATCGTTACAAATGGCTATCCGAAAGACGTTACTGATCATGATTTCATCGCATACCGGGATCATCCCAACGAAACGACCACAAAATCGGATATTTTAGCCCAGATACCGGTCGTCAAAATTCACAATTATGCCTATCAAAATACGGGTGATCTTACCTTCCGGGATGTTACCTCGGATTGGGGTTTTGACAAGCCGACGTTTTCCAATGGTGCGGTTTACGCCGATTTGGATAACGACGGTGCGCTGGATATCGTCATAAACAACATCAACGATAAAGCGTTTATTTATAAAAATAACGCCCGCGAACGGGATAAGGAAAACGCACATTATCTGCAACTGGCAATAGTGGGCGATAGCCTGAACGTTGCTGGTTTGGGTACATTTGTATCTATTTACTACGCCGGAAATAAACAGCAGGTGTATGAACATACGCCTTATCGTGGCTATCTGTCTACAAACCAATTGATTGCTCATTTTGGTCTGGGCAAAGTTGTAGACATTGATTCTGTTGTCATTAAATGGCCCAATGGGAAAAAGCAGATCCTGCAAAATGTCAAAGCCGATCAGCGATTAACTGTGTCCAGCAAAAATGCCTTAGTAAACTATGGTTGGTCAGTGCCAAAACTTGCCATTAACGCGCTGTTCACCGATGTAACAAAAGAAATTGGTTTGACATACCGGCATAAAGAATTTGACTTCATCGACTTTAACATTCAAAAACTTCTGCCGCATAAATTATCAGAATATAGTCCAGGACTGGCAGTTGGCGATGTAGATGGCAATGGTACGGATGATCTGGTAATCGGAGGGAATGCGCACGATCCCGCCCAAATTTTTTTACAGGGGCGAAACGGGAAATTCATACAGCGAAATGCTGTGCCGCAACAACATGTTCAAGGTGATTACAAAGACGAAGGTCTTCTGCTTTTTGATGCCAATGGCGATTCTGCATTAGATCTGTACATTGCCCGCGGGGGATACAAAAATGCACCTAACTCGCCCGGTTATCAGGACAAACTCTACATGAATGATGGTAAGGGAAATTTTGCCGAAACTTCGAACGCCTTACCCAGTAATTTAATTAGCAAATTTTGTGTTCGTGCCTTCGATTTCAACCGCGATGGGAAATTGGATTTATTTGTTTCTGGTCGGGTCGAACCCTGGAATTATCCAAAACCAGTGTCCAGCGTTATGCTCCGAAACGACAGCAAGGATGGATATACCAAATTTACGGACGTTACAGATGAGATAGCGCCTGCGTTGAAACATATTGGCTTGGTTTGCGACGCCATAGTCACTGATTTTGATAACGATACCTGGCCGGATTTAATTTTGGTCGGCGAATGGATGCCCATTACATTTTTTAAGAATAAGCATGGTCGATTTAATTCCGTTACCGAAAAAACCGGTGTTGGTGACAAACCAGGCTGGTGGAATAGTATTGTAGCAGGTGATTTTAGGCACACGGGCCGGATGGATTATATCGTGGGTAATGCGGGCCTGAACACATTGTTTAAGGCGAGTGATCAGTATCCGGTGTACGTAACGGCCAAAGATTTTGACAATAGCGGCAATTACTCGGCTATTCCGTCGCTCTTCCTACCCGACCAGAACAGAGAACTTAAGGAGTTTCCCATGCACGGTCGGGAGGATTTGATCAAGCAAATGAACATTTTCAAAAAGAAGTACGGCAACTTCCGATCTTTTGCTTTAACGACGATGGAGGAGCTGCTCTCTGTCGAACAGCGAAAGGGTGCCATTCGCATGAAAGCGAACATGCTGCAATCCTGTTTTCTGCGAAATGATGGCAACGGAAAATTCACACTGATTCCTCTTCCGAAACAGGCGCAAATATCCATCCTGAACGGTATGGTAGTCGAAGACTATGACGGGGATGGCAATCTGGATGTAGCAATAACGGGCAACGATTATGGCACTGACGTTTCTATAGGCCGGTACGATGCGCTGAACGGTTTGGTATTACTAGGCGATGGCAAGGGCAGTTTTAATCCTCAGTCGATTCTGCAAAGTGGCCTTTATATTCCGGGCAACGGAAAGGCGCTGGTTAAATTACGAAGCAGCCAGGGACGCTATATGATGTTTAGTAGCCAGAATCGAGACATAGTTAAGGCTTTTGAATTGAAACGCAATGTCAAAAATATCCTCTTAGAACCGACAGATATGAGCGCCCAGATACATTACAAAAACGGAAAAATTCTGAAACAGGAATTTACTTATGGATCCTCATTCCTATCGCAATCCGGCCGTTTTCTCACAATGGCCAAAGATGTAAAGAAAGTCATAATAACAGACTATAAAGGGCATCAAAGGCTGGCAGAAAGCTACCAGGTTGGCACTAATCTTAATATTCATTAAACATTATAATCAATGCGTACAGCAAATTTATTACTCTTAATCGCAGCCATTGGTATTTCTTTCAGCTTCACCGCCGACAAACCAATTGGTGTTTTCCAGCATAGCCAGGACATTGGCAAGCCCAAACTGGCCGGCTCGTCAACATATAACGCGGCGACCAGGGAATATAGGCTGAGAGGTTCCGGATATAACATCTGGTTTGCTCGGGATGAATTTCAGTTCTTGTTCAAAAAAGTAAGCGGCGATTTTACTGTAACGGCTGATTTTGAATTTGTTGGCGCCGGTACTGATCCGCATCGAAAAGTAGGCTGGATGGTTCGTGAATCCCTGACCGACGATGCCGCGCACATCAGTGCCGTAGCGCATGGCGATGGCTTGGCCGTGCTTCAGTGGCGAGTTAAAAAAGGCATGTCCATGCGTGATCCTGAAGACGAAATTTTTAGTCCCCAAAAATATATTCAGACCATTCAGGTAGAGCGCAAGGGCGATGCGTATACCATGCGGGTGGCAAAAAAAGGGGAAGCCTTAAAGACCGTCGGTTCGCATTACATGCCCGATTTATCTGCCCCACTTTTTGTAGGTTTGTATATCTGTTCCCACAATCCGGAAAAAGTAGAAGAAGCAATCGTCAGAAATGTTGAGATCGTTCAGGGTAAGCGCTGACAGGGTGAAGCCCCACGGCACTTGGATTTATTAAGAGTTCAAGATACTGCTACTAAACAATGCCAGCCGGGGGCTAGGGTTTTTTGAAGTTTTGCAGCTGCTCTGAAAACCAAAGCAACATGGATCATTCTGGCACATGATCACCCTTTCGGGCGACTCGTTCCGAGTGATGCTGATAAGTATATTACTGAGAATATGAGAAAGGCGAGTGAATTGCTGAATATCCGGGTTCTGGATCATTTGATCTTGACGGCGGATGGTTTTGTTTGTTTTTGGATGAGCGCTTTATACGAATATAATATCAAGACTTAATGTTGTATGTCATTGGGAGGTACCACACTAAGCCGGTTTTGCCATTGAAAAATATCCTATTACAACTTTCAAAGTCCAGATACAATTACAGGATGAGAGTTTTCTCTGTCCTGGTGTAATCTTTTCCAACACAGTAAGGTTTATTATTGAGCTGATCGGAAATCATCGAAGTTGTAAAAATGATTTGATGCTCTTGCTCATAACTGTCAGACATGGCGGTAATAAGATCTTGAAAATTTTGGGTTCTTGCTTTCTCCATTCCTTTATCCTCCATATTGTCACATAGTATGAACCTCGGGTAACGAAAGAAGTCTAGCTCCAAGCTTGCAAAGAAAATTGCAAAAAGTACAGCATTCTTAAAATAAGTCTTTGAACTTGCTGAGAAATTGTTTCCGCCATCCAATGAGTAAGTGTCGCGCAGAAAGTCAATTTCCACGACCTTTCCACTGCGGAATTCCTCCTGCCTATCCAAATCATTTTTGAGAATGTAAAGTGTAAGTTCTTTTATTTTACTCATTGCCTGGTTATACTTACTGTTCTGCGCATTTTCCTTTTCTTCTATATTTAAGCGTAAGGTCTTAATTACAGCGGCCAGATCAGCTAACTGACTTCTTAACAGCTCGACTAATTCAACTACCTTTATTTGACGAGTCAAGTATAAAATATTGTTTTCAATCCCCCCCTTCGTGATCAATAAGGCGTCTATTCTTTCATCTCTTGTAGTTTGCGGATTTTCTACGGAGTCATCCAATTGTTTTTGCAAGAGTCTCGCCCTTTCAATTTGAGAAGGTAATAATCCAGATAGTTCGGCAAGTTTTTTGTTTTTATAATCTAAAAGACTACTAGATTCTTTTATTTGAAGTTCCATTTCTTGAAATAAGCGCTTAGCATTAGCTCGTTCAACTTCTTCTGATAGCGGTTGCTTACAAAGATGACAAGTGCCCTCATTGGAATGAGTTTCCAGTGTACTCAGGCATTGAGGACAATGCGTTAACGGCAACTCGCCGAGAATTTTTCTGGTCAATAGGGAATTGCTAAGCTCTGTAACTCTTTTTTTTAAAGTGTCGATGAACTGCTTGGAGTCTGCAATTTCTAATTCGTATCTATTGATGGAATCCTTCGTTACCCTTATATTATTTTTAGTGCTTGATAACTCAGACAGGATTTTCTCAGAGGACAGTTCGGTTTTCTTGGAAGTTCGAATAGTGGGTTTATTTCTTAGTTCCGATATTGCGGTCTCAACCTTATTTAATGATTCCCTGGTTTCTGCAATTTCTTTTTCGATACCATTTATATTTGTAACCGCACCAGCCTGATTAAGAATCTTGTTCAAATTGTCGAATTCTCTCTTCTTTTCGTCACTGTCTTTGACGGCTTGCTTCAAATTTAATCTGTCAGTATAAAGCGAATCATCATACACACCTAATAAGATTTCTGAAATGGCTTCTCTGGTTAGTGGTTGATCGAATCTTTCGAAACGAAAAAGACTTTGTGTGGGTGTGTCTTGATCAATATACAGCAGTCGTAAAATCTGATGCATTGTAATATTGCTGTCTGTGTCGGTCTTGACTTCTGGAAATGAAAGCGCATTGAATAGAACGTTAGAAAAGCTTATCAGGTTAGAGGTTTGTTTATATGGGTACAATTGCCAATTTAGGCTATCTTGACTTGCAGTCACATAATTATTCCAATAAACACCCATCGGTTCCAGAGCACCCGTAGAGATTGCTCTCTTTAAGGTGATTGCTGCTCCATTAAATATTACCTCGGCAATGACGTCTTTACATTTCGCAGCTTCGGAAGTCCAATTATTGTACGCACCTCCCAGGATATAGAAAATAAAGTTGGAAATTGTCGACTTTCCAGAACTATTCATACCTCGAACAATATTTACCCCTTCATGGAATTTTTCGTCGTAGGCAATTGAATTGTTATGTGTCCTGACAATCAGTCTATTTAGAAATAATGTTGGTCTATTTTGCATCATACTTGAAATCAATAAGGCCGGTACGGAATTTCAAACCAACCTTTCCATAGAGAGGTAATTCTCGAAATCCCAAAATCAATTTGATGATATTTAATTTTTCCTTGCTTAAATCTGAAAGTTTAACAGCTAATTCAGCAGGGATATCTTTTTCAGTTCGTTTGACTACACTCTTAGATAAAGAGCTTCCATCAATTAAGCCGTAAGAAACAAGACATCGGAGTGCAGATGTCTGATATGGTTCCATACGTTCAATAATTCGCTTTGGGTCCATCAAGTCCTCATATGGATTTTCAGACTTAGATTTAAACACTTTTTTTAATTCTGCGAGATCATTAGGAAAGGTTATTTTGCGAGCCTCATTCGGAAACGTTAAATAGAAATCCCAAATTCTTAATCGATCAACTTCAATTTCATCCTGTTTCATAAGATTCATGATTTGGAGAATTCGAAAAGCACAGTTGTATATGTCAAATGCAGGATGGTAAACTAGCATATTTTAATTCCACTTGATATGGCAATTGCCTGTTAGAAAAAATATCATACCCATTATATCATCTTCATTGTAGCGAAATAGATTTACTCCGAGATCTGCTTTTACTGGATTTATGATTCTTTCAGTTATCAGTAGGTTTATTTTCTCTTCTGATCCTTTCTTACAGATTAAGCCATATATCTCCGTCATAAATCCGCGCCTTACTTTTGTCAATAAAAAGACGTTTATGTCCTGAGCTATTGATGAGTATTGTGAAGTTCTCATTAGCTTCTTATGAAAGCGCTCTTTTACTTCTTTTGCATAAAGTAACATGTATTCGCGATCTCCATCAATCAACTTTTGTTCCAATCCGATAACCTCGACATCGATAATAGAATTTAGGTAGTCTAGTTCTTCACAGAAGTCCTTCAAATCTTGATTATTTTCCTTTTCTTGATTGAATTTCTCATATAGGTCATGCAAATACATTGACCTATCCCCGGTTTGATTAAAGGATATTGAATTGTCATCCCTTCCCGTGAATTTTCCTCCAATTGACGCATTGTCTACTGAAACAGAATTTTCTGGCATAATTTAATTCTTATCCCGACCAACAAAATCACCACCTATGTCCGTTCGACCTGAAATGTCGACCTTATTATTGCTTGACATGCTTTTCCTTATGTTATTTACTTTCGACACTGCGAATAGGCTAGTTACGAAACCTAGAACGCCGCACATGTCGGCGATTATTGAAATCCATTTTTCCATATAATTGGTTAATTAATTATTTAATTGAAAATTTTTTGTAGGGCTTACCACATAACAGTTGATTCGATCCGAAACAAGACGTATTTCTGAAACAGCTATGGCCTCGGTCTATAATACTTAAATTTTTAACTCACGCGTGACGCAGAAGGTCGCGTTGACAGACTTGCTCAGTAGAAAAAGTAGGTACTTAGGTGTAGAATGTCCAGCCATGCAATTTAAACTTTGAGAGGGATGATATATTTGGCACAAAAAACGGAAACTATTGATTAAACGGAAGAAACCACTAGGTAACTTATTAAACGGTATATGATATCCAAGTACCGCATATCTATGAGATTCGATAATTTTGAAATTTGGTAACTACAAATTATCAGTGTATTATAAATTTTTAAGATGGTTTCTTAGTCACATTAAAGACAATGATTATATCCCAACCAACCACTCCAACTGCCCCGTCATCTCATCCTTTTCCTTCAACATCCGCTCACACAAAGCAATCTTCTTATCATGAAGTTGAACAATCTTCTCTATTGGATGCAAATGAATGTTTCCGCAATTGAAAGCATTGCCAATAATATTTTCTGTAAAAGTATTTGAAATAATATTAATCGCCTTCTCGTCATCAAAATTCCGGATCACCTTAGCCAGGATTTTGAGAATCTCCGCAACTTGCTCCAAAATATCAGCATCGATCCTCTCTTTTTGTTCGGGGAGTGAGATTTTTTGCTGGTTCCATTCTTCGCCGAGCTCAAACGCAAAGAAATTTTGTTTTCTCCCGAACATATCTCGAAATCTTTTAAGGTTACGACTCTCGTAGATTTTTGGATTGGAGGTAGTATGTGTCTCACAGGGACGATTTTTGTCAAAAATGCAATTTCTATAAATCCTTCCGGAAGTTCAGGGATATTTTACAGGCCAGGCAATGTAAGTTACCATTTGCAGATGGTTGGGTATGTTTTTCAGATTGTGTACTTGCAGAAAACGTAAATACATGGTTTTCGTAACAATCTTTCACCTAAACATTAAACGCAAATGGACTCTTCCCAGATGGCGATCTTGATCAAGCTATCAACTATGGCATGGTCGTACCTGCTGGAAATGCTTTGGTGCTACTCTCAGCACAGTTGAACTGACTTCAAGGGAAAACCCTAAATTTTAAAAAAGTAGGGTTTTCCATAATCCATCTGCATTCTGATCCGTCCTATTTTTGCAAGAAAAAATTCTATTTTTTATGCCTTTCCAGTTCATTTTAGTACAGCAATACTTATTTCAAATGCACATTCAATTCAAAATAAACAAAATAGCAATCGCTTTGGCGGCACTGATGACAATGTCAGTGACAATGGCCTGCGCTCAAAAACTGATAGACCCCAAGGCAACAAAAGAGACGGCGGCACTTTACCGGAATATGCACGGGTTAGCCAAAAAGCATACACTTTTTGGGCATCAGGATGCTACCGACTACGGACACGGCTGGCGTGACGAACCGGGACGATCGGACGTAAAATCAGTCGTTGGTTCGCACCCCGCAGTAATCGGTGTTGACATTGCGCCACTCACGGGCAGATCTGCCGAATCCATAAAAAAGAGTGAAGACCGTCTAAGAAAGTTGGTCACTGATACCTATGCGCGTGGCGGAATTACAACCCTATCCTGGCATTTCTCCAATCCGGTTTCGGGCGGTGGGTTTTACTGGAAGGATTCTGTTTCATTACCTGCTGTTAAATACATTGTTCCGGGAGGTAAAAATCACGAGGATTATAAGGTCATTTTACAAGGTCTTGCCGGTTGGTTTAAAAGTTTGAAAGGTGCCGAAGGAGAGGCTATTCCGCTTATTTTCAGACCCTATCATGAGTTTGACGGAGATTGGTTCTGGTGGGGTAAGGCACATTGCACGCCGGATGAATTCAAATCGTTGTGGCAATTTACGGCCGGTTATCTCAGAGATAGCCTGGACGTCCATAACCTGATTTATTCTTTTTCGCCTGACAATAAATTCAATACCGTAGCGGAATTCACGGAGCGGTATCCGGGCAACGACTGGGTTGACTTGGTTGGAATGGATAATTACGGAGACATGGGACGCGACGGCAAGTATAACCTGGAACAGGCGATCAAAAAACTCAAAATTGTAAATGATTTCGCCCTGGAAAACAAAAAGCTCGCTGCCATGACCGAGACAGGTCTTGAATCCATTGTGAATCCTGTGTGGTACACGGATGTGCTGCTTAAAGTGCTGCAAAAAAATAAGTTGAACTTAGCTTATGTGCTTGTCTGGCGCAACGATACCCAAAGTCCGACCCATTATTACGCTCCATTCCCGGGGCATCCCGCCGTACCGGATTTTAAGAAGTTTTATGACGACAAGTACACATTGTTTGAAGGGGACTTGAAGAATATTTATGGAAAATAGCGCTTTTATGGCTTCTGGTAACAGGTAGGTTTTATCTTTTTTGAGTTTTCAATATGTAATCTCTATTTTATACAGTACTGATTTCAAAAATGATCCTTCGCTGAATAGGCTCTATCAACTTAAAATACTAATCATGAAAAAAATATATTTGAGCGTTGCGCTTTTGGCAGCATTCACCAGCACCATTGCCCAGCAAAAATCGGCAGTGCCGCAGGAATTAAATTACAAGGCTGATCTGAAAGTCACCGGCACCAGTGCAGACAAAACAAAACGCATTGACTCGCTGCTGCAAAGCTTTATTGATCAGAAAAAAGCCAGCAGCATTGTAGGTTTTGTTGCCAAAGGCGGAAACGTAGTATACAACAAAGCATTTGGATTTAAAGACGTTGAAAACAAAATTCCGGCCGCTGTGGATGATTACTATATCCTGTTTTCTCAAACGAAAGCGGTGACCACAGTCGCTTTTATGACTTTGGTGGAAAAAGGTTTGGTATCGGTTGACGATCCGGTTTCTAAATATTTTCCCGAGATCTCCGACAAAGTGGCGACAGCCATTAAAGAGGATGGAACATTTGAGACAAGGCCGGTGAAAACGCCCATGACATTCGCCCATCTTATGTCGCACTCTTCCGGACTCAGCGCCGGGCTGGTGGGAAAGGCACGTCGCGCCGAAATGGAGAAAAAGAGCGCCGCTACAACCGCAAATTCAACACCACCGGCAGGCCCGGGACAGCGTACCGGCGGGGCCGGCACGGCGAAATATCTCAAAGATGATATGATTGCCCTGGCTAAATATCCCCTGGGCTTCGATCCCGGCAGCGAGTGGAGTTACCATATCAGCACGAATATGCTGGCCTATATGGTCGAGCTCATATCCGGGAAAAGTCTGCGTGAGTATGTCAAATCAACGGTGCTGAATCCTTTGGGTATGACTGAAACGGATTGGTACTATGAACCCTCAAAGCTTAGCCGGTTTGTGAAAGCTTACAGTGACATTGACGGTAAACTCGTGCTACAATCCAACAAGTTCAGCGAAACCACGATCAGCCCGGTTCAAACCTATGCAGAGGGTGCTATCGGACTGAACGGGCCAATCGGTGACTATGCCAAGTTTTGCCAGATGCTGCTTAACAAAGGCGAATACAATGGCAAACGTATTCTCAAACCTGAGACCATTGAGCTGATGACCAAGGTGAACCGCCTTCCTGCCGAGAACTCTGGCGGTAAAGGTTTTCAGTTCGGGCTTGGATTTGAACTTTACAATGCCGACAAAAAACCGGTTCCGGAAGTTTCTAACACTGCATTTGCCTGGGGAGGATTGTACGGAACAGATTACATTATAGATCCGGAGAACAATATGATTGTACTGTTTTACCTGAATATGCCAAAGCACGAGCCGATGTATAAACCATTTCTTAGTAAAGCTTATCAACTGTTTAAATAATGTTCCATACTTACAATTTTCTAACAAAATGTTTGAGAAAGCCTTCATTAGTGGCTTTCTCATTTTTCGTTTCTTTTGTGCCAATTCATTCATTATTGGCACAAACACCAAAAAAGCCGGAAAGTAACCGTTTTACCAAAGTGGTTCTGGCTCAAAGGCTTGAAGAACCCATGCAGTTTCAGATTCTTAAAGACGGCAAGGTACTTTATGCGGAGCGGAAAGGTAAATTGAAAGTGTATGATCCGAAGTCACAAACTATGGAGACGGTCGCTGAGTTTGCCGTCAGTACAAAATATGTAAACAAAGCAGGAGAAGTCACCGAAGGGGAAGATGGCATGCAGGGCGTGATTCTGGATCCGGATTACGAAAAAAACCACTGGATTTATATTTATTACTCACTCGCTGGTGATGATCCTAAAAACGTGCTGGTGCGTTACGAGTGGCATGGTAAGGAGCTTCTGGAAAACACCCGAAAAGTTGTGATGGAAGTAGCAGTGCAACGTGAAGAATGCTGTCACGTAGGTGGAGGTATGCTTTTCGATAAAGACAAAAACCTGTATCTGACTACGGGCGATAACACATTTTCCCGCGCTTCTGATGGTTTTGCGCCCCTTGATGAAAGACCGGGAGAATCCCCCCGTGACTCTCAGAAGTCATCTCCCAATACGAATGATTTGAGAGGAAAAATTCTGCGTATCCATCCTGAACCAGATGGCACGTACACCATTCCAAAAGGCAACCTTTTTCCTCCGGGAACGCCGCAGACCCGGCCTGAAATTTACACCATGGGCAACAGAAACCCGTGGCGACCAACAATCGATTCGAAAACAGGATGGCTTTACTGGGGAGAAGTAGGTCCGGACGGTTCCCGCGATGACATCGAAAAACGCGGACCACAGTCCTATGATGAATTCAACCGTGCCAAAGGACCGGGGTTTTACGGATGGCCGTATTTTGTTGCCAATAATAAGGCTTACGTGAAATATGACTTCGCCACCAAAGTTTCCGGAGCACCTTTTGACCCTTCGCATCCGGTCAACAACTCTCCAAACAGCACTGGTTTAAAAGAGCTTCCGGCTGCACAGCCTGCCTTTATCTGGTATTCAAAGGCACAAAGCCAGGAGTTTCCGCTGATGGAAAGCGGCGGTAACAGCGCAGTAGGCGGACCGGTTTTCAGAAAAGAGGATTTCAAAAAAGCATCCCGTTTATTTCCCGACTACTATGAAGGAAAGTGGTTCATCACCGACTGGGTGCGCGGCTGGGTCAATGTGGTGGAAATGGAGGAAAACGGCGAATACAAATCCATGGAGCGTTTTTTGCCCGATCTGAAACTAAAAGGGCCGATCGACATGAAATTTGGACCTGACGGAGATCTCTATGTGCTGGAATATGGAAATGGATATTTCAAAGACAACCCGGAGGCAGAACTGATCCGGATTGAGTACAACAGCGGAAATAGGAAGCCTTTGGTAGAAGCATCAGCCAGCAAAACGGCAGGCGCAATTCCAATGCAGGTTACGCTGTCTTCTGATGGCACAAAAGATTTTGATGAAGACGACGCGTTACAATATGAATGGGTGGTCAGGAAAAACAACGCCGTTTTCAAAACGCTGAAAGAGGCTAATCCGTCCATCACTTTTACCACACCGGGCACTTATAATGCAACCCTGACTGTGACGGACAAAGCGGGGGAGAAGAATACCAAATCGGTTGAAATGAAAGCTGGTAACGAGCCTCCGGTGGTAGAATTTAAAATAACCAAAGGCAATTCAACCTTTTATTTTCCGGGAAAAAGTATTCAGTATGAGGTGCGTGTAAGCGATAGGGAAGATGGCAGTCTTGTAAACAAAAAAATAGCGCCTTCCCAGGTCTCGGTCAGTACCAACTATCTGTCTGAGGGTTTTAATTTAACCCGGATTGCACAAAAACAAATGAGTGTAGACGCTTCTGCGCAATATGCGACCGCAATTTCGCTGATCAATAATGGCGATTGCAAGGCTTGTCATGCCATTAAAGAAAAGGTGCTGGGTCCTTCGTTTACGGCTATATCTGCGAAGTACAAGGGTGATCCATCCGCAGTAGCAGGTTTGTCTAAAAAGATATTAAACGGTGGTTCGGGTGTTTGGGGAGATGCATTTATGCCCGCGCATCCGACGATGGCAGAAAGCGATGTGAAAGGAATTGTCCGCTACATTATGAGCTTGTCGGATGCACCGAAACCTGCCAAAACATTGCCTGTAAAAGGTACGTATACAACGGCTGTACCGAAGGGTGATACTGAAGGCAGCTTTATATTCCGCGCCGCATATGCCGATCGGGGTACAAAAACAGCATCTTCGCAATCATCGGAAGCAACTGTTGTTCTTAGAAATCCAATGGTGCCCGTAACATTAGGCGACCAGTTTAAAGAAATCAGTTTTAACAACGACAGTACGATGGCGTTTGTCAGAAATTCCGGCGCGTCATTCAGACTTAAAGGAACTGATCTGGCGGGCATCAAACATATTGAAATTATCCGTGCTCCCGGGCGTAATGCGCCGACACCTCCAACCGGAACAATTGAGGCACATGCCGGCAGCGCATACGGAATTCTTTTAGGCAAGTTTTCGGGTGAATACAGTGACAAAATGATTCTTGACATCGCAGCCGGTGCGGCATCAGGTGTCAAAGACGTTTATTTCGTTTTTACCGGCGCACCAATCAGAATCAAGGCCGTTCGGTTTGGCACAGGTGAATAAATTAATCCATATCAAATTATATAGTTGTGTATAAGCATATTTTCAACAGCGTTTTACTTGCAATAATCGGAACCAGTTCTTTTGCGCAGCATGCGCCAACCATTATTCCGATAGAAACCAGACAAAATGTGCTGGTCTTGCAAACGGATAAGGACAATCATCTTGGTATTACTTATTTCGGAAAGAAATTAAGTCAGCCAACAGAATACAAACTCATCCTCTCGCAGAGCCGTCAACTTGACGGTAATGCGGGAATTTACAACTCGGCTTACACGCCTGCGGGAACATGGAATGTCTCCGAGCCCGCGCTGCAAGTTACGCATGGCGACGGAAACAAATCATTGGATCTTATCTATGTCAGCCACAATACCGCAAAGGAAAATGACAATGTGAGTCTTACCAGCATTGTTTTGAAGGATCCGGTGTATGCAGTGGAAGTAACCCTTTTTTACAAAACCTATTTCCAGGAAAATGTCGTTGAGCAGTGGAGTGTGATTAAAAGCGAAGAGAAAAAGCCCGTTACGCTTGAAAAATACGCTTCTGCCAATCTTTATTTTATCGCAAAAGATTATTATCTGACACACTACAACGGTACCTGGGCCAAAGAAATGAATCCCGAAGAAGAGCAACTGACAGCCGGAATCCGCGTATTAGATTCCAAGCTGGGAACACGCGCCAATCTCTACCAGCCACCTACTTTTTCACTTTCATTTGATAAACCGGCAACAGAAACAGAAGGAAAAGTTTTACTGGGAACACTGGCCTGGTCAGGTAATTTCAAAATGGAATTTGAGGTTGATTCCTACCATAATTTGCGGTTACTCGCAGGTATCAATCCTTATGCCTCGGAATATCCGCTCGCTTCAAAACAGGAATTTAAAACGCCTTCTTTCATCTACACTTTCTCAGAAAATGGAAAAGGAGAAGCGAGCCGCAACCTGCATAACTGGGCCAGAAAATATCGGATACTCGATGGAGAAGGTACCAGAATGACGCTTTTAAACAACTGGGAAGCTACCTATTTTGATTTTAATGAAAACAAACTTTCTGAGCTTTTCAAAGATGGCAAGAAGCTGGGGGTTGATCTGTTTTTGCTGGATGACGGCTGGTTTGCCAATAAATATCCAAGGAACAGTGACGGGTCGGGATTAGGAGACTGGCAGGAAAATGTAAAGAAATTGCCCAATGGAATTGGTTATCTGGTGAAGGAAGCGCAGAAAACCGGAATCAAATTCGGGATATGGGTTGAGCCGGAAATGGTAAATCCCAAAAGTGAACTGTATGAAAAACATCCGGACTGGGTGATCAAACAACCCCAGCGACCTGAACACTATATGCGCAATCAGCTTCCGCTGGATTTGTCTAATCCGGAGGTTCAGGATTTTGTGTATGGCATTCTGGATAAACTTTTTACCGAAAATCCGGACATCGCCTACATCAAATGGGACTGTAACGCAACCACATTCAATCCCTACTCCGCTTACCTTGAAAAAAGTAAGCAGGCACAGTCCAAACTCTATGTCGATTATGTGAAAGGATTATATAAAGTTCTCGAAAAGCTGCGGGCGAAATACCCCAAAGTTTTGATGATGCTTTGCTCTGGCGGCGGTGGCCGTGTGGATTATGAAGCACTGAAATATTTCACGGAATTCTGGCCCAGCGATAATACGGATCCTTTGGAAAGGATTTTTATGCAGTGGGAATATTCTTACTTCTTTCCATCAATCGCACTGAGCGCGCACGTAACAGATTGGGGGAAACAACCTTTGAAATTCCGTACGGATGTGGCCATGATGGGCCGGTTGGGGTATGATATTGTGGTAAGTCATTTAAATGAAAAGGATCTGCAATTCAGTCAGCAGGCCGTTGCCCATTACAATGCGGTGAAAGATGTCATATTTCAGGGCGATCTTTTCCGGTTGGTTGACCCTAAGAAAAATGATTATGCGGCGCTGATGTATGCGACCAAAAGCAAATCCAAAGCTGTTCTATTCGCGTATCTGGTCGGAAACAGAAACGGAGACGGCTCCGATACGCCGATTCGTCTGGAAGGGTTGGATGCTTCCAAAAATTATAAAGTGAAGGAGTTGAATCTCTATCCCGGGACGAAATCTGCTATCAGGGAAGATCAGGTTTATTCCGGAGAATATCTGATGACGGCAGGATTTAATCCGGTTGTGAATGCCAGGAGAACAAGCGTTGTGATAGAGATTGAGGCGATGTAGCATCTATTTTTTTGAGTTCAGTACTAATGAATGTCGAAGGCGGGGCATAAAACCTGCTACCATTTTTTTCATGTTTTAACTAAACCACGAATGAACAGAACCACGATTCCACAAGCAAAAAAGTATTTGGCAACGCTGATCCTTTTTTTTGTCTTACCCGCGCTTGCCGTCAATGCGCAGTCTGTTAAATTTCCAGAAGGCTGGACCGATGGATATGCCTATGTCAATGGAATACGTTCGCATTACTATCACGCCAAGCCTGCGCCGGGTAAACCTGTGATGATCATGGTGCACGGTTACACCGATATTGGACTTAGCTGGACTACACTCACTTTAAAATTGCAGGACGCCTATGATATTTATATGATTGATGCACGCGGTCACGGCTTGACTGATCCGCCTACGGCAACGGATAATGGCGAAACGATGATCAAAGACGTCGTGGATTTTGTCAAATTCATGAAGTTTGAAAAGCCGATCCTGATGGGGCATTCGATGGGAGCAGCCACCGTCATGCGGGTAGGCGCACAGTATCCAGACCTGGCAAAAGCGATTATCATGCTTGATCCCTCCGTAGCTAACCGCGTTTCCAGCCCGGCACCGCAGGCTGCTGGTGCATCCGCTGCACCAGCAGGCCAGACGCC
This sequence comes from Dyadobacter koreensis, assembly GCF_900108855.1. GTDB lineage: Bacteria > Bacteroidota > Bacteroidia > Cytophagales > Spirosomataceae > Dyadobacter > Dyadobacter koreensis. The sequence goes on from NZ_FNXY01000013.1 coordinate 28,233, forward strand.
AGTCCGCAGACCCAATATGTTCAAAAGTCCGGATACCCTTGTTGCCCAGAATAATACGCCATTTGATGAGGTTGTAGCGAGAGGGAAGCGTCAGAATCCGCTGTGGGACGATGTGGATATATATTATTGGGCCGTCTCAAAAAAGCAATACCATGGTCCCTATACGCCCGAACAAGCTCAGGCCCTGACAGGCACGATGAGTACTGCAGATGCCCTGGCAAAAATCAAGGTGCCGTCGTTAATATTAAAAGCAGATGCAAAGCCCGAAGTACGCAAGGCCAATGAAGAAGCGGCCCGCGTTATGCAGAACGGCAAATTAGTTCATATCGATGGAGCAGGGCACAATCTGCATCACGACAAGCTGGCGAAAACGGTGGAAGTATTGAATGCGTTTTTCAAGAGTTTATAATCATAAATCCTGTGCTATGAACCTGAAAAACATATCGATAACGCTGTTAACAATTGGTCTTTCGCTTACCCTGCGACTTACCGCTGATGCCCAGACATTCGAAGAAAAACCGTTATGGCCATCGGGTATCAAAGATAATCCGGTGAAATACACCACTGCAGAAGAGATGGTAAATTTCGAAGTCAATCCCGAGTCTATTTCAAAGAAAAACCGGGTTTTTCGCAAAGTGTCTGTCCCTACTTATGTTCTTCATCTGCCACCGCCCGGCAAAGAAACCGGGGTCGCCGTGGTGATATGTCCGGGAGGTGGTTTTGTCGATAATTGGTTTGATCGGGAAGGTACCGACCTTGCACTTTGGCTCAAAGAACGAGGCGTGGCATCGCTGGTTTTAAAATATCGCCTGAATTCCAGAGACAGCACCAAAAACTTTGTAACTCCCAGAGATACCTATTTTGAAGCTGCATTCGATGATGCAAAGCAGGCCATCATTACTTTACGGAAAGATGCCTCTAAACTTAAAATTGATCCCAATAAAATCGGCATAGCAGGTTTTTCCGCTGGTGGAACCTTGGCGGTAGAACTCGCAGCAACCGACGATGTAACCAAAGACCCCGGCAAGGTTAGCTGGAAACCCAATTTTGCAGGTCTTTTTTATGGTGCACTTTTAAAAAATTATTCGGTTCATAAGGAAAGTTGTCCGCCCGTTTTTATCATCAATGCCCACGACGATAAGCTGACGACGGCCGCCAAAAGTGTTGAGTTTTATTCATCGCTGCTGAAAGCAGGGATTTCGGCCGAAATGCATATTTACAATAAAGGCTCGCATGGATTTGCCATGGATTTTACAAAAGGGGAAACCCTGAAATACTGGCCTGAAAGTTTTTTGGCGTGGTTAACGGACATTGGAATGATTCAGAAAAAGTAAGCATCGCCTGAAAAGACTTGCGGCAATCTGGAAATCGCAGGTGGTCAGCTCTTACATGTTTGAGCTAAATCAGCAAACTTTTTGAACTAAATAGAACATTAAGAGAATTTAATGATAAGTATCTTTGTATCCTAGTTCAATTAGGAATAAGCCGGTAGCCTGATCCGCACAATCAGGTTGCTAAAAATCGGACTTTTGATAGCATTGATATGAACAAAGTGATTAAGGTTCCTACGGCGCTGGTAAGCGGGCCGGGGCAACAGAGTGCTTTAATGTTGAATGGCTGTTCGGTCATTGAGCAATGCATACATAGCATGGAGGCCAAAGGCACAATGTATCTGGAAGAGCATTTACTGCTGATTGTTTTGGAAGGGACTGTCACGCTGACTTATGGAAAGCAGCAGTACACGCTTGGAAAGAACGACATGATTCTTTTAAAGAAAGCGATTTCGGTGCAATATGATAAAGTAGGCAATCCGGATAATGATAACATCTATGACAGTCTGATGTTCAGTCTGAAAGATGATCTTCTAAAAACGTTTCTGGCATCATCAGAAGTTAAAGTCCCCAAAATCGAAGGCGAGATTAAGACGGCGGTGTACCCGATGAATGAATGTCTGGTGGCATTCGCCCATTCCCTTAAACCCTATTTTTATAACGATTCCATTGTGCATCCGGGGCAGTTACGGCTGAAAATTATGGAGCTTTTGTACGACATTGCGGAATGTAACCGCAATATGTTTTTGCAGATTCTCCAATTGCATCAACCGGTGCGGGCGGAAATCCGTCATGTCGTGGAGCAACATTATGCCTCGCCGGTTTCCTTATTGGAGCTGGCTTATCTTTCAGGCAGAAGTTTGTCGAGTTTCAAAAGAGATTTTCAAATGGTTTACAATACGTCTCCGGCTTTGTGGATACGAGAGAAGCGGCTGGAAAAGGCAAAGGATATGCTGGAAACTACCCTCATGTCTGTTTCTGACATTTGTTACACGCTCGGATTTGAAAACGTTTCCCATTTTTCAAGGATTTTTAAGCAATACCATGGTCAGACTCCTTCCGTATTCCGGAGCTAGACATTTAAATCAGATCTTATGAAAAAAATATTGGTAATCGGATCAGGCGGACGCGTAGGTTCGGCTTTGGTAAGTAAACTTGCGGAATCGGATTACACTGTTTTGGCAGGATCAAGGCATGAAAACAATTCTTCCCCGTCGGAAAATATATCCTTCATTGCCTTTGATTTATTATGGGATGTGGATCGTATGGTGGAGGCAATGACGGGAAATATTGATGCCGTTTATTTTGTAGCGGGTTCAAAAGGAAAGAATTTGCTGCAAATTGATTTGCACGGTGCGGTTAAAACCATGCAGGCTGCGGAGAAAGCAGGTGTAAACAGATTTGTTTTGCTTAGTTCAGTATTTGCTCTTGAACCCATTCACTGGAACGAATCTTTCTTGAAAGATATAACAGATTACAATATCGCCAAGCATTACGCGGACCTATACCTTACCAGCCAGACAAACCTAAACTATACCATTTTGCAGCCCGGCGCATTGAAGGAAGAAAGCGGAACTGGGAAAATTTCAGTGGATGTAAAAGAGCCTCTGTCAAATTCAATTGCCAATGTGGTCGATACGCTTGTTGCAATTTTGCAAGATGATAGTACCATTGGCAAAGTGATCACGATGCATGATGGGGAGACACTCATCAAGGAAGCACTAAAACAGGTGAAGTAATTTAGCGAATAGTACCGCATGCGGTAAAGTCAAGGCGGCGCTTACGAAATTTGAACAAACTCCAATATTAATTTTAAACAGACTAACCAAGATGATAGAAACCAAAGGATACGCCGCGCAGAGTCCGAACGAAGATTTAGCGCCCTGGGAGTTTGAACGCCGGGAAGTTGGCCCGCACGACGTTCAGTTTGATATTTTATATTGTGGTGTTTGCCACTCCGATCTGCATCAGATCAATAACGACTGGTTTCCGGGCATTTTCCCCATGGTACCGGGACATGAAATCGTTGGTCGTGTGGTCAATGTTGGTGATCACGTAAAGAAATTCAAAGTGGGCGACCTGGCCGGAACAGGCTGTATGGTTGATTCCTGCCAGGAGTGTGAGAATTGCAAAAGAGATCTTGAACAATATTGTCTGGAAGGCAATACGCAAACCTACAACGGACTGGAACGTGATGGGAAAACACCAACTTATGGTGGCTATTCCAATACCATTGTGGTGCGGGAAGAATTCGTATTGCATGTTTCTGATAAACTAGAACTGGCTGCTGTTGCACCGTTGCTGTGCGCAGGTATCACTACCTATTCTCCTCTCAGACATTGGAAAGTGGGAAAAGGACATAAATTGGCGGTACTTGGTCTTGGCGGTCTGGGGCATATGGGTGTAAAGTTTGGCCTTGCTTTCGGTGCGGAAGTAACAGTTTTAAGTACATCACCAAAAAAGGAAGAAGATGCAAAAAGACTGGGGGCGCATCATTTTGTTGTTACCAGCGATGAAGCTCAGGTAAAGGCGGCTTTGGGGACCTTTGACTTCATTCTGGACACCGTTTCTGCCGAACATGATTTCAATATGTACCTTTCTTTGCTGCGGACAGACGGTACGCTGATCTGCGTAGGTGTTCCTTCGAAACCAGCGGAAATAGCGGCGTTTAGTTTGCTTGGTGGAAGAAAAAGTGTTGCAGGATCGGGCATAGGCGGCATCGCTGAAACGCAGGAAATGCTTGATTTCTGTGCCGAGCACAATATCGTTTCCGACATTGAACTTATTGACATAAAAGATATTCACGCAGCCTATGACCGAATGTTAAAAGGTGATGTTCGCTACCGGTTTGTGATTGATATGGCAACCTTGTAATTGAAATATCAGATGCATAAAGCCTTGCCAAATTTTGGTGAGGCTTTTTTTATAACCGGATATTTGATTCTGGTTCAATCGGACCTGGCCAGCATCACATGCTCAGGCGTAAATAACACCTTATTTAACTCCTCTAATTGGACCAAATAGCAAGATTATTTGAGCTGAATAGAATACTCAGTTGCTATGGTTAAATGTAATTTTGTAAAACAAATAAGGGCTATAAAATAGCTGTAAATTAAATGGTTAAGCAGATAATTAATATAGTATGACCCATGGGGCAAACAGGTTTTAGCATTGGCATTATTACCATTTTTTTGGGTATCATGCACGAATAGTATCAATAAGAACTAAACTAAAAATAACCAGATTATGGAAGTTTCACAGGAGGAAAAACAAGGTATACTACGTGCAATAGATTTGTACGTGGAAGGTGGGCGGAAAGCCAGCGGAAAAATCGCAGCGGAAGCATTTTCACCGACTGCAACAATGTCTTGGAACGAGGAAGGTAAATTAAAAAGTGTACCGATACAGGTGTTAATTGATGGTTTCGATAGTTGGGAGCCTACGGAAGCGAGTTACGAACTGACCACACTGGATGTAGCAGAAGATGTTGCTATTGTCCGGATCGAGTCACAATTCGGACCCAGCAAATTTGCTGATATGTTTACATTGGTCAAAGATGGTGAGCTGTGGAAAATTGTAAGTAAAGTTTATCACGTTAAAAAGTAAAATGATGTCAGAAAATAAAAATATCAATACAGTTCAGGATTACGACGAAGTATTGGCGGTAGTAAAAGGATACGTTGAAGGACTCAGAACCGGCGATGTGGATTTATTGAAAAAGACATTCCATAAAGATGCTGTCATGTACGGACATTTACCGGAAGGTTTGTCTGAGGGCAGCATTGAAAACCTTTATACCTATATAGAGAAATTCGGTGCAGCTTCTTACATCAAGACACATCTGTCGGTACTGCATAAAACACCAACCACAGCTGTTGTCCGTGTTGAGATGGAAAGTGATGCTGCTGGTGAAGACTTTACAGATTACCACTCATTGATTAAAGTGGACGGAGCGTGGAAAGTCGTTGCAAAATTATTCCACCTGTACAGCAAATAAAAAGTAAATTTTATTGAGCGTTATTGGTGGTGATTCACTGCCAATAATGCTTTTATTTTATTAAAGTAATATTATGTCAAAGTTATTTAGTCCCCTAACTATCAAATCAATAACGTTTAGAAATCGGATTATAACCTCGCCGATGTGCATGTATTCCGCAGCAGATGGTTTTGCGACCGACTGGCATTTGGTACATTATGGATCCAGGGCGATGGGAGGTGCAGGCGCAGTGATGCTTGAAGCAACAGCAGTTCGTGCTGACGGTCGGATAGGAGTTGGCGATCTGGGAATATGGAAAGATGAGCATATTGCCCCACTTGCAAAAATCGCTTCGTTTATCAAGAATAGTGGAGGTATAGCAGCGATCCAGCTGGCACATTCGGGCAGAAAAGGCAGTACCTGGGCGCAGGGTGGTGAAAGTCGAGCGCTGATGCCGGAAGACGAAGATGGCTGGCAAACCATAGCGCCTTCCGCGATTCCGTTCTCGACCATAATGCAGACACCCCGCGAGATGTCCCAACAGGATATTGATGAAATTAAACAATCATTTGCCGATGCAGCACTGAGAGCTTTGAAAGCCGGTATTGAACTGATTGAAATTCACGCTGCGCATGGTTACTTAATCAATGAGTTTTTATCTCCAATTCCTAACCAGCGTACCGATCAATATGGTGGAAGCCGTGAAAACCGCGCCAGACTTTTGTTTGAGGTCATTGAGCGTGTACAAGAAGTGTGGCCGAAGGATCTTCCAATTGCTGTACGTATATCCGCTACTGACTGGATCGAGCAGGGCTGGACGGTCGATGATTCTGTTTGGTTAAGCAAAAAACTTTCGCAAGCCGGCATAGATATCATCGATGTATCGAGCGGAGGAACGGTTCCCGGCGCTAAAATTGTTTCCGGGCCGGGATACCAATTGCCTTTTGCAAGTGCGATCAAACGTGAAATGAGGGATACTTTGTTTGTCGGTACGGTAGGCATGATTACGAACGCAGAACAGTCAGAAACCATACTGGCCAACAGCGATGCTGACCTTGTGTTTGTTGGCCGGGAGTTTTTAAGAAATCCATATTTCCCGTTGAAAGCGGCTCAAAAATTAAGATCCGAAATTCCGGTACCAAAACAGTATGAACTGGCTTTTATACAATAAACTTATCCGGAACGGCCTAAGTTCTTCCAGGAAAGATTATTCGTTGATCTTAATTTTATCATTAAGCACGCTGAAATTTGTAGCCGGCTTTATTGAAGCGTTGGTAGCAGGGGGAGGGTTGATACAGATTTCGGTTCACCTGATTGAGCTCCCGGATAAAGCAGGAGATTTGCTATTTTAACCGCTCTGGTCAGTAGGAAGTCATTTTTTAATAATAAAAGTTTTTTGTTTTATCCATTGAACTGAAATATCGAATGGTGTTGTATTACTGGCAGATACAGTATTGTGTCCCAAAGCTGGAAATAGCGTATACTCGTAGGGTTTACCCTGAGCTTTGAGTGTGTTTAACTCCTCTATGCACAACTTCACGGGAATCTGTATATCCTTTTCTCCAAATAGCCAAAGTCCGGGAATTGAAAGAGTATGCAGAGATATTTTTGGGTCAGTCGGTACAAATTGATACTTATTTGGGTCATTTTTAGTATGCTCACGAGCATCTGAATCTGTATGATTTTCCCAAAAACTATTATTTCCATTTGTGTAAAATTGAAATCTGAGTTGTTCCAAGGTTGTAATTGTAGGGCAACTAAATAAAACCATAAACCCTATTTTTGGATTATTACGCGCAGCAATTGGAATGATCCATCCCGCCTGACTGAAACCGATTAATCCAATTGATATTTTTTTATTTTTTAAATAAGTCCCAAATGCGTTTACGGCAGCATTGGCATCGCGAGATAATAAATTGAGATTAGTGGTGTCAATATTATTGGTACCAACAGACGGTCCAACGTACACACCTTCCGACTCTCCAACTCCACGCTTGTCATATGTCAACACAGCAATACCTTCTTTGGCAAGACGTTTTGCGAACTGCATCTCTCTTTTTACCGGGTCAGACCCGTGCACAATTACAACTGCCGCCAGCGGATTTTCAGGGATTAAAACTGAGCCTGAAAGAGTGATACCCTGACTTTTAAATTTTATATCTTTAAGCGTAAAATCAGTTGATTGAGAAAACGCCATTTTGGGCGAAATTATTAACGATAACCAAAGTAATAAGTTGGGGTAAAATTTACTGTTCATTGTAGTTTATTTGGCAAAATTGTTTTGAATCTGTTTCATTAGTGACGCCTGAATTCAAGGCTGACCACTGTCTGGCATTGATAATTTCCAGACTAAATCCGGATGTCATTAAAGTAGTAAAAATATTTTGCCAATATGATAAAGCTGCGTTTTAACGCTGGAATGATGCATTTGAAATTTCAAAACGTTCACTAATGAACAAAATCTGCCAGTAGTGTCCGCTGTACCGATGCCAACAGCATTCTGGCTGATTACATCAGACACCTTTAGCCCTTGCTTACTCGTTATGTCGTAAGCAAAAGACAGTATGGTAGCAGTTGGCGCCCAGAAATGCGCTACGCTATCATAGCTTCTTCAAGCAGGTGACGAGCCTGTTTTCAAATAAGAGGCTGAAAATGAACTTTTAAAAGTATTTACCAGTGGTTTTTATTTGATCTTTTTGGGAACGCCATCAGGTTTCATCATTGCATTTACATCCTTTAACGAAAGTGATCCGTAGAATGGCTGCGCCACACCCAAATCAATGAATATATGCGTGAGTATCACGCCAGGATCGACCATGTAAATTTGCAGCTTGTGTTTGCCCGCTTTCAGGTCCGGTACCTTAAAAGTACGTTGCGCCGAATTGCTCAGTACATTCTTTTTCCACTCATCACTTCGTCCAACAGTTCTGAAATTGAAAATTGTTGCAGGACCGTCATCAATGCTTACACCGTAGCGCAGTTCAAAGTTTTTGTTGATCGGATAGGTAGGTAACGTGCTGACGGTAATGTTTGCCGGCGACTGGCTGAAAGTATAAAAATCGTATTCGACAACAGGATAATTTTTCACTTTAAGCGTATCCAAATCGCCTTCTCCGGCTTCTTCAACCAGCGGTAATGCTTCCAGCGATCGGCCGTGGGAACCCAATCCTTCAATGACATTCCAGTGCCGCGATTTGATGTTTTTTACCGCAGTGTAGTCCGCAGCCGGAATGGATAGGTAATAGGCAGCCTCTATATGTCCTTTGAAATTTTCTAGCTCCTTCACACGGGCGTTGTTGGCTGTAACAGCAAAGGTATATCGATCATCACCGCTTTCAACAATGATAGTCCCTTTCAAAGACTCTTGTACCGGTGCTTTGTTCCAGTCAATTTCTACCCAAATGCGCTGCTGGCTGTTAAGCCCGTCTGGTGTCAGGGCACCCTGACTAATGCTTACGCTTATCCATTTTTCAGACACATTGACCATGAATGTTCTTTTTATTTTTTGTGTCAGGAAAACGTCGATAAAATATTTTTGCTTGTTCCGTTTGTTAAATTCAGGAAGTATCGTTGCACGGGCCGGTTCGGGATCAGTCGTAGAATCAGCTTGATTGTATCCTTCCGGAACTGCACAAAAAGCGGGCAGATCCCTCTTTTGAGGTAAATTAAAGTCCGGTACATTGAATACAGGAAGCTTACGGGGAAACATGTCCATCATCCCATTCCATTTGCCATTGGCAAGCTTTGTGTTATAATAAAGGGTTTCTGCGGCAATTTTCTCTTGAGTCCCGCCTGACAGCGAAGCATAATGCGCAGCGCTTAGTCTTCCTTGTTTGGCATAAATGTATGCCTTGTCGCGGAAAAGAAATTTCTTGTTTATCCACGCCGCACCTTTTACAGGGTATTCCACCAGCTCGTAAAAAGCATCCTTGTCTCTGGCTGCAATATTTGTCCCGATGTCCTTTACCTGTGCCAGCAGCTGGTCATAGGCGTCCATTCTCAGCTGCGCCTGATCATTGTAAAACAAATGATTATAGGCAGTGAATTTAATTCCGGTAGTAGGTTCCGTCTGGCTCCAACCCATGTATTCCGGCTTACGCTCGAAAGCAAGGTCATAGTACTTCCAAAGCGCTTTTGCTGCTGATGCTGACTGCTTATCCCCAAAAATCGTTGATAACCAATTCTGCAAATGCGTCATTGAAAAAGCTGACTTTTCGAATGGCTCGATGTCATAAGCCATATCCAGAAAAAGCTGCGTGGCGTACTCAGCAGGCTTGATATCACCCACATTCAGAACCCAGAGCTGCTTCGCATTCATGGCAAAAGCCTTTGTCATTTCCTCACGCATGTGCGCGGGATGTGTGGTGTTAAGCCATAAATAGTCGTGAGGCCTGCCCCAATAGGAAGCATGGTAATAAACAACGGAACCACCTGATCGCTTATTCTCCTGAGCATTACTCAGCCGTTGAATGTACCCGTAATTGTCATCAGGCCACACCAGCGTAATGTCGTCAGGCACTTTAAGGCCTGCATCATATATTTCAAGTACCTCTTTATAAGGTGTAAATACCTGCGGAATCTTGGTAATGTCCTCATTCACATATTTTTTAAGCATATTCCGCTGGGCCCGGATGATGGTGTCCATCAGAGGCGCTGTTTCCTCCATAGTTTTTACACCTTCCATCGCGCCGTCATGGATTCCGCGCATTCCGGTCGTGTAAATGCCATTGATCTTACTACTTTCTTTAATGCGGGATTCCCAGTATTCGTCTACTTTTTTCTTATTTGTCAGGTAATTAAAGCGCCCCATTTCTTTTTGATTCCACTCGCTCACGTTATTTCTGAGCATCGGTTCCGCATGTGAAGAACCAACTACGATCTGATAGTCTTCCGCTACCTTGATATTGCCGGGATAATGGTAAAAAGCATTTGTGCTCGGATGCATCGCAGGCCAGATCAGATTGGCTTTCAGGCGCAGAAGCAGCTCGAAAACCTTCGCATAAGTCTTCGGACCTATGTCTTTTGTCTCGGGTTCAAAGGTTTTTGCAGCCCATGGCTGTAACCCCCAATCTTCGTCATTGATAAAAACACCTCTGAATTTTACTGATGGCGTTTTAGAGGTAAAATTAAGACCATCTATGACGAGAGATTTCTGCATTTTCGGCCGTGCATCGGCCCACCAGTACCAAGGCGTCACACCAATTTTTTCTGACACGGAAAAAACGCCGTACGCCGTTCCGCGGGCATCACTTCCGGCAATTATCAGTGCATTGGCGATGTTCGCCGACGGTTTCGATAAAAACCGCAGCGAATAAGATTCCCACTTTCCTTTAATCTCGGGATCGGAAGCTTTGTTTCCAAAATTCTTAACCAGCGCTGATTCAGCCCTTCCGATGATAATGATATTGCCTTTGGCATTTGAAATATCAGTGAGAACTTTGGGTTGATACCCGCTGGCGAGCTCAATGTCTGAGGCAAGTAAATGGGCGGTTATGGAATCAAGTTTGGATTCCCCTTTTTGATAGTAAATCGTGACTTTGTCTTTCGCCGTTATCAATTCAAACTGTGCTGCGCTTGCGACAAGTGGCAGGCACATCGCAATGAGAATGTGAATTGTAATACGCTTTAAGAAGATTTGTTTCATGAATCGTTTTTTCAAGGCGATGAGATGGATCCTATCACTCCAAAGTGTAAAATATATTGAACGCAATGTTTTCTAACACGTTGAGTCATTCCAATGTTACACTTCGAATCGCAATACCAGCAAGCAGCTTTTGATTCTGATCAGCGGTTTGCGTTGGGAAAATGACAATCTGCAAAGTCTCTATGTTCATTAAATCAAGCTTACCGGGCTCCGGGGTGGTGTTTAAAGAGTAGGGTAGAAATCCAGGGTACGGGCGCGGGAGGCTGATGAAATCAACTTTTTTAAGATCTTCCAGCAACACAGCATACGCACTGCTTTCCGGTTTTACATTCAATGTTGCGCCATATACGGAACCATCCTTACCGATTAAAGCAAGCTGAATGGTGCAAGGCTTCTCATTAAGTGCGCGGCCGTGAAAGACCAGCTTTGTTTTGGTTGGTATATCCGATGTGCGTCCCGCGATGTTGTTTTTAAAATTGTATCGCATTGCGTAGTCTTCCGCTTTTTCGGGTTGTATGCCCAATTCAGAAGTTCCCATTTCTGGTATTGTATTCAGCCGTGAGGTTTTCAGATAAGGTCTTAGCAACTGCTCATGATCCGCTGCCGCACTGAATAAGGTTACTGGTGAAGATTTTGGCAGAATACGTATTTCGAACAGATTCTCCTGTTCATTGTTCAGATCCTTCGTATTTTCTTGCTCGGATGGATACGATTTTTCTACTCCGTTCTCTTTTACTAAAATGCAGTATTTTACTGCATCGCCTTTTAAAAATTCCGGCGGGATCGTTCCCGAGTAAGAATAACCACCAGTGTGCTCCAGCGCCAGATCCACAGGCTTTTCACCTTTAACAAATAGCTTCATGTGGGCAGCTTCCGGCTGTTTCAGGGAAACGATCTGCACTTTGACACGCACATCTTCGCCAGCCGAAATCTCTTTTAGCGGAGAATTAAGTACGTACGTTTTTTTTAGTGTCGTAGCGGGGGCCACGAATTCATTCAATGTAATATTCTTCCATTTGCTGCTCGCAGTCATTTTACCCGAAACACCTTTTTTTACCAACAGATAAGCGCCTGGTGTAATGTTGAAAGTCTGATTTTTTGTCTTGAAACTTTTGGTATCATTTCCCTTATTCAATGGTCTGATCTCAAAATCATCTCCTAAATCCGGTAGACGCACAGACATGGGCCATTGACGCCAGTTGACAACGGCCAGAACTTTATCAAGACTATTATAGCCAAAAGGATCCTGCACCCAGATCGCGTCAGGTAAAACTTCCAGTCGCCAGACACCATTATCAAGTTTATCCAGGAAGTAAGCGCCTGTCCCTTCATATTTTACAACCGATGAATTTCCCGAACCACTGATATGTTCCAAAGCTCCCGGGTTTGAAGGAATAGTTGCGGTATGATTGGTATAAATAAATTTTTCCTTCGTAACCATTTCTGCCAGATCCTGCCCGTAACTGACCCTGAAATTACCGAAAGATGTATCTGCGGGGAATTTGCCGAAGTCTTTATAAAGCGGAATATTGTGAAAAACTTCCGATGCGATTTTAAGGCTTAACGCTTTCTGGGGCGTGTAAATCAAATTCATGTAATGCGTGTCATATTCTGTATTGGCATAGGCGAAGAATGTTGGGTCATAGGCAAAATGCGTGGCGAGCTGCATACCGGCTGTCCTGAAACTGCGCGCCATGGCGGGGTATATGTAAGACCGCCCTACATCCGCAGCATCGAATTCATAAACGATCTTCGCCATTTGTTTAAACCTCGGATTGGCGGCGAATGGAATTTTGTAGTCATCCACGTTTGGCAGCAAATTTCCCATTATTTCGTGTTTAGCCTGCAAACCTGTGGGATACCATTGAAATGTACCGCCCTGAATGTCAGCATCAAAATAACCCTGTGCGAGATGGATGCTGTGGCTGATGTTATAAAAAACCGGTTTTTTACAGCCGGTCTTCCGCATGGAGCTTACCATTCCGTTGATAAATGCTGTTACGTCGCTGGCTTTTCCGCCATGCTGCGGCTCGTTACTAATTTCAAAGGCAATCAGGTCCGGTTCGTTTTTGTAGGCAATGCCGGTGTAAGGATTGACATGATTCAGGAACTGATACAGGTAATTTTGTTGTGCCTTAATGGCATCCGGATTTGTCAGACAAGCTGCTTTGCCATATTTTCTTGAAAATCCCGGCGTTTTTTCATCCTTTTCCGGCCAGCCGTTTCCCCAGTAGGCGATGGGCGTCAGCACAAACTTGATACCGCGGTCTTTCATTTTTTTTAATGCATAATCCAGCAGTTTTAAATGCTCATTTACAAGCAGGTTACCCAGCGTATCGCTGATTTCTGTGTCCCAGACGTGAACGCGGTAAAGGTCGAAACCCAGCCTGGAAAAGTGGTAAACATCATCATCAATAGCCTTTTCCGGAGATACATTCAATTGCTTCGCCACGCGGTAGGCATATGCAAAGGGAACGGTGTAATTGACCCCAAACCCTTTTACTTCCTCCTTCGTGTTACCCCAGCGCATCACGCCATCTTTATCAACATACACATCATTCGACTTTTGAGAATAAGCGACTGGTGTAACAAAAAAAATGAATACCAGAAAGGTAATGGCAAGCTTCATGTTTATGGAAAAGTTAAGTGTTTAGGATTAGTCATTTGTGGTCAGGTGTGGTCATTTGTTGTCAGTTTTTGTCAGGGTTAGTCAGGTATGGTCATTTGTTTTCAGGGTTTGTCATTCGTGCTAGAAACAACACTTGACAATTCCTGACTACAAATGACTAACATACTTTTATTTAGCATAACTCATGCCGAAAATTATACCTGACAATTCCTGACCAAACATGACAACAAATGACCACGCTCTTCAATACCCTTTCGTCTGTTCAATTTTCCCTGCACCGACGTTAATCACATATTGTGGTATAGGAAAAAGCTCAGATGGGCCGTGGTTGACTTTCCCGGCTGCTTCCAGGGCCGAAGCCCATTTTCCATGACGAACCAGGTCGATCTTACGGATACCTTCAAAATAAAATTCAAATCCTCTTTCCTGAAGAATGGCGTCGTTGAAAGCAGCTTTCGAAGCCGTAGCCGTGGCAGATAATGCAGCGACCCCACCGTGTTTGGTTCTTACTTCATTGACAAGCGCAATTGCTTCTGCCGTCGGACCTGATACCTGGTTGATCGCCTCAGCCAGCATCAGCAATACATCGGCATACCTTAATACCGGCATGTCATTTCCCTGTACATCAGCACCCGGAGACGACTCGTCAGGATATTTTCTCAAAACCGGGCCCCGCATATTGGTGCGGTTTCGCTCTTTTCCTGTTTTGTCTGTATAAGTTGCAACCAACAGGTTTCTGCGTTTGTCAGCCGCATCAAACGTATCATAAAATGCCCAGGTAGGACAAAATACGCCGCTCGGATTAGCCCAGCCACCTCCAAGTTTGATACTTTTGAAATCGTTTGGAAGACAATACAGTGCCATTGCATTAAAATTGCCGCCACCTTCGCCGTTCGTGGGTGCAATCGGATCGCAGTTGACAGCCCAGATTGTTTCCGTATTCACTTCCGTCGATTCGCGGAACAAGCCGGCATAATCGGACACCAGGCTGTACTTACCTAATGCAATTGTTGCCCGCGCCGCTTTTTCGGCCTCCGCCCAATTTTTTTCATTAAGATATAAACGAGTCAGCATACCCAGTGCCAAGCCTTTGTTGAACCTGCCATATTCCGACGGACTTAATTCCAGATTTGCAGCCGCAAAATTAAGATCAGCGGCAATAAGCGATACATAAGTCTCTCTTGATGGACGGGTCAGTTCACTTTCGGCATCGGTGTTAATTTTTGCCGCATCAAATATAACAGGGACCGGGCCGTACATATGAAGCAGGTAGTACATTGTCCAGGCACGGCCCATTCTGGCCTCGGCGATGAACCTGTTTTTTGCGGCATCGCTGATTGTTGCTTTTTCAATATCAGAAATAACCTGTGTCATCCGGGTTACGTAACGCACTTTTTCAAAATGGCTTTGCTTGCCCTGCGTTCTGAGAAATGTAAAATCTCCTTTGCTAAAAAATTCCCAGAGTCCGCCCCATTCGGTAAATACATTCATCTGATCCGTTGGGAGATCAAATATGGCCAGGTGACCATATTCCGGACTAAAAAACATGTTCTGGTACGCTACATCGCTGTACCCCCATTTGGAACCGAAGGGTTTGTAGGCCTGCAAAGCGTAAAGTTTAAAATCTGCCTCCGTTTTTGGAAAGTTGGCGGGGGAGAGTACGCCGGTGATCACCGGATCGAAATTTTTCTCGCAGCTGGTAATGGATAAGCTGGCAGCCAGTATACCGGCAATAAATATCTTTTTCATATAATTCTGAATATCGGAATGTTAAAAATTAGCTCTCAAACCAAGGGATACGGTTCTTACCATCGGATAAGGAGCCGGGCCGCCCTTGATAGAGCTCGCCTGAATCTCCGGATCAACGCCTTTAAAGCCAGTCAGTATAAACGCATTTTGTACATCAGCGAAAACACGAAGGCTTTTAACGTATTTGGTCAGGCCACCGGAATTGATGGTGTAACCCAGCGTAATGTTCCGGCAGCGAAGGAAGTCTCTTTTTACAAGCCGCGTGTCGAGGCCGGCGTCCAATGCGATTGCACCTTCATTGTATGCCGCGCCAGGTAAAGTACCCGTAGGATTTGACGTGCTCCATGCATCTTTGATCCGCTCGGTACCACTTTGGTTGCTGGACAGCAAACTTACCGGGTCACCCCACAGCGTGGTGAAATCATTCCCCCAGGCACCGTACTGTCCGTAAAAGAATACGCTCAGGTCAAACTTGCCGTAAGTGAAATTGTTACCAAATCCGACGATCGCTTTGGGAATTCCCGAGTAGCTTTTTACATCGTTGAAATCCAGTTTTCCATCGCCGTTATTATCCACAAAAATCGGATTTCCAGGTTTCCTTGCGGTTGTGGGTTGCCATGCAGGCACTTCCTGTCCTGCCTGCAGGATGCCGTTTGTTTGATACACATAAATAATATCGCCACCGACAGGATCGTTTACATTGCCATACTGAGCCGGAGGATCGTTCGGGAAACGTGTAACCCAACGGTTTTTGAAATGCGTTACATTCAATGTGGTATTCCAGCTAAAATCCTTGGTTTTGATATTTTCAGTATTGATGCTGAATTCAAAACCCTTGCGCCGCTGATGCCCGCCATTGATCGGAGAAGTCGAAATGATAGACAATTGCTGGGTGGTCGCACTGCTAAGCAGTCGGGTACGGTTTTCAGTAAAAACATCGACAGAACCCGTTATACGCTCCTTAAACAAACCAAAATCCAGACCGGCATTGAATGTTTTCGTAATCGGCCAGCGCAGGTTTGGATTGTCAAATGCGGTGAGACGATAAGGGAAGTATACCACCGAGCCGTTGTTGAATGTCACGGCATTCGGATCAGCGCCATAAGCACCATACGCAACGCTGCCCGGCCGTTCGCCTGTCATACCGTAACTGGCACGTAGCTTCAATGTGCTGATCGTCTGAATTCCTTGCATAAATGCCTCATTATTAATCTTCCAGCCCGCAGATACTGAGGGGAAGTATTGATATTTATTGTCGGGGAAAAACTTATCAGCACCATCGCGGCGCACGGTCAGCGAGAGCAGGTAGCGATCCAGGAAGTCGAAATTACTGCGGACAAAAAATGAGCGCAACTTGTTAACGCCTCTGT
This sequence comes from Dyadobacter koreensis, assembly GCF_900108855.1. Lineage (GTDB taxonomy): Bacteria > Bacteroidota > Bacteroidia > Cytophagales > Spirosomataceae > Dyadobacter > Dyadobacter koreensis. Next base: position 44,932 of record NZ_FNXY01000013.1, read on the forward strand.
AAGATCCGATTATTTTAGGGCCCGTAGCAGAGGCGAGGTTGTCGGTATTGATCGCATCCTGCATATCCGAAGTTTCTACACTGAAACCTGAAAAATCTTCGAGATATTGACCCACGCCGGTAACTACATCCAGATTAAGCCAGTCGCCGAATGATTTTTTGTACGACATGGTCGCTTCCATCGTCTGGTTCTGTCTGCGTGTTTCAGCTAGTGAAGCTCTTGCTTTGTAGAGTTGCCCCCAGAAAACTGTTACCGGAATGTAAAAGTCGCGAATCGAATATTCACTGTTGTTTCCGTATAATAATTTGGCGGTCAGCGTATTCGGGATAATGTCGATATCAAGCGAGGTATTGGCCAGCAAGCCCTGTGATTTTGTTTTATCCTTGATATCCAACAGGGAAACCGGATTACCAGTCTGAGCGAACTGGCTGTATGTGCCGTTGGCATTGTACACGGGAACGGATGACGGATAGGCCAGGGCTGCCTGTAATGCATTGAAGCCCTGCGTGCCCGAACCGCCCGTTTGCCAGCCCGCCTGCGGATTGGAGTAGGCATTCCGGTTGGCGTTCGCATTTACATTAAGTCTGAATATTTTGCTCAAAACAAACGATACATTCAGCCTGCCCGAAAACCGCGTCAGATCGGACTTTTTCATTGATCCTACCTGATTGAAATAGTTGCCGGAAAAAAAGTAAGTCGCTTTTTCAGTGCCGCCATTGACGCTTATATTATGATTATCAATGCTTCCCGGCCGTAAAACCTGTCCCAGCCAGTCCGTTCCTTCTCCCGCGTTCCGTATTTGTTCATCGGTGAATTTCTGCGTGTAGCCGCTCAGATCAGCAGCCACCGGTCCAAATGGCGTCATATTCCGGTCCGACTGGTATTTGTCTTTGTTCAACTGATTGAAATAGAGCATGTAGTCCGACGCATTCAATGGCTTCAGATAAGGCATATTTCTTGAAAAAGAACGGCTGCCGTCGTAGCTTACACTCATCCTTCCCGCTTTCCCTTTTTTTGTTGTAATGATCATTACGCCATTGGCCGCCGATACACCATAAATGGCCGCACTTGCATCTTTCAGAAATTCAATGGATTCAATGTCATTCGGGTTCAAGCCCGCCAGTCCACCGCGGTTAACGCCTTGAATTTCCACTGAACCGTTGCTGGGCTCCATACTATTTCCCGGATATACCACGCCGTCGATGACTAGCAAGGGATTTCCTTTCCCACGAATTGAAACTGAGATATTTCCACCCGGCTGTGAACTTTGCTGTGTCACCTGCAAACCTGCCGCGCGGCCAAATAATAGTTCGGAAATATTATTATTAGCCGATGTCGGAATTTTGGCGGGATCTACCTTGGAAATTGCTGTGGTTAAGTTTTTTTTCGCAGTAGTACCGTAACCTACAACCACTACCTCATCCAAATTCTGCGTATCCGGCTGTAATTTAATATCTATAACATTCCGGTTAGCGATCGCTATTTCCTGTTTAACATATCCTATAAAAGAAAACACCAAAATCTGATCGCCGGCAACTGCATTTGAAAGGGTTAGGGAGTAATCACCATTTTGGTCTGTCGAGGTTCCATTCGTGTTTCCCTTTAAAACCACGTTTACGCCGGGCAGGCCGCCGCCGGCATTGTCTGTCACTTTTCCTTTTATGACCGTCTGCTGTGCTGACACTGTTGTACAGATAGCCATCAGAAAAATCTGCAAAAGCAGTAATTTTATTTTCATAAAATAGATGGATTAAGTTTATATTAAACATTAAAATTTGTGGTTGCAAGGTAGTTTTAGTATGCAGATTGGATAAGAAATAATCTGATGAAAAGCGATAATTTTCCGACATTTGTCTGGTATTTATTATATTTTTTGTTTAAAAAGTCAGTTTTTACTTCAAAAGGAATGTTTCGGGACGGTAAGATTTGCGCGAAGTGGGTAATTGTTTTTTATTTAGTTCTGACTTGCTTGCATTCGCAGGCGCAGGAAAGATTTTTCAGCACGCTTTCCATTCGTGAAGGTTTGCCGACCAACCTGATAAATGGCGTTGCTCAGGATCAAAGAAACTTCATTTGGATCGCTACAGGAGACGGTCTGGCCCGGTATGACGGATATGATTTCAGGGTTTTCAAAAAAGCGACCTCGGTACATTCCATTCCCAGCAATGGCGTACAAACCATCTATGCTGACGGAGACGATCTGTGGATAGGTACCGTCAATGGATTGTGCAAGATTAATACGGTTAGTTTTAAAGTAACACGGGTTTACACGGGAAGTAACACAAACATACGGTGCATTTCAAAAGACCGCGGAGGTAATCTGTGGATCGGTACGATGACGGGCCTGATTAAATACAACCGAATGAACAGTTCTTTCATCACTCTAACACCAAAAAACAGCGGTCTCAGCCACAGCACGGTTCGTTCAATATTTCAGGACAAAAGAGGAACACTTTGGGTAGGCACATACAATGGGCTTAATAGGCTGGATCCGGTAACCCGGACTTTTACAGTCTTTAATCTGAAAAGAAAAAGTACACCGGATTTTAAAAATAATCTGATTTGTGATATCAAAGCTATTGCAGATAATGATTCTATGATCTGGGTCGGGACGGATACCGGCCTTTGCCGCTTCAACACGATAACCGGGAAAAGTGAAAATAAAAGTGATCAGGTTAGACTGAGCAACGACGTAGTCAAAACTATTTACTCCGGCAAAGATCACAAGGTCTGGCTTGGAACTGATTTTGGACTTAATATCTATGATCCGAATACGAACAGCAACCAGCGCTATTTTCACAACCCGCAATCACCTTATTCCGTAGCTAACAATGTCATCTGGCAAATATTTGAAGATCAGGCTGGTGTGCTCTGGCTAGTTACCTCTAACGGGATCAGCAAGGTAAATCAGCTGGATAATCTATACCAGTATCACCATGTAACCCAGCAGGTTGGAGGGCAAACAATCGGAAATCAGGTAAAGTCTTTTCTGGTGAGTAAGGATGGTGTTTACTGGATCGGCACATTACATGGAGTGATCCGTTTTGATCCCAGGACCGGACAAAGTCGAAATTTTAATATTGATTCTCCTTCTCAAAGCCGGATTCTGATCAACAATGTAACGGTTCTGCATGAGGACCGTGACGGCCGAATCTGGATTGGTACCGTTGCAGGGATTAATGTTTGGGATGACAAAAAGCAATTTATGCAGTCTGTTACAGCAAACAAGAGCAACGGGCTTTCTTCCAATTACATTAATAACTTTGTAGAAACACCGGACGGGACACTGCTGGTAGGAACCTGGGAGGGTGGTATTTTTCGGGCCACCAATAGCTTAAAGGTAATTAAGGACGTTCAATTTGAGCTGATCTCGAAAGTAGAAACGGAAAAGTTTGTTTACGGAAAAGAATCGCTCTGGCTGATTGAATTTGATGAGCTTTTCAGGTTAGATCTGAAAACACGTATCAAGAAAAGGATTATTTCATTTGCCCGGATCGCTGATCGTAAAACGGTCAACAGCTTCTTTATGGCCAAAAGCGGTATTATTTGGGCTGCGACAGAGAATGGCCTGGTATCATATAATCCAGCTTCCAACCAATCATCTTTCCACCCGATTCAAAATCATAACACGGCCAGGTCTTCTATCATTGAGGATCGGAATGGAAACATCTGGGTTGCTACCAATGCTGCCCTCGAAAAATTTAAACCTGCGAGTCAGCAGGTCGAATTCTATCCTTTGAATAAAAACCTGCCGCTCAAAAGTTTTTATGCAGGCTGCGTTGCGCAGTCAGTCTCAGGCGAACTGTTTTTTGGTGGAGATAATGGGTACATCTCGTTTTCGCCTGATAAAGCGATTGCAAATGGTTATCAGCCAAAGGTTGTTCTCACCGGTTTATTATTAAATAACAAGCTGATCGAAATTGGTGAAAAAGTCAATAACCGGGTGATCCTGGACAGCGCTGTTTCCTTCACACCACGGATTGAGCTTGATTACAGCCAGCGAACGCTTGAACTGCAATTTGCTGCATTGCACTTTTGGCAGCCCGAAGTAAATACGTATTCCTACAAGCTGGAAGGTGCTGACGAAAACTGGATCACTACTTCAGGCAACAAGAATTTTGCCGTCTATTCTAATCTTTCGCCCGGAATATACACATTCAAAATACGAGGTACGAACAATAACGGAATATGGAGCCACGAAACCAGCGCAACCCGGATCACCATTAATCCCCCATTTTATTTGAGCAAAGGTTTCCTGGCATTGTATGCGCTGTTAACAGCCGCCGGAGTTTATTTTGCTTTTAAAATATATTCAGCCAGAATTAAATTGGAAAATGAACTGAAAATAAGCCGACTGGAAATAGCGCATGCTGAGGAAATCGAGCAGACCAAGGAACAATTTTTTACGAATATTTCCCACGAACTGCGCACGCCTATCAGTCTGATACTCCCCCCGATTCACCAGATTATGAAAAACGGGAAATTGGATGATGCTAATTTTAAACTTATCTCGCTGGCTGAAAAGAATTCGCACCGATTGCTGCGGGTGGTGAACCAGGTACTGGATTTTAAGAAAATGCAGGATGATAAATTACATCTGAACACATCCAAGGTTGAAATTGTCGGCTTGTTGCGGGAGCTGTATTCTCATTTTGCAGACAAGGCAGCAAGGCATGAGGTCTGTTATACATTCGCAAGCAGCACAGCACAATTTGAGATATTTGCGGATGCAGAAAAGGTGGAGACAATGGTATTGAACCTGCTTTCAAATGCGTTTAAATTTACACCAAAAGGAGGTACTATTTCACTAGATGTTGAAATCATAAATACCGCTCAGCCTGCTGACCATGCTGTGAAAATCCACGTTTTCGACACTGGAACAGGTATTTCAGCAGAAGATCAGAAGCGTATTTTCGAGCGTTTTTATCAAACTGCCGAGTCAAGAAAAAGGGAAATGGGTTCAGGTATCGGACTGGCTCTTACACTGGAATATGTGAAAATGCATGGAGGCGAAATAAACCTTGAAAGCGTACCGGGAAAAGGAAGTGTCTTCACAGTTTGGTTGCCAAAAGGCAATGCTGAGCAAATGGTTGGGGAAATAAATGATACTGGCGCTTACCCGATGTTCCAGGCTGCCCCGATCCACCCAAAAGAACTGGAAATAACGAATTCCGGATTGGATAAGCCACTTCTGCTGATCGTAGAAGACAATCCGGATATGATTGATTTTATCCGATTGACACTCCATAGGAAATACCGTTTTGTGATCGCAGGCGAGGGAGAAGAAGGTCTGAAAATGGCTGTCAGGTATCTGCCTGATGTAATTATTTCGGACGTGATGATGCCCGTGATGGATGGTCTGACGTTTTGTAAAATGATCAAAGCGAATCCTAAAACCAGCCGGACGGCTGTGATATTACTGACCGCAAGAAGTCTGACCTCTCAGAAAATTGAAGGGATCAGAACAGGAGCCGATGCGTACATCACCAAACCGTTTGAGATAGATTTGCTGGATGCACAGATCGACAATCTTCTGCAAAGAAAACAGGAGCTGGCAGCTTATTTTCAGCATAAGCTGATCGTGACACCGACGGGTGAAGATGGGAAAGAGAATGTGGATGAAAAGTTTGTGAAAAGAGTCATGAGCAGCGTGGAGGCTCATATCGCTGATCCTGAATTTAATGTAGAAATACTGGCCTCTGAGGTGGGTATGAGCTCGGCGCATTTGTCCAGAAAACTTAAATCACTGACGCAGTTTTCGGCTAATGAAATTATTAAAAAGTACCGGATTAAGAAAGCTTCGCTGCTTTTAGAAAACAAGGAGGGTAATGTTTCAGAGGTGATGTATGATGTCGGATTTTCCAATCTTTCTTATTTTTCAAAGTGTTTTCGGGAAGAGTTTGGTATAAGCCCTAAGGAGTATATCAAGAAGGCAGGTAAGACATTTAACACTGAGCAGATTTGATTTTTAAGGCTGACGAATGAATACCTGTTTTTTAATGGCAGGAAACGAAATGGAGATTTGCTGTAAATCGGGAAGCGTTTTTGCAAAATTAAAGCGTGCAGGAAGCGCCAACAGCGAATAGCGTTCTTTGAAGCTGTAATATGTTAGTAGAGCTCACTTTTGTTTATATTTGTATAATAACTTTAAAATTTTTCGGTTAAATAGTCTTTGGACAAATGCTTGGATGGCTTATTTGCTAATTTCGTGAATAAATCTAACAGATTGTGGATAAGGCAAGTATGGTTTTAAAGTCAGCAACCGAGGTTTTAAACTCAAATTAATTTATTTTTGATAAGTAGTGTACAGGGAGAAATGGTGGCATAGGGTCAATCAAATAATAACTCGATATTTTTTGTTAACAAGTTTGGGTACGTAAGCTGCAATTTTGAAATTACGAATTCTCTGGTTTTTTTGTCTTGCTTTGGGATCTGTGACTAATTGACCTCCCCCCGGCAAACGAGACAGTTTAAAACTAGAGATTTTTGGTGGCAAATACAGATCAAAAACGTAATTTGTTACTATGAAAAAATCGAAATTTACCGAAGTCCAGATCGCTTATGCACTCAGACAATCTGAGTCAGGAACGCGGGTTGAAGACATCTGTCGGCAGATGGGTGTATCACAGGCAACATTTTTTGCCTGGAAAAAGAAGTACGGCGGGCTTGGAGTTACTGAGCTCAGAAAATTACGGCAGTTAGAGGAGGAAAATATACAGCTAAAAAAATTGGTGGCGGATCTGAGTTTGGACAAGCAGATGCTTCAGGACGTTATTAAAAAAAAATTGTGAAGCCGCCGTATAAGAAGGAAATGGCCAATTGGCTTGTATCCAATTATCGTGTTTCGATCCAGAGGGCTTGCCGCTGTGTGAAGTTG
>NZ_FNXY01000011.1 GCF_900108855.1 Dyadobacter koreensis
TGTTCACCTCTTCCCATCCCGAACAGAGAAGTTAAGCCCGGAACCGCCGATGATACTTGGGTCAAACCTGGTAAAGTAGGTAGCCGCCACAATACTATTAATTTCAATCCCATCTTCTTAAAAGATGGGATTTTTTTGGTTCGTGGGCACCGCTTCCGAGACGCTTAGCCCCAGTAGTACCCCACCTCGGCACGAACAGAGAAGTTAATTCGGGCAGCGTAGGTATCCGCCACAATATTATTATAAATTAAAGGACCATCCCGAAAGGAGGGTCTTTTTTTGATCATGATCATCTCTTTCCTAGCTACAATCATGATTACCGCCTAGTCGTCTTAGGTCTGCGCACGGCGGTCAAATCCGGGCAGTCTGCCCGCTAAATAAGACTGGTGAACAAAAACCTGTGGAGAAGCGGAAAAAATGCCGGGATCAAAATTAAGTGTTGTGTACTAACCTGGAATAAGCATAAAAATGAGCTAGACAAAAGATGAATTCAACATTACAAAACCCTGTAAACTGACTTCTAAATGCTTTGATCTTCGCATTGAAAGATTCTGCCGAAGTATTGGTATTTCCGTTATACAAATAATTAACTACCTTTTAAAACAGTCTCGATGCACCTGAGAACGGTATAGAATGGCTCAAAACCATTTTGCAAGCCCTGTTAGTCCATAAATCTTGTCAGTCGCATTAGTAAAGATATTACTAAGTTTTTGTGCCAGATCATATGCTTTTTTTGGTCAGGGAACCGCTCAGAAATCAATTGTGCTCTTTTTTTGATTATCCGTTTAATATCTGGCTTTTGTAACGTACATATCTGCTCTGTGCCAAGAATTGTTTAAAGCTGTCTCTGTTTGGCAATCTCTCTACTAAATATTCAGTCTCCGCGGATTTAGCCTAATCAATAGTATAATTTTCTTGAGCGAGTGCTTCCCGACAAAGTTTATTCGCATTTGTGATAAGACATCGATTGCTAATTGCTGTATATGGAAACCGTCGGTTAGCACGTATCACCCATAAGAAAATAACGGTGATCATTTTCGCGGGGCCCACGCCACACTACCAGCAATATCCAGGGTGATTTCAGTCAATTTTTGCTTTGGGGTTTGGGAATTTTATGGATAATGCAATAACCGTTTTGGCTTTGGTGCATGCTACGATTGGTACTATATTTCCAATTGCCCTTTGCAGTATTAATGGTAAGAATTGTATAGAGCTCACCTCGAATAGGCTAGTTTTATAAATTGGTAAACAGGGCCCAAATTCTTGCGATAAAAAAAGCCATTATTTTGCATGTCTCGTTGATTCCAGACTTTAAATCAGCTCTGAAGATTACAGTAATGGCGTAGCAAATTCTTACCATCAACGCCATAAATGCCGCCGATACTCAAAAAATCATTAGCCCTGATATCCACCAATCGCTTCTAAAAAGCGGAAAACTCACTCGTCGTCTGCGTTCCTTTAGCTAATTAATGCCAATCTCTGTATTCTACTTTACTGCCTTGGCTTTCAGTCACCTACGGCATTTGATTTGAAGGAATACTTTGTATACTCGAAGCGGGAAGTCTTGCAGTCTAATGGTTGGAGAATATTCTCTTGAGCGTAAGCCTGCTTTTCTTGGACCGTCTTCTGAGTAATTTTTCTCTTCCAGATAGATGTGATATCGTCCCACTGACTTCCACGTCAGTCAACAAGTAATTCTCAATTATGAACTTAGATAAGATTAAATCAATAAGCGGTAAGAAACGCTCAAAAACATTTAGGTTTGATTAAAAATACAAATCTAAATAATACAACAGGATCCAGAAATTTTTATTTGATCGAAAGAAGATGCTTAGATTAATATGTGTTTGATTATTTTGAAGAACTATTCTAAATAAAAAAAACCTGTTTAATTTAATTAAACAGGTTTTTAATAATGTAATCTGCGGTCTGGACGGGACTCGAACCCGCGACCCCATGCGTGACAGGCATGTATTCTAACCAACTGAACTACCAAACCAATAGCTTCAATCTTTCAATAAACTTGGCGGTCTGGACGGGACTCGAACCCGCGACCCCATGCGTGACAGGCATGTATTCTAACCAACTGAACTACCAAACCAAGTTATTTTCCCCCGTCGTTCCGGGTTATTGTGGTGCAAAACTAGTATTATTATTCTTGAATACAATACTTGATGCAAATAAAATGTTAGTTAATTTGCAAATAAATTTTCAAAAAACCAAATTCATTCTGGCTATCAAATAGTTGTAAATAAAAAAAAATGACAAAAATAAAGCAGATCACACAACAACTTGAAAAACTAGCGCCCATTTCTTACCAGGAAAGTTATGATAATGCCGGATTAATCGTGGGAAATTCTGAAACAGAGGTTACGGGAGTCCTTTTTTCGCTCGACGTAACCGAAGCTGTAGTTGCCGAAGCCATTGAAAGAAACTGTAATCTCATTGTTGCACATCACCCAATTGTTTTTAAAGGGTTGAAAAAACTGAACGGAAGCAATTATGTAGAACGGACTGTGATCAAAGCCATAAAGAGTGATATTGCGATCTATGCAATTCACACGAACCTCGATCATGTTGTGCAGGGGGTTAACTGGAAAATTGCGGAAAAATTGGAACTGAAGAATGTTAAGATATTAGCTCCTAAAAAACAACTACTTGCTAAACTGACGTTTTTTGTCCCCGTTGCAAATTCTCAGGAAGTACTGAACGCACTTTTTGATGCAGGAGCGGGAGAGATCGGAAATTATAAAAATTGCAGTTTCAGGACGGAAGGAACGGGAACATTCCTGCCAGGTGAAACTGCAAATCCTGTGACCGGATCTCGAGGAATAAAGGAGGAAGTTTTTGAACACCGCCTTGAAGTTATGTTTCCTTCCTACCTAGAAACGCCTATCCTGGCTGCTTTAAAAGCAAATCATCCTTATGAAGAAGTAGCTTATTATCTTCAGTCACTAGAAAATGAAAATCAGGAGATTGGAGCCGGCGCTGTCGGGGAATTGCAGGAGCCAATGGAACCACAAGATTTTTTAGGTTTTGTGAAAGAGCGTATGCAAGCTTCTTTGATCAAACATACGATACCTTTAAGTAAAAAAATTCAGCGTGTAGCAGTCTGCGGAGGCGCAGGAAGTTTTCTGTTATCAGACGCAATTCGCGCCAAAGCAGACGTTTTTATAACGGCAGATTATAAATATCATGAATTTTTTGACGCCGATAATCGCATAATGATCTGTGATATCGGGCATTTTGAGAGCGAAGTATTTACGAAAGATTTATTATACAACTATTTATCAGGAATTTTTAGTAATTTCGCACTCTGTTTGTCAGAAGTCAATACGAATCCGGTGCGATATTTTGTTTAAAAACTGTTTTTTAGACAATCAAGTACAGGACAAGTAGAATGAAGAGATTCAGTTTAAGTCCCACTCATATAATACGCATTGAAACAAGTCCATTAAAGACATACATGGAAAACACAATCGCACAAAAATTAGACGCTCTCCTGAAACTTCAGGAAATTGATTCAAGCCTGGACGAAATCAGAAAAACCCGTGGCGATCTTCCTGAGGAAGTGAGAGATCTGGAAGACGAAATCATCGGTTTTGAAACGAGAATAGGAAAATTCAAAAGCGAAATCGCTGCTTTAAATAGCGAAATTGACAACTTCAAAGGCGCTCAAAAAGATGGTGAAAAACTGATCAAAAAATACAAAGATCAGCAAATGAACGTTCGCAACAACCGCGAATACGATGCCATCACAAAAGAAATCGAATTGCAGGAACTTGATATGCAATTGGCTGACAAGAAAATCAACGAAGCCAAAGCGCGTATCAGATTGATTGAAGATGATGCAAATCGTGCAGAATCTACTTTGAATGAAAGAAACGAAGATTTGAAAGCCAAAAAAGGCGAACTTTCTTTGATCACAAGCGAAAGCGAAGCTGAAGAAAAAGCACTTTTAGGCGAACGTGAAAAGCATATTAAAAAAATCGAAGAGCGTTTGTTGAAATCTTATCAGAAAATTCGTGATAACTCAATGAACGGCTTGGCAGTAGTGCATGTGTCCCGCGGTGCTTGCGGAGGATGTTTTAGCATCGTTCCACCACAAAGGCAGGCGGATATTCGTGAACGTAAAAAACTGATCGTTTGCGAACATTGCGGAAGAATTTTAGCTGACGTAGAAAGCGTTGAACCAGTTCACCAACGTCGTTAAGCTTTAAAAATATTTTTGATAAAAGGGTTGTCTTGGGTAAGGCAACCTTTTTATTTTTATTCGGATGTAGGCCTTTATTTTGTTTGAGGCAAGCTTTTAACATTTGCCCGACTCGAATTTATTTAAGCCTTCTAACCTAACCCGGAATTGAATTCCTAAAAATTCTGTGCTTAAATTTGTGGTCGCTATCCTGGACCTTCCGGTATCTGCGGTGCAATAGTATTAACCATCGGCAACTCCCATTGAAAATTTCACGCTTTTTAATAGCCATCTTACTTCTGATTACACTGCAAACCAAGGCAGATGACGCAATCAATGACGTAATTTTTACACAAAAACTACAACGTGCCTATTTTGATATTCAGAAATTAAAACTTGAATCTGCGCGTGCATTAATTGAGGAGGAAAGAAAAATAAATCCTGCCAACGGACTTATTCAGTACCTTGACAACTATGCTGATCTTCATTACCTGTTGATCAGCGAGGATAAAAAAGCATTTAAGGCCTGGAGCGAGCGGGAAGATTTAAGGCTCGCCGCACTGGCAAAACTCCCAAATACATCACCTTACAAACGTTTTTTTCAAGCTGAGATCCGGCTTCACTGGGCTTTTATCAAAATGAAGTTTGGTAATGAAGGTGGTGCATCCTGGGATGTTATAAAAGCTTATCGTATCGCTGAAGAAAACAAAAAACGTTTTCCAACTTTCAGACCGACTTTAAAAACGTTAGGTCTGCTGCATGTGCTTATTGGCTCGGTACCTGATAATTATACCTGGGTGACAAAAATTCTTGGATTAAAAGGAAATATAAAACAGGGAATCGAAGAGATTCAGCTGGTTCAGCGTGAGGAGCCATTCTTCCAGCAGGAAACCCAGCTTATTGATCTTTTGCTGCATGCCTATACTTTACAACTGAGTGATGAGCAGCGTGCTCTATTGAAACAATTACCTAAAAATCAACCGGACAATCTGTTGCTTCATTTCTTTGCGACTACGATTCTGATGAAAGAAGGCAGAAGTGAAGAAGCTCTCCATTTCCTGAATCACGGACCTAGTGGCGATGAATATATCGACTTCCCTTTTCTTGATTATTTAAGAGGAGAAATCGCACTTCAAAAAGGAAAATACGACATCGCATATTTCTTCTACAATAAGTTCCAGAAAAGATATAAGGGCTTTAATTATATCAAAGACAGTAATTTGAAACTTTTTATGAGCCGATGGCTGGCCAATCGTGATGCAGATGCGGCCCAATATATGAAGCTGGCCGCCACGACAGGTAGTACAATCATTGAAGGTGATAAATTTGCTTTAAGACTGGCGGATGAATATGAAGACGGCAGGCTTTTGCCTGAACAGAAAATTCTCTATAAAGCCCGTTATTCAACCGATGGAGGATATTTGCCGGAGGCTTGGGACTTTATTGATAACTATACGGAAAAGTCTTTCACTACCATAAGTGACAAAGCCGAACTGAACTACAGAAAAGGCAGAATTCTGCAAAAGATGGACCAAATTGAGAGATGTATACCGTATTATGACCGCGCGATCTTTTTGACGCAAAATACTTCATTTACTTTTGGGCCTTCTGCTGCGCTTCAAATGGGCTATATCATGCGTGACAAAAAACAGAATTCTGTTGCCGTAAATTATTTCAAAAAGGCGATGGCTTACAAAAAACATGAGTACAAAAATAGCATAGATAATAAAGCCAAGGCTGCATTGACTGAGTTGGGCCAGTAAAACTTCTCTCATTACTTATTTTCTTTTTAACGTCATAGGAATAAAAAGTCCTATGTCAGAAGACAATTCTTACAACCCAAGAAAAATATTAAGCTGGGCAGAGGAGGATCGCCCGCGCGAGAAACTTCTGCTGAAAGGCAGAGCTGCGTTGTCCGACGCTGAATTGATTGCTATTCTAATTGGCTCGGGCACAGTTTCACTTTCCGCTGTCGATGTTGCCAAAGGGATTATGAATTCTGTCAATAACAATATCAGCGAACTTGCGCGTCAGGGTGTTAAGGAGCTCATGAAAAATAAGGGTATCGGCGAAGCCAAGGCCATTACCATCATCGCGGCATTAGAACTCGGGCGTCGAAGAACAGATTTGATAGATAATCAAAAGAGGCATATTAAATCTTCACATGATATCTATGCCGAAATGAAGCAGCATTTAATGGACAAAGCCCATGAAGAATTTTGGATTGTACTTCTTAATCGGGCAAATGACGTAATTAAATCGATGGCGGTCAGTGTTGGTGGAATTTCAGGAACGGTTTGCGACCCTAAAATGGTTTTTAATTATGCGTTGGAATACAAAGCGAGCGGTATCGTGCTCGTTCACAATCACCCGTCAGGTCAGTTAAAAGCCAGTCTGGCCGATATCAGCCTGACCGCTCAACTGAAAGCAGCAGGGCAGGTACTGGATCTCCCTATTCTCGATCACGTTATTTTTACTGATAAAGGATTTTTAAGTTTTGTAGATGACGGTATTTTCTGATCTAAAAGATGAGCTCTTTTTTAACAATGCCTTCCAGCTCACTGTACGGAATTGTAAATGAAATATCTCCCCTTGCATAAGCAGCAATTTCGTAAGGATTGTAATAAAAAAAGATACCTTCCTTTGTAAAAGCATAGTTGGCTGGCAGGGAAAATTTATGGTTCGATAAAAAATATCCGGCACCTTCCAGATTGGTGGTGTCAGCAAGATTTTCCAGTTTTCTGAACGCTTTTTCAACCTTGTTCAGCAAGGCGACAGTATCAGACACAAATGCTTTACTATTTTTCTCCTGTCCTGTTTTCGCATCAAAAATATAGTAAGACCGGAAACTATTTGGATGCGCCCCACCCAGAAAGGCGTAGTGGTCGAACTGGTATTGGATAATTTTCGGGGAAGTCATGACTGTATCTCCCTTCAGTTCGATTTCCCAGCATCCGGGAGCCTCAGGAAAATCAGCTTTGAATTTTTTATAGTTGTTATTAAAAATTGCAAATGCAGATTCTACGGTTTTGTCCGATCCGGGTTTGGGAGGATTGCCACTTAAATCAGCATTATCGTTTATTCTGTCAATGATTTTTTTGTCAAGGAAAGAATGGATTTCAGAATAAAGCGAATCTGTGGCTACGGGCTCCCATACATTGACTTTTAAACTCACACCGCCACTTATTGTATCACATTTCCCTAAGTCAATATTGTTGAATTTTCCATCCCTTTTTATCGTAACTACCTCCTCTTTTTTCGAGGACGGTGTACAAGAAGTATAAAAAACAACGGCTAGTAATGAGAAAAAGTGAGAAACGCGCATGAGATTTGAGGTTGATGAAGTAAAAATTTAAAAAAGGCATAAGCATTAAGCCACGAATGCAGGCTTAAAACTTATGCCAATGTTATGTTAAAGACTCATTAATTCCTTGAAACGGATTGCCTGACGGCGGGAAATTTCAATTTTGTCTCCTCCCTGAAGCGTTACCAAAAGCCCTCCGCTAAACCAGGGCTCTATTTTTTCAATCCAGTGCAAATTTATGATATGCTTACGATTTGCCCTGAAATATGTTCCCGGGTCAAGTCTTTCTTCCAGATTGTTAAGCGATTTTAATACCAATGGTTTCTGATCATCGAAATGCAGACGCACATAATTTCCCATCGATTCAAACAAGCGGATTTTTCCAAGTTTCACAAACCAGCATTTTTCACCATCCTTAACAAAAACCTGATCGTTTTCGCCGAGAATTTTTTCAATACGTTCGTTATTTGCAGTCGATACTTCCGGCAGGGCCTGATTTTCCTCAATACGATGGATCGTCTCTTTCAGACGGTCGTTGTCAATTGGTTTCAATAAATAATCAAGCGCATTATATTCGAATGCTTTAATAGCATATTCATCATACGCCGTTGTAAAAATCACTTCCGGAGTTTTTCCTTCAATAGAAGATAAAAGTTCGAAACCATTTTTACCAGGCATTTGAATATCCAGAAATAGCAATTCGGGCTGCAGCTCGTCGATCATCACCAGCGCTTCCTCCGCGTTGGCAGCTTCTCCGATGATTTCAATTTTTGTATACGGTTCAAGTAATCTTTTCAGTTCATTTCTTGCTAGGCGTTCATCATCAACAATAAGCGTTCTCATGGCGGTTTTCGGGGATTATTTTATAAAATAAGATCTTGAATCGTTACTTGATTTTAACAATCGGTGACTTGCAAAGATAGTTTTCTTCTTACGTTAAAGCCAAATTAGTCGACCTGCAAAAGCTGCATTTGATCGGAAAGTGTGGGGATTCGTACTTCGGAACAAACGACACCTTCTGTCTCCTGAAATATTTTAAATGATGCGCCTTTTCCGTACAAAATTGAAAGTCGCTCAGCTGTATTTTTTAGTCCGACTCCACCAGAATCTGTTCCTTCCAGATTCCCCGTATTACGGATCTTTATAATCAAAATATCATCTTCGATATCAGATGTTACATCCAGAAATCCGCCGTGCATTTCTTTTGAGACACCATGTTTGATACCATTTTCAACAAGCGTTTGCAACATCATGGGTGGTACCTGCCAGTAAACAGCCTGCGGATTTGACTTGATCGTGTATTTTAGCCGATCTTCATACCGGACTTTTTCAAGTTCAAGATAATCTTCAACCGTTTTCAGCTCCTCCTGTAAGTCTACTGTTTTCCGGCGATCTGCCAGAAGCGAATTTCGTAAAATATTGGATAACTGCGTGATACTGATCTGAGCTTTTGAAGGGTCTTCATAAACCAGTGCCCGGATACTGTTTAAAGCATTGAATGTAAAATGCGGATTAAGCTGTGACCGCAACACCTTTGCTTCTGCCTCGCGCATCGAGGTTTTCAGCATTATTTTTTCAAAATCCGTCAAGCGGTTTTGTTCAACATAATGGTAAACGGTATAAGAAAGAATCCAGGCCGTCAAATTTTTACACCAGCCGGCATAGTAATTCCAAAAAACGAAAGGCTGGTTCATGAGATTTTCTTCCAGGATCTTTTTGTCGAGGGGAAGATTCACTACCGTCATGATAAGTCCTAAAAACAAAACGGAAAGACCAACCCGAAGCGCCAGACGAGGAAGTGGTAAAGTTGACCAGTTCCACCGACGAATAACTAATCTGTATAAATGCGTCAGCGTGATACCGAGAAGTATGTTGGCAAGGCTGCTATATAAATTGCTCAGATCAAATCCATATTCAAGCGTGTACAACACGAATTCATACATGATCAGTGTTGTCCAGCCTACAATTTGTAAGGTCCAGTAAATTTTCCTTTTGGACATGCGTTAAAGTTTACAGCAGATTGTTCACAACGATTCCACAAAAATATAGAACCGTTGCCAGCTTTCCGTTATAAATACATCAAAGGAATTGCGCCTATACAAGCGGTCTATTAAAAGGTCTGAGGTATTTCCAGCGAAAGTAAGTGGGTCGTGTCGTTTTTTACTTCGAGTTCAAAACGCTGCGTATCGTAAGAATAATTGATGCGGTACAAACAAAGATTGCTGTGTTCATAATCGTCCATATGGATCAACGGTTGTTTGAAAAGTGTTGTAAGCAAAACGCGCATCGCCCGCCCGTGCATGGCAATCAGGATATTTCTTTCGTGCGGACGAGATAGAATTGTTTCGATCACCGGGATCTGGCGATCGCGTACCTGGATCGGACTTTCTCCGCCATCGGCAGCACGATTAAAATCACCACCTTTCCAGGCCAGCACAAGGTCACGGTAATAGGAAGTATCGCCTGTGTTTGGCTCTTTGCCTTCACGCGTTCCCCAGGAAATTTCGTTCAGCCCTTCGTATTTCTCGAAAGGAATTCCCTGGTTAATAAAACCACGGACCGACTGTTGTGTCCGCTGCAAATTTGAAGTATATATTTTGTCAAACGGAACGTGTTGGTAAGCATTAAAAAAAGCAGCCGCTTGCGCTTCTCCCCATTCATTCAGCATAGAATCTACGCCGCTTCCCTGTACTACTCCCTGACGATTTAGATCAGTTTCACCGTGGCGAATGAGATATATAGACTTTCTTTTCAAAATAATTGTATTATTTAAATATTATTTTTGCAAATACCTTGTTTTTGACTAATATAGCAGGTACAAATTTATATAATTTTTAGATATGTTCACAACATCCATTTCACTTGATGCAGTTCAATCTTTTAGTAAAAATACCATTGCCAGTCATTTAGGAATTGAATTCACTGAAATTGGAACTGATTATATTGTTGCTAAAATGCCGGTGGACCATCGGACACATCAACCTTTCGGAATTTTGCATGGCGGAGCTTCTGTTGTTCTTGCAGAAACTTTGGGGAGCATTGCTTCGTTCTTATGTCTGAAAGATCCCGACAATCAGCATGCAGTCGGTTTGGAGATAAATGCAAACCATTTGAGGTCAGCCAAAGAAGGGTTTGTTTATGGAAAGGTAACGCCGATCCATGTCGGAAGAACGACACATATCTGGGATATTAAAATTACGAATGAAGAAAATAAACTGGTTTGCATCAGCCGGCTGACAGTCGCAATTGTGAGCGCAAATCGTTAATTTATTTTGTAAAATTGATATTACAAGCGGGTAGCAACCTGTAATAGATTTATTTTAATGATTTCAACACATATAAATGCTGCCCAGTCTATTTTAGAACAGTTTGAGGCAGAGGAACTTTGGTCGGCGGCAAAAGAGTTGGGGTTTCCCTGTGCGTTATGGAAACTTCCGCATACCGGTGAAATCAAATTGCTTATATCAATCCGGGATGGTATTCGGAATTGTCAGCCGGATTTGGAAAAACTTTCTTCCGGATTTATGATTAGTCCTTTTCATTGGAAGGAGCAGGACGATATTCTTTATATGGAAGGAGATATCATTGCGTTCTATTCAGAAAACGGACAACTGGATCATGTTGACAATAAGCTTGGCGAAGAGCATCCGGAAATTGTCAAGTTGATTGAAAAAGCGTCTGGTATAAAAAGAAATACCGTTGCAGAATCTTCTGTAAATGTAACAGGTTTACTCGCTTCATTACCTGATCAGGATACCAAAGCCCGGTTCGAAAGAACTGTGGAGTTGGCCGTCGCCGCTATAAAACAGAAACAATTTCATAAAGTTGTTTTATCAAGAACAAAAAAACTTGTTTATACAGACCAGTTTCAACCTGCAAAAGCGTTCCAAAAACTTGCCAAAGCTTATCCCCATGCTTTTGTCTCCCTGGTCATTTTGCCTGATCAAAAAGAATTATGGCTTGGAGCGAGTCCGGAAGTGCTGGTTCATCAAAAATCAGAAGGAATTTTCAAAACGATGTCATTGGCCGGAACTCAGAAAGCGAAAGACGATGAAGGAAATCTTATTCCCAAATTTGATATCCGCTGGGGCGAAAAAGAAATTGAAGAGCAGGCACTGGTAAGTCGTTATATCATTGAGTGTTTCAAAAAAATACGATTAAGAGAATATCTCGAGACAGGTCCGAAAACCGTGTTGGCTGGAAATCTTTATCATCTTAGGACTGATTTCGAAGTGGATACAAATGCACTGAATTTTCCTGAATTATCTTCGGTCATGCTTCGTCTGCTTCATCCTACTTCCGCGGTCTGCGGGGTTCCCAAAATTCCGAGTCTTCAATTTTTAACAGATATTGAAGGATACGACCGTTCTTTTTATAGCGGGTTCCTGGGTCCAGTTCAGGTCGAAGGCGACTCAAATCTTTTTGTAAATCTTCGTACAGTGCGCCTGAAAGATGGCATTGCTACGTTTTATGCGGGTGCAGGAATCACCGAGGACTCCATTCCTGAAAGAGAATGGGAAGAAACTGAGCTAAAATGTGAAACTCTTTTGAAAGTCATTGGAAAAGATTTTTAAAAAAATTACAATCCTCCATTAAACTTTTATAGTAGAAAACTATCTAAGGCGTATTACCTTTACATAGCATCCACCAAACGATCACGTTTTGTGGGTGTTAACTATTCCTAACGAAATAAAAATTCTAAAATACCCTGAAATAGTACTAATTTATGAATCGTAACCTTTCCAGACCAAATTTTTTTCGTAGGTCTTTTTTAGTTAATACCATTTTTTCTCCTCTCATTCTGACTTTTTTCTGCACATTTATTTTGTCGTGCGGAGAGAAAAAAGACAAGTTCAAACAAGATAAAGGTAAATCTGACGCGACCGTTGTTGATGTAATTATTGCAGCGCGTGAAAGCGTAAGTGACAAAGTTGAGGTGAACGGTACCGTCGTTGCTAATGAATTTGCGGAATTGAGACCGGAAGTCAGCGGCTTGTTAACCTATCTGAATGTGCCGGAAGGAAAAACAATTCAGAAGGGTACTGTCATTGCCCGTATCAATAATGCGGATCTGACAGCACAGCTTGAAAAATCGAAAGTGATGCTGGACATGGCCATCAAAACGGAAGAAAGGCTCGCCAAACTTATTGCTGTGAATGGAGTTAATCAGGCTGATTATGATTTGGCAATCAATACTTCCAATTCATATCGCGCTGACATTGTGTATCAGCAGGCTTTGATTGACAAAACAATTGTTCGTGCTCCGTTTACAGGAATTGTAGGATTAAGAAAAGTAAGTGAAGGCACGTATGTTTCGCCGACGACGGTTATTTCCAGCATGCAGCAGCTGAATAATCTGAGAATAGATTTTACGGTTCCCGAAGTATATCAGTCGTTTGTAACGAAAGGCGGAACGGTGGATGTTGTGATAGATCAAAAAGGAACGGTTCAAAAAGCGACGGTTATAGCAACCGAACCGCAAATAAATCAGAGTACGAGAAATATTACGGTGAGAGCAAGTTTGGGTGGGGCATCTTTCAACCCGGGTTCATTTGCAAAAGTTTACCTCAATGCGGGTGCTCAGAAAAGCAGTATTTTAATTCCGACCAACTGTATTATTCCTGAATCAAGAAATAAAAAGGCAGTTGTAGTAAAAGGAGGTAAAGCCTCTTTTGTTACGATAGAAACGGGGGTTCGCAAAGCGGACTTTGTTGAAGTTACAAAAGGTATAAATGTTGGAGATTCCGTAGTTGTTTCCGGGGTATTGTTCGCCCGTCCCGATGCGCCAGTGAAAGTGAGAGCAGTAAAAAACCTGAATACATCAGCCGAATAAAAGGCAAAAAGGTGCCCATTCTTTTGACATCAAACCTATGAATATTTCGGAATTATCGCTGAACCGGCCAGTACTTGCCGTGGTTATGAACCTCCTCATCATTCTTTTCGGTGTTGTCGGTTATAACTTTTTGTCATTACGGGATTATCCCGCCATTGACCCCCCGATCGTAAATGTACGCACGAGCTACACAGGTGCCAACGCAGATATTATTGAAAGCCAGATTACGGAACCGCTTGAAAAAAGTATCAACGGTATTCCGGGTATTAAAACGATCAGTTCTTCAAGCCAGATCGGCGCCAGTAACATTACAGTAGAATTTAACCTTGAAATCGATCTTGAAGCCGCAGCAAACGATGTGCGTGATAAAGTTAGCCAGGCGCAAAGAAATTTACCGCAGGATATTGACGCGCCGCCGGTTGTAAGCAAGGCTGATGCGAACAGTGATTTTATTCTTCTCCTGGCTGTACAAAGTCCATCAAAGGGACTTCTGGAGCTGAGTGAATATGCTGAAAACGTTTTGCAGCAAAGTCTTCAAACAATTGACGGAGTAAGTGCGATCAATATTTTTGGTCAGAAACGTTATGCAATGAGAATCTGGCTGGACCCGGATAAAATGAACGCATATAACGTTTCATTTAACGATATCAATACGACGCTGAACGCTGAAAATGTGGAATTGCCAGCCGGTAAAATCTACGGAAATCAGACCGAATTAACCATTCGTACAATGGGGCGTTTGACTTCGGAGAAAGAGTTCAGCGATCTGATCATTAAAAACGACAGTACCGGAATTGTTCGACTGAGCAATGTTGCAAAAGTTGAACTTGGGCCTGAAAATGAAGAACAAAGCTGGAAATATAACGGAGTTTATGCCGTTGGTTTAGCGGTAATTCCACAGCCGGGAGCTAACTATGTGAAAATTTCAGACACATTTAACAAACGTCTGGAAGAAATAGCAAAAACGAATAAATCGGACATTACTTTCAATGTACTGATTGACAATACTCGCTTGGTTCGGCAGTCGGTTGAAGAGGTTGAAGAAACGTTGATTATTTCCTTCGCACTGGTTGTTATTGTAATTTTATTCTTCTTCCGGAATTTCCTGGTTGCGGTTCGTCCGCTTATCGATATTCCGATTTCTCTTGTTGCAACATTTTTCGTCATGTATATGTTTGGTTTTTCAATCAACATTCTGACGCTTTTAGGAATTGTACTTGCAACCGGGCTTGTGGTGGATGATGGTATCGTAGTAACGGAAAATATTTTCCGAAAGCTTGAAGAAGGACTTCCGATCCGGGAGGCAGCACTGGAAGGTAGTAAGGAAATTTTCTTTGCCGTAATTTCTACGTCACTTACGCTTGCCGTAGTATTCCTGCCTGTAATTTTCCTTGAAGGATTCGTGGGTAGTCTTTTTCGGGAATTTGGAATCGTGGTAGCGTCTGCAGTATTGATTTCAGCATTTGTATCCTTAACGATCACACCGGTTCTGAACGTTTATCTGAACAGAAAAGATGCCGGACATGGTTGGTTTTACAACAAAACAGAACCATTTTTTACCGGAATGGAGGATGGCTATAACCGGATGCTGAAAGGTTTTATCAAAGTTCGCTGGATGGCCTGGGTTTTGGTTATTGCATGTGTGGGTTTGATCTATTTCACCTATACTCATTTACAAAGCGAATTGGCTCCAATGGAAGACCGGAACAGCGTTCGTCTGAACATGTCAGCGCCGGAAGGAACCAGCTTTGATCAGATGCAGAGTATTTCAGATGAAGTTGTTAATTATCTGAACGATTCGATTCCGGAACGTCAGTTTGTGTTCTCTTCAACACCGGGTTTTGGCGGCGGCGGTATGAACGCTTCCTCAGGACGTATCGGATTAGTTCCGGCTCAGGATCGGAAGAGAAGCCAGAATGATATTGCAATGGCAATCAACAAGAGACTTCCTAAATTTAATAATGCACGTATTTTCGCAGTTCAAGAACAAACGATTGCGGTAGGTATTGGATCTCGCGGAGCGCTGCCGGTTCAGTTTATCCTTCAAAATCTTGACTTTGCCAAGCTGACAGAAGTTATGCCGAAATTCCTGGAAGAAGCACGTAAAGATCCCGTTTTTCAAAATGTTGACGTAAATCTGAAATTCAACAAGCCAGAAGTCTCTCTGACCATTGACCGATTGAAAGCAAGAGATCTTGGACTTTCAACGACCGATGTTGCGGCAACGATTCAGGGAGCATTCAGCGGAAGACGTCTGGCTTATTTTATCAGAAATGGTCAGCAGTATCAGGTAATCGGTCAGGTGGAACGCGCTGAAAGGGATAAACCTGCCGATATTGAAAAATTATATGTGCGCAATAACCGTGGTCAGAATATTCCACTTAGTGCGGTTGTTAAAATGGAAGAACAGAGTGGTCCGCCAACTTTATATCACTACAACCGATATAAAAGTGCAACGATTTCTGCTTCACTGGTTGAAGGGAAAACGGTTGGGGACGGAGTGCTCGCGATGAGAAATATCGCGAACAGACTTCTAGACGAAACATTCCAGACTTCGTTGAGTGGCCCATCCCGAGATTATGAGGAAAGTTCTTCGAATACAAGTTTCGCCTTCGGTCTGGCTTTATTACTGGTTTATTTAGTTTTGGCAGGGCAGTTTGAAAGTTTTACAGATCCTTTTATTATCATGATCACGGTCCCTCTGGCACTGGCAGGTGCGCTTTTGAGCTTGTATATTTTCGGATTAACGATCAATATCTTCTCACAGATCGGTATGATTATGCTAATCGGACTTGTGACGAAAAATGGTATCCTGATCGTGGAATTTGCAAACCAGAAACGAGAGCATGGTATGCAAAGACTTCCGGCGGTAATAGAATCGGCCACACAACGCCTTCGTCCAATCCTGATGACCAGCCTTGCCACCGCATTTGGAGCTTTACCAATTGCATTAAGCCTTGGAGCTGCCGCAACGAGCCGGGTTCCTCTTGGAGTGGTTATCGTGGGCGGTTTAACTTTTTCATTGATTCTGACGCTATTTGTAATTCCTGCGATTTATACATTCATTTCGCCGAAAAGCAACAAGCACAGAGAGCAAACCGCAGCCGCCGAAGAGACAGCTGTTGTTGCCTAGATACTTAATCATTTAATCATCATAAGTCAATTGGTTTTGCATGAACCCGCTAACAAACCTGAACATCAGTATTAAAATAGCATTTTTTCTGTTGATGGCCGGAACGCCGGCCATCTGTCAGCAAAGTACAGATTCCCTTCATATTACCCTGGATGAAGCGATTTCCATAGCTTTAAAAAACAGTCTGGAAATTCAAATCGCAAAAAATGACGTTGAAGCAAATACGATATTGAATAACTATGGTGTTGCTGGCGGATTGCCGTTAATTGCTGCAACGGCTTCAAATACAGAACAAATTCAAAATATTAGGCAGGAACTTCAAACTGGTGGAGGAACTAGCAGAAGGGGAGCGGAAGGTAATAACACCCAGGCGGGCATAACAGCCGGAATACTTCTGTACAACGGAAGAAGGGTTGTAGCAACCAAAAAACGTTTAGCTGAATTACAATATCAAAGCAGTGAAGTCTTGAATTCGCAGATTCAAAATACTATCGCTGCGGTGATGACAAGTTATTATGATGTAGTTCGCCAGATTGGTTACATTAATACTGTGCAATTTTCAATTGATGCATCTAAGAAGAGGCTGGAAATTATTCAGGTTCGTCAGGCTGCCGGAATGGCAAATAATGCAGACTTATTTCAGGCACAAATTGATCTTAATACATTAACACAAACTTTGATAAATCAACAGCTTGCGGTTGATGTTGCCAAATCGGAATTTCTGAGATTGCTGACGCTGGATCCCAAATCACCGGTGTCAATTAAAGATACTATTCTTGTTGATCAAGGTTTACAGATTGACAATGTGCTGGATAAAATAACAGTTAACGCAGATATCAAAGCAGCCGATAACCAGATCCGTATTGCAGAGCTGATTGTGCGCGAAACAGCAGCTCTTCGTTATCCGACGGTCAGATTGAACCTTGGCTATAACTATATCAGAAATCAGAGTACAGCGGGTTTTACGCTTTTGAACAGAGTGACGGCTCCAAGTGCCGGTATCACTCTGGCTGTACCAATTTACAACGGAAGTGCTTTTAAACGTCAGCAACAAGTAGCTGAAATTAATACTTCAACTGCGAAAACGCAGAAACAAGTTTTGGTTCGCGACTATTCAGCACAGGCTGTAAAAATGTTTCAAACTTACCGCCGTTCACTTGAACAGCTTGAAAGTCAGAAGGCTAACTATAAGCTCAGCCAACAGTTACTGGATCTTACTTTGCAGCGCTTTCAATTAATACAAGCCACAATTATCGATGTAAGAGAGGCACAACGCAGTTTTGAAGAGGCGGGTTATCGGTTGATTAACCTGAATTATGCTGCAAAATCATCTGAAATCGAGCTAAAAAGATTGACAAATACTTTAATGTAGTTTCTGCTTTACAGTCAGAAAATATCCCAACCATCTAAGAAACCTAAGAGAACCTCAGAAAATGCGGGTTTTGTCAGATTTCTCAGGTGGTTGAATTGTTTTAAGCGGGACCAACTTATACGATGGTGATTCATTAAGGTGGTAAATACCGGTTTATAGACTTACCTTTGCAATAAACTTAGAGACAAAGAATGCTTTTTATAGGAAAATATAACAACCTCACAATCCTGCGTGATACCAGTGTAGGTTTCTTTTTAGGTGATGTAGAAGGGGAAGAAGTGCTGCTTCCAAACAAATATAAAACGGATGACATGCAAATTGATGATGTTATCAGGGTTTTTGTATACAACGATTCAGAGGACCGCCCGGTTGCTACAACGGAAACACCGAAAATCGTACGCAATGAGTTTGCCAATCTTGAAGTAAAGGATGTTTCCGAACACGGTGCATTTTTGAATTGGGGTTTGGAAAAAGATCTTTTTGTACCTTTCAGAGAGCAGTCCACACCAATGGAAATTGGTGAATGGTATGTAGTGTTTCTTTATCTGGATCAAAAAACTTCCCGCCTGATCGCCACTACAAAACTAGACCGATATCTTGAAAACGAGCGTTTGCTTGTCAAAGAGGGAGACGAAGTGGATTTAATTGTCTGGAAAAAAACGGATCTTGGGTACAATGTTGTCGTAAATCAATTCCATAAGGGACTTATTTATGCTAACGAAGTTTTCAAACCTATCGCTATCGGAGAATCTCTTAAAGGATACGTTAAGAAAATCCGGGACGAGAACAGACTTGATATAAGTCTTGAAAAACAAGGGTATGAAAATGTCGTGGAACCGACTGCTCAGCGTATTCTTGATGACTTAAAAAAGAACAATGGATATTTGAATTTGTCAGATAGCAGCGCTCCCGAAGATATTAACCGGCAATTGGGTATCAGTAAAAAGGTATTTAAAAAAGCAATTGGCGGACTATACAAACAGGGGCTGATTAGAATTGCAGAAGACGGAATTTATTCTCTTGGAGAAGATTGATTTTTTATGCTAAAGAGAGTTTAAAGAACTGCCGCAAGGAGCAAAAGACAGAGGGCCACAGAGATTCATTTTCTCTGCGGCCCTCTTATATACAGCACGGCGTCCGCTATGCGGGTACGCTGTGTAACTAATCCTACTTTTGACCGTATTTCTCTTTGTATTTTTCGTAAAGACGTTTTTGTTTATCGTCAAGATTAACTTTTCCTCCTTTGATGAAAGCCATCTGAACAGCATTTCCACGCATGTCGAGCATATCGCCAGTAGTTACTACAAATGAAGCTTGTTTGCCTTTTTCAAGTGTTCCTACATACTGATCGACACCCATTATCTCAGCTGGATTTTTTGTAATAAACTGTAAGGCTTCCTCAGGTGTCACATCACTGAATCCGGAAGATGTTCCTGCCAGAAATGCAATATTACGCGTTCTCCACCATTCTTCTGCATAAGTAATTGCGACCTTCACACCGGCTTTGTGTAATATACCAGGCATCTCATAAGGGAGATATACATCTTCATCCGTTCCGTTCGGAAGACGGTGAGCAGGATTTAAAACGACAGAGATATTATTGTCTTTAAGGAAACCTGTTACTTTGTTCGCCTGATCTCCGCCTACAATCACAATTTTTTTCAAGCCGAATTCCTGCGCGAATTTTACAGATTCAATAATATCCTTTGCATATTCTGCACGGATATAAAGATTTGCCGTTCCTTTAAACAGATCTTTCATCGCTTCCAAACGCACATTCACCGTTGCAGGTTTGGCGGTTTCGTAATAACCCTTTGCATCAGCAAATGTTGAACGGAAAAGATCGATGATTTCCTGGCGCTTTTCATTTCTTTTAACAGAAACCGAAAAATCTTCATAGTTGAAACTTGTTGCTAAAAACGGCGGCCAGCTTATCCAGATACCATCGTCTTTTTTCAGAACTGCATCTTCCCAGTTCCAGCCATCCGAATAAAATACAGAGGAGGAACCTGAAATAATTCCGCCTTGCGGCACAGCCTGAGATAACAAAATTCCTGTGTTACGTAATGTTGGAATTACCTCGGAATCTGTATTGTAAGCGACCAGCGCGCGAACATGTGGGTTGATATTACCAACTTCCGCATAATCAAGTGTCGCACGAACAGATGCGATTTCCTGTATACCGACTGTTGTATTCATTGAAATAATCCCGGGGAAAATATGTTTTCCTTTAAAGTCAATTATTTCTGCATTGGCACTTGAAGTGGACGAGCCAGCAGGTCCTATCTGAGTGATAATCCCTTTATCAAAAGAGATAACACCGTTTTCAATAACCTGCCCGTTTCCAATGTGAATTGTCCCGCCAGTCAATACCGTAGGTTTTGTCTGCGGTTTTGCCGGTGCCGGGTTTTGAGCCTGAACAGAAATATTAAGACAAAAAACAGCTGCCAGACTAAAAAAAGAGATGACGGGCTTTATATATTTTGTTGTTTTCATAAGACAATTTTGAATAAGTAAATGATGGAGGAGCCAAGACTTGATTGCTTATTTTCCCTCCTCATGTTCCGCATGAATGCCAATAACATCTTCGCAGTGCCACATTCTTGGCTGCGTTCCCTGTGGCTTTTGCGTAGGTTTTCCATCCGCTTTTTCGTTCAGCATTTTCTGAATCAAACGTTCACGTTCCAAAGTCATTTTTTCTTGTTTTGCAACATCTTCTTTGCGGTCAAAATAAACGGTTCCTTCAATCATCGTGAATTCCGGACGCGCATAAATGGATAATGGATGTGCATTCCAAAGAACCAGATCCGCGTCTTTTCCAGCTTTGATACTTCCCATTCGGTTATCTACGTGGAGAAGTTTTGCAGGATTCAATGTTACCATTTTCCAGGCTTCTTCTTCCGGAACACCTCCAAAAGTTACCGTTTTTGCAGCTTCCTGATTAAGTCTTCTCGCCATTTCAGCATCATCCGAATTGATTGCAACCGTAATTCCTTCGTGATACATCAAAGCCGCATTATATGGAATAGCTTCCTTTACCTCCATTTTGTAGGCCCACCAGTCTGCAAAAGTTGAGCCGCCGATATTGCGGTTCTTCATTTTGTCAGCCATTTTATAA
Source organism: Dyadobacter koreensis (assembly GCF_900108855.1). Taxonomy (GTDB): domain Bacteria; phylum Bacteroidota; class Bacteroidia; order Cytophagales; family Spirosomataceae; genus Dyadobacter; species Dyadobacter koreensis. Next base: position 20,953 of record NZ_FNXY01000011.1, read on the forward strand.
CCTTCCAAAATGTGTGTAAATGTATTGATCTTGAAATTCAAAGAATCCGCCACATGCATCAGCATGTTGATTTCGGACTGCACATAAGAGTGGCAGGTTATGAAGCGCTGGCTATCCAAAATCTCAGCCAGAGCTTCCAGTTCTAGATCTTTGCGAGGAACTTCCAAACCAGTTTTCTTACCAGCACTATTGTAGTCTTTCCAGCTTTTTGCATACGCTTTGGCTCTGATGAAATGGTCAAAATAAACCTGTTCCACACCCATTCTGGTTTGTGGGAATCTTACGCGGGCCACGTCACCCCAATTTGATTGTTTTACATTTTCTCCCAAAGCAAACTTGATCGTTTTTGCTTCTGGAATCAACATTTCCGATTGAGTTGTTCCCCATTTCAGCTTAATCAACGCACTTTGTCCGCCGATTGCATTGGCCGAGCCGTGAAGCAAGTGAGACGTGGTAACACCACCTGCCAGCTGGCGATAAATATTGACGTCATCCGGATTGATCACGTCGCTCATACGCACTTCTGCAGTGCTTGACTGCGAACCTTCATTGATTGCAAACAATGCAATGTGCGAATGTTCGTCAATAATCCCGTTTGTTAAATGTTTTCCTGTCCCATCCACCGTGCGAGCGCCCGACGGAGCTGATAATCCTTTTCCAACTTTTGCGATTTTCCCGTTTTGGATAATCACATCGGCATTTTGCAAAATCCCCTCCTTCTCATTAGTCCAGATCGTAGCATTTTTCACAAAAACAGTTTCTGATTTTGGAAGTTGCTCATTACCAAAACCAACAAAAGGGTACAAAATCGGTCCTGTTTCCTTAGTTTTTAGCGAAGCAGTATCTTTTTTAGCGATCGCTTTATAATTCTCCGTTAATGTGGCCGTCCAGATTGCTGCTTTTCCATTTGGCAGTATTCCTTCACCGGATAAATTTTTTCCGTTAATCCATCCCGTCAAGCGAACCGTTCCGGGATTTTTCTTTTCTGGCTGATAGGTAAGTGTGATCAGCTCATTGGAGAGAATTACTTTCGGTTTTATTTTAACGGTATCTTTTAAAATAATCTGATATTCCGGCTTGTCTGGTGTACCTGAAATTTCCAGTTTTCCGGTTGATTCTTTATTAATTGAAAAAGAATAATTTCCTCTGAAATCAGGAGCATTTACGGGAGCGACAATAAATTTCTTTCCCTGTATCCAGTTTTCGTAAATCACGTTTTCTTTGCTGAACAAGTCATCTGAGGTGATCAGGAAATTGGCGAGCATACCTGCCTTCAGACTTCCTACCTGTCCTTCGGCTTTTATTAATTTGGCAGGAGTTGTTGTTAAAGCTTCCAGCGCTTTATCCTTTGGTAAGCCGTATTCGATTGCCGTGCGGATTTTGTCCCAAAAGTCTGCTTTGTTTTTCAGATCAGAAGCGGTTAAAGTAAAATTCACCCCACCTTTCGCCATCGTTGAGGCATTTGACGGAGCCATTTCCCAGTGTTTCAATTGATTGATGGTGATCATTTCAGCATCCCAGGGGTCAGTCACATCATAAGCGGAAGGGAAGTTTAGCGGAAGGATCAAAGTGGCTTTTGTTCCTTTAATTTCATCAAGCCTCTGATATTCGTCCCCACCACCCTTGATAATATATTGAATACCGAATTCATCACCAATTTTGTCAGCACGAAGTGCGCTGTACTTATCGTTTGTTTCGAAAAAAGAAGGTAACGTTTTAATTTGATTGAAAGCTTCAAGTGAAAGATTGGTTTCCTTCGTTTTTCCACCTTTCGCATACCAGTCGGCGTCGTAATAATTCTGACGAAGAAGTGCAACGGAACCCATACCGGATGAAGGATATGTTTGCGTTGAAGTTCCTTTGCTGAATGAAAAATGTGCAGATGCTTTCCCGTTCAAAAGCGCTTTGTTTGCCGATTCGTCAGTCAAGGTTACGAGTACTCCATTGCCGCGAACGATACCGTCATGCTGATGCGTCAAAACAGTTCCAAAACCGATTTTTCGTAAATCCGCACCTTTTTTATTGTCGATGACGAAAGTGGCACTTGCATCATTTTCGGGCTGAATGGCCTGATTCCATCCAAAAGCACCTTTTTTATTTGATTCTAACTGAGGAGTTTGGCGTCCGGATGCGCGTGGCTCGCGTTTCACTTCCGGCATCCCATAATCAGAATCCAGATCGATCAATGAAGGATAAATGTATTTTCCTTTCAAATCAACAACAACTGCGCCGGCGGGAATTTTCACCTGTTTGCTCACTTCCCGAATTGTTCCGTTTTCGATAAGTAGTGTTCCGTTTGTAATTGTCGTTTTTGAATCGACCACGATGGTCGCGTTGGTAAAAGCATATTGGCCTTTTCTCTCATCATAGGCGCCGTTCCTCGGGAAAGTTTCCTGGGCATGACACAATGAAGTCAAGGTTAGTCCTAACACTAACGTTGATATTTGTTTCATCATAGAATAGGAGATTTATAAATATTGGACTTAGGGATTTTTGATTACTACTTGTTTGTTGAGACAATATACAATGAAAAGACCAAAATTGAGCCCAATCGCTTCCTATTGTGCTATGGTTACAATCCATACTTGGAATTTCCCTATTGGTTTGTTTTTTTGCATCCGAAATTATTTTAAAATCTACTATGACGTACGAGCAATTCACTTCAACACTTACACAGGCCGCACCTCCGCAGGATATTCCGGTACTTCTTAAAGCACTTTGGTATGACGCGAATAATGATTGGGAAGCGGCACATGATATTGCTCAGAGCAGCGAAGGCACGAAAGCTTATGACCGTCTGCATGCTTATTTGCATCGCGTTGAAGGGGATACCTGGAATGCGGGCTATTGGTACAGGCGCGCGGGAGCCGATGTTTTTAAAGGTTCGCTAAAAGAAGAATGGCAGTTTTTGGTTGAATCTCTTTTGTGAGCAAATACGGATTCGGCTACAACTCTTACCATTTCGGATACAATTGCACTCTGACAACCTTGCACCTTTGTGACAGGCTAATTCAATACAAATGAATTATCCCATTCACAATTTAAATAACGAAAGATGAAAACGATCTTGATTACGGGTGCGTCGGCCGGACTGGGAAAAGCTACGGCCAAATTGTTCAGGCAAAAGGATGGAGAGTACTTGCAACAATGCGAAATCCTGAAAAAGAAAAAGAGCTGAACCAGTTGGAAAATGTGGTTTTACTACCCCTGGATGTTACCAATATCCAGCAAATTGAAGCAACAGTAAAAGCTGCGATTGGTCTAGGAGAGATTGATGTGGTTTTTAACAATGCCGGTTACGGACTTATCGGACCCCTGGAAACATATTCAGAGGAAGATATCAGAGCGCAGTTTGAAACCAATTTCTTCGGAGTATTATGGGTGACAAAAGCTTTCATCCCTTATTTCAAAGAGAAAAGAAACGGATTGTTTATCACGACAACCTCTCTTTGCGGATTGACATCCTATCCGCTTTCGTCAATCTACAATGCCTCCAAGTGGGCTTTGCAGAGTTGGAGCGAAAGCATGTCTTATGATTTAGCGCAATTTAATATCGGCATAAAAAATGTTGCGCCGGGAGGAATCAAAAGTAATTACATGAATGTGATGAAAGTAGCCGAGGATAAAAGTTACGAGCCTTTGATGAAGCGACTTTCAGAGGGTTTTGCTGACGGCACGTTAATGGAATTTTCAGATTCTGAAATAATCGCAGAAGAAGTTTACATTGCGGCAACCGATGGAAAAGATCAACTGACGTATCCGGCCGGAAATGATGCCAACAGAATTTATGCGCAAAGACTTGCAGTCGGCCCCGAAACGCATCGAAGAACAGTAACAAAATACCTGAACCTTGTAAGCCCTTTCCAAAGCCCGGCTCTTTGAATCCATCAATTTGGTATGGGCGTTCCGTTAAGGGATACCTATACCATTATTTGAAAGTATATGAAACCTGACACAGTAAAGCCCGTCATCTTTAATTCCATTTCCGAGTTACACCGTGATCTGGGATTGCCCAAACCGTTGCATCCTTTGGTGAGCCTGGTGGATTATGGAGAAATTAAAGAGAACACGGATGAGCTTGTAAAAGGGATGATCCTTAATTTTTACAAGATATCGTATAAGAGAAATTTCCGGGGAAAGATCAGGTACGGACAGCATTATTACGACTTTGATGAAGGCGGGTTGTCTTTTATTTCACCGAATCAAGTCATAACGGGAAACGTTGCAGAGGCTGATTATGGTGGATATACTTTGCTTTTTCATCCCGATTTTATACGCAGTCATGCATTAGGTTCTGCAATTAGAAGATTTGGATTTTTCGCTTATTCGGCGTCGGAGGCATTATATCTTTCAGATAAGGAAAAGGAGATCATTATCGGGATTTTTAAAAATATCGAATATGAATTATCCCAGTCGATCGACAATTTCAGCCAGGATATCATAATTTCGCAAATCGAGCAGCTGCTGAATTATAGTAACCGGTTTTACAATCGCCAGTTTATTACCAGACAAGCAGCACATCATGATTTATTAAATCAACTGGAGAAATTATTGGATGACCATTTTAATCATGAAGATGGATTAACCAAAGGTCTGCCATCCGTTCAGGACATTTCCGGTCAGCTTAGTGTGTCGCAAAGGTATTTGAGTGATATGCTCAGGCAACTAACCGGACAGACTACGCAACAGCATATTCATGCTAGATTAATTGAAAAAGCAAAGGAAATTCTGATATCCAGTAACCTGACCATTGCAGAGATTGCTTATAAACTCGGTTTCGAACATCCGCAGTCGTTCAATAAATTATTTAAAAGTAAAACCAGCTCTTCACCCCTTGAATTCCGGCAATCTTTTAATTAATTCTGAAACGGAAAGAAATTATTATAAAGTTTAATTTTCCTGCGTCAGTTTCTTAATAATCTGTTCCCGATCTTGATCACTGATTTGTAACTGGTTTTTAATAAACAAATCAATCCCACCATATTGCGTGTCAATAACATCGAATGTGGCTGCGAGATAACGCTCATCAACGCTCATAAAATTCTCAATTACCTTTAAATTGATTTTGGGCTTGATGATTTTTCCAAGTTTAGCCTTCCGGAATATTTTCTTCAGCTTGTCGCGCCTGTAATAATTTGACATCAGATATTCGTCAAAAATCGTTTTTCTATCCACATCTAAAATTGAAAGAATCACTGCGGTCACAACACCTGTTCGGTCTTTTCCGGCAGAACAATGGTACAGAACAGGTTCGTCGGAGGCCAGTATATTTCGCAGAAGTTCCCTGAGGGATACCAGATCGCTGGTTACTATATTTTGATACAGCTCGGTAATCATCTGAAAGGACTGATCTTCTGAAATTTCTCCCTGAAGCAATTTGCCACGCAACTGCGTCAGCATGTCTCCGTTATCCTTCACAGTCGGAGCCTGGATATACCGAACATTTTTTGGCAACTGGTCTTCCTTTCCTTTTATTTCGCTTTCCGTCCGCAGATCAAAAACGGTTTGAATCTTCAGGTTATTAAATTTTTCGAAATCAGTCGGTTTTAAATCAGCCAGATTGTCGGAACGGAATATTTTACCCCATCTAACCTGGCGTCCATCCTGCGTTTTTAGACCGCCGATATCTCTGAAATTAATAACATCTTCAAAATCAACCCTGCGGTTGTATAATGTCACAGTGTCCTGGCCCGATATTGTTTTGAAATACGGTCTTTTATTGGGATCTGATAGTTTTACAGGATTTTTGTCTGCATCTAAAATAGTCTGTTTGGAACCGTCAATCACCAGTACTTTTGAAATGGAGCCTTCGTTGTAGTGAAGTACATAATCATCCTTGCTATTTTCAACATAGTTTTCTTCCGAGAGAGTTTTCTCGTAATAATGAGCCGGAAGTTTCGCACAGGATAAGACTAATGCCGGGAAAATTAAAGTTAGCAGTCTGATTTTCATTTATTAAATATATGCCCCGGAATATTCAACAAACCAACCATCCTATGAGTTCTTTTCCCTTTCAAATTGATAAAATCGTATCAATTTGAAACAGTTAAGCGTGTGCTGTTTAGATTTTTTATTTTCTAATGTCCTTATTTTGAGACTCTTATAAGGGTTATGTTTTTCCGGCGCATAATTTATGGAGCCGAAATTAGGTCTAACTATAAATCAAAAAATCATGTTATATATTCCGGATGAGGAAGAACAAGAAGATGAATCGGAGCCCGATCATTCTAAGCCAGACTGATACAAGAGTATCAATGTGAAGAAGAACACTATAATCCTTGAATTTGGATTATAGTGTTCCGTTTCAATCAGACTCTTGGTCGAGAAAGTTCAACCTTTCCAACCAGGTCAACGACGTTGTTGACCTTCATTTTTTTGTAAATATTATTTTTAATTGTGCTGATTGTTGAAACAGCAAGTTTCAACTCTTTCGCGATATCCACCGTACGGCGGCCTTTGATCAGAAATTGCATGATTTCAGATTCCCGGACCGTCAGCGAACCCACCAGATTTGGCTTCGTTATATCACTTAAAAGATATTCTGTGAGCACATCGTCCATGTACTTTTTACCACGCATGATCGAACCGTATGCTAGTAAAAATTCTTCCTGGCTGATCGATTTCATGCAAACCCCATCGACCCCTTTTCGCAAATAGGGCAGGGACCAGGCTTTCTCAGATTCTTCTCCGATCACAATAATCTTGATGTCAGGTTGTTTGCGGCGTATTCTCTCCAATGCAACCAGATTGGTGTAATTGGATAAATTGGTGTCAATAATGAGCAAGTCAAAATCTGAATTTGCCAGGGTTACCTGCATGTTCTCCCAATTGGTCTCTCTCGAAAATTGCATGTTTCCGACATTTTCGCGGATACAGGAGGTAATACCTAAGCTCAAAAGCTCGTTTTTGATCAATAGCAGTATTCTTGTCATTTTTTATTATGTTCTGGGTGGGTAAGATAATTTTCATAAAATTAAATCTGTTTCGTTGAAAAAACAGACGAAACAGAAAATAATACGGGCCTTAATAATTCATAGTGTGTGTACACGTCAGAGAAGGATATGTTTACGATATGCCAGTTGTTTATGCGTGTATAGTGTTTTTTATTTATCCAAATCTAGAATAAAGCTCTGAATAAATTTGTCGAGTATCGGCGTCTTATTTATAGAATTTATCGATCCTTTAATTAGTGATCTGTCTGCCATATGTGTCGGCCTTGTTGGCGTAACCAGCATACGAAGCTCAGAACAAAAGCAAGCAGGCCTAACGGGAAGCTCCCGAGAATCAACAGCCGGATAGTACTAAACGCAGCCTGGAAGTATAAAAAACAAACCCGCTTCCTGGACCAGGAAACGGGCTGTAAGAACCACTGGAATAAATAACGTTACTTATTTACTACAATCTTTGATGTAGAAATCAGACCATTCTGGCGAGTAACTTTTACGATGTACATTCCTTGTGGAAGGCTGGTTACATCAATCAGTCCATTACCAGCTGCGAAACTGGAAGATGCGCGGTAAACTGCGTTTCCGTTCAGATTGTTGATGACAACTTCTTTCACGGTACCATTATCACGAATGAACAGCCTGTCTGTTGATGGATTCGAATATACCGAAAGTTGCATCTCTGTCAATCATTTTCAAACGGTACAGATTTTGTCCGTGGATAGGTTTAATATGGCTGAAAGAGTAATTTTCAACACATTACTTTCGCCGCTTAAAGCAACTTCTCCCAAAACATCTTATTTTGGAATCCATATAACCTGGTTATGCACTACGCATTAGTACCGGAAGATGCTGAGGCGGGAGCTGGCGACTGGATTCCGGTGAATGACCAGGAAACGGATATCCGCTTTTCAAGCTTAAAGTCAGGGAAATACGTGCTCCTGATAAGAAAAGCTGATGGTTTCGGTACCGACCAATATACGCTAAAAAAAATATATTTAAATATTGCTCCGCTTTGGTATGAAACGTGGTGGGCCATCTTACTTTTTATACTGTTACTGTTCGCAGTGGTTTACATGTATAACTTTTTCCGGCTGAGAAATGTAATCAGGAAGAATCAGAAACTTGAAACGCTTGTCCAGCACAGGACCAACGAATTGAGTCGTGCGATGAGTCATCTGGAAGACTCGAGAGAAGAAATGAGCAAAAAAATTCATGTCTTGTCGAGGCTGTTAACCTCCATGACCCATGACATTCAATCGCCGCTGAACTTTGTTGGTATCACGTCGTCCAATATTTCACCCCTGATTGAAGCAGGAAGACTTCCCGAAGTTGAAAAAATTGGAGAAATGATTGCAGACTCGTCGAAGCGGATGAGTATTTTGCTCCGGGACATGCTGAACTATCTCCGGATCAACGTGTATGGTAACAGGTTAAAATTTGAAGATATACGGCTCAGACCGCTCGCGGAGGAAAAACTGGATATGTTTAGAAACATGATGGACGTGAATAACACAACTTTTATCAATAATATTCCCGAGGAAATTAAAGTCAACAGTGATCTGCAGATGGTCGCGATCATGATCCATAATCTTGTCGACAATGCCTCTAAATATACCAGGAACGGTACCATAGAAATTTATGCTGATATTTTTGAAGATCATAAAGTGGAGCTGGTTGTTGCAAATACCGACTTTGGTATTCCCCAGCATATCGTGGATATGATCAACGCCCCAACGATGGAAGACAAGCCAGATTCTGCCACTCCGACCAATAAAGCGGGCCTGGGATTACTGATTGTAAAGGAAGTTTCTATTATGATTGGCGTTTCCCTGCACATAACGCAAACTGACCAGACAAGATTTCATCTCGTTTTTAATTGATCTCAGGTAAAAGCAAAATTTCGCAAGCGATGACTTGCGAAACTTCACTACGCTGCAATTTGCTAATATCCTTTTAAAAGTGCTGCTTTTCTGGCCAGCTGGATTTCGTCTGAAACTTCAAGTTTATCAAAGATCCTTCTTTTGTAAGTGCTGACGGTATTTTCTTTTACCTCCATAATGGCAGCAATTTCCTTTGTCCATTTTCCTTCAATCAGCAGGTGCATTACTACCATTTCTTTTTTGGAAAGTGTGCCCAAAGGATTTTTTTGTTTTTGTCCATGCGTCCCGATATTGGTTAAAATGGTTTGCTGAACACGGAAACTTATATATTTGCCTTTGTTCATCAGCGCACGATATGCGAGAGAAAAATCTTCCGGCGGAGATGATTTCGATAAAAATCCGTCCGCACCTGCCTGCAAGTAGGGAATAGCGTAAACGTTTTCATCGTAACCTGAATGAACAAGAATTTTAATTGTCGGCTGTCTTTCGCGAATCATTTCAATCATTCTGATATTCTGTCCGCCCGGAATGTCGATATCAAGAATCAGCAGATCGAAATCTTCTTTGGCCAGCAAAGCGAGTCCTTCGGGGAAAGTACCGGCAAACTGCACCGCAGATTGGCAGTCTGCCTGAAATAAAAGTTGCTGAATACCTGACCTGATCATTGGATGATCTTCAATAATGAGTACGTTCATAATTTTGAGGAGGTTGTAATTTCTGGAAATAAAAATACATATTAATTTAATAATGCGTTTGTAGAAAAATTTTGATAGGGGCTGGAATGGTGTATCGGGTACTCATACTGGCAATAAGTAGAGGGGGTGGAGGGCATTGTTAAACTGATCAAGATCATGTGTTTACTGCGTTTGCTATCTGGCCGATTTAGCTAAAAACGAAATTAATTTGAGCTTTTAAACAAAGTTCGTTGTTTGGAAGGTGTTGATATTTGTACTGAAAAAAATAAACGTATAAACAGCAGATGGATAAGACTGGTAATGACGAAAGGCGGATTTTATTTGCGTGTTATACTGCAAAAAGTCGTTCAACTGAAAATTTTGTGCATGCACATTCAATCTGTTATGTGCAGACTGGTATACTGGAATTTCAACTACCTGATACAAAATTGTCTTTCAAGGCGGGAGAATCCTTTTTTGTGAAAAGAAATTCACTTGCGCGCACAACGAAGTATCCGGGCGAAGGAGGCGAATTCAGATCGATATCTGTTTTCTTTGGACAGGAGATGTTGCAACATTTTGGCCAGGAAAACAATCTTGTGAAAAGCAACAACTTCACAAATATCCCTGCTGTGACACAGCTAAGAAGTGATCGTTTATTAAAAAATTATTTTGACTCGCTGCCTGTTTACGAAGAGGAATCTGTTTCTCAGTCTCTTATTTCAATTAAAATGGAAGAGGGGATAACGTTACTGATTGCCCGCCATCCGGAATTGAAAAATGTACTATTAGATTTCAGTGAACCTGGAAAGGTAGACCTCGAAGAATTTATGGTCAGGAATTATAAGTTTAATGTAGACTTGAAAAAGTTCGCACATTTAACAGGCAGAAGCCTGGCAACGTTCAAGAGGGATTTTGAAAAGATTTTTCATAGCAGCCCGAACCGCTGGATTCAGCAGAAAAGACTTGAAGAAGCAAAATTTCTGATCAAAGAAAAAGGGATGAAACCTTCGGAAGTATATCTCGAAGTTGGTTTTGAAGATCTTTCACATTTTTCGTTCGCATTTAAGAAAAGTTTTGGCGTGGCACCTTCATTTATTTAAGTTGAATTTATCAGTTAATCAAATTATTTTGAAGGATCATATATAAATTCTATTTTTATGGAGTGATCAGTCAATCTAAAAATGGATAAGGAACAGGAAATACTGGCGGCGGCGTTGAAGCTTTTTGTGGAATTTGGTTTTCATGGGACGCCTACGAGCAAAATAGCGAAAGAGGCGGGTGTTGCGAATGGTACTTTATTTCATTATTTCAAAACAAAGGACGACCTGATCGTTGCACTTTATAATCGGACGAAGGAGACTTTGACAGCTCATCTTGCAGCGCAGCAGCGCGACGGGGATTCTCTGGAAGAGCGGATGAAAAGCATATACACAGCCTCGCTGGAATGGGGACTTGAAAACAGACCGCAGTTTCATTTTATTCAGCAGTTTCATTTTTCTCCGCATGCAGCCCGAATTTCTGATGAAGACAAGGAGAGACAGACACGTTTGCATGCGGGACTTATGCAACAGGCGCGGGAAGACAATATCTTTAAGCCTTTGGCTCCGGAGCTAATTGGTTCTCTTTTAGGGAGTCATGTGTATGGGACGCATCAGTATCTGGTCAACGCAGATTTGCCAAAGCAGGAAAGGCAAAAAGTCATCCACGAGACATTTGCCTTGCTTTGGACAATGATCACGAAATAACATCGGCATGGAAGAGAAAAACAATTTGAAAATTAGGGCTATAATAACGGGTGTAACCGGAATGGTTGGAGAAGGTGTGATGCACGTTTGTCTGAAAAACCCGGCCGTTGATGCTGTTTTGGTTATTAATAGAAAGCCATGCGGCGTTACACATCCGAAATTAACGGAAATAATTCATCAGGACTTTTACGACGTCTCTGCTATTGAAAAACAGCTGACAGGATACAATGCATGCTATTTTTGCCTTGGCGTGACTTCTGTCGGTATTTCAGAAGAACAATACTACAAACTGACCTATACTTTAACAATGAATATTGCTCAGACGCTAACTAAACTAAACACCGGAATGACGTTTTGTTACGTCTCCGGAGCAGGAACAGATAGCTCGGAGAAGGGACGGTTAGCGTGGGCCAGAGTAAAAGGAAAAACTGAAAACGATTTGATGAAACTATCTTTTCGGAAGGTATATGCGTTTCGTCCAGGATTTATCAAAAGTTTTAAGGGATTAAAAAACACCCACAAATTTTATAAGTATATCAGCTGGTTATTTCCTATCGGACGAGCGGTTTATCCGAATGGTTTTTGTACGCTGGAAGAATTGAGTAAGGCTATGATCCATGCGGTATCCAGAGGTTATCATAAAAATATAATCGAAGGAAAAGATATTATCATCCTGGCAAAAGAATAGACAGAAGCGGATTCGGAAAATCAAGAAAACATGACTGTAAATATACGGTTGCTATCGGACAGGATGTTTTAAAATTATCCCAATATCAATCGAATCCAAATTTTACACGGAGTCTTGATTTGTAATACTGCAAAAGAAACATCACCTGCCGGCGCAAAGGGTCAGACCCTGCTCTGGAATGCATAGTGATATTTGATAAAATTAATTTAGATTGTTTGACGAAATCAATCTGTTTAATAATGGTAATTTTCCAAGAAAGGGAGTAGGCTCTAACATCTTCGCTGTTGAATCAGAAAGTGCCAGTTCAGAAAATTGCCGTTGTTCAGGGGAAATATTTAGCTGGCCATTGTCCAGATCGGCATACGCAGGCTCAGATAAAATCATATCGTCACTGTTAAGACTGTCAGCAAGATATGTTTTGGTACGCTGCGCTTTTAAATCGCGTTCTTTTGATTCCTTTTCAACAAGGCAAAGTACAAAAAGAGTAACGGCAATCGCAGATGTAAAGAAGGATTTCATAGCTAAAATTTAATTTACAGATGTAAACTTGTGCAAATCTAATACAAAGAGTCTAAAAAATGGCAAAAGGTTGTAACCTGTTTGGAAAAAAAGCCAATAATAATTATTGAATGGTAGGCTTTTGAACAAAAATGGTACTATTACAATTTTTTAAGTAATCATGTGTATGTGGCTTCATGGTTAAAAAAGACTAGTAGCTTGCAAGCGATGACTAAACCTGACTTTTACCGGATTAACAATGGCGGTAATTCCCGGATAAGTTATAAAAAGTTCATGCCACGGAAATTACCGTTTTGTTACTATTTGCTTTTAGTTGGAAATAACTGCTTCATACAAGACATTTATTAGCTCCTGTGTTCAGAAGTGACAAATTTTTTAATCATTGATACCATAAAAATATTTTACTTCTTCATAACTCATTTGGCTAAGCGGCTTCTGGCGGGCGGCAACTCCACCGGGAATGATGATGTATCGAAACGATTGCTGGGAAACCGCATAGCTGGCGATAAGATCGATGCGGCCTACAAAAAATCTCTGATGTACAGAGTATGCAGTTCCGCCGATCGTTTGCGCGTAAGGCATGGAAATAACTCTTCCGCCTTCTGACCAGTAAACCCGGATATCTGCCTTATCAAGCATTTCCTGGGTTAATTTTGGTGCAGTTATCGATCCTGTGTAACTGGAACCGCTTCCTGAAAATGTGGTTGGGATCCAGGCAGAATAAATGACGTTCGCTGAACCGGGATCACCTTTGGGGCCGGCAGTGCCTGCTTCGCCGGCATCACCTTTCGGTCCGACTTCACCGTCTGAGCCAGCGCAGGCAATAAGCAGCATCACAGAAGCAAAAAGAACACTTGGTGTGAGAAGTTTGATAAAATTTTTCATCTGTAAATTGGAAAGTTAAGAATGGACAATGACTGGATTTGTCTGTTTTGTCGTATTCGAAACCTTTCATGGAAACAGAAATTGACAACTTTCTAAACTTATTGATCTGATATGAATGTGGACTTATTCCACACCGATGTTAAAATCGCCTCCCATGATCAATTTGGCATCGATCGGTGCGTCGCTTCCGGGAATGACAAGACCTTTTATTTTAGTTGTTTTTCCTTTGCTTAACAAGTCAAAAACATGTTTATCTGTAAGTGTTTTTCCCATTAACTCAAAAGGGATTTTAAATCCGCAGGCCTGGAAATTACTGCACCCATAAGCTGTTTTTCCTTTTTTTAACAAATGTTCCTTGCATTTTGGGCACGTAAGTGTCTCAATCGAAATCTCTTCTTTGGGCTCCTTCGGTTTTGGCTCTTTTTTTACTTTTTCTTCTTTTTCAACAGGCGGCGGATCCTGCGCAATACTGATCATACCGCCGCGATTTGAGAGCACTTCCTTGGTAAGGTCCACAACCATCTGAATAAGTTCCTGCTTGAAGGTATCCATCGAATATTCTCCCTTTTCGATCAGTCGCAGCTTGCGTTCCCAGTTTCCTGTCAGTTCAGCGCTCTTCAAAAGTTCATTTTGAATGGTATCGATCAGGTCGATTCCGGTTTGAGTTGCGAAAAGATTCTTCTTTTTCTTTTCTATATATTTTCGTTTGAAAAGCGTTTCAATAATGTTGGCGCGTGTCGATGGACGGCCAATCCCGTTATCTTTCAAAATCTCCCGCATTTCTTCGTCTTCCACCTGTTTGCCGGCTGTTTCCATGGCCCGCAATAAGGTTGCCTCCGTAAATGCTTTCGGCGGAGATGTCTTTCCATGGTGAATTCTCGGCTCGTGCGGGCCAGTTTCACCAACGACGAAATCCGGCATAATCCGTTCTTCGTCAGCCGCTTCTTTTTTTGCACTTGTGTCGTTTGCATAAACCTCACGCCAGCCCATTTCCAAAATTTGCTTTCCTGTCGCTTTAAATTCGACCTGTCCGACCTTTCCAAGCACCGTAGTATTGGCAACTTTACATTCCGGATAAAAAGCGGCAATAAACCGTCTTACGATCAGGTCATAAATTCGCTTTTCGTCGATGCTGACATGATTTGGGAAAACGCCCGTTGGGATAATAGCATGGTGATCCGTTACTTTTTTGTCGTCAAAAACAGTTTTTGATTTCGGGATCGGCTGTGTTAAAAGTGGTGCAGTCAGATTTGCATAAGGTTTCAGATCCTGTAAAATACCGGCAATTTTCGGGTGCAGATCTTCCGAAAGGTAAGTGGTATCAACACGCGGATAGGTTACGAATTTTTTCTCGTACAGGTTCTGTATGTGTTTTAAGGTATCCTCCGCTGAATACCCATATTTTTTATTGGCCTCAACCTGTAACGAGGTTAGATCAAATAATCGTGGATTTCCTTCTTTTCCTTCTTTTCTTTCAAATGCTGTAATTTCAAAAAGATGCTCATTCAGATAGATAAGGCCTTTTTCAGCTTTGTCTATCTTTTTGATCCGGTCAATGGTTGTGGTGAATTCAGTATCCCGGTAGATCGTTTTCAGCTCCCAATATTCTTCCGATACAAAAGCATTGATTTCTTTCTGGCGCTGTACGATAACTGCCAAAGTCGGTGTTTGTACTCTTCCGATAGACAAAACGACCTTGCCCTGACCGAATTTTTTCGTAAAAAGTCTGGTCGCATTCATGCCCAGAAGCCAGTCGCCAATGGCTCTTGCGCTTCCAGCGGCGTATAAATTGTTATACTGATCGCTTTCCTTTAATTTCTCAAATCCTTCGCGTATTGCCTGTTCGGTAAGTGAAGAAATCCATAACCGTTTGACAGGGACAGCGCATTTTGCTTTGAGCAAAACCCAGCGCTGAATGAGTTCTCCTTCCTGTCCCGCATCCCCGCAATTTATTACCTCTTCACAATTTTTGACAAGATTTTCGATTACTCCGAATTGTTTCAGCGCTCCGGGGTTATCGATGAGTTTTATTCCAAAACTTGACGGGATCATCGGTAAATCTTCTAGTCGCCAGGATTTCCAGCGCTCATGATAGTCATGCGGCTCTTTCAGGGTACAAAAATGCCCGAATGTCCAGGTTACCTGGTATCCATTGCCTTCGTAGTATCCATCTTTACGCTGCTTCGCTCCGAGCACTTCGGCTATATCTTTCGCTACACTCGGCTTTTCGGCTATGCAAACTTTCATAGGTATCGGATCAGATTACTTTGGGAATAACAAAGGCAGCCTGAGGAATTCAGTTTATTGCTTCAATGATTTTGGGATGCAAAGGTCAGGAAATTTTCCCGAAATATGAGTTTGGATTCTTCATTCATCCAGTTCCGCAATAGTCGTTTTAAGCTCTTCCAGATTTCTGTCGGGTATTTTTTTAAATATTTTTTTGGCCAAAAGGTAGGCCAGTATAACAGTAACGGCATTTCCAACAATGAACAGCAGCGACTTTGCCAGGCCGTATTTTTCAAAATTTCTGACCATTAAAGAGATTCCCAAAAGGAAGCCGATCACCAGGCTTATTTTCCAGATTCGCTCCATAACCGTTTTATAACTTGCATGCAACACAATGATCCGGCTAAGACTTTCCCGAAGATTATTTTGTTCCAACGTGATTTTGCTGACAGAAAAAAATTCTCTTACAACTATCTCCAGACCGGCAACAAGCAGTAATGTATAGGAAACTGCCGGAAAGTATTCATACCAATGGGTGTAATCAAAAGGGTTTCCAGCAAGAATGGCGATAAATAAAATAAATATGAAGGCAAAAAACAGTGCAAGTCTTCTTAGTCGATTCCGGATCTTGTAAACCGTACTCTTGGACTGATCTTTCAGCATCGAGCGGATCATTTTTTCGTTTAGTTTTTGAGAAACCATGATCTTTTCGTCCAAAGATTTCCAGTTTAATTTTAGTTCTTCGAGGTCCATATCAGTGAAATTTAGTAAGTGAACGATTTTAATATTTTTTCAAGTTTCCCTTTTATTCGACTGATTTTGACGCCGACGTTCGATTTTCCAATGCCGAGAATTCCTGAAATTTCCTCATAACTTTTATCTTCGAGATAAAGGAGTACAATCGCCTTTTCAACAGTGCTGAGCTGATCGATGGCTTTGTAAAGCGTAGCGGTTTCCGGTGGAATATCGTGCGTATCAGCCGGATCAGGAATCTCGGAAAGCATATTGGAGAAGGCGGTAGGCGATTGTTTTCGTTTCTCTTTCCTGTAATTTGAAATCGCTGTATTCATCCCGATCCGGTACATCCACGTGCTGACATTGGATTCTCTTTTGAAAGTTGGATAAGCCTTCCAAAGCTGTAAAACGATTTCCTGAAACAGATCCTGCCGATCATCGCTATCCTGACAATACATCCTGCAAATCTTGTAAACGATTCCCCGATGCTGATTAAGAAGGTCAATAAATTCTTTTTCCATTTTCAAATCGTAACGTGTTTGGATAGTTAGTCGCAGGTTTGTCAGGAAAATTACATTTTGAAAATGAAAATTCAGAAGTAAATAAATCAGCTTTGATGTATTGAAGGTAAGGCGCTATTTAACAATAAGGTCATGATGACAAAACGTTCAGGCAACCACGATTGACGAACTTTGGAAAAACAGTTCAAGGAATATGGAGCGTCGGAGTTTATTGAAAAATATTGGTTTGCTCGCAGGAAGTTTTTCCCTCCCGGAATTTTCGTTTGCAAACTCGAAAGCTGAAAGTCCACAAAGGGTGTTACGTATTGCCCATCTGACCGATATCCATATTCAGCCTAACCTGATTGCGGCGAATGGATTTAAGAATTGCCTGCATCATCTGCAAAATCTTGATATAAGACCTGACCTTATCGTTAATGGTGGTGACGTCGTGATGGGTTCAAAAAATGCGACACTGGAAAAGTCTGAAAAAGAATGGGCCATGTATCAAAAAGTGATCAGCAACGAGAATTCTTTACCCGTATATACATGTGTGGGAAATCACGATATACTCGTCAAAAACGAGACATTCCATGGCTTCGCTGACGGAAAACACAGGGCGGCAGATAAGTTGGAATTATCAAGAACTTATTACAGTTTCGATCAGAATGGCTGGCATTTTATAGTACTCGATAGTGTTCAGGAAAAATTTGATGGTCGCGGATATACTGCAAAATTGGGAGAGGAGCAGATGGATTGGCTGGAAAAAGATCTACGTAAAACAGCAGAAAAAATCCCTGTTATGATCATTTCTCACATTCCAATACTTTCTGCCTGTGTATTTCTGGACGGGAAAAATGTAAAAAACGAGGACTGGCATGTGCCGGGAGGATGGATGCATACCGATTGCGCGGATTTGATCGCTTTATTTTCCAAACATAAAAATATAAAATTAGCCGTGAGCGGCCACATACATTTGCAGGATCAGGTTGTTTACAATGGCATTACGTATTGCTGCAACGGTGCAGTTTGCGGGAACTATTGGTTTGGAAAAACCCAGCAAACAAAAGCGGGCTATGCAGTTATTGACTTATTTTCCGATGGTTCGTTCAATAATAATTACATCAGTTATCGAAGCCGGGACGGCAAAATTGAAGGGTAAGCGGCTAATACAGACTTGCAATGAGTGTTGTGTGGTGTAGCATTTTATAAAGTGTTTTCAGTAACGTTTGTTATGCTATAAGCCATGCGGTGAAAACTCACCAGAAAGAAAATATAATCCCTGTCCACCATTCAATGAACAGGGATTATTGAATGTTACAACAAAACTCCCAGTGCCTCTTTTGAGAAACCAACAAGCTCTTCATTTTTGTCGTCACGAATTTTTTCAACCCAGTGCGGATCAGCTAAAAGCGGACGGCCAACAGCGACAAGATCGAAATCTCCTCTTTCGAAGCGACGCACCAATTCATCCAGTGAACTTGGCTGAGAACTTTCTCCGGCAAATGCAGCCATGAATTCTCCTGTCAAACCAACAGAACCTACTGTGATCGTAGCTTTTCCAGTGATTTTTTTTGCCCATCCGGCGAAGTTTAAATCGGATCCTTCAAATTCCGCTTCCCAGAAACGACGTTGTGAACAGTGGAAAATATCAACACCAGCTTCAGACAAAGGAAGCAGCCAGGCTTCCATTTCTTCCGACGTACGAGCAAGTTTGAAATTGTAGTCAGAAGGTTTGAATTGCGACAAACGAAGAATGATCGTAAAATCTTCGCCAACTTGTTTTCTCACTTCTTTAATTACTTCAACCGCGAAACGGGTACGTTCAGCAAGCGTTTTCCCGCCATACTTATCGGTACGGTTGTTGGTAGCTTCCCAGAAAAACTGGTCGATCAGATAACCGTGCGCACCATGAATCTCTACGCAGTCAAACCCAAGTCTTTTTGCATCAGCCGCAGCACGGCCGAAGGCAAGAATTGTCTCAGCGATATCCGCCTCAGTCATAGCAACACCATTCGCCAGATTCGGATTGTTATATTCTGACGGACCTTCAAAAGGAACGGATGGAGTCCAGCCGCTGTGGTGGTTCGCCATAATTCCCATGTGCCAGATCTGAGGGCCCATGCTTCCGCCTTCTTGATGTACACCATCGATTACTTTTTTCCAGCCATCCAGCGCTTCGCCGTAGAAGTGAGGAATATTCGCGTCATTCGATGAAGACGCCCGTTCAATAACTGTACCTTCGGACAGAATCAGTCCGACGTCTCCCGCAGCCCTTCTGCTATAATAGGATGCAACATCATCTGTCGGGATACCATTCGGTGAAAACGACCGCGTCATGGGAGCCATAACAATGCGGTTTTTAATGTTAAGTGATTTCAAGCTGAAAGGCTTGAACAATGATTCAGAACTCATATATAACAGGTTAATAATAATGCTAAATTTCAGATTCAATTAATTTGCTTAATGCAGCAAAAGCTTCCTCATTTCTCTTGTAGTAGGTCCACTGACCAACTCTTGTTGCTTCGATAAGTCCGGCCTTTTTAAGCATGGTTAAATATTCCGACACGGTTGATTGCGTGAGCCCGGCTTTTTCCTGGATCATTCCCACACACACGCCATCGGCGTTGCGATGCTCAGGTGCGAAATAGATTTCAGGGTTTTTCAGCCAGGTCAAAATCTGCAACCGGGTTTTATTCGAAAGCGCTTTGAAAATCTCTATCTGGTCCATGATATCTAAATATCGGAATTTCCCGATATACCAATAAACATGTGATTCCTTTCGAAAAGTTCCGCTTCATGGATTACTTAATTTCCCAGATCGGGGAGGGGTGATCTGCGTTTAAAGAAATTTCTGATAATATAAACAGGTAGGAAAAAGCGAAAGTGTGAAGGTTATTAATCTTTCACAGCTTCTGCTGAGACGATTTTTTTAACCATTTACTCATTGAAATCAGGATTTTTGAAAATATTTTTAAAATTTTTTAAAAATATTTTTCAGGAAAGAATTTGATGAAAATGCCAACCATAGAATATTCTGTTTTTCTAATGGAAATGAGAATGTTAAATGGTTTAGAAAACAGTTAAGATCTAAGCTGGAGGGAAATTGACAGAACTCGAAATTAAGTTACATAAAAATTCTAAGATTCATCGACTTGAAATAAGTCAATTTATTAATAAAGTTCAATTTTGTATAATTCTAATGCTTCGAAAATCAGGCAGTGTTTGGCATTGTGAACGGAATATAATTTTGTTTTAATATGCACTGAACGTTTGTATTCAAAATAATGTATTATATTTGTACAAGAATTTAGAGTAAAACAAAAAGAGAAAAACAAACACAAACAACAATGAAAAATACAATAAACATTTTGGCTGGTGCTATGATAGCAATGACCATATTTACTACTGCTAACGCTAATTCAAATACAGAAGATAAAGCAATTGTTTCAACTGCGAACAAATCACTTCCTGTTTCAGTAACTGTTTTGGAAACTCCTGCTCCGCAAAAAGAAGCTGTTGCTAAAACTCAGAACTACACTGCTCCTCAAAAAGCAAATATTGTAGAGCTAAAATTGAAAAGCGATTCAAATAAATAATTTGAATGAAGGTAGCCTCCGGAGAAGGAGGCTTGATATTGGTGGGATGAAAAAAGGGGGATTTATATCTTCCTTTTTTTATTTTCCGCCCATGGTCATTTTCGGCCTGTTCAGGATATAGGTAAAAATGTATTGGATGACGGCTTTTAAACCGGATACCAAACAACGATCATCATGACCAGATATCTTACACTTTTCATCAGTACATTATTGTTTTTTGCCTGCGCGTCCATGTCGGTAAAGCGAGAGGAAGTGCTTTTTAACGGAAAGAATTTTGATGGCTGGGAAGGTGATACCCTAAAAACCTGGCGTATCGAAAATGGTACAATTGTCGGTGGATCGCTGACAGAAACAGTGGATCACAATTATTTTCTTTGTACCAGAAAAAGCTATGGAAATTTTGTCATTCGGGTAAAATTCAAATTAACCGGGACGGAAGGATTTATTAATACCGGCGTGCAGTTTCGCAGTAAGCGCGCGGAAAATCCTGATTATGAAATGATCGGATATCAGGCCGATCTTGGTGATGGATATTGGGGCAGTCTATATGATGAATCGCGAAGAAACAAGACGCTGATCAGTCCGGACTCGATGCTGATCGGGAAAATATTGAAACCTGGCGACTGGAATGACTACGAGGTAAGATGTGAAGGTCGACGCATCCGTATTTCACTGAACGGGCATCAGACCATAGATTATACTGAACCTGACAAATCCATCCCGCAAAAAGGAATAATCGGCTTGCAAATTCATGGCGGCGGCAAGGCTCAGGTCGCCTATAAGGATCTTATCTTACAGGAACTATAAAAATCAGTCTACTTTTCTCTCTTGAATTTCAGTTCAACTTTCGTCATTTGCGGATAATTGTAAGCCGTGCTTTGCGTTTTCATGCTAAAAGACGCGTCGGAAACATCTTGAGGAGCAATCGTCCATTCGCCCCCTTTTGCCGCCGCTGAATCTGCGGAGAAGACGGTAATATTTTTATCATTTGTCTTCCACTTCAAAATCATCGGTTTTGTATCTCCCACAAAATATCCTGTAAAAGAGCCATCGTCAGCGAAACTTACATTTTCCATATAACGCTCAAAGCTTACGCTGCCAAATTGCTGAATCAATTTCCCATCCTTAAAAACGGGTGTGTCATTGGCGTAGATTTCGTCAATATGCCATTTTGGATTGCCGGTCAATTTTTCAGCTGCTTCTTTTGGATCACTGGCCGAATTGTTGCAGGCCAAAAATGTCGTTAGTAAAAGAAAAAATAGAAAAGTGATTTTAAGGTTCATAGGCCGGATAAGATTTCTGGGATAAGTTTTTTCATGCTTTTCCTAACAATTTCATAATGTTTCAAAAATCGATATTGTCAATTTAAAACTAAAAATTGCCAGCTAAATTTAAATGCAAGCTTATGAAATTTATTTTCTTATCACTATTCACTGCCGGGATAATTTCCTCGGTCAGTGCCAATGCCCAGCAAAAACCCGAAGTCCAGGCGCATCGCGGAGGAATGGGATTATATCCTGAAAATACAATTACGGCCATGATCAACGCCGTTAAATTGGGAGCGAAAACGCTGGAATTAGATTGTGTGATTTCGGCGGATGGTAAAGTTGTCGTGTCTCACGACCCGTATATGTCGGCAGAATTTATGCGCAAACCGGATGGGTCGGATGTGACAAAAGAGGAAGAAAAAGGACTTGCCCTTTATAAAATGCCGTATGACAGTATCAGGAAATTCGACAGCGGTACCAAACCTCATCCAAGATTTTCCGAACAAAAGAAAATGAAAACGCACAAACCACTTCTATCTGACCTTATTGATAGTGTGGAGGTTTATGTGAAAAAGAACAATTTGAAGCCGGTATATTATAACATGGAGACAAAAATTTCGCCTCAGGGCGATGGGGCATACAATCCGGTTCCCGACGTTTTTGTTTCGAGGGTTATGGACGTGATTCGGACAAAGAAAATTGAAAACAGAACCACGATCCAGTCGTTCGATATTCGTACTTTACAGGTTTTGCATAAGGAAAATGCAAAAGTTAAACTGGCTTTGTTGATCATGAACAAAGATAGTTTCGAAGATAATATCAAGAAACTTGGTTTTACGCCTGATATATACAGCCCTTATCATACCCTTGTCAATGAGGACCTTGTGAAGAAATCGCACGATGCTAAAGTGCTGATTTTACCCTGGACGGTTGACGAGCCAGAAGAAATGGAGCGTTTGGCTGCTCTGGGGGTTGACGGAATAATTACAAACCAGCCCGACCGGATGATTAAATTGTTCGGGAGTTATCAGAATAAATAAAGTTAGAAAAAGTCAATCCGCTGCCGGTAAGCTTTAACGCCTGCCGGCTTTTTTATTTAAATCAGGCATAATTTTAATGTTATTGCAATAAAAACTGTTAGCCCATTTACAAATCCAATAACCAAATTTTATGAAAGCAATCTGGAACCATGAAGTAATAGCTGAAAGCGACGAAACAGTTGTAGTTGAAAATAACCACTATTTCCCTGTAGAATCCGTAAACAAAGCTTATCTGATCCCATCAAGTACGCATACAACCTGCCCATGGAAGGGTGAAGCTTCTTATTATACCCTTGAAGTTGACGGGCGTTCAAACCCGGATGCAGCATGGTATTATCCCGAACCTAAGGATGCTGCGAAGAATATTCAAAATTATATCGCCTTTTGGAAAGGTGTTCAAATAGAAGCCTGACCGTCTGCCGATATGGAAAAGTATGATGCAATAGTTATTGGCTCCGGCCAGGCAGGAACGCCTCTGTCGAAAAGACTTGCCGAATCAGGCTTGAAAACAGCAATTATCGAAAAAAGATGGGTAGGAGGTACCTGTGTTAATGACGGTTGTTCGCCGACAAAAACCATGATCGCCTCAGCAAAACTTGCCTGGTCGGTAGCAAATAGTGAAAAGTTAGGGGTTCATGTCGGCGGCTATACAGTAGACTTTCACGAAATCCTGGATCGGAAAAATGAGGTTGTCCAACGGATGCGTGGTAATTCTGAAAAGGGGATCAAGGAAACGAAGAATCTGGATCTTATTTACGGAACAGCTGTTTTTACAGGGCCCAAAGAAATTACAGTCACTCTGAATGACGGTAGTGAACAGGTTTTGTCGGCGGATAAATTTTTTATCAACGTAGGTGAAAAACCTGCAATCCCGGAAATTGATGGTATAGATAAGATCAATTATCTGACCTCTACTTCGATTATGGAACTGGAAGAAATTCCAGAGCATCTGGCCATTATTGGAAGCGGATATATTGCCCTGGAGTTTGGACAAATGTTTCGCCGTTTTGGAAGTAAAGTCACTATACTGGAACAATCAGAGCGTATTTTGCGTCATGAGGATGAAGACATTGCAGAAGAGATAGTAAAAATACTTTCCGAAGAGGATATCAAGATCATTACAGATTGTAAAGTTGAGCTTATCAAAAACGAGGGCCATAACATCAATTTGTTCTTAAATGTTACGGAACAAGAGGCGAATATATCCTGCACACATGTTCTCATCGGTGCAGGAAGAAAACCTCAGACTACGGATCTTGGCCTTGATTCTGCCGGTGTTGAAATTGATGAAAAAGGATATGTAAAAGTGAACGATAAACTGGAAACATCGGTCGAGGGGATTTATGCTCTGGGCGATGTGAAAGGCGGACCGGCTTTTACGCACATAGCCTACGATGATTACCGTGTGATTCGGAAAAATATTATCGAAAAAGGAAACGAATCCATCAAAGATCGCCTTGTTCCTTACTGTATGTTCATCGATCCGCAGCTTGGCCGTGTCGGTATAACTGAGCAGGAGGCGAAGGAAAGTGGAAAAGAGGTGCTGGTTGCAAAAATGCCGAATTCAAGTGTGGCTCGGTCGATTGAAACGGGTGACACACGAGGCATGATGAAAGCGGTTATCGATAAAGAAACGGGAAAAATTCTCGGCGCTTCTGTTTTAGCGGAAGAAGGCGGAGAAATTGTCACGATTCTGCAGCTTGCCATGATGGGTGGGATAACATATGAGCAATTGAAAGAAGGTGTTTTTGCGCATCCAACGTATGCTGAATCACTCAATAATTTATTCATGACGCTTGACAAATAACGAATTCTGAGGGTGTGGACTGAGGCGTGATTTATTTTTGAGATAGTAATAACAGATACTAAACCCGATGATCATTGCCAGAAATGTCAGTAAGAAATTTAATGGAATCAACGCGGTCAACGATATTTCCTTCGAAGTGAAGGAAGGGCAGACGCTGGTTTTTCTGGGGACCAGCGGCTGTGGGAAAACGACAACGCTGAAAATCCTTAACCGGTTGATAGAGCCCTCCGCAGGGGAAATTACGATTGACGGCAAAAATATTTTGTCCCTAAAACCGGAAATTTTACGACGAGGTATTGGTTATGTATCGCAAAATAACGGCCTCTTTCCGCATTACACCGTTGCTGAAAATATTGCAATTGTTCCTAACTTGTTAAAATGGGGAAAAGAAAAAACCAGCGAACGTGCCAATGCTTTGCTGACGCAATTAAAACTTCCAGTAACAGAATACGCAAATAAATATCCTGATGAATTAAGCGGTGGGCAAAAACAGCGCGTTGCTTTGGCACGAGCGCTGGTATCTGATCCGCCGGTGCTCTTGATGGACGAGCCGTTTGGCGCACTCGATCCCATCACACGGGCGAGTATAAGAAAAGAGTTCCTGGAATTACCTGAATTAAAAAGTAAGACAATCGTTCTGGTAACGCATGACGTTCAGGAGGCTTTTGAACTTGGAGATCAGATTTGCCTCATGGATAAGGGAATTATTGTGCAGACAGGAACGCCCGAAGAATTGATTTTTAAACCTGTAAATGAATTTGCCAGAAACTTTTTCAGCCACCAGCGTCTGCAGCTTGAACTTAGTGCATTGAAATTTAATAGTATATGGTCGTCACTTTCGGATGCTTCCCCGGCACCAACTGCATCATTAAACAGCAACCAAAGTCTGTGGGAGGGCATGGAAATGCTTTCTGAAAAAAATGAAGATGTGCTGATAGTAAGGAATTCGGAGGATGGTTCCTTGAAAGAAATTTCAATACAGACAATCCAGTCTGTTTATCTTGAAAACAAAAGAAACAGATGAATGAGCAACTGAATTTGGTACAGTTTATGTTGCAGCAATCAGACAAGCTGCTGGACCAGACGATCGCTCATATCGGTCTTACTTGCATATCACTGCTTATTGCCGTTACCATTGGATTACCGCTTGGAATCTGGATTGCAGATAAAAAGCGTGTTGCCTGGTTTGTTCTAGGAATTGCAGGAATTCTTCAAACCATTCCCAGTATTGCTTTGCTCGGTTTCATGATTCCAATTTTAGGGATCGGAGCTTTACCGGCTATTTCGGCACTTTTTCTTTACGCTTTACTACCCGTTATCCGAAACACTTACACTGGAATTACTGGTGTCGATCCCGCCATCACCGAGTCGGCGCGTGGTATGGGAATGAACAAATGGCAGATATTATTCAACGTGGAAATTCCCCTTGCGATGCCTGTAATTCTTGCCGGGATCCGAACTGCCACGGTGATCAATGTCGGTGTTGCAACACTCGCCGCCTATATCGCAGCCGGTGGGTTAGGCGAATTTATTTTCGGCGGGATTGCTTTGAATAATACGAATATGATTCTGGCAGGCGCGATTCCGGCCGCGTTGCTGGCAATTTTGCTTGATTTTCTGCTGTCTCTTTTCCAAAAAGCGAATCTGAAAAAGATGCGGAAAGTATCACTTATTTTGCCTGTCCTCCTCATCTTATTTTCCTCTTTTTATATCATTCCTTATACTTCTGAAAAAGTTTTGGCAGGTTTTACGCCGGAATTTATGGGTCGCGAAGATGGATATCTCGGACTTAAATCGAAGTATCAACTGGACATTCCGACTGTGGTTATCAGCGATGCGGTAATGTATAAAGCGGCGTTTGAAAAGAAGCTTGATGTGATCAGCGGATACAGTACAGATGGCCGTTTGAAAGCCTATGATCTGGTTACGCTCGAAGATGATAAAACAATTTTTCCACCTTACTATGCCGCTCCGCTTATTCGCCATGATGTTCTTGAAAAGTATCCTGAATTACAGCCGGTTCTTGAAATCTTATCCGGTGTGATCAACGATTCTATTATGACGGAATTGAATTATCGCGTTGATTATCAGAAGCAGCTCCCGGAAAAGGTCGCGCTGGATTTTATGCTGGAAAAGGGTTTATATAAAAAACCGCAGAGCGGCGCGGGCACAGAAACGGTCCGGCTGGGGTCAAAAATTTTTGCTGAACAATATATTTTGATCAACATGTATAAAATGTTGATTGAAGGAAATACCAAACTAAAAGTTGTCACCAGAACGGGTCTTGGCGGAACAAAAATTTGCTTTGATGCATTAACCAATAATGAGATTGATATGTACCCGGAATATACAGGTACAGGCCTTCTGGTCATTTTAAAACCTGACAAAATAACGCTCGACCCGATCATCGGGAACCGTGAGAAAGTTTTTGATTTTGTTCAAAAAGAATTTTCTGATCAGTATAAATTGAGCTGGCTGAAACCGATCGGGTTTAATAATGCCTATGCCTTAATGATGCGTCGAAGTCAGGCACAATCCTTGCGTATAAAGACTATTTCAGATTTAAAAAATTATTTGTCTAATGAAAACCACCAACATTAGGGAAAGATATAACCTCGTCAGAAAGTACACTGAACAGATTTGTCAACCTCTCGAGACGGAAGATTATGTGCCGCAGCCCGTTCCGTTTGTAAGTCCTCCAAAATGGCATTTAGCGCACTCCACATGGTTTTTTGAAACATTTATTCTCAAAAACCAGGTCTCAGACTATAAGGTTTTCGATGAGACTTTTAATTATTTATTCAACAGTTATTACAATAACGTCGGTGACCGCGTCCTACGGACTGATAGGGGAAATATTACGCGCCCGAAGGTTTCATATGTGTACGCATACCGCAAATATGTGGACGAGCACATGAACATTTTGCTGGCTACGCTGGGAGATGAAAAGGCTTTGACACTTATCGAGTTAGGCTTGCATCACGAGCAGCAGCATCAGGAATTACTTGTAACAGACATTAAATATATTTTAGGCCATAACCCGACTTTTCCGGTTTACGAACCCGATCATAATCTGGTCGATGATGAGAATTCAGAAACGGGTTTTGTTCAGATAAACGAAGGTATTTACGAGATCGGATACCAGGGTGACGGCTTTTGCTTTGATAATGAACAAGGCCGGCACAAAGTATATGCTCAGAACTTTGAAATCAGCAAGTCGCTGGTTACCAACGAAGAATTTATAGAATTTATTGAAGCAGGCGGTTATCAGGATTTCAATTTGTGGTTGGATGAAGGCTGGTCGTGGGTTAATGAAAACCAAATCGATTCTCCGATGTATTGGCATAAGATCAATGGAGAATGGCATTATTTCACTTTGGCAGGCCTGAAAAAACTTAATCCCAAAGCTATCTTATGTCACGTCAGCTATTTCGAAGCATGGGCTTATGCGCAGTGGAAGGAAATGAGGCTGCCGACCGAATTCGAATGGGAAATTGCTTCCTATCATTTTGCCTGGGGAAAAAGATGGGAATGGACAAACAGTGCTTATCTGGCATATCCTAATTTCACTAAAGCAAAAGGCGCGGTGGGAGAATATAACGGCAAATTCATGATCAATACCATGGTCCTTCGCGGAGCTTCGGTAGCTACTTCACCAGACCATAGCAGAAATACATACCGTAACTTTTTTCACACAAACGAACGCTGGCAATACACTGGCATTCGATTAGTAAAATAGCTTTTGGCATTTAGGAATTAGCTTTTAGTCAATCTCTGAAAGCTAACGTCTAGTCGCTGACAGCTGATCGCAAACACTTAACCATCAACCTACTTGAAAATGGAATCTACTACTTTAAGCGCTACATCAACTTTTGAACAGGACATACATGAAGGGTTAACAGCTTCCTTTAAAAATATATCATCCAAATATTTTTACGACGATCTGGGTAGCGTGATTTTTCAGGATATTATGAAAATGCCTGAATATTATCCTACGCCTTGTGAATTCGAGATATTATCCTTGCAGGGTGAGGACATACTTCGTAAACTGAATTTTGACGAGCCTTTTAATATTATTGAATTCGGTGCCGGGGACGGTATCAAAACGCGTCAGTTGTTAAAAAAACTGATGGAAAATCAGGTTGATTTTACTTACGTTCCGATCGATATTTCGCAAAAAGCAATTCAGGAACTTGAAGCAAATATGCTTGATTATTTACCGGGGTTGAAAATTAAATCGCTGATTGGTAATTACTTTTCAATGATGGAAGATTTATTTGCTTTGCAGGAACCAGGTCTTTTTCTTTTTTTGGGAAGTAATATCGGAAACTACCAGGACCCTGAGGCAAATGATCTGCTTGGACAATTCTACCAGCATATGAAAACGGGCGACAAACTGCTCATCGGGTTTGATCTTCAAAAAAATCCGGCTGTTATACGTGATGCATATGATGATAGTCAGGGAATAACGAAGGCATTTAATATGAACTTGTTACAACGGATCAATAAGGAGCTTGGTGGAAATTTCAAGAAAGAATTTTTTGATTTTTATTCTCATTATAATCCTGTCAACGGCGAAGTGAGGAGTTTTTTGGTGAGCCTTAAAGAGCAGGAAGTATACATTGCAAATCTGGACAGGACATATCCTTTTCGGCAAAACGAATTAATCTGGACCGAGTTATCTAAAAAGTACACACTTTCAGAAATTGACATTCTTGCCAGTAACAATGGTTTCGAACTGATAGAAAATTTTCTGGATTGCAAACATTATTTCACAGATAGTCTATGGACAAAGCAATAGAATTTTCTAAAAAAAATACAGGCCTTGCATTATTGTAAGGCTTTTTTTTTGTCTGCATAACGTATAATCCAAATTTACGCAGGGAGGTGTGACAGATTGTTTAACTTTGGTGTTATAACCCGAAAATGCCATCTTTAATTTTTAAGAAAATAAATCTTAAATTTCGATTGTCATGAAGGAAGTCGCCACAAAAGAAGTTACCGTTGCAGATCTGAAGGCTATTGAGGCTTTAAAGGAAGTGCCCGACGAGCAGTTGCAATGGTTTATAGACGAAAGCGAACACAGAATTTTTGAAGAAGGCGAGTATTTCGGAAGATTGAACGATCCGATCGTGTATACTCATATTATACTTCGTGGACGTGTAGAATTCTATCGAAACCAAAACAACGAAAGGCTCTCGGTCGCTGATGTCGGCGGAGGAACAATTACGGGATTACTGCCGTTTTCCAGAGCAAAAAATCTGTTTGCGAATGCCGTTTGTATTGAAGAAACGGAGGTGATTTCTTTACCGAAAGAAAAAATGCGCGATCTGATTCAGCTGAATTATGAGCTGACGCAGGTTTTTGTTCACGTCATGGCTTCCCGGATCCGGGAGTTTACCGAACGCGAGCAGCAAAGTGAAAAAATGATGGCACTCGGAAAGCTTTCGGCAGGATTGGCGCATGAACTGAATAATCCGGCTGCGGCTATTGTTCGTGGTTCAGCCTCCTTAGAAAAACATTTGCAATGTTTGCCTGATGCCTTTAAACAGTTGATTTCGATAAGATTGGATACAGCGGATATAGAAAGTGTCAATACCAAAATTCATAATGCACTGGATAATAAGGAGAGGCCGGTGCTGAGCATGATGGAACGTGCAGACAAAGAGGATGAAATCTCAGACTGGCTGGACGCACAGGACGGGATAAAAAATGTTTATGATATGGCGGAGAATTTTGTTGAATTCGGGCTGTCGATTGATGATCTGGAGGAAATAAAAACCTACATTCCGGAAGGGAAATTATCACCGTTGCTGATCTGGATTAATAATAGCTTTACCACGGAAAGGATGGTTTCAGAAATTGGTCTGGCGTCTAAAAGAATTTCGGAGCTTGTCAATTCTGTTAAAACGTTTACGCATATGGATGGCGGCGGCGATAAGGTATTCGCCGATATCCGCACGGGGATCAAGAATACCATGATCATGCTTAACCATAAAATCAAAAAGGCAAATGTGAACGTTATTGAGGATTATGACGAAAGTTTGCCACCCGTAAAAGCAATGATCGGCGAGCTAAACCAGGTATGGACGAATCTTATCGATAATGCAACCGATGCTTTGGAAGGAATAGAAAATCCTGAACTAATTATAAAAACGAGACGGGACAGAGAATTCGTATGCGTTTCGGTAATTGACAACGGCCCCGGAATTCCTGATGACAATAAAAAAAGGATATTTGATCCGTTTTTTACCACAAAAAAAATTGGTCAGGGAACCGGTTTGGGGCTTGATGTAGTTACCAGAATTGTAAAACAACACAAAGGAACAATCACAGTGGATTCCGTACCAGGAAGAACTGAATTCGTGGTCTGTTTCCCAATCAATGGATGAATTAGCTTCGAATTAAAATAAAAAGACAAGATATGGGGTTGCCGATTATTTTTTCAATTGATGATGATGCGCAGGTTTTAAGGGCCATCACCCGCGACCTAAAGGCCAAGTATCGGGATACTTACCGGGTACTGAGCACTGCGTCTGTGAAGGAGGCGCTGGAAAGCTTGATTGATCTGCAAAACAAGGGGGAAGAAGTCGCCATTTTTATATCAGATCAGCGTATGCCTGAAATGCAGGGCGTTGATTTTTTACAAAAGGCAAAAAAGATATTTCCTGATGCAAAACGTGTTTTACTTACTGCTTATTCAGATACCGATGCGGCAATAAAAGCGATTAACGACGTGCAGCTGGATTATTACCTCATGAAACCGTGGGATCCTCCGGAAGAAAAATTGTATCCGGCGATCGACGATTTGTTGAATGACTGGCAGGCTGATTATCGTCCTGACTTTAAGGGTTTGAAAGTGCTTGGCTACCAGTTTTCGCCAAAATCTCATCAGATTAAAGATTTCCTTTACGGGAACCTGATCCCTTATTCCTGGATGGATATCGAGTCCAGCGATCAGGGAAAACAGATTTGTTCTACTAATAACTTTGAAACAGCGGATTTTCCGGTCGTTATTTTTGAGGATGGCTCGCTGATGAAAAATCCGTCAGTATTGGAAATTGCATCAAGAATCGGGCTGAATGCTTCTGTTAAACAACAAATTTATGATGTGATCATCATCGGTGCAGGACCAGCAGGCCTGGCAGCCTCCGTATATGGTGCGTCGGAAGGTTTGAGTACCTTGTTAATTGAAAGGCGGGCGCCCGGTGGACAGGCAGGTACAAGTTCGAGAATCGAGAATTATCTTGGTTTCCCATCAGGACTGAGCGGGGCAGATCTGGCGCGGCGGGCGGTTACCCAGGCGACTAGATTTGGGACTGAAATTCTTTCTCCTCAGTCTGTAAAAGAGATTAAGGTTAAGGATAAGTATAAGACCATTGTATTGGAAGACGGCACGGAGATCAACGGCAAAGCAGTCGTCATCACAACAGGCGTTGATTACCGTAAATTAGAAACGCAGGGTATTGAGGAGTTTACCGGGAAGGGAATTTATTATGGTGCTGCGAACACCGAAGCAACTTCATGCGGAAATAAGGAAGTCTATATTCTGGGAGGAGGAAATTCGGCGGGACAAGCGGCAATGTATCTGTCCAAATTTGCCAGACATGTTTATATTCTGGTGCGTAAAAATGATCTGAGTTCTTCCATGTCGTCATATTTGATCGATCAGTTGTCGACGACAGAAAATGTTAAAGTTTTGGGTTGCACTGAAATTGTGGAAGCTTGTGGAAATGACCATTTGCAAGGCTTGAAACTTATTGATTTAAACACCAGGGAACAAACGTCAGTTTCTGCGGACGCGTTATTTATTTTTATTGGCGCGAAACCCTATACTGATTGGATCGGGCTGGAAATTATCAAAAATAAAAAAGGATTTATTGAAACCGGGCGTGATATGAATTCATACGGTGAGTTCAGGAAAGTCTGGAAAGCGGACCGCGATCCTTATACTTTGGAAACAAGTTCTCCGGGAATTTTTGCAGCTGGCGACGTTCGCGCAGGAGCAATGAATCGTGTGACTTCCGCGGTTGGGGAAGGTTCTATGTCAATTAGTTTGGTTCATCAATATTTAAGCGAAATATAATGGCAGATCAGATTTGTAGTCATATCAGTGCGATCACTGAAATAAAAACCGCCAAAAAGCGAGAATGTGAAGAATGTGTAAAAGCGGGCGGACGATGGGTGCACTTACGTACATGTCAGACTTGCGGCGTGACGCTCTGCTGTGACGATTCACCTTCTAAGCACATGACAAAACATAACCATGCTACTGGCCATCCGGTTATAAGTTCTGCTGAACCCGGCGAAAAATGGTTGTGGTGTTACGAAGATGAGTCTTTTGTTGAATATGACTAAATATCATTGAATAAAGATGATCTGAATCACATTTGGTTCAGATCGTTTTTTGTTCGCTCATTAAGAACCCCGAAACAGATGAAAGCATTAGAGAAAAAAGTATGTGCGGCGAAATTGAAGTAGATACTCCAATAATTTTAAGACTTTATAACAATCCTGAAAATTGGGACAGGACACCATTCTGACTTGTAACAACGCTACAATAATCCAAGCAAATCTCCTTTGCTCAGCGATTTCAAAATAGAAGCATCAGTCTTTACGATATCATTCGCCAGATCCCTTTTTGATTCCTGCATTTTCATGATTTTTTCTTCAACCGTATCCGGACATATCAAACGAACGGCGACCACATTTTTCTTCTGACCAATCCGGTAACTCCTGTCAATGGCCTGGTTTTCGACAGCAGGATTCCACCAGGGGTCAATAAGGTAAACGTAGTCCGCTTCTGTTAAATTAAGGCCCACACCTCCGGCTTTTAAACTGATTAGAAACACGCGCACATCGGCATTATTCTGGAAGGAGTTTACTTTTTCAGAACGATTTTTTGTTTGTCCGGTGAGATACTCAAAAGATATATTCCTTGCAACCAGCTCCCTTTTTACCAGGTCCAGCATTTTTACAAATTGAGAAAAAACCAGGATTTTGTGTTGCGGCGCTTTGGATTCAATCTGTTCGATCAAAACTTCGATCTTGGCCGACGAATCGCCATAATATTCTTCATCATTGATCAAAGACGGGGAGTTGCAGATTTGTCTTAGTTTAGTCAGTCCGGCCAGAATGTTCATGCTATCACGCGATAAATCTCCTTCCTGTTTTGTCAGGAGGAAATTTCTGAATTCGTTCGCGTATGAATCGTATACCTTGCGCTGCTCCGCGCCCATTTCGCAATAAATAACCATCTCGGTTTTCTCCGGTAATTCTGTTGCAACCTGTTGTTTTGTTCTTCTTAAAATGAAAGGATTGACTTTTTTTTGCAATTCCCGGGCGCGTTTACTGTCCTCAAATCGATCAATCGGAATCGCGTAATGATTTTTAAATTGAATTTTACTACCTAGCAAACCAGGGCACGCAAAAGAAAGCTGCCCATACAGATCAAAAGTATTATTCTCAATCGGCGTTCCGGTAAGGACAATTTTATTTCTGGAATGAAGTAATCTCGCTGCTTTATAACGCTGCGATTCAGGATTTTTTATTGCCTGCGACTCATCAAGAAATATATAATTAAAACGGTATTCTTTCAGAAATTTCACGTCTGAAAGCAACGTTCCATAAGAAGTTAAAACGATTTCGAACTGGTCAAATTCCTTATGATCTTTTACCCGGTTTGATCCATAAACGGTGTGGATTTTTATGGAGGGAGCAAACTTTTGAACCTCAGCCTGCCAGTTGAAAATCAGCGAAGTAGGGACAATAATTAAGTTCGTATTCTGATAACCTTTGTTTCTCTGAGATAAAATAAATGCAATAATCTGGATGGTTTTTCCCAAACCCATATCATCTGCAAGGCAGCCTCCAAAACCGAATTCATCCAGGAAATTTAGCCAGTTTAACCCCTCTTTCTGATATTCGCGCAGGGAAGCATGCAAATCTTTTGGTACTTCGACTGGCTTGATCGATTCAAAATCTGTGAACTTAGAAACATACAACATCAACTCATTTTTCACAGGCTGGCTTAAAACTTCATCCTCATATAATTCGAGAATATCGGAAAAATTAATCTTGGGCGTACGAATTTCTTCACCTACAATTTCGCCCGTTTCAAAATATTTAGCAAATTTTTCAATCCACTCACCAGGCAAAATACCCAGCGAACCGTCGCCAAGCTGGACAAATTTATTTTTATTACGAATTGATTTATGCAGATGTTTCAATGATACCGCCTCCTTGCCGAATTTAACCTGAATCCGGGTATTAAACCAATCCGTTCCGCTGTTTATGCTCAATGAAACTGTTGCCTTATTCTGATTTAATCTGTTGTCTTTTAATTCATTGAATCCAAGAATGGTTATGTTTTGATTTTGCCATTCTTCAAATGCATCGAGAAACCAGCCTTCATCTAAAAATCTTGTTTTGCTTAAATAAAAATGGTCTGCACCAAGCTGATCGTAAAAATCAGGATGTTGCCGCAGCAAAGTTGCCGTAAACTGAACTTCCAGATCTTCATCACGTTCTACTGTGAACGGTCGCCCTTTACTGTCAGTTGAATAAATCTGCTTTTTTGAAAGAACAGGAATTTCAACATTCCCATATCGCATGACAGGCGTTATCAGAATGTAATTATCCAGATCAGAAAGATAGATCAACTGCTCATTTTCTCTTTCGAAGCCATTTTCCTGACGTTGTTTTTGGGTTGCTGGTTTTAGGTAAGCATATGTGACCCGAATTTTGTCCTCTACCTTTGAGAGAATGGAGTTTTGAAACTCCTCAAACTTGCTGTCATGGACAAGGATTTTATTATTATTCTGTTTGAAAAACTCAATCACACGCAAAATATCAGGATTTTCCACCAGATGCATCGTGTCATTGATCATCACAAAATAACTATATCTTATTTTAAGAATTTCAAGCGCAAAGGGCTTGCCATCTACAATCAGCTGTCCGGAAACTTCATGAAATTTATCTTTGACATCAACCAGTAAATGCAGATCAACAGGTAAAGTTCGCATTTGGACCGGAATTAATGAGGCTGCGGAAATACTTTCCGAAACTTTGATGTCGTGGTAATATACCGGCAGTTTAAGTGGATTTTTTACAAGCGATTTCAATCCGTCAATATCAGAGTCAGATTTGCCGGAACGGTATTGATTTTGAAATTTCGAAACGCCGGTGTAAAATTTCAATTCCTCCGCGTTGTCCAGCTTCCATATAAAATCAAGTGGATTAATAGACGTCAGCGGATTCTTTAACTTTCCGTCTCTTGTTGTTTGTGCTTCAAATAGTCCGACATAAAAATGATCATAATATTTATGCTGCCCGAAAACGATAATCATTTTCAAAATCTCTTTTGAAACTGGCTTCTTTGGTAGGAGCGGATTTGGTTTTGGAACCAGATTATCCTTTAAATACGTCTTAGTTGCTTCATTAACCGCAAAAAGCTGTTTCAGTTTTGGTTTTATTTCAACCGATTTATTTGCATGCTCCAACCGGAAATAATCATCAAGATTACTTTCTTTTTCCAGACCATAATCGATTGCAATAAATTTAATTTGGGCGAGACGAAGGTTGTCATCAAAGAAGATACGAAGGTCCTTACGATCCATCACATTATATAACACTTGGATCTGATGCTCACACGGCGTTTTTTTCTCCGCGCTGCACGGACAGGAAAGTGTAACAGAGTTTTCGGATTGTTTGATCGAAACAATCAGGTCCATTGTCACCGAAGGAATAGAAAAAGTAGCAAAATTAACTTCGATAACCTTTGGTAATATGTCAAAAAAACCTCGCCTACCTGTTTCTGTCAGAGAAGAGCTGTATTTCAGCAGGAAAGCATGATCCAATGCAGTAATGTTAAAATTCTCGAATATATAGTCGTTCCTATGATATTTTAACTCCTTGATCCGCTCGATTATACCTGGTTTTTTCAGCATTCTTTTTTAATTCCTTTGGTTAAATACAACTGGAATGTTGTCTCCAATGGTTGAAATTAACTTTATTTGAAGAAAATATAAGCACCCGAAACGTGTTAATGTAATAAATGAGCAATCGAAACGACCACAGATTCCTGCCTATAAGATCTGGTTTTTTGGCAGCCCGGCCGTTGGCATCACAGTAAAATTCCGTTATGAGAAAGTTTAATCGTACCCGTTTTTCCTATTTATCCGCATTTTTTCTTCTTATTATTTGCCACCTTTCATATAGCCAACAGGTAGGTACAGACAGCGTCGCTGTTGCAGATTCAAATGCTGTGGCTGCTAGTCCCAAAGATACGGTTGCCGCTCCGCCAGTTGTTTTCAAGCTGGATACGATAACTTATCGCTTTATCGGAGATGGTAATTTTACGAGAGGGAATGTAAACCGTAGTTTAATGGTGCTTCGTGCAGAAATTATTGCCACGGGTCCTGTTCTTTCCATAGCCACAAATCCGAGATTTACTTATGGACGCCAAAATGGAATTCTGGCAGAGCGAGACTCCTACATGGACTTATTCGTCGATGTTTTCAAGAAAAGAAAAACGTATGTTTTTGGCCTGGGGACACTGGAAACCAGCAACCTTCGTGGTATCACGCTACGGGTTATGGGCGGTGCAGGTATTGGTTACAGGTTGTTGAGTACTGAAAAAAATAAAATTTTGCTGACAAACGCGCTTGTTCATGAATCAACCAACTTCCGTGAACTTCCTACAAAAAGTATTCAGCGTAATTCTTTCCGTGTGAAAGGAAAACACTCTTTTGCAAAAGACAGGTTCAGAATCAATCACATCACTTTTGTTCAGCCTGCCATAACGGATATTTCCAACCTGCGTTGGAATACGGTAATCTCCCTGGAATTTCCTGTAAACAAATGGGTAGCACTCAGATCAAGTTATGAAAATTCTTATGAGAGTCTGGTGGAAGCAGGGAGAAAAAGAAATGATTCCCGTGTAACTTTTGGAATTTCAGTTGGAAACAGACAGTAGGTATACAGGTCCGTTGCCGCAAGATGTAAGAATCAAATAAAAAATATACAGAATAGCAGAGAACAATTCTGACAAGGTAGGTATAGTGCTTTCTATGGCGTATTTTGTTATCAGGATACGCTATTTTCATTATTTCTTTTTTATTCTCTCTTATGAAAAAATATACGACCGGGTTTTTTATCTGCGTTCTGCTAGCCGGAATACAATCTTTTGCTCAAACCCCTATTACGATCAGCGAAACTCCGACGCGACATGGTCCTGAAAAAGGGTCCCTGATTATTATTGGAGGCGGAGGAGCTACACCTGAAATCTGGAATAAATTTGTAGAGCTGGCAGGCGGAAAAGAGAATGCGAAAATCGTGGTTATTACTGCCGCAGCCGGAGATTCCTCAGTGTATAAATCCGATGGTGTTGAGTTGGTAAAAAGGGAAACGGGTATCAAAAACGTGACGATGCTACATACCAGCAGTCTGACGGAAGCCAACAGTGAAAAATTTATAGCACCCATTAAAGCTGCTACCGGTATTTATTTTGTCGGAGGCAGACAGTGGAGGATCGCCGATTCTTATCTGAATACGTTAACCCATAAGGCATTCCAGGAAGTTTTGGAAAGAGGAGGAGTGATTTCCGGAACGTCTGCGGGAGCCAGTATTCAGGGATCATTTCTTTGGAGAGGTGATACAAAAGGCGCTCATATCCTGGTTGGTGATCACACTCAGGGCATTGGCTTTTTAAAAAATTCAGCAATCGACCAGCATTTATTACGACGAAATCGCCAGTTTGATCTAGTTGAATTTATTCGCCGTTCGCCGGAAATAATCGGGATCGGTCTGGATGAAGCGACAGCAATAATCGTTCAGAAAGATGTATTCGAAGTTGTTGGCCGTTCTTATGTTGCTGTTTACGATTACAACACGATCGTTGCTCCAAGAGAGCGAAAGTTTTCAGATGGCAATGGTCCGGAAACCAATTTTCAGGGCCCATTTTTCTTTTTGAAACAAGGCCAGAAATATGACCTTAAAGAACGAAAAGTAATCCCGGACAGTCCTGTAAAAGAATGAACAGGTAAAAAATAGGCAGAAAAAATGATTACCGGGTATTGAGAATTTTTCTCATAAAAATAATATCATTAAAAAAATCAAAAGCTGTGCGCCGAAAACCACATTTATATTTTTAATCACTTCGGAAAATTGACCAATACAGCGTTATATTCATTATTGTTAGTCAGGATTTATTTTTCGAAGGAAGTCTTAAAATCGTTCGCTGTTGCTTTCTTGTCTGTAATTAGATTTCAAGGAAATTTTGTTAGAAATTTGACTTTTATCGAATAACTGATTTTCAAACCTAACCCTTATCAAATGACTTCATTGTTTAAAAACTTAGCATTGCGAAAGACATTCACATTTCTTTTTGCCGGAATCGCATTGAGTGCTGCCATTATTTCATGTGGTCAAAAAGAAAAAGCAGCAGAAAAAACCACGAAATCGAAACCTGTGATTATTGGCTACGTCGGAGGTTTTCATGGGCTTGTCAATACCGATGAAATCAAGGCCAATCAGCTGACGCATATCAATTATGCGTTCGTGAATGTGCAGGATGGAAAGGCGTTTCTTACAAATGAGAAAACAGATTCTACCAATTTTAGAAAACTGAATTTGTTAAAAAAAATCAATCCTGACCTGAAAATCCTGATTTCTATTGGTGGATGGGCGTGGAGTGAAAACTTTTCTGACGCAGTTTTGACTGATAGTTCAAGAGCCATATTCGCAAAAAGTTCTGTGGATATTATCAAAAAATACAAACTTGATGGTGTGGATATCGACTGGGAATATCCAGCGATGCCAGGTGAGGAAGGAAATGTTTTCCGTCCCGAGGATAAAGAAAATTTCACACTGATGTTTGAAGCGATCAGAAAAGAGCTGGATATTCTCGAAAAAGAAGAAGGGCAGAAAAAGCTGTTAACCACGGCGGTAGCTGGTTGGGAAGAGTTTATTCCACATTCAGAAATGGGTAAAGCGCAGCAATATCTGGACTTCGTGAATCTGATGACTTACGATCTTTTTTCAGGTGATACAGTTGTTCATCATGCCGGATTATACGCCACAGATAAATTTAAGACCAGAAAATCAGCAGATAATGGTGTCAAAGCTTATATGGGCGCGGGTGTTCCTGCTTCGAAAATCGTGTTAGGAATTCCGTTTTATGGCCGCGCATTTACGTTGGGAAAGGACTCAGAAGTCATAATCGGGGAAGTTTCAGTTTCAAAAGCTTATATCGACGGATATAGCTACATTAAAGACAGTCTGGTTAATAAAAAGGGTTATAAAGAATATCGCGACGACGCAGCGAAAGCTCCTTTTATCTACAATGAAAAAACAAAGGTCTTTATCGGTTATGATGACGAGAAATCTGTTGCTGAGAAGTGTAAGTATGTCTTGGATAATAAGTTGGGTGGAGTAATGTTCTGGGAGTATAATTCTGATCCAAAAGGTTATCTGCTGGACGAGATCAATAAATCGCTGAAATGAGACCGGTCTTAATCATTATTGGATTATGTCTGCTGATTAGTAATCTTGCTTATTCCCGGATCAAACCGGTTTTCAAAGTATTGGCCATCGCTGAAAACGGTGGCCACCATATCGAGTATTCAAAGGCAGCGAAGATATGGATTGACAAGCTGGCAAACGACAATAATTTCAGTGTGGATTACATTGAAAATACGGATAAAATTAATGACGCTTTCTTGTGTCAGTATCAACTTTTTATCCAGCTGGACTTCCCGCCTTATGCGTGGACACCAACTGCCGGAGCAGCTTTTGAGAAGTACATTAATGAAGGAAGAGGAGGGTGGATCGGCTTTCATCACGCAACTTTACTGGGAGAATTTGATGGTTATCCTATGTGGAACTGGTTTTCTGAATTTATGGGAGGTGTCCGTTATAAGGATTATATCCCAACTTTTGCTTCGGGCAGAGTACATGTCGAAGATAACGCTCATCCGGTAATGAAGGGACTTCCGGCTTCATTCTTCGTAGATATGGAGGAATGGTATACTTATGATAAAAGTCCTCGGGCAAATGTTAAAGTGCTGGCCAGCGTCGATGAATCTACTTATAAACCGGATTCAAAAATTAAGATGGGCGATCATCCTGTGATATGGTCTAACCCCAAAATCGCAGGCAGGAATGTTTACATTTTCATGGGGCATTCCCCGGATCTTTTTGAGAATGAAGCGTATAAAACCTTGTTTAAAAATGCGATATTCTGGGCAGCAGGAAAATAATTTATAAGATTTCTTTCATGAGAACCCTTCATAAGTATCTATATGTTAGAAAATTTCGTGAAGGGTGTTTCCTTGTTTTGGATTTTATTAGGTAAAAAAATAAACATCATATCTCAATCAGAAGCCGGAATTTACGGATTTTCGTATAATAGGTTTGCAGTGTACTCTTTTGTAATGCACTACTGCACAAAACTTTGGGGAATAATCTTAGTGTTGAAAAAGTCCCCAATTCAATTGTTAAATCAAAGCATTTTAGTACTTAGTTCATACGGCGATTTTTAAAATTTCTGACAGCGCAACTTTTCTGTTCCAATCATGATAGTCAAGCGTATTTTTAGTTTCTATCCCTTCGCCCTTTTAGTTCTTAGGCATCCGATCAATTGGTGAAAGGTTTTACAGGACGTGTAATTTAGCATCAAGACAAATCAATTGAGAACCCGAATTTTCGGGATCAAATTTGCTTTAATCTTCGATTTTTTGGAAGAAATGGCAAATTATGTTCTGATTAGTTTGAAGTTGAAATGTTTATACACCAAGCCGTCAAAATGATATTAAAAAGATAGATAGGAAATCTGCGGATGAAATTGATGCTTTTTTTGTTTGGGCCAAATAAGTTAGAAAGGATGATTGGATAAACTTTATACGCTAGCGTTAGGATAAAATTTTGTTTTTAAATGCTTGAAAATAAAGACATGGCTTCTCAGCAAGGAGCCATTTTTTTGTGCCCAAAGTTTTGAAATGGGTAACGGTATGGTTTTTGTCTTAGTAGGCGGGAGGTTTCATCTTCGAAACAAATCTTAACATTTAGTCTAATGTAAACTGAATCAACTAACCTGATTTTACTCACCTGCCACTTATGAACAAATCTCAACGATGCCATGAAGCATGTCGCCCCGGGCGCGTGTTCCTGACCATGAAAAAAGTGTTACCCGTTATCTGTCTTCTTCTTTTTTACGCTCAAAACTTAACAGCACAGGTAACGTCGCCAAAGCCAGATTCTTTGCCTGCCTTGCAGCGGGATTCCATCAAAAACCAGCCATTAAAAAGTGATCCTGTTTCGACATCAGCAATCAGGGATACGCTTGTAAAACCAGTCCTTAAAACTGATTCCATTCCCGCGGTTCGTCAAAATTTCGATCCGCTTTCAAAACCTGCTACCAAAATTGATACCGTTGCGAAGCCAGCAGGAGTTACAGATTCTTTATCCAAACCAGTCGGAAAAGCCGATACACTGAATAAGCCCTTAAAACAAGCGGATAGCCTTTCTATTCCTGGGGAAGTAAAAGATCCAGCCGTTGAAAAAGTTGCTTCGGGGGCTGCGGTTGATAGTTTGGCCGGGCCAGGAGCCAGAGCCGTAAAAGGTCGGGTAACAGACGAAGCAGGTGAAGGTTTGCCCGGCGTCAGTGTCTTGGTGAAAAATACAAAAATCCAGACTGTTACCACTCCTGATGGGCTTTTTGATATTAAAGTACCAAGTGAAAAATCGATTTTAGTATTTAGTTACGTAGGTTTTACAACACAGGAAAGAATTGTTAAAAGGCAGACCAACTTTGCGATCTCAATGAACCCGGAAGCTAAGGCTTTAAAGGAAGTGGTCGTGGTGGGTTACGGGACGCAAAGCAAGCGGGATTTGGCTAGCTCGACCTCAAGGGTTGCTGCTCAGGAAATAAAAAGCGCGGTTGTCAATACACTGGATCAGGCTTTGCAGGGCCGGGCAACAGGGGTTCAGGTGACTCAATCTTCCGGCGAACCGGGCGCGTCTACTGTTGTGCGTATTCGTGGAAATAACTCTTTAAGCGGCAATAATGAACCGTTGTACGTAATCGATGGATTTCCAATGCCCCCATATCGCGAAGCAAGTGCAAACTTTACCGGTGCCTATGAACAGAACGGGTTGTATGGAATTAATCCGAATGACATTGAAAGTATGGAAGTGCTGAAAGACGCTTCCGCAACAGCGATTTATGGGTCCCGCGGTGCCAATGGCGTTGTTCTGATCACCACAAAAGCCGGGAAGAGGGGAGCGGGGAGAGTGGAACTTGTAAACAAAACTTCGTTCGGATCAATTTCAAAACCGATCAGGATGATGAACGGAAGACAGTATGCCGAAGTGATAAATGAGTCATATCGGATCACTGAACGCCCGGAACCGTTCAAAAATCTGGATAGCGCTTTCACAAATACTGACTGGATAGGAGCGATTACGCAGCCAAGTTTTCGACAGGATGTTACGTTAAGTGTTTCAGGTGGAAGTCAGAAATCGTCGTATTATGTTTCGGGAAATTACTTATCCGAAAAAGGAACACTCATCAACTCGGATAATAACCGGGCGAGTCTGCGCGTGAATCTGAACAATGAAGTGACCAACTGGTATACCCTAAAGGGCCAATTATCTCTGGTTCGTCAGAAATCAAATCGTGCCCTGACGACTGGTCATGCATGGCCGAACTCTGGCGGGCTGATGGATGGATTGCGGGCAGCACCGATCCTGGACCTTAATTATCTGGGAAACAATGCTCTTGGTGTCCCCGGATTTGTCGGCACTTATTTTGCCAATCCATACAATGAATTGAAGTCAAAAACAGATATTTCTAAAAACGATTATGTGATCGCCAACATGGAAAACTGGTTTAAAATAGTCAATGGTTTACAACTTGTCGTGAGCCTTGGAACAAACCAGAATTTAACACGCCGGAATGTCTTTATGCCTCCGACTACCGCAGAAGGCCGCGTAGTAAATGGCAGCGGAAGCAATTCAACGTCCAACACATACAGCTATAATGTCAACGCATATTTCCTTTACGAAAACACTTTCAATAAAGATCACTACCTGAATGCGACACTTGGCGCCGAATATAACGATCAAACCGTTGAGTTTTTGAATACCGTTTCCAGCGGATATGATGTTCCATTTTTTGGAATTGATAATATAGGAACAGCGCACAATCAAAGTATCAGCTCTTACAAAGAAGGGCGAAGATTGCAATCCGGATTTTTTAGGGGGAATTATTCATTTAAAGGAAGATATGTCCTGAATACATCGATCCGGATGGATGGTGCGTCTCCATTTGCCGCAAATAAAAAATACGGAATTTTTCCTGCCGTTGCGCTGGCCTGGAACATCGATCAGGAGCCTTTTATGAAAAATGTAAAAGCGATTTCGAATTCAAAAATTCGCGCATCTTTTGGTGAAACAGGTAGCCAGGCGATTAGTCCTTATTCATCACTTGCCCAGTTTTGGAGCGGGTTTTACGAAATGGGAAATGACGGAACGATTGCCACAAGCCTTTATCCGACTTCAATCGGAAATCCAAATCTGTCCTGGGAAAGAACACGCCAGCTGAATATAGGTTTTGATTTTAATACTGCAAATGACCGTCTGGTTGTAAGTTTTGATTATTACAATAAAAAAACGATGGATCTGCTGCAATATCGTGTAGTGCCATCGCAATCCGGCGTGACGAGCATTATTGACAATTACGGAAATATGCGCAACAAAGGTGTTGAATTAACCTTGCAGGCAAATTTGGTGAGAAGAAAAAATGTACAGTTTTCAACCCGTTTTAATATCTCGAGAAATGTGAACACACTGATCGATTTGGGAGATAAGAAGACTCCGGATTATGTAGCAATCAATGGCAACCTGCTGGGAGGTATCTCCGGAATTTTGACTCCGGGTCAGGAAGTTGGGCAGTTTTTTGGATATAAAATCATAGGCCTGGCGCAGAAATCGGATTTTAATGCGGAAGGAGAACCAACTTATCCTTACGCAAGCTTATCGACGGAAATCCCCGGGACCTGGAAATATCAGGACACCGACGGAAATGGTATAATCAATGCAGATGACCGTCAGATTTTAGGAAAGTCAAA
Organism: Dyadobacter koreensis; assembly: GCF_900108855.1. GTDB lineage: Bacteria > Bacteroidota > Bacteroidia > Cytophagales > Spirosomataceae > Dyadobacter > Dyadobacter koreensis. Next base: position 65,598 of record NZ_FNXY01000011.1, read on the forward strand.
TCCTGATTTTACCTTCGGATGGACAAACGATTTTGCCTGGAAAGGTTTTTCTGTAAATGCTTTTTTCACTGGTTCTGTGGGTAATGATGTATTAAACCTGACGCGTTTTTATCTGAATAATGGTATTGTCAATTATTCGGGAATTGCTTTCAATCAGTCAGAAGAATGGTATGAGAAGCGCTGGACGGAAGCGAATCAGCATAACGATCCATTGTATCCGAGCACTCAGCGTGGACTTAGCTCGGCTGATATTAATTCGACAATGCTGGAAGACGGAAGTTTTATCCGTTTGAAAACACTGACGCTTTCCTATACATTTCCAAAACTTGGAGTAATCCAGAATCCGCGGTTATTCGTGACAGGTACTAATATCGCCACTTTTACAAAGTATAAAGGTTTTGATCCGGAAGTCAGTTCATTCAACCAATCGCTCCTTCAGCAGGGAATTGATTACGGTGCATATCCGGCGCAACGTTCGTACACAATTGGTTTTTCATGTAATTTTTAATTGAAATCCAGAAAAAAATTGAAATATCTCAGTCTCAATTTGATTACACAAAATATGAAACTTAAAATATATTTTTCTGCAATGCTATTGTTGGCACTTGGCTTGCAGTCTTGCAAAGATTCCCTGGATGAAGTACCGTATTCTTCTTTAAATCAGGATCAGGTATTTTCGGATGAAGAAGGATTGAAAAAGGCGACGCTTGGTATTTATCAAAGTTATACTGCTGCAAATTACAGTGATATTGTTAATCGCTTTATCCTCAGTGAGGCGGGGCACCGCTATTCTACTGCGGGAATTTTTGGTGCAGGTGCTGATCCTTTTTACCGTTTTGGACATTTGCCGAAAGAAGACGCATTTAATTCGGTTTGGGGAAGGTTTTACAAAACGATTTTTCGGGCAAATTCGGTAATTGAAAATGCGAATAAGGCTGTTGAAAATACTGAAATTGCAAATATTTATATCGCCGAAGCGAGGTTTTTGAGAGCCTATGCATATTTCAACCTGGTGCGTTATTTCGGTGGTGTTCCTTTGATCAAAAATGCAATCACGTCGCTGGAACAATCTGATCTGATCTATGCGCCGGCATCGAGCGTTGAGGAAACATATGCATTTATTATTGAGGATATGACATTCGCAGAGGCAAATTTACCGGATAACTGGACTGCCTCGGACGTTGGGAGAGTTTCTGCCGGAACTGTGAAAGCAACACTTGGAAAGGTATATCTTCATATGGCTGGAAAGCCTTTAAGCAAAACCGAATATTTTCAACGAGCAGCAGATAAACTGGCAGAAGTTGTAGGAACTGCCAATGAGGCAAAATATAACTTTGCTCTGCTGGATAGTTTTGCGGACGTGTTTTCAATCAATAATGAGCGCAATCAGGAGATTGTTTTATCTTTTGGATATTTTGCCAACGAATCAAATCCGAATGGAAATTTCTTCCCGTTTTTTCTGTTTCCGCAAGGTCTGCAAAACGGAGATGAGCAGACAACTTATGGCTTGACATATAGTTTTTACCAGCTGTTTGGTAAAGGAGATACCAGAAGAGATTTTACGCTAGTCGATCGATACCAGTATAAGGGAAGTCCAAATTTTGCCGCATCCGCGGGTGATAGTGTTATTTACGATTCTACTGTGAATGTCTACCGAAATAAAAAAACAGGTATTTACATGGGTGATACGACTACCGGCTACGGAATTGCTTATGGAAAGCTGGCCAGAGTTCCGCGTATTGCCGGCTCGCCAGCACAAGGCTATAATTCCGATCTGATTGAAATGCGTTTTTCAGATGTGTTGTTATGTTACGCCGAAGCGTTGAACGAGGCCGGAAAATCTGCCAGTGCGTTGCCGGTACTGAATCGTGTCAGAGAGCGGGCAAAAGCGGCTGCATCCAGGGCGACAACTGTTGCAGACCTTCGTGCTGCCATCCGTACGGAAAGAAGATTGGAGTTGACAGGTGAATTTACAACCGTATTTGATATTCGCAGGTGGGGAACGTTAAAGGAGGAAATTGCTGCGATTACGCCTGATCAGATCGTGGGAGCAAAGCTGACACCTTACGATCCAAAGTTTGAAATATACCCGATTCCACAGCCGCAGCTGGATATTAATCCCAATTTGAAGCAGAATACCGGTTGGTAAAAATTGGATCAAAACGAGGCATGGTTATTTTAAAGTTAACCTTAAATAATTATTGCATCTTATTTAACTAGATATAACATGAAACAGACCATAAATCCAGGTGAAACAGAAGAAGAAACCGTCGTGAGCCAGGGACACCAATATCCGGATCCGATTAGTCCGCCTGAAACACCGCCTTTTGATCCAAGACCTGAGTATCCAAACCCTGAAATTCCTCAGGAGACGCCACCTTGGGAAAAAGAGCCTGAAACACCACCCGTTCAACCTGAACCCGAGCTTCCGGCTGTAAGCCCGGACGCTCCTGAGATCACGCCGGAACCACTTCCGGGTAACGAGCCGGATGAACCACTGCAGGGATTGTCGTAAACTGGATAAAAATAAAGGAGCCAATTATATAAATTGACTCCTTTATTTTTATCCAGTTTTTTCTATTGTAAAATCGCAACGGGCACTTTCAAAATGTTCTGGTCCTTAAAGGACGATTTTGGAAATTTCTTAGTTACAAGATTAACGAACTGGTTGTCTCTCGCCTCTGCGGAGTCATAAACCCAAATTCCTACTTTGTTTTCGTTGGAATAGAATGTGATAAGATACTTTCCCGCTTCGCCATCCGCTGGCTCTTCCTGCGATTTAATAAAATAGTCTACACGGTCAATGTTGAAAGCGAAATTCTGGCCTTCAAGGTGAAAAAAATTCGCCATAGCTTTTTGTTAATTGGATTTTTGTTGATTATCAGAAATATCTTAAACAAAGCTGATTCCTGTGATGTGAAGGCAAGAATATTGAAATGGCTAGATGTGTTAAGTAGTCAGATCGAATTTGAATAAGCCATTAACTCAAATATACATTTTTTATTCACAGGAATGGCTATGTTTTGACTTTTTAAATTAACAATTATAATAAATGACCCAGATTACTCCATTCGGTTGTAGATATTCTTTATTCCGAAAGTATTTAATAGTTTTTGGAATATTTTGATAATCACTACATTACTTTTGGTATAGTTTTACGTATTATAAATAGACATTTTTACTTCCAGGTTCGAACTGAAGTATAGAATTAAGTTTGTAAAATTATAGAATAAATTGTGGCATTTTTGTCGCTATACAATATGGACAAAGACCAGAAGAAAATTAAATACCAGGAACTGTTTCTGTCGGAACTCAGAAATAGTAAATTTGGTGAGAAAAGAATTGAGGATGCGCTAAGGGAAATGGAAACGAAGTCTAATATGGAACGATTAACGAAAGCGCTGAAAAATATCTGGAAAAAGTCGGATGAAAATGTAAAGGAACTTGGGACCGCATTTCCAGTTGCCCAGCTCAAAACAGCACCCTCCGAAGTCCCGACAGAAGAGGAAAGGGAAATTAAAGTAAATTTAGATTCTCGAAAACGCAAGTCGGAGGATAGCAACATGGAAAAGAGACGCCAGGACATCAGCGATCTTAAAAATTTGAAAGTGCTGTCTTACGATCACCTTGTTGAGTTAGTCGATGATCTGAATATTGAAGAAGTAACCGAGATTTTGACATCAGTTGCAGGTGAAGAAAAAAATAACCAGCAGTATTTGACCAGGCTTGCTGAAAAACTCTTGAAGGGCCGCGATTCAAAAAAAGTGCCGGATTCGAAACCCTGAGCAGATTCAAATCCAGACAACCTTTTTTTTAATAATCAATACCCATACCAGTCGGTCCACCATTGCTGAAGTTTCCGGCGGATTTCTTCTTCACGGGCATTGTTCCCAGGCTCAAATAATTTAGTACCTTTCAGTTCATCAGGCAAAAAATTCTGTTTCGCAAAATTGCCTTCGAAGTCGTGGGAATATTTGTATTCTTTTCCATAACCAATTTGCTTCATTAATTTTGTTGGCGCGTTTCGCAAATGCAGCGGAACAGGTAAGTGAGCTGTATTTTTCGCAGCTTCCATGGCATCTGCAATAGCGAGATAACTTGCGTTACTTTTTGGAGAAGTGGCCAGGTAAATCGCAACTTGCGACAAAATAATTCTGCATTCAGGATATCCGATTACGTTTACAGCCTGCATACAAGCATTCGCCATGATCATGGCTGTTGGGTTTGCGTTGCCAATATCTTCGGAAGCCATGATTAACATTCTTCTCGCAATAAACGACGGATCTTCTCCGGCAACGATCATTCTGGCCATCCAGTAAACAGCACCATTGGGGTCACTGCCACGTAAAGATTTAATGAAAGCAGAAATAATATCATAGTGCTGCTCTCCGGATTTGTCATAACGCGCAATATTCTGCTGAGCCACTTCGGTTACCCATTCGTCGGTAATCTCAATTTCGTTAACATCACCTTTTCCAAGGACGACAAGTTCCAGCAAGTTTAAAAGTTTTCGTCCATCACCACCCGAAAGTCTGAGTAAAGCGTCGTATGATTGGAATGTTATCTTTTTTTGTTTGAGCCAGTCATCTTTTTCGAGCGCACGATTAATGATTGCTTTTAATTCAACCTCACCAAATCCTTCAAGTATATAAACCTGACAACGCGATAACAAAGCCGAATTTATTTCGAACGAAGGATTTTCAGTCGTAGCACCTATTAGCGTCACCTGGCCTTTTTCTACGGCTCCAAGTAAAGCGTCCTGCTGATTTTTATTATAACGATGTATCTCGTCGATAAACAAGATCGGAGGAAATAAACCCGAGGGACGGGCCAGGACTTCACGCAATTCCTTGACCCCGGAATTAATAGCACTGAGATTATAAAATTGCCGCTTTGTGGCATCCGATAACAAAAGAGCCAGCGTCGTTTTGCCTACTCCCGGAGGACCCCAAAAAATCATTGAAGGAATTGTATTCTGTAAAATTGCCCTCCTAAGAGGTCCGTTTTTGCCAAGTAATTTTTCTTGTCCTATATAATCATCGAGTATGCGCGGGCGCAACCGTTCGGCAAGAGGTGTGGCAATCGGTGATATCATATGTCGAGATTATAATTTTTGTTGATGTAATTAATTAACAAAGCTTTATGATGATCGATTCAATTTACATCACAATAGGTATATAATTATTTGATTATCAATATTTTTATCCTGAAAAATAAAAAAAAAGCGTAACATATTGTTACGCTTTTCTACAATGTAAAAATATTTTCAGATCAGAATGTAAGTCGGTCTAATGTCATTTGTTTTTTTAAATTTCCCAATGCGCCAAATACAAGGTTGTACACCGATTGTATATTAATCTTCATTAGGTCGGCAATTTCGTGGTTGTTAAGATTCATGTAAAATTTCAGGAAAATCGCTTCACGCTGACGGCGGGGCAATCCGTTAATTGCTACATTTAAATGCTGATTTGTTGAGTCAAATTCTTCCTCAGAAATCATGTGGTTTTCATGAGAAGGTGTGTGGATATGCCAGTATTCCACCGGAATATCTTCGTTGCTGGTGTGTTTCTGCTGTGCATTCAAATGGCGAACCAACTTTCTCTTGATGGATGCCATAAGATAAAACCGAACAGATGTGGTGTCACCCAGCGTTGTTCGGTTTCTCCAGAGTTCCACAAATAAATCGTGAATACAATCCTTAATAAGTGGCTTATCAATCGTAAACTGAGAGCAGTATTGATAAAGGATGTGAACGTAAGAACGATAAAGGCAGGCATAAGCGTTCTCGTCTCCTTTTCTGAACTGGTCCCAAAAACAAAGTTCTTCTTCTTGTTTGTAGCGTAAGTGAGCCATTGTAAGGTTAGGAATTAACTAAGGTTAGGAATGATAAATTTAATAAGGGTCATTTTTACACTTGTAAATATATTTATAAAAAAACGTATAAAAAAAATATTTTCAAGAAAAAATTACATCCTTTAAGTTAATCATGCAATAAACCGTAATTAAGTAACCTTTTATAGATTTAAGTTTACAAACTCAAACTTTTCACCATCAAAAAGACCTTTGTCACTTAGTTTAATATTAGGAATTACCAATAAAGCCATAAAAGATAAAGTCATATACGGTGACTTCAATGTTGATCTGAGTCTGGTTTTAACAAATTGGTCAATTTCTGTGTAAGACTCTGCTACTTTATAACCGTCCACGTCCGTCATAAGTCCCGCAATTGGAAGTGCAAGCATATGTTTTTCCCCAAATCCTACGGCTGAGACCCCGCCTTTGGCCTCAATTAATAGATTAACAGCATCGGTGATACTTTGGTCGTCGCAGCCGACTGCAATGATATTGTGGGAGTCATGTGCAACGGTTGAAGCAATCGCACCCTCTTTTAAGCCAAAGTTTTTGATAAAAGCAATGGCAGGAGCGGTGTTTTGATACCGGTTCACAACTGCGATTTTTAGAATATCGCGATCAGTGTCCGAAACGATGAGGCCATTTTCTGTTTTAAAACTTTCGACTAAAAGATTTGTGATCAATTGCCCCTCCAAAGCTTCAATAACCCGAATTTTTCCACTGCTATCAGCAGGAGTCGGAGATTCGAAATCTGATGGGGTTTTGGCTGCACAATTAAAATGGTTGATATGTTCGCTGCGAAGATCAGGAATCAGGGAAATTCCGTTTTCCGCAACTAATGCTCCATCAAGATAGGTCTGAAGAATATTGAAGTCAGTAAGATTATCGATAACCACAAAATCTGCGGGGTCATTTTCTCTCAGTAAGCCAACGGGGAGCCTGTAATGCTCAACCGGATTGATACAAGCTGCCTGCAGAATATTCCATAGATCATGTCCAAGCGTCAGTGCCCTTTTTATCAATACATTGATGTGACCTTCCACAAGATTATCGGGATGTTTGTCGTCGGAACAGAACATGATCCGATCTGGAAATTCTGCCAATAAAGGAATTAATGCGTCAAAATTTCTAGCAGCGCTTCCTTCACGAATTAATATTTTAACACCATAGTCAATTTTCTCCCGCGCTTCTTCATAAGTGAAACATTCATGATCTGTGGAAATCCCATTTGCTGCATATTTTTTGGCAGCTTCACCGCGAAGTCCGGGTGCATGGCCGTCGACCGGTTTATTAAAATATTTGGCCCAGTTGATTTTTGCAACCATATCGGGATCGCCGTTTAAAACGCCTGGAAAATTCATCACCTCGGCCAAATAACCGATATCGTCGCTTGCAAGCATTTTTCTCACATCTTCCGGGTCAACGACAGCACCGGCAGTTTCAAAAATAGTAGCCGGAACGCAGGACGGCGCGCCAAAACAAAATTTAAAAGGAACGCGTTTACCGTCTTTGATCATGTATTCAACTCCTGGAACGCCAACCACATTTGCAATCTCATGTGGGTCAGAAACGGTCGCGACCGTGCCGTGGACTACGGCTAATCGTGCAAACTGTGAAGGTGTCAGCATGGAGCTTTCTACATGGACGTGCGCATCTACAAAGCCCGGCATTATATATGGAAGGCTGATGTTTTCTTTACCTATTATATATATACTTTCAATATGCTTATTATTTATCGTGATTTCAGCTTCCTGAATCGTTTTTTCGAATATGTTTACTAAGTTGGCTTTCATTTGGTGATTGATTGTGGGAAAATGTCTTTTCTGATTAGAACGCAAGGTCTGGTATAATCTATTTTAATGCAACACGGATTGTGAGGTTTATTGTGGCGGATTCGAATTTCAATCGCTTTTATTTTTAAATTGGTTTGATACCCGTCGGATGGCGGAAAAGCCATCCGACGGGGTCGCCCGGTCCAACGGCTTTTTCTGCCGTCGGACCGGTAAAAAACATCCAGAAAGAGAAATTTAAAAATTACAAAAGAAAGCTTAATCATGAAATCACCGAGCTCGCCCGGTAACCTTTCTGATATTGAAGCGGACTTTTTCCGGTATGCAGTTTAAAATATCTGTTAAAATTGGCAAAATTATTAAAGCCGCTTTCATAGCAGATCTGCGCAACACTCAGTTTCCCATCAATCAATAATTTGCAGGCATGGCCGATCCGAAGTTCCAGTAAAAATTGAGAATAGGTTTTCCGGCTTCTGCTTTTGAAATACCTGCAGAAAGAATTTGGACTGATATTGGCAATCTCTGCAATCTCTTCAATCGTTATTTTTTGTTGGAAATTGCTAAGAGAATATTTGTAAATCTGGTTGATTCTGTCCTCATCGTGCTGATCGTACTCTTCCTGATAGTGACTGTTTGAAAGTAATTTTATATCCTTACTATGTGCCAGTGTTTCCAGAATTTGCAACAATGAGATAATCGGATTTCCCTCAACCTGATCCAGCAGGTTCTGAAGCAGTGTCTTGATCTGCTGATTTTCCTTACCCAAAAGTTTCATTCCCCATTTGGCCTTATCAAGTAATTCGTTGATCGCTTTATTTTCCGGAAGGCCTCGGAAAGTATCGCCGAATAGGTCAGCGGAAAAGTGAAGAACAGTTGCTTGTGCATATAGCTGGGAATCGCCTTTAAAATACTTTTCGTCACAACGCCAGTAGTGCGGCAAATTTGGTCCGATAAGCAGCAGATCCCCGCTCTGAAAATTCTGAATATTATCCCCGACAAACTGAGTTCCGGAGCCTTGTTCGATATGAACCAACTCTATTTCTGGGTGATAATGCCAACGATTGTAAAAATACAACACAACATCCCGCCGGATACTAAAAGACTGGTGTAAACCCTTCGGCACTTTAAGTAATTGCGGTTTCACAGGTATAATGACAAGATTTAATCAGTTAGGATCTAATTTATGCCAAAATTATTGAAAAATATGCTAGTATAATGAAACAACGCCTCTTTATATTTCTATTCATTTGTGTTAAAATTCAATAAGAAATATTGGTATTTTTATTTTGGATAACAACATGTATTATTTGAGCATTTTTTTTAGTATATATTAATGATGTATGCTTTAAATATGCCGGGTTAACAGCATAATTATTCGTCTCATTGAAAAGTGGGATGAAATTTTCAGCATGAGGTTATTTCAGATTCACATCATGAACATTTATTAATACTTATTTCTATTGAGACTATGGCGTCCAATCTTTTAAAAATTCACCCGTCTGACAATGTCATCGTGGCGCTTAGGGATATTCCGACCGGCGATATAGCAGAGTGGAATGGAGAGAGTTATTTATTGCCTTATGGCGTTTCATCCAAACATAAGTTTGTCACCGAAGATATAGAAACTGGCGGAGCGATTATTATGTATGGTGTTTTGGTAGGCCGTGCGAAACAGCCGATCAAGCGGGGGGAACCGATTACAACATTTAATTTAAAACACGATTCACAGGATTACAGCACAGCGAACCGTAAGCCATATTCCTACACGCAGCCTGATATAAGTCGCTGGCAGGGAAGAACATTTAACGGGTATCATCGGGAAGACGGCCGGGTAGGAACTTACAATTACTGGCTGGTATTGCCGCTGGTATTTTGTGAAAACCGCAACGTACTGATCATGAAGGATGCTTTCGAGCGTGAACTTGGTTATGCACAGACTGATATGTACCGCGGCCAGGTTGCTGAATTTCTGAAAGCATACCAGTCGGGGGATATGTCCCGTATGCAGAATTTGGGAGGTTTTACCGAGCCAACGAGAGAGCAACAAGTAAAAAGTCGTCCTTTCCCAAATGTGGATGGGATCAAATTTCTTACACACGAAGGCGGTTGCGGCGGTACGCGTACGGATGCAAATACTTTGTGTGCACTTTTTGCTGCTTACGCCGTTCATCCGAATGTGGCTGGCATTACGGTGTTAAGTTTAGGTTGTCAAAATTCAGAGCTTAAAACTTTGGAAGACGAAATAAAAAAACGTGATCCAAATTTCAACAAGCCTTTTTATGCTTTCGAGCATCAGAAAGGAACTGAATACTCATTGGTTTCCGGCGCGATTAAGTCTACTTTTTTAGGTTTGACTGAAATGAACAAACAATTCCGGGAGCCTGCACCTTTGTCCAAACTTTCGGTTGGATTGAAATGTGGCGGTTCCGATGGATTTTCAGGAATTTCTGCCAATCCGGTTCTGGGTCATTTATCTGATATTGTTGTTGGCCTGGGCGGACAAACACTTTTGGCTGAATTTCCAGAGCTTAACGGCGTAGAGCAGGAATTGCTTAACCGTTGTGTTACCGAAGAGAAAGCCGCAAAGTTTGAAAAATTGATGCGTGATTATGCGGGTAAAGCAGAAGCAGTTGGTTCCGCCTTTGCATTCAATCCATCGCCGGGAAATATTAAGGATGGTTTGATAACTGACGCAATCAAATCGGCCGGTGCTGCCAAAAAGGGCGGGAATGCTTACATTACGGACGTTTTGAACTATACAGAAAGAGCGACAGAAGCTGGTCTCGCATTGGTTTGCACTCCTGGAAACGACGTTGAAGCAACAACCGGACAAACTGCTGCCGGTGCGAATATTATTCTATTCACAACCGGATTGGGAACGCCAACGGGAAATCCAATTTGTCCGGTAGCTAAGGTTGCTACAAACACAATTTTGGCAAACCGTATGCCGGATGTGATCGATTTTGATTGCGGCCCGGTTGTCGACGGAACCCAGTCTCTGGAAGAAAACGCTGACCATTTGTTGGAATATGTTATCAAAGTAGCAAGCGGAGAACTGACAAAAGCACAGCAACTGGGGCAGGATGATTTTATTCCATGGAAAAGAGGAGTTTCTCTTTAATTATGGATAGCAATATTTTAAAATAGCTCCGGCTGCAGGAAATTTCATTTTCGGCGCTGGCCGCTGAGTTAGTTTTCGAGTAAAGTTTGTGGTCATCAGCCTTTTTATCGAGACTGTTGATCTTAATATTTAATTTTAAAATACATGTTTGATTTAACCGGCAAAGTGGCTTTGGTAACGGGAGGTGCAAGTGGAATCGGTCTGGCGATTTCTCAGACTTTTGCTAAGCAAGGTGCACATGTCCATATTCTTGAACTCAATATCGATCTGGCAAATCAGGTTGTAGCAGATATAAAAAGCAGTGGCGGAAGCGCAGAAGCACATGTAATCGATATTTCAAAACAGACAGATGTTGTAAAAGTTATTGATGGAATTGCGGAAAAACAAACAATCAATATACTGGTAAATAACGCTGGAATTGCGCACGTAGGAAGAGCAGATAATACTGCCGAAACCGATTTTGACCGTGTATTAAATGTCAATGTAAAAGGTGTTTACAATTGCCTTTTCGCAACAATTCCGCACTTGAAAAAAGCAGGCGGCGGCGTTATTCTGAATATGGCGTCGATTGCAGCCACCGTCGGAATTCCTGATCGGTTTGCTTATTCGACTGCAAAAGGAGCTGTATACTCAATGACGTTGTCCGTTGCAAAAGATTATCTGGCAGATGGAATTCGATGCAATAGTGTTTCACCAGCTCGTGTTCACACGCCTTTCGTCGATGGGTTTATCGCTAAAAACTATCCAGGACAAGAAGCTGAAATGTTCGAAAAACTTTCAAAAACGCAACCGATTGGCAGAATGGCAAAACCAGACGAAATTGGTGCGCTTGCCCTATATCTATGTTCAGACGAAGCCTCGTTCATCACGGGTTGCGATTATTTGATTGATGGTGGATTTGAGAAACTAAATAATTAAAAAGGTTGTCGGCTGTCGGCTTTCGGCAATCGGCATTATAATTGAAATAATTAAGAAAATATTTTATCAAAACTGGCCGGAATCTGGCAGCCGATTGCTGACAGCCGACAGCCGAAAGCCATAACTATGAAACTTTTCCGTTTTGGAGCTTACGAACAAGAGAAACCTGGTGTAGCATTGACAAATGGCGAATTGCTGGACGTCTCTGCTTTTGGTGAAGATTATAACGAGAAATTTTTTGCGACTGACGGGTTGAATCGTTTAGCAGACTGGCTGACGATTAATTCAGCATCAGCACCGCGTGTTGAACCCGGTTTTCGTTTTGGATCATGCATCGCGCGTCCGTCGAAAATAATCTGTATTGGAATGAATTATGCAAAACATGCATATGAATCCGGCGCGACAGAATTGCCGAAGGAACCAATCGTATTTTTTAAAGCGACATCTGCATTGGTTGGCCCAAATGATCCGGTTATCATTCCAAGAGGTTCAGAAAAGACTGACTGGGAAGTGGAGCTTGCTGTGATTATTGGCAAAAAAGCGAGTTATGTTGACGAAGCCGACGCGCTTAGTTACGTAGCAGGTTACGCCATCCACAACGATTATTCAGAGCGTGCCTATCAGCTGGAACGCGGCGGACAGTGGGTGAAAGGAAAAAGTAATGACACATTTGCTCCAATAGGACCTTATCTGATTACAAAAGAAGATGTTCCAAATGCGAATAACCTTGATCTTTGGTTGTCGTTAAATGGCAGGAAAATCCAGGATAGCAATACGTCAGATATGATTTTCCAGGTTGGTTTTCTGGTAAGTTATCTGAGCCAATTTATGACTTTACTTCCGGGTGATGTTATCTCGACGGGTACTCCGGCCGGCGTAGGCTTGGGTATGAAACCTCAGGTTTATCTAAAACCGGGTGATATCGTGGAACTTGGTATCGAAGGATTGGGCGTTCAAAAACAGGAAGCCGTTGCCTGGAAAGCGATATAAATTCAAATTTTCGGATACGGATTTTGATTCGTATCCGAAATAGTAAAATAGTAAAATATGGTTATAGATTCCCATCAGCATTTCTGGATTTATGATTCGGTAAGAGATTCCTGGATTACGCCTGAAATGGAAAAAATACGCCAGAATTTTCTTCCGGAAGATCTGAAACCGGTTTTGGCAGCGAATGGAGTAGATGGATGCGTTGCAGTTCAGGCGGATCAGTCCAACTCTGAGACAGAATTTTTGTTGCAACTCGCGGAAGCAAACGATTTTATCAAAGGTGTTGTCGGCTGGATCGATCTCCGTGCTGATAATTTATATGACAGGCTTGAAGTTTGTTCGCAGTTTGAAAAATTAAAAGGTTTCAGGCATATTGTTCAGGGCGAGCCGGATGATTTTTTGCTCCAGCCGGATTTTATCAAAGGTGTAGGGCAATTGGTTGCATTTGATTTTACTTACGACATTCTTGTTTACCCGACGCAGCTTACTGCAAGTTATACTTTTGCGAAACAACTGCCGAAGGTGAAGTTTGTACTTGACCATATTGCAAAACCTTATATCAAAAAGGGAGAAATGGACACGTGGGCAAAGGATATCAAAAAGTTAGCTGAGCTTCCTAACGTTTATTGTAAAGTTTCAGGAATGGTCACAGAAGCAGATTGGTATTCCTGGCAGAATGCAGATTTTGTTCCGTATCTGGACACCGTTTTAGAAGCTTTTGGAACAGATCGTTTGATGTTTGGCTCTGATTGGCCGGTTTGTCTGGTTGCTGCCGAATATTCAGCGATGAAGGACGTACTTGCAAATTACCTATCAAAGCTTTCTAAAAATGAACAAAATAAGGTTTGGGGAGAAAACGCAGTCAAGTTTTATGCTCTCGATTAAAGAACTTACAAAATGAAAAGATACTGTCTCGCGCTGGATTTGGTCGATGATGCAAAGATGATCGCCGAATACGAGGAACATCACCGTGTTCCACGTCCCGAAATTAAAAAGAGCATTCTGGATGCAGGAATCACGCAAATGGAACTTTATAGAATTGGAAACAGGCTTTTTATGATTATGGAAACGGTAGACGATTTCAGCTTTGAAACGAAAAGCGCAATGGATGCAGCTAACCCGGATGTACAGGTCTGGGAACAGTTGATGTGGAAGTATCAGCAAGCTTTGCCGTCCGCAAAAGAAGGAGAAAAATGGGTTTTAATGGATAAAATTTTCGCTTTGGTTTAGGGATAATTTTAAAATTGAAGTCATAAATTTTGTTAGCCACAATTGAAAAATAGCTTTTAAAACTAGCACAGACCAGCATCACTCAATAAAAGTTAGGGAGAAACTTCTCGGGAATTAACCGAACACAGATTGCGATTTTTAGCCCAATGGTTATAAATTACAGTTTGACAGGAGCCGTTTTACTTAGCTATTTGATAGATTGAAAAAGTTAGTACTGATTATCAGCTTAATAGGATTGACCATTACTTTATTCTCTTCACAGCCTCGTCGGCCGGTTGAAATTAAGGTTATGAGTTTCAACGTCCGCCATGGACTGGATTTGAACGACGAGTCAAATCTTATGGGGATTTTGAAAATAATAAAAGAAAACTCGCCTCAGTTAGTCGCTTTACAAGCGGTAGATAGTTTAAAAAATAACGGTAAAGTACAATTTCAGCTAAGACAGTTAGCTATTCAGACAGGCATGTATTATGCTTATGGTGTGGCTGATAGCACGGAACATGGATCGCAAGGAGTAGGGTTATTATCAAAATGGCCTTTTGAGAAAACACAAAAATTCAATTTGCCGGCAACTAAGGGTTCTGATGCAAGAGTTTTACAGTGCGGACTTATTCGGGTGAATAAAAATCTGACATTTCGTTTTTGTAATGCACGACTTGAATATGCATCTGTTGTGGATAGAGCTTTACAGGCGGCGTTTGTGAACAGGTTATTAGAGGCTAGTATTCAGCCGGTTGTGTTGGGAATGGACATGGGAGCGCGACCCAATGAACAACCCTATTTTTCTTTCAGGAAAAAATGGCAGGATGCTGCCAAAGGATCTCAGATGGAAACATGGAGTGAAGGACTTCCCGGCGACAGGCTCGATTATATTTTTGTATTGATGAACAACAAGGTTAGAGTGAAGAAATATAAGGTAATCAAAAATCACCCTGACGTTTCGGATCATTATCCCATTATGGCAACGATTGAATTTTGGTAAAATATGGATTATTCGCATTTGAAAATCGGACTGTTTATCCCTTGTTATGTAGACCAGTTTTATCCGCAGGTTGGAATTGCAACATTGGAATTGTTGGAAAAACTGGGTTGTAAAGTTAGCTTCCCGCTAAATCAGACTTGTTGCGGCCAGCCAATGGCAAACTCAGGATTCGAGCATCTGACGAAAGATTGTAACAATCTTTTCTTTGATTCTTTTGGCGAATTCGATTATGTAGTGGCGCCATCGGGCAGTTGCGTGCTGCATATCAAAGAGCATTTGAAAGTAGAAGAGCATTTGGAAGAATCCAAAAAACTGCGCAGAAAGGTTTATGAACTCGTTGAGTTTATAACCGACGTCTTGAAAATTGATGAGATCGCGGCTGATTTTCCTTATCGGGTAGGTTTGCACCAGGGTTGCCACGGACAGCGCGGATTGCATCTTTCCCAGATGTCGGAATTAAATGCAGCACCTTATAACAAGCCTGAAACTTTGTTGAGTAAAGTGCACGGATTGCAGCTCGTTGATCTGGATAGAAAAGATGAGTGCTGTGGATTCGGAGGAACGTTTTGTGTAGCAGAAGAAGCAGTTTCCGTGAAAATGGGAAAAGACAGAGTATCGGATCATATCCGTCATAACGCCGAGTATATAACAGGATCGGACATGAGCTGCCTTTTACATTTGGAAGGAATTTTGAAAAGAAAAAATTCGCCTGTTCAGGTAAAACACATTGCCGAGATTTTGAATAGTGCCGTAAAACAAATACCGGTACCCAATCAATGAGCACCGGCATTTTACAAAGTTTACGGAATCCAGAATCTGAGAAGGCTCAGTCGTTTAGTTGATTGAAGAAACGACGCGGCTCGTCTTTGTCAAAATGTCAAACGTTTGTGAAGCTTTCTCTTTTCCGTCCGTAATCTCGAAAGTATAAGTACCGTCAAGAAGCGTAGAAAGGTCGAAATATTTCACAAAAGTTGCTGCTGCACGCTTGTTTTCTGAAAAAAGAACATTTTTGTCAGTGTCAAGAATACGTACGATAATATTGTTTGACTGTGCGTTATTATATGAAACTCGAAATTGCATAGGTTTAACTTGCAGAACTGACAACTTAGTAGAAGCTGTCTCAGTTTTATCTGAAGTTGCGATGGCGGTTTGTGCATTTGCAGTAAATGCTGAACCTGATATAAGCAAACCAATCAAGGCTGCTGAAAAGAGAGTGTTTTTGGTTTTCATAGGAGTGAAAATTTAATTGCGTCTAAAAAAAGTTAAATAAACTTTGATCAGACTCTGATGCCCCGATCAAAAAACTTTGTTGATTCAAAATTACAACACATTGCAATACAATAAAATAGCTTTTTGACGATTTGTAAAAAGTTGTTTATTTAACAATTTGCAAACTTGGAATAATACAACGAATGTGAAAAGTGCAATTGAGATTCTTTAAAAAATACTATTATCTATTTGTTATTAAACCATGTCGAAAGCAGTAATTGAACATGCCGAGGCCTCAGAGACCTTTAATAAAGACGAACCGTATGTAGACTGGCATGACGAAACTTTGTGGTTCGTTCGTAAAAAGCGTGATATTTCGTCAAAATTGTTGCCTGAATGGGAAGAGCTGCGGGAAACCGCTTCACAGATAAAGAATTACGTTCTTTCGCATATGGATGATCTGCTTGAAGCATTTGAAAAAAATGCGAAAGCAAATGGTATTCACGTCCACTGGGCGGTTGATGCGAAGGAACATAATGAAATTGTGCTCGCCATTTTAAAACAGCATAAGGTGGAGCGCATGGTGAAAAGCAAATCGATGCTGACCGAGGAATGTCATATGAATGAATTTCTTATTCAGAATGGTATTGACGTTATTGATACCGACCTTGGAGAAAGAATCGTTCAGCTTCGGCAAGAGCCGCCAAGTCATATTGTTTTGCCTGCAATCCATTTAAAAAAGAAAGATATCGGCGATTTGTTCCATGAACATTTGGGAACGGATGCCGGCGCGACAGATCCGCAATACCTGACAGAAGCCGCCCGGCAACATTTGCGGGATAAATTTCTAACGAGACGGGCGGCATTAACCGGCGTTAATTTTGCAGTGGCAGAGACAGGCGGATTTGTGGTTTGCACGAACGAAGGAAACGCAGATATGGGTGCACATCTTGCGGAAGTTCATATCGCCAGTATGGGTTTTGAAAAAATTATCCCGTTGCAATCTCATCTTGGCGTTTTCCTCAGACTTCTGGCTAGAAGTGCGACAGGGCAACCGGTAACTACATACAGCAGTCATTTTAAAAAGCCTCGCGATGGTCAGGAAATGCACTTGGTCATTGTCGACAATGGACGAAGTACACAATTAGGCCGTGCTGATTTTCGGAATTCTTTGAAATGTATTCGTTGCGGTGCCTGTATGAATACTTGTCCGGTCTACCGCAGAAGTGGCGGACACAGTTATCACAATGCAGTTGCCGGTCCGATCGGGTCAATTCTTGCTCCGAATCTTGATATGACCAAAAATGCGGATCTTCCATTTGCAAGTACGTTGTGCGGAAGCTGTTCGAATGTTTGTCCGGTTAAAATTGATATCCACGATCAGTTATATAAATGGAGGCAGGTTTTGGTAAAAGGCGGTCATGTGCCTCAGGCGAAAGAGATAGGAGTGAAGGCAATGTCGATGGTTTTATCACAGCCAAGATTTTATCAGTGGTCGGGAAGACTTGGCCGTTCGGTGATGCGGACTTTACCTTTTATGGTTAATAATTCGCTGAACCCGTGGTTTAAGCAGCGGGAAATGCCAGAGCCTCCAAAAGAGAGTTTCAGAGACTGGTTTGTCAGAAACCGGAAATAATTTTAGAATCAAAAAATACCATGAGCTCACGTGAAAAAATTCTTCAGCAGGTCAAGCTGAACAAACCTTCCGGAACTGATTTGCCTGCCCGGTATACTTTTGACAGCGGTTATGCAAACACAGAAGATAAATTTAAGGAGGTTTTACAATCTATATATACCGAGGTGATCATTGTGGCATCCATGGAGCATCTTCGCGAGAAAGTAGAAGAGATGTATGTGGACGTGGTAAACAAGGCGAGTACAATTCCTGAACTGGCTTCCTGGGCAGATTTCAGTTTACAGGTTTCCGATCCGCATGATCTTGAAATGATTGAAGTGGCTATTCTGCAAGCAGAATTTGGTGTTGCAGAAAATGGAGCAGTCTGGATTTCCGATAATCATTTGCAACACCGTGTTTTACCTTTTATTACGCAGAACCTTGCTTTTGTCATTCCAAGAAATGCACTGGTCAATAACATGCATGATGCCTACAATCGTTTGTCGGATACAACCGGTTGGGGGTGTTTTATTGCCGGTCCGTCAAAAACTGCGGATATTGAACAGTCCTTGGTAATCGGTGCGCATGGAGCGCGAAGTATGGTTATCTTTTTAGTGGAGAATTAGTTAGGAATTGTTACAGCGGTTGTTTTCAAGTAAGTATATAAAAAAGTTCGTCTCACGCTTTCTTTCTTATACTTTTGCAGATATTAATCTATTGCATTTTTGAATTTGGCACAGTAAACCGGCCAAATATTAAACCTTGAAAGTATGCCCAAAATAATTGTTGCGATTGATGGATATTCTAGCTGTGGAAAAAGCACAACGGCCAAGCAGGTCGCGCAACAGCTGAATTACGCGTACATAGACACAGGAGCTATGTATCGCGCAGTAACATTATTTTTTATTCAGAATCACATATCTGTTTCGAATCCAAGAGAAATACAAAAAGCATTAAGCGATATCCATATTACCTTTCGTCGTCATAAGGAAAAGGGAACGAATGATACGTTTCTGAACGGGCTTTATGTAGAAGATGAGATCCGGAAAATGTACGTTTCCGAGCAGGTAAGTACAATTAGTGCGATTGCTGATGTCCGTCATGCCTTGGTGGCTCAGCAGCAGCGTATGGGGAAATCCAGAGGAATCGTCATGGACGGCCGTGATATCGGAACAGTCGTTTTCCCACAGGCGGAATTGAAGATTTTCATGACAGCAGATCCGATGATACGCGCACAGCGCCGTCAGCTTGAATTGCTGGAAAAAGGTGAGCTAATTGGCATTGCCGAAATTGCCGATAATCTTAAAAAACGTGATCATATCGATACAACGCGTGCGGAAAGTCCGTTGAGACAAGCGGAGGACGCTGTTTATATCGACAATTCGATGATGACGCTTGATGAACAGGTAGAAATGGTTGTCAGGTTAGCGGATGAGCAAATTGGATTAGTACTTCGTGATCGTGAAAATAACTAAAATTTCATGACACAAAATAAGGATACTTCCTATGATTATCTGATTGTTGGACAGGGAATTGCCGGGACTTCAATGGCTTGGCATCTGCATGAATCAGGTAAGAAAATACTTTTGGTGAATGATTCTTCTTTGCCATCTTCTTCAAAAGTCGCTGCCGGAATTTTTAATCCTTTAACAGGGAAAAAATTGGTAAAAACCTGGCTTGCAGATGAGATTTTTCCTTTTGCGCAGAATTTTTATTCAGGTTTGGAAGAAAAACTTGACATCAAGATTTTACACCAGGCTTCCATCTTTCGCCCATTTCGATCCATAGAAGAGCAAAATTCGTATTTAGCACAAACATCTGATCCTGGAATTTCGAGGTATATCCAGTCTGCTGAGAAGCAACAAAATGTCCCTGAACACATTCATGCTCCGTTCGGTGGCATGGAGGTAATTCAGTCAGGCTGGGTTGATTTGCCGTTATTGTTAGAAAAAAGTCGTGACTATTTTTCAAATTCAGGGCAATATCTGGAAGCTGGTTTCAATACAAATGATTTGAAAATTTCAGAGGAAACGGTTTTCTGGAAAGGTTTTAATTTTACCAAAGTTATTCTTTGTCAGGGTTTTAATGCAAGAGAAAACGAACTGTTTAACTGGTTGCCTTTCACTCCGGTGAAAGGTCAAATTCTTGAAATAGAAATTGAAAAGTTAAAGACCAATCAAATTGTAAACCAGGGGATTTTTATCCTTCCGGTTTCTGAAACGCATTGCCGGGTTGGCGCGACTTATTCCTGGGACCCTTTGGACTGGCAGACAACAAAAGCGGCGGCTGAAGAATTGAAAGGTAAGTTAGAACCGTTGCTGAAAGTACCATATCGAGTAACCTCACAGTTGGCCGGAATTCGTCCTTCTTCTCATGACCGAAGACCAATGTTAGGTATTCATCCTGATCATCCCCGTATCGGGATTTTTAATGGACTGGGAACAAAGGGTGTCACACTCGCTCCTTATTTTGCGAACCAGTTTACGGAATATCTTGAAAAGCATAAAGAATTGAATGATGCAGTGAATATTAAGAGGTATTTTTCGTTATATTTCCGTTGAAGTAAGCAGGAGAAAAATGAGAATAAAAATTATACACAAGCTAACCTTATCGGCCGCCTTTTTTACACTTCTTTTAACAAGTGTGGAAATCAAAGCACAACGCTATCCTTCACAGGAAGTTTTCGGCAAAAACCGTGTGCAATATAAAACCTTCAACTGGAAGATTTTCAGAACCACAAATTTTGAAATTTATCACTATCAGGGAGGTACTGCATTGGCAAAACTTACCGCACAATATGCTGAGAGTGAATTCGATAAAATTACGGATGTCTTAGGTTGGACGCCATACAGCCGCGTTAAGATTTTCCTGTACAATTCTCCACAAGAGCTTGAACAAAGCAATATGGGGTTGTCCACGCTTGATAATCTTGAAGATAAAAAACTGGATTTGGGGCAGTCACGCGTTGAGGTTGCATATACCGGGGATCAGATCGGATTCAAAAAGAAACTTGTAAAAGACATCAGTCTGCTTTTCGTATATGATATGCTTTATGGCGGCAATATGAAAGAAGCACTGCAAAGCTCTCTCTTGCTTACACTTCCCGAATGGTTCATGACCGGTGCTGCTGCATATATTTCGGAGGGATGGTCACCGGAACTGAATGATTATATGCGCGATTTTCTCAAAAATCGTAACGTAAGAAAACCAACGTTGCTTACTGGAAATGATGCAACACTGATTGGTCACTCTATTTGGAATTATATCGCCGAACGATACGGAAGAGATAAAATTTCTGATATCCTTAACCTGACAAGAATTATCCGTACAGAGCAAACCAGTATCACAAGTACCTTAGGCATTCCTTCCTATAATAGGTTTTTGAGAGACTGGAGAGCATATTATTTAAATATAAACAAAAAGGCCGAGCAGTTTTATACTGATCCCAAGCCCGCCTGGAAATATAGGCTGAACGAATTAAGTGCTTCGGATGCGAGTGCGGCTATTAAAGTTTCGCCGGATAAAAAATGGACGGCCGTTAGCGAAATGAAAAATGGACGTTACCGTGTTTATTTATTTAACAGCGAATCAGGCTCTAAAAAGATAATCCGGCAGGGGAAACTTGATATTATTGGAGGAAGAAATAAAACACAGCCCCCGCTTTTAGGGTGGTCCAAAAATAATACACTTGCGGTACTTGCGTCGGAAAATGGTCGTCAGAATTTCTATCTGTATGAAAATTTAGACTCGAAGAAAATTAAAATAAAACTGAGAAGAACTATTCGCGGGCTTGATCAGATCAGCGATATGGATATTTCCAGCGATGGGACGATGTTAGCTGTTAGTGCAGACAAAAATGGCCAAAATGATTTATTCCTGGTAAGTGTGGCCAGGATGTCATTGATCGGGTTAACAAACGATTTGTACGACGATGTTTCACCGAGATTTGTTCAGGGATCGGCAAGACGAGTAGTATTTGCTTCCAACCGTCCGACAGATTCTTTGGGCGTAGACAAAGGTAATTTCAAAACGCTGTCTGCTGGTTTATCGGTTTTTGAGCACGAAGGTTCTCCACGCGCTGAAAAGCTTTTAAGATTAACACCGGCTGATTCGAAGGTAAAGGTTGCTCCAATATATGCCGATGAAAATGACGTTTATTACCTATCAAACATAAAAGGTGTCAGCAATGTTTTCAAATATAACAGAGCATCGAGTACGAATTCTCAGGTAACAAATTATATCAACAGCATCCGTAATGCCGATATCACCTTGAAATCCGGCGGTGCAATCGCTTATACTTATTTAAATGACGGCTATTACACAGCGGCATTCAAAAATGGTTTTGATCCGAACGCGTCGGTCGACACGCCATCACTTATAAAAGGAGATATAGTGGGCGGAGAATCTGCTAGGCCTGCCGCTGCAACGACGGTCCCGGATTCTGCAAAAGCACCCGTGAAAACCGAAGCTCCAAAAATGGCTTTGAAAGAAGGGGAGGTTGATACCGATAATTATGAGTTTGATGAAGATGTCTTAAAAACATTTGAAACCCGCCAGAGAAGGGGAACTTTCCCAACATCACCAAATACTTTACCCAGAACAAAGGCAACGCGGGAAAATATTGCAATTAAAGGTCCATATAACTACAAGGGTTTATTTATCACAAATGATGCAAGCTCCGATTGGCGTGTTGATCCGATCAGAGGATTCGGTTATGCACAATCGATCTCGATGAATGATTTGCTTGAAAACCACGTAATTAAAGCGGGTTTGTTTATTTCTTCAAATTTCCGGAATAGTGACCTTTTTGCAGAATATTCAAACAATGTTCATAGGATCGATTTCGGTGTGAGAGTAGATAGAAAGGCTCTTTACATTGATTCGGAAGTAGCACCTCAAAAATACCGATTCAATCAGGTAATGGTTTCTGCATCGTATCCTTTCTCTACCACAAGCAGATTTACAGTCGCGCCGATGTTTACTTCTACGAGAATGGTTGATTTGATTCTGTCGAATCCGGATCTAAGTTCAAGTTATGGAGGATTGAGAACTGAATTCGTATTTGATAATACCACAAAATCTGGTATGAATATGATGCAGGGAACACGTTTCAAAATTCGCTATGACAATTATCTTGGTTTGTCAAATGGAAATGAAAGTTTCAATCGCGTGAGCCTTGATTTCAGACATTATCAGAAAATTCACCGTGACCTGATTTTTGCAACCCGTGTTGCAATGAGTCATTCAGGAGGAAAGGCAGCAAAACAAAGTATTCTGGGCGGTATGGAAAACTGGATTGGAAACAAGAAAGATTCCCGTACTACCGGCGTAAATCCTCTCGATTTCAGCAGAGACAACCGCGATATTTTCTTTACGGATTTCGCAACCAACTTACGCGGATTTAACCTGAACCGTTTGTCAGGAACAAGTTATATGTTGCTTAATGCAGAGCTTCGCATTCCTTTGATCAAATATCTGTATCGCGGTGCAATTACATCAAGTACGCTTCGTAATTTCCAGATCGTAGGATTTGGAGATATTGGAACAGCGTGGACCGGAAAAGGCCCATTTAGCGAGAAAAACAGTCTAAATACTGAAATCATCGGGAGCGTGGAAGAACCTTTCAAAGCGACGGTGATCAATTACAAAAACCCGTATCTAATGGGTTATGGAGTTGGAGCCCGGACGACAATATTCGGTATTTATGTTAAATTTGACTATGCCTGGGGCGTTGACAACGGATATACGAACAAAGCAATTCCTTATGTAACTTTGGGATATGATTTTTAAGTAATGGTTCAAAAATTAAAATAAAATAAAGGTAAAAATGGCACGGGAACTGTTCTCATGCCATTTTTTTGTGCTATCGTAAATCCTTTTTCCACAATTAATGATGATAAGTTTCCAAAGCCGATTTCTATATTTTGTAGTAATTCTCCCTTTTCTGATTTTTGATGCAGATAAAAGTTTCGCTCAACGGGAAGTGATGTATGAACAATATCTCCAGAACCCAATGGCTATAAATCCTGGGTTTACCGGTGTGAGGGAGACTTTTAACATGACAGCCATGTTTCGCAGAAAATGGTTTACCATACAAAATTCGCCTTCAAGCCAGACTTTTGCAGCAGACGGAACCTTTGGAAATGGGAAATTTGGAGTTGGTTTTCAGGCAATGAACGATCAGACCAGCTTTTTCACTACCACTGCTTTTTCAGCATCCTTTGCCTATCACCTTGGAATTTCTGATCAATGGAAACTTGCTATGGGTGGGCAAGGTGGCATAAATGTTTTACCGGTATTTGACGTCGGCTCGTCGTTTAACAGCACCAACAGAGCATTAGGAAGTTTTGGGATCGGTGCATGGCTCCACTCGGATAATTTTTATTTGGGAGTTTCCAAACCTGAACTCTTATCGCAGGGTTTCGGTCAGCAGCAGATTGCTTACTATTACCGTAGGCCGTTGTATGTTATGATAGGCGGAAGTTATGATCTGGCAGATGAGGTAAAACTTATTCCAAACGTACTTTTTGTTCAGGAGAAAGATTACAAATTAAGAGTTGATTTCGGCGGCCGCTTTTGGTTTAATGAAAAAGTTGGTGTTGGTACGACTTATCACGCAGGCGGCGGGTCGTCTTTTGGCGGTTCGGGTATTAATTATTTACAATTATCTGCCGAAGTGATGGTCGGCAGGAATGTGCGGCTTGGATATTTTTACAGCACCAAACAAGTGGAACAACTTAACCTGGTTACAACCGGGCCAAAAGGAATTCATGAGTTAATGTTGAAGTTTGTTCCTAACCCGAATGGCTTCCAGAAGTATTAAAGTAAACTTACGGTGAATATCTCCGAACATGTTTAGTAAAAAGGAGATTTTTTGCGTTTTGTTTACATAAGTCTCGTAACTTTGTCCGGTAAATGAAATAATCACATTTGTGATGGATAAATACACATATATAGCAAATTCCGACGCCGCTTACATAGAGGAATTATACAATTCCTATAAGCAAGATTCAACCTCCGTAGACGAAGGTTGGCAAAAGTTTTTTGAAGGGTTTGATTTTTATCAGAAATACCCTGCCAACGGCAATGGACATGCCAATGGTGCCAGTAATGGAAAGGAGGTAGCATCTGCCGGCAAGGTGGACGCAGCTCAGATCCGAAAGGAAATGGAGGTGGTTCACTTAATCCGTGGATACCGTTCAAGAGGACATTTGCTTGCAACGACCAATCCGATCCAAAAAAGAAAAGACCGCAAGCCACAACTGGAACTTAGCGATTTTAGTCTTGGACCAGAGGATTTGGATTCTGTATTTGAAGCTGGTACCGAAGTTTTCGGCCGTCCCGCTACGTTACGTGAAATTGTTGATTCCCTGAAAAAAATCTATTCAGGAAATATTGGATTTGAATATCTCTACATCCGTGACCGCGAGCAGAAAAGCTGGTTACGGAAGAAAATTGAAAAAGAGGCATTAAATATGTCGTTTTCAATTGATGAGAAAAAACACATTCTTTCCAAGCTGAACGAAGCAGTTGTTTTCGAAAATTTCCTTCATACCAAATATCTTGGACAAAAACGTTTCTCGCTGGAAGGTGGAGAAACGACAATTCCTGCCCTTGACGCAATGATCAATAAAGCTGCGGAAATGGGTGTGGTAGAAGTAATGATCGGGATGGCTCACCGTGGTCGTTTGAACGTTCTTGCGAACGTGATGCAAAAAACATACGGACAGATCTTTAACGAATTCGAAGGTAATTTACCTGATCAGGTTTGGGGAGACGGTGACGTTAAATACCACATGGGTTATGCGAGCCAGATCACCGCTGAAAACGGAAATCAGGTTCATTTGAAATTAGCTCCAAACCCATCGCACCTTGAAGCAGTTAATCCGGTAGTTGAAGGATTTATCCGCGCAAGAGCCGATGGCATGTACGAATCTGATTATGATCGTGTACTTCCCGTTATTATTCATGGAGATGCTGCGGTTGCGGGTCAGGGGATTGTATATGAAGTAACGCAGATGTCAGGCCTTAATGGTTATTACACAGGTGGTACTATCCATTTTGTGATCAACAACCAGGTTGGTTTTACAACGGATTTCATTGATGCTCGTTCAAGTATTTACTGTACGGATGTTGCGAAAATCGTAGACGCTCCTGTTCTTCACGTTAATGGTGATGATCCGGAAGCAGTAGTTTTCTGTATGAGACTTGCTGTTGAATATCGTCAGAAATTTAACAAAGATATTTTCATAGACATGGTTTGTTATCGTCGTCATGGACATAACGAAGCTGATGAGCCTAAATTTACGCAACCGGTTCTTTACAAATCGATTGAAAATCATCAGAATCCTCGCGAGATTTATCAAAAAACGCTTGCAGATCGTGGTGATGTGGATGCTCAGCTGGCAGCCAATATGGATAAAGAGTTCAAGACTTTGCTTCAGGAACGTCTTGATATGGTGAAACAAAAAGCATTACCTTATGTTTTACCAAAACTTGAACAGGAATGGCATAGTTTGAGAAAATCGACACCGGTAGATTTTGAGAAATCTCCGGAGACCGGTGTTCCGCTAGAAATTCTTGAAAAAATCGGGAAGGCACTGATCAGTACGCCGGAAGATTTTCAGAGACTGAAACAAATTGACAAACTTTTGAAAGATCGCGAACAAATGATCTTTGAGAAGAAGGAGGTAAACTGGGCTACGGCTGAATTACTTGCTTATGGTTCAGTTTTGGCCGAAGGAAATATTGTTCGTTTAAGCGGACAGGATGTTCAGCGCGGTACCTTCTCTCACCGTCATGCTGTTTTGCACGATGTTGAAAATAATGATTCTTACAGCAGTTTAGCGCATATCCAGGAAGACCAGGGGCCTTTCATGATCTATAACTCTTTGCTTTCGGAATATGCGGTTTTAGGTTTTGAATTCGGTTATTCGATGGCAAATCCTAATGCGCTGGTTATCTGGGAAGCACAATTTGGTGATTTCGCTAACGGTGCGCAGGTAATTATTGACCAGTTTATTTCGTCAAGTGAGACCAAATGGGATCGTTGGACGGGTCTTGTAATGCTTCTTCCACACGGATATGAAGGTCAGGGGCCAGAACACTCGAATGCTCGTCCGGAACGTTACCTGCAACTATCGGCTGATTATAATATGATCGTAGCCAATGTTACGACGCCGGCTAACTTCTTCCACTTGCTTCGTCGCCAGCTGAAATTTCCGTTCCGTAAGCCTTTGATCGTGATGTCGCCAAAGTCGATGTTGAGACATCCGCTTTGTGTTTCTCCAATCTCTGATCTTACTGAAGGGACATTTAGAGAGACGATCGGCGATACTTTTGTTGATGCTAAAAAGGTAACGAAAGTGTTGTTATGTACAGGGAAATTGTACTATGAATTGTACGAAAAACAGCAGAAAGACAAGCGTGATGATGTTGCCATCATTCGTTTGGAGCAAATGCACCCCTTCCCGCAAAAACAAATAGACGAACATCTTGCACTTTATGAAAATGCGAAAGTATTTTGGGTGCAGGAAGAGCCTTTTAACATGGGTGGCTGGACTTTCATGCTTCGTATGTACAATGGAAAAAAACCATTGGAAGTTATTGCCCGCCGTTCAAGTGCGTCACCATCGACAGGATTCGCGAAAATCCATGCACAGGAACAGGCTGAGATCATTCGCAGGGCATTTGAATAGGGTATTCAACTAAGTTATAAAAGACATAATTCGTTCATCATATTGCTGATAAAATGGCTGAAATTGAGATAAAAGTACCGCCGGTAGGCGAGTCCATTACTGAGGTTACGATAGGGAACTGGTTCAAAAATGATGGAGATTTTGTGAAATTGGATGAGGTAATTTGCGGATTGGATTCAGATAAAGCAACATTTGAACTAACTGCCGAGTCAGAAGGTGTTTTGCACATCAAAGCGCAGGAAGGTGATACATTAAATATCGGGGACTTGATCGCTACGATTGATTCGTCTGCGAACGGTGCCGCGGCAGCTGCACCTGCTCCGGCTGCTGAAAAAGCGCCAGAACCGGTAGCTGCTCCTGCTCCGGAAAAGACCGAAGAGAAAGCTCCTGCTGCGACAGCTGCTACGGGCGAAATCTATGAAATGAAAGTTCCTGCTGTTGGTGAATCCATTACAGAGGTGACTATCGCTTCGTGGAGTAAAAAAGATGGAGATCACGTGGAAATGGATGAAATTCTATGTGAGCTAGAATCAGATAAAGCAACATTCGAACTCCCTTCTGAGGCAGTTGGTACGTTAAGAATTGTTGGAAAAGAAGGAGATACCTTGGCGATTGGTGCAGTTATCTGCAAAATAGAGGTTGGCGCTTCGACAGGTACAGCGGCACCTTCTTCGGCACCTGCTCCTGCGGCGGCGGCTGAAACTGACAAAGGATATACAGAAAAACATACTTCTCCTGTTGCAGCTAAGATTTTGGCTGAAAAAGGAATCGATCCTAAGGATGTGAACGGTTCTGGTTCAGGTGGAAAAATTATGAAAGACGATGCTTTGAAAGCGGGTGCTAAACCTGCTGCTCCGGCTCCTGCCGCGAAACCAGCGGCTCCATCAGCTCCTGCGAAAGCGGCAGCTCCTGGCGAACGAGGTCAGCGTCGTGAAAAAATGTCTTCACTTCGTCGTACGATCGCAAGACGTCTTGTGGCAGTGAAGAGTGAAACTGCTATGCTAACAACCTTCAATGAAGTTGATATGAAGCCAGTAATGGATCTTCGTAACAAGTTCAAAGATAAGTTTAAAGAAAAACATGAAGTTGGTTTGGGCTTTATGTCGTTTTTTGTAAAAGCAGTTACTGTTGCATTAAAAGATTTCCCGGTTGTTAATGCATATATCGACGGCGAAGAATTGGTTTACAATGACTATGCGGACATCTCCATAGCCGTTTCTACACCTCGCGGGTTGGTAGTTCCGGTGATAAGGAACGCAGAAGACCTTTCTTTCTCTGCGATCGAAAAAGAAATTGTTCGTCTGGCTGTTCGTGCTCGTGATGGTAAGCTAGGTCTGGACGAAATGTCTGGCGGGACTTTCACGATTACCAATGGTGGAACTTTCGGTTCTATGCTTTCGACTCCAATTATTAATGCACCGCAATCCGCGATTTTGGGGATGCATAATATCGTTGAACGTGCTGTGGTAGTAAACGGCGAAATTGTTATTCGCCCGATTATGTTCCTTGCACTTTCTTATGATCACCGTACAATTGACGGAAAAGATTCAGTAAGCTTCCTGGTTCGGGTAAAACAATTACTTGAAGATCCAATGAGGCTTTTGCTGGATATGTAATCCGGAATATATTATTAAACAGAAAAGACTTTGAAGATTATCTTCGAAGTCTTTTCTGTTTAATAATGGATTATACTAATGATCAACCCAATTTTGGATTTTCCTTATGCCGATCCTTGTCGCGCTCAGTCTTCTTAGCAAGATTCTTTTCAAAAGCCTCGGTTAAATTAATACCTGTTTGATTTGCCAGACATATTAAAACCCATAGTACATCCGCCATTTCATCGCCAAGATCCTTGTCAAGATCGGATTTTTTGAATGACTGATCTCCGTAAGTCCTGGACATAATTCTCGCTACTTCGCCAACTTCCTCTGTTAGGATAGCCATGTTGGTGAGCTCCGAAAAGTATCGGACGCCATATGTTTTTATCCAGTTATCGACCTGCTGCTGTGCTTCTTCAAGTGTCATTTTGTCGTCTTTAAATTCTGTTTTTTGAATCAATTACAATTGTTACAGGGCCGTCGTTTAGCAAAGCCACCTTCATATCTGCGCCAAAAATTCCTGTTTGAATCGGATTGCCAAGTTCTTTTCCCAGAAACTCAATCATTTGTTCGTAGAGCGGGATGGCTGCTTCCGGCCTTGCTGCCTCGATAAAGGAAGGCCGGTTTCCCTTTTTAGTATTTGCATGCAAAGTGAACTGGCTAATAAGCAGAATATTTCCGTTCACCGCCTTCAGATCCAGATTCATTTTTCCTTCATCGTCACCGAAAATCCGTATCCCGATAATTTTCTTGCCAAGCCATTCGAGATCTTCACGTGTGTCCTCGTGTGTTATGCCCAACAATACTAAAAACCCGGTATCAATTTTACCTTCTACTTTTCCCTCAATTGTCACGGACGCTTCACTTACCCGCTGGATAACTGCAATCATGAATTTTTAAAATGTTAGTCAGGAATTTTTTCCTTTCAGTGGTCGAAATTTAAAGCTGGCAAAATAACAATAAATCGAACAGGAACTCATTTCAGTAAATTTTATTTCATTACTTAAAATAGCAGGAAATAATCCTGAGCATGTTGAATCGTTGTAATAAGGGTTGTATCTTGTAAAAACAACGTTTATAAACATTTATCAGATGGTCGTCTCAGAGAAATCAAACACTGCAAAACCAGCCTTGAAAGAAGAAAGGATTTCCGTTTTTGATATCTTCAAGATCGGAGTGGGACCGTCCAGTTCACACACACTGGGGCCATGGCGGGCGGCGCAGCAATTTGTAAAACTTGTCCGGGAAACAATTGATTTGAATGAAATAACATCTGTTAAAGTTTTTCTGTTTGGCTCCCTGGCGAAAACCGGAATTGGCCATGGAACGGATTTGGCGGTGCAGCTCGGATTGAGCGGTTTTGATCCCGTTACGATGGATACAAAGCAAATTGAGGGAATAAAATCCCGGATTATGGAAGGAAAAGAATTGTCGTTAAACGGAGAAAAAAAAATCGTTTTTAATCCAAAGACGGATATCAAATTCCAGATGCAGGAATCGCTGCCTTTTCATCCCAATGCATTGACTTTCGTTGCCGAAACGGATTCAGGTCAAACAATTACTGATACCTACTATTCTGTCGGTGGTGGTTTTGTCATTAAAGAAGATGAAAAGGAAGAAAAAATTTCCCCTTGCGTTAAACTTCCGTTTCCGGTGGATCACGCTTCGGACCTGCTCGCGTGGCATAAGTCGACGGGAATGAAAATTTCTGACATCATTTATGAAAATGAAAAAGTTTGGAGGAGTGAGGCCGAGATAAAAAAGCAGCTTCTGAATATCTGGAAAGTGATGAAGGAAAGTATTTTTGAAGGCTGTCATAATGAAGGAACGCTGTCAGGAGGATTGAATGTGAAAAGACGAGCTGCTGCGCTGAACAAAAAGCTTTTAAACGGAGCGAATTATTCAACTTATGAAGAATGGATTCAGGCTATACGTTCCTGCGGTAGCGGATTTAAGTATACATTGGATTGGCTGAGTTGCTTTGCTTTGGCTGTGAATGAGGAAAATGCCTCGTTTAGCCGGGTGGTCACTGCGCCGACAAACGGTTCTGCGGGTGTTATCCCAGCCGTTTTACAATACTATCTGATATTTTGCAATGATACTGAAGAAGATGTTATCAGATTTTTGCTTACTGCCAGCGAAGTAGGCTGTATTTTTAAGAAAGGTGCAACTATTTCTGCTGCTATGGGTGGTTGTCAGGCTGAAATTGGTGTGTCGTCGGCAATGGCAGCTGCGGGTCTCACAGAAGTTTCCGGCGGAACGGTTGAACAATGTATGATGGCAGCGGAAATAGCAATGGAGCATCATTTGGGTATGACCTGCGATCCTGTCGGCGGACTCGTTCAGATTCCATGTATCGAACGAAATACGATGGGTGCTATCAAGGCAATTACAGCTTCACAGTTAGCTATGCAGAGCAACCCTGAAAACGCAAAAGTTTCATTGGACAATGTTGTGAAAACGATGTGGGAAACAGCTCTGGATATGAATTTCAGGTATAAGGAAACCTCAGAAGGCGGTTTGGCTGTCAATATCCCGATAAGTTTGAGCGAATGCTAATGCCAGGCTTTATAGATTCAAAAGTAAATGA
Organism: Dyadobacter koreensis; assembly: GCF_900108855.1. Taxonomy (GTDB): domain Bacteria; phylum Bacteroidota; class Bacteroidia; order Cytophagales; family Spirosomataceae; genus Dyadobacter; species Dyadobacter koreensis. The sequence continues at coordinate 97,192 of NZ_FNXY01000011.1, forward strand.
GCCAGACCGAAATACACGCCGTAGCCAATCAGATCGTTGGCGGTTGTAATAAAAGGACCGGAAGCTACTGCAGGATTGATACCGATTTTATCGAGTAGAATCGGTGTTACAGTTCCCATAAAGGAGGCTAAAAAAACAACCGACAGCAGTGCGGAAGAAACGACAAGTGCCAGTTGCAGCTCATTGCCTATCAATAGATTAAATCCGAAAACAATTCCGCTGATAATCAATCCGTTAATCGAAGCAACAGCAAACATTCGTATAAGTCTTTGCCAGACATTGATATCCAGCCCCGTTTTATCAGCTATACTCTGGAGAATTATAGATGAAGTTTGTATACCAACATTTCCGCCTGTCGAGCCAATAATTGGAATGAAAGCGGCCATGGCAGGAATTATTTTTAGATCACCTTCGAAAAAACTGATAAATTTCGCCGCCACGATTCCTCCCATCATACCGACCAAAAGCCAGGGTAAACGAGCACGTGTCTGTTGCCAGATGGTATCATTTTCTTCCACGTCTCCCGTGATACCGGCCATGGCCAGGGTATCAGAATTTGCCTGTTCGGTAATTACGTCAATCACGTCATCGATCGTAATTCGCCCCAGAAGTTTTCCCTGAACATTAACGACCGGCAACGCATCAAGGTCATAACGCTGCATAAGTTCAGCAACTTCTTCTGCCGGACGATACGTTTCTACAAAAATGACATCCTTGTCATAAAGTCTTTCAATTTTGGTATCCTTATTGGCCAGTACGATCTTTTTCAAAGACAATATCCCAAGCAAAATTCCATTATCGTCGATTACATAAACCGCATAAACTTTTTCAACGTCTTCGGCCTGTTTTCTGAGCTCTTCTATACATTGATTTACATTCCAGTTGACATTGGCCTTTACCAACTCTTTCTGCATCAAACCACCCGCCACATCTTCGTCATAATGCAGCAAATCGAGAATGAAGCGGGCCTGCTCTCTGTCTTCCAGCAAAGCAATAACTTCTTCACGAACGCGTATCGGCTGTTCGTTCAGCAAATCCACCGCATCATCTGAGTCAAAAAGATTAACGTAACTTGATATTTCCTCAGAGGTGAATGCTTTTAAAAATTCACGTCTCTCGTTCGGATCAAGCGCGGCAAGAATTTCAGCGCCCAAGGCAGTATCCAATTGATTGATCAGATATCTTGCTTCCGGAGTTTCCAGTTCATACAACAAGCCTGTTATATCCGCAGGGAAAAGTTCGGTCATGCTGCTTCGAATGGCTTCCGAATTTTCAGTGAGGATTAATTCCTGTACTTGTTCAACGTATTCTTTGGTTAACTCAAAATTCATAAATCTGTACTGGCAAAGGGGTATTACAATGAGAGATCTTGCTGCGGTTATTTACGACTAAAACAGATAAAACGATTTTGTTTTTATGTTTTTTAACGATTAGCTTTAACCACACCATCCGCTAAAAGTGTCAACTCAACAAACTCGGCAACGTTTAGCTGCTCGGCCCGTTTGGTCAAAAGCGGATGTTCGGGCATTTCACAAATCGGTTTCAAAGCGTTTCTTAACGTTTTTCTCCGCTGATTGAAAGCGGTTTTTACTACTCTGAAAAATAATTTCTGGTCACATGCGAGCGATTTTGTGTCATTTCGGCTTAAACGGATCACACCTGACTGCACTTTTGGAGGTGGATCAAAAGCGCCGGGAGGAACGGTTACCAGATAACTGATATCATAAAAAGCCTGCAAAAGTACGCTCAAAATTCCATAATCTTTATTTCCCGGAGGTGATGCGATCCGCTGCGCGACCTCTTTTTGAAGCATACAAACAACTTCCGGTACGCGGTCAGGCATTTCCAGCACTTTAAAAAATATTTGCGAAGAAATGTTGTAAGGAAAGTTGCCTATTATCGCAAAAGGCTCCGGGAAAACTTCCGAAGTATTGTATTTCAGGAAATCGCCTTCAATAATTCGTGGCGTCAGTTCTTCATAATGCTTTTTCAAATAGACAACCGATTCGGTATCTATCTCAATAACATATGTGCTGAAAGCGGTTTTTTGCAATAAAAATTGCGTCAATACGCCCATTCCAGGCCCTATTTCCAACACTTTATTATATCCGCCATGACCTGTCAGACCGTCAACGATCTTATTGGCGATATTCATGTCTTTCAGGAAATGTTGTCCCAAATGCTTTTTGGCACGAACTTTCGAATCGTTCTGATTTTTATAATTTATTTTCACGGACCAAAATTACGTCTTAATTCGTAGATTTATCGAATAAAGAATAGGAAGTAATCTTAAAAATACGGTTTCCGGCAAACTATGGAAATGATATCGTCGCTGACTGACTGGCAGTCAATACACGCCACACTACAACACTTGAATTTGATAGGGGTAACTTTCACGCCTGATTTCATCATTCGTGCAATAAGTCCATATGCTATAAAGAAAACAGGGTGGCTCGAATCGGATCTGATCGGGGAAAGTATCTTTGAAAGACTGGTGCCAAAAGATGAAGAGGACGAAGTTAGTCAGATGCTGGAAGAGGGGATTCAGGGCAAACGAAAACTTGAACAACGGGAAGTTCCTTTTTTAGCTCAAAAGGGTACGCTCCGTACGTTTTCGATCAATTCCGTTTTAATTCAAAACGATGAGGACAAAGTTTTATATATCACCTTGGTGGGTGATGATATTACCCGGAAACGTCGGATGGAATCTTCGATAACCAAATCCAATGCGCAGCTTCAAGATCTGGTTGATAACACAAGTGATTTAATCCAGCTTGTGGCGCTTGACGGAAAATTTATTTTTGTCAACAAAGCCTGGCGCGAAGTGTTGGGTTACCGGCTCGATGAAACGGCTTCAATGCGCATGCAGGATATTCTTCATCCGCAGCATATGGAGGAAGCCATCGCTCAGCTTGATCTGATCCGTGAAGGAAAAGCCAACCCCAATTTTGAGACGGTTTTTTTAAGTAAAGAAGGTAAAAAAGTCTTTGTGGCAGGAAGTGTCGTTTGCCGGTTTGATAACGGAAAACCTACGGCTTTTCGCTGTATATTAAACGATTATACTGAAAAAATCCGTGCAGAAAAAGCGCAGAGTTTGTATTACAGTATTGCCAACTGGACGGTGAATACCCAGAATCTGGATGATTTTTACCATAAAATCCATGAGGAATTAGGGAAAATTATTGATGTCAAAAACTTCTTTATCGCGCTTTACGATCAAAGTAAAAGCTATCTGTATTTTCCGTATTACGTCGATGAATATTTCAAGGGTAACGTTCGGTTTACAAGACGTCGGTTGGGGAATGGAGTAACCGAATATGCCATTGCATCCAATAAACCGCTTTTTTTATACGATTCTGATATCGAAAGGCTTGCGAAAACGAACAGTTTGCACCTTTACGGCGTGACTCCGAAGTTATTGCTTTGCGTGCCGCTGCGGATCGGTGACCGGGTAACCGGGATTATTGGCGTCAAGTCGTATGATGATCCGAATATGTTCGATGCACGTGATCTGGAATTGCTCGAATTTATTTCCGGTCAGGTTGCGCTTGCGATTGCCAGAAAACAAAGTGAAGAAGAATTAAGCAAATATGCCGCGCGTTTGAATGCTATTTTCGATAGTAGTTCGCATTTAATATGGTCGGTTAATAAGAGTTTACAGCTTACTTCTTTCAATTTAAATTACGCAGATCTGATTGAAAATCAAGTCGGTGTCCGCCCGACTTTACAGGTCGGTGCTGAAAAGTTTGGCTGGCGGTTGGTTGGGCAAAAAAACCGGAAGACGCTGGATACCAAATATCGTCAGGCTCTTCGCGGGGAACCTCAATATTTTGAATTTAAAATTGATAGAAAAGATGGTGGTGAAATGTGGCTTGAATTTTATTTGAACCCGATTCAGTATTCTAATGGAGTCATTGAAGAAGTTTCAGGTATTGCCAGAGATATTACGCGCCGGAAAGAAGCGGAACTCTCATTACGACATAGCGAAGAATTGTTCCGTGGAATTTTCGAAAACTTGCAGGATATCTATTGCCGTATCGACCGCCAGGGTAGAATTTCGATGATCAGCCAGTCTGTTTTCAAGCGGATGGGGTATACGCCAGACGAGGTTATCGGACATGAAATTACTGAATTCTTTAAGGACAGAAAGAAAATACATTCTGCTCTGATCAGACTTCGAAAAACAAAAAGTTTAAGAAATTTCGAGATCAGTCTGAACCGGAAAGATGGCACAGAAAGACAGTTCATGGTGAACATGTTAATGTTTACCAACGATAAGGGGAAAGCCATAGAAGTAGCTGTTCTGGCTCGTGATATTACAGAATTGAAGAGAAATGAACAGGAATTGCTAAAAGCAAAAGAACACGCAGAACACTCGTTAAAGGTAAAAGAAGGCTTCCTGGCGAATATGAGCCATGAAATCAGAACGCCTATGAACGGTGTGATCGGGATGATTGATTTGCTTGGCGAAACAAAATTAAATCCTGAACAGCGTGATTACGTTTTCACAATCAAACGCTCTTCTGAAACTTTGCTTGATATCCTTAACGATATTCTGGATCTTTCAAAAATCGAGGCAGGAAAAATGGTGCTTCACGAGTCACCGCTTGCTTTGGAAGAATTGCTGGTTAAACTTGTTTCTTTATTTGGGCAGACAGCCAAAAATAAAGGAAACGAGCTTACATACCATATCGCCGCAGATCTGCCACAATTTATCATCGCAGATCAGACCAGATTGTTACAGATTTTATCAAATTTGACTTCCAATGCGCTGAAATTTACAGAAAGAGGCGCTGTCAAAATTTTCCTTTCCTTGGTAAAGCGGGATGGCAAAACGTATAAAATAAAAGTAGAAGTTCAGGATTCCGGTATCGGTATCAGCGCGATTGACAAGCAGATTTTGTTCACATCCTTTACACAACTTGACAATTCATCACGTAAATCTTTTGGAGGAACCGGCTTGGGACTTGCTATTTCAAAGCAGCTTTGCGAGTTGATGAACGGTGAAATCGGCGTAGAATCTACGATCGGCGAGGGAAGTACTTTCTGGTTTACCTTCGAAACAAAAAGCACTTCCATTGCGCAGGTAAGTTCGAGCAGTCAAATGGAGGAAGTTCCGATTGAAAATGTATTCTCAGACTTTCATCCCGTAATTCTTCTGGTTGATGACAATGCTGTAAACCGGAAAGTTGCCAATGAAATTCTGAAAAAATCAGGTTGTCAGGTTGATTTGGCGGAAAGTGGTTTTGTAGCGCTTGACAAAGTTGAAAGCAAAATGAAAACGGGCGAAAATTATGATATCATCTTCATGGATATTCAAATGCCGGATATGGATGGCGTTGAAACTACGCAGGAATTGAAAAAACGTTTCCCTGAACTGACTTCACCGATCGTTGCGATGACGGCCTATTCCATGAAGGAAGACCGTGACCGTTTTTTGAGCCAGGGAATGGACGATTATATCGCAAAACCGATCCGTGCCCAGCATTTGATCTGGAAAGTTAAAGAGCTGATCGGAAATGTAGAGGGGCGCAAACTGGAAATGAAGCAAAAAGAAATCGCTCAGGAAATTTCTTTGCCCATTTTGGATAAAGAAATAATCGATCAGTTAAAAGCAATCGGTGGCGCAGACTTGGTTTTATCGGTTTTCGAAGATTTTGTTATGGAATCAAACGAGCTGGTCGAAGGTGCTGTCACTGCCTACGCATCCGGAGATATTCCCACGGTCAAAAGTAATTTGCATACATTGAAAGGAAGTGCGGGAACGGTTGGAGTTTCCCAGGTTGCTGAAATTGCAAAGGATGCCGAGTGGAGATTGAAATCGGATGATACAAGCACGCTGGCCGAGGCGCTTCCACAATTACAAAGAGCTTACCGGAAGTTTCTCGACAGTTATGAAGGATTGCTTGAAGATTGGATGAAATAATTTGATAGGGAAAGTTATGTAAATGATCGGTGAAAACAGGTGTTCTGTCGATTATGGCGAGGATATGTTTGCTAGCTGTTAAACCTTATTCCGTAAAGCAGCTCTAACCCAGCATAAACCTTTACGAGGAAACCATGAACAGAATTACACCACTCCTTTTGCTGATCATTTGCATGGCGTTGCCCGGCTTTGTTCAGGCGCAGACCGCTCAGATTATCGGAACGGTAATTGACAGTACCAGCAAATCTCCGGTTGTTGGCGCCTATGTCGCAGTAACAAAAACAACACCTGATGCCAAACCTGAATATGTCACGACCGATGTTAATGGCAAATTTGCAATTACTGTAACCCAGGAAACTTACCGGGTTAAGATCTCGTATTTGAGTTATAAGGATTCACAAAAAACCGTTCATGTAGCCGGCAACGTTCAGGATGCCGGAACATTTTTGTTGACCGAAGCAGTGGCTAATCTCAACGAAGTAAAGGTAATCGGTGCGGTGACGCCGATGGAGCAAAAAGGGGATACCACACAATTTAACGCAGCAGCTTTTAAAACAAATCCCGATGCTACAACGGAAGATCTGATCCAGAAAATGCCTGGAATTACCGTAACAAACGGAACCGTGACAGCACATGGAGAAACGGTCAACAGAGTATTGGTAGATGGAAAACCATTTTTTGGTGATGACGCAGCACTTACATTAAAATCGCTTCCGGCAGAAATTGTTGACAAAATTGAAGTGTTTGATAAATTAAGCGATCAGGCGCAGTTTACAGGATTCGATGACGGAAGCGGACAAAAGACTATTAATATTGTTACAAAATCTAATAGAAAAGTAGGACAGTTCGGTAAAGTGTTCGCAGGGTACGGTCTGGATGACCGCTATCAGGCAGGTGGAAATGTCAGTTTTTTCGACAAAAATCAGCGTATATCAATCATTGGATTGACGAATAATATTAATCAGCAAAATTTTTCCAGTCAGGACTTACTTGGGGTATCGGGTAATAGTGGTGGCGGCAACAGAGGTGGGGGAGGATCAGCCGGTAACTTTTTAGTTGGACAACAAAGCGGGCTTACCGGGACAAATTCATTTGGGCTCAATTATGCTAACAAGTTTGGTGAAAAAGTAGACGTAACCGGTAGCTATTTCTTTAACAGAACCAGCAATAATAATTTTCAGACCACAAACGAAGATTATTACGGGAAACAATTATATAAGGAAACCAATAATTCGGGAAGTACGAACATTAATCACCGGCTGAACTTCAGAGTGGAATATGCAATCGACAAAAAGAATATGTTGATTTTTACGCCACGGTTGAGCTTTCAGAATAATCAGTCCGGAACATTAAAAAATGGATTGACAAATCTGGGTGACGGTACGCCGCTGAATAGCACAGATATTGATAGATCCAGCAAAAATAACGGATATAATTTCACGAATGATCTGTTATTTCGCCATGCTTTTGAAAAGAAAGGGCGTACGCTCTCCTTCAACTTCAATACACAGATAAACGATAAGGACGGAAGTGGAAAATTATATTCTAAAAACCTGTATTTCAGCAATCTGGAAGTGCCCGGTGATACGATCGACCAGCGTAGTTATACTTCTTCCAATGCCGTAGTTTTAGGTGGAAATTTTGTTTACACCGAGCCAATCAGCAGCACCGGACAATTGCAATTCAATTATGGTCTGACAGTAAGTAACAGTAATTCTGACAAAGAAACTTACAACAACACGCGAATCGACGAAGAGGCTTACACGCAGCTTGATACGTTACTTTCTAACAGTTTTGATAATCGTTATACAACCAACCGTGCTGGTTTGAGTTATCGTTATCGTAAAAATAACTGGTCGGCAAATTTGGGAATGGATTTTCAAAATACAGGTTTGTATAGTGAACAATTGTCGCCCGTGATGGGAAAAGTGGATCAGAGTTTCACCAATTTTCTGCCAAATCTGATGGTAACATATCGTTCGAAAGAAGGTACTCAATTCCGTACCTTCTTCCGCAGCTCAACAAATCAGCCATCTATTTCGCAGTTACAAAACGTTGTCGATAACAGCAATCCATTATCGCTAACAGCTGGTAATCCGGATTTGAAACAAGAGTACAGAAGTAATTTAAATATGCGTTATTCCATTGCGGGTGCAAACAGACCATTCAGTTTAAATGCGATGATCTTTTTGACACAAATCAATAACGCGATTGTAAATTCCACTTTTATCGCACAAGAATTAACTACGCTACCAAGCGGAATTGTTCTGGAAAAAGGTGCAAAATTGACAGCGCCGATCAACGTGGACGGAAGCTGGAACGCCAGAACTTTGATCACATACGGGAAACCTGTTTCGAAAATTAAGCTAAATGTGAATTTGACTTCCGGTTTTAATTACGTCCGCTCTCCGGGTATGATCAATAACATTGCAAACTTCTCTAACACCTATACATACAGTCAGGGAGTAGTATTGAGCAGCAACGTGAGTGAAAATCTGGATTTTACAGCGTCTTATTCAGGAAATTATAACGTTGTAAGGAACTCGATTCAGCCGAATTTAAATAACAATTATTATACAAGTTCGATTAGCGCACGAGTTAACTGGATCTTCGGCAAAGGCTTTGTTGTCGCCTCCGATATTAATAATCAATCTTACCGCGGTTTGGGTGCAGGATTTAATCAGAATTTCACACTTTGGAATGCAAGTGTTGGAAAGAAATTCCTGAAAAATAATGCAGGTGAACTTAAATTGACAGTGTTTGATATACTGAAACAGAATAACAGTATCGCCCGGAATGTTACAGAAACCTATGTGCAGGACGTTACAAGCCGCGTTTTGACACAATATGCAATGCTTACTTTCACCTACACACTTAGAAATTTCGGTAAAATGCCAACCCGCAATAATTCAGAAAGACGTCGTGAAGGATTTGACGGACAAGGCGGATTTCCTGGCGGCGGAAGAGGACCTGGCGGACCTGGAAGTTTCTAAGGCTCACTCTGATTAAAGCGCGCACAGATTTGCAGTCAGTCCGGTCATGGTTCAGCGTTTATAACGCTTGTTTCAGGGTTAACAAACAAAAAACACCGATTTGATGTCGGTGTTTTTTGTTTTAAACTTGTAATATTTAACGTTTCGTCGGGAAAGGAATCACCAACTCTTCGCCGCGGCTGGCCATATCTTTTGATTTCCCATTAGCCTTCATAATAGCTTCTTTGCTAACTGAATATTTTCCGGAAACTACTTTTAAAATATCGCCTGGACCAACCGTATGAACAGCCTTAACGCGGATTTTCAGTTTATCACCTGATTTTAGTTCTGAGATCGAAGGGTTCAAAGCCTTCAACGTTTCAGTAGTAAGATTATATTTGCTTGCAAGAGAAGAAAAAGTTTCGCCGCTTTTGACAGTTCGTGTAATTTCTCTACCTCCGATTTTAGAAGCGACAGCCTTAGGGTCTTCTGTCTTTTTAGGCTCTTCTTTTTTTGTTTCTTCTTTTTTCTCTTTCTCCGAAGCTTTCGGTTTTTCGTCAACGTTAACAACCGCTTCCTCAGATTCATCCTCCTCCGTCAAATCACTGGTCACCGGCTTTTCTTCAGGAGTATCCGCTGCGGCAGACGTAAGCTCTTCGGAATTCGTAGCATCGTCGGAGATGTATTCATAGCCGACATAAAGCATTGCCAAAACCAAAAGGACTAACACGAACAAGGTAATAACTGGCAGGTTGGATTTTTCTGTTGGGCGTATATTTCTCTTTTTCGGGTTTTCGTCTTCCATAGCTTTATGATGATTCAATTAACGGGTGACTTAGTTTTTTACGAAAATAGCAAACGGGTGTTACTTTACAACTTCATTCTTCAATTCCTTATTCATAACAGCAACTTTGTCTTTCAATCCTTCTTTGAAGATATCCAGCCGGTTAGCAACTTCGCTGTCACTTGCTCCAATAATTTGCGCCGCAAGAATACCTGCGTTTCTGGCACCGTTCAGAGCAACCGTTGCAACGGGAACTCCTGATGGCATTTGCAAGATAGAAAGAACAGAATCCCAACCGTCGATCGAATTGCTTGACAAAACAGGCACACCGATCACAGGTAAAGATGTAAGCGAGGCAACCATTCCTGGTAAATGCGCCGCTCCGCCAGCACCTGCGATAATCACTTTTAATCCGCGCTTCCTCGCAGTGGATGCATATTCCAGCATACGTTCAGGTGTACGATGTGCAGAAACGATCTCCATTTCAAACGTAATGCCCAACTCATTTAGTGCGTCTGCCGCTTCCTGCATTACCTTCCGGTCAGACAGGCTTCCCATGATTATTCCTACCATTATTATTTGATTTTTCGAATTTGGCTCCAGGCCTATACTTTATTTGTGCGGATCTCCGCTTATTACTCTGATACTTTTTTTAACAAAATCAACCTTCTCTTTCAAGGCTGCAATGTTGTTGTCCATGATTGTGATATGCCCCATTTTACGGAAAGGTTTGGTGATTGCTTTCCAATACAAAAACGGAAAAACCTGTTCGGTCGCCAGCAATTTTTCCATTCCTTCATAGACTGCCGGCCCTTCAAAACCATCTTCGCCCAGCAAATTCACCATGGCAGACGGAGCATATGCGGCTGTACTTCCCAGCGGCAAATCCAGAATGGCACGCCAGTGTTGTTCATATTGTGAAGTTGCATTAGCACGAATTGTATGATGTCCGCTGTTGTGCGGACGTGGGGCCACTTCATTAATAAGCACTTCGCCGTCAGCAGTAAGGAATAACTCCACTGCCAGCAAACCCACAATTTCAAATGATTCTGCGGTTTTTCTGGCAATTTCCTGCGCTTTCTGATCAATTTCATCACTGATTTCTGCCGGAGCAAAAAGATATTCTACCAGATTAAGTTCAGGATGAAAAACCATTTCCACCGTTGGGAAACATTTAATTTCTCCAGATGGATTTCTGGCCACAATAACAGCCAGTTCTTTTTCAAAAGGTACTGCTTTTTCAAGTAAACCAGGCTGATCAAAAGCCTTATCAATTTCAGCTTCCGAAGACACGCGCTGCACACCGCGGCCATCATAACCGTCGCGTCCGAGCTTGTGAAATGCAGGTAAAAAATCTATGAAATTCCGCACATCTTCCCGGTTTTCGGTAAGGACGAAGTCGGCTGTCGGAAGTTGTTTTTCGAGGTAAAATTGCTTTTGAATTCTTTTATCCTGAATTTTCCGGATAACAGAAGGCTGGGGATAAATAAGTTTTCCTTCTTTTTCAAGCGCTTCTAACGCTTCGACATTTACCTTTTCAATTTCTATCGTAATGACATCCAGATCTTTCCCAAACTCGTAAACAGTATCATAATCCTGTAAAGATCCTTGTGTGAATTTCGGAGCAATTTTGCGGCAGGGTGCTTCTGCGTCAGGGTCTAAAATGTGAATGTCAAGGTTCCAGTCTATGGCGGCTTGCAAAAGCATAAGTCCTAACTGACCACCGCCAAGAATACCTATTCGGGATGAAAGCATTTAGTAGTTCGATTGTATTTTTGCAAAATTGGTGGAAAAAGCGCGAACTTAAAACTGTTTCTGTCAATAATCACGATAAGATAAGTTTCCGAGGCGATATAATCTTATTTCATAAATCTGATTAGTCCAATTTCAACCAACAAAAAGAACAGAGCGCCGTACAGGAAATATTTCCAGAGACTTGTTCCCAGGTTTTGCTGCTGAAATTCCTGAGCAAAGGCGTCGTCATCGATCTTATCGAAAATCTGAACATTTTTCTGTCCTGAAAAAATATTCCGCAAATCCGTCGGTGAGAAATAAACCAGCTTGGATTCTGCGTTATTATGGTTCAGCGCAAGCAGTTGCTCTACTTTATTGTCTTTCACAAGTTCGAAATATCCGGCATCCAGTCCATTCCCTGTCTGGTCTCCTTGCGGAATTTCAAGTAAAAGCTGATTACCAACCAATTTCTGTACCGGAATCACTTCTGCTTTATTCCGACGCAATTTGTAAACACTGTTTTGAGCTTCTGTATTTACCGTCAATACAATCGGATTTTCATCGAAAGTAAAAGCAGTTCGTTGCGCCCTCACACTTAATGCAGCCATTTTGTACATAATTGGAACAAAAATGGCATGTTGCGCCATCGATCCAAATTCTGGAATAAGCGGTGAGGCAAACAAATAAATTTTACCTTTTCCGCTCGACATCTGACTCAAATAAGGTTGGCCGCTGCGAAGTGCCAGAAGCGGCTGGCCCGCACTTGACCAGGTCCAGGCGGGTGACGTAGATGGCAAATTTAGATTCAATTCCTGTCGGATGGATTCTTCGAAGACGTCACTGAAAAACGGATTGTTCCGGTCAGGAGCTGCAATAGAAATCAATTCCCGGTTTGCTGGTTTTTCCGCATTCAAACCATTAATACCAAGATTTTGAAGTAAAGCGTTGTAACTTCCGGCATTCGGCGTCGACGGCGGAATTACAGTTAAGCTGCCACCTTTTCGAACAAAATCCTGAATTTCTGAAGCCAGCGTCCCCGAGGGTTGTTCAACGCCTTCAAGCAAAACCATATCCGAATTTTTGATTAAACCGGGATCAATATTTTGAGCAGCGAAACTTTGAAGAGCAAACAGACTGTCGTTGGCATATACATTATTGATGTAATTTCCTTCAAATTTTTGTCCGTAAATATGAAGGATACGGATCAGCGGCGATGCGTTTAACACAAAATAATAATCATTGTCAAAAGTTACCGGAAAATCGTCGAATGTAATTCTTCCCTGTTTAAATCCTTTTCCTTTCAAATTGAAATTAAACCTGGCAATTGCACTTCCGTTGGCCGGAACATTAACGGATGCTGTGGATGATTGTGTATTATCCAGACTTAATTTCAAAACGATCTTTTTAGCTTCGGCGCTTCCTGAATTACTGACCTTGACAAAAAGAATATTGTTCTGCAATTCTCTGATAAAAGGATTGCTGAGCCAAACTGAATCAACAAAAATATTTTTTTCTGCGACGGCTTGTACAGGTACCAAAAAAAGCTGGTTAACAGAGTCCGTTTTTAATTTTGCCAAATCACCGGAAGTGCTTTTCTGAAAATCTGAAAACCAGAAAAACTGATTTTTGCTGCCGTTTTGATATTTCGACACCAGATTTTCCTGGCGCTTATATACCTGTTCAAACGTACGCGGTGTGTGAGAAAGCCCGATGGTTGTGAATCGGTCACGGATTTTTTCAGCCGGGTAAAGTCCTTGCTCTGTCGCCGAAAAATCGTTTGTTACTAATTGAAGAGATGTTGCATTTTTAAAAAGTCCAAGCAATTCGTTAAGCCGGGTCGTGGCAATATCAAGGTAACGTTTGTTATTAGACTCGTTTTGCATGCTGAACGAATTATCCAGGTAGATGCTGGTAATCCCTTTCCTTTCAACAGATCCGTTATTTTTTCCTGGTAAAAATGGCTGAGCAAAGGCAAAAACGAGGCATGTAATTGCCAGAATACGGGCTGCCATAATCAGCCAGTGTTTTATTTTTCTGATTGATCGGGTCTGCGTTTCCACCGCTTTTAAAAAAGCGACATTTGTAAAAAAAACACGTTTTGTTTTCCTGAAATTAAATATATGAATGGCTATCGGAACAGATATGGCCAGTAAACCCCACAAGAATGACGGAAAAAGAAAACTCATTTAGGTTCGGATGTTAATTTTAAGCCGCCGGCTTTCAGCAATTGGCAGTCAGTTTTACGCTGCAAGGAATTTGATATCTTAAAGAACGCAAATTTTTCAAATATCGGGTGATAAACTTTGGTTTTTATTCGTTCCCTGCATATCTGGTAAGAGTTCTGCGTATTTTACAGTATTTATTTCGGTGGCTTTCGGATAAGTCGACAGCTTTTTTCTAACTTTACAGTTCGTTTAGCAATTGTCGAAAAGCCTTATGGTTGGGCAATCTCCAATAAAAAAAGAAATTGATTAATTTTTAACAGAATTATGGCCAAAGTATCGGTGAACAAACACCAGCCTGTTTATCAAATGCCTACGAACCCGGCAGCGGTTCGTACAAAAAGGTATGCGTTGCCAACTAAAAAATACATTACGCTGGCGATGAAGAATTTCTTCAAAGCACAAATCAAGTGGATTTTGTTACCGGTGGCACTGCTTCTTATCAATGCTGTTGTGAGCATTACGGGTGTGTATCCAAATATCTGGATCTACGTTGTAATTTTTGTTGCGGTAATTCTTTACATTCTTTTTTGGGTTATTCAATTTACCGGAATTACTCAGTTAGCGCAGTACAAACCGATGTTTGAAAAATTTTCATATGAAATAGACCAACGTCAGATTTTGATGAAAATGAATGCAAAAGAAGGAAGTATCATGAAATGGGAACAGATTCAGGATGTATATAAAGATGAGGACGCGTATGTTCTGGTTATTTCCAGAGGGCAGTTTGTTCATCTTCCATTCTCGATTTTTACATCAGAACACGATGTTAAAGTTTTTGAAAGAATATTGAAACAAAAAGAATTCCTGAAAGAAAAGTAAGGTGTTTTGATTATAATATAAAAGCGGAAATTGGGTGCGTCCCGGTTTCCGCTTTTTTTTAGTGTCAGTTTAACAGTAATGAAAGTTTTCTGCCAATCCTTCGGGATATAATCCGGCAGTTAAAACACTCTCTATTTATGCAATACAAAGATAGCTTCTGGACTATGCTTGAGGACATTAAATCGATGTAATTCTTATGCCGGAATCGGCAATTCAGCTAACACCGGAATCCGCCCCCTAAGGGATGGCAGTTAAATAGATTGTAGAAAATAGCCCAACTCTTCATGTTTAACATACGGAAAGGGTGACAGAATCTTTACTTTTAAATTATTTGAGCTAAAATTTGTATTAATATTCAAACGGACGAATTTTATAACTGAAACAGCGATCCTTGAACTTTAGAAGATTTAAATATTTAAAAATCAATGTTTTACTAAACTATAATTGGTTAGAGTAAAAAATCACTTTTGGATACTTACGGGTAATCATCAAGCGAGGATCTTACGTTTTTTAAATGATATGAACCAAAGCTTGCCCGAAATCGTAAAACCAGTACGAAAAAAGCCTATTTTTACGGCTTCTTGTTTCAATAGACCTTTAATTTATGTCAAATAACCTCTTCGATTTTGGAATGATTGGGTTGGGAGTAATGGGTAGAAACCTGTTGCTGAATACCGCCGATCACGGTTTTTCTGTTATTGGCTTTGATAAAGACGAAGCTAAAACGGCTGCGCTTGAAGCTGCCGCAACGGAAGGTACTACGGTGAAAGGAGTTCCGGATCTTGCACATATGGTGCAGCAATTACAGCGTCCACGGAAATTGATGATGCTTGTACCTGCCGGTAAACCGGTTGATGATGTGATCGAATCACTGCTGCCTTTGGTTGAAAAAGGTGATGTGATTATTGATGGTGGAAATTCTCATTATACCGATACATTACGTCGTGTTAAATATCTGCGCGACAAGGAAATTCATTTCATGGGTGTCGGAGTTTCCGGTGGAGAACAAGGTGCTCGAACCGGTCCGAGTATCATGCCTGGTGGAGATTTAGAGGCTTATTCACATGTGAAACCATTGCTGGAAGCCATTGCGGCGAAGGTAAATGGCGAGCCTTGTGTAGCATATCTAGGAAAAGAAGGAGCGGGTCATTATGTGAAAATGGTTCACAATGGTATCGAATACGCGATCATGCAGTTGATCAGCGAATCATATACTTTGCTGAAACATGCAGGATTAAACAATGACGAACTTCATGAAACTTTCAAAAAATGGAATGAAGGTGCGCTGCAATCTTTTCTTGTTGAAATTACAGCAGATATTTTTCTGCAAAAAGACGACAAAACAACCGCGCGTTTATTGGACGTAATTTCTGATAAAGCAGGTTCAAAAGGAACAGGGAAATGGACTTCTCAGGACTCTATGGAATTGCCCGTTGCTGTTTCTGTAATTGATAGTGCAGTTGCAATGCGTACGGTTTCGGGATACAAAGAAGAAAGAATAAAAGCGGCAGCTTTATATAATGAGTCCGGTGCAGCCATTACGGTTTCGACTGAGGAATGGATTAAGCAGGTTCACGATGCCTTATATTTCGGTACCATTTTAAGTTATGCGCAAGGTCTTGCAATGCTTTACCAGGCATCAAGAGAATTGGCAATGGACATTCCTTTGCCAGATGCGGTAAGTGTGTGGCGCGGTGGATGTATTATACGTTCTACTTTATTGGAAACTTTCACTCAGGCATATAAAAACTCGCCGGATCTGTCGAATATTCTGCTTGATCCAGGTGTTGCCGCCATTATTAAATCAGCGGAAAGCAATACGCGCGCAGTGGTTGCACAAGCGGCTTTGAGCGGAGTTCCTGCGGCGGCGTTGATGTCGTCACTTGCTTATTTCGACGCTTACCGCAGCGAACGTATGGCGACAAATCTTATCCAGGCGCAACGTGATTATTTTGGCGCACATACCTATCAGCGTACAGACATTCCGGGAACTTTCCATACTGAATGGAATCATTAAAAGAAGGTAGCTTTTATGAAAACAAATAAAAGACCGCCTGCGTCCATACTTTTTATTTTTGGAGGCAGCGGTGATTTAAATTATAGAAAATTAACGCCGGCGCTTTATAATCTTTTTTTAGATGAATGGATGCCCGACAACTTTGCAATTGCCGGAATAGGTCGAAGTTCATATAGCAACGAAGAATATCATGGTCATTTGCTGGACGGGATAACAAAATTTTCTCGTCGTAAAGGTGAGCAAAACGGACATTGGAAGGATTTTAGCCAGCATGTTTCATATCTCCAAATGGATGGAGATGACGCGGCTGCCTATCATAAGATCACGGATTTGGTGAAAGAAAAAGAAGCCGAATGGGGACAACATCCAAACGTGATTTTTTACCTTGCCGTGGCTCCGCAGCTGGTCCCTTCGATCGCAACAAAACTTGGCGCGCTGAATCTATGCAGCGATGTACATTGCACCAGGATTGTCGTAGAAAAGCCTTTTGGTCATGATTTGAAAAGCGCGCATGAATTAAATGCTTTGCTTTCAAGCATGTTCAAGGAAGAGCAGATTTTCCGTATTGACCATTATTTGGGTAAAGAAACGGTTCAAAATATCCTGGCTCTACGTTTCGCAAATGCTTTATTTGAACCAATCTGGAATCGCAATTACATTGATCATATTCAGATTACTGCCGCTGAAAGCGTCGGTTTGGAAGGTCGTGGCGGATATTTTGAAAATTCGGGAGCTTTGCGTGATATGGTTCAAAACCATATTTTGCAGATACTTTGCATGGTTGCCATGGAAGCGCCTGTTTCTTTTGATGCGAACGAAATCAGAAATAAAAAGGTGGATGTATTAAACGCAATCCGCCGGATTACGCCTGATAAAGTGGGTGAACATGCCGTTCGCGGACAATATTCAAAAGGCTGGAAAAAAGGAGAGGAAGTCGTTGGCTATCGTGAGGAAAAAGGAGTTAATCCTGAATCTGCGATTGATACTTTTGCTGCTGCAAAATTCTATATCGATAACTGGCGCTGGCAGGGAGTTCCGATTTACGTCCGTACCGGAAAATACCTGAACCAGAAAGCAACGCATATTACGTTGCAGTTTAAATCTGCGCCGCATAATGCATTTCCAAGCGAGTCTGCTGATACCTGGCACTCAAATAAGCTGACGATAAGTATTCAGCCGGAAATGGATATCAGTATCCGTTTTCAGGTGAAACGTCCGGGGCAGACGATGACTTTGGATCCGGTGGACATGACTTTCAGCTATGATACCGAAGCTGATCACGCTCCGGAAGCTTACGAAACTTTGCTTTTGGATGCAATGGAAGGTGATGCAACTTTGTTTATGCGCGGCGACCAGGTTGAGGCTGCGTGGAAGGTGATTATGCCTATTCTAGAACATTGGGAAAGTCATAAACCAGCTGATTTCCCTAATTATACTCCGGATTCATGGGGCCCTGAGGCAGCGGATAAACTGATTGCGCAGGAAGGACATACATGGATTAATGTACCATCAGCTTAAAATCACAAATTATGGCGCAAATTCATATTGCAGAGGATGCCAGGCAGGTGAGTGAAGATCTTGCTAAGTGGCTTGGCAGTTATATTGAGGAAGTTTTAAGTAAAAAAGACAGGTTTACCTTTGTCCTCTCAGGCGGAAGTACACCGAAATTGTTGTATACATTGCTTGCTGCTAAGCCATATAGCGAAAGCATTTCCTGGGAAAAAATTCATTTTTTTTGGGGTGACGAAAGAGCGGTACCTTTTGAAGATTCTCGTAATAATGCTAAAATGGCATACGATGAATTGCTGGACAAGGTAGGTGCAAAAGCAGAGAATATTCATGTAATGCAGACGGATGTCAGTGCGGAGGAATCTGCTGCTGCGTACGAAAAAATCTTGAAGCAATATTTTGACGGAGAAGAAACCACCTTCGATTTTGTATTACTTGGTATGGGCGATGATGGGCACACATTGTCATTATTTCCTGGAACATCTGTGATCCATGAAAAAGATGCTTGGGCAACTTCCTTCTTTTTACCTGCACAGGATATGTACCGTATCACTTTGACGGCACCGGTTGTTAATCATGCTGCATGTGTCGCATTTCTGGCAGTGGGATCAGGCAAGGCAGAAACTTTGAAACATGTTCTCGAGGGCGAATTTCAGCCGGATACTTACCCGTCGCAGGTGATCAAACCTTCAAAAGGTGAACTTCACTGGTTCATCGATGAAGCTGCTGCAAGTGCTCTGACCGCATAAAATTTTATTAATAAGAGTGAAAAGGGACAATTTCGATTCGATATTGTCCCTTTTTCTGTTTTGAAAAGAACGTTTGAATTTTATATGTGCTCAGTCAAATTACCCTTACATTTACAGTAACATTAGTCATAAGATAAAAATTGAAAACGATACTAATTATTGATGACGAAGAAAAGCTCCGCGCACTTTTAGCAAGGATTTTGAAGTCGGAGGGCTTTGACGTGATTGAAGCAGGAGATTGTAAAACAGGATTAAAAAGCGTTGAGCAGAATGATATAGACGTCGTTTTGTGTGACGTCAAGTTGCCCGATGGCAGTGGTGTTGACATGGTTTCCAAAATCAAACAAAAAAAACCGCAGCTTGAAGTGATTCTGTTGACTGCCTATGGAAACATTACAGACGGAGTTCAGGCGATGAAAAGCGGTGCATTTGATTATATCGTAAAAGGTGACGACAACGATAAAATCATTCCGCTTCTTCATCGTGCTATCGAAAAAGTACAATTACAGAAACGGGTTAAAGAACTGGAAAAACGGGTTGATGATAAGTTCTCATTTCAGGCCATTATTGGTAAGTCGAAGTCAATTCAGCAAGCAATCGACCTGGCTCAAAAGGTCGCTCCGAATGATACGAATGTACTTTTAACCGGAGAGACAGGAACCGGAAAGGAAGTTTTTGCACAAGGAATTCATTTGGCTAGCCAACGTTCGGGAAAAACTTTTGTGGCTCTGAATTGCAGTGCTTTTGGCAAAGATATTCTTGAAAGTGAGTTGTTCGGTTACAAACAAGGCGCATTTACAGGAGCCAATAAAGATAAAAAAGGCTTGATCGAAGAAGCAAATAACGGAACACTTTTTCTGGATGAAATTGGAGAGATGCCTTTGGAATTACAGGCAAAATTATTGCGTGTGCTGGAAACGAATGAATTTATCAAGCTAGGTGATACCAAACCAACAAAATCAAATTTTCGATTAATAGCCGCTACGAACAGGGATTTGAAAGTGGAGAGTGAAGAAAAACGTTTTCGATCGGATTTGTATTTTCGTTTGAATGTATTTCAGATCACACTCCCGCCTTTGCGGGAACGCGTTAAGGATATTGAGCCACTACTTCAATTTTTTGTTGCACAATTTTCTGCAAAAATGAATAAGAAAACGCTGACTTATTCGGATGAGTTTCTTAAAAAACTGGAAACATATAAGTGGGTGGGGAATATTCGTGAGTTGAAAAACGTCATTGAACGCGCCGTGATTTTAAGTGATGACCAGCTGGAAATTGATAGTCTGCCTTTTGAAATTCAGCAGTCTGAACCTACTGCTAAAAATGGCCAGCTTTCTGCTTTTTCAATGGAAAGTATAGAAAAATTACATATTCAGAAAGTGTTGAATTATGCGCGGGGCAACAAGGCGGAAACAGCGAGATTACTGGAAATCGGTATTGCCACGCTTTACAGAAAATTGGAAGAATACAATATTCATTAGATATCGGAAATATTTCAAGCTAAAATGAGGACCGGACGCAGATCAATTGATCCGCGTCCGGTCACATTTCATGGCTAATGGATTTTTGTTATTTTTTCATCAGTTTGTAAAACATATTTCCCGGCATTGTGACACGTGCCGCGCTGTCAATATCCATATTCAAAGAGCTGAAAATATCTTTCTCAACATTGAGCTCGCTTTTATCCTGAACTTTGATCTCCGTCTGACCCAATCTATTATTATCAGCGATTTTCAGCATAGCTTCTTTTTTGTATACCGCGGTAACCTGGCCGATATCAGTACTATCCAAAAGTGTGTAGCCTCCGCTGGCCTGTAATTTCAATTGAGTTGTTTTAAGCCCTTTGATTTTATAAGAAACGTCTGTTGAAATAACTTCTGCGAGATTAGTAACATCTATATGCACCGTCGGTCCATAATAAGGCACGTTGGTCTCGGTAAAATTATTTCGCTTCGGATATATCAAACTCACTTCAAGCGTATCACCATGCATTGTTGACTTGGCTTGTTTTGTGAATGTCGGGTGAATTTTCACATCATTCGTTTTCCCTGACTGAATTTCTACGAATCCATTCAAATTTCCTTCCAAAACGATCACACGAATCGGTTTTACCGTAGTAGAAATGTAGCCTGGTAACAGATCATCCGACTTCATTTTTTTATATTTTGCCTGTATTTCCAAATTACTCCCAAGCATCGCGATCAGTGTAATAAAGGTTATGACGATAAGAAGTTTATTGCTTGTTTTCATGTTAATTATAATTAAAGTGTTGCGGGATAAGCCGTTTCAATAAATGTTTTGTATCGCCGTTGCAATTCTTCAATACTGATGTCGAGCAAATAAAGTGTCCGGAAAAATTCTGGAAGTTCACTATCCAAAAATCTTTCTTTTCTGTATTCCCTGATTCGGCTCGTAGCTTGTTCGTCCGTAAAATAGCCGACTCCACGCTTATTGAAAATGATATTTTTTCCTTGCAGATATTCGTAAGTACGCATGACAGTATTTGGATTGACCTCCAGCGTCCCGGCCAAATCTCTGACCGAAGGAATTCTATCCCCGGGCGGCCATTTACCAAGCAGCAGCTGTTCACAGATATAATCTGCGATCTGCAAATAGATTGATTGTTTATCTTTAAATTCCATAATTCACCGGGTTAAATTTCCTTTTCTTTTAGTCTTACGAATGCGATGTACCAGAGCGCAAGGACGAAGAACACCAGAAATATTTTTATTAATAGAAAAGTGGATTGACTGTACTCAATTAGGAACATGGAATTCCTGCCCATTACGTTCCATTGCCCAAATGGTACAGCGCTGACAGACGGATCCTCGTTTGTAAAATTTCTAACGTATGTTCTGTTTATTAAAGAAAAGACAATCAATGCGGAAAAAAATACTGTGGCAGTTTTGATGTAGGCAGCTTTTTTGAAATAAATTGATCCTAAAAAACACACACTCTGAATGAGGAAAAATGTATATACCAAAAGCTGGATAAATGATGGATGGAATTTTTTGTTAATTATTCCCGGTATTTCTTTCTCCAAAATTTCCACAAACCAGATGTGCATACCAACATAGAGTGCAATTAGAGCTGTTGCAAATGTTAGATTTGCTGCCAGCGCTGCCAGATATTTTTCTGTTTGAGATGCGGGGATTAATATTGCATTTATCCCAGTATTTGAAGATGCATATTTATCAAAAACCAGACTTGTAAATAGGCTGGTGCAAAAGGTTATCATGAAATAAGCGAGCACATGGAAAACAATTGGGTCGAAGCCAAATTTTCTATAATCGATTACAGGGCTCATCATAATTAGCATAAGACCAAAAAGGACTCCGAAGATAAGCGCATTTCTTCTCCCATTCTCAGCGAAATCCAGTTTGAGAAGCAGCCAGTAGCGTTGAAAACTAAAAACCTGATTCATATAAGTAAGTTTTAATGTTAGACATGGGAGATGGTTTTGGGATAGATTTCAGGATCAGAAAACCCAAAATCAAAAGGAGTTGGATTAATATTTTCATGGCCTGTGAAAGATTTTTCTGATACGTGCGGGGTTGTTCATTACTGCGTTGAACAGGCGTTCCAGGTCAACACGGCTTTCTTCCTGTTCCCAATTTTCCATCACCACGGTATAGCCCTTCAGGGAAGGTTCCGAATAAAGCACTCGGTTATCATCTTCGGCAGTGACCAACGTCGTAAAGCGTAGCTTTTCACTTATTTCATCAAGACTGTGGTGCACAAGAATTTTGCTGTCATCCAAGATAATGATAGAATCAATAAGGTTGTCCAGATCCCGAACCTGGTGCGTGGATATAAGAATAATACGATGCGGGTCAAGAGCGGAGGAGACAACCTTACGAAACTGACTTTTTGAAGGAATATCAAGTCCGTTGGTAGGTTCATCCATGATCAAATGTTTGGTATTCGTAGCCAAACCAAAACTGATAAGAACTTTTTTCTTTTGTCCGTAAGAGAGGTCGGTGATCTTATTACCTTCCGGCATATCGAATTCCCTTAAATATTTTCTAAACTGGCTTTCATCGAAGTTAGGGTAGAAAGGAGAGAGCGTTTCTATGTATTTCTCAACCGTGACGGACGGTAGGTGAATTTCCTCAGGAATCAGAAAGAAATCCTGCAAAAAAGACGGTTGCCGTTTTCTTGGCTCACAACCGTCAATTTCAATTCTCCCTGCAATCGGATACAAAAGTCCAGCAATGTTTCTTAGCAGACTGGATTTCCCAGCTCCGTTTTTTCCCAGTAATCCATAAATATTTCCGGGATGGAGCTTAAGAGACAGATTTTCGAAGAGCAGTTTATTAGAACTATATCCAAATGATACTCCGTCTACGTGAATCATAAAATACTTATTTAGTGTTCTAGTGTAATAGTACACTTCAAATGTATGTTATTATTTTTTCAAACTCTAGCAATCAAAAAAAAAATAAAAAAAGAAGGCCTCTAAGCAGAGGCCCCCTTTAAGGATAACTTGTTGCATTTTAATCTTAATGAATCATATATAGGTTAATAATAATAAGATATGAGCCAAATATCAGGGAAGGGGCTCGACGCAAAGAGTTTTGAAAGTTCTTATTCTTATGTCCCAGGCACTTCTAAAATAAAATCTTATTCTTGTATCAAAGAAGCTATATTCCAATTAAAACGCTGTTAAACTAGCCTTAAAAGGAGGTTAAAATCATGGGATTTGTGGGGAAAAAAGGGAGTAAAGCTGCTGTTGTTCACAAGACTTTTGAAAAAAATGGGCTAAATAATTTTAAAACATTCTGGAACTAGCCTCTGTGTTTTAGTTTGTTAGAGGATTAATAAACCGTCAGGCGGAAAAACCGTTACAACTGTGAAACTATTTGACTAAATTTACGTTAAGTCTACAATATCAGTAGATTAGGCGTTTCATTTAAACCTTTAAGTTATGTCACTTCGATTAGGAGATATTGCCCCCGATTTTGAGGCAAATACCACACAAGGACCTATTAAATTTCATGAATGGCTGGGCGATAGCTGGGGATTATTATTTTCTCATCCGGCAGACTTTACACCTGTTTGTACAACGGAGCTAGGGAAAACTGCTCTTTTACAAGGGGAGTTTCAAAAACGTAATGTAAAAGTTTTGGCTGTTAGCGTTGATGATATCGATTCGCACAACCGCTGGATCCCGGACATTAACGAGGTAAATGATACAGAAGTTAACTTTCCAATCATTGCGGATGAAGGACGCAAAGTTGCTGAGTTATACGATATGATCCACCCGAACGCAAGCGAAAAAGCAACTGTTCGCTCGGTGTTCATTATCGGGCCTGACAAAAAGATAAAATTGACATTGACTTATCCAGCTTCTACAGGACGTAATTTTAATGAAATCCTTCGTGTAGTTGATTCTCTTCAATTGACTGCTAATTATTCAGTAGCGACACCTGCTGACTGGAAAGATGGGGAAGATGTAATTGTTGTTCCGGCGGTAAGTACGGAAGACGCTGAGAAGAAGTTTACAAAAGGCCTGCGTATCGTCAAACCATATCTTCGTTATACTCCACAGCCTAATAAGTAATCAAGAGAGCTTTCAATAACGCAAAATCCCCTGATCATCTCTTCTGTCAGACAGCGACGATCAGGGGATTTTCTTTGTATTTATTTTCTAATTCTCTTTCTCAACTTCCGACTTTTCAGTTTCTTCTTCCGCTTTTTCGATTACTTCAGGTTGTATAAATGGTTCGCCATAATAGGTCATATGTCTCGCTCCCTGATAATAATACCATATTGACAATCCCATCGGAATGTGACTTATGTCATTATAATTAAACCAGGGTCCAAAGCTGAATTTTAATGCATGGAATCCGGCAGCCACTGCGCCCAATGCGGTGGCAATAAAAATATTTACACTTCCAGGATCTTTCCTTTTCTTGTAAACATAAATTTCGATCATAAATAACATCAAAAACAAGCCATATACCGCATGGATTTCAACCACGATAAAATTCAGCGTTATAAAAGTTAAAACGAAGAACGTAGTTAGCTCGATGTAATTCAGATATCCCAGCCAGGATCCCCATTTGGGTTTAAGAAGTGGTTTTATATGCCATATTGCAGCTCTTTCAAACAGCGCGACAGCAATCATACTGGCGAACCACCCTGGAATTTTTCCTCTCTGCCCGGTAATATATAAGAAGCCATGTCCGAGAACTCCGCCGATAACCGTGGCAATTCCCATGAACAGGAAAAAATATTGAATCTGGCGGTACATTCTGTGCACGCGTCCGAGTCTTCCTAAATGTACAAAAGCATAAAAGCATACGATTGCCATCAATAGGCTGGATATCACAGTCGACGGTTCCAGAATGGTAATGCCAAACAATTTTATCTGATGTACTTTGTCGAAATCTATGGCAATCTCATTCATTGGGTGAAATTTCTTTTAGGAGTTAGTCCGGGTTGGTAATTTTTTTCAAAGTAACAACAAATGCAGGCTTGTTTGCAACATTCCAACCTTCGAATCACTCTTTATTAAAACTATGCCAATTGTGGAAAAATTGCTTACCAGCATTTCTTTGCTAATGGCTTCCGGAGAAAATGAAGTTTATCCGGTTAAAAGTGCCAGTCCGTAGAT
Source organism: Dyadobacter koreensis (assembly GCF_900108855.1). GTDB lineage: Bacteria > Bacteroidota > Bacteroidia > Cytophagales > Spirosomataceae > Dyadobacter > Dyadobacter koreensis. Next base: position 122,546 of record NZ_FNXY01000011.1, read on the forward strand.
AAATTCCGGGCGCTGGTCTATTTCCAAAATTGTTGTGAGAAACATATTATTCCTTTGTATCAGGAAATGTGTTCGAAGATACGGCTCACCCTCATGACCATTAATCAATTCACCATGAACAAAATATTTGTAAAAAGTTTTAAAGTTACGATGCTGACAGGCGCATTGTTTCTTCAATCGCAATTTATTCAGGCACAGGCACCTATCGCTCCTGTTGCCGGGTCTGCTGTTGTCTCAACCCCAAAAGGTAATTCAAAAATTTCAGGTATCGTTTCAGATTCAGCCGCCGCAAAACCGGTAGAATTTGCGAGCGTTGCATTGGTTAACGCTTCGGACAACAAAGTGATCGACGGAACGGTAGCGGACGTTGATGGCAAATTTGAAATTACAAGCGTCGCACCAGGAAAATATAAACTGCTGATTTCATTTTTAGGTTTTAAAGACAAGTCTGTAAGTAATATCTCGGTTGAAAAAGGGAAAGATATAAATCTGGGTAAGATTCAAATGGCTGCCAACACGAAAACCCTAGACGAAGTGACGATCACGGGAGAAAAATCGATGGTTGAAGAGAAAGTTGATCGTTTGGTTTATAACGCAGAAAAAGACATTACTTCAAAAGGAGGTGATGCGTCAGATCTGCTTCGCAAAGTTCCGATGTTATCTGTCGACCTTGACGGAAATGTTTCTTTAAGAGGAAGTTCTAATATTCGCGTTTTAATTAACAATAAACCTTCCACTATCATTGCGAGTAATGTAGCTGATGCATTAAAGCAGATTCCTGCTGATATGATCAAATCAGTTGAAGTAATTACTTCTCCGTCAGCTAAATACGATGCGGAAGGTTCTGGAGGTATTATCAATATTATCACCAAGAAAAATAATCTGCAGGGATTGACTCTAAATGTCGATTCAGGCGTTGGTAACCGCGGTACGAACCTGGGTTTGAATGGTAGCTACCGTAAGGGGAAAATGGGCTTTACACTGGGCGGATTCGGTCGGGCTTTTTATAATAAAGCTACGTCGGAACTGGATCAGGAAACAAAATCAGGAAGTGATATTTTCGGAACAAAACAAAGTTCGGATGCTAAAGATCGTGGGCTGTTCGGTCAATATTCTTTGGGCTTTGATTATGATTTAGGGAAAAATCAGGCGCTCTCGGCCGGTGTTCGCTATGGAACCCGAAATTTTATACAGAAACAAAATCTGACCATCGACCAATTTTTGAATTCGGAGCTGACTTCAAATTCGCAGCGTAAGGTAGACCGCAAAGATCTATCAGGAACGGTGGACGTGAACGTCGACTACGTACGAACTTTTAAACCCCAGCAGGAATGGAGCTTTTCGACGCTTTACAGCAGAACAAATCTGACCAATAATTTCAATACAGACTTGCTGACGTCGAGTGGAAGTGTCGGAAGCAGATTGAAAAACGTAAATGAAAACTTTAATACGGAATTTACATTACAAACCGATTATCAAACACCTATCAAGAAAAATCAGCTTCTCGAATTTGGCGCAAAAGGAATTTTCCGGACTGTCAATAGTGAGTACAAGTATCTGATGGCTGGTGAATCCGGTGATTTTACGGTAAATCCGGATAATCCATCAGGCGCTTTGAATTATAATCAGAACGTTGCGGCAGGTTATGCATCCTACACGCTTACAACGAAAAATAAATACACATTCAAGTTAGGAACTCGGTATGAGTATACCGGCATCAATGCAGATATGGGAGCGGAGGGAAAAGTGAACATTCCAAGTTACGGAAATCTTGTTCCAAGCATTAACGTATCTAAAAACCTGACGGATGCAACAACGATCAAAGCTGCTTATAACCGTAGAATTCAGCGTCCGGGAATCCAACAACTAAATCCAAACGTTAACCTGGCGAATCCTCAAAGCATTAGTACGGGAAATCCGTTGCTTAATCCTGAATTGACGGATAATTTTGAAGTGGGGTTGAGTACCAATATCAAAAAAACATATCTGAATGTTTCTGCTTTTGCCCGCAATACAAATAATTCCATCACGCAGATCCGCACAACGGTTGATACCCTGGCCGGTGCAATTGTTACAACATTTGAGAATATCGGAAAGCAAAGTGCATACGGGATGAATGTTTTTGCCAATGTATATCTTACTTCAAAATGGACGATAAACGGAAGCATCGATCTTTTGCAATCGCACATGGAAGGCCAAACGGTTAATGAAGCGGGAGTTTCACAGCCGGTGAGTAATTCCGGTTTCAATTATGGCGGTCGTCTGATGTCTCAGTTGTCGCTTAAAAAGGGCTGGGGATTGCAGGCGTTTGGTTTTTACCGCGGAAGAGAAGTGCAGTTGCAGGGAACGAGAACCGGCTTTTATATGTATTCACTGGGTTTCAAAAAGGATTTTGCAAACAAGAAAGGAAGTATCGGCTTTGGAGCCGAAAACTTCCTGACTAAGGGTGTTAAATTTACTTCTGATTTGAAATCACCGATTCTCGCGCAGTCAAGTCAGACTCAGTTATATAACCGTAACTTCAAAATTACTTTCAGCTACTCAATTGGAAAAATGAGTTTTGATGCGCCAAAACGCAAGACGCGTTCGGTATCAAACTCGGATGTCAAAGGCGGTGGAGAAAACAATTAGAATGATCGGGTAATGGAAATTTTTTAAGGGCTAGCTTTTCGGCTAGTCCTTTTTATTTACAACTGTAACTGCTCAGATATTTCTGATTTACCCGCTGAATACAAGTTAATTTCGTTATTTTTATAATAAGTTAGTATATATTATAATTAAACAAAGTTAGCTAGTCATGAAATGGTCCTTTGTTATTCAGCAAAAATTGAAGGCGACTTTACTTCTTGGTGGAATTATGGTTGTAATTGTTTCAGGGACAATCGTTTCCCGCAGAAACATAAACGGAATTGACAAATCCTTCTCGTCCATTTATCAGGACCGGCTAATACCGGCGACAACAATCATTTATCTCACGGAAAACCTGTATGGAAAGCGTCTTTTACTGGAAAAATTTCTATTAACACCGCCCAGTGAAATGCGCAGTGAAAAAATAGCCGAATTGCTTTCTCAACATGACAAAAGTATCGATTCTTTGATACATTTGTTTGAAAAAACTTATCTGGTGGACCAGGAAGCCAATAGCTTGTCTGTTTTTAAAAACAGAGTTGATGAGTATGCGCTGTTAGAGAAGATGATACTTAATCTTTACAACTCAGGCCACCTGGAGGCGGGAAAGGAAATTTTTGAAGGGGCAGGTGCCAGGACTTTTCAGAGCACAATCAGTAATTTGAACGATCTGACAAAAATTCAATCTATTGTTGGAAAGGAACTGATCAAAGAATCGCAGGGAGATTTTGCGAGTTATGCCATGATTTCATTTCTGCAGGTCGGACTGGCAATTGTCATCGGATTGATCATTCTTGTATTTATTCAGAATTCTCGGACGGTAAACACACCAAAGGCGATGAAAGATAAGGGCCAGCATTTTCATTTGAATTGAAACAAAAATAGCCAGGAAATTTCCTGGCTATTTTTGTTTCAATGTATATACTCTTACTGACCAACCTTACGGCCCTTCAAAGTTTCACGCTGATTGTTCACCTGTTTCAACAAATCCTTATTTACAAAAAGACGGCTGCCATTTCCTGCCTGCAAATCAAACGTACGTTCCTTGTACGAGAATTTGTTGTTAGGCAATACATCAAGGAAGTAATTTTGACCGCTCAAATTAAACTGCATACCTTTTTTATCCTGCTGTGTATCGTCCCATGATACATTAATTGTTCCGCTTGCGGAGCCCAGAGAAACACCCGGAGTGAAGGGACGGACGTTGATCGTCTGAATACTTTTTCCGTTGCTGATACTGATCTGTCCTTCAGGATTTACTTTGATATCATTAGGGTCCGAGACTTCGCGACGGATCGTAATCGCTTTGTCATTGAAAAACTGAACCTTGCTCAATGGAATTCCTGCGCTTTCAAGATCACGACGCAAATCTTCTGTAAACACAGTGTAGTTAGTAAAAGGTATAGAATTCGTGGTGGTACAGGCTGATACGCCAACGAAAAGTGCCAGACCGGCAAAAAGTTTTTTAATTAGATTCATGGGTTGTAATTCGTGTTTCACTATTAACTAAGTCTCAAAATCTTCACGCTTCTTTTTCATGTAGAGAACGCAATATTACTAAAAAGCCTTGCACTAACCAACTCGAAATATACTTCTCTATTAATCGGAAAGCTGCTGACAATCTGTCAGACATGTCTGCTGATAATTCTTATTGGAACGCAAATTTTTATGTGGTATTGCAAAGCAGAAAATAATTCTAAAATATAAATTCAATAAACAGAAAAATTATGGAATCAGTGATTCAGGAAAAAGGAAATCTTAGCATTCACACCGAAAACATATTTCCGATTATTAAAAAATTCCTTTACTCGGACCACGAAATATTTTTGAGAGAATTAGTTTCAAACGCTGTCGATGCAAGCCAGAAAATTAAAAAGCTTGCTTCTTATGGCGAATTTAACGGAGAGCTGGGAGACCTGAAAGTGACTGTGAAATTGGATAAAGAGGCCAAGACAATCACTATCAGCGATAATGGTATCGGTATGACTGCCGATGAAATAAAAAAATATATCAATCAGATTGCTTTTTCCGGAGCCACTGAATTTGTTGAAAAATATAAAGACAAAGGTGAAGATGGAAAAGGCGACAAGGGAATTATCGGTCATTTCGGTCTTGGATTTTACTCTGCTTACATGGTGGCGGATAATGTTGAGATCATCACAAAATCTTACAAAGAAGGTTCGGAAGCTGTTCGCTGGATATGTGACGGATCGACAGAATATGAATTGACATCGGCGGAAAAGGCGGAACGTGGGTCAGATATTATTCTTCATGTAGCAGCTGACTCTGAAGAATTTTTGGATGAAAACAGGTTAAGAGGAATTCTTGAAAAATACGGTAAATTCCTTCCAATTCAGATTGAATTTGAAGATAAGGTGATCAATAATCCGAGTCCGATCTGGACAAAAAATCCTTCGGATCTGACAGATGAAGATTATCTTTCTTTCTACAAAGAACTTTATCCGTTCAGCGAAGATCCATTGTTCTGGATTCATTTGAATGTTGATTATCCTTTCAATCTGACGGGTGTTCTTTATTTCCCGAAACTGAAAAACGATTTCCAGGGGCAGCGTGAAAAAATTCAGCTTTACAGTCGTCAGGTATTTATTACGGATGAAGTAAAAGATATTGTTCCTGATTTCCTTCAATTATTGCATGGTGTGATCGATTCTCCGGACATTCCGTTGAACGTTTCTAGAAGTTATCTTCAGGCAGATGGAAATGTGAAGAAGATCAATGGTTATATCACGCGTAAAGTAGCTGACAAACTTTCAGAAATCTTCAAAAATGACCGTGAAGGATTTGAAAAGAAATTTGACGATATCGGGTTGTTCGTAAAATACGGAATTATCAGCGACGAAAAATTCTATGACAAAGCGAAAGATTTCTGCCTTTTGAAAAATGTTGACGGAAAATATTTCACATTCGAAGAATACCGTGAAGCGGTAAAGGAAAACCAGACTGATAAGAATGATACGCAGGTTTGGTTGTATACTACCGATGTTAAAAAACAAGATGCCTTCATTGAGTCAGCAAAAAAACGTAGCTATGATGTGCTGGAACTAACCAGCGTTATTGATTCTCACTTTATCAATACGTTGGAGCAGAAAGTAGAAAAAATCCAGGTAAAACGTGTCGACGCGGATACGCTCGACAAACTGATCGAAAAAGATATCACGCTAGAAAGCATCATCTCAAAAGAAGAGGAAGAAAAAGCTCAGAAACTTTTTGAAGAAGTGGTAAACAGCAAGGCAGGAACGGTGAAAATTGAAGCAATGCCGGTTGACGAATTACCAGTTGTCATTACTTTTCCTGAATTCATGCGTCGTATGACGGATATGCAGGCTTCCTCAGGCCAACGTTCAATGTTTGGAGACATGCCGTTGATGTACACGATTTCTGTCAATGCCAACCATCCGGTTTTAGGACGTATTCTCAGTACAGAAAGTGAAGACGAACAAAAAACACTTGCAAAACAAGTTTATGATCTTGCTTTATTGTCACAAGGATTATTGACAGGCAAAGATCTGACGCAATTTATTCAGCGTACCGTAGTGAATCTATAATTTTGATAACAGTAAATAAAAAATCCGCTCTTCAGATGAGCGGATTTTTTTATGCAGTGTTATCAAAAATTACTGTCTTCCCGAAATTAATTTATCCTTCAATATTTGCAGTTCCTCCCATTTGCCCTCTTTTGCCAACAGGGCTTGTCTTGGCCAGGAAGTCGGGTCGTGCATCTGAAAACGCGGGCCTGCATTTTTAAGGATATGAGAAATTCGGATTGGCGAAGTGTTTGCTAACTGCTCATAGGTATATATCCCTTCCTTATTTATCAGCTCCTCAATTTTCGGCCCGATTCCTTCAACCAGTTTTAAATTATCTGCTTTTTTAATGTCAGATGTTTTAACAACTGGCTCGATTTCAGGATATACTGTTTTAGAAGCCTTCCCAACCAATTGCTGGGATGCCTTGTATTCAATCTTTTGCAAACGGCAGTCTGCCAGGTCTAATTTTCTGTCTTCAATTGCTTCACGTAGTACCCTTATACGTCCGCTTGTCATCAGACGCGCAAGAAGCCAGCCGGCTATGGCAGCAATAACCAAAAGAATTATTATTTCAGAAATCGCGACAGGCTTGCTGAATGGATTAAGTTGTAAGAATATCATAATGTGTTAGTTGTCTAGAATAAAAGATATCAAATGCCATGGTTATTCCACGCGGCCTCCGTTTAACTCGTCTTGCCAGGTCTTTAATCTGTCCCAGTCTCCGTTGGCAGCAAGCTCTGCCTGACGAGGCCAGGTAGCAGGATCGTGAACTTGAAAACGGGAGTCAGAATTGGCAAGGATTACTGATATCTGTTCAGCGCTTTTCTGGCTCAACTGACGGAAGGAATAAATTCCTGCATCTTTTAAAACACTTTCTATTTTAGGCCCGATACCTTCAATTACTTTTAAGTCGTCTTGCTGTATCTTTTCAGCAACCGGCATTACCGGAAGGACCTCGCGAACATTATTTACCTGCACTCGTTCATCAGCACTTTTTAGTACAATTTTCTGATCCTGGCAATATTTAAGATCACTGTCCAGTCTGGATAATTCGATCTCCATATCTGAAATCACGCTTTTTCTTGAAATGTAGCCGATGATATATCCGAGAATCAACGCTACGGCCAACATCAAAATGTGTTGCCAAAAGGCGTCGGGATTGGCAAGAGGATTTAATTCAAACATTTTATAATGTGTTTATTAGATTTAATAAGCTATTGAACAATAATGGTAACCCTGCGGTTGGCACGTTTTCCTGCCGGACTATCGTTGGAAGCCTTAGGCTCTGCTTCGCCTTTTCCGTTGGTTATGATCCTGTCAGCAGGCATGCCCAGAGCTACAAATTTTGCTTTTACAATATTAGCGCGTTTTTTAGAAAGTTTAAGATTCCATTCTGCACTATCGTCACTATCCGTATGCCCGGTCAGCAATAATTTCTTATCATTATTATCAGACAGAAACTTTTTGGCTTCTTTCAGGAACTTTTCATTTTCAGCAGTTTTGATATATTCAGCACTGGCCGCCGGGAAGTAAAGATCCAGTGGTTTGAATATACTTTCATACTTCTGTTCATTGGCCAGATCGGTTTCGGTTACCGCAATACGTTTAGCAAAGGTAAAGTCTATCCCGCCGCTCATGGAGTCAGGATCGAATACAATGCCATCGCTAAGTTTCCCATTCAAAACAAATAAGGAATCAGGCAAACCTTTTCCGGTCAGATATTTTTTGATCCCCGCCGCGCGCGCTACACCCAAATTTGGGAAAGTAGTACTATTGGTCTCCTCAGAGGTGTACAGACCTGTGATTGTAATAATTTTACCCGGATTAGCAGCTGCGAAAGAGGCGAGTGAATCAATTTCGGCTTGAACGCCGGATAAGTTAGCATCTGCACCGGATTTGGCGAAACCGAAATTTCCTGGTGATTGAAGATTGAATTCAGTACCGTCAGCAATAGTTAACGGCGTAATTGAGATTGTTGGTGTGTTAGTGTCGGTATCTACCGTGGACGTTGAGAGTGGCGCATCGCATAGCTGCTTTATTTTACATACGTGCCAATAGGTTGAGCCTCCCATCCAGCCAATAAGTAAAATCCACCAAAGTGTTTTGTTGTTTGACATAAGTATTTAAGGATTAATTTATTAGTTGACTGGAATTTTGTCATTCGGTCACATAAATTTAATCCCTAAATAATAGTTTCCAAGAAATATTTAAAGCAAAAAGCCCGGATAGTCAATATCCGGGCTTTCAGTTTTATCGGTTCATCGAGATCAGGAATTCCTCGTTGTTCCGGGTGCCTTTCATATGATCTAGCAAGAAATCCATTGACTCCATTGCGTTCATATCTGACATATGTTTTCTTAAAATCCAGACCTTTTTCAATGTCTCTTTATCCAGAAGCAGATCCTCGCGGCGAGTCCCGGAGGCCATAACATCAATAGCAGGGAATACGCGTTTATTTGAAAGTTTACGATCCAGCTGAAGTTCCATGTTACCAGTTCCTTTGAATTCTTCGAAGATAACTTCGTCCATTTTCGAACCTGTGTCGATCAAAGCTGTTGCGATAATGGTTAAAGAACCACCATTTTCGACATTTCTTGCAGCACCGAAGAATCGTTTTGGTTTGTGTAATGCATTCGCATCAACACCACCGGAAAGTATTTTTCCGGATGAAGGAACCACTGTATTATAGGCACGAGCCAGACGTGTGATCGAATCCAGAAGAATAACCACATCATGACCGCACTCAACCATTCTTTTTGCTTTTTCCAGAACGATACTTGCAACCTTCACGTGGCGGTCGGCTTGCTCATCAAATGTCGATGCGATAACCTCCGCACGAACACTCCGCTGCATATCTGTAACCTCTTCCGGACGTTCGTCGATCAGAAGAATCAACAAAAATACTTCTGGGTGGTTACGCGTGATTGCATTCGCAATTTCTTTCAGGAGAACCGTCTTACCAGTTTTCGGCTGCGCAACGATCATCCCGCGTTGCCCTTTTCCTATTGGCGCGAACAAATCAAGGATACGGGTCGAATATTGGTCAGGACGGCCGCTCAATCTTAGACATTCTTCCGGAAAAAGGGGAGTAAGATACTCAAAAGGAATCCGATCTCTGATTTCTTCAGTTGTTTTACCATTCACTGTTTCAACACGAAGAAGTGCAAAATATTTTTCACCTTCTTTCGGCGGACGGATCTGGCCTTTAACCGTGTCGCCTGTTTTTAAGCCAAATAATTTTATTTGGGACGGCGATACATAAATATCATCCGGACTTGCCAGATAATTGTAATCCGCTGATCTTAAAAAGCCGTAACCTCCATCCTGCATAATCTCAAGAACTCCTTCATTGACGATCAAGCCGTCGAATTCACGGACGTAATTATTGTAATTACGTTTGATCTTATTTGATGGATCTTCTCTCTGTTGAGATGGATTGTTACTTGGAACGCTGCGTTCCGAATTTTCGGCTGGCTGCTGCGTTGGCCTTTCCTCGGAAGCCGTTACCGGATTATTTTGAGATGTTTCGGTATTGTCAGCTTGTGTGTTTGAATCATTTTGTGCAGGGATGTCGGTTGGTGCACTAACTTCTTCACGGCCCAAATCGTCACTTGTATCTCCATCCTCATCGTGTTGAGGGGTTGGGTCTATATTTTTTGAAAAAATTTCTTTTTTCGGAGCTTCAAATTTTTTCGCAGGTCTCTCGAAATTCCTAGCCGGTGCCTCACGTCGTGCTGAAGTCTCTGTTCTGGCGGGCGCTTCGCGGCGTACAGGATTTTCATTTGTTACGGCAGGAGTATCATTCTTTTCTACCGGAGCTTCAACAACTCTTGGTGCTGTATCAAAAAGTGGAGACTGAGTGCCGGCAGTAGTTTCCTTTCTCGGCTTTCCGGTACGAACGTTGATAGGTTTCGCAGGAACGGAAGTTTCGTTAGCTACTGTACGTCGAGCTCTTTTTTTCTTAGGTTCGTCGCCATCAGCAGCTTCAGCTTCAGTAACGGTATCAAGCGATGGCGCAGCATTTTGCTGTGCTTCCTGCTGGGCAATAATTCTAGATACTAGTTCTTTTTTAGGAAGTTTAGCATAATCTTGAATGCCAGTGTTTCCCGCTATTTCTTTCAGCTCAGACAGAAGCTTAAGGTTTAATTCATCAATTGTAAGCATACAGAAAATATACAGTAAAGAAAACTTTACCAGATGATTAATGGGATAGTGAATATAGATGGATAATGATGGGAGAACGCAGGTCTCGGGTCACGTGTTGGTCATTGATGCGTGAAATTCTATTTTTCTTGCGCAAGTCTAAACAGACCTTGCAATACGATAAACTAAGATGGATCAACTGGAAAAGTTCGCAATTTGTTGGAAATGAAGTGTGTAATTAAACTTATTGAGTATTTTTCTATCGTTAGTTTTGAGAGCTAACGAACGTTGGACTTACTGAATAATACAGGGGTGCTTTTTTAACTAAAACGAAGGTACAAAACCATTTAATAAAATGCAAACACAATGTTATTGTTTTATTAAAAAGTGTTAAATTATTTTTGCAGAGGCATATTCTGGCTCACTGTTTCCGGGAAAGTTAGTATTTCTCCCAATAAAAGGAGACTTTTGTGAAATTATGAATATTGTCGTTGATTCAGGCAACACGTACGCAAAAATTGGTTGGTTTTCAGGGGATAACTTGCTTCGGTATCAAACGATGTTAAGCTTCCCGGATCTTATTCAATTAATAAAAGCTGAATTGCCCGAACGGATTATGTACTCTTCGGTAAGTCGTTCAACAGCAGAGTTTTTGGAGGCATTAGACGAAGAAATTCCGGTTTTGAACTTATCTGGTGAAACTCCTGTGCCTATTCGAAAGGAATATGAAACTCCTCAGACACTAGGCGCAGACAGGGTTGCCGGAGCAGTCGGAGCAAACTGGCTTTTTCCGGAATCCGATGTGCTGGTTATCGACATGGGTACTTGTATAACATACGATCTTATTGATCGCGAAGGTGCTTTTCAGGGAGGGTTAATTTCTCCGGGCGTTCGAATGCGATTTAACGCGCTTCATACGTTTACTAAAAGACTCCCGCTGTTTGATCCTGAAAATAATCCGGAATTCATAGGAAAGAGTACAAAACAAGCGATGCAAAGTGGTGTTATGAACGGCATGCTTGCGGAGATTGAAGGAATAATTGAAAGGTATCGTAACAAAATGCCGGATTTGCGCGTAGTTATATGTGGCGGTGACATACCTTTTTTTGAAAGTAGCCTGAAACCGCCCATATTTGCAGTGCCGGAACTGGTATTAATTGGACTGAACAGAATTTTAACATATAATGTCGCTTTACAATAGAATAGGATTACTCACGATAGCAATTACGCTCGGATGCAATTGTTCGGTCTTAATATCAAAGGTTAATGCACAAGGATTAGGAAATGCTCCTTATTCCTCTCTCGGAATGGGAGAGCTTTACACGGATGCATTTACTGCGTCTAATGGAATGGGGCAAGCAGGTGTCAGTACGGCCAGCAGTTTCGAAATTAATAATCTCAATCCTGCCTTATGGATCAGAAACAAGTTTACAACGCTTGATTTTGGTGTTATCGGACAATATAAAAAGATCGATACAGGAAATGCTAAGCAAACAAACTCGGGAGGAAATCTTGGTTACGTAGCTTTGTCATTCCCTGTTGCAAAAAGGTGGACACTGGGAGTGAGTATCAAGCCATACAGTTTCGTTGATTTTACTAATACCACTACAAGAAATGTTGCAGGCACTCCGTATAACGCATATTATTACAATAGTGGAAAAGGCGGGATTAACAAAGTTGCGTTTACAAATGCCTTTCAGGTTGGTAAATATCTGAGTCTGGGCTTGGAAACTTCTTATTTCTTCGGTAATGTGAGAAGATCGACTGAAGCAATGATTCCTTTCGGAGATGGCAGTGATTATCTTGCAAGCATCAACGATCGTACCACATACAGCGATTTTGCTTTTCGCGGAGGAGCTGCTCTACGACTTCCTGTAAAAAAGGATAATAAACTTTTTCTGAATCTTGGCGGTGCCTACACCTTAGGTACTAAATTGAATGCTATCCACACGACCTCATTTGAGCTGACGCAAGGTTCTTTTCCTGTAATTGAACCCGATACGCTGGTTAATCAAAGTAATGGTAATATGACTTTGCCGTCACAATTTCAGGTAGGTTTCAGCTTTGAATGGCCTTATAAGTTGACACTGGCTGCTGATTATAGCCATGAGTCGTGGACAGAATACAGAAGCTTCGGAAGTAATAATCCTTCCAGCGGTTTGAAAGATGTAAACCGTTTACATTTAGGCTTTGAATACACGCCGAAATTTGGTTCGCTTAGCTATTTTGATAACGTCCGGTACCGAGCTGGTTTTAGTGCGGGAAATACGCCATACGTAGTAAAAGAGACAAATGTCAAGGATACCAATTTTAGTCTTGGATTCACTTTCCCGATGGGTAGAGGATATCAGAACTTTATCTCTGTGTCTTTTATTGGCGGACAGCGAGGCGTGATGGGTACAGGGCAGCTGCGTGAGCGATATGGGCGAATCTCTCTTGGATTGACGTTGAGAGAAACCTGGTTCGTTAAACAAAAAATTGATTAATAAATTAAGACCTGGACGAATGTTAGGTATTAAAAAGATATTCAGGGTAAAGCAAAAAGGAGATAAATTTATATCTCCTTTTTGCTTTCTTATGCTTTGTGGAATTTTGTTCAGTGCTTGTGAACAAAATAAAAATAAAGTCGGGAAACCCTATACCGGACCTATTGAAACGGTTAATGGTGTGGAAGTAAAATATAGTGAACAAGGTGCTTTAAAGGTATTATTGAAAACGCCAAAACAGCTTCGTTTTCAAAATGAAGACAAGGTTTTTCCTGATACTGTCAATATACATTTCTATGATCCGACAGGAACCAACGTGATTACCCGTCTCCGTGCGGATTCAGGTCGGTTTGATCAGCGAAAAAATGTCTATGTCGTAAAGGGAAATGTTCGCGTTGTTAAGTCACAAACGCAGGAAATATTGACAACAACTGAGCTCAATTGGAGCCCGGAGACGAGAAAAGTCTTCACTGACAAATTTGTTACTGTGAAAAATCTGGTAACAAAAGACGTTATTAACGGAAACGGAATGGATGCAGAGCAAGACTTTTCACACATCAAATTCAGAAAAGGAACCTTCAAAATGAAGTTTAACGAACTTTAAAATTCCTTGCAGTTTTCCAACGCTTTGGTCACCGTGGCAATGGGAGTATATAAACTGTCTTTTCCCCATTTCATATTCACATACGTTATAATCTCAGCAATTTCCAGTTCCTGTAATTTTGGATTGGCTGGCATAGGTCTGTGAAATGGTTTGCCATTCACTATGATTGTATCTTTCATGCCATTTCTGATGATACAAGCCATCGCCGATTTGTCCTGAATTATTTTTGAGCCGAAAAGCGGCGGATACAGATTTGCCATTCCTTTGCCATCTGCCTGGTGGCAATTAGCACAATTCATTGTGTAAATCTGATACCCTTCCGCGAAGTATTGTTCGGTTTTTAGTTCTTCTGCACTCTGACAAGAAAATGCTGCAAGAGCAGTTAAGATTGCTAATCCTTTTTTGATCATTTAATTCAATGTCTTACGACACACTATTTTTTATATTCTTCAAGTAATATTGTCATGTCCCGCATCAGTTTCTGAGTACCTTCGTCGGTCGTTCCATCGTACATGCCTCTGATATGTTTGTCCTTATCTATCAAAATAAAAGCGCCGCTGTGAAGAAAGCCACCCTCGGCGGTTTTATCTTCCTGTGCAGCTGATAAATAGCTTCTCTGGCCCAGGGCATAAATATCTTCTTTGGGGCCTGTCAGAAACTGCCACTGCTGTCCCTCGACACCAAGATCTTTCGCAAACGTGTTCAGAACTTTTGGAGTATCATGTTCCGGATCAATTGTATGGGATAAAATCATCACGTCCGGGTTGTCTTTAAATTCTTTGTAGACTTTCACCATCTGCCGCTTCATCACCGGGCATATTGTAGGGCAGGAGGTAAAGAAAAAATCGGTTACGTAAATTTTTCCTTCCACGATCTTTTCACTTATCGTATCGCCATACTGATTTGTGAAAGAAAAAGGGGGGATAGTATTGTATATTGTATCAACCACTTCTTCTCCATTAACTATTTTTTTTACGGCATCTCGTTCTCCTAAAATCGGCAATTTTTTACCGCCGCCATTGCATGCGGATAAAACCGCTGCGAACACAAATACCAAAAGGAAAATTTTGTTAAAATCTTTTAATTTCAAGCAACTCATAATCATTAATCTAAAAATGCTTTTGCTTCCTGGATATTTTTGGAAGTAATTTCTTTCACCTCTACAATCTTATCTTTCTGAACTTCAAAATATTGAATGGCTTCGGACGGTTTTAGCTTTTTTGCTGAATCGCCGCGGTATGCGTGCATCCAGTCCATCATTAATTTGTCCGACTCGTTTAGTTTCTGGTTAATCTCAGTGGCTTTTATACGCTCCTGAGCAAGGCTATTGCCTGCAATTCCTTCATTTTGAAGGCTGTCCATTTGTATTATTTTCCTGGATAATTTTGATTTGAGCGTCATGATGTCGTCCATTTGAGGCATCACGTCATCGTGAATACGCATCACTTCGCTTTCCAGTTCCAATACTTTGTCAGCGTCTTTATTACAAGAAAAAAGCGCAGAGCTTATCCCAAGTATTAATACATATTGTTTCATAGTTAATGAGGGTTATTCAGTTTATTATTATTCTTTGGCGATCATCTCGCGCGCATTTTCAATCACCGATTCCGTTGGATTATGGCCTCCAATCATTTGGGCAATTTCCATAATACGTTCCTCGTTCGTTAGTTTTTTTATCTTACTTACTGTCTTCTCCGACGAATGATCCTTATATACAAAATAGTGTGCCTTACCGCTGCTGGCAATTTGATGCAAGTGCGTTATGGCAATAATCTGATGATTATCAGACATTTTAATCATCATTTTCCCCATTTTCTTGGCGATTTCTCCTGATACACCTGTATCAATCTCGTCAAAAATAATAGTTGGCAGCTTTCTTTTATCCGCGAGGATATACTTGATAACCATCATGAGGCGGGAAAATTCGCCACCGGAAGCAACTTGTCTGAGCTCCTGAAGTGCAAGCCCCTTGTTGCCGCTAAACAGAAAAGCAATGGAATCGATTCCGTCACTTGTTGGTGCGATTTCGGTAATCCTAATAGAAAGAGATGCGTTGGGTATGCCGAGCTCAATAAGACGCTCGATAATGGCAGTCTCAATTGCCTTTATCACTTTGTGTCTTTCCTTTGACAAAGTCTGGGCGCTTTTCAGCATTACCTCTTCGCTTTTAGAAGCTTTTTGCTGCGCTTTCAAAAGTGCCTCGTCGAGGTTTAGAACCGTACCAACCTTGTTTTCAAGTGCATCCTGGATGGATATCAATTCCTCTACCGTAGAAACATGATGTTTTTTCTGAAGTTGATAAATCAGATCGAGGCGTTCGCGGACTATTTCTGTCCGGCCTTCATCGATATCGACCGAGGAGCTTACTGAATCAATTTCATCTGCAAGATCCCGCAACTCAATCAAACTGCTTTGTGCCCTTTCGCGCAAAGGCTCATAGGCGGAAACCAACCGGCTAGCCTGACCGATTGCGGATACTGCACTTTTCAGAAATTCAAGGATTGAATTATCAGGATTGTCCAGATAAGCATAAGCTAGTTGAAGACGCTCCCGGATTTCTACTGCGTTTTCCAGAATAACGAGTTCCTGTTCCAGCTGGTTTTGCTCGTCGCTTTGCAGGTTGGCATTACTTAATTCCTGAAATAAAAACTGATCGTAATCAAAGGCTTTTCGTAGTTTGACAGCTTCTTCTTTCAGATTTTCGTAGGCTCTTGAAGCTTCTTTGTAAGCATTGAAATTTTTCCTGTACGCATGAAGCAAAGAGAAATTCTGAGCGTAGGTATCAACTACCTGTAACTGAAATTCATTGCTGCCTAGTAAGATCGAATCATGTTGGGAATGAATATCCAGAAGTTGGCCACTGATTTTTTTTAAAGTATCCAGATTTACTGGGGTATCGTTGATGAACGCCCTGGATTTTCCTGCAACCGAAATTTCTCTTCTGACAATGCATTCCTCCGAAAAATCAAGATTTTCTTCTTCAAAATTAGGCGCAAGATCATAGCCGGACAGATCAAAACTTCCTTCTATTACGCACTTTTCGGTTGGGTCATAAAGCGATTTTACATCTGCCCTGTTCCCCAGCAAAAGGCCTATCGCACCGAGCATAATCGATTTACCAGCGCCAGTTTCACCTGTAATTATATTTAATCCCGGATCAGGCGACATTTCGAGTTGCTTGATCAGGGCGTAATTTTTAATAAGTAAATTTGAGAGCATGCCTTAAGTAAGCAGATAGTCAAGGTTGGTAAGAATCGCTGATGAATAAATCAGGTCATTCGTCTTGGACACGAATATAGCTATGTTATCAACAAATAGGAAACGTAACTGGTTCTTTAATGGCAGTTGTCATTTTCCAAAAGAGAATTCAAGAGTTAAAATTTGCTTTTTTCATCATACACAACTTCGAAAATATCCGATAGTGCGAATTTGTGTTTATGTTGTCTTGTATCAAGTATGGTTAAAAAATCGGATGTGACAGATATTAGTTTTCCAAAACAAGTATTTCCTGACCGGGAAATTGCGTTAAGTTCCAACCCTTCCGAGGTAGTGCCAAGTTCTGTCAAAATATTTTTTGAAGCGATGCGAATCAGGCGTTTGCTCATAATTTAGAGAGAAATGCAAGTTTATTTTGATTGGAATTTATTGTGAAAGTCGCTGGTATAATTGTGTTTTAGAAGGGTCCAGGTTAACCAGAATAGTCTGAGCAGCTCTTTTTTCCTCTGGTGTGGCTTCCTTCATTATTTGAAAAATCTCATCGGATTTTGCATCAAAAAATGAATTGATGACAACACTTCCAGGCCGTAGTTGGGCAACAGCCTTGGCAGAATTCAAAAGGTCCAGTGTTTTGGTGCGTGTTTGCGCCGGATTCTGCGTGGCAACATCAAGTCCCTGGCGATAATAATTATAAAGGCTTTCGCGGAATGGAATAAATTGCTGGCTCATCAGATTTTCAATCAGCCAATACCGGTTTCGGGAGTCGCCGTTTCCTTTTCTCTGATCCCAGCCCTTCGCACCAGCTCCTGCAGTGCTTGCAAGGTTTGCAATATTAAAAGCTCTTTGCAGATAAGGAGTACCTCCTAAGTTACTGAAAGAATCAAAATCAAAAATCAGCGCAGTGTAAGCGTAGAACGCCAAAACGTATGGTAATTCGTCTGTATAACTGTTTTCATTAAAATACATCTGAGTAGTCGGAAGGTAGTTGAAGTTAAAATTCCTGTCAACATAACTTAAAAGTACAGTTTCATATGCTGAATTAAATACGGGCCGTGCAATAACGAGTTGGGCCGTTCCCTCATAACTCCCCTGCGCAACAGAACGTGTAAGGTTAATATTTAATTTACATTTTACGCGCTCATCCTTTCCAAATGTTTCTCTTGTCCAGCTTGTATTATTTAAAAAATCAGAAATATATGACTGCAATTTAGTCATAGATTGTGGATCTGTTTTTTGCTGTGCAACCAACTGATCGTAATTAAGGCTCACGGTAAATTGAAGCTCCTGAGCCAAAGAAGTTTTCGCGAAAGCCACCGTAAAACATAAGATGAGGATGATAAAACTTTTCATGCTTCGCTCCATTTATCAAGAATAATATGTAGAATATCGTGTGCAACTTCGTGTTTCGACTTTAAAGAATATCGATTCACATTTTCCTGTTTGTCAATAACGGTAATTTTATTCGTATCGTGTGCAAAACCAGAGCCAGCATCATTTAAAGAATTTAAGATAATGTAGTCCAAGTTTTTGCGGCGCAATTTGTCCAGTGCATAGTCAAGCTCGCGTTCGGTTTCCAAAGCAAAGCCAACCAGGAGTTGCCCTTCTTTTTTTTGCTGACCCAGCGTTCCTGCGATATCATCCGTTTTTAGAAGTTCCAGTTTCATCTCATTTCCCAGCTTTTTAATTTTCTGATCAGCTACAAGGGCAGGGGTATAATCAGCCACGGCTGCAGAAAATATAACAAGGTCGCTTGCAGAAAAATGTTCCTTAGTCACATTAAACATTTGTTTGGCAGTTTCCACATTAAAACGTTTAATATTTCCGTCCGGAGTTGACAAGCTTGTAGGACCACTTACCAAAGTTACCTCGGCACCTGCTTGTGCAAATGCTTTTGCCAGTGCATATCCCATTTTTCCTGAAGAGCGGTTGCTAATGTACCGTACCGGGTCTATGGGTTCAGCGGTTGGTCCAGCTGTGATTAAAACTCTTTTATTTCTGGCAACCGAATTGGCTGCAAAATGTCTGATGATCTGAGAAACAATTTTCTCTGGCTCTGCAAGTCTTCCTTCACCAATTAAGCCACTTGCCAGTTCTCCAAATTCTGCCTCAATTATTTTGTTTCCAAAACTGAGCAGATTTTTTAGATTGTTTTGTGTTGAAGGGTGGCGATACATATCCACATCCATTGCAGGCGCAAAAAATACCGGACAACGTGCGGAAAGATATACAGCAGTCAATAAGTCATCACAATTTCCTGTTGCACATTTAGAAAGTGTCCTCGCAGAGGCAGGAGCGATAATCATGAGATCAGCCCACAAACCCAGATCGACATGATTGTTCCAGGTACCGTTTTCAGATTGAGTAAACAATGTGTAAACCGGCTGTTTGGATAGCGTGCTAAGTGTTAGAGCCGTAATAAACTGATGTGCAGACTCAGTCATAATAACCTGAACTTCGGCACCTTCCTTGATTAACAACCTAACAAGTAAAGCTGATTTGTACGCAGCAATGCTGCCTGAAACCCCAAGCAATATCTTTTTACCTTTCAGATTCAATCTTGTAAATGCAAATGCACGTTTAAAAGTGACAATTCAGGGCAGGGATCCTGAAAAAAGTAAACCAGTCGTAAGAACAAAATTAATGTTTACGACTGGTTTTTTTATTAAAAGAATAACCGGAACTATTCTTCAGTTGTATCTCTGTATCCGTGATAAGTTTTACCTTCGATAAACTCATCGATTGCGATACTGCCAGCCTTAGGCATACGCTCATAAAATTTAGAGATCTCAATTTGCTCACGGTTTTCAAAAACCTCTTCCAAATTGTCAACTCCGGAAGCAAACTCAGCAAGCTTGTTATTGAGTTCCTCTTTCATTTTGCTTGATATCTGACGCGCTCTCTTGGAGATTACCGATACCGACTCATATAAATTCCCTGTTACGTCAGCTATTTTGTCCGTATCGCGGGTAATGATGGATGGATTCGTTGCCATGCTTACTTTGATGATATAGTTAAAAGTCTTTATTTATAACCGGAAAACCGGCTTATTAATTTTGTTTCTGATCGGCACTTGTTGACGCCGTGACCTTGGTCGGTTTCGAGCCCGAATCTGGCTGGGCTTCCAATTGTTTCTGGCGCTCTTTTTCCGCCTGAGCCATTATTTCCAGTTCTTTCTGGCTGTTCTCAAACATTTTTTCAGCATCACGCAAATACTTTCCTGTTGGATACTTATCTACCATTTCTTTATAAAACTTTACAACATCAAGATATCTGTCTTTCTGTTTTACACTGAAACTGTTTGAAGCGAGGTTATACTGAGATTCAACTTTCAGATATGCAAGCTCTTCATTGAACTTTGAATCAGGAAAATCTTTACGGAAATTGTCGATTGATATCACTGCCGATTTAAGCGACATCATATTGAAGTCACTGATCTTGTAATACAGCTTCGCTTTGTCGTAAGCTTTCAACTCAAGTTTTTCACGAAGTTCAAGAATATAACGGGTACACTCGTCACGAAAAGTACTTTGAGGGTAAGTATTGATAAAATCCTGCATCGCAGAAATTGCGGTGAAAGTACTCGCCTGATCTAAATTGTGAGGGGCCGAATCTTTGTACAATGAAAAAGCGTGCATGTATAATGCTTCCTGGGCATAATCGCTTCTTGCATAAGTATCGTAAAACTTCTTAAACAAGAATTGGCTGGTATTATATTGACCCTGCTGGTATTGCGTATAGGCATAATAAAACTGAGCAAGCTCCGATTCATTACTTCCTTTCAGTAAAGGAATAAGTTCTTCAAACAACAGCCCTGACCTATAGAAGTCACCCTTCTTGTAATAAGTCATGGCAGCATCATACTTCTGCTGGTCTGTTCCAGTTTTCTGCAACTTAGAAAATTTGCTGCAGGAAGTAATAATAAGTACGGCAAAAAATAGCAAGAAGTAACTTGCACGGTTGTTTTTTAACATATAGCTGCAAAGATAATAAAAAAAAGCTACACCATTCCTAACGAACGCGTAGCTAATAATAGTATTGTAAAAAATCTATTGTTGGTGGCGTACAAGCATTTTCTTCGTAGCAACTTTTTTTCCATCCAAAGCCAGCTGGTAAAAGTACAATCCTGTTGACATCTCACGGGTATTTATCCGAAGCTTGGTTTGATTTTTTGATAAGGAATATTCTTGCATCTGTGAACCCAGAACGTTGTAAAAGATCAATTTCGCATCTCTGATATCTGCTGACATTGCATAATCCAGTTCGGCATATTCACTTGCCGGGTTAGGATAAATGTTCGAAACTGTAATTTTTTCACTTGTATAAAGTTGTTCCTCAACACGCGTTGCCGCTTCAACTGATAGATTTCGTTTTTCAGCGCTTTTTTCAACAATTTCTCCGGCCGAAACGGCGGTGCTTTCAGCAGTTGACGCGTTGGAAAACAGGAGTGTACGATAAAATTTATTCAAAGCCATCGGCTTTTGCACAGAAAGCGGCTTGTAGTTAAGCACATCCGGGACATTGGAAAACTTCATGTTTCCAGTTGGCATTGGTTTCTTTTTAGGCGTGATATTTAAGCGGCTCCCGTTCGTGACGGTCTGCGCTTGGATTCCGGTCCAGGCAAAGAAAGTGCATATAATAAGATAAAGTATAGTTTTCTTCATAGCAATTATTCGTAATACTTTTAGCAACTCCTACTAGCCACATTCAAAAAGTACTTTACAAAAATATAGAGAAAAAATTGGAACTTCAAAATATATTGTGTGAATGGGCGTTTTTATTTTTAACCATAAAATAACCGTGCCTGAATGGCCTTAATCGCACAAAATCTTCAATTTATTCCAACCATAATGTCTTCAAGCGTGTGGGTTTATCCGAAACCCGCCAATTGAAACCGTCAAGCTGTCTTTCGACCGGTTTAATTTGCCTAGGCGGGATTAATCTTCCATCTGGTTTCCCAATAAACGCGATTCTGTTTACCCGGTTATCCACAAAAAGAAGGTTCATTCTTCCACACTCTACACGGTTTAAACCAATCATTTTTTCTTTGTCATCAATGGCGTAATAAACGCTTTCACCATTTCCGTCTACCAGAACCTGCCGGAGCTTGCTCTCAGCGGCAAAATAGGCATTGATTGTCCGCCCTTTTACTTGATTAAACTGATTAACTAATGTATCCTCGGTTATCACAAACGCCTTACTTCTCAACAGCATTCTGTTAATTGCATTGTTTACCAAAAACGCACTTATTGTATCACCCTCCATCTGATAATGCTGATTGCTCCAAAGTATCGGCTTTTTAAAAAACAAAATTGTTGAGTCTGCCGTATTATAACTTATCGAATCACATTTTCCCTGAAAATCAGATTTATAGATAAACACATTTCGATCTCCAACAAGCCTTCTGGTACTGTCACGCATGTTTTCGAAAGAGTATAAAGTATCAGCTCTGATATATAAAGTGTCGTTCGAGACAACATTCCGTACGTAAGCGTGACCATATATTTTTGAAAAACCTTCTGCTTTTCGATAAAATCCGTGGTCGCCGTTTAAAATTGTATTATCCTTCTTAGCAACAATTACTACATTTCCTTTACCCTGTCCATTATTCTTCTGGCCCTCCACAAACAACGAGTCGGCCGTTAGGGTGTATGTATCATTATCAACAGTGGTTCTTGTTTTAAATACAGATTCCCCTGTCAGCGAGTTATATTGCCCTCTTGTGCTCAAAAGTGTTCCATCCTTATTTACAATCTTACTGGGACCATTAAAATACGACCACTTTGTGACGGAATTATAGAGCAAAGTATCGGTCGTTAACGTATATTTTTTATTGACCAGCTTTACTTTTTTGTAATAGGTAAACTCCTTCGTGTTCGTATTATATATCCCTTCATTACTTGTCAAAACATTTTCCACATCAACCGTGCGGCCCGGAACTTTATAATAGGCAATCCCGGAAGCCATATTATATTCCATTTTTCTGGTTGTCAATGTTTTAACTTTGTCCTTTAAAACCGTTTTTCTTCCACTTACAATCGCGATTCTGGAATTTCCAAAATAATGCAGAGTGTCACCGGTAACTGTAATAGTATCTCCCTGAAGGATCCTGACATTTCCGTAGGCTTCAATAATATTTGTGCTGACATTTTGTATGGCCAGATCACTATATAAAAGCGCACCTTTATGTTTGAAAATGCCATTAATCACACGACGGCTATCCACACCGTTTTCACTGATTAATTCCAGTTCGTCTGATTTTAAAAGTTCAACAATGTCACTTGTAGCTCCCGGTTGCTGAGATGGCGTAACTTGTTGAGCCATAATATATGGCGAGGCAAACAGTATGGTAAAGAACGTCAGTTTTAATATAATGTCTTTGATTAATATGACGCGTAAAAGTTTAAAAGGGTTGCAAACTTTTATAAATAATTTTTTCTTCATCTTGCTATGGTTTCCTTTACCTTTGAAACGGGTAGATTTACCTCGTTTTCCTGCACCCGGTAAAAGTAATCTGTTGATATATTTGCCAAAATTACATCAATTACAACTCTTCATAGTATGTTGGAAGCTTTTTTAACTTTTATTAACCAACAAAAATTAGATCTTCATAAAAAGTCGACGCTGTTAACCGTTAGTGGGGGAGTTGATTCGATTGTTCTTGCTCATTTATTTTTTCAGGCAGGTTTTCGGGCCGGAATTGCTCATTGCAATTTCGGTTTGCGGGGCGAGGAGTCGGATGGCGATGAGGCGTTTGTCAAAGCACTTGCGGCAGAATACAAATTTCCATTTTTTGTCAGGGATTTTTCGACGAGAGATCATGCAGAAAAAGAGGGGATTTCAACGCAGATGGCTGCAAGGGATCTGCGTTACCGGTGGTTTGAAGAAATCAGGGCAGAAAATGGTTTTGACTGGATTGCCACCGCACATCATGCTAATGATTCTTTCGAGACCGTTATTTTAAATATCGTAAGGGGTACCGGCCTGGCAGGGTTTCATGGAATTGCAGCGCAAAACAAAACACTCATCAGGCCTTTAATTTTTGCCTCGCGGGCGGAAATTCAGGATTATCTACGGCAGCATCAATTAAGTTGGCGGGAAGACAGCTCTAATGAAAGCACTAGATATAAGCGTAATTTGATTAGGCATGAGATCGTTCCGGTTTTAAAACGAATAAATCCCTCTCTGGAAAATACTTTTAGAACGACTACGAAGCGTGTCGGAGCAGCGGAGAATTTGCTGAATGATTTTTTAAACCAATGGAAAAAGGAGCATCTTCGAAATGAGGGTGATGAATATTATATTTCAATTCCTGCTTTGACATCTGTTTCCGAGCCTACATATCGTTTATGGTTTATTTTACAGGATTTTGGGTTTAGCTATATTCAGACAGAGGAGATTTACACATCTGCTGAGGGTATTTCCGGTAAAATATTTAAATCTCGAACGCACCAGGTTCTTAAAGACAGAGACTATTTTATCATTTCTCACGCTGGAAGTGAAAGGTATACGTCATGCGAAATCAGCAAGCCTTCGGGAGAGTATATTATAGATAATTCAGTTTTCTTGTTCAAAATAGTTTATAAAAATCCTGATTTTTTGTTTGAAGTAGATAATTCGATAGCATATTTGAACATAAGTAATTTGAAGTTTCCTTTGCTTATCAGAACCTGGGAAATAGGAGACAGTTTCTGTCCATTTGGCATGAAAGGAAAGCGAAAAAAGGTAAGCGACTTATTGATCGACTTAAAATTAAACCGAAATCAAAAAAAGCAAGTAAAAGTTCTTGTGAACGGAAACGGAGATATCATTTGGGTGATAGGATATAGGACGGACGAGAGATATAGGGTTGGGGATAATTGTGAAGAAATTGTATTGATAACTCAGAAATTGATGGGAATTTTGTCATGAAAATTCAGAATTTTTTGAAATTTTTTTTCTTTGGAAACTATTAGAAAACAAGTATTTAGCATATTTGGATGTCTTTCTGTTTAAAAAATCTCCAAAATATTTTTCATCAACTATTGCATGTATAACATTTCTTTCTACCTTTGCACCACGTTTCGGATACGCCGAAGCATACAGAGAGATGGCAGAGTGGTCGAATGCGGCGGTCTTGAAAACCGTTGTAGGGCAACCTACCGGGGGTTCGAATCCCTCTCTCTCTGCCAAATACAGTAACAAAAAGCATCAAAACCCTGTAAATCAAACATTTACAGGGTTTTTTGTTTTTGAAAATGACCAAAAAATGCATATATTCTCAATGTTGAAGTGAGCTTCTGGTGAGCACTTTTTCTGAAAACCAAAGTGCTCACCAGAATGCTCATAACTTTCTGAATATAAGCCTGTTCAGAGGATAAACATCTTGATTTTTGAAGGACTGCAGTTGTATTTTTAATCACTTAAAAACGCAAATGTTATGCTTACAAAAAACTTTTCACTGCTTTTCTATCTAAAAAGACGCAGCAACTATGTCAGCGGAAACCTTCCCATCTACATCCGCATCACCATCAATGGCCAGCGCGTTGAGATTACCGCCCAACGTGAATGCGAACCCGAAAAATGGAATATTGCAGCGGGACGCAAGAACGGCACCAAGGAGGATGTAAGAATTCTGAATGCTTATCTGGATACTCTTCAGGCGAAGATCTATGAGATTCACCGTAGACTGGTGGAGGCCGATGAAGAGATCACAGCAGAGATCATCCGAAACCATCTGAACGGAACGGCAGCTAAATCAAGGTTCATTATAGCGCTTTTCCAGGAGCACAATGACCGCGTAGCAAACCTTGTCAACAAGGATTTCGCCCCGGGAACATTGTCGCGCTACAAGACGACACTGGACCACAGCCGCGATTTTATCAGCTGGAAATACAAAGCCGATGACATTGATATTTTCAAGCTCAATCATGAGTTTATAACTGATTTTGAATACTGGCTTAAAAGCGTCAGAAATATCGGCCATAACACGGCAATTAAGTATCTGGCTACTTTTAAAAAGATCGTGATTATTTGCATAAAAAATGGCTGGCTTCCAAGGGATCCTTTTCACGCCTATAAAATGAGCAAAAGAGAGGTGGACAGAACAGCCTTAACCGCAGAGGAGCTTTCAAAAATCTCGAAAAAGAAATTTGATCATGAAAGGCTTGGCCAGGTGCGTGATATCTTTCTTTTCTGCTGCTACACCGGTCTTGCTTACATTGATGTATTCAAAATGAGCCGCTCTGAAATTATAACCGGAATTGACGGAGAAAAATGGCTTGTAATCAAAAGGCAGAAAACTGATTCTCCTTCGCGCATCCCGCTGCTTCCTCAGGCGCTTTCCATTCTTAAAAAATATGATAAGGATCCTCAGTGCGAAATCAAAGGGCAGCTTCTGCCTGTCCTTTCCAACCAGAAAATGAATTCCTATTTGAAGGAAATTGCCGTGCTCTGCCGGATCAACAAGGTAATCACTTTTCATTTGGCACGGCATACATTTGCCACGACAGTCACACTGACCAACGGGGTTCCTATGGAAAGTGTTTCGAAAATGCTTGGTCATAGGAATCTAAAAACGACTCAGCAGTATGCCAAGATTGTGGATGTAAAGGTGAGTGAGGATATGAAAAAGTTGAAGCAGATATTGAAGTAGTTTCATTGAGACAGCACCGGAGTTCAGCTCTGGTGCTGCTCATGACTTTGGTAGGGATGACTACCGGTTGGTCTTCTTTCGAAGGTACTTCCACGCTATAGCCTCAAATATCTGACAGGTAAAAGTTAACATATTTTGTTAATTTTTCGTATCTTTATATGTGTTTGTGCAGGATAACAAACCTAATGCAAAACATATTGTAGCCGTTCCAGGTGTAAATAAATCTGAGCTTATTTTTCATAAGGGATTTAATTTCAAGTGGGAAATTATTGATCCCGAAAATGTGTTCAAACTGGCGTTGGTAGAAAATGATGAAGCCATTGGACTAATGGCACTCGATCGATTTGATTCGGAACAAAGAGTCGAAATAAAGCTTATAGAATTGTCAGCTAGAAATATTGGCAGTAATAAATACTACAGTAGAATCGCGGGTTTCCTTTTAGCGCACGCAGTGAGAATGGCAGTTGCCAGGTCTGTCGCTAGGGCGGCAATTTCGCTTAATCCGAAAACGAAACTCATCAACCATTATATAGGCGAATTTGGATTTCAATTTGCGGGTAAGAGTCTTTTTATGGAAGGTAAGTCGTTGATTAAACTAATAGATGAGTATGGCAGATGATAAATTGTTTGACGATCTTTTGAAACAACATGGCGCAGAAGAGCTTGCTCAAAGTCATGTTTTTCCAGTAATTATTGATGCCAGGGAAGAACAGGAGACAAATGCATCTTTACAGGAAACACTGAGTCTGAAAAGATCTTTGATTAGCCCAGAAGATGAACTTAAATTGACTTTGACGCAATTACGTTATCAGATTGAAGACTATTTAAATGAAGATAACTACGATCCCAAAAAGACAGTTGGTTTTTTCTTGACAGAGTATATCCGGAATTTAGGGAAGAAACAAAAAAGTCTGGCTTCGGAAATTAATGTTAGTGCGACGGAATTAAATCAATACGTTAAAAACTCAAGAGCCCTTCCAATGGAAATAATGGTTAGGCTGGAGCTTCATAGCCATGGTATCATACCAGCAGAAAATTGGCTGGCACTTATTTCAAAGGAAAAATTTCATTTATTAAAAGCAAATGAACCTCTTAGAGAGCAGCAGAAGCAGTTTGTCATTATTTAAGCTGTACTTGCTAAGTTTAATGATGCGTTAAGCCATTACCTGGTGGTTGAGGCCGGGCGGCCGGTGCCGTTCGAAGTCCTCCGTCTCCACTGAGAACGTTTTAAAAATAATCAAAACCCTGTTTAAATCATTTAGACAGGGTTTTTTGTTTGCTTAACCGACAAAACATTCAAATATTCCCAAAATTAAGCAGCGTCAATCGTTGCGTCTTTTTACTCTGATAAAATACGCGCCGAAAAGCTTGTAGCTTATTTGGGGACAACCTGTTAAATGGATTTACATCTTGATTTTAAAGCTTAACAATTCAATTTTTGTTCATCTTAAAACAATTAAGTTATGTTAGAAAAGAGCTTTGGATTGTTTTTCTTTTTGAAAAAGCCAAAAATCGAAAATGGAGATGGAACCTTCTACGTGTATTTAATAATTACGGTGGACGGCGATTCAAGAGAGATCTCAACGAAAAGCCTATGGCATCCTTCGAAATGGTCGAAAGATGTTGGGTGTGCTTCGGGAAAAGAGGAAAACTCAAAATCCTTGAACTCTTTTTTGGATACCTATAAGGAAAAAGCATACCAGGCAAAAAAGATGCTTTTAGATAATGATAGGGATATCACTGCCCAGGCTATGAAAGTTATTTTGACAGGCAAAGGGGAAGAGCGTAAAATGATAATCGAATTATTCCAGTACCATAACGATCAAATGCAGGCTTGGAATTGCAACTTTTTTATTACAGAATATTCATTTTGGTTTAAATCGATTAGAAATTGTAACCAAAATAAAACAGCAAAATACCTTGGTAATTTTAAGAAGATAGTTTTTGAATGTGTGAAAAAAAGTGGTTGCGAAGCGATCCTTTCGCAGAATTTAAATTAATGAAAAAGGAGGTATTGCGTCGACCGCTGACAGATGGGAAGTTAAAAGTTATTGAAAATAAAAAAATTGAAATTGAGAGAATTGCTCAGGTCAGAGACATTTTTCCTTTTAGTTGTTATACCGGTCTGGCTTATATTGATGTGAAACAATTAAGCCGTAACCAGATTGCAACAGGTATTGATGGCGTGTACTAGATATTTAGCAATCGGCAAAAGACGGAAAGCGCTACCAGCCGCAGTGGCTATAATATAACAGATCAGGACGCCAGTGCGATGATGATGAAAAATAAGGTTGAGGTATTGCCCGCATATAATGTGCTGGCGGGCTGTGAAGATCAGTTTATTACCGGCATAAGCCTGCACCAGAACACCAATGACGGCACCTGCTTCAAAGATCACTTGGATCAGCTGTCAGTTCAGCAGTCTGTGACCCCTGAAAACATCATTGCTGACAGCATCTTTGGTACCGAAGAGAATTATGAGCTACTGGAAAACAAGGGGATAAACAATTATTTGAAATTCCCCCAGTTCCATAATGAGCAAAAGAAATCCTATAAGAATAACCCTTTTTTAAAAGAGAACTTCTATTACGATCCCGCTGCCGATAGCTATACCTGCCCCAATAAGCAGCAGATTACTTTTCGAAGCAGCTAATTTCCACATAATACAAGTTGGCTTGATTTGAATATAGCTGAAAGATAACGTGTAATAATTTAGAATATACGCGCTAGGCAGAGACGCCATTCGACGCTGAGACAGAAGAATGCAACCATTTACAATTCAGAAAGAATTCGAAATTGCCTGATAGGTTTACCGTTTAGATGGGCTTAAAGTACCCATCAGGACACCTACAATGATTTTTACTGAATGGCATCTGCTTCCCTATTAGCGAACGAAACTCTCAAAAAGGGTTCCAAATTCAATTTCCGGGCCTATCCATTAGCCCTTGGTATTCTGCTAATTGCAGTTTCGAACCTGACGCGTATTGCATTGACGCTCAAGTCGGCGGGCACAGCTGAATATAACCTAAACAGCATCCTAGGGATATTTACAATAGGTCTTTTCTACGACTTGATTAATGCGCTGTATTTTGTTTTGCCGCTGATGTTGATGGGATGGCTTACACCTTGCCGGCTCACTATCAAGCCTGGCTACAAATTGCTAGCAAATGGTCTCTTGTTTATACTAATATTTCTTCTTTTGCTGGATGCGGTTTCGGAATGGATTTTCTGGGATGAGTTTGAATCGAGGTTCAATTTCATAGCTGTTGACTATCTGGTCTATACCAATGAAGTGCTGGGCAATATCCGTCAGTCTTATCCGGTTGAAATAATCATCACCTTTCTGCTAATTTTAACGATCCTATTGACGTGGATGATGACTACCGTACTTTCAAACCATACTATTTATCCATTCAGTTTCTGGAAGCGGTCTGTTATAACCGGCATCTATTCAGCGGTAATAATTGCAGCTTATTTTTTCGTCGACAACAAGGTCAGACAGTTTAGTAATAACAATTATGTTAACGAGCTTGCGGGCAACGGGATGTATGAGCTCTTCGCGGCTTATCGCAACAATGAACTGGATTACAACCAGTTCTATGCTACGTTAAGTAATCAAAAAGCCTTTGTTGATATTCATGCACTGATCAAAACCCGGGAAAGCCATTTCGTAGATCAAAATCCGTTCAGCATCCGGCGTGACATTGTGAATTTGGGGCCGGAATTGCGCAAAAACGTTGTTTTGATTAGTGTTGAGAGTTTGAGCGCTGATTTTCTAGGAAGCTTTGGCAACACCCAGCATATCACGCCGTTCCTGGATTCGCTGGCAGGGGTAAGTCTTTTATTTACCAATCTCTACGCGACTGGTACACGGACGGTGCGTGGATTGGAAGCATTGTCCATCGGCACACCACCTACACCAGGCCAGTCGATTGTACGACGTCCACATAATGAAGAACTGTTTACAATGGGAACTGTCTTCAAGCGAAAAGGTTATCAAACAAAGTTCATTTACGGTGGCTATGGTTATTTTGATAATATGGGCTATTTTTTTGAGCACAATGACTACCGTGTGGTGGATCGGAATGCTCTTAGCAAGAAAGAGATTGATTACGAAAACATCTGGGGTGTGGCCGATGAGAACCTATTTGAATTGGCGATGCGGGAAATTGATAACGGGACACAGGCTGGAAAACCGGTTTTTACGCACATCATGACTACTTCCAATCACCGTCCTTACACGTACCCTGATGGCAGGATTGACATTCCTTCCCACACCAGCAGGGAAGGTGCTGTTAAGTACACGGATTACGCCATCGGACAGTTCATCAAAAACGCTAGTCAAAAGCCTTGGTTTAAAAACACGTTGTTTCTCATTGTTGCAGATCACTGCGCGTCAAGCGCGGGCAAAACCGATTTGCCCATTGATCGTTACAAGATCCCGCTACTTGCCTACGCACCTGGCTTTGTAAAGCAAGGCACTATGCCCAGGCTTATGAGCCAGATTGATCTGGGGCCAACAATCCTGGGGTTGCTTCACTTTTCCTACCGCAGTCAGTTCTTCGGTTATGATATTTTTAAGCTTGAAGCTGGGCGCGAGCGGGCCTTTATCAGTACTTACCAGAGTTTAGGTTACATCAAGCATGACTCGTTAGTAATACTGAAACCGCAAAGAATCAGCGGCACATTCGTTCCAAACTTCGACGATGGTTCAAGGCGTGCTGTCACTTCGGATAATCGGCTCATTAATGAGGCCATTGCCTGGTATCAATCTGCCAGCTTTCAGTTCAAAAACGGATTATTGAAAAAGTAATGGAAACTAAAATGAATTATCAATCGGTGCTTGATCAAATTGAAGCTTTTGTATCAGCTCAATTATCCGCTTATGGTGAGCCGTTGGCGTATCACAACCTGAATCATACCCGGAATGTGGTATCAAATGCTGCGCAAATTGCTGCGCACTATCAATTGTCTGCTCCGGATCAATTTGTGGTTTTATCAGCCAGTTGGTTTCATGATCTGGGCTACGTAAATGGAGACCCTGCGGGCCACGAGCAGCGAGGTGCATTAATTTTCCGTGAATTCGCTAACAGTTTGTTAATTGAGGGTGATCTCATAGCACACGTAATAGGCTGCATTTTGGCAACGACGCTACCTCAAAAACCTACTAATCTATTAGAATCAATTGTCTGCGATGCAGACCTGTATCATTTTGGCACATCAGAGTTTGCGGGAAAAGACCTGTTAATGTTAGAAGAAACCAGCCATAGGTTGAAAACAGATTTCCCTGCTGCCAGCTGGCTGGCAGGATCCGCAAAGCTCTTACGGTCTCACCAGTTTTGCACTTCCTATTGTCAGGACAAACTTACAGACCAAAAGCAAGATAATCTCAGGCAATTGGAAGCCCGAATGGGCACCGCATCCAGAGCAGATCAATAAACCAGCTGGTGTTTGCGCACTGCTTTTCCCCATTTGTACTGATGCGTCCAGTATGCCACTTTCATTGATAGAAAACCAATACCTGCCCCCACAAGCACGTCGCTGATGTAATGCCGGTTATTGGCCACGCGCAGTAATCCTACGGACGAAGCCACTGTGTAAGACGCGTAAGGTATCCATGGATAGCGGTCTTTATACTCTTCATTCAAAAAGGTGGCTGCCGCAAAGGCCTGGGTGGTATGACCGGAGGGGAACGAATTGTAGCTGCTGCCATCAGGCCGGAGCGTATGGGTGGCAGATTTCAAAAGTGTAACAGTTGTCAGCGCCATTGCTTCCCCTTTAATCAGAATAACAGTCCGGTTAATAAGATCTGTTTTGGACTTGACGCCAAAGGCGTCAAGTCCAAAGGCCACTATTAGGGGTGAAAATTGAAGATAGTCATCAACATTAGTGCGGAACCGGGGAATGAGGTGGTTTCGTTCTTCGGCCACTTCGTTTCTAATTGCTTCTTCGGAATGCCCTGTTGACAACAAACCACCGATAATCAGCGAAGCAGGCGGATAAAATGACCGGCGTGTGATGGGTTTTTGGGTCGGCAGCGTATCACCTGGCATCATAGGTGAAGCACTCGCCCAGCTGCTAAATACAATAAGGATTATCAATGTACGCATGATCAGAAATAGAATATATGGATGCAAGTCAAAATTTGAAGCTGTAACCCGCCCGGATCAACTGGGTTTCGTAGTAATCGCGGCTTGTGTAATGAAAGCCTTCGCCGTAAACAGTTTTGCGAACGATGAGCGTTCCGAGAAGATCGGTTGCATTCACAAACAGCTCGCCTTTACGCAGCTGACGTTTTGCACCTGCATCAACGGAGAAGCGATAACCGGTTCGGCCCTGCGGTACGATGTCGGGTGCGTGATAGATAACTGCTACCTGCAACTCGGTCTTTTTTCCTTTTAATAACGCATTGATTTTCGCACTGCCTGAAGTAAGCTGCTGTTTGCCAGCACTGTATATTGAACGGACCGGATAGAGGTTTTCCACCGTAAATGCATCAATGCTACTGCGGTAAAGGTTAGCATTGACATTAAGCGAAAACCATGGGGCAAGATCTTGTTGCCAGACAAGTTCACCACCGATGTTATAGCTCTTACCTGCATTTTGGAAAAGATTGTAGATCAGTGTGCTACCAGGTATAGTAGTTCCAATGCGCGTAATAGTACCGTTAGTCTGCTTGTGATAAGCTGCCGCGTAAAGCGAACCGCGAGTCCAGTTGGATTTGTATCCTGCCTCAAAGGAGCTGGTAAATTGTGGTTTGAGCGCAGGATTTCCGATTTTAATGATTTCGGCATCGTCATATTTTGGGAAAATGCGGATATCCACTTCGTTAGGGCGGTCAACACGCCGGTTATAGAAAAGCGAAATTTTATCATGCTCATTGAGCTTAAAAGCCAGACGCACATTGGGGAAAGGCTTTGCGTAAAAATATCCATCACTCTTATAGGTGGGATGCGTTGGACTGACAGTATAACGCAGATTAATATACTCTACGCGCAGACCTGCTTCCAGATCGAACTTACGGTTTTCGAAAACATAGTTGCCGTACAAAGCAGGAATCGTTTCCTTGTAGTTGGCCCAGCCGCCTGCAAGACTATCAAGAGGTGAATTCAAGCCTGGAAAAAACTGCATATTTGCTGGAATAAACCTCCTTCGCAGTTTCATTCCGCCTTCAAAGCGCCCATAGCGCAGTGGCCGGATATAGTCAGCATTCAAATCGAAAACATTTTCATCCGAAAGTAGCTTAAATGCATCGTGACCAGTGAAATCGGGCATCATGTTGGTAAATAAATACTTCTCATCTTCCCGGTGAAATGTATAGTTAAAGCCAATATTCAGAAGGCGGCCCGGTTGTTGATATTTATGCTGGTAGGAGGCTGTCGCAGTGACCGTGGTTTTTAATTCATCTTCTAAAAACTGCCATAAGCGGCGGCGTTGCGTAAGATCTGCATTAAAAAACGGCTGATCTCCCCGGTCCAGGATTTTCTCGCTGCTGAATAGGACAGAAGCCGACAATGCATTGTGCTCATCCCAATTCCAGTCAGCGCCTGCTTTGGATGTGATCACATTCGTACTTCGGTTACGCTTTAACTGCTGCCGGATAGTGTCGCCCGAATCGTAGTAACGGTCTGTGAATTCATTCTTGTTAAGTGTCGGTGTGTGCAGGTAATCACCCTGAAAAAAGATGTTCAGTTTTTGTTTTTTGTAATTAAGGGCAAACGAAGGGTTCAGTTTGAGCGTGTTTCTGGATTGCGGGCGGATGTCAGGGAAATTATCTTTTCGTACCCACAATGCGCCTAATCCCATGGTCATGCCGACCTTGCCATTGAAGCCTTCCTGTTTATTCTTTTTGTAAATGATGTTGATAATTCCTGCATTACCATTTGCATCGTACCGGGCGGAAGGGTTATTGATGATCTCGATCCTTTCGATGGCAGATGCGGGGATATTATCAAGACTTGTCTGATTTCCAAAGCCGGTCAGCGCGGTCTGCTGACCATCTACCAACACTGCGACCTTGTCGCTTCCGCGCAGCATCACCTTCCCGTCTTCGCCAGCCGTAACACCTGGCAGGTTTTTCAGCGCTTGCAAGACAGATCCGCCACTTTGGCTCAGGTTTCTGCTGACGTCGAAGACTTTCCTGTCAAGCCGTGCATCTATGCCATCGGCCTGGGCTCCTTTGACGAGCACCTCTTGCAAAACCTGGGCGTCTTCGCGCATTTCAAGCACACCTAGGTCAAGGAAAGCGCTCAATGCGCCTACCGTTAAAGGTGTTTTCAATGTTTGAAACCCAAGGAAAGCACATTCTACCAAATAATTTCCTGGTACAATATCGGATAGTGTAAAACGTCCATCGGCAGCTGTGATCGTTCCGGTCACAAACGCGCTGTCCTTTTCAGTTTTCAAAATCACATTGACGAAAGGCAGCATTTCCTTCTTAGGAAGCGAAGAGACCTGTCCCGACATCGTGACCTTGCTTACCTGAGCGTGAACGCTATTGAGTGCCGCTATCAAAAATAACAGGATTAACGATTTTTGGAAAGCCATTCAGGTTCTTATTTGATCTGATGGTGAAAGTCGTAATCGATTTGGAAGAAATTTAGAATTTCAGAAGCTTACAGTAAAATGATGATGTCCGCAGTTGAAATGGTACGTGATCTGCCAGCCGTACCGCTCACAGATCTCACGGGCGATAGCAAGTCCAAGGCCACTACCGGCATGCTCGACAGATGCCTGTGCGAACCGCCGGAAAAGGTTTTGCTCATTAAGCGGTGAAATGCCCGTGTTGTCAAATATTAACTTGCGTTGGTCCGAGCGTACAGAAACGCTGCCGCCTGCCGGGGTGTAGCGCAGCGCATTCACAAGCAAATTGGTTAGCAGGATTTCTAAAAGGATAGGATTGGCTTGCAATGTCATTTCACTTACTTGCTGGGTACAGCGAATGCCGCTGCTTTCAAACCGATCGGCGAATTGCGCGCTCAATTCAGCAAGTAACCCGGGAACCGAAATGTCCAGCTGGTTGTCAAATTGGGCATGTTCGATTTTTGCCAGAAGTAAAAGGTTTTTATTAATCCTTGTCACGCGGTTAATGGCCTGATACGCATCTTCTAGGATCTGCATTTGCGGCTGATCCAGCAAGTGGCTTTGCAGCAGCAGGTCAAGCTTAGTTTTGACAACTGCTAACGGAGTTTGCAGCTCATGGGAGGCATTTTCAGTAAATTCTTTTTGCTGCCTGAAGGAGGCCAGGCTAGCATCAATGAGCCGGTCAAGGCTTTGGTTCAAATCACTAAATTCAGTAACTTGCGATACAGGGAATGCTACCGGTTTGCCGCCTTCCAATCTGAAAGCATTCAGACTGGCCAGTGTATCATAAAATGGCCGCCAAACGCGCAGCGATGTTCTGCGGTTAAGATAAATGAAGCCTGCAAATAGCACAATAAAGAAGAAAATGGTGACCGCCGCGATCGCCAGGATCGTTTCGTCGATTTCTTCCATATTGGTTTCAATCAGCACCCGTAGGAGTGTTCCATTCACACGGATATCGGTCGTCAGGCAACGAAACTGCTCACGGTCTTTCATGAAAGTATCAAACCGGATCAGCGTGTAACTGCTGTCTGCACTGGGCGCAGTAGCCTGGGTAAAAGAAAACCCTGGCTGCACTTTGTCCAGTACACCGATCATTTCAGTCACAGAGCTGTCGGGAAGATTCAGGCTGGTCAATCTTTTTTCAAGTTTTTCACGGATTGCATAATGGTGTTTATCCAATTCATTTTCCCAGATCCAGTTAATGGTTAGAAAATAAAAGGGAATACTCACGATCAGTACGACCAACGCATAAATCACCAGCGGGCGAAGGCTTTGGTCCAGTAATTTATTCATCCTTCCCATTTGTAGCCTGTTGCGTAGATCGTTTTGAGATAATTACCGTAACCAGCTTCGGTCAACTTCTTTTTCAGGTTTTTAACATGCGCATATACGAAGTCATGGTTATCAAACATATCGGCAATGTCTCCTGACAAATGCTCCGCCAAGGCGCTTTTAGCGATCACACGGTTTTTATTGCTGATAAAAAATAAAAGTAGGTCCAGCTCCTTGCGCGTTAATAAGACTACTGAACCATTCACAGTTACAACTCTTGAAGATAAATTTACTTTTAGCTCGTTTTGCAGGACATTGTTTTGGTTGGCAAAGCTCCTGCGACGGATCACTGAGTAAATGCGCGCTGCCAGTTCAGGCAAATGGAAGGGCTTAGCCAGATAATCGTCTGCACCCGCATGCAGGCCCCTAATTTTGTTTTTGTAGTCGTTATTGGCAGAAATAATGATCACGCCGTCCTGCTGCCCTTGTTCTTTAAGGATGTCAAGAATGTCCAGCCCATCACCACCAGGTAGCATTAAATCCAAGAGGATACATTCATAACGATACAGCTCGACTTTTTCTCTGGCCTGTGCCCATGTGCCGGCATATTCGCACAGATAATCCTGTGCGGATAAATAGGCACCAATGTCGGCAGCGAGTTCTGGTTCGTCTTCGATGATCAGGATTTTCATTTCGGAAATTACGTCGATGATTTGGAATTCTTTTAGATTAAGATACATAAATTGTTTTTAACCTCCGTACAAAATTTTATAAGTAAGATTTCTACGGAGGTTAAATGTTAATATTCGAATACTCCTACTGGTTAAGAAAATATTAGATACAGACTCCATTCCAGGCAGTTGCTGGTCTATATCCTCAGTAATTTTTGAGCTATGCTACTTTCCTATATCTTTTCACACTATTTTTTAATCCAGTTAGACAAAGTAGGCTCAGTAACCTGGTAACGGTCTGCTATGTACTTCTGACTTGAACCCTTCAAAAGCAATGCTTCAATCTCGGGTCTGTACTGATCAAGTTTACTTTTACCAGGGCCAGTGGGCCCACCTAATTTTATCCCCGATCATTTTTTAGGCGCAAGTGACTCTTTCGTCCACTTACTGATCAGGTCTCTTTCAATTTCTGATACCATTGCAAAAACCATCGCCATTACTTTACTCTGAATTGAGTCGTCTAGTTGCCAGGCTGGAGAATTCGGAGCCACTGATCACCCAAATTCGGAAATTGAGGGCAGGGATTTTCGATTGGAATTGACCAGTGTAAGGGAATGATTGATAATTATTTAGCCTACGTTGAGTAATAGTCTCTTGATGGTCAATCTGCCACGGAATCATATGGTCAGCGCGTCAGAATTCTCCACAAAAAACTCCACAGCTTCCATTTCGCAAGCATCCAGGCCTATATTTTACCAGGGTCAAACTTTATAAAAAGTACTATTCGAGCATTCTGGAAGCGTTGACAGTACTTAACCCCTTTTTAATCCTAAATCAAAATATTCCCAAAAAAAACAACCCGCTCCTCACACCAATATAATAATTCCTTAACCCACAGGTAATACCACCTTTTTACTGTGCAACTACCTTTGTTGCCTTACAAACAACCAGTTGCATAACAGCCTTTACTAGTGCTGTTTTAAAGAACCGCTCATAAATATGAAAAAACGACTACTGCCGGCATTTTTTGCCTTGCTGCTGGGCCTCTTTGTGTCCTTTGTTTCAAATGGTCAGCTTATCCGAATTTCCGGTAGCGTAACCGCTCAGTCCGGAGACCCGATTCCGGGTGTAAATGTATTGATCAAAGGAACCAGTTCCGGAACTACAACGGATGCTCAGGGCAAGTATGCACTGGACACACCTTCACCGGGTCAAGCTGTAATTTTCTCCGCAATCGGGTTTATTTCCCAGGAGAAAATGATCGGAAAACAAAGCGTTATTAACATCGTTTTGCTTGAAGATACCAAAATGTTAAACGAGGTTATTGTGACCGCGCTTGGTATTAAGAGAGAGGAAAAATCGCTGGGCTTTGCTGCTCAGACAATCAGTGAAAATGCGGTGAAAGATGCCAAATCCAATAACTGGGTCAACACACTTTCCGGAAAAGTAGCGGGACTAAACATCCAGGGTGCAGGCGCGGGGCCGATGGGATCTGCGCGTATCACTTTGCGCGGTGAATCTTCTCTTAATCTGGACAATAACCAGGCTCTGATCGTGGTTGATGGTGTGCCGGTGAGCAGCAAAATCACGGGAACAGGATTTAATTCCCACCTTTCAGCAGACAGTCCGGTGGATTACGGGTCAAGTTTGTCTGATATCAATCCGGATGATATTGAGAAGGTTACCGTGCTGAAAGGGCCAGGGGCAACGGCACTTTACGGAAGCCGCGCTGCTGGTGGTGCCATTATTATTACGACAAAGTCAGGTGTCCGTAAAGACAAAGGAATCGGCGTAACAGTTAACTCAAATTTTAGTATTGAACAGATAAACCGCTATCCGGATTACCAGTTTGAATACGGAGAAGGCCGGACAAATAAATATTTTTCTTACCTGGATAGTGAAGATGGCCCTAACACGGCGACAACCGTTGCAGCAGGAAGAGCATGGGGACCGAAATTTGACGGTCAGTCCTATTTTCAATACAACCCTGACGCACCGGATGGAAAACCTACGGTTCGCACGCCATGGGTTCCCAACAAAGATTATATCTCAGGTTTTTTCCAGACCGGAACTACATTTTCAAACAGCGTTTCGCTGGAAGGCGGAACAGAAAAGGGCTCGGCAAGGCTGTCTTTAACGCATATGAAAAACAAATGGATCATTCCCAACACGGGTTTTGAACGTTTGAATGTTGCACTTTCTTTGAGTCAAAAAATTTCAGAACGACTGAAAATCAATGGGAAAGTTAACTATACCAACAAGAAAAGCGATAACCTTCCGATGGCGGGTTACAACAACCAGTCGCTGATGTACTTTTTGATTTTGGGGACAGCGCCGAATATAAAACCAGAGTGGTTTAAACCTTACTGGGTGCCGGGGAAAGAAAATATTCAGCAGAGAAATCCTTTTAATCCAACGCCGGACAATCCCTATCTGGGCATGTATGAAATGCTCAACAAAATGAACAAACATGGCGTGATTGGAAATATTTCGGCCGCTTATGAAATTTCAAGCAAATGGGATTTTCTCGTGCGTACCGGTCTGGATATGGCCTATGAGTTCCGCTCTCAGCAGCGTCCTTTCAGCATGACGCGTTATCCAAGAGGGATGTACCGCGAACAAAATGTGTTCAATTATGAATCCAACACGGATTTTCTTTTAAATTATAAAGACAAAATAGCTGGTCTGGTTGATATCACTGCTTCGGTAGGAGCCAACGCCATGCGCCAGTCCTATGACTTTGCAGGACTTTATGCTGATCAGCTCGCACAGCCGGGTATCTACCAGATATCCAACAGTTTGGATCAGGCTGTGGCAGATCCTTTAAAAACAAAGAAAGCGATCAACAGTATGTATGCTGCCACGCAGTTTTCATATGATGAAAAGATATTTCTGGATGTAACTGGCCGAAATGACTGGTCGAGTACGCTGCCTTACGGGAATAATTCCTTCTTTTATCCATCGGTAAGTTCCAGTTTTTTGCTGAATGAAATCTTCAAGCTTCCAGCCGCGGTTTCCTTTGCCAAAGTGAGGGCTTCTTGGGCACAGGTTGGAAATGATACTCGGCCGTACCAGACAGCACGGTATTATGACAGGGTATATGGCAATAGCTTCACGAATTCATCAACACTTTTTAATGCAGACTTAA
Source organism: Dyadobacter koreensis (assembly GCF_900108855.1). GTDB lineage: Bacteria > Bacteroidota > Bacteroidia > Cytophagales > Spirosomataceae > Dyadobacter > Dyadobacter koreensis. Next base: position 162,479 of record NZ_FNXY01000011.1, read on the forward strand.
AGCCTGAAATCACAGCAAGTTATGAATTCGGTCTTGATTTGCGTTTGTTGAAAAATCTCGTAGGACTGGACTTGGCTTACTATAACAACAACAGCCGTAACCAGATTCTTGCCATACCACTTGACCCGGTTTCAGGATATTCGAATGCGCTGATCAATGCCGGACTTATCAATAGTCGTGGTGTTGAAGTAAAACTGACTGGTAAACCTGTCACAAAAAGGAATTTCAGCTGGAACACCACACTGCTTTGGTCAAGAAACAGAAGTTTTGTGCGCGAACTTGCTTCGGGAATCACCAATCAGGTAATATATGCACATGACTCCAATGTTTCGGTTGAAGCCAGAGTGGGTGGTTTGATGGGTGATATGTATGGTCGCGGTTTTCAGCGCGCTCCTGATGGTCAGATCATTTATTCATCGGTAGGATTGCCGGCGGCACTGGATCCGACTACTAAAAAATGGGGGAATGCCTTTGCAGATTGGAAAGCGAGTATTTCCAACGAGTTTACAATCAGGAATGTACGTGTCAGTATCCTGCTTGACGGCCAGAAAGGTGGCAGTATGTTCTCTCAGACCAACCATAAAAATAATACACTTGGGAAAACAAAAGTTACCCTGCCGGGCAGGGAAGATGGAATTGTTGGTCAGGGTGTAGTAAAACAGCCTGATGGAAGTTTCATACCTAACACCACGAAAGTCGCCGCCAGCTCATACTACGACAATTACTACCAGATTGCAAATGCAGAAACCAATGTTTTTGACGCCTCATTCCTGAAAATCAGAGAAGCCCGGGTTGAATTTAATTTGCCTGCGGCATTGCTAAACAGGATTGGTGTACGCCAGACCAGCCTGGCGCTTTTTGGAAGAGACCTTTTCAACTTCACCAAATTTCCAGGATTTGATCCCGAAGGCGGCAACCTGAACAACGGGACACTCACGCCAGGAGTTGAACTTGCGCAGTTTCCATCCACAAGAACGATGGGTATGAACCTTACCCTTAAATTTTAACAATCATAGAAATGTTCAAAAAGATATATTTTCCGATTTTGCTGTTGGCAGGGCTGCTAATGGCCTGTAACGATGGTTTTGAAAAGCTCAATACAGATCCAAACCGTCCCAAGGAGATTACACCGGGCGTTATGCTGGGGCAGCTTCAATATAAAATCATTAACAGCACCGTAAATGCAAGCCGTAATTTTACCCATGAACTGATGCAGGTGGATGCGCCTCGCGCAAGTGCCGGCGGAGGTGGTTTGCACCGGTATCTGGTAAACCCGGGAACTGGCGTATGGACAAATTTTTATACTTATCTAAGTGACATTCAGGATATTTATGTTATTGCAGATAAGTTAAATGAGAATAACTACAAAGCCATTTCTCTGATCTACAAAAGCTGGAGTTATTCTATTCTGACGGATCTGTATGGGGATGTGCCTTTTTCACAGGCGACTAAGGCGCTTGAAGGAAATTTCAAACCTACGTTTGACAAACAGAAGGATATTTATATTCAAATACTGAAAGATCTTCAAGCGGCCAACAGCCTGCTGGATGATACCAAAGCACTGACCTATGGAGGTGACATGTTATACAGTGCAAATGCGCTTTCAGGCGGGAAAAATCCGGGCATTTTAAAATGGAAAAAGTTTTGTAACTCGTTGCGCTTACGGTTATTGATGCGGGTTTTAAATAGGGATGGTGAGGTGAACGCAAAAGAACAGATCAAAGCAATTCTTGCGGATCCGGCTGCTAATCCTGTTTTTACTGCAAACAGTGATGAGGCGATTTTCAGATATCCCGGCACTTTTCCCTTTTTCAATCCATTTTATAATGCCCGTCAGGTAGACTGGCGTGATGGTAGTTATTTTACCAAATTTTTCATCGGCAAAATGAATCAGATCAATGATCCCAGAAGAGCGGTGTGGGCTACTCAGGTGAAATCCGGAACTGAAAACGTTTACCAGGGAATTGAGAGCGGTTACCCAACAACGCTGGAATATCCGGTGGGCAGTAATTCAAGTTATTCAGATGGTTTGAAGACGTTACCGCAACTGGGTGTGATGATGACTTTGGCAGAGGTTGAATTTATCAAAGCAGAGCTTGCGCTGAAAGGATTTACGACAGGATCAACACCTGAGAAACATTATGAATCGGGTATCTCGGCATCCATGATCCAGTGGGGGGCAAGTATGCCCTCGGGTTTTACAAAACAGCCGGGCGTTCTGTATGATGCAAATGCCGCGGCAGAAAATCAGCTTGAACAGATCATGCTGCAAAAGTACTACGCTTATTTCTTTGTCGATTACCAGTCGTGGTTTGAAAAGAGAAGGACCGGATATCCGGTTTTGCCACGTGGCGCAGGGATTCCGGCAGAAAATAAATTTCCGTCCCGTGTACCTTACCCGACTTATCTGCAATCGCTTAATCCGGAGGCGTTGAAAACCGCAGTGACTTCTATGGGTGGTGATAACAGTGATATTAAAGTTTGGTGGGATAAATAATTTTTAAAAGTTGATCATGAACAGAACGATAAACGCTACCTGGATTGTAAGTTTAATAACTTTGAATTTAATGTTATTGACAAATGTTCAGGCCCAGCAGTCAAAAATAGAAATGCCGGAACGTGGGCTATGTGCACACCGTGGTTGTATGGACACGCATCCTGAAAATACATTACCTTCTTTACAGGAGGCTGCAAGACTGGGCGCCCAAATGATTGAGTTCGACATTCAGCTCACCAAAGACAGCGTGATGGTACTTATGCACGACGATAACGTTGAGCGGACGACCACTGGAAAAGGAAATGTTTCGGATTTGACGTATAACTACTTACGTTCTCTTGATGCCGGTGTAAAAAAGTCTGAGAAATTTAAAGGGACACTTATTCCAACCTTTGAAGAGGCATTGGCGGTGCTGCCGCAGAATGTCTGGCTCAACTGTCATTTGAAAGGAGATCAGGCGGTTGGAAAAGCCGCAGCTGCGATGCTTAAAAAATCAGGAAGGCTGCATCAGGCATTTCTGACCTGTTCAGAAAAAGCGGGCAAAGCGGCAAAAACGCAGGTTCCCGAAGTAATGATCTGTAATGGTGAAAACAGCTACCGGAAAAATAGTGCTACATATGTTGAGGCGACGATTAAAATGAAAGCGGAATTTATCCAGCTTCTGCGTCCGCAAGCAGGCGAAGACAGGAGTGTTTTGATTAAATCGTTGAAAGATAACCATGTCAAAATTAATTTTTTCTATGCTGAAAAGGCTCAGGAGCTCGCTGATTTGTATAAGCAAGGCGTAAATTTTATTTTGGTAAACAATGTGGGTGCTTTGCTGCCGGAAACTGAAAAGCTTGGTATCAAAACCCTGAAACCGGTATATAAGAATTAATAATTAAATAATTACTTTTAGAAGAAACTGATCTGAAATGAAGAAATATTTTTTAAAGATATCGGTAAATTTTTGCTTCATATTTTTTGCAGCAAACCTGGTGTTTTCAGCTGCCAATGGACAGTCAGATAAACCTGCCAAAAACAAAACGCTTATTTTCTTTTTTGATGGTTTAAGACCCGATTACATCACGGCCGAACTTATGCCGAATTTATTTGCCTTCAAGCAAAAATCTTCGGTTGGCGCTCATCATCATAGTGTTTTCCCAACTGTTACCCGCGTTAACTCAGCCTCATACGCAACAGGTTCTTATCCTGGAACGCATGGTCTTCTGGGCAATGGGATATACTTTCCGGCGGTCAGCTCAAAGGCTATCGGAACAACCTATGAAGATCTGATGAAAGTGCAGGCCACAGAATCCAATCAGCTGCTGACTGCTGTTTCGTTAGGAGAAGTGCTTGAATCAGCTGGTGAAAAAATGATGGTTTTCAGCTCGGGTACAACCGGTCAGGCTTTTTTGCAAAATCATAAAGTAGGCAAAGGTGCGATAATTAATCCTGATTTAATTTTGCCCGAATCATTTAAACCCGAAGTCATAGCAGCCATTGGTGAGCTTCCTGAAAAATCTGGAAACGGCGGTTTTGCCAAACATAGGTGGGTCACTGATGCGCTGATCAGTTTTGGTTTAAAAAATGATGGTCCGCTGGTGAGTGCTGCCTGGCTTTCTGATCCGGATGGTTCTGCTCATAAATATGGAATTGGTTCTACACAGGCTGTTTCGGCACTGGCATTTGTAGACCAGCAGTTTGGAAGGGTACTTGATTCATTAAAAACCAGAAATCTAACTGGCAGTTTCAATATCATTATTTCAACCGACCACGGATTTGTAACCCACAAGGGCAAACAAAGCCTGAGGGAATTTTTAATAAAAGAAGGTTTGAAAAAAGATAAAGACTCTGACGACGTGGTTTTAGCAGAAGGCGCAATTTATGTGAAAGACCATAATGAAGACAAGATCAAACAAATTGTAGCCGCACTTCACAAAGAGGAATGGGTCGGTGCTGTGTTTACCAAACCTAAGAGAAAAGATAATATGCAAGGTTGGGTTGAAGGAACGCTGTCATTTGAAGCCATTCATTATAACCATCCAAAACGATCAGGTGATATTCTGGTGGCAACCAACTGGAATGATGAGCGTAACGATAAGGGTTATGCAGGAACTGATTTATCGATGGGTGTCGCAGGTCATGGAGGATCAAGTCCTTATGAAATCAATATAACTTTAATGGTTTTTGGCCCGGATTTTAAAAAGGGTTACACTTGCTCATTGCCAACTTCCAATATTGATATTACGCCAACCGTGCTGGGAATATATAATCTGCCGGTGCCATCGAATATGGACGGAAGGATAATGACGGAATTTTTAGCCAAAACCACAAAGCCTGCTGGTAAGTTTAAGCAGGATCAAATAAAAACAGCAGTAAAATATCCCTGGGGCACTTACAAACTTTCTGCTGATATGTCTTTAATGGATCAGTACAGGTATTTTAATTTCAGTAAGGTAGAGAGAATTAATAAATGATTGGTAGAATAAAAGGTTTTCAGCTGACTTCTTCATAAGTCAGCTGAAAACCTTTTACAGTGGTGCAAATTGCAAAAATATAACCCAGGAGACACGTCTTATTAAAGCAAAAATCTCAGATTTGAACATCAAAAACGAAAATTAAGGGCGCCAAGAAATATAATGTGAAAATTAATGTGATACCTATTCAGTCCAATATATTAAATTCAGAATATTTGATAAATAAAAGTGCCGATTCAATTATAGCTAAGTATTTATATTCTGATGGATTTTTAAAATTATACTAAATGTTATTGAACTCAATAAAAATCTGATGTCATTAATTAAGTCAGGGGATTTATCATTTGATAGTTTTTATCTGGATAATAAAGAAGACCTACAAAGAACTTTCAGAATCGAAATTAAAGAGCTATCAAAAGTGCTTTCTGTGGAGAACGGAATTTACCTGCCATCTACCTCATTTGGTAAGATAATGCAAGCATCAAAGCCTAATTATACCTTAGCATATGGAAGGCAAAAATCAGAAGTAAACTATATATTTTCATTGATTGGTTATGGTAACCTAATTTCTTGTCTGATATTAGATACAAGCAGTATTGTAATTGAAGAATTTAGTTGAAAACAGGGTCCAGAAGTGAATAACCAGTCTCAAAAAACGGAGGAAAGTAAAAAACGATGTTAATTACGATCAATGCTGTAAGACGATAGAAGCCTCGATTAACAAAATGAACGTTTAAAGACACTTTTTGAACGTCGCCCGACGAGCTGCCGCTGGTAAATAAGCTACCTTTGGTCTCAGGTTTGTAAAACAGGAGAAGCAAAGAATTTTTGATGAAGCTTTCCATGCATGATGATCACTGATGGAAAAGAATATAGGTAAGCCTTTCCCGTCCTATAGCAGGCATGATTCTTTAAAATGATTTGCCATACAGTCGGAAAAACAGGGATTTGAAACGCACATACCTTCATTGCTGGCAAAAAATAAAACCATTATTAAACAGGACAATACATGACTAAAAAGCGAATATTTTTTACCGGGGGATCGGGAAAAGCAGGAAGGCACGTTATACCATATCTGCTTGACCAAGGACATAGCGTAATGAATGTAGATATGGTGGCCTTGGACTATCCTGGGGTAAATAATCTAATAGCTGATATAGCCGATTCGGGGCAAATGTTTAATGCCATGACTTCATATGCAGGTTTAAGTGACTTGGAAACTGGTAATGGCGTACAACCCTTTGATGCTGTTGTACATTTTGCCGCTGTGCCCAGGATCCTGATCAAACCTGATAATGAAACTTTTCGGGTTAACACCATAGGTACATACAATGTGATTGAAGCAGCTGTTAAGCTTGGGATTAAAAAGATTATTATTGCTTCTTCAGAGACTACCTATGGTATCTGTTTTTCAGACGGTAAAACCAACCCAAATGTGCTGCCTTTGGAGGAGGATTATGATGTTGACCCCATGGATAGCTATGGATTATCGAAGGTTGTGAATGAGAAAACGGCACGCAGCTTCCAGCGGCGGTCAGGCTATGATATTTATGCCCTTCGTATAGGCAATGTGATTGAGCCTCACGAATACGCTGAACTGTTTCCGCATTATTTTAAAAATCCCGAAGTGCGTCGCAGAAATGCGTTCTGTTATATTGATGCCCGAGATCTGGGACAGATCGTAGATTTATGTTTGAAAAAAGATGACCTTGGTTATCAGGTTTTTAATGCCGGAAACGATCATAACGGTGCGATCATCCCCAGTATGGAATTGGCTGAGCGTTTTTTTCCTGGTGTGCCTATTACACGTGAATTGGAAGAACATGAAGCATTGTTTTCAAATCGCAAGATCCGTGAAGTTTTGGGATTCAGAGAACAACATAACTGGCAGAAATATGTGAAATTAGAATGATTAAATCATAAGTATTACAGAAGTAAGCAGCCATTTATAAGACCTGGATTTAGGTAGAATAACATACAGGAAGCATTTGAGCTTTGGCTGTCCTTCTATTACATGCTCCTTAGCAGCGAATTCAATGCATCTTCATTCTCAATAAGGGAGTTTTTGTAGGCAGGAAAACATTTTAAGACCGGTAAGACAATTACTCTTAAAACGTCTGTAAATCGAACCGACGAAACGGCTGCTTTTCCGTTTCGTTAATATTCTTTTAGAGGTCATTGACAGACGACAGGATGGAAACTTTTAGCTTTGCTGCCACCGCAATGGCAGCCACCGCTGTGATTGAAATCCTTGAAAATAAAAAGATTGCCATTAACGGATCTGATTTGTCGGGATATGGATTTATTTCATTTAATCCTGCAAAAAATGTATGAAAAAAATCATTTATGCGTTAATCTTACCGCTGGTTGCGGTAAGCGGCTAGTCTTTGCAGATCGTGAAATTAAAAATTAAGCTTCTAAAAGGTCGACCTCAAAGCCACTCTCTGCTGATGAAAGAAAAGCTGCATGGAAAAAATGGGAAGCGTCTCCGGAAGGTAAAGAAGTGTATGACGATGAAGCTAAAATAAGGAAGCATATAAGTGCTTTTAGCAATATGGAGGCTGTTGTAACCTCTCTTTCTATTCCGCCAGGCTCACGATTAGGATTCGGAGTCATGGGCAGAATCAATGGTGACGATTATATTCTTAGTTTTGGGTCGGCAAAGTCTGACAGGATTTTTTTGAACTTTAACAATGAATTTAGGCATTTACATAGCCTAAAAGTTAACGACAAATAATAATAAGAAGCCATAGTGTATCGCACGCGCCCAAGTATTTATATCCAATAATATCTGGCGACCATGTTGAACAAGAAATTAAGATAAATTATAAACGTGCCCCTCGCAAAGGCGGTTGCTATTTAAATTGTCAAATACATATATGGTTTATTCTTAAAGGTGGATTTTTACCTCCTGTGGACAAAACCAAACAGAAGATAAAGAATATTATCAAGTTCGAAACCAAAGACGTATCCGCTTTCAGATGGATTGACACCAGATATGAGTTTACTGATCTTATCGGTAAGAGCCTGATCATACAAAACAGCTTGCCAAAAGGTGGAATTGTACATAGAACCCAATATTGATGAAATTACGTTTTAATTCTTCGGCTTTTACTGCTTTTCTTGGTAACTATAAAATCAACTATTTTGACAAAGATGGAAATTGCAGTCCTTGGAAATCAAACCGGTTTTAACAGCGATATGCTCTGAAATATTGAATACGGATGAAACCTCTTTTAATGGTGAGCAAAGAGAAGCCGACGAAGGTTGTTTCTCTGGTGGTTAGAGATATTTTAGCCGCTAATCACCTGAGAAACAAATCTACGTTTATTTAAATAAAAGCGGTGCCATCTGATACAGGCTTCGACGCCAGGTAAGAAATTCATGTGCTGTGCCCTCTGAAACATAAGAAACCGAATTATATCCGGCCGTTTTAAGCACATTAGCCGCATTCCTGACCCCATCGGGTTTCTCTTTACTACCTGCACTGAGAAAAATAAGCTTAGGCTTGGTTTTGTCTTTTAGATCTTCAGGTGAATATACACCTCCGCTGAGTAGTGCATAGTACCCGAAAACGTCTGGCTTGTTCACCGTAATTGTCCGGGTTTCCATTCCTCCCATGGAAAGGCCTGCCATGGCTCGCTTGTCACGGCTAGCTAATGTTTTGAAAGTGGCGTCCACATACGGGATCAGCTCGTCAACCAGTACGGTCTGGAAAGGTTCGATCTTAAATTCCCTTATCTTTCCCCATTTTACCTCGTTAGTCATTCCATACGTCATTACAATGATGAACGGCTCAATTTTGCCGTCTGCAATCAGGTTGTCCATAATCAGGTTTGCACGACCCTGATTGCTCCAGGCAGTTTCGTCTTCTCCCCATCCGTGCTGCAGGTACAGTACCGGGTAGCGTTTGTTTCCCTTTTCATATCCGGGCGGGGTATAAACAAATGCACGACGGGAAGTGCCTGTGCTTTTAGATGGGAATAAGATCTGTTGCACATGCCCGTGAGGTACACTCTTCAACTGATAAAAGTCCTGATCGTGAGCCGGAATTTCAATACCGCTTTCCCAGCGAATCGAGCCATAATAGTTCAGTGTACCCGGATCATTAAAGGTCCCTCCATCAACATTAAGGTGGTAATAGTGGAAGCCCTCGTCCATAGGGCCTTCGGTGGTTCCGGTAAAAAAACCTTCCGGATCTTTAGTGAGTCTGGTTCCGCCCCTTCCGCCCAGTCCAAGGCTTACCCTTACACTATCTGCCTGCGGTGCGTTGATCCGAAACCGGACATATCCCTGAGAATTCACCTTAGGATATTCCTGGCCGGGCTGATTAAGTTCTGAAGGCTTAAAGTCGTCTTTGATAGCGGACTTTTCCACCTGTGCCCAAGCGGCGCCTACAGTTAACGAAGCTGCGAGAATAAAGGTAAAACGTTGTTTGTTCATGTGCATTCAGTTAAAACCCGTTTTAGAATATAATGCTTTTTTTTATTATCCTACCTAGAAAAATGGGAACTTGCTACTTCTTAAAAGTGGTCAGATGGAAAACCTACTTTATATGAACGTCATTTATCGTCAATGCAGATTACAGCAATGGAATTTCCGGAAAACTGCATTTTTAATTTCAAATGACACGAGCCGGAACCAGCGTAAAAAGTTTGATAGGCGGCTGTGCAATACTTACCTCTGTTTATTGGTAACGAAAAACGGTCGTTTTGGTAAGAATCTCATTATAGAAATGGTATTTCAGACCTAATGTTATATGAGATTGAGTCTGAGACCAGTCAAATAGCATTTATGACTGGGTTGTTATTTTTACAGCTTATTTAGGAGTAAAAATTCATAGAATAGAACTTGGAGAGGAAACCAAAGTACTCAATTTCAACTATACAAGACTTAGTGGATCATGCAGTAAAGATCGTGTCTCGTCCGGATTTTACTTTATTATCCATGTTAACTAGATTTATGTATTTATTCAAATGAAACGGTTTCTATGGAAACTTTCCAGTTTTGAAAAATTCCAACAGGCCTTTTAATTCTTCGCCCTGCTAACTCGTTCGTTAATTTTTCACACAAGATATAACAACTAACGAAAAGATTTTTGATACATTAAGCAATTCATTTTTGTTGCTATGGATATCAATAACTACTCAATCGCCTCACATTTAATTCATTCACGACTCGAAATGATTCGTGAGCGTTTTGAATTTGAAAAGGGTATTTTCTCTGGATCTCTGATTTTTAAATACCGGCAATACTTTAATAAAGCGGCGGAGGCAATTCTGATTCATCACAACGTGACATCTGAATAAAGGGATCTTTGCGGGGCGGCTCAATTGTTGCATGACTCCTTCTATCCAAAACCTAGTGTGAAATATTATGTGGTGAACACCGCCTTGATAATCCCGAACGTTGGATTAAGATTAAATCCTGGAATAAAGACACTGGCTATAATGAAGCTTTATCATATGAAATGTTGACGCTTGAAGAAGCTAAGGCCAGGCTCGAAAGTTGTAATGTCAAAGGGATGGTTAATTTCAGAATTAAGGAGAAGTTTAAATTCGTCAGTCCCGATTTGAGCATATATTCGCACATAATAAAAGCGCAAAGCGACAACAATGAAAATAATATTTAATTTAGATCATTGATAATTTAATCGGCTGAAAGTCATGTCTATATATTCGAATTATAAGAGTGGATATATAGTGTTTAGCATTAAAGAGGATGCAGAAGGTTATTTCATTATTAGCCATGACAGCAATATATATTCGGTTCGCTCTCTACGAACCGGTGAAGTATATTACCATCACAGTGATTATTGAATGCCAGCAGAGTTCGAACCAAAGAAATGGGGATTTATGAAAGTGGCTGATAAAGACTTTGTAAATACTGAGCTATTCATTCATAATCAAGTGTAATTAACCGGATACGAAGAAGGAGGAGTAAAGTAGGATGTAGAGGGTGAAAAAGAATATTGGGAGCTTGACGGAGTGATAGTATTTAGCCATTTCGGTTATCAAGTAAGAAAAGCTGATAGCGAAGAGTGGATAATAGACGGCTCTGAAACCAATGAAGATGGATGCCTAACTGCTTTACAATATGTTCATGAATACCAAAATTTATATTCTGCCGAATTTCCAAACAAAACGCTTAACCTAATGCCAATAACAACGAAACTTACGAAATAATATATGTGCTATCATACCAAATTAACGGCAGATGTCGGCCAGATTGAACTGGCACTTAAAGCCCAATTTATAGAGCGCGATACTTTTACGCCAAAGCAAGAATTCAACGGCTTTCAAAATCCGTTTTATCCGGTTGTCCGATGGGATGAACGCCAGATTATACAATATTATGAGTGGGGGCTGCTAGCTGACTATCTTACATACAAAGGATTCGGCAAGACTACGAAAGATGCAATCAAGGCAAGAAATAATTGCCTGAATGCGCGGGTAGAAGAACTCACCGAAAAGGTCTCTTTCAAAACAAAGATTAATAACCGTTGCCTGATTCCAATGGATGGTATGTATGAGTGGCAATGGGCTGATGTTAATAATCCAAAATGTAAAAAGACAAAGTATCTGGTGACAAAACCCGATGATTCAGTCTTCTGCTGCGCGGGACTTTTTAATGAGTGGAAGGATCCTCTTACCGGATTTACAACTTATTGCTATACGATCTGCACTACAGAGGGTAATGAGCTAATGAAGCAGATTAAAAACGAGGGCGAAAGGATGCTTATCGTATTGAGCCCAGAGGAACACGAAGCCTGGTTAAATCCCAAAGTTTCAGTAATGGAATTTACGGACCGCTCCCACATCGAACTGAAAGCAGTGCCAACAGAGCCAATTCAAGCAACTCTTTTTTAAGATGAACGAATTATTCGGAAATGTTTTTATCGGACTGAAGCCCTTATTCTGGGAAATGGAGGTTTCAACGAACGAAAATTACAACGTTTGGGGGCCCGGCTCTGCGTCTGGCAGGTTGCAGATTATCAACGGGGTGCCTGTAATTGCTTTTTATTTTCAGAATCAGCAGGAAAACTTCTTTATACATATCAACTATCCGTCATACTCCGCGGCTTCTGACGCATGGATGAGCGGTAAAGGCGTTTATTTTCTATTGAAATTGGTTAATGCTGTTACCGATGATCTGCTTGAATCACAAATGATCAGTTTATCGAACGATGAAAGCCGGAAGTTTATTGAGGCTTGTAGGGGACAGATTGGCAAAGACCCGGAAATTATTCAGGCTTCGATAGATTTTCTCTATGATAATGATTTTAGTTCGTACCATTGGCTTAAAAATCGTTGATTAATATTTATTACTATGAGTGAAACAAACCCTTACATACTTGGTGAGCCTGTGTTTCAAACACCGGGTTACTTTCTTGAATTTTTCTGGGAGGAAGGAGATAATAATGTCGAAGTGGAAATGATGAATGATTACTCCCGACTTATCCAGAAATATGTACGTAATCCTTTCCTGTTTATGGTGGATAACGAAAGAGGCGACATTGGGATAACTTACAAACACTTAGTTCAAAGTTATAAATACGTGTTACAGTGCCTGCTTGGCCGAACCCAAACGGATGATACCCGCTACCTGATTGTTCATTACGATTTCCTTTTTAACCAGTATGGAGCAATACTTGAGCGTAAGGGTGTAGATAGTGTTGTCGTATCTACGGAGCGGGTTCTTCAGGACCTGTACTACTTTTTTAAAAACGGTGATAGGTTTGGCTTTCATTACATTTTAGGCACTCCTCAGGAAGTCCTGGACTTATATTCTGCATTTAAACAGCTTTATTTTGGCGATCCGAAGGCATACCTGGATTTGATACCAAAATACTTGTAGGTGCTTTAATGATCCATGAATCATGATAAAATCGACAATATCTACACGGGCAGCCAGTGATCATTGTAAAAGGATGGAGTATGGAAGAAGCTGACATAAAACAGGAATTGGCTGCCCCGATCCTGAATGATATGATTGCTGCAAAGGAAGTGGATGTTATTATTCTGGAAATGCCTGAAACCGGAGTGTATATGTATCAAGTTCTTAATGACGATCCGGATCATGTACATTCGACGCATGCGCTCATAATTGAGCCGGGTTAGATTGCGACGACTTTTTTTCTAGCTGGCGGAAAAATTCAAGAAAACAGATCGGATATAAGTCTGAGGAAATAGAACAATTTCATCCTTGTCACAAATTCAGACTGGCACCATATTTTTATAGGTCGTAATCATCAAACTAAAAGAATATGTCTAAAAAAGATGAATTATACCCTGACCATCAATTATGGAGGGACGGTACGCGCCAGGAATTAATTGCAGATCCGGGAGAAGGCTTATATGAAGCTATCGAATTCATGAAGAATGCGTTAAGGTTCTTTGGCCATAAGGATTTGACCTTTTATAAAAATGAAGTAACGTCACAGGGTAATAAATACTATTTTACCTTACGCGCAACTGATCCCAAGAGAAACAGGCTGTTTAAAGAAGCTACTGATAAAGTCTTGGCTTAATTAGAAGGGTTTAGATTGTATTACTTTTAGCCTGCTAAGAGAATTCGAAATCATATGGTCGACTCGTCCGAATTCTCGAGTAACTATTAGAATCTTTTCCGTATTTACCTAGGTAAGACCAAAGCCTAGGTCAATTTTTAAAATTATATGCAAAATAATACTGAAGAGCGATGATAACTACGAACTTCGATTCTTGACATCGGCCAATTATGTATTTGGGATTCATCGTGCTTTTATTAAATATATGAATTGTATATTTGTGGCATTCATTCATCAATAAACTAACTTGAATTTTGGCGAACCAATTTAAAGTGCTCGTAGTAGATGATGATCCTGATGATCAGCTTTTGATTGAGGAAGCTTTTCAAACCGGAGAAATGCATTGTGAAATGCAATTTGCCAGTGACGGGCGCCAGGCCTTGTCGATACTGGACAAAGGTGAATCCTACATTCCTGATCTAATCGTTTTGGATCTGAATATGCCAGGAATGAATGGTTTTGAAGTGTTAAGTCAGCTACAGGCAACAGATTTATTCCCAAGAATTCCCGTCGTAGTATTAACAACTTCGTCGGAGGCTGATTACATTGATAAATCCTACGACCTTGGTGCAAAAAGCTTTATCGTAAAACCAAAAAGTTTTAGAGAGTTGGAGAACATTGCAAATAATCTGAAGGTTTACTGGTTTAAGACGGTCAGCCTGGCAAGAATTCCTTTTCAAGCCAAGTAATTTATGGCCTTCACTTGGCTTGTAATATCATTAGTTGTATTCAAAGTATAATTCTTCGCTAGCTGGTTTAAATCATCAATTAACATCTTTGCACTAGGCCGTTGGAAGCCTTTCGAATTACTAAATCTATTTAAACCTTACCATGTGAGTTTTACTTGATGCAAGAGCGAAAATCGTTACGATCTCCGCGCACGATTTTGCCATACCAGATGACAAATGTAACATGGACACGGATGTCAGGTATTTTTACATGGCAAAAAAAATTTAACCATCAACTGAATCCCTTAACAATGACTACTGCTTGACTGATTAACGGTATCTATAAATTGGATTTTGATACTGTTTTTTGGCAATTGTTTTAAATGTTATCTTTTGGACGTATACGATATTTATTAACGTCGGAATAGTATTTTTTATCCTGATAAGTTCTGCTTTGTCATTCGTCCTATTGAAGGGGTGATTGTAATCTGGGATATTTTGGTATTGCTATCAAAAATCTTTTCGAATGAGTAAGCGATTAGACCCATCGGGATCCTTACTACCGGTTTCCCAAAGATTCGTTTTACAGGGACAACGCCGGCGTCAAACGGCAGATTGATAAACCTTTATCCAGTTTATCTTTTTACCAGCTTATTGAACTTGTACTGGTAAAGCTGGAAGACGGGCATACGGACCTGGCAATGCCCTTATCTGAATTTTATACGTTGTATCCCAACCCGTTCAGGATACCGGTCAGGCTGAAATTTTCAATTAAAAAACCTTATATTTCTTATCAGGGGCCTATACTGCCTGATCTGGATATCGCCATACCGGTAAATGGAGAGATATTGTTAATAAACAACATCGCGTCCAAAACAATAATAAATGATATCATGAAGATGACCTCGGGAGAAAGTCAGGAGTTTCGCCTTGCCTTTGGGAGCTCATTTTTTCAATTTCATCTAAAACTATTGTATAACATCGATAGCAGCTACACAATTACCTATGCTTCCGGACAGGGAATAAAGAAAATTGCACTTGCTGGTATCAGCGGCAAGGAATTTAAAGCGCGTAAGCCAAAAAAAAGTCAAGCATCACCTAGTCAGGCACCTTATAGTCTGAGACTGGTGGACAGTCTGAATGCGGCCATGATAGACTTCCGAAGTTTTGAAGAGAAACCCTCTTTTCTGCGTTTTGCAGATTCGACGTTTTCTTTGCTTAAACAACAAAAAGTAGACAAACTCATCATTGATTTAAGGTCTAATCTGGGAGGAGACTCGGAAATTGGCGATGAATTTTTACAATATTTTGTCAAATCTGACTTCAACCGGTACGCGAAAGTGGTTACAAAATATAGCCGTCTGCAAAGAGAGAGGTATAAAAACAATGCAAATAAGGATAAGAGCAGCAGTTCGTATGAAGTGATGATCAGTAAAAGAAATGGCAGTATCGAAGTGGAAGAATATCCATTTATTAAAAGAAAGAACCTTTCCAACCAGTTTGATGGCCAGCTCTTTGTACTGACAAGCCCTTTTACATTTTCTTCCGCTGCTGATTTTACGCAGGCGATTCATCACTACAAACTCGGGAAAGTAGTCGGGCAGCAGACAGGCGGACTGATTGTAAGCTTTGGAGATATCATCACCACACACCTTGCGGTAACAAATATGGAGGTTACCATATCGCACAATTTATATTATAACATGGGCGCCAAAGAGACCGATTTCAGAGGGGTGATTCCGGATATTTTGTGGAATACCGGGAGGCTTTAAAGTTTACAATGGATTTAATAAAAAAAACAGCAAATCGTAAAAAGTAAATAATCAACCATTTGTCTGATTATTTTACAACTTTTTGCATTTACCTGTACATTCTAAAAAAGCTGTACAGCTTAGTTTTATCCGGTAAGTTATCTATTTTTACATGTCACCAAGAAATTACTAAACCTTTTATACCTATGAACATGATAGACGAGTACGTTAACAGTTTTAGTAACAGGATACTAACGATAGGTTTATTGGCTTCAATGCTTTCTTTTTCCTGCTCCAAATCTGTAAAGGTGGAACCACAGGAAATGCCTATAGCAGAATATGTCATTCAGGATATTCGCTATTTTATGACTACGGACGATAAAATTGACACAGCAAAAGTAGTATTAAAAGACACCACTTTTTATAATTTCGGCAATGATTTAAAGGTCGGGAAGTTTACAGGAAATCTTAATAAATTAAACAAAACATCACGTTTTCAGCTAACCAATTTAGATGCCTTACCTGATGATGTAAAACTGGATGATTTGTCTGTAAATGTCCCACAAAATTGGAATTCAGGTAACTACTTTGATTTGTTTCCCGAAAAATTCCCGTTAAACCAACTGGGTAACCAAAGACCGTACAATTTAGCATCCCGCAGTACGGAAAACATAACTGTCAATGTTCCCCCACGATCCAAAATTTCAGTTACTTATAGTATAGAGGCCTATTATATGACCTGTTCTTTCAGTGCCGTTTTACAAAACAACACAACCGGAGAGCGTTATCCGCTCACCGGTACCTGGAAAGGCCTTTTGCGTTATGACAATTCACAGACAAAATTAGCAGAGCAGCCGTTGTAATTTCTTAAGGTTTATAAAACTTTTGGCCGAAATTTCCTCATACAAACTTTTTCTCCGATTTATTGATATTTCGGGTTAACATATACGCAACAAAAATATTCGGGATCTAGCACAGTCATGCCACAAGAACATAGGCTTTGATAAAATCCCCGTAAATAAAAATCAGCATGGGTAGCCAGCTAGGCAGTGTTACGGCAGCAAAACATGCTGAGTAACTGTAAACCATCAAACTCTGGTGGCTGATTATCCGCCCCTTTACAATGCTGGCGTATCACATCAGCGTGCCGGTAAACCAGACAGTTGTAAGGCATAGAAATCCTGCTGCAGCGACCTTGCCACCTGCTCCATGAAGCGGCAGATACGCCGCAGCAATAGAACTGCAAAGAGCCAATAACAGATACAATTTTTCCAAGGTTGCGGTGCAGGGGCGGAGTAGTATTCTGTTCCTTTGGTTAAACTGAACCCAGCCCAGATGGAAGGCTAGCCCGCCGGCAGTAATGTGCGTGTAGAAAGCTGAGCTCCACAGCACACTTGCCGGTAACGCACTGTTTTATTGCCCAATACTGGCTAAATTTGTTGATCGGTATAAAAACAGACGTTATCACGAGTCTCTCAATGACCTTACGCCGGCAGACATCTGTTTTGGAAGAGGTAATTTAATCTTATCAAGAAAAGATTAAAAAACAGACCTTGAAACAAAGAAGAAATCAGTATTTAAACCAAAAATTATTAGCATTATAAAACGGAAAATACTCTCCAAGCGTTTGCTCGGCTGGTTAAAAGACTTATAGTATCTCCTTTGAAAAGTCAGGTCTCAAATACAGAAAGATACCTTCATTACTTTAATGCAATGCTATTTACACACCAACCCTTGTTTTACAAAATTTTAAGCCTCAAAGAGAAATATTCTTCTAAATTGATGCAACCCCCTGTTCGCTTTATTGTGTCATGACAACCAGCAGCACATCAGATACAGTAGGATTGCCTAAATCCACAACCACTTTACCAGTGTGCCAGAAAAATTTTATCAGCTAAATTTTAAAGTATGGAACTACGTAAAATAATTTTTTCAGCACTACTGGTGAGTCTATTAATGGTTTCCTGTCATCAGGAATCGATCGATGAAAAAGAAATTCAGCCAGAAGGCAAGCTTCTGCCATCTACGATAGATTATAATGAACATTTTGGCACGCTTTCCCACCTTATCTACCGCGCTAATTTTAAATATAATGCATCGAATCAGCTGGAGTCAGTGACCGATTCCTTATTAACATCTGCGGTACCTGCATCAGGTAAGGCTTTACCTTGGGTCAATTTTTATTATCAGGATGATAGATTAACAGAGATTGTCCTGAGATCCAATGATACCCACGGGAAATATTATGATCCAAAGACGGATCCAAAATCGTCCCGTTTTTATTTTACTTATGGAATTGATTCTGTCAATACAATCCATATGGTCGGTGAGCAGCAAAAAGGTATGTTTAATTTCAAAACGGATGAGAATGGATTTCCTGTTAAGAAGAATGTGAATTATGGATCAACATTTCTGGATGGAACCGGCCACATTGACTTTGTAGCTGAAAACAAAGCAGAGAAGGCACGGAACCCACTTGGCTCACGGGAAATTCTCGAACTGACATATGACCGCAACCAGAATATTTTTTCAAACAGTAAAGAGTTTCAAATATTGGGTGTGTTGCTGGCTGCTTATAATTGTAATATAAACACAAGCCTTGTTCCTGATCTGGGCATACTTTCCTCCAACAATGAGTTAAGCAGAATCCATCGATATTGCAGCATTAAGGAAGGCTGCCGCGATACCGTGACGGATTTAAGTCAAACCTTATCTGTCAATGCCCAAGCACTTCCAACTCGTCGCCTTACGCAGGTTGGTGCAATGGGACGTTATCAATTCATTATTCAATACCGGAGAAACTAGCCACTTTCTATCAATCAAAAGTGCATTCTGTATATGAAAGCTCTTCTTACTTTGTTGGCCGTATCCGCCATCTTACTGGGTTGTAACGCAATCACAGACCCTGGGCCTGAGGATCCTTTGGTTCCTGACAGCGTCTTACAACTTGTTGAAAACAAATATGACAATCCCCAAAATATAATTTTCACCGAAATCCTTGAAAAAAGGATATGGAATGTTGAGTTTGAATCCAGAGCAAAACGATACAGCTCGATAGTAAGCCCGGACAATATCAAAGTCTCTTACTGGCTTGTTGGGCCACATACACCCGACAGCCTGAAAGCCATGATGAATACAAGTGCTGTGGAAGGCGGCACTTTTTCGAACTTTAAAGAGGAAGAATATATTTCATTCAGGAATTTCAGTTACGAAAAGGCCTACCTGGCTGACTATATCTGGAAAGAAAAATCTTATCTGTTGAAGTGGGTAGCTAGTTTCCGAGGTGGTCAAAAGCTGATTTACGACCTTGAGATGTCATCATCTATCTTACAGTTTCCCACTGCTGATCTGGTCGATTTGCCACCAGCCTTAAAGCAATACTTTCAGAAAAAGGAATTCAATTTTTTACGTGCTACTGTCTGTATCGACTCTCATTCCGAGAAATCGTATCAGGTTTGGTTAAGCAAAAACAACTATGATTTCCTGCTGATATTTGACAAAGACTGCAATTTAGTAGCTGGCTCAGACCAACCTGTCCGCATAGATGACGCCCGCGAGCTGCCGGAAAATATAAAGGCATTTATTAATAATGGCAATCAAAACAAAGATTTTGGTTTTGAGGTTAAAATTGGTGGCATTGGTATGAGTGAACTGGATGGTGTAAAAAGTTATGCTGTTACACTTCAGAAACTAAATGCACCATCAGATAACACAGATACCTGGTACATCTTATTTGATCAAAATGCAAAACCCCTACTGAGCAACTATTATTGCACGCTCCGATAGATATTTTTAAGCAGTGTGAAAGGTCAACGGACCAGAATTCAATAAGCCCCTAATGAGATTATTTAAATGGCGTCATTACGCCTCCTTGACCGAGCTTGTGGAAGGATGCCAGCGCCAAGAGCGGAGGGCGCAGAACATATTTTATGACAGGTATAAAAATAGCTTAAAAGGAGTTTGCATCAGGTATGCCAAAACAGAGGCAGAAGCAGACGATATCCTGCAGGAAGCGTTCATTAAGATTTTTAAAAGCATACAACAGGTCTCCCAGCCTGAAATGGTGGACAAATGGGTAAAGTCGGTTGTTGTCAGAACGGCTATCAACTATTACCATAGGATCACTAAAAAAGAGTTACTACATTCATCTATTGAAAGCTCTGAGGCTACAATGGATGTGAGTAATTCCTTCAGAATTATAGAGCAGTTAGATACAGCTCTTTTGCTTTCCGTTATCAGCAGCCTGCCGGATGGTTACCGGACCATTATAAACATGCATTTGATTGATGGCTATTCTCACGCAGAAATTGCTCAGATACTCTCAGTTACAGAAGGCACCTCCAAATCCCAGCTAAATCGGGGACGCACATTATTAATAAAGAAGTTACAGGATATAGGCATTGAATCTCATGAAATCACTGGAAGAAGAAGCTAATCAAGAGCTTGGAAAAAGGCTGCGCGAGAAGTTGGAAGGATACAAAGCACCGGTGAAAGACCAGGTGCGGTCAAACATTTTTGCAGGTCTTGACAGATCAACTTATCGATTTTACTGGGTCATAGGGATTGGTTCGCTTCTTTTAATAACCGGGTATTTTCTTGGTGATCGATTACTGGACCATAAATTTCATGATAAAGCAGTCTTATTTGATTCGGGCAAAACCGAGGCAGCAAGCAAGAAAGGAGATCATACCAAACCGGGTTCAGAAAGCATAGGTACTACAAAGAATCAAACCGATCGTTCATATCTGGAAAAAGAACCGATCGGAGCCATCACATCCGGGGTATTGGAAAAGAAAATGGTGATGCAAAGATCAGCGGTGGATAACGTACATAATAAAAAACGTGATGGGGATAGATCTGCTTCACGGCTAAAATTTAAATCCCTTGTTAATCCCAAAACAGATCTTTTGAACCATATAAAAGAATCTACGGAAAAAGAGGTAGTTAAATTCGATGCTGAAACCAACATAAAAAGTGAAACTGTATTAGTTAGAAGCTCTATGCCTGTTAACCTGATAGCTTCTATCAATCGGATTGCGTTTAGTAACTCTTTAAAAATACCTACGATACCACAGGTTATACAAAGCAATTTGAGGGAAGTCGTGAAAATACCGGGAATAATGGACGGAGTTAAAGCTGTTTTTTCTGCTGCCACAATGCAAACATTCCAACGGATAAACTTGAGCCAGTCTGGTTCTGAACGCATTCAAAATTTTCAGTTCACTCCTTTGTTATCGTCTAAATCTCTATCCTATAAATTTACAGCTGGCCTGGAAAAAAAACATACTCAACTTTTATTGAATTATCAGTATCTGAGAAGCTGGAATGAGTTTGAGATAGGTACTAATCAGGTGATTGCCGAGCAGACCAGCACAAATCAATACACTATGAAAAGGATTGGGGAAAAGCATATAGAAGATGACCGCTCCCATTTGATTGGAATTGGACTTCGGCAAAGTTTTATGCTCCCACAACAAATTTTGCCAAATTCCAACTTTAATTTAGGTATAGACTATACGCGTATACTGCCGATTAGCCAGGATTTGGTTTGGGGTAATCTTGGCATCTGTAAACAAATTTACCAATCAGGCAAAAACCAACTGGAGATTGGGCCTTATTTTCAATACAGCTTCGTTCAACTCAGGGTAGCAGGACAATCGTGGAAATACAGACCGTATCAATTTGGCATTTCAGTGAACTTGAAAGTAAAATGATGTTATCAAGATTGGCTATTGCGGCGACAAACTATACAGATCTTTTGCTTATAAGTCAAAAGCGAAAAATTCGTTGAAACCGACCGTGTCAATACGGTCTTGATGAAAATTCGCAGGATCAAAAGTGATGCTGAGTTTTGTCTGACGGAATAGCGTTGTGCAACAGCCGCATGAGCGTCTGAGAATGGCAGAATGTTGATGACCTGACAAAATTCTCTGGCAGATAAGACATAGCGCTTCGGTCTGATGAACTGTTCTCAAAGTTCGTTTATAAACAGGGAAAGCTGACTTTCTATTTTGGCCAGGAAAAGCTAATCCTAAGCAAGCAGAAGGAAATGGGAGATTTTTTAATATATACTTCGCGCCTAGTTCCAATACAACATCCGGCAAATAATAAACCTTATGATGGAGTCTGTCGATGTGTCGTTCCGTTTTAGAAGCAGAATATTATCTGCAGATAATGGTCAGTCGATCTAAAGAAGCTTACATCCAAACACATTACTATACGTTAGATTCAGAAAAAAGCAAATAATGCGTCCAGGGTACATCCATTTGCGACTACGCCAAGTCTTTCTGATTTGTTCTTTCATTCAAGAAAGGGACGAAAACGCTGCTAGGCTATCTGAATGAAAGAAAATGAACATGAAGTTGAAAACCGGCGCGAGTTTTTTGCAACAGATATTTCTACCGCATATGCAACCGGGACCAGCAAAAACCTGTCTAATGCTTGGGAACGACTCCATTTGCGAAAATCAATTCGTCATTCTGATAAATTCCCGTCTCACAAGTTTCAACATTTAACTTTTTGTAAAATGCACATTCATCGATTCACTATTTGCCTTATGCTGTTGGCGGCCTGGGGATGCCAGACCGACTCCGAAACGATCCTGCCCGGCGAGGCATCTTCTGCTAATGGCCCTCAGGGAGCTACCGAAATTCCCGCGACAAATCTGCGCATTAAACAAATGCTGGTCACCGGCAACAACGGAGGTCTTGGCCCCATGTTCGTAAACACTTATTTTACTTACGCAAAGGGGCGGGAGCTGGAAAACGTGACCATTCCGACGGACACTTACGCTGGCCTGAACACCCGTTTGTATACCTACGACGAGCAGGGCCGCATCACTGTCAGCAGGTCTCTGCGCGAAAATCCCACTAATAACGGAATCAGAGGTTACCAGACGAATTATCATTATACCGACAGCACGATCGTCCAAACAGATTTTCAGGTGGATATCGAAGGAAACTTATCAGTCAACCCTCAGGCACCGAATTATAAGGTCACTTACCGTCTGAATAACGAAGGACTTGTTTATGAAGAATTTGAGGAAGGGACTATCATCTGGGGAAGTGAAACCACTGAACTTCGCAGGCATACGTACGAAAATGGAAATATTGTTAAAACAACAACACTGGATGCATTTGGACAGGTGGTTAGTACCTTCTATTATGAATATGATAATAAAGTTAATCCGTTTTACAAGTGGTCACACATGTATAGCCCAACACTTACTTGCAGCCGTAATAATGTCATTGGCTGGCGGACCGGTAAAAGTGAGCCTCAGCGGAACGAATACACTTATAATGAGCACGGGCTACCGCTAACTAAAAAAAATGTTACGCAAGGAGCAGTACTTACTTATGATTACGAAACGTTTGAGAATTAGTTATTAACACATAATTCAAAATAAAATGCCGTCCAGAATAATCGGGATGGCATTTTATTTCATTGATGGACATATTTATTTCTTCATGATGCAATTGCAACCTTTTCACATCCCAAAGCCTAAATAAACGCACGTCGATCCGCCTCCATGTTATGTCGCTAGTCTTTTCTTGCATTTTGAATCAGTTAAAATTGTGTATGGATAGCTTAAGCCAAGGACTTAATCATGCTTGAAGTGGAGAATTCGGAGCCACTGATCACCCCAATTTGAAAATTGAGGGCAGGCTGTTTGGATTGGAATTGACCAGTGTAAGTAAATAATTATTAATTATTTATCATACGGTGAGTAATAGTCTTTTTATGGTCAATCTGCCACGTAATCATATGCTTAACTCGTCCGAATTCTCCACATTTATCACCTATTCTTTATAAACCCTTTAACACTAACTCCAGCGTATTTTAAAATCTGTAAAGTGTAGGTTGGCTTTTTATTTTGAACATCTCTCTAATTTCATCGGTACTCCGGCTGTTCTTTTTATAAATATCTTTGACTTCCGGAGCAATTTTACGGCAACGCTCGCTTAAGGCTTCCGGTCTGCCTACGGATCTGCCCCGCGCACGAGCTGATTCCAGACCTGCTTTTGTTCGTTCCCTAATGATGTTTCGCTCAGCACACTCGTAAATTGAAAAAACAGATTACCGGTTGTTTTCCTGGAATCAATAGACTCAGATAGTGATTTAAGATTTATTCCTTTATTTTTCAATCAACTCGATGAGCTTAATGGTACTTCTTCCAAGCCGAAACGCGCGCGCGTTTCAGGCTTTTTACGTCGGTTCGGCACGGGGCACAATATCAAAAGTGAAACCCGATGCTAAGCCGAAATTCTCTTGGCGCAAATGGGGTATAAGCGAAAAGGCCAGCAGGCCTGGTCCAGCTGCTTCCGTAATTAAAACGGTTTGAAATATTGTTAACCAATCCCTGGATAAACAAGTGGCTATTGGCCCAGCCTATTCCTGCGTCCGCACGAAACAAATTGGCAATTGGGCTCTGGATATCCTGCGGATACCTACCATTTCGTCCTGCCTGAAACTGATAGCCCGCCGAAACTGAAAATCCGCTGACTTTTTTAAAAGGCAGCCTGTAATGAAGCCAGCTGTTTTGAATATGTTTTACAAGAAAAGGCGATGCGATGCCCACCAGGCGCTCGTCGGCATCCCGGGAGATATAGGAATCCGTGTAAGCATAATTGATAACCAGATTCATCCCGGTAAAAACTTCACCTTTCAGATCAACTTCAATGCCCTTTGATTTGGTCTGACCGATCTGCGATATAACATTGCGGTTGACTGGATCGCTGACAAGAATATTGTCCCGAGTAATGTCGTATACCGACAGTGTAGTGCTTAATTTTCCTGCACGCCAGTCTTTTTTAAGACCTGCCTCAAGGTTATTACCCTTTAGGGGCTTGAAAATCCCACCGCTTGTATTCAAGCCGCTTTGCGGCGTGAATGTTTGATCGAAAAGGCCATAAAAGTAGAAGTTTTTTCGTATCTGGTAGTTAAGGCCGATTCGGGGAGTCAAGACTGCATCGGACACACTGGTTTGTCTGGGTTTTAAAATGCTGCTTTTTGAAGCGGTAAACCGGCCAGCCAGCGATAGGCGTAACCTGCCACCAGCCAGGGCAAGTTCATCCTGCAGGTATGCCGAAAAATACCGGATCCGGTGCTGATTGGTAGCAATATCGGAAAGCTTCCCTTCTTTTTTCTGGGCACTTATGGGGATTCCATAGACTGGGTTTGACAGGTCAAGAAGATAGACTGTAGTACCAGCGGCCGGATCATTGTAACCTGCATACCCCAGAAAGTTTTTACGGTTATAGTCAAGGCTGGAAAGAATACGGTGCTCAATTCGCCCGGTTTTAAAGCTGCCGTTTACAAAGGCCTGAGCTGCCAGCACGCCGGAATTGAATTTTTCATATGTGAGCCGCCTGGGCAGAAGGTTAGGTTTTGCAGGATTATACGAAGAAACCAGAAAGTAATTTCCATCCATATGGTTTTGGGCGCCGCTGGCCTTCGCAGTAAGTGCCCAGTGGCTGCTCATTTGCAGGCGGTAGGTGAGAAAGTAATTGCTTTCCCGCGCGCGGGCAGGAATTTTATTTGGATCACTGATGCTGAAAGAGCGTGGCAGTGAAGCGAAGCCATCCGGCGAGAAGACCGTGGCCAGATACTGCTGAAAGCTTTGCCGGTTGTATTGGTATTCGGCAGTAAGGGTGGATCTGCTATTAATTTGGTAACGGATTACAGGCTGGGCGATGAGTTTGTCCTGAAAGGCAAATTTTTGGAAGGACTTTGCTTTTTGCGCGGCCAGGTTTAGTCTGAAGAGCCATTTTTTGCTTTTATCCAGGTTCCCGTCGAAATCACCGCTTAACCGGTATTGATTAAAGCTGCCGGCCGTCAAGCGGATCTGATTACGGCGAGTGCCCGTGGGACTTTTAGTGACTATATTATATAAGCCTGCAGGATCACCGATGGGACTAAGAAAACCCGCCGGTCCTTTGACAAATTCGATCCGCTCGATGATAGCCGCATCTTCGGGCATCGGCCCGTAATAGGACATTCCCAGATCGATTCCGTTTCGAAGCGTTCCGATCGCAGCTCCCCGCATCATGATCATTGGCCCATACAAATCTGCAACATTACTACGGGTCGCGCCGCTTACGTTCCGGGTCAGGCTTTCGTTTACATTGATGGCCTGCTGGTCACTGATCAGGGTTTTGTCAATTTCCTGAATGTTCTGCGGCACCTGCAGCAGTTTCTGCGCCAGTTTTAGGCTTGCCGAAATACTATCAGTGTGGTAATGGTTAAGACTGGTACTGATTGTCACTTCGCGAAGATTCCTGCCTGCGCTTTCTTGCTGTTCATTGCTTAAATCGTCTTGCGCCAGTACGCTTTTGGAAAGCATTACAGTCACTGCCAGTGGTAAAAGTAATTTCATTAATTGTATAAGGGTAAGTTTAAGTGAGTCAAATCCTTGCGACCGAAACATATAGATGCAAGGCAATGTTTTTTGCAAAAGTAATAAACGATCCGGCCGGATCGGGCATATTCTTTACATAGGGTGGTAAATACATCCCGGGTGATGATTAACTGGCTTTTAATCTTGTTGTATCTCGTTGTTTTGACAACAAATAAGTTTTCTGGTAGTTTAGAAGGATCAGAGTTTTTCCTTTGGTTGCCCGGATGATTTATGATGATCCGCTCATGCGCACAAAATGTATCCCAAAAAGGCCTGATAACCAATTGTATCATAGTTATAGTCGGTCTGCGATTCAGAGGAATTTTTTGAAAGTGACTTTAGCCTTGTTTTCCGTCTTTAAGGTTTTTTTTAGGAAAATTACATATGTATTAGCGTTGTGTTTTTTGATCCAGGATTTATGTCGCGCCAACACAACAGGTCCGAAGTGAATAGCATTATCCAGCGGACCGGGATTAAACCAACGGTTTCAACAGAAAAAGCACAGCGGCAATGCCGCTGCCCTTTTCGTAAAATCCCTCGCTTATGATTAGTTCGTGTGTATAGTAATTGGACGCGGCCTTCCCTGAAACGTCACGCCAGTACTGAGAAATTTTTTCAGGAATTCATGTAATGGACTGACGTACTTATATTTGGCTGAAGTCATCTGCGATCTAAACACTTGATAAATCAGATCGATGGTGCCGCGATACCGAAAAAATATATAAATCATTCTGTTTACTTTGTTTTTCATGTGGCATTATAATATAGGGGCATGCGAGAAAATTTAGGTCATATACCTTCCTCGCTTGAAATTCGTGTGCAAGGCAGCAAATACCTGCTGCTGCGTTTTAGAAGATGATGAAAAGAAGATAGCTCGACTTCGAAGGGATAGTAAGCATGCCTCGGGTTCGGCGCGTGAAAAATATGGCAAGCTCTAGGAAATTTAACTTATTATGCTGCAATGGAATACATCGAAGGTTTAATTTTGGGGAAAATCGCTACGCATTGGTCTTTGGAATATCTCGCGGTGCCGTCAAGACTTGATTATCAAATCTGGTTCTTGGCCTTTAAGCAATAAGCTGAATTTCATGAGCCGGCGCGGTTTGGTATAAACCGGTTATACACCTACTTGAAAAATACGCACCGCTCACCTCAGTATTTGACGCTGCTGTAAAATATCTGTTTTGACGCGGATCAGCTCGATGCACATCACGTTATTTCAGATATGAAGGCCTATATTCACTGGAAAAATTTTGAAAGCCTTTTAGACGCCCTTTTTTTGAAAAGGATGCCCTGAAGGCGGCTAAATACCCAACGGTGGGCTTTGCAAAGTAATTCCGGATTTTTATAGAGCCGGCTGCAAGAGCTGTTTAATCCTTGGCAAAAAGAATGAGTTCGCGTTTGATAATCGATTAAAGAACATAGGGTAATTGTTCGGCTAAGGGATCGAGCCTTACAATTATTTGGAAATGTCGTTAATGAAGAGTAGATCTTTTACCAATAATGCCAGAGCTTATAATTTTAAGCGCCACCTCAGCCGGCCCTTTCTTTTTTATCACCTGAAATGATACACCTCCAATGATAATAAAAGGCCTGATTTAAAGGGTTTGATTCTTGCTTTTTCGGGGGGAGTATTTTCTCTTGATTTTACAGTGTATGAGTTGATCTGCGGATGCGGTCAGGAAAGCTGCACAACCAGAAGGCAAGATTCGTATTTGCGATCCGTATAGGCCGAATCAATTCTAACACAGTGCCAACAAAGTTCGACGTTGTATTCTGTTCAAACGAACTAGATTTGCTCAGTGCAATCTAATTCTGGATAACCCTGTATTCATATGATTTTTCTTTCAGATAGTGCCTACACCAAAGACCAAAAACATACCCGGCAAAAAGCAAATGCCAAACTGTGAAGCTGGCCAGACATCGACGCCCTTAATGATGTGCCTTTCTTTGGCATCGCGTGAATATACCATGGACTATATCGTAATACCCTGAGGTAGTAACAGCTGCGTTTGACAGAACTGCGTACCCTACCTGAATCGTATCGGATTTAATGACTATGCCCATGAAAAAATATGGCCCGGTAAAAAGCTTAGAGGACAAAAAAGCCCCAAGACTCCTGGAGCTGGATGCATTACGCGGACTTGCCGCTTTGGGTGTATTGCTTTTTCATTACAGTTACAATCAACCGGGAATTAAGCCTGACGCACAGTTCCGGGCCGGTGCGGCAAGCGTGGATTTATTTTTTATGATTAGTGGTTTTGTAACCCTCTTTAGCACAAAGTACAGCATGCGGCCAAAAGATTACCTGCTCAACCGCTTTTCAAGGCTTTTTCCAACTTATTGGTTGTGTGTTGGTTGTACGAGTGTAGTAATGGTTTTCAACGAGCCAGCCAGGTTTGATCTCTTGAACAGTTTGGCTAACATGAGTATGCTGCAGACCTTTATGGGCGTTGAAGACCTGGATGGTTCTTACTGGACCCTGCAGATTGAGCTCCTTTTCTATGTTTGGATTTTGAGTATGTGTTATTTAGGCATAATTAAAAATATTGAAAGGGCCGGATTAGTTACCCTGGTAGGAATTGTGTTGTTTCACATGATGCGCCACTCATATCCTGGGGTTTACAGCTTTGTTCAGCATAAGTTTTCGATCACCAACCACTTTCCACTCTTTTTGTCAGGGATACTGTTTTACCAAATCCATCAAAAAGGGTACTCATTTAAATATTCGTTTTTGCTTCTGATGTCTCTGGGCGCTGCCCTGTATTGTCACGACAAGGGAGGCAGAACGATGTATTTGCTATCTTTTGAACAGCACGCGCTAATCATTGTAACATTTCACCTAATTTTCGCTCTGATGCTCAAAGGGAAATTGGCTTTCCTGAAAGAGTCATGGCTGATTTCTCTTGGGCACATTTCTTACAGTCTTTACCTTCTGCATCAATATATCGGTCTATCTATCATCCGTTTGCTGCGTTCTGGCACGGTTATTCCGGTGTGGCTTGCAATCCTATTGGCGTCAGGCTGCATAGTCTTTCTGGCTTATTTGGTGACAGTCTATGTGGAAGTGCCCATTTTGAAACTACTCCGCTACCGGCTTCGAAGTCCGATACGCGCCGACCTTTCACCTAATAATATTAAACCCGAAATAGGTGAGCTGTTGTAATGTACCTGGATTTTGCGTTCCGTAAATAATTAACAATGATTGGTTTACTTCTTTTTTTTTCGGCAGTATGAATGGCCAAAAGGACACTTACCGGTCCCTAAATGATTACGGTCAGCGTTCCCTGTTCTAACTTAAACTTTAATCGTGTGAAGCAATTTGTTTTACCTAACTTTATACTGTGCGATTAACTGCTTTTAAGAAATTGGCACATGCGAGTTTTGTTATGGTCTTCCAATTTGACCGACTTGTATTTAAAATCTCAGTTACCGATGGAGGTTGTATAGCTACCGTTAACTAAAAAAGTTCTGATTCCCTTGCATTTTAAGTGAAATCTACGTCACGATAAAAATGTAGAGCATTAGAATTCATTCGATTTTTGTAGTTTTTTCTCTACTGATAATTTTCAAATTATCCTGTAGTTTTCAAAGTAATAATATTTAGGTTTGCATAAAGGACAATTATGCAAATGAAACCAGTGGATTAAACCCGGAAAACGTAATTGGCAAATTCGACAGCCTTTTTGTCGTTTTTCTAACGGTTCATTGAATAGTGAAGCACTACTGTTCCATACGATACGTTAACCCTCATTCATACATATTGGAAACCTTTTACCACCACAAAAATGCATAACTCAATTTTTTTTCAGATGGAATCCGGCATTAGATGCTACGGGTCGCCAAATTTGAAATCTTCGTCTTTTCTGCTCGATCAGGCGGTCATTGCTCCACCTAAATCCCAAATGTTCGTTTTGGAAAATGCATAGCGTTAGCGGTGCCTATTGATGGACTAAGAAACTTTCCATACAATTCTTTTTCAGGGATTCCAGGGTCTGGCCTAATTGTTGTTAAGCCGGTTTGCCGTGGATACAGAAAACCCATGTTAGTACAAAAATGTTATGTATCGAATCAGTCAGAAAGCCTTTTTTGATATGAGATATGGCTGTACGCAAGGTTTTTGTAATTTTCTTTTGACCGTGGCAGGTTCAGAGAAATGGGAAATTTCGATTTATCCGAAATTTCGGTTTGATAACTATTTACATCGAGTCAACATTGAGCAGCATGAACTTTGAAATGTTTTATAAAGTGAAAGTTTTTTTTCTGAGGCACAAACAAATAGTTTTCCGTGGACTGCTGGTCGCCATCGCAATGCCACTGCTGGTATTGCCTTCAAGAATTGAAAGGCCCGAATTTGAGACGTCCTACAATTTGGTAGGCTCGGAAATTGCCATATTTTTGGCTGGTCTTGGCATGTGGACGGTAAGTGTTCTGCTACTGGCCAAAAAGAGTAAATCCCGGATTGTCCGGATCATGATTTGTGTAGTAGTATGTATGGGACTGTCGACACTCATTTACGAGCTATCACCCTTTGAGGATTATCCTATCTATGCTTTAAAGAGCAGAGAATGGACGTACCGCGTTACGCGTATGATGCTCAGAGGGTTATTCATGGCTGGTTTTGTGATTCCAGCCTATTATTACTTTGAAAACCGGGATCGGCGTAAGAAGGCGCTGCTGGACATCGAGCGCTTAAAGCAAGAGAATCTTGCTATCCAGCTCACGGCCCTTCGGCAACAAATCAATCCTCATTTTCTTTTCAATGCGCTGAACGTTTTAAAATCCGGTGCACAGGAGCCGTGGGTTAAAAATTATGTGATCAAACTTTCAGATATTTACCGGTATATCCTTACACATCAGAATAATCGGAATTTGGTCGGCGTGTCAACTGAGCTCGAATTCATTGAAGCCTATAATTTCGTGCTGCAGGAGCGCTTCGGTGAAGCGCTCGTAATTGAAACGGATCTGGCCTATGAGGTTGAAGATAAGCAGATCCCAATCCTGGCTTTGCAGGTATTGGTAGAGAATGCAGTGAAACATAATATTGTATCGGTCAAAAAACCACTGAGAATACAGATTTATAATGATGAAGACTACATCACGGTCAGAAACAATCTTCAGCCCAGAAAAAGAGGATGGGAACAGACCGAAAGTCTGGGAACAGGCCTTCTTAACCTGCAGGATCGCTACGAATTACTTAGCCAAATGGGCATCTCGGTAAGCGAAGATGCAAACTATTTTACCGTGAAAATCCCGATGATTTATGATAAATGTGTTGTTGCTTGAAGATGAATTCCGGGCTGCTCAGGAAACAAAATACCTTTTGGAGTCCATCAGTACGCAGATACGTGTATGCGCCACACTTCAAACCGTGCAGGAAGCCATAAAGTGGTTCAGCAAAAACGAGATGCCGCATCTGATCCTGTCCGATATACAGCTCGGTGATGGCTTGTGTTTTGATATATTCAGACAGGTGCAAATCACCGCGCCTATCATCTTTTGCACTGCGTACGATGAGTTTGCGCTTAAAGCCTTTGAAAACAACGGGATCGATTATATTCTAAAACCGGTAAAAATGGAAAATCTTGAGAAAAGTTTCAGCAAGCTTCAGCAGTACAGCAGGCTTTGGTCTTTGCCTGAACATGCAAACCGCTTCAATAATATGCTCCAGTCGTTTAGACCTGTATACAAAACGGTGCTTTCCGTTTACCAGGGCGACAGGATAGTTCCCATACCGGTTGCTGAGATTAATTTTGTATATACCAACAAGAGTGTCTGGGTGTACAGACAGCAGCAAGCCTTCGAGATCAGGACAACCTTGGAACGGTTAGCTGATCAGCTAGACCCTGACCTTTTTTACCGTGCGAACCGGCAATTCATAATTGCTAAACACGACATTGAAGCAGTGAAATACATTGATGCGCGAAAACTGGAAGTGGTATTGAAATCACATACTCCGGAAAAGATTATTATCAGTAAATCAAAGTCATCTCATTTTATCAAGTGGCTTAAGTAAGTCAATAAGAAAAAAGTAGGGCCCGTTGCGGAATGCAGCGCTGGCCCTACTTTCTTGTATCCTATTGCCTGTGTAAAACATTTACCCAAGATCGGCTTCGAGGAAAGGATTAGTACTTATGTGTGTATACGTTTATGATTTTAATAAGTTATTCCGCACATACTGTTTAGATTTCAATTTGAAACGGCTCAATCTTTTTTATTAGCTCGATCACATTTTTTACCTGGACCTTTTCCAGAATGCGGGCTTTATGTGTACTAACCGTGGAAATTTTCAGATCAAGGTCATGAGCGATCTGTTTGGTCCACTTTCCAAGCATGAGCTGTGAGAGTATCTGCTTCTCCCGGGAGGTGAGTAGCTCGATGGGGTTATTGATAACAGCAGTATTATTGACAAAATTATCAACAATCTTTTGCTGCACTTCTTTTTTGATGTATTTTTTATTGTTTAATACCAGGTCCACAGCTGTTTCAAATTCGCTGATGGATGCGTCCTTATGTAGGTAGCCATTTGCACCTCCGGCCATGTAAACCGGGGCGTTACTCATCTCATCCCTGCCACTGTAGATTAGAATTCGAGCTTCGTTTTGAAGGGTCCTGAGAATGGAAATCATTTCAATACCCTCTCCTTCGGGAATGCTCAGATCCAATATTACCAGATCCATCCAGTGTGAGCGGAGCATTTCCTTGGCTTCTTTAAAAGTCCCAACTGGGTAGATCCTGCATTGGTTAATCATTCTAAGCAGATTACTTTCTATGGCTAATCGAATCATTGGATGATCGTCGACGATCAATATATTTTTCATAGAATTTGTGGTTGGTTCGTATTGCAAAATTACACCGGTGAGAAAACCTATCCTAGTTATCAATGCCCGTCTTACTTTCGATTTTGCCCGTTTTGTCTTGTAACCTTCTAAAAACAAGTAGGCATTGTCCTAGTTTTGCCGATGAATAAGGTGGAGGATGCCCTTGAATAACTTCGATGCCTGTTCATAGAATTTTAATGCCAATTCTCAATGGCCATTTTTTAAAGCGGCGTTTTCTGACGGTGGTAAGGTGAGGTGCAACTTTCTAAGGCAGATATCTCTAATCTTTAAACGCAGCACTTAAAGAAAGTAGAATACGGGTTTGTTATACTGATCAGCATTTTAATTAATACCTTAATATAGTTATTGTTATGATACAAAAATACACCTTCGCCCTTTTTTGCTTGCTTTTAAATGTTTATGCTCCCTTAAAGCTGAGCATGACCTTAAAAAATCAGATATTATTTACCAACAGACTGCTTGTAGATAGGCAGTCGAAAATGTGGCATAATTCAGGTGAGTCGGGCCAAAATCAGCAAGGCGCTCTGAACATACGAAGGATTGGGCCCCATCTTTTGGCAGAGATTCCTTTGGGTTTGACTGGTTTTAAAAAGCTAAAACGTTTTTTTAACTTGACTGTTCAACAAGGCAGGACCGGGTATGTGTGCCTATCCGGCGAGCAGGAAGTGCTTGGTTTGTCTGGGCTTGCTTCCCAGCCTTTGGCGGCTGAAAATGATAACTCGATACCTTACCATAAAGGTTACGGTCAGTTGCTTGCAATCCGCAGACCATGGAGCAGGTACGGCTGGACCTATTTTTGGACAGGTATTTGCCTTCTTTTATTGCTGTGGGCAGGAGCCTGGCTGTACGGGGACTTTGAAAAAAGAAGATACAGTAACTGGCAGGCCCGGCAGCAGATCGAAAACCTGAAACATGCCATTCAGGCTCTTCATACCGTTAAGGGCCGCCTCGAACAAAAGCTATGGATACAATCGCATCTTCTTGCTTCTATTTCTCATGATATCAGAACCCCGATAGGTTTTGTGAGCCTAAGTGCCAAAGAGATCAAATTGTTGGTAGACACTGGCCAAAAGGAAGCTGCCGCGGAGTTTGCAGAAATGATTGCTCTGAGCTCCGATGAAATCATCGCGCATGTGCAGCATATGACAGCTTTTATCAAAATCAGCTTGCACGAGGATCAAATCCGATTTTCAGATGTTGTCCTCAGGGAACTGTTGCTGCAAAAAAAGAAGCTCTTTGAGCAGGCTATACGCTTTCAAAAAGCTGCACTGTCTATTGAGATTGAAACTGATTTGACGGTTAGAACCAATCCTGAGCTTCTGGGAGTACTGATCCATAACCTGATCGATAATGCACTGAAAGTCAAACAAGGGAACGAAATTAAAATCCTTTCCAGGACTATTTCAGGCAAGCTTCATCTTTTTATCCGTGATAGCGGCCCGGGCATGTCAACGTCTTTGATAAAGTGGTTATGTGATGATCCGCTCCAAAGAGGGTTCTCCAAGGGGGAAGAGCCCAACGTAGGGCTGGGCCTTATCATGGTCAAAGAGATCTCGCGGGTTCTGAGCATTAAAGTTCGGGCTCAAAATGATTCCGGCGCAAATATTTGCCTGATCTTTGAAGGGTGATAATGGCAAATTCAACGCTGTTTGGTCCATTAAAGTGCCCCTTTGTTCTTGAAAGGAGAGTAGGCCTTCACAGCAAAACACATCCGGTTTTTCCGATCACAGAATTGTTTATCCCGTACCTATCCCGTTGATATTGTGTATGTTTATCGAATTTATCCTGCTGCTGATCTCGACAAAATTCGATAATATTAACCACTTTAAAATTCTACATTTGTATCATAGTCCTGCAAATTAGTACGACAAGTGGTAATGCATTACCGGTACAGGTTTTAGCACCGTTCGGGGACGGCTGCTGCAAACAACGCACTATACACACACTACAAACCGGTAACGCTAGGTAGTTCATTCTGCTTTGGACATGGTTCCAAAGCAGATTGTTTTTTACAGAGTGCTGGCATCCTTTAAGAAAATCCTACGTATCAGAAATAAGCTTGCATGACTTTGCCATTTAAGTTTTGTTGATGGTTGTTATTCAGGAAGATTAACCTTGTAATACTGTATTATAAAAAAGGGAAAGTTCCATTGTCAATATTGCGTCATGACAATGAAACTTTTGAATGTAACTGGCGTGTAGAGAAACTCCTGGATGTGTTTTGATATTAAAAAAAAGTCAGATTAAAAATCGAAAAGAAAACAGCACCATCATCAGAAAGGAAATTCTGAAAACGCATCTAGGAGTTCTGTAACACTTTTTACATTTAGTTTTCTGAAAATATTGTGCTTTATGGAGCTTACCGTGGAAGCTTTCCGGCCCAGCATGGCTGAAATCTGGGAGGTTTTCATCCCTTGGGCGATATAGCTCGCTATTTCAATTTCTCTGCGCGTCAAAATAGGTCTCCGCTTCGGTGTTTTCTCTCCATAATTATGGCTCAACGAGTCTAGCAGATGCTCAGTTAGTATAGGCGATAAGTATTTCTTTTGATTTAAAATGGTCTCTATACAAGGTATCATTTCTTCAGCAGTATTTTGACGGAGTATATAACCACTTATCCCTATACGAAAATAGGAGATGGTCAGGTTCCGCATTAAATGTTCGTCATAAATAATCAATGGAAGGTCAGGATTTAATTTTTTTAATTGACGGGCAACTGCCAGGCATTTCTCCTCATCGTTGGAATTATTTCCCAGGATGATCATATCCGGCGTGTGATGACCAAATAATATGTTATACTCCTGAACATTGTTTGCTTCAAGCAGCATGACATCTTGATAATAATTGTTTAAAAGAATAGAAAGGCCAAGACGTGAAATCATAAAGTTGTCGATTAATCCAATAGTAAGCATAATAAGAAAGGTTAGTAGCCAGCGTCGGCTGTCAGCAAAAGTTATTGTTAGTTTGAAGATGATTCCAGGTAGCTTTCTGTTGTTTTTAGTCTTGTAAGCCAAAGTAAGCTCACAAACTGTGGTCAAATAGTTTTAAATAAGGGGTTTTATCAATTTCTTTTTTGCTTGAAACACTCTTTAGTTCGGTGCAGGAAAAAGTATCACGCAGGTGGATTACACTTGCCAGAAATTACAGGCAATTACCGGTATCGTATCGTTGTAATCGAGAGTTCAACTCCGTAAAGAACCGATCACCTGCCTATCCGAATTTAACAGATAAGTTTTTGAAGTGCTGGTGCCTCCCCTTGAAGAGGCATCCTTCCAGCATAAACGTTGTGTAAAGGAGAAGATAATATCCGTTAAATTCAGTCTGCTCAGCAGAGGTGGGTTGTCTATACAAAAGTTATATCAATATTCGGATCAAATGCCGCTAAATGCTTTATCCGCGTTATTCACTAAGATTGCCCTACCTGGACTTACCAGAAAAAAGCTGCGAAGACGCGGCAAGTAGGCTGAGTTATGTCTGACAGCGGCCGGGGAATTTAACGCCGTTCTTAGACTGAATGTCAAACTTTCTATTTTATAGTGTGTATGCATCGCAATGATGTTTTGGTAAATCGGTGCCGAACTATATTCCAGATCCGAGCAACTTAAAGTATTCTCCGCAAAAATAGCAATAGGGGAAAGATATATGTTCGTATTACTGCATCGTGTTTTATCGAATAAATTCGCTTTTCTGAATAAACCATGTAAGCAGTTTTTTGAACACTGTTCCTTAAGTTATCTTTATCATTTGCAGTAACTGTCATTAACAAAAAGCCCTAGTCATGAATGTGTTAATCATCGAAGATCATCCCATTGTAGCTTTCACACTTTCGAGGATCGTTAGGCAGCGTATCGCTAATGCTGAGATAATTCTGGCAGAGTTGTTCTTGGAGGGATTGTCGCTCATGAAGCAAGGTATGGATGTTGGACTTGTGATTCTGGACGTTAATCTGCCTGATACGGAGTTACACCACATGGTCGCTGCTTTGAGAGATATTCAGCAAAATGTGCCGATACTGGTTTTTACCGGAAACGAGCAGCATACAACAGCGCTTGGATTTTTGAATGCCGGAGTGAACGGATACCTGACAAAGAACCAACCTATCCGCGAGGTTGGTATTGCTATCCAGGCCGTTTTAAGCGGGCAGCGGTATATTACCCCAGACGTAAAGAAGATATTTGGTACTGAATTTTTTGCTTTTTTGGGGCTAAACCATGCACCGTTAAAAATTGAGCTTTCGCCCCGGGAAAAAGAGGTGCTTGCAATGCTTTTGGACGGAAAGGCTACCAAACAGATTTCTCTGGATCTGAATCTGAAACTTACCACAGTGAGCGCACACAAGACAAGGATTTTTGATAAATTTCAGGTCAACAACATTATCGAGCTATATAAAAAAATAAAGTTGAACTGAATTTTATTGTGTGAGAAAATAACAATTTGGGTCCTTATATGTTTAATGTTAAGGGGAGTCAGCGGCAAAGCTGACTCCCCTTCATCATTAAACCACTAGATAAAAAGTTTAGCTGGTTGTTAATACAGGATACTACGGTATTTAAGGTAAGTAGGTAATATTTAAACTGGACTGATACACATTGGCATTGGTTGTACTGCTGAATGAAAAGTGTGCATAGATAAGATCCCCAACATTGTAATAGGCGGTTTCAACCAGTGACCGTACACCTCTGTTTCCTGTCCGAAAAGATTCGCTCGATACAGGCCCCAGTTTTCCTCTAAGCATCAAATCAACACGGCCGCCGGTAGCATTGGTACTGATGCTGAACGACGAAACAAGCTCCGCAGGGTAATACCTGGCAACCGGTAGCACATAAGCCTTATTTAAAGCATCCCAGTTGATGGCGTAGGCCGCCACAGGAGTCATTGGTACCCGTGAATCAACGCCGCCATTTGCATCAGCTACCAGCACTGCTCCGGCTGTATGATTTCCGATAAACACCGTAGAGGGTACCTTTGCTTCGCTGAAACTGCGCCAGCTGGCATTTCCGCTCGCGTCCGAAGTCAGCACCTTGTCTGTGCCCTGTGTTCCGTCCTGAATCCTGACCTGGCCGTTGGTTTTGTTTACAATGTTCTTGTTACCGTTAACAGCTTCTATCTCCATGGCACTATTGGTTTCTATGGAAGTAGGATTCGCACCAATTTTGACATGTGCAAATGATATATTTTTAATCCCGACTGTGATCGGTAGGAGAGCGGCTAATCTGAACGAGTTTATTTTCATATAACGTTATAAATAAATCTAAAATGAAATGTATTTAAAAGGAATGAACCAGTGTTATCGATGCCAGTAAACCGCTGACAGCTTCTGATTGTAGTGTTTCAGGAGTTTAGGGAATGTAGGTAATGTTCAAATTGCTGCCATAAATATGGCTGGTTCCCATAGAGCTGGACCACATGTGGGCATATACCTGGTCTCCTGCATTGTAATAGGCGGTCTCCATCAGTGTTTTTACACCGGGTGAAGCTGTTGTGAATGGTTCGTTTACAGAAGGACTTAATTTGGTTCGCAGCATCATGATTGCCGAGCCATCGGCAGCCGAGGAAGTGCTGCACCGTGATACAAATTCTGTTTTGTAATAGCCGGCTACCGGTACTGTCCATGCCTTTGTCGCCGCGTTCCAGTTGGCTGCATAGCCTGGGGCAGGTACGACGGGGGCCCTGGAAGTAACCGCGCCATTACCCGCGGCAGTAACCACAGTTAGCACATCAGAGTTTCCTACAAAAACGACGGTAGGTACCTTGACTTCAGACAGGTTTTTCCAGTTTGCGTTTCCGTCGGCATCAGAAGTGAGGACTTTACCAACTCCCTGCGTGCCATCCAGAATGGTAACCTGCCCATTATTTTTATCGATGCTAAACTTGTTCCCGTTGGTAGCTTCTATTTCTAGTGCACTATTGGCGCCGAGTGCAGTGGGATTCGCTCCGATTTTTACCTGGGCAATTGCAAAATTAACCCTACGCCAGCAACAATAGAGATAAGAATAAAATTTTATTAAAAAAGAATTTCATAGCACGTCCTGAGATTTTGAATTGAACGAATGGGTTGAGTTTATTTGAATAGACATATTGCGCTGAATAGTCTACGCTTCAACAGAAATATGCAGCCGCGCATACTTCTGTTGAAGCGTAGACACACTACTGCGCTTACACTCTTGTTAAATGTTCTGTATATGAATTGATTTCTAACATACCCAAGTATATTAATGTCAAAAGAGCATGGATTAAAGCTCTTGAGATATCAACTATTTTATTGTATTTCCTCCAAAAACACAGACACCGCAGATGCTGCAGCAAATATCCCTCCATTTGCAGGCATATTGCCATTCGCAACTAGTGAATATCTGTATAATTTTTGTGAATTGTAAAGAGCGATATTACCATTTGCAAAATCTCGAAGATCAGCATTGGCCCCAGCCGAAGTGGTCACCCAAGTATCTTGAGCTGCTTGCAAATTATTGTTATAGACAGTACAAGGATTACAACCACCACCACCGTAAATTAATGTGGTATAACCTACAAAAGACCCTCCGGCAGTACTTACTTTTATTTGTAACTGCCCCCCAGTAGCTGATGTGGGAAGATATCGTACACAAAGATCTCCAAGACAAACTGTGGTTTCATTGACTGTATTTGCACTGATAGGAGATGACTTAGCAACCGCATAGGCTAATGCCTTGCTACCTCCCAGCGTTGCTTGGATGGCAGCCCAGCTTTGTCCGTTCCAGGTATACATGGTGTTGGCCGTAACTTTTGTAGCACCTGTTCCAGCATTGGCCGTATTATAGACTAGTAACCCTACAGCCGGCGAGGGAATAGTTGTAATATCAGTGGTACTTGTCAGGGCTATTCGCGGCGGCAGAAAACCTTTATTTGTAGTTTCTATTTCCAAAGCAGCAGAAGGATTAATAAAAGTAGGATTATTACCCACTTTTACCTGTGCATTAGAAATACCAACAGCTCCGAATAAAAAGGCTGCAGCGATGATTGATTTTTTAAATATGGATTTCATGATATTTTATTGATTAATTTTGAAACAAAATAAATAGACAATGGGATAATTTGCCGGCAATACTACTTTTTATGGCGCATTGAGCTTAGCTCGTTAAGCCTCTTCTTCTTATTCACTGACTCGAATCAGTTGCTCATTTTATAAAAGCTGACGGCCATTGGATACGGTGCCAAAACATTGTTAGCGGATGCAGTTGTGATTCTTAAAGTATAGTTCACACCGGCATTGAGCCTGAATAGCCCGGAAATCGTAGCTGTTCCTCCCGCCAGTATTGCACCACTTGGTCCGGTTGTCCTCGAGCATACAGATTGAGCACTTTGACCATCAGCATAAAAGAAAAGGCACACATCATTTTGGGTAGTATTCGCCTGCGTTGCTCCCGTCACCGAAGCTGACATAAAGTATACTCCTGCTGCTGAAGGTGATGTAATTGAAACTACACCGGTAGCAGGTGTGTAGGTTATCCCTCCGTTTACCAGGGAAGTATTATGGTTTATTGCAATGGTAGGATTAGAAGGTACGTTTGTATAAGTCCAGAAGTCACCTTCAAACCTCAAATGAGGAGCCGAGGGAACTGCATTATTAGATATG
The DNA here is from genome assembly GCF_900108855.1 of Dyadobacter koreensis. Taxonomy (GTDB): domain Bacteria; phylum Bacteroidota; class Bacteroidia; order Cytophagales; family Spirosomataceae; genus Dyadobacter; species Dyadobacter koreensis. Next base: position 203,273 of record NZ_FNXY01000011.1, read on the forward strand.
GTTATCACCTTTCCGGTTGGATCAACACCTATTGCTTTATCAGCAGTGTTGGTCGAAGCTGGAGTATTTTCTATTGTAAAAGTTCCGTCTGTTTTATCAATATAGACTTTTTGACCACCACCGGCTTCCACCTCAAGGTTTCGGTTGGCACCAATAGTCGTAGGACTAGAGCCAATTTTCACTTGTGCGTTTGAAAGATGGGAAGCTCCGAATAAAAAAGCTGCAACGATGATTGATTTTTTAAATATAGATTTCATGATATAGTCTGATTAAGAATAAATGTTTTTTGAATTAAAAAGAACGCCCTGGGAAACCATATTTCTTTCCGGAGGTACGGATGCTACATCCTTAGAAACCTGCCATTTATGTTGTGTTACAGGAAGATATTGCTGCTGCATTGTCGATGTAGATAGCTTGTCTGCCTTGTAAAAATTTGTCAGAATAGCTTTTGCAGCAAAATTAACTGATGGATGTTTTCCGCTTTGCCTGGGTAAGTCAGCAATTCGGGTATCACCCTGAAGAACGGCCCCGTTGAGCAGTCTGACTTTCGTACTGTCGGACACATGCAGTTTTCCGGCTGACAGATCAAGAATGCCGGACTGTACACTCAATGAATGGTTTACCCTTAATTCGCCTTCCAGCCTTAATATGCCATGGGTAATAATTTCAAGGTTGTTTACCTCGCTATGGTCTGATATAATCTTGCTCTGGCTTTCACCCTGTACTACAAGATTCCCTTTACCTAGTACATGCGCCTGGTTCAGGTATACATTGCCATGAATACTAAGAGATGTGTTATTCGCAATAAAAAGGGTGTCGAATATGCTAATCCCGGTCGTCTCCGGCCCATCGGCACCAAAACAGGTGGTCAATACAGCACACCAGCCCAACACAGCACCATAAATCATACGTCTGAGTAAAGTATGTGCCATAGAATAGATTTGATGTGAGGTAGGTATCTTGTAATAATGTGTGCATGATGATTAAATCACTTGGAATAATCCTGAGAAAGCACTGCCTGACTAGCGCAGGCTTTCCCAAGATTATGAAACAGATTTATCGTAGTATAATAAACCTTTTTTATGCTATTCAAACCCTTCTTTTTTCTGTATGAACAGAGTATAATGCTGGTATCAGATTGCAGACGCTTATGCCTTGAAGTATATAAAGCATTAATACATGGATTTACGCATCTATACATATTTATAATACTAGCAAAGTATACACCAATGCAAAGGCGATAAGGTTTGAAAGCGCATCCAGGTAACCTTGTATCGGGGTAGTAACTTTCCAGAGATACGTCGGAAAGGTGCTATGACCGAAATTATCATTTTTATTTTCCTACAACAATCTTCTGAGAAGACGTAAGTCCGTTTGAGCGGTTAACGCGTACCAAGTATATACCTGAGGCCAGATTGCGTACGCTGATCTCTCCGGTGTTGCTTACACCCGATTCAATAACTGCTCTTCCGTTCATATCATAGATCAAAACTTTTGTTACCTGGCTAAAATCGCGGATTTTTAATACATCCACCGTTGGGTTTGGATAGACTGACAGGTCGCCTTCGGTTAGTCCTGCAAATTTTGCACTTTGAATACGGCTGTAAGCAAAGGTCTGGTCTTTGTCTACCATTTTCAGGCGGTACAGGTTTTCTCCATTTAATGGATTTCCGTGATTGAATGTATAATTTTTTAGTGAAGAACTTTCACCACTTGAAGCGACCTGACCTATCTTTGCCCATTCTTTACCGCTTACGCTATGCTGGATCTCAAAATAATCGCTGTTGGTTTCCTCGGTGGTGGCCCATTTAAGTTGTGCAGTTTGTCCTTCTTTTTGAACAGTAAAAGAAACCAGCGTTACAGGCAGTACAGTATTGGTATAAAACGATACCGCATCATCAACTGCTTCGCTCGCCAGCAAATCGCCTGGAGGTGTCAGGTTGGCAATGAAACCTGTATTATTGGATGCGCTGACTTGAATAGTAGGCAGATTTGTAATATTAATTTCAAGAGGGATATCAGCTGGCATAGTCACATCTTTTGAAGACCCTCTGTAGCTGTTTAGAACGGGATCGTACGTCCAGTTAAAAAGATCAGCACCAGGACCCGTAGGCAGGTTCGCTGCACTACCTTGTAAATTGCTGAGTGATATAGAAATAGTTGCGTAACTGATACCCAGGTCATCACTGCTCAAAGGCTGATCCAGGATTTCTGCAATGACTTTGAAACTGATATTGCTAGCTCCGGGATAAACCCCTGGCGAAGGATTAACCGTAGCGGTTTGTAAGGCCATATCAATTGCTTGCGCGTTGGCTTTGAAAGCCACTGATGCAAACAAAAAGGCTGTCAGAAAAATGGTTAGAACGTTTTTCATGATAATATATTATTTGGTTTTTAGTTAGCAAAAAACTGAATTATATCTGTGTCCTGGTTGTTAAGAAGGTTTACTTCGCCGCCACCCTGGCCGGCAGGAATGGTAACCGGCAATGGGAAACTTCCGTCTCCACCACCTGGATTCATCGTTAGATAGAAAACAAGCCTTCTCTGGCTGGCTCTTGGAATGGATGTAGTAGTAGTGAAAATATAATAATTAGCATCCTGTGAAGAAGTCCAGATGTTGTTCTGCACGGAAATATTACCATTGGAAGGTGCAGTAGTCTGGGCCTGGTTCCAGATAAAATTAGAAAGCAGTGGACTTTTGGCTACTCTAACGGTAATCTGTCCGGTACTCGCTACAACAGAACCTACTTCCTGTACTGCTACCAGTACTTCCAAAACTTGGATACCATGTGTACTACCTGGGACTACCGTAATACGTGGTGTAAGATCGGGGCCAAGACCGGCCAGTGTATAAGCAAGGTATGTATCCGGCACAATAGGAGCAGTGGTCGTAATCGATCCACTGTTTACAGCGCTGGTCCCACCCAGTATAGAAGTAGCATCCACGGTCGAAGGGATTCGTACCCAGGCTTGTCCGTTCCAGCCTACGATCGTTAAGGAAGACAGCACACTTGCGGTCAGGGTAGCCACATTGCTGCCTGCATCCCAGGTAAGCGTAATAGGCGTGGCATTAGCGCCGTCGATGTCCCAGTATTCAACGTTACTTACCGCTTTGATTCCTGGCCCTCTGGTTGTCATACCTGTTGGGAAAGGCCCTCCACTAGGAAGTACCGGATAATTGCCGCCTGTGAAGAGATTGCTTGTTATAGCAGTTGCTGGATTGGCACGAAAATATGCTCCCATAGTTCCATCTGCTGATGCTGCAAACGGACCGTCATTTCCATTGTCACCTACTGGGAAGATGAATTGTCCCGCGCCGTATTTTTTTACATAACCATCTACATATCCCGTGTTCGAGATTCCTGTGGAAGTCAGATTATCACCTGAAAAGCTGAGAATTCCAAAATTACCAGTAGCACGCTCGGTAAGTATTACACCTGGCTGCGCGCCACCACCACCTGTTACAAAATTATGATTGCCAAAAAAGGTCATTTGAGCGCCGCCGAAGACAGTGGTGTTACCTTGGGTTCCTTCCTGGGCGCGTAATTGGGTGGCCAATCCCAGCAAGATGGCTAGGATACTGATCTGAATCCAGTCCTTTCTTCTGGAGCTGGGTGTGTATTTGTGTTTCATTTGGATACCTATTTGTAATTGTGTGTATTATTTAGTAAAATCAATTGGTTGTCATGGCTAACTGAGTATTTGCCATTAATTTGAAAGTTTAACAATTGAGCAGTTTGCATCGACAGACATTGTAACATTTGAATTAGCACGGAAACTTAAAGTTTCTCCCTGATTAAGGAAAATCATAAAAGATCCACTTCCCAGGTGAAAAGTATTTGGAATGGCATTACCATTTTGATACAGTACTTGTGCCGAAGTACTACCTTTATATAAGTAGATACCTATTTGATTAGTGACATTGATTGGTAAGAAGGTAACACTAGCCGAAGCAAGATAAAGGCCTGGAGATGGCGCTGTAAAGACGCTTGTTGATACATTGAAATTCCCACCTCTATTAAGAGTAACATTTGGAAACAACAAAGTGGTAAGAGCTCCTGCTTGGAGAACCATATGGTCGTTTATTACTGATGTAGCAACGACCGCTGTTGGAATATTCGGAAGCCAGCTACCAACCCCATTAGCATCCGAAGTGAAAATATTGCCACTGGCTTGTGTTCCATCAGCAATAGTCACTTTCCCTGTTGTTTTATTGATACTTACTTTGTTGCCAGCCGTAGAAGATTCTACCTCCAGATTGTTGGCTGGGTCAATTACCGTTGGATTCGTTCCTACCTTCACCTGCGCGAAAGCTGTAGAGGTGCCGAAAAGCAAAGCAGTTGTAAATAATGCTGTTTTCAGCAATTGTAATGGTTTCTGAATCATATTTATTGTTATGGTTTAAAAATGGATAATTGAATTTATATCATTAGCAATGATCCTTGATCATTCGTTTGTTTTACCCGGGTGTGCTACCATAGAAGAACCAATCGATTACTTTTCTCAAAAGAGTCAATCAAGCGGTTATGCGTTCCATAATGCGCATCCGAAGAAAACAGGTTATTTTAGGATTGACAGATTTTCATACGGTTTTTCAGTAGTATATTGATAATTGGTCACTTCTTATCAATATACTTTGTACATGCTCACCAGATATTCCCAGGTATGATAATAGCCCTGAGTAGAAGCGGTACCTATTCCAACTTTAATTTTATCTCCTGCATTAAGTGAAAACACATCAGAGTTTGATACGGCAACAGTAGATACATCAGGGCTTGCGCTGCAAACCTGACTCTGTTGTACAACATTCACAGCGATATAGGAACAGTGTCGAGAATAGTTTAAATATTGTTCCTGAGAGCATGTGGAAAAGGAAGTAATTTGATACATTCCAGGCTTTGCAATCGTCATTTTTCCCGTGGCAGGAGTGTAGCTAATATTCTCTTGTTGTTGCACAGACTCTTTGGTAATATAGCTTACCGATGTAGCTTGCTGTGACCAGGCAGTAATTGTTCCCCGGGATTTTATGTACGGATTCGCTTTTGCACTACTTTGCATAGCACTAATGTTTCTTCTTCTGACATTTCCGTTCGCATCTATTGTCATAATGCTATCCGCAGGCGCTCCAGAGGGCGTATTTTCGATTACTACGCTACCATTGTCTTTATGGGCAATCACTTTTTTGCCATTGGTAGCTTCCACTTCCAGATTTGAATTGGCTTCAATCATTGTGGGGATTGTACCTATCTTCACCTGAGCGAAAAGATTTGGGCTAAATAGCATGGATCCCACAAGAATAGCTGGTGCAAATACTGTTGCTAATTGTTTTACTTTTTTCATGATAATTTACAGTTGATGAAATAATCCTTCTGTCTGTGCTGGTTAAATTGCTTCAATTACTGGCTTCGAGAAAGCCAGGTATTGTATTTACCCGCTTCGGGTCAGACCTGTGGTGTAGATTTTATTTTTGGCGGGTATATACGATAGTTTTTTTAATTGATTACGCTGTAGCAAAGTTTTCTTTGGACATAATCTTTTTAATAATTTTTAAGTATCGTTAGTTGTGTATAGTGTAAAACAATTTGTTTCAACGCAACTTAGATAGTTTCCATGTTGCTTAAAGGGAAAAAATAACTTCCCGGACATGGGTCATGCAAAGCTGCAGGTTTTCCATAGCAATTACACTGATCCATGACTGGTTTGCGCATAAGACTTCATGCTAACACTTGTCTATATACGTATCAGCGAATGACTAGTTGCTGGAAACAAAAGCTATGGCCTCAGGCCGGTAACACAAGAGTTATTTTGGAGAAGCTTTTTGCATGCGAAGGAATTAGGCAAAAGCTGTATAGTAAGATTGTAATGTTTTTTCATAATAGTGAATGTATGTGTTAGTTGAAAGTTGAAAGCAAGTTTACAAGGAGTTGATTGTCACCTATTAATTTGCTACGACACAAATATAATTCATTTTAAAACCAGACGTTGTAGGAATAATTCATTTTGTTAATAGAGTTATAGTGAGCGAGATGAACCGAATTTTATTAATTCTATGGACGAATTTGTAGTAAGTGGTAAATCTTTGGAGTCATCTTGTCGTATTTGGCTGTTGACTGACTATTTTCAACGATTCGGGCGTGTTGAGTGTATCAAACCCAACAACAAAAGGGTGACCAAAATTTATGACATTTTTATTCTCAAACGCTTCAGTGGCTAAATCGTTTAACAATAAACAAGTTAGTTGACATTTGGTTTTTTTGTGAACTTTGAAGCCTAACGCGAATAAACTCCATAATGATTGCTTCGTATTGGTGTGTAAATATGTCTGGATCCATTCATGACACGACTATTGCGGAAGTTCTTTTAGTTTACAGGATGCGCTGTTTCTGGCTCATTACGATTTTGGTGCAGCGAAATCTTCGCAGCCAGGTCTACAATATTATCTACCCCCATCTTTTTATAGATATTTAATTTGGTTGTGCTTACAGTAGAGACAGCGATATCGAGCTTTTTTGCAATATCGGCAGTGCGAAGCCCTTTGATTAGCAAATTGGCAAGCTGAGATTCCCTAAATGTTAGTTTGCTGATCCTGGGGTGGTCAGCCAAACCGGTTAATAGAAATTCAGCAACCGAGGGGTCCAAAAACTTTTTACCGAGCAGTACGGTGGAATAAGCATGTCGGAAATCATTTTCGCTGATTGACTTCGGGAATACCCCTTCTATTCCTATCTTCAAAAATAAAAGCGTTAGCGGATTGTCTCCGGTTTCAGCCAACAGTATCATTTTCAAGTTCAGATATTTGCTACGGATTTTCTTAAAATCCGCTGCATCGCCAGCGTTACAAGTAGCGCCGTCAATGAAAAGTACATCAACTGAACTCAACATCAAATGTGCTTGAAGTTTTTCCCATGAAGATACCCTGACGATGTTTGCTTCACTGTCTGTACTTTTTATAGTAGTGGCAACGCCCAGACTCAGCAGCTCATTCGTGATCAATATTGCTATTTTGGTCATTGGTTAATTAGGTCAGAAAAACGGTTTAGGATTTGGTGAACCGGCCGGCAAACGCTTATAATCATCTTCATTCGAATGATCTTGCTAAGGGCGGGAAAAATTATTCAAATCTAGAATATCCATTATTGAAAAGTAATAGCAGTTTAACTTGAATTCCATAGAATTATGACGATAGTCGCTCAGGATTACCTTTATTGCTGTTTACATTACCATCTTCGTACATTTTGATGAGATGAGCATGAGGCCTTACTGAAACTGGGGCTTCGCAGCTCTTCATTGCATCCATTCAATGATTCTCCCAGGCTCCAGTTTATACCGAAATCCAATGCCTTATGACTACCTTTTATTTGTTATCAAGGAAAGAAGGAAGCCTGCAAGGTTGTTCATTTTTTTCATTCAAGCTAAGAAAGGCTCGGAAGGGTTAAGGCCCAGCTTGAAAAGCAAAAGCGAAGGGTGCGCTCGGCCGGCTGGGCAGAGTATGATGCATGAGATCTTCAATGGCTCTATAAAATTATTCTCGTATGGCGTACAGATCTTTAGCATTTTTGTAATAGACCACATCGGTCACTTTATCTTCTTACCGTTCAGAAGCTCCTAAATGTCATTGCCATCGAAAGGTTTTCCTGTAAATTGAATAATGCCAGACGATTAAAGAGTTATTGGTATAGGTCCATGCAGGTTGCTAACCACCGAAGACACCTGGTTTGCTTTCAAGGTTCCCGGCATGCATGCTATGTCGGAAACAGGCTTACCTTCCTAATAGATGGAAACTTCCGCTTCGTAAGGCTAACCGGAAGGTGCTCTTTTAATAGATCACCGATTTGATCAGACATTGGCAATTTCTCCTGAAAAGGTAAAGAACCTGTTCTCATCCAGTTTAACCTCTTGGAGTTTAATGAGCACCTGGCCGATCCTGTCTTCGAATTTTCTGCCGAGTCTGCTTTGGCGATACGTTTAGTTTGCTGGCAAATCTGCCGATGCGTAAAAAGGCTTGCGCAACCAATAACAGTGGTTCATTTCCGTTCTTTGTGATCAAATCCGTAGCCGCAGTGATAAATCGTTTGATTGAAAAATCTGGTCAGGCTGGGATTTCAGCACCTTGCTGATTTGGAAAATGGTGAGGACAGGGGCTGCTGTTACGACAGGCGTGCAATCTTTTGGCAGCATGAACCATTCTCTCCACATATAATTCGGTTAATGGATCCCAAGGTAGAAATCACGCCGAAACGGAAGTGGAAACTTCCTTTGCGACCAGTCAGCAAACAATAACAATTGATCTTTTCCTGCTTTTAAATTATTGTTTATTAATACTAATTGAACGCCTAAACTGTTTTGCCGGGTCACATGTATTTTCGCCGATTACGGTTTGTAATTGGACGGAGACTGTGCGCGGGGCTTTGAAATCTCAACTTTTCCAGCCAGCTCAACAACATTATTTACGCACATTTTGCGGTAAATATTGAATTTGATCGTACTTACGGTGGAAACAGCCAGATTTAATTGTTTAGCAATGTCAGCTGTACGGAGGCCCTGGACGAGCAGCGTCGTGATCTGTGATTCCCTTGCAGAAAGTGTTCCAATCCGGCTTTCAACCGCCAGATCCGTTAACAGATATTCTGCCATGTTGTGATCAAGATACTTTTTCCCTTGCATGATCGTGGCATATGCATGTAAAAAATCATGCTGCGTAATTGATTTCATGCAAACGCCTTCTACGCCTTTTTTTAAAAATTCCAGCATCACAGGGTTTCGGTCCTCATCGCCCAGCACGATTGTTTTTAGCGACGGGAACTTTCGGCGTATCCGGTGTAGCGTCGTGACATTTGTGAAATCAGAAATATTGCTATCTATAATCAGAAGATTAAAGTCTGCCTGCGTTAGCATGGTTTGCAGATTGTCCCAGGTATCTGCGTGATAAAAATCTGCGTCCTGTACTTTGGCCTGAAGGCAAGAAACGACGCCCAAACTTAGAAGATCATTTTTTATCAACATCAAAATTTTTGTCATATGTTAAATGGTTGGGTAGGTAAGACAACTTTTCCATGATCCAGACTGAGGCATTGATGTCCGTAGCGCCGCGGCGCTACGGACATCAATGCCTCAGTCTTCGGACCTAAAGAATAATTATTCAAATCTAGAATAATAGTCTTTAAAAACAGGCTACAACATTTCAAAAATGTAGTAGAATTATGACGACAAAAAATCCAAACAATGTTTAAGTAAATACGATCTATCCTGTGTGAATTTTTAACGATATTGACCGGTTTGTCCTTAAGCCGGATAGGTACCGGGTGCTTGTGGTAATTATCAGTAAATGCAATGTAGTTTTCAAAACTGCCGGACCTACTGCGTAAAGGCTTTTTTATTCAAAAATTTAATCCAGGCATGCATTTAAAATTAAGCAATTTCGCCCTTGGGCTAACCGACCCGTGCAATACTTCAAAACCAATACAAAAAAGGATTAGAAAATCTTTCCAATCCTTTATGCATTATCCACACACACTGGTCGCAAACATGCGACAGTTCTTTTAAGACAGAGAAAGCTCGGTTTTGTCACTGACTAGCGCCCGCCTCTGTTGTACAAACGCCATATTTTGAATGATAAGTCAAAAATAATAAAAGCCTTTGAGTCTGTACCCACAAGGCAGGTGCTCGGCTGGGTAAGCATGATAAAAATTTACGTAGAACGAAAAAATAAGGCGGATTCAAATATGTGAATGTAAACCAATACGTTGTGAGCTGTTTGGTGCAGTATGATCCGGAAGGGTCTGCTTTTGCTCAGGTAAAAAAGTAGCTTCCAAAAATGTCCCAGCCAGGCTAAAAAGTTTGAAACCCAAAGATGCGGGGTGCAAACACTCTTTCATTGGCTAGTTTACGTTTTCTTATTTTTCGATCGGGAGATATCGTCAAAATTCTAGGCGTTGTTCGACATCATTCTAACGTGCTTTGAATTTGTAAAAAGACCAATTGAGTAATTTTGTAACTGCAAGTCAATCAGATTGCAGGGGGCGCTGACTTATGCTTTATATATTCCATTATACCTTCCTTTGTTACCATGAAGAAGTCAAATATTTTCGTGCATATTGAGCTTTCCAAATTCGCCCGTGAGTTATCAGCCGACTCTAGCGCAATGAAAGATAGTCTGAAAGCTCAGGCCGGGTATTTTAATATCATCACTTCGAAATACTTTTCTGATATGCTTTCAACCGAGTGGGAAGACATAGCAAGAGAGGTAAAAATCAAAGGTCCTAAAACCGATGAACAGGGCCGCGTGATCGCTAATGCAGTCATTCACACCATTGACCAGATGTCGCAGCAGCAGTGCAGGAGGCTGGTTGAACGGATAACCTCCCTTCAAAAGAAGGTCCAAAAAGAGTTTGACTAATACTGCGGCGTAAGGTACTTGCAGAAAGCAGCCTGAAAGTGAGCTGCACGCTATGGCAGCACTTTAATGCCATCATAGAATACATGAATCGGATAGCATGCAAACAAAAGTAACCGTTTCAAAACTTTAAACGATTATTTACCAACGATTCAACTTAATGCTTCATGGAAGAAGGACTTTTTGACCTGGTAAAATTTCGGAAGTTACTGTCGTTTTGAGTTCTACTGACAGTCAAGCAATTATTCTCATTGTGGTTCTTTAAGACCAGCTTGGTTCTGTCTCGTTTACTTGGGCGTCGACAGGAAGGCTATTGGTAGTTTTGAGCGTGAAAAGGTCCGTGCATTTATGCAGACCCTTTTTGTGATTTTCAATTCCCATTAAAACAGTAATGAATCAGATCATCCATGAAGATTTATATACTAATTGCCCGGATTTTACTGCCGGGCCGATGCATCGACACTTTTGTATTCATACAACCAATTCAATGTCTAATTTATACAGCTGCATTTTTCACACAGAGGAAATAAGATATTTATGGTTTTCTTTAATCGGAAAACAGATCCCCTCAATTTTAGAACCCTTTCCCGACATTACCGTCGATGAAATCGGAGAGTAGCATTTGCGTGTCCTGGCCAGCGGAGATGGAGAAATTTACAGCACGATTAGCAACTTTCAGCTCAGGCCTCGGGTATCCCCGGATCAGTGCATCTGGCATTATAAACCTTAAGAACTAAAAAGAAAGGTATGGAAAGTTTTTACGATTGACGATACATGCGCAGCGCTTCCGGGCATGCTAGAGCCCACCATCGGAAAATTCCGTGCAACTTCTCTGAAACAGCCACTAAGATCGCTTCTTACATTCGTACAACTATTTGTCTTGAAATTAAACAAATATTTCCGCTCACAAGTATCCTCCTGAATTAGCTTAGAGTTCTCATAAGATCACGAAAATTTTAGCATTTCTAAATCCTGTCTTTTTCTTATAAAATAGTTAGTTTAACAGTTTACTAGTCCGTTAACCGTATGGCAGAAAAGAGTTTATCCGTTAGCCTTCGTTCTTTAGTAATAATTTCCGCAGAACCCATAAGTCCATTTCTATAAGGAAGTTTTCTACCTCGCACCGTAATTAGACCATTCGAGAAGGTGACATAACCCCCATACAGACTACCTTGTCTGGGATCATTGGAAATCTGAGTCAGTTGAGCTTTTACAACACTATACTCCCGGTATGGATATCACTCAAGTTTTACGGTCACAGACTGGCTTTTATTTATTTTACCAAGATTTTTCTATGGAACTTTTATTAAACCCCGATAAATAACACTCATTGGCTCGACACTCATTATTTCACGGACGACTTTAAGATACTGATTTTGCTGCTGAGGTTTGGAAAAAGAAACGGTTCCGTTCACTGGTGTGAAGAATTCGGAGCCACTGATCACCCCAATTTGAAAATTGAGGGCAGGCCGTTTTGGTTGGAATTAACCAGTGGAAGTAAATGATATGGTGAACGCGTCCGAATTCTCCAGACCGGATTGCAAAAATTCAGCAAAAGGTCAAAAAACAATTCGAATGATGTTACTTAATTTATCAGTGGATAGTAATTTTTAACCGCTGCGCATATTTAGGGCAGTGCTTATTCTTAACTTAGGATATACTCAAACCAATAATAATTGGAGTATAAGCACGAAAAAATAGCCGTTTAAAATTTTCAAACGACCAGATAATGCCAAGCCGCATAAAACTAAGCCATTGAAAAATTGGTCTTTATACAGAGGATTGTATTAACGTTACTATTGTCATAGAATCTTTACAACCGTTAGTCAGACGGGTCCGATTTGGGCATATGCGGCCCTTGAAGCGGGCTTCTATGTGACCATTCATACTTATCCTCGTACAAAGGACTTCTATTGGTAGCATAGATGCTTAAAGGTTCACACGTTTGCGCGGATCTTTTTTGTCATTCTAAATCTTGCTAGCTACGGCAGCTAATTCTAACATTTTTTCGATTATCAGCGTTTGACCTTTTGTTATAACCTTTAACATTTTAAAGATCATGAAATGCTAAATTTATATACTTGCATCTCGCACACTGAGGAAATAGGCCTTTTATGGTATGCGCTGATTGGAAAACAGATACCCGTTATTTTAGATCATTTTCCGGACATTAGGGTGGATGAAATCGGTGACGAGCATTTCCGTATACTAGCTGACGGTGATGGAGAGATTTACGTAACGATTCGCGATTATGAAATCAGGCTGCGCGTGCCCCATGACCACTGGAGCTGGCATTAGGAAGGTGAAATCGGAGCCAGGATTTGACCTGCTCGATTAGCATAAACAGGATTATGACATGAAAATAGCAGAATGCTTAGAAGCACGTATTTTCCAAAAGTTCAGACCAGAGCTGCTTTTCGACTTGTTTTACATAGGTACTTTTAATAGGGCCACTGGAATTAATTCCCAATTAAAATATTTACGTAATGCTATTTCAGCCAGAATCTGGGACACGTTTTGACGAATATGGGTTGAATCAAATGTATAAAAAGACGGCATCCAATCAAGCGAACGCAGGTAAGCTAAATTACAATTGATGGTGATGGTAGTGATATTGGCCACATTAATAACAGCCATGAAGATTGTTGAAATGTTTTTCCCCAAATAACAACTCAAAAAGAATAGCGAAACTAGCGGCCCGGTTTCTAATGCTTTTGAAAGGGTGCCAAAAGTGTTCGGCATAATGACGGCATTTAATCATTTCAGTTTTTAGCCAGGTGTTGCCGTCAACCCTTCGGGTACTTATTCCGCTTCCTTGTTGGCTTTGGAGCGGGCCGCTTACCGTGGGCTTTCTTTTTTTCTTGTTTTTTTCTTTGGGGAAAAACAATGTTGTTTTTGATTAAGTCAGACAGGACAGAAAGAGAAATGAAAATAATTTTTTCACCCATTTTAATCTTTAATACGATGTCTCACAACCTTCATTTCAACGAAAGTACAGGTAACCACAGTTTTTTTTCAGTAAAGGAAAAAGCCTGGCACGGGCTGGGTCAAATTGTTGAGGCTGCCCCAACAAGCGGGGAGGCGATCGGTCTGGCAGGACTGGACTACCAGGTCGTTAAAACACCAGTCAAAACTGCGCCATTTGACCTGCGTATAGAGCATATCGGTGTAGGTGTCACTGTGCAAGAAATGGTAGTGCCCAATCACTTTGCCACGGTCAGAACAGATTCTATGCAGCCGCTGGGTATTGTTGGTAAAGATTATCATATCGTTCAAAACAAGGAAGCTTTTTCTTTTTTTGACTCGGTCGCTCAGCAGCACCAGATTTCCTATGAAACAGCCGGAGCGCTGGGCCGCGGGGAGCGGATTTTTATAACCGCCAAACTTCCCGGTCACATCCGAGTAGGCAATGATGATCTGATCGAAAAATATATCTTTCTTACCAATTCTCACGACGGGTCAGGCAGTATCACTGCCGCTTTCACACCGGTACGTATCGTTTGTCAGAACACGCTAAATGCCGCCATGGGTAATCTAACTGGTGCTGTAAGAATCCGCCATACCGCCAACGCCAAAGAAAGACTTCTGCAGGCGCATAAAATTATGGGTCTGGCAGGTAAGATAGCCCAGCAGAAGGAAGAACTTTTTAATCACTGGGCTAAAACCCGTATCACTGACAAAGAACTAAAAAGGCTCATTGAAATGGCTATGGCTTCTAACAGCGAAACGCTGGGCAATGTGCTGGACGGAAAAACAGAGCTTTTATCTTCCCAGTATCTGAACACGGTAGACGATGTTTATGAGTACGCGCTCTCAGATCCTTCGCAAAACCTTATTACCACGGCCGGAACTGTTTTTGGCGCTTACAACGCTGTTACCGGTTATTTTCAAAACAGAAGAAAATACGATGATGACGAGGCGAAAGTAAAATCTGTGCTTTTTGGAGGCACGGCCCAGCTTCGTGGACAGCGTGCTTTTGACCTTTGTGATGGTTTCTCTCTAAACGGAAACGGCATATTTCAGCTAAACTAATCATGTCAGGGGAGGGGGCGCTCTCCTCCCCAAAACCCTGAAATGATGAACCGGTATACAGACCTATCCAATACGAGTAAAGCAAGTATACTTTGCCGGCTTTTTCCTTCTGAAATCCCGGCAGTGCTTGAGTTTATAGCGCAGCAGAACGAGGCGCTGCTGGCAGATCCAGCCCGTTTCAAAATGCAGCATGATACACGCCTGTTTAGTTTTGAACGCCTTGTGGACCTTTCCAAAGAGGTGAAAGCATGTTTGAAAAATGCGAGGCGCAAAGATGCAGCCGGCCTTTTTATCTCACTCTTTGATGGTTACAGGGCTTGTTATACCGGACAGCTTTTGATCCGGTATTTAGCTGAAATAAAACCGAAACATGAAATGTTTGCTCTCGCAGTCAGCATGCTCTTTATGATCCAGCAGCCATTCCGGCAGCAAAAACCTTAACGGGCTGCTAATAAATTAATCAAAGGCAATCTGGCAGCTGCCAGACAGTTGGGCATTAAACTTTTTTACCATGATAATTTTAGGAAAGCCATCATACAGTGACCTGCTTTGTCTTCTCTTTGTTTTTCTTGGTTTTACGCTTCGTTTCTGGGTAGCCGAAAGGCGCTTTAAAAGAAAAAACGATGTTCGAAGCCAGCAGTTTAAAAGTTATATTCATGCCGTGGTGATTCTTTTTGCAGAGCTTATCTTAATGCTTATCAGCCTTGTCATGATCGTAGGCTCACTGCTTTAGGTTTTGTGCATCTGATTTATATCTGTCTTCGTGCCGGTTGAAGCGGGCCCAGACTATGCAGGAAGTTTCCTCTGTGATGCTTTAGATTATCATAAACATCTACTTTCAGCAGTCTTCCGCTCGCCGGACTGCTGAGACAATAAAATTGTTGCGGTGAAAGTAGCCAAAACCGTAAAACTGCTGAAAATTGACGCGGCCCTGACCGTGGCCAGGCTGCCTTGGGTAGGATCTGCTGACGGTTTGAAAGCGCATATTTTCAAAGACGCAGCGGCGTCCACAGGTTTCCAGAAGCTGCCAGCGATATTTGTTTTCATGCCGAGGCATGAGCGCTGAAATCTCTTGCCAGTTAGGAAGGTAAAGATCTAGTCTTCGCCCTTGTCTGTTGGGCCAGAGGCACTTAACGAAATCGTAAAGTTCTTCGTGTCTGTAACACATCAGAATTCAGCTGCTGATTGAAAAGGCGATTAAACAAAATATAGCTACGTCGCAAAAGCCTTGGGGAAATCTATGTCTTTTATGTGGATCAAAGCAGTATCACGGGTATAAATAATATTCAGGTGATCGCACACATCGTATAAAAAACTGTAGTATTTCCCAAATCCACGACATTTTAAAAACGAGGGCAATTGCAGCTCTTTGACAAGCACCAGATAGAGCTTTTAACCTCGCTTTTTAACCGTACAGCGGGTAGATTTTTATCTTCTATTTTTATCAGTCCACTTCTTTGGTTTTAATCCAAAGTGCTTTTCAAATAACCTTCCAAAATAACTCAAATTGCTAAATCCTAATTGATAGCCGACTTCTGAAACGGAAAGGTCTTCTTGCTTTAATAATCTTGCCGCCTTTTGCATACGCAGATGATTATAATATTCGTAAATCCCTTTGCCAAAAACTTGTGTAAATATTCTTCTTAGTTTTAACTCATTCATACCACCTAGTTTTACCAGTTCATCTTTTGTGAGTGGTTTTTCCAGATTTGATTCTATCGTATTTCGAACCAAATAAACTGCATCAATTTCAGCATTGCTAAGATGCTGGTGTTCTGTTTTTTCTCTTTTTAATAAATTGCTGAAAAGCAGATAAATAAGTTCAAGTGCCTTTAACCGATAAAAGGCTTCCGATAAAATGTTTTCTGTTGAAAGATTAGCCAATTGAGCAACCAAATCAGTCATTTCAGGAGACATAAATTCTTCTATCCAAAAGGTTTTTTCTACAACAAAAAGATAAGACAATTTATCTGCATCATTCCCTACAAAACGTTTCAGGTATTCCAGTTCGACTAGAATGGTGATTTGCTGTATGTGAACATCTCTGGGAAATAGCACTTCGCTTTCTAAATGCGAAGGCATAATGCGAACATGTGGCTGATTGTTCAAGGCTCTTTTACCAATTGCTTTACCCGTTTCTTCCGTAAGAAAAATATTTTGAAACGAAATGAACAGTCCCTTTTCTATCACCCCGATTGGTTTTCTTTTATAAGCAAAAGTCTGAGTGCTAATTAAGGAGCGGACCATTAGTAACATCTCGGGCATCAAGTCCACAATGTTCAATCGGTTGAAATGCAAAAGTTTTACTTCTTCTTCAATAGAAGTTAGGGAGATGCCGAGTTTTTCAGCAAGTTGTCTCATTTTACGCTTTTCATCAAGCATAATTTATCGGACTATTATTGATTTAATATGGGCTATTTTATCTCTAAATGTAAAATGATATTTGCAGTATAAAAACTAAAACCAATGAAAAAAAATATTGTGATTTCAGGAGGAGGCATCGCCGGATTAACTGCTGCAAAGCTATTAAGCAAACAAGGTCATAACGTTACTATTTTGGAACGAGCTGCATCATTCAGTAAATCTGGATTTCTTATTTCGCTCAAGAGCTTTGGGGTTCGTATTATGGACGAATTAGGATTAGCAGAAAAATTGCAACAAGCATCATCGCCATCAGAATTTGTAAATTTCAGGGAATCAAACGGTACAATTATACAAGGTCTCAGCTACAAGAAAATGAACGAGAACATTGAACGTTCCGTATTGATAACACGAGGCGGATTGCATCAAGTTTTATACAACGACCTAAAGGATGAAGTGGATATTCTTTTTTCATCTTCTGTTGAAGAAATAACGCATGATGAAAACAAAGTCAAAATCTTACTCAACAACGGAACCGTGTTGGAAGCCGACCTGCTTATCGTTTCAGAAGGATTACGCTCTACAACAAGACAGAATTATTTTCCGGAAAGTACGCTTGAGGATTTTAATGTGCTTTATGTAGGCGGACGATTGAAAGGGCATCATTCTTATCAGGTCGGCAAATTCAATATTTATATTGATATGAATAAGATGCTGTCTATTTATCCCATTGCTTCCGATGAAATAGCCATTCAGTGCTATATACATGACACAGGAGATTTAGCATCCATTCAAAACAAAGCCAATGAAATACTCAAAACATCCTTTAACGGGTATAATGAAGATGTACAGCATTTGTTAGATCGTTTCGTGGATAATGGCCTTATGTTTATTGATAAAATGGGCATGATAAATTCATCCACTTTAGTAAACCGCAAGATGGTTTTATTGGGAGATGCGGGCTATTGTCCTACAGCACTATCGGGAATGGGTGCATCGTTATCCATTTACGGAGCAAAAGCCTTGGCTCATTTTATCCACGAAAATCCAAATGATTTAAAAACGGCTTTTGCCCACTATGATACCATCATGCAACCTATGATAAAGAAATTTCAGGGAAATGCAAAAAATAATTCGGCATCATTTATCCCTGATAGTGAAGAAAAATTAAACCGGTTTGTCCATTCATTCAGAGCTGCATCTGATGCCGATGTACAAAAAGTAATGATCGATCCAATTGTATTGACCCAAGACCAGTTGAATTTTAAAATCAGTTAAATAATGAATTACAGAAAGATACTTTCCGTCATAGTGGGATTCGGAACGATAGGAATATTGAGTTCTCTTTTTGCCAGGATCCAAGGGTGGTTGTTTGCGTCATCTTTGGAAATATTTATCAATCAGCAATTAGCTGCCACCAATATTTCTCAATTTGTCATCAAACTTTTTTGTGTCTGGGTTAGCTGTTTTTTGGGTGGGATAGCTACCACAAGGATTGGGGGAAAGGCAAGAGAAAATCTGATAGTTGGCGGCTTAATAATGCTGGTTGTGGGTTGGCTATGGTTGTCGGCTGGGAATCCTGTATGGTTTTGGCTATTATTGGTTTTAGGTATTTTACCTTGCGTATTTTTAGGATATAAAGTAAATTATGACATGTCTAAAACATAAAAATTATTTTAACTAATTATTAAATGGAGAATAAAGCGCATCGTTTGTTTCTAATGCAGCAGCATTAGAAATTATAACTATACCCGCTGTGCGTTTAGATTTTGGCTATCTAAATGGGAGATATAAGTTTGTACATGTAGCTGAAATTCAGCATTTTAAGTTTGATACAACAGGTAGAATCGACAGCACAATTTGGAAACGAATCTCTACAAAATTTCGGCAATCGCCAGAGATTTGCTGGCAAAAAGGTTAAATAAATTTGAGAATCTAGTTTACTACCGGCAAAAGCCGAAGATGTCGGACTTGGTCATCATGGCGTTGAGTATTTCAGCAGAGGCATTAGGTATAGACTCGGAGAATTACTTTTATAGCAAATTAAAATCGGACTATACTGCGCTGTTTTCCCGGCTGCCGCATCGCACAAATCGCCGGAATTCTAAGATAAAAACAAATTTTGAGATATAATTTTTTAAGAAACCTAATTTCTGGCTTCGTAAGAACTTCACATTTTTTATCACAACCCCTCCATGATTATTGGGAGGGGATTTGAATAAAAAATGTTCAAGGAATATAATTAATTCGGATTTATATTTCATGCTGCTCGGCTATACCGAGAATTCAAAGCCGCAGATCAGCCTAATTCGGAAATTAAGGGCAGGTTGTTTCGGTTGGATTAACAGCTTAAGCCATTGGTTGATAGTTAGGTTAGCAGATTGTCAGCAATAGTCTGCCGATGGTCAATCCGCTACGGAACCATATGGTCAACGCGTCCGGATTCTTCGGTGAATATACATTTCAATTGGAAAACTTGTATTTCAATGAGAGCATCCCCTGAAAATAGCCAGTGAATGGATCTGATTGAGCAGAGCCTGCGCCTGGCCAGTAATTACGAACCCTTCTCCCCAGGTAATTGTTTTCTCGAAGAACAAACGATTTTTGGACACTCCAATCCAGTATAGGAGATTTAGTTAAGTTATGCTGGAATCCAACAGTGGCAGCAGGAAATATGATCGTTCCTTTTCTCGAAACGGGGTTATAGATGTTCGAAAACTCCAAATCTTCCGATAGCTCCCGCTGCAAAGCTATTTGCTGATATTGTGAAAGATCAAGTACGCACCTATGAAAAAATGGTTTCTTTTCTGCTTTCCCGAAATCGTTGCTAGGTAGAGCCTTGCTCCAGCTTTTAGGAAAGTTCCGGATGTTCGTCTCTGACTGAACCCATCGTACACTTTATAATCTATCAACCCGGCATGGCCCGTTTTGAAAGTATGACCTAAATTCAGGTTCAAGAATATGCTGGATGACGGCTTAATTCCGAACTGATCTCGGCAGACTTGGCGATGATAGGTGGAATGTTGATCCCTACACTGGTTTTCCATTGTGCATGACATAATGCAGATGTCAAAAAGAACAGCAATAAGAAAAAAGCCCTCATGATGGAAATTGTTTTATTCCAATTTTGACATCACTGTATTCAATTTGGTTGTCTCATGAAAAAATTCACCTCCTTTGTAAGTGTCTCTAAACCCAGACAGTCTGCAGACTTGGTTATTCGAAAACATCTACATTGATCCGGAGATTGAATTCATACTCCAGGCAACACCCCCCTTATATGGCGCTTAGAGAACTAGGTAGAGTTTGTAAAACGCTTCATATAATCCAATATATGGGCGAACCTGCTGTCAGAAAATCTGTTGAAAGGGTTTTAAGTAAAGTTGAGAAGCATAATAAGTTCGCCAAAGCGGTTTTTCATGGTAACAATCAGCAGCTGATCGGAGCTACTTACCGGGAACAGCTTATGGCAGAAGGCTGCAAAAGGTTAATTATTAATTCCTTAGATTAACTGTTGTAATCTGCTTCATTTATCTGAAAGTCTGGCAGAATGTAAGAAGCCAATGATAGAGAAGAATTATTGATAAATATATTGGCCAAATCTACACACAGTTGGGAGCATACCAATATGCTTAGAGGATATTACTTTTCGGAAAAGATAGATTTTCAAACTATTAATCTCGATGAAATCTTCAAAGATGGCGCTGAGATTTAGACACAGCTGATTCTACACGCATCCAACTTTGCTACATAAAACCTGTGGCAATTTTGCGGCGGCCACTGCCGAACTATCTTTTAATTTAACCCTGTAACGGCAATACTCGGGACAACATAAGCCATACGACTCCCATTCTTCCACCGCGCGGCGGACCGTTAAGTCGGCTTTTTGCTGCGAACTAAGCAACTTTCTTCCTGATGAACTCAGGCGTGCATTTTTAATCATATCTGCTTCTCGTTTGAGGCTACAAGCTTGTCCAAGGATTCAAGCGGTTAGGAACAAAAAGATCAAAGCACTTTGTAGAATCACTACTATTCATAATGTAGAAAGGTGACGAAATGATTTAAACATTGAATAAAGCAATAATTACTATGCAATATTTGATCGTATTAATTATGAAAGAAAGTGACGATATACTGAAAATTCGGTACTAACGCTTGACGGATTTCTGATAAAAAAATTTAAAATATTTCGATAAAGGTAATTTAAATCGTAACATGACTTAACCTAATATGATGGATTCTCTACACAAAAAAGATAAGGAAGAAACAAAGCTTAAACTTATTAAAGCAACTGGTGAGATATTTATGGCAAAGGGGTACTCCGGCTTAAACGCCTCTAGGATAGCGGATACAGCCGGAGTCAGCAAGACCTTGGTTTACCGATACTTTGGTAATGTCCAAGAGCTTTTTAAGGCTTATCTGATACATAAAGATTATTGGATATCATTCGAGGATCATATGGACGAATTGCTTGATGCAAATCGCCATGAATCAGGAAAGGAGCTCGCTAAAAGTACCCTGGTGAATCAAATACAGTATTTTCTTCATAGCAAAGAAATGCAACAGATCATCCGTTGGCAAATCACGGAACCAAATGATATTTCACGGAGTGTTGCAGATTCAAGAGAGCAAATGGGTGAACATATGTTTGGGATCATTGATCCATATTTTAAAGATTCAGATGTGAATTTTCGTGCATTAATGGCTGTATCAGTGGCTGGGATATATTTTCTGGTGCTTAACGCAAAGATCAATGGAAGTACTTTTTGTGGCATTGACCTTAATAAGAACGAAGATGTCAAGGAAGTTGAAAAGGCGGTAAAGCAACTGGTAGATTTGGCTTATGAGAAAGTCAAATCCTGAAATTTCATTAAAATATTATTCGTAAACATCGATGTGCCGTTGCATCATGTTGGCTAAAAGGCACATTGATATTATATTTTTCCATGTCGATGAAGCTGTTTTTATGGATTTTTTTTCTTATAAAATTGGTCAGGAAAGCTGTAAATTTTAAATAAGAAAAAATAATTTATCATGTTACGGTTTAAGAAATTCAAGACACATAAATTTCGAGAAAATTCGATAATTCGATTATAAGCGTAGATATTTTTTATGCTTAAATCTAGATTATCGAGTTTATTTATGTGTCATGCAATCCGTTTTTATTTCTGTTTTTTGTCTGTTAACTAACTAATAAATCTAAAAAATCTAATGAAAAAAATTTTATTTTTTTGTCTATGCCTTTGTTTCAACGCGATGTCACAGGAGATCGATCAGCAACAAACAACCATTGTAGATGAAACATTTATTGAGCCAAACGTGATGGGCGGACAGTCTTTTACATCTGGCATTGCTGGCTATCTATGCGCTGTTACAGTTAAGGTGAAGGCATTTGAAGGATTCCCACCACAACAGGTAATAATGGGAATTTATGGGACCGATGAAAGTGGTGTTCCAATTATAGGAACGGCATTGGGAACTTCTTCCATTATAAATGTGGTGGCTACTGAATACACAGACTATACATTTTACTTTACTACCCCGATCATTTCCTCTGTGGGCAGTAAGTTGGCTTTTGGATTAAGAGGCCTGGGTGAAGATTATGTTGGTATAGCAGTTGCGGCGTCAGATGATTCTTATGCATTTGGAAACAGATTTGGTGTAGGCCCTAATGGATTTGTTGTGGGATCAGTGTACGATACATATTTCAAAACATATGTGTGCCCAAGTCCCTTACCTGTTAAAATGTCTAAATTTTCAGCCCAGAAAAGTGGAACTCAGGCTCGTTTGGACTGGACAACAACGATGGAAGAAAACAGCGAAGGATTTGCCATTGAACGCAGTGCTGATGCCCGGAAGTGGCAGACGGTAGGATTTGTTAAAAGCAAACGCTCAAATACAACCGGGGTAACGGACTACGCCTGGCTTGATGAAACACCATTGCCTGCGTATAACTATTACCGTTTAAAGCAAACCGATCTGGATGGATCTACCGAGCTTAGCAGAATTGCTGTCGTTAACTTTGGTAAACAGGATCTGTCAATACTGTATCCCAACCCGGTAACTAACAGGCTTTTTATCAGCGAACCTGCGTCAGCCATCCAAATTATAGACCGGAAAGGGCAAGTTGTATCACAAACTGCTTCATTGCCGGAAGAAGGTATTGATGTGCAAAGTCTGGCAACGGGCTTGTATTTTATTAAGTTTCAGAAGCCGGATGGGAAAGCGCAAAGCCAGAAGTTTATAAAGCAGTAAAATTTATTGTAGCATTTAAGGGACTTTCCTAAATATAACATATTGATATTCATAATTTCAGGTGGTGACATTGTTTGTTATCACCTGCTATGAATGACACACTATTGGCCAAACTTACTCACTTCCATTTGATGGAAACTCTCTGTCAATAAAGGTTTTCGATGATTGACAGAAAGATCAATGCTTGACTAATATAGTAAAGTAAAATAGATATGCTGTTCCTGTTTCATTTAGCAACTGTTATTAAAACTTTACGTAAACCCCTTTAAGTTTTCTTTTGTAACAAATGCTAATCAGCGCTCGACACACATTCCTGCTTGTCATTTCCCGGAATTTTCGGGAAATGATTTGAGTAGTTGGAAGTTAAAATAGATTCTTATGTAATCAGTAATCGTATCAATTTTAAAAAATGATATGCATTAAAGTAACTGAAATAGTCTTGCTTTGCATCGTAATAATATAACTGTAAATTGTTTGCGAATTAAGTAATATACAAAAGGCAACACCTGTTTTTACTTCAAAATATGAAGTGAGTAAACATTTGGAAATAATTAAACATCAGAGCGTTCCAGATGATAGTTTATAATAATATCAGTCAAGCAGAAGAAATTGGATCGCCTGATACCGTTTGAATCTCGTATATAAGTATATGTATTACCCAAATTCATACTCATTACAGTTATTTATAAAGATGGACTACACCGCGGATTAATTCCAGAATAGTAGGTTGCTTGGCAAGCGTGACAAGAGCAAATATTCAGAAAAGTCTCAGAAGACCTATTACGAAATGCTTCGGTTAACCTGAAACCACTTGAGAGAAAGATTGATTGTGCCAAGAAGTGGCATAAGAGCCCGAGTAACTCAAGATCAATCCTATTGGAATAATTGTATAATGATATTACAGAAACACAATGCACTTTGTTGCCTGGCTATCTTAAATATTAAACCTAATAGCAGTGGAGTCTGAAGTTTATTTACTTCCTTCAAGAAGTTTTTTATTACGATAATTAACCAGCAAAAAGTGTAAACAAAACGTGAGATCGATACCGATGAACACCACATTCATACCAAAATACTAATGTTCATTTTTTATTAAACAGCAATCTATCCTTAACAGTACGAATAGAATTATGAAATTACTTGTTATTAGCCATATTGAAATTTTCCTTTTAGGTCTTAGGCGAATTGTTGAACTGGTTATTACTGATGCTGAGGTTATAATTAATCCAAGCATAAACCCCGTCGGCGCTGAAAATGAATGGAATCAATATGATATGCTAATTCTGCATATATCAGACCATTCTGACAATGTATCTGACTTTCTTAAAGTTCGCAAACACTTTCGAAAAGATATCAAGGTACTTATTCTTTCGGATGAAGCCGGATTGATAGAAGCAAAATTTTTATTCTCTTTGGGTGTTAAGGGTTATACCGATAGCAGATCCTCATTAAAATCTATTGAAGAGGCAATCAGAATTGTTTTATCAGGTAAATTATATGCCGATTCCTCCTTAATAATAGAATCCTTTGATTCTCATTTAAAAAAAAATGAATCTGCCGTAGCCTCCTTGTTCAAATTATCTGTTAAGGAATTGGAAATTGCAACATACCTGATTCAGGGATTTGGAACTAACCAGATATCTCAGCTAACAAACAGAAAACCTACCACAATCAGCACACAAAAAACCAATATTTTTAACAAGTTGAAAGTTCGCAATGTTGTGGAGCTGATGAAGCTTATGTAAGTTAGAATAGATCATTAAATTTAAGTTTCGCAGTAATCTTCTTCTCCAAACCTTGGTTTACTGCTCAATGAATGTATCTTCTTACATTAAGAAATTTTGTCTACGGAAATAATACAAAAAGTTCAACTATGCCCCCTTGGGAAAAAAACTTGGCCATAACAACCTGTTTTTTAATGAAGGCGGTAATATTTCAACTTTCAGAAATAGCAATTAGCAAATATCAGATCTGATCTATTAAGGTCAGCAAACAAATTTCATATATATGAAAATCGTAATTATAGATAGATACCCGATTCTTCGCCGTGGACTTTCGGAATTCTTATCCGGTCATTTTTATGACTTGGTAACAATTGAATGCAGCTGCAAGGAAGAGCTTATGGCACATTCATCAGGTGCTGATATTTCATTAATCATTATAGCATTGAATCAGTCACTTGATTTGAATGACATTGATGAGATTAATGGTGCTAGAAAATGGTGTCCTGCGGCAAAATTGGTGGGCTATGTGGACAGTTCTAGCCCTTTCATTATAAAAATGTATGCTAATGCCGGATTGTCCGGTTACTATTTCAAACAAGACAACTTAGAAGACTTTACTTCGTATATATACCAGATACTAAACTTCGAAAATGAAAAAAAAACGCTGCTCTGTATGAAACAGGTGAAACTGTTACATAAAAGTGAACGTGATTACTCGCGATCGTAAGGTTAGCAACTGCCTTTGTTGATCAGCTGAATTTGTTTAAAAGTCCGGCATTTTGGACCTATGAAAATTCATATAGCGAATAGTAGCAACTTTGGCAGAATGTTAAAAATAGCAGTCAAGATATTAGGCTGTTCACCCAGTAAGCTCCTAGAAATTATTCATCTTTCAGCTATTGGATCAACCAAATCGCACATCAGTTTAATATTTCAGGGCCAAGGCTTCGAAAATTCAGTTCAATACTGCAAGTGGCGGGTTGTCCGGAACTATGTTGATTAGAAATTACTTCCATGTCAAATATGGTGCTATTTGATCAACTAAACAATTATTAAATAGTATCTAAACAGTATGCAAGCATTAAAGATATTAATTTACATTCACGCATTTTTTGGAGGACTTGGTTTAATTGCCGGAATCATTAGCATCTTCGGAAACAAGGGAGGGATTAAACATAGAAGGACCGGAAAAATTTTCTCCTATTCGATGCTAATAAGTTCATTGATTTCACTTGTTATCGCAAAAATGCCTGGTCACGAGAACTTGTTTCTATTCCTGATTGGAATTTTTACAATTTACTTGATACTGGCTGGAAACCGGGCATTGAGTTTAAAAAGCAAAACCAAAGCTGACCTGATCGACAAACTTATATCCGGAACGATGTTAGTCACATCAATCGGAATGCTCGGAATAGGGATGATCGGAGTAATTCAAGGAATTGACAACAGCATTTTATATATTTTCTTTGGATGTTTTGGTGCGTTTATGACGGTGAGAGATTTTCTTACCTTTAAAATTTTTACTGAAAAGAAAAGTGCATGGCTGATAAGTCATGTAGGACGAATGGTTGGAGCACTGATTGCTTCCATTACTGCGTTCTTAGTTGCCGGATTACACATAGGAACAGTATCTGTTTGGATTTTACCAACAATTTTAGGAACAGGTTATATAATTTTTTGGAATAAAAAAATAATCAGTTGAATGAGAAGAAGCTATCAGGGTAAATGTAAGATCGGGAAGAAAAACTGTAATCAATTGGATAAGCGCATGGTATATATAAAAGAGAGACTACTCCACGAACCTTCGTTACAACTTCGTGACTTATGGTATGAGCTTCAAAAAAGAGGGTATAATGGAGCATACACAGCGCTATCTGAAAACCCAAAGAAAGCAGGTGTCATGATGAGCAAAAAATCAAAGATTGTTCAATTTTCCAGATTATCAGATTTATTATGGACACAGTCAAAAGCCAGTGTCCTGTTTTTCAAAGATGTAGATGCGCTTTCAAATAAGCAAAAGAACACTTTAATTAGTCTTTGCGAAAAGTCTCATACATAAACAAATCATTGCACCTAGTACGGTACTTCAGATTCCTGATGACAATAAAGGCCGGTAATCGACTAAATGAATGGATTTATCAAGCCATTGACTCGGGCCTCAAAGAAATTGGAGGGTTTTGCAAAAAGTATGAATCCAGATTTTCAAGCGATTCAAAACGCATTTAATCTACCCTGGAGTAACGGACGTGTTGAAGGAAATGTAAATAAAATTAAAACTTTGAAAAGGCAAATGTATGGTCGCGCCGATTTTGAGTTGTTGAAAAGGAGGTTACTGTTAAATTCGGAGTGACCACCAAAAGTGGGGATGAACCAATCTGCCACTGAATCATATGGTAACGTGTCCGAATTCTGCACATTTGATATAGGCTCGGCGGAATTTACAGCTTTTTCAGCATAGTATGTCAAGCTGAACCAAGGCCGTAAATCGTTATGGTAATCTGCAATTGTCAAAATTCTTTCTGTGATTAAATCCCAAACGATTTCACGAGCTCAGTTTTCGTCCTGCTTTTGCAATGAATAATAAATGGCTTGATGCCCAGTTGGATTTGGGTCAGTTACAATATTATTCTTGACGGCTGATAATCCAATAGAATTATAAATGTTTTTAAAGTAGAAACTCTGTCCACCGTTTAAACATTCTAGAACCAGATGTATAGCTGTTAATATGGTATGGCAATATTTGAAACTTGTGTCATATTGAAGGTAAAAGTTTTTGTATGGCGGTGAGGTTAGGGCATAACTTTGTAATATGAAATGTTCTGTTGAAAACTATGAGGGTATTTTATTTTACGAAGATTTTGCATGAAAATAGCAATAAAAAAAGCTTCATTTTCCCTCATTGTTAAGCTCGAAATGTCCGACCCACCAACAATTTACCATCATTTTACCGAAAATCCCACCAACACCAACCAATGATTTATACAACTTATCCTAACCTTCCTGAAACACTCCTCGCACTTGAGATATCTCTTTTTCTTTGCAGGATAATAGATTTGGTCAGTGGGGAAATGTGGGAACCTTGATTTACGGTACTTTGCGAAAGGGAAAGTTAAGTCAGATATTTCACACCTCAACCTGTTCACAGGATATTTCCCTATCCAATTTTCATACAAAAGAATTTTTGGCTACTTTCATTCCAAAGGAAAATTTGAATCGTTATGAGTCTTACCCGATTTTTTGAATCGCAGTCTTTTACACCTGAGGACGCTGCGTGCCTGGCTTCCATCTTTAAAATCGAGCAGGTTTTTAAAGGACAAAAAATTCTTGAACTCGACAATCATGGTAAAAAAGTTTACTACGTTGAAAAGGGGCTTTTGCGTACCTATTATCTGAAAGACGGAAAGGATATTACCCATTATTTTTTTGAGGAAAATACCTTTACCTTGCCGCTGGAAAGCATTTTCTATAACCGCCCTTCGCCTTACGGACTGGAAGCCCTTGAACCCGGCACTGTACTTTCCGTATCTTATCATGAAATTGAAAAAATGGCCGAAACGTATCCTGCTTTGCAGAAAGTAATCAGTTTTCTGCTGATCGATGTGCTGCGTTCTTTTTCTGACAGGCTGCATTCGATTCAGTTTCAGTCGGCACAGGAGCGCTACAAAACGATTGAAGTGCATCAGCCTGGCTTGTTGTTACGCGCCAATCTGGGTCATATTGCCTCCTATATCGGCATCACACAGCAGACATTGAGTGTTTTGAGGGCGCAGCGTTAAAAAAATATTTTTATCCATTTTTCATTTTTTAATCTAGCTTAAAAGAAAACTCCTTCGTTGCCCCGAGCTTTGCATGGTTATTAAAAAAAATCATATTAGCAGCCGGTATTATGGATCACACGCAGCATCATGTTTTTGTAACCGACGAAACGGGGATTACTGAATCTTATCAGCACAAAAAAAAATGTCTGGTTCAGCATCCGGACGATCATGTTTCTGTGCTCTTTTATGCCGAAGATAACAAGGCACTTTTTTCAAAAGAAATGACGATTTTACATAATCATTTCCCTGGACGCTTCTTGGTATACAATCAGCCTCTGAGCACACTACATCCCGGTGTGCTGCCGCAGGAAATGCTGGAATCGGTGATCAATGAAAACACAAGAGACGAAATGTCTTTCTTTATTAAAGGAGATGCCGGTTTTACAGATCTGATCCGCCAGTCGCTGGTTTTTCTCGGCATGGATCCACAGCGGATCGCTGGTCAGGAAATGAAACGTTGACCTTATAAAAATCAGCCAGATACTTAATTTACCCATATTATGAAACAGATTCAGCTTTATACAATTGCGCTGGCCGCGCTTACTTTTGCTTCCTGCAACAAGGGGCAAAAGGATGGCTCGGAAGCACCCGTTAATTCCGTTGCCGTTGTGACATCGACGGTCGAAAACCGCAAATCCGACCGGGAGATATCGATCAGCGGAAACATTGAAGGCGAAAAAACGGTGCGCCTGGGTTTTATGGTCTCCGGAAAGATCAGTTATATCGCTGCCAATGAAGGCCAGAAAATAAACAAAGGCCAGTTGATTTCCAGTCTGGAACCTACCAATTATGCCATTGGAAAAGAAATTGCCGATGTGCAGGTGGCGCAGGTGGCGGATGAATACGAGCGGCTGAAAATCAT
Organism: Dyadobacter koreensis; assembly: GCF_900108855.1. Lineage (GTDB taxonomy): Bacteria > Bacteroidota > Bacteroidia > Cytophagales > Spirosomataceae > Dyadobacter > Dyadobacter koreensis. Next base: position 232,718 of record NZ_FNXY01000011.1, read on the forward strand.
GCACGACCGCAAAAGCATCAGCGAAAGTGACTTTTCGAAAATCAGCCACGGGCTCGAACAGGCAAAAGCTCAGCAGAAATTACAGGCAAAAAATTTGTTTGATACCAAATTGTACAGTCCCATCAGCGGGGTTTTATTAAAGAAAAATGCCGAGGTAGGGGAGATCACCGGAAGCGGTACTCCGCTGTTTGTCGTGTCCGATATCCGTACGGTGAAGGCCAATGCGTATATCCCGGAAAGTGAATTGCAGAATATCAAAATTGGTCAGGACGCGACGGTGCTGGTCTCGTCGCTGAACGAAACATTTAAGGGCAAAATAACCGAAGTAGGCTCAGCTGCCGATCCTTCGTCGCGGGCTTTCACAGTGAAGATTACGATCAACAATCCCAAGCTGATCATCAGGCCGGGCATGATTGCAGAAGCCAGGATCAATTCCGGCGAGAAAAGCGAGTTTCTGGCCGTACCCACCGAAGCGGTACTCAGAAATCTCAACAATGAAAACATCGTGTACGTGATTGACAAGGCGAAAAATAAGGCATTCGAAAGAAAAGTAAGTCTGGGGCAGCTGACTGACAACTACATCGAAATTCTGTCCGGGCTCAGTCCGGGCGATGTGATCGTAACCTCAGGACAAAATAAACTGACTGACGGCGCAGACATAACGGTAAAATAAATGAAACGGTAGCCAATCACCCAAAACCTGCAAACTGAAATCGCATGAATTTTGTAGAAGCATCATTAAAATACAAACAGGTCACCCTTTCGGTGCTGCTGTTGCTGTTCGCGGTCGGCGTCAATTCGCTGCTCAATATGCCCCGGCGCGAGGATCCTAAAATCACGATCCGGCAGGGTCTTGTGATCGCCTATTTCCCCGGAGCGAACTCTGCCCAGGTGGAAGATCAGGTGACCAAAAAACTGGAACAATATCTGTTTCAATATGCAGAAGTTAATAAGGCCAAAACCTATTCTACAACCTCCGACGGCATGGTGGTGGTGAACGTAGAACTTGGCGAGCAGGTAAAAGAGCCGGATATTTTCTGGAGTAAATTGCGGCATCAATTACTGATCTCAAAACAAATGGACCTTCCGGCCGGTGTAAAAGGGCCGGTTGTGAATTCGGATTTCGGCGATACAGAGGCGCTGGTGATCGGCGTGGAAAGTAATGCAGCCAGCTATCTTCAGTTGAAAGATTATACCAAAAAACTCGAAGACGCGATACGCACCGTTCCTGCCACGTCCAAGGTTAAAAGAATCGGCGAGCAGAAAGAACAGATCGTGATCAGCTCCAATTCGGAGAAACTTTCGCAGTACGGTCTGAGTCTGAGCCAGGTGATCAAAGTACTGCAAAGCCAGAATGCCATTAACGCAACGGGTGATATTAAAACCGAGAACAGCCAGACGCCGCTGTACACCGACGGCTATTACAATTCGGAGAGTGAAATTGCCAACCAAATCGTGGGCAGTTCCAAAACAGGACAGACGATCCGCCTGGGGGATGTAGCCACTTTGACAAGAACCTACAACGACCCCACCAGCAAAACGACCGTCAACGGCAACAAGGCCATGATCCTTTCGGTGCAGATGCAGGAAGGAAACAACATTGTTCAGTTTGGCGACGAAGTACAGAAAAAGGTAGCCGAGGTTAAAAAACTGTTACCGGATGATGTCAAACTGACCACCATCGTGAACCAACCGCAAATGGTCGATTCGAATATCACCCATTTTATCCGGGAATTTTTTCTGGCTATCATTTCAGTGGTAGTTGTCGTGATTTTGCTGCTTCCATTCCGGATCGCAGCCGTAGCCGCCATGGCCATACCGATGACCGTCGCCGTTACTTTTGCGCTGATGAATGCTTTTGGCATTGAATTACACCAGGTTTCACTGGCTGCCCTGATCGTCGTTCTTGGGATGGTCGTGGATGATGCCATCGTCATTGCCGACAATTATGTGGAGCTTCTGGATGAAGGGGTGGACCGGTGGACGGCCGCCTGGCGCAGTGCGAGCGACCTGGTTATTCCTGTGCTTGCCGCCACCGTGACGATCATCGCCTCGTTTGCGCCGATGGTTTTGTTGACCGGGACAGTCGGTGAATTTATTCATGCTTTGCCAGTGACCGTTGCCATTGCGCTGGGTTCGTCCTTTATCGTGGCCATGGTGCTCACACCGTTTTTATGTTACACCTTTATTAAAAAGGGGCTGCACGACCATAGTGACGAAGCAGCAAATAAAAAGAAAAAGGAAAGTTTGCTGGATAAAATGCAGACAGGTTACAACGCCGCGCTGGGCTGGTGTGTGCGACATCCCAAAACCACGGTTATTGCTAGTCTAAGTACGATACTTGTTGCGGGACTGCTTTATACCAAAGGTATTAAACAACAGTTTTTCCCGGCTGCAGAACGCAACCAGCTCGTGGTGGAACTCTGGATGCCGACCGGAACAAAGATGAACCGTACCGGTCAGTCTATTGCCAAGGTTGAAAAAATCGTGAAGGCAGATAAACGGGTGACTTCCTACGCAACATTTGTAGGGACGAGTGCCCCGCGTTTTTATTACAACTTTTCGCCCGAAGTACCGGTTCAGAATTATGCCCAGATCCTGATCAATACCGAAACGGAAGAAACGACCGATGAGCTGGCTGAACAGCTTTCGCATGTGGTGGATCACCTTGTTCCGGAAGGGGTGGTACAGGTAAAACTCATGCAGCAGGGGCAGCCGCTGAAGGCGCCGGTGGAGGTAAGAATTATCGGGGAGGACATCAACCGGCTTAAACAGATCGCTGCACAGGTTGCGGAAATTGTTAAAAAAGCCGAAGGGAACCGGCTGGTCCGCAATGATTTCCGTGAAGATTATTACGGTATCGCCATCCAGCTCAAAAACGACGCGAGCCGTCTTGGGTTTACCACTACCAGCATCGCAAGTTCGGTGTATGTGGGTTTTGCCGGCGCGCCGGTGGCGACCATGTACGAAGGGAACGAGCCGGTGGATATTGTTTTGAGACTGGATGAAAAAAACCGGCGTTCTACCGACGATCTTGAAAATACGTATCTCGAATCTGCTGTGACCGGCGCCAGTGTGCCGCTCAGACAGGTGGCTGATATTGTGCCGCAATGGTTTACCGGAAAAATTATGCACAGAAACGGAGTCCGTACGCTGACGGTACAGTCCGAAACACAGCCTGGCACCTTGCCTTCTCAGCTGCTGAAAGAGATTCAGCCAGAAATTGCTAAACTCACAATTCCGGCAGGTTATCAGATCCAGTATGGCGGGGAGTATGCCAACAAACAGGAAACGTTTAGTCAGATGATCAAGGTTTTGGGCGTGAGCCTGGTGCTGATATTTCTGGTGCTTTTGCTTCAATTCCGGAATTTAAAAGAGGTCGCCATTATCATGCTGACGATCCCGCTGAGCCTTTTTGGCGCCTTGTTTGGCCTTTATGTCACGGGAAACAATTTCAGCTTTACGGCCTTTGTCGGGCTGATCAGTCTGTCAGGGATCGTCGTGCGGAATGCCATCATCCTGATCGACCATACCAATGAACTGATCAGGCACCACGGCATGGATATCCCCACCGCCGCAGTAGAATCCGGAAAAAGACGTCTTCGTCCGATCTTCCTGACTGCCATGGCTGCGGCAATAGGTGTGCTTCCGATGATCATTTCCGGTTCTCCCATGTGGAGTCCGCTGGCGAGCGTGATTGCCGTCGGGGTGATATGGAGTATGATTATGGCACTGCTGACTGTGCCGGTACTCTATATCGGCTGGATGAAACCGTCGGACAAGGAGGAATTATTGAAAAATAGCTTAATGACAGCGCATCATGAAATTTAAGAAAATACATTTATCTGGCTGGCTGGCAGCGGTACTGCTGGTTTTTGCCGGAAATACAATGGCTCAGCAAACACCGTTGAGTCTGGATAAGGCCATCGATAAAGCCTTGCAAAACAATAAATTATACAGTGTTAAATCTTTGCAGCTGGATGAAAAACGGTCCAGAGTAAAGGAGGACCGAATTAAAGCGTACCCGGTGGTTTCTGTCAGTTCGACCTACCAGTATAACGCCAGTATCGGCCAGCTTTCCATTCCGCAGGGGGCACTTGGTGTGATTCCATTGCCGGCAGGAAATGTGGCCTTACCGAACAATGAACTGAATTTTGATCTCGGACAGCATCAGACTTTCAATGCGGGCGCGACGATCTATCAGCCGATCTCCCAGCTGAGCAAGATCCGCACCGGCGTAGAAGTTGCGAAAATGGATGTGCAAATCGCGGACCGTGAGAAAACAAAGGCATCGCTTCAAATCCGTCAGGCGGTGGAAAAGCTGTATTATGGCATACTGATCACACAGAAACAGCAGGAAGAGGCGCGTGCAAAAATGGAATTGGCTAAAATGAAATTTTACGATGTGGAAAGCGGTAGATTATCGGGTAAAACCATTGAATCCAGCGAGTCCGGTTTGCAGGCCAATATTGCCGACGAAGAACAGAATCTTCTGAAACTGGAAATTCAGCAGGAGGACTACCTGGCCGATCTGAGCCGGCTGACCGGTTTGGAACCGGGGCAGATCAGGCTTGAAAATGTATCGCTCACGCCCGTAGAAGCCACCCGAGCGCTGGAAGATTATAAAACCGGAGCGATGGAAAACAACGTGGATATTCAGCTGGCCGATCTTGCTAAATCAAAAAGTGAACTTGGCGTCAAAGCTGCGAAATTGAGCTACCGGCCCGATATTGGCGTATTTGCCGGATACACCTTCCAGAAAGGAAATATCATTTTTCCGCAGAACAATCCCTTTGTCGGTGCCAGTCTGAAATGGAATGTGCAGGATATTTTCAGTAACAAAGAAGTGATCAGGCAGCGGGATCTGGTTTCGCAACAGGCGCAGATGCTTTTGTCCGATAAAAAAGAGGAAGTAAACAACAGCGTTGAAAAAGCTTACCGCAAGATCCGCCAAGCACAGTCGCTCATCGCGGCTGCCGAGCGCGCCTATACGTACCGTCAGCAGGAACTTAAAGTACAGCTCGACAAAAAGTACGCCGGCCTGAACACCGAAGCTGATGTATTGAACACGAAATCGCTGCTTGCCAGATCAGAAGCTGATCTATTCACCGCCCGACTGGCGTACCGGCTTGCTGTGTCAGATCTGACTATATTGACAGAGCGGTTTTGATGGGTTTGGTAAATGTATGGCCGTAAACCGGCTCATTGTCCAGATCCTGATTGATAAATACTGAGCAACATGCTATTATACCACCAGCAGCGCTTCAAATGGAAACGGATTGGTATAGTACAATTATGATACACAACATGTTAAATATGAGTATGTAGCGATTGAGGCTACAGTGCGAGTATCAAAACTGATTGATCCTGAGCAGCCGTAGTGTCGATATTTAGTTCACGGAATAGCTTTTATTAAAGATAATGGGTTACATCAATACGAGAAGCAGATTCAAACCTTCATATTTGGACACAGAAAAATCCGTCTCTATCTAGGCTGAAACCAAGTTTCAAGATTTAATACCGGCATTAAATCTAGCACGGAAGCGGGGCACTGAACAATCTAACCCGATTGATCCAAGGCTGGTTGTTAGTAAGGCAGGAGGATACAAGTGCAGGCAGGCAGTCTTTTATCATATATCATAAATGACAGAGCAATTATCCTTAAATTGCAGAATACTTAAGTAAAGGAGAAAAATTTCCCTGATACTTCTCAACGCTAAGTAAGGAGCCATTTCTGATGGAAGAATATTCGTTTTTCCAAGTTAAAAGATTGGAACTAAATATTGTTCAGCATGCATGGCATCCCCTCAATACCAATCAGGCCGCTGTCAGAAAAAAATCTTCCCCCTAGTGTTTAACCAGAATTAGGTTCTAAATAAAGCAGGCAGACGATTATCTTGGTAAACTTTAGAGCGGTGGCTGTAATGGCTAACGCGTTTAAATCATCACTGGTTGTAATTGACCAGTCTAAGCAGATGTTTGATAATTATTTAGCAAGCGGCCAGTGATTGTCTGTTCTGGGCCAATCTGCCAAGGGAAACCTGTGGTCAACGCTTCCGATTTCCCACGCCGACGCTTTAAGATACAACTATAATGGATTATTTCCTGTGTTTTGGAAACAATCCATTAGGTCTTTGACTTTATTTAATTCATTCCACTTAAATCCGTAGCAAGATGAGGGCTTAAAAAGCTGTGAAGATAATTTTCGCTGTGGTAAATCAAGTTATCGTAAATATCGATTTTAAGTAGTTTCCCCGAGGCAAGACTTGCGGCGATGAAGTTGTTGCGCTGCACGTAACCAAAGCCATAGAACTGTTTAAAGTTGGTTTGTCCCGGACTGTGAGAAGGCTGCCTCGGATGAGTCCTGCTAACGGATTTAAATTCAATGGCATTAAATCCGCAGCTTTGGCCGTAAGACTGTAAGACAGGCCATGCACCACTTTTTTCCAAAGCCGGTATCATCGCTGGAATCTGAGGCCAGTTTGGAAGGTATAGCTCCAGAAGCTCTCCTTTCTGGTGCGGCCGAAGCCATTTTACAAACTCGTAAAGCTCATCATGTTTCCAGCATAGTCCCAATAGCCTCTTCCAGCGCTCACGCAGCTCTTTGCTTAGACCGCAGGGAAACGCGCTTCTTTCCGAGCTGTAGTCATAGCTATACCAGGTTTGAATTTTCAACTGCTGCGGACAGTGCTCATCAGCCCAGCTGAGTTTAAATTTGAAAAGTGATTCATTCGGATCAGGCCGCAGCGCCCGTCCTTTCAGTTTTTTTAAAACCATTTTGAAATGTTTTAATCAGAGAATAGAAAAATAAAATAATTTCTCAATCGCTAGATCGCTTAATCGTTCCATTGAAATTTCTATTGAAACCATTTTATAGGGTTTTGCGCGCAGCGAGCCTGCCGGTATGAAAATACCGGAACATAGTCAGATAGCTCCCAACATTAGAGCAGGGTATAATATGGATATTTAAATGTATTGGGGAGTGCGCTTTCCAGGGCGCGGGAATTATTCGCTCAGCAGCTGGATCCTACTGCCCATTTTAGGATGATAGGACGGGGTATAGACAATATAGCCCAGCGTCTGAAGCTCACCGATATACTTATGGTAGGTAATCAGCCCGCTTATGCGCGCAAGACGCATGACCTTTTTTCGGGAAATGTAAAAATCACCGGCTGTTTCCGATTGCGCATATAGCTCGATCAAAGCGTGGTAGGTCGCAAGATGCCAGACGTTAAGTCGTTGGTCCTGGCAGGCCCTGCGGATCAGGTGAAGGATTTGGTCTTTTTTCATCATCAAAGGTGGCCGTTGGTTAATAACTGCTGTACATCACTATGTTTGTAATAGAATGAACCTGCAATTTTTACCGGGGCCAAAGCACCCGTGATGCGCAGCTTTTGAAGGGTGCCGGGCGAGATTTTTAAAAGCTTTCTGACATCCGCACTTTTCAGCCACTGATCCGGTGCCGCTTCTTTGCTGGACAGGTAAGGTTTTAAATCGCTTAAAAGCTGCTGGCGGAATGTCTCAAGATCCTGCTTTGTGATCATTTCAATCTGCATAAACTGGTATGTTAAGGTGAAACATGTGTTAAAGGTCAAAAGCCCGTCAGCCGGATCCGGCTGGCCTTTCGTTTGTAAAAACAGGGCTCGTAGCGCACATAGCGAAGTTCATCCAGGTCATGCATAAGCCTTACATAGGTAGCGCAGCTTGAGATTTTCGCTGCCGGCATAATCTGGCGGCTAAACATTTCCAAAGGCCCTGACGCTCCCTGCCTTTCCCAAAGTGAAAAAAGGCTCACATAAAGGCCTATATGTGCGGTGCTGATTCTGGGATCGTTTTCGATGCGGTTAAAAAAAACAGTTAACAGACTGGCCGCATCGGGGAGCCCGGGCGCGCTTTTATCTTCTGGGACGGTTTCTATTGACTTTTTGGATTTTAACTGGCTGCTTGTGCTGCACCTGAATGGTCTTGGTTTGCGCGTGCACGGTATCGGCCCTGGCGATGCTGGTTTTCTGATGGTTTTGATCATAGACTGTCAGATTTTTAAACTGGGGGTTTGCTTCTAAAAATATCTTGGTTTCTTTTCCATCCTTTTGAAGTGTGACAGGCGTCCGGTCACCATTTTTTAAGCTTTCAGTCAGCTTTTGGATGTCCTGGCCGAAACCTTCTTTTTGAAGGTTCAGCCTGCTTATTTCTTTTTGGACGTCGTATCCGAATCCCTGGTGAAATTCTTTCACCCGGTACTGTCCCGCTGCATCTTTATCATTGAAATCGAGCTGAATCCATTTTCCCTGGGAGACTGGGCTTCCAGGTTCAGCGTTTTGCTTAAAAAGGGCACGTCCCTGCAAAAGATTTTGAGCCTGTAAGGCGTTGATATCAGAAGAGAAATGCTGGGAGATGCCAGGCGTTCTGCTGCCTTCTTTTTTTAATGCCGCATCATAGCCGGTGAGCTGAAAATGACCGTTTTCATCCTTTGAAAAGTTTAGCTTGTAGTCCATCTTTTCATTTTGGCTTACGTAGCGTGATACGGGCAGCTGAAAGTGCTGCTGACCTGCCGCCAGGTTTTTTGACAGTTCGCCGCGCAGGTCTCCAAAGCCTGCTTTACTGATTTTATCAGACAGTACCGGTAAATTGGCCGCGGAGCGCTGTTTGTCCATACGCTGCTCTTTCTCAACTGCGAGCACCTGGCGGATACTGTTGAAAAGACGCTGAAAAAAATTAGGATACAGTTCTTTTTTTAGCTGGGCGCGCTGGCGGGCAAGAATCTGAAGGGCTAACTGCTCTTCTGGATCCCTGCTTTTTCCATAGCGGCGCTGCAAGTGAACCAGAAAGCTAAGTTTCTGCTCTAAAAAAGCTTTGTCCTTTAAAATCGACGGACTGAAAATTTTCGAGAAACGCTCTTCTTTCTGGCGCCACTGCTCAAGTCCGGTGGCGACCCGGTTAATTTGCTGCTGCATAAGCTTACAGGATTAATTTGGCTTCCAAGAAGCTGTTCACATCTTTTGCCCCTTTGATTTTCTTGGCTGTTGCTGCATGTGATCTTCTGTTTTTGTATGCAATTTTTCAGCCTTATCAGGCGCCTGCTGCTGGCTTTGGGATACAGCATTTTTTTCAGACTGGTTTTGGCGGATGCGCTGATGGTTCTGATCGTAGACCACGATGGATTTGAATTTGGGGCTGGCCTCTACAAAAGCTTTTTGATCTGAATCATTTCCTGAGAGCGTAATAGCCTGCCGGTTGCCTTTTCTGAGCGAATCAAGGAGCTTACTTTTATCCTGCACATTGCCAATTTCTTTGATAGGAAGACGCGACAAGGCCTTTTCAAGGTCAAATCCGTACTGCTCTGAATAGCGCTGCAACTTAAAGTTGCCGCTGCTTGTCGTCTCTTTGAAATTAAGCTCAATCCAGGCATTGTAAAGCTTGCCGTCCTTATTGACAAGGTCTTTGTTAACTGCCCTTCCGTCCAAGAGATTATAGGCCTCCTTGCGAGTCACACTGCCGTCTTTGTGAATTGGAAAATTCTGGCGGAGCGTATTTTCACTGTTTTCTTTTTTCAGCGAAGCATCGTAACTGTTAAAAAAGAATCGGTCGCTCTCGGTTGACTTTTTAAAATGAAGCCGCGAAGCTACTTCATCTTTTCCATAGGTGGCAAGGTGCGAAAGCGTAAACTCGTTTTGCGGCTTTTGTAGGTTTTCTTTTAGCTGCCCGTTTAAATCCACGCCAAAGCCGGTGAATTTCAACTGGTCTTTCAGGTATTCAAAATTTTGCTCGTTCATAGGATATATATTGAAAGTGAATACTCAGGATTTATTGATAGGTTTTGCACGGAGGATTGTTTTATTGGGAACTTTCAGGCTAAGGTGCCTTCCTCCGTTTTTTTCCATCAATTGAATGGTCAGTTGTTTGGCATCTGCAATGGTGAATTTTGAAAGAGCAAACACAAATTCATGGGACTTGTTTGCCTGAATTATGCTTGTATCGCCGCGCACATATAAGGGATTAATTTCTGTTTGCTGAGTAGCAGTCCTCTTTACGCGTTTTCTGTCACTGATAAAAAATCGCAGACTTTCAATGTTATAAGAAATGTTCGAGCGGTTGTCGAGCCTTAATCTGTAAAAAATCACCTCCGAATTAACGTAAAGCCCGCTGAGCGAAAGTCTGGCTTTATGTGAAGAGTCTTTTATTTTGCCGAGAATATTTTGCTGCTCAGAAGCGTGCTGTGATGTATTTTTAAGAAACTCTTCATTAGGCTCTTTTTCCAGCACCGCATCCGCCGGTTTTGATGCATCTGGAATTTTGATCAGTTCAATGTTCAGCTGAGAGGGCTCCTGGCAGTAATTTACGACAAAGGAGTACAGCTTTCCGTCAGAGGTGATAACAGTCAGGTTTGTCTGTTGAAAGTCATTTATCGCCGCTTTTACCTGCAGGATATTTTCAACGCCTTTGGCTTTCTGTGCCAGAATGTCACGGCTGCCCTTATCTACACTTTTTAGCGCATAAGGAAAAATCAGATTGACTGTTTTGTTGTAGGTGATCTCCAAAGGAAAAGGTTCAATGACAAAGAGCTGTACATCCTGTGCCCATGCTTTTGTACCAATAGTCAGGAAAAGCAGGCCAATGATTTTACTTAACTTGCTGTGGTTCATTATGCTTTTATTTTAACTGTTATGGTGAAGTGGGGCTCAGATGGATTTCATGTTTCCATCCTTTAAAAGAATCTGGTAACCGGCCTTGACCGATACCTGCACAAGCCTGGCTTTTTTTCCAAGTAAAGTTTTAGCAGCCTGAATTCCTGCGCTGGCTGCCTGAGCACCTATTGAGGGGTCAACAGATCCAAGTGATAGCCCCTGTATATCCTGGCTTACAGATTGCTTGGCAACATTTCTTGAAATGGAGCCTGGAATGTAGATCCCCGCCTGTCCATCAAGGTCATAGACAGACAGTTTAACAGGGAACAGTGAGTTATTCAGCCGTATAGAAGTGATGTCAATCAGGAGCCGCTCACCATTAACCGAGACGGTGCCGAATATAAGATTATCTTTAGGTATTAATGTTCCGGCCACATGGATATCGGCTGTAAGTCTAAGCTTTATGGTCGAGCCCGTCACAAGCGTCTGCTCTTCATGCACCACCGCTTTAATGGTATTGTCCACACTTGGGCTCACAGGCTCGTCAAGTGAGAAAAATCCATTAGTCTGAAAGCTGACCCTGGAAACTGGGGTGCTCGCTGAATCAGATGCGCCCGCTGAAAAGTTTTCAATTTGCGTCTGGCTGGACGAACTAGTGACAGGGTAGGATAGTGTTTGTGCTGCCGCGTTCTGGGCCTGAATTCGACTTGCAACCCGCTCAGGATGCTGTATGTCAAGAATTTTTTCCAGCATGCTGTTCAGCTCTTGCAACTCAGGATCCTGAGGGTCGATGTTTTGCTGACTATCCAGATTTGCCATCAGAGATTCGAGTTTTTGCAGATTTTCATCAGCAGCGGACACTGCTGCTTTTTGCGTAAGCTCAGACCCGGTAGCGGGCTGGCTGAACTGCGGTTCACTGCTTTTGGCCAGCACAGAATCAAGGGTTTTAAGTTTACTGATGATACGGGCCTGCTGCGCACCGGCATAGGTTTTACCTTTGTAAGAAACGGGTTTTTCTTTTTTAAGTCCACTTGGTGGCGCGCCAAGCCCCTGCATTGAAAGTTCTCCAGCTGATTTATCTGGCTGCGTTAACTCTGCACTGCGGTAAGGATCTTTTTTTAGCTGCTCACGGATTTTTGCAGAATCATCCATTGCTTGTTTATAGTAGGTAAGCTTGTTAAATGCAGTTTCATCTTTCAGCCTGGCGTCTGGAAGGCTTGTATTTAAACCCTGGGGCTGAGTTTGAGTTACCTTACTTTTATGGATCATTTTAATTCCAATAGCCCAGTAGGCCAGCGTCAGAAAAGGTAGTATTAACACAGGCAGATAAGTGTAGAACTTTCTGTTTTGCAAGAATGAGGCAGAGTGCAGTTTTGCTTCCATGATTATTTTGGGGTATGGTTTAATTGATTCAAACTGTCTTTTGATACAGCGTTTTCAAGGCTGTCCAAATAGTTATTTAACTCCGTTTGAGCCCGCAGCTGCTCTTTGATTCCGGAAGGATCAAATACCCGGATGTGACCTTGCCGCGCATCCGCTCCTGTTTTATTTAGAGAAATAAAGCCTTCAAAAATCAGGTAGGCACAGTAGCAGCTACTTACCGTGATCACCGTTACACAGAGTGCTTTGAGCCATGCGCAGGAAAGTTTTTCCGCCCTGGATCCCATGTAGCTTGCCCAGCTGCGCTGCATCGTGATAAGTTTTCGAAAGATCTGTATGGCAAGCTTGGAGTCAGCCTTATCTGCTGGTTTTCTGGCGCGGTGCGCATTGAATTTGTAGAACATACCTGTTGACGTTTAGATATTATGAATTCCCAGATTCTGAAACTGGCTACCGGTTCTGAACACCGATGTCCCTGTTTTCAACTGTGATCCATTTCTCGATCAGAAAGCCGTGTGGATTATTGTCGGATCGGGAAACTGTTCTTAGTGAGCCTTCGGTAATCAGACTTCGGGTGACGATACTGGTCGGTCGAATAATGCGCTGCTGAGCAATACATTTAAAACTGTAAGGATAGCTGCTGATCTGTACGTGGATGCTATCAATCTGAATCTGCTGGCTTATGTTTCCTGAAATAATGCCGGTGTAATAACCAGATTCTCGCAGATCATCATACTGCTTTTTGGCTGAACCATCTGCCAGATACAAAGCCTTGGCAAGACTGGATTGAATGGCTTTATCATCCGGATCCAGCGTGAAAAAGAGCTTATGGAAACTGGCGATATGGTCGCGTGCTTCGACAGGGATATTTTCACTTCTGGGGGAAGCATACGCTTCAAGAATTTTTCCTGATTCCAGAATGTAAACCCTTGACTGAGCCGTTTCAATGCTTTTAAGACTTTTGAAAAGTGTGAAGCAGCAAAAAAACGCGGAGCTGATAAGGGCAATAAAAGTGAAAGTGCGGATATGCTTGAAAGCCGTGTCAATATTTTTTGCTTTTTGAAACATAGCATGTATTGTTTGATAGACAAAGTTGTCTGTTTTAAAAATTTAGCTACTTACCGGGGCCTTTGTCAGCGGCCCTGGGTAACCTTCCAAAGCCACCACCTGCTGGAAACGCTACGTTACCCGCAGCCATGGCCGTATTGGCAAAAAGTGTGGTGACCTTATGCAGCAGGGTATTTTGTCCGCCCGCCTGAATGATGTATCCTGCCACCGATGGGACTGAGAAGTAGCCTACTATCCCAATGATTAAAAAAATCAAGTATGCCATATCGTGGGCATTAAAAAAAGTATCTCCGTTCTCCTGCACTTGCCGGATATCAAGCGCTATCATTTTCTCCTGAATTTTTCCGATGATCGCCCCAAAGATGTTGGCTACCGGAAGCCACAGGTATATATTAATGTAGCGGGCAATCCAGGAAGTTAAAGTGTGCTGAAACCCGTCAAAAACAGCAATTCCAAAAGCAATAGGCCCGATCACAGCCAGCACGATCAGATGAAATGTCCGTATTGTATTGATGCATAAAGCTGCCGATTCAAACACAACACGCAGGATTTCGCTGAGCGCAGCTTTAATTGAGTTTCTGAAATTGTAGCTTTGCTTGGCCATGTAAAATTTGATATCATTGGAGATCCCGTCAGTAAATCCTTCGGAGTAGCCATCACCGTAGGTGTATTTCAGCCACTTCTCCCGGCTTCCCTTCTGATCATCACCCACATACATTTCCCAGAATTTGGATGATTTAACTGCATCTTCCTTCTTTTTTAAAAGCAGGGCAATGGCTTTGTCTGAGTCCTGGACCATGCCCGAGGTGCCACGGACCGTAGGTGAGAGCACCGCATTAAGAAGCGCGATGACCGAGGGGAAAATAAAAATGGCAAAACCCAGAACGAACGGCCGGAAAAGCGGATAAAAATCAATCGCTTCCGCGTTTGCAAGATGCCGCCACACGCGTGAGGCGATGTACCAGATGGCGGCGAATCCTGCAATGCCGCGCCCTACACTAATCAGTTTGCCGCAAAGTGGCAGCATCTCGTTATACAGACTATCGAGCACGCCATTAAGTCCGCGCACCTGCTCAGAGAATCCCTGTGCCTGGCAAAAGCTGGGCAATAGCGCTGCCAGAGTCACAAAAATCGTGACTTTAAAAAATCTCGTTTTCATCAGGTTATCCTTTAGGGGTTTAGCTCGTAAAGCTCTTTGAGCATCAATGCATCCGATAACTCATTTTCTCTTTGTGCTTGCAGTACTGAGGCGCTTCCATTGAAATGCCTTAGAAAGGAAAGCTGGTCGGTAATCTCTTCATGAAGTTTGTCGATGGCCCGAAGCCTTTCATCATCGGATGCCCTGAGCTTTTTGGCGGTTAAGACCGTTGTGAGCGCATCCAGGTTTTTTAGACTTGACGTTGTTAGCTGATCATATACCTTCCCGATATACGTAAGCTCATCCTGCGAGAATTGGCCGGATGCTTTAAAGCGCTGATGCGCCTGACCAAGTTCTCTTGCGATTGCGAGCTGAGCCTGAATGATATCTTTAACGCGGGAGTAGTTTTTAACCGCAGGGCTTACCTGCAACAGGCCGTCTAAAAACGCTTCATGCAGTTTGAAATTTCCTTCTGACAGATCCTTGATCGTATTATATCCTTTGAAAACGATTTCATAACCAGCTTTGAGCTCGTTCAGGATTTTTCGGAGCTCGCTGAGCTTTTCAATATTTAGAATCAACTGCGTGACTTCGGCCGTCTGCGCTTTCAGTGGACAGTTGCTGCCCAGTAAGAAAAGCCAGAAAAAGATGCTTAGTTTTTTCATCTTGGTTCGTTTAATCCGTGAATATTTTTTCGGATGATCATTTCGGATTGTTCATTTTTGAGCTGCCTGGCAAGAAGCTTTGTATTCTGGTCGAATTCTTTGACAAAAACGTAATTGTCCTGCATCTGCTGAAAGCAGAGTTCAATTCGCTCGATGCGCTGATCGTCGCTCATCGAAAGATTTCCATTGCGGATCACAAGAAAAAGATTGGATAGCACAGACTGGCAGTCATCATAAACCAGCGTTAGAACCTTATTAATATACGCCATCTGATCGGCATTGAAAAAGGATTCAAGCTCTGCTGGCAGCCTTTCACAGGTCTGGTTGACGCGGCCGTGTAGGTCGGTGATCTGCTGCAGCCGGCTGGATGATCCGACTTTCGGATTTACAATCAGCAGTGAGTCAAAGCGGTTTTTATGGAGTTTGAATTCGCCCCGTTTGATTTCACCAATCGTGGTCAACCCCTCTTTGGCGATCTTGTAACCTTTTTCAGTGAGCTCAAGATAAATTTTAAGCTGGGCGATCTGCTCAATAAGATACTCTTTCTGAGTGGCATTCTGCCGGAACCATTCCTTGAAAATTTGGGCCGGACAAAGATTTGAAAACAAAAGCATCAAAAGGGTAGTGGCTATTTTTTTCATTGTTTTCCTGGTTACTGGATTCCGTAGAGCTCTTTGACCACTTTTGCGTCAAACTCGCTATTGGCTCGGGACAGACTGAGCACTTTATTTTCGTGATTGAAGCTGCTGAGCTCATCGTAGACTTTGTCAACCTGAGCAGCCGCTTTGTCAATGATTTCAAGGCGTTGGACATCGGACATCTGGGTGGAAAATGATTTTACCACGAGCGTGAGAAGGTCTACATTTTTGGCCGTTTCATCGAGCATCCCCTCATAGACCTTTTGCATGTAATGCAGCTCGGCGGCTGTGAAATGTCTGTCCTTTTGAAACAGGATCCAGGTTTTTTGATACTCTTCCACAATCAAAACCTGCTTCTGGGCGATCTCTTTTATTTTAAAATAGTAAGCGATCACAGCCTTGACTTTTTTTAGCTCATCATAGTACTCCTTGTAAAGGTCGCGCTGCTTTTTAACCCAGTCGGTAATCTCATCAAGCTTTAATTTAGCCATCGTATTTTCCAGCGCCTTTTGGGCATTCTGAAGCTTGATAACCGCATTTTGTCTTCTTTGAATCAGAAGATCAACAGCCTTTACAACCCGTTTGATTGCTTCTTTAATAATCTGGGCCCAGGGGATTGCAGCCTGGGCTGTTCCAACCGGAGTAATCGTGGCGAATGACACCATCAGGACGAAAAGGATTCTTTTTAACATGGTCTGTATTCGTTTATGTTCTGGCAGCGGCCGCCATTTCCTGCGCAAGTAGCTGAATTCCCTTTTTGATGCTTCCGTATTTTCGGGCGTATTCATTAACCTTGACCTTTTCGGTCTGCTCAGTAGTGTAGCTCAAATACTCCTGTGGGCTTACTTCTGTACGGTAAACTTTGGAGAGCACCCCGCCCAGGCTGATGAACACTTCCTTGTATTTTCGCATTGGATCATTGGCCTTGTTTACAGAGAGAACCAAAGTCTTTTCTTTTTCGGTTAGTCCTAAAAGCTCCTGGATCTGATCGAACTTGTTCTGGTATTTGGATTGATCGAGCAGTATCTTGCAGTCCGAATTATTGATGATGGCCTGCTTGACAATAGGGGAGGAAATAATATCTTCCACTTCCTGAGTCACGACAATGGCCTCGCCAAAGTATTTTCTAACCGTTTTAAATATATACTTTACATACTCCGCCATCCCTTCCTTAGCGATTGCTTTGTCGGGTAGGTCAGCGGGATTACTCCCGCTTTCCCCCCTAAGAACCGTACGTGAGAGTTTCCCCTCATACGGCTCAGGTAACTTAAAATTCCTAATTTGGAACCAGCTCATCATAACTTCAATTTTAATTGGTGGTAGCTTCTGCGACAGACATCATGAACAAGGAAGTTTCTCATTTGTCCTTCTTCCATTAGGGCAATGGTGCCCCAGGGAAGTTCTCGTCCGATTAGTTTGCCACAGAAGGGGCACGTGCGTTTTTGCCGCTTCCACAGGTGGAGTAGCGACTTCTTGCCCCCAAGGGATTCGAGCATCTTGTAGGCCTCCCTTTGGTCAAAGTAGTGTTTCCACTCAGGATCGAAGGGATTAGCGTCCTGCTTAATCTGAACGTGGCGGAGTATCTTAGTGTCGTACAGCCTTTTCAGAGAGAACACTTCGTTTCTGTTCTTAAAGTCAGGCGTATCGACGGCGAATGTCCAGTTTCTGTTCTTGACTTTGCGGAAATACTTATTTGCGACCCAGAATTTGCCCTTTTTTGGGTGCCTTCTCATAGCCCATGCCCACAGCTTTTTAAATATCAGTGAATCTGCCTTCCTGAAAGTCTCGGATGCTACACAGCTTTTATAGTAGTTTGCCCATCCCGTAATAATTGGGTTCAACTGCCTGATGAGTACGTCCTGCCGACTAGTTTTATTGGCATCAATGATTGCTGCCACTTTTTCGTAGAATCGCCTCAGGCTATCCTTGGATGGTTTAATCAGAAGCTTGCCGTTGTCGTATTTACGGATGTTGAAGCCAAGAAAGTCGAACCCCTCTGTAATGTGCGTGATCTTGGTTTTTTCCATGGAGAGCTCTAACCCTCTTTCTGATAGAAAATCCTTGATCAGGGGCAGCACTTCGTTTTCGAGTTGCTTTCTGCTAGCAGCCGTGATGATAAAATCGTCAGCATAGCGAACCAGGTTTATCTTAGGAACAATCAGTTCCAGATTAGCCTGTCTCTTTCTGAATTCTTCTGCAAGTAACCCTTGCAAGCCATCCAGGGTCAGATTGGCAAGTGTGGGGGAAATGATACCTCCTTGCGGAGTGCCTTCTTCTGTTGGGAATAGTTTCTTTTCAAATATGAAACCACTTTTCAGCCATTTTTGGAGCATCACCTTGTCTGTTGGCGCATGGTTTTGCAACCACTGGTGGCTGATGTGGTCGAAACATCCCTTGATGTCAGCTTCTAATACCCATTGGGGCGACACCCTTTTAGAAAGCAGATTGAAACAAAGTGCCATGGCGTCAGCTGTACTGCGTTCCTTGCGGAATCCGTACGAGTGGCTGTCCGCTATGGTTTCCGTCACTGGTTCCAACGCCATCAGGTATAAGGCCTGCATGGCTCTGTCTTTCATGGTAGGTATGCCCAAGGGGCGTAGCTTCCCGTTCTTCTTGGCAATGTTTACCCGTTTTAACGGTTGGGGTTGGTATCCCCGTCTTTTCAGGTCGGTAATGGCCCGATACTTTGCATTTGGTGTAGACCAAAGAACTGCATCCACACCTGCTGTATTCTTACCTTTGTTTGAAGTTACTCGTTTCACGGCCAAAGCTTTGGCGTGAAACGAATGCGTCAGCATCCATTGCAGGGCTTTCACCTTGTTATGTTTGCCTTCTTTCTGAGCTTTTACAATACGCTCTTGCAGCTTTCGGACACTAGCCTCGCAGCTGGCCCAGTCTATGCTGTCCCAGTTTTCGGCCTTGTTGGCAGGCGCACACGTCTTATTAATTACGTTCATTTGCTTTCCTCCTTTGAAAGTTCTGTAATGTTATTGTAATAAGTTACCATGCAGAAGTCTGCCCGCTTTCGCGTGGGGTGAGATTCAAACCCCTATCCGTCTTATTATCAGACGGCTTTCGCTTTCTCTGCAATCCTTTACCCGCACCGTTATCAGCTCGCCTTACGGTTTGCTTTCCTGCCTAGAGGGCAGGAACGATACGGGCTTACCGAGTTCCGCATAAGTGACATATGAGTGGGTTAGGCTCCGTCTATCCACCGGCAGTGCTTTGTTCGTGTACCCCATGCATGGACGGGGGTAGCCGACTGCGTCCCATTTTGGGTTAAAGCCTATCAGTATCTTTGGCTTATTCGAAGTTACGGCGGTTCAAACGACGGTTCACTTATGTTAGCCATACCACTCAACCTAGCACCCATATCCCCTGATACTAGGGATAGTTGCTCAGCCTCACAGCTTTTGCTCCTCCTTTTCAGGAAGGCTGCATTGTCCCGACAGCTTCACACACCACCGTTACCAGCGATGCATGTGTCGGTAGGTTACCGCTGACGAAACAGCGGGTCTGGTCATATTGCCAGACAATCACTTATGCGGCGTCTCGTCGCACCCACGCTTCCTCAATCAAAAGGACCTTTCTGACGCCTTCCAGCTTGCGCATCTTGCTGATGAAAAGCTCCATGATAATGATCGTTACAATCGGAAATAAAATGACATGCTCCTTAATATTATCCAGCTCAAAGACGATGAAGCGCTGGTGCAGAAGGTCCAGATTTTTGCTTGCGTTCAAAAGATAGTCAAACTCGCCACCCCGGTAGTAGGGCATCAGAACGTAGAGGAAATTGTGAATATCAAAATCCTTCTCCTTTACATTATCAGTCTTGATGATGCGGATAAAGTCCGTTTTTAAAAACTCATAGAAACTGTTAAAACACGGGAAAATCTCAGCGTGTCTGTCCAGGTGTGAAAAGTACAGGGATAATGCATTAGAGAGCGCTACATATTCACTTCGTTTAAAGGTTTCATCATCCTTTTTCCAAAGCGACAATAGAAGTGTTTTGATACTCTCCTTCTTTTCTGTGTCCAGCTGCTCACCCTCAGGAATAAAAAAAGGGTTAAACTCGATCGGATGCTTTTCATCGTAAGTAAAATAATAGCCACCGACCATATCACAAAGCCCTTTATAGCTGTGGCCAACATCAACAAGCACGATGTGGGCACCTGTTTCAAAGTAGCTTCTGACCATATGATTGGTAAAAAAGCTTTTACCTGAGCCCGACGGCCCTAAGATGAATTTGTTTCTGTTGGTACAGATTCCCATCCGGATAGGCTCGTCGGAAATATCCACATGAATGGGCCTCCCGGTCAGGCGGTCACCCAGTCTGATACCTACCGGGCTGATCGAATTTCGGTAGCTGGATTCCAGGTTCAGAAAACACGCGGCCTGTTCAGTGAACGTATCAAATGTTTCGTTCATCGGAAAATCAGCCTGGTTGCCGGGAATCCCTGCCCAGTAAATTTGAGGGGCACCTACAATCTCCTGCCGTGCACTTGCGTCCATCTGGGCGAGCGCCGAGGTTGTCATATTTTTGATTTCTTTCAGCTCAGTCAGATCATCGCTCCAAACCATCAGGTTAAAATGCGCTTTCACTGGCATGCGCTGCTCTTTGATCGCTTCATTTAAAAATTCGTTGGTCGCATCAAGTCCCAGATGGTTCTCGCGGGCATGCAGCGATAAGGATTGTAGTCTCAGCCTTTTGCTTTCAAGCCGCTTCAAGGTTTTATCAGGGTCTTCAATAAATATGAATTGGTTGTAAATATGATTGCAGGATAAAAGCTGACCCAAACTGCTGGCGAAACCGGTACTGAATTTGGTCCGGTCACTGGAATACTTCTCATAGTGAATCCCCGGGCTGCAGCTGCCTGGCAGATCCGCGGCGTCAGCCAGCGCGTAAAGCTGACAGTACTGGTCGCCGATTTTTATGCCTTTTTCAAAATGGATATCACGAAGGAGCTTCGATGAGCTGTTATCTGATAAATAAAGGTACTGCTCCAATAGCCCCTGTTTGCCTGGTGTGCTAAGTAGCTCACCGTCATCTAGAAGACGCATTTTGACAAACCCTGAATCTTCCATGATCCTTTTGAACTGGCCTGCGCTGCCACGGAATTCCTGAAAGGCTTGTTCATTTAGCGTCTGCTTTGGGAATAAACTAGGCCTTAAAAGATTAGAGAAAATCGAGCTTGACGGTTTTCTGTCGGCAGGTTTTTTAGTTATAAAAACATAGCAGCGGTGATCCAGAAACGGCCGCTCGTTGAAGAAACGTTCCGAGCTATGGGTTAGAAAACTGGTATCTTCCTTTGAAAAGTCAGCCTTATAGGCGCTTTTTAAAAAATAGTCTTGCTTGTGGAAAACACTTCCGACAGGAAGCATTTTCAGCGCTTTGACCCAGCTTTGATGAAAGGCGTCGTACTGCTGGTCTGAGAGTGTGAAAATCTCTGGCAACTGAACCTCAAAGCCCATGGTGACATCGCCCTGCTTGGAGAGTAGGCATCCACCGGATACTTCCAGAATTGGTAGTAAGTCATCAAGTAACTTTTCCATTTGGATTTGAAGTTTTAATGATTGAAAGCCAATTTGCTCGTAGCCAGCTACGGGCTATTGGAATATTCTTCTTGAAAATGAGCGGATGATCTTCGGTGTCTTTCTTTTGGCCATGGCCTTGATTAGCCCGTGTTCACCATACTGCGCGTTCAGATGGTAGACTATGACTGCGATCAAAGCACCCAAAGCCAGTGTAAGTAGCAGCGTGATATAGGTATTGACTTTGAGCGTATACAGGACCGCATAAAACAGCAGGTCAATCAGAAGTCCAAGTCCCATGTATCCGATGTACTGCGCTTTGAGTCCCTTGAAGACAAGACTTTTATTGATTCCCTTATTGATCGGATATTGTTTATTTGACATGATTTCTATTTCTTCAATTGGTTTTACAATTGCACCAGATGGTAACCTATTGGTATGTGAGCGAATTCGGCCCGAACTGTGAGCTGAATTTTCGAGCAGTTCGCTTTGGAAGTAGGTGACGGTTTTCAGCGGCGGTACTTGTTTGACAGCTGGTACAGGTATAGTAACCGGAAAGGGTATGGCAGCTGTTTCTGGTTCAGTAACAACGGCGGATGCGGTTCTTTTTCCAGCAGTATGTTCCCTTGGCTGAGGCGCTGAATTTCTCTTTTTTCTTTTCAGATAATGCCGGATAAAGTTTGATATCGTAATATAAATGCTGTGCTGCTCGGCAGTATAAGAATTAAATTTGAGAAGACTGAATACGGGCTCACAGGCGCTGAGAACATCTAAAACCTGATCAGTGAGCTCATTGATTTTGACCCATTTTAAAAATGTTTTTGGGAATTCGCTGGCAATGACCGCGCAGACATAACCAAAGCGTGAGGGCCGAAGCTCCGATGTAATCAGCTCAACGCTTTGATCGATAATCTCCTGCTGCGGTTGACCCAGGGCAATCATTTCCCTGATTCTGTCACAGGTTTTTTTTACCTTTTTTTTCAGGGAGCGCGGTCTGGAATATATAAGGGGATCTTTGATTAAAATCTCTGGATTATCCAGGTAAAGATAGGGATGGTAATCGGCCGTCAGTAGCTCTTCCATAGTCGTTACAGTTTAGAAAGCATTTCAAAGGGATCTGGAAAGGATTAAAACTGGTGGTTTAATTCTTCGTTTGGTCAGCGGATATTTACCGCTTATTGGCTCAGAAGGCTTTGCGTTAAATGTCTGAGTATTGATTGTTTGCTGTGATTTTTTTACAACCGGCAGAGGCCTGGGCCTCTTACCGGATGTTGCATTAAAGTACTTCTTACGTTATCCCAGGTAGGCTTTTCCCGAAGTTGCTGCGAATGAAGATGTATATCATTGGCTTTAATTTTCTGCGGCCAGCAAGCCAAGGAAACCCCTCAGGGAATTTTAATGGTAGCGGTGAACCTAATCCTAGACCCCGAAGAAGGACTGCAGAACGGTTGCCACCACGACCAGAAAGATGCAGCTTCCAAACCATGCAGCGGCAACTTTATTGGTATCCTGATCGCCAGCATTCCATTTTTGAAATACTTTGACTGCTCCTACCAAACCTAAAACTGCCCCGATTGCATACATCAGATTGGTTCCAGGCTCAAAGTAGGACCGTACCTGACTGTCGGCTTCAGAAATCCCGGCCGCGCCGTCTTGAGCTCTCGAAATGATTGCACCGAGCATAATGCTCCCTGTAAGCAGCCAGCGTCTGCTTTTAAACATACCCCTCATTCTCATCTCCTCTATCTGTTTAAGTTGAACATGCACTGCTATTTTAAAATTCGGTAGGTGTCTTCCCGCAACGCACGGGAAGCTTACCTACGGAAACTGCCCCATCAGTCGACCTGATTCCACATCCTCAACCTGTCTTCACTGCTCAGGTGGATGGAGCCGTATTTTGCCAGTTCCGCTTCAATTAAACGGTTGACCGAAAGCTGGAACGGTGTGCCATATATGGCAGGATATTCCTTGAAAGTCATCTGCGTAAGAAGTACAAACTCATCTTTATTGTACTGTTTATTATGGGCTTCTTCGATGGCTTGTTTTAGGTGAAGTGATAATTCCTCTAGCTGCTGCATCATACCTTCATTCTCCCAGGTCTGTTCTGATTCGATGTCTTCTTTCTGATAAGCCTGAGGAATCTTAAGCTCAGAATTTAGTTGATTAGGCTCTTCTGAATACTGGTTTTCAACCTGTATTGGTCGGAAATAAAGATCGCTAGTTTTAACTGGTGGACTTCTCCACCTCAAAATCCTGGTTTTCAGATCATGGCGGTAGAAAATAAAGCCAACCAGAAGGTAATAGGCTGAAAGTAGCGAGGTAACAAATGATACATAGGCTACCCATGGATTTGCTGTTGACATAGGACATTTGGTTTACTTGTGAACTTGAACTTTTGAGCCCTTTGTAGACTTTCCAATACCTTGACAATGCTACGGCTCGCTTTATTGATGTCACAAAGTAAATGCGCAAAGCGGGTAGCAATAAAGTCCAACTTTTATTGCACCCTTTTAGGACGTTTGAGGTTTTTGGATAGAAATAACGGTCTGAGTGCTGAAATTTAAAGGCTATTCAGCCAAGAATGGGTAAAAGTCAATCAAAAGGGTACAACTTCTTTAGGACCTTTGTAGATGGTGTAAGTTTCTGATAATCAGAGCTAATTATCGAGTTGAAATCAATAAAGCTTTGGCGTGGTTTCGCCAAGGCTTTAAACTGGAAGTTATGTATTCAGGTGCCTAAGCGTGCTGAAGATTTCCTTCTTTAACCTGATTTACAAAGTCATCCGAAGGTTTAAAATGTGGAATTGTATGCGGAGGAACAATGATCGTTGTGTTTTTCGAAATATTCCGCGCAGTCTTCGCAGCTCTTTTTTTGTTTATGAAACTTCCGAAGCCACGAAAATAGATGTTTTCACCATTTGCCATTGAATCTTTAATCGTTACGAAAAACGCTTCCAGTGTTTTTTCAACATGTTCTTTTTGTATCCCTGTTTTTCCTGCAATTTTCAGGACTGTTTCTGCTTTTGTCATTAGTACAATTATATAATTATAGGACAAATGTATGATGAAAAGAGTTATATCTCTTAAATTATAGCGATTTCCGGTTATGGTGAAAGTGAATTTTTTGTTAGAATTTAAACCTATGTTGCTTTTTTAAAACTTAAATGCGAAAATGCTTAATCACGAAGACATTTATCAATTGATCCTTAACAAAGCGTGGCAAGAAATTTTGGAACTGCTTCATACCAGAAAGAAAGATATATTATCTGATTCATTATTACTGCAAGCCGCAAATACGTTTCGACAAGAATCTTAAGGAACTTAGACAGCAGTTCCGGTGGAAATATAGATGGTGAGAGCTTGAATATATTATTTGCCACGCATCACGGACAATATTATGTTCTAAAAGCTGAGAATTTTAAAAAATTGATGGATGAATTGGTTAAGAGAAAATCAATCAGTGATGTAGTCGGCTATTCCAAATTATTTTCTGGTAATGATTATTACAAACATTTTATCGAACAGTTTACCCTGGAATCTCGCAGCAAGGTGAGGGTGGAATTAGTGAGCCGGCAAATCGTTTACCTGAAAAATGGACAGAAATTTATAACAGGCTATTTGAGGTAATCAACGATAGGAATAGTAGTGCTACGTATTTTTCAGATCCTAGATGTATAAATCTAATAAAAGAGTTCAGTCCCTATTTTCCGGATTACCAACAATTTATTGATTCGAGAAATGCAGAAGGGAAGAGCATGGAGCATTCGGACAATGTGACCAACAGATTCCGTGGCAGATTGACTATCAACAGATTGATGCTCATTATGAGTCAAATAACTAACATCCATTTATTTAGGCTCGTCAACCCCAACCGAAACGATTTGTCTTAATTTTCCTAATTGCGGTGGTCAATGGCTCCGAATTTTCCATGCTAGAGACTATCATAAGCGTTTTTCCATCCATGATTTTTTCTTTGCTGAGCATTTTCAGTAAAAATTTTGAGGGTGCAATCAGTTTGATTAAACGTCTGTTGCTCATTAAATTTCTCCACCCAAAATCTAACCTTTTAGGAAAGTGTATTTTGATAGTTAGTCATGAACTTTGGCTTCAAAATGCAATGAAACCTAATTTAGATTTGAAGGGATTCGCAAGGGGGATAGAATCAGACTATGAAGTGGTTAATCAAGCGGTTATTTCTAATGTAAATGGACCCGTTGTAGGACAAGTGAACAAGCTTAAAACGATCAAACGAAACATTTATGGTAGAGCGAGCTTTGATCTATTAAAAATTATGGTACTGGGAAATACATCATAATTCACCAAAAGTGGCGAAGAACCCAACTTCTCCGAAATATCCACCCTCAAGGAAGATTTTGCAATCAGGTTTTTTTTCTTTTTCATTAGCACAAGAAGCTATTGAAAAAGCAATTAATACTTAGAATGCAATGCGGCCAAATTCGTCCTTGGGATATCTGATACCGAACCAATTTCATCACCGAAACGACCCACTCCCACTGAAGTGGTATCTACACAAAAAAAAACGTTTTAGAAATGTCCATTATCCGGATCACTATCAGAGATCCGGATGACTGTCAGCCGAATTCAGTAACATACGGGATACTTTTAAAAGCAGGAAGTAGACAATGAAATGGTGCGAAATGTTCGTTTTTTTAACCTAAATAAATAATTCCTACCTTTGGATTAGGATTAACATCTACTAATTAACTCTAAATTAATAGATTCATGAATAATTCACCTATTGATGATTTTTCCCCCTTTGTTTTCGATAGATATTTGCTCGGGACGGCAACAGTTGCAGAAATAGAAATTGTTGAAAGATGGTATCGTTCATTAGACGGGGAAAAAAGTTTTCTTGATTCCCTGAAAAAAGACGAAGAACAAAATCTAAAGGCAATTGTTTTCGATAATATAAGAAAAAAGATAGAATTTAAATAAGAAATTTCTATCAAACCCTTCAGAAAATCCCTTTTGCCGTTTAAAACTTAAGTGTCCTTTTATGTTTATCCTGATAAAAACAGTGTTCAATTGTAAAATGATTATTTGTATCAGCGACTCGCGTTTTCCCAAAGTGTGACAAATAACTCCCGAATAATTTACTCCGCTACCTGAGTATCGCGCGTTTTAGCGCTTATAAAATCGTAAAGACGTTTCCAGTATTTGCCGTTATGTGGTTCAAGTGCTACACTGTCGTGACTCCTCAATTGATCTAATCTAAAAGCCGACCACGTTAAAAAGGAGCTAGTGCATGCAGAAAACATAAGATTATTTAAAACGAGCGCAAATATTTATTTTACTAAAATTTCTTAGTTTTTGTATAAATCGTCTACTTACAAGAAACTTTTATAAAATGCTAGTAATGTCGATTGGTAAATATGACCAAAATTGATCCGATCACACCTTTCATTGTGAAAGATTAGTTGAACTGCGTGTCTATACATTAGCTTTATGTAGATTCTGTGTTAAAATTGATGACATCGCTCTTTTTTAAATGTCATGTTTGTTAGGAATGGTTTGTAATAATTTTGTTCGCTATCTCGATAAGATCAGATTTGCAAATTAAATGTATGTTTAATCAGGTAATCCTTATCGTAGGTTTCTTCTTTTTCAAATTGTATCGTCATAAGAATTTGAAAAATCTTAAACAAACCTAAGATCACGGCTTAACTTGTTGTTCTCTTTTACGTTGCAATTCCAGATTATTTAATTAACAGAACCTTAATATAACAGATTTGAAAAGAATCTGGAGTTACGGTTACTTTGTTTATAAATATTGATCAATTTAGCTGAGTCGAATTGCGCATTTGCTAGTCGCAAGAGAAATAGGTCTTAGTGATGAACGGACATTCTATGTGGTCAAATTAACGATGGATTCTTCCACGTTATATAAGTTAACAGTAATCGTTTTTGGTTACACTTTTTTGTGACAAAGTTTATTGTTGTAGTAAAAACAATCTTTTTAAAAGTGATTGAAGCTTCGTATAAAGACAATGTCACCGCGGACGACTTTATATCTATATTTACAATTAACAAGATGGTAATATACCCGTTCATATCGCGGCAGGAATTATTAGATATTCAAATATAGCAAGGAAAATTTCTATTCTGAGGTAACATTCTCGAATGGGTTTTCAAAAGCTGAAAATCACTTTGAAAATATAAAGAAAGTAAGCCAATATTTTAATAAAAATGAGTTGCCATGAAAACAAAATCTTTGCTTATAATTTTACAAAATATTCAATTCCATATCAAATTGCTGTATGAGAATAATAAATCTACGGTCTGAGTTAGTGTACGTAAGCGTCTATTTGCATTGTGTTTTAAAAACATCATTTTGAAGTAGAAATATTGGAACTTTCTTTAAATGATCAGTTCATAGATGGGAACATTTTTTTGTATATTAATAGCCGGGATATGCTATCAAAAAGCCTTATTCTTTTTGGTAAGAATTTTTAAAAGTAATTTATCAAGTGAAGGAATCGATAAATTAGATAGTGTATTCTCTCGGTTGCTTTTGGGCAATCGGGCCTTAGAACTTAATAACAATATAGTTAATGCTTTTGGGTGGATGATCGTCGGGAGTCTCTTCATCCTTATCTTGTTTTTTAAAAAACACAAGATGTTATGATTGTAATGCTTTTTTCACTGTTGTAGCATAGCTCTTTATAACATGTCGTTAGCTTCAAGCCAGTTTAAGAAAATTGGCATATTTTTAGACAAAGCAAGAGTGATTGCTGACCATGAAGAAATTTAGATCTTTTTGATACGATTCTGCTTGGTTGACTAACTACCTTCATTATTATCATTTATATTAACATTTAGCTAACACGTATTCCAGAAATAGGTTCTAAATTTATGGCACCATCTCAATAGCTGGAAGAATTGTTGGATTATGCATTGGCTTTGGAAATTAACACTTTAAGAGCACGTTTGGGGCTGCAAAATAACTTATGAACGCTGTAATTTTAGCTGCTGGGTGTGGGTCAAGATTGAATCCACTAACATTGCAATATCCCAAGCCCTTGGTCAATATTAATGGAACTACAATAGTAGAACGACAAATTGAATTTCTGAACAATATCGGTGTTGATGACATCTACATTGTCGTGGGATATATGGCGGAGCAATTTAGTTTTTTGGAGCACAGATATAACGTAAAACTAATCATAAATCCTGAATATAAATCACGAAGTAATTTTTATTCATTATACTTATGTGCAAAAATATTATCAGATACTTGGATTTTTGAGGGAGATGTTTTCTTCACAAGAAATTTCCTCAGTTGCGAGTTACCTACCTCATTTTTTTTCGTTGGGCCAAAAAGATATTTGCAGGGAGATGGAAGATTTGTGATAGATCAGAATAACAAAGTTGCTGAGATTATACCGATGGAATGGACCTCAGAGCCTATCGAAAATAAGCAAAATATTCTAGTTCCAGCGGGTGTTTCCTATTGGACTCGAGATTCGATGAAGATACTTGTCGATGCTATGAAACTAGCGGAAGATAGCGGAAGGGCGTTGTCGTTTAGATCATGGGATTATATTGTTATTGAAAATTTGACTAATGTTGAGCTTTCAGCTAAGGTGATCTCCGAAAGAGATTGGTTCGAAATTGACACGCTCTTCGATTACAAACTTGCGCTTGAATTTCAGCTGGATAAATGAAATATTCTCCCACCTTATATCTCGTTTGCTACGAACCAGCTGATAATTTATCGATATACTGGAAACTAAAATCATTGAATCTAAATTTAGTTGTCGTCCAGATAGATAGTATTGCATTTAATACTATGGATCTGGATGTAGATTATAACTACTACCTCGCTAGACGTGGTTTTACGATCTCACAGTTCGATTTGTCAATAATCGCTGCACATAAAAACATATGGCGCCAATTGATGAAAGATTCTCATATTGGTTTAATAATTGATCAGTACATTAATTATAATGACATTGTTAGTTTGCTTATGAATGGCACCACAAGCGAGCAGATATGCGATGTTCACTTTTTGTATGACGGAGAAAGTCTCGAACATTCGCAGCTTTATTATAGAGATATACGCTTGTATCAATGGGGGCCGCCATATTATTGGATTACACCTAAGGGAGCTCAAAAGTTGCTTAAGGTTTCTACTGCAAGGCAGCCACTTGACGAAGAGATTTTAGCTCAAACAGTTTGGGGGCTTGAAGTTTCGTGCGATGATTCGCGAAATATTAGATTTTCGGAAAACATTCAGTTGGGACATCAAAGGTTAGAACAAATTAGGCTAGCGATTTTTGAGAGTTCTGCATGGAGCGAACCAAATCTTCTATTATTAAGGAAAAACCTAAGGATTTTAAGTGATCTATGTTTACCACTAGGTTGTATCCCTATGCTATTCTTTGGTACACTGTTAGGATATGTTCGCCACAGGGATTTAATGGCTTGGGATGACGACGTTGATTTGGCATTGGAGGAGTGTAAAGTAGACACATTTCTAAATGCGCTTGTGCAGGACGGCAGATTGAGCTACGGAGTATATACTTACCCCAGGGGACAATTTACATATTTCAAAATTTGGTCAGTAGACGGAGACGAGATACCTGGATGCGAGCATAGATTTCCTTTCATTGATGTTTGGAGTTATCGCGTAGAAAATGAGCTAGCTGTATTTTGCGATGGACTTTCAGAGTTTTCAATTAAAGACATGCATCCTACAACCGAAGTGGAATTTTTGTCGGCGCCTCTAATGATTCCTAAAAATCCAATGGGGATTTTAGACACTAGATATGCGAATTGGCGAAGACAAATACAAGTATTTCATTGGTCTCATCGCATTGAAGGATCTGGATTTTTCCCTCTCTCTCTGAATATTTCTACTAATGAAAATGGGTTGATGGTTTGAAAATGTACTATAATAACAATTATCAGAACTGTTAATGGAATGACTGAAAAAATTTACTATATACTCCCCAAGGTTATTTCAAAACCCCACCAATTCGCCGTAATCGCTATTTTGACTGCTCGCACCGGTTTTTTTACTTTTTTGATAGTCTTAGCAAGCCTAACTCGAGTGGACGCTCAGAATTTTAGTTTTGAATTAAGTGGAGCAAAGAATATCCCAAGATACTGGACTTTAAAAAACAAAGGATTTTATACAAGCCTTTCAAATGAGTTCGCATACGATGGAAAGCGAAGTTTCAAAGCGGTTTCGACAGAATCAAGTAGTTCCATTGCGATTTACTCAACAATAGATGGCAATTCAATACCACCAGGGCAAATCACTATAGAAGCGTTTGTTAAGTATGAAAATGTGGAAGGTATCCCAGATGTTTTTTGTCGTCTTGACGGAGAGGACGAGTTACTAGGTTACACGTCAACCAAGAATGAAAGCGTTAGTGGTCAAAAAAGTTGGTACCGGATATCTTGTAGTCTAGACACGAAAGGATCATTTAGAAAACTGGTAGCCGGTTTCACATTCCGAGGTAAAGGAACTGTTTTTGTAGATAATTTTGCCATTTCAATTAATGGTCAAAAGCTTCCAGACGCTACTATTGGGGTAAACGATGCTGATTGTTCCAGCACAATTCACCAGGCAATCCTATCCTCAGGCAAGTACGATACGATTGATGACATGCAATATTCTTCATTATTACGAGGCAGAAGATTAGTGGCAATTGGGGAAGCGGTTCATGGGTCTGCTGAAATATACCGCGCGAAGATAAAATTAACTAAAATGCTAATTCAGCGAAATGGAGCCATAAATCTTTATGTTGAACTTGATCACATGGATGCTTCAAGAATTAATAGTTACGTATGTAACTTAAAAACTGAGGACCCCAAACAAGTTTTAGCAGGGCTAACAAATCAATTTTTAAACAATCAATTTTTTTTCGAATTCATTAAATGGCTAAAAGACTATAATGCGATATCCGGTGGTCGGATATCTTTCATTGGAATTGATTTTCAAGACTCGACTCATAACCTAGAACGTCTTTCACAATTGTGGGGAGACAAGAATCGTGCTCAAATGGACTCAGCACTTTTACTTATTGAAAAGCTTAGCTCAGGTGACCTTCAAACGCAAGCAGTCGCAGCACAGTTGTTTAAACTACTAAAAGAGCTAATTCAAACGATTCCTGATGTTGAAAAACGACAGGAATCACATTACATATGCCGTTTGTTGGAACAAAAAATTGCCTTTGTCAAGTCAAGGGATCGCTTATCTGAGTTGATTAGCAGAGATTCGAGCATGGCAGTTAACGTCCTGACAGAATTGATGCGAGACACGGCAGCTACATCAGTTCTTTGGGCTCACAATATGCATGTGTCAAAAATGCAACCCTATATGGGAAGCCGTTTAGCGAAATTCTTATTGGAGGATTATCACTCACTAGCTATAAGTTTCGATGGTGGTGAGTTTACAACTCTGAACGCCCAAGACGCGTCTTTTCGCCTGACGCAAGCGTTTGATGCTGGGCCGGGTGCAATAGAATATTGTCTTGCTAGTTATGGATATGACATTTTGGTTAATACTGAAAAGCTGACTGGTCGTTACGATATGCGGGTGACAGGTGCTCAGGATTTGGGTCGACAATTCATTTATTCAATAAATCTTCGCGATATATTCGATTTCTTTTATTTGTGTGGTAAGTCTTCACCACTTGTATATCCTCATAATTGATGTTGCCTAACTACTACCTTTTCACTTCTTACTAACGCAGGCTAAATGCAGCCGTTAGCGGGTAAGGTAAATCTTAGTGTCCTGTTAATATTTTGAACGTTGACTTGAATTTGAAGTTTTCCAGATTTTCCTCTATGAGTGTTAGATTTAAAGATCTCAAGAAGTATAGCTTTATCAAGCAGAGAGATGAAAAGGACTGTGGGCCAACTTGCCTAAAAAATATTTTTAAATCCTTTGGAAAAAATTTCTCTATTCAGCTCCTACGTGACCGCTGTGGTATAAACCGTCAAGGGGCCTCCTTGGTGGGTCTAAGCGCAGCTGCCGAAAGTTTGGAGTGCAGAACTTTGATAACTAGGATATCTTTCAATAAGTTAAGTGCAGTTTCGCTTCCAGTTATCGTTAAATGGAATGATCACCATTTTGTGGTGGTTTACCAAATTTCTAAAGGACGCGTTATCGTATCTGATCCAGCGTTTGGGAAGGTAGTGCATAGTAAGGCGGATTTTCTTTCAGATTGGGCTGCAGCAGATGGCTTAGGAACAGTATTAATGATTGAGCCAACACCCAAGTTTTTTCAGCTTGAAAGTGTAAAAGATGGTTTATCGCTAAAATATTTTTTCTCCTATTTTTTTAGCCAAAAGAAACACCTTTATCAGGTACTTTTTGGTGGGCTCAGTACTTTGCTTCTTCAGTTCTTACTTCCTTTCCTAACACAGTCGGTCGTTGATGTTGGAATTAAGAATCAGGATCTTAGCTTCATTCAGTTAATTTTTATAGCGCAAATAGTTCTGTTTTTGTCAAGAACAGCTATTGACTTCATTCGGGGCTGGATATTTCTTTATATGGGGGGCAAAATTGGCCTTGCCATATTAACCGATTTTTTGATAAAACTGACTAGCCTACCTATATCTTTTTTCAATGTCAAAACAATCGGTGATTTGTTTCAGCGAATTGGAGATCATAGACGTATTGAATCCTTCATTTCTTCCGCTACAGTTGGCAGTTTTTTTTCATTCCTAAACTTAATTGTTTTTGGCGCAGTGCTTGCAATGTACTCTATGCATATTTTTGCGATTTTTTTTGCAGGTAGCGCTTTGTATTTAGCTTGGGTTCTACCCTTTATGAAGAGCAGGAAGGCACTTGATTATAAGTCATTTAAGACAAATTCGGATAATCAGAACTCCCTTTATCAATTAATAACTGGAATACAAGAAATTAAATTAAACAACATTGAACGTGAAAAAAGATGGGATTGGGAAAGAAGTCAGCTACTCGTTTTAAACAATACGGCAAAAAGTCTTCGTCTAATTCAGTACCAGCAGATTGGCGGCGGGATTATTAATGAATTCAAAAATTTGATAATTTCATATATCGCTGCTAAGCAAGTTGTAGATGGAGATATATCGTTAGGTATGATGATATCTATCCAGTATATGATTGGTCAGCTGAATGTACCTATAAGCCAAATGATCTCTCTTCTTCAATCGTATCAGGACGCAAAGATAAGCATGGACCGGCTAAATGAAATTCATATGCACGCAAGTGAGCCCTCTAATGAATTTCAATTACAAAAAATTCCAAAGAAAGGAGATTTAACGATTTGTAATCTAGATTTTAGCTTTGACGCAAATCTGCAGAATAAAGTTCTAGCCGACGTAAGTTTCGTTATTCCCAGAAATAAGATTACTGCGATAGTTGGAGGGAGTGGAAGCGGAAAAACATCTCTTCTGAAGTTAATACTTAAGTTTTATGAACCTAACTCAGGTAGTATAAAAATCGGAGATATTAATCTCGAAAATATCGACATAAAGGCCTGGCGAAACTCTTGTGGTGTTGTTTTGCAGGATAGCTTCATATTTAGTGATACTTTGATTTATAACATTACGCTGACAGACGAGGTAGATCATGAACTTTTAAACCGCATACTGGAATTTACTAATATCAAAGAGTTTCTTAGTACTTTACAATATGGAATGAAGACCAAGATTGGAAGTGGAGGTCATAGTTTGAGCCAAGGCCAGCGCCAACGGATTCTTATCGCAAGAGCACTTTATAAAAATCCAGATTTTCTGTTTCTAGACGAAGCGACGAATGCCTTAGATTCAACGAATGAAGCGATAGTTATTGATAGCTTAAAGAATGAATTTAAAGCAAATACGATAATAATGGTTGCTCATCGCCTCAGTACCGTTCGCTATGCAGATCAAATAATCGTTCTCGATAGCGGAAGGATAGTTGAGAGTGGAACACATGATTCTTTAATGACCGAAATGGGGAATTACTACCAACTGTTTCTCAATCAGACCAAATAACGTGACTAATTTAAAAAGATCTGAAGAGAATAGCGACGACGCGTTAGATTTCTTAGGCGATACACCCGGTTGGGTAGTTCGTTTCGGATTGTTAACAATTTTACTGTTTATTCTTGGATTGCTATCTGTAAGCTATTTTGTACAATATCCCGATTCAATCGAGGGAAGAATTACCTTATTAGCTGAGCCAGCTGCATTTGACCTAGTTACTAGATCGAACGGTGAATTGAATCTCTTTGTCTCTGATAATCAACACGTAAGTGCTGGTCAGGTTATGGGTTCACTTGATAACACTAGTCGTTACGAGAATATCCGTGATCTTAAATTAGAACTCTTTCGAATCAAGAACACCATCTTTGCTCTAGATTTTATTGACCCAAACAAACTGAGAATCAATCAGAATGCAAACGTTGGAGATTTACAAGGTGCATATATATCTCTTGTCGAAGCAATTGGAAATTACCGTCGGTTCCACTCCTTAGCAGGAAATAAGAATCTGATAAAGGATATTGAGGATCAAATTGGACACCAAGTTAGGCTATTGACATATCTTAAAAGTCAAAGGAAACTTTTTGAGCAAGCTTTGACGATCCAGTTTGAAAAGTCAAAGATGGACTCAAGCTTGTATGCGCAACGGGCAATTTCTACTTTACAAGCAAAAGAGTCTCAACAAGCCGTTTTTCAAATGTCCCGAGATTTCGAAGGTGCCAACATTTCGATCAGCAGTGGTGAGCTTTCATTAGCTACATTACGCAGCAAGCGTTTGGAATTGGAGCATACAGAGAGATATCAAAACTTAGAATATTCTGAAAAGATTCGTGTGGCATATCGCGTTCTGGAAGCTCAAATTTCGGTCTGGGAGCAGAAGTATTTGTTAATTAGTGGTATAAGTGGTACTGTCAATTTTTATAAACGGCTGAACAATAAACAGTATATTGAAACTAATGATAGAGTTATGGTTGTAATTCCCAGCACGACTGAGATTTTCGGCGATCTAAGAGTCTCGAGACTGGGGTATGGGAAGGTTCGTATCGGCCAAAAGGTTGTAGTTAGATTAGATAGCTATCCATATGAAGAATTCGGAGTTTTAACGGGAGAAGTTGTGAGTATTGCCAATGTACCAAACGAGGAATTCTATCAACTACGTGTCAAACTTCCTTCCAAACTACTGACTAATTTTAACAAAGAGTTGATTTTTAAGGAAAAAATGCAAGGGGACGCTCAGGTGATAACAAAGAGAGTGCGGCTGATCGAGAGATTCTTCCACAACCTAAGGCGGATAACGGAAATGAGGTAACTTACTATTGTAAATTCAACTGACGATGTATGGGGCTATCGCATTAACTATGTGAACTTTTCACTCGAGGTTGAACGAAGTTTATGGCTAATACCATCTTCCAATTTTAATTCAGGATCAGACCTTAGTTTTAAATGGACAGTGTAAAATGGCCGAAGCTTTTCTTACTCAAAAATATACCGATATCAAACCTCCATTTTATTTACACAGAGATTGAGAAAATAGCAAATGCTTAACCAGCCTTTCGGAAATTTTTATGGTTGCCCTCCCTTGTAATCATCCAAAGCCGCAGAAAGAATCTCTGCAACAAGTTCGTTTGAGAAATCTTCCACTAAATCGGTTTGGCGACAAAAAGTCATGAACACAAGCCTGTACGCTTCATTAAAGGAGATCTTGTTAGAAAGGATTTTACATTCACTGAGCCAAAGATCTATCCAACTATTTTCTTTGATAGTATTGGTCTTCCAAATTTCATCAAATAGCGTTGACACGAATCTTGAATTCGCATAAGTCAGTGAGGTGATCGCGTGTTTACGATTATCAAAGTTTTCTGATGAAGAGGTAGATCTTCTGATTGTCCGTTGATGTTGTAGAATTGCTTGTACTGTATCAGTGGCCGCATCCATCCCACCGAAATATGTGCATATCAGCGCTGTTAATAATAAGACCAGGATTGAATATGCCACTTCATCGTCCAGAACTTGTAAAGAAAGCTCCTGAAGAATTATCCAACTTGTAACTATCACAATGCCATTTTCCTTGAACATTTCGAAATTATCAATATCAAAGTGGATAGAATTGTTTTGAAAGTCTTGAAACAAATCCTTTACATGACTAACTCGCTTTTGGGAAGGTCGTGAGATGATGTAGTGATCGATCTCCACAAGTAACTGCATTGTGTATTTACCACTTAATTCCATGTCGAATGGTACCAATGTTATGTGATCGCCCCTTTGAGCACTGAGAAAGATCGCAAATTGATTCTCCTTACGATGGTGATAAAAAGGAAGGATGACCTGGCTGACTAAGGCTGGCCATTGCGCACGGTCGTAAAATACAGATATTGTCATGGCCGTTATTTAATCTCAATAGAAATCACATTTTCGAAATTGCGGAAAACAATGCCCTTCCCAAAGCCATATTTGTTAATTTCCAGGCTAGTACTTGTAGAATTTGTGGCCATTTTGGATTTATTGAACAATTGCGAATAAAGCATAACAGTATTTACTATAAGCACGTTATTGCTGATTTTCTGAAATACAGAAGTTCTAGAGCCATCTTCCGTGAATAGTATATCATTCTTGACATCAAGTGGCGTTACCTCTATTCCAAATTTGTTTTGAAAGCATATCGTCTCCTTGTCACGTTTCCATATGCCCGTGGATCGAGAGCTCGGCAGCAGGGAATATTTGGTTCCATTATCGTTTTGAGAAATCAAGCCTGGTTTTGGGTACTTTTTATATAATTTATTATCAATTATATCTTCTAGCTGATAGTGATTATCCATAAGAAGTAATAAAATTGTAGTCTGAGCGGGATTTTGATGAAAGAAATATAAAGAATGGAGGCCCCTTAAAAGATATTCATTTCTAATTCTTTCATATTGAGAGTGAGTAATTGCTTGAGCAAACTCTGTTGGCATTATCGTTCTAGTTAACCCATTCCCCTCCAAGCGATTTGCAACATCGTGATCTTCAAAGCCATAACCTTGCATAGATTCATCATACCCACGAATCTTAATGAAGTCAACGCGCCTCATTACAATCCTGCCCATGACATCAGGAATCGTATGAAGCGAAGGGTGTATATATGTCAAAAAAGATTGTGGACTTTCTTCAAATGTTTTTCTGATAAAGTCGACTAAGCCCTTGACAACATAGTTATCAACATCCAAATTGCAAATTATGTCCCCAGATGCAAGTTTGAATATCATATTTCTCGAATGACATCGATCAAAATAAGGAGCGTGCTCTGTCCGATAAAAAACGAGCCTACCGCTTTCAATGTAGTGAGAGAAATGATCTTTAACATACATCGCTACATTGTCTCCCGAATTGTAATCCAAAATTAAGAATTCTACGTTTTTCTCATTTTCGGTCGCGGCTAGATTTCGGTGTAGTGTTTGTTTTAAATGCTCAATTCTATCCGTTATAACTGTGCAAAATGATATTCTACTTTCGATCATAGTAACATCTGAATTATCTATCATTCCTGTGTACACATATCAAGTTATTCCAAATATAGTTAGGCTTTTGGTATGGTACGAAAAAAAAGTAATCTTTCATACCACTATACTCTATTTCTAGATATAGTTTATGCAGCATAATAATACCTTTTCTCCCTTACTAGTACTGAATACATTCTGGAAGAGTTTAAAGCGTTCGCATATTATATTATTGTTACCTAGCGTTTTGCAGACCTTCTTTTTCATACTTTAGTAATCAGCAGGCACAAATCACTAATCTCAATTTACATGAAAAAAATAAAACTTAATTTGGATGATCTAAAGGTCGAAAGTTTCATGACATCACTCTCGAATTCAGATTTAAATCAGCGTGGAGGTGATGGTGGATATACGTCCCTTGTCAGCGCGTCAGTAGTTTCAGCGACGGTATCTTGGGCGTTATCGTGTGATGAATATACTTGCAATTTGACACAACATTGTGTTACCACGGCTTGTCCTACGATAAAATACACTGGTTGCGACGGTGACTGTACTCTGGTCTGCTAATGACACGATGTATTAAATTTTGTCATTGAGTTCAAAATGAGAAATTGGTGCGTAACGAAAATGTCTGCTAATCGTTACGTACCATTTCTTGAGTCTAACAATTACTCAAAGAGCTTGAACAAGAGGTAAGATACCAAGCTTTCGTCTTTGTTTTGAATTCCCAATCTGTTATTTAGCATATGAAAATAACTGAGGTAGATATTATTTATTGAATTTATTTCAGGAGAATCTGTATCCGCCAATAATTTAAGCTCATTTAAAGCGGTCAATTCGCAGTGAATTTTGATTGTTCGCTCAATCCAGATATTCATCCAGTTTTCTTCAAATTTTTCATTTGACTCTATTAATTCATCGATTAAATATTTGTACTGATGTAAACTTTTCTTATTTTTTTGAAATAGTGCTTCGTAGCTTTCCTGAATCATATCATAACCAATGATGTTTTCGCCGCTACGATTTAACGCAAACATTGCATGGGGAAGCCATTGATGAAATAAATGCTTATAAAAGATCGTCTTTTCATTTTTTGACTTAAAAACGCATTTAGCAAATGCAAGATTTAAATTGATCGCATGTGCCAAACGCTGTTCATAATCGAAATCGCATGGGCGACAAATAAGCTGCAGTGTTACAGTAGAGGATAATTCGAAGTGTTCTTCCGCTAATTCAATCCCATGATTACCTCCGTATCGCTTGATTTCAGGATTATAGTCAATAAATTGAACTGAGTCATTTGGGTAAATAATTTCGCCGCCTGGAGTGTCTATTCGATTTGAGGGAAATAGATGAAAAAAATCCTCAAATCTATCTCTCAGAAGTTGGCAAATTTGATCGGTGAAGTTCTCATCCAATGGTTGAATACGGAATCTAATATGTTGACCACCTTCCCAATATCTAATAAAAAAGAACCGTCCTACCATCGATTTTAATTCTGTTTCCTGTAGTGTTGGACCAATAGCTTTTTTTATAAGGTCATCGAGAGGTAATGATGAAAATAAATGTACAGAAATCCACTTTTTCATGGTAAAAAATCAATTAGTTTTAGTTAATAGTAGTCTTTCTTTTGACGAAGAAATCAATATCTACTCAATAGTTTTGGAAGGGCAACCCCTGAATTTTGCGATCGTTCCATCGCAACTGCCTGATTTTGATTGGCAAATCAAAGGTCTTGCCGAAATGGTGCTTGTTGAAAAAATTGGTTTTTCCTGTAACTACAGAGATCGAGCTATCCTCCTTCAACAGCATCATTCATTTTCTCAAGGGCAAACTACACAGTTTGATGCAGTGGGATTTGGATCGGAGTTCGTAGCCAGGGTGATTCAGGTAGGTTCAGGTGTAACTAATTTGCAGGTTGGAGATCTGGTCATCAATAGTGGTTCATATCCGTATAATGGAAACGGTGGAAGACCTGGTCTTCCAACAAACTCTGCGTCTCTTAGATACGACGTTTTACATTCCGGTAATCTTGTTAAAGTTCCCAGTAATGTCTCACCTGAAAAGCTCGCCGGTTTTACCATTGGTGCTATCACTTCTTTAAGTATGTTGGAGAAACTAAATTTAAAAGTAGAAGATAAAATATTGTTAACAGCCGCGACATCCAATACTGCTCTTTTTGTCTTGGAAGCATTACGGTGCAGGTACCCGAGTATTTACGTTTCCTCAAGAAGTAAAGAGCACAAGCAATGGTTTTTAGATAAAGGCGTCAAAAAATTTATTTGTCCTGAAAATGGATCACTGGAGTCTGAAATTTCGAAAGTTGCGCAACAAATCGATGGCTTTGATGCAATTATTGATCCGTTTTTTGACATTAATGTTGAAATGGCTGTAACAAACCTTCGACATTTCGGAAGATATATTACATGTGGTTTTTTTGATCAGTTTCATTTCATCGATAAGTCTTTTCGGCGCTATGTGCCGGATGCCAATATCATCTTCGAACATATTTTGATAAAGAATTTAGTAGTTTTTGGAAATTGTCTTGGGCTTGATAGGCATTTAAATTTGGGTATTCAATATCTATCTGAGGGACATATGGATGTTAATGTTGACTCAATTTCAAATGACTCTTCCATACAGAAATTTTTGGATAGATCATTTGTAAGTTCGAATCGTTTGGGTAAGGTAATTTTCATGTATGATTAGTTGAACAATGAATTAACCCAGTGCCAACTCCGTCGATGACAAGTTTTTTTACGACAACGCGGAGTTGGTCCTTGAGGTGATTTTCCAGATTATACACTTCAAAGAGACTAAGAATGAGTTCTTCGAAAGTGCGCAATTCACCCAGTAAGAACAAGATGTAATAACTTAGTTCACTAATTTGTTGCTCCTTAATCCCAAGTGCCGTGCTTCTAAGCCCGTAGTAGTGTAAATCATCATAAGTAAATTCGATTGCTTTAAGAGGGTTATGAAATACAGACCAATTCCACGAGGTTGTTGCCAAATTCACAAAGCGACTTCTTTTATATTTATAGAGACATATATCAAATGGGTCACTGGTTATTCCATGAACCCACTTTACATTTGCTCGCTCCGAGAAGTATATGAGGCTGTTACTCGCAATGGAATGGTCTTGATCGAGTTTTTGGCGCTCGAATTGAAACGCTTCACTTACTTTCACAAAATCAATTTCGTCAGCATAACTTTTAACTATTAAGGTAAAATTTTCCAGTAAAGATTCAACACTGAGTACATCTATCTGCTTTTCAAACTTTTTATTGTAAAGATTGTTCAATATCTGAGCGGTCCGAGGGAATGCTCGTTCCAGTAGTATTAATTTATCGTATATGCTGTTTCTAAATCGACCAACTTCAGGTGATAATGATGTATTATCTGAATTCAGGGAAGGAAGCAAGATAGAGCATTCCTTATTTCCAGAGTTAAGTTTTTGAAACATATAACCAATACCTGCGGTGCCCATGAACAAGCTTTTATCTTCGTCATCATTAAGGAAATTGTAGCCGGATCCAAATCCACCCTTTCTACGGCGGCTATCTAAGATATGTTGGCATAAGCGATTAATGGCATTCTGATTTTCTAAATTTCCCAAAGCCAATAATACAGCTAGATTACCTGCTCGTCCATGACAAAGAATATTGGAATCATGGGTAATTCTGTCGACATCCGTCTCAATTATTTTCGATACTGATTTTACAACCTCATCAAAATATTTTTTCTTACTCGTGATTTCAAAAGCACGAAGTCGTGTAAGACAAATACCGGCTGCACCGTGACACCAAAGGTTACTATCTAGCGGCC
This sequence comes from Dyadobacter koreensis, assembly GCF_900108855.1. Lineage (GTDB taxonomy): Bacteria > Bacteroidota > Bacteroidia > Cytophagales > Spirosomataceae > Dyadobacter > Dyadobacter koreensis. Next base: position 274,045 of record NZ_FNXY01000011.1, read on the forward strand.
GGCAAAATTGGTCATAATTACCCTGATCAAAAGCGTCATCGAATTCTTGTATTCGTTCCTGCCTGCCAACATATTTTCTTAGATCAGGCCAATTTGAATGTGTAGTGTCGAAATGTGATTCCTCATAAGTGTAGGCAAGCTCTCCAATACTTATTAAATGTGGCTGTCTAAAATAATTGCCAATTTCTATTAATACAAAGCCGATTCCCGCAGCTCCATGGGATAGGCCGCACAGACCGTGAATTTGATGAATACTTCTGTCCCAATATATCCCGACTTCCCAAATTTCCGCTTCGCTAATAACTCTCTCTACCCCATCCCTGAGATATTCGAGTATCCAAGCTTCAGGCGAAATTGAGTACAGATGAAGTAGAGTAAGCAAGGTTCCGGATATTCCATTTAAATATTCCATCAAGCCGTGTGTAGCGATGAAAGCGCGGCTTTCCTTTGCAATTCCTTTAGCTTTGTTTAAATATTCGTCGTTTTTGAACGTATTATAGAGCTGTATGTAGTAGTAACAAATACCCATTCTACCTGTTAAAAATGCGTAATTGTCTGTTGGATTCTGTGTGCAATACCAATGCAGCCACTTTTCATTGCTCAGGACAATCTTACGATACTTGTCCAGATTTTTTTCCTTGTATAAGTCTAAAAAGAACAGACTTATGCCTGCCACTCCGTTATAAATTGTTTCATGAATTTGCTCGGTTTTTTTTCCGTTGACTAAATCAAATGTCACCCAAAATGCCCCGGTTTCATCTGTATGCAAATCTCTCTCGAGTGTTTTAATAATGCCATCTAGCATTTCATTTATGGCAGTTGGGTTCACAGGTCAGTAATTATAAGATTGAAAAATAAACTCCATAACATATTTATCCTTTCCGATTGATAAGAGTTGATTAGAGTTTGGCAGCATCTCCACAACCTTCAATCTTACTGGAACCTTTTTCATTAAACGGCCTAATAAATTTACTAAATGTGCATTGCTAAAAGAGATATATTGTGGTTTGTAATCGTCACGACTAATATATTTCGAGCGAACTTGACTCTCTCTTTCGTGTACATATATGAAAACTTCGTCAGGTATACTGTGTTTAAGACGCCAAAGATTTATGCGGCAAAAGTACTCCCAGCTGGCTTCACTAGGATTTCGTAATGGCAATTTTGATTTGTCGAAAATCCAGGTTTTTCTTTGGAGAATTACTTTTTCATTGAGCACGATTCTCGGATGACAATCAAAATCGAGCCCTTCTCGTCGGTTTTGTGCTGAAGCAACGGCGTTTACGGAGTTTAGCACAGAGAAAAACGCTACGTTTTCTATAAATGTGAAGTTTTCAAGCAATTGGAAAAGCTCGGAGCGCCTCTTAAGAGAAAGAAACCCAAAATCTACGACATGTACCTGCTTTTTACTTGGAATATGAACAAGTTCAAGTCGTTGCTTTTCTTTATTTAGCCAAATTTTCAGATCGGTAATGGGGATTTGCGCTTCGGCATTTAAGGAATAATTCGCATTGGGAACCAAAATCTCGAGCGGTAGTAGTGGTGGGTGCATGTTTGCGTTAAAGAACGAGGCATCGCAATTCTCCAAGAGCAATGCTTTTTCGTTAAATTGGCTATTAAGATTTCTCAATGCCTTTGTTATATCTGCTGAGAATAGATGAAGAAACCGACTAAACCATTTCCCATATCCGGCGGAAATTCCCGTCAACACGAAATACTCAATTCCGTTTTCTTGGAAGCTCTGTGCAATAAAACCGAAGGATCTTTTTCTTAAGATAGGTTCGAAATCAAGCTCTTTGTTTGTTGATTCAATTTGGTCATGCTTAATTTTTACAACTTCATTGTTTATGCGATTTACTATTTGCCTATGAAAAGCTTCACACCATGTTCTAAACTTTTCGTTTCGCTGTTTTAATCCATCTATCTCTTCATCCAGAGGTGCATCTTTAATAGGCCTATTATTATCCAATTGCGACTTCGGTACTTTCACATCTCTGTAGTAAACCTCATAGAATTGAAGTATATCAACCTCCGAATCGGGGAATTTGTCTATAAAGTAGGTTAACATTTTTTCTCGCTCGTCAAAGTTTCCATCGAATATGGTTTGACTCTCAGCTAAATCGAAACAAATATTCAAATGCTCAATGATTGATTGTGATATAGATAGGTCCAGATTCAATGTCGTGTCTTCGAAAAAAATCTGCTCCGCCTTGTAGGGAAATACAATATTAACTTTCAATGCAGCCGGGTCTGACTCACTATTATCATGTATGCAGTTTTGCGTAAATGTTGCTAATGATACAAGCAGTTGATATGCTGCATCCATCAGCATCAACCGATCAAGAGGTTGAGCCAATTCGTAGTTTTTGGCTATATTCCTGACTTCTACCAGTGTATATACAATTTTATCGCCAATTGGAGTTTGTCTTAAATTTTTTAATTTTTGGATTAGCTTATGATCCCAGAGATCCGATAACCCAGAAACGCCGATATTATATTCCAAAAATCCAATTCCGATAAGACTGTTAATATATTCGTTAATTATATCAAGTTCAGTATCTATATAGTTGTTTTTCAAAAGTAAGGAGAGCTCTTCCCAACTTAAACCGCTAGTCCCATATAGGTTGAAAATAAATTCCAGTGCCTCAAGAGCTTCATTTTTTTTAAGTGTTTGGAAAGTTTCAACATTGCCTTTATTTATGAGAAACTTGTAATTACCATCAACATGATTAACTGTTGGATTTAACCGAAGTGTTAACTGACACTTTATGGGTTGATAACGCTTTATTATACTTAAACTCCAATCAAGAATTGAATTATTTATTCTTATATGACTTTGTGTGGATTTTGGGGACGTACTATTACTATTCACTAGCAGAATGCCGTCCAACTTTTGGTCAGAAATTTTTGCAATTGCAAGATTTGTGAATGTGCTAAATGGCGATGTTTTGCAGTAGATTCTAGACAAATATTTTATTACACCATCTTCTACTTCTTCCCATCGCTTCGATTGTTTAGCTTGAGGGTCTAAATCTTTAATTATCTCTTTCAGCAATGTTTGACTGGAGAGCACTAATCCATTCCACAGTGACTTACCACTTGATAAGATTTTTAATTTTTTCTGGGATTCTTCAACTTCAGCGATATATTTTTCCTTTATCAGTGCTCTCTCATTATCTAACTTTTCTAGACTTTTATCAAAGAGAAATATGTTTTCTTTCAACTCGGTAGGAAGTTCGATATCGCCAAAACTTACGCGCTTCCGGTTAAATATTTTTCTCTTATTATTTATAATAAGAGTCCTTGATTTATCGTCCTCACAGGCCTTCGCGAAGATATATAGTTGATCGCAAATATCTATCTTCAGTTCGTCTGTTTTGATTTCAAGCTCTCGAAGATTTTTTACAGAATTAAATGTTTGGGTCAATTCTAGTTGCTTAAATTCGCTGATCGGCTCGGCCGCTACGCGCATCAAGACATGTGGAAAATGCCGCATTGCAAGAGATGAAATAGATTTTTGATTCGGCTTAAAGTTCACGTAAGTCAGTGGTATTTTTGGGCAATCTAGTTATATTTTGAATTCCTTTGTGTTGTGAAATTGTTATATATAAGACTGGTTACCTGGCGCATTTTATCTTCCCATTGTAAGTATTTTTAGTGGGATTTTTCTGTGATATGGAAAAAGCATATCGAGTAAAGTGTTAACTATATATTTTTTTGACATAAGAATGGACGCTTTGTATTAACAAAACATTATGATTATTGGGCAATTATTGATACAAACTTTATGTTTAGGTAACTAAGTTTTTAGCAGATTGGATTTTCGGTTATACAACGGTTATGTTTTTGCAAAGCCTTGACCTTTATATAGCAATTAGTATTATTGACGAAAGTATTTTCAAGGCTATTTCTATAAAAACTTTTACATTTGAAATTGGGTTGAGGTGTTGTAAGACAGAATTATTGAAATGCAAATTGAATCGTTTCCCGTGTGTTGCATGTTGGAATACTGACAGGGTTTTTGCGTATAGAATTTTGCCGCAACATTCTTATGCTCTCCGAGGCCTCATGTATGTAGTTGTTATGCGATGTATTTAAGAAATTATAATTTTTATTATTGTTGAAGCTTTGATACCAAAAATTATACATCAATTTTGGATAGGTCCAAAACCGATGCCGCGTTCATTTATGCAATCTTGGAGGGACAAACATCCAAATTGGGATTATATGTTGTGGGATGAACATCTTTTAAATAGCTGGTTTAAAGGTGGTCTGCAAAATCAACGTCAGTATAATGAGATGCCAGAACTTTGTGGCAAGTGTGATATTGCGAGATATGAAATTTTGCATAAGTTTGGTGGATTTTACGCGGACGCGGATTCTATTTGCCTTGAGTCTTTGGATGATTACTTGTTGATAAATCAATTTTTTGCCTCATATGAGAATGAGTTTGTTCGGGGCGGCCTGGTTTCAAATGCATTCATGGGGAGTGTTCCAGGCCTTACTTTCACACAATCGATAATGGATGCAATAGGTGGGAAGTCAGGTAAGGCGTTATGGGACGGTCATCCATCAGCATGGCGAACTGTAGGACCGGTTCTTTTGACATCCGTATTACATCAGACGCGATTCACTAATGCGTCTATTTACCCTAGCTATTTCTTTACTCCTCATCATTACACTGGGGTTGAATATCTTGGACCCGCAAAATCCTACGCTAGGCAATATTGGGGCAGTACACCAAATTCAGGATATGATTACCCAGATAGATATCCTAAATAGGCTAGCTTCACATCTACTGGGTATCCCTTTCCATACTGCTTCTTCGTTGCTTTTGGTGCATTGTTATGATTTAGCTAGTACCATTTTCCTTAACAATGCGAAACCGGCTCAAAGGAAGGAGAAGCTATATGCGAAACAACGAATATATTGAACTTTGGCCGTCACTTGAAGTATGTATAAAGTCTTAAAATCTGCATTTCCTTCGTGAAAGAACGAGGAAATAAAGCCGGTTGGGTTTTGGACGATTGAAAGACCTTCCACCAATCTTTCTTGAAATTAATAATTACAAAAAAAAACAGTACAAAATACCAGCCTTTAAATATTAACCCTGCTTTCATTAGAGGGCATCACCTAGTGCAGCTGCGGATCTTGAACCAGTTGAGTTAAACTAAAAGAACGTGCAAAAAGCGCTACGAGTTCGATAGCAAAACAATTTTTTGCTATCGTATTGCATCTCATTATTGAGCCATGAAGTCTGTATTTTTCTGTAAATAGGGGTACAATCAACCAAGCACCTAATCAATAACGTTAACAGATAAACAATATCAAACGAGCTAGGTATCTTTGAAAGTGCAATGCCCATGTGAATGAGGGCCCCCCAATTCTTGGACAGCTAAAACTGGAAAATCGGGTCGGTCTGAGGTCCTCCCTGGTTTTCAGACGGTTGAAAGTAGAGTTTCCGGTGTTTCGTGATGTAAATTAACAAATTCTTTTGGAGTTAAATCGTTAAGCGTACTGTGCGGTCTGAAATGGTTATATTCCCACCGAAAGTCTTCGATTTTTCTTCTGACGTCGTCCAAAGATAAGAACCAATTAACCGAAAGGCATTCATCCCTGAACTTTCCATTAAATGATTCAACATATGGGTTGTCCGTTGGTTTTCCTGGTCTTGAGAAGTCGAGCGTTACGCCATTCGAATACGCCCATAAGTCCATTTCCTTCGAAATAAATTCACTACCGTTATCGCATTGAATTCGCTGTGGAAAACATCCTTCAACCAGGCAGATTCGGCTTAATTCCTTAACAACATCAATCCCTCT
>NZ_FNXY01000001.1 GCF_900108855.1 Dyadobacter koreensis
AGCTCCCCTATCGATCGTCGCCTTGGTGGGCCGTTACCCCGCCAACTAGCTAATCGAACGCATGCCCATCTTCAACCAATAAATCTTTAACAAATAGTACCAGGTGGCACCCCTGTATTATGCGGTATTAATCCGGGTTTCCCCGGGCTATCCCCCAGTTGAAGGTAGGTTGCATACGCGTTACGCACCCGTACGACGGTGACATTGCTGCCCCCTCGCCTTGCATGTATTAAGCCTGCCGCTAGCGTTCATCCTGAGCCAGGATCAAACTCTCCATTGTAAATTTTTTTGTGACCTCTATCTATAAAATAGGACCGAATCTTCTTAAACGAACTATCTTGTTACTCTCTTCATCATGTCAAAGAACGGTGCTCCGAAAATTCCGAAACTTGTCGCAGTGATCGTTTTCACCGCCGTTATCCCCGATTGGGAGTGCAAAAGTGCAGCCTTTTTTTTTACTGCGCAAGTATAAGGCAAAAGTATTTTAAAAGTTTTTTTACTTTATTTTATAACATACTGAAATTCAAGAGGCTTTATAGTGAAGTTTTTTGGAGTTTTTTTGGGGAATGAGCAATTCCAGGAGCATGTGTACCAAATCGAAGATATCAGAGCGGCTTTGGAAGGGTTCATCTGGATTCCTTCGTCTTGTGCAAGGTGGCACTAAAAAATGATAATTACTTGTTCCTCGGCTTTTCTCCGACATTCGCCGCTCTGAGGCCAAACCTGCTTGGAGTAGCCTGGAGAATATGCCCAACGCTAGCAAAAATTCTCTGCTTAAAAAAAAACAGAGAATAAACCAAAGTCTATTCCCTGTCAATTATCCTTTATCGAATAAACTAAAATCTACTCAAACCTTCGATATCCACGACCGACTTAATTAAAGGTTCGCCCAATAACTGGTAGCCATTGTCCGTAATTAGAAAATTCTCCTCCACTCTCGCACCTCCAAAATCACGGAATGCCGATAACTTGTCATAGTTTATAAAATCTTTCAATTTACCCTCTGCCTGCCACATATCCATAAGCTCCGGAATAAAATACAGGCCAGGCTCCACAGTTAATACAAACCCAGATTCAAGCTCCCTTCCCAGTCTGAGCGATTTCAAACCAAACTCCTTACTTTTTATCATCCCTTCCGAATAACCCACGTATTGTTCACCTAAATCTTCCATATCATGAACATCAAGGCCCATCATATGTCCTAAGCCACATTGAAAAAATAAGGTATGCGCCCCCCTGCTTACGGCTTCTTTAACATCTCCTTTCATCAAACCCAGGTCTTTTAGTCCTTCAACAAGTTTTTCACAAGCAATAAGATGAACATCCAGAAAACGTATACCCGGTTTTAAAGAATTTGCCGCAGCTTCCTCCGCTTGTAATACGATCTGGTAAACCTGCTTTTGCAGCTGGGAAAATTTTTGATTGACAGGAAAAGTTCTTGTCAGGTCACCTGCATAATGCGTTGGCGTTTCCGCACCGCTATCACATAAGACAAGCTGACCTTTTTTAAGCTTATTATTCGTAGGATGGTTATGAAGTGTTTGTCCATTTACAGTGTAAATAACTGGATATGCAATATTTCCGCCAGCACTTAGTGCAAGTCCTTCAACTATTCCTGCGACATACTTTTCCGTAACCCCCTCAGCTGAATGGCGCATTGCAGCTAAATGCATTTCATTGCTGATGTTTACAGCTTTATTAATTTCAGCAATTTCCAGGTCCGATTTATAAGAACGCTGCGCAACTACACCTTTTATTAATGTGGCAGACGCTCCGCCCTTTACCTGATCAAACGGAACACTTAAAATTTCACTTAACTTGATAATTGTCTCTGAGCGGTATGGCGGCAAATAATGAATTTCCTGTCTGCTTGCAACCGATTTTTTTACTAAAACACCAAGTTCTCTTAACCCGGTTACTTTAAAAATTCCTGTTTGAGCCGCTATCTCGGTGACTGATGGCTGCGTTCCCATCCATACGATATCGTCGATGGTTGGTTCGTTACCCAACAATATTTCCAGATCTTCATCAATATTGATGACTGCCGCCAGATTAGGCTTATCCAATCCAAAAAAATAAAGAAATGAACTATCCTGTCGAAAATGATAAGTATTATCCTTATAATTCATTCCCACTTCTTCATTTCCAAAAAAAAGAATAATTCCTTTTCCAACTGCTTTTTTTAGAGCATTCCGCCTTTGCTTGTATATGTCAACACTAAACATTCCTCAATCAGTTAATATTTCCTAATATAATTACTTTAAAATAACACTACTATTCCTTTCCTAACATAAGCGCTCTGATATATTTAACCGGAGCACTACCATAACTCAGAAATTTTTCATGGAAGGATTTAAGGTCAAACTTGTCTCCCGCTTTGGCTTTATAAGCTGAGCGCAAATCTATGATCTCCTTGTATCCGGTATAGTAGCTGGTTAATTGCACATTGCTGACACTGACTCTGCGCCATTTTCCTTCTGCTTCTGCTTGCTGTTGAAAAGCCTCCTTTGTCAAAAGATGAAGCGCTTCTTCTTTTGTCATCTGCCCCGAATGAACACTGTAATCAAGAATTGTATTACAAACTGCGCGTAGATGCCATTTATACCACATCAACCACATTTCAGGCTGATTGTTTCCGAAGCCATTTTCAAGCATCATCTGTTCAGTGTATACAGCCCAACCTTCAATCATGGCCCCGTTCCCTAACAGTGATTTAATCAGACTTGGAGATCTGTTTGCATACACCAGCTGCGTGTAATGTCCGGGTATTGCCTCGTGAATATCCAGAATCTGCATAATGTAATGATTATATTCTCTAAGATAACTCTCCGCTTTATCTTTCGGCCAGTTTGCAATACTTCCTACGTTATAATAAGTATTTCCGCCTTTATCATACGGCCCCGGCGCACTGATAGAGGCACCTGCAACGCCTGCCATGTAAGCGGGCTCCTTCCTGACAATCAAAGGCTTTGTCGGATCAAGATCAATCAGTTTTTTATCATTGATAAACCTGATAAGGCTCGGGATAATATCTGAAATTGCCGTTTGAAAATCCTGCTGTTTAACATGGTTCACAGATAATGTATCGATCATTTTACCGATCAGTTCCAAAGAATCAGCAGGCATTGGTTTCGTACCAAAATATTTCGGCCATAATTGTCTGCTGATCACAGCCATCTTTGACTGTACTTCCTCTTTTCTTGCCACTGCTGAATCGTAAATCTGATCAGCTGTGTATGCCGATTGTATATTATGCGCAAATTTTCGGGCATACAAATCTTTTCCTAAGCGAAAACTTCGCGGCTTTTCAATTTTTAATTCCTTTAACCATTTTGCATAATCTTTCATCGCCGCAGCTGCTGCGCCGGCGCGCTGGATGATCTGAATTTTATCGCCCTCAGCAAGCGACGAAACTTTTACCGAGTCTACAAGATCCTTCTCAAAAACAGACACCCCTCCAAGATTTTGCTCGATGGCCAATGTTAAAAGGTCCGGAACGGGATTAGAAACTGATTTTTTTGCGGCTTTGTAATAATCAGGAACATTGATAAGTTTTGCCTTAATACTCAATAAGCGCTCTTCCAGCGGCGCATATTTTTCATTCAATATAAAAGCAAAAGAACTGCTCACATTGAAACTCGACGGGTCCCACTGGTATGATTTCAAGGTATCTAATGACCAGAGATTTTCTTTCAGCAGGTTCCTGATTAAATAAAAATCCGTTTTATTCGAAGGAGATAATTCCTCAGCATTAAAGCCTTCCAAAGAATCCAGATGTTGCTTTGCAAACTTTAAAGAGGACTGAACAGACTTTGAGTCTGGCACTACCAAAACGCTGTCATATTTGTGGTAACCTGCGTTCGTGGCCCAATCCGGATTTTGTTTCCACAATGCTTCAATAAAGGATGCTGCATATTTTTCGAATAATTCATTCGATCTGGCGTCTGATCCACCTGACTCAGATTTATTGCAGCCAGCCAGAATCACAAGAAAGGATATACTAAAAAATAATAAAATTTGAGTTAAGTTCCGTTTCACTAAAATCGGAAAAAAAGAAGTCATAAAAAGAAAATTTAGGAGAATACTCGAACTCAAATTTAGAAGGAACTAACAGAATATTTTCTTCTGTAATTAATAAGTTATTAACCGATTTTAACTTTCATGTTTGCCATCATTGGGTTATCGTAGTTTTCGGCTGTTATTGTTAAATAAAAACGGGTAAGCCAAGAATGACCTACCCGTTTATTAAAAGCTTCTATTAAATTATAATACCACCAGTTGCTTTTTCACATCCAGATTTGCACCCTTTATCCTTACAATATATTTTCCTGATGGCAGATTTCTAACCAAAATCTTTACGCGACTTTTCATATCCTGAGTTTGTGTCACGACAACTCTTCCATACATATCGTAGACGATGATTTCTGCATTGTCAATATCATCCCGCGACTCAACATATACATTGTCTCTCGCTCCGGGATTTGGAAAAACAACAATATCAGACTCTCCTTCGGTTATCACCTGTAACTGATTTGAATAAGGAGAATAACAGGTAAGCAAATTACTTCCAAGAACATAAGTCACATTAGCCCTTGCTGAATATAAACCGGTCTGAGTTGTTCTCAACGTGTTTGTTACCGAAGTTGTAAGCATCAGCTCATCACGTCTCCAGTCATATTTTTCATTTAATCCGGTCTGATTTATTGAAGCTTCCGCAGTGAAGGGGCCAACTTTTTCAATAAGCGGTGTAGGAACTTGGGGCCGGTATAGCAGTGTCGACACATCTGAATTGTCAGATAAGCAGCCAAAGGCGTTCTCACTCCTTACATAGTAAGAGCCTCCTTCATTCACAGTTAAGGACGTTCCTGTAAGTAAAGAATTATTAGCGCCCTGACGATACCAGTTGTAGAGATCGCTTCCGCCATTAATTGAAAAAGTAAAAGATGAATCAGCACAAGCCTGTTGTGAGCCAATTTCACGTATAGTCGGCTTTACCGGTTTAACGGTTGTGTTGATAATCATTGTCTGCGAACGAAGCGTATTCCCGTTTGAATCTTTGACCTTTCCGGTATATGTCCCAGGGCTTGAAACAGTTATCGATCTCGCTCCGCGGTATTCAGTATTCCCATTGACGGATAGTGACCATTCATAGTTCAAATAACCTTCCGGCAGAGACAAATTAAGCGAACTGTTATCGGTAGCACAAGTACTTGTTATTTTTGGTTCCTGACTAATCGGCACTGGGTTCGCAGTTGAGAAAAAGTTAAGGCTTAATGCTTCACCCCATGCATTTGCTAGCGTATTTAACTGAACTGAGCCGTAAAAATGGGTTCCATCAACCCTCTGCACGGGCAAATTATCTGTTTCCGGTCCGGCAAAAGCGATCCCGGGCAAATCACTGATTACCGAGTTTTGAGCAGCGATAATTGTTGAATTGCTGCGGTAATCAACATAAGATGTACGTGCAATAACCCACGGAACCTGTCTGTTAATATCTGAATTCAACTTGCCGATCAACGATTGCAAACTATTTTTGTACTCACCAAAACTCATGTTCAACGGCGAATTGTCCGTTTCTCCCTGCATCCAAAGTATGGCACGCACTCCGTACTGTTTGGCATAATGTTGAGCTGACAATCTCAAATTAGCATAAGGCATTAAGGTTGGATACGGGAGCTGCGGATTGCTGTAAACACTAGCTGTTGGAATTCCCTGCGCACTTTGCCACCAGTTCCGTATAGAAGTCCCGTCCCAGCCTGTGTTCACAAACATGACCGGAACGTTTAATTTCTGAGTAAGCAAATCGCCTAAAATCCCCCAGCACCAAGTACCATGGCCTCGAAGTCCCATGGTAATATTCGAATTATTCATTCGGGAAAAGGTTGGCGCAGGAAGATCTCCTAAACCATTTCCGATTTCATTATTATAGCTGACATAATTCACGCGGTCATCATTAGCTACAGGACTTGAATAATCCATTCCCTGGGCATTCGATTGTCCTGAAATAATAAACACTTCTCCAACACCAAGGCGTTCGACAGCTGGACTATTACCAACCATAACTCCGCCTCGAATACCGCGAACCTGAATTTTGTACCAGCCGCCTACCAGACGCAGTGTTCCGCTAAATGCTCCTCCCGTAGGTTTGTCTTGCAAGGTGGTCCACCCTACGGCCTTTCCTTGATTATCATTCACAGGAGTAGCTTGTACTTCAATTTTATCAAGTATTATCGAATAACTTCCACTGATTGTGACATCAGCAGATCCACCGTTTTCCCGCTGATAAACGGCACGCTCTAATGGAGCAGTGAGATTGATCTGTGCGTACAATCCGAAAGGAATGAAAATCGTTAACAGACAGACCTTTAAAGAGATCGAAAGTGGATATTTCCTAGATGTATTAAGTAAATTTTTTACAGCGTATTTCATGTAATGTGAAAAATCAATTGGTATCGTTCTATAACTTTCACGACACAAATTATGCTAAAAGCGTTGTAGCGTGCAATAAAAAACTATTAACCGGATAGAAATCTACCTAGCGGTTTTCCAGAATTATTACGACGAAATTATACATTAAGTTGCATTATATCTTCACAAAAGTCATAAAAATAAATAAACTCCTGTTAACTAAAACAGGAGTTTATTAGATTTAAGCGTAGTTTAATCATATTTTTCCGACTATTTCGGCGTTCTTCGTTTTGCTTTTCATTTGAGCGTCAATGACTGCAACGAGCGCCATATTGTAAATACTTCGCACCGAGCTTCCCAGCTGCAAAACGTGAACAGGCTTTTTAAGACCTAGCAAAATAGGGCCGATTGCGTCAGCGTTACCAACCTCTTTCAGCAAGTTGTAGGCAATGTTACCTGCAGCAAGATTAGGAAAAATTAAAGTATTTACATCCTGATTAACAAGCTCGCTAAATGGATAGCTATCTTTCAGCATTTGCGGATTGAGCGCTACGCTTGCCTGCATCTCGCCATCTACAATCAGCGACGGATATCGTTTTTTGACCAGTTTTCTGGCGTCTGACATAACCTTTGCCTCCGGCGAATCGCTGCTGCCAAAATTTGAATAACTTAATAAAGCGATACGCGGGGTCAGGTTGAAATTCTGAACTTCCCTAGCAGCAAGATTTGTAATATCTGCGATTTCCTCCGGAGTCGGATTGAAATTAACAGTTGTATCGGCCAGGAACAAGGGGCCTTTTTTCGTAATCAGCAGATACATACCCGCAATTTTCTTAACGCCATCTTCCGTTCCGATTATCTGAAGCGCCGGACGGATCGTATCCGGATAATTTTTAGTAAGCCCCGAAATCATCGCGTCCGCATCACCCGTTTCCACCATCATACAACCGAAATAATTCCGGTCGTTCATGGCTTTAATCGCTTCATATTCGTTTATACCTTTGCGCTGACGTTTTTTGAAATAAAGATCCGAATACTGTGTTCTTTTTGCTTCCTGTTTATCACTTCTGGGGTCAATGATCGTGATGCCGTCCAGGTCGATCCCATTCGCTGCTGCAACCGATTTTATTTTAGTTTCCTCGCCAAGTAGAATCGGATAAGCAACTTTCTCGTCGAATAAAATTTGCGCCGCTTTTAACACTTTCCAGTTATCGGCATCAGCGAATACCAGACGTTTCGGATCAAGGCGGGCTTTATTCCCAATCACGCGGAGCAATTGATTATCAAGGCCTAGTCTGTGATCCAGCTCCTCTTTATATGCATCCCAATCCTGTATCCCTTTTTTCGCAACACCACTTTCCATAGCAGCGCGCGCAACTGCCGGCGCAACCGTGGACAATAATCTAGGATCCAGCGGTTTGGGAATAATATAGTCTTTGCCAAACGAAATCGTCTTCTCATTGTATGCAAGATTGACGATGTCAGGAACTGCACTTTTTGCAAGATCTGCCAGCGCCTTAACCGCAGCAAGCTTCATCTGCTCATTAATCTGTGTCGCACGGACGTCCAAAGCACCTCTGAATATGAAGGGGAATCCAAGGACATTATTAACCTGATTAGGATAATCACTGCGACCGGTTGCCATAATCACATCTTCACGCGCAGCTGTCGCCGCTTCGTAAGAAATTTCAGGATTTGGATTCGCCATTGCAAAAACGATCGGCTTTGGCGCCATGCTCTGGATCATTTCAGGACTCACCACATTTCCCACACTTAATCCAAGGAAAACATCCGCGTTTTTCATTGCTGAAGCGAGCGTCATATCCGGTGTTGCCGAGACAGCAAACTGTTTTCTGTCATCATCCAGGTCTGTACGCAGGCTATGCAAAACGCCATCTTTGTCAAACAGCGTAAAATTTTCAGCCGTCGCGCCAAGTGATTTGTAAAGTAGTACGCAAGACATTGCCGCAGCTCCTGCCCCGCTTACCACAAATTTTGCAGTGGTAATATCTTTCCCTTGCAATTCCAAAGCATTTAATAAAGCTGCACTGCTGATAATCGCAGTTCCGTGCTGATCGTCATGCATTACCGGGATTTTCATCTTTTCACGAAGCTGTTTTTCTATGTAAAAACATTCCGGTGCTTTGATATCTTCCAGATTGATCCCTCCAAACGTCGGTTCGAGAGCCAACACAATCTGGATAAATTTGTCAGGATCAGTTTCATTGATTTCGATATCAAAAACGTCGATATCTGAAAAAATCTTAAACAAAACCGCTTTTCCCTCCATCACCGGTTTGCTGGCGTCCGGGCCAATATTTCCAAGACCTAACACAGCAGTCCCGTTCGAAATAACACCTACCAGATTTCCTTTCGCCGTATATTTATAAACATCTTCTACATCTCTGAAAATTTCCATGCAGGGTTCGGCAACGCCCGGCGAATACGCTAGCGATAAATCGCGTTGGGTTTTTGCATCTTTTGTAGGGATCACCTCGATTTTCCCCGGCCTGCCTTTGGCATGATAGTCCAGTGCCTGCTCTTTTCTCAACTGCTCCTTCATAAAATTTAATTTCACCTCATTATCCAACCGCATAATACACTAAATTCTGGTCGGAATTTTATTTAACGATTTAGTATAAATGTTTAACGCTCCAAAAGTATCACACTTTGCAGGGAATACATCAGACTATTTACTTGTTTTACCAATTATTGATAAATATCGGTTAAAAAAAGCAAGTTTAAGGAAGATTTCTAATCGCAGCGGCTAACAGTTCGATATAATTCTCCCTATTAATGTCATAGCAGACTTCGGCATTCGGAGTTCGGTTCATGACATTGTAAAAATCTACGACCGTGGCACCGGATGTTAATTCTCCTTTCGTTTCGACCTCCACAAAACACGCTCTGGAAGTAAACATACCGGGATCAATAAGCCATGCGATCGCGCACGGATCGTGAAGTGCGGCTCCGCCTTCCAGTTCGATTCTGTTTTCCCGATAAAAAACAGAATAAAATTCCAATAACCCTGCTGCGGCGGCTCCTGTTTTATTTCCTATAGATCGGAAAAGATCAATATCTTTTTGATATACCACAGCTTTATGCGTTACATCAAGTCCGCACATGGTGATAGGGATTCCGGCTTTAAATACGACAGAGGCGGCTTCCGGATCCACATACATATTAAACTCGGCCAGAGGTGTCATATTACCTCTGAATATCCCTCCGCCCATAAGCGATATCCGTTCGATTTTGTGTTTCAGGTTCGGAAATGCCAAGAGAAATGCTGCGATATTTGTGAGTGGTCCGGTTGGAACAATCGTTATTTTCTCTTCACTTTCAGCCAATATGCGGGCGATACCTTCGACAGCCATTATGCTTTCTGCTTTAAAAGTTGCCTCGGCAAAGTCCACGCCGTGCAGACCACTTTCTCCATGAACATATTCTGCTATCACTAGATTTCTAAAGAACGGAGTATCTGATCCCCGATAAACCGGAACGTTCGCACCAATTAAGGAGAGAATTTTAAGCGTATTGGCAAGGGTTTTCTCCTGAGTCTGATTTCCCGCTGATGTCGTAACGGCTCTGACATCAAACATCCCGCTGCCGAATGCCAGCATAAGCATCAAAGCATCATCATGTCCTGGATCGCAGTCAATAATAATTGGTAATTTTTTCATGGTTATTTTAGTTCATGTTGATAGGGAGCAGAACTTTGTGCTCCCATACGTGTGACGGAAATCCCGGAAGCCTTACAGGCAAACTGGCAGGCTTCAACCCAGTCTTTACATTCTGAAAGTGCCGTTACAATGGCACCGTTAAATACATCGCCGGCCGCTGTTGTATCAATAGCGGTTACTTCCTCAGCCGGAATAATCTGATCATATTGATCATTGTGCAAGTAAACGCCTTTTTTCCCTAGTGTGATAATGACGTTTTCAATCCCCTTCGCCCGAAAAAACAGGGCTGCCTGTTTTAACGTATCTTCATTTTCAGGAAAAATCCCGGTAAGAATTTCAGTTTCCGTTTCGTTTGGTGTAATCAAATAAATACCTTTTAATAAATGGTCTGTCAATTTTTGCGCCGGTGCGGGATTCAGCACCAGTTTCAGCGAAAGAGCCCGGCATTTTTCAATAACATAAGATAAAGTTTCTATCGGAATTTCAAGCTGAATCAATACCATCTCAACATCCTGAAAGATTGCATCCGGTAGATCGGAAGGTTTGAGATCCATGTTTGCTCCGGAAGCTACAATGATCTGGTTTTCTCCATGACCATTAACAATAATTGATGCAACGCCGGAGGGGAAATGTTCTGTTGCCCGAATATATTGCGTATCCAGTTTTTCTCTCTTAAAACCTTCTAACGCCTCTTTTCCAAAAACATCAGTTCCTGTTTTTGCCACGAATCGGACATCCGCTCCCAGCCTCGCTGCAGCCACTGCCTGGTTAGCACCTTTTCCTCCCGGATTCATCAAAAATTTTTGTCCAAGCACTGTCTCCCCCGGTTTAGGAAACTCTCCTGTTTTTATAACCAGATCGGTATTTGAACTTCCAATAACCAGTATTTTACCAGACATATAGTTTCTCTTTTTCGAATAAATTTGTTGAGATTGGATTACATTTTTTTCAAAATAAAACAGGAACGAAGTTATTGATTAACGTATATTAAATGTTCCTCAAAAGCACTTTTAAGTATTTTTTAACCATTTCTGAATCGATTTTAACTTCAATTTTCAAAATATCAATCTTAAAGGTCAAAATTCTACTCTTTGTGATACGATAGCACATGGATTTAAAGGAATTGTTTCCTATTTTTCGGCTTCAATTGAAGATTTTCTACAAATCCTGAATCCAATTATCTCTAAACACGATCATGTTAAAAATTACCTTTAGCCTTGTTTCGGCTTTTCTGATGCTTATGTGGTTTGGTCCGCAGCATCTGAATGCTCCGGAACAAAAAAATTCAGAATCCCTCTATCGCGCTGATTCGCTTCCGAACGCAAGCAGCTGGCCAAGCGAACTTAAAATTAACCATTTTGCAGGTTCCGATCTAACACCGAGTCCTTCCTGTCTGGCTGTTGCGGCAACAGGCGAAGTTTTTGTTGGTGTTGATATGATCGGGTCACTTGGAAAAGACCCAGGAAAAGGAAGTATCATAAAATTGACCGATACCGACAACGACGGGAAAGTTGACAAACATACCGTTTTCGCAATGGCAGATAATCCTCGCGGAATCATTGCCATGGGAGATCAGGTTTTTGTTTTACACACCATTTTTTCACCTGAAACGAAAATTGCAACAGGAATGGATCTTGTTGTTTTTGAAGATAAAAACCACGATGGCGTGGCAGATGGTCCGTCAAAACCGTTAATCGAGCATATCAGCTCACCTAAATTCCTGCAAAGCCGCGGAACCGACCACGCTACGAATGGAATCCGTATGGGAATCGACGGCTGGATCTATATTGCTGTCGGGGATTTCGGTTTCCACGACGCAATAGACAGAACAGGAAAAAAAATGACTATGCTTGGTGGTGGAATTGTTCGGGTAAGACCTGATGGCACTGAAATGGAGGTTTATACCCATGGTATGCGAAATATTTACGATGTCGCGATTGATCCCTTCATGAATATTTTCACACGCGGAAACACAAACGATGGCGGTGGATGGAACATCCGTTTCAGCAATCAGATCCAGTCGGGAGAATACGGTTATCCGGTTTTATTTCAACATTTCACAGACGAAATCATTCCGGCTTTGGTTGACCTTGGCGGCGGGTCAGGAACGGGCGCACTATATATGGACGAAGCGACTTGGCCTGAAAAATATAACAAAGTGCCGATGATGGCCGACTGGGGAAGAAGCCAGTTATTTATTCACCGCGTGACGCCGGATCAGGCAACTTTCACACAAAAGGATGAAGAGTTTATAAAATTGTCTCAAATTACTGATCTTGATGTTGACGGTTCCGGAAGACTGTACCTTTCAGCCTGGGATGGCGCAGGATATTCCGGAAGCCCTGCAAAAGGATTTATCGTCCGTGCAGTACCGCAAAACTGGAAATATAAAGCATATCCCAATGTAAAAAAGGCATCTGTTAAGGAACTTGGTGCACTGCTGAAATCAGGGAGCGCAGTGGCGCGTTTGGATGCACAGCAGGAATTATTGACGCGCCCTGCAAAACAGGCGGCGGAACTTTCCTGGAAAATCGCTGCGGACAAAGAGTTGCCGCTGCAAAATCGCGTTGCCGGAATGTACACCTATGCTCAAATAAAAGGCGCAGAAGGAACTGCAAATCTTTTGAAATTAACGAATGAAGACGCAATGCGTGAATATGCTTTGCGCGCTGTGACGGACCGTAAGGGAAATCTTAAAAATGTACCGACAGAATTATTTTTGAAAGCACTGAAAGATCCTTCTCCACGCGTGCAGATTGCTGCAACAATTGGGTTGGGCCGTTTAGGACGGGTCGAGGCTGCTCCTGCCTTATTGCAGGTAAAAGTTCCTTCTTCCTTTGTTGCTCCGGCAAAAGACGTGGAAGGTCCGCATGCAACGCCAAACTCAGCCATTGTTCCTCCGCACCTCGCTGTTCGTTCGCTGGTCAGCCTGAATGCGGTTGACGCTTGCGTAAGCGCGATTGGGACAGAAAATTCAACAATCGCTTTGTGGGCATTGCGTTACATGCATGATCCGAAAGCAGTAAGCGGACTGATCGCTGCCTTCAAAGAATCGAAAGATGAAGTGCTGAAAAAGCAAATTTTGGTAACGCTTTCCCGACTGTATAAAAAAGAAGCGGATTACGACGGCTCGTGGTGGTGGAGTACCCGACCAGATTCACATGGCCCCTATTACAAGGCGATCACTTGGGAATCTTCTCCAGCGATCAAAGCCATCTTATCAGAAGAATTCAATAAATCTGATGCCGCAGGAAAACAATTTTTCGCAGACCTGAACAGCAGGCACCGGATGGAAATCACCGAATTTGGTGGAGACGAAGTAGTTGCGGCAAAGGAAGAAGTAAAGGTTGATCTTGACAAAATCAGAAACAAAAAAGGGCAGGTTGGTGAAGCTTCGATTGAAGATGTGATGTTGGCAATGGCGAAAATTAACGGCGATCCGGCATTGGGAAAAACACTTTTCACAAAACAAGGCTGCATTGCATGCCATAGTGTAACCAAAGGAGAAACGATGAAAGGTCCGTTCATGGGGCAAATCGGCTCGATTATGAACCGTGAACAAATTGCCGAATCTATCCTTAAACCGAACGCTTCTATCTCTCAGGGTTTTGCGTCGGTCGTGATTGAAGCCAAAGGTGATAAAACTTACATGGGCTTTATCACGCAGGAATCCGCTGCAAAAGTTGTCATGCGTGACATTACTGGACAGCTTTATACTATCAAAACAGCTGATATCATTTCGCGAAGGGAACTGGAAGATTCGATGATGCCGACCGGACTTGCAAATTCACTATCTTATGAAGAATTTGCTTCGTTAATTACTTTCCTGTCTCAGCAGAAAAAATAAAGATTATAAACTGACAATCAAAACTTAAAGCAGGCTCAAAAGGTCTGCTTTAAGTTTTATTAGCCCGATCCCTACGTTTGAGTTACTTAAAATTCTTCTCAAATAATATTCTGATTTTCTAAAAAAATTCCTAGCTTCAAGATCACTTCCTGCCACCAATCGCCTTTTTATGAAAAATAAGATTACTCCCACATTATTTTTTGTTTTAACATTTTTAAGCGCCTTCAACCCGGCTTTATCACAACAGGATGTTTTAAAACAATTACAAGAAATTGCGGTCATTGAACAAAAGATTATGATGCCGATGCGCGACGGCGTTCGCCTTGCAACGGATATTTACAGACCAAAAACAGATAAAAAAGTACCGATCATTTTTTCCAAAACACCTTATAATTTTAATTCCTGGGGCGACGGTGAATTAAAACCAAGAACTTATCAGGATGCGCTTGACGCTGTAAAGCGCGGCTATGCCTATGTGGTTCAAAACGAGCGAGGTAAATTTTTCTCCGAAGGAAACTGGGAAATCCTCGGTCCGCCGACAACGGACGGATATGATGCCTTTTCCTGGATGTCAGCTCAACCCTGGTCGAATGGAAAAATCGGCACATTAGGATGTTCGTCAACGGCGGAATGGCAAATGGCCGTTGCTGCGCTTGACCATCCGTCGCATGCCGCAATGGTGCCGATGGGTTTTGGAGCAGGCGTCGGAAAAGTCGGCGAGTTTGTTGAACAAGGGAACTGGTACCGTGGTGGAGCGCAGCAAATGCTTTTCACGACCTGGCTGTATGGAACAGAAACAGACAACATGGCCCGGCCGTTGTTTCCTAAAACAGCCACGAGCGAAGACCTGACCCGGATTTCAAGATTTTATGATCTGGCACCGGAAATGCCAAAAGTTGATTGGGCGCTAGGTTTGAAACATCTACCAGTTCAGGATATTATCCAGAATGTGAATGGCCCGAAGGGAACGTACGAAAAAATGATTGTAAGAAAACCGTCCGATCCTGAGTGGTATAAAGGAGGCTTGTATCATGACAATATGCCTTTTGCCGTTCCGAGCTACTGGTTTGTTTCCTGGTACGATGTTTCAACGGGTCCCAATCTTGCCCTTTTTAATCATGTCAGAAAAAACGGTACTGATCAGCAGGTGAAGGATGGCCAGTTTTTGGTAATTGCTCCAACCTTGCACTGCGCTTATAAACGTGCAACTGAGAATACCATTGTCGGTGAAAGAAGTGTCGGCGACGCGCGGCTTGATTACGACGGACTGATCTATGGATGGTTTGATTACTGGCTAAAAGGGGAAGATAATAACATGCTTAAAAAGACGCCGCGTGTTCAATACTATACCATGGGTTCAAATAAATGGCAATACTCGGACACGTGGCCGCCTGCAAATATTGAACCGACCACGTATTATTTGTCCAGCAAAGGCGGAGCGAATAGTCTGTATGGAGACGGAAAATTAACCATCAAGGCTGTTGGTAAAGACCAAAAGCCAGACAGTTTTACCTATGATCCGGCATTTCCTGTTCCTTCGTATGGCGGAAATGTATGTTGCACCGGGACTGCCATTCAGGGTGGTTCTTTTGATCAGCACCAGATGGAAACCCGCCAGGATATTCTGGTTTACACAACCGATCCATTCAAAGATGGCGTTGAATTAACGGGGTCAATCGAGACGACTTTGTACGTTGCTTCCGATGCGAAGGATACAGATTTTACCGTTAAACTGATAGACGTTTATCCTGATGGCCGCGCTTACAATCTGGACGAAACTATCCTTCGAGCACGTTTTCGTGAAGGTTTTGACAAAGAAGTAATGATGGGAAACGGGCAAGTTTACAAGCTGACGTTAAGCCCTATGTCGACGAGTAATTTCTTTGCGCCCGGACACAGCATACGATTAGAAATTTCGAGCAGCAATTTTCCACGGTTTGAACGTAACTTGAATACTGGCGGCAATAATTATGACGAATCAAAAGGAATAATCGCACATAACAAAATATTTCATAACGCTCAATATCAATCCAAAATCGTGTTGCCAGTCGTTAAAAAATAACGTAGAAACGCAGGGTCTTGGGAGTTTATCGCGTAGCTGGAAGATTTCATTTCCTTCGCAGCTCCGCGATAAAACCTTACATCTCCGCGTTTAAAACTTTATTTTTTCTCTGCCGGCACGATAATAAAATTCAATAATTCAGTATGTCGAATTACTGAAATATTCGTGATCGATAACACTTCCCTGTGGGTTAATTGTTTGAAAAGATCGTTGCTGCTCGCTACCGGTTTATCATTAAAAGAAATGATAATATCTCCTTCCTGAATTTGAGAACGAGACGCAGGCGAATTTGCTTCGATCTGGGTAACGAAAACACCCCTATGATTCGGCAGTTTATAATGCTGCCGGATTTTTTCATTTACGGGCACATCCTGCAATTGAAGTCCCAGGTACGCTTTGAAAACTTTTCCATCTTTGATAAGCTGTCTCGCAATTTCTTTTGCAGTATTTATATCAACGGAAAAACTTAGGCCCTGTGCGCCCTGAATCACCGCGGTATTTACTCCCACGACTTCCCCCTCAGTATTAATCATCGGGCCGCCGGAATTGCCGGGATTCAAAGCTGCATCTGACTGAATAACATTATCCACGAATCTTCCCGACTGCGTCTGAAGTGACCGGCCAAGCGCACTCACCACTCCCGTCGTCACTGTATGCTGATATCCATACGGGTTTCCGATTGCGATCACAAACTGTCCAATCTGTAACTCGCCCGCATCTCCCAGTTTAGCAACGGAATATCCCTGGGTATAAATTTTCAAAATCGCGATATCGGTATCAGGATCTTTTCCGATCAGCTCTGCTTCAATCTCATTGTTATTTAAAAGACTGACCATGATTTTCTCAGCACCGTCCACAACGTGACAATTGGTGAAGATGAAACCGTCAGAAGAAAATACAAATCCTGATCCGGATCCAGCCTGACGGAGCTTTCCTTTATCTGTTTTATAAACATCTATTTTTACGACTGCGTTTTTTATTTTATCCACAGCCCCTATGATCATGCTCGAAAATGTGTCCATGTCTGTATCGTTTATATACCCATGACCATAACAAATTATTAACCACAATTTTTTTCGTGCCAATGTGGCAAGTATTTTCGTTTAACATGCCAAAACGCCATAAAAAAAGTCTTTCAACCGCAGACATTGCCGTCGAAAGACCTACATATTTTGTTGATGAACTATATTTTTCCGCTCAGAATCAAACAGCCATTGCCAGTCTTCTGCTCATATCTGTCAGCCGGATTCCCCTTAAAGTTTTTACACGTTCTGCAACATTGATCGCATCACTGAAAATATATCCTGCGCCAAAAAACTGCTTGAATTCTTTAACTGCTTCATCCAAATGTTTTTTGGAGATTCCGCTGTACACAAGCTGCATTAACTGCGATTTTTCAGGAGTTAACCTTTGAAGTTTCCAATATTTTGGATGGTTCAATCCAATTGGAGCCCGGAAGAACTTATCATGTTTCTCCTTTATCAAAAACTCGAAATCAATATTTACTTGTCTGCTGTTTTTGCCGGCATTGCCCTTCATCACAATTTTAGCCTCTCTGTCTACGGCCAAGATAAATGTTTTTTCGTGTATCATTGTCGCTAATAGTTTAATATTTATAGTATGAACCAGGTAGAAAGTTTACGAATCTATATTTCAGATTATTAGTGTTTTTCCCAATAATATTATGCCAAAAGAGAATAACTCAATATAATTCATTATTAATTTCATATGGTAAAAAGGATATATCCAATTAAAAATTCCTTAGAACCGCAAAATGGTTACATCTTAGGCCTCATAACAAGTATTATTCTCCTGCTTACTGGGAGATTTCCACACTTAAAAACATCTCAGGTGATGTTTTTCCCCTTTTGGAGATTGCGCCTTTTCCCGCAACATTCATAAGATCGTGGCTAGCGATCTGTATCATCATAAAAAGGTCGTTGACCATATTGAAAAGTTTCAGATTTTTGAACCTGTTAGAAATCATTCATGAATTTCCCTGCCGTCATGCTTAAGTCTCTATTTTATCTGAAACATATTCATTTTGTTACTTACAGATATTAAGAGACAACGTTTTCGCTTTTTGGAAATTAGCAACAACAGATTCCTTTTTTCTTAAAATCTGCCATAGACAATAGCACAAAATTTCCATAGGATAAAGTTTAAAAAGACGGCAAAATTATTACGAATTTTCACTAGACGAATGTACAACATCCAGATCATCAGAGCCATAACTTTCAGTTGTCCGGATCATGGTTTCTATTGTAAATTTTCACAGATGCAAATCGCAGTGGACACCAAAGTTTGTAATTGATCGAAAGACTAGGCTTTGTGCAATCGTCTCTGGAATCTGGGTTTTAAGGCGATATGTTCCGTAGCAATAGATTTTTTTCAAATAAAATTGATACCATTTAAAAGACTTACTCTTAATCTAATACAAAAAATAAAAAGGCAGAGAAGAAAGGCCAAAGACTATGGCAGGAATTTTACTTTTCAAATGGCCGTTAGGTATAGATTGGTAACGTAACAACAAAACGAATTCACTTTGAAAATTTTTTCGCAACTGATAATTCTACTTCTCGGAATTTCATTCTTTTCATGCGACGGACTGTTTCAGTTTAATCCTAATGAAATTGTTTTAAAGGAAAGCCAGAGAAATCTGACCGGAAAGAATATTGAGAAAATAGTTAAAATTCCTGTAAAAGATACACTGCGTTTCATCTTTATGGGTGATTCTCAGCGGTGGTATGACGAAACGACGCACTTTGTTAAAAGTGCAAACCAGCAGCGCGCCATTGATTTCGTACTGCATGCCGGCGATATTTCAGACTTTGGAATTACGAAAGAGCTGAAATGGATCAACGACATTATGAAGGATTTAAAATACCCTTATCTCACCGTAATCGGCAATCACGATATTGTGGCAAATGGTTCGGATGCTTATGTCAGAATGTTCGGCCCACTGGATTATACGTTCGGCTATGGTGACTACAAATTTATATTTATCAATACAAATTCTCTGGAATACGGACTGGACGGAAGCACGCCTAACATCCCCTGGCTGAAATCGCAGCTGGCCGACAATCCGGATAAAAAACAGACCATTGTCATTGGCCATGTCCCGCCTTTTGATGCAGATTTCGACAAAAATCTGGAAAAGGAATATGCCGCGACCCTGGCAGCGGATCCTAACCTAAAATTTACACTTTATGGCCATCAGCACGCTTTTAAGGAAGGTGAATATTACAATGATGGAGTTCAGTATTACCAGACTACCAGCATGGGAGACAGGGGTTATCTGATCATTACCTGCTGGAAAGATGGACAAAAGGTGGAGCGCGTTCAATTTTAATCTTTATGAAAAAAATATTATTACTACTTCTTTTATCAGTGAATTTTGCTGTCTTGGCACAAGATGACCAGCCTGGTCTCAAATCCAGAAAATGGTATATTCCTGATCATTTGAAATTGCATTTTGCAGGCAATATCGGTTTTCTATCGGGCGGGCCTGGTTATGTATCCCGCAATAAAACGCTCGAAACAGATCTTCTGTTCGGTTTTCTCCCAAAGAAATTTGGAGGAGATGCGTTGATCACGATTTCGGCAAAAACTACCTATTCTCCATGGAAGATCCCCCTGAAAAACGGTTACTACATACGTCCGTTTTCTATTGGGGCTTATCTGAGTTACACTTTCGGGCCGCAGTTTGATACGAAATGGCCATCTTATTATCCTGCGGGATATTACTGGTGGGCCACTTCTTTCCGTCCCGGGGCATTTGTTGGCGGAAAAGCTGGACGTAATATGGTCATTAAAAATCAGGTGAGACAATTTGAATTTTATTATGAGCTGGGAAGTTACGACCTGCTCATGATCAGTTATGTTCAGAACAGAGAATACCTCAAACTTTCGGATATTGGGAATTTATCTTTTGGGGTTAAAATGGCGTTTTAGTTTAAATGTGGGGAAGTTTTCAATTTGTTTTAAGTAAATGACCTCACGTTACACTTCTCCTATAATCTAAATTTTGACTGTACGCCTATTGCATTTAAAATAGGCACCGTCAATATGCAAATCCCCGCAGTCGCGGGAATTTGCTCAATAAATAAATTACGGCGTCAATAAAATTCGATGCGTTTCCTGAAGCCCGTTAGATAGCTTAACTTTAACCAAATAGGAGCCTTCGGAAAGGTTAGATACGTCAATACCCTTTGTTGAATCATACAATTCCACTTTAGTTATAATTTGCCCTAAATTGTTAATTAATTCTACGTGTTTTATTCCAAACGAAAATTCCGTTTTTAAATATACTTTCTTCGCCACCGGATTAGGGTATACTGTCAATAATGCCTTACTTGTGAATTTTAAATCAATAATTTTGCTGTATGCAAAAGTGGCATCGCGATCTATCATTTTCAGTCGGTAGTAGTTCATTCCTTGCACGGGATTATTATGAATAAACTCATAATTAACTACTGACTTGCTGTTATAAGCCGCATTAGTTACTCCTACTTTACGCCAGGACTTGGCGTCCAAACTATGCTCAATCTCAAACTTATCGCTATTAATTTCATTTGCAGTGCTCCATTTCAATAACGCTGTTTGATTTTCATTCTGGACCGAAATATCAGTTAGTGTCACCGGTAACGCGTTTTCTGATCCAAAAGTGGCAAGCGTGAAGGGACTAAAACTGGATACTGCACCAGCAGACAAAACATTACCCTCTGTTAAAGACCCTGACGTCCCGCCATTGCCGAGATCTTCCCATCGGGTCCCTTGCCAATGTGCCACGCGCAGCTGCGAAGGATTTTTTACATTTCCCTCAGCCTCATTATACCCAAGTGTAATTTGAACGTTACTTGTGCCAGATAACCTTGAAAGATCCCAATATCCTTTATTGCTTACCTTCGATAGCGAAGAATCTTTGGAACTTAGGCTGTAAGGATTTCCATATGAATAGAATTGTTTATAGCTAACACCAAAATTATCTGTCGACACTGATGGTGCACTTATGGTTAATGGCAGAAGTTTTGTTCCATCTCCAACCGGAAAGGTAAATTCGTCGTCACCTATTTTTTGTACCTGCCCAATGATATGACTTGTATTGCTCGCACCCGAAACAGTCGCTCCATCAGCCAATATAATCGGAACTGAGGTAGAATTAATATAACCACTTGTAAACGTCAAATGACCCGGTATAGTAATAGTGCTACTAATACCAAGCGGTTCCAGTCCAGTCTTCGCAATTTCTAGGTTTTTAAAAACAAAAGGAGAAAAGCCACTGCCAAAATAAATGAATGCTCTGAAATCGCCAACGACTTTAAAATTGCTTGTGCCACCGATCGTGATGTTGCGGCTGGGAATAACAGGACCACTATGAACGATTTCCACGTTTCCGGCAATGTTGGTATTCGATTGGTCAGAACCTATTGTCAGTTGTCCTCCAGCTAAATTTGTATATTTAAAATTACCGAGAATAGTAGCTCCACCGGAGAAAAGTATTGATTGTTGCGTGTACAATCCACTCGTTAGCCCTCCGAAACTTCCTCTTATAAACTCCACATCACCATCAAAAACTGATCTTGAAAATGACAGTGAAAAGTGAGCATTGCCGTTTTCCGTAACCTTTAAATTACCTTTATAATGATTTGATCCCTCAAACGCGTAATCAATACGAGTGCGATCCAAAAACATTCCTTCGTAAATGATTTCCGTGTTACCCTCAAAAGTGCAATTTGTAATCGTCGCTATACTGAAAACGTAAATAAAGATATCTGTATCGGGTTTGGTATTTTTTATCAAAGCACCGTTCAAGCTTAAGCTCAAGGCCACAATCTTTCCAACAGAAATCTTGAAGCCACGCGTGTCAAGTTGCGAGCCACGCTCCATTTGTAATAACCCAAGAGAGATATTTCCAGATAGAAATGGCCAATTAGTAACACCTGTCCCGGGAATCACAACATCCGAATCTCTGTTAGGAATGCCTGCCGGGAGCCAATTTCCAGAAACATTCCAATCGGAGCTGACTGCCCCCGTCCAGGTTTGCGCAAAAGATGAAAACTTGATTAGACAAAAAAGAAGTGTAACTAAGCATGATTTGATAAGTGTATGCATAAAAAGGAAGGTTAGATGTAACTCTTGGCAAATAAGCAAAATTTACGCAATCTCAAAAATTCCTTGTTCGAATATTCAAATAACGATTATATTTTATAACATAGGAAAATCTTCACAATAAATTAAACTGATCCGTGCAACAACCAAATTATTGAGATATATCTTTCAAATCATTGTGGAAAGTAACGTTTAAATTCCTTTTAGCTGTACCCTATCCAATCAACCGAAAATCCAAATCCCCTAAATCAGGCTTTACAAACCTCTTCCTTGCTTCAACTGAAAATATAAGCCCGCGACTGTAAAATTTAAGGAAATTGGAAGGTTCTCCATAAGGACTATTTGCTAAGTCGTTGGCTGCATTTAACAATGATTTTTCTTTTTGAACCTCTTTCCAATACCCATCCAAAAGCCAGATCCAGAATTGCGTAATCGTTTCATGGTAACCGCTGAAATCTGTATTTTCCTTTCCGAGCGATTCATTATATTCTGCAATGTAAGTCGGCATCAGTACTGACGTCTCCTCCAAACCATGATTCGAGACAAACCAAAGCCCGACTGTAAGATGAGCAAAATGTGTCCATTCGTCGTCCGGAAGCGTTTTGGACAAAAACTTATCCACCAGACTTTTGATGTCTGAAATATTGAGATATTGTTTGACCATATTCAAAAGTAAAATCCGGGACTAAAACAGGGACTGCCACATGCAGGCCATTTTTAGGAGCGTTGCTCGTCCGGCGCCAAATATTTCGCCATCACCTCTTCCGTAAGCTGCCGTTCATTAACTAAAGTCCACTCTCCTGTATTTTCCGGAATACCATTTCTGCAATATCCCGCTCTCAATCCAAAATCAAAAATAGCATGATAATGTTTATTGATGATCAGAAAAGCACTCCAGCCATCATCGCTCCATCCGATTTGCAGCTCTGTGGGCAATGTTTTTTCAATAATATCAGCAACATTATAAATATGCAGCCCATCCAAAACTTCCGGCTGTTCTGATTTATTAATTGCATAAAAAACGCCGGTCGTCATATCATCTTCAAAAGCCACACCGAAATTTTGGGTTGGTGAGAAGCTGTGGATGAAGGTGTCGTGGCCGATTTTGTAGTTGTGGGTGATGTCTAATTTCAATGTATAAATTCTTTTAATTCGTGTTACTCAATTAAATCTGTAAATATTTTTTTGGGAAGATTATTACTAGCAAATGTATCACAAGTTTGTTCCAGACGTTTTAGAATAAGAAGAAAATCATCCATACTGAAAATTTCTCCCTCATTATTGGAAAACGCATTTTTTAAAACGGCAATAGTAGATGTTGCCCCGACCCGGAATTTGTTAGGTTTCACTAACTGAAGTCCATTGGTAAGACCAATTATCCGCAACGCTTCAAAATTTACGTAAAGTCGCTGCAAATTTTGATCCCATCCAGAAATTTTTAAAACAACTCTAATTCGATTTTCAATATCGAGATTTCCGTTAACAGTATTTTCAATTTGGATATAAATTTTGCCATCTTCTGCTTCGATCCCATGGTACCAAAACCCAAGAAAACCACCCGATTGATTTGACACATTCCCCTATCCGGCATCAGAAATTTTAGTTTCCTGCAGCATATAAAAACCCTCTGCGGCTTTCCAATCTGTGGTTATGTTTTGTAAAGTTTGAAAAGCATTTGTACTTTGTTCCAGGACATTCATATAGGCTACAAAATCTGTAAAAATTGAATTTTTAATGTCTACATTTTTTCTCCGTAAAACGTCAAGAACACTTTTACGATCAATAGGTTTAAATCCTTGACTTTTGACATATTGCTGGGTATACTGGCTTTCATTCCCAGTTTTTAGGTATATAAACACCGGTTCAAGATTTTTGCTCTTATCATGCGACTTTACAATTTTTGCATACCTTTCCAGTTGACCTGAATGTTCGCCAGTATTGGTCTTATCCTCAATCACGATGAAGTATTCATTATTAACTGTAACCGTGATATCCATATTTTGCCATTGCTTAAGAACCTCTACATTGGTTATTGCATAATCTTCTTTATCTAGTAGAAAACGTATAAAATCTTTTGCAACTTCATGAAGTTCGTGATCGAAATCTTGGTTCCTGTAATCAGCCCATTCTAATAACCAAGCAAAAAATGCGTCTTGTGATAATTCCTTCGTGGCATGGGCAAAAATGTTTGGTTTCATTAAATATGAATTAAAAAATTATTTAGCAATACAAGAATAAGCTGTACATTTTTAATAATAACAGGAGGCTCCCAAGGAGCGTGGTTCTCGAGATCCTCTCACATTTTACATAAACAGGAAGCTCTATCGAGCTATTTCCCCATGAAAACGCTAAGAAATCCTTAGCGAAGACTCCCTTATAATCAACTCCGTAGGCAACACAATATTCTCATGCACAAAATCCCCTGATCCATTCAGCTGATTTAAAAACAAACGGGAAGCTTCCATTCCGATTTTTCTGCCCGGGCGGTGAACTGTCGTGAGTGATGGATAGGTATAAGCGGAAATTGGAGAATTGTCAAAACCAATGATACCAACGTCACCCGGGATTTTCAGACCGCGATCCAGAATAACCCGCATCGCTCCTATCGCAACCTGGTCATTGACACCAAAAATAGCGTCCGGGGGAGAATCCAGATCCAGCAATCTTTTGGTGGGCACAATGGCGCTTTCAACCTTGAAGTTGGTATTGATGATCAATTCCTCTTTTATCGGAATATCATATTTTTTTAAACAATCCCGATACCCTTTAAACCGCTGTTCGGAAACTGTCAGTCCGTTTGGACCTTTCAAATGTGCAATGTTTTTGTATCCGATGGTGAGCAGATGTTCAACAGCAGCAAACGCGCCGTGGTAATCGTCAACCGTTGCCCGGCTTGTTTCAAAATCTTCATATTCCCTGTCGATAAAAATCAGCGGGGTTTTTCTCTGGATCACACTTTCCAGATGTTCGTAATACCCTGCGTCATAGGTTTCCTGGGAAACGGACAGGAAAATTCCTTCGGTACGGTTGGAAAGCAGTTTTGATAAATATTCCTTTTCAAGCAGGTAATTTTCGTTTGTTACACAAATATTGAGCGTATAACCCAATGGCTGCAAAATTGTGTGAAGTCCCTCTATGACAGCAGTTTCATAGTAATTTCCGATCGTTGGCACCACCACGCCCAGTGTTGCTGTTTTCTTATTCAACAAGCTTAAAGACACTTCGTTACGCTGATAACCAACCTCTCTGGCATATTCCTGGATATTTTTTCTGGTGTCTTCATTAATAGCCGGATGATCATTGAGCGCTCTGGATACCGTCGAAGGAGAGCAACGGAAGCGGCGGGCAATGTCTTTTATCGTAACCGGGCGAGAGGAATTCATGAGTAGGATAATTACAATTAAATATTTAAAATTTTTTCAAACGTTTGCATTCGATATAAACATATTTACACTTTGTATTTAATTTATACCACGCTATCATTGTGCAAATGTAATAGAAAATCAACGATGAGCGACCTACTGGTAAAACCAAAAACGGATCAAAAAACGTATCATTCCCTCACAAGTGAACAAGCTGGCTGGACTTATTTAAACTTCGAAGCCAAGATTCTTGACCTGAACGAACAATATACACTGAACACAGGAGATTACGAATACTGCATCGCGTTATTAGGTGGTAATTTTAAAGTTGAAACGGCGGAGGGAACATGGGAAACAGGAAACGGAAGGAAGGATGTTTTCAGCGGGATTGGTCACGCCATGTATCTATCGAGGAATACTGAATTCACATTAACCGCCCAAACCGACAAAACTGATATTGCGATCTGCTGGGTTGCAACCGATGAAGATCATCCGCCATACATGAAACGCCCGGAAGAAGCAGCCATTGAATACCGTGGCGGAGACAATGCCAACCGACAGATTAACAGCTTATTGCAACCAGGATTTGATTGCCACAAAATTGTTTGCGTGGAGGTATATACGCCGTCGGGAAACTGGTCATCTTTCCCTGCGCACAAACATGACGAGCGAAAAGTAAATGCAGATGGAACGTTGATCGAAGCAAATCTGGAAGAAATATATTTCTACAAATTTGACAAACCGCAGGGTTACGCCATTCAGCAGGTTTATACAGACGACCGTTCGCTGGATGAAATTGTACGCGTACACAATAACGAGGCTGTTTTGGTACCAAAAGGATATCATCCCGTAGCGGCGGCGCATGGCTATAATGTTTATTACCTGAACTTTCTGGCTGGCAGCGATCAGTCGCTGGCCAATACTTCTGACCCGGATCATGACTGGATCTATGGTTCATGGAAAGGGCAGGACCCAAGACTTCCGATTGTTACTTTGGAAATGAACAATACAAAATAATTTTAGTAAACACGAATTCAATCCGTTATCAAGTAACCTGGCTAACATTTTTTTTTCCATGCCTAAACACGATCTTTTAACCATCGGGCGCTCTTCCATTGACCTGTATTCTGCAAACATTGGAAGTCCGTTTGAAAAAATAAGTGCCTTCAACGCGTTTGTAGGTGGTTGTCCGCTGAACATCGCGACCGGCGCACAACGACTTGGCCTGAACACCGCCATCCTTACCGGAATCGGCAATGATCAGGTCGGAAATTTCATCAAACATTTTCTGGATGAAGAAGGAATTGCTACGGAATACATCCCAACGATTGAAGGCACCCGCAGCTCAGCAGTAATTTTAGGAATTGAACCGCCGGATAAATTCCCCCTTGTATATTACCGTGAAAACTGCGCCGATATCAACCTGACCATAGACCACGTGAACGCCATTCCGTTCGAGGAATTTAAAGCAGTTGCATTTTCCGGAACGGCATTCAGCAAAGATCCCAGCAGAACATCTATGTTTTATGCGCTAGAAGTTGCTAAAAAACAAAACTTAAAAACGCTTCTGGACATCGATTTCCGAGCCGATCAGTGGGACGATCCCCGCGCTTTTGGTGTGACACTGAGGGCAGCGTTAAGCAGTTTTACCATGGTAGTTGGTACAGAAGAAGAAATCCTGGCAACCTACCTGACAGACAAAGAACAGCTTTTGATCAAACACCAGCAGATTTCCGCGCCTGAAATTAGAGGTAATATTAATACTGCGATCGAGGAGATCTTAAAATCCGGCGTTGAAACATTGGTCGTAAAACGAGGAAAAGACGGCGCTTCAATTTTCCAGCCGGGAAAAGAAGAAGTGAAAGTTCCTGGTTTCCCGGTGGAAGTTTTAAACGTGTTAGGCGCCGGAGACGCATTTTGCGCGGGATTTTCCTACGGAATCCTGAACGGATGGGATTTATACAAAAGCGTAAGAATGGGAAACGCCTGCGGCGCGATCATCGTCACAAGAGAAGGCTGCGCGAACTTCATGCCAACGTTGGAGGAGGTAACTGAGTTCGTAGAAAGCCGAGGCGGGTATTAAACGCAGAGGTAATGGAAGTTTTAGCGCGGAGTTACACAGAGTTTTTTCTTCTAACTATTAACAGTAAAAGACAGCAGCGAAACTCAGCGAGGCAACTCCCCTAACTCTGCGTTTAATAGCATAAACATATTAAAAATAACAGCGCAACTCTGCGGATAACTTCCGGAACTCTGCGTTTAACAACAAATAAGATGGAGAAGTTACAGAATTATATTAATGGCCGTTGGGTGGATAGCCACTCCAGTGAATTTACCAACGTTTTAAACCCGGCTTCGCAGGAAATACTAATGCAGGTTCCGACCGGGAATGCGCAGGATGTTGCGGATGCGGCGCAAGCTGCCCACGAAGGATTTCAGGAATGGAGAAGTACGCCGGTTTCGAAACGTGTGCAGTATCTTTTCAAATTGAAAACCTTACTGGAAGACAACATCGACGATATCGCGAAAACGATCACGCTAGAATCCGGAAAAACTTTTCTTGAAGCAAAAGCTGAAATGGTCAGGGCTATTGAAAACGTGGAGAATGCATGCGGTATGCCGGCCTTGATGCAGGGCGAATTTTCCGAAGATATAGCCAAAGGGATTGATGAATACATGATTCGGCAGCCGCTTGGACCTTGCGCCTGTATCGCTCCATTCAACTTCCCGGGGATGATCACATTCTGGTTTTTGCCCTATGCCCTTGCTTGCGGGAACAGCTATATCATAAAACCTTCAGAAAAGGTACCGTTGACAATGACGAAAATCGTCGCTTTGATGGAGAAGCTTGATTTGCCAAACGGAGTTTTGAATTTGATTCAGGGTGGTCATGAGGTTGTGGATGCACTTTTAGAGCATCCAGTTATCAAAGGAATTAGTTTTGTGGGTTCTTCCAATGTTGCCAAATATGTTTATTCCAAAGGCGCAGCCCATGGCAAACGCGTCCAGGCACAAGGAGGAGCGAAAAATCCTGTCATCGTACTGCCGGATGCGGATATTGATATGACCACGCAGATTGTGATCGACAGCGTTTATGGGTGTGCTGGTCAGCGTTGTCTTGCTGCTTCAACGATTATAACTGTTGGGGAACATAAAGATATCACAGAAAGTCTGGTTGAATCCGCTAAAAATCGTAAGACTGGATTCGGACTTGAAAGTGACGTTCAAATGGGTCCGGTGATTACTGCTGAAAGTAAAAACCGCGTCCATCACTTAATCGACAAAGGATTAAGCGAGGGTGGCAGATTACTGGTGGATGGCCGTAATGCAAAAGTACCTGGTTTTGAAAATGGTAATTTTATCGAACCAACCATTATTGAAGACATTCCATTGGACGGCGAGCTGGCCGCGACTGAAATTTTCGGCCCGGTACTAAGCCTTGTCCATATCAATACTATTGAAGAAGCGATCCGCTTTATCAATTCTGGTCGCTACGGAAACATGGCTTGTATCTTCACTAGCAGCGGATTAAACGCCAGAAAGTTCCGTCATGAAGCCGAAGCTGGAAATATCGGTATCAACATCGGTGTTGCCGCACCGGTTGCACAATTCCCATTCTCGGGTTGGAAAGACAGTTTTTATGGCGATTTACACGGGCAAGGAAACCATGCGGTGGAATTTTTCACCCAGACAAAAGTGGTGATTGAACGCTGGCTGAAGGAGTGGAACAGGAAATTCTAATTTTGGCTGTCGGCGATCGGCTTTCGGCTTTCCCTGGATAATTGAGATTGACACCATAAAAAATTGAAATAAGAAACTAACCAAGCTTGGATTAACAATGGCCAACGGCGGCCCGCCGCGCGGCTAAATGTTGACCGCTAAAACCTAAAAAACATGTCAAAAAAATTAAAAATCGGGGTGATTGGATTAGGTCGTATCGGGCAGATACACCTGAGCAATCTGATGCACCACATTCCCGGCGTGGAAGTGGTGATCGCATCGGACCTTTCACCGGAATCGCACGCTTTTGCCAAAAATCTTGGTGTTGAAGAAGTTACAACAGATGCGTATGACGTTATCAATCATCCGGATGTCGAAGCCGTCATCATCTGCTCTCCCACTCCTTTTCATGTTCCTTACACAGTAGCTGCGGCGAATCAAAAGAAACATGTATTTTGTGAAAAACCGCTGGACGTCACTTTGGATGCCATTTATGCTGCACAAAAAGCGGTCAGTGAAAATGGTGTAAAATTGATGCTTGGGTTCAACCGTCGTTTCGATGCGAATTTTACCAATGTACGAAATATCGTGGCGGATGATAAAATCGGAGATCCGCAAATTCTGCGTATCACCAGCCGTGACCCGGGACCGCCACCAATTGAATACTTGAAAACTTCCGGCGGGATTTTCCTTGATATGTCGATCCATGATTTTGACATGGCCCGTTATATTGTTGGCTCAGAAGTAACTGAAATCTTTGTAAAAGGCGATGCGCTGATCAACCCGGAAATTAAAGAATTCGGAGATATAGACACAGCTGTAATTGTGTTGACTTTTGAAAACGGAGCGATCGGTGTGATTGACAATAGCCGGAAAGCGGTTTATGGCTACGATCAGCGACTGGAAATTTTTGGCTCAAAAGGAATGGCCAAAGCAGAGAATAACACTGCTGATAATCTGGTACATTTCGACAGCAATGGCGGTAATATCTCGCTCCCACTACATTTTTTCCTTGAAAGATATGAAACGGCATACCGTGTTTGTCTGAAATCATTTGTTAATTGTGTGCTCAATGACACTCCCTCCCCTGTCGACGCGCATGATGGATTGATGGCTACTGCAATTGGAATTGCAGCCATGAAATCCCTCCAGGAAGGAAGACCGGTGAAGTTGGAAGAAGTTATTAGTCATACATTGGTGTAAGAAGATTATACCCTAAACCAACCCCATGAAACAAGGCCTGCAGTTGCTTGATTACGTCGTATTTTTCATTTATTTTATCGGTGTTTCGTCATACGGTTTTTGGATTTACAAAAAGAAATCAAGTAAAGAATCCAGTTCTACCGATTACTTTTTAGCAGAAGGTTCATTAACGTTCTGGGCTATTGGCGCTTCGTTGATCGCATCGAATATTTCGGCAGAGCATTTTATTGGCATGTCAGGGTCGGGATTTGCAATCGGCCTGGCCATAGCATCTTACGAATGGATGGCAGCGGCAACGCTGGTCGTAGTAGCAGTTTTCTTCGTTCCGATTTATTTGAAAAACAAGATTTATACCATGCCGCAGTTTTTACGGCAGCGGTATAATCCGGTGGTAGCAACCACAATGGCGGTATTCTGGCTTCTGTTATACGTATTTGTCAACCTGACTTCAATACTTTATCTCGGTGCACTTGCGCTGGAGGTTACAGCCGGCATTGACTTTACCTGGGCGATTGGAGCATTAGCCGTTTTTGCGATCATCATCACGGTCGGAGGGATGAAAGTAATTGGTTATACGGATGTTATTCAAGTGGTTGTACTCATTGCGGGTGGTTTAGTGACAACCTATCTTGCCATGGATCTGGTGGCGAAACAATTTGGAAATCCTAATGTTTTCAGTGCTTTTGGCACTTTGAAGGCACAAGCCGAACCGCATTTTCACATGATCCTGAAAAAAGATAATCCATACTATAAAGATCTGCCAGGGTTATCTGTGATCATTGGAGCGATGTGGATTAATAACCTGAACTATTTTGGTTGTAATCAATACATTATCCAGCGTACGCTTGGGGCTAGTCTTCCTACCGCCAGAAAAGGACTTTTGTTTGCCGCGGGTTTGAAACTTATCATCCCTATTATCGTAGTAATACCAGGAATCGCAGCGTATGTGCTTTTTCAAAACGGAATGTTTCAAACAGAAATGCTTGATGCGAACGGGATCGTGAAACCAGATCACGCCTACCCGGTTTTGCTTGATCTTCTTCCATCAGGATTGAAAGGAATGGCTTTTGCTGCCTTAACAGCAGCAATTGTTGCTTCACTGGCAGGAAAAGCAAACAGTATTTCCACGATTTTTACGCTCGATATTTACAGAGAATATATCAAACCGGACGCCACAGAAAAGCACCTGATCCGCGTTGGACGTTATGCAATCTGGACTTCCATGGGTATCGCAGCTTTGATCGCACCACAACTTCGCGTTCTGGAACAAGCCTATCAGTTTATTCAGGAATATTCCAGTTTTATAACCCCAGGTGTTTTTGCGATTTTCTTCCTTGGTTTTTTCTGGAAACGAACAACTGGAAATGCGGCTTTGATAGCGGCACTTTTAACAATCCCGCTCTCAACAGCCTTTAAATTCTGGTATGAAGAAATTCCGTTTTTGAACCGTATGGGAATTATCTTTTTAATTCTGGTGGCGGTTATTGTTTTGGTAACACTGCTTGATCCAAAGAGTAAAAACAATCCAAAAGGACTTGAAATTGACCGTTCCATGTTCAAGGTGAGCACTGGATTTATGATCACCTCAATTCTGATTTTTGGTATTCTTGGTGCTTTGTATACCGTTTTCTGGTAAGACTGGATTTGCCGGAATAACTGCGGATTTATTAATTGATAGATTATGCTTTTGACGACCAAACAACTTTTTGATAAATGCTACGGCCGCTACGCAATTCCTGCGGTCAACGTATTTTTCATGGAAGAAATACATGGATTATTTGCCGCAGCACAGGAGGCGGATGCTCCATTTATCGTACAAACCACGCCTTTTGCAAGGGATTACGCCAAGGCTGATATGCTGCTTTCCATGATCCAGTCGGCAGCCAGATTGTATCCGCAAACAGTTTTTGCCGTTCATGTTGATCATGGGGTTGAAGAACATATCTGGGATGCAATCGGAAGTGGTGGATACAGTTCAGTAATGATTGACGCATCTCATGATGATTATGAAAAAAATGTCACCAGAACAAAGGAAGTTGTTGAAAGAGCACATGCCCATGGAATTAGTGTCGAAGCTGAACTGGGCGTTTTGGCTGGTGTTGAAGATGATTTGACGGTTGATGCTGAACATTCGTCTTATACCAATCCTCAGCAAGTTGTCGATTTTGTTAATGCCACCGGCTGCGATAGTTTGGCGATCGCCGTTGGAACCAGTCACGGCGCTTACAAATTTTCCGGAGGACAAGGTTTACAGTTTCACATTCTGGAAGAAATTCAGAAACGTTTGCCTGGATTTCCGCTGGTTTTACACGGTGGTTCCAATGTGAGTTCAGAAGTTGTGACGCGGATCAATGCGGCAGGAGGAAATCTTAAAACCGATGCAAAAGGTGTGCAGGAAGATGAGATTTTGAAGGCAATCCCATTGGGGATTTGTAAAATCAACATCGCGACCGATATCCGTTTATTATGGACGATGGTAAACCGTGAGTTTTTCCGAGATCATCCCGATGAGTTTGCACCAACAACACCCGGGAAGATTTTTATGGAAGAGTATAAGCGTTTTATGTTACAGAAATTTGAATTGTTCGGGTGTGTTGGGAAGTCGGATGAGTTTTTGTATTAGATTGATTTAAAGATTAACATCGAAGATTAACGGAGGAATTATTACGGTGCGCTGCACCTTGGACAATAATCAAATTGGTGCCATGCTCTTCAAATATTTAGGTGCTCTGCACCTGTCAATGAATGGTGCAGAGCACCCAAATATTTGTAGAATTCCGTAATGTTTGTCCATTTGACAAGGTGCAGCGCACCGTAATCCTCACCGATTTTAACAACAAAAAATCCAATATTATTCCACCCAACACTTCATTAAAATCATCAAAAATATTCCCTTAAACCATGACCAGAAGATTAACCGTAGCCCAGGCTACCATAACATTTCTAAAAAATCAATACATCGAACGCGATGGTATTGAAGAACCTTATTTCGGTGGGTGTTTCGGCATATTCGGTCATGGAAATGTGGCTGGATTAGGTCAGGCGCTTCAACAAAATCCGGATTTCCGCTATTATCAATGCCGTAATGAACAATCCATGGTGCATACCGCCGTGGCTTATGCCAAGATCAAAAACCGTCTAGGAGCTTTTGTATGTACAACTTCCATTGGGCCCGGAGCTACAAACATGATCACGGGCGCAGCTTTGGCGACAATTAATCGTTTGCCTGTTTTGTTATTACCGGGTGATATTTTTTCAACCCGTGAGCCAAATCCGGTTTTGCAGCAATTGGAAAGTGCGTCCACTCAGGATATATCTGTGAATGATTGTTTCAAACCTGTATCCAAATATTGGGACAGGATAAACCGCCCGGAACAGCTGATTTATTCCTTGCCGGAAGTTATGCGCGTTCTTACTTCACAGGCAGAAATGGGCGCCGTGACCCTTTCTATGCCTCAGGATGTGCAGACACACGCGTACGATTTCCCGGAAGATTTATTTAAGAAAAGAGTCTGGCACGTAGGTCGACCACGCCCCGATCTTCCAACTTTGCAAAAAGCGGCTGAATGGATTCGTGCTTCTAAAAAACCGGTAATCGTTGCCGGAGGTGGAGCAATTTACAGTGGTGCAGATGGAGTTCTGCATGACTTTGCAACCAAAACCGGTATTCCGGTTGGAGAAACATTTGCCGGAAAAGGCGCAGTTAAATTTGATGAGCCTTACAGCATTGGCGGACTTGGTGCAACGGGTACAAAATATGCGATTGAGATTTCCAATGAAGCTGATGTGGTCATTGGTATCGGAACACGATATAGTGATTTCACAACGGCCTCAAAATCAATATTTAAGAACCCGGACGTTAAATTCATCAATGTTAATATCAGCGAATTTGATGCGTTCAAACACGCTGCGTTACCGGTTATCGGTGATGCAAAAGTGATTTTGGAGGAACTTTCCGATTTACTAGGTGACTTTGAAGTTGCCGCTGAATACCGCAAAAAAATCGCTGATTATAACCACGCGTGGGACGAAGAAGTTACGCAGATTTATATGGAAGGAAACAGCACCGTTCCTCCTATCGATCAGGCGATTGTCATCGGTACGTTAAATAATTTCATGGGCCG
The DNA here is from genome assembly GCF_900108855.1 of Dyadobacter koreensis. GTDB lineage: Bacteria > Bacteroidota > Bacteroidia > Cytophagales > Spirosomataceae > Dyadobacter > Dyadobacter koreensis. The sequence continues at coordinate 34,518 of NZ_FNXY01000001.1, forward strand.
CCGCGATGTGATGATTAACGCCTCCGGAAGTGCGCCGGGAGATTTGCATAAGCTTTGGCGTGCAACAGATCCTAAAAACTTCCACCTGGAATATGGCTTCTCCTGCATGGGTTATGAAATCGCCGCTGGATTAGGCGCGAAAATGGCTGATCCGACACGTGAGGTTTATGTAATTTGTGGCGATGGAGGTTATCTGATGAACAATCATGAGATCGTTACTTCCATTCAGGAAGGTTTAAAATTCACGATTTTGCTATTGAATAATAATGGTTACGCGAGCATCGGCGGCCTTTCTGAAAGTATCGGAAGTGAGCGTTTTGGAACGATGTATAATTATCGTGACGAAGATTCAGGGCAATTGTCTGGTGATTTCTTACCTGTTGATTTAGCGAAAAATGCGGAAAGCCTGGGTGCTATTGTTATAAAAGCCACGGACAGAACTTCACTTGAAGCAGCTTTGGAACAGTCTAAAATCAATACCAGAACGACTGTGATTTATATTGAAACTTCGTTGTATCGTACGGTCAAAGGTTATAACGCATGGTGGGAAGTTCCGATTGCGGAAGTTTCTGAATCTGCATCTGTTCAGAAAGCCTACAATACATATGTCGAGAACAAAAAATCGCAGCGAATTTTTCTATAATGGCTAGATAATCGGGCCTAATATCTGATTTTTCCAGCCACGAATACACGAATTTTCACTAATCAGCTTGAATGAACTAATTTCCATAATCTGACTAAAATGAATTTTGAAAATATAAAATTAGGCGTCGCTCCTATCAACTGGACAAACGACGATATGCCGGAACTTGGCGGTGAAAATACATTTGAGCAGTGTATCAGCGAGATGGCTTTGGCAGGATTTACAGGCTGCGAGGTTGGAAATAAATTTCCGCGTGATACAGACGTTCTGAAAAAAGCCCTGGGACTTCGCGGTTTGCAAATCTGCAACCAGTGGAATAGCTACGAATTGACCACAAAATCTTTGGAGGAAAATATTAATAACTTCACAGCGTTACTGGATTTTCTGGAAACCATGGGGGCGAAAGTCATTGGTGGCGGAGAAGTTGGAAATAGTTGCCAGGGACAAATGACGGTACCCGTTTTTGAGGGGAAAGGAATGCTGAATAGCGATGAAGAATGGAAATCGTTCACTGACGGTTTAAACGAATTAGGCAAGATTGCACGAGGACGTGGAATGAAACTCGCTTTCCATCATCATATGGGAACCTGTATTCAAAGCATCGCTGAAACGGACCGCCTGCTGGCTGAAACAGATCCGGAAAATGTTTATTTAAACTATGACTGCGGCCACTTTTATTTTGCAGGCGAAGATCCGGTGGCAGCATTGAAAAAATACATTGGAAGAACCGCTCATATCCATTTAAAAGATGTCCGGCCAAATGTATTGCAGCGCGTACATGATGAGAAACTCAGCTTTTTGACGGCAGTGAAACAGGGTGTTTTTACTGTGCCGGGTGATTCGGAAGGCTGTATTGATTTTCCTTCGCTTTTCGAGGTAATCAAGGAAAGCGATTATCAGGGCTGGATTGTTCTGGAAGCTGAACAGGATCCTGCGGTTGCAAATCCTTTGGAATATGCGATGATTGCCCGTAAGTTTTTTAAAAATCTAACCGGTATATAATCTTCAGAAACAAAAAGGCTGCCTTCCGACAGCCTTTTTGTTATATAAAATCCTAAGCGATTATTTTTCAGAAGCTTCAATCCATTTTCTGGCATTGACGAAAGCTTCGATCCATGGCGAAACTTCGTCGTTTCTTCCGGCAGGATAATTTGCCCAGTGCCACTGGAACAAAGAACGCTCAATATGCGGCATCATCACCAAGTGTCTGCCCGAGTTATCACACATCATCGCTGTGTTATATTCCGAACCATTTGGATTGGCCGGATAGGTCTCGTAAGCATATTTCGCAACGATCTCATATCGATCTTCGGCATACGGAAGTTTGAATTTCCCTTCTCCATGTGAGATCCAGACACCCAGCGTACTTCCTGCCAACGTAGAAAGCATCACCGATTTATTTTCCTGAATGGTCAGCGAAGTAAATCCACTTTCGTGCTTTTTACTTTCGTTATGAAGCATTTTCGGTTTTTCCTCATGATCTGGATTGATCAGGCCAAGTTCAACAAACAACTGACAACCGTTACAGATCCCAACGGATAAAGTATCCTCTCTCTTGAAAAAGTTTTCCAACGAAAGTTTTGCTCTTTCGTTATACAAAAATGCACCCGCCCAGCCTTTGGCAGAACCCAAAACATCAGAATTTGAAAATCCTCCAACGGCTCCGATGAACTGAATATCTTCAAGCGTCTCACGTCCCGAAATCAAATCTGTCATGTGAACATCTTTGACATCAAAACCAGCGAGATACATCGCATTGGCAAGCTCTCTTTCCGAGTTACTTCCTTTTTCACGAAGAACTGCTGCCTTCGGTCTTGGTTTTGACTCATCAAAAGCTGGTTTTTTTCCATCGAATTGCGCTGGGAAATTATATCGTAGAACGTGGTTTTTGTAATTATCAAAACGCTCAGTCGCTTTAACGTCACCACTTTGCTTTTTGTCCAGAAGGTAGGAAGTTTTAAACCATACATCACGAAGATGATCGATATCAAAATTCCAGCTACCTGACGTATCCTTAACAGAAACATTTGAAGATGAACTTACCGTACCGATTTTATGGAAAATAACGTTATTCGCTTCCAAAATCGCTTCGACAGATTCATCGGCCTGGAAGACAACACTTATGTTTTCTGCGAAAAGTTTTTCAATAATATCCTGTTCGCCAAGAGAAGAAAGATCAATATCAGCTCCAAGATCACGATCCGCGAAACAAAGTTCCAGGAGCGTTGTGATCAGGCCACCACTTCCTACATCATGACCAGCCTGGATTTTGTCCTCCTTAATCAGCTTTTGAAGCGTATCAAATGTATTTTTAAATCCATCAGCATCAAGTACATCCGGTGTTTCAGTTCCGATCTTTCCCAGAATCTGGGCAAAAGAAGAACCGCCCAGTTTATACGTATCCGCCGACAGGTTGATATAATAAATTGCGCCGCCATCTTTTTGAAGAACAGGTTCGACAACCTTTTTGATGTCGTCACAATGTCCGGCTGCCGAAATGATCACAGTACCCGGTGCGATAACTTCCGCATCTTTATACTTTTGTTTCATCGAAAGCGAATCCTTACCCGTTGGGATATTTATCCCCAGGCTGATCGCAAATGCTGAACAAGCTTCCACTGCACGATAAAGACGAGCATCTTCTCCCTCATTTTTACAAGCCCACATCCAGTTTGCAGAAAGCGAAACGCTCGCAAGACCGTCTTGCAGCGGTGCCCAAACAATATTTGAAAGTGACTCAGCGATCGCATTTCTGCTTCCTGCTGCCGGATCAATAAGCGCTGAAAGTGGCGCATGGCCAATTGAAGTTGCGATCCCCTCTTTTCCCTGGAAGTCAAGTGCCATCACACCGCAGTTGTTCAATGGCAATTGCAGCGGACCCGCACATTGCTGCTTCGCGACGCGGCCGCCAACACAACGGTCAACTTTATTAGTAAGCCAGTCCTTACTTGCAACAGCTTCCAGTTGAAGTACCTGCTCAAGATATTCAGCTAGTTTGGCTTTGTCGTAGGCAACAGCCGCATAGGTTCTTTTAACGGTCTTATCGTGCATGACCACTTTTGGAGAACTTCCAAACATATCATCCATTTCAAGATCCATTGGTTTTGCTCCCGTTGTGGCTGATTCAAATGTAAACCGGTGGTCAGAAGTTACCTCTCCTACCGTATACATCGGTGCCCTTTCGCGGTCTGCGATTCTTTGCAGCGTGTCAATATTTTCTTTGCTGATCACAAGACCCATACGTTCCTGCGACTCATTTCCGATAATTTCTTTTGCTGAAAGTGTAGGATCTCCTACCGGCAATTTATCAAGATCGATCTTCCCGCCCGTTTCCTCGACAAGTTCAGAGAGACAGTTTAAATGCCCCCCTGCGCCGTGATCATGGATTGAAACAATCGTGTTGTTATCACTTTCTACCATACCGCGAACGGCATTGGCAACTCTTTTCTGCATTTCCGGGTTTGAACGCTGGATTGCATTCAACGTTATTCCCGAACCGAAAGCACCGGTATCCGCAGATGAAACAGCAGCACCACCCATTCCGATTCTATAATTCTCGCCTCCTAAAACGACAATTTTATCTTCTGCTTCCGGTTTTTCTTTTTTGGCCTGATCTGATTTTCCATAACCAATACCACCCGCTTGCATAATTACTTTATCGAAACCAAGAAGCCTTGCATCTTCCTCGTGCTCAAATGTAAGCAGTGATCCACTTATCAATGGCTGACCGAATTTATTTCCAAAATCAGAAGCTCCGTTGGAAGCTTTTATAAGGATATCCATCGGCGTCTGATACAACCAATTTCTCTCCTGTACGCCTTTTTCCCATGGGCGATTTTCTTCGAGCCGCGAAAAAGAAGTCATGTAAACGGCAGTTCCAGCCAAAGGAAGAGATCCTTGTCCACCGGCAAGTCTGTCCCTGATTTCTCCTCCCGAACCCGTTGCTGCGCCGTTGAAAGGCTCAACCGTTGTCGGGAAATTATGTGTTTCGGCTTTCAGAGAAATAACCGAATCAAAGTCTTTGATTTCATAATAATCAGGAACATCCGGGCGTTTTGGAGCAAACTGCTGTACGCGGGGCCCTTTCACAAACGCAACGTTATCCTTATATGCAGAAACGATTCCGTTAGGATTTGTTTCGGACGTTTTGCGGATCAGCTTAAACAAAGAAGTTGGCTGCTCCTCTCCGTCAATGACAAACGTACCATTGAAAATTTTGTGACGGCAGTGTTCCGAATTCACCTGAGAAAAACCGAACACTTCGGAATCAGTCAGTTTCCGGCCTAATTTGTCTGATAACTTATTAAGATAATCAACTTCCTCTTCGCTCAGCGAAAGACCCTCCTGCTGATTATACTCAGCAACATCGCTAATTTCGATGATCGGTTCCGGCTGAAGACTGATCAGATAAATATTCTGATTTAGCTCAGAATATTTTTGAGATAACATCGGGTCAAAGCCGTTAAACTCAGCTTCCACCGGCGTGAATTCTTCAATCCTTACAATACCTTGAATATCCATATTCTGGGTAATTTCTACGGCGTTGGTACTCCACGGCGTGATCATCGCAGCACGAGGGCCAACATAGAAATCAGTCAGGACAGTTTCAGGCAGAAGTTTTGCACCGCCAAATAGCCAGCTCAATTTAGAAATATCCGGCTCGGTGAGAGTTCGCTCTATCTGTAAAGCAAAAACGGTATTGTGGTCGTTGGAAAAGAAATAAATCATGGTATGTTATTATGGCGCAAAGTTACTTTGAAATTTTCGCGATGTCCATACGTAGCGTAAAATAGTTCTGATAAAAATAAAAACCTGAAAGCAACCGATTGGTTCCCCCTTCTGCATTTTGTTCCCTGAAATTACTTAAAATGGCATGCACTTTGTACTTTTTGACATACAGACCGAACTTTCGCCGGATGTTTCAAAAATTAACTGGCAGATTAAGAGCGTGTTTAGGTAATAACTGGATGATCATACATTACCAAAGAAAATTTGGGCAATAATTTTTGAACGATTATTCAACTATCCGTCAATTTTTGTTGTTTATATTAATTGTTACATGTATCGAATCACCAGTTATATCGATTTGATGTTTGTATTATTTCGAAATTTGGACGTCTAAGCAAGATGTTCATTGATAAATATCTGATACAATGAATACAAAAGAATTAAAACCTGTGGCCTATTCTGTGCTTGATCTCGCCACTGTGATTGAGGGGAAAACGCCTGCCGATACCTTTAAAACAAGTCTTGAACTGGCCCGGGAAGCTGAAAAACTTGGCTTTACACGCTATTGGCTTGCAGAACATCATAACATGATTAGCGTGGCAAGTTCGGCCACATCTGTCCTGATCGGTTACATCGCCGGCGGTACATCAACGATTCGTGTAGGTTCTGGCGGTATTATGCTGCCAAATCATGCCCCACTTGTGGTGGCTGAGCAGTTCGGAACGCTTGCTTCTTTATACCCGGATCGCATCGATCTTGGTTTGGGCCGGGCGCCGGGAACAGATCAGGTGACTGCAAGAGCGATCCGCGGGGAAAATTTCAACGCTGTTCACAATTTTCCAAGTGATATACAAGCACTTCAAAAATTCTTCTCTGCCGACAATTATAACAGCAAGATACGTGCAATTCCAGGTGAGGGACTTGATATCCCAATTTGGATTCTTGGTTCCAGCACTGACAGCGCACGCGTCGCCGCTGCGATGGGACTACCATATGCCTTTGCCAGCCATTTCGCGCCGGCTTACTTTTTGGAAGCCATTGAGCTTTACAGAAAAAACTTCCGCCCTTCGAAGTATCTGGATAAACCATACGTGATGGCCTGTGTAAATGTTGTCGCCGCTGACACAGACGCTGAAGCAGAATGGTTGTCCACTTCCATTTTACAATTTTTCCTTGGTGTGGTAAGTGGACAAAGGAAACTATTACAACCGCCCGTTGAAAATATGGATGAAATATGGGGGATTCAGGAAGAACATGCTGTCGGGCAAATGCTGGCTTATTCCTTCATTGGAGGTGCCCAGAAATTGAAACAAAGAATCAAGGTTTTCCTTCAACAAACGCAAGTGGATGAGATCATGGCCACTTCGCATATTTTCGATCATAATGCACGCATTAAATCGTACCAGCTATTCTCTCAGGTTGTACAGGAAATAAGTTCGGTCGAAGTTTAGAAAATCAATATCATAATCAGGAAGGGCGAGATATTCTCGCCTTTTTTGTGAATTTCTCTCACAGATCTGCTACCAGAACTGAGGCATTGACGGTGCTGCTTCTCCAAATTACAGGTATCGCATCTTAGCCGACAGCCCAACTGAAAAGCTAAAAAAAAGTCTGAGATTCAGATATCAAGACCAAATGCGATGCTAAAATCAGGGAGAGTTATTAGGTGCATTTTCGGGAATACTTTATTACGTCACCTGTATTTTCACCACAATTGTTCCGATTACAAGATTCCGGATTTGGCGGAAAATGATAAAGCTAAAAAAGCGGTAAGTCAAGAAAAAAAATATAGCTCAGCTGTACGGGTTACAGCCTAAAAATTGAATATGTTAAATACTATAACTAAATAAACCATCCCACCGCAATGCAGTAGGACGGTTCGTTGTAATGCCCCGCCGCAACACAGCGCACGCCGCGTAATGTGTTGCCGGACTTTTTTCAGGTGTGAGGAAGGTATATTTTTTGACGTTGACTTTGCAAATTTGGTTGGGTAAATACAAATCAATACCAGTAATGCACTTGATTTTCAGAAAAGGAATTGAACAAATCAGCTTCTAGTTGAAGTTTTCGCCAGCAGTTTATTGCCGCGTTAATCTCTAAGTTCAATAATAAAGGCATTGTGATTTCAGGCCTGCTATCTAAAATTCTTTGCATGGTATGTGTGAGAGCAAACCAATCCCCCGTGGATTGTTCAACTGCCGAATTAACATTAATGATCGTTTGCCCCAGAGGCTCCCAGTAAATCCCCAACTTATTTGTGTAGCGTGCAATCCGCATATCAACTTCCTGATTCACATAAAGAAAATCTGAAATACTCACACCTACGGACGCCACAATTTTACTTAATGCCAGGGTAGATTGATTGAGATTGTCGAACTGTAAATATGTTAATTGGATGATCCGGTCAGGGATTTTCCCCGAAGATCTGTCCATCACACTTATTTCTTTTAATAACTCCTGAAATCCATAAATAGCATTTCCAGCATATAAACTAACCGCAGCCGACTGTTCGATCAAGCTTTCGAACGTCTGATCCTGCCATAATTTACAAACCGTGACCAGCACAGGAAATTCCGGGATATATTCAGAGATATACTGGGCGACATCTGCCCCGGCAGCAGCTTCCCCCACCCGCTTGTTAATCGCTGTCCAATCATTCTCCGGTACAGTAAACAATCTGCCAAGTGATTTGCTGGTTAACGCTGTCATAAGCTGGCTCGTGGTTCGCCTTCCGGGAAAGACTGCCGAGACCGGCATCCCATCGAAAGACCTTTCAAATACATGCAATTTTGACATCTGAATTTTTGAGGCTAGGTCGAGTTTGAGCTTATTTCATTGAATAGGACTTCCATAACTTAAAGAGAGTAAAATTTGATAAAAACGTTGAGCTTTTCCTTTTTTGCATTACAAAGTTCAGACAATAAAAACCCAGCTGAAAGCCGTAAAACACGTGTTTTGTAAAACCAAGTGTTTTACGGGGGTATGTAACCGAAAACTAAAAACAATTATACTTTTTTTGCGATTTTATAGAATTTGCTCTACATTAGCCCGCGAATTCTACCGACTGAAACCCGTCTGCGGAGTTCTCCAGCTTCTCGCCTTTTTTGCAAAAATTGTATTAATCTTTTCTTGTTTAACCATTCACTTTTTAGCAGTAGAAATACTGTCAACCCATTACGATTATGAGCGATAAACCATCAACGGCCCCCCTTATTTCCCAACAAACATTTGAAAACTGGTCTTATGCATGGCAACAGCTGGAATTCAATTCAGCCCCTTTCGATTTTTTCAAGGAAGGTGATGAATTAATTGTCAGCGTCGTGTTTGACAGCAAAAGCATGAGTTCATTATTATCAACAACGGGCGTCAGTACAATCAAGATAAGATTTGGGTATAATGCTGAGAACAGCAATTTTGAAATTATTCTTTTTGGCACCGATACTACCGGGCAAACACTGACACCTTACTATATACCATTTAAGAAAAACTATCAACAAATATCGCCGGAGCTGGGACAGGGAGAAGGAAAAGTTCCTACCGAACTGATCAGACAATGGAAAAACAACTGGCTAGTTACAGCAGGAAAGGGCGCTGTCACCAAAAATAATTTTATTACGCCTTATGGATTTACAAGAGGATACAATTACGCCCTGAAAGAATTTATCGAAACACTTTTCACGTTTGACAAGGCTCCAAACATCAACGTCGTTTTTGTGCTTCATGAATATTACGGAGTAGATTATATCGCTACACAACAGATTACGTCAACGTTTGGTGTAGTTTTACAAGGTCAAAAATCAGAAAAGGATATTGGTCTTACCGCTGACGACGAATCATACTACGATTTAACAGCTCCCTGCCCTAGAACCTGCTAGGGTATGCAGTAAAGAGAATTGTTTTTGCTGTGAGTCAGTAAGAGTTTAGATTATCTGTCTTATGTTTTTCAGCAAAAACAATTCAACTTTGCGACGTATTTTTTCTATAACCCGATCATGCCTTATTCGAGTGAGCAGCTTATCATTTTCTTCGCGTTTTTACCGGTATTATTGGCCTCTGTTATAGGCGCCATCCGATTAAAAAAACTTTCAGAAACACTGAAAATCCTGACCTATCTTATTTTTTTCGCGCTTATCGTCGAATCAGTTTCACGAATTTTATGGCTCTATAAAATCTCAAATTTGTTTCTCTGGCCGGTTTATGTCACCGTAGAATTTGGTTTTTTAATCTGGATATACAGCATCGAACTGAAAAGTAATTTATTGATAAAAGCCAGGGTCTGGCTGATCGCCGTTTTTGGCGTATATCTTACCTACAAGACTTTACAGATTTCAAGCAGAATAAATTTGATAGACAACAGTGGCAGACTCGTTGAAAGTATTTGCCTGATCGTGATCATTTTATTTCATTATTACAAAATATATAAGGAGCAGCCGATGGCAAACTTATGGTCGATTCCAATGTTTTGTGTGTCTACCGGATTGCTAATATTTTTTTCAGGCAACTTTTTTATATTCCTTTTTATAAACTTCATTTTACAATATTCCCAAAAGCTCAATTATCAGATATGGCTGATTCACGCCTTTCTTAATTGTATTCTTTATTTAATTTATTCATTTGTTTTATGGAGACGCCAGGAGAACTAGAATTTACCCAGCTGCTTTACGGCGGACTCGCCTTTGTTCTATTCCTTTCGCTGGCGATTGTTCTTTTTATACTGCTGTATCAGCGCAAATTGCATAGTCAGCTTCAAAAAATGCATGATCAGGAAATCGCGTATCAAAAAGAGCTGACCAGCCTTGTTGTAAGATCACAGGAAAGTGAGCGTGATCGGATTTCACGTGATCTGCACGATGAAATCGGTGTATCGTTATCCGCTGCAAAACTGTATATCAATCAGATACAGTATGAGACCTCGGCGAATGAAATGGTTCAGCTAGCAACTGATGCCAGTGACATCATTGGAAATATTGTTCAGGATATCCGGCAGATTGCGCAAAATCTTTCGCCATTGATTTTGGAAAATTTTGGATTTTCACAAGCCATTCAGATGCTGCTTACACGTATTCAATCCGGAGGTATCCGTACGCAATGTCACATAGATTTCAGTACACAACTTGACAAAGAAACAGAACTAGGTCTGTACCGCATCGTTCAGGAGGCCACCGGAAACGCGTTAAAACATGCAAACCCCAGTCTCATTGAAGTCAGTATTACCCAAGAAAACCGCATAATGAAATTATCGGTTTCTGACAACGGAACCGGTTTCGATTATCAAAAAACTGCTTCCGGAAAATCTCAGTCGATGGGGCTTAGCGGTATAAAAGCAAGAGCCGGGCTGGTCAACGGACATCTCGAAATCACTTCCTCTGCCCAAACCGGAACAAAACTCGAACTTACAATACCTGTGCAATCCTAAACAAAAAAACAAACGTTATCATGACTACTTTGAAATTAGCCGTTGTAGACGACCATAAATTATTTCGTCAGGGCCTTATTCAGATCCTAAAAAAATTCGATAATTATGAAGTCATTTTTGAGGCCGCGTCAGGTGAGGAGTTGTTGGAAAAAGTTGGCTTTACCCCGCCCGACATAGTGCTGCTGGACCTGAATATGAAAGGTATGAGCGGACAGGAAGCCAGCGTGATTTTACGGACAGAACATCCGGCCATGAAAATTATTATTCTCTCAATGAATTATTCGCATGACTATATCAGGCAAATGATGAAGATCGGAGTGCATGGCTACTTACCAAAAGATATTGATCAGAAAAAACTTGTTGAAGCAATCGATCAGGTTTATTCCAAAGGACATTATATGGACGATGAGATCGCCGCTGTCCTTCGCGAAGCACTCCAAATTACTGAAAGACGAAATGCTAAAAAAAGCACAGTTATCGAATCAGAAAATATTGTGCTGACCGAACGGGAGATGGAAGTCCTAAAACTTATTTGCAAGGGCTATAATACCGGGCAAATCGCAGAAGAACTTTTTATAAGTTACCGGACTGTTGAAGGTCACAGAAAAAATCTGCTGCTTAAAACTGGTGTTGCCAATTCAGTAAGCCTGGTTGTCTTTGCCGTAAAACACAGTTTAATTGATATGTGAACCATATTATTTATATAAAATCTGCTGGTCCGTATAATAGGTAACCCTTCCTGCTATCTTCGTATTATGAATCTTGTCTCCGGCAGGCGTTTGTTTCTTTTTACTGTTGTGCACAACCATAAAGTCTCTGATTTCTCCACTGATAATGTCAGGGCTTGACTTCAATATTTCCTTGATTGCATGCTCGAAAACGCTTTTTATTGCTCTAACAAGTATATCGACTTCTTTCTCCGGAATTTTATTTGTAATTGATTCCGGGTGAATTTTCGCTTCCCATAAAATTTCATCAGCGTAGGCATTACCTATTCCTCCGATAATTTTTTGGTCCATTAGTACAGCTTTGATTGAAGCCTTGCTTTTCCGTATCCGATCAAAAATCCACTTTCCTGTTAATTCATCCGACAACGCATCCACACCTTCCATTGGTTTTGGATTCAGCGTAATATTGGCAATTTTCTGAAAATCACTTAGAACAAGCACATTCTCATTTTCAAATTCGAAAGAAGCGACCGGATATTTTGGCGGTTCTGATTCATTAAGTTGCAGTTTTCCGTTTAACATTAGATGCATTGAGAAAACAGCGTCTTTTCCGAAATCAAAAAATAATTGCTTTCCCTCTCTATAAACAACCTTCAATGCCTTCCCGGAAAGAGTAGCGTTTAACTCCTTTTCAGACGCGTGAATTTTCTCTTTTTGAAAGACACGCACTTCATGAAGTTTTGCCTCTTTCAATTTTCTGTTCAGCGTCTTACTGAAAGCTTCCAAATCTGCTAATTCCGGCATAAGGAAAAGGTTTAAATTCTAGCTAACGATAATTTTAAAATTAAAAAAATCTTGGTAACATTTTGACTGGACGCCTTATGATTAAGCACGTGCCGATCAAGTAGCAAAATTTCATTACCGTAAATATGATTTTTATTAATTATCAAAATAACAAAATTTAATGAAAGACAACTTGTGTCTCAAAATCAAGTCAGAGCAATACTCTGGAAGGAGGCGGAAGAAATATTAAAAATGAGTTTACCAATGTCTTTTCTCCCTTAGTCCGAAATAGTTTCGGTGCCTTAAAAACAGGCCTAGGCAAGGACATGATAAATGCCATGAGCCCTGTGTTATGTTTTCAGAAATTGATATTGATACCTCTAACAAGATCGTATTTATGCACTAAGCTAACGTCCTGCTCATGCTCGCAGAAGCAGAAAATAATGATGTTTATTTCATTGATCAATTAAACGAATTAAGAGCAAAGTTGCCATCTATGGGGGTAACCTCTATTGGTGCAATTGTCCAGAAACTTTTCCAGGAAAGAATCCCGGAAGTTGCATCCAATACCAACGGTGTGCAGATTTATTTAACGTTGGGGAAGGAACAAACTTTGAGTTTAAAGTAAAAAATAACCGTTCGCACATGATTCAGAAATCCTCGGCGTGAGCTTGATATTAACGCCGCATTCAGCCAAAACCCTTCGTTGATCGCCCAAAAACACCTTTTTTGAATAGAATTTTTGGAGAATGGCTGATGAGGGACAAATTTAACAGCCATTCTTTTAACTTGCCGATGTTAACCAACTGAATTTTTAATCATCAGTATATCAAATGAACGCTTATCGACTCTATAATACCAGCGAGGGCAACTCTGCCTTTCAAAAAGGTACCGTTAAAGATTTACTCCAACTGGAGGCCGCATATTTTTTCTTTCAGGAAGATTCTCCTGAGCGAAGAGAATTCGACTGGCATCCGGCTCCACGTGCTCAGTATGTAATTACATTACGCGGAACACTTGAATTTACTGTTACAGATGGAAGCAGTTTTGTAATTGCGCCAGGTGATGTCCTGATTGCAAAAGATGTAACCGGAACTGGTCATAAATGGAAAGTACTTGGTGAAGAAAGCTGGTCAAGGATTTATATTGTTCTTAAAGAAGACCAGGATGATGGGTTTTTAATCTGACCGCATTGTAATAATTAAGATCCGATCATAAACCGGGAGTCTTATACGTATATAATTTGACGAACTACATTCCCCATTTGTAGGAAAAGTCACCATTTAATAAAAATTAGTATAATTATATTTGAATTTAAGCACAAACTAAGCAATTCCCTTACTAACAATATGTTAATCGTTGAACGCCAATAATAAATAAACTAATTATAAAAATAATTATATTAATTTTATTTACCTTCACTCCTTTTGGCTCTACACTACCTCTTTTAGTTGTTGGCATAGAATTCGCAAAGGTCTGGCATACAGTTAACTATAACTGCAGACAAAATATTAAAAATCCATTACACTGTATTCGGGAGGCGTACCTGCCAAGAGAAATCGTTTTGGACATAATCTATCTAACCAGCACTAATAAGACATTTAACAACTTAACCCAGCAATGAACACTGATTCTTCCAAATCTGAATTTAACCTCGATTATGAATTAAGCGACCATCCAGACAATTTCCATCACTTTCTGAACGGCATTCAAAATGCGTACTGGGCTGAAAATATTCAGCTGAAAACTTTTCCCAGATGGGCATTACTGGCACATTCTCAGGAACTAAGAAAGTCGGTTTTAGACTATATTCTTATGACAGCCGGACATGTTCAGCATATTGAGAATATTTTTGAAATACTTGCTCAGAAAACGCGAGGGAAAATTGATACAGTCCTGAAAGATGTAATGCAAAAAAGTGAGCAGAATGCAGAGAATCGCGTAATAATGTCGACAACTGCGGATTCTGTAATCATAAAAGGCTTATGCGAAATTGCCCTGTATCAGATCGAAATATATGAGAAGCTTAATGCGATGGCGAAAGCGTTCAACCACCAGAAAATTTCAGAACTGATTGAAAAAACATTAAAAGAAGAGCACGAATTTTTTCGATACTTCCAGAAGCTCAGAGAACGTATCACGAAGTAGTGCGCTAAAAACAGTTTTCACCCAAAACATCACTACCCACACAAAAAGGCCCCTTGTTGAAGTAAACAAGGGGCTATGATTTTTCAATCAATCAAGCAATTTTTTCCGTTTTGTAAATGGATATACTACCCTCAATCAATTCAGGGGCCAGCGCTACAAAAGCGATAATATAAGGACTTGCGTTATGTATGTCAAGGCCTGCCTGGCTTTCCCATTCCTCATGAAAAATGAAGACGTTAGGATCTTCCTGGGATTGGTGCAGATCATATTGCAGACAAGCTTCTTCTTTTGTAGAGTGAGCAACCAAATTTAAAAGCTGTTTTTTCAAAGCTTCCGAATTGCCCGGTTTACTCTTAACGAATGCTGTTAGAAAAATACTCATTTTGTAAGGATTTATTGTTAAAAACTTCATTCAGATGATACTGGTAACGTTTTATGTCGGCGACAATATCCGCATTCTTTTCCACATCATGAAAATGAATTCCTTCCAATGGCTTCATTCCTGCAAAAGCATTCATGCGGTGAAATCCGAAAAGCGGGCCTTCATCCACGCTTTTTTCGTTGAAAAACTCACCTGGTAATGTGAAAGCAGCCGCAGGAGCATTCCAAGAAGTCGTTACCATGTACCGCCTTCCATGTAATGTTCCACCGGTACCGTAATTGATGTCAGGATTGGCTGATGAACGCCCATCACTATTATAGATTCCTGTTTGATGTCCCTCAGTAAATACCACGTCAATGTACTTTTTCAATCCATTAGGAACCTGAAACCACCAGATCGGTGTATGATAAATAATGACATCTGCCCAAACGAAATTTTCAACTTCCCGCTTTGGATCATAGGCATGATTAATATCGGTTGATCTTACTTCAAAGCCTGGTTGTGCATTAAAAAATTTAATCGTTTCGTCGAATATTGTTTTATTAAACCGTCCGCCGGAATGTCCAAAGACCTGGCCACCGTTAATGACAAATATTTTTTGCGTTTCCATTTATATAACTCTTTTAATTTTCCTTAATACAAAGGTAAACGGCAGCCGACTATCATTAAAATAAGATGAATCATAGCATACTATAATTATTATGATAGATAAGGGATGTATTTGATGTCTTTCTAGTAACATCTGTCAAATTGGATTACTTTTGCAGCCGGGTAATAAAATAGCATTTTGTTGGCCTGTATTGTTTAAAGATGTTTTGTACTGAATATGGCCGAAGTGACAAATGAACAAAAGGCTATCAAAGCGACGTATTTCAGTATCATCGGAAATACTAGTTTAGCTATAATTAAAGGACTTGCGGGCTATTTTGGTAATTCTTATGCCCTCATTGCGGATGCGATCGAATCAACTTCCGATATATTTTCATCTTTTTTGGTGCTGTTTGGAATTAAATATTCAAACAGACCTGCTGATGCAAATCATCCCTACGGACACGGGCGTGCAGAGCCTCTGATAACATTTTTGGTGGTGGGTTTTCTGATTACTTCTGCGACAGTAATTGCCTATGAAAGTGTCGAAAATATCCGGACTCCTCATGGTTTGCCAAAACCTTACACGCTGATTATTCTGGCCGGTATTATCATATGGAAGGAAATATCCTACCGTCTTGTAATTCAGAGGAGTAAGGAAACGAATAGCTCTTCCTTGAAAGCGGATGCGTGGCATCACCGCAGTGACGCAATTACTTCTGTGGCCGCTTTCATTGGAATCACAATCGCTTTGGTTATGGGCGACGGTTACGAATCTGCTGATGACTGGGCAGCTCTTTTCGCTTCCGGATTTATTCTTTATAATAGTTACCTGATTTTCAGGCCGGCTTTAAGCGAAATTATGGATGAAAATTTGTACGATGACATGATCGAACAAATTCGGAAGGTTTCGGCCACTGTGGACGGAATTTTAGGTACAGAAAAATGCTTCATTCGAAAATCCGGCATGCGCTACCATGTTGACCTCCACGCGCTGGTAAGCGCCAGTATCTCGGTAAAAGAAGGGCATTATTTATCTCACAAATTACAGGATACACTAAGGGAGAAAATCCCGGAACTGGGAAACGTCTTGATTCATATAGAACCGGTTGAATAGATTAATTTCCTTCACAAGGGCATAAAAAAGTCCGATCGCCAAAATCAGCGATTGGACTTTTTTATGTAACGCAACTGTTGAGATCTGCTCAGAAAATTCCCGTTCATAGGTTAGTCTCCATTCTAAGGCACAGTTATTGTATTCGAATGTTACAATCAGAAACTA
The DNA here is from genome assembly GCF_900108855.1 of Dyadobacter koreensis. Taxonomy (GTDB): domain Bacteria; phylum Bacteroidota; class Bacteroidia; order Cytophagales; family Spirosomataceae; genus Dyadobacter; species Dyadobacter koreensis. Next base: position 51,156 of record NZ_FNXY01000001.1, read on the forward strand.
TCTGAGACATCAACAATCATTTTAACTACAACCTGGACTAAAATCTATAATGGAAAATTTTACAATGCTTCAGTTCTTCGAATGGTATTATCCGGCAGACGGGACGTTATGGGGACATTTTAGAAATGAAGCAAGCCGACTGAAATCAATTGGAATTGACTCTGTCTGGCTTCCTCCTGCACACAAGGGAATGGCCGGAGATCAGGCTTCGGGATATGATTCCTATGACCTTTATGACCTTGGAGAGTTTGACCAGAAAGGTTCTGTAAGAACGAAATATGGCACAAAGCAAGAACTTATAGACGCGATCAAATCGGGAAAAGAAGCCGGTCTACAAGTTTATACGGACATTGTTTTAAACCACATGGGCGGTGCCGATGAAAAAGAATTGGTGACCGTAAAGAAAGTTGAACCTGAAAATCGCAACGAGTTTATCAGTGAGCCCATTCAGATTGAAGCTTATACAAAGTTTACTTTTCCCGGACGGGCTGGAAAATATTCGGATTTCGTTTGGGACTATCAATGTTTTTCCGGCGTAGACTATAATGCCTCAACACAGGAAACTGCAATTTACAGTATTCAGAACCAGTACGGCGAAGGGTGGCAGGATGTGCTCGATTTAGAAAACGGAAATTATGATTATTTAATGTTATCTGACATTGAATTTAGAAATCCGCATGTGAGAGAAGAGCTTAAACGCTGGGGTGAATGGTTTTATGAAACGCTGGGCTTCGACGGATTTCGACTGGACGCAATCAAACATATGCCTGCTGATTTTTATAATGAATGGCTTGATCATCTTCGAGGCAAATATCAGAAAGAATTCTACACAGTAGGCGAATATTGGGCGCCCTATGATCTTCAATCAATGCTTGCATATATCGAAGCAACCGACAAAAGAGTATCGTTGTTCGACGCGCCGCTTCAAGCTAACTTCTTCAAAGCCTCAAAAGAACACAGTGACTTTAATCTCTGTACAATTTTTGATGAAACGCTCGTTCAGGTTAATCCTGAATTGGCTGTGACACTTGTGGAAAATCATGATACACAGCCACTTCAATCTTTGGAACAAACTGTGGATGAGTGGTTCAGGCCACTGGCATATGCTTTAATTCTTTTCCGTGAGGCGGGATATCCCTGTATTTTCTATACCGATTTGTACGGTTCCAAATATAAGGATACCGGAAATGATGGACAAGAACACGAAATTACACTGGCAAAAATGGAGGGCCTGGAAAACATGTTATACTGCAGAAAACATATTTCTTATGGCCTACAAACAGATTATTTCGATCATCCAAATTGCATCGGCTGGACAAGACAAGGCGACGATGAGCACGAAAATTCGGGTTGTGCCGTCATTATTTCCAATGGAGACGAAGGGTTAAAGCGTATGGAAATGGGCTTGCAGCACGCCGGTAAAGTTTTTGTTGACTTTTTAAATAACGTTCAGGAAGAGATTACAATCGGAGAAGATGGTTGGGCCGACTTTAAAGTAAACGGAGGGTCTGTTTCATTGTGGGCTGCCAAGACGTATTAATTACAAGACGTATCAATCAAAGGAGCTAATAGACTTCATAACCACTTATTTTTACAAAATCCCGGCGAGCTAATAATGAAGCTGCCGGGATTTTGCATATACTTACACTTGGTTTTTATAACTTGCTGCCGCCAGTATCTGTCTGGCGCACAGACTAAACCCGGTATATGAAAATAAGATTTACAGTCGCCGTAATTTTACTGCTCAGCGTTTTCCATACCTGCCAAAGCTTCGGGCAAAAATCGGGAAAGTCCAAAACCACAGACGCTAAAAACAAAACATTAATTGTATTTTTTGACGGACTTCGCCCAGATTATATCACCGATTCACTTATGCCGAATTTGTATCGGTTTAAAAAGACAGCATCTCAGGTAAAACATCATCACAGCGTTTTTCCAACAGTGACGCGGGTTAACGCTGCTTCGTACTCGACCGGTTCTTATCCGGCAAGGCACGGAATACTCGGCAATACGGTGTATCTCCCACAGGTTTATCCCGGCAAAACGATAGGAACGACTCACGCAGAACTCAACAAGATAGCTTCATCTATATCCGGTCCATTACTTACATCCATTTCACTGGGCGAGATCCTCCAACGGGCGGGAGAAAAAATGATGGTTTTTAGTTCAGGAACAACAGGGCAGGCATTTCTGCAAAATCCAAAAATAAGCGGCGGTGCAATCATTAATCCCGATCTTATACTTCCGGAAAGCTTTAAAAACCAGGTGATCGCTGAGCTTGGACCCGTTACAGAACAACCCTATGGAGATCAAAACCGTCATAAATGGATAACAGATGCGCTGCTTCGATATGGTCTGGTGCCGAAGGGACCTCTTGTTAGCACCGTTTGGTTTTCAGATCCTGACGGCGCCGCCCATAGTCACGGGATTGGCTCCAAAGAAGCGGTAGAGGCACTCAGGTTTGTCGATGCGCAGTTCGGCAGAATTTTGACACATCTGAAAACCAAAGGTTTATTATCGAAATACAACATCATTATTTCCACCGATCACGGTTTTGTCACTCATGCCGGGAAACTAAATCTTACTAACTTCCTGATAGATGAAGGTCTAAAAATCAGTAACGAATCTGATGATGTGGTTGTCGCCGAAGGCGCAGTATATGTGAAAGACCACAATGAGGAATCGATTAAAAAAATTGTGGCCGCACTTCATAAACAGGACTGGGTCGGAGCAGTTTTTACCCGGTCGAAAAATAAAAATGATCTGACCGGGGTAATCGACGGGACTTTGTCGTTCGAAACGATTCACTATGATCATCCACGGGCAGGCGACATTCTGGTGAGTGTTAACTGGAACAACGAAAAAAATGACAAGGGATATGCCGGAACTGACTATGCAACAGGTGTTGCAGGCCATGGCGGCTCTAGTCCTTATGAAATTAACATTGCCCTGATGGCCAGGGGGCCGGATTTTAAAGAAAATTACATCACTACCTCGCCTACTTCAAATGTGGATATCGCGCCGACTATCCTTTCCATTTACAACCTGCCCGTACCTCCGGAAATGGATGGAAGATCCGTTATTGAGCTATTGAAAAAAACAAAAAATTCCGGCCAACTTCAAAAGAAAGAGATTATTGAAACGGAGGTGAACTATGACTGGGGAACATACAAATTGTCAATAGAAAGATCGGTTTTGGGCAATCATCGGTATATCAATCACACCATAGTTGAGAGACGTAGAACAAACTAGATCGTGTCAGAGAGCAGCCAAATATAATTTTTTAAATGCAAAAAAAGATCCCTGACGGCCAAAGTCAAGGATCTTTTAAATGTAAAACGAATTGACAAAAATTATTCAGGGGTTAACAAGTTTTCCTTCGATCGAGTCGTCTAACGTTTTTCCAAGAATAGCTCCTACAACGGTTTTGGCCAGTGCGACCGCATTTCCATGTTTGTTGTCCCAATAATATCCTTCTTTTGCTTCAACCTTTATGACGGTAATCCTGGGATCGTCTTCGCCTTCTGTAAACCAGGCTTTCAAAATTGGCTCCCAAAGTTCCTTGATAACCGTTTTATCTTTTGATATGGATGCCGTTCCATAAATGCTCAAAAAGTCAGAATATTTTGAACCCTGGAATAGCAGCTGTACATTCGGATCTGCCTGGATATCTTCATTTTTGTGACTATCATCAGAGCTCAGAAACCAGAAATTTCCCTGATCATCCACCTTCTGGATTGACATGGGTCTGGTATGAAGAGCCTGTCCGGAGGTTATCTTTGAGCAGAAAAAGCATGTATTTGCAGCTTTTGCGAGCTCTCTGATTTTTTCACCTGCTTCATGACCAAAAAGATCTTCATGATTCTTTTCAGGTTGTTGCTGATTTATGCTGTCCATAAAATCTTGTTTAAGGTTTCTATTTTACAGCCTATCAACAAAGATCATTCCAGCGATAAGAAAGCGCGCAGCTTTCGGATTTCTATATTTAGTCTTCACTGAACAAATCAATAATCCAGGAAACAGCATCCGGAGCATGTAACGCATCTGTAGAATCAAGTGTTTGCTTTGCAACGAAAGATGCCCGATTAAGCATTTGTTTTTCATACATCGCAATAGCCGATTTAGTGTCAGGGAACATGTCGCTGAGCAGACAATTACTCAACTCGAGCGCGTCCAGCATCGCCATATTTACACCTTCACCGGCGTAAGGCGGCATTAGATGTGCGGCATCTCCAAGTATTGTCAGGTTTGGCAGCGCCTCCCAATTCTGATCCAATGGCATACAGTACTGCGGTCGTGGTACAAAGGGAGTACTGGTATTTTCAAACAGTTCAAGCCAGATTTCGCCCCAGTCTTTAAACGTATTTTTAAACCAGCTTATCACTTCTGATTTGTCTGAAAAATTTATCCCGCAATCATTTACCCAATTTTCTTCGGTCTTACAACCTGTATAAAAAACAAGGCTGCCATCTCCTTTTGAGCTGACAATCAATGACTTTTCACTTCCAAGGGCAAATATCTTTCCTCCATTCAAAAGTCTATGGACGGTTGGACTGCGTTTGGCAGAATCATTAACTGCTCCTTCTAAAATTGTTATGCCTGCATAGAAGGGTTTAATCGGGGTGATGTAAGATCGAATTTTCGAATTGGCCCCATCGGCAGCAATAACGATATCAGCCTCTACAGTCCTGCCGTTTTTAAATGCAATTTTTAAAGACTTTCCTTCCGGGTTAAGGGAAACGAATTGGCTATCCCAAACTACCGTTTCCGGCGTCAAAGAATCCAGTAAAATTTTTTGAAGCGGGCCACGGTCAATTTCAGGTCTGTAAGTATTTTCCATACTCTGCTCACTATCATCAAAATGGATAATCCCGTTTTGATCTACAACTCTTAACTTGTCAGCACCCGGGCGATAATTTGCTTTGAAAGCATCCATCAGACCGGCTTGGCCGAGCGCTTTCAATCCGGATTCTTCATGAAGATCCAACGTGGCGCCTTTTGACCTGGCATCTTTATGCTCATCCCTTTCATAAACTTTTACCTCCACCCCATTCATTTGCAGAAGACGTGCTAGCGTTAACCCTCCAGGCCCGCCTCCGACGATTGCTATATTTTTGTTTTTAAGTAATTTCATTTGACACTTTTTGTTTTTATTTATTCAAAATTCCTTTAATCACCACTGAACAGCAGTCGGTCAAAACAGCTTCGGTGATAATTTGATGTTCTCTTTCCTGATAATCGAAATATTCATTTACCAAATCAAAAACCGGGGAAAACAACAGCGCCCTGCTGACATCCAAGGGAAATTTTTTGATAATTCCCCGATCAATATTTTGCATTAAAAACCGGTGAACAGGCGAAAAGAATTGTCCCTGCTTGATATTCGCTTTCTGATATGCCTTATTAAGTAGCGGAGAAGTTTTTCCATGTTGCAGTAGCATGAAAGCGTGTCGGTTATTTTTCAGGTACTGAAATGTGTTTGTCCAAAGTTTTTGCATTCCTTCGGAAAAACTCATTTCTTCGTCAAATCCGGTCAGCACAGCCTTTTCGTACGCTCCCAAAACTTCGTCGATAAAAAGTTTAATGAGAAGATCTTCCTTGTTTTCATACTTTAAATAAATGGTTCTCGGCGAGATATTCACTTCTTTTGCCAGTTTTTGCATGGTCAGATTTTCCAGCCCCTCCTCTGCGATAATCCGAAGAGCAATAGACCGTATTGCTTTTTCTGCTTCAAGATTCTTTGGTCTCATACACTTTTACTCTTTGCTGTTTAGTCAGTTTATATTTCCACTTGAAATAAAGTTATAAGTAAATAAACATTTACTTATAAATAAAGTTCAGATCGTAAGTTATTTTATTTAAACTCCACTGCCGGTTTCGTTTCTGTCAAAACCCTATACCTATTTTTGAAATAACAAATGCTGGGAAATTGACAAATAAGAAGATTTTGATACTTGACGCTACGGGAAAAACGGGTAGCAGAATCATGCTCAGGCTCGATATTACCATACGACTGGGAATGTGAAGTGCAAGGGAAAATTATCCGTCTGAGAAAATATTTATTCACTCACAGTCTGAAATCAACTTGTCAATCTTATCCTGAATAATTTTCTTGTCGCTGACAGACTTTGCCAGGAACAGCGCCCGATCAAAATTCTCTTTGGCGCGATCTGTATCGACGCTCTGATAAAGCTCTCCAAGTAAAGTGAAATAGAAGTGATTTGTGGTAAGATTTAACTTTTCTGCCTCGGCAATCGCCGCTTGGTTTCCATAGATTTTCGAGAAGGCGTAAGTTCTGTTGAGGGCAGCAATTGGCGAATATTGAAGAACGAGCAACTGGTTAAACAGCTGCAAAATATGCTTCCACTTTTCGATCGAATCATTTTTTACTGTATGCCAATACGCGATTCCGGCTTCAATGTGGTATTTGGACAAAACTTTTCCGATCGCGGCTTTATTTAAAAAGAGAATTCCACGGTTGATCAATTCATGATTCCATAAATTTTCGTCCTGATCGTGATACAACACAAAATCATTATTCACATTCAATCTGGCGTCGAACCGAGAGGCTTGAAAACACATCAGTGCCAGCAACGCGTTTACAGCTGGCAAGTTGGTCTGCCGGTTTTCTAAGAGCAAATACGTGAGCCGCATGGCTTCCAGACAAAGACCTTTGCGTATCACCGAGTCTGTACTTTCAGAATAATATCCTTCGCTAAAAAGCAGATAAAGTGTCAGCAACACCGACTGAATGCGGCTTTCGATTTCTTTCCCATCCGGCAATTCGATTTTCACACGTTCCTGGCGAAGTTTTTCGCGTGCCCGGTAAAGCCGCTTATTGACCGTCTCTTTATTGGTTAAAAAAGCATCAGCAATTTCATCAATTCCAAATCCACATAGAATTCTTAGCGATAATCCTATCTGAGACTCAACGGGAATGATTGGATTACAAATTACAAAAAGCATTTGCAGCTGACTGTCCGTAATATTTTTCTCGGAAAGGTCTATTTCCATGTACTCTTCGGCAGTACCTACAACTTCTTTTGCTACATGCTCCTGAAAAATTGAATTCCTATTCACAAAAGTAGCTGCTTTATTTTTCGCGACAGTGTAAAGCCAGGCCACTGGGTTTTCAGGCAAACCTTTGTAAGCCCAGCTTTCCATGGCGGCAAGAAATGTTTCACTTGCAATATCTTCTGCTACTTCGATGTGCTCAAATCCAAAACGTCTGCAAAGCACCGCAGTGATCTTGCTATATTCCGTTCTGAATAAATGAGGTATCAACTCTTGCTGTTTCATAAAATATACGCGTCCGCAGTTTTAGCGGACGCGTGTAGTTTTCATTGATGATCCTCTTCTTTTGCAATTTTCCTGACCTCGACGCTGTTGCCCTCTCCCAGCAAAACAGGCGAGCCTTTTGCAAATTCTACCGCTTCTTCCACAGAAACTGCTTTGACGATCACAAATCCTCCAATCGTCTCTTTTATATCACCAAACGGGCCGTTGGTAACTACATTATTATGCCATACCACACGGTTGCTTTCATCAAAAGGAAGTCCGGTTCCTGACACAAACTTATTCTGGGCAGCAATTCCGCCGATCCAGTCCATTGTCTGTTTCATCCAAATCTGCATTTGTTCCGGAGATGCCACTTTGCCGCCATCTTCGTGTCTGAAAATCAAAATGAATTCGTCCATGTTCTTGTTGGTTAAATTGTCATTAATTTAGCACTTTTTACATCATATCAAATGAGTGTTTCAGAATTGGACAGTTCTCACCAAAAGTCACAAAAAAAACCTCTCTCAGCGGATCGCCAAAAAAGAGGTTACCGGAAACAAATAGGTCTACTTCTTCACGCAAGCAAACGCTCCCCGGTTCTGAACGCTTCAACAAAAGGTTCGAGCCCATGGCTTCCGCCGTTCACTAGCCTGCGTGCCCGCTTCAAATCATCTTCAATTAGTGCTTCTTTAATCCGTAATTCTTTTCGCTTGATATAGACAGCAAGGATTCTGGCTGCAATCAGAGAATCATTGGCCATAGCGGGATTGTCTATAAGGTTAACTTTCAATTCAGTTCCGATAACCTCGTAATTACTCCTTCCGGTAAGCTGAATAAATCCTCGTCCCTTGAAAGAGGAACCGTCCGAAGGCCCTTTATTCCCAAGATCCCTCCGATTATCATAAAGATCAAAAGGTTTTCCGCCCGGTGAGGTATTAAACCGTGATTTTCCTTCATCGATAGGTTTGAAACTTGCGGTTTCGGCGCGGATTGTTGCCAAAGCCATCAGCACCATGTTTTTGTCGGTCAGATCCCGTTCAACGAGCGCGGAAAGAACATCCGGTAAATGTTTTTTTATATTATCCAGTGGTGTAAACGGAAACATTTTCGAAACCATGTTCACTGAAATTCTATCAATGACGGAAACGGCTTTAATCGCTGCCTGAGCCGGCTCGATTCCCAGCGCCTTCAATGTTTTTACACCTGCAACACCATCTGCAAGAATCCCTTCACTCCGCTGAAATGCGATAACCGCAGCCTCTGTCCCCGGCCCGAAATCGCCGTCAATTTTCCCAGGATTGAACCCCAGAGATTTTAATTTTTCCTGTAATTGCACTACATCAGCGCCAGAGGAGTCACGTTTTAAGGGATCCATAAAAATGTCAATTTAGTTAAAAAGTGAGAAGACGGTTTCAGGAAACAGGCTCACGCCTTGGAATATTGGCAGGTACATAATCTTTTATTTTTTCCATACGTTCATAAACAGACTGATGAATATTCTCATGCGAATCGATATCGGTCATAATCTGTCTTTGAAATTTCCCAACGAGTGAAAAGGGGAAATTGAACGAATTATACAATTCCCCGGTCACAGTAGGTTTTACGTTGTCTGCCAGGTACTGCTCTTCGAAAGAAAGGCCCGCTCCTCTTGCGTTATTTATCATCCAATCCAGCGAAATATCACTTAATCCTTCGTCAGGATATCCGCCTCCAATGTTCGAATGCACTCCGGGAAACCATCTTTGTTCCAAAATCTGGTAATGTCCGTCAAGTCCGGCATTAGCACTTTGCTTCCAGATGGCGGGCTCGAAATTTTTTCGTTTTTCATCCAGGGCGAGCGCCTGATAAGCGTAGTCTACGTAGCTGCTTAGGGTTGTATCGTGGAACTCATATTTTTTCTTGTTACCAACAAATTTCAGCGGTATGCCCAGCGAACCGACCGTATCCCAAACGCCGATAAATTTAATTCTGAAATCGGGCTGGCTGTATTCTTTACGGAATTCACTGGCAATATCCCCCTCCGGATGCATGCCGGCATTCGCGCGGTCGCGGTAAATCTTGTAAGCCTGATTGATAAGTGTCAGGTTATTGCTTTTCACCAGTCCGGCAGTACGGATCAATCCTGCCAGACTGCGAGCTGTATACGCGCCGCGACTAAATCCGAAAAGATACAGCTCGTCGCCCTGAGAATAATTCCAGCAGATGAATTTGTAGATATCCAGAATATTCCTGTCTATCCCGCCGCCGATCATACCATTAAACATACGCTTCAATTCTGTTCCTTCTACTCCCACTCCTTCGTCGTAGTATTTGAGCTGGTGGATGCCGCTTGAATCTTCATTACAGATTCCCTCAAAGATTTTCTGGATGTTTGTCCTGACGGGCTTTCCCTGGTAACTGTCGCCTGGAAGATTCCAGGTTCCGTCACTGCATGTGATGATTCTTTTCATGTTAAAGGGCTGGAAACTTCTCGTTGATATGTTGGGGTAAATTTTCTTACCTACACCAAATTAACAAGACGTAACGAATTAATATACAGAACGTTAAAAAATTTACTTAACGGTTAAATCAACACCGGCAACTAAATTATTTTGATATTTTGAGTAGATTAAGAATATGAATTCGACTGCCCGATCGGATTGCAGACTTTTACCGTATGTCTTTAACAGCAGTCAATTTTTATAGATTAGAAACTTAGATTTACGGGAAACGTTATGTAGGAAAGCAGTCTGATTTTCCAAACAATTTCTAACAGCAATTTGTGGAGTATGAAGATCATAAAGGAAAAACATTCGCTTGTGATGCGCTGGACGCACTGGATTAATTTTCCCATTCTGGGAATTATGATTTGGAGCGGACTTTTGATTTATTGGGCCAATCACTCGTATTCCATTTCAATTTTCGGGTTCACCCTTTTTCGCTTCTTCCCGGATTCGTTTTTCACGTTTTTGCATATTCCGTACAGACTTGCAGAAGGTATGGCTTTCCATTTTCTTTTTATGTGGTTTTTTGCTCTAAACGGTTTTTTTTATGTCTTGTATACATTGATTTCAGGCGAATGGCGACAGCTGATTCCCCAAAAAAATTCCTTTACCGAGGCCTGGCAGGTTATCTTGCACGATCTGCACATTCGCAGATCTTTGCCTGCTCAAAACAAGTATAACGCGGCGCAACGGATTGCTTACACTGCTATCATCCTAATGGGTTTTGGTTCGTTGTTTACAGGGCTTGCAATCTATAAACCTGTTCAGTTTTATTGGATCTGCTGGCTTTGCGGAGGGTATCATTTCGCGCGTATTCTACACTTCGCTTTAACGATTGGCTACGTTTTCTTTTTCCTTATTCACGTAGTTCAGGTGATACTGGCAGGCTGGCGGAATTTCAGCTCCGTAATCTCAGGATTTGAAGTGATCGAAACAAGTCAGAAAGTTCATGGAGAAGCTGGGAACAACTCAGACGATCCAGCGTGAATTGTTATAAAAAAGATTTTATGAAAAATCAGATCGATGAAAAACGCGATAATAACGCGGTTGATAAGAAAATAAAACGCCGGAGTTTTATAGCGTATTTAACTTTTTTAACGGTAGGACTTTCAGCTTTCGAGGGGTGGAAGTGGCTGTACCACGCCCCTTCGGAGACACCAGGGGTGACGGGCCGGGCAAGAAAACCGCTTCGGGCAGCGCTAAATAAAACGGAATCTTTTTTCAAACAGTTTTTCAGTCCTGATCACCTTGTTAAAACCTATCCAAAATCCTGGGCAGCGAAAAACGTTAGGGTGAACAGCGATATTGGTATGACAGATAAAAATTTCAACCCCGAAAACTGGTCATTGTCTGTTCTAAGGAGCGATACAGACGTCCTAAAAATCTCGTTGAAAGAGCTCAGGGAGTTGCCTAAAACAGAAATCGTTTTCGATTTTAAATGTGTCGAAGGCTGGGACCAGATCCAGCACTGGGGCGGAGTTAAATTTGCGGATTTCATTACTCATTTTAGGCTTGAAGCCCATACAGGCATGGCTTATGTCGGCATGAAAACACCAGACGGAAAATATTTCGTTGGTCTGGATATGGAGAGTGCCATGCATCCGCAGACGATTCTGGCATATGAGATGAACGGTCAGCCACTAATTCCTCAACATGGCGAGCCGCTGCGTCTGATTATTCCAGTGAAGTATGGCATCAAAAATCTGAAACGAATCGGTACGATTTCCTTTTCAAACCAACGTCCTGCCGATTACTGGGCTATGCGAGGATATGATTATTACTCAGGACTTTAAGACTATCTAAAATTTTCCTGAATTAAAATTTGTTATCATTTTATAACGTCATTACAAACTATGAAAAAGTTAAATTTAATATGGGTACTGCTGATGATATTTTCATTAAGTGCCTGTGGTCAGAACCGTCAGAAAAAATCAGGAGATGTCATTGATAAAGCCTCTTTTCCTGCGGCAAAATCAGACGAAGAATGGAGAAAAATCCTAAGCCCGGAAGCTTACCGGATTATGGTGAACAGAGGAACAGAAATTCCTTACAAAAATCCATATTGGGATAATCATCAGAAAGGTGTTTATGTCAGTGCTGCGACCGGAAAGCCGCTATTCAGCTCAGATACCAAATTTGAATCAGGAACGGGCTGGCCTAGCTTTTTTAAGCCAATTGATTCAAATGCAATCAAAATCATTAGCGACAATTCTTTGGGCATGTCCAGAGATGAGGTCGTGGAAGCTAGTACGGGACTGCATCTGGGCCATGTTTTTGATGACGGCCCGGCACCCACTGGCAAACGTTATTGCATGAATTCGTGGGCTTTTAAATTTGTCCCATCTAAATAAATTATAAATCGCCAGACTGCCCTGCCGCGTTCTGGAGGTTATTTTTGAATAAGGCTGTTTACCTGATGAAATCTACAAGTGTAAATGAAGTTAGCAGTCGAAAACGACAAGCTGCTGGCAGATGGGTATGATGCTGGACGAAAACTAAGGATTTGTGAATGGAAGCATAACGGTTATTACTTAAAGACTGCTGAAATTCTTGTCGGAGTACTTTGCTTCATGTTTTCAATATTAACGGACATTGTACTAAACAAGCCCGGCCAACTAATTAATAGAAAGAAACACGCCTCTTATATTCTATGTCAGTTTCTTATCTTTTTGTACTTTAAGTCACTTGAAAAATGCAAAGTTCGATACGCATGGTAAGGCTTAATATGCGTAATTTAAAAGAATAAACAAAAGGTGCCCCTGTCTAACAGAGCTGTTTTTATAGTGAGACGTTTGCTATGTGTAAATCTTACTGACATCTTTGAATATTGAAGTAATCTGGATAAATATATCACAAGGCCCATATAAATAGATCGTTATGAAGCTGGACACAGATTATAGCTATTGCATTGACATACAGATTAACTAACTATTGGTGAGTCTAAATCAGAACTGAAAGCTTGCCTCAAAATCACATCTCGCAACCGCTCTTCGTGTTCATCGCCCCATTGCCCTAATGCGGCAATCACAGGGATTACTGTCTTACCAAATTCGGTAAGGCTGTATTCTACTTTTGGCGGTACAACGGGATAAATTTTCTTTGTAACCAGTTCGTGTTCTTCCAACTCTTTTAACTGAATGTTCAAAACCCTGCGTGAAGCATCCGGGATTTTGCGCTGCAATTCGCTTGGGCGTTTATGCCCTTGATGGATAAACCACAATAAGCGGATTTTCCATTTGCCGTAAAGAACCTCACCTATCAGATCAAGTCCACAATTTAAGTTCGGGATTATTTTTCTTTCATACATATTGTAAATATATACGTATGTCTCACTTAGTGCAATAGGGGACCAATTTATCCCTATATGAATCGTAATTCCGTACTTGTCTAAACTTCTTTTATGCTCCAATTTTGTCCTATAGTTAATCATTAAAAGTAGGACAATAAAATGGAACAGTTTGATTTCAACAATGAGTTATCAGGCAGGATTGCCTTAGTAACAGGAGGTACAAAAGGAACAGGAAGAGCGATTGCAGAAAGGCTTTTACAAGCTGGCGCAACAGTTATTATTACTGCAAGAAACGCACCGGAAAAAGAAAACAACAAACTGCATTTCATTCCTTCCGATTTAAGCAAGGCAGAAGGATCGCAAAAAGTAGTCAGTGAAGTGTTATCGACTTATGGGCAGCTGGATATTCTTGTGAACAACCTTGGTTCCTCAGTAACGCCCGCTGGTGGTTTTACCGTGTTAACTGATGAAGATTGGGAATCGACCCTGCAAGCCAATTTGCTCGCTCCTGTGCGGCTGGACAGGGTTTTTTTGCCGCAGATGCTTGATAGAAAAAGAGGTGTTATAATTCACATAGCTTCAATACAGGGTAAGCTCCCATTGTACGATTCAACTTTGCCTTACGCAGCTGCAAAGGCAGGATTGAGAAATTACAGTAAAAGTTTATCTAACGAAGTTGCCCCAAAGGGTGTCCGGGTACTGACGGTTTCGCCGGGCTGGATTAATACGACCGCATCGGAAGCCTGGCTAGGCGAAATTGCAAGAAACGCGAATAGTACCGTAGAAGAAGCGCAACAGGGCGTAATGGATGCGTTGGGTGGAATACCATTCGGAAGACCGGCAGAACCTAAAGAAGTTGCAGAATTTGTCGGCTTTTTAGTTTCGCCAAGAGCAAGCTATCTCACAGGGACAGAATTTATCATTGACGGAGGAACCGTACCTACTATTTAATAACTAAAAACGATGGACTTACCCAAAATAGTATCAGATTTAATAAAAACGCAAAACAGCTTTGATAGCGTTGCGTACGCAGACTGTTTTTCTGAAACAGCCGTAGTTTTTGATGAAGGAAAAACGCACAATGGAAAAAAAGAAATCGAGCGATGGATAGCGGATTCAAACGAGCGATACAAGGCCATAATAAAGCCTCTCAGTTTTGAAGAAAACGATACCGAAAGCATTCTAAAGGCCGAAACATCGGGAAATTTTGAGGGGAGCCCGATTGTATTGACCTATCATATGAAAATAGCAGATGAATTAATACAGTCATTGAAATTTACAGGGTAGCATGGAATGGCTAATTTAGCCATTCCCTTTTCAGCTCACAGCAACAAGAAAATTGGGTAAAGAATATTGAATCTGGAACAATTCGAATGCTGTAATTATAGATTGTGCTTTTCATATTATTAAACAATGCCCTACTTCTTTTGCAGTAAAGATCAAGAAGACTAATGTTGTTACGCTTCTGGAAACTCGAGGGAATCGTGCTACTACCTGGAAGATATGCCATAAACCTATATCCCACTGCGAAAAACGAACCGGCACATCCTTAAAAAGTAAAATCAAAGTGTCTCAGCAAATGCAAGAGCTACTTCTTTCTCTTTCACGACTGCCATGAAACCCGAAGCATGGCGAAAAACAAATCCGTCGCACTCGGAAATATTTTCTGGCACCTTCGCAACGGTTGTGTCAATCGACTGAATCTGCCATCCATTGGCGTGCGGAAGCATGGCGAAAGTGTGTTCATTCTTCTCTTTCCAAACCGTCGAAAACTCATCAAATACGGCTACATTATTAGAAAGGATTGTTCTCTTAGCATATTCTGCCTCCGATTTGGCTTTTTTTACTGCCTTATATACCTCGTTTGTTATAATTTCCAGACTAAACTTAACTGCTTTTTGAAATTGCTCATCCTGAATAGCAGAATTGGTTACCTCACGGTTAAAGCCGCCTATGATGCTGGAAGTATTGCGAAATCCTCTTGGCAGGGTATTCCAGACAGCAAAAATATTATCCCGGTTCGTGTCAATAGCATCGATAGAAGCTATAAAATTCCCAAAGAATGGCTGAGCGTCAGCAGGACAAATTGCATCCTTGAATTGCTCATAGATCAGTCCTGCGGCAGACATCATCGAAGCATCCTGGTGATGATCAAAATTCAGCATAAGCGGATTGTATATTCCCCCGACGTCAAGTACAAGAACTTCCGGATCAGCAAGCGATTCAGCAAGCAAAGCCTGATTTCGGGAACGCACCACTTCAAATTGAAAACCGGCAGTTCTTAGCAGGGCAACCGCGATAACATCGTCGGCATGAAAGGAGGTGTCGTGGGTAATAACTTTTGAAAACTGCATACTGAAAGGATAATTGATTCGCTCAAAATTAGCTTCATATTTTAGTTCTTTTGGATATACACCCGGATTTTGTTTTCAATTTCCCTCAAAAATCATCCTTCCCAGGATTTTTTCTTTTACCTGAATTATAATATATGCCACTTTTTCATCCCTTCATATTGATCTGTTGCTCACTTTTCGTAATCATTCTGATAAGCTTGATTTGGCCGGATTAATCTGCCCTTTTGCTGGTCTTCGGAATGAAATTTTTCTCCGCCTTTATGTGTACAACATCCCTAAACGGCGACGAACATGCCGAGTTTTATAAAATTCCAATTCTCATACAACCTTTACAGACTTTTTTAACTCCTTCAATAAAAGCTGCTCAAAATATATGCAATGAAAAATAAATTCGTCAATATGCTAATATTGCTGTTTTCAGGACTGATCCTCAGCTGCGGCCGATGCGGCTGTGAACCTGGACCTGAGCCTGATGTTTTGTCCGGCAAATGGAAATGGATTAAGACGACCACCCCAACCAGGACACTGAGCCAGGATAGTGAAGGGTACACCAGAACACTTGATCTGCAGACTGGTTACGGAGCCAATGTTATTTCAATAAATGACACTTTGCAAAGCGAAATATTTTTCATAAAAATACTTCAAGAAGATGTAGTCGACGGCGTTTTAAAATCCAGATTGATCCAGTACTACAACCAGATTTATATTAAATATTATTTCAAGCCGCAGCGCCATAATGGCCGGCCGGATATCGAGGTCAGTGAAATGATGTTCAAAGATTATGACCCGGCAGCAGACACCATCCGTCACCATTATGAATTTGTTAAGATGTGTTAACACTTTCTCAAACCCGGACCAAGCATCAGCGTTTGCCCGGATCAGATTTTTATAAACTGTACTGCAATAAATTTAATATTCTGCATCTGTTATATCTTGTAGTTGTTCAGGATCTTTGGTCGAAAGTTGCTGACTGAAAATAGCGTTCAAAATGGAAATATTAAAAAGTATCTGTACAGATATCGATACAATTTTCGATTTATATAAAAAGGGGACCGAGCATCAAAAAAAAGTAGCGAAAAAGCATTGGAGAGGGTTTGACCGGTTCTTGGTAGAAAAAGAAATTTCAGAAGGCCGGCAATATAAGATCATAATGGACAACACAATTGCATGCGTTTTCGCGATTGACTATACTGATCCTTTTATCTGGGGAGAAAAAAACAAGGATCCGGCTATTTACATTCACCGTATCGCGACAAACCCTGATTTCCGGGGAAAGTTTTTTGTCCGGAAAATCGTTGAGTGGGCAAAAGAACATGCGAGGAAAAAAAACAAGAAATTCATCAGGATGGATACCGGAAGTGGTAACGAAAAACTAAATACCTATTACGAGAGCTGCGGTTTTAAGTATCAAGGTATCGTAAAACTACAAGGCTGCGATAATCTCCCGGCTCATTACAAGGATGGCACTTCAAGTTTATTTGAAATTCAACTCCCGTATTTTCCAGGTTAATTTACTTTGGATCATCACAATATTTGCCAGGCTAATTTTTCAGCATTATAACGGTATAAAGTGATGCCCTCCTGTCACAGATCGACTATTGATACACTAGCCAAAGCCATCACAGAAGATAACCGATCATCTGGCGAATACAACTTCGCACAAATGGAGCGATTGAGCTGCCGGATCTGCTGTGCTAATCATCCGTAGAATTAATGTTCAATCAATCTTTTTTCGACACGATAACCCGGATACAGATGCGGGTAATTTTGTCGGATCAAATGTTGAAGCAGTGCCCTGGCCCTCACATAATGCGACCGCACGGTGGCTTCGTTAATCCCTAAGAGATCGCCTACTTCCCGGTGATTATAACCGTCAACTACGTAGAGCAAAAAAACATTTTTGTAGACAGGTTTGATATGTTGTATCAACGATAAAATTTCTTCCGCTGTTATATGACTGACAATATCTTCCTCAAAACCAAGGTATGGGGCATCTTCAAGCGCGATCCGGTCTTCACTGTGCTTCTTTTGTTTTCGGTAATTACTGATTGCTGTGTTGACCATAATCGTCCTGAGCCAGACTTTAAACGGATAAGAAGGATCGTATCCACCCAGATTTTTGAAGACCTTTAAAAATCCTTCATTCAAAACCTCCTCGGCTTCTTCTCTGGTTGAGGTGTAACGCAAGCAGATACTTTTGGCATATCCAAAAAACTGCCTGTACAAATAACGCTGCGCCTGATCACTGCCAGCTACGCAAGCATCGACAACAGTTTGAAAGTCATCTTCTGTATAAGATATTTTTTTTCCGAACAGCACAGCAAATATATTTAGTGTTGGTAACTCCTTTCTCGAAAAGTATGACCAGACTTTTACTATTGGATTCTTGTCATTTTTCCAAACAAAGGGAACAATAAGCGGTTATAAAAGAAAACCAGCTGGACAGAGAGCGGGAAAGTCTGGATGGAAAGCAAAAATTTGCCGTTAAACCGGTCAATGATGCTGCTAAATTCAATACCCGGAGAGAAAAATGGTTGGCGGTCAAAGTTTTTTCTTTTAACCCGATAAACGGGCTTTACGTCGAAAGTGTTTTGATGTTATTACAACTTCTTCTATTCTTGCAGCTTAACTTTATAAAATGTCAAAGGAGAAATCAAAAGGCTGGGTTATCGTTGGAGTACACATTCTTGCATGGGCACTTTTGGGATTTGTGCTGATGTTTTACCAACCTCTTTCCTGGGGCGTCAGACTTCCGTTTGTATTTTGGGCGAAACAGTCGATAAGTATCGCTTTTCTTGCAGGCTTGTTTTATTTCAACATGCTCTACATGGTGCCGTCTTTTTTGTTAAAAAACAATGTTTCCGCGTTTGCACTATGGATTATTGTGTCAATCGTAGTTTTACTTATTCTTAGCAAAGTTTTTGATCAGCAGCTGCACATGCATGAACAAATGGACGCACTTATGCCCCATCATGGCCCCAGCCGAAG
The DNA here is from genome assembly GCF_900108855.1 of Dyadobacter koreensis. Lineage (GTDB taxonomy): Bacteria > Bacteroidota > Bacteroidia > Cytophagales > Spirosomataceae > Dyadobacter > Dyadobacter koreensis. The sequence continues at coordinate 69,548 of NZ_FNXY01000001.1, forward strand.
GCCTCGGGGAATAATAGACGGCATTCTGCTGATGATTGTATTGCTCGTCCTGGGTGTAAGCACAAGTTTATCCGTACTTCAGCGCTGGCAGAAGGATGCGCAGATCCGGGAGTCTGTTGAAAAACAAAATATCGCAACCGAGCTTGCTTTGCTAAAAGCGCAGATCAACCCGCATTTCTTTTTTAACACGCTGAATAATATTTACGCACTTACTTTCACGGATGTTCCCGTCTCCAGAGACGCCATTTTGAAACTCTCACGGATGATGCGCTATTTGCTTTATGAAACACAACAGGACACCTCGCTTTTGAGCCAGGAAATTTCATTTATAAAAGACTATATGGAGTTGATGAAACTGAGACTGCAAAGTAATACGACAATATTTTTCACGGAATCGAAGCCTGACAAGGAATACTCGGTTGCTCCGATGCTTCTTTTACCGTTTATCGAAAATGCATTTAAACATGGCATCAGTGTCATGCAGAAAGCGGATATTAGAGTTGATATCAGCATAAGTGATGGGTTTCTTACCATGCTGGTAAAAAACCAGATCTTTCGAGACAAGGATACGCTTAATATGGAAACCGGCGGAATCGGGCTTGTAAACACACAACGCCGGCTCGATCTTCTCTATCCGCAAAAACATGAGCTTGTGATTGACGAAAATAATCAGGACAACACCTACCAGGTTTTGTTAAAACTAAATCTGGTTTAAAATAATATCTGATGACGACATTAAATTGTATTACTGTTGACGATGAACCACTTGCTCTTGGCCTGGTGAGCGCTTTCGTTGACCAAACCCCTTTTTTAAATTTAGTCGGTAAATTTGGCAATGCGGTACAGGCTTTGCAAGCGATTCATTCGATGGACATACAGCTTGTTTTCCTGGATATTCAAATGCCCGATCTGAATGGTATGGAGTTGGCACGGGTCTTAAGCAAAACTGCATCTTCGAGTCAGACCAAAATTATTTTTACAACTGCGTATAACCAGTTTGCGGTAGAAGGTTATAAAGTTGATGCTTTGGGATATCTGCTTAAACCATTCGGATATGAAGAGTTCCTGGAAACTTCGATGAAGGCTAAAAGATATTTTGATCAGATTCGAGAGAGTAATGCGGTTCCCGACGTGGAGGTAAGAGAAGATTATCTATTCGTAAAAGCAGATTACAAGCTCGTCAGAATTGATTTTGAGTCCATAATCTATATCGAATCACTGAAAGATTATGTTAAAATCCATCTTACCCCTCCCGCAAAACCGGTAATGACATTGAGCAGCCTGAAAGCTATTGAAGAAAAACTTGCACCTGGAAAATTTTTACGTCTTCACCGCTCTTTTATTGTAGCGGTAAACAAAATTGATTCAATCAGCAAGAATGCAGTTCACGTGGGAAATATAGATATTTCGGTCGGCGATTTGTATAAGGAGGCATTTAAGGAACTCCTTGCACGTTGGAGTTAATAATTGACAAACAATAAGTTATAATAATTTTTATCGGCAATTATACAAATAAAATAGTAAATTCGATTTGGTTAAAAAAGCTTAATTGTTTTGATTGATTGCCACAGAAACAATACCTTGCCCGTAATTACAAGCATAATAAGAAATACTTATCGGGAGATATATCTGCATTAAATCACATCTGGCACGATGAAATAAGCTTTACTGGAAAATGCTACTTTACTCTTTACCCAAATTGATTTTCATATGAATGAGCAACTTCGTGCCTTACTTGCTGCCAACTGCGGGCTACCCTATAATGCGATCACCGATGATGCAAATCTATCAAAAGACCTGGGACTGGATAGTCTCGATACCGTTGATCTGGTTTTGCAAATGGAAGATCTTTTTCATATTTCCATTCCTGATGAAGATTATCAGCAGCTTCAAACCGTAAGGCAATTTTCAGATTATCTTAAACGCAAAACTGTTGCTCAGGCGTAGTTTAACTAATAAGAGATAATTCACTCATTTTCAAATATAAATCACGCTCAATTTAATTATTGAACTTCAACGTACCGAACGAATGGATATAGGTTTACGCTACTAACCTACCTCAACTTTTTATGCTTCAGGAAAATTTGTTGCTTATCCTTTTGTTACTTTTTGTAGTTTCAATGATTATCATGCTGGGTAAAAAACTCAGAATTTCTTACCCCATATTCTTGGTTCTTGCTGGCCTTGTACTCAGTTTCGTGCCTGGGGTCCTGGATTTCAAAATATCGCCGGACTGGATATTTATGGTCATCCTTCCTCCCCTATTATATCAGGCTGCCTGGGGGACTTGCTGGAACAATTTCTGGAAATGGAAACGCTCGATCGTAATGCTCGCTTTTGGCCTGGTTCTTTTTACCTCCTGCGTTGTTGCCTACTTTTCGAATGCCTTCATACCCGGATTTACCTTGGCACTGGGATTACTGCTAGGCGCAGTTATCTCTCCGCCGGACGCAATTGCTGCCAGTTCGGTGTTACAGGATTTGAATGCGCCTAAAAGAACTGTTACAATTCTGGAAGGAGAAAGTCTGTTAAATGACGCTGCGAGCTTGATTGTATTCCGCTTTGCTCTGGAAGCTGTGATCACAGGCCGGTTTGTGAAAGAAGAAGCCGCCGTTGCATTTTTTGTCGTTGGCTTTATGGGCGTGATCATTGGCCTTTCACTCGCCGTGCTATTTTTTGCGATTCACCGCTTTTTTCCGGCAGTGCCTAATATGAATGCTGCTCTGGAAGTTATTGCGCCGTATTTCATGTATCTGATTGCTGAACATTACGGATTTTCAGGGGTTATGGCAGTTGTGAGCGGCGGTTTGTTTATGTCTTTCAGTTCTATGAAACTTCACAATTACGCGCTTTCACGTCTGCATTCAGCGGCCATCGGTTCGGTGATTGTTTATATCCTGAATGGTCTGGTATTCATTTTGATTGGCTTGCAACTGCCGGTGGTCATCGCTAGTCTGCATGGTTATTCGCTCTACGATGCGACAAAATATGCAATCGTGATTAGTATCCTAACAATAATTGTGCGGATGATCTGGCTTTTTTTCACCTCCTACGTACCTGGCTGGCTTTACTCCACATTTAGAACAACGCAGAAAAAACAAAAATGGCAAAATGCCTTTGTCATCAGCTGGGCAGGAATGCGAGGCGTAGTTTCATTGGCTTCCGCTCTGTCGATACCCTTGTTTCTTGATAATGGAAAAGTATTTCCGCAACGAAACCTGATCTTGTTCATCACGTTTGTAGTCATTCTGGTCACGCTTGTTTTTCAAGGATTAACACTGCCCTGGCTCTTGAAATTCCTGAAAGTGGAAGAAACCGATAAACTCACTGCTGACAAGATTCAGGAAGCAGATATCAACAAACGTCTACTGATGATCGCACTCGCCGAATTAAATGAAAAATACAGCAGGGATGTCCAACAAAATGAAATGCTCAGCAAATACAAAACAGAGCTTGAACGGGATTTAAAACTTCATACGCAACTCGGAAAATCAGATCTGTATACCAAAGAGCAGATTGCAGGTTTTGTAGATGTCACTAACAAAATTCTAAAAAATCTCAGAGATGAATTAATCCTGATGAGGAAAGATAATTCATTCGATGATGAAATTCTCCGTAGACGTGAACGCCAAATGGATTTGGATGAAGTACTAATTTACCATCGAAAATACTGATCGTTAATTAATTTAACGCCGTTAAACAATGACCTAAAAGCCAGATAATAAGCACAGTAGACAAATTATAAATTTTCATTTTATTTGCCTACTGTGCTTGTTCAAACGTCAGCTACGACTAAAACTCTTGATCGCATTGACCAGGCGATCCAAATCCTGGACAGAATTATGGATGTTCGGTGTTACCCGCACGCCTTGAATTCCTGCCCTGTCATAAGCGACTGTAAAAACCTTATGTTTCTCGAAGAGATAGTCTGCGATCTGTCTTGGATCTTTTCCCTGAATTGTAAAATTGGTGATCGCACAGGACTGCTCTGCATTAAACGGAGTATTAAATATGATATTGGGGACATCCCTTACCTTATCAACCCAGTAATTTTTCAGGTAACGCAGCCGCTCCTCTTTTCGTTTTGTACCTATGGTCTGATGAAAATTCAGCGCATCCTCAATCGCGAGGTAGATACCCCAGGGGGCAGTACCTATGGTTTCAAATTTTTCAATATCGTCGTCAGCCCGCTGGTTATCGCCAAACAAAGGCCAGACGTTTTTAATCTTCTCTTTCTTGATCTGAAGAAACCCGGAACCCAGCGGCGCGCCCATCCATTTGTGTAGACTTGTGCCAAAGTAATCCACGTTCAGATCCGGTAGTTTATAATCTACATGCACAAAAGAATGCGAGGCGTCACAGATCACTTCGATTCCATGTTTTCTGGCAAGATCCGAGACCCTTTTTACGGGCAATATCTGACCGTTGACATTCATGATATGCGAGATCAGAATATATTTGGTATTGGCAGTAATGTTCTTTTCATACGCTTTGACAATTTCTTCATTTCCCGCTGCCAGCGGCAACACAATCTTTTTAAGTGTGATCCCAAAACGTTTGGATCGCATATCCCACGAGGCGACCATGTTTGGATACTCCGTCGTGGCCAGCAAGATTTCATCGCCGGGTTTAATATTCAGCCCCAAAATCACAGTATCCAACGCTTCTGTTGTGTTACGCATCAGGAGTAATTCCTCAACAGGAACACCGCTAAATGCGGCGACTTTTTTTCTGACCGCATACCGCTCGTCAATCATCCTTTTGCGCATATAAAAGGATGTGAGGCTGTTTATTTCTTTTGTCTTCTCAATCAGCGCGTCAGTCACGACGGTCGGACTAGGCAGATAATACCCATTTTCAAGATTCACAAAATCACTGCTTTGATTATACGCCTTCTGAACCGTTTGCCAGAAGTTTTCATCCGCGGCGTTCGCCACAGGATCAGGACTGGAAAGTTTCGTGGAGGCCTTGTGAATTTCTTCGATAATGTCCGTTTGGGCAAGATCCGCAAACGATGGAGCAGCCGCAATCAGTCCGAGTTGCCGGTTAAATTTCTTTCTTGAAAGTGTCATTTTCAGTAAGGTTAAAAAATAAAAAACAAGCGGCGTTTCTGATCAGCTAAGCTATGCGGCTAGCTTAGTTGATCCGCAATCTCATAAATGGTGCGAGGTTCGATTAATTGCAACTACGTTGCGAAAATAAAAAAAATTTAGTTTTATTTGCAACATCGATGCAAATATTTTTGTCTCAATCAAGGTTAAACCTATGCATTTCAAATTTATCAGGATTATTGCCAAACAGGAGTGGCTTTCAATTTTTCGTATCAAAACACCGCTTGCCCTTTATTCCGTTTTGCTAGCTCTTATGCTGCTGGCAACCTTTACCGGATGGCAATACGTTAATACTTTTAACAAACAGCAAGCCCAGGCGCGTGAGGAAGTTCATGATCACTGGATGAATCAGCCAAACCGTCATCCGCATCGTGTGGCCCACTACGGCTATCTGGTTTTCCGGGAAAAATCTCCTTTAAGTTTTTTTGATTTCGGACTGGACAGCTATGTTGGGAACTCGGTATTTCTAGAGGCCCACAGACAAAATACTGTAAACATGAGTGAAGCCGGTTTTTCAAACGGAATGCTTCGTTTTGGTCAACTGAGCATGGCTTCTGTTTTTCAATTACTTATCCCATTATTTATTATTTTCATTGGCTTTCAAACGATTGCCGGTTTAAAGCAGAACGGCGTGTTGAAAATTCTGCTATGCCAGCGTGCCTCTTACTATGATATTCTCATCGGCAAAACGCTTGGGCTGGCCGCGGTAAGCTGGGCTTTGTTCTTGCCCCTGTTATTCACCGCACTTATTGGCGGTGTTTTCCTTCTCAATGGTAATATAACGCCGCAAACAGGCTTAAATATTGGCATATTACTATTCAGCTACGGACTTTATCTTTTTATTATTTCAATGATGGTTGTCGCAGTTTCAGCGCTAAGCAGCAGTGGAGCCAATTCGCTTGTAGTTTCCGTATTGATCTGGATTTTATGTTTTGTAATTATACCGAAAGGTGCTCAGACACTTGGTAATTATTTATTTCAGGCCCCGGATAAAATCGCGTTCGAGCATTCGATAGAGGAAGAAATAAGCAAGGAAGGCGACAGTCACAATCCGGACGATCCTCATTTTGCTGAATTGAAAAATAAGACGCTTAAAAAATACGGTGTCGATTCAGTCCAGAACCTTCCGGTAAACTATGGTGCGTTGGTGATGCAGGAAGGCGAAAATATCAGCTCGGGTATCTTTAACCGGCATTTTGACCAATTAATAAAAACGTATAAAGCGCAAAATTCTATTGCCACAATACTCGGCTTTTTAGATCCGTACCTAGCCATGCGGAACGTTTCGATGAGCATTAGCGGGGTTGACTTCGAGACTTTTTCTGAGTTTCAAAAACAGACAGAACATTACCGTTTTAATAAAACTAAAAATCTGAATGAGATACATCTGACTCAGATTGACTATAAAAATGACCGTGACCAAAAGGTCGGCCAGAGCAATTGGCAGCAAATGGCAGAGTTCAGTTTTAAACCTTTCTCATTGTCTCAGACCATGAAAAACAGCCTATGGGGTTTCATTTCATTGATTTTATGGACTCTATCCGGCTTTTTCGTATTACAATATATTTCAACACTCCGCAAATATCAGTTATGATTTTTAATAATAAAGTATGGAGCCTTGAAGTGAAAAATTTCCTGCTGGGCAATACGGTTTTATGGGGCTTTGTAAGTCTGATGTTATTTGGACTCTATGGGTTCTTTCACGGAAATAACGTGATCGAAAGACAAGAGCAGATTCTGGCTAAGATTCCTTCTGTACAAACAGCCCATATTCAGACTGTTGTCGAACACGGTAAGGGCAAAACGGTTGGTTCAACAGCCTATTACCCATTTTTTTATACAACGAATCCGCCTTCTCCCTGGGCAAAATTTTCAATTGGCCAAAGGGATGTTAACCCTTTTAATCTAAAAGTAAAAATGCTGGGAATTGAAGGGCAGCTTCATGATTCCGAACTGACAAATCCACTCACGCTTCTGGTCGGCAACCTGGATGCCTCTTTTGTTTTTATTTTTCTTTTCCCTCTGCTGATCATTGCATTTACGTACAATACACTTTCTGAAGAGCAGGAAAGCGGCGTGTGGAAAATTGTCCGTATCAGCTCTTCGCACACCTTGTCAGTTATCGCAAGAAAACTACTAATACGCCTTGCAGTCGTTCTGTTAACTTCCGCTATCGTTTTCTTAATGGGAATGATCTATCTAAGTTTGCCATTTTCGCTTCCCAGTATGCAGCTTGGCATAGTCCTTCTGTGTTATGTAATTTTCTGGTTTACGCTGGCTTTGATGATCATTTCCTTTGGCAAAAGCTCCTCGTTCAACGCAACGGTACTGGTTTGTCTGTGGATATTTCTGTGTATTTTATTTCCAGGCATCGCAAACATTATCATCGACAATAAAATCCCCGTACCGGAAGCCCAGCAAACCGCTATAAAACAACGCGAGGGCTATCATCAAAAATGGGATATGCCTAAAAAACCTACGATGGAAACGTTTTATGCATCTTACCCTGAGTACCGAAAATATCCCATCCCCGAAGATAAATATTCTTCCGGCTGGTATTATGCGATGCAGTATGCGGGTGATGTTGAGTCTTCCGAATCGTCTGATGAACTGTTTAAAAAACTGGAACAAAGACAAAATCTATCAGACTTGTTCGGACAATTTAATCCGGTGATTGCCGCACAGCAGCATTTAAATAAAATCGCTAATACAGATCTGGCGAATCATATCCAGTATTTGCGATCAGTAAAACGGCATCACAAATCACTTCGTGAATACTTTTATCCTGGTATTTTCCAGGAAACATTAACAGAAAATCTGGATTGGAACGCGCACCCGAAATATGAACCGGCCGGTTATGTTACTGCATCGCTTCTTTCAGGCATAGTTTCCATGCTGCTTTGGTCGATCGCGATTTTCTTTACCTCCACTGTCTTATTTAAAAGAAATTTCATCCATATTACAGATAAACAAAATGCTTGAAGCAAAAAATCTAAGTAAAAGTTATGGAAGCCATAAAGCCCTTAATAACTTGAATCTGACGATCGGGCCGGGAGAAATTTTTGCACTGCTTGGACAGAACGGTGCCGGAAAAACAACCACGATTAATTTATTTTTGGGTTTTATCGAACCTACTTCTGGAATCGCCTTGATCAATGGGATTTCTGTTGCTGAAAATCCTCAGGAAACAAAAAAACATCTGGCTTATATTCCTGAAACAGTCATGCTTTATCCTAATCTGACAGGGCTTGAAAACCTGGAATACTTCTCATCCCTGGCAGGATTTGATTATTCAAAACAAGACTTGTCTGAGCTCCTTGCAACGGCTGGTCTGCAGAATCAGGCATTCAAACAGCGGCTCGGCGGATATTCCAAAGGTATGCGCCAGAAAGTGGGGATTGCAATTGCTGTCGCAAAAAAAGCAAAAGTGCTTCTCCTGGACGAGCCCACAAGTGGTCTTGACCCAAAAGCGTCAAACGAGTTTTCTGAAATTCTTAAAAATTTAACCTTGCACGGGACAGCTATTCTAATGGCAACCCATGATATTTTCAGAGCCCGGGAAGTTGCATCAAGAATTGGAATTATGAATCAGGGCCATCTGCAATCAGTTCTCGACGCCGGCAGTATATCCGCAAATGAGTTGGAAGATCTTTATCTTAAAACCGTCTGAAATGTGCGCTGGCCTGATTATTTAACCGGATTTTTAAGGTAATCATGCCAGCACATTTTAAAAAATTCGGATGCAGGATACTAATAAAGGCTACAAACCCATTGAGGATTACGGATTAATCGGAAATATGAAAACCGTCGCATTGGTTTCAATCGAAGGCTCAATAGATTTCATGTGTTATCCCGATTTTGACTCTCCCTCAGTTTTTGCAAAACTACTCGACCACCAAAAAGGTGGCAGTTTTTCTATAATACCTCAGATAAAAGACTTTAAAACCAAGCAACTCTATCTGCCAGCGACGGCGGTTTTGCTTACCCGTTTCTTTTCAGAGGAAGGTATTGCCGAACTAACCGATTATATGCCGATCAATTTGCCGGGCAGCCAGAAGACAAACACGATCGTCAGAATGATCAAGACGGTTCGCGGCTCGATCACATATCGAGTCAAGTGCGACCCTGCCTTCAATTATGCCCGCGCGAAGCATAAATGTGACCTGAAAGAAAATGAAATCAGATTTACAACTCAGGAGCAAGAGCCGACCATTATGCGGCTCATTTCTGACATCCCATTACAGATCCTGGATAATTGTGGATATGCTGAATTCACGCTGGAACAGTCGGAAGTTGCTTTTATCGTATTGGAATGCGGACAGGATGAAAAGCCAAACGCCATAGATTTTTACAAAAACAATACATATCAGCAGACAATTGATTTTTGGAGAGCCTGGACAAAAAAATCAACCTACAAGGGGCGCTGGAGCGAAACGATCAACCGCTCTGCGATCACGCTGAAACTATTGACTTCTATTGAGCAGGGCTCTACAGTTGCTGCCCCAACATTCAGCCTACCAGAAACACTTGGTGCAGGTCGCAACTGGGATTATCGCTATACCTGGATCCGGGATGCAGCCTTTACGATGTATGCCTTTTTAAGGCTTGGCTACACCGATGAGGCCACTGCTTTTTTAAAATGGATTCACGACAGATCCAGCGAAGACAAGCTTTATCTGATGTACACAATCAATGGTAAACACAATCTGGCTGAAAAAGAGCTGGAACACTTCGAGGGGTATAAAAACTCACTGCCCGTGAGAATAGGGAATGCCGCTCAGGACCAGCTACAGATTGACATCTATGGAGAACTGATAGATACGGTCTACATTTACAACAAACAGCATTCAGCCATAACGTTTGAATTTTGGGAAACGATCGTTACCCAGATCGAACAAGTGATCGAAAACTGGCAAAAAGCCGATCATGGAATCTGGGAGATCAGAAACATTGAAAAAGAATTCCTACATAGTCGATTGATGTGTTGGGTGGCCATGGACAGGGCAATTAAAATTGCGGAAAACAGATCATTCCCCTACCCTGAGAAGGAATGGAAAAATATACGTAACGAAATCTACAAGGACATTTACCATAACTTTTGGAATGAAAAACTTGGTGCATGGGTGCAGTACAAAGGTGCTGAACAGGTAGATGCAAGTGTACTCCTGATGTCGCTGATGCATTTTATTTCACCTTATGAGCCGCGCTGGCTTTCGACAATGAAAGTGGTCGAGCGCGAACTTGGCCTGGATGTTTTATTATACAGATACCGGAACGGTCCTGACGAATTTGATGGCCTTCAAGGGGATGAAGGAACGTTTAATATGTGTTCTTTCTGGTATATCGAATCGCTGGCTAAAAGCGGAGAAGTTACCAAAGCGTTGGACAGTTTTGAGAAAATGATCGCATATGCCAATCATCTTGGGCTTTTCAGTGAGCAGATAAGTCATAAAGCGGAGCACCTGGGAAATTTCCCGCAGGCGTTCACGCACCTCGCATTAATCAGCGCTGCCCTGGAAATCGACAAACAACTGGACCGGATGTGATATAAATTGATCATGTAGAAATGACAAAGGGATCAAACCGATTTGCAGGTTTGATCCCTTTTACGAAAAGATCGTTGCTGGTTAAACTTTTATTCTGGAGCCGCAGCAGTCGTTATCTGGACAATCGGCCACACGCCCGGCGTTGGAACACTAACACCTTTGGTCAATCCTCTGGTTGCATTATCAGGGCCGAAATAGTATAATGGCCAGCCCTTATAAGTTATCTGTTTTTTCCCGAAAACATCAATAGTTGAAAACAGGCTTTTATCCAGTGCCGAAGGTACATCCTTCCAGTCCGTCACCCAGATAGGCCAAGTCGCGTCATTGCTAAAATCTGATTTTGTATAATTGTTCTTATTCTTTTTGTCTTTGTTGAATGCGTACAACGTCCGGCCGTTCGCATCAACGAAATATTGCGTGTCCCCTGTCCCTTCTTTGTAATCAGCGGTGTAGCTTTTCCCGTCATTTCCAACCAGCTGGGTATTGGCCAGCATGATCGAATACGATTTTTTCGCCACAACCCATACCTTTCCTACATTTTCACCTTTTACATCTCCGGCAGCGACGTCCGATGCATAATAGTACAGTGGCCAGCCTTTATAGGTTACCTGTGATTTACCGTCAGCTCTTGTGATAGACGCAAAATCTGTTGCGACCAAACCCGTATCCAAACGCGGTGCAGTGGCAGAAAAAATTGGCCAGACGTCCAGACATCCACCCGTACAGGCAGAAGTTCCATTGACATCTTTGGTAAAAAAGTAGAGCGTCCTGCCTTTCTGATCGGTAAGCACATTTCCCAGTGAAGTTGATTTCTGAGAGATATCGAAGGTTGGAGCTGGCGGTACTACTAGCGCAGGCGCATCATCATCATCGGAGCTGCATGACAAGCCAGCCACGGCCAGACATCCCATCACGACGATGGAATTGATAAAGTTTTTAGCTTTCATCTTTTATTTGTTAGGGGTAAGTGTTAATTACAATAGCTTATACGGGCAGCCCCGACAGCTGGTTGCGTAGCGATGAAAGTAATTATCACAATCCTTCCAAAAATAGTAAAGCTAACAGGCTACAAATTGAAGTGTTTGCAGCATACGACGAAATTCAGGTTGGTAGTCAGCCCGAATCGAAACCTGTCTTTGCGTTACAGGATGCAAAAAACTCAGCTCGACCGCGTGCAGAAGCATGGAATTCATTTCAAATTTTTCAAGAAAGAATTTATTCTGTTTGTTGCATCCATGCGGACGGTCGCCAATGATCGGATGAAAAATATGAGCCATATGTTTTCTTAGCTGATGCATCCTGCCTGTTGTCGGCATTAGCTCAATCAGAGAATAACGTGATGTCGGATGCTTTCCAAATGGAAGATTAAGCTCAACTTTTTTAAGCGTTTTAAAATAAGTAAACGCGTCCTGAACGATGCCATCATCACGTCTTAAAGGATAATCAATTTCCAGCTCATCCGGCGTAAATCCACGCACGATCGCGTGGTAATGTTTCTTGACTTTTGCTTCTGAAAACTGAATTTGCATCTGACTGTTCATCTCTTCATTCAACGCGAAAAGAAGAACTCCAGAAGTTTTACGATCAAGCCGGTGAACAGGATATACACGCTGCCCGATCTGATCGCGGAGGATCTGCACAGCAAATTCAGACGTATCGGCGGCAATTTGAGACCGGTGAACCAAAAGTCCATGGGGCTTATTTATCGCAACCAGAATTTCGTCCTGATAAATAATTTCCAGAAAATTGATTGGATCCGGTATGGAATAAATTGATTCGTTTTCCAATTTTAACTTAAAATATCGACAGGTCTTTGTCAGTTTTCGAAGTGAGCACCACATATGCGCTGGGCTTTATACCAAGCAGAAAGGGAGACATGCGAAGAAAGAACATTTTCAATTTCATCAGGTAAAAACCGGTTTTGTTATGCTCATAAAGCGGCTTTAAGACATCATTAGAAAAAAGATAGCATTTGTCTTTAACAACCTCAAAATTTTCAGATTTCAATAAAAAGCGAAATAACGCTGGCGTGTAGATGTTAATATGTCCGTAGGCGAGAAAGTGCTGTATTTTTTTATCGACATAAAAAGAAAAATCGATGGGCACTTCGAAGATCTGATTTTTGGAGACTCTTTTAATTTCGCGCAAAAGAATCCGCTCGTGCTCCACATGTTCCATCACATGCGAACAGATAACGAGGTCAAAATGGTTATCAGGGAAAGGAATTTTATATCCGTCAAAAAGAAGGACATTTTTTAAATTCTCAATATTTTTTGATTTTATCAGCTCAATGCCGCTTTCTGAAATTTCTACGCAGTTCAGATCCTTTGAAAAATTCCATTTGGAAAGCCACGAAAGGATACTCCCCTCGCCCGCTCCTACTTCCAGCACATTGTCGAATGTAATATTCTTAGCAAGTTCTATTATATTCTGAGCCTTATACTTTGCGCCCAAATTTCTCCAGGCCACAGATTTTTCGTCATACTGGCTTGAATAAGAATCTTTTACTTTCTCTGATACATTCATTCTACACACGCTTGTTTTTATACCTCGAAGTCCGGAAGTATTTGAGCTACAAATTAACGGATAAAAGTTTCAAATATCTCTTCCCACAAATATTTACACCTAGAAGAGCGGCGATTTTCTGTTACAAATTCAAGCTTCCTTTTTGCCATAACGTACCCTGAACCGGATAATCGCCCAAAGTACCAGATAAAGCATCCCTAAAAGAAGGCCAATTTCCAGACTGATCACAAGTGCTGTCCGGTCAATCAGACTTTTTAGAAGATTTTCGAGAATGACTTTTGGATCATGAATAACGTCCCAGCTGTTCATCCTTCGGATCCTGCCGAGGTATACTCCAAAACCGGCCAAAGGAAGGCTTGCTAATAAAAATGAAGTACTGACTTTCTTTGAAAAAACTCTGCGCCAGGTCTGATGAATCCAGTAAAGCGATACCAGTCCATTAAATAAACTCACCTCCGCATAGCAGAAAAGCATGATCGTATCATGCCAGGTTAGGTCACGCTGATAATCCACACTTAAATGCGCCAGGTCGGTAATCATGTAGGGAGCATTTGGAAAGAAAGCAAGCCAAAAAAGGCTAACCATAATCACCAGAAACGGCAGCCTGCCAAAACGCCTGGTAATGTTATTAATAAAAAAGGCAGCGATAAGAGGAATCCAGCTTAAGAACAGGTTCCAGTCCATCGAAAAATCGACCGGTGCATTAAAAAGAATCCGAACCAAATGAAAAAAAACTGCAACCAGACTTAACACCAGGAGCAACAGGAGCGGATATAACCCTTCCATTGAAACAATGGGAGGTTCGGCTATGCTAAAACGATAATTTTTCCACCATTGAAGGATACGTTCCAAGTGTTTTTAATTTAAATATTCATAACGTCTACAAACAGACAAACGGGTAAAGTAACTTTTGAAAAGTTCAAAAAAATTATACCACTTTTATCTCTAAACGTCTTTTAAGCACATTATTTTTTTGAACTTCTAACAAACATGTAACTGTCGTTTTCTGTTTTTCAGACCGCAAGATAAGCGCAATTAGCTTTGTAATGGACTTTTTTCGTCTTTCTTTTGCTTAGGTCTCCTTTTTTTAGATGAAGGAGCCTGGCTCTTACGGGCTCCACTTGTCCCTTTATTTCTAGGGGCTGAATTACGGAATTTACCTGGATCAAACTTAGGTGCTTCACCCAAACCCAGATCCTGCGTTATGGATTGTTTCTCCACTTCTTTTTCGAAAAGACGCTCAATTTTAAGCACATACTTCTGGTCATGCTCATTAATAAACGTTATCGCCGTCCCCTTGGATTCTGCCCTGGCAGTGCGTCCAATGCGGTGAACATAATCCTCAGGATCACGCGGCACATCGTAATTTACAACATGACTTAAATTGTCTATATCAATACCTCTTGACAAAACATCTGTCGCGACCAGAACGGGGAATGCCCGGTTTTTAAAATCACGCAGCACTACTTCCCTGTCGGCCTGATCTGAATCAGACGAGATTCCCCGGGCATCAAGACCAAGTTTTTTCAATGCACGCACAATGGGTTCAACTGTGGATTTCCGGGAAGTAAACAACACCATACTGGTATTAGTGACCTGAGTCAGCAGATGCGCAAGCAACGGAAGTTTCTGCTCGTCCGTAGTCATGTAAAATTGCTGATCAATTCTTTCTGCAGGCCTGGAGACAGCCAATCTAACTTCTTCCGGCTTTTGTAATATCCTTTTTGCCAGCTCTCCTATTTTCGGAGGCATCGTTGCTGAAAACATCAGTGTCTGACGTTTAGCAGGCAAAAAGCTCATAATTTTCAATATATCACTTAAAAAACCCATGTCAAGCATACGGTCCGCTTCATCGAGAACCAAATGGCGTATCGATCCGAAACTCACATAACCAAGCTGTAAATGGGCTATCAGTCTTCCTGGGGTTGCAATAATGATATCAGCACCCTGCGTTAGCGCACGCTTTTGCTGGTCCCACTCAGGACCTTTGTTTCCGCCATAAACCGCAATACTGGTAGCGCCGACAAAATAACCAAGACCTTGTATCTGCTGGTCAATTTGCTGAGCAAGCTCACGCGTCGGGACCAGGATCAGCGCTCCGATCTGGCCAGTTGGCACTGTTGCAATTTTATCCAAAATGGGGATCAGGTAAGCCGCAGTTTTTCCGGTACCTGTCTGTGCACAAGCCAGAAGATCTTTTCCCTGTAGAATATAGGGAATTGCCTGCTCCTGAATAGGTGTTGCTTGTTGATAGTTCATAGAATCCACGGCGTTTAGCACGTCTTCGTGGAGTTCAAATTCGTTAAAATTCAAAGTTCAGCTTTTTAAGTCCAGAAGCTAAATAAGTATATGTACTACCTTATTTAGCTGATAATGAACAATTAATAAATAAGAGGCTGACTTCGATTTCACCAGTCAGCAAACCGCTTGATTCACTGCAAAGATAATCAAATAAGTCAGAAGTAATTGTAGAGTTATAATTTCTTAACATTCAACCGATTGGGCGAAGGTTTCAGAACTATCTGCTATATCTGTTATTTTTAAAAATCAAATCTTTCTTCCACCACCCCCATTACTGCGTCTTTTTCTTAATCAAAAAAATAAAAGAAAAATTTGTATAGTTAGGATTCCTTACTATTTTTGCAACGAAATAAATTTTTAACGCAAACAGCAAAAATATGGCTAAGTCAATTTTTTATCATGCCGGATGCCCGGTTTGTTTAAGTGCAGAACATGACATTCTCAATCTTATCGATCCATCAACAATTGAAGTGATCCACCTGGGCGATAATACGGACAAAATTGCTCAGGCTGAGCATGCTGGCGTAAAGTCAGTACCAGCACTGGTAACTCCAAATGGTAATGTACTGCATATCAATTTCGGAGCATCTATTCAAGATGTGAAAGGTTAATCAAGTATTATTAGGATCCTATCACTGGACGGATATTCTCATATCCGTCCTATAACTCAGAAAAATATGAAAGTAGCAGTTTGGGATACTTACGTAACCCGCCAGGACGGAGCCATCATGCACTTCGATATTATAGCTCCCGACCACATAAAAAACGCAGAAGTAATTCATACATTTGGTAAGGATTATTTACAATTAAAAGGTCAGGCCAGTCAGCAGCTTACCTCCAGAGAATGCAGATTTTGCCATATTGCACAGGCTTCGCCGGAAATGGTTGAAAGTATCAATGACAAGGGTTACTACATTATTGAAATGCAGGGCTGTGAATAAGATCCGGGAAAATATCGAAACTGTAAAAGCCAGAATGAGAGCTGCCTGCATTCATTCCGGACGCGATCCGGAGAGCGTACGGCTGTTGCTGGCGACTAAAACAGTATCTGCTGAGACCATACGACAAGCGCTGATTTTTGACAAAAATCTTTTGGGAGAGAATAAAGTTCAGGAACTCTCTCAAAAGCATTCGCAGCTAATAGCCACCGGTACGGAGTTTCATTTTATCGGACATCTGCAAACCAATAAGGTAAAGCAGGTCCTGAAATATGCCTCCTGTATTCAATCGGTAGATAGGCTTGAATTAGTTCAAAAACTAGATCAAAGACTTCAATTCGAGGGTAGAAACCTGGACATCTTCATACAAGTTAACACGTCTTACGAGGAAAGCAAGTTTGGTATCAGCCCCGAAAATGCCATTAGTCTGGCTCGTGAAATTTCAAAATATGACACCTTAAAAGTAAAAGGGTTGATGACGATCGGGCTGTTCGGTGCAGAACAGAAACGTTTAAGAAAATGCTTCCGGCTCCTGAGAAATCTGAAATCCGAGATCAAAGATCTAAATCTTGCTAACTTTGCCCCTGATGAGCTTTCGATGGGCATGAGCAACGATCTGGAAACTGCCATCGAAGAAGGCGCAACAATTGTCCGGGTTGGAACCGCTGTTTTCGGTGACAGAATCTATCCTGACAGCTTCTACTGGAATGAACAAAATCCGTCCTAGCGAAAGTATAAGTCGCTTTTATTAATTATTTTACGACTGCAAATGTCTATTTTCAATTTAAACGAGCAAAATTCAAATCTTGACAACAAAATTGTCGCAGGTCTTGAACGCTTGTCGCAGGTTTTCAGGATTTTGCTTTGGGAAAAAGCGAAACAGCAGGGCTTGAGCCCGATACAGATTCAAATTCTTATTTTCATACGTTATCATAAAGCAGAAAGAACGACTGTGAGTTACCTGGCAAAGGAGTTCAACTTAACCAAGCCAACGATTAGTGATGCGGTGAAAATCTTAGAACAGAAGCAGCTGATTAGGAAGTATACCGACAACAGTGATAGTAGAAGTTACACCATCCAACTCACCGAAACTGGTGAAAAGGTAGTCTTTGAAACAGAGAATTTTACTGATCCTTTGCAAGAAATGGTCCAAAAAACAATGGAAGACGACAAGTTGATTCTTTGGGAAAACATTTCCAGTTTAATTGTTTTATTAAATAAAGCTGAGATCATCAGTGTGCAGCGGACTTGTTACAATTGCAAATATTTTTCTGTTAGCAAGGGGATAAAATACTGTGACCTGCTAAGCATCCGGCTACATTCGGAAGATATCCGGATAGATTGCGGAGAATTCGAAATGATTTGAAAAGCCACCCATGGCCCTGTCCTATCTCAAAACCAAGAACCTTCGTTTAACTAAATGCGTTACTAGATGACATTATCAAAATGAAAAGTGCTGATCCTGGTATAGATTTTATAGCTTGATTAGCGCACAAATTATAATCAGAGCAATAGTATCGAACATGACGATCACAGTTTCGGAGAATAGCAGGTGGTACCGAAATAATGGCGCATTGAAAGCATTTTTTTTAGTTCTCGCATTTCTTCCCTGTTTCCTTTTTGCCCAGAGCCCCGGTAATGTTCTCGAAAGAGATTCGACCGTCAGAGGTGACACGAGCAAGCTTATGGATTTGATCGATGTCGGTAAAAAGCTTTTTAATATCAAGCGGCCGAAAGCTCCTGATAGTACTGGTAAAACAATTTATTTTTCGGCATTGCCCTTTTCTACTCAGGTTCCAGGCGGGGGAACTGCGATTGTTACATCGACCACAGCAGGTTTTTATCTTGGCGACCGCAAGGATACATACATGTCGCGTGTAACATTTACACCTTACTGGAATTTTAAAAAACGATTCGGACTTCCAATCCGGTCCTATATCTGGTTAAAGCAAAATCAGTGGGTGATAAGTGGTGATACCAGGCTTATGGTGTATCCACAGTATACCTGGGGATTGGGAAGGCAATATGAAGAAGATGACAAGTTACTCGTGAACTATTCTTATCTGAGGCTTTACCAAACTGCACTCAAACGTATATCCCATGGTTTTTTCGCGGGCGTTGGCTATCATATCGATTATAGGGTTAATGTCAGAACACAGGGTGAAGACCCTCTCTTGCAGGATTATACGGGATACCAATACGGTACTTCTCAATCCTTAAACAGCTTTTCATCGGGTTATAGTTTTAACCTGCTTTTTGACACTCGAAACAATTCGTTGAACCCCTGGGATGGATATTATGCGAGTATTCAATACCGCGTCAACCCGACCTGGCTGGGAAATGATAATTTGTGGAAATCGGTTTACATCGATTTTCGAAGATATATCCGGTTTAATCCCAGTCTGGAAAAACAAAACATGCTTGCCGTCTGGGGATACCTCTGGAAAGTTTTTGATAAAAAAATTCCTTACCTGGATCTTCCTAGTATCGGCTGGGAGGATTACAATCGTTCGGGTCGGGGCTTTGACCAGAACCGGTACCGCGGAAGAAGTTTGCTTTATCTGGAAGCAGAATATCGGCGCGATATCACAAATAACGGGTTTCTTGGGTTTGTTGTATTTGCAAATTTCAATACCGTAAGCGGCCCCAAAAGCACTTTTCTGATCAGCTGGAATCCAGGTGCGGGAGCGGGATTGCGCATCAAAATGAATAAACGCTCGGGTACCAATATTGCTTTAAATTACGGATTCAGTAAGGACTATTCCGGTATCAAGCTTACGTTAGGCGAAGTTTTTTAAAACCGTATCCCCAAATTCCAGCATCATTCAACCCTGGCTTTAATAAAGAGCAAAGCCATTAAGCCACCAAGAAATCCAAGACAGGCGGAAATACGCATAATGATCGCATACGCATGAAGAAAACTCTGATGATAAAGCTGTTGAATTCGTTTCTTCTGTATATGGGTAAAGTTTTCAGGCACCTGCGCATTGCCAAGGTTACCAGCTTGTTTTAAAATTTCTGTTTTATCTTTTTCCAAATAACCATCGGAATCCAGACTATTGGTTAAGGCACCAGAAAAAAATAAGACAGCCAAACCACCAAAAATCGCATTGGCAAAAACCGACGCTACGCGTGTCATCGCATTGTTGATTCCTGACGCAGTTCCCGACAGTTGGTCACTGACCGAAGCCATGACCGCCGTTGTCAGAGGAGCAACTGTAAAAGCCATACCCAATCCTAAAACCAGAATTCCCGGAAAAAATGTAGTCCAATAATCTTGCGGCCCATTTGTTTTTCCGACAAAAGATAAGAGCAGCAGTCCGGCGCCTGCCGTAATCGGACCTGTAATCAGAAATAGTCTGGAACCGACTTTGTCAGCAAGTTTGCCCGCATACCTTGCCAGCGAAATCATTAGTATTGTAAATGGCAGGAAAGTCAATCCTGATTGTAGCTGGCTATATCCTTGGATCTGGACCAGGTTGAGGGAAAGAAACAACATACCTCCACCAAGTCCCGCATAAAGAAAAAAGGTCAGCAAATTTGCTCCGGTAAATGTCTTATCGGAAAACATGCGCAAAGGCATCATTGGATATTCACACTTATACTCAACAAAAACGAACGCAATAATGAGCAGAAAACCAGCCGCAAGGGTCAGATGTGTTTGAGCATTATGCAAACCAACTTCCGGAATTCTCAGGAAACCAAATGTTAACAGTGCCAGTGCAGCTGCAATCAGTGCAGCGCCCGGATAGTCAATTGGCTGATTTCGGCTGCCTTCCTCTGCGGCCTTAACCTTCAACGAGAGGACAGCGAGCGCTGCGATGCCAATGGGAATGTTTATAAAAAATATGTAACGCCATAGTCCATAGTCGGCCAGAGCTCCGCCTAGAATCGGGCCTCCCAGCGTGACGACGGTCGTAAATGCTGACCAGGTTCCAATTGCCTTTCCTCTTTCTTTTTCACTTATTGAAGAGGCAATTAGAGATAAACTACCTGGAATCATCAGCGCACCGCCAATTCCCTGAAGAAGTCGAAAAATTACTAATCCAGTAACATTCGGAGATAGTCCGCAGGCCGCAGAACCCAAGATAAAGACCGCGATTCCTATCATAAAAACTTTTCTTCTCCCTAACCTGTCGCCCAAAGTTCCGCCGATCAAAATCAACGAAGCCAGCATCAGAAGATAGGAGTTTAAAATCCAAAAAAGATCACTTCCGTTTGCATTCAGACTTTTCTGCAAAGATGGTAAAATGACATTAAGCGCGGTCCCATCGATAAATGCCATAGAGGACGCCAGTATAGTCGAAGCCATCAGCCATTTGCCCTCCAAACTCGCCATTGAAACAGTAGCCATCGATAAGTTTCGTTTTTAGAAAATTAGAGTATTCCCAGAATCTTTAAATTACAAATATTTCCTAATAAAACGATTCATTTCCAATCAGTTCGCAATGCTCAGAGATGGATAAAAAGTCCGGATTCCGCGGCATATTTGCACATTACAAAAAAAGAACAGATGAGTAGTTTCCTACACCATCTGTTCCTTAAAACTTATCTGGTTTACCAATAAATACCCCTTGGCCTTTACTTATCTCGGGTTGCTTTTTTTATACGCTTCCCCTTTATAGTTACCAGTTTTTCCGGTTTTACTTTTCATATTTTTCGTACCGGCACCGCTTCCGTCTTTTAATACAGTATCAGGCGGTGTGCGGGTAATCGCGCCTTTTTGGTCATTTGCGATTTTTTGAGCTGCTAATCCTTTGGATATTGCTGCCTCGCTAGCCGGTGTTGACTGAGTAGT
The DNA here is from genome assembly GCF_900108855.1 of Dyadobacter koreensis. GTDB lineage: Bacteria > Bacteroidota > Bacteroidia > Cytophagales > Spirosomataceae > Dyadobacter > Dyadobacter koreensis. Next base: position 90,768 of record NZ_FNXY01000001.1, read on the forward strand.
ACTTTGACTTGTGTTAGCTGTATTTCCACCAGTCGCGGTTCCGGCTGCTGCTTTTGTGCCACCTGTTGATGCGGAATCTCCGCGTGATGCCTGACCGGTGGTAATTGGTTTGTTCTCACCCGGAGTCTGCTTTCCTGCGACGTTATTGTTAGCATTTTTGCTGGTATCCGCCATAGTCTGATTAGGATTAGTCGATATGGTTGTGCTTTGGGCGAAAGCACCGGCAGATAGTGTCAAAAGGAAGATTGCTGTATTGATGAATGTCTTTTTCATGATTCTGATCCTTATGTTTGTTATTGTGATGAATTGCTGCTACACTGTAAAGAACTGTTCCAGAAGTGCATGCATTTAAATTAATTGAAATTGATTTTAAAAATTATTGGGATGAAGACACTCTTTCCAATAGTTAATAATCAAATTGATATGGGTTCTAAACGTTTCGTAATTATGCTCTTTTTTATAAAAGCCCTGAATGGTCGAACCATACGCCTGTTCAATCAGGCTACGGTTCGAGGATGTGCTCAGAAAAATGAACGGAATAGCTTTCTTCTTTAGATATGGATTGTCATCGATCGTATCCCGAAGTTCAATTCCATTCATAAGCGGCATATTAATATCGCAGATAATAATCAGCGGTTTTTCCACCGTCACTAGCAAATAATCCAGTGCCTGGTGGCCATTTTCGAACGAACGCAGCTCGTTTTCTATGTTTAAATCAGCCATTATGTTCCTTATTAAATAAAGATCATCCGCATCGTCGTCAATCAAGATTATTGGGCCATTTACGGACATAATTGCTAAATAGATATAGATAAGTTTCTGAAAAACAATTAATTATTAAATTTCATTAAGTAAAAAAGCGCGCCAAAGAAAATTTGCTCGTTTTCAGCGGCCCACGCATAGTATATTTCATTTAGGAAGTGGTATTCCTATCACAGGCACCGACCGGATATACTACAGATGAGGTTAAGGATTTCTCCGATGTCTCCTGACATAATACTCCCATTGACAGCAGGTATTTTTCAGGCATATTGTGCCGCTACAACGATATTATAAGTGGAGCATAAAAATGTTGAATAATGAGTTACAAATCACACTAAACAAACCCATAATACATTTTAATGAATTAAATATCAGCGTATTAGCAAATTTTTTGCAGCCATAAGTATCATTTTTTTTATACAGATTTTATCAGACTTAATTAAATTCCGGGAAAATTGCCTGGACTTTAAGCGCTAAAAGCTGATAAATAAATTCCCCGTTGCTTAGCACAACGGGGAGTTTATTTCAAGGTTTAAGTACTACTTTTACGCAGTCCTCCTGCTTTTCATCAAATATCTTGTAACCATGGGCAGCTTGTTCCAATGGCAATGAATGTGTGATAATATCGTCGAGAACCACCTTTTCTTCCTTCACCAAATCGATTAAATGATCAATATAGTTCAGAACTGGCGCCTGTCCTTGTTTGATAGTCAGACCTTTATCAAAAATACGGTACAAAGGAAAATTATCATAAGGAGATCCGTAAACGCCAACAATCGACACTGTCCCCATCCTTCTAACTGCTTCGAAACACATATCCAGCACCTTCATAGATCCTTTTTCAAAGTTGACCACTGCCTTGGCTTTGTCCAGAAAATTTCTTTCCGGCTCAAATCCTACGGCATCGACGCAAACGTCAGCACCTCTCCCACCTGTCATCTGGCGAATTGCCTCTACAACATCCACATTATTGGGATTAAGCGTATCGACATTATTCACGCGTTTTGCTTTATCCAGACGGTAATCCAACGGATCGATTGCAATGACACGGCTTGCACCATTGATCCAGGCAGCCTTTTGAGCCATCAATCCAACAGGCCCGCAGCCAAAAATAGCAACGACTTCACCGCCTTTCAATTGTGCCCAGTCAATGGCCGACCAGCCCGTTGGAAAGATGTCTGTTAAAAATAATACCTGTTCATCTGTCATATTTTCGGGAACTACGCGAGGGCTGACATCTGCATAGGGAACCCGAACATACTGCGCTTGTCCGCCTGAATAACCACCATACAAGTCCGTGTAACCGAAAAGTGCAGCTCCCTTTTGGTTCAGCAGATTTCCAGCAGGCCCGTAGTTCTTATAATTTGAATTTTCGCAAGCGGGGGACGCTTCATGTGTACAGAAAAAACATTTTCCGCACGCAATCGGAAAAGGTACCACAACCCTATCTCCCTTTTTCAAATTGGTAATAGCCGAACCAGTCTCTTCAACAATTCCCATAAACTCATGTCCCATAATTAAATCCTCCTTTTGGGGAACTGCACCACTCAGAATATGTAGGTCTGAGCCGCAGATTGCAGTAGAAGTAACTCTTAGAATGATATCCCTCGGATCCAAAATCTGCGGATCGGGCACATTATCTACGCTTATATCACCAGGCTTGTGAAAAACGGCAGCTTTCATATTCAGTATTTTAAATTGTTGATGAAGTGTTGAATTAGTTGGGGAAGGCTAATAGATAATCATGCCAGTAGATTCACAAAGACTTTCATATGATTCTCGCCCGGGGAATAAGTTCGGCTCACCGCTGTGAAATTCGGTCTATTTTTAAATAAAAACCTGCGATCTATATACGCAGTACGATTAAATAAAATCGGTAAAAGGCCAATTACCTTCTGGCCTTTTACCGATTTTATTTGCCTTCACATAACAGGCTGCGCAGCTTTTATTTCCTGGGTTTCGATCCAGTTTTGAATGAAAGCAGCAACCTCTTCCCACCCGGGCTCTCCGCATATATAGTGCGATCGATCTGGAAACTCCTTGTAGCTGGACATTCCTCCAATACTGTCAGTATATGCCTTACAATTTTTTTCTACCAGTTCAGTCGGAATAATCTTGTCCTCTTTCCCGCTGATAAATAAAAGCGGAACGTGAGGCATATCCAGGTCTATCTGCCCGGATTCACCCAGACATCCACGAAGAACATTCCGGCTGTCGTGCGTAGCGGTCTGACGAAAGGCCTGACTGGCTTCTGCTTCGCTTAATGTATTACAAAAGCTTTCGTGAAAACTTTCCGGTGTCTGCAAAAAAGGTTCATCTCCCTTAAACGGATTTGCGATTGCCGAAACATTTTTAAAAAATGGCCAGTCAAGCGTCATCATCATATTTGGTGCGACCGAACTGATCGGCACACCAAGACTGGCAAGATTCCGGCTGACAAAAATCTGAGCAAGCAACCCACCCACCGAATGACCGATAATAATTGGTTTTTCAGAAAGTTCAGTATTATTACCCCCTGCCGCAATCACAGCGTTTTCCATTGTCGAAATCACATCGTCCAGCATCAGGTCACCAAGATCTGATGGAATATTTTCGCGTAATCTTTCAGGTTCTCCCTCATGATATGGCCATGCCGGAGCCACGCAATTATACCCGAGTTCTGTAAAATGATTAATCCATTTCTCCCAGCTTTTTGGATTCTGAAACATTCCGTGAATGAAAACAATTGTCTTTTTCATAATTTCTATTTTGTTGATGAACAGCACGGTTCAAATAAAAATTAAGCCGACCAGCGGCTAAAACAACTCGATGTTGTAGAATAATCAACACGGGAGTTAAAGTTTAGATACAATCATTTTCCTGCATGATGCTTTTTGTAATTACATTGAATATAATTACAAAAATGAGCCCTATCTTACGGGGAAGAACAGATATAAATATCCCTTTTGGATTTCATGTCACACCAATGAAAAGACTTACTCTTATTTTATTATCGCTAACCTCAGTTGCCTTCGCCCAACCTGCGGCTGTGCGAAAAATCGCCTCCGAAATTTCTACGGCAAGCCTTAGGGACAACCTTTTTTATCTGGCAAGCGACAAAATGGAAGGCAGGATGATGGCAACCAAAGGCGACACGCTGGCTTCAATATTTATTGCAGACTGGTTTAAAATAAATAAGCTCGTGGCTCCCTATAAAAATGGAAGAAGCTATTTCCAGGCTGTCACTTCTTACAAAATCACTTCAAAAGATAATCTGGTTATCAACGGGAAGAATTATGACAAACCCGGAAATTGGATGAGTTCCAAAGATTTTTCGTCAGCTGAAAACACGGGAGTTTTACTACCATTTTTCTCTGACCCGGACAGCCTCTTGAAAGCACTTTCCAACATCGATACCAAAGGAAAAACACTTGTCATACCATCAGTTCTACTGGAAAAAACTGCAACCAACGAGACATTTCTTGCCCAACTGTCAGCTAAGGGGATCGTGGCGACAATGAATTATGGAGCTTTGGTGGACCAGTTTACTGAATATGCCAAAAAGAATTCGTTCCTTCCCCAGTATACTGATAGTACCGGAGCTTTCGGGAAAAATTTACGGATAGGATCGTTCTCTCTGACGACCGAAAGAATGGACGAGCTTCTTGCAAGTGATGCGCTGACAGTGAAAGTTTATAACGAAATCATCAAGACAACATCGCGGTCAGGAATTCTTGAATTGAAAACGAAGGTGAGTGCAGAAGTCAAAAAATCATTTCAAAAAATACAGGCTCCCAATGTGATCGGCATGATAAAAGGCTCTGATCCAGATGCAGACTGCATTGTTGTTTCCGCCCACCATGACCATGATGGAAGAAACGGCAGCGAGATTTATTATGGGGCTGTCGATAACGCAAGCGGGACGGTAGCTATCATGGAAATGGCTGCGATGATGAACAAAGCTTCTGAAAAAGGATTCCGGCCAAAACGCACGATCATTTTCGCTTCCTTTACCGGAGAAGAGCGCGGTTTGCTTGGCTCCTATTATTACGTCGATCACCCCATAACACCAATTAAAAAAACGCGGGCGATTATGAATATCGATATGATGGGAAGGGTTGACACGATTTACAGCGGCAAAAAAGCAGACAGCTCATATGCCTATATTTTGGTTAAAGATTCATTAAATATTGGGCTTCGGGCAGCACTTTTCAAAGCGAATGATAACGTAAGATTAAAGCTGGACACCCGATATGAACAGCCACAGTTTGCACAGCGCAGAATAAGAGGCTCAGATCAATATCCATTTTATAAAAAGGGCGTTCCATTTGTAAGGATTGACTGCGGATTTGCCAAAGAATATCATAAACCGGAAGACACACCAGACAAGATCAATTATGCCCTGCTGACCAAACAAACACAGCTGGCCTTTCTGACTTTATGGAATATGGCAAATGATTAAATTCGCCGGGGATCCTATCGCAGCCCTGGCAACAGGAAGATCAACAAAACACAACAAAACGTTGAATCATAAGGCGGATATACTAAACTCCCCGGCCACCTATTTTAAAATTAGCAACCATTTTTCAATTTTAAAGGACAAGACTTTGATGCATCAATAAAAAATAATTAGTCGGGAAGATCAGATTGTGCCGGACTGATCAACGATGACTATTTGTAGCTCATTTCGAAAATAGTAGTAATATTACTAATTCCTTAAAAATGAAGACCCCTTGCTCCACCGCTGTGTTTGCAAGGATAAGTTTGAATATACATCATAAATTTGCTGCCACCGACAATATCACCCCCGTGAAACTTTCAGGCATTTTTTGTTCAATATTGAACGAATAACGCTTGTCAACTGTATCCGGACCTTTGTTAACACATAAAACCACAAATTTTTTTTTGATTAACCGTATTTTCGACCTGAACAAATAAGCATCAGTTTCAAAACCCGTATATCCTACTTGCAAAACCGCACCTTTGCATCCAGCTAATCAGGAGCGATCGGCTCTATTTACAATCCGGATAGATAATATGTTACTAATTTTTTAGATAACTTGTTAAATTGAAAGATCTTTTATATAAAAATTAGCACAGGACATTCCCCATGCTTAGCATTGTTAAGTTAAAATGAATTTAGTCAATCCGAATACCTGACCCAACCTCTGCAAGTTCATTCGCCTCCTCGGCCGTATACATTCTTGATCTGGTAATAAATCTAACTCCCATCGGTATTTCCAGTGAGAAACTCGAACCTCTGCCCGGAGTTACGTCAATGGTAAGCTGTGTGTGCTGCCAGTACTCAAACTGATCGCGGCTCATAAAAAACTCGCATCCGGAAATTTCACCTAAAAGCACGTCGCTTTCGCCGGTTTTAAAATCCCCCTTTTCAAAACACATGGGCTGAGAACCATCACAGCAGCCGCCGCTTTGGTGAAACATCAACTCACCGAAACGTTCTTTAAGCTGGGCCACCACTTTGTCCGCTTCCGGAGTGATCAAAACACGAGGTGTCTTCATATCGTCAGGTAGGTTAAAATAGAAGTTGTTGATGAAATGTAAGTGAAATAAAACCACGAATGCACGAACCCCTCCGTGCATTCTATGGCAAAAAACAACGTACTTATCAGAAAAAACCAAGCTTGTTGCGATCATAAGAGATCAGCATATTTTTAGTCTGGCGATAATAACCAAGCATCATTTTATGATTTTCTCGACCGAAGCCAGATTTTTTATATCCTCCGAATGGTGCATGTGCAGGATATGCATGATAGTTATTTACCCAGACCCTACCTGCCTGAATGGCACGCGGCACCTGATAGATTTCGTGCGCGTCGCGTGTCCAAACGCCCGCACCTAGCCCATAAAGTGTATCATTGGCAATCTCGATTGCTTCTTCAACGGTTTTAAAGGTTGTAACACATGCCACGGGACCGAAAATCTCCTCCTGAAAAATCCGCATTTTGTTGTGGCCTTTAAATAAAGTCGGTTTGATGTAGTAACCGCCCGCAATTCCGTTTTCAAATATATTGGCTTCTCCGCCGCAAAGCACTTCGGCGCCTTCTTCTTTTCCTATTTTCAGATACGAAAGTATTTTTTCATACTGATCATTGGAAGCCTGAGCACCCATCATGGTAGTTGCGTCCAATGGATGACCCAATTTGATTGCTTTGGTTCGCTCGATAACGCGGCTCATAAATTTCTCGTAGATACTTTCCTGAACCAAAATCCGGGACGGACAGGTACAGACTTCTCCCTGATTTAAGGCGAACATGACTGCTCCCTCAACCGCTTTATCAAAAAACGCATCATCTTCATCAGCAACCGAGGCAAAGAAAATATTCGGAGATTTTCCGCCGAGTTCCATCGTTACCGGGACAAGATTTTCAGAGGCATATTGCATTATCAGACGGCCGGTAGTAGTTTCACCTGTAAATGCAACTTTGGCAACTCTCGGCGAAGTCGCCAGCGGTTTTCCGGCTTCCGGTCCAAAGCCGGTAACAATATTGAGGACACCGGCCGGCAAAAGATCACCGATCAATTCCATCAAACACATAATCGACGTCGGCGTTTGTTCGGCGGGTTTGACAACCACACAGCAACCCGAAGCAAGTGCCGGAGCTATTTTCCAGGTCGCCATTAAAAGCGGGAAATTCCATGGGATGATTTGTGCAACAACGCCCAGAGGCTCATGCAGATTTATAGAAACAGTATTTTCATCATGCTCAGAAATGCCCCCTTCTTCTGCTCGGATTACCCCGGCAAAATAGCGGAAATGGTCAACGCACAGCGGAAGATCTGCTGCTCTGGTTTCACGGATTGCCTTTCCATTATCAATGGCTTCCACAACCGCAAGATACTCTAGGTTGTCTTCGATTACCTGAGCAATTTTCAGCATAATATTACTCCGGTATGTTGCTGCCGACTTGCCCCAGGTTTTAAATGCTTCGTGTGCCGCATCCAATGCCAGCTCAATGTCTTCTTTTCCTGACCGGGCCGCTTTGGTAAATACCTTCCCATCGATCGGTGAAAGATTATCAAAATATTCACCCTTTACCGGTGGGACAAATTTCCCGCCGATATAATTCTCATATTGTGCCTTAAAAGCAGGTCTTTGGGCAAGGGTTGAACTACTATCTGATTTGTTTTCAACTTCCAGCGTATCCATAGATATATCAATTTTAATTCGTTAATAACTGATACAAACTTAGTTTCGATTACCATTCCGGACTGGAACTATTGTTTCAAATAATAGGATAATAATCTCAAAAAAAATAAAATTTCTGTTATATTTATACTTAATTACCCAGCGTTAAATACACAGTGACCGCAGGAAGCATCAGCACTTTTTTGATTTTAATTGTTCTCTACATCACTTCTACAAACTATGCCATCCGGATTTAAGTTAAACCAAATTGAAATATCTCCTCAAAAGTCGATGAAGACGCTGGTGGAAAACCGGCGCGCATTCACGCTTCAAAATTGTGAATTGAACGTATTCGAAACTTTGCAGGAATCGGCCCTGGTCCCGCTTACTTTTTCAGATTTTGTAGTGACCAGTATGCTGAGGGGTAAAAAAGTTATGCACTTATTTGACCAGCCCGGGTTTGACTATATGCCGGGAGAAACGGTTCTGGTTCCTGCCCATGTGACTATGAAAATTGATTTTCCGGAAGCCACTGAATCAAACCCGACACAGTGTATTGCGCTGGCGCTTGATCAGGCCAAAATACAACAGATTGTCGACAGACTTAACGAGCAGTATCCGCGCGAGGGGCAGGATCAATTCTGGCAATTGCAACACAATCAGTATCATTTTCTGAACAATCTTGATTTGGCTCAGAGTATCAATAAATTGATCCACATCTGTTCGGGGAATTCCTTAGGAAAAGATATTCTGGCAGATCTGACGCTTCAGGAGCTTGTTGTCCATATCATTCAAACCCAGAATTTATATTCAGTACAGGACAGCTCCTATCAACAGCACGACAATCCGCTGGCGTATGTAATCCATTATATCAGGACAAATATCGGAGAGAAAATTCAGGTTGAAGACCTCAGTGAAAAAGCATGTATGAGCCGAGCCTCGTTTTACCGGGCTTTCAAAAGGGAGTTCAATATCAGTCCGGTTGAGTTTATATTAAAAGAAAAAATTAAGAAGGCAAAATCTCTCTTATCTGATTCGCGTGCGACCATTTCAGATGTATGTTATCAACTGGGTTTTTCCGATCTGAATTATTTTGGACGGCAATTTAAAAAGTCGGAAGGAATTTCTCCGTCTCAGTACCGGCATGTGAGCGCTGCCCAGGAGGATAAGCCCTGATGACCATGCCTTTCTTAATTTAACATTTTAACGTTTCTCAGGGTCCTGCTTTTTTAATGATTTGATATATAAAGTCACTGACTCGATGTCTGTTTCAGAAAGTATCCCGACAAACGAAGGCATTTCCTCGTTATACCCCTTCACGATTTTCACAGAAGGAGTCAAAATAGATTCTCTTATATACTTCTCATCAGCGATACCGATGGATCCATCCTCAAAATGCCGCTCGGATTTATAAAGGTTTTGAAACGGAGGTCCATACATTCCCTTCGTGACAAGTCCTGCAGAATGACAGCCCGCACAAGCCATTTTCTGAAAAATATCTTTTCCGTTTTCCACCGAAGCAGTCAGTTCTTTTCTTGATTCTGGCTCTGGCTGACCTTTTTTCTTTTCCAGAAGCGAGAGGTCGACGTTTTTAAAATCACCTCCCTGTGCCTTTAAATCGGACAAATTATTAATGGTAAACCAGAAACGATCGCTGCTTATTTTGCCATCGGAAGCCTTTATCCGATAGGCCACTTCCATTTGCATAACTTCCTGCATATCCGGCACCAGTAACAACACCTTTTTACGATCCGAAGAAAGGTAGACACCTGCAACATCGAGTGTTTCTTCGCCGGAAGTTCCGTCCAGTTTAAAATGTCCCGAACCATATTCTTCGGTCCTTTTGTAATTCCATCTTTTAACAGCAAAATCCGAGACACTTAAATTCGCGTCCAGCGCCGTATCAAACCCGAGCACAATCCCTTGTCTGGCCGCCTGAAACTGATTGGGCAGGTACATTGGTTTTCCTGTATACCGAAGCCGCAGCAGTGCGCTGATCCCTTTTGAACTTGATCCCCAAAGGTTAAATCCGGTCACATACAACTGTCCGTCGACCGGATTCATCGCTCCCTTTGACGTCGGAGCAGGATAATCTGCCTGAATAAAACTAACTCCACCTTGTGTGATTTTAGCCGCACTATCGATCAGCACCCGGAAAAGACCCGGATGAGCAAATGAAAAATGGATCAGATTTTCATTCAATGGTCCCATTTTATTTCCCGTAATCCACACCTGACTGATGCTTGACCGGTCTGCTCTGTGAGGAATCCAGGTCAGAGGCGGAGCAATGGGTGGATTGTCTTTTCGATGCGCCGAAGCTGGAACACCATAGTAGTCTCCTTTTTTTATTAGATAAATAGGTGTAGACGGTACAAAATTACCTTGTTGATCCGATGCCGTGAGTGTTCCCTTTTCCGGATGCATGCCAATGTACGGGCCTCTTAAACCCGTAGCTATAACTTCAAAACTTCGTCCGTCGGGCAAAATTTTCAGTATCGTTCCATTGTGTTTGGAGCCGGCCCTAAATCCTTTCGCAATCTGTGAGGTTACCCCCGGTCCATTACTTTGGGTCCCGCCTTTGGCAACATAAAAACTACCATCCGGTCCATAAACCATATCCGCCGCCCATTCACGAGACTCGGGCGACTGGACAACAACATTTGAAAAGTTCTCATAATAATCTGCTTCCCCATCATTATTCAAATCATGAAGCCGCACAATTCCTTCCCTGCCAAAAACATAAACCGTATCACGCACAACCTCGATACTCATCGGCTCGTGCAGTCCGGAAGCGAATCTTTTCCAGCGAATATTTTTCAAATTTTTATCGATCCCCTCAATCATCCAGACATCTCCTTCAAAAGTTACCCCAGCGGCATGACCACTGTCGTAAAACGAAATATCGGCCAGCCTGACGTTCCTTTTCCATGGATTATTCAGCGGAAGTGTCAGCTTATCTGTAACATAAGCGGCAGTGTCCGGAGCACTTTCGCCCGAGGTCGTAACCGTTTGAGCCCAGTGGGGCTGCCCGCCCTTTTTAAAATCGGGAAACGCTGTATGTTTCTTTTTACATAATTTTTCAAATGCCTTTTTTTTACTGGCTGGTCCCTTCCAGATCAGGATCGTGCCCTCTTCTTTTTTAGACGCTGATGAGATCCGAACGGTGAGGTAGCGGTTATTATTTACCTCCGGCTGCATATCCAGACTTCCCTTCCCAAGCACTGCCACAGCCGTAACCGTATCTTTGCTGGACCCGTGATAGATGAATGCAATCTTCCCCTTTACTTCACCGGCAGACGCGTCAGTGATTTCTGCGGCTGTTAGATATAACTCCTTATCCGCATTTTCAATTTGAATTTTTCTCACGAAAGCCGTTTCGTTTTCAAAACGCATACTTTCTGGCATTTCAAAGATTGAAGCCTTTCCCACATTGTAGTGAAGTACCGATTTTCTACCATATACGTACACACCGTTCCACCGCGCTTTTTCGGGAGGCATAGCGCCCCATTTAATTTCATTGGCTATTTCGGGTTCCTCTCGAGGGTCTTTAAAATCAGGTTTCCCCTCAGACCATCCTGCATAGGAACCCGTCGCGATTTTCGGGTCTCCTGTAACGGTCGTTATTTTATTGTTTTTATTAAAAAAGTCTTTATAAGAAATCTGCGCCATCAGTACCATCGGGAGAAATTTGCCCGTCCAGCCGACAGACCAGCGAAGCAGATCAGTATCAAAGCAAGCATACGCGCTGTCACCAAGCTGTAAGGCTAGCGACCGGGCTGAAATATTATCATTTGGGAAATGAGAACCCAGTTTTCGAGCATCAAGCGATGTGGAAATGAACGGAAAATCCGGCTCAACAAAAGGATTAAGTTGCAGTGAGTCTGCATGTACAGTACCTGAATTATTTTTATCGGTGTAAGCCGTCAGGATAAAGCCTGAGCCCAGTAGAATGATAAGAAGAATGAGCCCACCAATATATTTTTTACTCAAACCCAAAATATTGAACATACTTTTCCTTTAATAATTTCTTTAAAATGTTACATAGCCAGATGTCTGCTTAAAATGACTCTCAGCTAGCACTTTTATCAAGACGAAACTTTTACCTCAGTACATGGACATCATCGTGAATTTATGCTGATAAGATGAAAGGGAATGGACAAAACGAAGGTCAGTCTTTCACAGTCTGCGAAATATTTCCGATTTGCGCCGTGGCGTTCTGTTAATATCGTTGCGAAGTGATCTACCAGCGTCGAATTGTGTCCCATATAACGGACTCGCTGCCCGTTTCTAGTCACCGAAATAGATTGAGGAATTCAGGATGGAAGCCTCGGGGAATTGTTTCGTTTTCTGCCAAAAACGAATAAGTCATGTTAAATTGCACAGCCATTTTTTAAGGATTTAGGATTGTGTTGCAATTTTAACTGATTATGTAATAAAAAACGTCAAAAACCCGATAAAATCGTAGAACTCTCCGACTTTTTCACTGCCAGTAAAGGATCGATTTTTACAGCGTCAGATTTAATCAGACTCCATTGAAATCTGGCACTGACAGGATGATGATCAGAAAGGGGCTGACCGGATTTGTTGGTAAATAAAATGTTCTCGAGCTTGTAATCCCGTATCCTAAGGATCAGGTCTTTACTACCCCGAAAGAGAATTTTATCAATGGTTTCGCAGGAATCAGTTACTGACAGAATATCATCATTGGGGAACGCACGCGAAATTTCATGACATATACTTCTGTTCTTTTTTAAAAGCCAGACATCTTCAAGATTATTTTCAGTATTTAAAATTCCAACGTTATCATAGAAATAACTATAATGAGCATTGAGATCGCCCATGACGACCACAGCGTTTTCAGGGGAATTTTTTTTGATATAGGCCGATAATTGCAGCATATTTTTTCTGCGTGCCTCAGCGGCGGAACGATGGTTGTAGGCGTTCGCATGTACGTTGTAAAAATCAATAAAAACGTTCTTGGCCACTTCAATACTGCTGTACGAAAAGCCCTTAGGTGTGAAGCAGTCAGCTCCCGTACAGTCTTGCCATTTAATGCGTCTGACCTTATGCACCGGATATTTCGAAAGCGTATTCAACCCGTCACCGAATGGAATTTTCCCTTTTGTGCTCGTTCGAAACGGATGAAGATTTCCTTTTTCGTATAGATATTTATTGTAGTTGAAATCTTCCTGTACATGCGCGATATCAAACCTGTTAAGAATCCTTCCGATTTCTGCAATGCTTGAAGATCGTTCTGTGACGGCGCTGGAAATAATTCCTGGAAGCCCTGCCACATTGTAAGTAATTACTGAAAATTCGCCTGCTTCCGCGCTTTTCAGGGCTGAGTCTTTAATGGAATGGCTGGATGCCGAACCGCTGGTTGATCCTGAACTTGTCCAGAAAAAGACCAAAATAAACAAAGCACATACCGTGAGTCTGTTATACCTGTTTTTCGTAAAATAGGAAAGCATGTTTTTATTCGTAGTTGGTCTGCGAATGTACAATCCGGATATGAACAGCATTAACTACAAACATTATTGAATTGTTAAATATCACTTTAGCTAGTCTATGCGAACAAATTCAAGTTCCAAATCAACTGTATTTTGTTAAACGGCATAATCCTGACAGTAGGAATTATAATCATGAAGGCTTTTGGCTGTGTATAAATATTTTAGTTTCTCTATTTTTTCGCCGAAAGTTTACATTTAAATTTCCTTGCATGACACACGTAAGAGTTCCGACCGCTTCTGCTTGTTTTTTTCTAGTTTTTATATCACTGCTGGTCGGGCCGGTTGTTGCCCAAAATAAGCCCTCACCTCAGGGAGAAAAATCAGTTTCTACTTTCGGTTTGAAAGATGGAGATCGGGTGGTTTTCCTGGGAAACTCCGTTTTTGAAAATGACTTTGAATTTGGATACCTGGAACTCGCGTTGACAACCCGTTTTGCAGATAAATTTGTAACGTTCAGAAACTTAGGCTGGACGGGAGACAATGTGTTCGGAGATGCCAGGAGTACATTTACAAATCCGCCGACGGCTTATCAGCATTTAATTCAAAATATTGTCAAAACGCAGCCAACAGTCGTCTTTCTGGCTTATGGTGGTGTGGAAGCGCAGGAGGGCCAGGCAGGGCTCGCTCGTTTTAAGGACGGATTAAATAACCTACTTAATAAAATAGATTCTTTGGGGGCAAGAACCATTTTACTTTCACCTATACCCGTCATGAGTACGGATTCTTCCCTTAGAGCGGCCAAACGTAACGCTGACATCGAATTGTATGCTTCTGAAATCACAAAGATTGCTTCACAGCGGGGAAAACAATTTGTTGATTTGTACAATCCCATTCTTCAAATAAGTAAGCAATCGGTCATCACAGAAAACGGAATACATCTCAACGAAGCAGGATATTATTATCTGGCTAAAATTCTTGAAAATGGTCTGGGGTTGAAATCCAACCAAACGCCGGTTTCAATTATTCTCTCGAAGCAGACAATTGAAACTTCTCCAAACATCAAAAAGCTGAACGAAACAAATGAACTCGCCGCGCTGAAATTCACAATTAATCAGCCTTACCTGCCCTTGCCTGCACCGAAATCTGGAGAACAAGTAAGTGACACGCCTCAGTTATTTAGAATTTCGGGTCTGAAAAAAGGATTTTATACCCTTAAGGAAGATGGGTTTGATCTGGTCACTGCCTCGGCAAAAGATTGGGAAAAAGGGGTTGCAGTTAGAAACGGGGCTGATTTCAATCAGGCCAACCTTTTAAAAGAAATGATTGAGAAAAAAAATGACCTTTTCTTTTTTCAATACCGGCCGATAAATGAAACTTATATCATAGGATTCAGAGCTTACGAACAAGGGAAACATGTTAAAGATCTTGACGATCAAAGCATTCTGATCAAATTCCTGGAAAGTCAGATTGCCCTGGAACGGTTACCCAAATCTCATGTATATCAATTTTCCGTTTTGAAATGACCAGAAAGTTTCAGACCAAAAAGTCTCCGGGAGACAGTCACTATTTATTTTAAATAAAGCAACGCCGGGACATTTCGCCGCGGTTAATAGCAAAACATATGAGGTCATTAAAATTTACCAAAGCACTTTACGGAACCATTATCATTCCCATGGTTCTTCTCACAACTTCATCCGTCCGGCAGGCATCTATAAAAGAAGATCCTGATCCCGACATTCAGAAAGAACTTGCTTCCTTCCAAGTCGCAGACGGGTTCGAAGTTACACTTTGGGCGGCAGAGCCACTTGTTGCCAAACCAATTCAGATGAACTGGGATGCAGACGGACGTTTATGGGTTGTAAGCAGCACCGCCTATCCGCATTTGAAAACGGGCGAAGAAGCCAACGACAAGATTTTTGTTATTGAAGACACTGACGGTGACGGCAAGGCGGACAAAACTACTGTTTTTGCAGAAGGCCTTCTTACTCCGAC
This sequence comes from Dyadobacter koreensis, assembly GCF_900108855.1. Classification (GTDB taxonomy): domain Bacteria; phylum Bacteroidota; class Bacteroidia; order Cytophagales; family Spirosomataceae; genus Dyadobacter; species Dyadobacter koreensis. The sequence goes on from NZ_FNXY01000001.1 coordinate 106,101, forward strand.
AGGAATTCTACCGGGAGACGGAGGAGTTTATGTCGCCAATTCCACGGAAATACTACACTTTTCTGATACAGACGGAGATGGTAAAGCTGATAAAAAACGTAGAATATTACATGGTTTCGGGACGGGTGATGCTCACCATTTGATCCATACGTTTCGCTGGGGACCAGAAGGAAGAATGTACTTCAATCAGTCTATATATATTTTCAGCCACGTAGAAACACCATTTGGTGTGAAACGTCTGGAAGCTGGTGGAGTCTGGAAACTAAACCCGAAATCACTTGAACTGGATGTCTATGCCAGGGGTGGCATCAACTTCTGGGGGTTACAATTTGACCGTTGGGGGCAGTCGTTTTTAACGGATGGAGCTGGCGGGGAAGGGATTAATTATGCTTTTCCGGGCGCTGCGTTTGCGGCAACCCAAGGTGCGGAAAGAATTATTCGTGGCCTTAATCCGGGGCAACCGAAACATAGTGGCCTGGACGTGGTATCGGGAAGCCATTTGCCGAAGGAATGGCAGGGAAGAATGATCACAAATGATTTCAGGGCGAATCGCATCAACAGTTTCAAGCTGGAAGAACAAGGTAGCGGCTATGCATCAAAACAAATGGAAGATTTGATGTGGACCGACAACGTCGCATTTCGTCCGGTTGATATCAATGTTGGCCCGGATGGCGCAATTTATGTTGCAGACTGGTACAACCCAATCATCCAGCATGGTGAAGTTGACTTTTTTGATCCAAGACGTGATCAGGAGCACGGTCGGATCTGGCGCGTAACCGCCAAAAAAAGTCCATTGACGAAGGTGCAGAAACTGAACAATGCTCCCCTATCTTCACTTTTTGAGGCGCTGAAAGCTTCTGAGGATTTGACCCGTTCCAATGCGAAGCAGGTACTCAAAGAGCGCGGAGCAAAGCAGGTCATTTCCGGCTTGCAACAGTGGGTTGACAATCTGGATAAGAAAGAGGCGAACTACGAGCACAATTTACTGGAAGCCCTATGGGTCTTTCAAGCACTTGACACGGTAAACGAACCGCTGTTGACCAGCCTTTTAAACGCTGAAAGTCATAATGCCCGTTCCTCTGCATTACGCACGCTCCAGGCCTGGGGTGAAAAAATTGCCAACGTTCCCGCAATACTTGAAAAAATGGTGAGCGACAAACATGCCCAGGTACGTCTGGAAGCTGTTATCGCACTTCGCAAATTGAAAACGGCCGAAGCCTCCCGTACAGCATTAAAGGCTCTTGACCTTCCGATGGACGAATTTCTGGACTTTGCCCTTTGGCAAACGGTTCGCGACCTGCAGCCGCAATGGATGGCAAGATTGAAAGCGGAACCCGATTTTTTTGCCGATGCGAAAAAATCCGTTTTTGCTTTAAAATCGGTCAGTACACCCGAAGCAGTTTCCTTGCTAATTAAAATTTATCAGAAACGCCTGGTTCCTTCGGAGTATCAAAAAGACGTTGTCAGCGCTATCGCCAAATCAGGCACTGTCGCAGATTTGAATATGCTATTGGATTTTGCAATTCAAAATAAAGATAAAAGTTTGATCTTGCAGTTGAACGCACTGGAAGACGCTGCCCGTCAACGAAAACTACAACCAGATAAAAATCCTGATCGCATTGCAACACTAATTGAGAATGAAGACGAGACCGTAAGTTTGGCAGCAATCCGCTTGATTGGCTTATGGAAACTCGAATCACTCAGTGAACGTCTCACAAATCTTATCAAAACAGGAAATATCGCTTCGAAAAAAACAGCACTGTCATCTTTGGCATCGATTGACCAGGCAAAGGCACTACAATTGGTTACCACTATGACTGGCCCAAAAAATACGCCGGAAGTAAGAGTCATTTCTACCGCACAATTGTCTGCTTTCAACCCTACGGAAGCTGCCCGTATCGGTACAGAACTGATGAGAACATTGCCTGTGGATGTAGATATGTCTGACATTTTCATTGCTCTAATTGGGAACAAAGCCGGAACAGAAGCCTTAACTGCGGCAATCAATTCTAAAAAGATCCCGGAAGTTATTGCAAAAAAAGGCCGGCAGCTTGTACAGACCCGGGTAATGTGGACCCGGCAAAGACAGACCGACGTGCTTGCGCTTAAAGAAGCGCTTGAAGAATCTGGTGGAGCAATGCCTGCGGCGAAGATGTCGCAGGAACTTAATGACCGCGATATTGCAGGTCTGGCGAAAGTAATCAGCGAAAAAGCAGATCCAGAAAAAGGCGAACTGATTTTTAGAAAAGCTGAGGTAAATTGTACCTCTTGTCATGCAATCGGTGGCGCAGGCGGTCGCATAGGCCCCGACCTTAGCAGCCTAGGGACAAGTTCACCTGCCGAAACGATTATTCGGTCGGTCCTTTATCCAAATTTATCTATTAAAGAGGGTTATGACCTAAAACGCGTATTGAAAAAAGACGGCAGTGAAATGCTGGGATATCTGGCCAGTGACGGAGCGTCAGAAATCGTGATCCGCGACGTTACGGGTAAAGAAATTTCAATACCCAAAAGCCAGGTTGAGCTGACGGAAAAAGTCCCAGGATCTTTAATGCCTCCTGGCTTGACCGCATCACTGGACCAGCAGGAATTTATTAACCTGATCGGATTTCTGTCAAAATTAGGAGAATCGGGAAATTTCCGTGTTCCGACTACGCGGTTTGTTCGTCGTTGGAGTACTGTCTCTTCAAACAAGGAACTCGTAAAAAAGCTTGCAGCGGAAGGCGTAAGTTACCTGGCGAAAGAAAGTTCAAAAGTTGTATTTGATCCTATTTACAGCAAGGTGGCCGGCGATTTACCCCTGAATGAAATTCCTGTCATTGAACTGAATGGCGGTAAAAAGTTTAGCTTCATTCGGTTTGAAATAGAAGTTGTAACCAAGGGCATTGTAAGTTTATCGTTCAACAACGCAACCGGAATTCAGGCATGGGTAGACGGGAAGGCCGGAAAACTCGGCGATAAAAGCCTGACGGCTGATCTTTCCCAGGGAATTCATGCAGTGACGCTGTCACTTGATCGAAATTTGGTAAAGCAATCCAACCTCAAAATTCAGTTACTTGATGCAGAAGGAGGCGGAGCGCAAACCAGACTGGTAATGGGCAAGTGATATTTCCATTGCATTGCCAAAGAATAACTGATTAAATAGACCGATATGTAATTCCACAAGGGTACAGATCTCATTGAAATTAGTACATTGAAAATCGTTTATTAAATAAAACCTAATTTAAAGTAACATGCTTAAAAAATCACTGGCTCTTCTATTTGTCATTTTCACGGCAGCCTGCGCTAACGCCCAGCAGTTCAAAGTTTTACTTTTCACAAAAACCGCTGGGTTTCACCACCAGTCGATCCATGAGGGGGTTGATGGCGTAAGAAACCTTGCCGCTAGACATAACTTCACCGTCGACTGGCAGGAAAACGCTTCGGTTTTTAATGAGAAACAGCTGAAAGATTATGCTGCGGTAATTTTTTTAAACACAACCGGTGACATTCTTAATGAGGAGCAGCAAGCCGCCTTTGAGAAATTTATCCAATCCGGCAAAGGATGGGTTGGTATACATGCTGCGGCAGATACCGAATACGAATGGCCTTGGTATACAAAAATGGTTGGTATGATGTTCAAAATTCATCCTGCGCAGCAAACCGCCTTTCTGGATGTTGTCGATAGCAATTTCCCCGGACTTGAACGTTTCCCAAAAAGAATGTTGTGGACAGACGAGTGGTATGAATACCAAAAGCCTTATAAATCCAATGACCTTAAATTCCTTATCACACTGGATGAAAAAACGTATGATGCCAAAACCAAATGGGGTGAGAATGAAGGAAAAGGCATGGGAGATGTTCACCCGATGGCCTGGTATCATAAGTATGACGGAGGCCGTGCATTTTATACCGGCCTGGGGCATATTGGACTTGTATATTCCGACCAGTCATTTTTAGACCACCTTTACGGAGGTATTTACTGGGCAGCTACAGGCAAAGGAATAAAATAAAATTTCGGTATTTAAAACTTATTTTCTTTCGCCTCTCTTCCATTTGAAGGGAGGCGAAAAATTTTGCAGCATGATCATGAAAAATCTTCTGGCCATTTTTCACGTTTTTTTGATTTGTTATACGCCCGGTTTCGGACAGTCAGCGGGTACGTTGACCGAAGATGGCGCATGGTGCTGGTTCAGCGATCCGAGAGCCATTTATTCAAGTAAAAAAAATAGCCAGGTGATCACAGGCTGGGTTACAAGCTCGGGCGATATTATGGCGGCTTCTTTGGATATAAAAAACGGTAGAATAGAGAAGAAAAAATTATACACGAATCTGGAAAAGGACGACCATGATAATCCTGCATTTCTCGAGTTGCCCGACAGACGAATTCTTACCCAATATACCTGGCATGGAGGCAGCGCACAAGGGATGGGTGTTATCCAAAACGTAACAACCCAGGGACCAAAAGTCAGCACTTTTTCAGATTCAGTTGTTTTAAAACCTACGAATCAAAAGCTTCTGGACAGATTCAAACGGGAAACCTATACCTACGCGAATCCTTTTTTACTGAGTTCAGAAAATAACAAACTGTACAGTTTTGGCAGATGGATTGGCTTCAAACCTAATTTTGTCACTTCGACTGATAACGGCAAAACCTGGTCAGACCCGGTCGTTATCATTACCTCCAAAGAACTTAATACCAATAATCGTCCCTATGTAAAATATTTTTCCGATGGGAAATCGCGGATACATTTAATTTTTACTGACGGTCATCCCAATGCTGAACCGCTAAATTCGGTTTATTATTGTTTCTACGAAAATGGTGCTTTTTGGCGGGCTGACGGTTCAAAAATTGCAACGATTGAGCAATTGCCTTTTCATCCTTCTGACGCCACAATTGTTTATCAAGCAACCCCAACGACAGGAAAAGCATGGATTTTTGATATCGTTGTAGACAAAAAAGGAAACCTGGTTGTCGCATATACAAGGTACCCTACAAATGATAATCATCAATATTATTACGCAGTTTACGATGGAAAAAAATGGAATGACCACTACCTGATCGATTCCGGAAATTGGTTTCCGCAAACACCGGAAGGTAAAATGGAAAGAGAACAAAACTATTCGGGAGGTTTTACAATCGATCCACTTGATCCCTCGATTGTTTACTTTTCACATGAGATCAACGGTGTGTTCGAAATTTCAAAAGGCCAGACAAGTGATATGGGAAATAGTTGGAAAATAACCCCGGTTACCAGAAACTCAAAACTTGACAATGTTCGCCCTACAATACCCAGATACAAAAAGCCTGGTGATAAATCAGTCCTGTTGTGGATGGAAAATAAAAAATATGTACATTATACCGACTACGATAGCCGTATAAAATTTCACATTTCTGCGCCTTAGCAGCTTATCTAACAATGCATTTTGGCTTTTGTAAAGTATCTTCGCCTGTTGACAAAATTTTGATCCAATTTCAATGTCATGAAACAACACACCACCAATTATCAAAATACATTTATCGAAATTGCAGAAGATTCAACTGCAAACAAAGGAGAAATCCCCCCTGTGAAAGAGGATAAAAAAACGGTAGCGAATATCCAGTTCGACATGGTCAGCAAGCATCCTTACAAATTTACTTCTGACGATGTTCTGTTTCATGTTTATGCAGAACGAAAAGATCTCACTGAAAGTGAGCTGGAAGAAGCCCGAAAGGATTTCTTTTCCAAGGGACAGGCCTGTCTACGAGCATCTCCGCTTACTAAAAGATATGGATGGGGCATTCACCATGATAAGGATGGAAAAATTGCAATGTATGCATTTGGGACCAGAGAGTATGAAAAATTCGTCAACAGCAAGGAAATAAAAGTTGTCAAGGCAATGAAGTCAGCAAAATGAAACCAATAAAGGGTTTTCATCAGGACGGTATTATTTTATACTTTTGAGTCAGATACCACTCAAACTTACCGAATGAAAATTTTAGCTGCTTATTTATTCCTTACTTTTCTAACCTTTTCCTCTTACGGCCAGACTGAAATTTCCGGACAAACCAGTAGCAAGCCTTTCATACTGGGCAGCATCGAGGAAATCCAATCCACCGTCTTGTCAGAAAAAAGAATAATCAATGTTTATCTTCCGGAAGGTTACAGTAAAAACGACACGACAAAATATCCAGTCGTTTATTTGCTCGATGGCGCAGCGGACGAAGACTTTATTCACATCACCGGCCTTTTTCAGTTTAATAGTTTTCCATGGATCAATCGCGTACCTAAATCCATTATTGTTGGCATCGCAAACGTTGACCGTAAACGGGATTTTACTTTCCCAACAACAGTAGATTCAGATAAAAAAAGATTTCCTAGCACAGGCCAATCCGAAAAATTTATCACATTTTTAGAGCAGGAATTAAGGCCTTATATAGAGAAAAAATTTAAAACAAACAGTTCCAGAACACTGATTGGACAATCGTTAGGCGGTCTGCTTGCTACGGAAATTTTACTAAAAAAGCCATTACTTTTCAACAAATATGTTATCGTAAGTCCAAGTCTTTGGTGGGATAATGGCTCGCTGCTAAAACAGTCGGCGGTGCTGTTGCAGGAAAACTTTAACACAAAAACAGACGTTTATATTGCCGTCGGGAAAGAAGGACTTGCCCCGAGTGATACACCTCATGTGATGGAAGTCGATGCAAATCTGCTGGCCGAGAAATTAAAAAAAGGTAAAAGTCCGCGTGTTAAGATCTATTTCGACTATCTCCCGCATGAAGATCACGCAACAGTAACGCACCAGGCCGTCTTTAACGCTTTAAGAGCTTTGTATCCCATAGCAGATGTTCAGAAAACGCAATAATCTGGCTTCGATTTTCTGTTCGATTCCCAAACTAAAGTTCTGTCACAAATAGCTATTTGTGACATTATTTGAATTAATAAGGCTTCGGAAAGGCTAAACAACAAGATTCTGCACAGACGGTTCGGGTTCGGATATTTTATTTAGCAGCGAAAGCACGTGATCCACGACTGGACGACAGGTAAACAGATACTGGTGGTGGGTCATCAGAAAATGTCTGTTCCAAAAAGTGTCCAGTAGTGCCAGCCCCTCGTAGTTGGAATTCTCCCTAATGTCTTTAATTGCCCGTAGCCTGCTTTCGTCTTTGAGATTTTGAAATGGGTAGTATAATGGATCTGCGGCCATTTCCGTTTTAACAAGGTCCTGTACATCAACAAAATTAAACCCATCTCCCGGGGTCAGACCTGAACCAGGCTTATCAAATAATGCTCTGCCATAGTTGCCCAGGTTGCGATAGTCGGTGGTAATACCCTTTGCGTCAGGTTTTGAATTAAAAATACCCGTTGACTTATTACCATTGAATTTTTGCGTGCTCAGATATAGTAAATAATCAAGCTCGTTATAGAAAATATGAACTTTTGAAGCAAGTTTTGTTAACGGTGTAAAATTGTAAGTATAATGTTTCCCTTTTCTGGTTTTTTTAATATTCCTGAGTATAACGCCATCCTTTTGAACCGCAAGGTGGGTGATGTCGGGAGCCATCAAAAAGATGTGTTCAAAAATTCCTTCCGGAATGTTTTTGACATGATCCGCGCCTGGATTAATCATTCCATTTAATAACTGATGGCCAAAAGAATGTACAATTAGATTTAGACATTTACCCTCCGCCTTCAAAGCATCAGAAAGCTGTTTGAAATAATTGAAAAAGTTTTTTTTCGTAAAATGCTCCCCCGCTTGTATCGCTTTATCATCCGCCTTTGTTCGCCATCCTGTAGATGGCCATCCAAAATAGATGATCTTGGCTATCGAGTTTGCAGAATGGTTCATATAACTCTGAACGAAAGTTGACGGAAGATCCAGTTTGAGTCCAGGCTCCCAATCGAAACCATGGATATAAATAAACACATGTTTTCTTTCAGCCGCTAACGGCTTCACAGCATTCATCACTGCGTTAACAAAGGTGTTTTCATCCCAATGATTTACCAGAAACCTACGGGAATCGCTTGGCGTGGTAATCTGTGCAAAATACAGTTGATCCGGCGCGGTTTCGTCATCCAGCGATGGATTATTATGCTCATCAAGATTTCTGTAACAGAGAAAAAACTGGATTTTATCCTGTTCCCCCAAGCCCGAATAAGGCTCGACTTCCACAAAATGGGAGTCAATCTGGATACCATTTTCGAGAACATACCATAACTTTTCGTTCTCCTCATATCTTGCGCTGGCAATATTTACAGCCTCCCCTTTTTTATAAAATCCGGAAAAAGACGAATTTACAAGGGGTCGTTGTGAGACGTGATCCAAATCAAATTTGATCAGAGCTTTTAACATTTCGTTATCTTTGAAAAAGGTGGTACGCCAAACCTATATCAAAAGAAAGAAGAAGTAATTAAAATTCCTGAAAAGTCGCACACTACTTATTTACCGTAAAATCAGCCAGTTAGCCACAAAAATTTCCGATAAGCGAAGCAGCGTCTCAAACGTCTTAGTTTTATCTACTTTGTTTTGAGCTAACGGCAGGTTTGTCTTAATTCCCCCTAAAAAAGTCGTTTTATCCCCCCTCTTTTTTCGGAATAAGTCTATAAACTTGTATCAATAAGTATTTTAAACAAAATGAAAATGAATAATCAGATATATCCCTGTTTGTGGTACGACGGTAATGCAAAAGCCGCAGCTGAGTTTTACTGCTCCGTTTTCAAAAATTCAAAAATACTTGACGACACGCCGATGGTAGTTACTTTTGAATTAAATGGAAACCGGGTGATGGGTCTGAATGGTGGACCGCACTTTAAATTCAGTGAGGCAGTATCCTTCGTTGTGAACTGTCAGGACCAAACGGAAATTGACTATTACTGGGAGGCTTTGACCGCAGATGGAGGTGAAGAAAGCATGTGCGGCTGGTTGAAAGACAAATTCGGGTTCTCGTGGCAAATTATTCCTGCCATACTTCCACAATTGATTTCAGATCCTGGGAAGGCGAAACGTGTCATGCAGCAGGTAATGGGGATGAAAAAACTCGACATCGAAAAGCTGAAAAATGCGTAAACGAATTGCTACAAATCTTCAAATAGTTTTTTTCCGTGGCAATCTCGCTCCGTATCGCAGTCTGCTGGCATGATTTTAGGACTTAATATAGATTATTGAGTAACCTAAAATCTATACTATGAAATCGATCGTCTTAATTTTCAGCGCAATTTGTTTTCTATTTGCCTGTAACAGCGGCTCTAACAAGGAGTCTGAAGCACTTGCAGCGAAACAGGCTACAATTGATTCAATGCAGGCAGTAATAGCTAAAAAGGCAGTTGTAGACTCTATGAACGCTGTGATGGCGGATAGGGAAGAAAAATTGAAAGCGCAAAATGAGGAAAAGGACAGACAAGTTGTTGCAAATAACAACGCTGCTCCCGTTGCTGCAAGGAAGAAAGGATGGAATCATACGGCAAAAGGTGCGGTTGTTGGAGCCGGAACAGGAGCTGTCACTGGCGCAATAATAAATAAGAACCGCGCCGAGGGCGCAATTGTTGGAAGTTTGATCGGCGCGGGTGTAGGAGCCGGGACAGGAGCCTTGGTTGACCGCTCGAAGAAAAAGAAAAACGGATCCAATTGATTGCTCCTCAAAAACAGATTTTATAACAGCAAGCGACCCGGCAAATTTTGCCGGGTCGCTTGCTGTTATAGGTTGGAAACACTTTATTTTTTGGTATTGGTTGTTACATCAGCTGCAACTTTCCTGAGATTTTCCGCAAAACGTTCTTCCACTTTTTCCGGAAGATATTTTAGTTTGGCGGGTGATTGATTGAAGAGAACTCCATACCAAACCAGGCCTCCTAAAAAGCACCCGGCTTCATTGGCATGATTTGCATCGAAAGCAATTTTACCACTGTTATCCCACCTGTATCCTGCATGTAGCGAATTGGTTTGGTCTGGTAAGTCAGGCGATTTCGCCGCGTCAAAGTTAAAATTCACGTCAGGTTTGTAAGTTGTTTCAGGTTCCGAATTAATCTTCCAAAATGCATCTCCAACTGGAATTAACTCGACTCCCAGCGATTTTGCGACTGCGTGGTAGGCTGCCCGCGATTTTTTCCACATTTCTTCGGCACTGGAAGCATTTTGTTTATCTGCAATCTGTGTGAATTGCTTCGCGTCAACCCGGTATGCCCATGTTTGATGCATTAGGATTTTGGCCTTGGGCTGTATCGATTTTATCAGGTCGAAAAGTTTTTTTGCGTAAGGCGAGTATGTCGTTGCATCGCCGGAATTCATCGAATTCTGCTGAATTGTGACGATGTCCCAGGTACCTGAAGACAATAATTCTCTGAGTGACTTTCCATTGTAAGCCTTTCCTTTCGGATCTGCTGGATTTTTGTCCGCCGCTTCGGCAATTTCCCAGTGCCGCTGCAGCGAGCAGCCCCCCAATTCCGCACGGCCGATCTTTAACAGATGCCCCCCTTCCTGAGCAAGTTGAGGCAAATACCGCGTTGCGTTTTGTGAAAAGCTGTTACCTATCAGAAATAATCTCAGGGTATCACTTTGGGTAAGATGTTCACGAAAGGCTGATGCATAAGAACCACTTGTGAAAAGCAAAATCATCATAAGCATCATCGATGTTCTTATGTCAGATTTTTTATTGAGTTTAAAGTTCATTTGGGTTTTGTTAGAATACTTCAAAGATTTTACAGAAAATACACAAATCAAAGCTAAGCTACAACGCCTCTTCCCGGATTACAAGAACATACGGACATGGAAGAAAAAGACCCAAGAATTTGAGTCTTTTTCTTCCATGATGTGCGGCTCGGCTTTTACCCGATTTAATATCCCTCGTTAAGCGCTACCTCATCTTCAATCTTTTTACCGCTCAGGTATTTTTTTATATTCTTGACAAAAACGTCAATTTTATCACGGTTGCGATCCTTGTGTGCAGCGCCTGTATGTTGCGTCAAAATAACGTTACGCATAGTCCAAAGCTTGCTGCCCTTAGGCAAAGGTTCAACTTCGGTAACATCCAGGACCGCTCCGAGCAGGCGACCATCTTGAAGCGCTTTGATCATTTCCGGTTCATTGGTAGTATTACCTCGGCCAACGCTTGCATAAAGGCTATCTTTCTTCATTTCATCAAAAAAATCTTTCGAGACATAGTCTTCCAAATTCCCGGGTAATGTATTAATTACAAGATCAGTCTCAGGCAGTTCTTTCAGTAGATCCTTAAATGAATGGATGTCCGCATCAGGATCACTCTTAGCCGTAGTAAGCACCTCGCAGCCGAAGGCCTTCAAAATTTTCCTGACGTGTTCGGCAATCGCGCCGGAACCCAGGATGATCACTCGTTTTTCACCAAGTATATGAAGGTTCTGCTCTGCCTTCTCTCCTACCCATTCCTTTTCAATCTGATTTCTCACCATGTTATGCACTCCGCGGTAAAAAGCTAAAATTCCACTGACAATTGTTTCTGCGACAGGCTTTGCGGACATGTCACCAACATTGGCTACTTTCCCTTTGAAGTCCAGATCTTTGTATTGTTCAAAGCCCACATGTTCCAACTGCCAGAATTTCAAAGATTCCGGTATCGTTTTTAAGGACTTAACCGGCGGGTTACCAACCAGAATTTCAGCATCTTGCAGTGCATCGTTCAGCTGTGATTCCGAAAATCCTGAAGCATAAACTACTTCTACTTTTTTGGGGAGCCGTTCTATTAATTCTTTTTGACATTGTTTGTCAAAATCCAGATACACTAAAATTTTCATTATCAAGCTTATTTAATTCGTGATGAAGTAATTGCGGGGTAAAAGATTCCCGTAAAGGCGACGCATGGACATCGTAAAATACTGTTCCAAATTCGCATAAAGCTGCCGAAAACCAGGTTTTCAGAAGGCTTCGCCGGTAAAAAGATAAAATCCGGGACCTTCTTTTGTAAAGCCAACGTCCAGACGCAGGAAAATATCTTTTTTAGGGAAAAGCAGGTACCGAAGTCCTACACCACCAGAAGGACGGATATGCTTCCAGCTAAATTCATTAAGCTTCGGAGCCACTACCGCAGCGGCGGCAAACACTGTCCCTCCGATTCTTTTGCTGAAACGGAAAGGAAGCCAGCGATGTTCGGTTTGAAAAGCAAGCATATTTTTATCACGGTACCGCCCAGAATAATATCCGCGCATAATCATTTCGCCGCCCATTAGCGCAAGCTGATTAAAAGGAACATTACCTGAAAGAAAATTTCCATACAATTGCCATGCAAGTACATTTCGGGCATTGGTAGGATGGGAAGAACGAATATCGAGATTAACTCCGTAGAACTTATAATCACTGCCAAGTTTCGGAGCATATTGCAAAAACGAAATTTCTCCGAAGAGGCCTTTGCGAACATTCAGTACATTATGCCGGTTATCGTAGACAAGCGCAGCACCGAGCCCAAGATTACGGGTACCATCACTGCCAAGCGGAGCCTCATACTCATGATTTCCTTCGGGCTGATTAAAACTGGTATTATACAATTGCTGATAATCAACTTCCGGCCCTACGAAAAGATTAGGCACGATTTTCCGGAGCACACGCTGTCGTAAAAGCAGATAATTTGCGTCAATAAGTGCGGGCTCATGGCCTGAGGTTTCCGGTCCTATCCCATAGTATAGAAGTGGAAAGCGCTGAAATCTGGTCCTTCCCAGAAAAAACCATTTGTCCTGATCCCCATATATAGCATTATCCAGCCATATTCCATATTGTGCTTCCAGTGTTATGAAGGTAAACGCCTGTATTTCACTGAGACGGTTCAAAGTATCGTTTTTTGCCTGGAAAAGAAGCAGCGAAGAGAACCCAAATTCAAAACTTGTTTCCGGCGAGTAAGCCAGCGTTGGGTAAATCCGGAAACTGGGTTTTCCTGGCGAGGTTGTATCGGAAATCGCCTTTTGGATTGCTCGTTTAATCCACCCGGGTTTTTCCTGAGAAAAAGCGGCATCGAGCGGAGCGAGTAATAAGAGAAGCAGGCAAAAATATCTTGAATTCAAGAGATTGGTTTGTATTAAGTTTAGACATTAAAACTAGATTAAAAAATCAAGCCAGCCAAGACCCAATATGCAATGCGTAGTCGTTGCCGTTACGCAATGCAGCCAAGCTTATCACCGATCCTAAACCGATACGTTCAATATTAACTGAAAAAATTGTAACCTTATGAGCTTTAACGGCTCACTAATTCGGCTTTGAAAAGAGTTTCACATTTTTAAATAACCAGTAGGCGCAAGATAATTTCGTTTTTCTATTTCGTTAAATTAAACATTTGTGAAAGTGAAAACGATTCTGATTTCAGTAGATTATTCGGTTATCTCATCAAGGGTAATGAAATGCGTGGCAGTACTTAGCAAAAACATTAATATTGAGCGCATCATTTTACGCAAGACACCAACGTATCATTCTATTCGCATTTCGCTTATCCCACTGACGATGGACAATCCAATGCGGAGCATATTTTTCTGCAACAAACAGCAGTTGTAGAACAATTAATTTTGAAGAATTCCGATATAGGAGTTCTGGCTATACTTTAAAAAGTTTAAACTACCTGAAAAAGCACAAACGGGGCAAAAAATAGTCCCATTTGTGCTTTAAAATCAGGCGGCGGAAATTTCGATTCAATCCTTTCTATTTCCGATAGATTTAAGACTACTTCCTGCGATGTCTTCCCAGCGGTATAAGTGAAAGGTCTTGTCATCGCTCATGGCGATGAATAATCCGTTTTTGAAATCAGTGTTTAATGGAATGGAAACCATCTCCGAACCGTCACTGTGAGACGCTTTCACTTTGACTGTTTTCAAATGGGGATGGCTGTGAGCATTACCTACTTCTCCCTCCCGGCTGAAAATCTGAAACTGGTTAGCGCCCTGATCTGAAACCAGAATATATCCTGTAGAACTGGTAAGTTTATAAATGGAAAGACCTTCATGATCTTCTGTGAAACCCGTCGTTGCAAAAAGAGCAAGCTCTTTATTTCCTTTTTCCGGATCTGCGTAATATTTATGCACCCCTTTTCCTTCATCTGAATAATAAACATAGCCAAGCTCTTCATCCACGACAATTGATTCAATTTCTTTCATACCGCTGTACGTGCCGAATTTCCTGACCAAAGTCGCTTTGATTTTGCCTGAACCACTATCTTCTAACAGATATTGCCAAAGATATGTACCATCGGTAGGGCCGGTTTTCCGGCCGGCAATTGCATAGATCTTACCTGCCTTATTTTTGTATAGCGCAATGCCCATTAAATCTCTGGCTCCGTCGGCTGTCTCTCCCTGGTAGACTTCGATTCCGCCGCCATCAACAGGTTTCATATCAGGAAGCGAGTAAATTCTGAGCTTATGCGTAAAACGCTCACTAACCACAACTATGTCCGTAGGTTTTCCTGCCAGCATGATCCCATACGCGATGTCGACATTATTGGGTCGTTTCAGTCCGCGAATCACCTTGTCTTTGACAATTTTGCCTTTAAGATCAAAAACATATAATCCGCCGTCTGCATCCTTGTCAGTACCCAGAATTAGACTTTGCGACGGATCCCGGGGATCTATCCAAACCGCCGGATCGTCCGAATCATGGGCAACAGTATCCGAAATATATAATGGTTCAACAATTTTCACAGCGTCCGTTTCGGCAGAATCAGCGACTTGCTTTTTCTCCTGACATGACACAATAAATATGCTCAGAACACTTAGAGAGCTAATCAGTAGTTTCACAGAAGTATTTAAAATAAATCAAACATTAGCTTATTTTGTTCCGAAAGCACCGATGAAGCTGGCCGGAGCCGGCGATTTGTATGTTATACCATTAACAACAATTCCATTGGCAAATAAGCGGGTAAAATCAGTTTTCCCTTTCGCAAGTGCTGGAGAACCCGCTTGCAGATGAAAATCCCAGCTGGTATTGAAAGTCGCATTCTGCATGTCTGTTGTCAAGGGGTAACTTACAAACTTAGGATCGTTCTCAGCTGCTTTGGCTGAAATAATATCGTTCACACCTTTTACAATCTCATCCGATGGCTGGAACTGATCTGCGGTAGTCTGATTATGCCCGTAATAAAAAGTATTGCTGATCACTGAACGGGAATCTTCGGGAGCACCTTTATCTCTTTTAATTCCATAACGATCGTTAGCTAAGAGATTGTTATAAAGATCCGCCCTTACCGATTTCTCCAGCCAGATCGATCCTCCTTTTGTAGTAGGCCTTCTCCATCCCGCATTGATGATCGTGTTGTTGTAGCCAACCACATACGCCTGAGGAGTACGGTCGCCTGAATTCGATAACTTCAAGGCATTAGTATTAGGACTATATACTACATTAAAAGCAACGTCAGCCTGAACACCCGATTTAATGTTGATAGCATCACCACCGGAAACACCAGTTGTATAGAAATAATTATTGGCAATAATAACCTGACCACCTTCAATATAAAACCCGTCTTCATTGAAATTACGTATTGTGCTGTTCGTCACGATCAGCTTCCCACTTACGTTTGGGTAGTAAAGAACAGGTACATGTTCACCAGCTGCAGCCTTGTATAGTCCTGCTTTGACAGATGGTGACTCTTCGGTGGTAACAGCACCGCCATATTCAAGTATTGTATTAGTCAAAACAAATTCGCTTGATTTTGGTCCTGCGATAAGTCCTCCCCAAAGATTACCAAATTGGTTTTTCGCAGTTTTCCAGCTATCAGGAACTGTAAACTTGACTGGTGCTTCGGCCGTACCCAGACTATATAAATTGCCTTTTACTACTACTTCCGGTTTTATAACGGAATCACTGAAAAGGACGGTCACACCTTCCTGGATCGTTAGTGATTTTCCCTCGGGAATTTGAATATGACCTGTGATTTTATAAGTACCACCTTTTGTCCACGTACCGGAAACCTCGCCGGATACAGACTCCTGGACAACCGGAATTTCTACCGAGGGAGTCGGTTCTGACTTGTCACTATCGCAGCCTGCCAGCGTGAATAGAGCTAATGAAGCAAAAGCAAGTAAATTTTTCATTTTGAATTCGTACATGAGATAATTGTTTTAGATAAATATTGTGTTTAGAACTTATAACGGACTCCCAGAAGATAAGAGCGCTGGTAATAGTCGCGGCGTATCAGCGTTCTCTTCAAACTGCTTTGTTCAGCAACATTATGATTGGCTGCGCTTACATTTTTCATATAAACCTCCATCGGTGTATTCAGAAGATTATTTGCTTTCGCGAATATTCCCAGGCCGTTGGAAAAAGTTTTTTCAATGGAAGCATCCATCTGGACAAAACCCTTTTGCCACAAGTCATTGTCAAGAAACTGAGAAACTGTATTGATCCTGTCGCCTGTATAACCTGCGGCCAACTGAGCATCAATCCCCCTTTTTGCATTTTTATACAAAAGCGATAGGTTAGCCACGTGGGCCGACTGCCCATAAAGTGGTCTTGATTGATCTACATTAATCGTTTCAAGATCACCACTTTCGTTTCTGATCCTTTTGGATTTAGGCGTTGTAATCTGCGAATGCGTGTACGTATAATTTGCCTTCACGCCAAACATTTTGAAATAACGGATGTAGTCAACCTCAATTCCATAATTATTGGCATTTCCAAAATTCCCCGGTGCGTAAAAAATATCCTGACCGCGTACAGCATCCCGCTGTAAGGTATATTCGATGGGATCTTTAATGTGTTTGTAAAAAAGACCTGCCATGAACTGGTCCGATGAGTTCGGGAAAATTTCGTAACGAAGATCTATATTGTCTGCTACTGCCCTTTTTAAATCGGCATTTCCCCGCTCCTGATATTCTTCCTGGACAATACGGTACGGGACGATTTCGAAGAATCCAGGGCGGTTGACAGACCGAAAATAAGAAGCCCGCAAGTTGACATTTTCTTTGGTTTTATACTTAAAATGAAGGCTTGGTAAAAAATCAGTATAAACCTGACTTCCAACCGGGCGGTCTTCGCCAATAGGAAAAAGCATACTGTATCCCTGATCGGTAGCCTCTATACGAACGCCACCCAACACTTCCAGTTTTTCCGATTCGGCTTTAAGCTGAAAATAACCAGCTTTGATTTGCTCAGTTGCATTATAATTCAGTGCCGTCGCGACAGCTCCTCTCGGATTCTGGATCGTCCATTGAATTTGTGAATACGTCGTAAAATCCGTTCCGAACTGAGCAAATGGATTTGACGGCCTCAACTGATAGTTATTATAGAAATTGGTTCTCGACTTATCTCTGAACAGCCCACCCGCCATATATTCAAACTGCATAGTTCCGACCGGCTGCAAATAGGTAAAATTCAAATAGGCTGAGATATCCCGGTCTGAGTTATGTTCCCACCGTCTTGACGCGTCGCCCACCGTTGTTTTTGTGTCAATGAAATTTTTACGAATTCCTATTAAAGGCACAGTCACGTTATCAGGTACCTCGTTCGTTGCTTTCGAGTATACAGCCGACCATTGTAACCCGAATCTTTCTGTAAGCTGATGTCTTCCCTGCAAAGTGCTGTTAAAAATCTGCTGACGCGTCAGCCGTGATCTGGTGGAATAATTCAGGGTTGCATTTCCCAGAACCGGATCATAGCCTCCGATCGTCAGCTGTGTTGATTTAACATCTCTGACCTGAACGTTGGTCAAATTCATAAAAGCATTGTAAAACTGGATCTTATTTCTGTCGTTAAACCTAAAATCAATTTTAGAATGAAGCCCATAACGCGTCTGCTGCTCAGAATACTGACGTTCGTTCATTTTTGTTAACGTTTCTCCACGCAGCGTATCGACTGTTTCTGAATCATAAAACAAACTATTGCTTCCGCGGTAAGTATTCTGATAACTTCCGGCCAGCAGAACGCCAAGTTTTCCATTTAGATAACGGTTTCCAATAGCCAGGCTTCCAAGTAAGTTTGGCATTGGTCTTTTTGAAGTATAATCAACGGCAGCTTTTGAGAAATCAGCAGCTGTCGCGTTATACTGATTACCATTTTTTTCATAAGGCGATTTCGACTGAATGTTTTTAAAATCATAACTCAAAAAATTACGCTGCATGAACAATTCGTTGTACCCGCTTGAAATGTTTGCTGATAATGTAAATCGGTCAGGTGCATCTTTCATCACCATATTTACAGCTCCGCCAATCGCGTCGCCTTCCATCGAGGGTGTCAAAGCTTTGTACACTTCAAGACGGTCGAGAAGGTCGGAAGGAAAAATATCCAAAGGAACATAACGGTATTTATTATCAGGGCTAGGGATTTTCACTCCGTTGACCAGCGTGTAATTGTACCGTTTATCCATTCCCCGAAGAATAGCATACTGGCCGTCGCCGTTGCTGTTGCGCTCAAGTGTAACACCTGAAACACGCTGAATAACGTTGGCCACTGTCAAATCCGGAGAAATCTGAATTGTCTTTCCCGAAACAATATTCATGACCTGATTAGCATTTCGCTCCATCGAACGCGCAGTCTGATCTGCCGCCCCATCGCGTGTTCCTATAACCGAAACTTCGTTCAATTTTAAATCTTCGGCCATTTCCAAAGCCATTTCAAAGTTGATAACCTCTTCTTCTGAAATGGAGAATTCTCTCTGAACGATTGCATAGGAAATGTGGCGAACGATCAGTTTATAGGTTCCTTTCTTCACGTTACGGATGGTAAAACTACCATCTAATCCGGAGATGTCCTGAAAACCTGTACCTTCGAGCATGACCACAACACCAAGAGCTGGGTCGCCGCTTGCCGCTTCGGTCAATTTCCCTTTTAATGTTCCTGCAACAACGAAAGAAGACGTAATAATAAATGCAGCCAGACACAAGTAAAAGCTATAACGCATCTTTAAAAATTCGAATCGGTTAAAGTATGAAGGCAGATATTTGAGCCTTTTTAAAACAACGATACGAAGGTGGGCATAGAAATCTCCGGGATGCAAATCTACCCCGTTAACAAAAGGGAAACAGCGTGAATTATAGCGTTACAAGAAAGCAACAGTAGCGGTAATCACAAATCAATTAGTTGACTATCAAGTATTTAAAACTTTAATTTCATCCATTATCTTTGTGTTATGTTAGTATTACCGAATTGTTAAGTGATATCAAACAGACTGTATGAAGTTTGAAAGGTTCTCGCCCTGTGCCAGATTCAGCTTTTTTCTGAGCCTGTGCCGCATCACGCGAAGACTATCCGTAGACACGCCTAACAAGGTGGAAATATCCGCCGAAGTATGATTCATTTTAATAAGAGCGATCAACCGAAGGTCATTTGAGGTAAGCGGACCGGATTGCTGCTGCAGCCGGTCAAAAAAAGACTGATGAACCTGTTCAAAAATACCGCGAAATTCTTCCCAATGCTGATCATCGCTCAGTCCGGCACCGATTTGCTCGGAAAGTTGTCTGATCTGCTTTTTTTGATCTCGTTTATCATCCTTTGCCAACGCATCCAGCTGCGACTGCAAGTCTTCAAGCTGCTGGTTTTTCCGGATGACATGTAAAGTATAACTGCTCAATACTTTTGTCTTGATTTCAAGTTCCTGTCTAAGATTTTCTTCCTGAAGTTTTTTATTTTCAAGCTCAGCTTCCATGAGCTGATTTTGAGTTCTGTAAACTTGCTTATTTTGCTCATGCAGTTTCTGCTCATTTTTAATCTTCAAACGCTGCCGGCTAATGATAAGTCCGGCAATAAGTATAACCAAAACAACCACTATGCCTGTCGCGATGCTGATGAGAAGATCTGTTTTTCTGGCCAATGTCAAACCTTCGATCTCTTTATCTTTTTTTTCAATCTCATATAATGTCTGCAAAAGCGCGAGCTGCTTGTTACTCTCCTCCGAATAAATATCATTTAAATATCTGCGACTCAACGACAAATAGTAAAACGCACTATCATTTCTATTAACAAAGTTATACCCCTTTCCTATGTCATTATAAGCACCGGAAAGCTGATAATATTCGCCGGTTTTTTCCGCCATTGCCAGGGCACGCATACTAAAATTCAATCCTTCCCGATATCGTCCGGTTTTCCGAAGTACGTCTCCCAGATTATTGAGCACTTCAATCTGAGCCCTTTCATTTCCCTGCTCTTTATTGAGAACGAACGCCCTGTTAAAATACCAGTAAGCCGAATCGTATTTTTCCTGATCTTCGTAGATGCTTCCTATATTCTCATAGATTTTCGCTGCGCTTTCTTTTTGGTTGATTTGCTCATAGACTTGCAGGGCCTTCCGCTGAAAATAGAAAGAGCTATCGTAAAGCTGTCTTTTTTCATATAGATGGCCGATATGGCCGTAAATACTGGCTTTCCCCGATTCATCCTTTAAATTTTTATAGTGCAAAAGCGCTTCATCAAACTGTTTTCTGGCAAGCACTGTCTGGGTTGTGCGGTAATAAAGTTCTCCCAGTGTACCCAGATTTTCAGCCAGCAATTTTATCTGTTTCTGCTTGCGATAAATGTTGTCGGCTTGTAAGAGGTAATCCAGTGATTGGGGATAATGGCCTGAGCTAAAAAGAAGTTTACCGATTTGATGAAGATATTGAGCTGCCTTTACCTGATCATCCTTAACAACCATGTTATATTGTTCCTTCAAGACTAATAAAACAGAATCCGGCCGGCTAAAATTATTTCGAATCTGCTCACTATTCTCCCTTGAATTTTCAGCGTCGGCAATCTGAGCTATGGATGATTCGCCAACCAAAACGCCGAAGAGAAAAATAAATACGCAGAGAAAATAATTTTGATACTTTTTAAAATATTGCGAGGCCGCGTAATCCATAAAAATGTCAGCAACGGTTAAATCTGGGCGCAAGTTAGTTCCATCCGCTTAAAATTCCGTTACCAAATTAATAAGGATGCTTTCGCCAATACTTTCAAATTTAGCGTTTCTAATTTGCACAAGATGCAAAATCGCTGCATCCGGTCGGTTTTCAGGCCTGACCCGGATGCAGATTGAATCTAATCACCTCCTACTGATCCTGTATGTCCTGATCAGAAACCCCGGCAGATTTTTTTTTCGTTTTTTTTCTCTCTTTTACTTGCCCTTCTGATTTTTCAAGAGTTCTCTTCTCTTCTTTTTCAAATAGTTCAGCAAGCTTCTCCCCTAGTTTCTCCGCCGATTTTTCAATTCTTTTCCGGGCTTTATCTGACAGAACATGAGATGAACTAAGCCCCGATTCAATCGCCCTGTCGATTACAGTTTCCAATGATTCTTTTTTTAAATTCATATGCGGGATAAATAATAACAGACGACGCAAGTTGCTTTATTTATTACATACCAGGATGATGAAATTGTAAACTTTACGTTGTCAAAATGATTCAGGCTCTCATTTAAAAGGAAAAATCAGGTAGAATCAGGGCTCGGTTCAGCTTTATAAAAAAGAAATTCATTTCACTTTATTTATGCGGGATAGACGAGATTTTTTGAAGACCATTACAGCTGCTTCGGTTGGTGTCACAATTGGAGGATCTGCCGTTGGGTTCAGTGCTAAAAGTTACAACCGAATTGTCGGTGCGAATGACCTGATCCGCGTGGCAACAATTGGTGTCAACAGCCGCGGAAATAGTATGGGAGGCACATTTGCCGCGCAAAAGAATGCCGAAGTAGGAACTGTTTGCGACGTAGATGAAAGAGCTATTCCCAAGGCGATCAAGACAATTATGGAAACCAGACAGGTTCAGACACCAAAATCAGAAAAAGATTGCCGTAAGGTTTTGGAAGACAAATCCATCGACGCTATTTATATCGCTACGCCTGATCACTGGCATGCACCGCTTACCATTATGGGCTGTCAGGCAGGAAAGCACGTCTACGTTGAGAAACCTTTAAGCCATAATCCGCGCGAGGGCGAGCTGGCAGTTGAAGCAGCCCGCAAATATAAAAGGGTGGTTCAGATGGGTGCGCAGCGCAGGTCTGCTCCTATTTTAACCAAAGGTATTGAAGAGTTACATAAGGGAATTATAGGCCGGGTTTATCTGGCAAAAACCTGGTATACAAACAAACGCAAGGCAACTATTTTGAAACCGGGAACCGTTCCTTCCTGGCTGGACTACGAATTATGGCAGGGCCCCGCGCCGCGCATGCCTTATAAAGACGGATTAATTCATTATGACTGGCATTGGTTCTGGCATTGGGGAACCGGCGAGGCATTGAATAATGGAACGCATGAGGTGGATGTTGCACGCTGGGGGCTGGGTGTTGACTTTCCTACACGTGTCAGTTCCGTCGGCGGCCGCTATGAATTTAAGGATGACTGGGAAACTCCTGATACACAAATCATAGCCATGGATTACCCCGGACGTATTTCTCTTATCTGGGAGTCAAGGAGTTCGAACGGAAGAAAAGTCGAGGGTCTGGATCGCGGAATTATTTTTTACGGAGAGAACGGAAGTCTGGATACCGGGGGCGACAGCTACAAGGTCTATGATCTGGATGGAAAACTCTTGAAAGAAGTGAGTTCAAAAGATGAAGGCGCTGTGCAGGGAAGGAATACGGCCAGCCCGAGTTTAGGTATGGATAATCTCCATGTGATGGATTTTCTGGATGCGATTAAAAACGGCCGCCTGCCAAACTGCGATGTTGAACTTGGATTCAAAAGTGTTGTCGCGATGCAGCTTGGAAATATCGCCTGGCGTGTGGGAAGAGACCTAAAAATTGATCCTAAAAACGGACATATCCTGGGCGATAAAGATGCGCAGAAATTATGGTCACGAGACTATGAAAACGGCTGGAAGCCGGTTGTTTAAACGAACCTTTCGGCGTTGGCATATCAATATCAACGCCGAAAATCAGGGTCTGATAAATCCCAGACCTAGCGCCGTTCCGGCACCCAGCACAGCACCTGCCGCCACATCGGAGGGGTTGTGGACTCCTAAGTACACGCGAGAATAACCTACGGCGCCCGCCCAAATGAAGGAAGGCGCGGCGACATACCACTTTGGATAAGCCATCGTCAGAGCCGTTGCAGTGCTAAAAGACGATGATGTGTGGCCTGACGGAAACGAATACTGAGACGGTTTATAAACCGGTGTCAGGCTGACGTGTACCAGAAAGGGTCTTGGCCTTTTAAAAATTTTCTTCAAGGCAAAATTCAGCACTGCTGTCGACGCTGTGCTGCTTGCGACGTATAAAGCATTTTGCCGCATGCCTTTGTTATTATCAATAATTCCACCAACCAATAGTCCGGCCGGAATGGCAATATTTACGTAGTTATTCGCGTCTGAAATGCTTCTTAATATTTTTGTTTGTCTTTCCGTTCTGGCAGCTTCTATTTTTTTCAGAATGCGCAGATCAAATTTATCAACACCAGTTTGCGCCTTCACCGAAAAGAAGCAAAGAGTGTAACAGATCAGTAAAGCGTTTTTCATCTTGTTTATAAAAATGTGTCCTTCGTCCCGACCCGGGATCCAGCTGATTTCTATTTACCATACAGTCATTTACTGCTCTTTGTTCCCAAGAATACAATGCCTGTACTCGTAACTTATAGTTGGAAGACCTGACATTAATCATAATTCAGTAGCGGTACGATCATACTTTCTCCCAGAGCGTTCAGGCAATTTTGCAAAGCTTTATCTTTCAACAGACCACAAGTCCTGACTAGGTTACGATCACCAACTGATACCCTATGAAAAAATCATTGTTTACAATATCCGTTATAGCTAATTTCTTGCTTTCATCATGCAATTCAAACCCGACACAGCATTCGGCGCTGAACACAAAAAGATCTGATGAAGACAGTACTTTTAACGTCTGCTATTCCTCTGTTTTTAAAAAAGATACAGTTTTGATGAACGCGCTTATGTATGGCGACAGTATTAAGGGCAGTCTGGGTTATAAACTTTATGAAAAGGATGAGAATAACGGATCTTTCTTTGGAAAAATGTTTGGCGATACCCTTAAAGCGGTATGCACTTTTAAAACAGCGACTTCAGAAAGCGTCCAGCAGCTTATTTTTCTTCGACAGGATACTTTGCTGATCCAGGGTTCTGGTGAACATATCGAACAAAATGGGAAAATTGTTTTTGCCAAACCTGAACAAGTTCGTTTTGACGGACTTGTCTTATCCAAAGTTCTTTGTAAATAAGCTCTGCCGAGACACGATCAGGCCGGGTACGATTCTATTAGGCTATGGCTAAAAAGTTAATTCTGCTTTCGCCAGCTTAATGATATGTTCTCAAACCATTCTGATTTTGACCCAATTTTTCACTGCATTAAGCAACATGCCGCTCTGAGTGATGCAGATGGAAATTTCCCGACGGACGAATTTAAAGAGATTCGCCAGTCGGAGCTTTTGTCATTCCCGATTAAAAGGTCAAGTATGACTTTTAACTCAGACAATCTGATCAACAATCTTAACTTGCTAAAATCGCTCGGAAGGGCGAGCCTTCCGGTTGGCAGAATTTTCGAAGGGCATATGAATGCACTTCAACTGGTAAATATTTACGGAACAGCGTCGCAAAAGAAACGTTGGTTTGAAGAAGTGACCTCGGGACAAAAACTTTTTGGTGTCTGGAATACACAAGATCAGGATGGTGTTTTTGCTCACGAGCGTGCTGATGGCAATTTTCTTTTAAAAGGGTCAAAGACTTTTTGCTCCGGTGGTGATCAGATCCAGCGGCCGCTTATTACTGCCGAGCTTAAATCGCCAAGCATTAAAGGGTGGCAGATGTGTATTATTCCCACAGAAAAAGTTGCTGCAATAAAACAGGACAAGTCATTCTGGCAGCCCCTGGGCATGCGTGCATCAGCCAGTTTCAGAATGGATTTTACAGGAATAATCATTAGTAAAGAGGATTTTCTTGGCGCACCAAACGATTATTATAAACAACCCCATTTTTCATCCGGAGCAATTCGGTTTTGTTCTGTTCAACTTGGCGGCGCGGAAGCAGTTCTGGAAGAGACTCATCATTTATTGAAGTCTATCAGCCGAACAGAAGATCCTTTCCAGAAATCCCGTATCGCAGAAATGTCCTTCCTGGTTGAAACAGGGAATTTATGGATCAGCCAGACAGCGCATAAGTTGGAATCCGGTCAATACGGGAGTGAACATATTATTGCCTACATTAACATGGCTCGTTGCATGATCGAGGAAATATGTCTGCGCTGCATGACTTTATCCGAACGATCTGTTGGCGCCCGCGGCCTTCTGCGGCCGGGAAATCTTGAAAGAATTCACAGAGATTTAATAACTTATCTTCGCCAGCCAGCTCCTGATGCTTCTCTTGTCTCCATAGGTGATTTTGTCTTTAAACAGCCCGATACCCGGAAGCTCTGGGCAGTACAAATGGTCAGCAAACTGCCGTAATCGCTATGGCGACGTTGTCTGAGCTCATCTGCAGTGAAATATTTAATGTAGTTTCAGTTTTTGACATCAAACGATCTTCAATCAAACCTTTTTTAGTGTCCCAAAGAGAAATACGATAATTTCCATTGGCAAGATCAGGGATTGAAACAATAGAATAGTTTTTATTCTTTGTTTTTAATTTTCTCAACGGACGTTGCAAAAGCCAGACGATTACTTGTGAAAAATCCCCGCAGGCAAATACAGCAATGGTCGGATCATTTATTCGGATCACATCGGCAAGATTTTTTCGGTTAAACTTGTTCCAGCGGATTAGCTCAACGAATTCCGAAAGATTTTTTTGAGCGCAGCGCATACCATGCGTCAGAGTGTGCGGATGACGGTAAGGCCAACGCATACCGCCACCCGCAGCACCAGAGGCTATGTGCGCCCACTGGATAGTAAGAAAGTAGTTGTCATCAAAGTCATCAGGCAGATTCTTCCGATTGCGTCTGAAAAAATCAATTGGCCCGTGTTCACTGTCTAAAAACGGTTTGAATTCCGGTGTATGTATCAATGCTTCTTTGATCATTTCTCCTGTTACAAACGCCGCGTCAAAACTATTCCGCGGGCTGTCGATCTGAGGTTTTTTGTATAAATGGATACTCGTAAAATCCAGCGCAGGATGTCTGAAAACGATATCATGCATGGCATAATGATCCAGGTCGGGGGCGAATACAGAAACGGTTTGTGGGTGAGTTTTGCCAAACAGTTCTAATTCCAGATTTTTAACGTAATCGCTCACGTCTGTGATAAAATCAGATAACCCTTCAATTCTTTTCTTGTTATGCCGGGGGTGTAGCTCATTCCAAAGATCCCAGCCAAAAATCACCCCGCTTCCGCCCCACCGCCTGATCACGAAGGACAAACGGTTTTTAATTGCATCCCGGGTTTCATCTGAGCTGAGCCATTGCCATTTGCTTTTGCACGGGCCACCGTTTCTGGCATTGTAAGGGTGAAAATTCCAGCGCCGCGACATCCAGAATGTATCAAACGGAGTCAGCATAAGTCTAAGCTTGTATTTTTCACAGAGCGTGAAAAGATCGTCCCAAAAATGAATCATGTTTCTTTGAAAATTTCCTGCGGGACGTTCAAGATAACGATTCTCGGTCTGGCAATATTCCAGCATAATCCTAAGACAGGTTACACCACTTGCTGAGAGATATGCCAGGTATTCTTCTGCTTCACTGAAGTTTTTCCTAAGAAATAACCCTTGCAGTTCCGGCCAGGTAAGCGCGTCGTTCTGACCTATGGGTGTCCAGCTCCGGCCGTCCTCATCCTCAAAATAAGGCGACTGTCCGCATACCTTTATCCATTTCAATTTTTCCATAATTTCATCTGGCTATGCCCCCAAAGCTACAAGCTTCAAGGACGTGGCCAATATATTTCAATTAAGAAACAACGCAGCAATTGAAACCAGAACAAGGGACAACAATGCAGAAAGAAACACAAGCAGCGAAGATTGTTCTTCTTCTGTTTTCAGGAAAGAAGCGAAAACTGTGACGTTGGCGGCGACAGGAAAAAGCGAAACAAGAAAAAGCATTTTGTAATCCGTATCATCAAGAATCTGAAAAATAAAATATTCAGCAGTCATAAGCACGCCAAGAATCAAGACCGCAGCCAGTGTGCGGAAACCAAGAATTTTTCCAAAATAACCTAATTTTAAATTTCTGAACTTTACATCTGACAGCTGAAATCCAACAATGAGCATACCGGCACTGGATACGATGAAGCTGATCACTTTTAAGATAGGCTCAATGAAATCTGGTGTTTTTGCGTCAAATATTTTACTGATCACAGCCGCAATCAGAACATATAAAAAAGGAATTTTAAGAACTTCTGCAAGCGCTTCCTTCGGAGAATGTTTTGTTTTTGCAACCTGATAATAACCGATTGTGTCTCCATAAAGAGCCGAACCCAGGTAAATACAAATAAGGGCACTGACTTTTTCCTGTCCATAAAGCGCTGTAACGGTGGGAATACCAAAAAAAGCGATGTTAAAGAAAGAAAATGAACTTCTAAGGAGAAGTGGATTTGAGTTTTTTGCAAACTTTTTATGCGCAAGGTTGGCAGCTGGAATCATGGCCAGTGCCAGCAAAAACGTAAAAACCGGAAGAATGTAAAGTTTTTCCGCTTCAGCATCCAGTACATTAAAAAACACAAGAAGTGGCAGCAAAACTTTTATAAGTGGTCCGCTGACATATTCCGGTTTGACATTAATCCATTTTTTAACGAAATAGCCTACCGGAATAAAAGCCATAACCGGTAAAAGCTCGGAGTATAATTTAAAGAGAATTTTCACCCGTGATGCTGTTTATAAGATGCTGGCTAAGATTACCAATTGTTTTAACATTGAACCAAACCGCATTCACATCCAGTAATAGTCCATTGGTAATATGGCCAAGAGCATAAAAATCCGGGCACGATTTTCCCCGATTTATTACCTGCATCGTCTGCGTATTAATCTTAATTCCGCCCGCCTTTTCCGGCTCAATAAGTTTTCGTGTTGCAAGATTTTTAAC
The DNA here is from genome assembly GCF_900108855.1 of Dyadobacter koreensis. Taxonomy (GTDB): domain Bacteria; phylum Bacteroidota; class Bacteroidia; order Cytophagales; family Spirosomataceae; genus Dyadobacter; species Dyadobacter koreensis. The sequence goes on from NZ_FNXY01000001.1 coordinate 133,912, forward strand.
CAGTTCAGATTTCATATCTTTTACGGCAGAAGCTGGCCCAGTTGCGTTAATCAGGAATTTTTCTTTCCTTTTTTTATCCTGACAAGTCAGAACAAAGCGCTCATCACTTTCGTCAAAAGCAACATCTTCAAGCTTGGGAATCACCTCAAGCTGGCCTGCTTCAAATAGTTTTTCAATTCTTTTGGCGTTTACCAAGGGCATACAGTGCCTGTTCACAGCCCAGTAACCACCGAGCCAGCTCTTAAACCGGAGCTTGTCGTTTTCGTCCAAAAGTTTCCACATCTGAGAACTTTCATAGCGAAGCGCGTAAGGGATATTCATCAGCGCATCGCCGCCTTGTTCAGCGATCGCTATATCTTTTTTTAGAAGTTTATCGGCCTTAACTCCTGTTCGTTTTGTCTTTTTCCAGTTTATTTTCTTGCCTTTAAAGTTTTCCGCCTCCTTCTTAAATAAGCGGAATATTTCAAAAATCGTCGGGCTTCTCAACTCTTCGCGTTGAATTTTATGTAAATTGCTCACCGTCAAATGCTGGCAATTGTAAGATTCAGGTTTTTCCACCTGGACTCTGGGCATTAATCCGTCCAGAGAATAAAAGGTGATTTTCCCCTGGTGATCATTATCGGCTAACGTCATCAGCGCATCGATTGCACTTAAACTAGATCCCAAGATGCCAACGTTTTCATTTCTGGGAACGCGATCAAGAATTTTCGAGGAAGGCCACGGAGAGTCGAAATAATTCTTTTTGTCACTCAGTTCTTCATACATATTAGCAACCGGGGTTCCTGTTGCCAGGACGGCAAAGTCGCACAATTTTCTTTGTCCGGATGATAGTTGAATCGAATAACCATTTTTCTGCTTTTCGATATCGGTGGCACTTGCCTTGATTAAATCGACGGACATTCCCTCTTTTTCTGCCAACTCGAAATATAAATCAAATTGCTCTTTCAGGTAATCACCATACAATCTGCGGGTTGTAAATGCCTGATCCTCCCCTTGGTTATCGACAATCTCTTTCCCGACTCTGGAATCATGTTTTTTTAGCCATTCACTAAAATGTGCAGGTTCGGCAAAATGAATTCCCATAAGGTCAGCCTGTGTATTGAGAATGTGCCCGGGCTGTTTGGTACCAAATGCGAGCCCTTTTCCGACTTCCTCATTTTCTTCGATAATAGTTATGGAAACTTTCTTATGAGAATTGGCGATTCTAAGTTGGAGAAAAAGCTCAATGAAAAGTGATATGCCGCAGGCACCTCCTCCAATAATGGTAATATTAGTTAAATGCATATTCAAGTATTATAAATCAGGCCAGCCGAATTGTTTTTTTACAATTTCTGACTGGCCTAAAACAATCGTGCTATAAAAAATTGAGAAAATTTTTGCCGTTATACTAATTCACAACTTCCTTTGGGGCATCTTCCGGCATCTTATCACCAAGCAGTTTCCCCCAGGGCTTCAAACCCTCTATTCTGTCAAAAATAATTTTCAAAACCGCAACGAAAGGAATCGATAAAAACATACCGCTCACACCCCATAGACGTCCACCGAGAAGCACTATAAGGATAGAAATCAGGGCATTAACTGATACTTTGGAAGAAACCACCCGCGGGACGATAATGTTATTATCAGCAAATTGTATCAGCGTGTAAGCTGCGACAATAAGCAGTGGCGTAGTCAAACTATCGCCGGTGATCAATGACATTAAGACTGGTAAGCCTATCGCAACAATTCCGCCTATGTAGGGAATCAGATTTAATATTGCACCGATCACGCCAAGCAATACCGCGTATTTTACACCTAAAAGCAAAAGTGCTGCCGAATTCAGAACAGCAATAATTAAGGTTTCAATTAAAAGGCCAACGATGTAGCTCTGCACAGCGCTCTTGGTTTCCTGCAAAATTTCAGCCACCTGCTCCTCGTTGTCTTCTTCAAACACCTCATAGATAAAATTCAGTATGAGCGGCTTGTAAAGAAGCAGCAAAAAGATATACAAAGGGATCAGAACGAAGAACGTAAGCATGCCGACAAGCGTATCGAGAGTCTTGCCGATGTAAGCCTTGCTTCCATTCATAGCATCTTTGGCCATACTCATCTGTTTTTCGGTTGAGATACCAAATTGAGTAGTCAGCCATTCCTGAAGATCATGAATAAGCGACAGTGACTTTTGCTCGAGTTGCGGCAACATTTGTCCAAACTGTGCAATCTGTGCTGACAGAAAAAACATAACCACTCCCAATACTAAAACGGCCAGCAGTATGGTCAGCACAATGGAAACGATTTTGTTAATTTTCCTGGTCACAAAAAAGTTAAAAACCGGATTAAGCAAAATTGCCAGCAGACCTGCAAAGGCGAACGGGACAATAACATCCTGCAAAAGCCACGCAATGTAGAACAATAAATAAAGGCCGATGATAATAATCGGCGTTTTAATGTAAAAAGGATAACGGACTTCTCCATGCAATTCAGCACCGTCCTGGCCGGTGGATCTACCCCTGAAAATATTACTCATTAATTATTAGCGTATGGATTCGTTGCAATACCGGCAACTACGATTTTTTAAGTTCAAGGTTACTGCTAATTTTGACTTACAGGCTCATTTTCCAGCAGATTAACTTCTACATGAAGCGATTGCAAAGTTGCATTCCCAAACTGTGTAATCATCGCCACGTCTGCAGCGTCACGGCCATGCGCAATTTCTATACGATACCCTTCTGTCACTTCCTGCACAGCGTCAAATGTATACCATTCTCCGCCTATATAGACTTCAAACCATGCGTGAAGATCCATTTCCTGTAATTTATCCAAGTATCCAACAGTCATTCTTGCCGGGATGCTGAGCGCTCTGCAAAGTGAAATCGCCAGATGTGTAAAATCACGGCATACACCTATACGATTCCTGGCGGTATCAAGCGCAGTAGTAGTGGAATCCGAAACTCCGTATTGATATTTAATATTCTGATGAATCCATTTTCTTATTTCTTCGACCTGATCATATCCCGGCACAAAATTGCCTGCGATCTGGAAAGCCAGGTTACTGAGCTCCTGCAGATCAGACTGGCAGTAACGGCTTGGAAGAATATAGTACATCACTTCATCGGGAAGATCACCTACCAGAATATAACCCGGAACCGGTGATGGAATCTGCTTTGTTGGATTGACCTGGGCCTGTACCTCCGTTGTGATCGTAACCTGACCATTAGGTAAAACGAAACGCTGACAGGCATTACCGTATAAATCGGTATATTCCGAAAAAGGGACTGAAGGTTCAATATTAAATCCCTCCTCTATAATGGATTGCCCATTTTGGCGTCGCGGACGCAGCATGCAAATCACATTTGTTGGCGCGTAAACATTGTAGGTAATGACGCTTCTACCTTTCATTTTCATAAGTATTCTGGATTTTAGTCTGGTTATATTTTTCCTTTATTACAATTATGCCAGTTATTTGAAAGGGATAAAAAGTGTCATTTCAGGAAATACACCGGGCACGTACGCTACAAAATTGCTCGAATAGTTAGTGAACGGTCTTATAGAATAATTTTAGCTACGTATTTATAATTAATTTTACCGTTGATTATACCTCTGCAAATTAACGACACACAGATCTTTATGGAAAAGAACCTATTTGGGCAGGATTACGCCCCGGAATCGGTGTCCGACCAGCTATTGTTACAATTAAATGGAATTGAATTTTCAGATTCCTTTATAGAAATCTTGCGTAGGACGGAACAACGCGCGAATACGTTCCGGCGGTTCTATCAGGAAGAACATCTGGAAGAAATTCAGCTGCTTACCTTTCTGCGGGACATTCTGCAAGAAATCAGCCATTTGCTTGAAATTTGTCCCGGCTCTATTACCTATGATTTCGATGATATCTGGTTACAGAAGAATAAGGCAATACTTCTGGCAATCTTGCTGGACTGCCTTTTAGCAGAGATCCCAAAGGGTAATGGTTTTGGTAAGGAACCTCAAATCAAAATTCAATGCCGCTTTCAATATGGGAAACTAGAATTTCTTTATGGTATCGTCGGTGATACAGACCCATTATTTAAAAACCTATCGCCGCACTGCAACAGCCTTATTGAAACTGTCGTCAGGATGCTAAATGGTAAAAGCAGCTTTCACGCTGAAGAAAACTTTTGCTTCGAGTTATCATTTAAAAATGCTTAGTCAAGTCTACAAAGCGAGGATTGTTACTAAACAGTAACCGTAATTCGTTTTGCATTTTATGCGCATATTTCGGTTCAGCTCTCAAAGGAATACACTTCCTATCAATCAGGTTATCAATTATTTATAGCGTTGAATAAATCGGCCTTTGAATTCGGATACGTTTCTTTTACCATTACTAATAAAAGATTTGCCGCCTGATTTAACTGCCCAGGCATGAATAAATTTTACCTCCCTGACAAAACCAGCAACAATTTTGATTTTCCAGGATTAGCGGCAGCTCTGGGTGTTCTGTCCACCCATTGTTTTAATTTATCTTGATAAAGCGGATCAAGAACCCTTGCGATTATTAGATGCCAATTCTTTAAGTTTTTATGCCGTTAGAGTGTTCTTAAAATAAGTAGTTTCTTAATTGGTAAGAGCGCACAAAACAGTGTTTCCGCATCTTCGTTTTTTTCGAAAAGAGCTTTAAGAATTTTCCCTGCTCTTATTACTACTGTCCTGATGAGTATTTTTATTCTCGGGCCACTAGATACTAAGCTAAGCCTGAGAGATTATTTTAGGTTGACTTATAAGTTTACTTTTTATTTTGGTATTTATTTAATTTTCAAACTAGGGCTATTAAAAAAGCGATTTTTTCTATTGATCAGTAGGCGGTTGTCGTTTTATCAGAGCACTACGGCTTGAAAATCCCATCTTGCAAGCCCACTATCCCCCGGTGAACATGTCAGTGGGTCACTTGATCGAATTTTTTATCTTTTTTTCCAGCGGAGCACTTTTTTTCCTTGATCAAACCGAGGTTCCTTTTTCAAGACTTTTAGGCTTTCTTGCGGCCACCGCTCTGGGGTTGTTTATAAACTTTTCTAGTTTCCCACTCAGCCGGATCTTGCTATATTTGCTGCTCTCGTACGTAATTTTCCTTTTTTGCCGAATGAAAAGCAAAATCAACAGGGCCGGAACATACGGAGACTTCTCATATGGCATATATCTTTACGCCTTCCCTATACTGCAACTTCTGATACACGATTATCCAAACCTGCCGATTGTTTATTTTTAATTTTCACATTGTTGCTGAGGCTCCCGATAGCCTGCTTTTCCTGGCATTTAATAGAACTTCCTATGTTAAAGCGGACGCAATGGACGCAAAAAGAAATAACAGTCGACAGCGAACTGAGCAGTCAGGCAAGCTAGATTTCCTGTGCAATTTGCTGTAATCTTTCAACAGTTATCGGCTTAACAATAAAATCTTTCACCGTCTGAAAGGTTTTCGCTTTTTTATATTCCTCTTCGTCCACAGACGAACTGACAATGTAGACCGGAATTGTTTTAGAAATCTGATTAACAAGAGGTTCGTACTTATCTAAAAATTGCCAGCCATCCAATATCGGCATATTCAGATCCAGCAAAATCACATCGGGAAGTGAAGCAATATTTGTAAGGTTTTGTTTGAAGTATTCAAGTGCGGGCTGGCCATTCTTAAAAAACTGTGTATCCGTAGATATTTCGGAACGGTTGATGATGTGTTTAATGGCGATGCTGTAAATCAAGTCATCGTCGATAACACAAACTGTATTGAGTTTATTCATTAAAGATTATTTTAAAAGTTGAACCTTCACCCAAGGCGCTTTCCAATTCAATCCTTCCTCCCTGGGATTCTATCTGCGTTTTCACCAGAAACAATCCCACCCCATGTGCATCCTTATGATCGTGAAATGTTTTGTATAGACCAAAAATCTTCTGTCCGTGTAAGTTCAAATCAATCCCTAATCCATTGTCTCTGCATTCAAGAACTGTACATCCGTCTTCGTTCTTGTAAGAAAGTAAGTGGATGGAAGGATTTACAAGCGGCTTTCTGTATTTAATAGCATTTGATATTAGATTCAATAGAATGCTTTCAAGATAAATACGTGGAAAAAGTACTTTCTCCACCTCAAAAGTACAAACGATTTCAGCATGCTTAACATTGATATCCGATTCTAGAATTCCGAGTGTCTTGTCAGTAATCTTTCTAAAATCAAGCAACTCGGACACCATTACACTCTCCTTTATTTTTAACGCCTGCGATAGGTCTTCGAGTGTCGCATCCAGCCCTTGGGATACATTTTTTATCATTCCGAAAAGTTCTGCATTTTCGGCGTCAAGCTTCTCATTATTGACCAGCGATGAAATCAGCTGCAAATTACTCGCGTGATTCCGTATGTTGTGAGAAAGAATATGCGTGAAATTTTTAAGCTGGCCATTATTTTTACTGGTAATTTCCAGTGATTTATTTAACGCCAGTTCTGTTGTTTTGTACCGATCGATGTCCATTAAGATCCCCCGGACTTTAACCACTTTTCCTCCCCTGTTATAAAGAGGTTCACCAGAAATCCGCACCCATATTTTCCTGTCTGTGTATGTATTCAACAACAACTCAATATCCCATTTGACACCATCTTTCCGGCCGCCTTCAAATGCTGCTGATAAAAGTGGCTTGTCCTGCTCATCAAAATAATCCAGTAAACTGATATTGTCCACTTTTGCAACAGCCGGAAGCTCAATAATATCCAGTGCAGTTTTAGACCACGTAAATTTGTTTGAGAGCAAATCCTGCTCCCAACCCCCAACCCGGCTTATTCTTTCTGCTTCCGCCAAAAGAAACTCACTCCCTGCCAGTCTTTCCTCTACTATCCGTCGTTTTTTTATCTCAGCTTCTAATTCTCTGACGGTACGCAAAGAAAGAATTAATGGTAAGTTTTGATAGAGTTTATATACAGTCGTGATCGAAATAATTGCGGTAATAAATCTGATCAACGCACTTAGCCGATAAGCTGGCCACCAGAAAATAATGGCATCTATTAAATGTGTCAAACCGCACATCATGATAAATGCCATAAAAAGCAGAATAACTTTATAAAAAGGAGTGTCTTTGATTTTCCCTACGAGTCGTAGCAGTAAAAGAGGAATTGCGAAATAGGCAGCCCAGATACCCAGATCAGAAAGAATATACAACCATCCATGAAAGTCCGTCCATTCGCCGCAGTGCCATCTCGCAGGCCAGGAACTTGTATTGAAAATATCGGTAAAAAAACCCGTAACCTGCCTCGGTAAAGAAGAGTTGGCAATAGCGACATTATGCACCTTACCACAAACTGCAATACAGTCGTGCGGCTTGGTTTTTACAAGCTCGGGATATTCCAAAATAATGATCAAGTATGGGTTAAAATGCGCCTAAGAATTTCAAAGAAAATTCCCGTCAGAATGACAAATACACCGCCACTCAACGGGCATATTCAAGCTGAAAATCACTGAACTGCAACACTAATATAGAAAATTTTCTATCGAATTTAAATACTAGAATTTTTACTGCAACAATAGTCAATCAGTAAAAGATACATGCTACATTATCCTTTCGCAATTGTCAAAATTATAATTTTCGGGCTGATATTAAATCAATTAGCATTCCTTGGAGTAATGGATCTAGTTAAAACGGCAAAGCATTTCAGCAAAAAAAACTGCCGCAGTCACCATGAACGGAAAGAATAAGAAATTTTCCAGGTCAAGAATGCTGCGGCAGGTACTCTGTTTAAAAACGTTTTTATTGCATTTTACAAATCGATGTTGTTCTGCTCCTCATTGGTAACATTCATCAATGATTTTAGCGGCAATTCCACCTCCATGAAATCAAATTCCTGAGGCATTTTGCAACTCGCAGTCGTCTGTAAAATTGTCGAAACCGTCCAGACAGGACCTCCCGAAGAAAGTCGCACATCTCCGTTTTCAATAATGATGTTATCCGGACTATTGTATAAAGTCTTTAACTCCTCTGTTTTGAATTCTTTTTCATGCCTTTCCCAGTCATCATCATACCGAAAACATTTCACAGACGTACTTTCAACAGACTGAACATTCCAGATACCATCGAAAGAAGATTCCACAAGATCGCCGGGTTCCAGGTTTTGTTCCATTTAAATTAATCCTTTTGTGAATACTTTTGACCAATTTATATGGTTACCAAAACTATTCCAGCAGCATTTAATGATTGATCTTCAAACGATCTATCATTTTAATGGCTCGGTCAATTCTTGTCTGGACAATTCTGGAAGAGGCGACATAGTGAATGATGCCACGTTGAAGACCTGGTAATAATTGGTGAAACAGCCTGTTCCCTTCCGGGTCAATAGCCAGAAGTTCTGAAAGCTCCTCTGGCAAATCACGCCCATATGTGCTTTCATCCGGCCAAATCTTCACGAAGAGTTTGCATCCTAATGCCAATTTCGCTTCCGCTCTAATTGACGGACCGACATTAATAAAAAAGCCACCGTCGCCCTTTGGCCTGATGGCGCATTGAAATTCGACGCTATTATTCAGCATACAGACCACTCGAACCGGCTTTCTGTCGGGCATGAACTGAAGGGCTGCTTCTTGGGGAACAGGCATATAGAAAAGTCCTCCTTTTCCTGGCATCCTTTCCAGAATTGATTCGAATTTAACTGAATCTGCCAAAATATTAATAATTTTTAAGGCATAAAAAAGCCTTTCCCGATAAATGAATTATTGCATAAGGAAAGGCTTTCGATCAAAAATTACTCAGTCAGTGGTTTGACCTGTATATCCTTAAAAAGGACGACACTTTTAGGGTCATGTGCCTGTAACGCAAAAGTTCCGCTGCTTAGAATACGGTCTTTTTCTCCGCCAGATCTTTTATCAGTGTCTGATTCTTCGTAATCAACAACCGTTTTATCATTGATTTTGATGGTGATATGTTTGCCTTCAACTTTGATATATTCCGTATACCACTCGTTATCTTTTACGTAGGTTTCTTTTACGTCTTGAATATTATAAAGACTACCGGTCCGTTTCCAGTCCGTGTGAGAATTGTTAACCTGAACCTCATAACCTTTGGAAGGCCAACCCGATTCCTGGTAGGCTGTATGTATATAAATGCCAGAATTCGCACCTGGTTTGGTCATGACCTGAGCCTTGAACTCAAAGTTTTTAAACATATGATTTTTAACAGGACCTTCATAAAATAAATGAGCAGTCGGACCGGCAACCTGAATAGCGCCATCTACTACCGAGAAGGAGCTCGCATTATTTCCTACCTTCCAGCCTTTTAATGATTTACCATCGAAAATTGAGATCCAGCCGTCCTGTTTTGTATCAGAAACAGCACTTCCCATGACTGTCAGCAGCGCAAATGCGGCTAATATGTTTATTGTTCTTTTCATAATGATTCCGAGATAACCGAAAAATGAATATTTATTCCTACACTGCAAAAAGCACAATGAATATGGAAAACTACTGTTTTGACAAAATTCAATTTGTTAACGCTCCAATTCAAAACCAAACTATCTTTGTATTATTACAACAATCTTTCGAATGCAGAATCCCTACATTTCTCTCTTGTCTACCGCCTGGCGCTATGCCCGTCAACAGAAAAAGCGTTACTTATTAGTTTACGGAATGTTTGTGATGGCCAATGTAGTGCTGGCCCTTCACCCTTTATTATATGGTTGGTTTGTTGAATCTGTGCAAAAAGACAGTGATGCAGTGCTAAGAAATGTCTGGTGGTATGCAGGCGCCTATATAGGCCTGACGCTTCTGGAATGGGCATTTCACGGTCCGGCAAGGGTTATGGAACGTAAATTAGCGTTCGATCTCAGCAAGAACTTTTTAGATGAGCTTTACCATCAATCACTTCATTTACCAATTCGCTGGCATCAGGATCACCACAGTGGAGCTACCATAAACCGAATCCGGAAAGCTTACGAGGCATTGAAAGACTTTTTTCAAAACGGATTCATGTTCCTTCATGCATTTTCTAAATTCGTATTTTCATTTGTCGCGATCGTCTATTTTTCTCCGCTTTTTGGATCAATTGGCGTTTTAATCGGCATTTTGACCGTTTGGGTAATTTTTAAGTTCGACAAACCCTTTATCAAAGCCTTGGATGAAACAAACGAAAAAGAACATATTGTTTCCTCTACGCTGTTCGATAGTTTGTCAAATATTATCACAGTAATTACACTACGGCTTGAAAAAAGGATGGAAAGCAGTCTGATGAGTAAAGTTTTAGATGTTTTCCCTCCATTCAGAAAAACCGTACTTATCAATGAATGGAAATGGTTTGTGGCAAGCCTTTTCATAGGGTTAATTTATGTAGTTGTTACAATTGGTTATATCTATCAGAATTATGCACCCGGCACCATATTTCTGGTTGGCGGCCTGGTAACGCTTCTTGGTTATGTAAATCAATTCACCAGTGTTTTCCAGGATGTCGCCTGGCAATACACCGAGATTATCCGATACAACACCGAAGTACAAACTGCCCGTGTGATTGGACAGGCTTATCATGATCAACATCGTCCCGAGAGTACAAATGCACTGTCTGAAAACTGGGAAATAATTACAATAAAAAATATAAGTTTCTCACATTCAGAAACTTATGACGAAAATAAAAAAGCTCATAGCTTGCACGGGCTGAACCTTCGGATTCGGCGCGGAGAAAGGATTGCATTTATTGGAGAAAGCGGAAGCGGAAAAAGTACACTTCTGGCATTGCTCAGGGGTCTGTACGATGCTGAAAAAGGTGCGATAGTAAATGTTGACGATACAGGAAATCTTCCGCTTGATACCTTGGCAGAAGCAGTTACTCTTTTTCCGCAAGATCCTGAAATATTTGAGAATACAATTGAATACAATATAACACTTGGACTTCCTTTTGATACCAGGGATATAAACGAAGTTTGTAAAACCACACAGTTCGCAAGTGTTCTTGAAAAATTGCCGAAAGGTCTGGAATCTAATATACAAGAAAAGGGCGTAAATCTTTCAGGAGGTCAAAAACAACGCCTGGCGCTAGCAAGAGGTGTTCTAGCTGCCAGAAGTAGTCAAATAGTTCTTCTGGATGAACCAACAAGCAGTGTCGATCCTAAAACAGAAGCCATGATTTATGATAATATGTTTGAAGAATTCAAAGACAAAGCGGTGCTATCTGCTCTTCACAGGCTCCACTTGCTTCCGAAATTCGACTACATATACATACTAAAAGACGGCCGAATAATCGATGAAGGCTCGTTCAGCCGATTAGACCAAAGCAGCAAAAACTTTCATGATTTGATGGGAAAAGTAAAAAGCGAAGAGTTTTAGCTGATGGATAGACTTTGGTCAGCCATTTGCAAATCCAAGATAAAAATCTTAAAATGAGGTCGGCACAAACATTCTGATTCCACTCCTGCCGACCATCTTGTTGGGGTAACAACGCGTGGTAATGGCCTAAACGCTCAACTCCCGCAGGTAATCTTCTTGCAACTATTATGCACATGTATGTGGATGATATTCATACAGATTTCAATGGTACAAAGCAGAAGAATACTGGGAATGAAAACTACCTGACAATTCTTGCGATGTCAAGGTTTCTGCCGGTGAATCGGCTCAGGGGACAGTACAAATATAGGTTTTCTACTAATTTTCATGTCCGAACCGCGTCTGCTATCAAGTATGTATTATTCTACTCCTTAGTTTTTCTATCTTTTACAAGCCAACAAAACTGAAAAAATCCATCAAAAATATTGCGCAGCCAAAAAGTTGCATATATATTTGCAACCGATCGATTGCCAATTATTCGAATCAGAACATGAAAAGAGATATATTTCAGGCCATTGCCGACCCGACCAGAAGAGCAATTTTAGTTTTGCTCGCAGCCCAACCTATGACACCAAATGCCCTGGCCGACCATTTTGACACAACCAGACAGGCTGTTTCCAAACATATTCAGATCCTTACGGAATGTCAGCTTCTGACACAAAATAAACTTGGCCGGGAAATTACTTATCACTTCAACCCTGTTAAAATGAAAGAAGTGGATCACTGGCTAGCCCAATTCAAGAAGCATTGGGAAGATCGCTTTGACCAATTGGATCAAGTATTAATCAACCTAAATTCAGATAAAAATGAAAAGTAACCTGCTTATGAATTTTTCCGTAGACAAGGAAAGTAAAGTGATTAACGTAGAAAGAGCCTTCGCAGCACCTGTCCATAAAGTTTAGTCTGCCTGGACTGAGCCTAAAATTCTGGATCAGTGGTGGGCACCAAAACCCTGGAAAGCAAAAACCAAGTCACTGGACTTTACTGTTGGAGGACACTGGCTGTACGCAATGGTTGGGCCTGAGGGGGAGGAACACTGGGCAAGAGCAGATTACGAGTTTATTGATTCGTTAAAGAGTTTTTCTGCATTGGATGCGTTTTGCGATCAGGATGGAAAAATCAATGAGTCATTTCCAAGATCGAAATGGACTAATACTTTTAGGGAGAAAGACGATTTGACGATCGTGTCCGTGGCCATTCAATACGACAGTCTTTCCGATCTGGAAGCCACTGTTGAGATGGGTTTTAAAGAAGGGTTTATTTCCGCGCTTTCCAATCTGGACGACCTGTTATAGGAAATCATTTTTGATCCTTACCGGTTCTTCGAAAATTCGGGTAAGGATCAATACTTGATTAACGGACATAGTTTAACAGAAAAACGTTACAAAGTGTTAGTTTCGGGCATCATAACTAAAACATGGATACCGAACTAAGAGCCTTCTGGCAACGTTTTTTCGAATTTAACTGGAAATTCGGCGTTTTTCTGATCATTTTAATTTGCGTGCCACGTTTTCTGCTGGTTCTGGAAGCAAATGCAACAGGTAACTATGGTTACATTGGAATTATAATGCTGGTTTCCGCCATGGCACCTTTCCTATTCCTGACCCAATCCGGCCGCCGTGATATTGGCATCGTTTCATCCGGAAATTACGGATGGCTGCTGACGGCATTTGTTTGCGGCTTATTGATTAGCCTTTTACTGTATGTAGCAGGAAAAATTTGTTATGGAAATTCTTATGAAAACTGGTATATCTATATCGGAAAATCATACAGAATTCCGGATCATATCGATGAGAAAACTAAATCCATTTTGTTTACCGTCATGGCTGTTACCGGAATGACCTTCAGCCCGGTTGGCGAAGAATTGTTTTTTAGAGGAATTGTTCATTCCAGTTTTGCTAAATCCATCGGTAATACCAACGCGTCTCTGGTGGACAGCACCGCTTTCGCACTCACACATATTTCACATTTTGGATTGATATTTCTTGATGGCCAATGGACCCTGCTTCCCTTACCCACAATCATTTGGATAATCTCTATGTTTTTTGTCAGCATACTCTTCTCTCTCTTCAAAAAATATTCAGGCTCCATATTAGGATCTATCATTTGTCATTCCGCATTTAATCTGGGAATGATCTATGCAATTTTTTATCTTTTGAAAAACTAAATTACCCTCCTGAAAATTGCTTTCAGCACAACGATATGTAGTGTATCAAACCATTTCTATTTTGCTTAACAATAGCGGAGTGATAAATTACTTTAAGTAAAAATCAGCTGAATTCTTCTTTACCACATAGTCTAAGACTTTAATCCTGACATACTCTGGTCCGAAGATGATCAAAATTGCTGTTATCCTATTTTCCTTTCTCCTGACCTGTCACCTGCTCGCAGCCCAGAATTACGACGAGGCAAAGGTTCCTGCCTATACCTTACCCGACCTTCTGTTATCCATCAATAACCAAAGAATAAACACTGCAAAGCAATGGGAAGATATTAGAAGGCCCGAAATCATCTCGCTTTTCGAAGAGCATGTTTATGGTACAATGCCTAAAAAATTTGACGAGATTTCTTTTAAGATCAAAGCAGAAAATCCAAACGCGATGAATAGAAAAGCGCATCTGAAAGAAGTTGAAATTTCAGTTAAAAATCACCAGCAATCAGTTATTATTAATCTGATACTTTTCACCCCGAATCAAACCCGAAAGCCTGCTCCCGTATTTCTTCTAATAAACAATCGCAGCGAAAAAAATACGTCCGTCACGCGGGATACAATCAGTGGATTCTGGCCTGCGGAGCAGGTGATCAAGGCTGGATATGCCATTGCAGCGTTTTATTATGGCGATGCAGCCCCTGATAATAAAAATAGTTTCCAAAACGGTGTACTAAGGCTGTATCCGGAGCAGCTCGGCAGCGATAACGGAATGAAAGCGGTCGGCGCCTGGGCGTGGGCAGCTAGCCGGGTGATGGATTATTTTGAAAAGGATAGCGCAATTGACGCCTCAAAAGTCACCATTGTTGGTCATTCTCGAGGCGGCAAGGCTTCTCTTTGGGCGGCTGCCCAGGACCAGCGTTTTGCCATGTGTGTAACAAATTGTTCAGGAAATACCGGTGCCGCACTTTCTCGCCGTCGTTATGGTGAAACCATTGAACGGATCAATACAACTTTTCCTCATTGGTTTAACGAAAATTATAAAAATTACAATAGTAATGAGAAGGCTCTACCGATTGACCAGCATATGTTGATTGCAGCGGTCGCGCCAAGGGCCGTATATGTAACCAATGCTTCTGAAGACTTGTGGGCTGATCCGAAAGGGACTTTTATGGCAGAGAAAGAGGCTGAAAAAATATATAAGCTTTATAATCTGAAATCAAGCTTGCCGGACGCTCCACCGCCAATGAATACGCCATCATTAAAACCTCCTCTGTCATATCACATCCGCAAAGGGATTCATGATCTGACAGCTTACGACTGGGAGCAATTTGTAAAAACTGCTGATTTGTATTTCAAAAGATAATGAAGATATAAATCCTACATGCCCGGTTGATAATCAAAATTTTTCTACAAACTCTGACTCGATTTACTACAAAACGACCTTAGGTAATAGCCGACCTTTGTCAAACCTTGTTTCACTATACAAAATCACCGTTCGCATGGAAAAGTAAAAGTACGCAGTGGCGAATACTGACTGCTTTTCCCAATTGCTCTTCTGCGCGTACAACAAAATGCTCCATAGGTATAACCCATGGAGCATATTTTTTACTCAACATATATTTGAAATTAATTCAAATGATTTTCAGTATCCGCCAGGTATTTCCCATATGCCCGCATTCACAAACTTTCAATAATTCACATTAACAAGAAGCTAATTAGCTACTTAGCAACTGCTTAACTTTTAATTTAAAATAATAGCTGATCAAAATGTTTTGAAAGCAAATTCATATCAACTTTCCGGGGACAAATCTTGCATTTTTAATGCCAAAGATTTGTAGCGAATTTTTAACATATTTGTAGAAAAATTTTAATGTCTTCAATTCAAATTCTGCTTGGTTATCGAAGAATACCTAAGACTTGCGCAGTGTCATAAAAAATAAATTAGCTAATGAACTTTTTGATATTTGAGGACCATTCCCTGACAGCGCTTGGCATTGAAGTAATGATTAAGCAGGTCTTTTCAAACGCGAAAGTAAAATCTGCGGGCTCTTTTTCAGAAGGTCTTGAACATCTTGCCAATGAACCTTTTGATTATATCATTTTGGATATTGATTTACCCGAGGGCGAGGGGATTCGTATGGTCAGCCAAATCAAGATTATTCAAAATCAAGTCAAAATTCTTATCAATTCCGGCTACGATGAAAAAATTTATGCATTGTCTTATATCTCCGCCGGAGCAGACGGATTTATCTCAAAACAGGCCTCCAGAGACGAATTTAAGCTTTCAATCCTGACGCTGCATTCAGAAAAAAAATATCTGAGTCCTGCCATCCAGCAGGTCATGCTCAATAACATGATCAACAATGCTCCTGCGAATACAGAATCTTCGTTTCTTAACCTTTCGCCACGTGAAATGCAAGTAATGCAGCTAATTGGCGAAGGGAAATTCACTAACGAAATTGCTGATATTATGAAACTCAAAGCTTCAACGGTCAGCACCTATAAAAATCGTTTATATGTCAAATTAAATGTCGCTAATGAAATAGAATTATCGAAAAAAATAGCACTCTTTAAATATTGACACTGACGCGTTAAGCTGCCGGAAGTTTAACCGAAAAAGTAGTCCCTAAGCCCGCAATTGTATCAAACCAGATCTCACCTCCCAAATACTGCACAAATTCGTCACATATTTTAAGCCCCAACCCCGCCCCTCTTTCCCGTGCAGTTCCAAATGTTGGCGAGATGTCGGTTGTGAAAATATCAATTTGTTTTTCGGACGGAATTCCCGGTCCGGTGTCCGAAACAGAAATAATATGAAAGCCATCAGACATAGAAGAAAAAACACGAACAATTCCGTTTCTTGGCGTGAATTTTATCGCGTTGCTTATCAGATTCCGGAATATAATTTCAACCAGCTCAAAGTTGGCAATGACATCAGTATCGGCAGAAATTTCATAGGCAAGCCTGATTTCTTTTTCCACCGCGATACTCTGGTATACATTCAGCGTGTCGTTCATCGCATCATTCAAATTCACTTCCTCCAATACATAACTGATTCCCTCCATGTTGCTTTTTGACCAGTTTAATAAGTTTAAAAGCAAATTTTGAGTATCAAAAGTGATCCGTTTCAGTTCATTCTCATACTTTTTTTTGTCTTCAAGGTTTAAATCACGATTGCTTAATACATACAGATAGCTATTGATATTGTTGAGCGGAGCATTAAAGTCATGAGATATGATGGTGATGAGTTTATTTTTTTGCTGATTCAGCTGTGCCAGCCCGGCAGCACTTGCCTCTGCGGTAACGCGTTCCAGACTATAATTGTTGATGATATAAGACAGACACGAAAACGTTAAAATGATATTCATGATATAAGTTGAGGCGATATCGATGAAGCGGTCTGCTCTTGTAGGATACCTTTCACTGACCAACTCCGGGTGATAATACTCCCAAATGATAAGTCCCATCACAAGTGAAATATTCACTATCGTCCAGAACCAGTATTGCCGACGTGGAACGATAGCGATTATTACGAAATAGGAAATTGAAAATGAAAGCAACGAAGAGCCCTGTATCCCAGAATTCAGGCTATATGAAACGGCGAAAAACAGATTTACGATAAGGATCAAAAAAACAGAACTAAGCGCTGTCTTTCCTTTGAACCGCGAGAGATAATACAAATAAAATTGCAATGGAATCAGTACCAAGGTCGCCAGTACGGAGTCATACAAACCCAATGCCAGAGAAAATGGTACATTATAAACCATGACGGCAATCGTGACCACGCAGACAGAATTGTAAATCCGGCTTTGTAAAGAAAAGGATTTATCGCCTTTCAGATAATTCCATATCCGAACCGTTTTATTTTGAAGATTAGTCAGTAACAATGAAGAGGTATTTTAAATCCTTATAAAAAACAAATATAGCCGGATGTGAGCCATTTACGGACTTTCTACCGTTTTTTAGATATTGCCACAGGTCAGCTGGATATGCCGCCTGTAAAAAATGCACTATACACTATTTGCATATCGGTCACAAATTGTTAATTTTCAGCAGTTTATTTCTCATCAACAAAGATCTGTGTTCATGAAAGATTCACAAAAAAATGATAGTCCGGACGCTACCCCTGCGGAATTTTTAAGCGGCAAAACAAATACGAAGGCATTCGACAGTTTTTTTGAACCGGAACCTAATACCGGTGAGCGCGCTAAAATAATGAGAAATAGAGCCAGTAATGTATACTCAGCGTCGAACGGCGTGATCGAATCATGCCGGCAAATCATTCGAAATGAAAGTGGGCAGGCCAATCACAAACCATACACTGGAAAATATCAGCCCAAACCACTAAAAAATTCATCGTCCATAAAGCCGGTTAGGGAATCTCAGATTTCCTGGTTTTCTGCCTTAATTTTTGCCGTTGTTGTTATTTTAGCCATCTCAGAACTCTCTCTTTTGATATTTTAACGATCTTCTATATGAACAATCACGATACAACAAATTATAATAGAAATCGATTTTGGAAAAGGGCGAAAAAAGGTGGTATTTTTCTGGAACTTCTTCATGGCTTGCTTTCGATTTTTTTCTAAGGATGTATGCGTTATCTACAATTTATCTCTAAATTATAATGACAAAAGCCTGGATTTTATCGGGAATAATTCTGCTCTACTATTGTATGAAAGAAGCCCGGAAAGCGAAACCAAATTGGGCAAGAGCGGTAAACTCTACGATATTCTGGCCATTATCGATTATCTCAAACTTTTTTGTGAAAGACAACGACAAAAAATAAGAAACTTCTTCTGTCAAGATCTTACATTAGTCAGGCTACCCGTAGAGTCGGCGCCTTCTGCATTGCATAGCATCATTTTCTCCCCGGCTGCCACTGCATCAGATTTCTACAATTATTATTTTTTCGATTCAAGAAAACACAGAAGATTAGAAGGCATATCCTGCTAAATACAAAATCCCATCAAGACTTAGGTTAAAATCGGTAAATCAGTCGCTAATTCTAATAAAGTTAGTGTTTGTGCTTAACAGTAATTTTACAAAAGGATAATAAAAACTCCGTTTAGTTATAATACCGTAGAATATACAAGAAAAAAACTTAAAAGATATATTCGCAATTATATCACTAATAATTAGTTACGAAGCAAGTAACCTTTTAAACCTAAACCGTTATAATTTAACATTGACTTTACCGGGTTTGCAGTTTTTTCAAAAAACTTGAAGGGATTACATACCCTCCCAAAATAAGCGGTCCAAGAAGCTAGTTACTGCCACCCAAATGGCAGCACACTATTTTATTGCCAATTTCTAAATCTTAAAAATATCGAATCAGGTCATGAAGCCCTTAACATTTTGCATTAAAACACTGTTTGTTTCTGCGTTATTATCAGCATTTAGTGATCATAGTTCCTGGGCCCAAAAGGCTGTATTGCCCGCATACAAACCTTCGCCCGTTGAAATAAATGCAGCATATAAGCGCATGGAACGGATGGATTCTTTGACACGGGGAACTGTCCTGAAAGCAACCATTCAACCGGGCTGGCAGGCAGATGGAAATTCCTTCTGGTATAAAAATATTCTAAAAGACAGCATCAGCGAATACTTCTACGTAAACCCTTCTGAAGGAAAAAAGACCAAAGCATTTGACAATGAAATAATCGCAAAGGCACTTTCCTCTGCGGCCGACACGGCATTTTCTGCCAGTAAACTCATGATCCAGGACCTACGGTTCGATCTGACCGGAAAAAAAATATTTGTCAAGATAAAAGATAAATGGTTTGACTATAACACAGAAAAACAAACTGCAGCCAAAGTCGATAAGCCAGGTATAGAACCTCCCAAAAGTATAGGCTGGACGCATCAGGTAAGCAGATGGCGCCCCTTTCGGGCGGACAGCCTTTCGCCGGACAAAAAACAAAAAGCCTACGTTAGAAACGGAAATATCTATCTGAGCGCACCAGGCAATAAAGATGGCAGGCAACTTACCTATGACGGAAATTCACTGAAACCTTACGGGGAACTGAGCTGGTCGCCTGATGGAACATATCTTGTCTGTTACCGCATATCGCCGCAGGAAGAAAAACAGGTCAGTATACTACTTTCTTCTATACCGAATACAACACGCGCGGAAGTGAAAACGCGTGGTTATGCACAGCCCGGAGACGAATTTACCAGTTATGAAATGCATGTCATCAATGTAAAATCCAAAGAATCGGTCAAAGTTAAATCAGAGATTATAGATTTTTTTGAGGCGCCGGTCATTCGTTGGAGAAATGGCGACAACAAACATTTTACCTACGAAAAAGTAGACCGTGGTCACCAGCGTTTCCGGGTAATCGACGTCGATGCTTCCAACGGTGAAACAAGGAATGTGATTGATGAAAAAACAGAAACATTTATTTATCAAAACCTGATTTACACAAATTACCAACCCAAAACCCACGAAATAATCTGGTCATCAGAAAAAGATGGATGGCGGCATTTGTACCTGGTGGATGAACTCACCGGAAAAATCAAAAACCAGATCACAAAAGGAGAATGGGTGGTCCGAGACATTGACAGCATCGATACTGAAAAGCGTGAAATCTGGTTCAGAGCAAACGGGATGAACCCGGGTGAAGACCCTTATCACCTGCACTATTACCGGATTAAGTTTGATGGGACCGGACTGGTAAAATTGACCGGTCATGCGGAAGCGATGCATTCGCTGACTTTCTCACCCGATAGAAAATACTACATCGACACCTACTCGACGATGGAAAAGCCGCCGGTGAGCGAACTACGCAAAACTGACGACGCAACGCTTGTATCAGCATTGGAACAGGCAGACATTTCAGCTTATCTTTCGCTTGGATTTAAACTTCCGGAGATTTTCAAAGCAAAAGGACGTGACAGAACAACCGATATCTGGGGTATTGTCTACCGGCCCAGCAAGTTTGATCCGAAAAAGAAATATCCTATTATAGAGAATATTTATGCAGGTCCGCAGGATTCATTTGTTCCAAAATCATTCCGTCATTATGGAGAAATGCAGAGCATAGCTGAGCTTGGCTTCATCGTTGTGCAGATGGACGGCATGGGTACGGCAAACCGCTCCAAGGCTTTCCATGACGTTTGCTGGAAGAATCTTGCAGATGCCGGTTTTGCAGACAGGATTTTATGGATGAAAGCCTTAGCCAGTAAATACGCGTATGCCGATACAAGCCGTGTGGGTGTTTACGGAACTTCTGCCGGCGGCCAGAATTCACTAGGAGCGCTGTTATTCCACCCGGGATTTTACGATGTTGCTGTTTCGGCCTGCGGTTGCCATGATAACCGCGTGGACAAACAATGGTGGAATGAGCAGTGGATGGGTTATCCTGTGGGAAAGCACTATGATGAGCAGTCCAACATTACTAACGCGGCTAAACTCCGGGGTGATCTGCTGTTGATCGTTGGAGAAGCTGATACGAACGTACCACCGGAATCTACCTACCGCGTTGCCGACGCACTAATCAAATCCAACAAAGATTTTGAGCTGTTGGTCGTACCGGGTATGGGCCATAGTGACGGAGGACCCTATGGACGAAGAAAAAAACGGGATTTTTTTGTACACAAATTGTTAGGCGTGAATCCTCCGAACCGGAACAAGGGCATCTGATAGCTCCCCCGGAAAATAAACATAAATGGTCAGGCTGGAGACAGCTTCAATGGATTACAGCCAAGTAATTTCCAGAAGGGAAAAATACGTTCAAAAATATCGCTTTACGGCATTTTTTATACTACTCACAAAGACAATGAAACGAATACTCCTCACGCTTACGGTGCTTGGGCTGCTTTTAAATTGCAGTAAAAAAGCAGGTTCAGGCCAGAAAACGCAGCTATCCGGATCACGAAGACTGGAAATATTATTTCTTGGCCACGATAGCAAACATCATAATTCTGAAAAATTTTTCCCGATGCTGGCTTTGCCACTTTTTCAAAAGGGAATTAACCTGACTTATACGTCTGACCTGAATTCACTGAATACTGAGACGCTAGCCAAGTATGACGGACTGATCATTTACGCCAATCATAATACGATATCTGCCAGCCAGGAAGCAGCATTGAAAGACTTCGTAGAAGAAGGCAAGGCTCTAATCCCTCTACACGCTGCCTCCTTTTGTTTTCAGAATTCAGAATGGTACATCAAAACAGTAGGCGGACAATTCTATACCCATAAATATGGTACTTTCACAGCACCCATAGTCAAAAAAGAACATCCGGTTATGACTGGTTTACAGGAGTTTGAAACCTGGGACGAAACCTATGTACACCGCAAATTAAATCCAGACATCACCATATTACAAGAGCGTATCGAAGGCGATCATCATGAACCATGGACTTGGGTTAGAACACAGGGAAAGGGTAAAGTTTTTTACACTGCTTACGGACACGACGAGCGTACTTGGAAACAGACAGGCTTTCACCAGTTGGTGATGAATGGAATTTTGTGGGCTGTGGATGAGAAGTCCAAAGCGCAGTACAGCAGGCTGCAACTTCCAAAACCGGTGTTTCAGGACGCTGATGTTCCCAATTATGAGAAACGCGATCCGGCTCCCCAGTTCCAGTTGCCGCTTTCACCTGAGCAGTCACAAAAACTTATTCAGGTCCCTGTCGATTTTGAACTGCGGCTTTTCGCCTCTGAACCAGATGTGGTAAATCCGATCGCAATGGCCTGGGACGAAAAAGGGCGGCTCTTTGTAATTGAGACAGAAGATTACCCCAATGAAATAAGAACGCAGGATGGAGGTGGCAAGGACAGGATAAAAATTTGTGAAGATACAGACCGAGACGGTAAAGCGGACAAATTCACCGTTTTTGCCGAAAACTTAAATATTCCAACCAGCCTAACCTTTGCCAATGGCGGCTTGATCGTTGCCCAGGCTCCGCATTTTATTTTTCTGAAAGATACTAACGGCGATGATAAGGCAGACATCCGTGAGAATATAATCAGCGGCTGGGGAAAAAGCGATACGCACGCCGGGCCTTCGAGTTTAAAATACGGCCTGGATAATAAGGTGTGGGGCGTGCTTGGTTATGCGGGTTTTCGGGGAACCATCAATGATAAACCGGTCAGTTTCAGCCAGGGAATCTACCGGTTTGATACGGATGGGAAAAATCTGGAATATATCGGAAGGACTTCAAACAACACATGGGGGCTTGGTTTCTCGGAGGATTTTGAAGTATTCATTTCGACCGCAAATGGAAATTACAGCGGACATTTTGCTATGCCGTTAAAGTATGCAAAACGTTCGGTGGCTGAGGGATCGGGCAATACCGTATACAAACTCGACTCTCATTATGAAATGAGTTATCTGACGCCAGCACTTCGTCAGGTAGATTTCCATGGCGGATTTACAGCAGCAGCAGGACACAATCTTTATACAGCACGAAGTTTTCCAAAATCATACTGGAATTCAACTGCTTTTGTTTGCGAACCCACCGGACGACTTTTATATCAGGCCAGGTTGAAACCAAAAGGTGCCGGATATACGGAAAAAAACGGATTCAATCTCCTGGCCAGTTCTGATGAATGGTTTGCTCCCGTTCAGGCTGAGGTAGGACCGGACGGAGCAGTTTGGGTTGCGGATTGGTATAATTTTATCATCCAGCACAACCCTACGCCTCGCGGTTTTGAAAACGGCAAAGGGAATGCTTACATCAACCCACTTCGTGACAACAAACATGGACGTATATACCGGGTCGTTTATAAGAATGCGCCTTTATATAACCCTTTAAAACTCGATAAACAAGATCCTAAAAGTCTTCTGGCGGCATTGAAAAATGATAACATGTTCTGGCGCACTACGGCTCAGCGGCTCATCGTGGAATCACAAAACAAGGAGCTGATTCCCGGGCTTTTGGACTTAGTCAACGACCAGGCGGTTGATGAAATCGGATTGAATGTTTCTGCGGTTCATGCGCTGTGGACCTTGCAGGGGCTAGGTGCTTTGGAAGGAGAAAATGAGGAAGCCTATCATACGATCGTCCGGGCGATGAGACACCCGTCTTCTTCTGTTCGAAAGAATGCGATAAAACTTCTCCCAAGAAATGAAAAAACACTTTCGGCATTAAAGTGGACCAGATCAGTTGAGGACCCTGACCTGAAAGTGAGATTAGCTGCAATTCAGGCGCTCACCGATCTTCCAGAGTCCGAGGAAATTGGCAGGATACTGTATCTGGCAGGACAGGATTCACAAAATGCCGCCGACGAATACGTTGCTCAGGCTATATTCTCTGGCGTAATCAAACATGAAAAAGGATTTAAAAACGCGGCAGCGAATCTGAAAGATTCCACTTTGACTGCGCGCATTGAACGCGGCCTTCTTAAGGAAACCTATGTTCTCAATCTTTGGTCTCCTCCAATCTATCCTCCTGATGTAACGGGAAAGGAAATTAGAATCAATGCACTGGTTACCAAGGCAGACCAATCCTTATCCGGAGTGATTGTTTCGCAGGGAAATAAGGAAAACGGATATAGCCTTTTTATTGAAAACAGCAAAATCAACTGGCTTATAAAACAGGATGGCAAGGCTTATATTTTGACATCAGAACAGAAATTACCGGAAGATCGCTTCCTTATCGCATCGACGCTGAAAGAGAATGGATTAATGACACTTTCTGTTAATGGTGAAACGCCCATAACTGCTCAGGCGAAGGAACTTTTCAGCAGGTCGTTTTCGCCGGATGACATCCGTCTGGGCCGCGACTTGAGAGACGATAACCGGGTGGGGAATTATTCTTCAAATTTTAACCTGAAAGGGTGGTTGGATATAAAAAGTACGATGGAGGTTAACAAGGTAGTAGAAGGTGAAAAGAAGCTTGCTCTTTCCTTATCTTCTGACAAAACGCCATCTGTCAAAAAAGGTGTGGGCCAGCCGGTTATCATCAATTTGAAAGTAATAGAGCATGAAATGAAGTTTGACAAAAACACTTTTACGGTTAAGGCGGGTCAAAAAGTTACACTGCGTTTTACCAACCCGGATTTCATGCAGCATAACCTGCTGATCGCCTCGCCAGGGAGTCTTGAAAAAGTGGGTGCAGCCGCCGATCTTCTGGCTCGTGAAGCGAATGCCATTGCGATGAATTACGTCCCAAAAATACCGGAAGTACTCTATGCCACAGAGCTTGTCAGTCCGGAGGGAAATGCAACACTTGAACTTATAGCTCCTGAAAAACCCGGTGATTACCCGTTCCTATGCACAGTTCCGGGTCATTGGAGAATTATGAACGGGATGATGAAAGTTCAATAACACGTAAACAAAAAGCCTATGTAAAAAACAACCGAATTACTTGTCCAAAACGAATACCTACGCCTAAAATTACAGAATAAGCATTTGAAGAATTACTACCACCATCTAACATGAACAACATGAAAGGAAAATTATCCCAGTTTACCCACCGAGTGCGAAGCATTTTTGCCAGCTTCACGCTTCTGCTTTTTCTCTCTGTGAACGTATCTGTGCTGGCAGCTGACCGCCAAATAACGGGTACTGTCACATCCACCGAAGACAAAACTCCTTTGCCGGGTGTGACGATCATTGTGAAAGGCAACAACACTAACGGCACCTCGACGGATGCCGAAGGGAAATTTAAAATGACCGTTCCTGAGAACGCTACTCTGATCCTTAGCTACATTGGTTATGTAAGTCAGGAAATCGAAATCGGCGCGCAAAGTAACCTGAACGTTGCACTTTCACCTGACCAAAAGCAACTGGAAGAAGTTGTCGTTGTGGGATATGGAACACAGCGTAAAGCAGACGTAACCAGTTCTGTTGCCAGCATCAAACGTGAAGATTTCATTAAAGGAACGGTTCGCGATGCAGCGCAGCTCGTGCAGGGAAAAGTGGCTGGTTTAAGAATCACGACGCCGAGCGGCTCGCCCACTGCAAATACCCAGATCAACCTTCGCGGGATTAATTCAATTAATGGAACTTCCGATCCTTTGATTCTAATTGACGGTATTCCGGGTGGTTTAAATACTGTGGCTCCCGAAGATATAGAATCTGTCGATGTGTTAAAAGACGGGTCCGCTGCTGCGATTTATGGAACCAGAGCTACGGGTGGTGTAATTCTGATCACAACACGTAAAAACCGTGCAGGTTCGCGATCGACCGTAGAATATTCAAATTATGTCAACATTCAAACCATTGCCAGCCGCCCAAAGCTTTTGACTGGTGATGATTATCGTCAAAAAATTTCAGAAGGAATCGACTATAAGGATTACGGAGGCAATACGGACTGGCTTTCGGAAATTATGCAAAAACCAGTAAGCCATAACCATAATCTGACTTTCTTTGGCGGCAACAGCACAACGAATTTTACGGGTTCGGTCAATTACAGAAATTGGGAAGGGATTTTTCTCAGATCAGGGCAAAACCGCTTCACCGGCCGGGCTGATCTGAACCACGCGATGTTTAACAACAAGCTAAAAACCAATTTGCAGATCATAAACCGCATTACCAAGTCGACAGGCGCGGTATCTCCGGAAAACAATGACGCAGCATATGGATATATCTACCGTCAGGCCATGATCAGAAACCCGACAGACCGTGTTAAAACGGAAGATGGAAAATGGCAGGAAAGAGACGGTTACTTCTATGAGAATCCTGTTTCGAGAATCTATGAGTCTAACTATGACGCTTCTTTCAAGGAAATGCGTATGAGCGGAAGTCTGGATTATGCACCGATCAATGACCTTAATTTCAAACTTCTGGTGTCAAATGTTCAGAACAGCAATCTTGAAGGCGGCTCGACGACTTTTAATCATACCAACACAATTCTGAGCAACCAAAACGCGACAGCGTACAGAAACACGTATGCCAACAACGAAAATCTTTTGGAATTTACTGGAAATTATGCCAAATCCTTCGGGAAAAACCGGTTTACTCTATTGGGAGGATACAGCTGGCAGGATGCTACTTACGAAGCGTTTTCAGCAAGCAACTGGGATTTTCCAACCGACGCTTACGATTGGAACAATCTGGGCGCCGGCGGTGCGCTTCAAAAAGGACAGGCCGCGATGGGAAGCACAAAAAACAAATGGCAGCTAGCCGGTTTCTTCGGCCGTGTGACATACAGCTGGGATGAAAAATATCTCTTGATGGCGAGCGTTCGCCGTGAAGGATCTTCCCGTTTTGGCGTCAATAATCAGTGGGGAACATTTCCGGCCGCTTCTGTTGGATGGAGAATCAGTAAAGAAAAGTTCATGCAAGGGCTTGCCGGCGTTTCGGAGATCAAGCTTCGTGCAGGTATCGGTGTGACGGGAACCATTGCCAGTAACCCATATTTATCTCAGATCAGCTACAATTTTGACCGCGGCCAGGGCGCATTTATCGGCGGCAAATGGGTGCCAGGGTTTATCCCGGCGCGTAATTTTAACCCCGACCTTCGCTGGGAGAAGAAAGAGGAGGTTAATGCAGGTGTAGATTTTGGCTTCCTGAAAAACCGGATCAATGGTTCAGTGGATTATTATAGCCGTAAGGTAAAAGATCTGTTATATAATTTCCCGGTGCCGGTTCCTCCTTATTTGACCAGTTCGATGCTGATCAACGCGGGAACAATGCAAAATTCTGGGCTGGAAGTTTTGCTAAATATCGTCCCGGTCCAAACGCCAAATTTGCAATGGAACACAGGTTTCACCTACTCGACCAACAAAAACAAACTGGTGAGTCTTTCCAACGATCAGTTCGAAGCGGCTAACGACTTTTTCGACGCAGGATATACCGGGGAACCTATTCAGGTAAGTACCCACCGGGTAAAGGTGGGCGAACCGATAGGACGTTTTTTTGTATTGAAAAGTGTTGGCCTGGACGACAAGGGCGCATGGCTGGTAGAAAATAAAGACGGAGAAATTATACCGATTGCAGACGCAAAACCAGAAGACCGCCAGTATTATGGAAACGGAATTCCTAAACATAATGTAGGCTGGAACAACGCAGTGCGCTATAAAAACTTTGATCTGGCAGTCAATATGCGCGGGGCATTCGGTTATGACATTCTTAATTTTCAGAGCATGTTTTACAACAACCCAAAAAACAAAGCCTATAACATGCTGAACACGGCCTATGATCCGATAGACGGGAAGGTTTTAAACAATGATCTGGTTTACGTTTCTCATTATATCGAAAATGGAAATTACTGGAAAATTGACAACGTCACTTTTGGTTATACACTTCCGACAAATCTGATCAAAGGGTTGAAAAATGCACGTGTTTTTGTCTCAGGATTGAACCTGGTAACACTGACAGGTTACACTGGAATAGATCCTGAGGGCGTTTCGATGACCGGCTTTTTTCCCGGCAGCGACCAGCGTGACAAGTATCCAACAACCCGCACATTCACAGCCGGACTTAGCGTGACTTTCTGATCTTTAAATCATTAGACCTATGAAAACTAGTAATACAAAAAAAATCATATTGGCCTCGATACTTAGCGCTGCAGCCTTTTATTCTTGTACCAACCTGGATGAAGAAGTATACTCCGAAGTTTTGGCCAGCAATTATCAGCCTACAGAAAAAGATCTTCCTGCCATTGTGGCTCCGGTCTATTCTTCGCTGCGTGGACTGATGCTAGGGTGGCAAGGCTACTTCGATTTACAGGAAGAATCCGCGGATGCGATCGTCACGCCCGTACGCCCAAATGGATGGGATGACGGCGGGACTTACCGAAGGATGCACCAGCATACCTGGACATCGCTTCAGTGGCAGCCCGAGAATGCCTGGCAAAGCTCGTTCAGAAGTATAACGACGGCTAACCGCGTTTTATCCCAAATCGCAGATGGCGAAATCCCGTTAACCACTGGCAGACAGGAAATTGAAGCGGAGCTCAAAGCGGTTCGCGCACTGGCCTATTATCTGCTTTTAGATAATCACGGAAATGTTCCGATTGTCACCGATTTCAAGGATGTGAACCTGCCCAAGCAAAGTACCAGAAAAGAGGTTTATGATTTTGTGGTAAAAGAGCTGATCGATGCAATGCCATATCTGAGCGAAAATGCGACCACGACCTATGGTCAGCTAAACAAATGGGGCGCCAAAGCTCTTCTTGCAAAAATTTACCTGAATGCTCAGGTTTACACAGGCACCCCGCAATGGGAGAAAGCGATTGAGCAGGCTGACGAGGTGATCAAAAGCGGAAAGTATGTGCTGGATGCGAATTATTCTGACATTTTCACCTGGACTAATTTCAATTCCAAGGAGATTATTTTTGCAATTCCTTACGATGAAATCTATGGAACCGGTAATCAGATCCATATGAAAACGCTGGACCCTTTGAGCCGCAGCGTGTATCCGATGAACGCCGGCCCATGGGGAGGAAACTGCGCTGTACCTCAGTTTATCGACAGTTACGACACTGCTGACAGCCGTCTGACAGATACATGGATTATGGGCGAACAAAAAAGTGCAGCTACCGGCGCAGTTGTTATAACCTATTCGAAACTGGTACCGGGAATCGAAAAGACAGCGTCCGCTGACGGCTACCGCATTGGAAAATATAAAATAAAACCTAACGCCACTGGTAGTCTTGATAATGACTTTCCGTTGCTGCGTTACGCGGATGTTTTAATGATCAAAGCAGAAGCATTACTTAGGACAGGAAAAGCGGACGATGCCGCAGTTATTGTAACAGAGGTGCGCAAAAGAGCCTTTAAAAATAACCCGGCAAAAGCGATTGTCACCGGCGCAGACCTGGCAAAAGGCAGCAGCTACAACTACGGTTATCAGGCAGCAGATGGAAGTATCACTGAAAGGCAAGGGGGCGAAGATATTAAGTTCGGAAGGTTTTTCGATGAGCTCGGCTGGGAATTTGCTGCCGAAGCACACCGCCGTCAGGACATGATACGGTTCGGCGTATACGAAACAAAAAAATGGTTTAATCACCGTCCCCAAACATCGCAGCGGGCGTTATTTCCGATTCCTCAGAACGAGCTTGATAAAAATACGAACCTCAAACAGAATCCGGGATACTAAAAATTAGAATTAAGATAGGTAGTAGTGTAATCTTGCTCGTCAGACTCGATGTTAACGAGCAAGATTTTTTTTTATTTGAAATTATAAAATTTCCACTGGGTTTTGAAATCCGGCTTCAGAGGCTGATTTACTAATATGGCTCGAACCATTTCAACAGGTATATTATTTTCCCTGAGAACTGCCTGGTGAAATTGGTTATAAGTCATCTTACCCGAATCAACCAATTCTGTTTTCAAACTAAAAATTTGTAAACCACCGATCAGATAGGCAACCTGATAAAGTGGACTATAACCTCCCTCAAAGGATCTTCTCACCTCACCTTCGGCATTAGCACGTTCATGCCCTACCCGATCTACCAAAAAGTCAATGCATTGCTGTGGAGTCCATTTACCTAAGTGGTAATTCAATGAGAAAATAATTCGTGCGCAACGATGCATACGCCAAAATAGCATTCCAATTCTTTCCTCCGGAGTTTTGGCAAATCCTTTGTCATACAAAAGCAATTCCCAATAAAGTGCCCATCCTTCGGTCCAGAATGGCGTCCGGAATTCACTGCGGTAAGTTTTGTAGCGGCTGCTCATGTAATATTGCAAATGATGTCCGGGAACAAGTTCATGATGCACAGTCGAGCGCGAGAAATAAGGATTATTACCTCGCATGCTCATCAGCTTATCGGCATGCGCCATAGTGTTGGTTGGGTACGAGATTATGATATCCCTACCTCCCAGAAAGAAGGGATTAACCAACTGACGCTCAGGAGTCATCATTTGCATTCCCCAGGTTTCATCGGCGATTTCCGGATATTCGATCAATTTGTTTTTTAAAATAAAATCCTTCGATTCGTTGTAAAGTTTCATGATCAGTTCTGGCTGGGTTCCAGCCGGCACATAACTGTTTTTTACCTTTTCCTGCGCCTTTTTCCAATCATTACCGAATCCCATTTCAGTGGAAGCTTTCAAAAGTTCTTTGTCGCACCATGCAAATTCTCTGTTAGCCAGCTCGATCAGCTCCTCAGGCGAATAATTGATCATTTCTTCTTTCAACTGTCTTAAAAGTTCCTGGCTACCAATGGGAACACCCTTAATTCCACTGACATCCGCTTTCTGGGTGGTATTAAGCTTACCTTTTGCTTTCACAGCTTTCGCATAGGCTGTCAATGTACTATCCAGCGATTGATACGGCTTTGGGACCCACCATGAAAATTGAGGATCATAGCCATTATAAAAATCAAACGTTCCCTTCAGCCTGGCCTGCAAACCTGAAATTGCCTGCTGTCCACGCAAAGCCAGTGTCATGTCAACAGATCCGGATTTTTCAATATTCTCGAGACTGGATTTTACATCTTCCAAAACCTGATTTAGGGTTACCGCTACTTGCTGTCCGTCCATGGTGGCACCACGTCTTCGGATCTTTTCAAGTTTATAAATTTTATCTGCAAAAGGAATATATTTTTCAATCAACGCATACTCTTTCTCCTCCTGATCAAGTGTCAGCAGATGATTCTCAACGTTGCCTTTTAACAATAAATAATCCACTTTTCCATAGATGCTCATCGCACTAAAATTCATAGAGGAAAGGCTTTGAAGATATTTTTTATCAACAGCCATAAGCCTCTGACGCTGCTCGGGAGAATTAAGCGCTTCGATATTCTGTCCAAATCCTCTTCCCTGGACCAATGGAGAATAAAAGTGTTGGATGGCCTTAATATCCTGGCCATACTCGATGATCAGGCCAGCAACTTCACTGGTTTGTTCGTAAAGGTTGAAGTCACGTTTTTCGGACTGAGCGGTTGCTAATGCACCGGCAAAGCAAAACGTAACAGATAAAAGTGTACACAGAAAGCACTGTCTGATCATAAAATTGGATTTAGGAATTTGAATTATACAACTTGTATCATTGGATAGAGTCAAAAATAGCCAATTCTATCTGTGCAAACATTTCGGGATTTAATCAATTCTTTACTGATATTGCTTAGGTCTGATTGATATGAACTGATGTCCGGAAAGTAATCGCCGCATGACGAAGAATCAGGAAGAGTTAATCAGGCTGATGGATTTTCATTCCCGTTATCGATTTCATCCTGTTTAATTTCCTGGATAGCTGGCTTGGATCCGGGTTTACTGTCATCATCTCCAAGAACCATCCCCCAGGACTTTAACCCGTCGACACGGTCAAAAATAACCTTTACAATGGCAATTACCGGAATTGAAAGGAACATGCCTGTGATACCCCATATCATTTCACCCAGCACCAAACCGATCAGAGCGATCAAAGTATTTATTTTCACCTTTGACCCCACAATTTTCGGCATAATATAATTGCCGTCGACAAGGTGTATTAGAAATATTGCCACTACGACCAACAATATGTGAGTAGAACTTGCCGTAGCGAAAGTGATCAATACCGCTAAAAGTAACGCGGTTAAAATCCCTACGTACGGTATAAGGTTGAAAATACCAGTGATCAGTCCCAACAGGAATCCGTACTTTATGCCTATTGCCCAAAATGCAATACATGCCAGCGTTGTTACGATAAGCATCTGGAGGAACAGCCCCGCTATGTATTTTTTTACAATATACTGGATCTGACTAACTACGTCGTAGACGATCATACTGTCTTTTTCGTCAAACAGTGACACTAAAAACCGAAGTAATAACCGGCGATGAAGGAGAATAAAAAACGTGTAAAGAAAAATAAACAACAAAAAGAAAACAATCGAAGATACTGATAATAATGTATGCCCCAGCAAGGTAGTTCCAGTGTTTAAAGCCTCTGTCGCAGAGTCTGTGATGTAGCTTACCTGCTGATCACTATCCACATGGAATCTTACCGATATCCAATGCTGTAATGCTGTGGTAGCTTCCAGAACCTGTTGCTTGAAAGCAGGCCAGTCCTGCGCAAGTGCGGTCAGTTGTGAACCTAAAACGGTCATAATGCCTCCTATTGCCAGAATCAAGGATATTAGAGCAAAAAAGGAAGACAGCGCTCTGCCCATCTTAAAACGAGTCTCCAAAAAAACCGAAAGTGGTAAAAGCAGAAGTGAAAACAGCAGGGCAAAGATAAGTGGTGCGAGCAGGGTTCTCCCAATAATTGCAATATAAAACAAGCAGATTATGCAAATAAGAATGTGTGCCATCTTGTGTAAAACGGTGTGACGCGTATCATTTTGAAGCTTTTAATTAGTTGCTGAGGTCAAATATAAATATAAAAAAAATGCCTGATTTGCCATAGCAAATCAAGCTTCAACTGTAATCAGCGGGCCAATCTGATAGCCTACACCCGTAAGATTGGCACATCTCAGAAAATTTACTATCAAGTGTAAAAACAAATCGCACAGGTGCTTTCACCTGTGCGATTTTCAACTTTATCGAATTTACTTAACCAGTGGAATCGCCCAAAAAATACTGGCTTGAATCACACTGTTTTTGAAGTCCGGATCGATATTCTGTCCCGAAAAGTCGCCTACCTTAGATAAACCGGCGATATAACGGGCGCTTACGCCCAAGCCGATCGGAGACTGATAGCCAATTCCACCACCAGCGGCAAGATCAAGATTTTTTGCAAAGTTGTTGATGGTCTGGTTTGGTATATCGGACGAAGTACGGAAACCAACCTGAGGGCCAAATTCGACAAAAAAGCCACCTTTTGCCTTAAACTTCAGCATAACAGGAATCGTGACGTAACTAATCTTAAAGTCAGCTTTACTGCCGTTATTCTCAACCTTTGCCCCTTGCGTAGAGAACAGAACCTCTGGTTGAATCGAGAAAACTTCTCCGAATCCATAATTCAAAAGCCCTCCCAGGTGATACCCAACTAAGGCGTCTGATTCGATATTACCACCCGTATAGTTGCTGATATTAAGACCAGCTTTTGGACCTATACTGAAAGACTGAGCGAAGGAAAGTTGCGCGCACAATAGAAATGCGGCGGAAAATAGCAATTTTTTCATGAGTCTGAAAATTAGTAAATGATAGTTTTTAGTCAGCTTTAAAAAAGTAAACGCTGTTCGTATGTGCCCAGCTGAAGACTGATTGCCAGCTTTTTTACACAAGTAAAATATCATACCAATACTGTCTGAGGAAAACAAAAAAGATGCAATATAGTCACAGGTTGGCCGGTGCAAACGCATCGATTAATAGCACACATACCAAAATCATTCTCAGAATTACCTTTTTGATTTTGGCTTTTAGAAGCCTGGGAAGGCAAAATACCGGGGCGAGCATTATTCTCGTAATCTCAAAAAAACGACCGCCAGTAAAATTTCATATACCAGCAATTCAGTAAAAAAAAGGAGACGTCTTAAATTCACTCAGCAATAGACTAGGACTAAAACTCATTCACATCAACTATGATTTCGTTCCAGGACCGAATCAATGAAACTACGGAATTAAATCGAACCTGATCGGGGCTTTCTAATGTTAATATTCCCACAACAGCACGCTCTGTACTCACCAGGTTAATTCCTTGAATATGAACTCCATGCACTGACTTAACCAGTGATGTTATCTGATGCAGACTTAATATTTTGGGATATGTGATTTTTAATTTATATGTGTTTTTCATACTAAAAGTTACTACGAAACTCGTTTAAGTCGATAAAGGTATAAAATTTATTAATATAATACCATTCTGTATCGTAGTTGTTTACTATCACAACAGAGTCCTTGCAGCCGATCCCGGGATTTTTGTCCGCAGTCTTTTGAGCCTTATCGTAACGAAAAGATAATAAATCGCTTTTTTAAAATATAATTGTTCCAGTTCCTAAAAAGTGCATTGTTGGTCCGTCTGATACTGATTCCAGTCCTGAAAATCTCCGCACATCCCTTGAACGATGTATAGTTGAAAAAGTGAGTTTTCTCTGCATCAAACATGAGATAATGCGACAATCTTTAATTTCTTCAGTAAAACACCGATTACTAGAAAGTATATGCCAGTTTTAAGGTGAAGGGCAGTTCTAAGCCCAGATAACTTCGCTGCACCATATTCGGAAAATATTAGGATTGAAGTTTGTAGAATATAATTTGATTTTTTGTCGTACTTTTACTACAAGCCTTCGGGCTGTGAGAAATATTTAGATAAAGGCCTGGGCTTCCGGGCTCTTTATTTTTAGATTCAATAGTATGGCTTACTGCTACAATAATAATTCTGAAACACGGAAAACCTGATCGAAAACGTACAAGTCGTTTCCGTCAGGTTTCCTGGTAAACTGGTTATGATGCCTAATTGCCTGATCACAATTACAGTTTCACAACTCTCATCATTGAAATGACACCGTTAAGGCCTGTAATGCGTGCTACATACGGTCCCGATGGATAGTTTTTCATATCTATGTAGCTATCTAAACTTAGAAAATCCAGCTTTTGCATGTCGTATACTGAGCGTCCTGAAAAATCGATAAGTTGTATACGTTTAATCTGCTCAATGTTATCTACCCGTATCGTTACGCTGCTAACAGTCGGATTTGGATACATAACAAAAGAAATTAACGGCTTCAACTCAATGCTTCGTATGCGACTGTAAGCGAAGGTCTGATCCTTGTC
Source organism: Dyadobacter koreensis (assembly GCF_900108855.1). GTDB lineage: Bacteria > Bacteroidota > Bacteroidia > Cytophagales > Spirosomataceae > Dyadobacter > Dyadobacter koreensis. The sequence continues at coordinate 168,891 of NZ_FNXY01000001.1, forward strand.
AATCATTTTCAGACGATAATAATTGACTCCCGCTAATGCATTCTGATCTGTAAACACATAGTTGGTCAACACAGAACTTTCTCCTTTTGCCGCCAGGGTACCGATAGAATTCCATTCTTTGCCCGTAGCACTACGTTCAACCTCGAAGCGCTCACTGTTTTCTTCTGAAACTGTACTCCAAGCTACTGATACAAATTTGTCTTCAACCTTTTCGACGTTGAATTTTGTCAGCGTAACCGGAAGCGGAGTCTCGTCCGTATTGACTATATTATTGTGCAACGTTATCGCACCTGCAGTCGTCAGAGCCTTTCCCTGAAAAATGGAGGCTTCTAAGAATTCGATCGCGCCTGCCGCTACAACAGTCCCTAGAAAAGATGATGAAGCTCCTGTCGTAAATGCACCACCGATTTGCCAATAGACATTGGAAACCTGGGCTCCATTAATGAGAACGATGTTTGAAAGGCCAGCAGTAGAAAGTGCACCGTTAATTTTAATAATAAAAATAGCATTCGGATCCAACGCTGCGTCCAGTATCAAATCGCCTGTTAAAGCTGTTTCACCTCCTAAACAATACACACCCGGAGACAAAATCTGACCAGCGCCCAACGGACTCGTCAAGGTAGACGTGCAAGTGATGGCATTAAAAGAATCATAAGCTGCGGAAACTTCAGGAACTGCGGCAGCTGAGACACCATTTGCCACTTCCGATTCTCCAAATAATATGGTTGGATTAAAACCAGAATAAGCGCCGGCATTTGTGCCAATGTTTCCTGTAACTTTCGATGCTCCGACGTTAGTCAGCGCGCCAGCATTGGTAAATAGCACAAAAGATCCTGCTGTAGTGCCGATAGTAGGGATTGTTTGCGCTTGGCTTCTGCTGATTACCAGAGCCAGAATGAGAATAAATAAAACTTGTTTTGAAAAGTTTTTCATAATGAAAGGATTGAATTTGCTTGAGTAAAAGAAAATATTGCGGTAACAGGATGCCTTTAAGCAACACACGACGCTTAGAGAATTCAGTGGATACTATGGCTCGACATCACGGTCTTTAGCGCAAAAGCCTAACCGAGAAACCAAAAAATTAACTAACATTGACAGGAGTCAGTCAGATGAATGCTCTGTGTATGGAAATAATGAAGAACTAATTCAATAGAAGCATCTGGCAGCGAAAAAGAGAGGAGCTAAAATTTAATCAATCAAATTTATACTACAAATATCATGCCAATGAATTATCGTATTGTAGAAATACATGTATAAAATTGAAAGAAATAAGTATGATTTGCCGGGCCCTTCTACTAGAAAATACATTACGTAGCTGGTATCTAAAAACTTTTACAAAACCGAACGTAGCCCGGAGCCATACGGTCCCATTTTTTTCAGGATCTGTTATTAAATCCTGCCTGGATACCGCATTTGCCTCACAGTAATCCGGGCTGCAAGAATTGACCTTCGTAACTGTTTATTATAAAATTGAAACGTTTTCTTCCGGCCTTCTGTATTATCTTCTAAAAATTATGACAGAAGTGAATCAAGTCGCAACACGATCGCTTTAATCAAACCCATTTCTATTTGATTGTCGGTTAAGTCCTGCATTGAGAGCAATGCTCTATACTTTCTCTCCTCGTCAGGCTCAAACAAAACCTTTGCCCCATTAATGTCGAGCTCAATTTTGTGCACGTAACCGCTGATTATCAGCTGTCCCGGAAATTCAAAAGTTTCGCCATTAAAATCTACATCCAGTTCAAAAGTGTTATCCATAAACGTTGATAATTAGTTATATTTCCAAAAAATTCGAATGGTAATAATACACCCTGCACACCTTATTAAGTTCAACGGTTCATAAAATTTATATCACAATGACAAAAGCAGAGCTTATATCCCGCGTTTCAGAAAAGACAGGCATAAGACGAGAAGAAGTTGAAAAAATTATAGAATCACTTTTTCTGACGATAAAAGATTCTATGAGTAATGGAGATAACATTTATTTCCGCGGCTTTGGAAGTTTCGTTAATAAACAAAGAGCTGCCAAAACTGCCAGAAATATTAAACTCAAGGCTACGGTGCTTGTACCGGCTCAGATTATTCCTTATTTCAAACCATCTGATGAATTTGTGAGCCAGGTAAAAGACGCCAATTTCGACGCGTAATCCTGTCAAAAAAGCCACTTAACAAGCAGCATTGGAAGCATGTTCGACACGAATTTGCAAAGAATCGATATTGGAGATAAGTTCTTCGAGTAAAGCCTCGTTTCTGCTTTTTTGATAAAGTAACAGCTGATCTTTGACATTTCGTAAGTCGTCCGCAACCGAGATAAATGAAGGTCTTAACTGTTTTGTTGAGAGAATCAATTCTTCATTATGTCTTTCCAAAAGACATTTGACTGTGTTCAACGCTTTGTTGGATTTTCTCATTTCGAGCAGGTTTACAACATGACGGGCCAATACACGAAGTGCCAATAATTGTTCTTCTGTTAACTCTTTGGTATCATTGTCGATAACACAAAGTGATCCCAGAGGAAATCCATTCCTGTCTACTAATGGAACGCCGGCATAAAATATGACATATGGCTCACCTGTCACAAGAGGATTTTCCGAAAAACGAGGATCCTTTCTGGAATCGGGGACTATAAATATCTCGTTTGGATTTGAAATCGCATGGGAGCAAAAGGCATATTCAATTGGCGTTTCTCTTACCTGCAAGCCACGATTTGACTTAAACCACTGCCGGGTATCGTCCAGTAGACTGATTAGTGAAATGGGTGTTTGACAGATCTCCGACGCAAGTCTTGTAATATCGTCGTATTCCTGCTCAGGTAAAGAGTCCAGAATATCATAACTTTTAATTGCCTCTAATCTTCCACTCTCGTTTTCTCCAGCAAGGTCGTTATGCATTGTAAATGGTGTTTTGTATAGCCCGCACAATTTACGGCATTTACGGTAAAATTTATAACAGCATCCCAATACCAGGTTCGAAAAAGGAAAACTTTCCGGTCAAAAACGATTTAAAAACCGTTAAATAAGTTTTCTTTTCAGATGATAATTGTGTTCGCTAGTTTCGTAGATAAATCAATGTAAAGTTGATTTGTAACGTACAACATCCTCCTCAACGATATGAAATATTATTTAACGTCTTTGAATCAATCATTACCGAGTCATTCGACTGCCTGTCCGGATATTCTCACGCCATTGCCGCTCCTGGCTCAAAAAGTTTCAGATACCGAAATTAATTTGTGCCCTTAAAAAGGCTCATTTATAGCAGGTTTAGAACATTTGCCTCTTTCGCCTGGTACTTTGGCGAGGTAAGGATCATTTCATTTTAGCTGTTGCATATTTTCAACTACTTCCTCCGAGCATCTCATGTGACGGTGGCGAAGCGTACTTGCTGCACTGTTAAAAATAGTGTCCTGACCAGGGCCTCGATGTCAAAGCCATCAAAAGTCAGAATAATACCAATCACCCTCCTCATATATTTCGTTCCATGCAATTAAAATCTACTTTTTTAGTGTTGCTTTTCTGCATACTTGCTTTTACAAAAGCAGCCGCTCAGGCCGACCCGGGCTCTGCCGGAATCACATTTTCCAAGTCTGTATTTCAGGTAAAAGAACAAGGATCGCTCCGTGTGCTTATCGGTAATTATACGGAAGGGATTTCTTCAGGAACTGCGTTAAAACCCTATGATGCTATATTTACAATTACAATACCGTCGCTTTTCAGTGTAACCGGAGAGATCGACTTGAAAGCTGTGCCATTTCCGGTAATTCTTGTCAGCCAGATGATGAATGCCTTTGGCTCTACGATCATTGTGCTAACAGCTCCAAAGGGAATTCCCAAAGGGGCCAATGGGACGGTGATCATTCCGGTCGTGGCAGTTTCCGGTAGTGCCGAGATCCTTTATGCGACAGTGAAGACTGATTTTAATCTGAGTTATCCACCATCCGGAAATATGCTTCCGACAAACGATCTGGCATCTGCACCGGTCGTTGTGGTTTCTCCCCTTCCAGTCATACTGTCATCTTTCAAAGTATATTCGGAAAACTTAAAAGCAAATCTTTTCTGGACGACAACCCAGGAAAAAAATAGTGAACGATTTGACATTGAGCGCAGCCAAGATGGAAAACAGTGGGAACAAATCGGTTCAGTAAGTTCGGCTTTTGAAAGCAGCGAAAAACAAAATTATCGTTTTACAGATTCCAGTCCTAAAGATGGCACAAATTATTACCGGCTGAAAATGGTTGACAAAGACCAGTCTTTTACACATAGTAATATGTGTCAGGCGAATTTTCAAAATATTAGACTGGAAATATATCCGAACCCCGTGGCGGAAACGCTAAATATCCGTCTGGGAAAGTGGTCTGATGTAATCAGTATAGCTTTACTTAGCTCCGATGGTGTTATTCACTACGAATCCGGAAAAACTCTTTCCGAAAAAATTGACGTTAGGGCTTTCAAAAATGGTAGTTACATTTTCAAATTGAAGAAACAGGATAACACTTTTGTGACGCAAAGAATTATGATAGTCAGGTAACGAATCAGCTACCGATAACTTTACGGAAACGATTTACAACGAACAAGTCCTGAAATATAAGACATGCTATTTCAAGACTTGTTTGTTGTAAAACACCTTATTCAAAAAACAATCTACATAATCGAGCGTCGCCCCGAACCAGGGGGTATAAAACATAAAACAATGCGGTGCCTGAGGAAAAGAATGTACTTCTGAATAAATATTAAACGCATCCATCTTTTTGATCATATCATCCCGGCCCGCATGCATTCTGCTGACTGAGCTATTGATGAAAAGAAAAGGTGGCGTATTTTTCCCTGCGTAATTAAGCGGCGAAGCCTGTTGCCACAGCTCGGGTTTTTCTTTTTTAGAATACCCAAACCAGTATGTTGCCGCAGATATTGACTTTGAATCGTCGCCCTCTCCGGATTCAGGATGAATGAAAGCCAGAGTGCCATCGATATCAATGACTGCCTGTACATGGCTGGAAACACCGTTAAACTCATCAGGTTTATCTAAGATTTTGTTTCCGCTGGTCGTTCCAATTAAAGCGGCAAGTTGCCCCCCCGCAGAAAAACCAAGGATAGCAATTTTCGAAGTATCAATATCAAATTTGTCCGCGTTAGCCCTCATCCATCTTACCGCGGTTTTCAGATCATAAACAGCTTGCGGATACAAAGCGTGGGTAGACAAACTGTAACTGACAGGTATGGCGACAAATCCTTTTGCTGCAAGCCTTCTTGCCAATGTATTATTATGCGACCTGTGCCCCGAACGCCATCCACCGCCATGCACCATCAAAACGGCCCCAACAGGATTTTTCGGTTTTAATGCTGGCGCATAAACGTCCAGTGCAAGGTTTTCAGTCGACAGTTTTTTATAAATAATGTTTTTAAAGACCCTAACGCTCTGCGGCATCGAAGAATCGGCCAGTGTCAGCTCCGGAAAATATTTTGTATCATTCCGGTAAGCGCTTTGTACAGAGAAGCTGGTATCGCTAAGCCCGGTTGGCTTGATCTGACTAAAACCAGACGCGCTTTTCAGACCTATTAAAACCGCAATCCATATGCCCTGTTTCATCCTTACTTGTTTTAAAATGTCAGAAAATCATTTCGACGCTTCGACTCTGAACCAATCATAATCAGCATAACCAGAATCGTTTGTCTGGGTATCGCGCGAACAGAAAATACCTACTTTTGCGCCGATCCACCGGCCGGGCTCTGCTTTGAAAGTATCGCCGGTTATTTTGTAATCCTGCCCATCGGTACTATAACTGAATTGGCAAATTCCGTTTTTGCTGACCTGCACACGAAGAAAAATCGGCTCTCCGGTTTTTAGCTTCGCAATTGCTGTCTCTTTTTCTGGCTTATCTTCAGATGCTTTCAAACAAAGAGCCTGCGTAAGCTCAGGTCCATTTTTTGTGCTTTTGATATACAATCCTGCATAACCAAGACCCATGATCACCAAGCCCGTTTTTTCATTTTCAAGCTTTGGATTTGGTGTAAACAGCAACTTCGTTGTTGCCACAAATTCTTCGGCAGGAAATTTCTGCAATAGGATATTAGGCGTACTCCATAAATTTTTTGTTTCCCAGGCTGGCTTATATGAATACAACCTCAGAAAGCCCTTAATGCTCGTGGTAAACCAAATTCCCTTCGGATTTGCCTGCCATTGCCACTGTTTCGCTAAGGTCAGAGAATTAAATTCGTCGGTTTCCTCCGGCGTCTTTAAACCCAGCGACACTCCGATATCTGGCTTTTTATAGGAAAGCACCGGCTGGCCTTTACCATCTCCATCTTTATCTTCGCCAATCACGGGCCAGTCGTTGACCCATTTCATTGGCTGCAGATGTACGACTCTGCCGTATTCATTTTTATCCTGAAAGTGCAAAAACCAGTCCTGAGATTTTCCACCTGCTGTTTTGGTATCTACCCATGCCCCCTGATGCGGACCGTTGATTGGTGAGGAACCCTGATCCATGACCACGCGGCGCTCGTAAGGACCATATACATTTTTCGATCTTAAAACCAATTGCCAGCCGGTGGACACGCCACCCGCCGGTGCGAAAATGTAGTAATAACCATTGCGTTTGTAAAACTTTGGCCCCTCTACTGTCGGATCTGTCAGGTGCCCGTCATAAACCAACGTTCCTTCGTCCAGAACTTTATCACCTGCATCGTTCATCTTTTTCACGGTGAGAATGCTCTTGATTCCGGCGCGGCTGCCTGCCCATCCATGAATGAGATATACATTTCCATCAGAATCCCACAGCGGACACGGATCAATAAGCCCTTTACCCTCTTCTACCAATACCGGCAAACTCCAAGGCCCTGTCGGGCTGCTGGCTTTTGTAAGATAAATTCCAAAATCAGGATCCGGATAGTAGATGTAAAACTCATTTTTATGATAACGGATCGCCGGTGCCCAAACTCCATTACCGTGCTGTGTTTTTTCGAAATGCTCGATCGGAATTTGTCTTTTCAACGCATGGCCTATCAGTTCCCAATTGACAAGATCTTTTGAATGAAGTATAGGAAGTCCGGGAACAGCGTCGAAGCTTGACGCTGTCATATAAAAATCATCACCCACCCTACAAACATCAGGATCTGAATAATCCGCATGTAAAACCGGATTTTTATAAGTTCCGTCGCCCTGATCGGCTACCCATACTTTTGATATATTCTGAGCCAGAACAGCCACTGACGGAGCTAACAGAATTACCGCCAGAATTATTTGTTTCATATGCTTTGATAACTGTCAATGAATTTACTGCATTTTCTATTTGGAGATCACCAGGCTCTTTTCAGCAGCCCCTTTGCTGAATTCAGATTTTTTTCTGGCTTTGGATACATCGGTATGCTCCATTTTAATAGTACCTGTTTTATCACCGGAAACAGATACCAATAATTCGCTGTCAGAATTATATTCAATGCCACTTAAGGTAAGCGCGCTGCTGTTATCGACAAGAATCACCGGATTGGTCTTTTCGGTAATAAATTTTATATTTTTAACTACAATGCCGTCTGAGTCAATAAGCTCGGCTCCCTTATCGGCTTTGAGTACCATATTTTCCATATGAATGTTTTTGACCCGCATTTCAGGAAGGCCGCGAACAAAAATGCCTTTTTTAGCGCCATTGCAAACAATGTTTTCAAAACGCATATTTCTAAAAACCGGCGTACTTTCGCTTACAACCGGACTTTGGTCGCGCACTCCATCAGTTGCAAATTTGACGAAATAATACAGATCGAAGAAAATGGCTTCCTGCGCGATGTCTTTCATAAAAATATTCCGCGCAAAGATGTTTTCCACCACGCCGCCACGGCCTCGTACCGATTTGAAACGAAGCCCCTTGTCAGTTCCCATGAACGTGCAGTTTTCAACAAAAATATTTCTTGCGCCTCCGCTCATTTCACTTCCAACGACAAAGCCACCGTGCCCGTTGTAGACGATATTGTTTCGGATAATGCCATTCTCGGTTGGTATTCCACGCTTTCTGCCTTCCTCATCTTTACCTGATTTAATGCAGATCGCATCATCACCTACATCCAGCACGCAGCCTTCGATCAGAAAATTTTTGCAGGATTCGATATCCATTCCATCGCCGTTATGGGCATATTCCGGATTTTTCACTCTAACATTTTTCAGCGTCAAATCCTGGCACATCAGCGGGTGAAGACACCATGCAGGAGAATTCTGAAAAGTCACTCCTTCGAGTAATATCTTTTTACAATTGGTAAAAACCACCAGATTAGGACGCAGAAAATCTTTCATATCGGCAAAATCCTGTGGTGTTTTTCCTGGCGTGATCAGCATACTTTTGCCCGTCACACTGGCCGTCTTAAACTGTTCGGATGGATACCAGACCGTTCCGTCATCCTTTAATACACCACCGCTGGCCACTTTTTCCTTCCACTGGCTTTCGGTCAGCTGACCTTTGTTGACAGCCCGCCAAACGTCTCCATTCCCGTCCAGCACTCCTTTTCCTGTGATTGCAATATTTTCAAGATTTACTCCCGAAACCGGAGACTGATTTCTCGCTGCCGTTTTACCTTCATAAACCCCTTCTGTTAGTCCATACTGGGATTTGTCTGGTGTAAAAAGCAAAGTTGCCGATTCCTTTAAATGAAGGTTTACGTTGCTTTTCATCTCTATTGGCCCGGTCAACCAAAGACCCGCCGGAACCAAAACCACTCCGCCACCTTTTTTGCTTACCTTTTCAATTGCGTCATTTATAGCCTTGGTATTCAATGTTATGCCGTCAGCTTTTGCACCCAACGAAACGATACTGGTTGTGTCTTTTTTGAAAACCGGCTGCTGGATTTTGGGAAGATTTGTCCAGCTATATGCCGTATTTTGTGCGCTAACGCCAAAAGCATAAAAGCTAAACAAACCGGCCCAAAGTATCTTCTGTTTATAATTCATCGAAGTAAATTCATGTTTAAGAAAAAACGGAAAGAAAATGTGCCGGAGCAGAAATAAAACTGCACCGGCACATGAAACTTAATAACCTGGATTTTGACCGAATTCGCCCTGGTTCAGATCCAGCGCCCGGTTTGGAATAGGCCTGAGTATTTTAAGTGCGCCGCCAACTCCTGCAAAAGGATCAATACCAGAAGTAAACCACTTTTTTACATCTTTGTTATATACTTTGCTGCGCTCGACAAGCGTTCCGGTTCTTTTCAAGTCAAACCAGCGGTGATATTCGCCGACCAGCTCGCGGCCCCGTTCATCCAGAATAAAATTAATACTAACCGCGCTTGGCTGAATACTTAAATCAACCCCTGGCTTTGCCGCACGTTTTCTTACCGTATTGATTCGCTCGGCAGCTAAAGCACTGTTGCCAGATTTGAAATATGCTTCCGCAGCAATCAGATACGTCTCCCCTAACCTGGCAAGAAAGAAATCCCGTGTGCTTGTATTAGCTCCAAACTGAGAATTCGGATCATCAAATTTTTTCACCGAAGGCGTGTAATTATCAAGCACTACAGTGCGACTGGCCTCCCATTCACCAGAGTAAGGATACACGATCGTTTTTTCCCTTCGCGCAGGATCTGCTGCTCGCCATGCAGCGATATCAGCGGGGCTGTTTACCCATTTCGGTGCGTAATAGTACTGAACAACAAGTGAATTACGCTCGGTGCTTTTTGTATAATAATCGTAATAACGCGCATAAAAATTGATCATAAAAGTTGCATCAAAACGTGCATCTTCTTTGGTGAAAAGATCAAAAGTATACATCGTCGGAGTCAGCGCATAAGTACGGTAAGGATAACCGAGAACAGCACCCTGCCCTCCGAAATATGGTCCGAAATAGGCTGCCTGCGTATTACCTCCACTTGTTTCAGTCGGCAAAGATCCTGGCGCAAACTGGATCGAAAACAAGACTTCGTTATTAATATCTTTTCCGGGATAGAAAAGATCTTCAAAGGATATTGTAAGTCCCTGCCCATTAATTGCAGCATCAGCAAGTGCTGCCGCCGTTTTAAAGTCATCCGCGCCGGCATAAGCTTCATAGCCACGCGTCAGATACACTTTTGCCAGCATATGGCGCACAGCTCTTTTTGTCACGCGTCCGAATTCAGCATTGGAAACGGTTTCGGGAACCAGGTCAATGGCCTCTTTCATTTCATTAATCACAAATTCATAGACTACCGAAGCTTCATCTCTTTTAAATACATCCACAGGCTCTGTAAAACGATCTGTTACAATCCCAACCCCGCCGAAAGTCTGTACCGCCAGAAAATAGTAGTAAGCACGGAGAAATTTCATTTCACCTCTCCTTGCATTCAACGTGGCCGTCTGAGCCGTTTTATCGTTGAAATAAATAGCGGTATTGATCAACTGAATTCCTTTGTAAAGACTCGTGTAAAAAGTCAATACTTCGTTGTCATCAGCAATCAGATTTCGGTATTCGCTCAGACCAACCGGCTGCTGCGTGCGTCCTTCTACGTACATATCAGTTCCTGCACAAAATACCCACGGATCCGCATAAACAGATCGCAGGGACGAATAGGCAGCGTTGATCAGCTTTTCATAGCCTTCTGCCGTCGCATAATATTCATCAGATATGATATTAGATTTATTTTCCTCTTTAAGAAAATCGCTGCAGCCGCTCAGAAAAAACAGCGCTAGCACAAATGCGGTTACGTTTGATATTTTCATTTTTATCTCAACGGTTAAAATTTAAGATTCAGACCAAACTGATAAGTTATTGTCGATGGGCCTGTATTGTTGATGTTTCCTGTTGTCGTGTTACTTACGTTCGTGCTGCTCGATGCATCAATACCGCTGGCTGATTCAGGATCAAAACCATCAAATTTTGTCCAGACGAACGGGTTGAGAACATTGACATAAGCTCTCAAATCCTTTATACCAATTTTTTTGACAATACCCGACGGAAGCGTGTAACCCAGCGATATGTTCTGCACTTTTACGAACGAAATGTCCCTGTAGTATCCTACGCCATTCACACCAGCCCAGTATGGCCCGACGTTATTGGGCTGCGGGTAAGTATTTGAGCTTCTTGCCGGTGTGACCTTGTTCACAGGCATGTAGTAGTCGTTGTAGATTTTGTTTGTTCCGCGGTCACTGTAATTAATGAAGTTGCTATGAAAGGCGCTGTACACCTGCATACCCTGACGCGCAAAAAGTGAAGCGGACAGATCAAAACTTTTAAAAGTAACCTGCGTTGAAAATCCACCAGTCCATTTTGGATCTTTTTGCCCGATAATCTGACGATCATCTGAACTGCTTATCTTTCCATCATTATTTAAATCCTTCACTTTTGCCTGTCCTGGAAGCTGACCGTATTTTACAGCGTCTGCGCGTTCACTTTCCTGCCAGATTCCATCAAAAACATAGGTGTAGTTTACGTTGATCGGCTGACCGATAAACCACCAGTTCCCTACCAGATCTTCTTTTTTATCGAGCAGGTTGACGATCGAGTTCTGGTTTCTTGAAAAATTCAAAGAAGTCGTCCAGCTGAAATCTTTTGCTCTGACATTCAGCGTCCGGATCGAAAATTCGATCCCGCGGTTACGAACTGAACCGACGTTATCTTTAATAGAAGACCAGCCCGTTTCCAGCGGGATGTTACGGTTCATCAAAATGCCTTTTGACAGTTTGTTGTAAATATCAATCGTTCCACTTATTCGGTTACGGAAAAAGCCGTAGTCAAGCCCAAGGTCAAACTCTGTTGTCCGCTCCCATGTAAGGCCCGGATTGGGAAGGCGGCTTGGACCGTATCCTAATGCTGTATTTCCGCCAAAATCATAAAATGAAGGGTCAGCCAATGTCATGTTACTTTCGTAGGCACTGATATTGTTATTATTACCTGCAACCCCTGCACTGAAACGAAGTTTCAGATCTGATAACTGGTTTACCTGTTTCAGGAAATCTTCTTCCGACAATTGCCATCCGATTGCTGCCGATGGGAACGTTGACCATTTTTGACCTTCCGCCAGTTTGGAAGATCCATCCCACCGTGTTGCCACTGTAACATAATACTTGTTTTTAAGCACATAATTCAACCTTGCCATGTATGAAAGAATTGAAAACTGGCTAAAAGAACTTGTTGCAGACTGACGATTCGTAGAGGATCCAAGATTATAATAAGATGAATTAAACGGAAGATCGTTCACACGCATCCCATCGCTTTCGTACCGGTTTTTCTGCATACTGTAAAGGCCAGTGAATGTAAAATTATGATCACCAAACGTTTTACGGATAGTTGCGATGTTATCAAAAATATAACTCATAGACTGCTCATTGCCTCTTTCGGCATCGGCCAGAAGTCCTGCGCCTACACCTGTTAGCGAACCCCAGTAACGGCCGTTGCGTTGAAAATTCAAACTCGGCGAGAAAGTCGAACGGATATCAATCCAGCTTACCGGAGAATACTGTAGGAAAATATTTCCTACACCGAAACTACGGCGTGTATTGTTTTCAGAGTTAGGGATTTCCAAAAGCGGATTTACAGTACTTGTATAACTGGAAACAACCGTTGAATTGGGAACTGGGATTTGTCCGGGACGGAACATCAGAGAGCCATCCGGGTTGTATGGACTGAAAAAAGGCGCCATATTAAATGCGTTTCTTACCGCATCATCACTCCCTCTTTCGGTATCTGTCAATGAAAAATTAAAGCTCATTCCGGCAGACCAGTTTTTGCTGATTTTTCCGTCGACGCTCGCTTTAAAATTGTAACGGTCCATCGTTTCGTTCAACAAATTACCGTCTTCACCCTGATAGCCGGCTCCGATCAAATACTGAATCGATCCGTTGTCGCTCATTCCGGAAACTGTCAGCCAATGATTGGACTGCTTACCGTCTTTCAGCACAAGAGCTGGCCAATCTGTGTAGTTGTTCGTATTGATTCTTTCCAACACCACCGGATTTCCCAGCGATCCGATTGTGTTGTCATAATTCTCGCGTCCCGCAATAATTTCCGGGGAAATGAACGTATTCTGCCGGTACTCCCAAAATTCCGGTCCGGTCATAAAATTTGGCAATCGGGCGATTTTCTTTACACCCATATATCCGTCATACGAAATCGTTGCACCGCCCCCTTTAATAGATTTTCCATTTTTAGTAGTAATCAAAATTACCCCGTTCGAACCTCTGGAACCATAGATCGCCGTTGAAGCCGCATCTTTAAGCACGTCCATTTTAGAAATATCCTGTGGATTCAAAAAATTGATATCCGAAACAATTACTCCATCAACAACAAATAAAGGCTGACCGCCCGCAAGCGAATTCTGTCCGCGAATCTGCACTGCAAATCCAGACCCGGCGCGGCCTGAACCTGCCGATATATCCACCCCGGCAATTTGCCCCTGCGCGCCTTGAAGCGGACTGACCGTTCCTCTTTCGGCAATAGAAGCTCCTTCGATACTTCCAACGGCCGTTGCCACTTCGGTCTTACGCTGCGTTCCGTAACCGACTACCACAACTTCTTCAAGCGATTTATCTTCCGGTTGCAGTTTTACCTGAATTTCGCTTTGGTTTGCTGCAACGATTTCCTGCGAAACATAGCCAACGAAGCTAAAAACAAGCGTAGTCTGATCATCACCGATTTCAATTTCATATTTACCGTTCACGTCAGTAAGTGTTCCTTTTTGTGTACCTTTTATCACTACGCTGACGCCGGGTAATGTGGCATCCTTTTCATCGGTAACTACACCAGAAACCTTTCTCACTGCCGAAGCTTTCGGAGCACTTTCTGCGCCCTGGTTTTGACCAGCAACGTTATCCAGCACAATCTGGCCTCCTACTAAACGATAGGTAAGATTCAGGGGAGAGAGAAGCTCCGCGAGTACCTGCCCTAATTTCTTACCGGCAACTGAAATAGAAACGGGCTGATCCACATTGATTCTTTTAGAACTGTACACGATTCTCGCGCCGGTCTGACTTTCGATACTGTTTAAAATCTGCTCGAAACGTTGTTTTTCTGCCTTAATCGTCACCAGACGATCAGTAACTTCCTGCCGGGAAAACGCCTGTGCCTGTATGCTGCCCAAACAGCAGCACAAAACTGCCAGACTAAATAGAATGCCAAAGGCTTTTCTTAGCGGCATAATATTGCGGCAAATTCCCAAAAGTAAAGGTTCTGTTTTTTTCATACCTTTAAAAAGTTTTATTAAATGGTTTTTTGATAAAATGAGCTTGTCTCTGCGTTCCGATTCGCTGTCTTTCGCAGAGCGTTTTCAACCGCTGGTCCATGTTCGCTGCATGGCCAGCTTTTTTTCAGATGAATTGCGCTTACATAGATTTGCTGGTTAAGTTTTAGTTGTAATGTGGTGATCCTTACAGCCCTTACCGGCGACCAGAATCGAAGTTCCCTTTATTTTGTAGCTCGCATTTAGCGCCGCACAGATAATATCCAGCTGCGTATAGAGTGGCTGTCCGGTAAGGTTCGCTGTCAGCGGACATGCAGCCATTTGTCTGTTTTGCAGAATAATTTCAATACCATATGAAGTGTGCAGATTTTCCAAAACTTTTGAAAGCGGCGTGTTGTAAAATTTAAAACGATCGCTGCTTCCTGCGTCGGCAATCATTCGGGGCGTTTCAACAAGGCTGGTTACAAATTTGTGTGCGCCTGGAAAAAATTTAGTCTGCTGATTTGGCTTTAAAACCACATTGTTAGCGGGTGCCCTTTGGTCCTTTGAATTTTCGTAAACCGCCACTGCACCCGACACGACTTCGACCTGCGGGGTTTGAGCACCTTTTTGTTCTTCAACATAAAACTGCGTTCCCAAAACTCTGGTGATCATATGATCGGAATAAACAAAAAATGGTTTTTCCGGATTTCTGGCTACATCAAAAAAAGCTTTCCCTTTCAAAAATACCATCCGTTTACCCTGGCTGAAATGAGCAGGATATTTCACCCAACCTCCCGGCGAAAGATTAACGACACTACCATCTTCAAGGTTAATGGTTTCATTCTGGGTGGAATTATTTTCGCGTTCAAGCCAGGTGGAAGCCACTGTTTGCTGATCAAAAAACGCAGACATCAGCTGATGACGGTACAAGATACTGATTGTGGCAATTGCTACGATCGAGGCAGCAAGCCCGATCCATAGCAATCGTATATTTCCCGAAGATCCGCCTCCCTGCGAAGGCTTCACAGATTCCTGTATCTTCATGTGAAGCTGATCCCACATTTTCTCTTCCAGCATATGCCAGTCTGGTTCCTGCTCATTGCCCAGCGGTTCATCACCAAGCAGGCCAAACCAATTTTCAACAAACTGTTTTTCCTGCGGAGTACATTCTCCCCTGTTGTATTTTTGAAGCAGGTCTGAAAACTGTTTGCGGCTCATTCGTTCTGGCTATGAAATTTTTGTTCTAACTATACAGTCAAACAATTCGTCAATGCACCGCAATAATTTTATAAATTCAATAAATATTTATAACAAAAAGCACACTGATTTAAAATATTCTTCGATTATTACTATTTTGACATCGAAAAAGTTTATCAGGGGACAAGATGTAGAATAAGGAAATTTATAGATAATCGTCCAGATAGATCCGAAGAGTCTGAACTACTTTGCTTAAACGAAGCTCTACCGTTCGCTGGGGAATTCCGAGCTTACATGAAATTTCTTTCGCGGAGTGACATTCTATTCTGTGCATCCGGAAAATTTGCTGCGAGCTTTCCGGAAATGAGCACAGGACTTTTTCTACACTGGCCATCAAATCGGTAAATTCGACCTGCTCTTCGGTGCAGCTGATTTCATGTCGATAGTATTGGTGAACATGCATCTCAAACTTTTCATGCAGCATCGACAGACGGATGTGATTGATGCAACCATACCGCACGGCGGTTACCAGGTATGCTTCGAGATTATCAACATTGAGCAGTTCTTTACGCTCCCAAAGTTTCAAAAATATATCCTGAACGATTCCCTCAACCACGGCACGGTCATTGACCTTTTTGAGGGCAATGGAAAAAAGTTTTTTCCAAAATCTGGAATATATCTCCTTAAAGGCAAGCTGATCACCTTTCCGAAGACGCTCAACCAAAACTTCATCAGAAGATTGTAAAATGCTCATTTGCTTTGCGAGGTGAAATTAGAAAGTGATCAACAATTGAACTATTCCCAGAACAGTATCGATCATCTTTATTGGCCTAAAAGTAAGTAAAACAGCTTTTGAACTATAAACAAGATGCTTACCAAGTTTTTCTATGCAACCGTTATCGGGAACGTTATCAATTCTGAAAAATCTAAATTTTAGAGTACTTTTTTATATTAAATTTACATTTCTGCCCTAAAAATGATCACATGTGTAAAATTGACAATTGAATTTTTTGAAGAATTAACGTTAATTTATAAGCTACCTTTGTTCGAAGAATGTGCGTTGATCTTGCTTTATCGACGTTTTGTAAAAGTATTATTTTAACCAGAGGCCGGCCGCTTGCCGCGGAATATAACCATCTGTATTTTCCTCGCTTTTAACGATCATGTAAACATGTAGTCAAATCAAAATTTTGTTTTTACAAAATACAATTGTAAATTTACAACTGTAAAAAAAATGGTTTATGACGTATTTAAGTGCTCAACCTTATATCACTGACTCCTGGAATGATATCTGTTATCCTGTCAATCCTGTATGGCTATCGGATATACTTCCAGATTACGACATTATAGCTACGGATCGTCAGCAGCTCATCGTTGGAGAGCCGATCGGAGGCAGAAAAACGGTGTTCGGCATCCAAAGCGCCGACTACGCCATTATCCCAAACGCCCTGATTAAACAGGTGGTCGAAAAACTGTTCACGAACTACGCGCTTCAAATTAAATATACATCCACAGGTGAATTTAGTATCAGCATAATTTTCCCTCAGAGTATTTCCATTGGCGGCGAGAATGTTCAGCGTAGCATCATTCTGACCAATAGTTACAATGGAAAAACGCCGTTTACAATTCAGGGACAGACGCTCACATCTATGATGGATAACAACATTGCTGTCGGCAGCAGTATGTACAGGGATATATGTAAGAATGCCCTGATGGGCTGGGCAGACTCATTTGGAGAGCTGTCCTCTTACCGCAACTGGCTGAGCCGTGACATATCCGGAAAGGAAAAACCCAAAAAACTTAAAGGTCAACCAGTTGAAAAAGTGCACCAAGCGAAGGGACAGCTTCGGAAGATTCAGCACAGCAGGCTGAGCCCTGAGCTGTTTCAAGAGCAATTATATCAGATGCTGGCCAGTCAAGTCCCGAAGAGTTCTACACTTACTGAAACAATATATGAGCACTTGCAGCAGCGAACAGTTGAAAAGACGGACGAAAAGATTTTAAAGGCATTGCCCATACCAGTTCAGTTGGCCAAGCAGGCCCATGAGCGACTAAGATTAGAGCAGCGGCTGTTGGGTACCGATCCTTCTTATTGGCTTATGTATAATGCCGTCAATCACGCGCTTTTCAATGCACGCAGCAGCTTGACGCTGAACGACCGCTACAAACTGGACGAGCGCGTTTTTCATCAAATCGCGGCCAGCTCTTTTGCATAAAAAAAATAAATCATCATCAACTAAAAACCATCTTGCATCAACATGTCCACAGAATCGACCACCATTCACAAGGCATTGTTAAAAGTAGAAAACGTATTCCAGAAATCAGGAAGAAAAAAAATTAATTCAACTGCTGAAGAAACCGATGTCTATGTGACTTTTATTTTGGAAAACACAGATTTACTAGGTCAAATTTCCCGGATCTACCAAAGTTCAGATAAGGCAGCGAAAGCTCTGCTGATTGACGATGCAGCAACAAACCGATTTTTAAAAATCCTGTCTCGCGTTGCGAACGGAAATGAAGGAGTATCAAGGCAGGAACGCCTATTTGTCTATCAGTTCTGGTCGGCTTTTCAAAAAATTTAAAAGATGGCCCTGCCCTTCAAGATATTTCCTTTGTCGTACCCTGCTCACATTTAGAATGATGCCGGCTTACATAATTCAATGCAAGCGGCGACCAGTAGCCTGATCAAGTTTAGATTAAATTTAACTGATTATGAACAACCTGAAAAACAATGTCATATTAGGAGAAGACGATTTTCGCATGCTAAAACAGTACGCAGAGAGTTTTTCGCGCAGTTCCAAGGACAATGAAATGTCACTTTCCTACGAACTGAACAGAGCAATCGTCGTCGAGAATAATGAATTGCCCGCAGATAGTATTCGTTTAAATTCCTACGTAAGGGTAAGGGAGCTGACAACCGATAAGGAAATGGAATTTTCAATTGTCATGCCTGCATTTGCCGATTTCAAACAAAAGAAAATTTCGGTTCTGACCCCGATGGGAGCAGCCTTAATCGGTCTTTGTAAAGGAGAAACCGTAGAATGGAAAATGCCGGCAGGTATGAAAAAATTTGAAATACTTGATGTGATCCAGAGTCAGGAATAGATGCGTGTAAATCGTTTGGTAATAGCATTAGCTTTTGCAATCAAAACAGCATAGTTATGTATAAAAAAGCACTAATAAAACAGGGGAAAAGATCAGCGGAAGCAATCTTTTCTGCGCTGATCTGCGCTATTTCGATTATTGCAATTTATATCACTTTTTGCTTATTCATCTGCTGAGTTTGGAAGCGGATTTCTGAATTAACTTCTGACATAACAAAGGTCACTTAGCTTTCAAAACGTCAGCCAAGTGGCCTTCGTTTTTTATTTAAACCAGAACAAAAGCGGAAATAAAAATGTGACGATCAGGGCCCAGACAAAATAGACGGGCAGATACTGCGATATAACTTTCCCTACCCCGGATATTGGTGCACTTTTTGACAATACTTTGTAAAGTTGACCAGTGACCAGAATCAAGTTTATCAGAATAAAAACATTTCCACCAAGTACCGCTGCTCTGTTCGGGGTTATTCCCCATGCGGAAATCCTGAACAAAATCGCTGAAAGTGCAATGCCGTTAACTAATGCAGTGATAATCGACAGCAAAAAGAGAACCCATACCCCGGCTCGGTGGGACTCTGTTTCGGAAGTCTCCGCGACTGAAAAAAATATAATGGCCATAACTCCAACCAGCAGTGCGTTAAAAACCATCAGGAATTCTCTGTCGCTATAAGGATTTTTACCTGAGTAGGCAATCGCTATTAAATAGATAACTAACATAATCAAGACAAGCGGGCTAAATATTTTCGCAATGACCGGCGAAACTTTGCCAACCAACTGTGGGTTAGTCTGTGTAAGGTGCGTGCCGACAATCGGCGCCGCTGAAAGACCGAAAATGGCCACGTAATCGAAGTAATACTTTTTAAGATCAACGCCTATCAATTCAAAAAGACCGACGGTAATAACGCTCATCAATGCGCCCGCCAACAATATAAGTGCCGTCATAACAACCAAGTCTCCACTATACCGTAAAAACCCTAGTCTTCTCGCGGTGTTATTGCCCTTTTCTCCAACAAAAGCAAAGCCCAGCGTCGCCCATAAAACTAACGGCAAGTGAATGCATGATAAAATCAAAGTAGCGCTGGTTTTTAGATCTGGAAGCAGGTTAATGTATACCGCACCAAACAATATAATTCCAGCGATAAAAGCGATCTTGGTTTTCGAGAGATTATTCCTCCAAACGAAATATGCACATAACGCCGGAAAAACAACAAATCCAATATTTCTTGGATAGAAAAAATCTTCGTTAACTGGTATTAATACAGGTAGCTTGGCTATCAATCCGGCAAACAGTGAAACGGCGATTACAAATAGTAATTCACGATTGCTTCCCCAGAATACATCCTCACCGGCAAAACTCAACCGTTCATTCCAAAAATCGGCAAGATTACTGTTCGTTAATTCCGGATAAAGTGATCTAAACGTTCGTTTAAAGGTCGTCTTGTCTGCCCGATACAAACGTTCAAGCTTCGCCGGGTTTGCGAGATTCGATAAAATTTCTTCTTTCATAGCATAAAGCATTTACAAATGTTATTTTGATTAAAAGTACTTTGCATTACAAAGTAAATCAAATTAAAATATAATTTCCAACACAAATCCATTTTTATTTATCGCCAGCCTCTATAATTTCCCGCACACTTTTAACACTAACCCGAGTGTAAACTGCTGTTAGCAGAATATGTTTATCTTTCCGTAGTAAATGCCTCCCTCAAACACTGCTGATAAAGAAATTAACGAATTATGAAATTCAAGTACACTCTTCTTCTTGTTTTCGCAAGTTGTTCATGCTGCCTAAGTCAGGCCAGTTTTTTGAAATCCCATCCGCAGCTAGCCTATTGGAAACTTGGCAATCACAGTGACGTTTTGATTGTTCTGCATGGCGGGCCGGGTGTGGATCACCAGTATTTGCGTCCCGAGCTTGACGGATTGGATAAATTCGCGACTGTCATTTATTATGACCAGAGAGGCTGCGGGAAAAGTGAAAGGGCAGACTCTTATACCTGGCAAGACCATGTCGAAGATTTACGAAGAATTATTCATACGCTTTCCCCCAAAAAGAAAATATTCCTTGCAGGCTCTTCTTGGGGGAGCCTCCTTGCGATACTTTATTCCTATACCTATCCTGATGCGGTAAAAGGCCTTATTTTAAGTGGCACCGTGCGGTGGCCCGGGCAAGGTATACCCTTTACGAGGCAAGGTGAGGTCAAATATAAAATACCACGCACACAACTTATGCACGAAAAAAGCCTTGTCAAAAATTCCGGAGCAGATGGAGCTACCAGAATGGATACGATCAGTATCTCGAAGTTGGTTGAAGTGCAGTCCGGTGCCCCAAATACTGAAACGATGATGAGTTTGATTTCAGCGCCTATTTCAGACAGTCTTAGCAGAATCCGAATGCCAATCATACTTTTCAATGGACCAATGAGCCGGAAATTCGATTGGGTCGATCATTATTTGGCACTGTTCCCAGCAGCTGAGCTGCATACCTTCGAGGTGGCAGGGCATGATCCGTGGTTCAGTGACCCGAAGCGGTTCGCCCAGACGTGCGGTGATTTTATCTTTAAACACAGGTAGACTCTTGGAATATCATTTGTAACCACCTTTGCATAATGTATCTCCTTATTATTTTTCATGAAAACACTTTGGAAATATCTCAGACCACAACAAAAACTGATTGGCATCTCCTTGTTTCTTGCAGGCACTGCGCAATTATTAACACTGCTGGATCCATTGATCTTTGGGCGCATCGTAGATGACTATGCCGGAAATCCAAAAAACTTGTCAGAATCTGAACTGGTCAACAGCGTTCTATACTGGCTTCTGATTGCCGTAGGGTTAGCGATTGTTGCCAAGCTTACAAAAGCTTACCAGGAATATCTTACAAGAAAAGCTGTGGCAAGTTTCGGTATGAGTATATTCAACGACGGTCTGAAACAAACACTCCGGCTGTCTTTTCAGGAATTTGAAGAAAATCGAAGCGGCACAACCTTATCAATTCTTCAAAAGGTAAAAACAGATACGGAGCGTTTTATTAATTCTTTCATCAACATTCTTTTTTCCTCGATTGTCGGCGTTGGATTTCTGCTTTGGTATAGTATTAACAAAAACGGAATGTTAATTCCAGTTTTTCTAGTGGGAGTGCTGGTATTGGGTTCGCTGACAGGATTATTATCAAAAAAAATAAAAAGTATCCAGCGAAGTATCAACAAGCAGACCAACGCTCAGGCAGGAATCATTACAGAAAGCCTACGCAACATTGAACTTGTAAAAAGCCTTGGTCTCACATTTTCTGAAATCAGAAGACTCAACAAACAGACATTGGAAATTTTTGAACTGGAAATGTTTAAGGCAAGAAAAGTCGGTATGCTCACCTTTCTGCAAGGTGTAACCCTTAATCTTTTAAAACAATCTATACTTTTTATTTTGCTATGGCTGATTTTTAGAAAGGTACTTACCACCGGTGAGCTGATTGCGATGCAGTTTATCTCAACGGCCATCTTCGGACCTTTGCAAGATCTGGGAAATCTGATTTTGCAGTATAGAGAGGTAGATGCTTCGGTCAGGATTTTTGATCAGTTGATGCATAAGACAATTGAACAACGCCCGGAAAATTCCGTTGAAGTAGGTCCTTTAACCAATCTGGAATTCAATCAAGTCATTTTTAAACATCAGTCTGCGGACTTCAATGCTATTGACAATATTTCATTCAGTGTAAAATCGGGGCAGACCATTGCTTTCGTCGGACCATCCGGATCGGGAAAATCAACGCTCGTCAAATTGCTTATTGGCCTGTACCTTCCAATTGATGGAAAAATTTATTTCAACAATGATGATTCGTCAAAAGTCAGATATAATCCGTTACGAAGACAAATCGGTTTTGTGACGCAGGATACCCAGTTATTTGCGGGAACGATCAGAGAAAATTTGCTGTATGCTAATCCTTCGGCGACAGATCGGGAAATTTCCGAAGCGCTTGACAAAGCTTCTGCAACAGCGCTGATTGAAAAAGCGTCCATGGGAATTCAAACGGTACTTGGCGAAAACGGCATGAAACTATCAGGAGGAGAAAAACAGAGAATCTCAATCGCAAGAGCACTTTTACGAAAACCCAGACTACTTATTTTTGATGAGGCTACCTCAGCACTTGACTCACTGACAGAACAGGACATTACAACAACTATCCGGGACATTTCGACCAACCGGCAGCAGATGACAATCCTGATTGCGCACAGACTGTCCACAATCCTGCACGCTGATGTGATCTATGTCCTTGAAAAAGGCAAAATCGTAGAGCACGGGTCACACACAGATCTGCTTGCCCAGAAGGGATTGTATTATGCCATGTGGCGACAACAAATCGGAGAACGACGCGTCCCGGCAGAGTTTTGAAACCAATTAATTTTCGCCGCACTTATTCTTCGAACAAACCATCAATCAGCACCAGGCAACCAGGACTTATATTTTTGATCAGGCCTGAGCATAGCAGCGTTCTCGCCCTGGTGGGCTCTTGCGTGTAATCATAAAGCAAAATAAAATATCTGAAACTCTGCTGATACTATTTTTCAATTCACTAATAAGATACAGACGGTTTGGTCATCCATCAAACTGTAAGCAGATACGTTTAATAAAAAAAGGTCAATTGCCTGAGTGCAATTTCCGTTATTGTAAAAAATAGCAAATTTGCAATGATCGGCATCATTTAGAAGTTAAGGCCATGACACATACCCGCTTGCTAACAGGTCTACTGATCTTTTCAAAAAAGTTACATAACATTCTCAAAAAAAGAAACAATTTAAATGGCTAAAATAACAACTAATCTATATCTATGCTATTCTAAGCTCTGATTCAGCGACTTGAAAATATTCAGCTTTACAAATTTAAATCACCTAAACTATCCCAAACCCGGAGGGCTTTGGACGCAATTGCGGTAAGATATTTAATCTTGGCTTATCAGGTACAATTTAAGTCTTTTTAAAGCCATTTAATTCACTAAAATTGCCAGTCTTAAAACTCAGCGTTGTAAAAAAAGTCAACGTAGTGCCTGGATTGGTTTTAAATCACTCCTAAAAGCATTACATTTTTCATGAAAGAACGATTTCAAGAGGTAATCCTCCGGAGGATGGAGCCTTTGCAATATATCAAGTGCTTACAGAATGATCCTGTAAATAACAATTCTGCCAGGAAATTATACCTGTCTGACACGCGATATGGTCAGTCCGAAATTTATTTTGAGCAGATTAACAGTGGCTTCTGGGTGCTGTCCTTAAAAACGGAGGAAAAGATTGATTCTTCCTATGTTTACCAACCAAAAACTGCCAAGAGTTCTTATTATTCCATCAATTATTATGAGACGCGAAGTTCGATTGGCTATCAAATAAACCATGAAATAAAATGGGCCAAAAACATTGCCGTATTTAGTGGACCATCAACTACCTATCAGATATATGTCCGGAAAAAGGTCCCTGTAGTATGTTACAGGCTGGTTTTTTCTATTACCTACCTAAACAGGCTACTAAATTTTGCCGCAGATAACACTCCTTTTTTTCTGATAGAAGACGGTAACGTCAACGATCCCATTATTCGCATCACGTCGGAGTCTGAAACCATGGCAATCCAAAAGCTGCATTACCTGTTAAAATATGCACGGGAGGATTTTAACAGTCTCCTTTCAATTACAGCGAGCGCTTTTGAAATCACTAATTTGTTTTTCAAAGCATCTGCACCGGTTTCGGCTGTTTTAAAAATTCCAAAGGCAGATGAAGAGCTTGTAGCCAGGGTAATCCATGAACTTGAAGCCCATTTACAGGAAAAATTTCCTGGTATTAATGCGCTGGCAGCGACATTTTATATTTCGCCAAGCAAATTGAAAAATACTTTCAAAACGATTTACCATACCACGCCATTGGTATATTTTAGAAAGCTTCAAATGATATATGCTTATGATGTCCTAAACCGTAAGGAGATGACAATCAAAGAACTTGCTATCGTATTGGGCTTTAAAAAATCAAGTACATTCTCAATATGGTTTAAGCGATACACAGGCAAACTCCCCAATGAAATATAAATTCAACGATCCCATGAAAATTCCTCCTTTTGAAGTTGCTATTGTAGACGACAACGCCTTGGTGCGGCATGCTACCCGGTACATGTTGTCCAATAATAATATCAACATTGCTTTCGAAGCTGAAAATGGTCAGGATTGCATCGAGAAAATGCAACAATCCTCCCAAAAACCGGACATTATTGTTCTGGACATGGAAATGCCCATAATGACCGGCTTTCAAGCTGCTGTTATCCTTAAAAAAAACTGGCCTTTAACCAAAATTATCGCATTTTCAGGCAGAGACGACTCTGAAAGTATCAGGGATATACTGGCGGCAGGCGCAGACTTTTTTTTATCTAAACACTCAGAACCCGCGGCATTTATTAGTCTGGTCCGCTCAGCATCTGGCCTGGTCTGACAACAAAACAAACCCTCAAATTATCAAACCCTCCAATATGAAAACAAACCCTGAAATGATGTTAGTCATTGAAAGCCTGCTGGACAGCTACCGACAAGAAGTTGAATCATCACCGACAAAGCCCTTGACGAAGAAAATTTACATAAAAAATACCGAGAACTTCGTTCGTTGGATCGCGGGCAGTTTCCATCCGGGTGCAAAAACCAGGATCCTGCGAAAGAGGGTAAAAAATAAATAATCTGGGTGTGCGAATAATCAGGATAAAACCTATCTGGATGTAGCAGCATAGAGTACCCGAATCTTTTTACAGCACAATCATTGCAAGGGAAAACTTAAAGAGCACCTCGCAAAAAAAACGGTAGCAAAAAATAAAATTTGCTACCGCTTTTTATATAGTTTGCTGCTAGTAAGTAAATCTTACTGTTACGCCATAAGTACGCTGATCTCCTACAATCCCTGCATACTGTCCGTAACTTCCGGGAGCAGCTAAAAGTTGTTCGTAATAATTTTTGTTGAAAAGGTTTCTTCCCCAAAGGAAAAAAGAGAGGCCATTAGAGGCTCTAAAACCTATCCTGGCATTTGTAAGGCCATATCCCCCAATATTTAAATATTCCGACGGAGATGGACTTGATGAGAATTCCGAACGCAAGAACTCATCAACCGCTGCAAAGTAATTTCCTTTTAGTCCAACAAAACTTCCCTTTACAACAACTTCGCCACCAATCGAACCAGACCATTTCGAAATACCTGGAAGTCTTCCTCCGGATACATCCTTAAACGCCTGGGCCCCTCCTACTTCCTCCAAAGGTACAGGTGCATTTTCAAAACGCACATATTTACCGTCTGTGTATGCAACAGCTGCATTCAAGGTCAGATTTGAAAAACGGATATTTCCGTCTAATTCGGCACCTTGTACGCGTACTTTTTCGGCGTTTGCAAGGTAACCGCGGTTCACGCCCGGTTCTGGCGTTTGTACCTGTGTTTGATAATCTTTTATATCGGAACGGTAAACAGTAAGATTCAAGACTGAATTAGTTGAAGGTTTAGTTTTTAAACCGATTTCTTTGTGGTCCACGTATTCAGGTTTCACATTAGCAAGATCAATCAGCACCTGACCGTTGGCAGTTGGCAGACCACCTACATTCACACCAATTGGCTTATAGCCAATCGAGTAGGTCGCATAAGCATTTAAATTGCTTGCAGCTTTGTACTGTAACGACAACTGCCCTGAGAAATTCCCTTCCGAATAATCAGTATTAAATGCCTGATTACTATACACTCCATTTTTTAACGCAAGCAAAGCTGGGTCCGTCGTCTGTAATCCACCATAAGCAACCCGGTCATAATCAACAACCTTCTTGTCGTAGTTGTAACGGATACCCGGTAAAAGGTGTAATTTATTGGTAATAACCCAGTCAGCCTGAGCGAATACCGCTAAGCTGGTACTCTTGATCCGGTTTGTTGTACGAATACCAAAATTGTCGAAAAGACCAGGCGTCTTCCATAGAGCACTCGTTGAACTTTGTGCGAATCTCCATTGCGCAGAACCCGCCTCCTCTGTTTGAACCGGATCCGAGGTTAAGTCTTGCCAAAGGCCAAAAACACCGACAACGCCACTTAACTTAGGAGATATCTTACCTGAATAACGTATCTCCTGAGACCACTGGTCGTGTTTTGAATTACCCGAAGAAATCGTAAATACCGGCAATCCGATGTAATCTCGATCGTTCAGAGGAGTCCATTTCCAGTAGCGCCAAGCGGAAGTTGAGGTCAACGTTCCTCTGCCAATTTTAATGTCTGCATTAACGGAGACACCGCCCAGCTGGTTGTCCGCTTTTGACGGGGTGTCCAAATCCAGCTTACGCTCAAATGCACTTTTGTAAGGAAGCGTGTAACCCAGATCAGCAATAATGGCATCAAATTGACGGTAAGCAGCTCTTTTGGTTGGAACTACACCCGCAACCGGCCACCCATAACCCGTAGGTTTTTGATCCGAAATATCACCGATCACAGTAATATTCACATTTTCGTTTGGCGTATAAAGTATTTGGCCCCTGACACCAATATTATTGATATCGTTGATTGGTAACTGCGTATGTACATTAAAAAATGTGCCGTTTCGCTGTGTCCCTGTGAACGAAACACGCGCTGCTAATTTCTTGCTGATCGGGCCGGTCACCGACGCTTTCGCCTGAATAAATCCTAAATTGCCATAGCTCATTTCAAAGTTTGCTCCCGGAGTAAAGCTGGCCGATCTTGTTGTGATATTGAAAGCTCCAGCAGTTGTGTTTTTTCCGAACAGAGTCCCTTGCGGTCCGCGTAGTATTTCCACCCGCTCGATATCAATAAAATCAAGAGCAGTAGCGGCAGGACGTGCATAATAAACCCCGTCCACATAGAAACCTACGCCTGGGTCAACACCGTCGTTAGTCAGACCGAAAGTCGATCCCAACCCTCGGATATTCAATGTCGTGTTTCTTGCATTTGAAGCATACAACTGAACGGTCGGCACTAATTCTTTAAGGCGATTTACGTTGAATGCACCTGCATCTTCTGCTCTTGTTCCACCAATAACGGAAATCGGAATAGGTACTTCCTGAGCAGATTCCTGACGACGGCGCGAAGAAATCACGACGTCTTCTAGCTGTGTATTATTAGGCTCAAGTTTAATTTCAACCTTACTGCCGGTAATCTGTACTTCTTTCTTCAAATATCCAATGTAAGATACGATCAATGTAAATGGTAATTTTTGACCTGTCACCAAACTGAATTCTCCGTTTGCGTCGGTCACATCACCATTTGTTGTTCCTTTAATTGTAACGGTCGCTCCGATGAGTGCCTCGTCAGTACGCGCATCCAGAATCTTACCAGAAACTGTTGCGTTTATGGTTGGGTCTTGTGCAGCTAAAAATAAAGGGAAAAAGATCGCAACTAAGAGGGTGGCTGACTTTAAAAATTGTTTCATGCTACTTTTTTTGGTGGTATCTGTGTTTTATTATCGTAATAGGGCCAATAGAAGCTCAAATGCGCATCTTTTGGCCTATTGAACTTCTGAATATGCTTGGGGACTGCGTAACTGGATTTTCCAACAACCAAGCATTCTGAATGGGAAAGTTGACTTCATAAAATGATGTTTTGTTTGTATGGGCACAAATGTATAAATTTTTATAAAGTATATAGACTTAGTAGGGTATAAAAATTTACTTTAATGCAACTGACGCCTTCCGAAATGATATAAGATTTTGAAATAATATTGAATTCGTGGCTATATATCAGTCTGTTACAAAACGAAATATTTATCAAAAAAAAATTGCCGGAATTGAAAAACATCAGAAAATCTTCAAAAAAGAGTTAACACAGCATATGGAACTAAATAACTTGTATTGGCCAGGAAAAATTGATCTTCGTCACGGGATATTCGAATTTCCGCCTTCGAAAAGCCGGATTCTGTTCTGAGGATATAATAAATTGGTATAAAAAGAGAAAGGTAAAAGTGCAACCTACTTTAAATCTATGTGCAGCTGCGGGAGATCTTTATAGCAGGATTTCTATGTGCGCGATCGGGGAAAACGGAAACTTTATGGTCAACTATACCACCCTTTAAATTAAGAAATTTCTTTTTTTGCAGATAAAAAAGTCCAGCCTGTTACATCAGCGCATCAGATTCACTATATCTAAAAACTGAACAGAATTTCCAGGTGATTCTATCGTCACGTTTTTTAGCACAAGATTGTCGATGTACTGAAAAATTCCGGCCTGCTCTGCTTGCAGATAAACATCCTGAAAGAGCACATTTTCAGCATGCGCTTTGGGCCAGCCAAGAAAACTAACTGCTTTTTTCATATTTGTTGCCTTGATATCGCGGATCGTTATATTACGATATTTTGGCGTTGCTTTTTCAAACGGCACCTGTATCATTTGCCACTCATCGACATAATCCTTGCCATCGACTTTACGAAGCGAATAGTCCACAGCAACAGCTCCGTTTTTTATCTCCCAGCCCTGGTAGGTTATATTTTCAATCACTCCGCCCCTTCCCGGCCTTGGTTTAAACTTGATTGCCGCGTTATTTCCATCAGCTTTGCAGTTACGGATCATAATGTTGTTAATTCCACCGGCAGTCTCGGTGCCTATGGAAACACCGCCGTGGCCCTTTAAAAATGAACAATGTTCAATAAGTACATTTTGAGTGGGAATATTTACCCGAAGCCCGTCTGAACCTCGTCCGGATTTTATTGCGATACAATCGTCGTCCACCGAAATTTTGCAATTTCTAATGATAATATCACTGCTGGAATCAAGATCAATGCCGTCTGTGCTCGCGGCCCGCTTGCCGTCTTCTAAAACCGGGTTATATATATCCAGCCCGAGTAACTCCACCCTTTTACTATAACAGATATGCACGGTCCAAAAACCTGAATTCCTAAGCTTCAAACCCGTTATTCGGGCGTCAGACACCTTATCAAATAATATTAGCCTGGGCCTTGGAACATACCAGTCAATCAAATCCGGCAGAACGGTTTTTGACAAACTATCTCGTTTAATCCAGTATGGTTCCCACCAATAATAACCTGACCCATCGATTATTCCCTCGCCATCAAGGCCCACGTTTTTAACGTTAACCGCATTGATGAAGGCCGACGGCCAGTCCATTTCAATGCCAGCGATACGCGTGTTTTTGATAATAGGGTAGTTCCCGATTCCGTCAACTGCCCTAAGTTTTGCATTCTTTTCTATTCTTATTCGGACATTTTCTTTTAAAAAAATGGCACCTGAGGAATAGACACCGCCAGAAATAAGGACAACGCCTCCCCCTTTGCGGGCACACTGATCAATTGCTTTTTGTATAGATTTAGTATTCAGGGTAACTGAATCCCCTTTCGCACCGAACTTTCTGACATCAAACAGCGGTGGAATATTGACGGAGTTCGCGGTATCAGATGGTCCGTATTGTCCATAAACTGCACTGGATACGTCGAAGACCAAGATCCATATTAATAAAAACTTTATTCTAAATTCCATACAGGTATCGGCTATG
This sequence comes from Dyadobacter koreensis, assembly GCF_900108855.1. Taxonomy (GTDB): domain Bacteria; phylum Bacteroidota; class Bacteroidia; order Cytophagales; family Spirosomataceae; genus Dyadobacter; species Dyadobacter koreensis. The sequence goes on from NZ_FNXY01000001.1 coordinate 198,796, forward strand.
CTAACCAAAAAATTTGGTAAAAGAGATCACTCCAAAGGGTGACGCCGTAGACTTTTGCCTGCACCTACACACCATGCAAATTTGTTCAGGCAACAGCGTAATTATAACCGACCAGATCCAATGAAATGCAAAAGAGGCCGTCTGTTTCCAGCGGCCTCTCTTAAACCTATAAGTTTTCTGCTTATTTCACTTCTCCTTTTTTCTCGGTAACCTCGGCTCTGATTTCCTGAGCCAGTCCTTTTAATTGCTGCATAACACCGCGAACCCGGGTTCCGGCAGCTTTGTTGCCTTTTTCATAAAACGCTTTGAAATCTCCCTCTGCTTCAGTTACAAGCTGCTTAATTTGTGCGTACTTTTCCATAAACTGGTTTTGATATTTGTTGTGAAAATAAATTGGTTTAAAGCATTCAGCTCGCAAAATAGCATTTTCTGCTCAACACACTACAATTTTTGTTCCCAATTTATCTTAATAATATTGACTCGAAAAATGGCTGAGTCATTCATTGAGGTTTCAGCACCCCGAATCTTCACTGGTTTGAAATAGAATTTGACCCGTCAGCTTATAGTAATGGCTGTCAAACTAGATTTGAACACAATCCAAAATCTTTGTAGTTTTGCAGTTGAATAACCCACTCTGACTATGAAAATTGAAAAAATAATTTATATTGTCGAAGACGATATTGATGACATGCTTTTGATTTCAGAAGCTGTTAAATCCGTTGATCGAGATATAAAAATCATTTCATGTGAAAATGGTGCGGAACTGATTGAAAAAATAGAGCTTACGCCTGGCGACCAACCATCCCTAATCTTACTGGACATGAATATGCCCAAAATGAATGGAATGGAAACGCTGCAATACATTCGATCAAGCCGTTGTTTTGACCATATCCCTGTTGTGATGTTGTCTACAACCAATGATTTCACTTTGATTGAATCGGCTTACAGAGCAGGTGTAAATACTTTTTACACGAAACCTATACATTATCAGGACCTAAAAAGTATCGCCCGGGAGCTTACTAGTTTTTTTATTAACGGTCAATATCAAACTACAGAAGATTAACTTCGCTGCCAGGTTAGCATTAATCAGCGATATTTCCTGCGGCCGCTTGGACATTTTCCAAATAATCCGACAAATTGATTTGTTCCCTGTCAAATCGTTTTTCTAAAAAACCATTTAACAGGGAACAAATTATAAAATCAGACTGCTGGACGATTCTACTTCACCCGTTTCGCAGTCGTATCGAACATACCCATCAAACTTCCCTTTAAATTATCCTCGTCAACTTTTTTCAGGTTGATCGTTACATCATAGCCCTGCGCATTGAATGCCAGATCGAGCAAATCCGCGTTTTCATCAACGGTCACAGGCGTCTTTTCAGCAGTAGGTTCCGCCGGGTTCGACATTTGCCCCGAAAGCTTGCCGTCCGTTCTGACCAGGTCTATGATCATTTTCGAATCTCCGTTTGGCGTACCGATAATGGTAACTTCCCATTTTCCCACGAAAAAATCAGCCGGTACAGCCGTTTGAGAGTTGCCGTTAAAAACGATACCCAGCATCAAAAACAAGCAAATTAAATTAAGTTTTTTCATTGTTTCAGTTGTTTAAATTGGTTTATACTTTTTAATTTTAATTCACTCAGTCAGATGAATAGTCAGGCAGTATCCCCGTTTTTATTATTAGGCCTGCAATTTTAGAACATTACGGTAACTGATCGTAATGGCATCCATTGGTGCAATTTTACATTCATCCTGCTCGACGTAAAAATGTTTTAAACCGGCCGTTTTAGCGTTTTTCAATATTTTTTGAAAATCAATAGATCCGGTGCCAACTTCTGCAAATTCTCTTTTTTCAGTTTTGGCCATATCTTTAAAATGCATCAGCGGAAACCTTCCAGGATTATTCAAAAACATTTCAACCGGGTCTTTTCCCGCATAATATGCCCAGTAAAGATCAAGTTCCATTTTCACAAGCTCCGGATCCGTTTCTTTTAGAAGTACATCGTAGGGAACCTGCCCATCAATTGGTTGAAATTCAAAATCGTGGTTATGATATGCGAACTGGATACCCGACTTTTTGGTCTCTTCTCCGGCTTTGTTAAACATCTCAGCGATCTTTTTCCAGTCATCTATCGTTTTGCGCTCATTAGGAAAAAGGTAAGCACAAGCCATATATTTTTGTCCTAACTCAGCTGCCTCTCCGACAATTGTGTCCCAATCTTTCCTTAAATTACCGGGCATATAATGACCGCTTGGACTTGTTAATCCAAGTCCTGAAAGCAGATCCTTTAATTCTTTAGGCGTTTTGCCAAAATATTTACCGGAAGCATACCCGAAAGTCTCAACCTCTTTGTAGCCGATTTGCGCCACCTGCTTTAATACTTCTTCAGGACTTTTGCTGATTTCTTTACGTAAGGTATAAAGCTGCAGACCGACTGCCTTAGGTGGTTTTGCACCAACTGTTTCAACACCTAAAAAAGGAAGTGTCAAGGCCAAAGCTGTAGACTGACGGAGAAAATTACGGCGGCTTGTATTATTTTTTATCATCTTCTTGTATTAAAAAAAAGTGTGGCCTGTAAGCGTTAAACTACTGCTCGGCGTTTTCTAAAAGTTTAAATTCCGAGCCAATAACAATCATCAGTGAATGCTCTTCTGCTTTGGGATTTACGAAAACAAGATACACATCGTGTAGTTGGCTATCTGATTTTGAAGGGGTCTTAACGGGTACGGAAAGCAATGTTGGCTTAAAGTCCAGCGCTTCGGACGGTTCCAGCAGCGCAGATTCCCCAATCAAAGCTCCCGAAGGACTATCCATTCGCAATTCAATTTTTCCACCGGCCGCATTTAGCTGCGGCTTGGGAGCCATTGCCTGGATCTGTAATTCCGAAATCGCATTCAGATCGATTTGTTTCAATACCATATAAGCGCCCGGCTTTGAAGCTATCGCCAGATTCATACCATTGTTAGAAACCTTCATCATATTATCGTAATCATCGAAACCATGTACATCTATTTTTGAATTTCTAAGGGTAAATGACTGCTCAGATCTTACAGACGGAAGCCCGCTCGCGCCACTGTCTTCATAGGAGGCCCTGACGATAAAAATCCCTTTCCCTTTATCGCCCGAAGGAACTTTGGCCACGTAGGTACCTTTTACAGGCAATGACTTCACCTTTGATTTTTCATTGCTGATATTTAAAATATACTTAACCATTTCCGACGCTTCGCCTGCCGTTAATTGCGGATGTGCTGCCATCGCTGTCTCGCCCCAAACGCCACCACCGCCGGAAATCACCTTTTTAGTCAGTTTTTCAGCTGCTGAATTATCCCCTTTATATTTTGCGGCCACTTCCCGATAAGCAGGTCCGATCGACTTCTTGTCGACGCTGTGGCAGGCTTTGCAATCGCTTGCTTCGATCAGCTTTTTGCCGTTGGCAAACAAAGCACTCGCATCCGCGGAACGGTGCCCCTGAGCAATCGCGATTTTATCAAAACCTTCGGCCAGGTAGTCAATGCTGACGGCGACCTGCTCAGGATCAATGCCTTTCCCCAGCGTTCCATCTTCCTTATCCCGAACATTTATGTCGTAATGAAATGGTTTATTGGCCGCATAAAACGACTTGTTACTGCCAGGCATATCCAGCGTCAGAACAGGCGGTTCATTGCCTACCGTAATTTCCATAGCCTGCGAACTGATTCCGCCTTTACCATCATTTACCGTCAGCACAGCTTTGTAAACGCCCGTTTTAGCAAGTATCAAGTTTGCATCTGGTGTATTGATCACTTTTTGAAAACCATTTTTCGAGGAAACTTTCCAGGAATATTTCAGAAGGTCATCGTCTGCATCCATCGTCCCCTTCGCAGTAAGTCTGAGCGCCATCGGGGCAGCTCCACCCATTTGGTTTGCACTGATCTGAAGCTGCGGTTTACGGTTCCCTCCATTGTATTCGATCCGGATCAGGCGTGCATCATTATTGGCAGAAAACCAACCTGTCCCATATTCGAGCATATATAAGTCACCATTTTCTGCAAATTCCATATCCATAGGATTGGAGAATTTATAGCTTGGCATAAAGCGCTCCATGGAAGAAAAGTTTCCTTCACCGTCCATAGATACAGCCATTATCCAGCCACGCATCCAGTCGTAAGCCAGTAGTTTGCCATTATAATAATCCGGAAAGACGCCGGGCGCCTTTTTAAAATGATCCGCATAAAATACAGGCCCGGCCATCGCATTTCTTCCGCCGGTCCCCACCAATGGAAAATCCTGAGAAGCCGCATAAGGATACCAGATAAATGCTTTTTGAGCAGCAGGCAGCACTTTGAGTCCGGTATTATTAGGAGAAGTGTTCGAAGGCGCATTAACATCCCACTTCTCCAGCGATTTTTTATTTGCAAAGTCGTATCTGTTATAAGCTTTGTTATCACCTACAAAATGTGGCCAGCCGAAGTTACCAGCCTTCCGCGCCTGCCCCACTTCATCGTGACCGGCCGGCCCTCTGCTCGAATCAGGTTTGGCAGCATCAGGTCCAACCTCTCCCCAATATACGTAATTTGTTTTTTGATCCACCGAAATTCGGAACGGATTGCGGTGGCCCATAGTGTAAATTTCCGGACGCGTATCTGCTGTTCCTTTCGGGAAAAGGTTTCCGTCGGGTATCGTGTAGGTACCATCCGGCTGCGGTTTAATCCGTATTATTTTTCCACGGAGATCGTTGGTATTCGCAGATGATTTTTGTGCGTCCCACGCGCTTCTCCCCTCCTGCTCGTCGCTCGGGCTATAACCATTTGAGCCGTGTGGATTTGTGTTATCGCCGGTAGATAGATAAAGGTTTCCAGCTTTGTCCCAGGCAATTGATCCGCCGGTATGGCAGCACTCTTCACGCTGCGTTGGTACGTCCAAAAGCACTTTTTTTGATTCCATTACCAGCTCATCACCCCGCAATTCAAACCGGGCTAATATATTTTTCGGCTCCTCAGGAACGGAATAATAAAGGTAGATCCAGTGATTCTCATTAAAATTCGGATCTTTATTCAGCCCCAAAAGCCCGTCTTCGCCCATCGACTCCTTCCCCTGCTTATTTTTGTATTTCAGGCTGACAGGTATTTTCGCTATGGTCTTGAGTTCCTTTGTTTTTAAATTATAAAGCCTCACATCACCCTTGCGCTGGATAAATAAAACTCTGCCATCATTCAAAACGCTGAGTTCCATCGGCTCGTCAAGTTTTTCCTCCAGGATCACCTTCGCAAAGCGATTTTCTTCCGGCCTTGCTTTCCGGTAATCCAAAGGTTTGGGCTCAGCACCACCAGCTGCGTATTTTATACCTGCGAAAAGGTGGTTCAAAAACAATGGCTCTGAAAATGTTTCATCTGTATGCCCCATCGCTGTATAAAACGATCTTCCACCATCAAACTCCTGATACCAGCTGATTGGGTGAAAGTCCGGATTTTTACCGCCTGTATAACTTTTTTCATCAATTTTCAGAACGACATTTATTTTGGGAGAAATATCTTTGAAGCTGTAAAATTCGTCTTTTCGTTCAAATTCATCGGGCATGCCCTGTGTAGCCCAATGATTTTTTTTAGTGACGATAAATTTACCATTCTGGACGTTGCTGGGTGTCATCGGATGGTCCAGAAAATAAGCTCCTGCCAATTTTCCATACCATGCCCAGCCATATTCCGTATCAGTCGCCGCGTGAACACCTACATAACCACCTCCCGCCTGAATATATCTTTCAAATGCAATCTGCTGCTGGTCGCTGAGAACATCGCCGGTTGTGTTCAAAAATAAAACGGCATTATATTTTTGAAGATTTTTATCTGAGAACTGCGCGGCATCTTCCGTAAAACTTGTCGTAAAACCTTTCTCTGTTGCCAATTTGGACAAGGCTTTTTTTCCGGCATCGATCGAAGCATGTCTGAACGACGCTGTTTTGGAAAAAACCAGGATGTTGAAAGCAGTCGTTTGGGCGTAGGTAAGAGAAGTTGACAGATATAAGCCCAGGCACATGAGCCTGATTAGTATCGGTTTTACATGCATCGCGGAAATCATTTAGGTTATCGATAACCAAAAGTATAATTAATTTTAATATTGTCTATAAATTAGACAATAAATATTTTTATGTTTTACATTTACATTATACAACTCAGTTCCAATCAATATCCTGCTTCCCTTCAAACTTTGCCAACAACTGGTGCCAGATACTTTTACTTTCAGTGCTTGGCAGAAAACTGTAATTTCGTAATCTTATCAAAATACTCAGGAATGCACAATATCAGTGAACAGAATTTCATTCAGCAACTCTCTATCGATTGCGTCATTTTCGGTTACGAAGCAAAGCAGCTTAAAGTATTGGTCTCAACGCTGAATTTCAATGGGGACTTCCTGGCTCTTCCCGGCGGTTTTGTTTATCAGGCTGAGGACATAGACGACGCAGCTAGCAGAATTCTTCAGGAGCGCACAGGGCTTAGCGAGATTTATCTGGATCAGTTTTATGTTTTTGGCAAAGCTGCCCGCAATAGCCAGCATTTTATGAATGAGTTGCTTAGTCAGAATCCCGATATGCAGATTCAAACGAAGGAAAACCAGGAGCAGTACGATTGGTTTACAAAGAGATTTATCTCGATCGGATATTATGCGCTGGTTGATATAAAGAAAGTAGTTCCTCAAAAGACAGAACTTGACAAATCCATCAGCTGGCTGGATATCAATAACATACCAACTCTAATCATCGATCACAATGTAATTGTGGAAAAGGCGCTTGAATGTCTGAGACAACATCTTGATGAAAAACTTCTGGCATTTAACCTGCTGGCTGAAACCTTTACAATGAAAGAGGTTCAGCAGCTTTACGAAGCGATTTTTGACAAACCATTTGCCCGCAACAATTTTCAAAAAAAGATCCTGGATCTTAACGTTTTGGAAAGGCTGGAAAAAAAGTTTACGGGCGCAGCCAACAAGGCTCCGTTTTTGTACAGGATGAAAAACCTGAACCGCACCGATAATCCCGACTTAAGAATTCCTTAAAGTGTGTCAAAAGGTATTTTGTCCTAAATACCCTCTTCATCTGCGTAAATGCCCACATCTCATATGCGGTTATTCCCATAACTTTGCCCTTATTACAAAATTTGAGAGCGGTATTATTTCGTATTGTTATTAGCTCAATAATAAATCTTCCGGACCAACTAAATCGTTATGCCCAATAAAAATTATGGAAGCTGCAGCAAATTCTGATGAGATGAAACACAAAAGCGGTTATGCCGATGTGAATGGAATAAAAATGTACTACGAAATTTACGGTGAGGGGTTCCCTCTTGTTCTTATCCACGGTGGCGGCTCTACTATCCAAACAACTTTCGGACGTGTTATCCCAAAGCTTGCAGTATACCGACAGTTGATCTGTGTAGAATTACAGGCCCACGGAAGAACGAGCGACCGAGATTCTGAACTTAGTTTTGAACAGGATGCCGATGATGTGCATCAGATCCTGAATATTCTCCGGGTAAAGAAAGCGGATTTTTTCGGATTCAGCAATGGAGGCAATACGGCCCTGCAGATTGCGATAAGGCACCCTGAAATGTGCAGGAAAATAATAGCCGGATCTATTCTGCTAAAACGGGAAGGTACCTCCTCTGAATTCTGGGAATTTATGAAAAATGGCACTTTCGATCAAATGCCTCAGCAGTATAAAGATGCCTTTCTCAGGGTCACGCCTGACAGCATAAAACTTTTTAATATGTATCAAAAGTGCGCAAGCAGAATGATTGGTTTTCAGGATTTCAGTGATGAGAAAATCAAGTCTATCAACGCGCCTGTTCTTTTGGTCAACGGAGATGCTGATGTAGCGAGTTCTGAGCATATCGTGCAAATGTCCAAATTAATCCCGCATTGCAATCTGACCATTATTCCGGGTGCGCATGGGGAGTATATCGGCGAAATCACGACAATTGACTCGCATAAAAATATTTTCCCCATTATACCACTGCTGATAAAGTTCCTTGATGCCGTTTAAAATTATGTAAGTACATGTCTTGATTTTCATATAACGTAAGTCTTATTCCTTGCTCGGGTTTCGGAGAATTTACGGTTATCCAAAACTGTAAAGGTAGTTACTCTTGAACATTACTTTTGTATAAATTTTGCAGAGGTGAAAGGCAATTGGCCCATAACATTGCCTTGAAAAAAAGATATTTTCGTATCATTACATAACTGAACTGAATCTTTTGGATGCACAATAATCTACCCTTTATTCTTGCCATGATTGCCGCGATCGTGCTGCTGAACACGCTAGCCGGTAAACTTCGCATCGCCTATCCCATCGTCTTGATCGTAGCTGGGCTGCTAGTCGGCTTTTTTCCCGGTTTGCCGATGGTAAAAATTGATCCGGATCTTATCTTTTTTATTTTCCTGCCTCCACTTCTGTTTGAAGCTTCCTGGAACATTTCATTTAAAGAGATGAAGAAATGGTGGCGTATTATCGGAAGTTTTGCATTTCTGGTCGTTTTTTTCTCCGCTTTGTCTGTTGCTGTGGTCGCCCACCATTTTCTTCCCGGATTTACTCTGGCACTTGGTTTTCTGCTGGGTGGGATCGTATCGCCGCCCGATGCGGTCAGTACAGGCGCGATTACCAAATTTGTAAAAATCCCCAAAACGACATCAGCTATTCTGGAAGGTGAAAGTCTTCTCAACGATGCCTCTTCACTGATTATTTTCCGATTTGCGTTAATCGCCGTTGGAACAGGCCAGTTCTTCTTGCAACAAGCAGCACTAAGTTTTTTATGGATGGTCATCGGAGGCGTAGGAATTGGATTGTTCCTGGGATGGATTTTTATTCAAGCACATAAACGCCTTCCACTGGACGCCCCATCCAATATTGCCCTGACGCTGATTGAACCATATTTTATGTACTGGCTAGCTGAACAGCTCCACTGCTCCGGGGTGCTTGCAGTAGTCAGCGGCGGGCTGTTTTTATCAGCCAAGCGCCTGATATTTTTTAACAGTTCCAGCCGTATTCAGAGCTCGAGTGTGTGGGAAAGTTTTGTGTTTATCCTGAATGGAATCGTATTTCTCATCATAGGACTCGAGCTTCCCGAAATTGTTGACGGTCTGCGCCAGAAAGGTATTCCTTTAACGACTGCGATCAGCTCGGGAGTCCTTGTTACCGGGGTGCTTATTGCCTCGCGCATCATCAGTTCTTATGCAGCGTTACTGGCTACTTATATCTTCCGTCCCGCCGTTATTCCTCATGCAAGATCTAACCGCAGACGCTGGCTGATGCCGCTGCTTCTAGGATGGACAGGGATGCGCGGAGTCGTCTCGCTGGCAGCAGCCCTTGCAATACCAATCACACTTGAAAATGGTTCCGACTTCCCGCAGCGAAACCTGATTCTGTTTATCACATTTGTCGTCATATTTTTGACTTTGGTGTTGCAGGGCTTAACCCTACCTGTTTTAATAACTCGGTCTGGTTTGTTTGAAGGCGTAGTGGAAGAACAACCCGAAGAAGACACGAGGCGAAAAATAAAACATGGATTGAAAGCACATATTTACCAGTTTTTAAAAAGCAGGCATGTAACCGCATCCAGTGATCAGGCAATCATAGAAAAGCTTCTTTTTCAGTGGGAAGAGCGCGCCAAAGCGTCCGACGATAGCTGGATGAGCGAAAATACGAAAGCTATTTTTCTGGAATTGCTGGAAGTGCAGCGGCAGTACCTAACCGAGCTTAACAAAGATCCGCTGATCGACGAAACGCTGATACGGCAACAATTATATCAAATTGATCTCGAAGAAGAAAGACTAAAAATTATCTAAAATCGCCGCTGCCTTTTTAAATGGGCGATAATAATCATATGTTTAAAATGTAATACTTTACATCTTAACCCCGCAGTACATGTGGGCGTGTCGCTGAGCAAGGTAAAGCCGTTTCTCATGATTAATCCTGGAAGCTAGTTTGACTACAAATTGCCAATCTGTAATTTGCAATCCAGTTTTCAACAAAACAAGTGAGCCGCCAGGCTGACATTTCTTTTTGCTGCTCTGGCGGTTATGATCAGTTGCCCCTGGGCTTCTTCGATTTGCTTCTTTTAAAGCCGAACAGCCCATTAAAGAAATTGGAGTTTGGTAAAGTTTTTTTGCGCATCGGTTTCTATACCACTCGCCTGGTATCTATTGCACGATGGCTTCCTAGCTATCAGTATCGACTTGAAATATCCTGGTGGGTTTTCATTACAGTACTCAATGTCAGTTATCAGACGATCCGTGTAGCACCGCCGGATCCGGTTCAATTTCTCAAACCAGAATAATTAACTCGGACGATTATTGAATGGAGCTGAAAAAACTTCAACGACCAGGCTTTTCGGTGGAGTTTCTTGGATTATGCCCGTTGCTTTTTTTTGTCCCGGTAAAATATTTAATAGTGAGCTATTTTCTGAGCACCTGCAGATTTAATGCCGTCTTTCTGCTTCCCAACAGCCGCCCCCTTTTAAATATTCTGCTCACAAATTAAATGTATAGTTTCCGAAAGCTGATCATTCCCCTAGACACTCGACAGTTTTAGTACATTTTAACGGCCTGAAATTCAAACACATAAGTCTGTGTTGTATCTTATCAAACGGTATACAAAAAACATAACAGATCCCTTATGTTTGAAGAATAATGGAAGCACGACACAATTTTCAATTAAATGTGTCCTGACAATGCCTGGATTCATTTACTGTTTCAAAATGTCACAATATGAAAATTTTCCGTCAGCATCTACTGGCGCTCTGGCAGGTATCCAGAAGTGTCGGCATTATTTATTTTATGTTATCTGCCTGCGCTGCTGTTCTTATTCTGCCGGATCAATCTCAGGATATGATTGACGAGTTTGGGCAACAGAATATATTTAGAGATTATTTTCTGTTTAAATCAATTTCAGTGTGCGTATGGACTATCACGATCCTTGCCTGCTCACGGATCTTGCTACTTTCACCCAATGAGGTTGATATTCTATCGAATAAAATTGCTAGTAAATTCTGGATGTTATGGCTACCCCGGCTTCTGGGATTATCCGCAGGGTTGATTTTGGCTTTTGCTTTCAATCAGGATGGACATGGGTGGCATAGTCTGGTTATCGTGTGTTACAGTGTCTTTACCGTCATTCTTTTTATTTCGATCGAGCGATTAAGCCAAAAAAAAGCAACATTTTACCAACCTGTACGCAAAACTTACCTGAGTAATCTAAAAGCTAAACAAACCCAGACTCCAGCACGACAGAAAAAGACTTCGCTAAAAACAGATTTTCTGGAACTGACCAGCAATCGGTTGCTTCGTTACAGCTTGTACGTAGGAGTTCTATTAATGGCACTAATTTTTTTTCTATTTCTTATTCCCCTTTTTACAAGTTCTGTTGAAATCGGCCAATTCTTCTCAGCTATATATATCGTGCTTTTAGGATTCTCATTTTATACGGGTCTGGGAACGCTGATTGCCTATTTTTCAAATTTTAGAACAAGACCTATTGCGTTGTTGTTTCCGCTATATTTTTATCTGATTTCTCCGTTTAACGACAACTCTCAGATAAGACAGTTTAATACAATCCACGCGCGTCAGGTTGAAATAAAAACTCAGTTTGCAAGATGGTTATCAGCACGTCATGTAGCCCCAGGCGATAGTATACCTATGATAATCATTGCCACCGAAGGAGGCGGAATTCGGGCTGCGGTATGGACAAGCCAGTTACAATTTCGTATTAATGAGCAGATTCCTGGATTTAACAGATATACCTTCGCTATTTCAGGTGTCTCAGGCGGCGGGGTTGGTGCATGCTTTTATTTAGCATATCTGAGCGACAGTTTAAAATATAAAAACAACCGGTCTTTTGGTAAAGGCGGTTTGGATTCGGTCCTGCAAAATGACTTTGTATCGCCAGTAATCGGAGGATATTTTTTTAACGAGTCATTGCAACTGATCTCCCCATGGGCTGTTAGGCAGCTGGACAGAACGAAACGACTGGAAGATGCCTGGGCACAGGCTTATAAAAATCAGTTTAATCAGGTTGACGGACCTGATACCGTCGATACGTTCAACAATGAGTATTTAGCGCTGTTCCGCGATTCGGTGAATTGTGAAATTCCTTCACTGATCCTAAACGGCACCCTTGCTGAAACCGGCCAGAAAACAGTAGTATCTAATTTAAAAACTAACGGCAAACAAAGCTTCAAAGATGTTGTCGATATTCTTTCTGTGACACAACGCGATATGCCTTTGAAAACAGCGGCGACAATGTGCTCCCGTTTCCCTTTTGTGACCTCGGGCGGTCTTTTTAAATCACGCAGCAAATCCGCCACCGGAATCCAGTCGGGCCATGTTACCGATGGAGGAAATTTTGATAATACTGGTATGGAAACTGCAGTTCAACTTTTAACGGGACTTCTGCCCGGCATTGATTCACTGCGAAGAGATGACATCACAGTCATACCTTATATTTTGTTTTTTAAGAATTCGCAGTCTGAGGAATTGAGCTATCCAAAGCTGGTCGAAGCTCAGAAAACCAACCGTGGACTGGGAATTCCGATCAATAGTTTTTTCAATCCGTGGAATAGAGGCAGCGATACCAGAGATGCGCTTTACAAAGCATTAACACCATTTACCAACCCGAACGTCCGTTATTTAAGCTTTAAAATTGACTATCGCACCGGCGATTTTAAAAATCGTCAAAACCTGAGATTACCTTTGGGATGGACAATTTCCCGGTCGGCAACCAAACATATCCATATAAAGGCCGATTCGCTGATTCATGCAAAATCAAAGGATATTGAATTTAAAACGCTGAAAAGATTAGTGACGGCCAGAGGGTCTGTATCAGCCAATCTTTCTACGGATTATTTTCTTGGGCGATTACCCGATCTTCCACAAGATATAGTCCAGCCTCGAAGAAAATAAGTCAGCAACCTTTATAATTTCCGCTCAACATGTCCAGAAAAGGTGAAGAATAGCTTATCAGGAAGCTGCCATGAAGATGTTTTGTTAAGAAAGGCGCGTCGCAATACAATGGAATGTTTTGGCGTAGAGAACTTGTTTGAGAGGAAGAAAACACCCTGCCTGTCTACAGTGCGCCCTGGATCAACAAGGAGCTAATGCATTTCAATTCCCGAAAATAGTGGGCTATGATGCCACAAACAGCAGGAAAATATTTTTTCCTTTATGCCAAATAAGCAGCAGGAAATGTTACTTTCTCACTGAATAAACATTTATTGAAAGCCCTGTTTTACAGATAAATGCATCATAATTTTCAGAGAAAAACCACTTAATAAGTTCAGCATAAAAACAGGCGAACAACAAAAATATTTTTATAGATTTGGTCATTCGAAAGATAATCTCCTCTTCTTCTGTAACACTCGACGTTCAAATCTTTGTCTGGCAACTCGTTGAATAACGGCGAGATATGTTTTAAAAATGGCATATCTTATAGGGCTTTCCAAATCGATACCTTAAACCATTAGCTAAACCGCATTTAACTTATCATCATTTATTGCTGATCCAGTATTGGTTCTTCTGTTGAGCCTGCTCCTGTAAATCAGTCCTATTTTTATTTTCCCGACTTATTGTCGGGTTGAAAACGTATTGCCTTAATTCTTACCTCCGGAATCAAAAATCAGAGGCGTGACACTGTTCGACGAAAAGGATCAGTACCAATTAAAAAATACATTTTTATGGCTGACAATCCAATGCCAGATAACCTGATGAATTCAGTTTTGGCTAAACTCTACGACATTATTGCAAATGGTGATGGAGTGACCGTTCCCAAATCGGAGGATATTTTTTTTACCTGGTGCTCTCCGGGTATTCCATTCGACGAAAATGAATTTGACTTTTTGCGGCAAGGACTGACAGGGGTGATAAAACCAGAATCGTTGATAACGAAAGATGCAGCCGGAAATGAAACCAGACGAGAGTTGACAGACGTAGAGCGGGCCGAGCTTCTGGCATCAAACACCACTCAGATGTATATGCAAGCCGAGTCTTTTGCACGATTTGTTGACTTTGTACCGGATGCGTCCGGTATCAACGATGCGCTGACCAGAATGAATATCAAAAATGACGAAGGGACACTATCAGATATTTACGAGTTCGTTCTGCGTTTTAGTCAGGTCGCCAATACGGAGTTGACTCCCGACGAAAAGGCAAAAATTGAAAAATACCGGCAGCTTCTACAAGTGGAAAGGGAAAAAGAAGACATCCTGACCGGTGAAAAAATAAAGGTGATGGAGGAGAGCCCTCTGGTGAAAGCGTATGCAGAGAAGCGTGCGGCCTGGGAGGAAGCTTCTCTGATCTATAATAATTCAAGAATCAATGCACTGACTGCTTCAACGCCCCGAGACGTTCACGATTTCGCAATCAATGCCAACATATACAGAAGCCGGGTCAATTTTGCTCTTAATGACTGGATAAACAATGGCTTCAAGAATGAATTCGAAGGCATTGCGGCAAGAATTGACCAGATGAGCTCGCGGGATCTTACCATAATAAAAGCGCTTTACAAAGACGCAATGGCCAAGGCCAAACTGACGGGCATTGCCAGCGGAGGGGACTTTTATTATACTTCGCTGGCGCCTGCCGGTTTTGTAAAATCAAGGGGATGGACCCGGTTTACCTTTACCAATAACGATTACAGTTACTATTCAAATAAAACGACCACCACTGCAAGCGGTATGGGCGGATTAAGCCTTGGCTTGTTCAACATTGGTGGGTCGGGCGGCGGTACGAAAACCAAAGTAAACACCCAGGCAGACATGAGCAACTTTGAGCTTTCATTCGAAATTGCGCAAGTGAGCATTCAGCGCTCCAACTGGTTTAAATTAAATTTCCTTACGAGCAATACCTGGCGTTTTGACCCAGCAAATCCCGAATCGAAAGGGGACTTTTTAAGTGATGGGAAGCGCCCTCCCAGCATTGAGTCTCTTATGCCTGCTTTTGCCACTTCCATGATCTTTATCCGGGGACTAAATTTAAAATTTCGAAATTCGCTGTCTGTCGGACAAACCCTGGAATCGGCAGCCAATGCAGGAGGCGCTCTGAGTTTTGGTCCTTTTTTTATGGGGGGCAATGCGAAAAAAACTACTTCAGAAGCAAAAAGACAGTTTCATAGTGACAGCCAAGGTATAAGTGTGGATGGCTTGCAGTGTATCGGCTTTAAATGCCATTTGATGCCACTTTCTCCTAATCCAAATCTTTCCATTACTAATTGGGTTTAACGATATTCTCCCTGGCCTTCAAGCGAAAAGGCCAGGGAATCCGGTTTTTTACACGATCAGTTCACTCCAAAAATTTCTTAGCCATGAGTTTAATTCCTGCGATGTTCCAGTACATAAAAAAAATTGTTGGTACTAATAGTGAAAAGCAGATTGCCTTTGCTCCACTGGCAACTCCCTTTACCAACGAGGATTTTTTGTTTCTTGACGCAGAAGTATATCAGCGGGATCCTGGCAGATTTTACGATGAGGCATCAGAATTTTCTCAAAAGGCCAATTCTATTGTCAAAAAAGCAGGTGTTTGGGAAATTGATTCAGACAACTTCCTGTATGACAGATATGCTGAAATTTTAAATAATGCCAGACTGATTGAAGATCGTGATTTCAATCAAGACGAACTTGAAAAGCAGCAATCCGCCCGAAAGATCCTGTATGGCGCAGACGATTTGCCAACCGAATCTTTTGTCCGTTACAAATCTTTTGAAAAACAATATAAACAGATACTTCAAAATGTTCAGTCACACCAGGCATCAGAACCTTCTGACCGGGCATTATGGGAGGCAAAATTAAGTGAGCTGGAGGATGCGCTGCGAGATAAAGAACTTGAATGGAAAGCGCTCGGTGCAAAAGCAGTTATTGAAAATGCTATGAAAGCCTTTGATGAGCCCAAGGAAAACGCTGAGAGATCCGCATTTGCAGTCCAGTGGCAGGAAGCGAAAACAGTCTTTAATACATTAAAAGCAGAAAACATTAGCTCAGGGGCAGAAATATATCCAATGGGTTGTATTCCCAATAACCTCTACCAATATAATCAGCAGCCTTGGGCAAAAGTTCATCTGAACAGGAATGAGATTGACGCACTAACTGACGAATTTGAAAATAATCCTGAAAGCGAAGCCTTGCGTTCAGTCTTCGATCAGGATGATTTTGTAACGCTCGAAAGCATCGCCTTTGATATATGCCGCGTTGTTCTTTCCCGGGCCTGGTTTAAGGAAAACCTTCTGTTCAGCAAATACTGGGATTACCCCGGCGTACAAGTTTCGACAAGCGATACTCAATCTTTTCAAGGGACAATACCCGCCTATCCAACTGAATTTATCCTGGTTCGAAATATAACGCCGGAACTGGCAGCAAATTCACCTGGTAATGAAACCATTAAAAGCGAACTCCTGGCCGGTTCCGCTGTATTTCTTGGCCCTTTCCTATTGAAAAACGCGGTTGCGTCACAGTTAAACCCCAACGTTCTTCAAGTCCAAAATTACACAGCGCAGCAGTTAAAAGTGCTTGCCGGAGTGCCCGGTCAAAGTATAACCGTCCACGATCGCCGCACAAAGAAGGCTGCCATGGGCGTACTCAAAACAGTACATAGCAACAGCATGCAAAAAGCTCTTTCTGCCAGAAGCTCTTTGATGCTGAATGCTGAAAAGTCTCCGCGACTCTTTCGGCCAACCTCTAATTCTGGCGGCAGACTAACCAAGCCTTTCGAAAGAGAAGGATACATCTGGGTGATCGATCACTGGGAAAGAAAAAGAGCCCATCCACCAGTTGGATTCCGCCTTTCCGGAAAAATCGTTGACGAAAAAAACACGCCCATAGCCGGCGCACAGATTGATATTTTAAGTGCGGCCCTTACGATTCCCAAAACGTTGCCAACCGACGAAAAAGGGATGTTTTTGGATCCTACGTTAAAGCCCGGGACCTATCATTTGACAGTCAGAAAAGAGGGTTATTCTATTCTGGAAAGGGATATTGTGCTCACAGGCAATCTGGATCTTAATGCCTTATCCATCAATTCAATCAAGCCCATCGACAGTTTTTTATTATTAGGGGTGGTTTACAAAAAACTCCCCAAACTACCTGATCCCATTCCCGGAGAGAAATATTTTTGACCTCTCGGTTTTCAGCTTTTTAATGCGTGTGTACAAAACATTTAATTCTAGTTTGTTATGAAAACCCACGATTTTCTAATTTGTGCTTTTCATGGTGATGTAACAGTATATGTAGCAGAAGTTTTAAAGGTACTACCTGAAAGTTTTGAATGCAGATTTGTGCATTCCGAAAGCCGTTATACCTTTTCACTGAATACGTGGGCTGTATTAAAAACCACAGGTGCTTTTCGGGTTGGTACCTTGCTGACCTCGCATGAACTTTATACACCTGCACTTGGGCCGCTCCTGTTGAACTCTTTTGTCTCCGTCACCTTTGCAAATGGCAAAAGTTATTTGGGTAGGCTAATTGCGCAGCATCCGCATGTAGTAAGGTTTTTGCATAAAGGCCTGCCGATTTATGTATTTGAAAACAACAAAATCATCAGCTCGGGCGGGATTTATCCAAAGGGCCAATCCATTATTAATATTAATCCGTTCGAATTGGCCAATCAGCAGCCGAAAGACAACGGCGCACCCGATCTGAGTCAAAAAGGCATTAGTTATAATGGCTCTGCGTTTCAGAGAATCGCCTCCGAAATTCAGGGCAACATTGTCAAGTCGCATGGTCGTGACCATTCGTCACATATTCTATTCCGCTTTAATCCACAAAAACAGGAAGACGCAAAAGCATTTATAAGCGAGTTTGCCGTAACAAAGCTAACTAGTGCCTGGAAGCAAAAACAGGACAGCGATAAAATAACAACGGAAAAAAAACTTGCCACTCAGGAAAATAGAAACCCGAAGCTCGAAGCACTTCAAACGATGTTCATCAGCCTTCTTCTAAGCGCTGAAGGTTATCAATACCTTAATTTGGACCTAGCCGGTTTTGAGCAGGATTTCAGATCGGGGATGAAAAATGCAAATTTGTCCAGCACCCAGATGTTTGACCGACCGGCTCAATCTTGGGAAACTACCTATCAGAATGAAATTCACGGGATGATCCTGGTTGCATGGGGAGCAGAAGATAGAACTAAACTGGACATTGAAACAGATAACATTACAGCCCGATTACGAAAAAACAATCTGGCATCGGTTCTTGGCATTGAAAAGGGCGATGGACAAAAAAATGCGAATGGAGATCACGTCGAACATTTTGGATATGTGGATGGGATCAGTCAGCCCAAATTTTTCAATGAAGAGTTATCAGAGCTGAAAGAACAGGGAGTCGATACCCTTCGCTGGAATCCACTGATGCCTCTTGACCTTGTACTCACCAGAGACCCTCTTTCAGAAAATCTGTTTTCATATGGCAGCTATTTTGTGTTCAGAAAATTACAGCAGCACACGCAGGCTTTTCGAGAAGCAGTCATAAAGCTTGCAGGCGAACTTTTTACAAATCCGACCAGCGATGATATGGATTGGGCGGGAGCCATGATTGTTGGCCGGTTTAAAAATGGAGTTCCTTTGACACTGAGCAATTCTAATAAGGAAATTGATGGAATTGCTGTTCGAAATGAGACGGTAGGAAAAATAAATGATTTTGACTACAGCCGTGACGCAGACGGATCGCGGTGTCCTTTGCATGCGCATGTCAGAAAAACAAACCCAAGAACAGCTGGCAATGAACAGGAAAAAAGACACATGATGGCGCGGCGCGGCATAAGCTATAAACAACAGACAGGTAGGCAAACCGAAGTCGGATTACTTTTTATGAGCTTTCAATCCAGTATTTTTCAGCAGTTCCAACACCAGCAGGAGGTTTTTGCAAATGATCACACGCAAGGAAAAGATCCAGTGATTGGCCAGGGAGATTTTGAAAATTCCAATCAGCGCTATGCGCCTGTATATGGTAATAAAGCTTCTCTTGTAAGTGCCAAACCATTTCATGGATTCGTTACACTTAAAGGTGGAGAATACTTTTTTGCTCCCTCTATGCAATTTCTGCGCTCTATTGGTCAAAATAGCTAAGTAATAGATAATTCCTTTTGCCGAGTCAGTTAATAGATCTTTCAGTAATAGATTTAAGTGACTTATAAGGAAATGGTAGGTATATTTTCCCTTTTTCATTCTCTCAAATAATATGGAAACACCCATTGTGGACTTCAAATTAGAAATGCCTCAATTGGCTAAATATCTGTGGCTTTCTGAAAGAAGACTCGATGAAATGGGTTTCAATTTAGTAGAACTTACTAGAATAAAATGGAAGAGAACAAATTACTAAGAATGGTCAATGTCGGCATTGTTGTCGAATCGCTTGACAATGCCATTTTATTTTTCACAGAAATAGGTCTTAGGCTCGAAGGGCGTATGATAGTGGAAGGTGAGTGGGCTGGCCGTGTTACCGGACTTGGTACTCAGCGCGTGGAAATCGCTATGATGGTAACTCCTGATGGACACAGCCGTTTGGAACTGTCACAATTCTTCACACCTGAAACTATTTCAGATCATCGCAATGCACCAGTGAATGCCCTTGGATATTTACGGATTATGTTTACTGTCCAGGATATTGATGAAGTAGTATCGCGACTGATCAGTCAAGGTGCTCGTCTTGTTGGAGAAATAGTTCAATATGAGAATTCATACAGGCTATGCTACATCCGCGGAGCTGAGGGGATTCTGGTTGGATTAGCAGAACAAATTGGCACAAGGTAGATGTAGATATCAGGTTAGAGTTCGTTAGTTTAATTCAAAGTTCTGCCAAAATAAAAAAGCTACTGACATACAAACTGCTTTAATGGGCGACAGATACGAAGAACAAGAATTTCCCACCATTTACAGTGCTGACGTGCCTCTGATTAAATCATAAATTAGCCCTGGAAAAATATTTCCAGGGCTAAACTTTCCATTTCTAAATCGTTCACTTCAATTCAATATGTTCTCTTTTATCGCGTATCAGGATTTAAAAAATGCCAAAAGATCTTTATTAATTGTCGCAGCTTCCGTAGCAGGCATTCCATGCGGGAAGCCGGGGTAAGAAATTAACGTCCCATTTTTCAAAAGCTTCACTGCTTTTGCACCTGATATTGGAAATGGAACAATCTGATCATCTTCACCATGCAAAACCAGCACGGGAAAGTCTACACTTTTAAGATCTTCGGTGAAATCTGTTTCTGAAAATGCCTTGATTCCGTCGTAATGCGCTTTGATTCCTCCCATCATTGCCTGACGCCACCAGTTATCGCGGATTCCTTGCGATATTTCCGCGCCTTCACGGTTATATCCGTAGAAGGGAATGGTAAAATCCTGGAAATATTGCGCACGTTTTGTGGCAGTCCCCTCACGGATTTCGTCGAAAACAGACATTGGTACTCCATCCGGATTCTCAGCGGTCTGAACCATAAGAGGAGTCACAGCACTGATCAACACCACTTTGGCTACACGGCCCTGTCCGTAATTTGCAGCATAATGTATCGCTTCCCCGCCGCCGGTCGAATGGCCAACATGGATAGCCTCTTTCAAATCTAGTGCCTTGGTAAGTTCTGCAACGTCAGCGGCATAAGTATCCATATTATGTCCCTCTGAGACTTGGGTCGATCTTCCGTGTCCACGGCGGTCATGCGCAATAACCCGGTAGCCCTGGCTCAGGAAAAACATCATCTGACCATCCCAATCATCGCCAGACAATGGCCATCCGTGATGAAATACAATGGGTTGTCCTGTTCCCCAGTCTTTATAATAAATTTCTGTTCCGTCTTTTACAGTAAGCTTTGGCATAAGTAAGGATTTTTGATAATGTTATTGATAACCAAGATTTGCATCTGCCTATCTTGAAATAATTTATATTCAAAAGTCCGACTATTTTGACTTCTCGTCAATTGCTGAATTAAGGATAATGATGTACAAATCAAGGTCTGTCAAACATTATACCAAAAAAGTGCTGGAAAATCACTGAAACAGGCAGCTAGAAATTGCTTCGAAAGGTAGCGTATTTAAGACAAATTAAAATCCGGTATTATTAATAAGTTATTCGCTCGTTGAGAAAAAAAATATTTTCCTGACCGGCAGCGCTCCAGATACCTTTTTAATATTAACTATCTTCACCATTGTCGCTGTCGTCTGCTCTTTTTTCTTTCTCTTTTGAGCGGTTCAGGCGGTAGGAAAAAGTGACCAGAAATTGCCGGGCGCGCCACTGGAATTCGGACTGCGAATAATAGCCTGCGTTTTCGACGATACTCCGTCGCTTTCTGCTGTTAAACAAATCGCGGACACTTGCGGTAACCGTAGCCCTGCCTTTTAAAAGATCCCTGGATAGACCAAGGTCAATCGAATACTGCGATAACTCTTTGCCTTGTGTGGTTTTCCGTGGTGCGCGGTAGTTCAGAGACGATTGAAAATCAATATTTTTAAGCAGCGTCAATCGCGACGATAACCTACTGGTCCACGTGTAAGTATCGCTTCTGAGAATCTTGTCATTATAAACTCCCTGGTTGACAGCACGAAAAATATTCGCATTCGCCGTCCACTTCCACCATTCGAAGGGGTCATAGGTAAGATTAAATTCGAAACCATAGGAGTCTCCCGTTGAAAGGTTTATCGGTGTGACGGTGGTAAATCCTGCCGAATCGACGGAAGTAATATTCTCAACGACTCCTAGTCTGTGACGATAATAAACACTCGAAAGGAGCGACCCTTTCTCCATATTCATTAAATGTCCTGCCTCAAAGGAGTGGGTATATTCCGGATTCAAAAGCGGATTTCCTGCTCTGAATACCCTTGAATCACTGAAATTTGAAAAAGGTAGAAGGCTTCGGAATTCAGGCCGGCTTAATCGGTAGCTGTAACTTAGCTGAAGCGTTTGACTTTCTTTGAGTTTGTAAGACAGGTGAAGGCTCGGAAACAAGTTAAAATACTTGCGGTGGTTTACGACATTCGTCTTTTTCAATTCAGTCAATATATCTGAATACTCCCCTCGGAGACCTGCCTGAATAAAGATTTTACCAAGCTGGTTACTGGCCATCAGATATGCTGCATGGATTTTTTCGTCGTATGCAAAACGGTTGTCGAAATCCGGAAGAATAACCCAGTTCATTGCCTGGTTCTGCTGATGAACTGAAAAATCATTATCCAGCAATCGAATTGAACTTTTAAGACCCGTCTCTATTTGTCCATTTTTGCCAAACGGCTGGATATAATCGACCTGAAAAAGAATATTCTTTTCATCTTCGGTGTTAAACGAACGCTGAACAAGACTCCCCACCTCAGTTTGAGAACTTTCATTGAACAGGGCTGATTCAATCTCATCGCTAAGAATATATTTCCCGACGACGCTGAGACTTTTCCCTTTTTTCTCAAAAGTTTTATTGTAGTTAATGGCGGCTTCAAAATTTGCCCGCGGCTCGGTCTCTTGTTCACTTCGGATAACCGTTCTTGTCAGGTTATTATTAAGATCAAAATCCCGGTATTCCAGAAGCGATGTATTTTTATTTCTTGATTTGCGGTAAGACACAGTTCCGTTCAGCGTGTTGTATTTATCCAGAAAATAATCCATTCCAACCATAAAACTGTTTGAAAAGCCACTTCGCGTTCTGGTATTTTTCTGTTCGTAAATAAAGCTCGTATCGGTGCTATTGTAGACTTGCCGCGAAGTTCCCCGACCTGGCCCTTCCCGGTATAAATGGCCATAACTCGCGATCAGGTTTAGCTTTTTTTTCCTGTAATTGACATTGAAAGATCCGCCAAAATTTGAGGGATAACCCGCGGTGCCGGTAAAGGATCCGTTTAAACCATACCGGATATTTTTTTTCATAACAATATTAAGTATACCAACTTCCCCTTCTGCATCGTAGCGGGAAGAGGGATTTGTAATGATCTCAATACTTTCTATAAGATCGCCCGGTATCTGCTTCAAAGCTTCTGCCGGGTTCATCCCTACCATCCCGGACTGTTTACCATCGATTAAAATCCGGACATTTCCACTACCACGTAGGGCCACATTTCCATCGACATCGACTGTTACTGATGGCATATTGTTTAGAATATCTGATGCATTGCTACCAATATTGCTCATATCCTTACCTACATTAAAAACCCGTTTATCCAGTTGAAGCTCCATCTGACTCTTCTCACCTTTTACCACTACTTCGCTTAAAACTTTCGCATTGGAAGTCATTATGATCACGCCAAGATTGATGTCCTTTCCAGCTAGCCTCACATCGGGAACAATTTTCTCATTCAGTGTCAGAAAAGTTATTTTTAAAAGATAATGTCCGGCAGAGCTCTGGATTTTGAAATTACCGGTTTCATCGGAGACTGCTCCACCTACGAGCGTGGAATCTTTAGTATGATACAAGGCCACATTTGCAAAAGGAACAGGATTTTTATCTGAATCTTCCAGTTTTCCGGTAATGAAAGCCATGCGCGACTGCTGCTGGGCATTTGCATACGTACAGAGAACAATAAACAGAAACAGGTAAATCAGAAAGCTTTTCATAACGGGGTGAGATTTGTGCCAGCGGCATGGACAGTGTTGACTGCTTCGCAAATGGTTAAGTATGTTTGACTGCTAAACCTTATAAAGGTTTAATGTTATTTTAATATCAACCAATTAATTACCATAAAAATCTGTACCACAATATTTTATAATTTTAAAAAAAGTCTTCAATACTGATATGGTTGATTAAATTTGTCTATTTCAAGAAATTTTCAAAGAATCAGAATTCAACAATTCATCAACTGGCACGAGCTTTACTGGTAGTAGCTTATTTACAAAACATGCTTTTATATTTTAAGCGGTTTTATCCCAAGCTTCGGCCAACAAGTTTTTCAGCTACTATGTCAAAAAATATTAAATCGTTTTTAGTTTTGCTTTTGTGGGTTCAATGTCTGAACGGCGTCTGTCAAACAACCGACAGTTCTGCAAATTATCCATTGCAAGGCAAATGGGATGTATTATCTAAAGTTGAAGTACAAAAAGCTGATGGAAAACTTATCGATCAGGATGAAGAATTATATAAGGCAAATGAGAAGTTTTTCGATTTCAGTGAAATCGGCTCTGTTACTATCTCACAAGGTTTCGGCAAACATACCGAAAAGCTACCGGTCCTTCTGAAAGGAAACAATCTATATATAGGCAAATTCAAAAAAGAAAAAATACCTTATCTTATTCGTTACCAAGGAGATGTAATTAAGCTGGCAAAAACGGAAAGTAGAACAAAAAAAGGAAAAACAATCTTGAAAACTGAACAGGTCGTGCTGCAAAAAAGTAAACTGTGAAGTCGTTGATTGGTAAAAGCAAGGCTCTTTTTCAAGTAATCCCAAAGCCTTATTCATTTGAAGGAAATGCTGTTTCCCACCTCAAAATCCATCCTATCCAGCCTCATTGCACCAGCGATATTTGTCCCTTTATAATGTCGGCTTTCAGATTATAAGACGAATGCTCCATGAGCAGAATTCCTATGTTGCCTATGCGAGGGTTGAACTAATAAATAAAGTTCGAATAATACCGTTGGATGAAAAAAATTAGGCGAACTAGAATATTGTTACATATCGACACTTAGTACTGTATCTACAAGACTGCAAGCGTACGATAGGTATTAAATCAGCTCTTACCCCTTATTCGACAATTGAAATATCCGGCTTACTCATGATCGACAAGCAGATCTTTTGCAACAAACGTTTTGAGGTCCTCTTTGCTTGTGATAGTTTTTTTTTCATGATGTTCAAGATGAAAATCTTCCAACTTTTGAAGTAAATATTGAAGCGTCAGCTTCTCGGAAATTGTCAGTTTGCCGGTGATCATTTTGCCAACGTTACTCATATCCTTAAATACTTCATAGAGTAACGCTTTTCCTTCATTCGTAATCGCGATCAACTTGCTTCTTTTATCTTTTTCGTCATCCCATTGGGTGACCAATCCTGTGGCAATAAGCCTTCTGATCACCTCCATACCTGATGTTTTTTCCTGTAAATTAAAACTGATCAGTTCACTTTTGGAAAGATGTTTGTGGGTCAGTAAAATAGAAAGTGCCGTAAAATCCTCAGCGGTCAGCAGTGGCGTACCTTCCAGCGCTTTTTTGATATAGGATTTTGCATACCGGCTCATGTGTATAAATAATCTTCCAATATTGTTATCAAGCTGGAAAGCGATTTGCCGTGCACTATTTTCATACTTGCCAAATCTGGCTTCCCCTGGCACAAAGTGCTCTTTGGATTCACTGGCGGTATGCAGCAGAAATCCGGCGAAGTCCTGCATTGAGACCTCACGACCCGGGCTTTGCTCTTCCAGTTGTTCTACGAGCGAGATTAATTCATGAATGAGCTGGTATGATTTCATGCCAAATTAAATGATAACGGCTAACAATGATTCAAAGTTACATGCTTTCCATGATTTCCAGGCTTTGCTTTTTAAACGTAGTATAGGCATTCTGAAATTTTTGATTGACATTTCGCTGTGGAATAAAACTTTTAAACAGATTAAATGTCTTGATCAGCGTAAGTTTATAAAGCGGCAGTCTAACCTTTTTTATAGCGAGCAAGTCTGAAATTTCAGTACCCAGTAAATAACGCATCAAACCCAGAATATCATTATCCGTAGCTTTGCTTTTATTGACAGCGAGGATGTGCGCGATCAGGGATTCTGTGAGTTCTTTTCCATGCGGTGAAGCGCAGAATTGGCGGCGTTTGATTATGGCATCCAGTTCATCACCCATTTTTTGGTTTTCAGGAATTAAATCCTCATCCAGACCTGTCAAATAACCAATCACGGCCCAGGTATGCAAAAACGCCTCCTGGTCTGATTCACTTATACTAAAGCCAAGCAGCCGTAAACCGCGTATCACAATAAGGGAAAATGAAAGGTTAGTGCCCGCCATGTCTTCCTGGTTAATAGGAACACCCCAGGCATCATCCCATTTTCTACTTTGGTAAGTATAATAACGCACAGCAGCATGCATAATCCGCACTTTTAAGATTTGCTGATAAGCATTCCCGTTTAATGCAAAAGCATCTGGTGCCATCACGTCCCAGACGAATATAGCTGTATCATAAAGCCGTTTCGTAGTTTGTTTTCTGATCAATTCGGATATGTACAAAACCATGGTGCCGTGTGCAGCCGTATAACAATAAGGAAGTGACAGCAGCCCGAGCAAGCTCATGATTATTTCCGAATAGCGGGTAAAAAAAGCAGACCCCTCTGTCATTAATTCTGGATCCGCCCATGCCGGTAATTTTTGCGCTTTGTCGATGAATGCAAATCCGGGAAAGATGATACTTAGTGATTCAGTGGCTTGCTCTCCACTCGTCGAGTTCATCCACTTTTGTAACTGCATTTTCTTCACGGGATCAGCAAAAACAGCTTTTATGAAGTCATCCGCCGGCTTATCTCCTATTAATCTTTTTCGGTCTAAAATTTCGTCACTGTATATTTTGTGATCAGCCATAAGTTAAAACGTTGTGCTTAGTATCGCTTCGGCGGCCAGTCTTCCACTTTTCATCGCAGCATTGATCGAACCATTCATTAAATAATCACCACAAACAAAGCAGTTCGGATGTAACTTTTTGACCTTACTGTCCGGCTCATTGGTTACCTGGTCATCATCAGGCAAAGCGTAAGTAATGTGATAGGTTTTAAGATGTTTCCAGGCAGTTGGCTCCGGGAACCAGTTTTTCATTTCATGAACTGCGTTACTTTGAAGTTCAGAACTGTTATAACCAGCATAATCTCCAATTAATGAAAGAGAAATCAAGGCATCTCCATTTTTTGAATATGCTTGCGAAATCTGATTCATTACAGCGATATTATTTACCAATTTTCCGGGCAGGGTATTTAAGGCAATTAATGGTTTTGAGAACGGTATTTCAGGTGTGGTGAAATACATATTTGTAACAGAATGATATGACCTGACCGGCTGCTGATATGGTTTTGGCAAATTAAGCTGATCGGTCGCCATGAGGATGGTGTCAGCTTCATACACAGAACCCGATAAAGTACTAACCCTGCTACCGTCAATTTCAATAACTTTTTGATTAAAAATTAATTCCTGAGCTGACAAGTCACGGGCCAGCTGGACCGGAATCATTCCCATTCCTTTTGCAGGAACCGCAGCATCACCTTCACTGAACATCTTGAACACAAACTCAAACATACGGCTTGACGTGCTCAGTTTATCTTCAAGAAAAATGCCAGACATGAAAGGACGGAAGAACTGATTCATCATCCGGGCACTAAACCCTGCATTTTCCAAATATGCCAGTGTAGTGGTTTGATCTTCCGAAAAAATCTCGTCAATGTTTTTTCCAGCAAGCTTTATTTTTAGCCCAAGCATCCGCATTTTATCACCAAGCGTACCTGCGGGAGAGCGCAAAGTACTCATCAAAGTACCTGGTTGTCTTAAAGGATCACCTATCCGCGTGCTGCCGTTTTCGTTCAATATTAAAGCGCCCGGGTCAAATTTGCACAGATCCAATGCATCATAATCCAGAAATCTCTTCGTCTCGGGATAGGCGGTTAGCAATACCTGGAAGCCGCGATCAAGCAAAAAACCATCCACCTCATCCGTACGAACCCTGCCACCAACCTGATCAGACGCCTCCAGTATTTTTATAGACTTACCAGCTGATTTCAACACTTTGGCTGCCGTTAATCCCGCCAGCCCTGCGCCGATAATGATCACGTCCGTTTTATAATTATTCATGAAGGCAAAAGTTTAATTCGATAGGGATATTCCTGAACTTTTAACACTTAGGATATTAAGCTGTTTTCAGTTTACCCATACCTCCATCGATTCCGATGACCTGTCCGGTAACCCAGCCGCTATTTTCGGAAAGCAAAAATGCTATCGCCTGGCTGATATCTTCCGGCTGACCGTATTTTCCCAAAGGATGCCTTTTGGCAGATGCTTCCCGCTTTTCCGGAGTGCTCAGCAAATTTTGGGCCATTGGCGTATCGGTCAAAGATGGAGCCACCACATTCACCCTTATTTGCTGCACTGCCAATTCAGCAGCAAGTGCCAATGCCAGACCTTCCACCCCTCCTTTCGCCGCTGATATACTGGCATGATAAGGCAATCCGGTTTTGGCAGCCACAGAACTGATCAGAACGATTGAAGCGCCAGCAGCTTTTTTCAACTGCTTCAGCGATTGTTGAATTATTTGTACTGCTCCCAGAACATTGATACGGTAATCACTTACAAAGTCATCTGCTGAAAGCCTGTTAAATGGTTTCAGGTTGATGCTGCCGACGGAATAAACCAGACCATGCAATTGTTCAGGTAAAAATTCAGTGACCGGGCCTAGTTCACCGGTAACATCAACCTGCAGATGTTTGACGCCCTGAGGCAGATCAACATTTTCAGAACGTGATATGACATAAACAACTGCGTTGTTTTCGTGTAAAAATTTAACAAGCGATAAACCAATACCTGAACTTCCCCCCACTACGAGTATATTTTTTCCGTTAAAATTCATTATCCAATATATTTTAGAAATTCATTTTTGGTTTCAGCATTTAAAAATTGTCCGCAATATTCAGCGGTCAGCGTTGTACTGCCGGAATCTTTCACACCCCTGCTCGAAACACAGTGATGATAGGCGTCGATGACTACCGCTACATCCTCAGTACCGAGTGCTTCCTTCATCAAATTCGCAATTTGAACCGTAAGTCTTTCCTGAACCTGAGGTCTTTGGGAGCAGTATTGAACAATTCTGTTCAATTTTGACAAACCGATCACCTGTCCGTTACTGATATAAGCCACATGCGCTTTCCCTACGATCGGCACGAAATGATGCTCACAATTGCTGAAAACCGAAATATTTCGCTCAACAAGCATTTGATTGTAATGATAGGCATTCTTAAAAAGCGTAGGCTCCGGTTTATTTGCCGGATTAAGTCCGCTGAATATTTCTTTGACATACATTTTTGCTACCCGCTTTGGCGTATCCTGCAAACTGTCATCTTCCAGATCCAAACCCAAAACCTGCATTATACCGGCAAAATGTTCGGCGATCAGCTCTATCTTGGCATTGTCGTCAAGCTCAAATGCATCGGCTCTCAGGGGCGTGTCATAAGACCATCTGTGATGCCCTTTCTCATATTCGAGCACATTTTTATCAATCTTCGGTTCAAATATGATTTTGTTATTTAACATGAAGTTGTACGTAATTTAAGTAAATCTATCTGCTTACATGCGGTATTTCATTAGGTATTTCCCCTGTTTCGTATTGATCCCGGTTACTTCACATTACATTCAATTTATATCGGACAAGAGAGTCAAACATCAGCCAAAATTTTTGGCCATTGGAAACTCTTATGCGTTCGGACATGACCTGATTCGCCGGTATCCTTGTTATTTTAAGCAGCAACTGCCTGTAATAAACATAGGCCAGGTAAACCCCTTTTCGACAGGAGGCCGGCAATTCCCGGATACCACTCAATGCTTCATCAAACTCGTTGATAATCTCCTGTTCGATGGTTCGCTTATTTTCGTCAGAAAATGAAGATAAATTAATGTCCGGAAAATAACTCCGGTTCAACTGCTGGTAATCCGCCTGCAAATCCCTGAGAAAATTCACCTTTTGAAATGCGGAACCTAACTTCATAGCCGGAACTTTCAACCGGTCAAACTCCTTTTGATCACCATTTGTGAATACATGCAGGCACATAAGCCCGACCACCTGCGCAGATCCCATGATGTATTCATTATACTTGTCATGCGTGTAAGACTGCTCATCCAGATCCATTTCCATGCTTTTCAGAAATTGCCGGATCAGATCATGATCTATATTAAATTGATTAACCACCTCCTGAAATGAGTTGATGACAGGGTTGGTACTGATGCCCCGCTCGATAGCCTTAAAACAATCGGCAGAAAACTCGGCAAGCAATATGGATTTTGGGTAATCGTGAAAACTATCGACGATCTCGTCTGCCAGCCTTACAAAACCGTAAATAGCATGGATGTGGTCGCGTAATTCTTTGCTGAAAAAAAATATCCCAAGTGAAAAACTGGTACTGTAAAGCCGTGTTGTTTCTCTGCTGCATGTGGCGGAGAGCTTATCAAATTTTTCTTTCATTTTTAGGTTTGATATATCGGACGATGGTTTGCACCTGTATGTCGCCATCGTCTTCATAACAGATTGCGGCAAAACATTCGGATCATTTTTTGGCAATCCGCTCACAGTGGCATTTTTTTTAGGTTTAGATTTTTATTAAAATTATCACTTCAAAATTATAACAATATTATACCATTTATTAAAAATTAGTACATATTTATACTTAATCAAAATAATACGATGTTTTTATCACACATGATTAAATATCATTGTAATGTTGCACACAAACTTACGGCACATAAACTTTCACCAGCAGACCCTTATGTTTGCTTCCGATAGCGTTCAATTTCAGCGGATTATAAACAAACTAAAATGAGAAACCAGCCCTTAAAGTCAGACGATTGAAATCTTCTTTCGTTTCAATCCCCGTCTGCTGAACAGAAGAGCGCTGAAAACGATATCCTGCCGAGATCGTAAATCCTGTATTGTTGCTGAACAAAATTTTCAGTCCGATCCCTGCTGCCATCGTTGGTCCGCCGCCAAAACGAACGCTGTCTACATCGTTTGAAGTGGCATTAAATCCGTGACCGCCTTCTATAAAATAGAAAGGCAGCTTGTCTCCGGTCCGCAGAAGGTC
The DNA here is from genome assembly GCF_900108855.1 of Dyadobacter koreensis. Classification (GTDB taxonomy): domain Bacteria; phylum Bacteroidota; class Bacteroidia; order Cytophagales; family Spirosomataceae; genus Dyadobacter; species Dyadobacter koreensis. The sequence continues at coordinate 229,522 of NZ_FNXY01000001.1, forward strand.
ACCGCGTATACTCAAAACGACCGGGACAAAAGTTTGCACTGCATAAAGGTCAGCGCCAAGCCCAAGTCCGGTATAAAGCCACTGATTGAATTTATAACCGTTTGTTGTTTGAAAAGAAAACGCAGATGTTGTTACGCCATTGGATGCACGGTTGCTCATCGCCAGCGGCCCAAGCTCTGTGTAATGCACAAACCCCTTTTGTTTGTAACGAATATTGGGATTAATATACTTTTCGTTTTCAATTTTTTCAACTTCATCTGTTTGAAAAGTAAGTATGCTTTTGTCAAACATTTCCAGCCTGACAGTAGGCTGCTCTTCCAATAGCACACCTTTCATAATTGAGCCATTTTTTAGAAAAACCCGGACATATCGATTTTTTTGTCCTAAGGTGCAGGTGGTAAAGAACAGGATTAATAGCAATGTCAGTGTTAGCGAATTTTTCATGTTGTGGCGGTATTAATGCAACGGCTAATCAGTTGTCCAACCAGACTTTGAACTCGGGACTTCTTTCCCTGCTCACGTAAGTATTTTGCTCAAACGGCGGTTTCAAAAAAACCTGAAGCCGGCTCGATAGCAGTGCCTTCACCTTTTGAATGGATTGTATTCTGGCAATGATTTTTCTGTTTATTCTAAAAAAAAGGTGTGGATCTAACAACTCTTCAAGGCTTTCCAGATTGTAGTCTACCAAATATTTACGCCCTTCGGACGTCACCAGATATACCACCTTGTCGTCAGCGTAGAAATAAGCTACCTCATCAATGTTTTTATAAAGTATGGTATCGGCGTATTTAACCAAAAAACGATGTTTATATTTCTTACTGAAAGACAGCATGTTTTCCTCAATCCGTCTGATATCTGCAAGAGAAATCCCCCCGCGGCTTTCGTTCAGATTCCGGTATTTGATCAGCGCATTCTGAAGTTCAGTTTTGTCCAGCGGTTTTAAAAGGTAATCGATGCTATTGAGTTTAAAGGCCTGTAAAGCGTATTGATCGTAAGCGGTAGTAAAAATAATTGGACATTTCACAGCTAGCCGCTCGAACAACCGAAAGCAAAGTCCGTCTGATAAATGAATATCCAGCAATAACAAATCAGGTTCGGGATTTTTGCTCAGCCAGGATACCGTTTCCTCGATGGATTCGAGCGTATCAAGCACTTCAATATCCGGATCAAATTCCCGCAGGAGTTGTGATGCTCGTTTGGCAGAGAGCGCCTCATCTTCCAGTATAAGAATTTTCATGGTTTAGGTTTCAAATTTTAATCAATTTTAAAAAAAGTCATGGTTCAAAAAAAGAAGCATGTGTAGGCCTGATCAGCGGTATTGTGACACTAAATTGTTCCGTAGTCTGTTTTATTTCAAGTCCATGCTGTCCCAGAAACTCGTATCGTTGCGTTATGTTATTCAGCCCAAGACCGGTTGATTCCTTGTCATCAGCCTGTTTTAGCTGAAGATTATTTCTAACTGTAATCGTTTCGTTATCCAGACAAAGAATTTCCACAAAAAGCGGTTTGTTTTTGCCTATCACATTGTGTTTAACAGCATTCTCTACAAGCATTTGCAAAGACACAGGTACGATAAACGCAGACTGACAATCGGTATTGACATTGATTGTAAATATCAAGCCGGACTCGAAACGGGTTTTAAGCAGATAAAGGTAAGATTCAATAAAATTCAACTCCTCCTTCAATTCAATAATTTCCTTTTCCGGGCTTTTGAGCACATAACGGTACACTCTGGAAAACTGCCGTACAAATTCAACGGATGCATTTGCATCCATGGGTATCAATGCACTCAGCACACTTAGATTATTAAAAAGAAAATGCGGGTTTACCTGGTTTTTTAAGGCCTGCAATTGCGCCTGGCTGCTGATTCTTTTATAATTTTCTACTTCCTGATTGCTTTTTTCAAGCTGCTGGTGATATAGAAATATGACATTAATCGTGTTCAAGAAAAGATTCACACGAAAACTGAACATCAGAAGCAGTTTCAAAGGAAGAATCCAGTCCATCCAGTTGTGCGAGATGGTATAATAGGACGTAATTACTCCGAGAAGCACCGTTACGAAAAATACAGCAAGTATACTCGCTCCAAAACTATAACTGATCCTTTTCCAGAACGATCTGATTTCCAGCGTAGCCAGAAAGTTGTCGAGCAACCGATTCCCTTCCCAGATTGCGATGGTCAAAACCAGAAAAAGTAAAAAGATAACCGGTTTGGGTGTTACGATCGGATAATGCTCAAAAGATTCTACCAGCAAGGTATTCATGAACGAATATCCTCCCAGTAAAATCATAAACAAAAACCGGTACCTGATCGAAAACATATTGACGTAAAGTAATAGTGCAAAAAACATTGGTAAACTACCTAAAATCAGATCGTTTACCAATGTTAAGCAATAGTTTTATTATGGCATCAAAACTTTGTCGATAACGTGTACGACACCGTTGGTAGCCAAAATATTAGCAGTGGTAATATTCGAAGCACCACTTGCCGTACCGACCACTTTTGCTCCGCCAGACAGATTGAATGTAAGCTTGCCAGCTCTATTGGCCGTAGCCACTTCGCCTGTAACGTTTGGCAGATCTGTGGAGAACACTCGACCCGGGACAACGTGATAAAGCAACACATTGGTTAAAAGGGTTTTGTTGGCCGGATCAAGTAATGTTGCTTTTGGCGTTGTTTTATACAACTCAGTGAATGCTGCATTGGTTGGCGCAAAAACAGTCAATCCGTTGGCAGAAGCCGTAGAAAGTGCTGTTGCCACGGCAGGGTCAGCCGCCAGGACAAGTGAAACCAGCTCCGAAAAATCAGTGTTAGCCTGAGCCACCTGCACCAGAGATTGTGTTGGCGGTACGATGACATTGTCAATTACATGAATCACCCCGTTTGATGCGTCCACATCTGTCGCGATAACTTTGATGTTCCCGTTAATAAATACACCATCCGCATTTTTTGACACGTAAATGTCGTTGTTGGCATTAACCGTTTTAACTGTCCCACTTTTGACATCCGCTGCCTTCACTTCTCCGCTCACGACATGCGATGTCAAGATTGGCGTCAATGCGTCTTTCGTCAATCCATCCAGGCTCGTAACACCCGCTTTTGTAAACGCCGCATTGTTAGGCGCAAATACTGTGAACGGGCCAGTTCCCTGTAAGGTTGTGACAAGCTCTGCCTTGGTCACTGCTGCAACCAGCGTAGAAAACTGCGAATCTCCCGAGGCAACCGCTACAATATTCCCAACCGCTGGCGTCTGGGGCGTATCGTCGTCGTCGTCACTACAGGAAACAATCGTAGTTGCCAGCGCGGCCGTCAGAAAATACATGCTGAGTCTGTTCAATCTGCTTAATGATTTCATGGTAAAATGATTAATGATTGTGGAATAATTTATTTAGTTACCATCATTAACCTACCGAGCTGACTTTTAATTGCTGCATAATAACTGAACCGAACAAAGGCGGGAGTGAAACGTCTGTTTCGAAGGAGTGAATGGTCGAAGCCGGACCTAGACTCATATGTGACCGCAAGTATTCTTATTCGGTTGCAAGCCTTAAAATACCACTTCACCCCTCCAATCCTACGCTTGCCCCTTTTTCGCCTTGAGGAATCTATTTGATCTCGTAAAATTTGACAAATGATTAAACGAAAAGAACATGAAGAACTATCTATTACTCCTACTTACTTTTTTAGCTGTCCGGCCTTTAATGGCCCAGCAACTAGTGCAAACCGTACGCGGAACTATCCGTGATGAGGTTACAAAATCAGCTGTAATCGGTGCGTCAGTCTTGCTTGTTCAGGAGGAAGGGCGAAATCCAGTTGGAGCTATTACCGATGTCAACGGCGAGTTTAAGATTACGGGTGTTCCGACGGGAAGACAATCCTTCCGGATTACATCAGTCGGTTATGAAGAGAATCGAATTTCCAATGTGGTTGTCACCGCCGGCAAGGAAGTTATTACCAGTATTACGTTGACAGAGACAGTACGTTCACTCGACGAAGTTGTAGTATCTGCGGATAGAAAAAATGATAAAAGTAAGACCAACAATGAGCTGGCTCTTGTCGGTGGACGCTCATTTAATATTGAAGACACAAAACGTTACGCCGGTGCCTTGGGCGACCCGTCAAGAATGGCAGCAAACTTCGCCGGTGTGGTATCAGGTAACGATTCGAGGAACGACATTGTGGTTCGCGGCAACTCGCCTACCGGAATGCTGTGGCAACTGGAAGGACTTAACATCCCCAATCCAAACCATTTTGGTTCGCTCGGTAGCACGGGCGGACCGGTCAGTCTGCTTAACAACAACACGTTAGACAAGTCTGACTTCATTACCAGCGCTTTTCCTGCACAATATGGAAACGCACTTTCAGGTGTATTTGACCTGCGTATGCGAGAGGGAAATAATCAGAAGCATGAATTTCTTGGACAGGTTGGTTTTAATGGTTTTGAAGTCGGAGCAGAAGGACCGATCTCAAAAAATTCAAAAGCCTCTTATCTGCTCAATTACCGGTATTCTACGCTAGGTCTTTTTAAAGCACTCGGAATTGAGTTTGGGACAGGAAGTGCTGTCCCAAATTACCAGGACCTGAATTTCAAGGTATCGGTGCCCACAGGAACAAAAGGTAAACTTTCTGTTTTCGGTATACTGGGCCAAAGCGATGTGGACTTTCTTGGCAATGATGTGGACACAACAGATACTAACTTGTATGGAAATGGAAATGAAAATGAAAACACCAGAGTCAAATACAAGACTAACATTCTGGGGCTCAACTATGAATACAATTTGTCTCCCAAAACATTTGCCAAATTAACCCTTGGGACAAGCAACACAGACCAAAAGTTCAGCGGAGATTCTATCAGTGTTATTACCCGTGAAGCATTTGCCAGTGGCGAAGCCAGGTTTAAGACCAGGAAAACTTCTGCGGTACTTAATGTGAGACACAAAGTCAATGCCAAACACAGCCTCTATGCTGGAATAACAACAGACCTGCTTAACTTCGACCTTTACAACCGGGACATTTTTGACGGCGGGCGCTTTGATACGGTGCGCGTGAATGTCAGCGGGGAAAATACAATCCTGACACAGGCTTATGGGCAATGGAAATACAGGATGAACAGAAATCTGCAATTAACGGCCGGACTTCATGCGCAGCATTACAGCCTGAATGAAAACTTCTCTATTGAACCTCGTTTCGGTTTGCAGTACACCTTTGGTCAGGGGCAATCGGTCAGTTTGGGATATGGATTAAACAGCCAGGCCCAAAATATTTACACCTATTTCGTACAGACAAAAACGGAGAAAGGTTTGATTTACAGCAATAAAGACCTTGATTTTACCAAGAGCCATCATTTTTCAATAAGTTATGAAAACCGACTGGCCCAGAATCTGCTCTTAAAAGTAGAACCTTACTATCAGGCATTGTACGATGTTCCGGTAGAAAGAAGAAGCTCCTCTTATTCGACGCTCAACACGGGCAGTACCTTTGCAACTGACGACGAAGACAGCCTTGTTAATGCAGGGACGGGCAGGAATCTTGGTATTGAACTGACATTGGAAAAATATTTTAGCCAGGGTTACTATTTTTTGGTAACTACCTCACTGTTCGACTCCAAATATAAGGGAAGTGACGGTGTCGAGCGAAATACAGCTTTCAACAGCCGGTATGTGGTTAATCTTCTTGCCGGGAAAGAGATCAAAGTCGGACGGAACCGGAATAGCGTATTGAGCGCAAGTATAAAGGCTTCGTTCGTGGGCGGGAGATATACATCGCCACTGAACCTTCAGGCTTCCCGCCAAAGAGGAGAAGCCGTTTACGATGAGAGCCAGGCATATTCCCAGAAACAGAATGCTTATTTTCGCACTGATTTGAGACTTGCTTACCGGAAAGAGATGCGTAAAAGCACACTCGAAATGGCGATTGACCTCCAAAATGTCAGTGCCAACAAGAATATTTTCCAGCAAACTTATAACGCAAGGACAAACAGCATTGCCACCGAATACCAACAAGGATTTTTCCCAGTACCGATGGTAAGATTCACATTCTGAAACAATTTTAAGTAATGGGTGATTTGAATTGATTTTTTGCCAGATTTACATTTCCCGTAATCAAAAAATAATGTTCATAAAATGGTAGCTGAATCAAAATACCAACTGAATGACTTTAAACTGCGTCTGATAGGCATCCCGTTTTTTTCGTTTGTGATACCGATGATAGTCCATTTTGATGATTTCACAAAGATGAACTACGGATATGCAGTCGCTGTAATCATTTCATTTTGCACGACGGTGGCACTTTGGGAAGGCAACCGGTTCATCATATTGCGCATGCGCCAAAGGTTTTCAAATTATAGCCAAACAACCAAAAGGATAATTTTGGAGTCAGTATTTGCCATGCTATATACGTTAGTCGCTACTTTTTTGCTTGATGAGGTGTTATGCAAAGGCATTCTTCATAAAGACGGTAACTTATTGGGCTTCCGCATCAGTCTGGTTCCGACCGTTCTTGTATACCTGGTGTATGAGGCAACCTACTTTTTCGAAGCCTGGAAAACCAACGTCCGTAAAACGGAATCTTTGATGCGGGAAGGTGTCCAGTCTCAACTGGAAGTACTTAAAAACCAGCTTGACCCACACTTTCTTTTTAACAGCATGAACACGCTGGCGGCATTGATCGATGATACCAATACCGATGCCCAGCAATATCTCGAACGCCTTTCGGACGTATACCGCTATGTTTTGGTGAGCAGGAACAAAAACACAGTACTGGTCGAGGAAGAAATTGCTTTTCTTGACGCGTATGTTTATTTGAACAAAATCAGGTTTCGCGATAATTTGCTCGTAGAAAAAAATATATCACCGGAAACTTACAGGAAGCACGTAACACCGCTGAGCCTCCAGATGCTGATTGAAAATGCGATCAAACACAATGTGGTGTCCAAAGAGAATCCACTGAGAATATTGATCCAGCAGGAAGGTGATCAGTATCTGGTGGTAGAAAATAATATTCAGGAAAAGGCGATCATGGAAAAGTCAACGCGCGTCGGGTTGCAGAATATTATTAACAGATACGGCCTACTGACCGAACGACGTGTGCAGGTCATCGAGGATGGAGCGATGTTTACGGTAAAAATACCTCTGATCAGTCAACTGATTTAAATGTATCTAATATCTGAATCTGAAATAAATCTACTGCTACTATGAATGCCCTGATCATTGAAGACGAATACCCGGCCGCGGAAAGACTCGAAAAACTGATTAAAAAACTTGATCCGCACATAGACATTGCCGGTGTTATTGATAGTGTGGAAGCCGCGAAACGCTGGTTTGCATCCGAAGCGGCAGTTGATCTGATATTTTCAGATATACAGCTTTCTGATGGACTGAGTTTTCAGATTTTCGAAGCCTTTCCGGCACATAGCCCGATCATATTTACAACCTCCTACGACGAATATGCGATCAAGGCATTCAGGGTAAAAAGCATCGATTATTTATTAAAGCCAATAAAGTTGCATGAGCTTCAACGGGCCATTGATAAGTATAAAAACTTCAAAGGAGATTTCTCGCCTCAGGCTTATGCGCAAAAAATTGATTCATTATTAGAAAGCCTGGAAATACGCAACAGAACGCATAAAATGAGATTTTTAGTTAAAAATGGGGAACAACTCATTCCAATACATCAGGAACAGATTGCGTATTTTTACACTGCCAACGAAATGGCTTGTCTGGTTGGATGTGATGGACGGCAATTTCTGATCGATCATACTTTGGAAGAACTGGAATCGATGATTGATCCGCTCTGTTTCTTTCGGCTGAACCGCCAGTTCATTGCCAGGGTGACAGCTATTCAAAGGATACACAGTTATTTCAACGGAAAACTGAAAATAGACCTGCGTCCAGAAACTGCTCAGGAGGTGTTGGTAAGCAGAGAAAAGGCGTCTGCTTTCAAAGCCTGGCTCGACGGATAGGATTCGAAGAAATTATTACCCAGCTACTGCTGATTTCTGATTGTAGTAAAAGATGCAATCTTATGCTTCTCGTTTTTTGTCAGAATATTGCTTTCTTTTATGCCAGGTTTTCTGATACACAACATACACTGATTCTAAGATGGTCAACAAGCTTCGACAACACATAATCGATCGTCTCGGAAGCGCGCCGGACAATATTGATGAGGTTCTCTCAACTTTTCAGATGCTCAAATTAAAGCGTAACGAAGTCATTTTGACACAAGGTGACATCTGTAAATACGTATACTTTGTAGCGTCTGGCTGTCTTCAGGTTTTTGTTTATGATAAAGAGATGAATGAAACGACCCGTGACATTATTACAGAAAACAACTGGTGCTCTGAACTGATCAGTTTTGGCAGCCAGCAACCAGCTACTGAAAATATCAGGACGGTTGAACCTTCAGATCTTTTAGCCATTGACCGCCAGGGTTTCCAGCGGTTGATGGAAACGGTTCCGCAGTTTGACAAAGTATACAAACAGATCCTGGAAGCCTCCTATGCCAATTCGGTTTACAGGATCAATACCTTTGTTTCACTAACTGCGCTGGAACGGATAAAATGGCTCATGGAATATCGCCCCAAGCTTATGAGCAGGCTTTCCAGCAAACTCATTGCGTCTTATCTGGGCATATCACAGGAAACTTTCAGCCGGTTGAAAGGCAAGCTCTGAAACGTTGACATTTGTCAACACGAAACGGTTTTTAGTTGCAGAATTTTGATTCATCAATCACAATTTAAAATCGCGAACAATGAAAGAGTACTTGCTTTTATTCCGCAATATTAGCGGAGATAATAGTTACATACTGACGCCGCAGGACATGGCCGAAGATATGCCGTCCTGGCAGGGCTGGATCGGAAACATTGCCATGCAGGGCAAACTGGTGGCCACACAACCTATTGAATATCAGGGAATAATTATTAACAACAACGGCATTCATGAAGGACCCGACAAAGGCGAAAACAATGTCCTCGTAGCCGGATTTCTGATCTGTAAGGCAGATAGCCCTGAGGAAGTTCAGGCGTGGAGCAAAACCTGCCCGATTTTAAAATACCAGCATGGCAGTGTCGAAATACGGCCCGTTATTCCATTTCCCATCAGTTAAAATTTATCGGCCATGGACAAAATTTTAAATCTCGGGCGATGGCTGTTTCCGCTTTCCTTTCTGATGTATGTCGGGCAGCATTTTGGCAAACCTGACGTAGGCGCAGCTTTCGTTCCCGACTATCTTCCAATGCCTTATTTCTGGAATTATCTCACTGCATTTTGCATCATCGCATTTATTGGCAGCGCGGTCATTGGCAAATACGACAAGCTAGCCTATACGCTCATGGCGCTCTATGTAATCTTGATGGCTGTGCTGGTTCACCTTCCCAGGGCTATGGGTCACGAATTGGGGGCCGAAAACATGACCGCCGATCTGGCACGGGAGAAGGAACTTGAAATGGTTAACCTGTTTCGCAACATTATGGTTACCGGTGCTTTAATTGGATTTGCCCGGTATGTTGCACGGGACAAGCGAATTATCAGATAGCGGTTACTATTATATATTTACTTTTAAACAACAAACAAAATGGAAAAATTAGGCGCAAATACCAATGCTCTGAACTGGTTTGAGATTCCGGTTAATGATATAGACAGGGCTCAGAAATTCTATGAAACAATTTTTGAAATAAACATGCAGCTTGTGGAAATGATGGGCATGCAAATGGCCATGTTTCCGACCGAAAGCCCAAAATCAGGCGGCGCGCTTGTGAAGAGTCCAAATCACAAGCCAAGTACTGAAGGAGCCGTCATCTACCTGAATGCAAATCCCGATCTGCAACTTGTTTTGGACAGAATAGGAAATGCCGGAGGGCAGATTACCATGCCAAAAACGAACATTGATCCTGAAACAGGAAATATGGCGTTTTTTATCGATACAGAAGGTAATATGGTAGGCTTGCATTCAGGAGCATAGAATATTTGAGGTTATAATATGAAATTTTGTCAGTTTATTTTTAACACCATCGCATTCAAATCTGTCAAAATGAATAACTGAAAAAGTAAAATTGTCAGAATTATTGGAAGTACCTGCGGTTACTGGCACGCCGGGCATTTTTGGAACAAAGTTTGATAAAATGCCTTCAGATGTGCGATGCATCGGGAATTAAAATCATTGTTTAACTTTTAAAAAATAATAGTCATGTCAATTATCAAAAGGAACCGGAATTCATTTTCTGCAATCCCAGCGCTGGTCGACGATTTCCTTGGCCGTGAACTTTTTAACTGGGACAACAGTAATTTCTCTTCTACTCAAACTACCGTACCTGCGGTAAATATTAGGGAGACAGAAGACAGCTTTGGCGTGGAGGTGGCTGCTCCGGGACTGGAAAAGAAGGATTTCAAAATCCAGTTAGAAAATAATCTGCTGACGATTTCTTCACAAAAAGAAATTCGCGAAGAGAATCATCATGAAGGTTACAGCCGCAGAGAGTTCAGCTACCAGTCCTTCCAAAGAAGCTTTGTATTGCCGAAAGATGTCGTTAATGACGAAGGTATCGTTGCGCGGTACGAAAATGGCTTACTTCAACTTGTGATTCCGAAAAAAGAAGAGGCCAAACAAAAAGCACCCAGATTAATCGAAATTGGCTAATTTTAGTACCGAAGGCCTGTCATTTGGCAGGTCTTCGGTATGTTTCATGATATCCATTTATATGTTAATCAATTGTTAAATCTTTGACGGCAATATGGAAACCAGTTATCACATTGTGGTCCAGATGAAAGCTTTAAATGGCACCGTTGAAATAGGGCGATTTCTGATCAGTACAAACAGGGAATTCGCATCAGAAACATTTAACAGTTTGAAAGGTAAAACTGCGCTTGCAGAATCCCAGGTTCTACGATTAAGCCTGCTTGAAACAACCGGACTTTCAGGTACTATCATCGGAATACTTGGCTGCAATCTGGACGAATTGTCTGAAAACTGCAAGATTATTACCCGCGATGCATTTAAATTTTTCAACCTGGAAAAGTAAATAACATATCAGTTATCGTTTTCAACTTATGTGCTTGTATAAAGGTCAGTTCCAAGCTTTTGGGTTTGTTTCCATTTTTTAGTATTTGGGCAATAAAACACTAAATGATTTTCTCTGTTTCGCTTTCCTGATAGCGACGATAATTAGAGCGGATTTTTTGAATACCGGTCTCTTAGAAAGATATTAATCGTAATAAATCATTGCATTTATTAATCATATTTAAGATGAATTGTATTTATATTAGAACAGCAATTTCAATGCCTATTTAAGCATGTATTTGGTGACCTAAACTAATTCCTTCTTAAAATTTTCTTACATACATTTTGATACCTTAAATATTTCACGAATCAAAAATGTGCAGGTGATCACCCTAATCATAAAGCATCCGTTTATCTTTTTCTTTGCATTTTAATGGATGTATCATACTGAAAAACAACACATTTGACTTCATCCGAAAAATCCTTCAAGTTCTCATATCCCCAATACGCGCCTTTAAGGTATCTGTAGCTGGCGGAAATCTTCAATCCATAAATTATCACAATCGTAACCAGGAATTCGTTTTTTATAGTAAGGTTTAAGTTGCTCTTATATTTTCGCATAAAAATTTCCGGTGTGTGGGCTTATCGAATATTGCCTGCAATTGTATCTCTACATTAAAATATAATGAAATGCATCCCTGCTTTGTTACTTTGTGTGGGGGCAAGCAAAACGTAATTATACAAATGCAACAAAAATGCAAAAGATTTGCAGGAGATGAAAAGCAGTTTTCTCTCCGTAACTTTTGATGAGCCTACTAATATAGTGCAGCTCGGTACCGAACTGCAATGTGTTCTAGTACAACTTGCTACTATGAAAATTCCTACTGGTAAGTTGATTACAAAATCTCCTATCATCGCAATTTCAGCCAATAAGGGGCTACATTGGTCGTTTTTATAATTGCAGGAAAGGACCTTCAAACGTTGCGTAAAACTTTTCCTACGGTAAATAAAGAGCTAATCATTCCTACAAATGAACAGGCTCGTTTTCAACCAGATTATTGTGACAACACAGTCTTAATTTCTTCTAGAAAACTGGGAAAAGTGCGTTCTGTTTGTACTATTCAAAGAACTTTACCCAAGCGCCTCTCCCCCCCCCCTTATTCTGTGAATAATCAGTTAACATAAAAAACGGTTATCAAGCATAGAGGATTTTACGAAAACCTGATTTTTTTGAACATTAATTCTTAATCTCAAATCTCTAAAAATCACTGTTCTTTTGATAAACTAATCTCCGGAGTTTTGATCGTTGAGCATTCAGTTCTTTGTATGAAAGTCATTTTTCAGACTAGAAACGTTTGCAACTCGAATTATCTGAAGAACTTTTACAAATTGATAAATAAGGCTTCGTTCTGCATTTTATTAATTACCCTGGAATTGTAATTATACAAACTCGAGATTCCACTTCTAGGTTTTGTCATGATATTAAGCTTTGCACTTAGCGGTTGTTTTTCCTAATTTTAAAATAATTTAGATTATAACAGATTTAATATTCCCTTTCCTTTTTATTGCCTCAATCTATCAGCTGTATGCTCTTAAAGTTCCAATATTTAGCATTTATTATTGTTGTTTTTTCCTGTAAACATAGTGAAACCCCAAAACCGCAAAACTCTTCACAGAATTGCCAGGTAACTGAATTTCAGTTGTCTGGAATGAATACTTATGCAGAAACATATGTATATAATGAACAATCTAATTTAAAAGAGATTAGAAGTAGTAACGGTGGTATTATTGAAAGTAACAATGAAGGGCAAATAAAAAGCATAGACTGGCAAAGTAATACACCCGAATTCTTTTATGATATTCAGGGGCGCATAAAAAAAATGGTTGTTCCCAATACAGTACCATCAGGTTTCGGTTATACCTATGCTTTCTACGAATACGATTCAAAGGGGCATTTAAGTCAAAAAACATGGTTTCCCTGGGGATCTGACGAGTTGTCTGCACTGTACAATCCCGATTTTGAAATTTTTGTAGCAGCAGTTGTTTCAAAATATAGCTCATTGACTAATTCTTGGGAACGGGAGAAATTTATGGCGCAAATGGAGTTAACAATTTGTACCAAATATTTAGTTGATGAGAGAAATCTAACAGTCACTGAAATCCGTAGTATGTTAAATCGCTCACTAATTAATCGAGTTGAAGAGGTGTGGACAGTAACTAACTATGACGGAAAAAACAATCCTTATAGATCAGCAGAGTGGCGTCCTATAGCTATGTATTCAGGCGAGCTCTCTCTTAAGAGTGATCTTTTTCCTGAGTTAGGAAATGCCTTAGAAAAAACTAGCAAGTTCACAGATTTTTCATGGAACAACTATAAAAGATCTTATGTATATAATAGCGATGGCTATCCAGAATCCGGGACCTATGCTGATAGCTATTCAAAGATAAATCTGACCTGGAAATATAATTGTAAATAGACTTTCACCCTTCTTTGTGTAAGTGTCCACAAAACGCAGACAATTTAAAATTTGAGAAAGGCCCAATTTTCTAAATAAGTAATCTTGCATGGGCTATCTCAACAAACCACCGTTTATACCAACGTTATTTGGGAGGATTCTTTTCATTCAGAAAGTCGATTGCTATCCGGCATAGCATTTCCCCTTTTTCGTCTGGCATTTCGTGCCCTATGTTAGGGTAAATACATAGTTGTCCATATTGGAGCGCTTCAAAAATCGATAGAGTGTGATCCAGTTTGATCATGTCCCTGTCACCACGTATCAACAAGACAGGTACTTTAATGCTGGTAATTTTATCATTTGGGATTTTTATCTCCCTTTCCCATGTCCTTTGATTGTCTTCCCAAAACTTCATCCATTTTTCAGGTTCGGGATTCATCCGCTGATAATTTTCTAACCAATCTTTATCTTCTTTTACAGCTTCAACGGTATATTGCTTTAACATGTCGCGAGCTTCCTCAGTGAGTCCACTGGCTTTAGAATTCGACGCACCGCTAACCACTTTCTTAATTTTGTCAGGCCTTTTTGCTGCAAGTAGCAATGAAGTATTCCCACCAGTGCTCCAGCCCATCACATAAGCACTGTCCAGGTTAAGTTGATCGATAAGCTGCGAATTGTATTCGGCTAGCAATTCGCCACTTAAACTGTCAGCATGTTCTGATCGTCCATGCCCTGGAGCGTCAGGCGCTATAACCCTGAAATGTTTTGAAAGTTCGGGTATGATGCCAGCCAGGTTTTCTATTGACCCAAGCCCCTGATGCAAGAGTAGCAAAGGGACCCCTTGTCCATACTCCTCATAATAGATTTTCGTGTTGTGTATTGTTGCATACTTTCCATGATTTGATCCATATTTAATCGGTTTTTCTATCTGCTCTTTTGGTTTTTCTACCTGATTGCATGAAGCAACGAGGAAATTAAATACAATAAAATAAAGAAGTCGTTTCATATCAATGTGTCTAATTGACGTTGTTAGTCGCAATGTGTAGATTTCAAGATAGAATACGCATTTTTTATGAAAATTGTTGAGCTACTTGAATAATTTCAAACAGTAGTGAATGCGATGATGGTATTGGTCGGAAAAAATATCGTTACTTCATAACCCTGATTTCCTGATACACCATTCTCAATGGCAAGTCTTCCAAAAACAACCGTTTTCTGGCATCTATAAACGGACATTTCTCATATCAAAGCTATTTAATTAGATAAGATCCATTTTCTGACCTTGAAACGACTTTTCCATTTTGATAAATGTTTGAAATAGTTGCCCAACCGTTACATTTTGCATCATTGATATAAGTTTCCATCTTCATCTTAGCTAAGACTCTGTCGTTTAATTCAAAGGAAAATTCCGGATCTTTGGCCCCATGAGATTCTTCAATTAGTATGTTCGAGAAAAATACATCCCCCATTCTCTGTAAATCATTTACATATTTCTTTTTGTTGTTTTCTTGATAGGACACTTTTATCCGTGCAGCAGTATCCAAATCAGCAGGGTAAGTAAGTGTTCCATCCATGATTTGAATACTGATCTCCGAGGGGGGAGCCTGGCAATCCACATTATTACAACCTGCTAAAAAGCAAGCTGTTAGTATTAGGCACCAAAATAACAAGATACTCGGGGGTGCTGATAGCTTCATAATATTCATGTAAGTTATTTGCTATTAGACACATAATTCACTTGGTTGGTTGCAATCCTTTTGAAGCCGGGAATAAAAATTAATTATCTTATATAAGTGCATCTGCCAATCTAGAACGTTATGTAAAAGGTGACCAAACCTTGTACAAAACCAAGAAATTTCTCAAAACGCCAAAAACCCTCTTGTTCTGTGTTTTGTTGTTTAAAATAAAATGAGTTATCAAGCATAGAGGATTTTATGAACACCTGATTTCTTGGAATATTAATTCTTAATCTCAAATCTCAATAAATCACCGCTTTCTCGTACGCAGACAAACGAAAAATGGGAGAAAGACTCACTTACCCTCACTAGCTGTTCGTGATGCAAAATTTATATACATTGCTGTGGATACAAGAGGAATAGTTTAACCGATATTCTAACTACGAACGTCTTTTGGTGAGTAGCCGAATTGCTTTTTAAAAGCATAGGAGAAGTGGGAAAAACTCTCAAAACCTAGCTCTAAATAAATCGAAGAAGGCTTTTTGTTTTCCTTGGCAATCTGATAATGCGCCTCTGTAAGCCGTTTGTTTTGTAACCAATGCCTGGGTGGCATACCGAATATTTTAGTAAAGTCACGCTTGAAACCTGCCAGACTTCTTCCTGTCAGCTTAGCAAAATTATCGATCGGGACGTTGAATTTAAAGTTTGTCTGCATAAACTTTTCCAGATCAACCTTGTGAGGTTCAGAGAAGTCAAACAGAAAGTAGCGAAGATCGGGTTTTAGCAGCAGAAGCAGTTCGATGGCTTCTTTTACCTTCAATATACTCAACGGATGGTCAAGATTCTTTGCATTTTGTGTATAGGGGATCAATGAATTGAAAAAACCCCTTAAGTAAGCGCTTTCAGGCATAAGAATGTTTGACGGGCCGTGGTACCTTACCGTTGTATCCAACTGTTTTTCCAAAGCATATTCTCGCAAAGTATCTTGTTTTAGTATGAACATCAAAGCCTTATAATATTCATTGTTTTTTGGAGTTTTTGTAGTCTTGACAAACTGGTGCTTTTTTACAAGATATACCTCCCCGATTGTGGCGGTAATGCGGTCGCTGGAGGTCTCAAAGGTCATTTCACCTGAAAGTTGAAGCAATAATACGCTTTCTGCAAGCAGGTTATCGTACTCGGTTTGCTTTGCGGTATCAAGAGAATAGACGATTGAGTCCGAAAATAAGTTATCTGTTGGCTTTTTCATTTTTACTGTTTATTCTATGCGGGCAACCCTACCATATTTGCACTCTCGTTCCATAACAAATCCCTGTTAAAATCGCTTTGTGCCAACTTCGAAGGGTCAGGAAAAGTAAGCTTACCACGTACCAGCGATGCGTAAATTTTGTCGGCGGGTGGAACGACCTTACCTATGGCAAGCTCCGCCAATACTTCTCCCGAACGTTTCGCCGTTCCCATAAAAAATGCTGGTTTGAAAAGGCTGATTAAGTAAAACAATGGGCGGATAGCAGGAATTAATAACTTTAATATTGCAGACTGTTTGCCCATCAATGATGTATCCCCGGTTAGTCCTGGATTGAATGCAATTACATCTAAATTTTTAAGTGCGCCAAACTCCTTTTCGAGGGAAAGGGCGGTAAGCATGTTGCAAAGTTTTGTAGCTGCATATAGTGCCATTCCTTTGGGACTGTGCGCGGTTGGGTGCCTTAACTCGTCAATATTCAACGTTTTCGGTCCAAAAGAAATTACATCCGGATCGTGTGCGTCACTTGTCGTAATAATAATCCGACCTCCTTCTGCAAGATTTGGCTCAAACAATCTAGCTAATAAATAATGAGCAAGGTGGTTTGTCGCAAATGTCAATTCAAACCCTTCTTCACTTCTTGCTTGATTATTAGCCGCTTGAATGCCTGCATTTAGCGCAAGAACATCTATCTTGGTATTGCCCAAACGATGCTTAACAGTGTCAGCAAAAGAACGTACACTTTTCAGTGAAGAAAGGTCAAGCGAAAAAGCTTCTGCTCCCTCAGGCAAAACACGCCCGCTTCCACGTGCACCCACATACACTTTTGTGTCCTTCAATTTTGTAAAATGATTCAATGCTTCTGCACCAATTCCTGCCGTTGCTCCGGTCATTACGATTATCATAATTAGTTTGCGTTTCGTTCAAATGCAAAGCTATGACGATTAAATGTAGTAATATTTGTTGTGTGGCTCAATATAATGTCTCCTAGAGCTCATTTAAAACAACTCCAAAGTATTACTCCAAGCGCCTCTCCTCCTGAAAGCTCCATAGCCGGTGGCCCAAGGCGCCGGGATCTCAGACCAACTTGACGAGCAACATCCAGGGCACGGTTGATTTGAGGTTCAGAGTCAAAAAATCGAAGTTCTCATCAATGGTCAGAGCATCTACCTGGCCAATATTTTTGTTGTTATAGTTAATTTTCAGCATCTTTTTCAAAGACCCTTTTGACAGATTGGGCATGGCGTATAAACAATTGGAAGAAACAAAAGCTCAACCATTGCAAAGCCTTCGCCTTCACAGTTCAGACAGCGTCCATTTGTGACATTGAAAGAAAAACGATCTGCGTCAACCAATTATACTGTCGACCTGAGGAGTGAACATTTGATTAAAAAGCCATCTTGCATATGTAGAAGAGACCGACTTCAGGTAACGACACTATGCTTCGGCATACAGTGTCGCGAAAGCAAGTGATGATTGACCAGAACCCTACACACCGGTAAATACTACCAGTGTACATCTTGGATTTTAAAATCAATATTTTTTAGATTATTCTCTTTGGCTCCCTGTACTTTGACAAAATTGGGAACAGGTGCGATATTAATTCTTTTGACATTGGATGCGGGATAAAATGCACTTGAAAAAATTAATCCCGGAGCTTTGGTCAAAGTTTTTCCGGAGTTCGTGTCAAGTATATCTCGCTAATTTATTTGATGCCAGTGCAATCGGATCTCGAAGTAATTAAGGTTGGCGATTCACTCAATCATACGAAGGTGCTAAAAAGCAAGGATGGGACATCGGAAATAGAATAATTTAAAGGACTATGTCGATATCTTTAAGAAACTCTTGTGAAATTAAATGCAGTTTCTACCTGATTCATGTTTCGGATTGGGTCATTTTGGACGGCGACATCAAAACCGATCCATCTCAACGAATCTCAAAGGAGGATTTGTCCGCCGGTATATATATCTTCCCGATTTAGGCTTTGAAAATAAAATCATAGCCAGGCGGTTTCAAAATAAAATAGATGCACAATTCTGCTGACAGCAGGCCAGGAATCTATCAAGTTCAGGGTTTTAAGATGTTACAAAACCCGGTCACATAAAACCCCATCTGAGACTAAGGCAGAACTACCGTACCGGATATTTTTGCTTATGAACCAATACAAGCAGTATAATCCCGAAAATTAACGCTTAACTTAAATACCATTCCATCACAAGGATGTAATAAATTCATTTCATTTAAATTAATCAAACAGTTATGGTAAAATTGGCAATTCTGGCAAGGCTCGAAGCTAAGCCAGGTAAAGAGCAAGACGTCGCGGACTTTCTCAAAGGTGCCTTACCTTTGGCGATGGAGGAAGCAGGTACCATCAACTGGTTTGCCCTGCAAATAGGCCCTTCCACATTCGGAATTTTCGATACGTTCGAAACTCAGGAAGGCAGAGCGGCACATTTAGGAGGCGAGATTGCCAAAGCATTGATGGCAAATGCGCCGGACCTGCTTGCAGCTGATCCGGTCCTTGAAATGGTCGAATTACTGGCAGTCAAGTAAAACATTGAGTACTACCCTTCATAATAATTGTGTTTAGGCTCTTCATAGAAGATCTAGATGCGGCAGTGATCCTATTTTTAAAATAAATAATTTATAAGCATGTCCACTCTCAAGAATCTGTTAATCCTTGCTACATTCCTCTTTGGCGGTTTCGTTCACGCACAATCCAATTTCACAAGTAAATCCATCGGAGTCGGCGTCGTGGTAGCAGACATGCAACGCTCGTTGGATTTCTATATAAAAGGGATCGGCATGGTCAAAACCGGTAATTTCACAATAAATGCAGAATTTGGTAAGCGAGGCGGTTTAACAGGTGGTGAAGCTGTCGATGTAAACATTCTTAAACTCGAGAACAGCCCCGAAAGCACCGATTGGAAACTGATGAGTTTTGGCAAAAAGGCAGGTCATTCAAAGCCAAAATTTATTCAGGACGATACTGGCATGCAGTATATCACCATTCAGGTCAAATCCTTACAGCCCGTCATCGACAGGCTAAAGGAGCAAAACGTGACTTTCCTGGGCAACACACCAACGCCTCTGACAAAAGATTCACACTTCGTACTGGTCCAGGATCCGGATGGAACTTTTGTGGAACTGATCGGGCCAATGTAATAGAGAAGTTTTTTCGCCCTTAAACTACGCAAGGATTAAGCCTGAAACCGTCATGTTCGAATATGAAGAGCATGGCGAAAACAGGTGCAATATGGAGGAACACAAATATGATTTCATTAATGTGTTTTTCCAACAGGCTTCAAGACTGGCCAAAATTGGAAGTTGGGAAATTGATGCAGTAAATGACAAACTTTATTGCACGTTATACAAAATGACGCTTTCCGCTCCGGCAGCAACCTCTATATAGAATAGGTGCGAAAGAGTAGACCAATACATCAAGCCAAGGGTATTCCGAACGTGTCAATTGTTTTTAACAAACTAACAATCAAGCTGAGAGCCGCAACTCAAAAACTGGACGATCCCAAAAGCAGCAACGGAGGTACTGCATAAGTTTTACCTCACCTATCGCGATGAGTTGTTACAGTTGTCACTAACAAATTTATAGCCTGCTTTTCTTAATTAAAGCTTGTTCTGAATTCCAGGGGGGAATAATTTGTTTTTGATTTGAATAGCTTACTAAAAGACTGCGGATGCTCAAAACCGAGCTGGTAGGCGATTTCCCCGATCGTTAGATCGCTGAATGTCAACACTTCCTTTGCCTTTTCGATAAGCTTATTGTGAATGTGCTGCTGCGTATTCTGGCCGGTCAGTGCGCGGAGCATGTCGCCCAGGTAGCGGGGCGAAACGTGTAGTTCGCCCGAAAGGTACTGGACGCTCGGAAGCCCGTTCTGCAGGGCGGTTTCGTCGTCGAAATAATTGTTCAGCAATTGGTCCAGCTTTTCCAGCAGTGCATTATTGATCGGGTTGCGGGTGATAAACTGGCGTTTGTAAAACCGCTGACTGTAATTCAGCATCAGCTCCAATTGCGAAATCAGCACGTCCTGGCTCAGCTCGTCGATCGCTGTTTCGAGCTCGTCGCCAATGTTTCTGGCAATGCCCTCGATGATCAACTTTTCTTTGTCCGACAAATGCAGCGACTCGGTTACCGAGTAAGAGAAAAAGCCATACTGTTTGATTTTGGCATCCAATGGATAGTTTCGCAGAAAATCAGGGTGGACCAGCAAGGTAAATCCCCGAGTCGACTCAGCCACCTGAACACCCGTTAGCGGCTGGCCCGGCGAGGAAAAAAACAATCCCCCTACCTGAAAATCGTAGGTTGTTTGCCCATACTTCATCCTGCAGCCCGCCGATTCGTTGTAGGTGATGTTATAAAAATCCATGGCAAAAGTATCGGCCAGCATTTCAGCAGTGATCTGCACCTTATCGAGATCAAGCAAGCTGATCAAAGGGTGCAATGGTTGCGGCAGGCCAAATGCATGCTGCATTTCGGTAATAGAGTGGTACACGCGCGGTTTAAGATGTTCCCTTTTCATAATCACATAATGGTCTGCCGGCGCAAATCGTTCCAGCCTGCGCCGGCAGACCGTTTGATTTTTAAACAGCGGCTAATAATTGTTTGATCCCGTCGCGAAAAGCTTCGTCGCCCTTAGCCAGGCGCAGCGCATACCATTCTTTGGCATCGTCACCACAGACGTATCTTAATGTGTTGGTACCATCGGTAGCAGCGCCGTAAACCACTTCGGCAATTTGCTGGGAAGTCGTCGCGGCTTTGTCAGGTGCCAGCATCGCCGTGAATTTGCTGGTCAATGCTTCATAAGCCGGATGCGTGGCAAACACCGACTTCGCACCAATTTCCGTGGCCACCAATCCGGGTTCAATGGTCTTAATACCAATTCCAAACTCATTCAGCTCATAAGACAAGCTTTCTGCCCAGCCTTCGAGTGCAAATTTACTGGCATCGTACATCGAGCTTACCGGGAAAGCCATTAGCCCTGCCGACGAGCCGGTGGTGATAAAAAGCCCGGCTTTTCGCTTACGGAAATACGGAATGAAGGCCTGCGTCACCCGCACGACACCGAAAAAATTTGTTTCCATTTGCTGTACCAGCTGCTCGTCGGTCATCGCTTCCAATGCACCGAACAGTCCATAACCGGCATTGTTAAATACCACATCAATATCACCCAAAGCCAGCGCCTGCTGTGTGGTGTCGCGGATCTGCGAAAGGTTGGTCACGTCCAGGGGCAGCACGGTTACATTATCCAGCGCATTAAGTTCTGTTTCATTTTCAGGCTTGCGCATGGTCGCGATCACCTTCCAGCCTTTGGCCGCAAACAATTTGGCCGTAGCCCTTCCGATACCTGTTGAAGCACCGGTAATAAAAATCGTCTTTGTCATTTGTCTTACTTATTATTTTCTGGAGACAAATTTATGCTGCGCGCGGCCGGCTCTTGTAGCGAATATGGAGATTATTGTAGCCAAAATGGTAGCGGTATACTTTAAGTCTAGCTAGCCAGTGCCAGCTCTTTTTGCATATCTTCACCAATGCCATCCTAAGCGGCTCAGGCTGAAATCAAGTTATCAATCATGGCCTAAAGTATTCAAAGAATATTCAAAAAAACTCGTTCGTCAGACATTCTTAAAATGACCAACTTCTGTAGTAAATCTCAGAAAAACCACCGATTGTGGAGCACTTTTAACTCAGTCTATTAACACGTATCTGTTACCTGCAGCTGTCTTGCTTGATAACCAACAGATAAACTCATTTCAGTTCACCTGTTGGTTCAATAATTCTTTTTGTATTAACTAGCTCTATTTTTAGCTTCCACAGTTACTGGCGTAAAAAAATTCACAAGATTTCCATCCGGGTCACGGAACAACATTGAGCGATTTCCCCAAGGCATTGTAGTTGGAGTTTGAATGAGATCATTTCCCAGGTGCTCTCTTAGCTTACCAAATTCTGCATCAACATCTTCTACCCGAAACTCAAGTATTATCGAGCGATTCGTTTTTGGAGCAGCCAAATGAGCTCCTCCAAAAAGTTGTAAAGTCCGGGTACTTCCGAGCGCTAATACAATCGATGGGGTGCGTAATTCTGCAAAATCCTCGGTATACTGCGTAATCGGCAAACCTGTAATTTTTTCATAAAACTGAATTAGAGTACTAATGTCTGATGTGATAATCCGAATGGAGGCGAAGTTCATATAATTCATATTGTTTGTAATCTCCCAAAAATAGCCTCCGGTATTGACAACAGTATGTCAGTAGAGATGAAGCATTTTAAAATTCTATGTACATTTGGTTAACGAATAAAACTTGGTGGACCATCCAGTTAATCCGCAGTCAAAAGTATCTCATAGGTGATTATTTGTCAGAGAAACCTGATTTTCTGAAATAGTAATTCTCTAATCAACCACAGTTTTCGCGTACATTGATTTTTAGTTATTAACCTGTAAATTCTAATTTTTCTTAGGAAGCAGTATTGGGAGGGTGAGCAATGAAAATAGCTCCCTGAAAAAAGTCCCTTCCTGTCGATCATAAAATCAGCAACGCTTTACACTCTGTACATCAAAACAAAAAAGTTAAAAATGAAAATTATTCTATCCCTACTTTTTGCTTGTATAACTTTTACATGTCATGCACAAAATAATTTTATTAAAAAGGAAAAATGGCATTGGAACAATGCTTCGAAACAAGATACAAGCGCTGGATATGTCCAGGTTATTAAAGTAGACAACATTTTGTACATTTCCGGTGCGGTGAGCAAAGAAGTGACACCAGAAGGAATACGACAAGTTTATCAAGCCTTGGAAAAATCGCTAAAAAGCTTTGGAGCGACTTTTCAAAATGTTGTAAAGGAAAATTTATATACGACGGACATTGAAACAATGAAAAAATACAACTCAGTTAGGAAGGTGTTTTATAATGGAGATTTCCCAGCGGCGACTTGGGTTCAAATATCAAGACTTTACATGAGTGAATCAAAACTGGAAGTAGAGTTAACTGCACATTTGCCAAAATAAAACCTCTGTTCCGATGATAGATCACTGAAAACTTTGAAATCATCTTCTTCATTTCTCTCGCTAGTTCTCAATCAACCGTGTGGGCTCATGATCCTATTCTACGCAAACGGTTCACATGCCGACCGATTTGCGCGAGACGGCTATAAATTGTCAGAAAATATACCGACCAATTTTTAAAAGCAAACAAAGCGATTTTTTATCAAACCAAAGCCTCCTAGCGGCTGGATTCCAGAAGATAATTTTCAAGCCATCTGTAATTTTCAAGTATTGTCTGCTGCTTAGTTTCTCAGGCGGAAATTTCGAAAGCATTGATCATCCGATACCGTGGCAAATTGAGCATTAACAGATATTTGTCCGGTATTCTTATATAATTATTTGCCTGGTATTTAGACTCGTCGTTTCAAACCCAAACGGCTTAACCTGAATTTCTGAAATGAGCAAATCATAGACTCCGCATTCAATATTGACTTCCCTTTGACGGCCCAGAGCATAATTCACCAAATAAAATAGGCGTCACAATGCCTGGCAGAATCTAACAGGGGCGACCCGATAGCAAAGAGCTCGCAATATGAGTGGGGTCATAATTCTTTATGATCCTGCTCATCGCAAACGTCTTCAGCTTTTGCGAGGTTTGCGTAACAAACCTAGCTAGTAAATTCGTCTATGTCGGGTTTCTCGATTAAAAATTCAGCCGATGCAAAAGATTCTAGTTCCTTTTGATTTTTCACCAGCTTCAAAAAGAGCCTACAAATTTTCACTCGAAATAGCATCAGCGGTTGGTGCAGAAGTATCCGTTCTGCATATCAAAAAGCCCATTTCGCTTTATTTAAAAATACTGAATCGATATCTGGATTTTGCAAACGATATATCAGCCAGGATGCAAGCTTCGCTGGCCCCACAAAACAGATTTGAGAATTTCAGTAAGCATATCGAAAAGAAAAATGTCCCGGTAAGTTTTCTTACAAAATTTGGCAAGCTGGACAAAGCCCTGCCTATGGAAGTGATCGTGCAGAATGCAGATCTTGTGGTAATGGGCACACGCGGTGCTAATGGATTAAAAGAACTTCTGCTGGGTTCCAACACTGAGAAAATCGTCAGGACTGCGCCGGTACCCGTATTGGTGGTTCATGAATACACAGCCCTAAGCAAAATAAAACACATCGTGTTTCCAACGAATCTTGAGTTGATTAATAAAAACCTGCTGGAAAAATTAAAAGAGCTGCAGCTTATTTTTAATGCTAAACTACATATACTTTATGTAAAAACACCTGCGGAGCCGGAAAGTGAGAAGCAGATCAGAAAGCGGCTCCTGGCTTTCGTGGATATTTACGAAATAGAAAATTTCACAATCCATATCCGGTCGGCAGTTGGCGAGACAAACGCAATTCTGAGCTTTAGTTCCGGGCTTGATGATTCGATGATCGCGATGGGTACCCGGGCACTCACGGGCCTTAACCATCTAATATTGGGCAGCATTACAGAAGATGTAGCCAACCATGCCGCAAATAATGTATGGACTTATGCGCTCCACGGCCAAACTGAGACACTTCCAGCTTTACATGCAAACCGATCCAACAATAGCCCCTGAATTTAAAAGGACTATTCTGACTATGCAGCCGTTCGGAAAGAGTCTTGTGTGACGAATTAATTTTTAAAACCGCGGAAAAGGTTGTCAGAAAGAAATCAAGATAATAATTCAGCATGAGGATCTCAGATTAAATCTTTAAATGGGCCATTGTATCTATTGATAGCCGAAATCTAATCCGGGAGGCTCATTTCAACTTTTCAGAATGTAAGGCTTGCTCTTTGTTCACATATTAAGGATTACAGAAAGACCTGCACAGCTGAACAGTTTTACGAGCAGACAGGGTGACGAAAAATTTTAACGATCATAAATTAATCCTGGGCTATCGAAGATGCGATGCTCTTCCTATGACCTTTTAAACAAAGCATCTTGGACTTTTAAGCAAAACCGCTGAAAATGAAACCGCCTAATTTTGTCCTATCAGAATTAAACAACATTCAAAATCATGGAACAAAATAATTATGGGGGAGCCTTGCAGCATCCGGTAGGCTCAGGATTTAATGCAACATCTACTGCGACGGATGTTATCAGAGGCATCGATCTTCATGGACGAACAGCTATTGTAACCGGTGGAAGTACTGGAATTGGATTGGAGACAACCAAAGTATTTGCAGCGGCAGGGGCAACGGTCATCGTACCTGCACGAGATATTTCAAAAGCTAAAGAAAATCTAAAATCCATTCCCAATGTAGAGCTGGAGAATATTGATTTGATGAACCCTGGTTCAATCGATGCCTTTGCCAGAAAATTTCTCGCATCAGGAAGAGCCTTGGATCTGCTTGTAAATAACGCAGGTATTATGTGGGTGCCACTTAGACGTGACGCCCGAGGCATCGAATCGCAATTAGCAACCAATTATCTGGCGCAGTTCCAATTGACAGCCAGACTTTGGCCCTCACTAAAAAAATCCAATGCAGCCAGGGTCATCAATGTTTCCTCCCAAGGACATCAATTTGCCAATTTCGATTTTGATGATCCCAATTTTTTGAATCGTCCCTACGAAACCCTCCAAGCCTACGGCCAATCGAAGACTGCCTGCAATTTATTTACCCTGGAATTTGACAAGCGGGCAAGCCCATTCAATGTGCGCGCCTTCAGCCTACATCCCGGATCGATTGGCGGAACAGAACTTGCAAGGGAAGCACCTATGGAATTGTTTAAAAAGATGGGTTTTTGTGATGCGGAAGGTAAACTGTTTCCTCACGTTGCAGCTTCGCTTAAAACGATACCTCAGGGAAGTGCCACAACAGTTTGGTGCGCTACTAGCCCTTTACTTTCCAAACTAGGCGGCGTATACTGTGAAGATTGTGAAATTGCTGAGCTGGAAGCATCAGATTCACAAACTTCAAAAGGAGTAAAAAATTACTGCCTACAGAAGGACAACGCCGATAAGTTGTGGACAGTAAGCGAGCAGATGACTGCGCTGTCATTTAACCCCGACTGATCAAATTGTGTTTGCAGCAAAATAAGCACGACTAATAAGTCGTCCATTATAAGCTCAAAAGGGCATGTTTACCCTTCGCCGGTCATGTCAACATTATTAATTAAACGAAAACAGCTCGCTCGGAGACCAGCCATTGAAGCTGGTTTGTTGAGAAGAACTTTTATATCTTAGTAATGCGGCTCTAAGCAGATATCTGTAAAAGTTCTTATTTTTTTCTGCTTATTAAGGCAGATTGTTACACATCGAAATTTCTTCAAATTTTCAAAATGAGCATGGAATATCAGGCAAATTATATCAGTGAGGAGATCAAACTTTCTTCTTACGAAGACAAGTTTTTCAGGTCTGATATTATCTTCGAGCATCATATGCTTATCTGGTTTATATCTGGTGAGACCAAAATTATACAAGCGGAAGGGGCATACTATTTCAAGCAAGGGGATATATTTTTGATTCCACGAAACCGGTTGGCAACCATTCTAAATTATCCCAAAGGCGGACAGCCGCACAAAACAGTGGTGATGCACCTATCTACAAGCAGATTAAGGCACTTTTATGCTGACGTAGATGTCAAACCCAGAGCGTTGAAATCACAACAAATATATTTCTTCAACAACCATCCTCTGCTGGAAAGTTGCCTCGCTTCGCTGATCCCCTACTTCAACATGAAAGAGCTTCCGGAAAATATCGCAGCACTGAAAATTACGGAGGCTATCACAATTCTTCGCACGATTGATAAAAAAATAGATGACGTACTGGCGAACTTTGAAGAACCCGGAAAGATCGATTTGGTGAGCTACATGGAAAAGAACTTTATGTTCAATTTGCCTTTGGAAAAGTTTGGATATCTGACTGGCAGGAGCCTGAGCACATTCAAGCGTGATTTTAGAAAAGCTTTCAACAACACGCCGCAGCGCTGGCTTACCCAAAAGAGGCTTGAACTGGCACATTATCAATTCGTGGAAAAGAAAAAGAAGCCCATTGACGTCTGCTATGAAACCGGTTTTGAAAATCTGTCACATTTCTCTCATAGCTTCAAAAAACAATATGGTTATGCCCCAACTGAATTATTGAATAAAACTAAATGACAGTGCAAAAGCTTAAATAGCTCGGAAATGATTCGTTGATATTGTAAGAGATAAAGTTAATCAGCGAGCAGTGAGCTTATCGGATGCAAGAGATCACACGCAGCCACCGCTTTCCCGTTAGTATTTACTTTCTAAAAACATTCCTTGCAGACAGATGAAAAGCAATCAGCGACGTTACAGCTCAGCAAGGAGTACTCCCGGTGAGGACAACAAGCATTTAAATTAGAGTTAAACCTGGTAAAGAAAATTCTTTACTTTGCTTTACCAGATTGTAGCCATTGAAGGCTGGGTTTATTCTAATAGGATACATTAAATATCTGCCAGACATCGATACGGATTTAAGTAGAGATGTTACAATTTTACTTGCTTATATGTAAACGGATTGAGAAAGATCTATAACATTTACAACCATTGTCTTGTTAATATATAGATTGTTGGCCTTGGCCCAAAAGTGCAAAGAGGATACGAAAATGAAATCCACTGTTGCCTGTCTTAGAACCCAATCCTGCGGCATATTTTTAATTAGCTATCAGCTGACAATCTGGTATCTTCTTTTTTACCCGCATCCTCTTCAGGTGAAGTCTTTTTAGCATTCTCCGCCGGATCGTTCGGAAGCGCTCCTGTTTCTTCGCTGCCGGCTTTGCCGTAAGTGTTATTCTGATCTTTTCTATCCGCTTTATCTGTATTCTTCGCTTCCCGACTGTTATCCTGTTGATTTTGCATGATTTTCTTATTTAAGTGATTTGATATTAGCCTTTTAAAATCTCATGCCAGAGATTGTATATTATCGTATATTTAGACGCAGTGCCCCGATCTGTCTACCGGGTTCTGATTTTAGCACAGTGTAATTTTGGAATATGGGTGGAATAAATAGAATTCGTTATGATATGCAAAAATTTTCAGGCATGCATTTATATTTTCAAGGGATCATAACTATGCGCCATATCAGACAAGCTTTACATCTAAAACGCGTTTTCTAATAACTTTTTATGCGGCGGTTCATGCCGCAATAAAACTTTTGCGCTGCTAGCATGAGTGGTGCAACCAAATTCCCCTTAAAAGCATCTTGTAAGAAAACTGAAGCGATGTCACAAAACCCCACTTCTTTGCGAAGTAATAAAATTCTAAGGATTACGCTGGCCGCGCTAGCTTCTATCATCGGACTGTATCCCTTGTTATATTTTTTCCAAAGTAGCTTTGGTTTATTAGGCAACAAAGACAGTATGTTGTTAGCAAATATGCTATGGAGCTCGGCTTTCTACATACACGTTACGACAGGAGGGCTTTCCCTGCTGATCGGCTGGGTTCAGTTTAATCAAAGGATCAGATTATCTGCTGCGGCTATACACCGCAGACTTGGAAAACTGTATTTATTATTTGCTCTTTGCAGTTCGGTTTCTTCTGCATACCTGGCACTGCATGCAGAAGGAGGAGTAATCTCAGCTACGGGATTTCTATGCCTTGCCATTGTCTGGTTTACCACCACATTCATGGGATACACCAGCATTAGGAAGGGGCGCGTGATTCAGCACAAAAGGTTCATGGTTTTTAGCTACGCATCATGTTTCGCGGCCGTAACATTACGTATTTGGCTACCCCTTCTTATTATTATTTACGGAGATTTTATTAAAGCCTATGTTCTTGTTGCATGGCTGTGCTGGTTGCCGA
Organism: Dyadobacter koreensis; assembly: GCF_900108855.1. GTDB lineage: Bacteria > Bacteroidota > Bacteroidia > Cytophagales > Spirosomataceae > Dyadobacter > Dyadobacter koreensis. Next base: position 258,700 of record NZ_FNXY01000001.1, read on the forward strand.
ATATGTTTGTTGCGTATATGCTAACCCGAAATATAAATAAATCTCAGAACCAGTTTGTATGAGGCTATCACAGAAAAAGTTAACAACCTGGATAACACCTTTTATGATCGGGGCATTGCTGGGCTTTTACGAAATTTTGCATGGACTATTTTACGTACTCTATGGTACGCCTGACCAAAAGCGGGACTATCCGCTCGAAATTGTTCTTGGTCTGCTTATTATAACTGTATGCCTGGGAGGACACTGGCTGATTAGACGGATCTCAAATTCCAAAACGCGAACCATCTGGTTTACCGAATTCATATTGGTTTGCTTGATCCTATACGGTTTTTATCGTTCTTGATAAGATAAACCCAATCAGCGTATTCCTCAATTACCCACATTAACAACAATCCCGACTGTTTTATATATTTAACTCAACAAAGCAAGAATTTTTTTACTGAAAATTCAGCCAGCATGATAAATTTCTGATAAAAATTGGCAGCCTGTAGCTTGGACATTTTACCCAAAAATGGCTATCGAATCAGGATTCCTCAACCAGTTGCCATATTATTTTGCGTTTTTGTTTTGACGTCAGCGATCAGCCTGGTTAGTACCTTTGTACGATTAAAGATTGAAGAACGTACAATGTTTTTTAAGATGCCTTCAAATCCAGTATATCCAGCAGCCGCGCTGGTCTTCGATTAGTTAAAGACCGGCATTGCTGATGAATTCATATCAAAATTGCTCCGGAAAGTTTGTTACCTTCTTAACCCGCTTGATCAGTAAAAGATCCTTTTTCCCTAGGGTGGCAACAGACCCAAGTCTATTTCTGAAATTCTCTTCGTCTTATTGTACTATCAATACCGATTCTGATTTAATATTTGCCAATCAGAAAACCTTATCAAGGAGATTTATCCAGCTTATTTGCACTTGGCAGAAAGTCTTCTGTTGACAGAATTGAGAAGTTTATCGGTCACGCTCATTCTTCTCTGTACGAACTGTTCAGGCTTACTGGTGTTAAGATAGTCTCCCTGGAATCTGCATTCCGACAGTTTACTTGCATGCACCGTATGTTTTTTCAGCCGGCAGTCAGGATTACCTATCAGGCTGACAACGAACTATTAAGGTTTTGTATCCGTAATCTTTGTTTACTCAATAAAAATGCTCTGCACTAGAACTCCTTGTCTGTAAATTCACTAGACGGCAGTTTCACCTTTTTTGAAGTCTGATTAAGGTTGTAGCTTAGATTGAACATGAAAATATCTGTTTCCTGAATATAATTAGTGGTAGTAAAGAAGTTCTGTCCAAACGTTGTGATCCGCTGACGATTAGATCCCAGCACGCCTAAATCAACATTTTGCCATTGAACTGTGGCTGCAAGTTTTCCTTTTAAAAACGTTTTGCGGGCAGAAAGATTAGGAGTGATAAAGCGCGAATCTTCTCCCTGCGCAGTGATACGCCTGGAGAGGTAATTCATCGATCCCTGCAGTTGGAAAGTTGCTGATATCTTCCAAGTCGTATTGGCATTGATAGAATAAACCCAGCTCGACGTACTGACAGCAACAGCATCTTTGAAGAGTGAGCCTTTAATTTTATAGTGGTATAAATTTCCGCCGGCATAAATCTGCCAGGATTTCGTGACATTTACCGAGCTGCCCGTTTCCAATCCCCAGGACCTTGCAAGTCCTGCGTTGGTGTAGATCCGGTTTAAAATCGTGTCGTTATAAACGCTATTGACCCGGTTGATCACATTCTTGATCCGCTGATTATAAGCGGTTGCAAAAACACTTCCTTTTCCGAAATCATTTACAATACCAAGTTCTGTAAGATCAATAAATTCTGGCAATATGTTCGGATCTCCGGATTCAAGCGTTTCTGAATGCTCGCGCTCCGGGAACGGATTAAGTTCGCTATTTGTCGAGCGCTGCACCCGCTTATTATATCCGGCGCGGGCACGCAAGGATTTTGAAACCTGATATTGCAGGTTCACCGAGGGAAAAAGATTAGATAAGTTAAGGCTTGTGCGGTCCTGAGTTCCCGCAAGGAATATCCGGTTAGCATACTCGTAACGAAGTCCGCCTGTGTATTCCAGCTTACCTTGCTTTGCTGAAAACTGTCCGTATAGGGAATGGATTTCGTTGGTCACGCTGGTAAAGCTGCTAAACTGTGGAACTTGATTGAATGCTCCGGTTTTCAGATCAAGGTCCAGATATTGAAAATCACCTTTCTGAACCTGATATCTATACTGATAACCGCTTTCTAACTTGCCAGGACCTATGTTAATAAAAAAATCGCCTTTAAGCCTAAATGCATTCAGTGGGTTCTCACTTGGATTCCGGCTGCTTTGCAGGATCGCACGCCTGCCTGGTTCTTGCAGATTTACATTCGTTGTAAGTCCGATCATACCTGCGTTCTCAATCAGCCCGGAAACGGCTATTGATGCTTTGTTTTTGAAAGCGTGTGTGTAATCCAGGTTTCCCAGCGTAACCCGGCCAGACTTGCGGGCAACATTCGAATTAAAATAAACTAAACGCCCGACGATATCTCCGGTCCCCAGGTCGGTTTTTGTATTATTGTACAAAATATCGGCTCTGCGGGATTGAGAGCGGTAGCCTGTATAAAACCCTGCTGAGAATGTATTATGCGCGTCCGGAGTATATGAAACCGAGCCTCGCGCCGTGTAATTGTATCGGATAAAACTTCTTTCTCCATCTGATGGAAACGTGGTGAACACATTATCAATCGATGTATTGACATCTCCGGTACGCCGACCTGCGATGTCATTACGCAAATAGTTACCGCTCAGGCTAAGATCCCATTTTTCAGTGCGTACACTAAAGGTAGCGTCTGCTCCAAAACGGACAGGATTGTGCAAATTGTTATAGCGATAAATGGCTGGCAGACCACCTTGAATATTTACTGAAAATGACCTGCCCCCTGCCTGCGCGGCTTTGGTAGTGATGTTGATAATTCCCGATTTTCCGTCCGGATCAAACCTTGCGGATGGCGAAGTGATCACTTCCACGTTCTCAAGGGTGTTGGCCGGAATCTGGTTTAAAATCGTTGCAGCATCGGTTTGCACCGGTTTTCCGTTAATCAAAACCAAAAATCCTGTCGAACCTCGTAAGGTGATATTCCCTTCACTGTTGACTGTCACCGATGGCGTGTTCCTAAGCACGTCAATCGCTGTTCCGCCCTGACTATTAAAAAATCTGTTGGCCCGGTAAACCTGACGGTCGACTTTATTTTCCAAAATATGGCGTTGTCCAGTAACGCTCACTTCCTGTAATGTCCTCGGATCGGCATCCATCATCATGAGCGGAACTTCGATCATATTTTCACCCGGCGCGAAATCAGGGATCACCACGATAGATTTTCCATACCCAATGAATTGCGCTTGCAGGTAGTATGACCCTAGTGGTACATTATCGAATCTGAAAATTCCATGTTCAGAAGTGAGTGCACCGGAGATTAAAGTAGAATCCTGGCTCTTGAAAAGTGCCACCGAGCAGTAGGCTAATGGCTTGCTGGTTTGCCTGTCTACCACACTGCCGGTAATGACTTGACCCTGCACACAGCCGACAGAAATTAGCAAAATAAATATTTTCAGCGTAAAATTTTTCATGGTGAGTTAAAATGCATTTTCTGCAGCTTATGCAGATTCACAAAATTAACTCTACAACTTTAATAGACTTTGTACATTATTGCCAATTTCTGGTATATTCAGGAAATCCCTTTACGATAAATTCCCGGGATTACACCCGTCTGACGTTTGAAGAACTTATTGAAGTGGGAAGCGTCCACAAAACCAAGTTCATATGCTAGCTCAGTCAAGTTTTTGTTCGAGTACAACAGGAGTTTCTTAGATTCTGCGGTAAGTTTTTCATTGATCAACGCACCGACCGTTGTTCCCAAAAACTTCTTGCAGGCTGCATTGAGCGTTTTTGAAGTCGTATGCAAGCTTTTTGCATAAAAATTTGTGTCATGGTTTTCCTTATAAGCAGCATCAAGTAATGTTAAAAAATTGTTGAGTAATGGTGGAAATGGCGATGCAGCCTGTGACTTCATCTCGCGCTTGAGCAAATTAAATAGCAGCAGCAAATATGCCTGAATAACTGCCTGGTAATTGGTTTGGCATTTGGAATATTCCTTTTCAATACTGTCGAAAATACCTTGGAAGGTTTCATTTGCTTCTTCCAGTTCAAACCCGGACGGAAAAGCAGGCGGAAAGCTTTGAAAAAGGATATGGTACAAGGGATGGTCCAGCAAAAAATCTTTTTGGATCATGATAACAAATCCTTTTGGAACCTCGGTTAGCTGCCAGCTGTGGATCTGCCCGGGCATGACAAGGTACAAACTGTTTGGTTTTACATTGTAACGATTGAAATCGATTTGATGAAAGCCAGCACCCTGCTCTAAAAAAATAATTTCCAGGTATTCTTTATGACCATGAGGATGGGTATTTTTAATCACCTCCTTCATTCTTTTTATTCTGAAAAGCTCCTTTTCCTGTAGCTTATTCTTAATTGGTACATCCATTGTTTTCAAAAAAATTGTTGCCAGGCCTAGGTCCATCATATGGCTGTTTCCACATGTTCCTTTCCATTGACAAATATCCCATAAAATCAGCATTTGTCGGTCTTATATAAACTACCGACTTTTTAAAATCATGGGTCCTTGATAAAATGGACTTACAAATATCTGTTAAACGCTCTAGAAACCGTATGCTCCACAACTTGACCATACCCTGCCATCAGACCAGCAACAGCGTTAAAAATCAATCGATAAAAGAACGGATTGTTGATGGTCAATACCGCCGCTGTACCTTCGTTTGGAAATATACAATCGACGCGTCAAGCACAAAGGGTATAGCGAGCAGGATTAAATGTTAATGTTTGACTTGATGGCGGCAGACCCATAGAATAGAGCTGCCACCATTTTTTATATTTTGAGAAATAGTGCTATCAGCTTTTCTTTTAAGTCAGAGAGCGAACCTGTTTTTTCTAAAAACTCATCAATCCCGTTCCGGGTAAATTTTTCCTTCCATGTCTCAGGAATTGAAGATGAATAAATTATGATCCTGGGGTCATCAAACCTTCTTAAGTCCTGCAACTGGTTAATGCATTCAGGTCCGCCAATTCGGGGCAGATTAATATCGACGAACACATACCCCGGCTGTTCGGCCCCTGGTGTACCGAAATGCTTTATTGCCTGTTCACAATCGTCAAAATGGTAAATTTCAAAGGGCTCGTCAATTTCGTTTATAGCAATGTCAAAGATCTCATGATCATCGGAATCATCATCGATCATAACAAGTAATTTTTTGTTTCCCATGTGTGTAATTATGTTTTGGCTAATGTTGCCTGCAATCAAAAAACATTCATGCCAGTTCAGAAGGCCAGCAGCTGAATGCCTTCTGTTACCGATTTAAAAAATTGAATCTTTGATGATGAAGATGACTGTTTCTCTCTTTCGAAAGCCGTAACAGCAATAATCAGTAACTCTTAGATGATAAAGTGCATAGACGGATAGGAATTTCTTGATTTTACCTAATAGGATCAGTAGTATGATATGGCTTTGTCTCGTCGTTGAAGGTTAAAGAAGCAGATCATGAGTCTCTTATCCTGGGCGATAAAAATATAATGCAAAGCATTTACTATAAACGAGTTAAAAAGATTCACAAAGAAATTTTGGCATATATCTAGAAGGACTACTGCGGCAGCCAAATAGCCCTTTTGGAACAGTTAAATTTAAGATATATGATAAATATTACTGCTGACTTAAAAGCAAGACTTATGAATCCGCCCGGCTTTGGCTGATGACCGAAACTGAAAAAGTATAAATCATATGGAAAACCAGATACTGTTCCTAAAACCAAAGGCAGTAAGCAGTCAAATGCCGAATTTTAAAAAACTAGCAAAACCTTGCCCTATATATTGCTCACATATCTACGGCATCAAGTGTTTAGAAAGTAGCAAAGTTGTTATCATGATCGCTGTCCAGCATGTAACTGTAAGGATCTATTTCCACAACTTTTGGTTCTTTGCCAACCACAACTTCAATAACTGTCTGCGGTCTGTTAAAATGATACTTCCGAAAATAAATGGGTTTGCCCGATGTGCCCTGTGACGAACCGACTCCAAAGATGGCAACATCGACTAGATCATCGGTGTTCATTTTTTTTGGTTTCTCCTGTGTTTCATCTGTTTTATAGACCGAAACAAGTAGTTTTAAACGGATCTGCCCATTGCCGATCGACTTTCTTGAAAGCACCTGAATTCTGTTGTCATACACCACTACCTTTTTCAGATGATTTTCAATCAGAGTTTTTTCAAACGGCGTAGCATTTCGGGTCAATTCATTGATCAGGTCTTCCGCGGATGGTTTCTGATTTGGGAAAGCATGTCTATCAATCAAGGCTGCAAGCGCCCTGTTGATGCGTTCTTCGCCCAGGCATTCTTTAATCGCATACAGAGCTAATCCGCCTTTCTGGTAATGAACATAGGGCTGTCCCCAGGTTTTATACAAAGGGAGTTCCTTATGACCGGAGCTGTTGCGCAAACTAAAATAAAGTTCATTATCGCTTCGCAGATACCTGCTGAGCTTGATTTTACCCACCCGTTTTTCGGCTACAATTGCCTCGGTGTATTTCGCAAGTGATTCGGTTAAAAGCGCGCTGCCGGGGCCATCTTGCGGACTGATTTTATTAGCCCACCATTGATGCGCGGTCTCATGAACGGCTGTTAAGTATACAAAATTCAGCCGGGAAGCGTCTTTGGCATCAACCAAAAAATTATACTTTTCGCTGGCGAAAATCACGCCCGGATACGCGGTCGCTGCACCTCGGTAAGCGGGAATCTCGGCTAGGGTAATCTGTTTGAAAGGGTATGGACTAAACTGTGCATTTCCATAACGTACAGCGTCCTTCATGGCCTGCATCATCGCTGGCAGGTTTTGTGATTGCCCGGGCTGATAATAGATTTGATAAGTAACGCCATTTTGAATTTCCTTTCTGAGCGCATAACGCATACTGCTTACCGCAAACATAAACGATATTGGCCGCGTTGTTTTATAATAAAAATAACTTCGCTTGGCTATTTTCCAGGATTTTTTCAGGTGGCCGACTGAGACTACCTGCTGCCCGGCAGCCGTCGAGATGGTATTTTCAAAATCGACCTGGTTATATTGGTCCCCAATCACCGATGGGAAAGTCCAACTGGTTAATCCACATTTTTCTCTGATCTGGGGATCATCCAGCTCAAACCTTTCATTGTACCCAAAAAAAGGCAAAAATTTTTCCAGTTCGACATAGCTGCCGTTACTTACCACAGCATTTTCGCTATCAAACCGCTTAAAGCCCGAGCGGTCTGCTCGCAATGAAAAATTCAGTGTCGTTTCGGCTCCCGGCAACAGCGGTTTTTCCAGTTGATAAAAGTACTGCTTGAAAGCCTTGTCAGACCTAGTTAGCACAGCTCCCGCTATTTGGAGGTTGATCAGATTTACGGATGGATCTACGCCGACCCAAAGCATGCAGATAACAGATGCTGATTTATTCTTCACAGTGTATTTGCCTGATACCGAATAAGTTTGTTCATCGGGATAAATGTCAGTACTGATTTTAACCGCCGTGATCACCGGCTGCATGGCTGCTGCATGGGCTTTATACTTCTGTTCATACCTTTTTTGCCATTGAACGTCGTTTTTATTATCTCTTCCAAGAGCGGTGCCACTACTTTTTTGAGTTATATAGAATCCTGTGCAAATCAATAGAAGTAGGCACAAAAGTGCCGTAATTTTTGTCCCAGCATTCCAAAGGCGGAGCCCGGCCCTGATCCGCCTGCAAAAGGTATCGTGCCTTCCGTCGGGCCATAACCGGGCCGTGAGCAATCCTAGTAGTGAAGCTAAAAATGTCCAATAAAGCATATAGCCGTGAAACGAATAAGCGTAGTGCCCAAAACCATTGATGACCGTGTAAAAAGGTTCAGGCGCAGATCCGAAACGGAGCAAAGGATTTTCTATCCCAAGCATTTTTCCGAAAATACACAATCCGGTTACTACCAGGCTCAGCATCATGCTCAGATATTTATTCGGAACAATGGTTTGAATAAAAAAGATAAAAAACACAAAGAGAAACAGCTGAAAACCACTGTAAAAAAACAATGAAGCATAAGCCAAAAGCGAAATTTGGCTATCATTTGAACTGAGCTGATATGCAATTCCCGTTATGATATTACAACTGATCAATACCGTGATGACCGCTGAGAGCGCTAAGATTTTTGTTAAAAACAAAACGGCATTGGGTACCGGTGCAGAAAAGACAATGGCATGCATGCCACTTGCATGCTCCCTATGAATGAGCTCGGATGCGTAAAAAACCAGTAGTATCAAAGCCATCCGCACTGGCAGCAACTGCTCTATCACCAGTGCGGTAGTCGCAAAGAAACGAATGTCATATGGGCCGTGAAGCAGGTTCTCATGCACTTCCACTGCATACAAAAACACCCAAAGTGCCACAAGTACCAAAAAAAGTTTCTGCTTGAAAAGCGTTTCGATTTCTATACGTAACTGCGAGCGCATGGCAGAAATGTAATAACGAATGCCGAAGCTTTTGACCCCTACTGGACTGTAAATTTCTTCTTTTGAAGAGACTGACACAATTTGAGTGGTTTGCGGCAGCTTCACAGAAACCGGACTAAACGTAAAGCGACTGAAACTGAATCGAATGGCAAGCAGGGCAATGCAGCTCCACCCCAAGCGGTTTGCAAGTAATGCGCCTGTGATTGGAAAAAGATCCTGATTTCGGCGCGTGGCGGGCCAGCTTTTCACTTCACTGAAAAAGGTAGTCAATCCGAATGGATCTGCCAGCACAGACCATAGCCCCGGTCCGCCTGATTTTAACGCAGAAGTAGCCATAAGCGGAGAATTGCCTAAAATTGAAACCGTAAAATAAAGGATAAAAAGAAGGACTGCTGATACATACACAGCGCTGACATTTTGCGTCAGGAGGGCAACTGCACAGATCAGACTACTGCAAAAAAACGCATTGGGAAGCCCAAACATCACAAGTGGATGCAAGTAATATTGCAGTTGGAAATCCGTTTTCGGAAGGGCTGGAATACCAAATGAACCTATCAAAATCCCTGCCACGGCGGTACAGATTACCAGCGATACAGACAGAAGCAATCCAGAAAATCTGATACCCAAATAGAGGCTTTTACTAACACCGGTCGAATAAATTAACGCATCTGTCTGGTGGGACTTATCCCTAAGCACTACATTGGCACAACATAATGCACTGACAAACAGCAGAAAAATAGATAAGAGGCAAACAATGAAATTAATCACGTAGGGTCCGTTCTTATCAATTTGTGGTCCGCCGAAGCTACCATGGGGCATTAAAATGCCCAGGCAAAAAAATAATGCACACAAGGCCTGAAAAACAGTTTGTCTGAAATGATATCTCATTTCAAAACCAAGCAGGTTCAGCATCATAAAAACTGCCCCCTTCCCGGCTGCCGGGAGCCTGTTAACGTGGAAAAATAAACGTCTTCCAAACTGGGTTCCACAGGCTGAAACCCGCTATCGGGTTTAGTTTCAGATAATACATGAACCTGCGTACTGCCATGGATAAAGCGCGTTGAGATTACATGGCTATGAGCCTGCAGAATGCTCAATGCCTCTTTGCTGACCATTTTTTGCCAGACTCTGCCCGCTAGTTTTTCGGTTAACGCTGAGGGTTTGCCTTTTAAAATTAATTTACCACCGGTAAGTACAGCCATTTCAGGGCAAAGATCATGTACGTCTTCGACAATATGGGTGGAGAGCAGCACGATCACCTTCTCGCCTATCTCGCTTAAAAGATCGTGAAAACGGTTACGTTCTTTTGGGTCCAGCCCCGCGGTTGGTTCATCCGCAATGATCAGCTGCGGATTACCCAATAGCGCCTGGGCAATGCCAAAGCGCTGCCGCATGCCGCCTGAAAAAGTACTGACAGCCTGTCTTCGGTTTTCGAATAGATTAGTCTGCTGAAGCAGTGCCTGAACCTGCTGCTTTCGGTCCTCCTTATTGGCGATGCCTTTCAAAACAGCGAGATGATCCAACAATTGCACTGCTGAAATTTTGGGATAAACGCCGAAATCCTGCGGCAGATACCCAAGTTTGCTCCGAAGAAAATATGGGTTTTTCCCAATGTCGGTTCCATCCAAAAAAACGGCTCCGCTATCAGGCTGCAGTAATGTGGCCAAAATTTTCATCAGGGAGGACTTTCCTGCGCCATTGGGACCCAATAGCCCGAACATGCCGTTTCCAATTTCCAGCGACACGTCTTGCAGCGCCCTTACGCCATTGGGGTAGGTTTTTGTCAGATGTTCGATTTTCAGTCGTTGCATTGCCTTGCGATTAAAGATATTTGATATTTACCCAAAATTGCTCAATGCCCAAGTTCCTGCCCAAAATGGATGACAGGCGCATCACTTTTCAGGACAAACTTCCCTTTAAATAGGTTAAGAGTTTATTTTAGACCCATATCACCAAAAATGACGCTTTCATCATTCTTATTTGGCGGACCCAAATTTCTGCGGTTTCTTTAAGGCTTATGTTAAAATGGATTCAAAAAATCAGGCTGTTTCCCCGTCGGCTAGAGCTTTGGCTATATTCAGGGCTTTTTATGTGGATTGCCATTATTGAGGCGCAAAGCCATGATGGCAGCTGGCAAACCTATTTCTTTTGTATAATAACCCTTGCGGTGTCCCAAAGCCCAGTGCTGGGCTTCGTCTGGAATCAGGAACGCTTGCAAAAATCGCTTACCCCGCGTAGCTACCTGCGTTACCGCATTTTCTGTTTTGGAATTTACCTTCCACTGCTGGCGCTATTAAGCAGCCTTATGCTTCATCAGAATAAACGGGTATGGGAAATTATTCTGTTAGGCGCTGTTTGCACTTTCTGTCTGGAAATGATCCTTACAGCCAATGCTTATTTTGATCGCCGCTTGTTAACCGCCAAGTGGGTAAAGCACATGAGCCTGGAAAAGGCAGTTTTTATTTCGCTCACACTCATTGCGTTGACCTTATCAGCCATGGCAGTTTCAAGCCTGGGCAATCCACTGTATGACTCAAAAGGTCAATTTTTAATTGGATTTGAGTTCAGTCTGGTCAAGATTTTTTCCCTGTTTGATACATTTTTATCGTATGCAGCTCAACTGCTTTTGATGTATTTGTGCGGTTATGTTTTCTTTCTGATCAACAGCAGGATTCTGGTTGCAAAAGTATTGAAAGAAAAAGGGATGGTGCTGTATATTCTAAGCTCTTTGGCCACAGTAGGTATTTTCTATCCGTCGATGGGGAAACTGCTTTCTGACTTACCTTTCAGTAAACAATTGGGAGGAGTTTTTTCCAAAAATCCTTTTGTTTGGGAAAATGCGTTTGGTGCCATTATCATTTTGCTGATCAGTCTCCCTGTACTTCTTGCCACGCAGTGGTCTAAACAAAACTCACGGATTGTTTCCTTGGAAAAGGAAAAAAACCAGGCGCAGCTCAATCTTTTAAAACAACAGCTGAACCCGCATTTTTTCTTTAATACCCTTAACAATTTGTATGCCCTTAGCCTACAAAAATCCAAAGAAACCCCGCAGGTCATTCTTCAATTGGCCGATTTGATGCGTTATGTCATCTATAAAGCGCAGGACCATTCAGTACCAATCGCAGATGAGGTGCGGTATCTGGAAGATTATATCCAGCTGGAATCGATTCGGATTAAGGACAAATTCGACCTTCGCTTTGATTACGACACCGAAAATACAAAATTAAATATCGCGCCGCTACTGCTGATCGTGATAATAGAAAATGCTTTTAAACATGGTATTGAGCCTTGCGGCGCTGAAGCATTTTTACATATTACGTTGAAAACAAGACAGAATAAACTTTACTTTACCTGCCGGAATTCCTTTCAGCCAGGTATTGAAAATCAGTCCGGAATTGGATTGAACAATTTACAAAAGCGGCTTGATTTGTTATATCCCGGCCGGCACAAACTTCTAATTGAAAAGAAAAATATTACATTTAACGTACACCTGGAACTGGAAAATTATGAGTGTGAGATGCCTGATCATTGACGATGAACCCCTTGCGCATGAAGTGATCCTGGCTTACATGGCAGATATTCCGTTTCTGCAAAACGTTGGGCAATGTTATCTGGCCACAGAAGCCCTTACATTTTTAAGTATGCAGACAGTCGACCTGATATTTCTGGATATTCATATGCCGAAACTAAGCGGACTGGATTTTATCAGAACTTTGCAGCAGCGACCGTTAATTATTGTCACCTCAGCCCATCAGGAGCATGCACTGGAAAGTTTCGATCTGGAGGTTTGTGATTACCTTCTGAAACCATTTCGATTTGAACGATTTCTGAAAGCTGTCAACCGGGCGCAGACGCAGTTGAATCTGCGGAAGCCAAGTGCTGGCACCGGCCCTGAGCAGGATATAAACCCGGTTAGCGGCCCGAATTTTATTTATGTAAAGTCTGACAAAAGGCTTGTGAAAGTGCCGCTCGATGATGTTTTTTATTTGGAAAGCTTAGGCAATTATGTCAAGGTATGGGGTCAGAAAAGATTTATACTAACCCCTCGAACGCTGATCAGCTTTGAGCAGCAGCTGCCTCCCGGCTCTTTTATAAGGATTCACAAATCCTACATTCTGAACAAGGAATTCATCCATTATATCGAAGGCAATACCATATTTCTTAACAATGGCAGCCAGGTACCTGTTGGGAAAAACTATCGGCACCTACTTTCGAGTGATTCGCCCTTAACCTTATAAAAACCGTTCAGACAATTTTTGTTGATCTGATTAGACCGAAAATGGTAAGCCATTTTGCGTAAACAGCATCTCTTTCCTAACCTGGCCTACTACCTTTTGAAACAAAATTTTCCGCTTGGATAAACTCCTTTAAAGCTTTACAGCGCCACAAGAGCGTAAAATGCGTTTTAAAAAAAATAATTCTTACGGCCTGATTACTGCGAAGGGTTCTTATGTTCAAAAGGTAATATTACAAATCTCCATCTTACAATTGTACTCAGCATGCATTCGAAGCATCGCTGCAAAGTTTCTTTTCGGCCCCTCTTACTTCGGCAGGGGCTTTAGCTGGCTACTGTCCTGTTATTTGATTGGCGAATGTTTCGTTCTACAATTACCTTTCAATGGAAAAATAGGTGTCTCACTCCTACACAAGTTGTAAATTCCATATTATTCAGACATAGCTACTAAGGTAGTTCGTTCGGTGTCCAGTATGACCTTCTAGTATCGTCCCACTCCTTGCAGTAAGGAAATACAAATGATGCTCCCCTGCTACAATTAAAAGATGATGAAGCTGAAAGCCGTGGCAAAACGTGGCAGTTTAAGCACCACATCAAGTATTGTTAGCCGGCATCTTAGAGGTATGCCATAACAATGCTGTATGTAGAAATGATTCGTAAAGATAATCTAACGCTATGGATTGATTGAGTCTCTCCTATGGCCATAAGCGAAGAGCACTAGTAATATCATGACCGTTAACTAAGTTTTATACTACAATTTATTAATTTTATCACTTAAATTATCTAAATAATTTTATTTACAATACATTTACTTGTAGAACAATATAGAATTATTTCTATTCTATTTCTGGATTTTATCACTTTAATCTTAAAGCGCATGAAACGTTATTTACTTTTTTGCCAGCTTGCTTTATTGTATTCTTTACAAGCCGCCGCGCAGTTTACAGCAGGTAGCAGCGGATTTTTCACAAGTGTTGGTACTGACGTCTATATAGAGGGTCTTACATTCCGGCCCACTACGGCTTTTTCAATTATCAACAGAACCCTGACGATTTCACCTATTGCACTTGCCGGCTCACCTCCTAGCATTGCAAGGGTTTACACCTTTGATGCGCCTTTCAATTTTGTCGGCAGACTGGGTCTGTTTTACCAGGTTTCTGAAATTAATGGCAATACCGAAACGTTGCTTCAGGTTGTTCACAAGGATGCTGCTGTGGTCATTACAACCGGTAGTGTAGTCAATACAACTTCGCATTATATCTACAACGACCTGGCCGGCCCTATCACCTTAAGTGCCGCTACGGCTGCGCAACCAGGAGCATTACCTGTGACATTGGTTGATTTTACGGCAATAAAAGAAGGAAATATAGCGCAGTTGAGCTGGTTGACATCCTTTGAACGAAACAGCGATTACTTTGATGTAGAGCACAGCATAGATGCTAAACGATGGACAGTGCTTTCAAGTATCCAGGCAGCAACAAAAAGTCAGAGTCTGAAATCTTACAGCTATTCGCATGCCACACCCTTTTCGGGTTCAAATTTCTACCGGCTGAAAATGATTGATAAAGATCAGTCTTATGCTTACAGTAAGATTTGCGAGCTGCAATTTAGCACTAATTTCCAGGCCTCTTTATTTCCAAATCCGGTCGTCGAAAAGCTCAGCATCAAGGCGGATGACTGGAAAAACATTGTCAGTGTCAAACTATTGAACAGTCAGGGCATCTGTTTTTTTGAATCCGAAGGTATAACGCCATCTGCTGAAATTGATATGAAAAATTTTCCGGCGGGTCTTTATCTGGTTCAGATGACAAAAAGTGACGGCGCAATAAACGTGATCAAAGTAATCAAACAATAAAAAACCAAACGCTATTTAATCATGAAAAATTTATATAAATCAATCGGCAAGCCACAGTTTCAGAGGCTGTCGACAGCAAGAATGGTATACTCTCTATGCTTATTGCTTCTGTGCTCGGTAGGTGCAATGGCGCAAGTGGGTGTGGGAACTATTACGCCCGATGCAAGTGCTCAGCTTGATGTGACTTCAACCAACAAAGGAATACTGATTCCACGTATGAGCCGGGCTGAAAGAGATCTGATCGCCTCGCCAGCAACCGGACTATTGATTTTTCAAAACAATGAGACGCCCGGTTTCTACTATTATAACGGCACAGCCTGGGTTCCGTTCGTTTCCAGCACTGGCGGCGGCGCTATAATACCTTTCGCTTCTGGTACGCCTGTGGTTTTAACGACCGTTGCTGGCGGTCTTGCGGGAACAAGTTCCTTGCTTGGTTTCGGCTCCTCTGCTGCTGGGGTTAGCGTGCTGGGATCTACCATTGATCTAACAGGTACGGCGGGAACACTGCTTAATTTTGCATTCTCGGCACCGCGTTCGGGAACGATCGAGTCAATTTCAGCTTATTTCAGTACAACATTGGCACTTGCATTGATCGGTACATCGCTTAACGTCACTGCTCAATTGTATAAATCTACCTCAGATAACTCTTTTATCCCGGTTCCTGGTGCGGTGGTAACACTGCCTGCCTACACCGGTGTTTTAACGATCGGCTCAATTGCTAGGGGGATCACCACAGGCTTAAATATTCCGGTAAACGCGCAGGATCGGTTCCTGCTCGTTTATTCTGCGACAGCTTCTGGCATAAGTCTGATCAACTCGATAGCGGGTTATGCCAGCGCGGGCGTTTCAATTCGCTAAAAGGCAAACGCAATGCATATAAGATAAGGTTAATGATTAGAACAGTGCCAGTTACCGCATAACCTATTTTAATCGTAGATTTTATTTATCTCGGCTTTAGAAGTTACTCTGACTTGCTTTTAAGCCGTATGGGAAAGTATCACCCTGCGGAATTTAAGAAGATATCATCAAAGATCATGACTGACAAAAAACAGCCTGACACAAGGTTACTGTCAATCCTAACGCACTATGTATGAATATTGAGAAATATAATATAGGAACGCCGGATTTCGGTGTTCCTATATCTTATTGTCGAGCATGCCCGCTAGGCCAACCTAATATTGAAAATTTCTTTGAGCCATTTTGGCTAATATACAGCATTGCAAACGCAGGCTGTATCAGCAATACAACTCAGATAATCTGGCAATAAGTCTTCGCAATTGTTCTTTCATTTTAGCAGTTTCAATATCTCAATTCCATAAATTTTTTCAAATACCTTACTAAAATAGGAAGGAGTATGAAAGCCAGCCATGGCCGACACCTGCGAAATAGTGCGATATTTGCCTGTTCTGATAAGTTCCAAAGCAATCTGTAAACGAATGATTCTTACCAGACGGCTTGGGGTGATTCCTGCTATTCTGTTAACACGCCTAAATAGTGCTCTTTCACTGATACCCAATTCATTACAAATCAAACTATGGCTCAGATCTACTTTCCCTATGTATTTCCTGATAAGCTCTTCGAACTGCTGCAACCAGGCAAGGTCGGCCGCAGAAGGTTCTTCGTCTAGAAGTATGCCGGAGAATTTACCATGTATATTTCCTTCTTTTTGAACGGTCGTCTTGTTATCACTGAAAATTTCTTTTATTTCCGCCGACAAACCCAGGCTATCAGAGATTCTTCGCAATTCTTGCAGTTTTTTACGATAGGTAATATTTTTAGCGATTGCAAATACTACCTGATCCCTTTCAATCGGCATAGAGGTCCAGGAAAGCCAGACCACTTCTTCATATTTTGTCAAATACCTGTTTTCAAAATTTAGAAGTGGCTTATTTGTTTTGATGCTCTCCCTTTTATCATTCGTAACATTCCGATCGTCCGGGTGCACAAAGGAATTTATTGGCCTGGACATTAACTCTTCAAGGCTATAACCCAAAGTTTTTGAGACAGCCGGGTTAATTTTTTTAAAATAACCATCATAACCAGCCACGCAAAGTAAATCCGGCGACAATTCATAAAAGTATTCAAGGTCGAACGTTGTATCGGGCAGGTTAAGATCCATATGTGAGTTTTGAAGGGCTAAATAATCAAAGTTAACTTATGAAACGACATGTCCGCAGCTTCAAAGGAAAAATTTAATACCTATTATAACGCTCGAGACCAAATCTGGCAGGTTTGTTCAGTAAAATGGCAGGTTTGTTTGTTTTAACTTCCCCACTTTTGTCCTTTCGATAACCAAAAGGAACGCAATAACAAGGTCGTTGTCTTCGAGGTTAAATCATCACCATAGTAAATCAATACGCTGATATCTTTTAACAATACCAGGATCAATTTAAATTAATAATTGCATGACAATACAGATTTCAATGTTTACTTGATTTTACGCTGAAACCATTATTTATATCTTTTTACTAGCCCTCCTTTACGCAAATATTCACCATGTCAAAAACCAATATTTTTGTCTACGTCGAACTATCAAAACTCGTTTCAAATCTTAACATACATGCGACGGTCTCAAAAGAAATCTTAAAGCAACAAGCCGGTTATTTTAATGTGATCGGCAGCAATTATTTTTCTGCTGAACTAAATCCAGAGTGGGAAAATATCGTTTTAGAATTGAAACAAGCAGGAAAAGT
The DNA here is from genome assembly GCF_900108855.1 of Dyadobacter koreensis. Taxonomy (GTDB): domain Bacteria; phylum Bacteroidota; class Bacteroidia; order Cytophagales; family Spirosomataceae; genus Dyadobacter; species Dyadobacter koreensis. Next base: position 276,041 of record NZ_FNXY01000001.1, read on the forward strand.
TATCGACAACGATGGTCAAGTCAGGGCAAATGCATTTATCAATACGATAGACCAGATGTCCCAGAAAGATTGTCTAAACATGGTATTCCGCATTACCTCCCTCTACGAAAAAGTAAAATCAGAACTGGCATTCTATGACTGAATATTTTGCCGGGTCAGTTTGTGTAAGTAGTTCCGAACATTTCCTGAGCGTTTCAGGGAATGTTTCTTAAAAATGAAGAAGGCCATGCCAGCCTTCCGTATCGTTTCTGCAAAAGGCACAATCTCATCTGTCGAAAATCACCAGCGCAGAATGTACCCAGACTCAAAATGGCGACATATTGCAGCTCAGCAGACATGATCGAGCATCAAAACCTGGAAAGCCGGCCACTCAAAACAATGCTTGCCACGCTGATGTTCTGCACATATTTTCAAACAGATATCCTTTTCTAACTCCCATCCATACTCATCAAAATCGCCGGCATAAGAAATAACTTAACCAGGTTTACATCTATGTCGGAAAAGAAAGCACAGGTAGCTGATTTATGTTTTCTTCTAACCCCGTAATCTATAAAATTGCTTCATCACCAAGGACATCGGCATGGACCGCATTCAGTTGTAACCTGCCCGAAATTAACACTGCGGGCAGGCCACTCTTCATTATTACTCAACCCCTCCACCCAAAGCCCTATAAAGGTCAGTGACCGCATTGAGCTGCTCTAACTGGATTGTTATAGCTTCCAGATCGTTTTGTAACCGGTTATTCTGAGCTGTAATTACTTCCAGATAAGTTGCCATGCCGCTTTTATACAATTTCAAGGCATCGTTCGTAGCTTTATTTAACAAAGCCGTTCTTTCTTGGGCCAATATGATTCTTTCAGATGCACCAGCCGACCGGGCCATGGCATCAGATACTTCGCCTACTGCGGTCAGCATTGTTTGTTTGAATTGAATGACCGCAATTTTTTGATCCAAGGCAGCGTTTTCATATCCGGTCCGCAAAGCCCGTTTCTGAAATACTGGCTGCGTCAAATTGATAGCCAGAGTCCTTGTCATCGACCCGGGCAGGTCGAACCATCTGTTGAACCTAAATGAATTTGCTCCGATTTGCGGGGTAAGACTGAATGCCGGATACATGGCTGCCTTGGCAAGGCCAGTTCTCGCATTGGCGCCTACGACTGCATACTCCGCAGACTTGACATCAGGCCTGCGGCTAAGTAGCTGTGCAGGAATTGCAGATGCAAAAGCTGCGTTGGGCTTCGCTTTTGCAAAACTTCCTTCGCGCACAATACGATCAGGATAACTGCCACAAAGGATACTTAATGCATTCTCCTGAACGGCAATGTTTTGCATGGCCAACGGCACGAGCAGTTCTGCCGTTTTCTTTTGGGCCTCTGCCTGATCCACAGCCAGAGAATTAATTTGCCCTGCGTTGTATTGCAGTTGTAGCATATGCAGTGTGCTGTCGCTGAGGGCAATATTCTGCCTGGCAATTTTCAGCTGTTCATCCAGGCTGATCAGGTTGTAATAGGCCTGAGCGACCTGGCTGATAATACGTGTTTTTAAGGCGTACAGATTTTCCTGCTGGCCGAAATAATTAGCTATGGCAGCTTCTTTCTGCATTTTGGTCTTGCCCCAAATATCCGCTTCCCAGGAAACCTGCAGGGTTGCCGAATAATCGTCCATGTAAGAAGTTCCAATAAATTGCTCGCTCAAAGATCCGTTCAGCGAATTCTTAGATAACCACGCACGGCTTGCGCCTGCATTCAAATTTACGGTGGGTAACAAACCCATTCTGGCCTGTTTTACGGCCAGATCTAGCTGCTCGATGTTTTTGACGGCCACGGCCACTTCATTATTTTTATTTAATGCTTTTTCGATCAGAGAGATCAGCTGCGGTTCCCGAAAGAAAGTCCTCCAAGGCAATTGCACAGAGTCGGCTGTAACAGCGAGAGTAGTGCGGAAGTGTCCGGGTGTATTCAGATCTGTACGCTGGTATTTCTTTCCCACCACACAGGATGACAGGCTTGCGGCCAAAATAAGTGCGGTTACTATATTTTTATTAAACGATATCATAATGGCTCATTAATAGGTTGGACTATGATTTGCTTTGTGCCTGATATTTTTTCCTGTAAATATTGGAAAAGCATGTAAAGCAGCGGTATAACAAATACTCCCAGGATAACACCACTCAGCATGCCCATTGCGGCACCCGTGCTGATAGACCGGTTACCTGCGGCAGAACCTCCCTTGGCTACCATGAGCGGAATCATGCCCACAATAAAAGCAAACGATGTCATAATGATCGGGCGAAGCCTCGACTTTGCGCCTTCAATGGCAGACTCGATAATCGATAGCCCCGAATAACGCCTCTGAACGGCAAATTCAACGATCAGGATGGCGTTTTTAGCCAAGAGTCCTACCAACATAATAAGCCCGACCTGCACGTAAATGTTATTATCAAAACCAATGGCTCTGGTGGCCACAAACGAGCCGATCATACCTGTTGGGATCGAAAGCAGAACAGCGAATGGTATCAGGTAGCTTTCAAACTGTGCTGCCAGAAGAAAATACACGAACAGCAAACACAGTGCCAAAATAAATATTGTCTGGTTTCCTGCTGACTTTTCTTCAAGGCTAAGACCAGTCCATTCATAACCATAATCTGAAGGCAATTTCTCAAACACATTCTTTTCCAGATTTTCCATCATATCGCCATTACTGACGCCTGGCGATGCAACTACGGTAATGTTCAGGGCATTGAACAAGTTGTAGCGATCCACCGATTCGGGCCCATACACTTTATGCAACTTGATCAGCGATTTTACAGGCACCATCTGATTCAGATCGTTGCGCACAAAGATCTCATTGAACGCCTGCTGATCCATCCTAAAGACACCGTCCGCTTTGATACTTACCCGGTAAAATTTACCAAATTTTGTAAAGTTTAAACTTTGGTCGCCAGAAAAATAGCTTTGGATCGTACCCATCATTCCGCTCACGCTCACCCCCATTTGCTGGGCTTTTTCGTTGTCCACTTCCATTTCTAATTGCGGAAAATCAGTGCGAAATGTAGTGTAGGCAAATTGTACGCCTGGCTGCTTCATAATCTGTCCAATCACTTTATCTGACATCGCTTTCAAACTGGTGGCATCCTTTCCAGTTTTATCCTGCAAAACGACTTCGGCACCGCTGGTGATTCCGTACCCTTCCACCGGCGGGCTTCTAAACGCCATAATTGCCCCTTCCTTAACAGTTGAAAATTGTGCGGTCATATTAGCCAGAATCGAATCAATATCTTTCTGGGCTCCCCTATCCTTTTTATCCCGGAGTTTGATAAAACCCATTCCATAGGCAGGGCTGGCACTATTAGACAGAATGTTAAACCCTGTGATGATGGAGCTGGTCTGTACCGCTTGGTTGCCAGAAAGAATCTTTTCGATCTTATCGGCCGTGGCTGTGGTACGGTCCAGCGCAGTTCCGGGAGGCATACTTAAACTGAAAATAATGAAACCATCGTCCTCCATAGGAACAAAACTTTTCGGTGTGCTCAGCATCAGCCAACCGGCAATCGCAGTAATCATCACAATCAGGCCCGCGCCCAGCCATCTTCTTTTGATCAGAAATTTTAGCCCGGTGATGTATTTTCCTGTCAGATTATCAAAACCTGCATTGAAAGCCGCAAAAAATCGGTTCTTAAAACCCTGGTGAACAGCGTTTTGCCTATGTTCTTCTGCATGCGTATTTTTTAATAGCAATGCGCAGAGTGCCGGTGTCAACGTCAAAGCATTAACGGCCGAGATTATGATGGCAATAGCCATCGTATAGGCAAATTGCTTGTAGAAAATTCCGGCCGAACCCGTCATAAATCCGATCGGAATAAATACCGCCGACATCACGAGTGTAATGGAAATCACTGCGCCCGTAATTTCGCTCATCGCGCTATGCGTCGCCTGTTTTCCTGTCATCGTAGACCCTTCCATTTTGCTATGCACAGCCTCTACGACGACAATGGCGTCATCGACCACAATACCGATCGCAAGCACCAGGGCAAAAAGTGTCAGCACATTGATCGTAAAGCCAAACACGAGCAGAAAAAAGAACGTGCCCACGATAGCAACCGGAACCGCAATGGCCGGAATAATGGTGGAGCGAAAATCCTGCAAAAAGATAAATACCACGACAAACACAAGAATAAAGGCTTCGATCAATGTTGACTTAACCTGACTCGTTGCTTCGTCCAAACGCTCTTTTGTACTCATCAAACTGGTATATTCAATGCCGGGAGGAAAAGACTTGGAAGCTTTTGCCAGCACATCCTGTACGCCGATTTCAATTGCATTCGCATTCGAACCTGTCGTTTGCAGAATTGCAATGGTAATAGCGTTTTTCCCGTTGGATGTTGTATTTCCGCCGTAATTCAGAGAACCAAATTCAATCCTGGCTACGTCTTTCAAACGGGTCAGTTCTGTGCCGTTTCTTTTGACTACAATGTTCTCGTACTCAGCGGGCTGATTCTTTTTCCCTTTATAACGCATGACATATTCCAGTGCAGCGTGCGATTCCTGCCCTAATTTACCGGGGGCGGCTTCCAGGCTTTGGTCGGCAATTGCCCGGTTCACATCGGATGGAACCAGGCCGTAGCTTGCCATTTTTTGCGGATTAAGCCACACACGCATCGAATAATCCTTGGCTCCGAACGATTGTGCCTGTCCTACCCCAGGCACGCGCTTTATTTGAGGAATCAGGTTGATATTGACATAATTTTGTAAAAAAAGCTCGTCGTATTTACTGTTATCTGTCGTAAATACATTGAAGATCATAATCATACTGTTCTGCTGCTTGGAAGTCGTAAGTCCCATCTGAATTACTTCCTGCGGCAATATCGGAGTTGCCTGCTGTACGCGGTTTTGCACATTCACAGCGGCCTGATCAGGATTTACGCCCTGCTTGAAAATCACAGAAATCGAGAAAGAACCGTCATTGCTGGCCGTTGATTTAATATACTGCATATTCTCTACACCATTGATCTGCTCTTCAAGGGGTGTTACAACAGAACGGATAACAGCCTCACTATTTCCTCCGGGGTAAACACCGGAGACCATCACGGTCGGCGGCGAAATATCGGGAAAGCGGGTTACGGGCAACCGAATCAGGCCGAGAATACCCAAAATAAGTAACACGACAGAGATCACCGTGGCGGTTACGGGCTTGTCTATTATATTTTTTAACATGATCTGATTTTACTTTGGAATTACTTGGAAAGTGAGTCTGCTAAAACTGTCTTGGGCGCGACAACCATTCCTTCAATGAGTGCATCAATACGGTTCACAGCTATTTGATCGCCTTTTTTTAAACCGGATTTTACAAGGTAACTGTTGCCTGACGCGCCGCTGATCTCTATGGAAGTCATGGCTACTTTGTTGCTGTCTGCCAGTTTGAAGACGAAATATTTATCCTGGATATCCTTTACGGCAGCCATCGGCAGCTTCAATACATTATCCAACATCCTGTGGATCACAATTTTCCCAGAACCTCCCGAGCGTAAGAGCTTATCAGGATTTGGGAATACAGCTTTCATACTCATACTTCCCGTTGCGCGGTCGATATTGCCACTGGCACTTTCCAGCTTACCTGGCATTATATAGGCAGAGCCATCGGCCATGATCAACTCCACCCTTGCTGCTTTGTGATTGCCTGCCTTTTTGAATGCAATGAAATCGGCTTCGCTCATCGAGAAGTAGACAAACACTGAATTGATATCTGACAGAGTGGTCAATGGCACCGCATCCGAAGGTGTTACCAGGTTACCAATGCGATTGGGAATCCGTCCTATATAACCACTGACGGGCGCTTGGATCAAGGCAAAGCCTGCGCTGATCTTCGATGACCCCAGGGCCGCTTTGGCTTGGGCCACCTGGGCTGTGGCAGCATCTAAGCTTGCCTGCGCCGAACGTAATTGCATATCGGATACCACTTTTCCTTCTACCAAAGGCTTTATTTTTTCGACTTCCAGACTAGCGTTGGCCTGTGCTGCCAATGCGGATTTCAAACCCGCGTCGCTGCTGTTGACCTGCTCTTTGAAAACCTCACTTTTGATCTTAAAAAGCGACTGACCTTTTTGCACGTAGTCACCTTCTGTCACATATATCTTTTCCAGGTATCCGCTTACCTGCGCTTTCACATCGACATTCACCTTTCCTTCGATCGCACCTGGATAGCTCGTTTCCACTGGCGTGTTACCGTTGCTGAGTGTGATGAAATCCGTTTCCAGCGGTGGCATTTGGCCATAACCACCTTGATCTGCCTTTGTGCCGCAAGAACCAGAAAGGGCTGCTACTGATAATAGCCATAGTCCGGCAGTGATATGTTTTGATTTAAAAGTGAACTTAAACATGATTCATAGATTAATTTTGCTGGCAAATAAATCTCTCACATGAAGCTCTTAAAGCACTTTTTTGACTGAACCGTAGTTTTTGGCAACTGAATCGCGGGATGTTTAGAACCGAATGATCAGTCATTCGCACATCTTATTACGCCCCTGTTATGGGTTTTCGGTCATGAGTAATTTACATAATGACGGTCTGGTTAATAATTTTCTCCGACTCGGTAGCTAATTTTTACGATTCGGTTCATTTTCCTGAATACCTGTTCCGGAACCATCCTAATTTGCAGCAGAAATATTGTATAACTTCGCAGCCGTTCAATTACTGAAAAGTCAGATATGGAAAAAGCACGTAGTCAATTGATAACCAGAAAAAGCAAGCTGATCCTGCTGGCCTGTTTCTCGTTTGTGATGTTCTACGTGTTCACATACATGCTCAATCCCTACGACATCTGGTGGAAGCAGTATTTTGCAAGAAATGCGATGGACATTTTGATAGAATGGGCTTTGTCGCTGATGTCCTGTTCGCTGATAGCCGTATCCAGTATTTCAATTCATGAATGGCTAAATCAAAAATTACCCTGGATAGAAACGCCACTACGCCGGTTGGCGGTAGAAACTTTGCTCAATGTGGCCAGCGTGGTTTTGCTGATTTTCAGCCAGCTCATTGTTATGTATCTACTCGAAGATGTCAGTTCGGAGCTTTTTGGCGACAATAACGAAAACCGCTGGTACTGGCAATGGCTCACAGTCAGTATTTTTATTGCCCTCACCATTAGCGCAATACATACCGGAGATTATCTGATTCTGAACTGGAAAAATGCTGCCCTGGAAGCCACAGAGCACAAGCTGAAATCCGCACAGCACCAGCAAGCCGCCACCGAGGCAGAATTGCAGGCCTTGAAACTGCAGCTGGATCCCCATTTTGTTTTTAACAATCTGAGTGTCTTGTCGGAACTTATCCTTGAAGACCAGCAGCTCGGCTATGATTATGCTGAGAACTTCTCCAAAGTTTACCGCTATCTGCTTCTGAACTCACGAAAAGACCTCATTACGCTGGAAGATGAGATGAAATTTTTAAAAGCCTACATTTTTCTGCTCGAACACCGTGCCGGCAGCGGGATTCATTTTGAAATCAACATTAATGCAGACCACCTGAATCTTCACCTGCCGCCAATGACTTTACAACTGCTGATTGAGAATGCGATGAAACACAACAAATTTCTCAAGTCCAATCCACTGAAAATATCCGTTAAAAGTGGCCAAAACTCAGAACTAATTGTTTCAAACTCTATCATCCCTTTACAAAAAAAAGAACCCTCATCTTCCCTGGGTCTTCAGAATATTGCCCAGCGGTATTTGCTTCTGTCAGACAGAGAGCCTGTGATCACAGCGAATGATTATTTTTTTTCAGTATCGATTCCATTGATAAAATCATGATAAAGGACATATTGATCATTGAAGACGAGAAACCAAATGCGGACCGTTTAAAAAGACTCATCGCTGCGGTAAGACCAGCCGTCAATATCGTCAGCGTGCTTGAAAGTGTATCGGAAAGTATAGAATGGCTCCAAGCCCACGAGTGTCCAGACCTGATCATGATGGACGTTCGCCTGCCAGACGGAATTAGTTTTGAAATATTTGAAAAGGTTACACCCCAATGCCCGATCATTTTCACCACGGCCTATGACGAATATGCGGTACGGGCGTTCAAATTTAATAGTGTCGACTATCTATTAAAACCCGTTGAGAAGGATGAATTGGAGCATTCATTCCGGTCCGCAGAAAACCGGCAGCAAAAAGATCAGACCATATCCATTGATAGCCTTTTAAACCATCTTCAAAAGAACGTCTACCGAAGCCGCTTTCTTTTGCCCTTTCGCGATGGCTATAAGAGTCTACTGACCAGCGACATAGAGTACATCTATTCTGAACTCAAGGTTACAAAGGCAAGATTACAGAATGGCAGTGAAGTAGTGCTGGCTCAAACACTCGAAGAGCTTGAGCAACAGCTCGACCCGAAACTTTTCTTCCGCGTTAACCGTCAAATAATCTTACATATCGATTCTATCAGGCATATCCACAATTATTTCAACGGCAAGCTAAAAATTGAATTAAAAAAAAATCCGGCCCTCGATATCATCGTCAGCCGTGATAAGGCAGGACTTATAAAGGCGTGGATGGATTTTTAACCATTCCATTTTTTCTAGCTAAAAAGGGCTTGCAGTCAGAAAGATGATTTTCAGTCGAAGACAAAAGAGCCTCTTTTCAAAATGTCAGTGGGGGGTATGCGATAGAAAATCGTGATAGCGATGCATTTGCTGATAGTTAAGCGGTTTTTTTTGATTTCCTAATAGGTACCAACCACATAATATTACTCAAAAAATGACCATGGATAATCGGGAGATGCGGAAAATCGAAGAAGTAAAACATATTTTGAGTTTGCATTTGCTCAGCGGGATAATAAATCACTTCAAACCAATGCATTACCAACGGGTGAAAATATGATCTGTTCAAAGTATCCGTAACATATGGGACATTTTCCATAAATATATTATCCCTATCCTAATGAGCAATTCGTATTATACAGGACCTAAGTTGCTGCAATAAGTTCTCGCGTGAAGGTTGACGCTCCCGGATTTAAGGAATTGTCAATCGGTCCGCTACCCAATCGTTTTTGGTTTTAGAAAGTTTCGATCCGTCTTTCATAGTAGGCCAGCCAACTTTTCTGTCCCACGATAGGTAGTAATCACAAAATTTAAGGTATTGTAATAGGCATGGATCTGTCATCATTCATCTAAGTCTAGAAACCTTCTCAGAGCCGAAACTTTACATTGAACTCATCAGAGGTGTGGATTCTACCCAGAGAGAGTTCTTCTTCATAACCAGCAGAAAACACCAGGGACTTGCAATAAATTTTTGTGTCATTATTGGTTATCAAAATGTATTGATCGTCGTCTTCGTGAATCAACTCTTTCACCCATTCTCCGTTTGAAAAACTCGGCTTATAAATAGAGATTTTTTCCATCAGAATGTTGCATAAGTGTTTATCCTGTAAATCTTCATAAGCCTTGTACGCCTCCTGTCTTGCGTCGATCAAATGGCAACGCATATTAAGCTGCCCTGCTTCGAAAACTGCAAACAACGCAACAGGGCCTGACCCTATAATACACAAATCAGTTTTTATCATGGTACTACCATATATAATTGACAATTGCCGTTCATTACCAGCTGTTTTTGCTTATAATTTCTTTTATCTCAAACAATGCATGAGCCTCTTTGAGAATTTGCCTGATTTTAACTTCATCCCAGGGTTTGATCAGATAATTAAAAATCTGTGCTTTGTTTTCTGTATCCAGATTGATGTAGTCTGAAACCAGCAAACGTGTGCTGTTTGGATACATGGAAATGGTTAATCGCAAGAATTCAATACCACTCATCCCGTTCAGGTTTTTACTGCAAATAATGATTTCGACCAGTCCGTTTTTAAGAACTGTCAAGGCTTCTGTTACCGAACTGGCCGGGATTATTTTATATTCTCTACGAAACAAAGCACCGAATGAAATCAAATTATTAATTTCATTATCAATATACAGGATCGTCGGACTACTTGCCATACTTGGATTATTGGGGATCGCCTACGGCTTTTTTATAGGCCGCTTCGCTTATTTTATACTCTACTTTAGCATCGATCACATTGCTATTGGCCTGCTGCCAAAGGGTCTGCGCTTCCAAAACATCCTGGCCGGTAACAGTCCCTGCGCTAAAACGGTCGTTGTTCAAACGGAGATTCTCATTGGCCTGCTGCACAGAAACCTGGGAAAGATCGATTCTTCTCGCGGCCTGGTTCAGCTGTAAGTAAGCATTTTGAGCTTCCAGCGAAATCAGCTCGCGCGTTTCCTGTATTTGCATCTGCTGGGCGCTTATTTTAAAAGACTGCTCTTTTACCTTGCCGGCTTTCTGTCCCCAATCCAAGATCGGGATACTGACGCTTACAAGTCCCAGATAAGAAGAAAGCACATTATTGCCATTCTCAAAATTCATTTTGGGACCAAAACTTGCAAATCCGCTGGCAAGAAGTCCTACAGTTGGTTTAAAATCCGCCTTTAAAAGTTTTTCCTGCAGCTGCTGAGCTTCCATTGCTTTTTTTAGCAAGCGAATCTCAGGGCGGTTTTCAGCAGCAGTAAGATAATGATCATCAACCAGAGGATTGAAAGTCCCTACCACCGAATCTGCAAGTACAATATCAGTATTGCCGGGCATACCGATCGTTTGAGACAAATTTAGTTTGGCCATGATCAAGCCATCTTTTGCTTTGCTTAAATTAAGTTCTGCTTCGTTAAGTTGCACCTGAACCCTGAGTATATCGTTTTTGTAGATCATACCTGCATCAAAAGAATTTGTCAGCTGGGTCAACAGTGATTCCAAAAGTGCTTTGAAGGTGGTGGCCAGGGTTATCTTTTCGCTGACACTGGCCACCTGCCAGTAGGCCTTCTGCACATTAAACAATACCTCGGATTCTGCTAGTGATTTCTGCTCTTGGTAAATTTCAATTCCCTTATCAGCCGCCTGTTTTCCCAGCTTTATCTTCCCACCTGCATAAATCGACTGTTTTAGCAGCACTGATGGGCTTACGCCGTATTCAGGCAGCAACGTATTCAGCGGTTTTCCAACATAAAATCCAAGCACCGAACCGTCCACCATTGGTTTGTCCGCACCGTTGATTCCCTCACGCGCAGCTTTGGCAGCTTCGATATTGTACCGTGCCGATTTCAATTTCTTATTTTGTGTTAAAGCCATCTGCTGTGCTTCTGCCAGGGTGATATTTTTCTGCGCATCCGCATGCCGCGAAAGTAAAAATAGGCAAAGCAAACATGAGCTTACGCGCTTTAACATATGAGGATATTTTCCCATCTTCTAAGTTTCGATTTATTTTAATGATTTTCGGTTTTTTGGTTTTGCAGGGTATAAAATTGTAAGTGTTCAACTAATCGCTGCTTAGAATGATTTTTCACTACACTTCTAAATATTTAAAACGCGCGTTTACAAATGGTTTTAAAGCGAAGATTATAAAATCGATGTGACGAACTTGGTTGCCATCACATCGATAAGCACTACATATTCCAAATTGAATCAACTTTTAAGCATGAGATGGTTTATACTGAATGTGCCCGCTTGCCGGCTCAGGCGTTTCAGGCTCTGCCACAGGCGTGATAAAGCGATAATATAAAATCGGAACAACAAAAAGCGTCAGGATCATCGATACAATCAGACCAAAGGCCAGCACGCTACCCAAAGGTCCCCACATCGGGGATTTGCTTACGATCATCGGTACGACGCCAACAGCCGCTGCCGCAGAAGTAAGGAAAATCGGACGCATTCTTCTTTTTGCAGCAGCGAGTGCCGCTGCCTTGATGCTGTAACCATGTTCGATGACAAGCTCGTCGGCATAATCGACCAGAATGATTCCGTTACGAACCACAATGCCAATCAGCGAGATAATGCCCATAAAAGCAGTGAATCCCATTGGGTTGCCTGTTACATACAGCCCTAAAAAAGCGCCCAGCAGGCTCAAAGGAAATGTAGCCAGAATGATCAGCGTTTTTCCAAAGTTCTTGAACTGGAACAGCAGCGTCATAAAGATAAGAATTAAGCTCACCCCTAATGAAACGCCCATACCCGGCGCGCTTTCGCCACTGGATTCGAGCTCTCCACCATAGGCAATCCGGATACCCTGTGGCAATTCAAGCTTCTGGATCTGGGGAATCACGTTGGCCATGATCGTGGAGGCCTTGATTCCAAGCTGCGCTTCTGCCTGAACAGTAAGTGTACGTAGACCGTTGCGGTGTGCCAGTGTACCCGTATGCCAGGCTGGCACCAACTGAGCCACTTCTTTCAAAGGTACTTTCCCTCCATAAAGCGTGCTGATGTAAAGATTGTCCACGTCGTTAAAATCCTTTCTGCTGGCTTCGCCAAGACGCATGAAAATATCAACAGGTTTGTCGCCTTCCCAAAGCGTAGAAACAGAATAACCTTTCAGGCCTGCTCCAAGCGTTTGGGTAATAGCCTGGTTTGACACCCCCAAGCGATTGGCAACGTCCTCTTTGATTTTAACAGAAACACCCATATAGTCCTGCTCGTAATCACTGCGAACCCAGTTAGTTCCTTCCTGTTTTTCGAGAATACTCGTAATCTGAGCAGCTACTTTTTTCTGATCGTTCAGATCATTTCCGATAACCCTTACTTCGATGGGTGAACCAGCCTGCATGCTCAGCTGCTTGATCCTGACATAACCATCTGGCACTAGTCCATCGAATTTGTCCAGATATTCTTTGACCATTTCATTGGTCGCTTCCGGGCTTGTGGTGGTGATAAAAATCTGCGCAAAATTTCTCCGTGGCGTTTCCGGCGCATAAGTCATCTGAAAACGCGGGGAACTTGTTCCAACGAAACTCGATAAACCCGCAACCCGTTTATCTGCTTTTAATATATTTTCAACCTTTTTAACCACACTTTCGGTCATAGGCAGAGAGGTTCCGCTTGGCAGCCAGACCTCGACATTAAACTGATTTCGTTCCGAGTTCGGGAAAAATTCCTGCTGTACATTGGCGGCTGTAAAAAAGGCAAGACAAACCGAAATTACGGCGGCAGTCATCGTGGCCTTCGGCCAGCGAAAACAAAACTCGACGCCTGTATTAAACGCATTTTGCAGATAATCCAAAAGGCTTTTCTTAGGAGGTCGGTCGCTGACCTGATGTTTCAGACCTTTTTTGATAAATACATAACACATATATGGAGTCAGAAGCAGCGCAACGAGCATGGAAGCGATCAGTGCGACAGCGATCGTGAGCGGCAAAGCAGCAATAAAATCTTTGGTGATACCGTTCAGAAAAAATGCCAGGGGTGCAAAGGCGAAGATAATAGCCAGTGTTGCCGTGAAAATCGGCAGCGAAAGCTGGGTCGCAGACTGCCAGGCAGCCGTCCATGGCGTAACACCTTCATCTAGTTTTTCAATATAATTATCAACCACCACGATCGCATTGTCAACCACCATCCCAAGTACGATAATAAGCGCCGCCAGCGTTACCTGATGAAGTTCGATACCCATAATATTGATTATGCCAAAGGTAATAGCAATCGAGATCGGCGCAGCCACCGAGGCAATGGACGCTACCCGGAATGGCAGCAGAAACATCACCACCAGAATTACCGCCAGGATAGCAATGCCGAATTCGACCATGAAGTGCGAAATACTGTCACCAACCACTTTGGGCTGATCAACAATGGTGGTCACTTTGACATCCGGCGGAAGTGTAGCCTGAACCTCTTTGATCTTATCCTGAACGATATCACCAAACTGAACGATGTTGTTACCAGGCTGCATTTCGATGCTAAGCATCATCACCTTATCCTCACCCATTCGTATATACGAAGACACTTCTTCGTAACGTCTTTCGATTTGCGCAACGTCCTTTAAACGGACTACCGTTCCATCCGGTTTGCTGTAAACAATTTGATTGGCAATATCGGATTCAGTCCTGTACTGGCTGTTGGCAAAGATCGGGATGTTGTTCCCAACAATGGTGAGCTCTCCCGAATATCCGGTTACATTCTGCATTTGCAGTGCTCTTGTCAGGGTACTGACATCAAACCCATACTGCCGCAACTTGTCGTTGTCGACCTTAATGTAGATCTGCTGCTTCTGCCCGCCTGTCCTGTTGATTTTTGAGACCGTCGGAATCGTTTTGAGCCCGTCCTCCAGATCGTCCAGATATTTTTCAATTTCAGCGTACGAGCGCTGAGAGGAAGAAACCGTGATCATTTGTGCAACCACATCGCCGAAATTGCTATTTACCATTGGACCCAAAACACCTTTCGGAAGTACAGAGGGCATATTCATATTCAATCCATGCTGCAGCGTAGACCAGAATTTCTTTCTGTCCTTTACACTGGTATGCAGCTCGACGGTAATAAAAACCTGCCCGTCTTTGGTTGATGACTTGGTTTTATCTTTTCTGATTTCTTCAAAAGAAAAAAGATACTGCTCAATTTTATTGGTCACCTGTTTTTCCATTTGTAGCTCATCTGCACCGGGATAAAAAGCCATGACCAACGCCACAGGCATATCGATCTTGGGATCCTCACTTCGGGGCATATTTAGCAGCGCGTTGATGCCAAGCAAAGTCAGAAGCAGCGTGACCACGATCGTGACCTGCTTGTACTTCATTGCCGCTTCGATAAAGTTCATTTTATGTTTTTCCATTGATTATGAAAGATTTAAGACAACAAGGTTTTGAGCAGAACAGAAATTGATCCGCCACTGATGATTACTTTCCCAAATTTAAACCCGATGATTAAACCGCTATAAAATGACCGAAGCTCCGTCTTTCAACCGTGTCTGGCCTGCTACTACAACTTTGTCTCCCTGTTTTAATCCATCGGAAATGATCACATCATCTCCCTGAACACCACTGGCGGTTATTCTTTTCCTTGTAACTTTTTGATCATCACCCGCTACAAAAACATACGTAATATCATCGGCATCCCGTATCACTGCGCTTGCAGGAACCGTAATGGCATCCAATGATTTACCCGTTGCTATTTTCGTCTGCGCTATCATACCCGGCAGCAGTCTTCCGCCCGGATTCTGAAGCTGAACTTTGACTGTGTAGGATTTACTGACAGCATCAGCCTGAGGATTTATGATCGCGATTCTACCTGTAAATGTCTGATCTAATGTAGATATAAAAACGCTGGCACTCTGACCCTTTGTAAGCTTCCCTATCTCACTTTCTGGTACTGTGAGCCTGGCATATACCTGATCGGTTTTAATAATGGTGAAGGCTGCCGCGCCCGGAGCGGCCATAGCACCACGTTCGATCGATTTTACCGTAATAATCCCTGACATCGGTGCATAAAGTTTTGTATCGGCAACACGTTTCATAGAAAGATTCTTGTTTGCTTTTGCCTGAGCCAGTTTCGTTTTAATCTCGATAAAATCCTTTGCCGGTAAACTACCCTTCTGGTACAGGCCGTTCAAACGGGCATACATATCTTCGGCCTGTTCAAGACCGGCACCGGCAATCAGCAGCGCATTATCGTATTCAGTTGCATCAATTGCAGCCAAAAGCTGGCCTGTGCCAACATGCTGCCCCTCATCGACTTTAACTGAGCTGACGGTTCCGGGAACCGAAAAACCGATCTGAACAGAATTGTCAGCCTCAATCGTACCGGAAAAGCTAAGCTCTTCTGCCTGCCCCCGATTTTGAATCTGCTGGATTGTAACTTTTACAGCACGCTCGCTCGCCTTTTTTTCTTCTTTTGCTGAGCAGCCAACCAGTAAGGTGCCAATGGAGGTAAGTAAAAAGACCGGCAGAAAAGCTGGTCTGATAAAATAAGATTTTTTCATTTTTTGCGTGATCGTAGAAACCTTAAAAGTTTGTTTGCAAAGTTGGCTGTTGCGGCAAAGACTTAAAAGGTTTACAAATCGGTTCAATTGGTCAAAAAGTCGGTTTTGCTAAATAATTTCGACAAAATAAAATTTAGCGATCTGTTATATGAGGAGAGAAAAAGCACAAACGCTTAAATAATGCTTCAAAGTAAGATTAACAGCCTATCGTTAACCTAAAGCTTTTAAAATTTTGAAGCAAACATCATAATTTCAAAAGCCAAAAGCGTCATATTGTATCAAAAGGGAACAAATTTTCTGGTAAAAATGTCTTTCTTATTGAATGTCAGCCCATAGTAAAACTTGTTCTTTTCAAAGCAGGTTACGGTAATCCCTTGGTGAAAGCCCCGTATGGCGTTTAAAGAACTTTCCAAATAATGACTGATCATTAAAATTTAACATATCGGCTATCTGGCTAATATTAAGTGCTGGATCATTAAGAAGGTACTTTGCTTCGAGCATTACAACATCATCAATCATTTCCCCGGCGTTTTTGCCTGTGATCTCCTTAACGGTTTCAGTAAGGTATTTCGCTGTGACGCTCAAGTGACCAGCATAAGCATTTACCATCCTTTGCGTTCTGAAATGTTTTTGAACAAGCTGTATAAATTCCATGACAAGATTTTCTTTTCTGGAAACATAATTACTGACTGGCTCTGAATATATTCTGCTTAGAGCCGCTATCTCGTAGAGGAATGTTTGAAAAGCAATGTTTAACAATTCTTTGCCATAAGGGTGGTCATCTGCGCCCAGATATCGCGTTTTTAACTCCCCCATCAACTTTAAAACCATATCCGCAGCCTGCTGGTCCAGTTGCCAAAAAGGCAGGAACCTTGTTGAAAAATATTCAAACAACTCCGTTTTCAGATTGGAGATTCCAATTCCGTTTAAAAAATCACCCGTGAAGCTAATAACTGAAACGGTCGCGTCCTCGCTAGCCTGGATAAACTGCTTCAAAGCATTGGGCGGTGCGAGTATAAATCCGTTCACAGGTACATTGTACTTCTTAAAATTAATTCCCATCGTCATATTTCCTGATGTGATCATGCAAATGATGATATAATCAGACCTGAAATGTTCGCTGGCAAAATCTTTCTTACGGACAACACTGTTAAGCTCCACCGAGAACCCTCCTGTAACAGCCTGACCGCCATGGCCAAATACCTGTAAGAGATCCTCATGCTTGTGGATTGACTGTTTCATTAACTGATACGTTTATGCAAAACTAACCTATTAAGAGACAAAAAAATGCCCAACAAAGATATCATTGCCAGCCAGGAAATTCTTCATGGAACCACCTCCCTAAATGTCAAACGTAAAATTGACAACATAAAATCCGCTAATTCTCTTTGCAGATCTTGGATAAAAGACCTTCGTTGCAAACATTGTAGCGCCGAAAACCACAACTCATACTTATCCAGTCCAACAGATCCCGATTCAGCAGCTGCACCGTCTTATGCAACCATTTCTGTACCCGCAAAAAATTTCGGTATGAATCAGCAAAAACCCAAAACTTGAATCACTTCGCAAACTGCTACCAGAAGCATTCCAATAGCAAAAATAGCTATATCGCAAGAAATTCGGTTGTTAAAATAATCATTTTCATATAGAGGCGTGAACCGATTTAATCAACAGCAAAAAATGACTATTTACGCTTCGTTCTGACTGCTTCAATAAATACGGTCTTGTCAACGACTCCCAAGAAAACCCGTATCAGTGGCGTTTATGATAAACGATAATAAAGCTGCGTCGTAATTAACATTTTCAGCGCAGAATAAATCAATGAAAAGGTATATTCGCCATGATTAGGTTGAAATTTAATAATTTCCCCATACATAGATATACAGCATCGATAATACCATCCATTTTATACAAACACTTTCAATCCGCGAAATACTGCTGTTTGACATAACTTTTAGTGTCAATTGCTTATGGCTAAATCAGCTACTGAACAACAAGTCTATCAGAAAGTTAACCAAACAGTGTTACGTTATTATTTATTGGTTAAAAGCGGCAAGCAAACACCTTCCTATCACATCAACCATACCCCTCTTCGGCAGCATGACGCAAATACGGTTTCTTTTAAAAATTGCTCATCTTGCTTTCGGTAGATAATGTGCACGATCACCTTCGATACCATTTAGTGTGAAACTATTAATATGTAGTTTTCTCGAAAATTACCCAATGTCATTACCACCTTCCAGCCTATACGGTTACAACGTTCCCATTTTCATATCGTTAAATTTCGCTTAAAGCATATGCACAGGTAGAAATGTATAAGTGTCACATTTGCCGCTGCTGACAAAAATATCGAGGCGTACAGTACAATGGTGATACCGCCTGTTTAAAACGTGGATTTCACAGGCTTCTTACGTAGGTTGTCTTGAAGAAAACACAGCTAGTAAAAAAAGTCTTGGTGTCCGTTTTTGGAGAATTCGGATCTTTTGCATTACTGAATCTGTAGAAAAATGACCATCAACTTGGTTTTAACTTTTCCTTACTACTCTTTTTTTAATCTTTTTAACTTAGTCAGTACTGACCGCACTGTCGAGAAACTACTTTCTGAATTACCGTTGTCAATAGGCTCCGATTTTCTACGCATTGCCAATACAGCAGATGATACTTACCTTGGAAATCTGGTTTCCTATCCATCAGGTTTCAATACAAAGACTAAGCTTTGCAACCTCCTATTATGCTGCACATGAACAGGGTAATCGTCTTCTCAAACCTTCCCTGTATTCTTTCCAATACTTCCACGATATTGCGAAGCAGTTATTTATCCCCCTTCATTTTCTCATCAAAATCCTTCTGCAGATCACTGATTTGCTGGTTATAACCATTTTTATCAAAAAAGGCCTCGGGGTTATATGCATTACCGGGTTTATGTTTATCAGACAGACCGAACTGGCTGGCGTGTGATGCCAGCCAGATATCAAATCTTAAGTGCCTCATTGCATTTAGAGTATAGGTATAGTCCTTGGCAATATTAGGGTAGGCAGCTATGTCTGAGAAATTTTCATCCGTTACAATCGTTGGCATATTCGCAATCAGCACTCTGTATTTTCTTTTCTCATCTTTCACATCAAACAAATAACTGCATGAACCTTTGGTGTGCCCGGGATGATTGAGCATCACCAGCTGCATGCCGCCCAACCTGATTGTATCACGATCATGTAATACCCGATCTACTTGTACAGGCTCAAAATCCCGCACCTTTCCTTTTGAGCTATAATCTGAAAGTCCGCCGTCCTCTGCTGCTGAGGCATCACCTTCGTTGATCATCAGTTTGGCACCAGTCATTTTTTTTATAACAGACATCGCACCCATATGGTCATAGTGGGCCTGTGTATTCAGAAGTATTTTTGTATCAGAAAGTTTGAAACCCAGTTTTTCAATATTCCTTTTAATTCCGGTCGCAGAAGATGCAAGTCCGGTATTAATCAGTATATTTCCCTTAGGCGTTACAATAAGATAACATGCCAGATCAGAAGTACCAATGTAATACAGATTCCCCGCAATGCGGAATGAGGGGTAAGACTTAGTCCATTCAGGATGTCTTTCTGATGAAGGCTCTGAAACCTTTTGAGCATTTATCGAATAGTTAGCGCATAAAAAACTAAAAAGCAAAATGAATTTTTTCATCAATGGCAAAAGAATTTTTCTAAAATCATTTAAAACCTGTAATTACAAATAACAGTCAATCACTCAGCAAAATGTGTTTTTATGATGCAATGATTCGATTACTTGGCTGCTTTGGGTAGCTGTAGAATCTGGATCGATCCCCCCGCGCTGTAACCTGAGAGCTGTATAAATACATGATCACCCTCTTTTCTACGGATCGCGTAAACTTTCACCACATTGTTGGTATAATCAATTGAGCCCTCTTCGCCGAAGTACGTAGCCTCGTCTTTGATACGATCGAGTTCTTTTTGCGATACTTTCCCCTGAAAAATCAGCACACCTCCGGACGCTGTGATTAGATCTTTATAACTTTTTTCAAAATACGGCAAAGACCACTCCTTACCTGTAATACTTGTTATAAACGCTTTATAAACCTTTCCTTCGATAGGAACCATACCTTTTTGAGTCGGAAAAAACAGTCTGTCGAAGTCGCGGATAAGTGGCTTATTGAGTGGCACTAAGTCAGCCGGAGGATTAAAAACGGGAAACGCATCCAATTCTTTTTCACTGAAGGAAACTTTGCTGAGGTCAATAGAATCCGCAGGAATTTCTCTACTGGTCTCATCTGCGGTAACTACGGTGTCTTTCACCAGCTCTGACTTTTCTTTCAGCGTATCTGCTTTACCGGATTTATTGCAGGCAAAAAAAGAACTGATCAAAATTACGGGAATTAAAATTCTTTTACTTTTCATTTTCATGGGCTATTTATGGTGGGTAATAGATTATTTAATCACGTAAAGAAAATTCAGACTAACGATCTTTCAAAGAAAAATATAGGTTCATTTTCTTAATGCACTAATCACTAATCTTAGCGCCTTAGCGATTTCTTCTAGAATATTTATAGAAAGCGCTACACTTTTGCTCAAAAGCCGGTTTGCATGGCTAACATTGAAAACCTGTTTTACTGTTGAGTCAAATTGTATGAAAGAAAATTTAAACGCTCACAGAGGCCATGAAAGGCAAGCTGTTCCCGTACCCTGTTGGTCTGTTGATGCTCTGCTGTTGCGAAAGCAACGAGGCGCTTTAAAAGATCATGGCAATTCTCAGTATTTTCAGCGATGACCATTTTACAGCCCGTACCAGATAATTTTCAAGCTCCCCTTTCAGCCAGATGAGCTCTCGCCTTTCCCACACCGACAGAAAACCATTTGTGCATTGCGGTGTAATGATCCCTTTCCTACTACACGTTAAAGGAAATAGCGTACAATTCGCTGACGCACTTTTATCGGCGTGTTTAAAAGAATTGCGAAAAATCTTGCCGGGTGGACTCAAGTCACAGGAAAAATTATTCCAAAAAATAACGACAGGTAAAACCCTTTCAAAACTGTCAAACTTTAAGTACTCACATACAACTATTACCAATAGACCCCCATCGAATGCTCGGTTCAGGCGTCCCTAAATTGTTTGATGCATAAATACAAAACATTGCGGTATTCCATAAGCTTCAACCTAAATTATTTAAAAAGTTCGGACTAAATGTTGCAAAGCTGCGTTACGGCATATACTTTTGATTAATTATAATTGGTCTAAATACAATTAAACCGCGATTTTAATTAAATGATAACTTCTTTATCTCTAATGCCTCAGAAAGCAAGATTATTAAACAATCTTTTGGGCCACGGCCTTTGGATGGAAAACGATACCTCTGAAAAAACATTCCGCAAACACCCCATTAAAATTGCCTACTTGAGCCGGGACGATCAATCTAAAAAGCTGGCTGACGGGTATTTGTATGCCAAGGAATTGGAGCTTTATTTAACCATACCGGATAGACGGAAATTTAAACGGGCAGCTGTGGCGGGTGATGATCATTTTAATTCGGACTTCACTCACCATGAAGACGGCGTATATATGTCATCGATCAGTAAGGCTTCGAAAGAAACGGGCAATTCGACGATTTATGAATTCCGCGCAAGTGCCATAGTCAAAGCAGATAAATTGCCTGCGGGAAATGACCAACTTTCAATGGTATTCAAATCAAGGTTTTCACTGATGCTTCAAAAATTAGCCGAAACAAACCAGCCTTGGTACCTGACCAGGCTATTCGAAGACAACCCAAGCGAAAAACCACATGTAGATCTCGCTTCTTCAAATGCTGGGAATATGCTTATTAATTCCGATAAAAACCGTATGGCATCGTTTACACTATCTGGTCTGGTACCTACAAATTCAAAACCTCTACAAGTGAAAACGCCGAAGGGGAACATTTGGGCAAATCTGGTAAGTCGATCGGCAGGTGCGATACGATTTTGGTGAAAGTTGCCAAATATGCTTTAGTATCAATCATTTCACCCACTCATCTTTCCATTATGAGAATATTATCTCTTATTTTCTTAATTCTTATTATGTCCGTCTCAGATACCTGCGCACAGACAGGGAGTCTCAATGGGCAGATCCTAACCTCTGACGGGCAGCCCGCCGAATTTGTAAATGTTGGCATTAAAGACCTCCAAATCGGGACAATTACCGACGCCAAAGGTCATTTCCGCATTAAAAAAGTGCCTGCTGGTAATTATATCTTGTATGTGCAACTGATAGGATACAGCGCGATCGAACAATATATCGAAGTAAAGGGTGAAACTACGGTTCCCGCTATTTCTCTAAAAGAAAATGCCCAGGTATTACAGGAACTGCTCGTTAAAGGAAACACCAACCGTTTCGCCCAGAAAGAATCGGAATATATCGCCCGGCTTCCACTGAAAAACATGGAAAACCCGCAGGTTTATAACGTGGTTTCCAAAGAGATTATGCAAGAACAGATTGTGACCGATTATAAAAGCGCCTTCAAAAATATTCCGGGTGCCAATTCCGGTGTATCGCATTCCAGCAACGGACGTTATATGAACGTAACGAGGGGTTTTAACCTGGGCAATGCGGCCAGAAATGGCGTTGGGACATCTTCCGTTGCGGAAATTGATCCGGCCAATCTTGAAAGAATTGAGGCGATAAAAGGCCCATCGGGAACACTTTACGGAGCAAGCCTATCCACTTTTGGAGGACTTTTTAACCGGGTGACCAAGAAACCTTTCGATGTTTTCAAAGGACAGGTCTCATTGACAACCGGAACGTGGAACCTTAACCGGTTGACTGCGGACATCAACACGCCTCTGAACGATGAAAAGACAGTTTTATTCCGAATCAACACGGCGCTGCACGGTGAAAAAAGTTTTCAGGATGCCGGTTTTTCTAAAACCTACCTGGTGGCCCCAACCTTATCCATTAAGGTGAATGACCGCCTGTCGGTACTGTTTGATGCTGAACTTTATGGCAGAAAAGGTACCAATATATATGGAAACACCATTGCGTCCACCAATGTGCAGGTATCCAGCATTGATCATCTGAAAATCGGGTACAGACAGTCATTTACCAACAATTCGATCATTGCCACTACACGGACCCAAAACCTTTACTCGCAGATCAATTACAAAATAAGCAGCCAATGGACTTCACAGACTAACATTGGTAATAGTCTTGTTGAATTTGAATTCCCTGCGATGACACTTAACACAATCACAGATTCTACCGTTACCCGCAACATCTGGGACCAATATACCCGCCAGGTAGCCACGCAGGTCCAGCAGAATTTTATCGGTGATTTCAAAATTGCTGGCTTCCGCAACCGCATCGTGGCCGGACTGGATTACAGTTCCGTTAATTTCGATTTCCCAAATACGCGCGGCGCAGTTTACGATACGGTCAATTTTATTAATCCCGGTAAACGTTACGCTGCGATCAGCATTAATGAAATCAAAAATAAAGTGGCAGCCGTCACCGTAAACAGCGGAAGCTCGGCAAAATATAATTACATGGGCGCCTATTTTTCTGACGTTTTCAACCTGGCTGAGAACCTGATGGTCATGCTGAGCCTACGTGTGGACCGTTTTGATAACAAAGGTTCTTATAGCTATACTGCAAATACAACCACCGGACTATACAAGCAGACGGCATTATCCCCAAAATTTGGGGTGGTATATCAGCCTGTGAAAGAGAAGGTTGCCATTTTCGCTAACTACATGAACGGCTACCAGTTTGTAGCACCAGTAAACCAGCCAGACGGCTCCGTTTCCAATTTCAAACCTCAGTTTGCCAATCAGACAGAAGCCGGTGTAAAATTCGACGTGCTGGATAACAAAATCAGCGCCACAATCAGCTATTACGATATTAAAGTAGTCAATCAGTTGCGTACCGATATGGAAAGAGATCCCGTGAACGGAAACCGTTTCCAGATCCAGGACGGTAATCAGACCAGCAGAGGCATTGATTTTGAACTGATCATCAATCCTGTCTACGGGCTGAATATCCTGGCCGGTTATGCCTACAATGCCAGCAAACTCGAAAAAGCCAACGAGAACGTAAATGGTCGCCGCCCGACCAACTCGGGAGCAGAAAACACGGCGAATCTTTGGGCAAGTTACCGCCTCACTTCCGGTGCGGCGAAAGGCCTGGGCTTAGGTGCAGGTTTCAATTACAGCGGAGAACAGTTTGTGATTAACAATTCCGCACGCGAGTTCACGATTCCGGCCTACACGGTAATGGACGCGACTGTGTTTTTCGAGCAGCCCGGCTATCGTATCGGCCTTAAACTGGACAATCTCAACAATGAAAGATATTGGAATACGTCTCTACAGCCTCAGACACCGAGACGCTTTTCAGCAAGTGTAACCATTAAGTTTTAACATTTCCACACATGAAATACTTTTTTTCTATTCTGATTTCTTTGCTATTGATAGATGGGTTGAAAGCTCAGCAAACAGCAAAATCGCATATCAAAGGTCACGTAATTACCAGTGATGGCCAGCCCGGTGCATTTGTAACAGTACAGATCAAAAACACAAAGTTTGGAACGATTACAGACGAAAACGGTGATTACCAGCTTCGGAATGTACCTGCCGGAAAACACGTTGTGGTTGTGAGCATTATCGGTTTTGAATCCGCAGAAATCAATATTGAAACCAATGACGACCGAACCATGACTGCTGAAACGATCCGGCTGAAAGAGGATGCAAAAACACTGCAGCAAGTTACTATCACCGGTAACGCCAATAAGTTTGGCCAAAAGGAAACCGGATATGTAGCCAGGCTTCCTTTGAAAAACCTTGAAAATCCTCAGGTGTATAACGTGGTATCCAAAGAGCTGGCCGTGGAACAGATCGCCGTCGATTACAAAAACCTGCTGCGGAACGTGCCCGGAGCGACGGTTTCTTTCGGAGGTGTGAATAACGGGATTACGTATATGGTGATGCGCGGATCATGGGTTACCAGCCAGATCAGAAACGGTATGGCAGCGCAGCTCGGGGCGGGAATTGATCCGGTCAATGTAGAGCGTGTGGAAGCGATCAAAGGTCCATCGGGCACCTTGTTTGGATCCAGCCTGATCTCTTTCGGCGGTTTTACAAACCTGGTTACCAAAAAGCCCTTCGAAAAAACATCGGGTGAGATCGGGTATTCAACCGGAAGCTGGGGTATGAACAGGATCACCTTAGATGTGAATAGCCCGGTCAAAGAAGATAAAACATTGCTTCTCCGTGTCAATGCGGCCGGACACCGTGAAAATTCTTTCCAGGCGTTCGGTATGGCGCGGGCAGTGACCATAGCGCCCAGCCTGAGCTACCAAGCTAGCGAGAAGCTCACCCTGCTATTTGAAACCGAATTTTACCGCACTCAGCGCAGTACAATGCCTGCAAACTCGTTTACAAACGTAACATTTAAAAACATCAAAGACATGCCACTGGGCTACCGTCAGTCGATCAACAGCAACGATCCTTTACTGCAAATGGGAACAAGCAATGCATACGTTCAGGCTCAGTACAAACTTTCCAAAAACTGGACTTCCACTACGCAGTATGCGGTCGGCGATGTCCGCTATGACAATGTCAATTACTTTTATCCAGCTATCTGGACTAGCGATTCTACGGTGGTGCGCAACCTTTCTTCCGGCCGTAACAGTTTCAGCACTTCCACACAATTTCAGCAGTATTTCACAGGTGATTTTGTGATTGGGAGTCTTAGAAACCGTATTGTTGCCGGTGTAGATGTGTACGGTCTTATCAATAAAAACCAGGCATACGGAACCATAACCTACGATACGATCAATGTTAGGAAATCTATTAAACCCATATCGCTAGACCGGATCGATGAACTAGTGGCAGGGATCGGTTCGGTTAATATTACTGAATCTAAACAACAGACCCTCAGTGCCTATTTCTCGGAAGTACTCAACATTACCGACAAACTCATGGCGATGATCAGTGTACGGGTGGACCGATTCAGTAACAAGGGAACGGCTACCAATAGCGGAGAACGTCTGGGAGGTTACGATCAGACAGCCATCTCGCCAAAATTCGGGTTAGTATACCAGCCGGTAAAAGACAAGGTTGCCATTTTCGCAAACTACATGAATGGTTTTCAAAACATTGCGCCTATCACCCAGCCGGACCAATCCATTTTTACACCAAAACCACAGTCGGGAAATCAGTGGGAATTCGGTACAAAACTGAATTCATGGAATAACAGGATCGTCGGTTCGGTGAGTTATTACAACATTGATATCACCAATGTAATCCGCCCCAATCCAACCAATACCGCTTTTTCTGTCCAGGACGGTTCCAGCGTGAGTAAGGGTATAGAGGCTGATATGACCATCAGCCCGATCAATGGATTAAATATTGTATTCGGCTACGGTTACAATCAACTGGAATACAAAAAATCAACTGCCGCCAACGAGGGACTGAAATACGGCTTCCCGAGACATGCGGCCAACTGGTGGGCAAGTTACCGTCTTTTATCCTCTCCGCTGAAAGGCCTGGGGATTGGTACCGGTGGTAATTACCTGACCGCAATTTATGAAAACAATGAACTGGGTGCGCTTACAATTCCTTCATACACACGCTGGGATATGACACTTTTCTACGATCAGCCACGCTACCGACTGGGCCTTAAAATGAACAACCTTACCAATCAGAAATACTGGGGAATGAACTTTGATCCGCAATCACCCCGGCAGATTCTGGCGAATGTCACATTTAAATTCTGATACGGTATGAGTGCAAAAAAGATAAATAGCTTCCTGCATCTCTGCCTTGGACTTCTGTCCGGGCTGATGGTAATCATACTGAGTATTACCGGCTGCATTTATAGGTTTAAGGATCAGATCCAAAATATTGTGTCCCCTGGTAGCCTGTTTGTCACACCGGAAAATATGGCCAGAATTCCTGTAAGTAGACTTATAGCTGGTTTATATACGCAAATTAGCGCAGGATATCCGCTGACCATTTTCGAAATCTGGAATGATTCGGCGGCGAGCTACCGTATTTGTATTTATAAAATCATCGAGTACGTTGATTCAAATTTTCCGCAGTGCCAATAGGCCAACTAACCAATATGACCAGTATAGAGGGAATTTTTGCGCAGCCGCAGATTTAAGAAAAAAGGCAGGGCGAAAAGCACAGAAATATAAAGTGCGATATTCACGCAGGCAGCATTCTGTGGCTTACGGAAAAGATCGTCTCTTTTTTCGCCAGACTTATCCCTGCCCGTCATCCGGTAAAAGGTGTTCTCACCTGGTGGGGACGAGGTAAAAAAGGGAAAGATAATTTTGCAAACAGAAAAACTAAAAATTCTCCGTACGGTTCACCCCAGACCAAACCAGCATTCGCTATAAAAAAAGAAACAAACATTCAATTCATAAGCTAACGCTCAACTATTAGGTTTTCATGCTGTCATTTTATTTCATATTACTGGGAACATATCTTTATTACGCCAAGTCTAAATACTTTCCGGCCGAGCTATTCAGACCTTCTTTTACCGCGTCAAAGTGGTTTGGGTCTATTTTTTTTGTAATTGGCTCGGCCATTTTTATTTATTCGGATGGCTGGGCAGGAGGCTTTTTAATGACAATGGCGGGTGCGTCGCTTGCGATGGCGATGATCCAGTTTTTTGCAGTCATGGGTAAAAGATATTTTTATGGGCTGATCGCTATGGTTCAATTTTTGGCACTAATCGAACTGATTTATTATGCCTGCTAAAAACGAATACCTGTCCACAAAGC
Source organism: Dyadobacter koreensis (assembly GCF_900108855.1). GTDB lineage: Bacteria > Bacteroidota > Bacteroidia > Cytophagales > Spirosomataceae > Dyadobacter > Dyadobacter koreensis. The sequence goes on from NZ_FNXY01000001.1 coordinate 303,581, forward strand.
GTCAACGTGCCTTGAAAATCACGGCAGGACTGATCGGCGGATATTTCCTGGCCGTCGCTTTTCAAATGATGATTAGCGTGCTGATCCCCTACCGCATCGAAGTCATATTGACTGGTGCATTTTCCATATTTATGCTTTGGGTGGTCTTAATGATCACCGCTTTTCTGGCTCGCAGCGGCTGGATGATCTGGGGAATTTATCTTTTCTGCTTCCTGGTTTGTAGTATCATTGTCTTTTTTTTTAAATAATTATGAAACTTAAAGGTTTATCCGTCAGACTGTACAACATCACTTTCCATATCCACACGGTTTCCGGAATTGTGATCAGCTTCGCATTGTATGTGATTTTTTTTGCAGGTGCGTTTACACTATTTAAAGACGAATTTTATCAGTGGGAAAATCCGGCTTCAAGACAATCGCTGGGCAAAGCCATTGACTACGATGAAATTCTATACAAAATAAAACAACTTAACCCTTCCTTTGACCTTTCCGAGGACATTACGATCCGCACTGAAACTACTCAAGCACCGCTGGTTCAAATTTACGGACATCTGATCGTGTCGAAAGGCCGTCCTGAGCAGCACTATAATACGACTTACTATCCACAAACCGGCACATTCAGCAAAGACGAAAAAACCACCGTCGGAGAAACACTTTACCGGCTCCACTTTTTTGATCACATTCCATTGATTGGCAGATTCTTGTCCGGATTTGTCGCCTTGTTTTTTGCATTTGCTGTTATCACCGGCGTGATGATCCACTGGCAAAATATATTTACCAAATTCAATGGCTTCTCGCTAAAAGGATCATTGAAGAACATCTGGACCAACGCACATACGGTTTTTGGACTGCTTGGCCTACCATTTCAACTGATGTATGCCATTACTGGGGCTTATTATATGCTTTCATTTCTGGTGCTGCTGCCGGTTGTATTTGTTTTTTTTGGCGGAAACCAGCAGAAAGCCCTGCAGGTGATCCTGCCAGATCGTGTACTGGCAACCACCAAAGATGCGCTTGTGACGACAAAAAATCTAAAAATATCCAGTCTTTTGGATCCTATAAAAAACGAACATAACAATCTGAAATTGCAATACCTGCAAATCAAACATTACGATAGGGAAGATGGTACGCTTCTGGCAGCTCTGGATAACACAAAGACATTCGCTGGAAGCGGTTCAGTAGCGATCGCGCTACGGGACGGAAGAATTTTGTCTGATAACCTACCCGGCAAAAAGGGTTATGCGCAATCAGTACTGCCCGGTATTGCCAGGCTGCATTTTGCCACGTTTGGCGGGCTGACGCTGAAAATTATTTACTTTTTTCTAGCGTTTTTTACGTGTTTTGTAATTATCAGCGGGGTGCTCTTATGGAAAGAGGCCCGCAACAAAAAAATCTATAATGACAAGCAAAAACGGTTTCACCACAGCACTACCATGTGCTACCTTGCGATCAGTTTTAGCCTTTTTCCTGCAGTTGCTATTCTTTTCAATGCAGAACTTCTGGTACATAATATGGAAAACCATGTATTTTGGGTACAAACAATCTTTTTCGTTTTCTGGCTGATTCTGACAATTGTAGGTTTGTTTGCCAGCACAGAAGCAGCTTCCACACGGCTGTATTTATTTCTGGGAGGACTATGTTCGGTTGCTGTACCGATTACAAATGGAATTGTGACCGATGACTGGATCTGGATATCATGCGCAAAGGGAAATTATTATGTCGCTGGCACTGATGTGTTCTGGCTTTTCTCAGGCCTTCTGTCCCTTTTAATCGCAGCAAAGATGAAATTAAAAGACAAAAAAGTAACCGAGTCGCTGTTCTAAAAAACAGTAACTACCTACCTTGGTGAATAGACCCAAGTATTTCAAATGATGCTTAAATTTTCTTTCAGCACATTATTCTTAAAGGCATCCTCATTGGTAGTCACAGTCCCTAGCCATTGCCCCTTCAGACAGGTATTTGCCGAGCGCCTATATTCCAATTCCTTTAGAGATGGCATGCAATGATTAACAGGTGGTTTTAAATAAAGGGAGAGGGTCTATGGTGCGTTCAGGAATATTGTGCCTGCCTGCAATTTCCCTCCCTGTCATTCCACCGAGACTGTCTATTCTGAATATGTCCTGAAATTTTTGAGGCAGTATAGTAAAACCGGCAGCATTGGCATTATTTAAGTCAGAAACCGCGATTTGGTCCTCATAGTAGGATTGAAAGATAAGCCCGATTCATCTGGTTGGATACCCCGGCCAGTAGACATGATACCCATTTAATTTTCCGCTTACATCTTTGACGCTCAAATTTAGTAATGGCATAACTCAAAAAGGAAGGTTATAAATACCTCCCGTTTTGAGTTACAAAATCTAGCTTAACAAAGATGCCATATCGATCACAAATCAGTATTTCACATCACCTCTTCAAGATATTGGAATACTGTATTAACGTAAAGAATTTGTTTGGCTCCACGATATGATTCCGTAGCATAATGACCAGTGGCAGACATTAATCAACAAGATTTAAATCAAAAAAAGTCAATTATTTAGACTGGAAATCTCAATCTAAATCATAGATTCTTGTTCCGCAAATTACGGTAATCTGCTGCTCCGAATTATCGGGCACACCGCGCTTCAACCTATAACGGCCAACACATGGACAAGTTTTTTGCTGCATGTGACCCCGAACATACGGAATTCCCGCAACCTATCCGATGGTATCAAACTTTGGGTAATGACTTTTAAAATTATTGAGGGTGCTAATTTTAATGATGATTACTTGCCAAGGGATAATAAATTTACAAAAACACGATATGCACCCGGAACGCCGGCAGGTAGCTCTCGAAACCACGACAAACTTGTATACACATAACTTCCCTTACCATACTTCGCAACCAGAATTCCGCCATCCAGTGGTGGGCCATCTGGGTCATTGGAGGAGATCACAGCTTGGTACTGCGCAGACCATTTCTGAGGAAAATATAAGCCCCGCTCCTGAACCCAGTTATCAAAATCTTTCGGAGTAATCTTGTTGGGCGAATTCAAAACCGGGCTTGAAGGCACTAGAAAACGCACTTCGGATCCCTCGACAGTGATTCGGTCGCGGGTAAGCTCGAAGGGATACGGACCCAGATCCTTCATGACCAGGTCCATATTGGTGTTGTACTGAATGACCAGATTCCCGCCGTTTTTAACATAGTTCATCAGCGTAGCCTGATAGTGTTTCATCCGCTCGTTGGTATTATAAGCACGCACCCCAACTACAACAGCATCGAATTGCGTAAGTTTATCCAAGGTCATATCCTTATCTTCAAGCATGGTAACCTCATAGCCGATCTGACGAAGACTTAGCGGGATCAGATCACCGGCTCCCATTAAATAAGCGATATTATTTCCTTTTTTAACAAGATCCAGCTTTACTGCCTTTGCAGAAGCTGCCGGAAAAAATACCTGGGCAGGAATGTGACCATAGCTGATGATCGCAAAGCTTTTGTCATAGGTTTTGCCTTCCACTTTTACCAGTGCTTTAATCTGTGTTTCCTGTGAAGCTGCCGGAGGATAAAGCAGGAATTCAACCGATTGCTCAGCTCCTTTTTGAGCCAGGTTGAAAGGAATACTTTGTGGAACGGTCCGCCATCCCGGGGCAATCCCGAGCATCACCTGACCTTGACAATTGTCTTTTCCCGCCTTAATCCCGATTGTCACTTTCCTGGGTTTTTCATCGGCAAACATATAAACCTCCTGCGCGATGTTGGCATAAACCGGGGGCGTCACCACCAAAGGCTGGTACACCTCTCCGATCACCGGATCTTTTTTCTTGTAAACAACCGGCACATCAAACTGCAACGGCTGCCCTTGCACCGTAAATTGAAATAATACCGTAGCAACCGCAGGATTTTCGGCCTGCCCTATTTCGAGCTGATTGTCTACGAAAAAAAGACCTTTATAGCCAACTTCCTTGCGAAGCCAATACGGTTGAGAAATAGCCGTTTGAGCCGGAATTTTAGCTTTAATTTCAAAAGACAAACCTTCATTATTTTTCAGCGGAGCGGCCAGGACAGAATCTTTGGATTTAAAAGGAAATACGATTTTTTGCAGGGTAACGCTCGCAGCCGACCGGTTTATTGCCTCTACTGACATTGTCATTTGGTCTGTAGGTGTGTAGGCATAGTCGGAGGCGGTTACTTCGAGGAACAAGCCGAGAGCATTTTTCAGGATATCGTTTACTTCCCTGAGCTTGGCGGTTTTCCAGAATCCGTCAGGCAGCTTTTCTATTGCCGTTCTAATTTTAAGCAATATGCTTACACTGGCATCCGGGATGGCCGGATCATATTCTTTAATAGCTGTCTGTACCATCGTTTCTATGTTTTCACCACCCTTTACCCTACCCCAGGAAGTGTTAACACCGTCAAACAAATCAGTCAAAGTCTTCTCTCCCTTCGTATGCTGAAGATACTCAACCGAAATCCCACGGGTCCCGATGGATCCAAATCCCTGGCTTTTGTGCATACTGCGACTTTCTGCCGAAATTTCACCATAAGATTTTCCAAGAAGCGCGTTGTAAGAACCCACATCGATTTTGAGATATTCTTTTGCGTTTTTTACAAATTCAGCTCTGTTAAGCATACCCCACATCCCAATATTCCAAAGCAGCCGTTTGGTCTGCCACGGCTGTACGTATTTGAGCTGCTCAGGAAAACGTTGGGGATCTGCGGCAGCGTCGAATGCTTCCTCAGCCAAAATGGACGATGCGCTGTGGTGTCCGTGACCTGCTCTGGAATCGGGTGGAAAGCGCGTTATGATCACATCCGGTTTTACATTGCGTATTATCCATACTGCATCGGCAAGCAGGTTCTCCTTTTCCCAGATCGTAAATGCCTCCTGCGGGTTTTTAGAAAAGCCAAAGTCATTGGCCCGTGAAAAAAACTGCTTTCCACCATCAATCCTGCGGGCCTGAAGCAGCTCCTGTGTACGGATCATTCCCAGCTGTTCTCTTATTTCCGGACCGATCAGGTTCTGCCCTCCATCACCCCGAGTCAGTGCCAGATAGCTGGTGTTATATAATTTTTCATTTGCCATGTAAGCAATAAAATTGGTATTTTCATCGTCTGGGTGGGCAGCCATATAAAGTACATTTCCAAGAACATTAAGCTTTTTTATGTCCTGTAATATTTTCGATGAAGAGGGTTTAGCAGGCATTTGAGCCAGACAGACCGGCTGTGCAGTACCATAGCCAAGCCACAGGCATAACACTGCTCTTTTGAAGTTAAGATGCATGGATAAACAATAAGATGAAAAGATAAATTACGGGTTCAGGAATATCGATATTCTAATTTTGCTTAAAGGACGAGTTGATGTCCAGTTCGCGCTGCGGAATCAGATATAAGAGCCTGGCAGTCTTTCCCTGAGCCTTTAGGATTTCAGCAGCTTTTCCAAACCGCAGTAGATCTGCCCAGCGGTGATTTTCAAACGCCAGCTCCACCCTTCGCTCTTGAAGCAGTTTGTCCGCAAAAGTACCAGCCGTAGCGGCATTAATCGGCGAAAGTTTGGCACGTGCCCTCACCTGGTTTATGTACCCATAAGCTTCCTCAGATTCGCCAAGCGCTTCGGCAAGCATTAGCAGTACATCTGCATAACGCAGCACCACGAAATTGTTAGAAGCGTCATTTTCATTGAACGCATTTTCTTTGCCATATTTGATGATAAACCGCATATCATTTTTTGAACTGGAAATTAAAACACCCTGGGCATTGACATAGCTGCTGTCCATTGATTTAAGAAAACGGTCGTCGCCAGGCTCGTAGGCCTTCATCATATTAACGGTCGGACGATTTTTATAGGCGCCTGTTGTTTGTCTTAAAAGCGGAGAAAAAGCATTGGTAAAGGTATTGCCGGTACCTGTTCCACCTCCCTTGTACTGGACTTCGAAAATGGACTCAGCATTATTTTTGTTAGTAATGCCCCACAGATTTGCATAATTCGGAAGCAGTGAATAGCCATACGAAGAAATGATTCGCCTTAGGACCGGGATGGCTGCGGGCCTATCACCCATAGTCAGGTAGATTTTTGCAAGTAAGGCTGCCGCTGCTCCCTTGGTGGCCCTTCCGATATCTGCCGAAGTGGTATATTTTACAGGAAGTCCGGCCTCTGCTTTGATAAGGTCTGCGGCGATCTGTTTGTAAATTTCCGAGGCTGGCAGCTGAGCAAGGGCACCTCCCTGGGATACAGACGCAGGCTCATTCAGAGGCATAGGAATGTTACCAAATGAAACGGCCAGGTTATAGTAAAATAAGGATCTTAGAAAAAGCGCCTCCGATTTGATCCGGTCTTTCAAGGTGGCATCCATTGTAATAGGTTCAATTCGGTCCAGCACAATATTACTCCGGGCAATACCGAGGTAGGAATCTGTGTAGGCTGCGGTGACAATTTCGCTCGTTGCAATTTCTGAGAAATTATCAATTACTGTCAGGTCCGCACCAAGGCCTGTACCATCGGGTCCCTGGTCCGTATTATCAGAACGCATTTCCTGCATGATCCAATAGCTCTGGTTGTAGGCGCCCGTATTTTGCAGCACCTTGTAAGCAGCATTAATGGCTGTATTCATATCATCGGCGGTCAGATAGAACCCGTTAACGTTGCGCTGGGAAACGGGATTAAGATTGGTAAAATCTTCACTGCAAGACGCAAGAACTCCGGTTATGAACGGTATCAGATAGATGTGTTTGAATTTCATATCAGTTGACTATAAAAAGTAAGCTTTGGCATTCCCAAAATCAAAATGTTACGTTAAGTCCGAAAGTAAAATTGCGGGATAACGGGTATGCTCCGTAGTCTTCGCCCTGCACACCTGTAAGCCCTGCCTGGTTGTTGACTTCGGGATTGTAACCGATATATTTGGTATTGGTAAACAAGTTTGTTGCAGATGTGTAAGCGCGCAGAGACTGGATTTTACTACCCAACAGGTTTTTAGGGAACGTATAGCCCAGAGTTATGCTCCGTAGCCTGATGTAAGATCCATCTTCAACCTGAAATGAGGAAGGGCGGTTATTTCCTCCATGTAAATCCGATAGTCTGTCTGCACGGGGGATGACGCCATTCCCAGGATTTTCGGCCGAAATCCATCTTTCTGTCCAGTCTGCATATGAATTGGTAGCAGCCTCTCCGTTTCCAAGGTGACGTCTGGTCAGGTTAAGAATTTTAGAACCCTGAACCCCCTGAAAGAACACGCTCAGATCGACACCTTTAAAACTAAACCGGTTGGTAATACCCCACGTATAATCAGGCATATAATTTCCGATGACGGTACGATCGCTTGCGTCTACTTTACCATCACCGTTTACATCTTTAAATTTAAAATCGCCGGGACGTGCTGCTGGTGCCAGTGCATCTTTTGGCGCAGCATTAATTTCGTCCTGAGTCTGATAAATACCTTCCACCACATACCCATAGTAGCTACCGATTGGTGCACCAATCTGGGTGACGTGCCGGATACCTGCACCACCGGTACTCAGGATCGGATCACCGGTTGGCCCCAGTTTCAATACCTTATTTTTATTGGCAGAAATGTTAAGATCTGTCGTCCACGTAAAGCCGCCCACAATATTGCGACTTGAAATGGTCAGCTCCACACCCTTGTTTTCAACTTCGCCAATGTTTTGAAGAGCGGTTGTAAAACCTACCGAAGCAGGAACCTGAACATTCAACAGAAGGTCAGATGTCGTTTTTTTGTACCAATCCGCAGAAACGAACAACCTGTCGCGAAATAATCCCAGATCAAAACCCAAATCAACTTGTGTCGTCTTTTCCCACGTCAACTTTTCGTTATTGATAGTGACCGGAGCAATACCGTTGACAAGCACATTGTTAAACACATAGTTATAAGGACTTAACAGCCCGATCGCCGCATAGTTAGGAATCAGAAAGTTTCCTGTTTTACCCCAGCTTCCGCGTAATTTCAAATCACTGACAAAGGTGATAGTTTTCATAAATGACTCCTCGGACAATCTCCATCCTGCCGAGAATGAGGGAAATGTTCCCGTTTTGTTTCCGGCTCCAAACCGCGAAGATCTGTCAGAACGGATCGTTGCAGTAAGCAGGTATTTGTCTTTGAACGAATAGTTTACCCTGGCAAGGGCGGATACCAGCGACCATTCCTGACGGTTATCCCCGCCACTGGTTACCTGACCGCCGCTGATAGTTGGCGAGAGATCGTCCGGATGATTTTGGGCATAGACCTGGTTGGCATCCAACCTGTCTTTTTGCGCGCTATATCCCACCACAGCCGAAACACTATGGTCTTTACCAAATCTTTTATCGTATGAAAGCGTATTTTCGACGAGCCAGTTGTAGTTTAATGAGGCATTTGATTGTGCATAAGGGTCACCAACCGTTGCGTTTCGGTTCAAAAATGCCCGTGCCATATAGAAAGAACGGTTGTAGCTGTTTACATCAACACCGGTGTAAAGCTTGTATTTTAACCCGCTCAGTATTTCATATTCTGCAAAAACATTACCAAAAACCCTGAACTGACGAAGCTCATCGCTCACGTATCTGATGATAGCCAGCGGATTGCTGGCCGCCGTCATATTCGCGCCGCGCCCATCGGAGGTCAAAAGGTGCGACTGGTTATCGATCTGGTTGATGGTGCCATCGGCCAAATACGGTTTGACCGTTGGAGAAGTTACCAGCGCCGAATAAACAATACCCGGTGGATCAGCAAAATAAGGCGCTCCGGCAGGAGAACGCTGGGTGTTAGTAAACGATGGACTTAACCCAAAACCAACCTTCAATTTTTTAACAGGACTGGCTTCCAGATTGGCCCTGAAACTATACCGCTTAAAGCCGCTTCTGTCGATAATACCTTCCTGATTGTAATAACCTCCTGAAAAATAATAGTTCACATTCTCGCTTCCTCCTGATACGGATGCATTATAGCTTTGCACAGGAGCTGAATGAAAAATCAATTTCTGCCAGTCAGTGTCGGTGCCATCGGGATTTGCATAATCATCAGGTATAAAATAACTCCCGTTTGTTGTTTTGGTATAACGCGTGGCGTTGCTGTCGTTGATATTTGCGCTGGTGATGTCCTGGAGATAGGCGTTATTTTTTGAGTCCAGTACATAAGAGGTCAACTCTGCCGAATTCATCAGTTTAACCTTATTGGCAACGGACTGTACCCCGAAATAGGCATCGAAACCAATGACCGGCTTGGAGTTTCTTTTCCCTTTTTTAGTTGTAACCAGAATAACGCCGTTAGATCCTCGCGATCCGTATATAGCTGCCGCTGAGGCATCCTTTAAAACTTCAATGGACTCAATATCATTCGGATTAATAGTGCCGAGCGGATTTGAAGCCGGAAGCGCAAATGCGGTGGTGCGCCGGGTAATATCTCCCTGAATTCCCGGATCCATATTTTTAGTTACCGGAAATCCGTCTATCACATAAAGCGGCTCATTTCCAGCTGATACCGATCCCAGACCACGCACGCGGATTGTCGTTTCTGCGCCGGGCTCTCCACTAGGCTCCTGTACCTGCACACCGGCTATCTGTCCCTGAATGGCATTCTCGAAACTGGTCACCTGAATTTCCTTGATATTTTTAGCCGACAACGACCCGATCGAACCGGTGATATCCCCTTTACGCTGCGTACCATATCCTACAACCAGGACCTCGCTCAAACTGCTTACCGACGCAGTAAGCCGGACATTCAGTGTGGTCTGGTTGTTTACTGCAATCTCTTTGGTTTCATAGCCAATAAAAGAAAAGACCAGCAGCGAGTTCGGCTGCCCGATCTCGATTGAATAGTTTCCGTCCTGGTCAGATACAGTTCCTTTGCTGCTTCCTTTTATTAAAATACTGACACCGGGAAGCGTTTCACCTTTTTCATCTGTGATTTTACCTTTTACTACAACATCATCAACCCTGGACTGCGGATTCGTCTGGCTGACCAGACTTATTAAACTCACATCTTCAGACACATGAGCAGACTTACCCCAGGCTGGCTCCGCTTTCTCTTTCAGATCTTTTTTCCTGACAACATAGGCCCTTTTACCAGCTTTCCTGAATTCCAGTCCGTTGGGAGTCAGCAAGGTTTCCAGCTGTTGTTCCAGTCTGTGATCGTTGGCCCTGTCATTTACTGTAACAGAAACACCATTCAGGGTAGACTCCTCAAAAACGATACTCACCTGATATCTTTTACCCAGGTCGAGCAGAACGTCCTTAAGTTTGAGATTTACCCGGGTATTTTGCTGCACAATCGCAGCAGTTCCTGCCGATCGGACAAACGCGATATCTTGGGCAGTGCTAATGCTGGAAATAACAATGCCGGTACATACAAGCCACGTTCGTAGAAATGTAGTCTTCATAATTCATAGGATTTGGTAGTACGCAGTTCTATACAATCTGATTTTTGGGTAATCTCTATTTCAAGTAATGCTGACAATATTTCAAATAGCTCATCGGCATCCCTGGCCTTATAAATGCCTCCAATACAGGTTTTAGCCAGGTTTTTGTCTGGTATTTTTACCCTAACGTCAAATCTTTCCTGTATTTGCCGTGCTACTTCTGAAAGCTGGGTATTGTCAAAGTAAAAGGTTTGTTCTTTCCAGGCCGTAATAGCGAGGGTTTCTTTGGGAACTGTTACCTTGAAATCCCCCCCTGCGTTTGCAGAGAAATAGCTGCCAGGCTTCATATAGAGACGTTTGCCTTCGGGTAGTTCAAGCTTGACCTTCCCTTTTGAAAGAAAGACCCTCTTTCCGCTAGCTCTGGCAAAAGCGGTAAATTCAGTACCCAATACCTCTATTTGATAGCCTTCACCCATTAATACCCTGAATCTGAGATTATTTTGCAAGTGCGTCACTCTGAATTCTGCTTCTCCATGAAGCTGCACCTGGCGCACGTCACTGCCAAAACCAAAACGGGGCACTTTCAGGGTTGATTTTGAATTCAGCGTAACATGCGTACTGTCGGTCAGGAAAAAACCAGAAGTTTGTCCTACCGGTGATGTATATATTTTAAAAAAAACATTATCCCTAAATATGAAAGTAGTCAGCAGCAAAAGCGAGACGACAGCTGCACACCACACACGGGGCTTAGAAAAAAAATTGCGATTCGTTGTATCGTCAGAAAACGGACTATATTTTGCAGCGTATTCTCCATTTCCTTCTAAAAGCAACTCATATTCTTTAAGAGCTGCCGGACGGTCTGGGGAAAATTGCGGGTGCAATCTTTCCCATTCGTCCACACAACTGTAAAACATTTCTTCATTCGATGTATTTTTAAGCCAATCTTCAATTAATTTCCTTTGGATAGATGTTGTTTTACCATCGAAAAAATCAAACAGGAACTCTTTGGTTATCAATCCTTTCATGAAAAGCTGATGTATATATCGTGATCGACAAAAAATTGGAACTGCATTTTAGAACATAGCAATCAGTAAAAAACCAAGAAACCAATTGTCTTTAAGATCGGTACGAAGCCTGTGCAGAGCTCGGCTGACCAATGCTTCGACAGCTTTGATGCTTATATGCATTTCCAAGGCTATTTCCTCGTACTTCATTCCTTCCACCCTTTTCATCAGATATGCCCTACGGCATTGCGCGGGCAGCTGCTGGATGATCCATTCGACTTTGATATGAAGCTCAGAGTATAGAAGCGCGTCATCCGGGTTGACGATCTTTGAGGCAGTGGTGAGGCTGACAGAATCCAATGGTTCGGTCAAATGAACTTTCCACCGCAAATAATTATATGCGCGGTGCCGGACCGATTTGTAAAGATAAGCACGGTACGAGCTTGTGATCTGATCAAAACTTCTTTCTTGCCAGAATGAAGCAAAAAGCTCTGAGACAATATCTTCCGCAATTTCCTTCGAATGTACAAACCTTATTGCGTGACTGCACAGACTTTCGTAATAACGGCAAAATAATAGCGAGCAACCCTGTTTTGGATTAATGGCAAATGTTTCACGAAGCAGCCTTTCATCGTCTGTGGTAATGATTTTTTTATCCGCAAAAAGCGGGACGCCCCGCTCTGTTTCAGATCTGAATTCCTTAAAATCACTCTGTGTTTTGCCAGTCATCCTGTCGGTGTCCATTACGCGTTAAAGGGATTACCCCTATCAGACAAGTTTCACACATTTTCCCCTACACTGAACTTATAAAAAAAATGGCAAATAGATTAATTTTCAAAATAAAAAATGTATTATTCTTAATTTATAAAAATTTAATCCAATAATCACGCTGGAAAACTTAGGAAAAAAAATTGCCTTAAAAAATAATCTTCCTTGATACAGGTAGATAGCTCTGGGTTGCTTTCGATCGAAACGACGATGTTGCAGACAAATAGGTTTATTGTATTTCGATGTAACCTTTATTTAACAAACCTTCATCGGCCAAGAGCAGCACAAATTGCTAAAAAACGTTGCGTGCAGCTTCTCTTATTCGGCCATCAAAAAGATATTTTATAACATTTCAAGCATTGATGAACGATCTTAAAACAAGTCAGTTATCAATACATTAACCAATGCGCATGTATTTAAAAATAAAAAATGGACAATAAATCGCTTGTTAATGCTGATGTTTGATCAGTTTTGTTAACTTAAACTTTCGCGGTATTCAATCGGCGACATGTTTGTTTTGCTCTTAAATAATTTGTGAAATGACTGGGGATATTCAAAGCCCATTTGATAAGCTATTTCGCTGACCTGTAGGGTGGTGGTTGCCAGCAGCTGCTTTGCCTTGTCAATCACTCTGGCTTGTATGTGCTGTTGTGCGGTTTGTCCTGAAACAGTGCGTAGCATATCGCTAAGATAGTCCGGCGACAAGCTCAACTCCTTCGCGACTTGTTGCACTGTCGGCAGCCCTTTTTGTGAATCCAAAAATTTGTCAAGCAGACTTTCAAGACGGACCAGGATTTCGTCGTTGGTCACTTTACGCGTAATAAACTGACGGGCGTAGAACCTGCTGCTGAACTGTAACAACAGCTCAATTTGAGCAATCATCACTTCCCGACTGAATTGATCGATACTGCCCTGATATTCGGCTTCTATACCAGAGAATAGGTCCTTAATCTTGGCCTCTTCCTGTTCAGATAAATGAAGGGCTTCACTAAGCTCATAAGAGAAAAAACCAAGGTTCCGGATCTTGGTTGCCAGTGCAGTGTTTGCAATGAAATCAGGATGGAACATCAATGTCACACCGCTTGGCGGCTTTGTTCCGGGGTCAAGTTTCATCAACAGTTGATTCGGCGAAATAAAGGCCATCATGCCTTCATCAAAGTCGTAGTGCCGGTGGCCGTACTTTAGCTTACCATCATAATCTGTCTTAATGGAAATGCAATAGAAGTTCAGCGTAAAATGCTCAAGTTCGACTAAGCTTCTGTAGTCAGCATATTCATGTCGGAATACGCTGATCAGCGGATGTTTGGGCTTGGCCAGTCCGAGCAGCCGGTGCTGCTCGGAAATGGAGTTGATAAGGTATGGTTTGTTCACTGATTAAAATTAAGGGTTTTCATATCAATTACAAAACGGTACCGGACATCGCCTTTGAGCATCCGGTCAAAGGCGTTATGAATATCTTTGATGTCGATCAGCTCGACGTCGGCGACGATACCGTGCTCCGCGCAAAAGTCCAGCATCTGCTGTGTTTCGGGCAGTCCGCCGGCACCGGATCCTGCGATGACCTTATTACCAGTTGCCAGCGAGAAGGAGCTGACTTCCCAAGGCTTGACCGGCATGCCCACATTGACATAAACGCCGTTGCTTTTTAAAATAGCTAGATAAGGATTGACATCACTGTTGCCAGAAACGGTATCGAGCACAAAGTCGAAAGCTTTAAATGCCGCTTTCATCTGGGCTTCGTCCCCTGAGATAATAAAATGGTCCGCACCAAGCTTCCTGGCAGCTTCCTGTTTGCCCGGAGAGGTACTTATCACTGCTACCTCAGCACCTAACGCTTTACCAAATTTAACGCCCATGTGCCCCAACCCACCTAAACCGACAACTGCCAGCTTATGCCCTTTGCCTACGTTCCACCTTTTTAATGGCGAATAGGTGGTTATCCCTGCACACAGCAACGGCGCCACACCTGCCAGGTCAAGTTTCTCGGAAATTCGATGGACGAAGTCCTCGTTGACTACGATGGTGTCGGAATAGCCTCCATAAACTGGCTGGCCGTCATGGCCAAGGTTATTGTAGGTTTGAACCGGCGAAACTGTGCAAAACTGCTCCTGACCGTTTTTGCAATCTTCACAATGCCGACATGAATCTACCATCACGCCGACGCCACCGAGATCCCCGATCCTAAACCTTTTTACATCGGAGCCAATGGTACTTATCCGCCCCACAATTTCATGGCCAGGCACCATCGGAAAGAGACCAGAAAACCATTCGTTGCGGGTCAAATGAATGTCTGTATGACAAACCCCGCAGTACAGAATTTCGATCTGCACATCATACGCGCCGACATCGCGTCTTTCAAATTGCCAGGGCGCTAATAAGCTTTCTGCCGTTTGCGCCGCATATCCTTTTGCTGCTATCATAAATAAATTTTATGATGCAAAAATAAAAAGCAACCCGTGGCGCCAATTATCCAAATCCGGGGAAAAGGTATCCGAATTTCGGTTTACCCCAAAAAGCAAAGTCTGACGCCTAGATTGGATAATTCAGACGCGTTGACTATATGATTTCGTGTTAGCTTGATTATCAACAAACTATTACTGCTTATACGCTAAATGATTATCAATCATTTACTTAATCAATTCTAACCGAAACGATCTGTCCTCAATTTCCGAATTGTGGTGCTCAATGGCTCCGAATGCTCCATGCCTGTTGCCCACGCGATCAAATAATCTCCCAGTGCTGGGCAATCGCCCGTGCTCATCCCAAAGGTTCTGTATCGCTGAAAATCTCAGTGCCTTCGCAGGTCTGTTCCTGCGCTGATAATGCAATCATCTTAATTCTGATATGACAAATTACTAGTTCTGCCAAAGTTATCTGCCCGACTATTTCAGTAGTATGCGAAACATCCGTGCCAGCTGACGCAAGTAGATCAAAACTGAACAGCTTCATAGCGCATTGGATAGTCTTTATAATGGCCATTCAGATTGTCGAAAAGCCCAGAAAACCAGTTCTGGTTTCAGAACCGTTTGATGTATTTTATCACCACGGGCACCTCCGTGCCCGGAGGTGCTTTGGAGTGGTCTGCTTAATGAATCCCATTACTACTCATTCTTACGAGCTATTTACCAAGTGGAACTTACTGCAGATCGATGCGCTCGGTGACCATCTGGCGCGTTTCTGAGTTAACACCATAGAATTCGATGTATGCAATCTGTGGCGCTAGTGCACTTCCGCCGGTAATGCGTATGTATACCCTTTTAAGCTCACAGGCCTGTTCACTAATTTTCATTTTGACCACGTACGACTTCTGCTCGTTTTTCACCAGGTGCATCGCCCGGTTAGGGAAAGCCACCGCCTGTAATAGAACACTGTCAGCGGCTACAGCCTTGACTAAAAGACCATAGCCGAATTCACGCTGAAATGTATTAAGCTTTTTTCTTTCCCCGTTCTCTGCATACCTGATCCAGAAAATATCGACAGGATCTTTAAGATCCACAGTTCCCTTTTCGTTAACCTTAACCGTGTAGCAGACCGTGTTTATGTTGGGGTCTCTTTGAATGTAAAACAAAAGCCCAGGCAGCTCTTTTGGAACCGGCCATGTCGGGCTCATGATCTTATCCTGAGCTGTTGCGACGCATCCCCCGGTCACAAGCAATACTGCCAGCACGATTTTTCTCATTCTCACTTTATCTGGTTACAACATACAGATCCTTGTATGCTAATTCTTTGATTTTTTCTCGCTACTTTTCAAGCTAACAAACCATTGCCTGATATTTTCGCTGACCATAATCGGAGCAAAAATCTTCTCGACTTTCGTTCTGGGTCGAACGGTTTTCGTCTGAAATAACCTTGCAACCATCTCTGGTCGGGACAATTAAGCAATCACTGTAAATGGTCGCCTTTTTATGATCGGTTTCGCCCAACCTTGCGATATGGTATGGAGGCTTAAATTCTTTCATCCTGAAAGTGAATTTACCTGCCGGTTTTCAGACAAAAATTACAGGAGGCATCAAGTCTACCGTCATCGGAGTGCAGCAGACGGATACCTTCCGCGGGCCGATACCACTGTGGCCATCTTGCTGCATATCTAAAATACCCCAGACCTGCTGAAAAGAAGTTTCGATATCGATTGGATCATGTACAAAAAATCTTATTCATAAGATTTGCATCTCTTTGACTACTTGATCCTTTCCCATTATGGTAGGCTTGAACGGATAATCTTTTTTTGTGCTTAGCAAGACAACAGCAGCGAGGACATTCCACCTGAACTTACCAGTGTCAAGGCCAATTAAACGCAACAATTTTGTTGTTTTCATCTGAATCCTGGTTTTACCTTTGACTGGCCAGCCCCTTCTTAATCTTCATCATCATACCATCCGGCACAAAGTTTGGAAGTTTAGAGTTAAGCCAGTTCTGAAAACCCACTACTTTTTTCCCATTCCCCTCTAAAAGATGCTCTACACCCTGGCTTGCCACTTCCTTGGCATGCATCGGTTTGGTTTTGTGAAGATTGGTAGATGCCATCTCAGCGGTTGTAAAACCTGTGTCTACCGTGCCTGGATATAAAGAGATAACGGTAACACCAGTGCCCTCCAATTCTGCATCAAGTGTTTCGCTAAATGCTTTTACAAAAGCTTTGGTAGCAGAATAAACAGAAAAATAGGGCATTGGTAAAAATGAAACCACTGAGCCTACATTCATGATCCGTCCGGCATTGCGGCGGACCATATCCTGCGCAAAGAGCTTGGTTAGAACCACCAGGCTGGAAATATTTAACTGAATCATACTAAGCTCCTGCTCCAGGGGCGTTTCCGTAAAATGTCCATAGTTGCCTACACCTGCATTATTGACCAAGTGGGTTACAATAAACTTTTCCTGCTTCACCGCTTTGTATAGGCTCGTAGCAGCATTTACATCAGAAAGATCTGCAGCATAGTACTCAACTTCTATCCCGTAATTACTTGTCAGTTCAGCCTGCATCTGCCGCAATTTTGATTCGGTACGGGCTACCAGTATCAGGTTGAATTTTTTGGCAGCCAATTGATTGGCCATCTCATAGCCAATACCGGATGATGCCCCGGTGAGCAGTATGTAATTTTTCATTTTCAGTAAGACTTAGATTATTGATGCACTATTTGAGAAAATCAGCATGCTGATAGGCCGGGTTGGGATAGGTGTAAAAGCCCTCCCCGGTAGAAATACCCAGCTTGTTTTTCTCAATGAAATTTTCTTTAAGAAAATCCCTTCTGTCTTTCCATTGCTGCTCGCCGGTCAGTTCCGCATAGGACTGCGTCACATGATAGGCGGTGCTCATCCCTACCAGGTCCGCCATGGCCATAGGCCCAAGATCCGCCCCCAGTGTTTTCATCCAGGTCTTGTCAATGGATGCGGCATCGGCAACGCCGTTGCGGTACAGATCCAGACCCGCTATCAGCCAGGGGACCAAAAGCGAGTTCATCACATATCCGGGCTGCTCTTTGTAGATCGGTATGGTCAGCATGCCTATCGTTTTGGCAAACGCGACAACCTGGTTAAAAATTTCAGGATCAGTTCCAGCATGTCCCATAATTTCAGCCACATTGTTCTTCCACAGATAATTAGCAAAGTGAAGCGCCAAAAACCGCTGTGGCCTGCCGGTCTGATCCGCGAACTGGCTTGGCAGCAGCGTAGATGAGTTGGTACAAAAAATGGTTTTTGTCGGGGCAAGCGTGCTGATTTTACTGTAAAAATCCCTCTTGATCCGGATGTCTTCAGGAACCGCTTCAATGGTCAGATCCGCATCTTTTACCGACTTGGCCAGATCGGTTGTAAAGCGGACCCTTAATAAAGCAGCTTCCAGATCGGCAGATGCAGCATTGATATCCTTCTGGTAAAGTGTTTTGAACTGCTCAAATTTCAGCTTCGCATTTTCAAGTAGTTCTTCTTTGATATCAAATAATGTGACATCATAGCCGTGATAGGCTGTATGAAAGGCGATCTGGGCACCAAGTACCCCCGATCCAAATACGGTGACGTTATTAATTTTCATCCTTTTGATTTTAAATAGTTTTTTGACTGGCTTGATGATGTGCAATTTTCACGGGTCAGATTAGCAGGATTTAGCATCTTGCTTACCTGACCCTGCATCGTTTATCAATCATCATCCATTTCATCATCAATACTTGGTGGGATGAGCTTGTACATCACCGGGGTAACGATCCGCGATAGTATTGTCGAGCTGATCAGTCCTCCGATCAGTACTATGGCAAGTGGCGCGATCTGCGGATTGGGGTTCATTGCAATCGGGATCAGACCACATATGGCGGTGATCGAAGTGAGCACGACGGGCAGAAACCTGGTTTCTCCGGCTATCGCTATCGCTTCATCGATGCTTTTACCTTCTGCTCTGAGCTGGTTGGTGAAATCGACGAGCAGCAGCGAGTTTTTGACCTGTATACCTGATAGGCCTATGAAACCGATGATCGAAACAAGCGACATCGGATTGCCGGTCATCAAAAGAAACAGCACACCACCCAAAACACCCAGCGGGATGATTGACAAAACGATAATGATCCCTTTGAAGGTTTTGAACTGTAATAGCAGCACGCCAATAAACAGGAAGGTGCTCAGGATAATCACCGACAGAAAATTTCCTCCCAGCGCATCACCTTCTGATTCAGCCTCACCGGATAATTTGTAATAATAGCCCTTTGGCATTTTCAAATTGTTGAGCTCTGGCACCACATCTTTTAAAATATTGTTGGCCAGCATGTTGTCCCGTGTCAGCGAAGTGACTTTGGCAAACCGCGACTTGTTGAAGTGGTTGATGGCCGTTGGTGAGGTTTCAAAACCGATGGTTGCAATCTGATCTATCTGCACAGGTGAGCCCTGGATGCTGCTCACGTAAAGATTTTTCAGTGCATCCAGATTGGAGAACTTCTCGCGTGGGATGGTGATGACGACATTTCTGGCATCGCCCCTGTCATCGATATAGTCTCCAACATTCAGTCCGGCAACAGCCAACCTGATCACCCTATCGATGTCGCTGGTCATCACGCCAAGCGTTCTGGCCTTTTCTTTATCGATACTGATCTTCACATCCGACTTATAGGTATTCAGCTCGTTATTGATGAAAAAGGTGCCGGGGTGTTTTCTCAGTATCTCTTCCACTTTGAAGGTCAGTGCACGTAGCGTATCCTGATTATCCCCGAAAACCCTGACGACGATGTTGGCCTCGATTGGCGTACCCTGATCAAAATCCTTTACCTCTATTTTTGCATAAGGAAAATCACTGAACTTGCCCCTCAATCTTTTGATCAGCTCTGTCTTGGCATCCGGACTTGTTTCTTCCTGCAGCTGCACAAAAATCTGTCCAAAGTCCGGTTTGATGTCCTGTTGATGCACATTGTAATAGATCTGCGGATTGCCTTTTCCTACATTGGAGGTATAATAAACGATTTGCTCATGCTTTTTAAGCTCTGTTTCCACCAGCTTGGTTGCCCGGTCAGTCTCGGGAATGTTGGCTTGCAAAGGCATTTTAATGTTGATCAGAAACATTGGTTTTTCTGAGGTAGGAAAAAGTTTGAATCCTGCCAGCGGGAACAGTAAAAATGCCACTACGCTCAATGCAAGCGAAATACCAATCGTAATCTTTGGCCACTTCAAAGCGACCGGCATGATGCCCCGGTAGGAAAAGGTCAGAAAGCCCTGCAATTTCCTTAGAAAATAATTACCCTCGCCGTGCTCATGGGTTTTCAGGATCTTGCTTCCTATGAAAGGCACCAGGGTGAGCGCCACGATCATTGATGCCAGCACACTGGTAATTATCGCCATCGGAAGACTCCGTATGAACTCGCCTGCCATATCAGGCAGAAAAGCCAATGGTAAAAATGCGATTACGAGTGTGGCTGTACAACCAACAACGGCCGCCCCGATCTGCCTGGTGCCCTTCAGAACGGCATCCTTTCTGGAATGTCCCTCCCTGAGCCATCTTTCGATGTTTTCAACCACGACGATACTGTCGTCAACCAAGAGTCCCAATGCGACCACAAGACCTACGATACTGAGCTGGTTGAGCGAGTAGCCCAAAAGGTTCATTGCGATCAGACCCAGGGCCAGCGAGAGCGGAATCGAGATCATTACGATCAGCGATGGTCTGAAACCCAGTGGCAGCAGCGTAACGATCACAAGCACAATGGCCAGTCCGAAATCAAAGCCAAGGTGGCCCAGCCGCTTGGAAACCATATCGGCCTGGTCAAAGTTTTTGACCATTTTGATGTGTGCAGGCAGTATTCCGCTGAATTCCTCCAGTACAGGCATGTACTGTGTTTTGACCTGACTGATGTCGACATCATTTTTCATGGCAGCGGTCACCAGAATACAGCGCTGACCATTGATGCGGGTAATGTGGCTTACCGTGCCGTCCTTATAGCTCACCTGGGCAACATCTTTCAGGTACACGATTTTCCCGTTGGCATTGTAGATGACCGTATTGGCGACATCCTCCGCATCTTTAAACTTACCGCTGGTTTTGACATTAAAAACCTTGCTGTCCATGTGGATACTTCCGCCCGGAATGTCTGCCGCTTCACTCTGCAAACTACCTGCGACCAGATTCATAGGTATTTTCAGCTGCGCAAGCTTGTCCAGCTGCAAATCAATACGTATTTCCTGCTCTGGCATCCCTGTGTATTTCACCTCCCGCAGGTTGGTGATCTTTTCCAGTTTGGTCTTTAAGATATCGGCCTGGTCTCTTAATGTCTTCGCAGAAGCCGTGTTGGATATGAGCGCAACCTGAATGATTTTCACATCCGATGAGGCGATCTTTTCTGTCTTGATCTGGTAGATCTCCTTGGGAAGCTCGCTGTTTTTCAAAGCGTTTATTTCCGTGGAAATTTCCTGATACTTGTTGTCCACATCGACTCCATATTTGAACTTGATCTGGATGGCCGCCACTCCGTCTTCCACCGTGGTCAGAATCTTGTCGATGTTTTCAAGACCGTAAATTTTATTTTCGATGGGTTTGACCACCTGTTCTTCCATGTCCTTGGGACTCGTGCCCGGATAGATTACCGTCACCAAATACTGAGGCGGGTGCGTAGTGGGGTCTTCTGAGCGTGGCATGGTCAGCAGCGTCAGCACGCCGACAACAGCAACCAGAAGAAAAATGATCAGGGTGAACTGATAATTTTTAACAGCGAAACTGGTAATTTTCATTGTTTTGAGATTACTGTATTACTTTGATGGTTGATTCTTCGTTCAGGTAGGCACTATTGGAAATAACCACCTGGTCTGCCGGTTTAAGCCCGTCTTTCAGATACACGGTTTTATTATCAAAACTGGCAATTTCAATTGGTACCTTCTTTACTTTTCCCGGGCCATTTAAAATGAAGGCATGGGCGCTGTATCCGTCTGCTTCCACCAAAGCATCGTAGGGAATGCTCATTACATGCTGCGCTTTGCCGGTAACGATCTGTGCTTTGCCAAACATGCCCACAGCAGGTTTGATGCCTGATAGTTTGAGCTTTAATTCCACCTGAAAAGAAGCTGCGGCCGCATCCGAGGTTTGAGATTTGCGAAGTACGTAGGCATCAATCGGTCTGTCCGGATAACCATCCAGGGTGACAGTTGCTTTTTGTCCCGCAGAAACAGCTGCCCACTCCATATCGGTAAGCCCTATCCTGAGAAGAAAGCTTTTGTCCTGTTTGGTCTCATTGATAACAAGTACCGGGCTGCCCGCTCCGATCACCTCTCCCTCGGAGGCCAGCCGGTGTGCTACAAAACCATCGGAAGCGGCGTAAATTCTGGAATACTGCTCGTTGAAGGAAACGGTTTCCTCCCCTTTTTTGGCGATATCAAGCAGCGTTTTGGTATTCTGTAACTGTTCTTTGGTGTACACACTGTCGCGGTACAGATTCACCGCCCGGTCATAGTCGCGCTGCGCTTTCTCTACATTCAGATTCGACTGGCTAAGCCCCGCTGCAATTTCTGTGGCGTTCAAAACAGCCAGCAATTGCCCCTTTTTGAAAGATTGTCCTTCCTCGACCAGAATGCGGCTGATTACCCCGCCTATTTTAAAGCCATACTTTGCTTCGTGCTCGGTGCTGACAAGACCTGTGGCATTGATATTTCCTGAAACGTCAAGTGCGCTGACCACGGAAACCTTTACAGGAATCACTTCCCTTTCATCGAAATGGACTTCCTGTTTAGGTGTTTGTTTGCAGCCCACAAAGGCCGCAGCACCTAAAATCAGTAATGGTATCGTTTTCATATATTCTATTTTTTGAGTAATTAAAAAGTAAAACTTGCATTGGCGCGCTCGATGGCGGCATGAGTGATCCAGATGTCGAAAAGCGCGATATTGGCATCCAGACGGGCATTGATCAGTTGGTTTTGCGCGTCAAGAAGCTCGATGTAAATTGCTACACCTTCCCGGTATAGTTTCAGCTCATCGTTGTAGTAGGTCTGTGCTGTTTTAAGCTGCGATTGGGCAGATTGATACTGTGCCAGAGCGCTCTGCAACTGGTTCTGGCGTAATCTGAGCTCTGTTTCCAGCTGCTTTGCGATGTAGTCGGTCTGGGCCGAAATGCTTTTTTGTTCAGCTACCGCTTTTTTGATCTTATAATTGTTTTTTCCGAAGGCGAAAAGATCCCAATCCAGCGACACACCCCAGAAGTAATAGCGGCTTTTGTTGTTGAAATTCCAGTCAAATGACTGCGAACCCAGGTCTATAAACGTGCCCACTCTTGGGATAATGTAAGACTTGGCAAGACCAGCCAGATTGCTATTGATTCCCTGTGATATTCTGAGTTTTTCCAGCTCTTCCCTTCCTGCCACATCGCCTGCCAACAGCGCACTGAATTCCGGCAGAGTGGTAATCGAATCGATCTTTACGCTGTCAGTTAAAGGCCGGTTGAGCAGAAAGTTGAAATAGTTGCGGGCAGATTCCTTTGTTTGTCTGGCTGCCGTCAGAGCGGCATTAATTTTGGTCACTTCATTGGCACTGCGGATCACGCCGGCCCGGTTAACCTTCTCATTATCAAAAAGAACCTGGTTGATACGCTTGCCTTCCTGGACCAGCGCGAGTGAGGATTCGTAGATTTCAACCGCATTAATAGCCTTTGCATATTGATAGTAAGCGGTTTTGATCTCTTTGACCAGTTCTCGCTTATAGACAACCACCTCCGATTTTTGAAGATCAACTTGCTGCCCTTTGATACGCTTGTTGTAGACCAGTTCGGCATTGATCAAAGGCAAAGTAGTCCGAAATTTCGCATCATAAAAATTATCGGGAAAAAGCTGAATGCTCTCATTTTTCAAATTAGGAAAAGCACTGCTGCCCGTCAGCTGGTTGAGCGTGGAGTAAACGCCATTTAAAAGATCGCCCGTCGGAAAATCGATCGTTCTTCCGCCGCTTGCCTTGGTGTAGCTAGCAGAAAATGACACGCTGGGCAGAAACATGGTTTTGGCTTCGGCCAGGGCCAGCACGTTTCTTTCCAAAAGAAAATTCTGCTGTTTGATGCTCTGGTTGGAGCTGAGCCCTTCGGTGATGTAATCATGCAGCCTGCTCTGTCCCACAGACGGATAGGTCATCATGGCAAGCATGGGAATAGAGAGCGCCGCCTTCCAGGCAACTAACTTTTTTAGAGACTTGTTCACTGTAATAATTTTAAACACTGTTTAACTAATTTGTAAAAGAACAGGCCAATTCATTCAGGATGAAAAACTTCCTGTCACAACCGGCCCAATAATAATGCTTACCCTTCCAAACTAGAATTTAAATACTGTTGATCCTATTTCTGGTCTATCACTGCAAGAAAGGTCTCATATCCGTGAAGCATCAGTTCCTCGCTTGATTTTTCAAAAAAGCCCGACATGCGGTCCTTGCAGTAAAGCGAGCAAATGCCATGCACCATAGAAAGCGTCATCAGCGTCAAATACTTGTTGTCCAGCCCTTGGAACCGGCCCTGATCCTGGCACTGCTGTATCACACCTGATAAATGCTCTATAGCTCCCTGCGCAATCTGAAAACCTTCCCCCTCGGCTTTG
The DNA here is from genome assembly GCF_900108855.1 of Dyadobacter koreensis. Taxonomy (GTDB): domain Bacteria; phylum Bacteroidota; class Bacteroidia; order Cytophagales; family Spirosomataceae; genus Dyadobacter; species Dyadobacter koreensis. The sequence goes on from NZ_FNXY01000001.1 coordinate 327,709, forward strand.
CCCGTTTCACTTACCAAGAACATCAGATTATAATAATCAGTATGATTCTGTGCAAAACGAATGAATACCAAACCCATCGCTTTGTAGCGTTCATAGGGATCCCCGATCACATCCAGGGCTTTCATCTGACTTAAAAACAGACGGAAACCCTCCTTATGGAGCTCGTGAAAAATCTCGCTCTTGTCCTTAAAATAAAAATAGATTGATCCCGGACTATAACTAATCGCGCTCGCAATGTTTCGGATACTGGTCTGCTCGTAGCCTTTTTCAAGAAAAATCCTGCGCGCACTGTCCAGTATGCGTTTGTGCATTTCTATTTTTTCCTGCTCTTTTCTCTTTGATATTGACATACTAAACTCATTTGATATGCAAATCTATTAAACAGTGTTCAATATAAAAAATTTTACAGCTTTTTTTTTGAACACTGTTCAAAAAAAAGCTGTAAAATTTTTTCTCGTTAGCTCCTAAGCATAAATGCTACCCGGTCCACCGGATAAAATTGACCTGGGGGGATTCATAAACAGGAAGTTTCGGTTTAATATCAGTATTGAGCGATTTGCCTTTCTTACATGAAGAAGCGAGTCATCTTGCAAATGTGATTTCCAAAGACATTCGGAATGACACCTGTAAGCTGGCTCAAAAAGAAACGTTTGGATGAAGGCTATTTTCAAATCGCGCAGTATCATCAGCTACCAAGCGATGTTTACCTCGAAGTTGGCTTTGAAGACCTGTCCCATTTTTGCTATGTTTTCAAAAAACATTTCGGAAAAGCACCCTCACACGTGGCTTTGTAACAGCGTGCATTTTTAAAAATCTGTATTTGTGTACAGGTAACGTTCATCAAATAAATCATATTGAACTTTGATCGGTGTTCATTAGTGGAGAATTCGGATGGGTTGATATATGATTCCGTGGCTGAATGACCATCATCTAAGTATCACTAGCCAGGCTAAATAATTATCAACCATCCACTTAAACTGGCGGCTCAAACCAACAAACCATGTCATCAATTTTTGAATTGGGTTGATCAATGGCTCCGAATTCTCCAAAAAAGCTTAAAAACTGATGGAATTATCATTTTACATCCCACCATAAACGAGTCGCTGCATCATCAGGTCCCCCCAGCATTTCGCGCGCCTTCTGAAGGGCATCTGCATTGGTCGTTGCTTCCACAGACGAATATGGCAAACGCTTTATAAACTTTCCAACAGGAACTGATGCATTGTCGGATTGAAGAAGCGGATACATAACAGGATAACCGCTTCTACGAAACTCAGACCACGCTTCAACACCGTCCGGAAATAATGCGATCCATTTCTGGGTACCAATCTGTGCTCTTTGAACCATTTCGGAAGCGCCCCAACTGATCGGTGTGGCTGCTACTGCCGCTGAATTTTCTTCATCGCCAGGCGCAGCAGGAAGTGCAGTAGAATTGATATAGGTCTGTATTGCCGAATTATCTGTGACGCCCCATTGCTGAAGACTGAGCTCTATCCCTTTTTCATAATATTCCTTTGCGGTTCCGCCCCCCATGTTCCAGCCGTTCAGTGCACCTTCCGCACGAAGAAAGTATGCTTCTGCCGCGGCCATTACTTCCTGTCTCAGTGCCAGGCTGGCTGCCCAGGCATTTCCGTTGCGCTGAACCCATCTTGTACCCATGTTTGAAGTTTGGGCAGGGCGATTACCGGGCAGGTTTATTGCGGTTGCCGAAGACCCGTTCCGCAAACCTTTGAACTGACCGGTTGCAACCGCTGGTTGAAAATAGATAGCCAGCCTGGGATCCTGATAACCTTTCAGGTAAGATGCCATGGTGGAACTCATACTGAATTCATTTCCAGCTGCATTAAATGCCAGACCATTTCCGTCATCTCCGTTTAAGGAGCGTTCCAGCGTTGCCGTCTGTGCATTGGTCGTCATCACGCCGGCCAGTACTGCAGCTTCCGCTTCCTTTTTTGCTCTGGCAGGATCCACTTTAGAAATACGTAAAGCCATACGCAAACGAAGTGTGTTTGCAAAACTGATCCATTTGGATACATCACCACCGTAGATCAGATCCTGCGCTCCGAATACATTCGTTACACTGGCTGCTTTCAGATTTACACTTGCTGAGTCAAGCCGTTTAAAAAGATCATCATAAATTACTTCCTGAGAATCATAAGCTATACTTGTAGATGTGCTGCCCGCTCCAAAATAGGGAACTGGACCATACTGATCCGTATAACGATGAAACACATATGCTTTCATGATATTGGCCAGCGCGTATTCCGGCGATGTTCTTTCGGTTGCGTTGAAAATTGCCTGTAACTGCGGCATTGCAAATACATAGGTGATGATACCAGGGCGGGAAAGCCAGGTGTCGTTTAAGGCATAGCGGTCTGTGGTGAAACTGGCGGTTGTCAGCGCATAATACTGCGCATACAAATCAGGCATTAAAATGGAAATGGTCTGATAATAAGGCCGGTGATAGAGCGCTGCCGATTGCGCTCTTGAAAACATAAAACCCAGCTCCCTGGAACCTACCTCAGTAAGTTTAGAAGGATTTTTGTTGATATCTACAAAGTCGTTTGTACAGCTTATACTGCCTAAGGCCAAAGCAAACAGGGCGAAAACCAGAATATATTTTTTCATCGGTAAATTTATTTAAAACGATAAACTAACATTGATACCAAGACTACGAGTGGTGGGTACGATACCACTTTCAATTCCCTGATAATTACTTGAACCTATGGCCGCCTCAGGATCAATAGGTAAGGTACGCTTGCCAATTCCGGGGATATCCAGTAAGGATTTTCCTCGGTATAAGAAAAACAGATTTCTTCCCGTAGCAGAGATTCTGGCTGTTTTAATTTTCGTCCCTTTCAAAGCAAAGTCATAGCCTAACGAAATTTCTCTTATCCGGAAATTGGTAGCGCTGTAAGCAAAAAACTCTCCATAAGCATTGGTGCCGCCCTGTGATAGCTGCGTCCACAATTGCTCGGCCTTAATCGCTACTGTGTTCTCACTGCCGTCAGGTGTTACCCCGTTCAGTACCAAACCTCCATCTCTGAAAGGTGTGGTATATTCTGCCAGACCAAAATAACCCAGCAACGCGTCCGTACCTGAAATGATGGTTCCGCCAACCCGCCCGTCGATCAAAAAGGAAAGGCTGAATTTTTTGTATTGAAACTGGTTATTCCATCCCAGGGTGTAATCCGGATTAAAATTTCCTATTTTCTGTAATTGCTGCACAACCGGTAATCCAGCATTGCTGACCTTGTGACGGCCTTCTTGGTTTTTCTCCCATATAAAACCGTACATATCACCGTAAGATCCGCCGGGTCTAATCAGTGAGCTGGCAAAATTAGTAGCCGTTGTCAGACTAGCCTGGGCAATCCCTGGCAGAAGAGAGATAACCTTATTTCTGTTGGTAGCAAAATTAAGGGAGGTAGTCCATGTTATTTCAGCTCCTTTCAACGGACTGCCAGTCAACATCAATTCTATACCCTTGTTTTCAATATCACCCACATTAACGTACTGATTATTGTAACCCGAGGGCTGCGGCAGACCAATAAAAATCAACTGATTGACCGTATTTGTTTTGTAAAGGGTCAGATCAAGCCCCAGTTTTCCCTTGAAGAAACGCCATTCCGTTCCCAGTTCTATGGCTTCTGTACGCTCAGGTTTAAGATCATTGATGTACCGGGTCTGGTCACGCGAAACGAAACCGGATCCTGCTCCCTGGCTGAATGTGTAGGTTTGATTCAGCAAATACGGATCCGCATCGTTTCCCACCTGGGTATAGGCGGCACGAACTTTGGAATAGCTGATCCAATCAGGCAGGTTCAGTATCCCGGCCAACAATCCTGAAAGTCCTACCGAAGGATAAAAATAACTGTGCGGTGATGGCAGCGTTGAAGACCAGTCGTTACGTGCACTTACATCTAAAAAAAGCAGTTCTTTAAAATCAACCGAAGCACTTGCATATACAGATTGAATTTCTTTTTTGGAAACGATATTGGCAAATGCTGGTGTTGTGGCAAAGTTCAGATCAAACACGTTTGGAATGCGAAGACCATTTGCCAGAGACTGCGTATTGTAACCGCTATTGTTCAGGATCGCAGCACCCAAATTATAGGTTACGCCAAAGAGATTCTCTCCGATTTTATTTGTCCCTGACAGTAAAAAATCAATGTTCCGTTCCCAGCGGTTCACATGATTTTCCTGATAACGGCCACCGGCCAGTGTAGGAACGGGAAGCGTGCCGGCATAATACGAACCGGTTATCTTGTCATCGTACCGATCCATACTGTATCTGCCTTGAACAAACAGCCAGTCGGTTAACTGGTATTTCGCCGATCCGACGATCATTACCCGGTTCCGTTCTTCGTTCAGAGCGGTCCGGTTGACATCCCAGTATGGATTCTGAAAGAAAGAACTGGTTGTCCAGTAAGTCGGCTGAGGCTGCTGCGTGGCAGGATTGATAGTCTCGTAGTTTTTGAGTTCCTCAGAACTCATATCTCTTGGCATGATCAAAGCCTCATTGGTTACACCATTGTCTCCCAGCCGCGGTTTGTTTTTTATGTTCTGATTGATATAAGTAATCTTCACGTCGGTTGTTAAACCCTTTACAATTTCATTGTTTAATCTCAGATTAAGGGTATTGCGCGCCAGCTTATTGTTGGGTATAATTCCGCTGATCGCATTGTTGGTATAAGAGGCATACCCCTGCATATTCTCGGTTCCGCCGGAGATGTTCAGCGAGTTGTTGATCGTTGTTCCTGTATTATAAAAATTCCGTACATTATTCTTATACGTTTCCGAAGGCGCTCCCCAGCTTCCCGCAGCAGTCTGACCAAAAACACCGCCGTTACCTCGACCATAGGTATTTTGAAATTTCATCAGCATGAGCGGATTGTCAATCGAAACCCCTCCGTTGTAATTCACTGCAACCTTACCGCTTTTACCCCGCTTGGTGGTGATCATCAGTGCGCCGTTGGCAGCCCGGCTTCCGTAGAGAGCCGCAGCGGCAGGACCTTTCAGTACGGTAATCGATTCAACATCTTCGGGATTTATACTTGCTGCGCCGTCACTTCCCGAATAACCGCTACTGGTACTTTTCTGCTGCGTAGCGGGCGTATTAGCCGATCCGCCTCCGCCCTGTTCGGTTGACATGGTATTATCAATTGGCACACCATCCACCACGATCAGTGCATTGTTGTTTCCACTGATCGAACGGTTTCCTCTTAACACGACCCTAACTGCACCACCCGGTCCGCTAGCAGCGGGGGTAATAACAGCGCCCGCAATCTTTCCGTTCAGACTGTTCATGATGTTGCCCGACGGCTCTTTAACAGTCGTTAGATCCGAATTCGATAATTGCTGGGCAGCATAGGTGAGCGATTTGCTCTCCCGCTTAATGCCAAGGGCTGTAACAACAACTTCATTTAGTTGTGCTGCCGATACCGCCAGGCTTACATTGATCTTATTTTCATTTCCAACCATAATTTCCTGTGTCAGATAGCCGATATATGAAAATATGATCACATCTCCGCGTTTGGCATTGATGCTGTAAGCTCCATCCAGACTGGTGGAAGTACCGGTGTTTGTGCCCTTTATCAGAACGTTTACACCAGGAATGTTCGTTTGGTTTGAACCATCAGTGACCACACCGGTAATCACTTCTGAGCCCTGAGCTTTTGACGTCTGCGGAACGATCAGTACATACATAAGCAACAGCAGATATAACTTATACATCTTCATTAAATTTGGATTCATATTATATGGCAGATTAAAATTAACTCAGAATTAAATTTTACATACAAGGCAAATGACTAAGTTATTGCCAGTACATACAAGCTGTATGACATAAAAATCAGCGAGAACGTTATCGTAAAAAAGATATGTTTTCCAAGGTCAACAAATGATTTAAAACGGTAAATTATCTTGCTGGCCTGCGCCACTGAAATAATTGCAGACGAATATTTAAAGGGTAATTCACCCTTATTATCAACCGGAATTAGGTTGTCTGCAGTACAGCCATTGGAAAAATGACAATAACGTTTATAAAGATGCCGGGCTAATGAGTCAGGATTCACTATCCTTTGTTCGTACAAAATACAGATATAAGAATACAAACAGCACCTCAATTAAAATAACTTATCTTAATATACGTAACAAAAGATTTGATTCCGGTTTAAACCCCATATTTGCTCTCAGCAGGCAAATTCAGAATGAATATTTTATTTTTGGTACACAATTTTTCCTTGAACGATCGTTGTCTGCACCTGAATATTACGATCAAAAATAATGATGTCTGCATCTTTTCCTTCAACAAGCGAGCCCTTACGTCTTTCCACCTTCATAATTCTGGCCGGCGTAAGGCTCATCATTCGTACGGCCTCCAATAAAGTGATATCCGCCATTTCAATCATCGTTTTCACCAATCGATCCGCCGTAGCAACGCTTCCGGCAAAGGATGTTCGGTCAGGCAATTTAGCTACGCCATCTTCTATAATGACTTTTAAACCTGTTGATATTGGCCCCAGAATACTTTCACCCTCCGGCATAGCAGCAGCCCGCATGGCATCAGTGATCAGGGCAATTTTATCCGCCCCTTTTATTTTATAGATCAGTTTTAATAACGGTGCGGGCAGATGAATGCCATCTGCTATAATTTCCACATCCATATCCAATACAAACGCACTTTCTATTGTTCCAGCATAACGGAACGCGTTTTTTCTGGTCACCCCCGACATGGCTGAGTACAAATGCGTTGCCAGTGAATAGCCATTCTCATAAGCTTCCAAGACCTCTTCATAAATGGCATCTGTATGGGCCACTGCGGCCAAAACACCCGCCTGACCAAGACGCTTTCCGAATGCGATGGCACCCGGAAGCTCTGGTGCAGCGCTCCACCTTGCGATTGACGACGAATAAGCCAGTATCTGTTCGTATTCTTTGGGATCCGGATTCCGGATGTAGCGCGGATCCTGCGCACCACACTGACCCGGCGAGAAGTATGGCCCTTCCAAATGCATACCTAAAAACTGTGATCCGTTCCGGTTTTTTTCGTTTGCCCGCTCATAAAGATCAAGTGTTCTCAAAAGGTCTTTCTTTTCACTTGTAAGCGTGGTCGGCACCATGGATGTGGTGCCATACCGCACATGTGTTTCAGCGATTTTCAAAAAGGCTTCCTCAGTGCCGTCCATGAAATCGTAGCCACCGCCACCATGGATGTGCATATCAATAAAACCGGGTGAAATGTAGTTTCCTTTTGCATCAATTTCAACAGCATCGGGTGTCTCAATATCCCGTTCACTCACCTGGGAAATCTTTCCGCTGGCAATTACGACTGTGCCGTTTTTGATCATTCGGTAAGGCGTCAGAATGTTGCCATTGAAAATTTTAATGATCATAATTTTTATATACTAAAATTTTAAAACTCGCCGTTAAAACAAAATAAACTCAGAGCCAGCGCCTTATTTTGTGTCCTGAAAAGGCATAAAAAACCAGGTACAGATAACACGGTACCAACACCCAGTAGGCCTGTCGTACATTATACACATCAGCAAAGTGACCATAAAATAATGGCATGATGGCATTTCCGCTCAAACCCATAATCATGACCGATGCTCCAAGCTTGGTAAACCTGCCCAAACCATCCAGTGCAACCGGCCATATTCCTGCCCACACCAGTGAGTTGGCCAGCCCTAAAAGCACCACAAACCAGATCGAAATATCGGTAGTATGGCCGAGCAGGCTGATATTTCCTTTTACATAAATAATCAGTAAGGTAAAAATGGTTCCTAATACCGTACACACACGCAGGGCATTGACCTGGTTAATCAGTTTAGGAATGAAAACGATGCCGAGCATATATCCGCAGATCGTGCAGAATAGGGTGTAAGACGGAAAAACCTTTGCTTCCAGAAGATCAAGGCCCATTGAGCCTGCATATCCAATGATGGTGTCAATAGCGATCACCTGCGTTCCGACATGAAGGAAAATAGCCAGCGCGCCCATTATCAGATGCGGAAACTGAAATATGCTGGTTTTACCCGAATTGATACCCGTCAGATTTTGATCTTCGTGCTCGGTATCAATTTCAGGAAGCGGCGATTTGTAAACGAGAATTCCCAGAATAAAAAGAAAAATCCCCAGTCCTATGTAGGGATTGATTACCCTTCGGATCAGTTCATCCAGGGCTGTGCTGCGCTCAATATCTGTCATTGTACTTAGTCCGGCAAAAAGTGCAGTATCCGTTGGCCTTAGTATTACCGCAGCAAAAACAATGGGAGATAAAATCCCGGCGGCCTTGTTGCAAATCCCCATAATACTGATTCGCTGCGCGGCCCGCTCTTTCGATCCGAGAATGGTAATATAAGGGTTAGCAGCAGTCTGCAGAATGGCAAGCCCGATGCCGATGGTAAAAAGTCCGGCAAGGAAAATTTCATAGGTTCTGCTCATTGCGGCTGGCACAAAAATAAATGCACCCAGCGCCATGGCCCAGAATCCAAACATCATTCCTTTTTTAAAACCAACAGCCCTGAGCAGATAGGACGATGGTACGGACATGAAAAAGTAGGCGATATAAAATGCAAATGTGACCAGATAGGCCTGAAAGCTGGTCAGTTCACAAGCTATCTTAAAGTATGGGATTAAAATAGAATTGACCCAGGACACAAAGCCGAAAATGAAAAACATCAGTCCGACCAAAAGTACAGACACAATGGTTTCACGGCGGGTCAGGCTATTGACCGACACAACTTTCAGGTTTTTCATGTAAAGAATTTAAGTCTGATTTCAGAAAGCCCCTGCCTTAATTAGCAGACTGGCAGATAGTTTGTCAAGATAAAATTCGCAGTGCGCATGCTGCTGTAATATACTGGCAGGAAACAGATTGCTTACCTCCCGTTCCAGACTGTCTTTCACAGCCTGCGCTTTGCGTTCATCCGGCACTGAACAAATGATGTACTTTGATTTCATAATTTGACGCACCGACATGCTGATCGCCTGTTTTGGAACTTCATCCAATGAACTAAACCAGCCCTCACCCATTTGCTGACGTCTGCATGGTTCATCAAGGTTGACAACCAGATAGGGTTTTTCGGTATCGAAATCGGCCGGAGGATCATTAAATGCCAGGTGACCGTTCTCTCCTACCCCAACCAGTGCCACATCAATCAGATGCTGGCTGATTAGTTTGCCCAACGCTTCGGCTTCGGCCTGTGCATCTTCTTCTGCGTTGATCAGATAATTTGCTTTCAGTGGTGACACTTTATCCAAAAAACGTTCTTTCAAATATTTTCTAAAGCTGGCAGGATGCGATACCGGCATGCCAATGTATTCATCAAGATGAAACATGGTTACCTTCGACCAATCGATATCTTCTTTGATAAGTTGGTTTATGGTTTCAAACTGACTTGTTCCGGTTGCAAGAATAATATTCGCACTTCCCTTTTCAGTTATGCTCGCGCGGATCAGGTCAGCGGCTGCTTTTCCAGCTGCCCGGCCCATTTCAAGATTCGTATCAGAGACGACAACTTTCATTTTCGACAATTGTTTTATTGAATTATAGATGATATAAAAAATTAGAGTCAGACTTTTACTTTGGTATTCCCACCCTCTTTGAGCGAAATATCAACCTGTTTATTTGTTTTCCAGGCGCCGTTTGTAAAGTCAGGAATGTCAATCGAAGCAGATCTGTTTGCCACCGACCACTCTGTGAGCGGAGAGATGACGCTCCATGAAGCCGCGTCATACACATCCTGATCCAGCGCCAGTCCGTTTCGCAGACAGTCTATCAGACGCCAGTCCATCAGAAAATCCATTCCGCCATGGCCCCCTACCTGCTTGGCAAGTTCTCCGATCTTCTTGATGATTTCAGGCTGATATTTTTTCTCCAGCGCCAGGTATTCCTCTTCCGAAAACCATTCATGTCCCTGCGCAATCCGGCCGGGTAGAGGGTATTTTAATGCAGTTCCCTTGGTACCGCTGATCAGGTGTATCCTCGAATAAGGGCGTGGCGAGGTAATATCGTGCTGTAGCATAATGGTTTTGCCTTTCGCGGTGCGGATCGTAGTAGTATTCATATTCCCCCGAAACGAATGCCCGGCAAACTGTTTGAACTCAGCATCCTGTCCGGCAAGTTTGTTGGCACGCGGCGCAAGCATAAAATCATTGCTGGCCATGGAAACCAGATAATCCATCCGGTCACCGCGATTGATATCCAGAGCCTGACAAACCGGACCGATCCCGTGTGTAGGATAAAGATTTCCGTTACGTTCATTCTGTTTCAGCCGCCACAGATCGTAACGTTTATTTTTATCAAACAAAGAATCATAAATATCATGGATGTAAGCACCTTCTGCATGAAGGATCTCACCGAAAAATCCTTGTCTGGCCATGTTCAGTGTCAGTAATTCAAAGAAATCATAACAACAGTTTTCAAGCATCATGCAGTGCTTTTTTGTTCTTTCAGAGGTTTCGACCAGGTCCCAGCATTCTTCCACTGTAGTTGCGACCGGAATTTCACAGGCTACATGTTTGCCATGTTCCATCGCATATTTGGCCATCGGTGCGTGAAGGTTCCAGGGCGTACAGATGTAGACAAGGTCGATATCATCTCTTTCACAAACCCTCTTCCAAGCATCCTCACTTCCTGCATAGATTTGGGGGGTATGTGAGCTGCCTTCAAAGATTTTTGCAGCTTCCTGAGCCTTTTCTGTTCTGATATCGCATAACGCCTTCACCTGAACGTTTTCAAGAAAAACGATGCGTTTTATTGCGCCGCCTCCTCTATTGCCCAGCCCAATGTATGCCATTCTGACGGTATCTAGTTTCGGTGCGGCATACCCGCTCATGTTAAAAAGCTGTTTGCGTGTAGCCCCTGCCTGTTTCTTTATGGCAGGCAACTTTGAATCCGTTTTAGCCGAAGCACAGCTTTGGGGCATTCCAGCGCCGGCAATTCCGATACTTCCCAGTCCGACACGTTTTAAAAAATCTCTTTTATTCATTTTACTTTATTTAAAAGTGACAGAACCCGTTTGCCCGTAGTTCTTTTTTACTTTTTCAAATTCAGATTTTATCTCTTCAAGCTTCTGCGCAGCTATAGTTTCTCCTGACATCGTAACCGGTTTTTCAAAAACGACCGACGTTTGAGCCAAAGCAGAAACCAATGAAATATCACCCCACTTTAAAATTCCCGGCACATGAAGCGCCATATTGAAAAAATCAACGGACTCACGCTTGTTAAACTGATAACTTACCAGGCTTCCCCTGACAACGATCGCTTCTTTTCCTTTATAAAGCGCTGCATACAATAAAGCGGCGATGCCGGCTTCCTTATCCGCAAGAAGCGTTATATCAGTTTCGGGTGACTGAGTTTTCACAAACCCAACCGCGATGTTAATTTCTTGCACCCATTTGCCCATCACCGTTTCGCCAAGCCATAATGAAGCTCTTGCAAGGGTATGAAAAGGCGGAAGGCTTTTTTCGTAAGCCAGTGTTGCAGCAGACTGACTTTCCCCGGTTCCCCAAAGATCCATAACTAAAATTCCTTTCCCCTCGCTGGCAAACCTTTCCAGTTCGTCCGGACTCATCATTTTTTTCCCCTGCGGATTTAAGACAATGACGTATTTATTTTTTCCGGCAGCGGGTTTTTTTAATAAAACAGGGATCAAATGATGCGTGGAGGTTTCCAGAGCGATCCTTTGCCAGTCGTTAGAAACTTCATAGGTGTGGGTATTGATTAGGGCCGCATCTTCTGAAATTTTCACTAGCTGTCGCAGCTCACTTCTTTTCTTTTCAGCATCTGCGGATACGGTCTTAAGTGCCAGATTTCTCAGTTCACTTCCTCTTTTTCTGCTGTAATCCGCTATGCTTTCAACCGATGTATCTCTTTTACCGACCTGGTAAACCATTAGATCCTTCTCCGCTAAAAGCTCGAATGGAATTTCCTTTTTCGCCGCGCCGGTCCCTTTATTTTTCAAATGCAGATCAAAGTATCCAAGCATTGTTTCTCTCATCTCCGGCCAGTAACCGTGTCCGGTATTAAAGAGCTGATAACTGATTTTATCAAGTGCGCCCAGCATATCAAATACCTGCAAAGCATTTTCATAACTTCTGAGCATTTCTGCCGGAATGAATGCCGGGTTCGTATCATGCAAAGCACTGGCCATTTTCAAAGCACGCGGTGCAATCATGGCCAGCACACCTGCTTCTTCGGTAAATGTAAGACCTTCCGGCAAAAGCTCACAGACGCAGTTGCTGCGCATGATGTAGGCTTCGAAAGTGCCAACACTTACCACAGGCATACATGCTTTTACGCGTTCATCCAGTGCCGAAAGCCACATGGTTTGATTTCCTCCCCCGCTTGCTCCGGTTGCTCCTATCTGGTTCTTATCGACATAGGGAAGTGAGCTTAAAAGGTCGACCCCTCGGATGTTGTCCGAGATCTGTACGCCCATCAGCGTTTCACCTAAGTTCATGATGGATGCGCCAAGATTTGAGCCGTGATATTCATGCACGCCGTGAACCGTAGTGCGCTCACCCGATCCCCAAGCGTCTATAACCAGACAAACATAACCATTCAAAGCCAGCGTATGGCCCAGGGACTGCACCACCTCATTGCTTTTACCGTTGGGCCAATGCCCGTGCATAGCAATTACGGCCGGGAAACTTCCTTTACCTTTTGGCACATACAGATTAGCCGTAGCATAAATTCCCGGTCGCGTTTGAAAAATAATGTTTTTGACCGAATAACCTTGAAGCTGGTGTGTCCTGGTTTCTTTGTAGTTTAAGGCAAGTTCGTGATTGATGACGGCACCGGATTTTTCAAGAATTTTCCCGGTAAGCGTTTTTTTATAATCAGTCCAACCGACTTTGTTTTGCGGCAGCTGATGTTTTCTATAATGCAAAACCGCCTTCTGCCGAAAATCTTTTTCAATCAGATCTATGTTATCACCACCAAAGACAGCCGGCAAACTATCGGTTTTACTTGTCATAACTTTTTCAGCCTGCTTTGCCTCTAACACAAAACAGTTCATCCAAACATAGAGAAACAGGATACCTCTTAAAATCGACTTGTTCATCAGCAGAAAATCAGGACGTTTTCGTGATAGATATGACCCTTCAAAACGCCCCCGAAATCTTCCGTATAACATATTGACCGTTTTTGTTGAATCCAGTTAATGCCATTTTTTATATTAGCATTTTCAATATTACAACGATTTTATATTGAACGAAGCATCAATACAGATAAATAGTAGCGAGAACGTTAACGAAAACTATAATAGAAAGGGAAAATTTATATTGTTACAAACCTGTACATTAAAGTATATTTCTATTCATCCAACACTAAGCAGATAATTTGTACTTTCGGCTTTAAATAAATAATACTAAGAAGCATCATGCGCCGCAGATACATAACCATCAAGGATATTGCAAAAGCACTTGACATTTCGGTTGCCACAGTGTCACGGGCGCTCAGGGATACCTATGACGTAAATTCTCAGACGCGTCAGAAGGTTTTGGCCATGGCCAATGAGCTGAACTACAAGCCTAACTTTAACGCCACGGGCCTGGTCAAAAGAAGTACGCACAACATCGGCGTGATTATACCGGCTATTACAAATTATTATTTTTCCACAGTTATTACTGGTATCCAGGAGGTGGCAAAAGATCATGGATTTAACCTGATTCTTTTTCTAACGAATGACTCGCCGGAGGTAGAAATTAAGATCGTTGAAGATTTATCGGTGAGCAGCCTGGACGGTATACTGGCTTGTGTATCCGCCCATGAAAATAATTACGCACATTTCATTGAGATCATTGATGACGGGCTTCCCGTCGTATTTTTTGACCGGGTGGCCGATAACATTACGGCTTCAAAAGTAATGCAGGATGACTATAACGGGGCTTTCGCTGCGGTGCAGCATCTGATCGATTGCGGATATAAAAGAATTGCGCACATTACCGGCCCAAAGGACCTGCTTCTGACACAAAAGCGGCTTAGCGGCTATGAACATGCCCTTAAGATAAACAATCTGACCATTGATCCTTCACTGATTATTCACTCGGGCTTTTCGCAGGCCGACGGGATCAGTGATATTTCACTGCTATTTGCTCAGAATACTCAGGCTCCCGATGCTATTTTTGCCGTAAATGACAGAAAGGGAATCGGAGCGATTTTAGCCTTAAAGCAAAAGAATATTTTAATTGGAAAAGAAATTGGTGTAATCGGATTTACCAATGACCCGATTTGCGAAATTATCTCGCCCACCTTATCGACAGTTGCAGAACCTGCTTATGAAATCGGGAAAACAAGTTGTTCTTTGCTTTTAAAACATATTAATAAAGCCGCCTTTGCTGCTCAAAATGTTACGCTTTCTGCAGAACTAATTGTTCGTGAATCCACCCAGAGAGGCTAAGAAAAGTATCACTGAACAATGGATCATACGTTATTCAAACTCCTATCTGCGCGACTTCATAAAGCTCTAGACAATTTACAACACTTAACAAAGCGACTACTCCGGTGGAAAAAATAAAGTCAATTGAAGCTTCCTGTTCATTCGTCTGGTGTAATCCTATTGAAATAGATTTCACCGCTAAAAGAAGAAAAAATAAACTGCAGTAGAAAATGTATCTAAGGATTTACATATCACGGTTCGAGCTCTGCACCGCGCATCAGTGGCAAGTGAAAGTTTGATACGGCTCGGCCTATCAGCCACGAATTCGCTTCTGCAAACAACCGCCGATTACATCCGGGGCCTATGTAAGCCGGAAGGCCTAACCTGGAAAAGCATATTTAAATCCTTACAATACCTGAGTCGGCCGAAAAAGTAATAATTAACGGTTAACACTAAACCTACAAAAGACGCCTGCCAATACTTTTTGTAACCTTTGGGTATGTCTGTTCCTTAACAATGCCATGATTAATCATGCACAAACTAGTTTACAACCACTGAGCAGTAAGCGTGCACAACAATTTACCACCCGGGACACATTGTTTGCAATACCGCATATAAACCTTGATGAGTGGCGGGACAAGCCTTATCGCCATCGCTGTGTATGGCGGTTTCAACGGCATAGGCGCGCGTCTATAATTATATTTCCCGCCGAGAGATCGCTATCAGGAACGCTTTTTTACGGTCATTACTTCTTTTTCCGATAACGAAAATCTCGCACAGAGAGCTTATGGGGAGCAAGATAAAATAGGTTTTGCCATCACACACGGCTCTTACTTCATTGAAACAACTGGTGGTGGGCCCGTCGACTTGACTAAACCTGAGTTGAACGAGCCCACCTTGGATGCTTTAGCGTAAACGACGCAACCGCCCAATTTCCCAAAGTGATTTCTACCGAAATATATGGCGACAAACTGCTGTATTGCTACGCGTTTGGAGAATGTGGTGGTAAATACTGCACGGTGGGCAGCATTGAAAATACGACCGGCGTTTGGGATCGCGTGATCCCATATGTGCTGGGTTCACCTATGCCAATAACTAACGTTTTTTCCGTCCGCATGCACGCCATGCGAATCTTGAAAGACAAATCTACTGTAAATATTGACGCATTAGAACCTAGTGGAAGCGGGAATATGCACGTAGGCTTAAACGAGGAGAAAGCGACTCTTAGTGAGGTCACAAAGATGGGAGATAAATCAACAAGATCATGTATTAAGCTACTCATTCCGCAAATTCTTCACAGGATCCATCATGGCAGCTTTGATTGTTTGAAAACTCACTGTGATTAGGGTAGTCAAAATAGCCCCAAAACCTGCAATTAAGAACATCCACCAGTCAATACCAATTCGGTAAGGATAGCTTTGAAGCCACTTGCCGAGACTATACCAGGCGATGGGCGACGCAACAAAAAAAGAGAAACTCACAAGCTTTACAAAATCACTTGACAACAAAGTCACAATTTCAGCGACAGATGCTCCTAAAACCTTACGAATTCCAACTTCTTTTTCGCGCTGTTCTGCTGCTTGAACGACTAATCCAAAAATACCCAATGCAGAAAGAAACATGGTAAGAGTACTGAAAAATACGAACAATTGCTGTAGTTTGCTTTCGGCTTCATATTGTTTAGTTAATAAATCTTCCACAGAATTTATTTCAAGAAGTTTTGCCGCAAAGAACTTCTTCCAAAGTTTTTTCAAAGAAGCATTGACATTGGTTTCCATTCCTGGTTTTGTCCGGATAAGCATGCTACCGTATTGAGCTGAACGTTGCGCTATGATAACCGTCGGTTTGATGGTTTCGTAAAGCGACTCATTATTAAAATTCTCAATAACACCAATTGGGACTGTGCTTGCATTCTTAATCTGAATGCCAAGTTCTTTTATATGTAGGATTTTTGCCGCAGATTCTGTGAGCAACGAGCTTTGTCGCGATTGCTCTTCCTCATATTTTTTCCAGTTCACTTCCCGTAAGGAATCTGCATTAAGGACATCAGCACCATATTTTAGGTCAAATGTTCTTCCCCTGACCAATCTCAATCCGAGCGTTCGGGGCAAATCAATATCACCGGCAATGTACCATACCTTTACCTTATTCTTTTGATTGGCCGGATCTTCCACATCCTGGCTCATAAATCCGGCTCCCCCAGTCGGTAACCATTGACTGATGCTTGAACTGACTACCCCAGGAATTTGGTTGACTTCATTTTTGAAAGCTTCACTTTTACCCTCCCAGGATACACCTCCGATTGTTAACAGGTTATTTTTATTATAACCTAAATTTTTGTTTTCCATATAACTGAGTTGCTGCCGAACCACAATCGTAGCAAACAGAACCACAATAGAAATAGTAAACTGTGTGATGACCAGCCCCTTCCGAAGCCAGTTTTGTCTCGATATGGATGTAGAAATCACACCACGGATGGTATCTGTGGGTTTAAGTCCTGAAATCATCCAGGCAGGATAAAATCCTGTAAATAAACAGGTAAGGAAGATCACACCAATAGCACTTGCTGCCAATGAAGGATTCGAAGTGAAGGTTTGCACCAGTTTGTGACCCAGGAAAGATTCAACCGATTTTAAGGAAAAGTAGTAAACAAGAATGGCTGCCGAAAACGAGATGCCGAAAAGTAAAAATGTTTCTGCCAGTATTTGCATCATCAACTGATAACGAGAGCCACTTAATATTCGTCTTATACCCGTTTCCTTTAATCTGGAAAATGCCCGGGCAGTACTCAGGTTCACAAAATTGACGCAAGCAATAAATAACAATAACAATGCTACGCCTGCAAAAATATGGATCGTACGTGCACTTCCTTTAATTTTCTGGTTTTGTGCAAAGTCAGAATTCAAATAAATGTCTTGCATCGGTTGAAATTCGAAGGTCTGGTCCCGATCATCCTTCATCACGCGTGAATACCATGAATTCACTCTTGCCTGAAACTTGTTCATATCCGTTCCGCGCTTCATCAATAGATAATTCTGGGAGAATTCAGACGCACCATCTGTACTAAATGTTAAAACTCTATTCTGCTGCACCTGTATCACGTCTGCCCTTAGATGCGAATTATAAGGAAGATCTTCCATTACACCCGTAATCAGATATGGATTTGCTTTGTCTCCATATGATGGCGTGTCATAAATGATTTTACCAACAGGGTCCTGATTTATGAAAAACTTATTGCGGAAGGTTTCTGAAATGACAATATTTTTGTTGCCCGCCTGGTACAGACTTGGATTGCCGGACAACACCTTTACATCCAGCATCTGCCAAGCGGTGGTATCCATCCGAAGCACATTGGTTTTAACCCCGTTCATTTCTCCTTTCGTCAGATTCAAATAAGAAGTTCCCTGCGATATGCTGGAGTAGTTTTCCACTTCTGGATAATTCTTTTTTAGTTCAGCCGCCAGACTTGAATTGGAATAAGAACCGCGTTCATACATACCTTCTCCTCTTTTATCTATAGTCACTATACGGTATAGATCATTGCTTCTTGCCCATTGTTTATCGTACGAAAGGCTGTCGATCACCACAGTTGCTACCATCATACAAGCCCAAAGGCCAATAGTGAGGCCCACCAGATGTATGAATGAGTAGCCTTTATTTTTAATCAAAACCCGGGAGCCGATTTTAAAGTAGTTTCCTAACATAATGAAGTTGAAAAAAAGTTGGGGGGATTGAGATAATTTTTGTCTCTTTATGATGCTTGGGCGGATCAGACCCACCACTTCTCTTCTATACAGCGCACTTGCTTTTTTAGCCCCAAAACGGCAGACACGTAATGCGTAGCGTTCATGAAGATCGCCGATAAGTGTCTCGCGTAAATGTGGCGCGCAGATCCAGCGGGCAAAACGGTCCAGCCATTTTGGTGGTTGTGGAATTTCTTGTCTTGAATAATTCTTGAATGACATAAGTGACTAGAGTTAAAGTTTTCAGGAAAGATCAAGTCCGACTTTTGATAGAACCTCTGGTAAAATCCGATCCCATAAATTATTACGAACCGCCCTTGTCTCCTTTAAAATCCGCACACCATATGTTGTTATCGTGAAAAGCCTTTTCCTTCGCCCGCCGCGTTCAGGAGTTGCTTCGCCGAAGGACGAACTCAGATAACCCTTATCTTCTAACCTTTGTAATGCAGCATGAACTGCTCCGGTACTGACTGAATATTTTGTTTCCTTTTCCAGCTCTTCGGCAATTACAACAGCATAAGCTTTGGGCGACATCGCAGCAACGGCAAGCAGTACTATTTCCTCAAATTCTCCCAGATCGCTTCTTCTCATACGTCCGTATTTTTACTTGATTCCTCTATATCATCTATTTTGGTATATTAAATCCATGCCTGATATTTTAAGTTGCGAAAGGAAGTTGTAAACGGCATTTTAGGAAGCTAGACTATTTGAACTTTGTTCGTTTTCGGACAGGGTTTGTTCGCCAATGAACAGGTGTGAAAAGTTTTAGCGGGATATAACTAGTTTCTAATGGTAAATGCAGTAGTAGGATTACGATAAATTAGGTTTGTTTCTTCATTTTCGAAATGGATAAGTATCTAAACTTATTAGTAAAACTTAATTCCTCACTAATTGCAAAAAAATGCCCCTCAATTTACTGCCCAAGAACTTATGCATGTCATAAAAAACGGTGATTTTTAGAGATTTGAGATTAAGAGTTAATGTTCCGGGAAATCAGGTTTTCGTGAAATCCTCTATGCTTGATAATCAATGTTATCTTAAGTGATTATTACGGGAACAAGGGGGAAGTGAAGTTTTGAAAAGTTCTTGGTATAGTACAAGGAGAACGCACTTTTCCCATTTGTGTTACAGACCTGTAACTGTATTGGGAAAGACGATAAAACTATTTGGAGGAAATGCTCCATATGATCTCTCGATCATCAATATCAGATTGAATAGGGCAGTTATTATTTTTGAATTCACAGAATAAGGTACCATCACAGTTGTAATATGCAGGTGCATAATCGACGCCAGGACAGCAGATGCCTATTTCAAATATTATCTCGCCATGAACCTGCCCCCGAGCGATGTAAAAGCATCCTGAAAAGTTAGTAGAACATGAACCTTTACTACTATAGGCTTCCAACTCACGTATTTTTTCCTTGAGCCAAGTTGAATTTTTTAATACATTATCACTTTTACAATCCTTATTATCAATATTCCTTGGCTCAGTTTGTTGACAGGATGCTCCAACAAATACTAAAAATGAGAGGTAGTACAAGAATTTGATCATAGTAGGTATTAATTTCTATAGATGACTCATTCAAGCCTCAGAACGTTGTAATAGATAAAAATAAGTTTTAAAAAACCTGCGTTTATAGATGCCAGAAAACGGACGATTCATTATTGGCTTAAACCAGGCAAAAACTCTATTCGATTAATTGTTTTAGCAATATGGATCGATCGTGGATATTGCAAAACTCTAATAAATCGGAATAGCATCATCATTTATTTTATTGAAATAAATGATGATAGCTCTCGAAAGGAAATATACCAACTAAAACAATGCTTTTCTATATCGATTAGAAGATTGTATGGAGAATTCGGACGCGTAGACCATATGATTCCGTGACAGATTGACCATCAAAAGAATATTACTCCCCATATGCTAAATAATGTTAAATCATTTACTTACACCGGCCAATTCCAAGCAAAAAGCCCTACCCTCAATTTCCAAATTTTGGTGATCATTGGCTCCGAATTCTTCACTTTATCACCAAAACTGACAATTGTATCTTTTAGAAGGCGTATTAATATGACCAATGATTTTTTGCAGAAGGATTTACGACTGTAACTTCATTTCCCGTCAAATAAAGGTTACCGCTGTCGTTTAGTAATATCCCGTCCGCACCTTTCTATTTTCGCCGACCCTGAAAAGCGCAGAATCCTGTACCCGGCCCATGGGGAAGGTTTCGTTTCGGTAAAGATGCAAGCGTAACCACTAGTACGATTAACGCGGCGGACAAGAGCATGCGGTACATGCGGGTTGACGAAAAAGAGTGCGGTCCCTTTGATCTCCAGTAACTGACCACCATAATTAATGGTCATGTCGCCTTTGACCAAACCCATTTTGTAAAGGTCGCGCCGTCCAGCTTTGACCGAGACCTCTGTTGATTCCGGAAGGGCATGAACTTTAAAACCTGTAAGTCGAAAGTCCACTTCATTCAGTCCGGGTTTTCCAGTTTTTTCTTCATTTAACATGAGCCAAAGTTAATAAAATCAATCCTTTGCCATTCTCACTATTACTGCCTTTGAACGAATGTTTTTATGTAAATGAAGCCCTAAACTCCATCGGAGATTGATTGGTTTTGTTTTTAAATAGCTTGCTGAAACTTTGCGAATGTTCAAAACCGAGCTCATAGGCAATTTCGGACATGCTTAGCTGCGTCGTGGTCAGCCGCTCTTTGGCTTTCTCGATTAATTTTTCGTGGATATACTGCTGGGCATTCTGCCCAATCAGCGAACGGAGCATATCGCTTAGGTAACCCGGCGAAAGGTTCAGTTTTTCAGAGAGAAATTGAACGGTAGGAACCCCGTCATGCAGGGATTGCTGGCTGTTCAAATAGGTATCAAGTATGGCTTCCGTTTTCGACAGGATATCATCGTTGACCATCTTGCGGGTAATGAACTGCCGCTTGTAGTAGCGGTTAACATAGCTCAACAGCAATTCGATATGGGCGATCATGAGCTCCTGACTGAATTCATCCACACGGCTGTTGAGTTCCTGCTCCATGTGCCTGTAAATCGAAAGGATATTTTCCTTTTCCGTGTCGGATAAATGCAGTGCTTCATTCGCTGAATATGCGAAATAGCCATATTGCCTGATCTTACTTGCCAAAGGATGGCCCAGTAAAAAATCGGGATGTATGAGCAGGATGTAACAATAGGTCTTGCTATTATAATCTGTGCTGCCCACTAATTGGTTAGGCGCCAGAAACAGCATGCTTCCTTCGTCGAAATCATAGTAATCCCGGCCGTATTTCAGCCTTCCGTTGTTATCGGTGATGAAGGTGATCTTATAAAAGCTAAGCACGTCGTAGATTGGCGCCATGCTTGTATTGAAGGGATTGCGCTCGTTGAAATGAACAAGGCTGATCAAAGGATGCTGGGGTTTGGGCAAGCCAAAGGCCTCATGCGTTTCCGATATCGTTATGAACCGTATCAATTTCTCTTCCTTAGTTTTCATCATGTAAATATACCAAAAGCCCGTGACTGTTTCCAGCCACGGGCTTTAACCTCTTACAATCACCACGGAACAATATTGTCTGCTCCGGCATAATGAGCGGGTCCCGTAAAACTTCCTGTCGGCAGGTCTTCTGACAAGGCCACCCTTATTGGTTCTATAGACCCTTCTTCCACCGTATCGGTCCCCTGGAAATTATTGAGTGCCGTTGCGGTAAAACCAGGACTTACCAGGTGTACTTTGATATTGGTATCCGCTAAATCGATGGCCAGAGAAAGGAAAACGCCATTAAGCGCAGTTTTGGATGCCCCATAAACCACATCGAAAGCTGCACGATATGGATTAGCTGGATTGGCATTCATAGTGAGCGAGCCGAGCGCGCTCGACACAGTCACGATCCGTGCTTTTTCAGCCTTCCTCAATAGAGGTAAAAAGGCTTGTGTCACGGCAAGTGTACCAAACACATTCGTTTCCCAGACCGTTTTCATTTCGTCGATCGGTGCGATACTGGCGCGTTGAGCTCCAAGAACCTCTTCCATAGTGCGTCCAGGCTCCCCCGCATTCGAGATGGCTGCGTTATTGACCAGCAGCGTCAGGTATCCGGCTTCGCTTTGAATTTGTCTTACTGCTGCATCGATGGATTGGGAATCCGTTATATCTAATTGAATGGCTTTTGACTGCTTGCCGATCTGGATAACGGCAATCTGCCCCTTGTCGTTGTTTCTGGAACCGACGTAAACGGTATAGCCTTCATCAGCAAGTGATTTAGCAATCTGGTATCCCACGCCTGTATTTGCTCCTGTTACCAGAGCCACCTTGTTTTTTTCTGTCTGCATATCATTTTAATTTTTACACAGCAAAGTTCCGCGGTGATGACACAGCGCTTGTAGCCGAAACAGGAAATATTGTAGCCAAATTGAGGGTGCATTCAGTATTGTCCTTTTAAGCTTTTTTTATGTTAAGTGATAGTCCTCGGGGCTATTGATCGCGAACAATGGAAAATGAACAAAATGATTCCCCCAAATTTCACCCGCTTCTTATTAATAAATTAATCGCTGATGCATCAGCACGCCATCACACAAAGCAGTAGTTCATACATTGGTTTTAGGCCAAATAGCAAATTCCAGCTATTAACATCGTCATTTTGGCTTACAATATTTCCTATTCGATTAATTCCAGCCGTTCTGTAATGCTGAATTTTGCATCGTACAATTAAAACAAAGATTATGCAAAAGACAATTTTCATCACAGGAGCTTCTTCCGGTCTTGGTAAAGCAACCGCTAAATTCTTCCAGGCAAGTGGCTGGCATGTAATCGCAACGATGCGGAAAACCGATGCGGAAAAAGAGCTAAGTGAACTTCCGAATATAACCTTGGTTGAATTGGATGTTACTGATACTGAAAGATTACAGAAAACAATTTCTGAGATTCTGAAATCCTATTCCGTGGACGTGGTACTGAACAATGCTGGATACGGTCTGATTGGTCCGTTGGAAGCTTTAACAGATGAGCAGATCCAGGCCCAAGTCCAGACCAATCTATGCGGTGTTATTAACATTACCAGAGCATTTCTTCCTTATTTCAGGAAAAAGAAAAGCGGTACCTTCATTAACATCACCTCAACTTTTGGGCTTTTAGGATACCCCACCTGCTCCATTTATAATGCGACCAAATTTGCTGTTGACGGTTTCTCAGAAGGTCTGGCTTATGAACTTGCTCAATTCGGGATCAAAGTAAAAATAGTAGCCCCGGGAGGAATGCAGACGGATTTTGCAGGAAGATCTATGCAGGGAGGAATGCACGAAGCATATAGTCAGCTGGTGGCAAAAGTAAGTGAGGGTTATAGCGAGCAGCAGCTTGCCCGGTACACAAAAGCAGAGGACGTAGCCAGTATTATTTATGATGCAGCCAACGATGGGGAAAACCAACTTAGGTATATCGCCGGCAACGATGCGATTACCCTGTATGAGCAACGCCTGGAACTAAGCCCCGAAGGACAATTCGAAAAAATCCGCGCACAGTTCATTTTTTAAACCTGTAAAGTCTTTCCTGTGCAGGCCTTTACAGGTTTAGATAGGAAATGCTTTATCTGAATTACTTAAATTTGTGAACATGAAAAAAAATCCGGTCGTATTTGATTCTTTATCACAGCTCCATAAAGCGATGGGGCAGCCCGCTCCGTCTCATCCGCTTATCAGCATCATGAATTATGGAGAGGCGCAGTTTGATCCCAAAGATTTCGAACAGGGCATTATCCTGAACTTTTACAAAATATCTTTCAAAACCGGTTTTTCCGGAAAACTCAAATACGGCCAGGGATTCTACGATTTTGAAGCGGGCGGAATGTCGTTCATTGCGCCGGGACAGTTATTAAAAATGCAGGACGAAGAGGCCGATTACAGTGGTATGACGCTTCATATTCATCCTGATTTCCTTCGGCCTTATCCATTAAACTCAGCCATCAGACAATATGGCTATTTCAGTTATTCTGCGGCAGAAGCATTATATCTTTCCGAAAAAGAAAAATCGACAATTCTGAGCATATACCGCCTCATTCAGGATGAGCTCTGCGAGCGTATCGATAAATTCAGCCAGGATGTGATCATTTCACAAATAGAAGTGCTCCTTAATTATGCCAACCGCTTTTACGACCGGCAGTTTTTGACCAGAAAGGCCGTAAACAATGACCTGCTTGCCAGACTGGAACAGCAGTTGGAAGACTATTTTAATGAGGACAAGTCATTGCTAAAAGGGCTTCCTACAGTAAACGATATAGCAGAAAAACTGAATGTTACGCCGCGTTATCTGAGCGATCTGCTGCGAAATCTTGTTGGGTTGAATACGCAGCATTTCATCCACGAAAAAGTGATCGAAAAGGCCAAGCAGTATCTTGCAAAAGATGAATTGACCATCGCCGAAATTGCCTATCATTTAGGCTTCGAGCATCCGCAGTCATTCAACAAACTCTTTAAAAATAAAACCTTGTTTTCTCCATCGGACTACAAAAAAAGTCTGCTGAATTAGTAGAGAGAGACTTAATTATTAAATTCTGAAATGGATGTTTCAGATATTTTCATATCTTTGCTTTCATTATGGCAAGAAACGTAGAATTTGACGAACAGTTAGCCGTTTCCAAGGCAATGGATGTCTTTTGGAAAAAAGGCTATAACGGTACCACAATGAGGGACCTGACAGAGGCGATGGGTATTAACAGCAGTAGCCTCTACAATACGATCGGCGACAAACACGAACTTTTTGTCAGGAGCTTAAAGCACTATACAGAGTCAAGAATGAGAGCTGCTTTAAAGCAGCTGGAGCCTATCAAATCACCGATAAAAGCGATCGAGAAATATATTCAATCTGCCGCTTACGTCATTACAAATGAAGCTGATAGTTGCCTGGCCATTAAAACCACTTTTGAAATTGCCTCAACAGATAAGCAGGTGCAGCAGATCATAAAAGCGGACAATGATTTTACTTATAACCTGCTAATAAGTTTAGTGGAAAGAGCCATTGAAAAAGGAGAAATAAAAGTAAGCCAGGACGCAGCAATGCTGACGGACTACATCATCAACCACTTTACGGGCTGGCATGAATCCTTTATCATTCACAAGGACAAATCACGGATCAAGCATATGGCTGCATTCTTAATCAAGCAGATAAGCCAGTAATTTTTTATTTAAATCTGAAACAAACGTTTTATAATTATGGATTTACGCCAGCAATACAAGAGCTACTACACGGCAAGGGAACAGCCTGAGGTGGTGGAAATAGAACAAGCAAGCTATGTTTCCATTCTTGGAAAAGGAAGCCCGGGAACGGCAATTTTCTACGAAAAGAAAAAAGCTATAAAAGAATTTGTAACCGCACTGGAGAAAAATCACGCTGAAACGGATTTTGCATTTTCAAGCAGCGTGGTGGAAATATTCTACTGGTTTGACCAGGAGAAAGTCGGCTATGTAGATATCGGAAATTTCTACACAACAGTAGATCTGGATTTTCTTCAATACCGGATTGCAATCCGGATTCCGGATTTTATCACCATTGAACATATCAAACAAGTTGCCGGGCAAAAACAGGATATTCCTTTTGCCGGGGACTTTGAGCTTTTCACTTATACGGCTGGGACTTGTGTGCAGCTTCTTCATGTAGGTCCTTTTGCTGGCGAGCTGGATACGCTCCCCGTTCTGCAAAAATTTGCGACCAGTAACGGTTTTAGAAAATCCGGTATGCATCACGAAATTCACTTAACTCATTTTGAACCGGGACAAAGCCAGCAGCATCTGCAGACCATCCTGCGTGATCCTGTTACAAGATAAGCATAAATTTTTTACACAAATCTGAAACAAATGTTTCAATAATAATAAAGAATCCAACATGGAAAAATCAGCGAAAGAACTATCAGGTAAAATAGCCCTGGTGACCGGAGGAACAAAAGGAATAGGAAAAGCCATCGCAGAGAAGTTAGCCTTCGAAGGAGCAACCGTTGTGGTTACGGCACGAAAACCACCCGAAGGAAAAATTGAACATCATTTTATAGCCGCGGATTTTACAGATAGCAGCGATATAACTAGCCTTGCAGAAACCATGGTTCAGCAATACGGCATACCAGCAATTCTGATTAATAATGTTGGGGGCACTTCCTCTCCTGCGGGAGGTTTTCAGATGCTGAGTGACGAAGATTGGGGCAGGGATATTGAACTCAATCTAATGGCCTCTATAAGGCTGGATAAAGCCATTGTCCCCAAAATGATCGGCAACAAGTCCGGTGTGGTTATCCATATTTCATCGCTGAACGGCAAAATACCCTTGTACCAATCCAATTTTTCCTATGGGGTGATGAAATCAGCTTTAAACGCCTACAGTAAAACACTGGCTAATGAAGTGGCCGGACATGGAATACGGGTAAATACCGTTTCCCCAGGAATGGTCAGAACAACGGCCATGGAATCCTTTCTTCAAAGTTATGCAAAGTCTATCGGTAAAACCGTAACAGAAGCAGCTCAACAGATCATGGATGGCCTTGGCGGTGTCCCATTAAACCGGCTGGCCGAGCCAGAAGAAATTGCCAGCCTGGTGGCTTTTCTGGTATCGGACGGTGCTGCTTACATTACAGGAGCCAACATGCTCGCCGACGGCGGGACCTACCCGGCTGTTTAACAAGACGATCATCAAGAAAAAAATTTGAAAAATCTGAAACAATTGTTTCAGTAATCAATTAATTTAAAATGGAAAAAGAACTAACCGGGAAAGTAGCATTAGTGACCGGAGGAACAAAAGGTATAGGTAAGGCAATCGCCGATAGATTATCACAGGCCGGCGCTACTGTGATTGTAACTGCCAGAAACCACCCCGGAGATGAAAACCTGAAACATCATTTCATTGCCGCAGATATAACTATTTCAAGTGAAACCGATAAGATGGTGTGGGAAATTAATGAAAAGTATGGAGCGATCGATATTTTGGTCAATAACATGGGTGGATCCAGCAGTCCTTCCGGAGGATTTGGCGTTCTGACTGACAAACATTGGGAGAATGATATGCAGTTAAATTTGCATTCCGCAGTTCGCATTGACAGGGCCATTCTACCCCAAATGGTAGAAAAGAATAGCGGCGTTATTATCCATGTTTCGTCCATCACCGGTGCTCTGCCCGTCTATGAATCACTGGGCGCATACGCGGTAGCCAAAGCAGCCCTGAATAACTACAGCAAAAGCCTTGCGAAAGAATTTACACCAAAAGGTATACGTATTGCAGCCGTTTCGCCAGGTATGGTCAAAACCGATACCATGGATGCTTATTTACAATCATTAGCTGACACAACAGCTTCAAGCATTGAAGAAGTGACCCGGAATTTGATGAATTCCCTGGGCGGAATTCCGATGGGAAGAATGGCCCTTCCTGATGAGATAGCTGAACTGGTTGGTTTTCTAGTTTCTCCAAGAGCATCCTATATAACAGGAGTAAACTATATTATTGACGGAGGAGCAAATCCATCATTGTAATAATAAGATGATCATAAATGCACTTGGATTGAGCATATCACTCAATCCCTGATGCATTTTATAAGTAAGAAAACGACCGAAATGAAAGCAGAGAAAAAGATGCTCCTGTATGGAGCCACCGGGTATACCGGGAAAATCATTGCTGAAAGGGCAAAAGAATTAAACCTCGATTTTGATATCCCAGGACGTGATAAGGACAAGCTACTGTCTTTGGCCAACAAATTAAATGTTGGCTACCATGTATTTGACGTGGATGACCAGGAAGGTAAAATTGCTGGCACCTTTGATTTTAAATTCCGGGATAACAGGATTGTATTTGTGACCGCAAACTTAATTCACTAACATACAGATATGAGCAAAGAATATTTAGACGGCATTATCCGTCGGTCTTTAGAAATAAGAAATAAATACCATGAACTTGAACGCCTACATCATGGAAGCGAGTGGACGGTGGAAGAAGATGCGCTGGCCTACCTGACTGATGCCGGATTGGTGGGACGTAACATTATGTCCCAGCAGCAACGCTGGCCGAAAGCAGGTTCTCAGACAGAACTGGAACATAAGCTGGGTGAGAATATCTGGTGGTTGATTGTTTTGGCCAAAAGGTCTGGAATTGACATTAAGGATGCGGTTAACAACTTTTTAACTGAAACCGAGGCGATATTGAAATGACCAGGAGGACTGGTTTTTGTAAGAAGAAAAGAACATTCGTAGCACAGGCAGTAACCCTTTGATCTTTCCAATTATATTCTTGTAATGTTAAGACAAATCCTACCGACTGCCAGCCGAATATTTCATTTTTGCTGCCTGCCTCTCGATATTAATCTGGTGTCTGCTGATTTCAGGACAATACAAAGCAAATATACTAAAAAGATAAGGTTCCGGCAATCCAATCTAACTTCCCGTTGCGTAATTCGCTGTCGGTTCTATTCAACGACATTAGATGCATTACCTCTCGAAACATTTACATAGAAAGTATAGGGTGGTTTTGAAAGCTAATGAAGTGCTGTGATATTTTACGGAGAACTGCCAGCTTAGAATTCAGCTAAATTCGATCATTCTCGGTTCATTTAACCGTCGTTAAAATGTAATTGGGACTGTTGTCACAAATGTAGGTTTGTAGCTGATGAGTGCCTTTTGAAGCTTAATTTACTCTGAATCTGGCACCTTAAACTGTACTTCCAAATGAAGTAGATACACATACAAACCGTAGTATATATGTGGACATGGAAAAATAAAAATATTTGTGTTTTGTTGTCGTATATATTATATTTGCGACAACAAAAATCAGAAACATTATGAGAAAATTGGAATTTGCATCCCTTCAAGTGAGGGATATTGAGGCATCCAAAGCGTTTTATACGCAGAAATTAGGTTTCGAAGATTCCGGAATGCCTAACCCACATGCCTGTGTATTTCGTTACAACAAAGGTGAGTCAAGTTTTGCCATTCGTACCCCAATTGGTGACCTCGATGGAAAGGAGCTGGGTGTCGGCGTTGCAATCTGGTTCGCAATCGATGAAAAAATCGAGGATCTCCAGGCTCAGCTGCTTGCGAAGGATGTAACCCTGCTAGGGCCAATTCAGGAAACACCTTTCGGAAAAATCATCGTTGCCAAAGACCCAGACGGATACAAGCTAACCTTCCTTGAGACAGTTGAATAGATATGAACCGGGATACAAAATATTGGATCATAACGGCGTCAAAGGATCATGTCAAAAGCGCATTGATGCAGGGGATTGCCCAGACTTGCCACGGCAGTGCATCGCCTCTTAAACGTCTGCGCAAAGACGATGTCGTTATCTTCTATTCGGGAAAACAAACACTAGGAAAGCCACAGGCGTGTCAGCAGTTCACAGGAATAGGCAGGCTTATCGATGATGAAATCTACCAGTTCCAAGCGTCAGAGGATTTCTGCCCATCAAGACGCAAGGTTGAATTTTTTCCTGGCGAAGATACTTCCATTTTGCCGCTAATCCCTGGACTGAATTTTATTCAGGACAAGAAAAACTGGGGGTATCCGTTTCGTTTTGGTTTGTTCGAAATCGATCAGCACGACTTTGAACTGATTTCTTCACAAATGCTAGAAAAGAGCCATGTCCGAAAAGATTGAATTTCATTTTAAGAAACCCGAAGAAAGCCCGGGTTATCTTTTGGGGCAGTTAACCATGCTATGGCAAAGGAAACAAAAGCGTGTGCTGGATCCTTTGGATCTAACCTCTACCCAGTTTGCGTTACTCTGTGCCCTGGCCTGGCTATCCAGGGAGAGTGATAAAGTTACGCAGGTCGATATAGCTAATCAGGGCAATGCGGACAGGATGATGGTGTCAAAGGTCTTACGGACACTCGAAGAAAAAGAATTCATCACCCGCCATGATCACCCGACAGACACCAGGGCAAAGCTGATTAAGCTGACTACGAAAGGAGAAGTAGTACTTCAAAAAGCCATTATCTGCGTCGAAAACGCCGATTTGGAATTTTTCAACGAATTAGGAGCAGATTTGACTTCTTTTAATTCCACTATGCTGGCACTCATCAAACAAAATACAAAAGACGTTTAATCGGTCACTATCGGGACAAGCGAAGTACATATCAAGTTATCGATTTAATGGCAGTGAAGCATAAATCCGTCAAATTTTAATGCTATTAGGGTTATCAACCTATATTCTTAAGACTGTTCTTTCGCAACTACCGCTTGTTCTATAAATGGACAAGCATGCTCATAATGAAAAAAGGCTTTTTATAGCCTTTTTTCATTTGTTTTTTGTCCTAAATAATTTTCATCCGAAAAATGTCTTATCCAAGTCTTGATGAAATGCTTCTGCACCCAATTCTAAACGCTTGTTGTAATCACCATTTGCAACAGTGCCAACCAAGTAACGCAGTTGGTTTTTTCCGTCTGTGGCAGCTTCATATATCACTTCTGAAACAGTTTCCGCAGCAGCAAGACTATTGATGACCTCGTCGCTGAAAAATACTTTTTTGAAGCCGTCGAAGAAATCGTCATACGCCGGGTGCTCAGGAATAACCAATGAACGTCCTACGAAATCGGTTTTCGTTGGTCCAGGCTGAACAGTTTTTATTTGAATACCCAAACGGTTTAATTCAAACGCCATACTTTCTGTCCAACCTTCAACAGCCCATTTTGTAGCGTGATACAACGAAAAGAAAGGATAAGCGACCAAACCACCAATAGACGAAATTGTTATAAATACACCTCCTTTGTTTTCTCTGAAATGCGGAATAAACTCCTTTGTCACTCGGATAGCGCCCAAAAGATTGGTATTTACAACCTGTTCAATTTCTTTGTCTGTCGTCCCTTCCAACGCACCCACAGTTCCGTAACCTGCATTATTCAACACAACGTCAATATTTCCCAGTGAAACAGCCTTTTCATATGTTGATTTTATTTGTTCAACATTAGTAACGTCTAACGGAAGCAACGTAATATTTTCGTATTCCCCTAAATCTGTTACTGTTTGTGGGTTTCGCATTGTTGCAATTACTTTCCAACCTTTGTTTGCAAAATAAATTGCTGTTGATTTTCCTATGCCCGATGAAGCACCTGTAATAAAAATTGTTTTTGCCATTGTACCATATATTTTGTTGTTGCAAACTTAGGGTGAGAACAACGGTAGGTTTTAACAAAAAACAATCACATTATTACAAAAATCAATCAACACGAAACTGCCTTGGTGTTATACCAGTATATTTTTTAAAGAAATTATTGAAATGTGTATTTTCTTTAAATCCTAATGCAAACGCAATTTCAGAAACGTCTTTTTTCGTATGTTTCAAAAGGATTTTTGCTTCAACTAGAATTCGTTCCTGGATAATGACAGACGTTGATTTATGCAAGACTTCCTGTAATGCTTTGTTTAAATGATTGACGTGAATGGATAATTTTTCTGCAAAATCTGATGCGGAACGTAAAGGAAACGGACCAACATCTTCAACAGGAAACTGACGCTCTAATAATTCTAAAAATTGTGTGGTAATTTTTTGAGAAGCGTTATTATAAAATTGAGAAATAGGTTTAATAGGTTGCAGTTTTTCTGCATTGTACAGAAGCTCAAAAACCATAATTCGCATTTTGTCGTATTTGTGCGGGTGCTCAGATGTCCACTCCGTTAACATTTCGGCAAATAATTTCTTTACCCTCCTGGCCTGAATGTCTGTCAATTCAATAATTGGTAAACTCTCGGGTTGAAACACAGAATAGTCTTTCGGATTGCCGAAATGATGAAAAAAACGCTCTGTAAACACACACGAAAATCCATTTTGCTCATTTCCGATTTGTTCCCAATTATAGGGAACCTGGGGATTTGCAAAAAGCAATGCCTGTTTTTTGATTTCAATAGTTTTATCCGAAAAATGCACCTTATTTACCCCTTGTATCAAGCTTATTTTAAAATAACCTCTGCGACTGTAAGGAATAGGTTTTATACTGCAACCTAACAAATCATTAAAACCAAACACATTAAAATGCCCGATTTCATTTTGCAAAATTTTTGGAATAGCCTTGAAACGTTCTGTATAAAAATCTTCTAATGTTTCTATATTATTCATTTTTCAAAGATACAAAATTCAAATAATTGAATCATGGAAAGGATAAATAAAAAAGGAAGGAACAATCTACACTTGCACCTTCCTTTTTTTCCTATTAGAAATCACTACTGTCAGATTGTGAGGTTGTTTATAACAGTTGGTAGCGGTTCCCGGCTTAACGTTCGGACAGGATTTTACCACTAAACCCAAATACGAACCACTTCGCCCTCCCTAAATCCAATATCTTGTTACCAGTGGGGCTTTTGTCGGCCGATTGAATGGATGTAAAGTTTCATAGATACATTTTGTAATAGTGATCAAGGAGATAGCTTGCAAGGCACCTTGGGAAAATTGGCACCTCCCTTAGCTAAGAGCTAAATTACTGCAAAGACAATCTGGCATGCAGTATTTACGACAACCAAATCACATTTAATTTTGATACTTAAGGGAACGATAAAAGTGAACAACCAGTTGTAGATACATTAATGAATGCGCATGTATTCAAATGATGTAGATTATGGATACGAAATCACTTACTAGGATGGCAAAGTCGCTCAGCGACCCACATCGTCTGCTGCTGCTGAAAGAAATTGCAAAGGGAACAAACAGAGGTTGCCCAGATCTGTATGAATTTGTTCCGATAAGCCAACCATCGATGTCGCAGCACCTGAAATCTCTTACGGAATCCGGCTTGATCGAAACCTATAAAGAAGGACGTAAAATGCACTTGGCTATAAACGACGAAAAGTTGCAGGAGCCTACAAGCTTTATACAATCCTTGAAATCAAATTAACAGACTCCAACCCCGCTGATATTAACGGAAAGCGGGATTTATTTTGGCCATATGCATAATCGTTTGCTTATATATTTATATGGTTATATACGATCAGGACCTCTACGCATGAAAGAAGGAATGTAGGCATACATAAAATTTTCAAACATTAATAAAGTAGCAATCAACTCGTCACAGTGAGAAGCGGAAGTAAATGTGGCATTCTTTCCAATCATTGCAACCAAATTGATTGTTACATGACAAACCGTATCGAAAAGCTACAAACAAACATACATGACAGGTAAGTGAACGGATTATGGATAAAAATAACATAGCGTATTCTATTTTAGAACTTGCCATTGTCTCGCAAGGGGATACTATAAAACAGACCTTGAATAATTCTTTGGCACTAGCCAAAGAGGCAGAAGCAACCGGCTACAAACGCATCTGGTTTGCCGAGCATCATAACTCTGATAGTGTAGCCAGCAGCGCTACATCCGTATTAGTAGGTTACGCGGCAGAAAACACGGATACTATCCGGGTAGGTTCGGGTGGCATCATGCTTCCCAATCACTCGCCTCTTCTTATAGCGGAACAGTTTGGAACCCTTGCTCATTTATATTCAGGCCGCATTGATTTAGGTCTGGGAAGAGCGCCAGGTACGGACCAGGCAACTGCTCAAGCCATCCGGTCGGACTTTATGAAAGCCGCCCATTCGTTTTCCGGAGAAGTGACCAAAATTCAGAATTACTTTTTGCCGGAAAATAAGAATGCCAGCGTAAGGGCAACTATTGCAGAAGGCACGGGTGTACCGCTGTATATCCTGGGATCGAGTACAGACAGTGCATATCTTGCAGCAGAAAAAGGTCTCCCCTATGCTTTTGCCAGCCATTTTGCATCAACCCATTTGCTAAACGCGCTAAGGATCTACAAGCAGGAATTTAAATCCTCTGAGTTTTTGCATGAGCCCTATACCATTGCCGGAATAAATGTCTTTGTTGCAGATACGGACCAAGAGGCCCAGGCACTATTTACTTCGTTAATCAGAATGTTCTGGGGCGTATTGACCGGAGCCAAAGACTTACTGCACCCACCGACAGCAATGAGCAGGGAATTAATGGAAATGTTCCAACATCCTACACTGAATCAAATGCTTAAGTATTCCTTCGTGGGAAACAAACAAACCGTAAAGGATAAGATAAGGGCATTTCTAGAAGAAACGGGTGTGGATGAGTTAATAACAGTATCAACCATGTATGAGATAAACGACCGGATAAAATCTGCCCGGTTATTCGCCGAAATCATGAAGGAAATAAATACAGAAAGTAAGTAATGAAAATCAAAAAACAGTTAAAGCTTGCGGCGAATATTGATGGTCCCGGTTGGAATTTTGTGGGTTGGCAACATCCCGATATACCGGCCGATGCCAGCGAAAATATTGATTTTTATATCCAGCAGGCTAAGCTCGCAGAGTCAGCAAAATTTGATACACTATTTCTGGTAGACGTAAGCCATGTAGGCCCCGGAAATATTCCGCATTACCTGAGTATGTTCGAAGGTGTTTCTGTTATGTCTGCCCTTGCTATGCATACCAAAAATATAGGGCTTTCGGCTACCGTTTCCACTTCCTATGCAGATCCCTACAATGTTGCCCGGCAAATCCTTTCGCTGGATAAAATCAGCAAAGGCCGTGCATCCTTGAATGCAATTACTTCAAACCCGGGTGGCATGGTCAATTTCAGCCGCGGGCATCTAGGTAAGGCAGACCAATATCCCATGAATAAAGAATTCATGGAAATCGTGCTCGGACTTTGGGACACCTATGAAGATGATGCTTTTATCCGCGATAAAGAAAGCGGCGTTTTTTTAAATCCCCGCAAAATGCATAAGGTGAATTACCGGGGGAAATATTTTTCGGTGGAAGGACCACTAAACCTGAGCCGTTCTGTTCAGGGGCGGCCAGTGCTCTACACAGCCGGGATGTCGCAAAAGTTCATTGATCACGCCACAAGCTACACGGACGGTGTGTTTACCCATGGCAATACTGTTGAAGAAGCAGCGGCAATTGCCAGTGAACTAAGGCGTCAATTAGTCCAGAAAGGAAGAAGACCGCAGGATTTTATTGTAGCGATCTCGCAAAACCCAATCGTTGGCAGTACCGAACAGGAAGCCCGGGAAAAATACAGGGAACTCTTGCAATTGATTCCCTACAACAGCCTGCCCCGCCCATTGTTTTTTGGTTCAGCTGACAAAGTTGCCGATCAGGTGCAGGAGTGGTATGAAACAGGCGCTATGGACATGCTGATCCTGCGTCAGGACCATCCCCATGGATTGCAGGATTTTATTGAACTGGTTGTACCTATTCTGCAGCAGCGGGGAGTATTCCGGACCGAGTACGAGTCTGATACGCTTAGGGGCAATTTGGAACTTCCCAGGCCGGCATTCAGAAAAATATAGGGTTCCCATGCAGAATCAGCAGGTAAGCAGAACCAAAAGGCTGCCTGCAAAGACTAAACTATTCACTTTACACCAACCAGGTAGCGTGCAAACTGCTAAAAAATAGAAGAGCCAAAGGCTTCCCGGCAATTAGTGAGCTGCTACATTACTTATAATTTTATGGAAAAATCAGCATTTGACATCCCGAATCTTGAAAATAGTACCCACCTTACTTTTTCACAGGTACTTCGTTTCAGAAGATCCTGTCGTGGTTTTTTAGAAACACCAGTGCCTGATCAGATGATTACTTCCGTATTAGAAGATGCAAAATTGGCACCATCCAACTGCAATACCCAGCCCTGGGAAACGCATATCGTTTCGGGAAACAAACTCAAAGAACTCTCAGAAGCGTTCCTAAGAGAGAACAATGCAGAAAGGTTTTCGCCCGATTTCAGCTTTGATCTGGGTGATTATCACGGCCGTTACCAGCAGCGTCACTTCAACCTGGGTAAGGCCATGTATGAAGGATTTGGCGTTGAACGGGATAACAAAGAAGGCCGCAGAGAAGTTTCAGATCTGAATTACAAGTTCTTCAATGCCCCACATCTTGCTATTCCCTTTATGCCCTCATTTGGCGACAATGTGCGTGTGGGCGGCGATATAGGCATGTATGGTCAGACATTTCTTTTATCTCTTACAGCGCACGGACTTGCCGGTATCCCGCAGACATCGCTGGGCTTTTTCGCAGGAGTCATCAGGGAAATACTGAATGTGCCAGGCGAGCTTAAAATGCTATTTGGAATATCCTTCGGTTATGCCGACCCGGATGCGCCAGGTAACTCGTTCAAATTAGGACGGGATCCCATTACCAGCAGTGTGACTTTTCATCAATAATATATAGTATAAAATCAAAGAGGGCAGCAATAGAAAAATGCTCATCGATTTAGATTCGGGCACCGCAGCAATAGGGAATTGACCCAAGGGTTTGAAATAATAATTAGTAACAAAAATAAGAAAACATGAAAATAGGAATTGTAGGAACAGGTGCCATAGGCAGTCTTTTAGCAGAGAAATTTTCTCAGGCAGGCCACCATGTAAAAGTAACCAATACCAGGGCAATGCCTGAACTGGAAAAAATAGCTGCCGGTCTGGGAGTGGCAGCAGCCACCATACAGGATGTGGTCAAAGACGTGGATGCCATCATCTTCTCAATGCCCTTCAATGCTTACAAAGACCTGCCAAAAGACTTATTAAAAGAAGTGCCTCAGGATGTGGTGGTAATGGATACTTCAAACTATTACCCGTTCAGGGATGGCGAAATTAACGAATTAGAGCAAATATCTGAGAGTGAATATATTTCCGGGATATTAAATCGTCCGCTTGTAAAGGTGTTCAATAATATGCTGGAAGGCACCTTAAAATACAAAGGCAAACCGGCCGGTGCGGAAGAAAGGGTAGCAATTTCAATAGCGGGTGATAACCAGGAACATAAAAAGATAGTTACTCAACTAGTTGATATTACAGGTTTTGATACCGTTGATGGCGGAAGTCTGGCCGAATCATGGAGACAGCAGCCCGGCACGCCCGCATATTGTACTGAATTAGGTGAAGCCGAATTAAAACAGGCACTTGCTGACGCTGAAAAAGGAAAAGCCCCTGCAATCCGCGACTTCATCATGGACAACCTGAGGAAAATGGATTCCTGGCCTTCATACGAAGAAATTCTAGCTGGTAACCGTTTACATGAGATGGGAAAAAAGTAGCCAATTCACCAAACCAGATGACATTAGTGCTCACAGGCAGCAATGGCTGACCTGTGAGCACTAATGTATATTTATGCTTTTTGATTAGCCGAGCTTATTAGCACATCTTTATGCTCCATTAAATACTCCCGGACTGTTTTTGCGGGTCTACCGAGGATATAGGGAATATCATTTTGAACCATCGACATGTAAGACATTCTTCCATCCAGCATTTGGCTGACAAATTCGATGTTTGCACTTGCATACCAACTGTCCGCACCATTAGCTATCCATGCTCCAATCAGTTGCTTAAATTCTTCAAGGCCTTTTTCTTCGCATTTGATATCAAGTCCGGTTACCTCACTGATAAGCTGGGCGATTTCTTTTCCGTTATGGCTCTCTACACTCAACCAATAATCTTTACCGGCGTGCCGCTGGGGGCCGTCCACAAGAACCTTTGCGGCAACCGCAGCTATATCACTTGAAGCAATATAACCTACCCTTCGATCTTCCCAGTAAGTAGTGTAGGTTAAGTTCTTTGGCAGGTAAGCACCTGTAATGGCCTCCATAAACATATTCGGATGAAGGTGTGTCCAGGCAATACCGCTGGCTTCAATATACTTTTCGATCATCTGGTGCCAGGCAAAATGCGCATCGGTGGTGTCCCACTCAGCGAAAACACCCACATGCACGATATGGCTAACGCCTGCCTTCTTTGCAGCATCCACCAATGTTTTACTCTGTGTGAGCATGGCAACCGTGTATCCGGTTAGCAGAAAGACCCGGTCAACACCGGCAAGGGCAAGCGCGAATGTCTTCGGGTCATCAAGATCCAGGTATTTGCAGTTTTTTCCTTCACGGGTAAGCTGCTCTACTTCCTGCTGTTTGCGTGAGGTGATCCGCAGGTTAACAGCTTTGCCTTCAAGATCTTTTACAACCTGACTACCGATCGTTCCGCTAGCGCCCAAAACAAGGACCGTCGGATATTGATTATTTTCCATTTGAATTTGAATTAAAAGTAGTATAAATTTAATTTCGGCTTGTAGTGCCGTAATTGTATTTTAAGGGATCCTGTCTGTAAAGCGGATAGCAATGCCAAGAAGCAGGCAAAAGCTCAAAAAGGATCCTATTTTAATAGTATATGGCCAGCACGGTAGCTTTTAAGGCCAAGGCCTTGGCGACGCCGGGTGAAATGCATAAAGACAGGAAAGAAATGAAACATTAGTAGATCATTATAAGTTGATATATTTGGATAAAAAATTTG
Source organism: Dyadobacter koreensis (assembly GCF_900108855.1). Taxonomy (GTDB): domain Bacteria; phylum Bacteroidota; class Bacteroidia; order Cytophagales; family Spirosomataceae; genus Dyadobacter; species Dyadobacter koreensis. The sequence continues at coordinate 366,108 of NZ_FNXY01000001.1, forward strand.
TGATGATTGCAATCTGTTAGTGATAATTATTGATCACTGATATGACCTAAAACAAACAGTTAAACACATAAGCAATCGTTAATACAAATAAGCAAAAAATGTCTCTCTGGTGGCTTTTAGGAAAACACGGTTTGAGCTAACGTAAAGAACGCAAAAAGTCCTCCAGTTCTTTCACTTTCTCTTCAATAATAGCAACTTTCATGTTACGCCCCTCCTTGCGGGATTCTACCAGACCGGCCTCCGATAATGCCTTCAAATGCTGGGACATAGAAGGTTGACTAATCGGTACAAATTCAAATAAATCAGCACACCCTTTATTGGTACCCTTTGCTATTTCCTGTAATAATGCTAGCCTTGTAGGGTCGCTGAGAGATTTGGCCAGTTTAACAAGTGATTTACTATCCATGATATCCTATTAAATTTTATTGAATACATGCGCATTCATTGATGTCTTAACGAATCTGGTTACCGTATGGTTCTGGTTATGTAATGTTTTTTTGTACCGACTATGCAGGACGACCGATTTTGGGAAGATCAGCGAAAAATTATTACCCCTTTTTAGCAAAAGGTACGAACTGGATTAACAGGCACTAAAAATATAGGAGCAGAAACAGATAATACTGGAATTTTAGTGAGAACCTAGAACGACCGTCTCATTATACAAGCTACTCAAAGCAGTAAGCAATATTTAATCGAATTTGTAAAGGTATATGCTCCGAAATGCCTGCCCCATATCTCTGAAATAGACAATCATCGTACGCACTTGCCTTTCCCTCAAACAATATTAGGACACAAAAAAAATGGATGTTTACAGGTTCATTATTCATACTGAATAATTGAATTCTGCTGCCGAGTGGATATTTTGAAGAAGTTGACCACCTACTTCAAACTGCCCTAAAAGGATCTTGGATTTGTTTTTGAAAAAGGAACAATGGAAGAAAAACGACGAATAATAAGTTCGATATTTCCCGAAAATATCGTTTTTGACGGAGACATCGAACTCTCCCTGAGTGAATGCTGTGTTACTCCTTATCTACCAATAAAAAGTGAGTTAGAAATAAAAAAAGAGCCAAACCGTCAAAAAAACGACTTAACTAGTATAGTGCAACTAATGAGAGCAAAATAGAACAACTAACACCATTATTGAAGCTTTTTCCGGAGATAAAATGAGTTATTTTTATCTGACGTTTGTCAGGGTATTAATAATAATAGGTTTACTTTCATTATTGCATACTCTGGACTTGAAGACTTAGAATTCTGTGAGCCGAAACGCTTGTACGGGTTCAATTCCTATCCCCGGTATAAAGCGGAACTTTCGTGATAAGTCAACAGAAGTTCCGCTTTTTTTTCGCTAAGTCTTCTAAGAGCAACTGATTTTGTAAACCCAATATTGTAGCAATGGAGAATGATCCAATCGCCGACCTGGAAAAGATCAGAAGGAAACAGAGTTGCCTGATTAAGGGCCATGAGACGATGGCGCTCAATTTAAGTGCCTTGCAAAGTATATGGTTCTGATACGTGTGCCTGTCCAAAATTCCATTTTCGGAAAACATATATGAAGATATCATTCAAGTGGATGCCTTTCGACAATTATTGTCATAGCTACGACTGTTTTTGAATACTTCTGATTTCACCTATATGCCTAAGGACGGCAGATAGCTCTGTCAAACTTTATTGACTTGAATTAAAAGTTAGTTTCACAAAAAAAAGCTAATATTTATACTGACGCTACTTTTTAAACCTAATTATTCAAGCCTGCTAATGTGCAAATTTCAGGATTTAAAAAACTTACGCATGTAACAGATCTTTGGATTATTCAGAGAACTCTCTAAAAAGATTCTGCCCAAATGCCAGTAAACAATTAGCATGATCGTAAGATAAAATATATTGACGACTGACATAATAGGAATGTCCATTGATCTTTCACCATTTGATTTTAAATTATAGAACTAAAATTACAAAACCCACTAGCTTCCGCCAGCGGGTTCGAATAGTAAACGTATTAACCTGTTAATTCCAATCGTCAACAATATCATTTGCCACGAGCGGATTCGTGTTTTTCTCGGTTAGGGGAATGGGAAATAAAACATGTTTATCCTGAAAAAAGGACTGAGTTGAAGCCGGAAATTTCGCTTTCTTTTCCGCATTCAGCGTCTGTTTTGCAATCCCCCATCGAATTAAATCAAACCACCGGACCTGCTCGCCGGACAGTTCGAGCTGACGTTCAAGCATAATCTTTTTTATCGCCTCATCTTTGCTTCCAAGCGATGTATAAGCAAATGCTCCAGAGCGTGCACGCACCTTGTTGATCAGTGGCAGCGCTTCCGCTGTTTTACCGGAATTAATCTGCGCTTCGGCCAGCATCAGAAGCACATCGGCATAGCGGATTACCTGTGAATTGATATCGGATTGAGGAAGTTCTCCCTTCTCCTTATATTCGTAGGGCTCATATTTTCTCCACCGGAAACCATTGCCGTTTTCGAAGTAAGGATATTCTTTGGCCCCTCCCGGACAGTTGTCGCAATAAGTGATGTCACCACCACTTGATTTATCCCCGTAAAAAGTATTTTTTGCCCTGGGGTCGACATATTGTTTACCTGTTTCATCTGTATAAGTAAATGCTTTGACGGCTGCATCCGAGATAAATACGTTCCGCCAGTCATTCCAGCCATACTCCATGGCCCGGCCTGTTAATGTATTTTTTCCACTGCCTGAACCTTCCTGCGAACCGAACATATAGTACGGGCTTCCTTCCGCCCAACCTCCCCAGGCTTTATGCGGTATATCAAAGACGGTTTCTGTATTTTTTGCTGGTGATTTGGTAAAAAGCTCGTCGAGGTTCGCTACCAGCCCGTAGGTGTAAGGCGCTTTTGTCAGCAATTCGAACTGCGCAGCTGCTTCCGCATATTTTTTCTGAAATAAATATGATTTACCTAATAGCGCCACGGCCGCCCCTTTGGTCACCCGGCCCAGATCGCCTGCTCCATAAGTAACTGGCAGGCCGCTGATCGCATTCATAAGGTCAGATTCCACCTGCTTCCAATTGTCTTCCACGCTGGATCTTGACAGATAAAATTCACTGTTTTCGCCATAGTCTTTGCGAATAGGCACACGGCCCCAAAGTGTTACCAAAAGGAACTCTGCATACGCTTTCAGAAAATAGGCTTCGGAAACATACTGGGTAAGTTTAGCTTTCTCAGTATCAGACGCAGGAATCACTTTGGCAGCTTTATCAATGACAAGATTTGACCGGAACGTCAGTTTATAGGCCGTAGACCAAAGGTCGTTAATCTGCGCATGATTGGCCGCGTAACTATAATCATGCAGTTGCAAAACATCTCCTAAAAGCGGCGCATCGGCTTCGGCTTCATTGCCGGTCAGATCCATCAGATAGTAAAAATCCCTCGAATAAAGCCCCTTGTAAAGCATCAAACCATAGGCCGCTGTCAGCGCTTCTGAAATAGTTGCCGGTGAGGTGAAATATGTATCATCGTTGTAGCTCGTCTGGTTTTTGACATTGTCCAGCGAATTGTCGCAGCCAGTGATAGCCAAGCAGGCCAGTGTTGTCAGCGTAAGTATTTGCTTTTTCATTATCAGAAGAATGAAGTGGAATGAAATAATTTAAAACCCAACCTGAACACCAACAAGAAAAGTCCTTGGCTGAGGATATTGCCCTGTATCAACTCCTTTGGTAAAAATAAAGGATTTGGCATCGTTCACGCTGGCACTTACTTCTGGGTCATAACCTTTATAGTTTGTCAGTGTCAGAAGATTCATCGCCGTTGCATAAATACGGAAGCTTGAAAATACTTTTCCACCTGCGGAATTCCAAACCGTTTTAGGCAGTGAGAAGCCAACTGTCAGGTTACGTAGGCGCATGAAAGATCCATTTTCCAGAAAACGGTCCGAGGCGCGCAGATTGGATGGCGTATTTTGTCCTGACCTTGGCATATCGGTCACGTCGCCGTCTTTTTTCCATGCGTTTAAAACTGCTGTGGAAGAATTAAATGGGCGGGTCGTTCCTTCCGTCCAGTAACGCAGCGCATTATATACTTTAACGTCTCCAATGCCAGCCAGTCCCATAGACAGATCCAACGATTTATAGGCTAAATTCACAGAGCCGCCATACGTCCATACCGGAATGGCAGAGCCTAAAAATGCCTGATCCAAATCGGTTATTTGCCCGTCGCCATTCAAATCTTTGTAAACAATATCACCAGCTTTGAGTCCATCCTGATAAGTTTTAAAACCTTTGGCGATTGCCTGCTCGTTGTATTTAGCAACATCAGCACCGCTGGGTACAACTTTTTCAACCTGAAATCCGTAGAATGATCCAATCGCTGCGCCAACATCTGTTTTGGTTATGTTGATCCCGCCATTTGTACTACCACTGACGATGGGACCGCCATTTCCAAGCGAAACCACGTTATTTTTGTTGTAACCTGAATTGCCCGATATGCTGTAGCTGAAATCTCCAACTTGACCCGCATAGGAAAGTGCCACCTCAAAACCTTTATTGACGGCGTTGGCAGCATTTTGTACCATACTGGCATCGTTATAGACATCTCCAAGTCCTGTGGAGACCGGCAGCTTAACATCCAGTAGCAGATCTTTGCTATTACGTTTGTAAAAGTCCACACTCACCTGTAGACGGTTCTGTAGCAGTCCGAAATCAAGTCCAAAATCTGTCTGAGTTGTTTCCTCCCATTTCAGGAAAGGATTCGGTACCCTTGTCACGGTAGCGCCCTGCTGAAAAGCTTTGGCTTCTCCAAAAGAATACACAATGTTGTTGTTTCCATAACCGCGGTAAACGGTCGGGTCGGTCAGAAAAAGTCCAATGTTCGCATTTCCGGTAATACCCCAGCTACCTCTGATTTTTAGGTCCGAAATGAAAGAAATATTTTTCATGAACGTTTCATTCGCAACCTTCCAGGCCACACCCATGGATGGAAAATTCCCCTTCCTGTTTGCTTTTCCGAAGGCTGGATTGATATCCTGACGAATCGAAGCATTGATTAAATAACGGTTATGAAAAGCGTAGGTGATACGTCCGAAATAAGACCGAGAAGCATAAATTCCAGATCCGGACCCTGTGATGCTGTTGGATTTGGATACTCCGATTTGCTTGATAAGATCATTTGTAAATCCTGATCCGGTCAAATTAACGCTTCGGCTTCTATTGCCTTCATTGAAGGTATTACCAGCCATAACAGAGAAATCGTGGCGGCCGAATGCTCGCGAGTAGGTCAGAATATTTTCGATGATCGGAGAAACCGAAAACGAATAACTCTCGTCAATTTTTCGGTCAGTCTTAAGGTTTCCATTCAGATACTCACCAGTGTAATTATAGCTGTTGCTGTTGGAGATGCCTATGTTGGCCTGAGACCTGAATTTGAGTCCCTGGAAAATATCTACTTCTCCCCAAAGCTGAAACAGGCTGGACACGCCTCTTGCAAGTTTTTCTGTCAAATAAATTCCTGGCAAAGGATTGAGTGCATCATTTTGATCTAAAATGGTTGTTACCCTGCTGTATCCACCCAGATTGGTTGGGTCCATGGTTGGAGCATAAGGCGGCATACGGAGCGCTTCCACAAAACTGGCCACATTTCCTGTCGTCCGGTTATATTTGAAATTGATGGTCTGTCCAAGCCTGACTTTCCGTCCGATCTGCTCTTCAAGCTGCGTGCGTAAATTGATCCGCTGGTAGCCGTAATCTTTCATAATTCCTTCCTGATTGGTGTATCCGGCTGAGAAATTGTAAGTTGCCTTATCGCTGCCACCGGTAACATTTAAATGATGCTCAGTAATCTTTCCGTTGCGAAAAATTTCTTTTTGCCAGTCTGTTCTGGTTACCAGCACATCGGGCGTGTTTAGTTTATCAGGGACCTTGTTGCCTTGCGTTGCGTCAATGTCTTTCACAAGCTGAACATACTGCGCTGCATCGAGCATATCAAGTTTTTTCCAGGCCTGCGCCACGCCAACATATCCATTGTAAGTCACCTTCGGCGTGCCTGCTTTGCCTTTTTTTGTTGTAATCAATACTACTCCATTGGCCGCTGATGCGCCGTAAATGGCTACTGAAGCAGCGTCTTTCAAAACAGTAATGTCCTGAATGTCGTATGGGCTGACTGAATTTATATCACCACCCTGAATTCCGTCGATTACGTATAATGGATCTGAGTTTGTCAGTGAACCCACACCGCGAATGATGATTTTTGCGTTAGAGCCCGGTAGTCCGCCCGTATTTACGATTTGAACACCTGCAATTTTGCCCTGTAAAAGCTGCTGTGCAGAGGTGGCAGATACATCACCAAATTCTTTACGTCCCACTACGGATACTGCGCCAGTCAAATCCTTCTTTTTAGCCGTTCCGTATCCAATGACGACTACTTCTTCCAGTGCTTTTGTATCTACTATTAACGAAACATCAATAGACGAACGATTGCCGACAATTTCTTCCTTTGGCAGATAACCGACAAATGAAAAAATTAGAATAACATCCTGTGGACTCGTGGTGGCTATTTCATATTTTCCGGATATATCCGTCGTTACCCCGCGCTGCGAACCCTTGATCACCACACTTACACCGGGTAATCCGTCTCCTTTTTCATCCGTTACTTTACCTCTGAGAGTAACCTCCTGTAGAATTGATTTCGTATTTTTTAAAGCTGATAATTCGGGTTTGTTAAAAGTTTCAGAAGATGGAACCAATGCAAGGTTCGCACTTTCAATCGTAGAAACTGCAGATTCAACGGATTTTTTTTCCGAGCGTGACACGATTACGTAAGCTTCTCTACCCGCTTTCTTAAAGCGTAGATTGAAAGGTTTAAGCAGATCGGTCAGCTGTTTTTCAAGCTTACTGCCATCCTGGTGATAATCGGCACCTGTGATCAGAATATTTTTTACCGTTTCCTCTTCGAACAATATACTGACCTGGTGTTGCCTGCCAAGATCTATCAATAAGTCTTTCAGGTTTTTGGCGCTGCGATAGCTTTCTGTATGTTGTATCCGGGTGGGTATCTGCTGACTTGCAAATGAAATACTCTGCGCCGTGCAAAGCTGCTGAACAGATAACATGGTCAGCACGATACGGGTTTTTTGTAAAAATCTGCTACTCATGATTTAAATTGGTTACGGATGTTCTCAATTCTATAAACTCATTATGCCTGATTACTTCCAGATGAAGCAGCTCAGATAAGATGGCCAACAGATCATCAGCCTGACGCGCCTTGTATACGCCGCCGATTCGGCGCTTACCAAGAACGGGATCCAGGATACGTACATTCACCTTGAAGCGGTCATTCATTTGCTCGACAGCTTCCGAAAGCAGCGTATTGTCAAAATAGAACATGTTGTGCTTGAAGGCCACAAACTGAGCTGGAACCGTGGGCGAGGTTAGTGTGCATTTCCCGTCTTTTTCCGAGGAAAACAGATTGCCCGGTTTCAGGTAAAGCTGCTTTCCTTTCGGAAGACTTAGTTTTACTTTCCCTTTTGTTAAAAAAACCTTGGTTGCCCGCTCGCGCGAAAAAGCTACAAATTCGGTCCCCAGCACTTCAATCAGATAATCTTTATCCATTCTCACGATGAAACGGCTGTCACTTTTTGTATGGACAACCTTAAATTCGGCTTCACCTTCCAGGATCACTTCACGGTTGGCTGAGCCAAAGCCCAGTCTGGGTACCCGTAAAATCGAATTGGCATTAAGCACCACCCTTGTTCCGTCAGAAAGCTGATAAGAGGCCGTACGGCCATTTTCTGAAATGAGTGATTTATATAAAATCTCTTTTCTGAAAACAAAACCAAAAACGCATAGTAAACAAGCCGCTACTGTGCTCCAAAGCCATACTGTTTTGATAAAACGGGTATTCATTTTATCCGGCTGTGGCACGGAAGCTTCCTTTTCAACCTGCTCATTATTAATTAAGGAAATGTAGGAAGACAGGGCGGTTTCAGTCTTTGGCGAAAATTGCGGATGACGGGTTTCCCATTCATCCAGATAATGATAATACAGTTCTTCATTCTGCGGGTCAGCAAGCCAGTCCTCGACGAGCTTGCGCTGAATGAATGTAGTCCTTCCGTCAAAAAAATCGAACAGGACATCTTTTGAGAGTGATTCTTTCATCTTATGGATTTTAGCTTTTCCAGTCCGGTCAGGACTATTTGGATAATTTCAGAGCAACCGCAAAATCTTTTTTTAGGCAGGGAATGAATGTTATCAAGGGCATTGTAAAGAACAGACAAGTATGGTGCTGCCAACCCCATAACGGTTTTATACTTTTATTGAAAGCAGCAGTGCCAGGTATATAAACCAGCTGTCTTTTAGTCCGTTGCGAAGCCTTGCGATCGCACGTGTGATCAGCGCCTCAACGGATTTAGGTGTAATTTGAAGCTCACTGGCGATTTCTTCCAGGGTTTTGCCTTCCACACGTTTCAGCAGATAGGCTCTTCGGCATTGCGGCGGCATTTCCTGCACAATTCGCTCTACCTGCTGGTGCAGCTCGGTGTATAGCAAAGCATCACATGGATTTGGAGCCTGGGCTGCAAAAGGGGTAATGACAGCATCAAGTGGGGAGGTCCGGTTCATATCCCATTTCAAATAATTATAGGACCGGTTTCTAACAGCTTTGTACAGATAGGCGCGATAGGAAGATGTTATCACTTCAAAAGTGCGGCCCTGCCAGAAGGCAGCAAAGACTTCGGAAACAATATCTTCCGCTATTTCGTCTGAATGAACAAAACGGATAGCATGATTGCACAAATTGGTATAATATCTTCGAAATAGAAGCTCACAGCCCTTTTGAGGATTTTGGCTGAACATTTCACGGATCAGATATTCATCGTGGAGCATTACAGGTTCGCTCTCCGGCACAGTCAGATCGGTGGTCTGTCTTGCGGCTGACTGAGGCCCAGAATTTTTTATAGAATTAATTGCCATACCATTTAATTAACCGTAGACGGATTTACAAGTTCAATCCAATAGACAAGGCAACCTACACCATCCCCATACTATAAATAATATTTTTTTTTCAGCAAATAATTCAATTATTTAAAACTAGCAGCCCGATCTCACTTTCACAGTTAATAAAAAAGTCCGGATCTACTTTTGTAGAACCGGACATTAGTTAATTGCGAAAATGAAAATATAAACCTTTAAGGTTTAACAACTTTCAGCGAAACTGATTCTTTGAGCGTACTAACCTTAATCAAATAAATACCTGCACTTTTGCCAAGAGGCAAAGCATGCTGCTCGATTTTTTGTGTTTTTTCAACCTGTTTCTCAAACAGGACACGTCCGTTCAGATCCGCTACCAAAATATTGACAGAAGAATTATTGGCTCCGCTGATCCTAATATTTGCCTTATCACCAATAACCGGATTTCCCAGTACCGCAACATTCAGCTTATCATAAGCTGCTTCACTGTCTGGCAGACCAAATCTGGCGTTTGTCTGCGCGGCAGGAGGCTGGCCATAAACAAGCTGACCTTTGTAGTAAACCGTGATCTTGTTATTTTCAGTAAATGAACCGGCCGTTTTAAATGAAAAGTCATTGGTTTCATCAAACGCAGACCAATCCGTCTTTCCAATGCGGTACTGAATATTGCCTGTGCTGCTCAGCGGGTAGAGCTTTCCAACAGAAGGCTCTACTTTCAGTTCAAAATAAGTATCGGCATTCGTTTTCTGCTGACCTGTTGTAAACTGCCCGGAAATGTTGCCCGCAGCCAGTTTGGCAAAGTCTATCCAGTAATTGAGTTCTGCTGCGCCGTCGACGGTGAACCAGTAACGCACTGACAGGTCGGCATAATCCACCGGCACGTTTCCTTTGTTTTCAATTTTTAGCCAGGTGCTCAACGAGGTTGACGCAGTATTGCTATTCTTATTTTCCGAGTAAACGGCAAGATCCAACTTCGCAACAGCAGTGTCAGGCTCAGTACCCCACCAGAGTTTATCATTGCGGTAGAGCGTGATACGGTCATTTACAGCGTAGGAAGAACTATTTTTAAATGAATAATCATCGGTTTCTAAGAGATTTTCCCAGTTGCTATTGGCAAAACGCGACTGGATTTCTCCTGAATTTGCTCCCGCATTCAAATTACCCGCTAATGCATTGAACTGGTATTCCAAATAACCCAAAGCACCCTGGCGCGGTTTTTCAAGTTCGACATACTTTAGTGAGACTTTGCTATTTCCCAGCTCGGCATAATCGATCCATTTATTTATACCTGCATAATTTTCAGCCGTAATCCAGTAGCGCGCTGTAAGTTCACTGTAAGGAATTGCAACCGTACTTTCGTTGGCAATGCTCAGGTAGGGTTTGATATTATTATTATCCGTCTGATTATTGTCCCCGTCCTTATAAAGCACCTTCAAACCAGATGAAACCACCAATTTACAACTCAATGAGCGAGCAGGACTGTAAGTTGCGTTGCCATTTTGAGCAGCAGTAATTTCAGTTGTTCCCGGTGCGAGGATATGTACTTTTCCATTTACGATACTGGCCACCGAGGTATCCGAACTCGCGTAACTCACCGGCAAACCCGAAGTAGCCAGGCCATTCGGATCAAAATCAGCATCACCAAAGGTTTTTGAAATGATGCTGTCCAAAGAAATCGTTTGTTCCGACAGTGCGGGAGCAGAAATTCTCAGACAGAAATCATCCAGTACAAACTGACCGGACGGACCGGCTTTTGATGCCCAGATGCCAATCCTGACAGCGTTTGCCGGTACGGTCCGGGTTCCTGCATATTTGGAATATACTGTCGCATTAGCAGCTGGGATAGAAGGATGAACTTGTAACTCTAATTTTGCACTTTCTATTTTTACTCCCTGAGCGTCATAGAAATCCAATCCAATTCCAGCCCACCAAGGCAATATTAACTGCGAGGCATTGGAAGGATTTGGTGTTCCCTCAACTTTGGCCCAAACCTCAAAATTAATTTCCGAACCCGCTGTTACGTTGATTGTTTTACCATAATTAATGGCTCCCTGATCAGCAGTAATCACAGCACTTTTAAGTTCACTCTGTGCAGAAGTAACAATTTTCGCAGCCGAAGCATTCGGATTTCTTATCCAGTTTACAAAGCCGCTTTCAAAGCCGTTGTTGGTAAGTATACCACACAAACCAGCAGCAACTACCGTGATGGAGGAACTTGCCGAAATACCACTTGCATCTTGTGCAATCGCATTGATATTGGCCGTGCCGACAGCCATCGCGGTCACAATTCCACTACTTGTTACCGTAGCAACAGATGGATCTGATGAACTCCACAGTACTGTTTTGTCGCTTGCAATTGTGGGAGCAACAGTGGCTTTGATCGATGTAGTATCGCCCACGCCTACTGTGGCGGCCGATTTGTTTAGTACGACCGATGTTAGCAACACATTCGAAGCAGTAACTGCACAACTTGCGGTTTTCGCGCCATCCTGTGTGGTCACTGTAACGGTCGCATTGCCTGGTGAAACGCCTGTTAATACACCACTTTGATTCACTGCTATAATTCCAGCATCAGACGTGGACCAGATCAGTGTTTTATTGCTGGCATTTGCCGGTTGAATGGCCGCAGTAAGCGTTATGGAATTATTCACACCAACCGAAGCGGTTGCAGGAATCGTCACGCCAGTTACTATGCTATTCGAAGCTGTTACTGTGGAAGAAGCAGTTTTACGGCCTTCGTCAGTAGTAGCTGTAATTATGGCTGTACCTGGTGATACACCGCGTAATAGTCCGCTTGCATCAACACTTACTATGGATGTATTTGATGAAGTCCACGTTACTCTTTGATTGGTGGCGTTTACGGGTAAAACAGTGGCGGCAAGTCTTGTTGTGTCTCCTACACCCACAGAAGTAGTGGAAGGATTTACAGCAACAGAAACGAGCGGATTCAGCCCAATTTCTATTGCATTGATTGCGGGATAATTCAGGTTTGCAATGGGTCTGAAAACCAGTGCAATCTGTCCCTGTGCTGTGGATTTTACTTCAAACTCACGCACAATCCCTTTATATCTACCGCCAGCCTGTGTTAAAATATCAAAGTTTTTAAGCAGCGTATCGGCAACCGTGTTTACTGTTACGTTAAATTTCCTTTTTCCTGCCGTGATGACGGTTGATAGCTCAGCAAAATGCAGGCGTACTACATACTTAGAGTTGGGAATCAGATTCTCGTAACGGTAGGTCATCAGTGCTCCGCTGTTACGCTGCGTTTTGTACGCATCCGCCGGCGCCGGCCTTAAAACGCCGCTGATATCTATTGAATTAGTAACAGTTGAGGTCCACATATTCACGGATTGTGGATTGTCGGCTACAAAATTACCGATGGTTGGTCCGCCGCAGTTGTTTGCAACTACCGTAGTTCCAACCGTCAATATACCTGTTGCCGTTTTGGCTTCGTCCTGCGTGGTAACGGTTATGGTGGTAGTGCCTAGTTTTAATCCTGTCACAAGTCCGCTGGAATTGATCCTGGCAACGGTAGTATCGGACGAAGCCCAGCTCACATTTTTGTTAAGCGCAGTGGCAGGTAGAACGGTCGCCGTCAGATTTCTGCTTGTATTTAAACCAATCGCGATGGCTGAGTCCAGCAATACGCTTGTCACATGAATAGCAGGTGTAACTTTTATGCTGCTCTGGGCAGTTTTACCTCCATCTTGTGTGGTTACGATAATAATTGCTATACCGGCACTGACACCGGTCACTAATCCCGTTGCGTTTACAGTAGCAATGTTGTTGTCCGAAGAAGTCCAGTTCGCCGCATTGTTAGATGGATAGGCAGGAGTAAGCGTCGCTTTTAGTTGTTTGCTAAAACCTACAGTCACGGAATCCATATCAGGGGCTAATGCAACAGATACAACCGGTCCTCCGGAAGGTTCACCCACGAAGATTCCGTTTCCGGCGATCCCAAGATACACTCTGCCGTGCAAATCGGCGGCCATGTTACTCACAATACCCGGAACAGGGTTTGCGATGGTGGTCCAGGTTGATCCATTGTCGTCTGAACGGAAAACTCCATAGGTCACACCGTTTATCGGCGTGCTTTCGGAACTAACATAAACCACTGGGTTTGAAGAAGCCGTTGTATCCGCCTTTCCTACTGCGATCCATTTCACTTTTGTAATTGCGGCAGGATTTACTTTCGTGAAAGTCTTACCAGCATCTGTGGAGTGAAAAATTCCATCGCCCGAAAATGAAATCCACAAGTCACCTTCAATGCCGGGTGTCGTCTCAATATTCATTTGCGCGACGTTTATCACATTAGGGAGATTGGAGGCAGTGGTTGGTGCGAAACTTACGCCACCATCTGTACTGACGTAAATTTTGCCGGCTGCATAAATGTAAAAGAGATTTCCGTTTACCTTGTCGGCGGCAAGTGGATTCATTCCAGCCCAGATTTGGTATATGTCGCCAGGTTTGAGAACAGCATTAGGTACTCCACCCGCAGGCGTCCAGGTTGTTCCCAAGTTCGACGATTGATAGGTGAGGCCTCCCTGGGTAACCCAAACCATTTTTCTGCTTGTAGCCGAAACCGCAATACGTCCGCGGGCTCCTGGCAATGATGCAAATTTGGTATAGGATGTGCCGCCATCGGTAGAATAACCACCAATACCCGATCCGTTCCAACCGTCACTGCCTACTCTTGCTATGAAATTCGGGTCGGAATACTGAATTGCTCCGCCGGACGTATTACAGCCGGTATTGGTGATAAAAAAGTTTGAAACTCCCTTTGCGGGGGGTGTATCCAGTGTCTTGTGATCAAAACCGCCTACATCACCAGTTGTTGACACCAGAAAATTTGGGCCTGACGGAGGCGCGACCAGCGGTCCGGCCACTACTATTTCTTCCAGACCGTTGTTACGAAGTTTCCATGTTACACGACTTGCCCATACATTGGTAGTCTGCCCAACGTCAAGCATGTCCGTGAACCAAACCTGGCCTTCATTGAAAGGATCCCATACAAATCCGTTTACATCGTGTCCGATATTTCCGTTTGCTCCATTACCACCTGAATGAGGTGCCTCTGTTACATCACGTGTGGCTGGAACCATTGGCGTCCAGCTTCCGCTGCTTCCGCCGTTTGTACTTCTGTAAGCCATATCATGGTTCCAAGTTCCGGAAGTTGCTATGATGATCTCATTGCTATTTAGAGGATTGACTCCAACGGTGCTGTATTGTTTTCCGGCTGCGGGAGTGATATCAATCCAACTGTTTCCATTCCATTTGTTTACTGTCGTACCTTCTTCTTTAATATTCCAGTCCCGAAGTGTCTGGGTTACATAAAAAGTACCATCGTTACTGATGCTTGCACGTCGTGGTCTTACAGGGCTGCCCGGCATTAATGTAAATGTATTGCCGGCATCTGTGCTGCGATAAACGCCATTCAGACTTCCAAAGAAGATATTTTTTGTGACGCCGTTAAGTGTTCCTCCACTTTTGTCAAAGAAGATAAATCTGCCTGAGACCTCGTCAGCCAAGGATGTATTCACTTTCGTCCAGGATCCCACGGCTCCTGCTGCTGTACTTTTGTAAGTACCGTTCGCGCGTGTTGTTACATAAACAACGTTGCTGTTATTGGGATCAACTACCAGGCGGTCTGTGAAAGTCTGGTCGCTGTTTGGGAGTACCGTAATCGGAAGCTGACAGTCAGTCCAGGTTGCGCCCCGGTCCATCGACTTCATTATCGTGCCCACCCCGGTTCCGCCGCCAGGATTCGAACCCTTGCCCGTCTGTATCGTAGCGTAAAGAATGTTTCCCGTAACGTCATTCGGATCAAATGCAAGGTCTCCGCATCGGGCTGCAACTTCCCAGTTCCAGTATGTTGTTGGTATTTTACCATACCACATCAGATCTTCCCACTTTTGCTCGTTGTGATTCCAACGGTAAGGTGTTCCTACATCGGTCGTGATAAAATAAAGATTGGGTACTTTTGGATGTGCCTTCAAGCTCGTAACATTACCGCCGCCGCCCATGCGTACCGGCTTCCAGTTATAGGTTTGCGCGTTGGTAGCAAAATTCAGGGCTCCTGTAAGTGCAATCAACAGGATCATCATTCGGATTGATGTTTTCATAAACGTTGTTTTAGTAAGACATAACGCGGTTGTCAAATCGAAAATGTTTGACAATATTTCATCTTACAGACAAGTGAAAAGAAAAATCCCTATATTATAACTTGATATTTTACAAAAAAATCGTTTAAATCGGCTGTATTTAATCTCAGTGCTATCTTTAAAGATTTCACCTAGATTAGAGGTTTAAAAATCTACTTTTCTGAAAAGGATACTCTCCGGCACCAGCCGCTCAGGAGCATATAGATAGCAGTTCACGGCACGTGGCTCGGCTTAACTGTTGATCTTTACTGTTTTTTAGTCAAAACTGTCAAGTTATATCAGTATAAAACAGATTTTTGATCATTGATTTTCGTTGACATAATGCTATGATTGATTAGTGTAATACTTTTTTGAGACTACTTTCCTTGTAGTATTCCAGACAACCCACTGAGCTCCACCGTGATTTTCAGACGATTGAGTTAACTTCTGTCATAGCTGCAATAGAAATCTATTACATAAATAACTGTTTCTGCCAGATTCGGCATTGTTGTCTGCAAGAAGTTTATCAATAAGGATTGCTATCGGCAGTCGATTTCACGTTGTGCAAATGCAGATCTGCTCCATCATCGCATCAAAGACACTCAATGGTTTTCCGAAACGTCAAATTGATACGTTCGGACACCGGGCCACGTGACTTTGCAATCTGATGTTCCCAATCCTTTTGCAGCCTGGCTTTCATCAGAAGCAATGACGCATGTTCGAACGAGTTGAGATCCCGCTGATAACAGTTGACTTTACTCTTTAAATTAAAAATCCTGATTTGCCCAAGGCCATAACAGCAGCAAATTTGAGATAGCGTTCAATTGATAACTGAGGGATTTTCGAATTTGACCAAAATCAGTCAATAATGAAAGTTTGAATTGATTAATTATATTTCAAGTGGATACTGCGTACCTATGAATGCCGGAATTTCCACTAAATGGAAAAGAGGCCATGAAAACCTTGATTGTGAGACAATGCTGACAATTTTTTGACTTTTTTCTTTAGCAAAGAGCGTTTTCGACTTGGAAAATTACGCCCTTACCGAAACCAAAGCTCACTTTTGTCAAGGCATGAAGATCTAATCCAGTCTTCTTTATTATTTCTTCATAAAATATATTAATAGGAATTTGCAATCTACTGCTTTAAAGTCCAGTCCGAAGATTGGCGACAATAATGCCGTAGGACATTTTAGTATTCAACCTTTCTGTTCATTAAAATTAGGATTGTCACTATATAAATTACAACAATCGCAAACGGTATCGCAACAAATCGGTGTTGTGGCAATAAATACCAAAGGGTAAGCACAACAATGGTTCTAGCAACTGCATGAAAAGCACCGACCCAATGCTCAATTATCCACGTGAGCGGTAACCACATCAATCCTGTTAAGATCCCTACAGTAAGGGGCAAGGAAGAATAATCAACTAAAAAAAAGGGAATAGCAATCGCATAAACCAAAATAGCCTGGCCCGCCGAAAAAAGGAACAATATGTCAAAGGTGTTTTTAGGTCTTGTTTTATCAAGGAAATTCTCTCCTGTGAATTTAGATACAAACATTCCCAGGTAAACAATACTTCCTGTTGCAAGAAATAATACCCAGACTTTGCCTGTGCTGGATAAAAAAATCCCTCCCACGCCAACTATAAACCAAGCGATCAATCCGGCTATTGGTGTGGCCAGTAGCTTCGCTCTTTTGAATTCCTCCTTTTGCTCCTCCAGAGTCCTGGTTAGTTGTGTCATTTGAAATTCCGTTCTAAATATTGGCCATCTTAATCGTTAATGATCTAAAATAGAACAAAATATATCGATATATATATAAGACATTTTTAAATTTATAGATTCTTTTTCGTCCCATAGCCTCTAAGGCGCAAACGCGCGTGTCCTATGCCAATGATTTTGGATATCTCGCTGTCATCTATTTGTATAGCATCAACACGGATCACTTTCTTTAAAGCAATTTCGCCAATATACTTGTATTGGTCGCCGGTAGGCAAATGGCATTTGCAATAATTAGCTGACACTTTTATACTCAGACCAATACCGCGTCGGTTCTCTAAAGAATCAGACTCCGCCAATGCTTAAAATACGTATAAGAGAGGTGCACGTAGCTCTGCATATATCAACTGCAGCTGTTATGCTGAATATTGTTTGCCTTTCTTTCATCTTGAAATTACAACAGTTAGGCAAACAGCCGCAGATTGACCATCAACAGACTATCACTGGATAAGAACCAAACAACTATCAATCAGTTATTTAAACTATCAATTCTAACCGTAAAACCTATCCTTAAGCCGAATTAGAGTGATCAGAGACTCTGAATTCCTTAACTAAAAGGTATTCCCAAATCTGCCCAATCTCACTTTCAGCAATACCGTAGACTCCCTGCGAAATTCAAGATAATTCGAAATGAAATGATGTCTTTCAGATTTCGCACAGCAGGAATACAAACTATTACGTAATCGGTAAATAAATATGAAATATCGCTCCTTGCCAAGTTTACTGCTAGCTGTAATATTACCACCGTGATTAGACACCACCTTTTCACAAATGGCAAGTCCTATGCCAGTACCTTATATTCGCTACGTCCATGAAGCCGCTGAAATACCTGGAATATCCGGTCCAAATGGACTTCAGCAAATCCCCTCCCGCTATCAGCTACACTGATCCGGTAGTATGACCTTGCTGTTCGAACCGGTCTGACGTGGACTGGCAGATCTTTATGTTAGACGATTTGCGAACTGATATGAACTGTATTCACCTCATTTATACTACCACTAATTTTCTGAATATCAATGCGTTGCTTATCAGGTTTTGAACGAGCTGTTCAATTTGAGTGGCGTTACCAGAAATGACTGGCAAACGATCAAAAATCACCACTGAATGAGTTTAGCGGATTACAAATTCCTGGTCAGATTGAATCAGTTCTATAATTTTTGGTAGTGAAACTTGCTCATTGGTTGCGGGTAAGGCCGCTAGCCGGGAAAAAGAAAGAAAATCATCAATTAATACGGACATTCGCTTTGCAGCCAATTGCATTCTTTCCAGGTAATCCATTGTTTTATCAGATGGAGATTCTAAACTGCCTTTCAATAAGCCTGGCGAATTCTTTTGAATGGGATAGCTTCTTTATTTATGATACAAATCATGCACGTGTTATCCCAGACATTCAACTAAATTCTATACTGGATCTTGGAACACTGGGAGATGGACTTCTATTTACGGCAGCAACATGATTTATTTAATTCAGATTCTGTACAGAAATCTCACTTGTTGAGATCCCTTTGGACTCGGGCGGCTTAATCCGGTATCACTTCCAGTATTTTACAAATGGTGTCCACGGAAAATCTGTCAAGAAGCATATTGCACATATTTCTCTGGAGAGATTTATCAAAACCTTATTTTTTAAGCTCCTTTTTAATACGTGTTACAAATTCAGGTGTCACTTCCAATAATTTACAAATGGTGTCCACCGAGAAACCCTCCAAAAGCATATTACGAGTAGTCTTAGCAAGGGTTTTACCTACTCCAATTTTTTCTCCCTTTTCAACAAAAATATCTAATGTACTCATAACAGTCTTCTTTAAATGTATCGGCAACGTTTCAATTGTCATTATAATTTGCTCTTCCTTAAATCCGCTACGTTCAAATATATAAACAATGAACCTACTTAGCAAGTTCTCCGGCACCTCTTGCCCCAAAGAAAGCAACCTCAACATGTTGGCTTCCAGCCATTCTTTGTCAAAAGTATGTTTCAATGCCAATAGTGAAGCAACAAGAAACTTATTATTTAAGGCCTCCACATGCTCATCAGATAAGGTTCCAAGATTATTGTAAACGAAGTCGAAGTTTGGAAGAAACTGCTTCCACTCAGGTTCTAAATTTTTGAACAGATCGCCAGGTGTATGATATTCCCATTTTTCCTTCCCATGTTACAATAGTACCGGGATAATTAATGAAAGGTGCTTTTCCTTAGCCTCAATTTGTTTTTGCAATCCTGAAAAAATGCAGCCACCTACCTGAACTGGAGTATACTTTTCTATGTAACTCTTGTGCTCGATCAAAAGTGATATTTTTATTTCTCCCTTCCCATCATTCCTTTGGCAGGAATACACAATGTCGGACATCGTCTTCTGCAATTCCGCAGATACATAAACGTCTGGCAGCTGCGTCAGTGTCGAAAAATCCAGCTGTCCGGCCACAAATGGTGGCAAATAGCTTTGAAAATATTCAATCGCTATGTTTCTGTCAGCCATAATAGCTCTTATGAAAGTGTCGTGTATAGAGGTGATTTTGCCCATGGAGCAAAGTTAATGGTTTTAAATAAAATCGTGGAGGCTAATAAAAGCTAGCTAGATTCTTTCCAGGCAGCCAATTTCTTGGCAAATTGACACCCTTTTTAACTCAATGCTGGTGCTAAGTGAGACCATACTATCCGCCCATATCGATCGTCAACATCTCTTTAACAACGGACATAAGCCAGAAATCTCCCTTCCTGGCTTACATAGGTGCAATTTAGACAATATCATTAATGAACTATCTCTGCGCCCTCCCACTTTCCAGTAAGGATCCAAAGCTCATAACACACCAACCACTCTGAAATCCATGGCATCGTATAGGTTGCTAACGAGGTACGATGTTTCCAACTTAGATCCGGAGCATCATGGAGACACAAAGTTCCATTACTATTCATGTGAATTGTATTCCTTCGGAAGCAATGTTAATTCAAGGCAGAACAGTGCTCCACCGAATGCTTACATTTAATTAACCTAGGTGCTTCCAGTTATCATTTTAATCGGAGTAGATTTGCAAAATGAACATAAAACGCTGAAATGAAAATTATAATAATGGCTCTGGCCAACCTCTTACTTATTACCTCCTGTAAAAATAAGAACGACGCAACACCAATATTTACAGAAACCAAGGTTAGCTTAACCACCCATAAACTGGCAACATTCTCGGCAACAAAGAGCACAAAATATTTGGTTGTTTTTGAATCCGGATTAGGCGACGATCATACGGTATGGAATAACAAAGCAGTTGCTTCACAAGTAAACAGTAACGTTGATGTACTCATGTACGACAGGGCTGGTTACGGTCAATCCGAAAATGGTCCCACGCCAAGAAATATCGACCGGTTACGAAGTGAACTGGAAAGCGTTATCGATAAATTTTCAAACGGAAGAAAAGTAATATTGATCGGGCACTCTTTGGGCGGAACGATCATAAGGGATTATGCAATTAAAAATCCGCTCAAAACGGCAGCTCTCTTATTTGTTGATCCCTCACATGAGTTTTATAATCATCCCACGCAGGCTGAGGAAGACATGCTATACGATGCTTCCAAAAATGCGAATGGCGCAAATTTCGGTGGGACACAGGAAGCCAGGGAATTTATAGAAGATTTACAATACACCAGCGCATTGCCCTCTTTGCCAAATGTCCCTGTAATTGTGTTGACTAGCATGCGAACGGATGCGACTCATTCATCATCAGTGATGCAAACCTGGTATAACGCTCACGAATTATTGAAAAACGGGGTATCTGATTTTACCCATATTGCCACCACAAACTCGGGACACTATATCATGATTGACGAACCAGCCTTGGTAATTGACAATTTCAAATTATTGATTTCAAAATTACCTTAAAGTGCATCCGAGCATCTTGCTGATCTTTCGAGAAATGAACACGAGGCAAAATAATGTACGCCTTAAAGTCAATGTCGGCATAGCCGGAAAATTCAACAGCAAGACGAACTTAACGCAAAGCCCTAATGTTCAGCAACCTAAATGACAAGCAATCGACCCATCCAGCCGCCCCTACTCCATTTCCCACAATGGCAAGGAAGCGGTCTAACCAACGAAGTCCAGATCGGAGTTCAGACACTTCGCGATTACTTTCATGAAACAACTGCCCTCTCCGTTCAACTTTCTTTCGGGCCGTTAACAAGGCTTCACAATATCATTGCCTACCAGCCACTGCTCACCCAGCTCCAAAATGCAAAGAACCTGCTTGAACAAAACCAGCCGGAAAAACTGGTTCTGATTGCAGGTGACTGTGCCGCGGAAGTCGCACCGGTTGACTATCTCAACAAGCTCTACGGAGAACAACTTACGATTGTTTGGCTCGATGCGCATGGAGATCTGAACACACCTGAAAGTTCAGAAAGCGGCCATTTCCATGGCATGCCGTTACGCCTTTTGCTGGATGGCGAATTTGGTGGAACAAACATGAAAGTATCCAGCCCTATTGAAAGCAGTCAGGTTCTTTTGGCTGGACTCCGCGATCTTGACACCCCGGAAAATACATTCATTTCAGAAAATTCAATACCCGTTTTTACGGATATAATTAACTGGAAACAGCAGCTGCTCGATAAACTATTGGAGCGGAATACAAAATACCTGTATATACATCTGGATCTGGACGTTCTTGACCCTGACATATTCCCAGCCGTGAAATGCCCAAGTCCAAATGGATTTAACCCAAAAACAGTTGCTAAATTTATCCAACAGGCTATCAATGATTACGATGTTATTGGCTTATCGCTAACGGAAACTATCGCTGAAACCCAGCAACAATTAGAACCGATTGAAGATATTTTAGGTGTTTACAAAAATTATCTTACTTCTTAGCAACGGATTAGCTGGCAAACTCCCAAATCTAATCCCATTAATTAAGAGGTGTAAACTTCCCTAAAAATAGGGCAGTGAAATTTTAGACAAACTTTCTAAATTTAAACTGTTAGGAAAGCGACAAAATTTACCAAAACACAGATTGTCAAGATCTTGAAAGATTTGAATACTGGCAAACCTGTGATGGAAATTGCCAGAAAACATGGGATATTAAAGGCTACACATTATAATTGGCGAAAAAAGTAGACCGGCGGGGGAGCTTCGGAACTGTCTGAATTGAAAGCTCTCAAGGAAGAAAATCGCCGGTTAAAGCTTTAAGAAATAAGTTGGATAGCATTACCTGATGAATCGTTCGTAGGTAAAGTCAGGGCGGCGAATTTCCAACTCATTTTCACTGGATGCTCGTTGTGCTTCGGATGCGTAGTCGAACATCCTTTGCTCGTAATTTTCAATAGCTGCTTGTGGAGTTTTATAATCTCTGCTTGTCAAGTTCTCCGCTAACACGCACGCATCTATCAGCCCAGTATTTACTCCCTTACCTGCAAAAGGCGGCATCAAATGGGCGGCGTCACCAATCAGGGTAATCGGCAGAGGTCGATTTGAATTCCAGGGTTTGTCTAACAGCAATTTCCGTGTCGGCAAACCTACAAAGAATGATGTGGCATTAAATAATTGATGATAACGTCGATCCCACCCCACGAATCTTGCAGAAAGATACATGCAGATCTGGTCTAGGTTTCTGAAATCCAGCCCATGACCATCTGTCCATTCATGTGGCGTTTGAAATGTGATGCCGTAAGCTAATGTCCCGCGGTTACTAGGGTTTGCTACTAGTAAATTACCTCTGTAAGAACTCATCAAGATATTACCGTCGCACAACTGATAAAAATCAGGGCAGCTCAGTTCAGCATCAGCCACTTCGCCTTGAATAATGTAGGTACCCGTCTCTTCCATCTGGGCATCTGCTACATAAGACCTCAGCTTAGACATTCCGCCATTAGCACCGATCACCATATCAGCCAACAGATCGGGTTGTCCTTCAAAATGCAGCAGCCATTTTCCTTCATACAAGTCAAGGCTGGTAAATTTTCGGCCCCAAAGTACTGTCTCACTGGTTAGACTTTCCATCAGTATTGTCCGTAAATCGTTTCTGCTAATTTCGGGATGATCGTGTTGATTCTCAGCGTTCAGGCGCTTAGAAAATAACACATTGCCATGCTGGTCAGCTAAGATCCTGCCCATAGGTTTTGCAAGGGCAAAATAGCGCTCTAGCAAACCTAACTTCATCAAGGCTTTCTGTCCTGACTCTTTATCCAAATCAAGCGTTCCGCCCCAAATTCTAGCTTGCGCATCTTTATCTCTTTCAACGACTGTTACGCGAATGCCTTTCTGCTGTAGTAAACCGGCCATCGTTAGGCCGACAGGTCCAGCGCCAATGACAACTACGTGTTTCTTTTCTAATAACATGATTGTCCATTAATTGATTGTGACACAAATTTAAGAGGTCTGATAAAGGTAAAATAGTTATCTTCGACTTAAAAATAGTCATAAAAGGCTTTTAGAATAGTGGAGAAACAATCAAGCGTACCGAAAGTGCTCATCGAGCTGTCTCAACAATTAGGGACGGAAGTAAAAAACTGGCGATTGGATATTCCCCAAAAATATGGAGATGGTTATTGCGCCGGATTTGTGTTTAATGAGTTTATCCGACTGATGATTTTCAACTATGAACTTCGGGAAGACCTTGTTATTGAGAATCCGCAAGTCCATACCACACAGAGGATGATCTTATTTAAATTTCAGAATGTCATCCCCCGAAAAAACATTTTCTCAACCGATAAAGCCATACCTTCTGTTTTAATTGTAACCAGTCGTGTGAATGCAAACCTAAATATTCCAATCCAACGCAACCGCTCAATGATTAATATTGAAGTTGATGCTATGTATTTGAAGACCTTACTGGACTTGTCTAAAAAATCCTCTGTCGTGCAGAGCCTTTTAGATAATGCACAGCCTCTGTTTTTTGAAGAGATGATATTTCCATCATTACAAGCCGTTGTTGACGAACTGGTAACAGAAACGGTAGATGAAACTTTCGCCCTATTCTTCAGGCGAATAAAGGCCGAAGAGCTGATTTGCCGCTTGTTAATGAACTTGGAAAAGCGAAGTGAAAGGCAACTATATGCCTTAAACGGCCACGATATACAGATGATTTACCATATAAAAGAACTGATGCTGCAAAAGCTGGAATCACCGCCGGTGATTAATGATTTGGCTATCAAGGCTTCCATGAGCCCAACCAAACTGAAAAGATTATTCAGACAAATATTCGGCAATAGTATTTTTAGCTACTACCAAACATTTCGAATGAATGAAGCCGTCCGTTTACTGAAAGCAGGAAAACTATCGGTTTCAGAAGTAGGATATCAATTGGGGTTTACCAATCTGAGCCACTTTACCAGAGTATTCGAAAATCATACTGGTTTTAAGCCGAAGAAATTTTCAGTTTTGCAAGTAAAAAACTTTTTATAAGCAGGGAGTGTAATCTGAAATCTGTCTGGCGATCTAAGTTAATCCAAATTTAATTTTTCTTTTCAATCTCAAATACGTTTTTGCTTGATACCGGGTTTGTCAAGTGTGGCCAAGGCAAAGAGCCGTTCAATCACCCTTGATAAATTCAAAAGCATGCTATTTGCACGTTTTATATTGGGCATCAAAATTAATGGTCCATTCGCATTCTGTGGCCATATTTGATGTGCAATTATTGTACGGTAAATGCCCAGTTTAGCAAAGGCGAGGTCACTTCTGAGTTCTATTCAGCAGCTCAACACATTAATCTCACTAGGCCATGTCATTAGCAAATGCACGGCACCGGCCCAGATCTGATCTTTGTAATCTTTCACTCTGCAGATTTAATCCGCTATTAATATCGCAAAACCCATGTTGGGAGTAGCTGATTTATTCTGGCAGGTATTCTCCAAATAATTTCCAATCCATACCGTCACCCCAGCGTTGTCCATGGTCACTTGTGTTTTCAGTTACATGTTTTTCACTAATTCGATAATTGCCATAAGCTAATAAAGATAATATGCTTCCAGGTCGCAAATGTTCGCTTGCCCAGCTTAAAGGTGAGTCTCCATTTGCATCTTTCGCTGTTTTATCGGCACCATGTTCTATCAAATAAGCAATCGTTCTTTCATCTGCATAGGCTGCGGCTCTGTGCAACGGCGTCTCTCCTTTTGTTCTCACATCACGCATAAAAGCTCCGGTTTCTAATCCTGCGATTGTTTTTGCATTTACATTTGCGCCTTTGTCCATAAGAAGCCTGACTGTATAGAAGTAATAAGGTCGCCCCGCTTTCGCTAAAGAATTGTGCAAGGGTGTTTCCTTAGTTTTATCAGTATGAGTATTCACCTGTGCCCCATGATTAATTAAAAAGTCGCAGACTTTCCAGTGTCCAAAAAAGGCTGCATTTCCTAATTCGCGGTCAACATTGATAGAATCAAGATTTCCACCGGCTTCCAATACCGCTTTCAACGCTGTGGTGTCATCGTAGTAAATAAGCCATTGCAAAATCTTTATTTGTCCCTCATTTAGTATATCTTCCCAGTTTGGTAGTTTGAGCAACTGGAAAATAAGGTCTGTGCGCCCTTTACTAATCAAATCTACAATTATTTCAGTCTGCATATTTCGATAATTTATTGTGGTTCAAGCCAATTACGCGCAACGCTTAAATATGTGAACGTTTTGTCGTGGTTTATGCATTGATTGGTATTTATTGGATGTTCTTGATTAGGCAGCGTCAATAAGTTTGATGTCTCAATTGTTCCAGGTAAATTTAAGCTGTCGAGCGCCTACAACCATTATATTGGCGATTTCTTTGTCCTTTCCCAGCTTGTAGAGCGTCTCTGCGTTTTTTTGCGTTATTGAAAGCACCCGGACTTAGCCATTTCTTTTTATCTCCCATAGTCCACACAATCCACTACAAATCAAAGACTTACCTTTACTTTTTCCTTACAATATCACTTGAAAATTCTGCCAATTAAGCAACGATGCTTGGATATTTTGCCCTTTGTGGTCGAAATATCGATGGCCGCTATGATCACCGGCAGCCACCCGAACATATGTTCGGCAGGATCTTAATTTGCCCATATAACCCTTTACTTTAACGATGGAACACAGGATTGGGTCTACAACAAAAAACAGTTTATTGAAGTATTCTTTGAGGCTAGACTGTAAGGTGAGTATCTGAAAGGAAGTTTTATAGAAAGTACAATATCTGCGAAAGAAACAACAAAAACAGATTTCAAAAGGTAAAATATTCAATGGAATAGAAAATCCATTTAATCTTTTTTTGATCTTCCAAACCGCTTTTACCTCGCAAAACAAACGGGATCCATGCGCTTTAAAGGAGAACAATGCCTCTTTATACCAAAAAACGCTGCTAAAAGTGCGTACAGCTATGATCAATTTTTACTTATCAACCCCGGCTGTGGTTTGCAGTTCATAAATAAAGCATTTAAAATCAAGTGCCATGTTTAAAACAAAAATATATGATTAAACAGGCCAAGTGCGCCTCTCACTCCAAATCAAACAACCACAAAACATCCGACTTCGGCTTTTGATACGGCTTGATCGCAGCAGGGACGTCCGTATTTAATTTAGCATTGTAAATTCCGTCGATAGTCCGATACGTCGTCAGCTTTTCGTCAGGATATTCAAATCTCATAAGATCCGTCATTTCCATCTGTGTCAGATCCGGGATCAGCCAGGCAAGCGCAGCGTCTCCCTCTAGAATTAGGGGCTGACGCTCTCCGTCATTATGCACTTTGGCCATCAACGGACTTGCGTCCGTCGTGATGATACTAACAGTGTTTGTCCCTTTCCAAGGCGAATAGATCCCTCCAAGCATGAACATACCACCTTCCTTCGGCTTGATATACCAAGATTCATAATCTTTCTGGCCTTCGGGATAATGCGGCTCGAAAAAGCCTGTACATAGTATGAGACATCGATTTTGCCAATAGTTTTTATACGACGATTTCGTAAACAATTCGTCGTTTCTTGCATTCAGCGTGTTCGCTTTCCATTCCTTCTCCTCTTTTACCCAGGTAGGGACCAGCCGCCATCGGTACATATCTATTGATTTGGGATCTTCTTTAGATATCACCGGAATAAACGGCTTTTCAAAGCCTACCATATCGTATTTTTTTTTGAACTGTTCCAGCTTTTTAATCGGAAGATTGAATTTTCTTAATTCCTGTTCGTCTTCGTTCGAGATATGGTAGCACATAGCGTAGTCGTTTTGAGAATATTTTTATAAGTATATAAAAAATTATTCCCGCGCACAACTGCATGACCATTAGAATTATATGTAGATAATCTACGCCTATTTTACGTGTTCAGTCGGAACTCTCGGATCGAGCTTGACCGGGATTTTTGCGCAGCGGCTTACAATTAAACTTGGGCATCCGTATTCCTGTACAACCTTTCCTTCGATCAGGTAGGCACCTTCTCCCTGAAATTTATAACCAACCATGGCATTTGGAAAATGGACGGTATCAAAAAAATCTCCGTTAATATCAAAGTAGTTTCCAAACATCATCCATTCGCGTTGTTTTGTCCTGACTGGCTTGTAGGTTACAAACTCGCCGACCATCCGCACGATTTCGCCCACATGGTTTGGCATATCCCGTGCCATAATCTGGCCGCGAAAATCTGTTTTTAACAGATCAAACCAGCTTCCGGATACGGGAAAACCAAGAAGCCGGATTTCGTCATAAAGATGTTCTATCAGTTCATATCCAAACTCCGGAAGTTCTGGTATGCTGATTGGCGTTTCGAAGAGTTGCGAAGGCAGGGCGACGTTTTCAAGCTCCTTGCAGATGTATAATGATTCCCATTGCATAGTTGTCTTCACTTTACCAGTAAACTGAAAAGCTCCCGCACGAATCAAAATTGCCATTTGAGTCTCGGATATACCTGTTCTCAAAATAAAATCTTTCAAATCTTTGTACTCGCCGCGCTGCGCGCGCTCCTGCATAAGCTTGGTGACGGTATTTTGTTCAAGGTCAAGAATGTAATCAAAACCCAAATACAATTCTTTTCCGTACAAAGTCGTGGTCCAATAACTTTTATTTACGCAGGGCAAATGAATCACTGCACCCGCCTTTCTCGCTTCGTTTATGTATGTTCTGCGGTCATAAAACCCGCCGTAATTATTCAAAACCGAAACCATAAACTCGATCGGAAAATAAGTCTTCAGATAAAGACTCTGAAAACTTTCCACGGCAAAACTGGCCGAATGCGCTTTACTGAAACTATATCCTGCGAAGCTTTCCATTTGCCGCCAGACTTCCTTTGCCGTTCCTTCCGGATATCCGAAGTTCTTACAGTTTTCAAAATATCGTCCTTCTATTTCCTTTAAATGCGCTGCGCTTCTGCTTTTCCCTGACATCATCCGGCGCAATACGTCCGCGTCGGCCAGATCCAGACCGCCAAAGTAGTGCCCTACTTTGATCACATCTTCCTGATATACCATTACACCGTAGGTTTCCTTCAATTGTTCTTCCATCACAGGGTGCAGGTAAACCGTTGTTTCCGGGTTTCGGTGCCTTTCGATAAACGCCTTCATCATGCCCGAACTTGCAACGCCTGGTCTGATCACTGAACTGGCAGCAACCAGCGTCAAATAATTGTCACACTCCAACTTTGTAATGAGCTGGCGCATCGCGGGAGATTCGATGTAAAAACAGCCAATGGTATTGGCTGATCTGATTTGCTCCCTGATTTTCGGATCTTCGAAAAACCGCCTGGGATTGGTGATATCCACCTTTTGTCCCTGATTCTCTTCGATTAACTGCACACAATCTTTGATGTGCCCAAGTCCGCGCTGCGACAGGATATCAAATTTTTCAAATTTGATATCTTCGGCAACGTACATATCAAACTGTGCCGTTGGAAGTCCTTTTGGCGGAAAATCCAGTGCAGTATAGTTAGTAATTGGATCCTCCGATATCAACACACCACAGGCGTGAATTGTCCGCTGATTGGGAAAATCAGAGACCAATCCATACAAACTTTGGATCAGTTGAACAGCTTCCTGAGAATTGTAAACCGATTTTGGATTCTTTATCAATTCATCAATTTCTGATTTCGGCAGTCCGTAAACTTTCCCCAATTCACGGATAATGCTTCGGTCTTTAAACGTACTCATGGCCCCCATGAGCGCAGTATGTTTGGTTTGATACCGGGTAAAAATGTAGTCGTAAATCTCGTCCCGGTCTTTCCATGAAAAATCGATATCAAAATCTGGTGGTGTGGCTCTCTTCGGGTTTAAAAACCGCTCAAAGTACAAATCGAGCTCAATCGGGCAGACGTCCGTAATGCCAAGGCAATATGCAACAATTGAATTTGCACCACTCCCCCGCCCCACATGGTGGAAATCCCGCGATACTGCGTATCGTATGATGTCATGCGTAATCAGGAAGTATGCACCAAAATTCAGCTCGTCAATGATCCGCAGCTCCTTTTCCACGCGCGCCTTCGCTTCCTTATTGTTTTTGCCATAACGGCGAACCATGCCTGATTTGGCCAGTTTTTCCAGTAAAAGTTTATCATCATATTTGTTTCCTGTGAAGTATTTTTTATTTCTGACAATCGTAAAATCAAAATTAAAACTGCAACTGGTAAGCAGCTTTTCGGTCGTCCGGATGATTTCTGGAAAATTCTGGTAGGTATCTAATAATTGGTCAATCGTCGGTACCGTCTCGTCAGGACTTGCTAGCATTTGCGGTGTCAGTTTTGAAAATATTAAATTGTGATCCACCGCCCTAAGTTGCTGATGCAGAATATAATCCTTCGGATTTTTTACCGTGACCGGCCAAAGTATTACATACTTTTCAAAATTGCTTTTTGGCTCCCTGATGATTTTGGGAATGTCAGAGGGCTTTATTCCGATGTATTCGTTTTCGCGTAGCTCTTTTACCCTCCTGGCTTTGTAAGGATAAATGACAAAAACCTGATTAAAAAACGGGGCAACATCAGGAAGCGGTTTCTTTTCCCGGTTCCCGTTGGTCATGTGTACGTTCAGCTCTCCGAAACCAACTTCATTCCGGGCAATCCCAATGTAAAGCAGCTTATCGCCGCTGCGGTATTCCATACCGACCAGCCCGTTCAAGCCAAATTCACGGCATTTCTGAATGAATGGAAAGACAGCCGATGAATTATTGATATCGGTTAAAACCGCAGTGGGGTGTCCTTTGCTGACAAGCAGCTTTGTCAGGTCTTCGACACTAATAGTGCCATACCGCAGACTGAAATAAGAGTTAACATTGAGAAGCATAATTTTAGAGCGTTAATGATTGGTTATCAATTTATTTTCCTACATTTGGTCTTATTGAGACCAAAGTCATGGTTCTAATGATACCAAAATAGAAATGGAAGCGCAAGAAATTTTTCTAAAAGAAAATTTAAAATTTCTTCGTCAGCGTAAAAAGCTGACACAGGAAGTTTTGGCAGAACTCCTTGATATGTCGCGCGTTAAGTTGAAAGCAATTGAGACTGGAACAACTCTGAACCCATCAATTCCTGATGTGATTCTGATTGCCCGTTATTTCAAACTTGCGACCGATACACTGCTGACAGTTAATCTTGCAAAACTCGGGGAGTTAAAACTCCGCGAGCTGGAATCCGGATCTGATGTATATCTGACTGGCAGAAATCTGCGGGTTCTGGCGATCACGCAGACCCAGGACAGTAAGGAAAATGTCGAATACGTTCCGATCAGAGCCAAAGCGGGCTACCGTGCCGGCCACGCCGACCCTGAGTACCTGGCTGCGTTGCCCAAGTTCAATATTCCCAACCTGCCATCTGGCCATACCTACCGGATGTTCCCTACGTCCGGAGATTCCATGCTTCCGATCCCGGAAGGCAGCGACATCCTTGCCCGGTACGTGCAAGATTGGCTAAGCTTGAAACCTGCTACGCTTTGTATTGTAATCCTGATTGGTGATCAGGAATTCGTATTCAAGCAGGTAACCGTTACCGATGAAGGTTTGCTGCTTCATTCACTGAACAAACTATACGAAGACTATCTGGTGGAGTTTTCCGACGTACTGGAGGTTTGGGAATATTACAGCTTTCACAGTAAAAACCTGCCTGACGAACTCACAGAGCTGACGCAGGTAATCCGTGAAATCAGAAAACTCGAAGACAAAATAACTTTGAAACCCGGCCTGTAAAAATCATACGTTATGATACAGTCAAAACCAAAACCCAAGAAAATTTACAAAGCCCAGGTGCATATCCTGCACAGCATGGTACACATGGCAAAAAACAAATTGAAATACGAAAAGTGGATGCAGCCACGCGATTTCGTAGAAGCTAATATATGGGCTTTCGAAAAAATGGAAGCTTCCATGAAACAGAACTACGGTTTGTTTTACGATCCCGTTTATTCCTGGGAAGCCGCAGAACTATTTTTCAAGGGATTGAACGACGGAGATATTTAAAACAAGAAAAGGAAATACAATGAACGCCACCGAAACCGAATTACAAGAACTGTTAACCTTTTTCAAGACTGCAAAACTTCCGCAGGTACCGTTTAAACTGAACAAATATATTACCGTCGTAAACGACGTGCAAAGATTTATTGATTCTGAGGCCCGCGCAATCAGGGATTACCGCGGATCAGAAATAGTACACGACTCGCTGCTGAAACATTTACGGGAGTTGAAGGGTATTGTGCAGGTGGATTTAGAGGCGAAGTAACATTTTAAGAAATACAAAACAGTAACCTGATGTTCTACGCGGTAGTTGACATAGAGACCACAGGAGGCTTTGCTTCGGGCAGCGGCATCACCGAGATTGCCATTCTGATCCATGATGGAAACGCTGTGATCGAGCATTATGAAACGCTAATTAATCCGCAGAAGCCGATTCCGCTGTCGATACAAGTGCTTACGGGCATCAATGATCAGATGGTGGAAGATGCTCCGCTTTTCAGCGAGGTCGCAGCCAAGATCCATCAGTTGCTATCAGGCTGTGTGTTTATAGCACACAATGTCAATTTCGACTATTCCTTTGTCAAGCACCATCTTTCGCTGGCAGGTTTTAGCTTTGATGCGCCAAGGCTGTGTACTGTACGCATGAGCCGCCAGATCAAGCCAGGTCTGAAATCTTACAGTCTGGGTAAACTTTGTGATGCGCTGGGCATCAAGATAGAAAACCGTCACCGTGCCGGCGGTGATGCCCAGGCTACAGCAATTCTTTTCTCCAGGCTTTTATCCTGGGACCTTGAAGGTCATATTCCAGCCATGCTAAAAAGGAACTCCAAAGATCAGCACCTGCCCCCCAACCTGGCCAGTGAAGATTTCTTAAAACTTCCTTCCTGCCCGGGTGTGTACTATTTCAAAGACAAGTTGGGAAAAGAGATTTATGTCGGCAAAGCGCTGAACCTAAAAAAAAGGGTGGCTTCTCATTTTACAGGCCACAGTCAGGGGCCGCAGCGACAGCATTTTCTGCGCGATATTTACTCGGTCGACTTTGAGCCATGCGGCACGGAGCTGATGGCTTTTCTTTTGGAAGCAGTTGAGATAAAAAAACTTTGGCCGAAATACAACCGTGCCATGAAAAGACCTGAGCCTCGTTTTGCGTTATATGCTTATGAAGACAGCGAAGGCTTTACGCGCCTTGCTCTTGGAAAATACAGCAAAACCCAGCAGGCAATTCAGTTTTTTGACAAAGAAGCGGACGGGATACGTATGCTTAGAAAACTTGTAATTGATTACAAGCTGAGCGCCCAGCGCTGCTCCTACGGCCGCTACCCGCTGTTTGCCGAAGGATCAGACCAGGTCCTTCTGCTCAGCAATAGCTGGCAAGCGCTCAGTTACCAGAACTACAACGACCTGGTTATAGAGGCACTGGATCATTACAATTCTAATCTTGCCAGTTTTGTGATCCTGGATCAGGGCCGCGTGCCTGGCGAACAAAGCTGCATTTATGTTAAAAAGGGAAGGCTGACTCGCATGGGATATATTCAGGACTGCTCTGATCTGACAGATATTTCCGAAGTACTGGAAACATTACCGCTTTACAACGCCAATCATTACATGAACCAGCTGGTAGTTCGGTATGCAGAAGCTCACCCTGGTAGAGTCAGGCTGATAATAGGTATTTAGCCGGAAACTCTTTATCCTATACTTGCAGTAACGAAGTATTTTTAGCCAGCCTGATTAAACCAAGCTGCCCGCCATCCTGTACGTACACTCGTGCGCAGTCTGCCCATAAACACGGATTACCGCAGCGGGTGAAAGCATCTGGATCATTGCAATGATCTCAGTATCCAAGTACAGCTGATAGTTTTAAGTTTGACTTTTTTAAACGGCAGTTTACCGCTATTTGCAATAACTAAGGAATCTGGATAAATGAAAACAGTTCTTTGACTATTAAAACGGCTAAAATCTCTATGAATAAGAGCAGTAATAGAGCAAATATTTTCTCCGGTAACAAAGCAGAGACTTAGGATGAAAAGATTCTATTATTTGAAATAGCAATATCCCGAGTATTCTATTTCTAACAATACTATCGAATGATTTGAAGTAATCCTTTATTTTCAAGTGATGACAAAACCGCACTAATCAATTTTTGTAGAACCGAAGTTGAAATTCTTGTATGTGATTACACTAGTGTAAATTAAAACATAACATTTTAAGTGAACGTACACTTCACATGTAATAAATTTTTCGGGGAAATTAAACAAACTATGAGCTTTGCTTAAGATTATTTTCCGCATAATGCGATATTTAGAAAATAATACACAACGTTAAAGTCAAGTATGCAGCTGACAGATATATACCCTCCCTATAAATTAAAAATGCAGGCTAAATCAAAAAGAAAGACACACCTGTTTCTATCAACTAAACTTTTATTCTCCTTCCTGTTTTTTTCAATTTCTGTGTACGGCCAGACCTTAACCGGATTGCGCAATAGTTTTGAAAGCTTCAACGCGTTGCCGACGGACTCTGTTCAGATTTCGGTCTGCAACCAACTAGCTGTCAGATATTTGTACAACAATCCGGACAGTTCCCTTTTTTTCGCCAAGATCGCCCTTCAGGCTGCAAAAAAACTACACCTCAACAGGGAAAGCGTAATTGCTTACAACCATATTGCTAGAACAAATTACGTCACCGGATCCTATTTCGAATCACTGTCCTACGCAGACTCGGCACAGACTATAAGCAAGAAATATGAATTTAAGCCGGACCTCGCCGTTGCAATCAATACAAGGGGATTGATCTATCTTGGCCAGGACAGGCTGAATGAATCAATCCCCGAATTTACAAAAGCCCTATTACTCAACCGGCAATTAAAAGACAGTGCTAAAATTGCCGCTAATTATTTCAACATTGGATTGGCCTATGATGAACTTCGCCAGTTGGACAGTGCCTTTTTGAATCTGAATAAAGCACTGCTTCTGGCAAAACAATGCCGAGACGGACACCTGCAGCAGATGTCGCTGAACCGCACCGGAGAGATTTATTATCATGCCAGAAATTATAAGCAGGCTTTGTCTTACTATCATTCCGCACTTGGCTTTGCAGACTATCAGGATGATTGGGAAAAGGGCTTTGCATATTCCGGTATTGCTCAGGCACTCTACGAATTGAAGAGCTATCAGCAGGGCCTTGAATATGCCACCAAGAGCTTTGTATTAATGAAAAAACTAAAGGCCGACTGGGATACCGAACGGGCGGCTAATATTCTTTCAAAATGTTATGCAGCATTAAAGAATTATCAAAAAGCATACGAATACCAGACTATTGCCCGCACTTATGGCGATCGTATTCTAAACGAAAAAAAAGAAAAGGAAATCAACTATCTGCACTTACAGGATAAAAAAGCCGAGAATGCAGATTTGATCCGTGAAAATGAAAAAAGCAAACAGGTGATCAGGAACAATCGCATTGTAATCTCGCTTACAGTCCTATTCTCCTTGCTGCTTGTTTCGGTTCTGTTCTTTCTTCGGCGAAATATAATTCGAAAAAATGTACTGAACAAGGAGCTGAATAATCGAAATGATGAAATTCGAATACAAAAAGAAGAAATTCAAATGCAGCGCGAAGAACTATTATCGCTTAATAAAACAAAAGACCGTATATTATCTGTCATTGGCCATGACCTGCGTAGTCCATTTGCGTCGGTCCGGCAAGCCATAGAACTGATCAGAAGTGGCGATCTGAGTGAAGAGGTTCAGAAAGTAATATTTGAAGATTTCCAACGGCAGATCGTCTTGGTCTCTGAGCTGATCGATAATCTGTTGCGCTGGGCAAGCAGCCAGCAGAACGGTGCTAAATTAACGCTTGAAAAGATTTGTCTGACAAAAACGACTGAGAAAATACTCGCGCTCTACAAGCCTGCTTTTAATCAAAAAAGGCTGACAGTAATACATCATAACCAGGAAAACATCAGCATTAAAGCTGACAATAATCATGTTAGAATTATTCTCCAGAACATTATCAGCAATGCCATCAAATTTACGCCTCAGAATGGCACGATCACGGTATTCTATACACGCGAAAATGATTTGGCTTCCATACATATCAGAGATAACGGAACCGGTATGTCGGAGAAAAAATTAGGAGCGCTCTTTAAGTCTTCCGGGGCAGCTATTACCGAACGCGGCACAGACATGGAACCAGGAACCGGACTTGGCTTGCTACTGATCAAACAATTCGTCAAAGAAAATCAAGGTCATATCGAAGTAAAAAGCGAGAAAGACAAAGGATCTGAGTTTATTGTATATTTCAAGTTGAGCTCGCTTACTGCCAACTTGTAAGATCAAATGTATTAAGATGGTATATACAAAATTTATCCAAGCGATTAATGGGAGGCGCTAACCTAAAAAAACCGCAGCAACCTTTACTGAAATGAGCGTTAACAATTTTAAAATCCTCGAAACGGTGCACTTCGCTAACAAGTAGACTCGTACGAACAAAACGTGTTACAGGCAGTGATAAAACTTGTTGATTTTTGATTAAAGCAGAACGAAGATCAAATAGAATCTGACCGAAGAACTTTAGTTTTCAATCGTTTGGTGTTTTCAGATTTAAAGCTCTTCTCGGCCTAATCTAAAGCTTTTCATTACTGCTTTGGCCGGATACAGAAAACCGTTTTGGAAATGATGGACTTGCCTGCGCCACAATCGTATTAGATATTTGAAAAAACTCCGTTTTTTTGCCTAACTAAATTGTACATTCATGATGCAATAATTGCCTTCCAGATCTTAAAGCATTCCTATCGTCAATATGGGATACGCTTAGGCTGAAACAAATAAGGGCGGACTAAAAAAGTCCGACCTTAAAAAATCTCCACACGGTGAATCGGTTTGCACGTATTAACGCGGCCCCTTGTGAGAAACAGCCTTAACACGTGTAAAACGAAAAATGCC
Organism: Dyadobacter koreensis; assembly: GCF_900108855.1. Taxonomy (GTDB): domain Bacteria; phylum Bacteroidota; class Bacteroidia; order Cytophagales; family Spirosomataceae; genus Dyadobacter; species Dyadobacter koreensis. Next base: position 402,264 of record NZ_FNXY01000001.1, read on the forward strand.
GCTATGATGCTGGCAGGTAAAAGGATCCGAAAATTTGATAAGAGATTAAAGAAACAAATCAAACGGTTTGGTGCTGATATGAGATCGACAGGAATGACCGAATATGAATGGAACAGACTAAATGGTATTGGCGATTACTGTAAAACGGTACGAGAAGAAATTTTTGAACTTTTATACCTTCCTTAAAAAGAGGCTCCGTTCTCTTTTTATTCAATATGGCGACGAAAAGTAAGTTGACCGGATCTAAATTTGGATAATAGACAGTCAAAATGAAATGAGCTTTTCCTTAGTAGCTGCTGGACTTATGGCTTCAAATACTAGCGGCCTTGGCCTCTGGCGGTTAAAGAGAAACCGTCAGTCGCATACCCGTCAGGTTGGTTGACAAGGATAGTCTATTTTTTATCGACCTCAGAAGCGGTCGTTGGCCGTATCGTTCACACAGCATACAAGTATTACCGTTTACCCTCGAACGAAAGTTGCGAGGGTACGTTGCGCCAGAAGCAAATTTCTAAACTAACACGTGACAGAGCCGATAGCACTAGTGTGGTGCTATTAGAAATTTAGATATTTTGAAAAAATTAATGAACAGTTTGAAAGGTTTTGAAGATGCTATAGGGATTGAAATGGAATTTTTTGAATTTAGTTATCTGACAGTGAGTTCAACAACGGAGTAAAGAAACATGGGGTTTCTTTACTCACCGTAGTCTACATGAGAAAAATGAAATAGTAGGCCAAAATAGTGAGTTCACTTGGCAAATAAATCTTAGTAAATTATATTTAAATTTTAACGAGTTTATTTAATAATTATGCTAATTGGCTATGCCCGGGTCTCAACCTTTGATCAGAAGCTGAATGCCCAGGAAGATCTGCTCCGGGCGGCAAGCTGAGAAAACATAATAACCGAAAAAGTGTGCGGGACGATTTGATGGAGTCAGGCGTATTCTACACTACGCTTCACTCAAAATCATAGACACAATAATATCTGTTTCAAGCTAAGTATCCATTGTTCCCATTTAAAAATAAATCAATCAGAAATTTCCCTGTTTTAACTCGAAAAGATGACAGAAGTTTTAATTTATTCTATTTATTTTTTATGCGCCCGGTATGCATTTGCAAAGGCTAAGCAAGAAATTTACTTAACAGTTTACCCATATACGTCGAAGGGTCAAAAGTTTAGTTAGTAGGTATAAATGCGTTGACAACAGACCGCAGGGATTTGCCTTCCTAGAATCCCAGTATCTGAAGACATGTTCAGTTCCAGCCAACTCAAAAAACTCCTTCGGTATGATCCGTACCAAAGTCGGCCACACTTTTGGAACCAAGGGCTTGTGGGCACCACAAATATTTAAACATAACGGCATTTATTATATAAGCTTTTCGGCCGCTGAATAAACCATAATTGCTGAGTCAAAATTGTCATTCGGCCGTAAATACTAAAAAAGTAGGACTCATATCGCTTGGATTATATCGGTATCAGTAAAATTATCTTGCCCTGATCATGCATGACTTTGGCTTTAAATCATAAATATATTAATGGATAATTCGCTATTAATCAGCAAATTACTAGAAATACAAAACTTTTCAGAACCGGATCTTCATAAACTAGTGCCGTACTTTGAAGAAAGAATTGTTAAAAAGAATGAGTTTGTATTTCAGGCAGGCGATGTAGTAAAAGATACTTTTTTTGTTCAAAAAGGAATACTCCGCCAGTATTTTGTTACACCAGAAAATAAAGAGCGGACGGTATACTTCGTCCAAGAGGGTAGTTTCGCTGGGGAAGTTATGAGTTTTCTTCATCAAATTCCGTCTGAATTTTACTTTCAAGCCCTAGAAGATTCTATTATATTTTCTTTGAACCGCAAAAGATGGGAATTTGCTTATACGACGATTCCAGCATTGGCCCTACATCAGTTAAAGTTGCATGCCCGGTTCATTTTTGATTTAAAACAGGAAATCGCAAATACCGGCAAAGAGACGCCGGATGAAAGGTACAAAAGGTTACTAAAGGAATACCCAGCTTTGTTTCAAAGAATTCCACTTTTTCACATCGCAACCTATCTGGGAATTACCCCTGAAACGCTCAGCCGAATCAGAAAAAGAAATATGAACTGTTAAATATTTATTGATTTGGATCAAGTAATGTTGCTGTAACTATTTGTTTCTTTACAGCCTAAACATTTTGTAATCTTGCTATCGAATATTTAACCCTTATACATAACTTAAAGTAGCACTCCATGACCTTGGAAGAGAATAAAGAATTTATGACTTTCTTTATAGAAGAAGTAATAAATAGAAAAAATCTTGATGCAGCCAATGATCTTGTTTGGGAAGATTTCATCGAACATCTTCCGTTTCCAGGGCAAGGACCTGGTAGAGACGGATTAAAGTTTGCACTAAATTCAATGTTTACCGGATTTCCTGATATGCATTGGATAATAAATGAACAAATCGCAGAAGGTTCAAAGGTTGTAACCAGATTTACCTGGACAGGAACGCATCAAGGAGAATTTATGGGCATCCCACCAACAAACAAGCAAGTTGAAGTTTGGGGTATAGTAATCGATGTAGTCAGCAATAATTTGTTTTCAGAAAGCAGAATTATTATGGATACCGTCGGATTATTACAACAGTTGGGCGTGATAACAGGACCAACAGAGGCGTAGTTGCTTTCATTGAACTCCATGGATGCAAATGGATTCAAGAATATTCTGTTTTTTCAATCCACAATTTTTTAATCTTAGAATGTAAAATTGTTGCCGGTAGACCAGAATAAAAAGCCCTTCCCCTATTAACCTGGGAAATAAGCCAAACATCGAGCGGTCCCGGCAACAGGATGATGCGTTTGTGAATATTGTGGATTACAACCGTTTTTTTTTAATAGCTATCTCTTTTGGTGAGACAAAATAAGGTCGAGTTTTTCCAGTTTTGTGATCTCTCAGACTAATGGCTATTTTATAGATTTTTGTCAAGAGTGCCATGCTCGGCAAAAGCTATTAGTCAACTGTATCATCCAGCCCCATTCCCTTGACAATCATTTCCAGTGCCCAAGCAAGCAGCCGGTCTGACTGTTCGCTGCTCAAACCATTAACATCTTTATTGGCAATCATTGGCTCAATGCCTGAAAGCACCGTGACGATGTGTTTTAATCTAGCAATATTTTCTTTCCCTATTTTTTTTTCATAAGGCTCTAAAACCACTTCCAAAGTAGCAGGCCTTCTTGCACCTCTAAGTGGACCAGACTTGGGTTCTTTAAGCGATTCAGACAAAACAATACTCATATACCTGCGGTAAGAATTTTCATGGAGCTGAGCCAGGTGGTTATAATATCTCTGTACAAAAGTGAGCGTTTCTAAAAGGCTTAGTTCTTTTACTTCTTCAATAAAATCCGCTGGCTGTTTCACTCGAAACGAAAGCGTAGCTTCTGTGTAAAGAAGATCAATATTCGAATAGTAGCGGTAAATCGTTGCCCGGGAAATGCCCATATGCCTGGCAACATCTTCTAACGAAAAAGTGGGGTTGGTTTCTAAAAGCTCCTGGGCAGCTTTCAGGATTCCATTCCGGGTTTCCCTCTTTTGTTTGATACGGCCAGAATCAATCTGTTTTTTTTTCATGAGACAAATTTCTCATAAAATTTGGAGATATCAAATCAATAGATTTATATTTGTGAGACAACAATCTCATAAAATCTGCCTGACATGAAAAAGGAATTGATCTGCCTGGGTCACAACATTAAACCACTAAATCCGTCGGGAGATTTCGGCATGGTGGAAAAGACCACCTATCACAACGTACCGGGTCCCCCGCCCCATTGTAACACGGGTCATTAAGAATCTTTTTATGCATTGGACTACGGTTTGGAATTTTCAGTAAACAGTCAAGTCTTTGCCGCATAAAAAGGAGATATATTGAACTTCCGCCAGATACGGAACACATACTTAAAACGAATGGGGATGAAATCTGCAGATGGTTGAACATTCGCGGGCCCAAAGGCTTTTTCCTTTTTACCAAATTTGGTGCCAATGCAAGTCAGCAGAATGCTGTCCAAAAAATCATTTGACCGAGCCATTTTCTCTGCGGTTATCAATCAGGCATCCAACTGTGACATGCATTTGGTAAGATCTAACCTCCTATTGCCTGTAATATGAGCAGCACATCTGAAACGCTGCGACGGATACGGAAAAGAAATTTGCATTTGTAAAATTTCTTGATTTGAATCAATTTATTTCCATTCGCTTGTGCCTTGTTTTGTATGTCTAAAAAAACATATGTGATGAAAACCTCCGAAATAATAAATCTGGGCATCGGACTAGAAATTCATTTTTGTCTGGATGCTGCCGATACCAATGCGCAGTTCACCATGTTTAAAGTGGTAATCCATCCAAACGCAAAAGTGCCGGCTGCCCATTACCATGAAAATTTTGACGAGACGATTTACGGACTGAAAGGGTCGCTTACACTGATTGTTGATGATCAAATTATCACCCTTGGCCCGGGCGACTATCAATTTATTAACAGAGGTAGCGTTCACAACCTGATAAATCAGACAGACGAAATCGTTGAAATTCTTGCTTTTGCCAATCCAGGCATTTTCACAGCCAATTACTTTAAGGATCTTTTAGGAGTTCTGAAAGTCGGCGGGCCGCCAGACAAGGCTAAACTTAACAGCATAATGCTGCAATACGGGCTTATTCCCGTTTCCAGCTAAATCCCATAATTTTTTAAACTTCTCTACCTACCGTTAAAAACGGTTTAGAATCTGCTATATCCAAACCTTACAAAACACATATCCTTTATGAAAAACGAACTGATCTGTCTTGGCCACAAAATGACTGTGCTGAATCCTTCGGGTAACTATGACATGATTGAAGGAACTACATTACCCGGAGTGCCCGGCCCCCCCGCACATTACCATGCGACCTACAGTGAGACCTTTTATGTTCTGGAAGGCCGCATGGAATTTCTGGTGAACGGCTCAGCGGTCGTGCTCGAATCCGGAGGCTCTATTGATTTTGCACCACATACGGCCCATACCTTTCAAAACCTGGGCGACACGCCCTGCCGATGGCTGAATATCCATAGCCCGAAGGGGTTTCTTTCCTTTTTTCAGCAGTTCGGCATTTCATCTGATCTTGAAAATGCTTTCGAAAAATCCGTCGGACAAAACATCATTGAGGATGTGCTGAAAAAAGCAGAAAGCTTCGATATGCATCTGGTTCAGCCACATTAGACCGATTTCATAAGCCGCAACAATGGTATCTCTGGCTAGTGAAAGTTTAAATGAAGATGCTCTATAACCCAGCGTTTCAAACATGGTGATTTTTTAAAGCTATCTATTTTTAAGATAGCTTTCTTTAATAACAGAAAACCGACAAAAACCCTATAAAAAGCGATGTCGCCAATATTTCCCGAGCGAATTCAGACTATAAGGGGCTGATAAACTCGTCTAAATCATTTTATAACCCTTGCTAAATGCTTACGGATCTTTACAGCCGTTTTTTAAAACTGTAACTATATGAATAGTAAACTATACCTTCTCACCTTGATTTTATCAGCACTTTTCTGCACTAGGAATCCATTGCTTGCGCAGACCACCTGGACCGGCACCGTCGATAAGGTATGGGCAAATCATTCAAACTGGTCGGCAGGCATTCCTGATGCTTTTGATGACGTGACGATTCCCAGTGCGACCAACAGTCCCACCATCAGTTCAGCGGATGCGGCTGCTAAATCTATCAAAATTGGAAGTGGCGGAATGCTGACCCTATCAGCAACAGGAATGCTGACAATCGGCGGCAGCGGCACGCAAGGCATAGAAAATTTGGGAACCGTTGCGAATTCCGGGATTTTACGCATTGGGGGCGCCGCCAGTTACGGCCTTCGAAATGACGGTAAATTTGACAATACAGGCGGACAGATTCATATCGACAGGTCAATAGTGTTCGGCCTTTATAATAGTAGCGGAACCTTTACCAATCAGGGCGATATTACCATCGGCGCATTGGCTGGCAGCGGTTCAAGTGGCATCCGGAACCAAGCAATATTTAATCATATTAGCGGAACGATCCGGATCGATCAGTTTGCCAGTCACGGGATCGATAACAATACTGATGGAGGTAGAAACAATGCAGTTTTCAACAACCGGGCAACCATCATCGTTGGTACCTTGCCTAATACCGGAAGATATAGCATTTTTAACATTGCGGTATTTAATAATTTTGCAGGAAGTGATATTCAAATGGACCGCTGTCCTCTAGACAATGATCCTGGCGGCATCTTTACCAACGAGGCCGTCATTACGCTCGGTGCGACGGTAAGTCCGGGAACAAATGGGCTGATAAACTTGGGCACTTTCAGTAATAATACGGGTGGGGTCATCAACATCGACCGTTCAAGTAACACAGGGATCAGGAATTATGAGCAGGGTATCTTCACTAATAATGCTATCATCAACATTGGCATGACGGCAAGTATAGGGTTAGAAGGGATCGTGAACATGGGTAATTTCAACCATTCAACTGGTCAGATCAGTATCAACAATGCCCGGTCGAACGGGTTGTCCAATGCGGCTGGAGGTGTTTTTAATAATCGTTCAACCCTTGTGATCGGCCCTGCTATCACAGGAAGCGCCTGTTTGAGCAATTATGGAAACTTTAAGAACGATAGCGGGCAGATCAGTATGAATGGGACGGCTTTGAATGGCCTATGGAATTATTTTGATGCTACTTTTTCCAATAAGGCCACTATAACCATTGGAAGCGCTAGTGGCGCAAACGAGCGCGGACTCACAAACAATGGCAGCTTTACCAACCTTTCAGCCGGCCAGATTAAGATTGACCGGTCTACTAATTCCGGCATTCAGAATACCGCAACCTTTGCCAATAAAGGGAATATAACTGTTGGGGGGATAGCCAGTATAGGGTTATACGGCATTAACAATGCCTCTGTTTTTACAAACGATACTGACGGTGTCATCAAAGTGGATCGATGTACCACCTTTGGGGTAAGCAGCCAGACCAGGTTTATCAATAACGGCACGCTTACAATTGGAAGTATCGCCAATGGTGGGACTCAGGGCTTCAGTTTGATAGGGACACTCACAAACAGTGGTCAGATTCATATAGATCGAACTAGTATGGCAGGCATGGCGGTAGTCGGGGAAGGCTCGAAAATGATCAATACCGGCATTGTCAGAATCGGTGCTTTGGAAGGTGTGGGTACAAATGGTATCCATTTGACAGGAGGCCCCGATTTCTTGAATCAGGAGGGGGGGCAGGTGTATATCGACCGGGCAACGACCGGGGTATATGCAGAAAAAAATGCAGCATTTACAAATCTTGCTGATGTTACAATTGGGGCGCTGGCACCGGTTACGCGTCTGATTTATATGCAGGCGGATTCAAGGTCGTCACCGCATTTTTTTCATTTCTTAGGAGCTACCTTGAAAGGTTCTGGCACAATAAGTACAGGATTTTTATGTAATGGGGGGACGCTTTCTCCCGGTATTTTCTTAGGATCGATGACAGTTGACACCCCGGAAAACGGTCTTTTCCATGGTACAATGACCATGGATGTAAACGGAACAGGCACCCCAGGTATCAATTATGATCAGATCACTGCCACAGGCAGGGCTACACTAACCAGAATGGCACTGAAAATTTCCGTCAATTATATCCCGACGCATGGAGATAAGATTACAATACTAAGTGCAACGACAGTTGTAGGTACATTTGAAGAAGTTTCCGGTCTGCCAGACAACTGGAATGTGATTTACACGCCGACCGCTGTTATTCTAAGTTACGAATTGGCGCCTCTTCCTGTCAGCCTAGTTTCTTTTTCCGGAAAAAAAATGAATGACAACCAAAACAAACTGCAATGGATCACAGCCGATGAAAAGGACTTTGACCGTTTTGACATTCAACGTTCAGCGGATGCTAATAACTTTGAAACAATTGGCACATTATCTGGTCTAACAATTGCAAATGAAACGGTTAGCAACCCAGTTGGTCAGGGTTTGCGTACTTATACGTTCACCGATAAGTTTCCTGTTACTTCCAATTATTACCGTCTCAAAATGTTGGATCTGGATGGTACGTTTAAATACTCAAGGATTATTTCAATCAAAAATTTAGCGGAGCGCGCTGTAGTAGGCAGCTTCTATCCCAATCCTGCAAGCGGGCAGGTTTTCATAGATGTCTTCGCAGTGGAAAGCGCAAGATGGACGTTAATCGTATTTGATGCTGGCGGAAAAAGAGTTGGCACACAGATACGTGATCTGCAAAAGGGTATGAACAAAATCAGTATTGACAGTCTGCAGTTGGGAATAAATTTGGTGCGATTTGAACATGGACTATTTTCAGAGGTAAGAAAGGTGATAGGAGAATAACTAACCTACCTTTTTTGGACAGTTGCAAAAAGGTCCTAGGTACCCAATGAACTCCTGTATATGATCCACTACTGGTATGCCTGATGCTTTTGGCTTAAAAATGTGGAAAATACAAATCTCATCACCACAAGACCATAATGAACCTTCCCGCTGCTGGACTTTAAACTGCGTGTCACCAAGACAATCAATATTAATTTTGTGTTTTTCATTATTCAAAAATTTTTGGTAATATGACTTACAGTGGAAAAGCTCGCAAAACAATCGCAGACACTCCTATTTATTTTTGATTTTGTGCAAATTAATGCTTGAGACTCTAATGACTAATATTATGTTTCGGCAGGCAACAAACAAGGAGTAATGAATGTCTTAATTACTTGTTTTAGAAAATCTAAACCCGTTGAGGTATTCAATAACAACGGATTGGGCGATATTATCGTCCGTATTAAAAGGGAAACAAAGTCATTTGTTATTAATATGACCACTTCAAATGGTCGGGATGAGCTCGGTAAATTAGCATATGTCCGGCAACGGTCACGGTCTTTGTTAATGAACTGTTAAACATCGCGCCGGATGTCGGAGGGAAGGAATCCAATCATCAGAATTTCGCTTGTGAAAACATAAGGAAACGCGGTCATAAAGTGGAATCTCAATGGCACCCAAGTACTCGCAAACAGACAATGATAAGGGTTTGGGAATAATGAAATCCGGGAACCATCAAGGATATCGTATATTCTTTGATTGCCGCCTTCCGATCACAACACTACAAATTCAATGACATTGAGCTCTGCCGAGAATACACCTTTCCGGATGATTATCCGAAGATCATTTCAGAGACATCGTATTGTTAGAACAAACCGCAAAAAGGAAAAGACGATTTTATAAACTGTTTCTGGTGAATGTATAATTTGTTTACAGAGAAAAAGGTGAAAAATCACAGGTCAATTGAAATGTGTAATCTGCTTTTTTATGGATCCCCGGCAAAGACAATTCATTTCTGTTTGTAGCGATGAAATCAGCCGCGAAGTTGATCAGAAAGTTTCGAAAAATTTCCTGTATTTGGCGATAGCAAAGATTGAAAAAATGGGCGCGTTAAAACAATAAGCCACTCGATGGCTAAATCGATGGTTCCGCTGAGACAGAGGAATAATTTATATAGGATCATATGAAGCTGAAAACAGGCTAGAACGTCAATGAATGGCGTTATTTCTAATAAATTTCCGTCAAAGCTGCGTGCCGATGCGAAGCTGGCCAGATCCAGTTCAATAGCTTTAATATTGGTATTGTTGCATTGCAGCCGAAACCTTGATTCTAAGGTGTTTGCATTTTTTGATCGCGGCAGCCCAGAATAACACCGTGTTTGGGATCCTTCGCCAGAAGCCTATCCATTTCTAAACCCAGGCCGGAGCTTCGCGGGTAATCACTATGGTTCTCATTAGTCGTAGAATATTCTGTCTAACAATGCAAATGTATCATTCTGGAAGGGCTTTATCAGAAATCCTTTTTTAGATAAGGATCCAAACTATTGCGGCTTATAGAACCAGCTAGTGCACAGGTCAGATCGGGAGTAAAAGCTCTGCTCGATTACCTGATGGTAACATACTCTTTCACTTATCACCCGAAAACCGCTGTCTTTGACGATCTGGTATACTTTTTTTCGAAATTTAGCGCTAAAAAAATTAGCCATTTCAATCTATTATTATTTATGGGAACAGATGTTAAAGTTGTAAATTGGTTTCAGTTTAAAGCGCAACCATCAGCTCAGGAACTTGAAAAACAGCAGCTGATCAAGGAAAGGATTGAAAAATTACAAACACTGGCCGATACCTATAATTTTCATGATGATCCGATGACGCTCCGGATATTTGGTGATTTAAAATCCGGGATTGGTTTTAGTATAGATTGCCCAAAGCCGCAGCTGAAGGACTCGGTAACTAAAATTCTAAGGATGTATCTGAATAGCTGCGATGATTAAACGCGTATTGTTTTGCTGTAACTCTTTTCCCCTTTTAAGAAAATGAGCATCGCAAAATATGTATGTCAACATATGTTAAAGAAAAAACCAATATGCGCCGTAAGTGGAGAATTCGGACGCATTGACACGATGATTCCGTGGCAGATTGACCATTAACAGACAATTACTGGCTATATGCTAAACAATTATCAATCATTTACGCATACTGGTCAATTCCAACCGGAACGAGCTGTCCGAAATTTCCGAATTGGGATGGTCGACGCCTCCGAATTGGAGAATTCGGAGGCGTTGAGCATATGATCCCGTGGCAGATTGACATCAACAGATTATTACTTACCATGGGTTAAATAACTATGAATCATTTACTTAAACAGGTCAATACTAACCGTAACGACCTGTCCGAAATTTCTAAATTAGGCTGGTCAGTGGCTCCGAATTCACCAGATCTTTCTTCAGGAGATAAACTGAACACCTTATGAGCCTATGTACTATCATAGGGTTCATAGGGCCTATGGCCACGTCTTTTGTTGGAGTGTATCTTGAAGCGTTTTTGGATGGCAGTCAAATTTTATTCTGCTGGGAGGGCTGGTACTGATATGTGCTTTTTTAGATTGGATTTTGGGATCAGAAACGCTTCAAAAAACAGTAAAATTCAATTTTCGGAGTTTAGTTGGCATATATCCTACTATGCTCAAAACTTGCAACTTCACGTTAGAAATCTTGATCTTGAGCTTCACATATCGTATTGTGATGATATGCATCATCGAAAATACTTTTAAAATGAAGTCCGTAGTTTCGAGATATTGCTCATTGGTGCTTGGATTCGCCTGGCATTTGGCGGCTTGATAAGTAAAAGAATGATTTTAAGGCCTGCTTTCACTTAAAACAATTATTTTACCTACTGCCTAATCCGTTTTTCTGACTATGCCGCCATGTATGGTGGTCTGACCGGCGATATCGGATATTTCATAGTGTCATTTATCAGTGACGTCATGGTTAAGTTTTTTCCACCCAAACACATGACAAATCTGATTCTCAGTTACCTGACACCAACTATTCTATCTGTGATGATTGTGTTCAATAGCTACCGGTTGTATAAAAGAGAGCATTAGATCTGACACTTTGCATAATTTTAAATTGCACCTAGCTTTTGGCTTTGTCTCTCCAAGAAACAGTTATTTAATTTCATTAATGTTTTTAATCGTCACGTCAGGCATTGTTTTAAATATATTCTGCATATACCAGCGATGATTGGCACCTGCGAGAACGACCACCCTTTTCAAGCCCAATGCCCGCGACCGATTTACAACATTGTCGCACATTACTTTGTTTCTCATTAACCACCAATGGATTTGCGAAAGCATTTCCTCTTTTGGAAATCCTCCAATATCATACATCTCTGGAAAGTAAAAGTCTCCTGAGGAAAAGATCGCAGAGGCTTCGTCAGTATTCAACCACTCCGTTACGTTTTTTGAACTTTTTTCGATACCTGCGTTTTTCAGGAACCCTTTATCTCTCTTAATGAGCAGTGCTTTTAATTCTTTGGCATAGCCTGCAATTGTATCTTCTCTAAATTTTTGAAATTTTTGATGAAAGGCGGCCGAAGATGCTTGCCAGTTTAAATCATAATCCTGGCAATCCATAGGAAGTAATTCCTTGATTTTCATTTCCTGCATGACGGGAAATGAAATGAGTGCGTATTCCGAGGTTTTTAGCCTTTTTATACTTCGCCCTGTGGTATCAAGCCCGGGACTGAGTAATTTGTTGACGTAGTTTTCCAGCGATTTATCAGATGTTTGGCCAAGTTTGCTGAAAACCTGCCAGACCTGGTAGTGCGCATTTGAAACATCCTGGTTTAGGTAATAGGCATGTGCCAGATCTGCCTTTATTTGATAATTATCTGGCCTTCGCTCTGACAATTGTTTTAAGCTATCAATGGTGTTAGGAAGCAGATCCACCGCTATGTCCCGATTTTTCTTTAGAATTTCAAGTCGGCGGATGTTGTCCTGTTTACACCAATAATCCATAACAAGTCGTTCATCTTCCTTACTCAAAAACTCTCCAAAAAAAGCGGTTGGAGCAAATTTCCTGATCTTACCGTAAATAGTTGAAAAGTCCTGCCGGGGGTAGTTGCTGTAATTATGTGAAACGCCTATCAGAACAATGTCCACGTGCTGTGCACATACATTAAGTGATAAGAAAAGAATAATTAAAAAAGAAAATTTCATTGTTGGTGCAATACGGTTATTGAATCAATTTCAATTAAAAATATGAAATTTTTTGTAAGACGACCGGATAAAAAGATGCAACAGCATCCGAAATCAAAAATTCAGTATGATTATTGATACTTCAAAAGTCAATTCAGCACTTATTGTCATCCATGAAGTTCAGAACGTTTGGTAGGTTATGGACCACTCGACGCCAGATTCATCGTATCGCTAAATTTAATTGACACAAACTCAGGCAAATCAATCATGATCGGTAGAAAGCCCGTGAATTTGGCTTATGGTAGATCAGCCACATAAAATGGCTTTCTAACATTCCATTTTCAAATCCTTTACGCCATACCAAACCTGTAAATCTTTTTATAAATGAAAAGTGCGGCAGCACTTCCCCTTTAACAGGCAGAAAGTCCCGTATTTTAGCCTTGCATAAGCGAAATGACCAGCAATAAATGGTCTTGATTTATTTCAAGATTTTACTTTTGAAAATTTATCTTTTTAATGGAAGTATCCCCTGTTCATACCTACGACAAACATTTCCATCACCCCCCTGATGCCGCACGGTCTGATTCCTTAATATTTCAATCAGTTGTCAACATGTACCTATAGGTGATATATTATAAATGTCCAACGCTGTTCAGACCATGCAATATCAAAACAGTCAGTTTGTGCAGGCAGACTTTTTGTTTCAGAGAGATAGATTGATTCTACAATATATACCAGCACGAATTGGTAATTAATACAGCTAATTTATCAAGGCAGATAGTTTAAGTATGACCTATAACAAAGCTGATCGACGTATTCTCCTACCAACGAAGCGGCAAGAATATTTGGCTGAACAGATTCAGAAAATCAGTGACCACTTCGAGCAATACTTAACGAGCTTAAAACCAATTAGATGGTGTAAGGAATGAAATAAGTTGAACGGACAGGAATTGCTGATAAGAAACAAGAAGTGCCCTTCAATTCATGAGAATCACAGTTATTTAACCGGAAGCTATCAACTAGGTCAAACCGGATAAGGCACTTGGTAATGTATCTATCAAATTAATAAACTTATGAATAAAAATGGACCAGTTATCATTATCGAAGATGACAGTGAGGATAAGATTTTGCTGAAAGAAGTATTTAAAAAACATACCTACCCGAATGAGATTATTTACTTTTCGGATGGTCAGAAGGCTTTGGATTTTCTTATTGAAGAGGATGTTTTACCTTTTCTTATCCTTTCAGATATTAACATGCCAAAGCTAAATGGGTTTGAGCTCCGAAAGAAAATCTATGAGGACGCGCGGTTGCAAGAAAAATGTATCCCCTATCTATTTTTTTCAACCGCGGCCAGCCAGCAATATGTGATCGACGCATACAGTCTATCGGCTCAGGGATTTTTCGTAAAGCAGTCTACTTTTGGTGAGCTCGAAAAAACTATAGTGTTAATTATGGAGTACTGGAAAAGGTGTGCTGCTCCTAACAATTTTTAGCGGTGGTACTAGTAAAGATCTTACTTATCCCGCACCACTTTGCCAGTTGGTAAAAAAACTCATTCAAAGAAGCAGTAATTAATCAGGGCTAAAAGCTGTGAGAATATATTTAATTGTATACTTTGAGCAAAAAAATTAATACCTAGTGTTGAAATGGCCCGGTTATTTTGGAAATCAAAATTAAAACTTAAACCATATGCTCAGATCATGAATAAGGACGGCGAAATTATCATTATAGAAGATGATGAAGATGATCGATTTCTATTAGAAGAAGTTTTCAATGCGCTTCAATATCCAAATAAAAGAGTCTATTTCCCTGATGGTCTGGCAGCACTGGAATATCTTCACAGTAATACATCTGGACCTTTCATCATTCTTTCCGACATTAATATGCCGCGCTTGAACGGTCTTGAGCTCAGGAATAAACTTCAAACCGATGCAGCGCTAAATCTTAAGTGTATACCGTATCTATTTTTTTCAACCGCCGTCAATCAAAAGGTTGTCATCGATGCATACAGTTCTTCGGCGCAGGGATTCTTTGTAAAGCAAACCAGTTTTGCTGAGCTACTTGATACGATTACTGTTATTATTGAATACTGGAAGAGATGTGCCGCTCCAAATAATTTTACATAAAATTTTTAATTCATCAATAACTGTTTATCAGTCATCGTTCTTTGGCTGTTCTGTTAACATTTTCCTGCAATATCTAATAAATTACTTATTACATCGGCCAAAATCAAATCAGCCGGATAACAAGACTGTTATCTCTACTCATACTGGCGAATTCCGCATCAGCTTTTCAGCGAATACACAGCATTATCAATTGAATATCTCCCATGTAAAAGTTGATAACCAACAAAGCTGATCAGACAGCTACTAAAACAAGCATACCTTGCTGCCTTCCACGGTGCATTCATCGGAAAAGTCGGGATATTTAAAGCGGTTGTTTATTTCAGTTGAAAAGTATACCATTTTACTTGTGTTTACAACAGCAAACCATCTTCTGGGGTACCCACAGAAGATGGTTTGCTCGGGGCTCTGATTTTTGTTTTGTGCTTCATTTCGCGTTCATTAGTTTGGTTTCTTTCAGGCGGTATAATCCTCAATTCATATTGACAAGGTAGGCTTTATGCGTCATGTGGTCTACCAGTGCTGCTGTGAGCACCGGATCTCCAAAGATCTCTTCCCAGCGTTCGAAGCCCAGATTGTGAGTGATAATGGTAGACTTTCTTCCGGTACGAAGTGAGAGGTGATTGAATAATAATTCAGATCCCTTCTAGTCAAAGGAGATGTAGCCGAAGGCACGGATTCGCTGGTATATATTCTGATTCCGTTCCGTTCGGCGAAATAGTTTTCTTCCCTATCCAAAAAACTATCCGCGGATAATAATGATCAGAGCGCAGTAGATGACTATTTAAATTCCAGCTTTAAAACCCGGTTTTTAAACATATTGAATCCATTTTGATGGAATGTATTGCCGGAATGCCAATGCTGAAGATTCCGGATCTATAAAGAACACCCTCTTAACGGGTGTTTGAATTAAGAAGGTACGAAGCTGCGAGTGAAAAACTACTGAGTCCAAATAAATCTTAATTTATCTAACATGAGGGATACTTCCCTTAAGGTCTTAATGTAGACTTACCATTTTTAATTCAATAGAAGTTTAG
The DNA here is from genome assembly GCF_900108855.1 of Dyadobacter koreensis. Lineage (GTDB taxonomy): Bacteria > Bacteroidota > Bacteroidia > Cytophagales > Spirosomataceae > Dyadobacter > Dyadobacter koreensis. The sequence goes on from NZ_FNXY01000001.1 coordinate 417,989, forward strand.
ACTAAAATATTGTTTTGAGGTCTGAGGTCCTTGCAAGTTTATCAAGTCGGCTCTAAGTCACTACCGCCACATGGATCTTACTTTTTTTAGAAACGAAATCCGGATTTAAAACAGCAAATTATACATAACCCAAAGAAGTGTTCAATAAAAAAACAATCATCTTTTCAGAAAAGCAGTTGAGAAGTTGGAGCATTCGGATGCGTTGGACAGATGATTCCGCAGCAGCATGAACCATCACCTGACTATTATTCACCATATGCTAAATATTTATCAGTGATTTACTTAGCTTGGTCAAGTTCAACCGAAATGAGCTGCCCTCAATTTGCGAATTGGTGTGATCAGTGACTCCGAGTTCTGCATAACAAAAAACATAATATGTCCATGTGTACGAATGAGGTGGCCTGTTAGAAATAGTCAACTCAAATACACAGATTATAACATATAGATGTTATATGTAAATGAATATAATTATGCATGAATAATATAGACTTGTATGCATTTGCATATAAATTTGAGTATCTTTACATAGTTATATGCATAAACATATAAGTCATGGAAAGACTCCCAGAATTTGTTAAGCAAAAAAGGAAACATGCCCAATTGACTCAGGAAGACCTGGCGTCTAGATCTGGGGTTGCACTTACGGTAATCAGAAAAATTGAGCAGAATAAAGGAAATCTCAATCTTGAAAAAGTGAATCAGGTACTTCGAATGTTCGGCCATGAGCTAGCTCCGGTAAGTAGTAAAGATCTGAATTCAAGCAACCAGGAGCAGCCGTTATGAGACAGGCAAAGATATTTTATAAGGACATAGAAGCAGGACATCTTACTGAGACAGACGACGGTCTTTATCAGTTTCGCTATCTGAACGAATACATAGAGAACTATCCGAATCAATTTATCAGTTTTTCTATGCCGGTAGTCTATACCATTTATACGGACAAACGCCTTTTTCCTTTTTTTGACGGACTTATTCCGGAAGGATGGCTTTTAGATATTGCGTCAAAAAGCTGGAAAATAAACCTAAATGACCGTATGGGACTTTTGTTGGTTTGTTGCCGAAATTGTATTGGCGCTGTGAGTGTAATACCAATCGCAGACGATGATGAGTAACTGTTTATATTGCTATAAGCCGTTGGATAAACAAGCATCAGGCGATTTTCACGAGGCTTGCAGTATGAAGTTTTTTAGGACAAAGACGCCGCCTATTTTTGATTATTCGCTTGCTCAGATGAAAGATCTGGCCAAAGATGTAGTCGAGCGCAGTGTTACAGTACCGGGTGTGCAACCAAAATTGTCTTTAACGATCGTTAATGAGGCATTTGAAAACGGGCGCAAAAAACGATTGACAATCGTTGGAGCACTTGGCGGAAATTTCATCTTGAAACCACCGTCTTCAAATTATCCTGAAATGCCTCAGAACGAGCATGCAACCATGCGTATCGCCGAAGAAGCCTTTGGCATGCGTACATTTCCTTCCAGTCTGATCCGACTGCAGTCTGGAGAACTGGCATATATTACCAAACGTATCGATCGGACTGACGATGGAGACAAAATCCACATGCTTGATATGTTTCAGATCCTGGAAGCTTTTGATAAGTACAAAAGTTCGATGGAGCGTGTTGGCAAGGCAATAAATACCTACTCAGCTAACACACTTCTTGATCTATTGTATTATTTTGAATTGACTATGTTCAGCTTTCTGACCGGTAATAACGATATGCACCTGAAGAACTTTTCAATGATCAATGATGGTAGTGACTGGACTTTAGCTCCTGCTTATGATCTGTTAAATGTGCGTATCGCTAATCCTGATGATAATGAAGAGCTGGCTTTAACGCTGAATGGCAAAAAAAGAAAATTGAAGCTAGAGCATTTTATCGAGTTCGGACTAGGATTGGGCCTAAACGAGCGGCAAATACAAAACACTTTTAATAGATTTAAAAACAAAAAAGACGTTGCTTTCAAGTGGCTGGATAATTCATTTCTCTCAAATGAATACAAAATATACTACAAAGACATCATGAGTGAAAGATATTCGATTCTGAAAATGTAATAGAAGTGATTTACATTCCTAGCGCAAGACAGATAGAACTAGCTAAAAAAAACACCAAATCTGGCAAAAGATTAACTTTTACTACCAAACCCAAACTTCCTTAAACGCTCGCTGCCAAATTCATCTCCTAAATAATTAAAAGGAATTATTCGGCAACATCAGTCTTTTTTGATCGTAACTACTGTTTTCTGAGCTTTTAAGGATGGTTGATGTGGCTCCAAAAACCGGCACACATTTTTGCACGTCTTGATGCTGAATGAAAAACAAAAGACCAATTAAGGTTCGCGGATGCTAGTTTGCTGATTGTATTCAGCAATATCTCCAATTGAACTGCTGCTTAAATACCTAAAAAATTCTTGTTCAAACATATTTGCTTCGTGCAATAATAATGAGTCAAATAAGATATCTTTCTGGTAAAAATCGGTTTCAAAATTTTTTGCCATTTTTTCATAGGGATCAATTGATAGATGTCTTCATGACTGAGCATTTTTGACTTAGTTTTTTTTAAGAGCAGCAAGGTTTGAATGCTAATAATACATTTACGGTAACCAAAACCGAAAATTTAGATATCTAACGCTTTGGTCATACATTTGTTCTTTTAATTTTATAAATGCACTAATGACAAAAGCAGATACAGTCCAGAAAATTGTAGAAAAAACCGGCATACAGAAGGAACACGTTGAAAAAACCCTGGAATCGTTTTTTTTAACGATAAAAGATTCAATGGAAAATGGTGAAAATATCTATTTCCGCGGCTTTGGAAGTTTTATAAATAAGAAAAGAGCGGCAAAGACGGCCAGAAATATTTCAAAAAATACGACGATCATTGTTCCTGCGCAGATAATCCCACATTTTAAGCCATCGGATGATTTTATAAAATTGGTTAAAGAAGGATATCTTCAGCTGACGTAAGAATTCATCGTTAGCATTCATGTAAGAAAGCCCTGGAGAATCACCGCCATGGCTTTTTTACTTAGAACAAGTGTCTAAATGATAAATATATTGCAAATCAATAAGTTAACATCATCCGACATTTTTCGTCTAACTCCATTAATGACGCTGGAAGTAATGGGAATTTTTGCGTATTTTGCGATATACGCCAGAGATATAAACATGAGAATCAATGATTCACTTGTGTTTACTTGACTTTGAAACTTCTAAATGGGAAGGAGTCTGCTCCGATCAACTTAGCTCCAAGTACTTTTTCATAAGAAGACAATTATTTAAAAGTTCCTAAGATATGCTCCAAAGTCCCGCAGCTGATTCAAAGCCTTTTCGTTGACACAGACTCGGCCTAAGCATGAATCAGGTGAATGGACCACAGTTTTTTAAAATCTTTTCGACAGCATTCCGAAGGCTTTCAAATTCGGATTCATTAGAAAAATCTCTGCCGAGCGGGCCAGCCTGCATACCGCTTTGCAGGATTAAATATATGAAAGCACTGCACATAATTAAGCTTATACAATTATTTGATTTTCTGGCAGCAGGTCCTATTAATGCCCGGTAAAATAGCTGAGTTACAAAAATATTTGCCGCACGCTCGGTGCACACCTGGCTTATTTCCCACTGCAGAACACAGACCAACTGCTGGCTTGCCGCAAGCTCACCGAGCAGTTTGACTATATTTGAAGAATTATCTTCTGTGCCATTTGCAGCCCCTAACCAAGTAACCTGCTGGCGTACACGCTCGATTAAAACCGTTTGTATATACCGGCTTAATAAGCCATCTAGGTCGCCAAAATATCTGTATATCAAAACCTTATTATGGCCAGATACTCTTGCCACCTCGTTAATACCTACTGCATGGATACCAAACTGTTCAATAATTTCGCCTGTCGCCTCCAGAATACGAGCTTGGGTGCGCTGCTTATTTCGGGTTTTAATTATGCGAGTCATATTTGAGTTTTTTCATCTGTTAAGGTTTTTTTACTGTATCAAGCGCAGAACTAGTGCAAAGTTCGGCGGCAAATGACTTTCAGGGACTGCATGCTGTAAATCGAATCGCAACCAGCACTCCCGAAGCCACTTCCATGAATCATCATCTTTACTAAGAACAGCTCAGGATCACCAATCAGTATTTCGTAGCCTGGTACTGATCTGGTCCATTGAGTGCCCCTACCTGTCTGTACCAAGGCAAGTAATTCCACTGGTTGTCAGGGTTGTGGTACTGGCCAGGTTCATTGTGTTTTTGTCCGGTAGCCTCTGTAGCCTGACGATGGTATACCTTTTCGCTTTTCTGGTTTTTGTGGAGTCATTCGCTTGCATCGTATTATGCATTAAATTGTTGATAAATAAGCCGCTCAAATCAAGTCAAAAAACCGGATATGGTTTTCTTTTTTATACGAACGCCTGTATTTTATTAGACCGGATGTGTTGTTTTGTCAATTAACGGAATTTTCAAATAGACAGAGAATTCTTTTTCAGACTCCGTAATTTCTAAAATATACTCATCCTTGAAGCGAAGCCGGAGAGTCTGGCGTATATTTTCCAAGCCTATCCCTTTGTCAGGCTTTTGATTGAAAACCGGGTCTGTGACAGGTTTGGAGTTTACGACTGTACAGACAAGAAATCCATTCGCAGTGGTGCATTCGATTAACACATAGGATTTGCCGTGCGTGGCATGTACTCCATGTTTAAATGCATTTTCAATTAATGTGACAAGCACGAGTGTTGGGATCTGGTACTGATCTCGGTTGGGACACTCGTTGATAAAAACGATTTTGGTTTTGTGCCCCGTTTGCCTAGATGAAAGCTCTAAATACTGGCTGACAAAATTCAATTCTTTTGACAAATCTACCAGATCACCGGAGATATCATAGATGGCAAACCGTATCATGTCGGCCATTTGCATAAGATAACGTGAAGCCTCCGAACAATAATTACTCAACTCCCGTGACGCACCATTGAGTAAATTAAATATAAGATGCGGTGTCAGTAGGGTTCGAAGCTTAATGAGCTCTTGCTTTAGTTTCTGATTTTCCCTAACAGATTCCTTCATCACCAAATGGATACCATATTTCATCATTTTTATACCCAGTGGAAAAGCCAGTAGCTGCAGCTCCGAAATATCGATAATCAAAGATCTCCAGAACTTTCCTTTTTCATTGTTTAGCGGATTCAAAAAAAAATAGGCTCCTTTCTGAAAACCTATTGTAAGACGTGTTATTCCAAATAAATGGTCATACAGTGGATATAAAAACACATTGATCAAGTGGGCGACCATCAAAAGCCCTAACCCAAGAAGAAGCAGGCGCCAGACGCCTTCTACATGCTTTCTTAATCCGCGAAAAAGACCTACCGTCACATAATAAAGCAATGAAAAACGAATATAATAGATGACGTAAGCCTGACGAAGCACAGGATCACTGAGACGATCGTCAAATCCGGCTAGAAAAAGCATCAGGTGAAATCCGACAAAGGATGCCCAAAAAACTAAATGTATCAGGAGCCTTCGCTGGAAAGTTTGTGGGAAAAGAACCTTTTCGTAGGTTCTAAGTTCTTCGGTGAGTGCTAGCATACTCAAAAAGGTTTTAAGGTAAATGTTTTATGAATCTGTGAGCTCGTCCAGTATTTGATTCAAATCCATACCGTGAGGGATGGTGTACTGTTTTTTATTGCTTAGGATGACCGTACGGTTGGCGATTTGGGTAACGAATGCTTTATTTATAAGAAATGATCGGTTGATCTTAACAAACCACTGGCTGGGTAGTAACTCCTGAAAGATCCCAAGACTGCCATAAGTCATTAGGAAACTCTCTCCGTAATGAATTTTTGCATAGTCCTTTGCTCCTTCAACCGCGTAGATTTTGTCAAAGGCGACTCTGATGTGCTTCTTCTCACACCAAACCCATAGGTCCCTTGCAGTACAAAAGGATTTGACCCGGCTATTAACCGCTACTTCTCTAATGGCCGGGTCGAGTTTTTCGGTTTCGGGCTGCAGGATCCTGGGAACGCTCAGCTCCTTTATTTTCGAGGCTGCACGAATTAAGGGGGGAAGCGAGAACGGTTTCAAAAGGAAATCAACCACCTGGTATTCATATCCGTCGATGGCATAGGAAGAATCACCGGAAATCATAATTACATGCGGCCTGGGGTATGGGAGCAATTTCAGTAATTCCAGTCCGGATAGTCCAGCCATATTGATATCTAAAAAAATTACGTCCGGTTTTTCCCTGGCAATTCTTTCCAAAGCCTCAATTCCGCTGTAGCACCGGTCCAGATAAACCATCCAATTTATTTGATTTATCAGTGCCTCTAAAACATCATGGGCAGTGGAATCATCATCAATTACCAGGCAGGTAAATTTTGCAGCCTTTTCTCGCGTGTTCATCTTGCAATACGTCTATTGTGGGTAGTAAACTTGCTTGCACCTATCAAGGCACATAATCTATTCATTCTAAGATAAGTGTTACACCGGACACAACAAACAATAAGCAAACTTTTATTTGGCATTTTTGATATTTTCCAATCTTTTCACACTGGATTTATAAAATTTATATAGATAATATAGAATAACAGGTTCCTGCTCCAAAGGCCGGCACAGAAGTACCCGATTTAAAAACATATGGATTACACTCGTGATAGCGCTTGTCCTGTCTGCTGACAAGGCGCTCAGGCCGCTACCGGCTATCAGTGAACGCATGGCTAAGGAGCGGTTTTTAAAAATCAACATGACCGGCTCGTTTTCCGAATGATTTTTAAGGTTCATAAACGAAAGTATCTGCCTGCTTTGTTGACGGTACTTATCATTGAGCCTAATGAGCACGTTCTTATCATCCCCAAATAAATCCATTAGTTGCAGGTAATGCGCAGCTGCCAGGTCAAGTTTTTGGTAGAGTGTTAAACCCAGGTCATCCATCAGTAGATCCGCTCCCAGAAGGGCTGTCAGCCAACGGTCGCTTTCTGAATGGTCATTGGAGCGCCACAAGGTAAGCAGTGCAGCTACGGCGACACTGTCATGATAAAAAATAGACTCTGCTGTTTCAATGCCAAGGCTGGCATAGCGCTGCGTTTCCCTTTGATAATCGTCGATCTGCATTCTGAAAATGATACCACTGTTGAGCAAATCTTGCAGACGATACTGAATCCTGTGAAGTGCAGCTGCCCAGGAATCATCGCTGACACCGTTTAGCCGAAGGCGGATATGCTGATCTGGATCCTGATACCTAAGATAGAACCATTGCCGGATGACTCCGTCTTTTAGAAGCTCTGTGCACAAGGGAAATAGCAAATCAACCAGTATGGTTTCTAATCCTACCGCAGAACTATACAGTTTCATAGACAGCCATTTGCTGCCAATAGGGAAATTCTTAGTATCATATTGCGCGACGGAATGCGTATCCCCCACCCTTTCTGCCGGTGTGTGCGGATAAAAAAAGGGAATCACCACTTCATTCGTATAAGTTCCCAAGCTGTCCTTTAAAAGTCCTTGCCGGCTTGCAAACAAAAACTCTTTAAGCTTAACGGACTTATCGGTTTCAAGCATATGCTGCAAAATCTGCATCGCAGGCGCGCATTGCAGATCAAGCATCAGTTCCTGATCGCCCTGGCAAACTAAAACCAGGGCAGGAACCGAGCGGTGGGCCGCAAACGCGCGCCATTGGCTAGAAAAATCATGAACCCTTCCGTTTTCCAATTGAAAGTCTGCAATCGAAATATTCCACTCGGCCAGACTCAGTATCAAATGCTTGTATTGAACACGCGGAAGAAAAGCAGGCATTTCAGAAAGTTGCCAATCCCACCTCCCAGGCAATGGATTTTCAGCTGAGGCAACATCGCATAGAAAACGATATACCGGAAGACCATTTTGGAAATTATGCGCATTGCTTTGGCAAGGAATAATGCGCTTATTTAAACGGCGGCTGCGAAGCACCACCTGCCGGCCATTAAAAACAGATACCATCAGGTCTTCCAGTAAAATCTGATTGGTTTCTGGCAGCGTACTTTTGACCAAATACACAATTTCGTAGTCATACAGCTGTGCTCGTTTTAACACATCTGCAGCTTGCAGATCAGGGATATGTGTGATTTCCGCAAAGATAACATCTGTACGCCGAAGCTGCCTTTGCTCTGCTGCCTGACGCATACGGCTTGCTAACGCCTGGTCTGCAAGGGTAAATCTGCCCATGAGCTCAAAGCCAGAACTACCTGCTGCATATTTAAGTAGAAACTGATACGCGTTCTGATCAAAATGGTCCTGATCTTCACAAAGAATACTCCCCATTAAATAAAAATCATCCTGTACAGCCGGCCGGGTTGCCAGTTGATTCAAGTGATCATCATTCAATACAAGTGGTTCAAATGCATCCTTTGAATACCCCCTAAGCAGGCTTTCTTTAAAAGCCGCCAGGCTCCCTTGCCCTATTTTTTGCTTCTTTTGTTCAGCCCCCTGTCTTAGGCCTTCTAACAACGGAAGCTCACCGGCTGAGGCTGCCAGCAGATCTCCGTAACCAATCCCTGATTCAAAGTCCAGTGCCTGAACCAGTGGCACTTCCCTGTTCTCATATCGCCGGAAAAACTCCGCTTTGAATCTGTCAAGATCAGATAGTACGGCTTGGCTACCCAGTAGATACTGCACCCTTTCATACTGCTGTCCGATCTGCTTCACTGCGGCCGAGCCAAGACGATTTTGCCAGGTATTGAACTTTAAATCCACGTTAATAAAATCTTGATGACTGTGACTTTGAAAAGTAAGGCGCGGCAGCATCTGCCCGAGCCTGCCGCCAATCTCCCAAGCAGGCAGCGTGCTGCGAAGAAGAACTGTCAGCTCTGCCAGATTCAGGATGCTGGCCGCAGCAGCGCCCTTTGTTTGGCTCAGTTCGCTATATACTCTTTGCAGATATTCGGGGCCGGTCACATTCAAGTCCAAGGCGCTTACCAGTACCTGATATTCGATCAGATCCAGCAAATAGCGGCGTGCAGCACGCGCAGGCATGTAGACGGATGCTGCCTGAACAAGTTGATCCAGTCGGGCACCACCGTTGCATGAAGTCAGGATGCAGTCCAAAATTGCGTCCGCCTCTATGGCCATAAGTACTGCCTGCTGCTGACCAGCGTCGGTAGTTCGCTCAATATAGCGGTAGGTGTCCCCCTGACGGTACAGACTGGAATTTCTATAAAACTTTACCTGATCCACAACAGCATCTTGGGCGAGCAAAAACTTTTGAATCTTGCCTTCTATGGCAGCGGAAAGATGCATTATACCTTGCAAGGGCTTGTTAGCATCAAAAACAATACAGGTGTTATTTGAAACGTCTCCACAAAAAATGCCAGCAAAATAACCGAAGGGTGTGGCTCTGGTGCTCATGCGTATCAAATACCGATATAAAGCAAGCAGCATTTTTTCTGTTGGTTTATGCCCATTAGGCTGGTCTGACTCAGTGAGCGCATGAAAAAGATTATCAGAGGCCAGGTAGACTGCTTGCCGAAGCAAAGGATCCGAAAATACGCCGAGCAGATTCTTTTCAAAATCGCCCGGGGCCAATTGAAGGTTCCGGTTGAAATCTAAAATCGCCTCGATGGGCATTAGAGGCCTGCGGATCATGAAATATCCTTGCGGTTCAATGTTTTTCATACATCTTCCAGTTTTGTTTTGAAGATCAATCTTCAAAACAAACTGCGAAGCTGCACTTTTTTTATACCGGCTACTACTGATTTTTATACGAACGTATGTGGTTGTACGACAAACTAAAAAAGTAGCATTTCAGTCAACCCATTACATATAACCGGATATCATTGCACTAAAACAAAAGTTCTGGCCGCTTTTAAAAATCAATTGTTAATCATTCGAAAGCCGTATTCTGCAATTTCGCCCAACCTTCTTACAGCCCCCCCCTTTGCCTTCCCTTCTTATTGCAACAACTTATAAGCTATGCCGGTTATCCCCAAAAAAGAAACCGGTTCATTCGTATAACCAGCGGGTTTATCGGTATACAAAACAGGTGGACATCGTATAAAATAGTTGACTTACACCCAGAAGCTTTGGAGTTTTATACGCATTCAAAAGCGCCCAGCACATCCTCATAATTCATACGTAACCCACAAAACCATGCAGCAAGATGGAGGAAACCAATGCGCTCAAATGGCTCGAGGATCTGATCGAAATCAGGATTAATCCAGCCAAAACAAATGTAAATCAATTATCTGAACACCAAATCAAGACCATGCTACAAACTTTTGAACTTAAAAAACATATCCTGCAAAACCATCTGCGTAGCCTGGCGAGACATCCCACCCACTCAGCGCGTCAGCGTGTCAAACAGAGCCGAATTGACCAGACCCTTCGGGCCCTTAACAAGGCAGCCTATGAGCATTACCAGTCTCCTGCGATTGTCAGTGATCCGGCAAAAACATTGTTCCTGGCCATTACAGAAGGAATCGGAGAACTGATCATTTTCTTAGATTTGAACGGAAAATCCCCGGTTGACATCGACCAAATAATACCGATCCAGTATCTTGAAGAATGCCGTGCGCTGCTCAGCGCGCGCATCAGCGGTATACAACCGGTACTGATGGCGACGGTAAGTGATTCTGGGCTGTTAGCGCTGATCCTTGACAGCTTTCATGATTTAACACTGAACCGACCCCTACCCTACACCTTCCGGGATCTTCACTACCGCAAAGCCCTGGTGAATAGCCTGGATACCTTGATACGGCAGCCCGGCCAGCCGCGTTTGGATCAGCAGGTGATTGCGCTGCTGGTTTATTATAATTTTAATAAAAAGACTTTCGCATCCTACTACACCGCGCTTATTGCCAACAATATGCAAGCAGCTGGTTCAGAATCCGCTAGATTCGAACTTCTTCTTTTTGAATATAAGAATTTTAAGCAGCTTCCTAAAAAAACCGGTATCAGGCTCACGCCAACATCGCCGGATTTAAAAAAAATGATTGGCCGTTGGTTTAGTCACGAGATCAGCTACCTGAAAAACAAGACCCGTTGGATCATTCCGGCGGGGCACCCCACCATTCCCGCTGACGACAATTCCTCTATCGATCCAAAAATAAAACTAGACATGAGTGTTGATCAGATTGCGGTGCTCATCCGGGTACTGCTCGACTGCGGGGTGGTCCGAAATGTTTCCACCAGTGAACTATGCCGACAGATAAGCCGGTGGATCAAGACTGAAAAAGCCGAGCATATTTCAGCCGACAGTCTGCGGCGAAAGGTCTCCAGCCCAGAGGACCGAGACAAACAGCAGGTCCTTGCAATACTTGAAAAGCTATGTGCTTCCCTGAAACAATTCTAGCCACACTTAAATTTGCCCTCATGAGCATGCAAACCATCTTGGACTTACTGAGCGCGGAGTTCAGCCTGAGTCCTGACTTTACAAAGGCGATCAGCATCCATCTGAAAGAACATCACTTACAAAAGGGTCAACCGCTGCGGCTTCCCTCCCCTTCGGGAAACGTAATGTTTGTACAAGCCGGCCTTTTGAAAGCGTGCTATTTCAGCCGGAATGGCCGCGAGTACATCACACGGTTTTGGCAGCAGGGAGAAATAATTATCTTCAAACCCAGCCCCTATGAGCCGATGCTGCCCGCAGAATATCTGATCACGCTGGAGCACACGACCCTGTTTACCCTGAGCGATAAACATGCGGGTTTTCTTTTAGAACGATTCCCGCAAACCTATCCGCTTTTAAACCATTTCCAGCGCAAAGAGGCCGCAACCAGTGATTTAATCAGCCACCTGCGGCAGCTTCCGCTGGAACAGGCTTATCAAACATTCGTAAAGCATTTTCCGGCGCACCGAATTCCGGTAAAAGACATCGCCTGCTTTCTGGGTGTAGCCGCCAAACGTTTGAGTGAAATCCGGGGACAAAAAAGGACCTAATCAACAGTTTATGATCCGATAAAAGCCCTATTCCGGATCAAATTTACCCATTTAACAGACGCGGAGCGCCAGCCGCCGTACCACTACTTTTATGACGTCATCCTCAAAAGGCTTTCCGGGCAGCGAGGAAGGGCAACATTTTTTCCACCTAATCCATCTACTCATGCACATTTTACGAGCTCTTTCGACTGAAAAACTTTCGAAAAAAACCAGAACGACCCTTGTTAACACGGTCAGTTTTCTGCTCGTTCTTTTGTTTGTCTATGCAGCGGCAAGCAAACTGCTGGATATGGAAAAATTCTATGTTCAGACCCGTCAGTCGGCACTGCTTTCTTCTTACGCCCAGCTTGTCATCTATGTCATACCGCTGACCGAGCTGGTGATTGTAGTGTTGTTGTCTATGGCTTCCACCCAAAGGATTGGGCTTTTTTTCTCATCGGTTTTACTGAATCTTTTTTCAGGCTACATCTATGTTTTACTTTCTTTCAGCCCAAATGTTCCCTGCAGCTGTGGCGGAATTTTAGAGAATATGAGCTGGCAGCAGCATCTGTATTTCAACCTTGTGTTTGCGGGGCTTGCCCTGGTAGCGCTTTGGCTTTATCCTGCCAGACAGCAAACCGACGCAATAAGATATTCTAATGCGCATGGAATCAGGGCAAACCGAAAACCTGAAACAGAGTAGGTACAATCCAAAACAATTTCACAAATGAAAATGCAAAGCAAAAAACGGGCACTGCCTGTATTGGCAGCGGTTATTGGACTTTCGGCGGCTCTTGCAACCGCATCAACCCCGAACAAACCAGCCCAACAGGCCTGGGGACGCAACGCGGCCAACGAATGTGTGGCCGGCGAAGTGGAAGATGATTGTGGTCTTATATCAGGCGCTGCCTGCTCGTTTAACGCGGGAGGCCAGACCATTACCGCGCACAGCAGTCAGGCCGACTGCGCAAATCCGGAAGCTGTGCTAAGAAAACCTTAGACAACGGCTTCTGACGTTTTGGGGCCCTGATGAGCTGGTTCATCAGGGCCTTTTTCCGGGTTCCACTTAACCATTTCAAAACATGTTACAATATTTCAAAGAACGTTTCGTGATGCTGGCTCTCCTGATCTCAGCGGCTGGCATCGCCATTTTATACCTGCTATCGCAACAGCAGCCCAGGGGACATTATGGATTTAAAAGACGATATAAAGCCTTTCCGGTACCTACCCTGCAAGTCCCGCTGGGTTACAATTCCTATTACCTGGCTGGCGCTGATTCTAACTCCGTTTTGCTGGGTAATGTCCTGGCGCCTTTACACGCGATCCAAATAAATCTTCAAACACCCGACACTGTTCATATACGCATCAGTGCCGATACTTCTTTTCAAGCTGTCAAATCCAGACTTACTCTTTTGGGATCCCGGTTTTTAATGACCGATCCCCAGTTGCATACGGTCTGGGCAGGCAGCACTCAAACCTGGAAATGCCGGAAAGTCACCTTTAAACCAGGCTCACCGCTGACGCTGGACGAGTATCTGCCCGTTTCTACAAGCGCGGTGTTATTCCGCGCCGTTCAAAACCAACAATTCGTGATCGGGCTGCACAAGCAAGGCAAACAGCCTTTGATTTTCCCTTCTTTTTTGAGAAAGCGGGGTGATCCGTTATTCTCGTCAGACGGCACGATGCTTTACGATCAAAGGACAGGCCGGTTTGCTTATGTGTACTTTTATCAAAACCAGTTTACCATCAGCGATTCTATCCTTCGGCACGCCAGGTCGTATCCAACGCTCGACACCAATGGGCACGCTTTGGTTCAGGCCCGTTGGATCAAATCCAGCAGAGCGCTCAAATTGAGCTCTGCCCCTGTTATGATTAACCGTCTGGCTGCGCTGTCCGCCGAGAGGCTTTTCATTTACTCGAAGATCCATGCAGACAACGATGACCCCAGGCGAAAAGACAGCCACACGGCTATTGATGTTTATAGCGCAACCAGTGGAAAATATCAGCATAGTTTTTATCTTTCCGATCCAGGCGGGACCTCCATACGCGGGATACTGGTACATGAAAATCAATTGATTATACTCTATGAACGTACACTTGCTGTTTTTTCGCTGCCTAAGACCTGAGCGGGCCTGCCATATTAAAGACCATTTTTCATCTTAGTGAACCCGAGATGCGTGAGTTCGAAGGGTCTCACCGAGTTGGTCCACCACCAGTACTTCCACTTCTCTGGACTCAATCTTTAAGGCCATTTTATACTTTGCAAGCGCGGCATTCAGTTTTTTAGGATCGTAGATATCGGCCTCAATGTTTATGTTTCCTAGCAGCCCCTTGTATCCTGTCTCATCAAGGATTGGATATTGCGAGTAGTGATATGGTGTCATCGCCAGCAGCGATAGCAGCGAATATTTCACACTGACTCCGTTAATGACCCACTGATTGTCGTCCAACAGAAATCGAACATCCTTTGGGTTTGTACAGTGAACAGCGCTGCTATCCTGCATGCTGAGCACCAGACAGGGTTTCATGCGTTTCTCCCAGCGTACTCTGGCAGGAAAAAGGCGAAGAAGATCGGCCTGCATCTGTTTCTGAACCTGCTTTTTAGATGCGGCCGGTATAATGAGCTGATAGAGATATTTGGCCGAATCGCTCAGATTGATTTCTGCCCTATTGAGCTGAATCAGTTCAATATCGCCGTGATAGGTCGAATCGCTGCTGTAGGCCAGACGGTACAGTTCCTGGGGTGAATAATTTGAAGCAACGGCATAGGACCGCATCGTCTTTTGATTTTGACTGATTCCGAAACCAGGCCAGATTCTTCTGTCTGCCAGGCTGAGTCCTGAATAGTGCGTCAGCGGGCTCAGCGCCATCACAGCACTATCGGCGATCAAAGGTTTTGAGAAGTCGGGATGAATGAATTCATTGTTGCCGATGTATCCCGACATTTCAGGCATCTGACCGCTAAGCATGGCCTGAATTTTCGCTTCTGTCAGATCCTGGGAAAGGCTGATGGATTTGACAATTCCCTGTGGGTCCACCCATACGACAAAGGGTACACCACTGTGCGGAAAAAGCTGTTTACCGGTGACCGAATCTGCGCACGCGATCGGAAGCGTCATCTGCACCCCGGCCAGCTTCTTTCGCTTGTCGATCGCTTTGCGCACCAGCGGTGCCCCCTGATATGTATTGACCAAAACGATCTGTATCTGGCCATCGAATTTTTTTTGAAGCTCTAAAAGCTTCGGCCACATTTTGATGCAGGCACCGCAGGTGGTGGACCAAAACTCCATGATCAGCAGTTTACCCTGAAAATCAGCAAGCGGCAGCTGCGATTTTGGATGGTTGATAACACCGCTGAGCACATGATCTTTGAGCGAATCGCCGATCTTAATGGGCCTTGCGGGAGTTGACTGCGCGCGTCCGTGAAACGGGCGGTACAATAAAGAAAGAAACAAAATCAAAATAAGCTTTTTCATCGTACTGGAATTAATCTAAGAATAAATGTTTTGATTGCTGTCAGTAGCCCGGGTTTTGGACCAGCGCACTGTTAAGCTGGATTTCGCTGTCGGGGATCGGATACAGAACTGCGCTTTCCTGCCAGCGTACGGACTTGCTTTCGGTGAGCTTAGGTCCTGCATTACCGGTCCTTTTCAAATCAAACCATCGGTGTCCCCACTCACAGAACAGTTCCAGCCGCCGCTGCTGATAGACTGAATCCAAAAGTGCCTGCTTGTTCAGCTGCAAGGCTTCAGGCCCTAGCGGCTCGAGCCCCGCCCGCAGCCGTATCTGATTCAGATCCTGAACTGCGCTCTGGTTCTGTCCAAGATGCACATACGCTTCCGCGCGAATTAGATATTGTTCTGCCAGCCTTAGCACCATCGAATATTCCTGAACAGGAACGCCCGTGCGGATCTTGTATTTATAGGGGAAGAAAAAAAGCTGGTTTTGAGCATTAATCCGGCCGATCCAGCGGTTTCTTAAATCCGTGGAAAGAAACTGTTTTGCCAGCTCCCGATGCAGACTTACACTGGTGGGGGCCGCGTTGAGAACAAAGATATTTCCCTCGTAGGTATTTAAAACCGGCGACACAGGCATCAACTGCCAGATTGCTTCCCGACTGTTTTTCAAAAAAACACTGTCCACCGCCGTTAGCCTAAATTCAGATACCGCACCGATCAGCTCACTGGCCTGGTCGGCGGCTTTCAGCCAGTCCTTGCGGTATAAATAAATTCTTGCCATAAGCGCAGCGGCAGCACGGGCGTTGGGCCGGATGCGCTGACCCTGATCTATGCTATAATCCGAAGCCAGAGCAGTCTTGGCAACGGTCAGATCAGACAAAATCTGAGCATATACAGAATCTGAAGGTGCCCGGGCCACCGATTGATTCTGCTTGTAGTCCGTTGATCGTACCAGGGGAACATCCCCATAGAGATTCACCAGGTAAAAATGGCAAAACGCCCTTAGAAAAAGCGCTTCGCCGGCAAGCCGCCCGCGTACAGGCTGCGAAACGTTTTGTGATTTCTGCAGACCTTCCAATACCGAATTAGCATAGTAAATCGTTTTGTAAGCCTGTTGCCAGAGCCTTGCGTTATCAGTATTAAAGCGGTCAAGTGCATTGTTATAAAAAGTAACTCCGCTGGTAGCTGTAGCCTGGCTTTCAAGCTCGTCTGCCGAAAGACCGCTCAGAACGGTGACGCTGCCTGCACCGCCACTGGCAAAATACGAAGCACTGGACATCATCTGAATGTACACCCCTGCCATCGCGGCCGATGCGGTGGCATCGTCCTGGTAGACACTGCTGCTGGAAAGCTGCGAAACCGGCACAGGCACTTCGACCCAGTCCCGGCATCCGCCCAGCAGTAACGCAATTGCCGCAGGCACGTACATGCACTTTCTTAGTAGTTTCATTGTTTTCATAGTTTGTTTGCTTCCCTTTAAAAAACCTGATTGATTCCGGCTGATAGTACACGCAGTGGTGGCAGATAACCAACCGAGGCCTGCTCAGGATCCCATCCCTTGTAGCGCGTGAAGGTTAATGCATTTTGCGCTTGTATAAATATTCGCGGCCCGGCCAGTCCCCCTTTTGCACCCGCACGCAGCGGCACGCGCCAAGAGATCGAAACGTTTTTCAGCCGGATGAACGAGGCATCGCTGTAGCTGTTTTCGCCGTAACTTCTGGCCTCAGTGAACTGTTTATAGACCGGGTTGCTGATTGCGTAATTCTGTGAGAACTTCTGGTTGCTTGTCAGATCACCCGTTTTTTGCCAGCGGTCAAGCACCTCTGCCGGCTGATTCGAATTATTCAGCCCCCAGGCGCCGGGCATTCCGAACACATCCCGGCGGTAGTTGGCCCCCGTCTGCCTGACAAACTGAAGAAAAAAATCCAGTTCCACTCCCCGGTAACGGACCGTGTTACCGAGTCCGCCAAAGAAGCGCTGCCCGGTAAAGACAATAGCGGTCCGGTCTATCGCATTGAAAGTTCCGCTGTTGTCTGCGTCCTTGAAACGGTAGGTCCCGCTGGCCGGGTCGACGCCTACATACTCATAGGTTTTGCGGATACTGAGCGGCTCTTTGATCGCATAAGTATTTGCATAAGAAGACCCCGCAAGACCTGGATAATCAATCAGCTTGTTCTTCGGAATGGTAAGATTTATCGTGCCGCTCCACTGCACAGACGTTTTGCGCAGATACTGCGTGTTAAGTTCGAATTCCCAGCCGCTGTTTCTTACCCTTGCCGGCAAATTATATTGTATCTGAGACTGCCCGGTGACCGAAGGCAATGGATAGCCGACCAGCTGCCCCGTGGATACATTATTAAACCAGTCGGCAGTCAGGCGGAAACGGTCCTGGAACAGTCCGGTTTCCAGAGCAATATCCAGCTTGCGGCTTTTTTCCCAGGAAAAATCCGCATTAACAAGCCTGGTAGGATATAATCCTTTCTGCCCGTTGTAGCTATATGCGGTCGAGGAGTATGTATCTAAAAATCCGTAGTCTGGAATCTGGTCACTACCGCTGCTTCCATAGGAGACACGGATCTTACCAAAGCTTAGAAAAGGTACTGCTTCTTTCATAAAATTTTCCTGGTAGAAAAGCCAGCCTAACCCTGCGGCAGCGAAATTGGCGTATTGCCTGTTAGGACCAAAGCGGCTGGATCCGTCCCTGCGCGCAGTCAGGTTAAGCAGGTATTTATCCTTGAGGTTATAATTTAGCCTGCTGTAAATACCTCGGTAACGGTACTCACTCTGGTTGTCAGCGGTTACCAGCACCGAGGCCGCCGCGCTACTGGTGCCGAGCATGGCATCGCTGCTGTAGCCGGTTGCATACAAGGTCTGGTTACGAAGCTTGTTCTGCTGAAAAGTCATACCTGCCAGTACACTGAGCGTTCCTGGCCCCAGGGCCTTTTCGTATTGAAGCTGAGGTTCGGCTATCCAGGTTTTTACAAGGGCTGTGGCAAAGGAGGCTTCTCCATTTTTTACCCCGTAGGCCGGATTGAAGTAGCTAACCGGCGAGCTGGTCTGCTGGCTGGTATTTAACGTAGTGAAGCCGCCGCTCACTTTAAAATCCAGCCCGGACAACAGATGGTAGCTTACAGTCATGCTAGTCAGCAAATTGTCATTGACTGCCTTGTAGGTTTGTCTAAGATAACTCATCGGGTTCTGCCAGCTTGAAGCCGCCCAGTTTAGC
The DNA here is from genome assembly GCF_900108855.1 of Dyadobacter koreensis. Lineage (GTDB taxonomy): Bacteria > Bacteroidota > Bacteroidia > Cytophagales > Spirosomataceae > Dyadobacter > Dyadobacter koreensis. Next base: position 436,542 of record NZ_FNXY01000001.1, read on the forward strand.
TCTCCGGATGGTAGATAAATCTGCGGGGCGTTCGGCGCGATTGTCAGGGCCTGGCTGGCCAGATTCTGACGCATAAGATTATTTTTATCGGCCACATAATTAACAGACACATTGACTTTCAGCCGCTGATCCTTTGTAGCGTGCCTCAACTGCAAATGCCCTGCTCCACGCAGGTAGGCGAAGTTGCCGGGAAAAACCGTTGTTTCACGGTGCAGGCTGCCACTGAGGATAAAGTGGGTCCTTTCATTTCCTGCGCTAAGCTGCGCCTGGGCATTGGTCGAGCTGGATGTATTACCGACAAGCTCCTTTTGCCAATCTGTATACCGGTTCGGATCCCAGCTTAAAAGGTCAGGCGCATTGTTGAGCGTCGGTTCAACTCCATCATTTGCGAATGCTTCACGGCGCATCTGAAGATACTGTGGTGTATTTAAAACCTTCATTTTTCTGGAAATTCGGCCTGCTCCCTGTGAAAAGTTGACTTCTAATTTGGTTTTTCCTTGACGTCCTTTTTTCGTAGTGATCAGCACAACCCCGTTAGCCCCGCGGGATCCATAGATTGCAGTAGCATCCGCATCCTTAAGAATTTCTATGCTTTCTATGTCAGATGGATTCAAACTGTTAAGCGGACTTATGTTTCCGCTGTAAAGTTCTCCGGCTAAGCCGGCTGCGATACTTGCACTGAAAGGGATTCCGTCAATCACATACAAAGGATTATTGCCATCTGCTCTCAGGCTGTTCTGCCCTCGAATGGAAATATTTATTGGTGCGCCGGCAAGACCGCTTGTCTGCTGGATAGAAACACCGGGCATGCGGCCAGACAAGGCTTCCAGCACATTGGTCACAGGCTGTTTCTGAATGGTTTCAGCAGCAATTTTACTAATCGCACCCGTATTTAACTGCCGTGTTGATTCCCAGTATCCGGTCGATACTTTGACCTCCTGCAGCAGAGACAGATCCTGGCTCAAAACAAAGATCAGCGGACTTCGCAGGGGCAATGTTACCGTGGTATCCAACGAACGGTAGCCTATAAATGACACCGTAAGTTCAACCGTTGACTGTGAAGCTTTTATTACAAATGCTCCCTGGCTATCAGTGGTTGCACCCAATGCGGTATGTTTAAGCTGTATGTTAGCGCCAACAAGTGGCATCTCGTCCATAGCGGTCAGGACTTTGCCCTGAATGATAAAAGATGGCTGTGCTCCAGCTTTTAAACTGTTAATAAGCATCAGATAAATGAATACGGTGCAGACTAAATAAAGCAGTCTTCTTCCCGGAGAGCAATAAAACAATTTCATTGCAATTAAATTTAGGAGTGAAATAGAGAAAAGATCTTTACAGATATTCGGCAGTCAAGACAACAGGTTTCCTGCGTTTTCCGGATATGACAGAAACCTTGCATCATTAAAAGCTGAAAAAATTCAGAAAGACTTATTCCGGCTTGCGGATAATCAGGCGGTAAATAAGACGATTTCTCATTGTAACAAGTGTTAGAGCTTCAAACAAAGCATTGCACGTACAAAATTGTTACTAGATGAGTCTTAAAATAAATTGAGCACCCGGGAATTGTTTCCATAAAGACGTGGGACTCAACTTATCGATGCTGAGGTCCTCGGAGACCCGACTACGAATAAGATAGAGATAACCCACGCCTAGGTCGTGAGCTACATCCACTTATTGTCTACTAGTCTTTTGAAATTTCCGAGGTTTCAGCACCGAGACTCTAAGCGAACAGCTTCAATTTCTTTTTATCGAAGAATCGCAAATTAACCAAAACAGGCAAACCTAACAATTACCTATTAAGATTTTAGACAAATATAATAAAAATATATATACAATTACGGTAAACCGTAATATTTTTTCCTTTAAAACCGGGTTCCTTGCTTAAATGGAGGAAAAAGAAAGGAAATATGCTCAATTGAGAGTAGCAATGGTACTAACAAGATTGCTGGAGGAGAATAAGATTTTGGCGGATACGAATAAAAAGGATCATTATAAAGATTTAACATTAATACATTCCCAGTTACAAATTTCTGTTGAGACTGGACTTAGACCTGCCACCCTTACAAGTATATTTAATGGAGATTCGAATCCTACGATTACTTCTGTAATCCAAATTTTAACAGCCCTAAAAAAGACGTTTGTAGAGTTTGGAAATCTATATGAAAACATTCCAGAATCTGAAATTCAGAAATTTCAAATGATGGTTGCATCAAAAAAAAGAAGAAACAATAGAAAACGCGAAAGTGACAACTAGTACTAAAAAGCCAATCTGGCGATTAAACTTTAATATTCAAGTCTTTGAATTAAAATTCCTTTTATAAATTATTCATAAATTATTTCGACTTCGGATATTTTGTTGCGACTTATCTATGATTGCATTCATTTCGATTATTTAAACGTAGTTACTTGCTAAATGATCTGTCGAACTTCCTTTAAAAACTTAAAACAAAATTCCCTATATACTCATATTAAGGCTGTGTCAGATAAATTATTAAATATTCATATTAAGTTGTCCTACTTTAATTATTGATAAATTTCCATGTTAGCTACGGAATCAGCACACTTAATTGTAATATTGATTTCACTCCCAGTTACTATTTTTCAAAAATCTCGTTGACAAAATTCGGAGCTGCTTGATAATGGAAAAAAGTTATTGACTTGCCCAAAAAGACTTTTCCTATACACAAAAAATTTGGGGTGCAGCAAGGGTGCAATAAAATTGCACTTTATTGCCGTTAGACTGCCGGTTAAGTTTGTAACATGCTTATGGGCGCGCGATTCTTATTTCGATAGCCCGTGATTTGTTTAACCAACTTACAGATGCTATGTTTACTCTTTCCAATCCCTGGGCAGATTATATTGCCGTCACTGGTGTGCTTCTGCTTGTCTATTATTTTCTTATCGGAATGAAATTTTACCGCAAGAATATCATCGCGCGGTTTAATTCGGCAGAAAAAGAAATACCTGGTCTTAGCCCACAGCCTGAGCACTTTCAAGACGAAGGATCAGAACCAAGCCAAACATTCGCTTTGGAGAATCCGTATCCTGAAATGGAAATCACAGAAGATCCTCCACTTCCAGACCCCCTGATGATGCAGCAGGTAGAAGAATTGGTCTTTCAGCTCAAGGATGCTCTCAGCCAAGCATTAAGGCAAAATCAGGAGCGGGCACAAATCCTGACAGTACTCCAAAAAATTGTAGGCGGCTACGGCGCCTTATACGATACTCCCTTCCAGCTTTCAGTCAATACTTGGCTCGGTGCGGAATGGGAAGAACAAGGCCTTCTGCAGTTGAGTGATAATGAAATCAGGATGATCTGGACACTGCAGTGAGGTTTGAGGTTTTCCGGGCGCTTCCTTGCAACCAGGGGAGCGGCTCAGGAAAGCCCATCGGCGGATGAATGTTTCACTTTTAAATGATAAGGAAGAAAATGAGAGAATGGATGTTTAAAAGCAGACAAAAACTGCTGACTGCGGCCCTGTTGCTTGTGTCAGCGGCTTTTGCAGCCGCGCAGGATGGCGCCGCCGGCATCGAAGAAGCCAATACAAAAGTACGCTCCTATTTTGAGCCAGGGACCAATCTGATGTATGCGATTGGAGCAGTTTTGGGTCTTGTTGGAGCTGTGAAAGTTTTTCAAAAATGGAACGGCGGAGATAGCGACACTGGTAAGGTAGCCGCTGCCTGGTTTGGAAGCTGCATTTTCCTGGTGGTCGTAGCCACCGTTCTTCAGTCATTTTTCGGTGTGTAACGGGTGCGTATAGGCCGGAGCGTATTGTCTCCGGTCTATCTTAAAACCAAATGGATATGCATAAAAGCTATGAAATCAACAAGGGTATTAATAAAAGTATTCTTTTTAAAGGCTTACAGGGGCAGTACATTGCCTATCTGGCAGCGGCCGCATTCTCGCTGCTTCTTTTATACGCGGTGTTATATATGTTAAAGGTCAACACGTTTCTAAGCCTGGCCGTCACCGTTTTTCTTGGCGGTGTATGCACACTTCTGATTTATCATATGAATTCCACCTTTGGAGAGCATGGGCTATCCAAAGCCTTGGCCAAACGAAAGATTCCACACGCAGTCCGCTCACGGTCAGCAGTTTGCTTTCGTCGCCCAAAACATCAATCCTAGATTTTAAAGTCTTAATCACATGGAAAAATTAATAGATCAGGCTCTTCCAGTATTTGACATTGAACATGACTGCATCATTTCCAAGCAAGGTGATATGACTCTGGCTTTCGAGCTTACGCTTCCGGAAATTTTTTCGCTTTCCCAACAGCAGTATGAGATTCTTCACCAGCGCTGGGTTAAAGCAATCAAGATTCTGCCGGCTGGAAGCATTTGCCATAAGCAGGACTGGTTTCTTGAAAAAAATTTTATCCCCGGGCCCAAACGCCCCCAGCAAAGCTTTCTTTCGCAAAGCTCCGACAGCTTTTTTTCCGGCAGACCTTATCTGGATCACACCTGCTATGTGATGCTTACCAAAAAAGCAGCAAGCAGAAAACCAGCCAGTTCACTGGCTTCAAACCTGATCTCAGGCAGCCCGTTTCCGGCGGAGCTTTTGGATGAACAGGCCCTGCATGATTTTTCTGACAGCGCTTTGCAGTTCAAAAGGATTCTGGTCGACTCAGGGCTTTGTCAGATGCGCCAGTTAACGGATCAGGAGCTTTGGAGCAGCCGCAGCCAAAGCGGTCTTATCGAACGCTATGCTTACCTTCAGGCTGGCGAGAAGGCACGACTGGTCCGCGATATTGAATTCAAGGACGGGCTTCGTGTCGGTGACCGCCATTGCCAGCTCTATTCATTGGCCGATCTGCAAGACATGCCTGCTCAGTGCGGACCTTGGGCCCGCTACGAAAAATACAGCAGTACAAGCAGCGACTTTATAACCGGTTTTGCCAGTTGTTTAGGACTCCTGCTGGATTGCAATCACATATTTAATCAGTATGTACTGATCGAAGATACGGCAGCAACGCTTAAAAAACTAGAAAGTAAAAGGCTTCGCCTCCAGTCACTTTCGCTGCATGCGCGTGAGAATGCGCTGGCCTTAGAGGCCACAAACGAATTTCTGAACGAAGCCATCAGTCAACAACGTCTTCCGGTCAAAGCTCATTTCAATGTGCTAGCCTGGACAGAGAATAAAAATCATCTGAAAGACCTTAAAAGTAAAGTATCCTCTGCGCTCGCTCAGCTGGATGCAGTAGCGAAAGTGGAGACCGTTGGCGCTCCTCAGCTCTTTTGGGCCGGTATTCCAGGTAACCAGGCCGACCTGCCAATGAACGAGACCTTCGATACATTTGCTGAGCAGGCTGCCTGTTTTCTCAATCTTGAAACAAGCTACAGAAGCTCTCCTAGTCCGGTAGGACTCAGACTTGGAGACCGGCTCACCGGCAAACCGGTTCAGGTTGATCTTTCTGACGAGCCCATCGAACTGGGTATCTGCACGAACAGGAATAAGTTTATCATCGGCCCCTCAGGAAGTGGAAAAAGCTTTTTTACAAACCACTTGGTACGCAGTTACTATGAAACCGGCGCACACATCGTACTAGTAGACGTCGGGCACAGCTATAAGGGTCTATGCGAGCTGCTGGGTGGTTACTATTTCACTTATAGCGAACAGACGCCTCTCTGTTTTAATCCCTTTCATTTAAGCAGCGGACAAACTTTGGATACCGAAAAGAAGGAGAGCATCAAGACACTGCTGGTAGCACTCTGGAAAAGGGACGATGAACGCTACAAACGATCAGAATACGTAGCCCTTTCCAATGCGCTGAGTGCCTACTACGAGCATCTGGATCGAGATCCTAACGTTTTTCCCTGCTTTGATTCGTTTTACGTTTTTCTCAGAGATGAATTCGGCGCACAAATCGATGCAGATGGTGTGAAAGAAAGTGATTTCGATCTTCACAATTTTTTGTACGTGCTGCGTCCCTATTTCCGTGGCGGCGATTATGATTACCTTTTAAACGCTACACAGAACCTGGATCTTCTAAACGAACGGATCATCGTCTTTGAACTGGACGCTATTCAGAATCACCCGGTACTTTTTCCAGTAGTAACCTTGATAATCATGGAGGTCTTTATCAGTAAGATGCGCAGGCTGATCGGTATCCGTAAGTTAATTTTGATCGAGGAAGCATGGAAGGCAATTGCCAAGGAGGGCATGGCCCAGTATGTGCAGTACGTGTTTAAAACCGTCCGCAAATTTTTTGGAGAGGCCATCGTGGTCACGCAGGAAATCGAAGACATCATCTCCTCTCCCGTTGTCAAACAGGCCATCATCAACAATTCCGACTGTAAGATACTTCTGGATCAAAGTAAGTACCAAAACAAATTTGAGGACATCCAAAAACTTTTAGGTCTGACAGAAAACGAAAAAGCCCAGACACTCTCTGTGAACAAGGCCAATGATCCGCTTCGAAAATATAAAGAAGTCTTCATCAGCCTGGCTGGCGCGGTCTCAAGAGTATATCGTACAGAGGTCAGTTTGGAAGAATACCTGTGTTATACCACCGAACAGACCGAAAAATTAAAAGTAGAGCAGTTCACCCGGCAGCACGGCAGTGTTCAGAAAGGCATCGCTGCGCTGGCAGCACAGATGCGGCAAAACAAATAACCCAAGATAAAAAATGAAATTCAGGCTCTTATTCTTTATGGTTTTGGCCTTTGCAATGCTTGCACCTGTCCCTCAGACCAAGGCCGCCAATCCGTGGGCTGCCATCATCAAGGCAGCGATCAGAAGAGTCGTACGGGCTGTGGACCTCTTAATCCAGCGTCGGCAAAATGCTGTTATCAAGTTGCAAAATGCGCAGAAAGCACTGGAAAATGCCATGGCCAAATTAAAACTGGATCAGATCGAAGACTGGGTGCGAAAGCAGCGGGATTTATACCAAGCGTATTATCAGGAGCTTCGGAAGGTAAAAGAAGTGATTGCTTACTATTTCAAGGTCAAGCAGATTGCCCAGCAGCAGGAGCGTATCCTTGAACAGTATCAAAAAGCTTGGGGGATGCTTTCGAGCAGCACCCATTTTACAGCGTCTGAGCTTTTGTATATGCAGTCGGTCTATACAGGACTTTTGGACCAGACGGCCAAAACTACCGATATGCTCACCCTGGCTATCGGCTCTGATCTAACACAAATGAGTGATGCACAGCGTCTGGCACTGATCAACCAAGCTGCTGAATCCACCCAGCAGCTCTATGAAGATCTGACCCGGTTCACTGAACAGAATATGCTGTTAGCACTATCGCGCGGAAACAGTACGGATGATAACGGAATGATCCGGCAGCTTTACGGTCTGCCCTAAATTGATCACATATGAGAATTAGCTTTCTTATGCTACTGTTTACAATAGCTATCAATCCTTTGCTCAGCGCACAACGGCTGCGCGAATGGCTGCAGCAGAACCGGACCCAGAAACAGTATCTGGAAACCCAGATCGCAGAGCTGAAAATTTATCTGGAACTCACTGAGAAAGGATACCGCCTTGCAAAAGAGGGTTTAACCACGATTTCAAATTTAAAAGAATCGGAATTTAGCCTGCATAAGAACCGGTTTGACTCGCTTTGGATCGTTTCTGCTTCCATACGCGGATCGCCCCGACTGAGACAAATTACAGATATGCACGGCAAGCTTAATCAAATCTGCCAGCGGCTTCCTTCTGAGCTTTCCGAAAAAAAGCATCTAAACAGCGCAGAGCTGGACTATTCCAACCGGGTATTTTCAGGACTTTATCAAGAAGGACAAAAAGTGCTGATTATGATGCTTAGTATACTGGGCAACGGCAATTTTCAGATGGATGATCAGCAGCGCTTAGTTCAGTTAGAGAAATGTTTTCAGAAAATGCAGGCTGCTTACATAGCGGCTGCCAGGCTTAGCGGTGCGCTGTTGACACTGGATTCACAGCGGCGTTACGAAGAAATGCAGATCCAAACCCGCCGCGCATTGACCGGCATAAATTAAGACAGATGAGAAAGATTACATGGCTTTTATGTGTGCTACTGCTGGCAAGACCACAGGCTAAAGCTCAGACCCCTGAGGTCACCCAGCTGATTTTGAATATTGAAAAGCTCGATGAGCTGCGAAAAATATTAGAGGAGCTAAAAAAGGGTTATGAGATCTTAGAAAAAGGATACAATACCATCAAGAATCTTTCGGAAGGAAATTTCAAACTGCATCAGGCCTTTTTGGACGGACTGCTAAATACGAACCCCGCTGTCAAAAACTACGCCAAAGTCCAGCAGATCATCAGTGTCCAGCTTACCATCCTGCAAGAATGCAGACAAGCGCGTAGCTGGTTGTCCTCACAAAACGGTTTGGACCAGGTCGAAAACCGGCTTGCAGAGCAGTTGTATGTAAAGCTCACCTCGCAAAGTCTTCAGCATCTGGATGCCCTGCTTTTGGTATTGACCGAAGGAAAACTGCGGGCGTCAGATGATGAGCGGCTTAAGATGATTGATAAAATTCATCAGGATGTGCTCTCGCAGCTCACTTTTCTCAAACAATTTAACGGCGCGGCCGCTGTGCTTTCAGCCCAGCGCAAAAAAGAGCAGCAGGACGTCCAAACTTCAATACAGTTACTTGGCATTGACCCTTAAATTTTGTTCCCGTTGAAAATGTTTAAAAATCCACTATTGCCGGCTGCTGCCTTGCTGTTTGGCACGGCGAAGGCCAAGGCTCAGGGCTATGAGGATCAAATACGTGGCCTGAACGGAGTACTCGACCAGCTCTACGAACAGATGCTTCCACTCTGCGGCGATCTGATTAGCGTCGGAAGAGGTATTGCCGGCTTTGCAGCCTTGTTTTATATCAGCTCCCGCGTCTGGCGACATCTTGCCAGCGCAGAACCGGTCGATATTTACCCGCTTCTCCGCCCGTTTGCACTGGGTTTTGCAATTCTTGTGTTTCCCTCGGTAATCGCGCTGATGAACGGGATACTGTCACCGACCGTACGAGCCACCTCGGGAATGGTCAAAAACTCGGATCAGGCCATTGCGCTGCTTTTAAAACAGAAAGAACTAGCTATCAAAAATTCAGATCTCTGGCAGATGTATGTCGGAGACGATCAGAAAGGAGACCGGGAAAAGTGGCTACGCTATACGTATGGAGAAGGATATTCAGAGGGTTTTACAGACGGCTTGTCCAACGAAATCAAATTCTACATGGCCAAGCAGTCCTACAACTTTAGAAACTCCATCAAGGCAGCACTTAGCGAAATTCTGCGCGTAATTTTTGAAGCCGCCGCACTTTGTATCAACACGCTGCGCACCTTTCAGCTGCTGGTACTGGCCATCTTGGGACCTCTCGTTTTGGGTATTTCTGTTTTCGACGGATTTCAGCATACGCTCGCAGGATGGATCGCGCGCTATATAAACATCTACCTGTGGCTTCCGGTAGCCAACATTTTCGGCGCTATTCTTGGAACCGTACAGCAAAAGATGATCGATTTGGATATCAGCCAAATACAAGTAGCAGGTGATACCTTTTTCTCCACCTATGACATGGCATATCTACTGTTTCTGATTATTGGAATTGTAGGATATTTTTCGGTGCCTTCTGTGGCTGGCTACATTATCCATGCAGGCGGATCCAACGCGCTGCTACTGAAAACAACCACGCTTTTTGCCAATATCGCCACATCGATTGGAAGAACTGCATTTCCTGCGCAGGGAGGATTCGGCCGTTTGCCGCGCGCACCGGAGCGCCCTCGGTAATCTTATCATCTTTTTTAACACGCTACGCATATGTTTACCAAAGCAAAAAATATGGATACGGCTTTTCGTTACGGCCGCAGGCTCAGCATTACCGTGCTGTTGGCTAGCTTAACGCTTTGCTGTGTGACGATCTATCAAAGCTACCAGCTGATTGAACGCGCCCAGGACCGGATTTACATTCTCGCCTCAGGGAAAGTCATGGAAGCGGGTGCCTCGCAGCGAAGTGAAAATATCCAGGTAGAAGCCAAAGACCACGTGGCTAGTTTCCATACCTTTTTTTTCAGCCTGGATCCCGACAACAAGGTCATCGAAGCGAATCTTTCGAAAGCACTTTATCTGGCCGATGCCTCAGCCAAAAAGCAATATGATAATTTGAAAGAGTCCGGCTATTATTCCGGAATCGTCTCAGGCAATATCAGTCAACAACTGCAGATTGACAGTATCCGCATCAGTTCCGGACAGTATCCTTACCGCTTTAATTTGTGGGCGGTGCAGAAAATTATCCGGCCAACAAGCATCGTTTCCAGGAGCCTTGTGACCGAGGGGCAACTGCGAAATGTCTCCCGCAGCGATAATAATCCTCACGGTTTTCTGATTGAGAAATGGAAGACCTTGCAAAATCAGGATATCCAGGTCCAGATCCGGTGAAAGCCGGGCCACTATTGACGACACTGTAAAACACCCCCCTATTATGTTCTACCGATTTAGTCCTGCTAAAAAAAATACACGAAATGCTGCCCGTGAAAAAAGAAGCGGAACCTCACTTCGCCCGGTGCGCTGGCAGCTTAGAAGCTTTATTTTCAGACATGCCCTGACCGGAAAACTGGTCTTTTACTTTGGCCTTTTGCTACTGACCGCCGGAGCGTGCTGTCTGTATCTGCTTGGAAAGGGTCTTTACAACCTCTACCAAAGACCAGCCCCTGCATGGAAAGACTTCCAACGGCTCAAATCTCAGGCGCCACTTGTGAGCCCTGAGCATCTGGAAAATTATCTGGACAGTCTAAACAAGGCTACCCAGAAAGACAGTTTAAATCAACCTCATTCTAACCTATGAAAACTTACAGCTCTTCAGTTCAGCAGCAACGATTTTATCTGGTTCTGCCGCTTCTGATCCTGCCATTTTTGACGCTTATGTACTGGGCACTAATTGTTAAAAACACCAAAAACCAGAAGGCTAGCCCTATAGTTTCGCAGGGTCTGAATCCCTCACTTCCGTCACCTTCGGCTCCCAGAGATTCCTATCAGGATAAGCTTAGTTTTTACAGAAAAGCAGACAGGGATTCTGCCAGACTCCGCGAGCTACTGCGCAGTGATCCCTACCGCAATCAGCCCCTTTTACAATCCCAGGATCCGGCCGGATCCTTGCTTGGCCTCGGCCGGCAGTACCCCGATAGTGTGAACCTGCAAAAAAACAATCTAAAAGCAAAGGGCGACCTTCATGAGCAGAAGGTATATGAAAAACTGCAGGCACTCGATGCTGTGCTGGCAAATGCAGCCTCGCCGGCTTTTAAAAGTCCGCTGCCTGACCAGACTCAGTTAGACGAAGCCCTACCCTCAACGCCAAAGGCCGTAGAGCCCGTTTTGACGGCTTTACCGGAGAACAAACCAGTGATGATCGATCCTGAAATGGCACAGATCAATCAGACGCTTGACAAAATCCTACAAATTCAGCATCCTGAACTGGGCATGCCCGTCACTGGGTCGGATTCAGTCAGGCCACCTGCTGAGACCTTCTCCGTTGAGCCCTTTGAAAATAAGCTTCCGGTCCTTCATCTTTCCGAAGCCACAGCCTCTGACAGCATTGAAGCGGGTGAAATCGGCAGTGGTTTTCTTTCTTTGGACGGGCCTGTACAACCGGTTCTTCAGCACACTTTCACCGCCCAGGTTCAGGGCGAGCAGTCCTTTACCGATGGGGCAATCGTAAAGCTACGACTTACAGCGGACTGTTCGGTAGCCGGACTTCATCTGCGCAGCGGCGAGCTGCTTTTTGGCAAAGCTTCTATCAGCGGTGAGCGTGTGCATCTTTTGATCAGTTCGATCCGCCGTCAAAATGCGCTGATTGACGTCTCGCTTTCAGCCTACGATATGGACGGACAACCAGGTTTGAATTTACCGGGCTCTGTGGCCAGGAGTGTTGCCAAGCAGTCTATTAGTCAAAATATTCAGGGAGTCGATCTGGGCACACTGGACCGCTCGCTAGGTGCCCAGGCTGCTTCTGCGGGAATTCAGACAGCGAAAACGATACTCTCAAAAAAAACCAGGCTGATTCAGGTGACACTACCGGACGGCTATCAGCTTCTGCTTCGCGACACGAAAAATAAAACACTTTAATCAAACTCGTATCAAGTAAATAAGATGAAAAACAAACCAATTTTATGGGCAGCTGGTCTGATGCTGATCAGTAGCGGCGCCCAAAGTCAACAACTTTTCTGCGAGCCCTGCCTTCCGCTGGAAATTTCGACCCATAAAACTGTCAACGTCGTTTTCCCCTACGCACTCTCTGGCGTTGAGCGGGGAAGCGCTGATATTTTGGCTCAGAAAGCCCCCGGTGCAGACAACATCCTTCAGTTGAAAGCCAGAAAGAAAGGTTTTATACAAAGCAGCCTATCGGTCATAACTGCGCAGGGAAAACTCTACTGCTTTGTGGTGGATTATGCAGATCAGCCCATGCAGCTGACCCTTCTGGTAACCGATCAGCCTAAAACTGCTCCGGGCGTGATACTTTCCAGCTCCAAGCATCCCCATCCATTAGACAGTACCATTTTGTCAGCAGTCCAAGGAAAAAAGACCGTTCGAAATATCCGCGATGCGAAAGGAAAGGCGGTCCTGAGGCTAACAGGGCTTTTTACGGAGCATGATCAGCTTTATTTTGCTGTTGCGCTTCGAAACAGGGCTGCGCTCTCCTATGAAATCGAAGCGGTCAGGCTTTTTTTAATGGACAGAAAACCAGCTAAAAGAACAGCCCAACAACAGAACGAAATTAGTCCGAAGTGGATCTCAGGCCTAGACGATGCCACTACGCATTCTTCGGATCAGTTCCTGGTAATCGCTGCGGATAAATTCTCGTTTTCAAAAAGGCAGTACTTGACCATTGAAATTACCGAAAAAAACGGCGCCCGTAACCTGCGCCTACAGATCAGCGCCCGCAGGCTACTGCGTGCCAGAAAGCTCCCTGCTCCAAAGGATTTATGAAACCAAACGCCTTTGATTATGAACCAGCGAAACTTCGAATATTTATCTTCCCAGCTAAAATACACCGGTTTTGGCCAAACGCTCGATTCTCAGCTCAGGGAGCAGATGGAAAAAGACCAGCAGCAGTTCAAACTGCAACATACAGCAATCTATGGCAAGGACCAGCTCCACTCCACGCTGCAATTTAATCGGTCCATGCAAAGTGACCTTTATTTTTTTAACAGCTACAAAGCTGCTATTCAAAAAAACCAGCAGCAGCCGGGCCCGTCGCAAACTTTTTATATCGGCCGTGAGGGTGCTAATATCACCCAGAAAGAAGCCTATAACCTGCTTGACGGCCGCTCTGTATTCAAGGATATGACCACCCGTGATGGAAGGCTTTACCAGGCCTGGCTACAGCTGGACTTTAACCAAAACACGCCTAATGGAAATTACCGGATCAAGCAGTACAACAGCAACTATGGCTATGATTTGATCGGCGCGCTGAAAAGTTTACCCATCAAAGAGCTGTCGCCACAGCAAGAGCGGCTCAAAGTCATTGAATCACTGCTGAAGGGCAACCGGCAAAGCGTGACGCTGCTAGGCGAAAAAGGTGAGCAGAAGGTTTACCTAGAGGCCAATCCACAGTTTAAAGCGGTCATTCTATACGATGTAAATTATCAGCGGATTACACCAGCGTCAAAGCTTAAAGAAGAGCAGCAGAACACGATCAGCGAGCGTGAATCGCAGTCTCAGCGCACTTCCAGGGGTCTGAGGTAACACGGTTTGCGCGCGGTGATCTAAAATGAAATGTCTAGAAAAAAAGTTATGGCAGGGTTAGAATTACTGGACGAATTTATTGTGAGGGCATGCCGTGATCCGCGGATAGCGATTTCGCATATCGGACTTTTTGCAGTTTTAGCGGCGCAATGGGAAAGGCAGGGGCGAAAAAATCCGCTTCATGTCTTTGCCCGGCAGGTGATGACACTCTGCCGAATTTCAAGCAGCGCAACCTACCATAAAAGGATTCATGAACTTAGTGATTATGGATATCTGCGCTTTGAGGTGTCCTTTAAAAAAAATGTTCCCAGCAGAATTTATCTATTGCCTTTAAGCGAGTAGCTGACGCGCGCAATAAAAAGCTACGGACTCAGACAGGTCTTTGGGACAAGAGAGTCTGCCCTTTTTCGGCATCAAACATTCTGCCTTCATACAGGAGAGCAGACGAATCTTTTTGCTTAAAAAATGTAAAAAAGTTTCAATTGAAATTTCAATGAAACTATTAATCAAGTGAAAGTTTATTTTTTTCTAGAGTCCTATTAAAACAAACTGAGGTATGAAAAAAAAGCAACTCAAAGGCCGGGCGCAAATGCCCGACCCCAACCGGTCACTCTTTAAATTCAAGCTCGTGTGGGCTTTTGATAGAAACGGCGTTCAGCCAAAACCGCAGACCTGGTACAGTTTTGATTATAGCAGCGAGCGGGAGCTCTTCCCTGAAGGTCTAGACAAAGAGCTTCGATTTATTTGGAAAGAGCTCCTTTCGCTTTGCTGGAAAAACCAGCCGCTTTATGAGGGGATAAAGTGGCTCAGACCTCACCGCTGCGGCCCTGTTCTGGAACTCTATCTTCCTTCGGCACAAGCTTTCGCAGGGCAGATTGCAGAGCTTGAAAGAAGCCAGGGATGGGGCGAGCTTGAAGCGTATGTCGGCCAGCTGGGCTTTGACGATTTTGCTTTTCGCACGGTCTGCCCAAGCCACCCTAGACAGCCCGGCAACAGCCCCGGTCGAATTAAGTTCCGCGAGTTTTATGGCTTTAAATATCTGCACCGAAATGATTTTATTGTCAGCAGCCTCTCGCAGGGCAGGCTTTTAAAAGTTGACGTATATGATAACATAATGTATCACAATGAAAATCATCTGCACACACTTTTTGGCCGGATGCAAAGCAGTGAAAGTGCTAAGCAGGCACAGAATCCCTCGCTGCTTTTCGATTAAAAGCCTCACTGCTTGGCCAGGTATTGTAATCAACAGTTTCAGGCATACGGAATGGATGGTATAGCCCCGTCAGCGCTCTAAAAAAAAGCCGGTAGCTGCAAAAAAAAGATTCCGTGGAACTTTCAGCTGCACATCATTACAATAAGCCAGAGCATTCTTTTCTTCGCTTATTGATCAGAAGATGCGAGAGTGAAGGATCTGATAGAAGTCTTTGGATCGTATCATCCGCGATGTTTTGCACGTCCTTTTTGATCTGCTCATAACTTTGCTGCACGATGCTGCGATCAATTTTTCTGATCAGCGGAAGCGGCCTGTAAGACTTCTGCTCCTGGCTTATCGAATCATGATTATTTTGAATCTGGCAGTGAAAAGTTTTCAGATCCAGTGGAAGGTGTGGATCATCAGCGACCATACCGACGAATTCTCCTGAGCTTAACGAAGAAATCTTTGAGGCCGGGACGGCCAGCTCTAGCTGCTTGGAGCGGCTCACGGAGGTATCCGATCGGTTGATCGAAAGACTGCTTCGGTCCTGATTTATTTTACCGAAGCGTTCTGAGAGCTGGCGGGCTGTCTCGCCGCTAACCTGGCCGCTGATGATGTTACCGGTGATATTCATAATGACATCGGCCTGATCCTTTCCATAATCTTTTTTTAATTGGCTAAAGTCCTGAATGGCAAGCGTAGTGGCCACCTGACTCGAGCGGGCAGTGGCAATCAAATGATCAATACCGCTGAGATAGATGGTGGGAAACTCATCGAAAATCAAACTGCTTTTAAGCTTCCCTTTCTGGTTGACGGTCTTGATCATCCGGTTTACATACAGCGAAAGCACAGCACCGTAGGTTAGAATCTTCTGAGGATTATTTCCCATGCAAATAATCTTAGGCTCTTTTGGATTATTGATATCCAGCGTAAAGTCGTTACCTGACAGCACGTAGTAGAGCGCTGGTGAGGAAAGTCTTGCCAGCGCAATTTTGGCTGAGCCGATCTGCCCCTCGAGTTGTTCGTTCGCATTGTTCAGATATGCTGTAATAAAGGGATTGATCAGAACATCCACTTCGCTTTCGGTTCTTAGAAGCGTAAACAAGCTGTCGTAATCCAGTTGCATGAGCTCCATGACATGCGGCAGTGTACAGAAAGCACCATCTTTGTATTTTCTCAGAAACCAGATTACAGCGGTCATAAAATTGATGGGTGATTCGACAAAAAAATCGCCCTGTCTTCGGATCCATTCCCGGTTCAGTCCCATCAGAATTGTCCGGGCTGATTCTGCCGCATCGGTCAGGTCCACCATACCAGAGGGATCCAGCGGATTACAACGGTGAGACCGGCTCAGATCATCAAAGTTAATTTGGTAGAAACGGGGTGGCACCGCATAGGCATGCTGTTGTTGCAGATATGCGTTGTAAGCAATCCTGGAAAGATCATCGTACTTAAAATCGTAAACGAACATACTGAAACCTTTCTTGATATGCTGGGTGATCACATGCCGAATGACAAAATAGGATTTACCAGAACCTGGTGAACCCAGCACCAAAAGCCCTCTGAATGGATTGGTGATGTTGATCCAGCTTTTGAAAAAACGGTTTTTAAGCCGGTAGCGGCCCGCAAGATTTATCGAAAACTCATTCTGCCATAACTGCTGCTGCTGGGGAAATGTCTCGTTTTCAATGTTAAAAATATCCTGACCAAGGCGCTGATAAATCACCCTAGAGATCAGCGTTCCACCGCTTAAAATTAGCAGAAATCCTGCGCATGCAGCGCCCATATATAAGACTGCAGATGACTTTGCTTGAAGCGTCATGAAAAGTGTGAACTGACTGGCAAAAAAAAGAATAAATCCAAATCCTGCGGTGATTAGGCCCGTTTTCAATTTTAGTTTCTCGTGTTTTTTACCACTCGCCCCCAGCAACGAAATGATCAGAAAACCCGCAGAGATCAGTTTCGCTTTATTAAACGTGTGAAAAAGTCCCGTTCGCTCAATATTTTCAAGAAGCTTATCTGAAAAAGAAGAGACAAGGCCCCACTGCTGGAAAGCTGCATAACATTGAAAATAAAAATGGATGCCAAGCACAACCATACTGATAAGCCTGGTCATATCCAGAATTCGTGCCAGTGCATGCTGGTTCTGAGAGGTTTGCATAAGTCTTTAGTTAAAGATGAATGGCCCGTTTCTTTTTCTTTTTGGCGCTGCGCCGAAGCTCCCAGGGTGCAGAGCTTTGGTCCGGCAAGGCGCTGAAAAGCTCATGCAGCAGTACGTCCCGAAACTTGTCTGAATGAAAAACCTTTGCAGTTGAAGGGACTGAAACGTTTTTTTCTGAGATTTCCTTTTGGTTCAAAGACACATCAAGTTTTTTGCTGCCTGGCGCGTTAAAAACAGAATTTTCACATCGCGCATCCAGTTGCCTCAGACTGTACCGCTCGCCAAGAAGACTCTGATCAAAGGCACAGCGGCTACGGTTATCAAGATACGTAAGGGCAATGGTACCCTGCTGCGCACGTGCGTGCATTTTTACGCCAAGCCGGTCCAAGGCACCTGCCAGCGTGCGCAGCGAGAAGGAATCCTCACTAAGCAAGCGAAGATCAAGTGCTGTTTTCAAATGTGTCAAATGTTTTTGCTGGTGCTGGCGGCCGACGGTAAAGAACTGTTGCAACCTTGCAAGTGTAGGTTGCGGCTGCAGCCTGCTGGCTTTGATCGGTGCGCTTTTTTTAGCGCCTTCCGCTGTGATTAAACCGTAAATAACGCCCTGGTGTTCACGAAGCCGCGAGCCAATTCTTCCCGTCATTGCCTTCACGCCAAACTGGCTAAGCAGCGCGTTGAATTCAGTAAAACTTGAAAAATAGAACTTCTCGAGTACCTGGCTCACGGCCGATTCAATCACCGTGATCGTCTGGGGTTTTCCATTCAAAAGCTTTTCAGGCTCGGGCATTCTTTTTGACCTTGTTCTTATCATACTGTTTTTAGTCAGCTCAAACTGCTCTTCGAGTTGCCGGCAGGCCACTTTGATATTGTGAATGGAAATATTTCCCTCATTGATTCGGCTTCCATCTGCGCGGATCAGTGTGCTGACTACGTGGGCATGTCTGTGACCGGTATCAAGATGCTCGTAAAGAAGATAGGGCTGATTTTCAAAACCAATTTTTTTTAAAAATTCCGATGTGATCTGCACCATATCCTGCGCTGATAGCTGATCAGTGCGTGCAAAATTTAACGAAAAAAGCATAACCGATGCCTTGCTTCTATAATTCAGCTCCATGCGCCGCTGCAGTCGTAGGATCCTGGCATCCACCGAAAGCCGGCTGCTATCTTCTAAAAAATAGCCCGCTTCCAGCAGCACTGCCTGCCCCTTCGCAACCTTTTTTTCATTGTAAAGCACTGCCCTCTTTAAATTCCTTGTGCTGCTTATCATCACTACCATATCTGTCCACAATCTCTATCACAAACTGATGAATTTCACTGATTTGTTTTGTGAGCATCCGTTTCTCAAGTTCCAGATGTATTAAAAGCTGCTCGACAGGCATTTTGCCTTGCTGCATTTTAATATTGGTTACCGCCCGCTCAAAAAGATATATCGCCTTTTTTAGTGATTCTTTGAGCTGACAGATCTGTTCTGCGAGCTCATCGGCTGATGCGTTGCGAACTTTGAAAATCAGCGGCCGGTCCAGGAGTTTGTTACGAATAAACTCAGCCGGCGACCGGGCCGTACTTCGGCTAATTTCCGCCTGAAGCTTAAGGTAATCCCCATCGTCCATCGCGACGTGGTAGCGTACTTTGGTCTTTCGTGTCACTGGCTATTCTGTCAATACTGTCCACTTTCGAAATCTCAAATTTAAATAATGATCTGCTTTCATGCCTATCCTATCTAAATTCTAATAGGGATCATCCTTCCGTTTAGCCAAGGCAACAAGCCAGCAATAAGAGAGATTTAATCTGAGATCAAGGTAAACGTCCGGTCAGACCGTCATCAGAGAGACCGTTACAACAAGCGGCAAATGAAAAATTTAACCTTGAAATTGTTATATAAATAATTATAAAATATAACTATTGAAAGAATATTTAAAACCGTTTAGGGATTTTCCTGACTAAATTGACTATACTAAAATTAATATTGAATCCGATGTATAACTTATTTACTGACGAACAGCTGGTGGATATGCTTCATAAAGGCCAGGAGAAAGCCTTCGCAGAGATCTATAGCCGGTATTGGTTTAAATTATTCGGTGTCGCCTACCATCAGACCGGCACAAAGGAGGAAGCCGAAGAACTTGTGCACGATGTTTTCGAAACGCTTTGGACCAAAAGAGAACAAATTAAAATCCATCACCTGAGCTCGTATCTGGTGGTTTCCGTGAAAAACCTGACTGTTAACTACATCAAATCCCAGATCACCCAGCGAAAGTATCAGGAATACCTTATTCTTCAGGAAATTCACCAGTCTAATGCCACCGATGAAACGGTCCGGCTGGATGATCTGACCGCTGCCATTGAGCAGGCCATGAAAAAGCTGCCAGAAAAAACCAGTGAAGTCTTCAAAATGAGCCGTTTTGGTAATCAATCCGTCAAAGACATCGCCCAGCAGCTCAACCTTTCGGAAAAAGGGGTCGAATACCACATCACACAGTCGCTCAAAGTACTTAAAGAACATCTAAAGCTTTATCATACTGACAATTAAACAGACTTAACCTGACAAAAATGAACCAGTACGATTTCGACTTACTGCTGCAAAAATATCTTGCCGGTGAATGTTCTCCCAGCGAGCAGCAGCAGATTCTGGAATGGTCAGAAAATATGCTGCAAACTAGCCGTGTCGCGGTCAGCACTTTTGAAAAAGAACGGATCAGAAAAAGGATCTGGAAACGGCTTCGAAGTGCGCGTAAGCCGGCGGTTTACCAGACTCCCTGGTTTAAGGCCGGTCTGGCGGCCTGTATCCTAGGTCTTTTGGTATACGGCTGGGGTGTATATCTAGGCTCACCTGTTTTAAAAAAAACAAGTGAGATAGCTACCCTGGATTCGGGGTCCTCGCAGGGAACTATCCAGGTAAAAAACACCACGGATGGCCCCTACAAAGTGATTTTAGAAGATGGCAGTGCGGTTATTTTAAAACCGGAAAGCACAATTCATTACCCCAAACACTTCAGTGAGAAGGCAAGGATCGTTCTTTTAAGCGGAGAGGCCTTTTTCGATGTCAGCAAAAATCCCAAACGCCCCTTTTTTGTCTATACAGGCGAGCTGATCACCCGGGTTTTGGGCACCAGTTTTACGGTAAAGTCTTTCAATTCGGCAAAGTCTGTGGAAGTATCCGTAGTTACAGGTCGGGTTTCCGTGTACGAAAACACGAAGAAAACGGCTGAAAAACGAAACGGAATTATTCTTAGCCCCAATCAAAAAATCCGCTTCGACAGCCAGGTAAAGACGCTTGTGCCCGAACTTGTCGAAGAGCCCGTCATGGTATATCAGCCGCAGAAAAAAGAGTCTTTTATTTTCGAAGAAACACCGCTTGCTCAGGTCATTGCCCGGATACAGCAGGTCTACGGCTTTGAAATTGTCTTGGAATCGGCCGCTCTGGAGCCTTGTGTCTTCACAGGTGATCTCAATGAGCTTTCGCTGCATTCCAAATTAAGGATGGTTTGTAAATCAGTCAATGCCACCTATGAGCTCCGTGGAACAACACTTTTTATCAACGGCGACGGATGTAATAACTGAATGTCTTAACTATAATTTAATAAGAAAAGCCGGCGATGCATCCCGCATCGCCGGCCAAAATGCCCGCCAGGAACGGCAATTCCAAGGCGGAGATTGTTTGTTTTCATGTCTGTTCTAACAACAAAAACATTTTAAAACTATGCAAAAAAGTGTATCTATCAAATGGTTTCTGATTAAAGCTATGCGACTAACCATAATGCAGTTGATGCTGTCCGTTTTGTTCTGCTCGGTAACGCTGGCAGGCAAGACGCATGCTCAGGAACTGCTCAATAAGGAAATTTCCCTGACGACCGAATCCTCGGAAGTAAAGACCATCTTAATACAGATCGAAAAGCAGGCTGGCGTGCGTTTTGTTTACAGTACAAACGCCATACAAGCAAGAAAGAAGATCTCCTTCTCGGTCAACAAAGCAGCACTTTCTCAGGTGCTAGACAGACTGCTGAGCCCACTTTCGGTTTCCTACGAAATTGAAGGCACCAGAATTCTTCTTCACCCTGCTGCGCTGCAAAGCCAGAGCGTTTTGCCCAGCGCCGCAGACCGGGTAGTTTCAGGGAAAGTCACCGATGATAAAGGAGAGCCGCTTCCAGGGGTAAGCATTGTTTTGAAGGGTACCCAGCAGGGAACTTCCACAGACGCCTCGGGCAATTATCAGCTTAACATGCCCGATGGCGGGTCATCTGTTTTGATTTTCAGTTTCGTTGGTTACATCTCCACCGAAAAAACCATTACCGGCGAATCGGTGCTTGACATCGTGCTTGCCACTGACACAAAATCTTTACAGGAAATTGTTGTCGTCGGCTATGGTACTCAGAAACGTGCCAATGTAACAGCCGCGATCTCCTCTGTACCTATGAGCGAAATAAAGGATATGCCAGTGTCCAATGTGGCCACTGCGCTGCAGGGAAAAATTCCTGGCGTGGTCATTCAGCAGAACAACGGCACGCCTGGGAGCACACCAGCCATAAAGGTACGCGGTTTCGGCTCGATCAGCGCTGGTAATGCTCCGCTGATCGTCGTAGACGGAAACATTGTCGGCGCCAGTATTTTCAGTAATCTCAACTCGAACGACATTGAAAGTATGGATGTGTTAAAAGACGCCTCCTCCACTGCGATCTACGGTTCGAAGGGCTCCAACGGCGTAATTCTGATTACGACAAAAAAAGGCAAAAGTGGCAAACCCAGCGTGAATCTGGATGTATTTACAGGTTTTCAACAGGTCAGTAAAAAACTTGATTTAATTAACTCGCAGCAGTTTGCAGAATTTGGTAAGGATGCCTCAAATAATGCTTATCTGGATAATATCAAAGGGGCAAATATCACTGACCCTAACAGTGTCCGTCCCACCGACTATCTTCGCTACCGTTATCCGCGCGGCGAAGTATTCGAATGGTTTAATTTTGATGATCCTGCGCGCGTGGCGGCTTTGCCCTACACGGATTACCAGGATGAAATTTTCAGGACGGCCAAAATGAACAGCTATCAGCTCTCGGCCTCAGGGGGCAGCGACAAGGCGCGATACAGCATCAGTGGCGGTTATCTGCAGCAGGATGGCATCATCCGCCGCTCGTCGCTGGACCGCTACACGCTTAGGGCTAACGTGGAAGTGGACGTGCTTCCAACCCTTAAGTTTGGCATCAACCTGAATCCGACCTACAAAATTCAACAGGAAGTAAAAGATGCGGGACACTGGGCTGATAATGCCGTGGTCAATTCGGCGCTTTCGGTTATGCCTATGATACCGATTTATGCAGCCGACGGTTCGTATACCTCACAGGCCGCTTTTGCCGCTCCCTACAATTACCCGGGCATTACCAATCCGGTTGCTAATATCACCGAATACAACAGTCAGTATCTGACTACCAACCTTCTGGCCAATTCCTACGCGCAGCTGACACTGTTTAAGGATCTGACTTACCGCGTCAGTGGCAACATCAATTTTGGAGGCAATCGCCGCAACAGCTACCGTACCTCCAAAATGCCTTTAAACCAGATTCTTCCTCCTACTGTATCGACAGGTCTTGCCTATTCGGATCAGAGTCTGAGCTGGCTCTTTAACCAGACGCTTAATTACAGTAAATCCTTCAGGGATATTCATAATTTTGACGTATTGATCGGGATGGAATCGACCAAATTCCAATACCAGGATAGCCAGGGCACAGGAAGCTCCTATCCGAATGATGTGGTTGAAACATTAAACGGCAGTGCCAGCGGTACAACAACCACGGCTGTTTCATCCAAGGTAGAAAATGCTTCTGCCTCCTACTTTGCCCGGGCAAACTATAATTACAAAGGGAAATATCTGGTCAATGTATCTGTTCGCCGCGACGGCTCGTCGATTTTTGGGGCAGACAACCGCTGGGGTACCTTCCCGGCAGCTTCTTTGGGCTGGAGAATCAGTGAAGAAGCGTTCATGAAAGCCTTAAGGCCGGTTTCAGAAGCCAAACTCCGGGTCAGTTACGGTCTGGCAGGAAATAATGCTTTTAGCAGCAACTATCCTTACGTGGCCACATTAAGATCGGATAATTACAGTTTTAATAACAACCTGGTAAATGGCCTAGCACCTTCCTCGCTTGCCAACCCGCTGCTAGGCTGGGAACGCAGCCAGCAGCTCGATGCAGGGATAGATCTAGGCTTTTTTAACAACCGAATCCTTCTGATCGTGGACTACTACCAACGTACTACAAAGGATCTTTTGCTTTCGGTGAACGTGCCTACGCTAACAGGATTCAGTTCGGCAGTCAAAAACATTGGCCGTATGCAGAACAAAGGCTGGGAGTTTGCCGTTAACAGCCGTAACCTTACCAAAGCACTGATCTGGAATACAAGTCTGAATATCTCTTTCAACCGAAATAAAGTCATTGCCCTTGGGCCAACAGGCGATCCGATTCGAAGTGCAAGCGGTATAGGTGAGACCAACATTACACAGATCGGCTCTCCGATCGGAAGTTTTTACGGATACAAGCAGCTGGGCATTTTCAAAGATCAGGCTGATCTTGACAGCTATCCCCATGATCCCACCTCAAAGCCTGGTGATGTAAAATACGAAGATGTTAATCTGGATGGAAAAATAGATGCCAACGACCGTACAATTATCGGAAACAACCAGCCTGATTTTATTTACGGTATCACCAATACTTTCAGCTACAAAGGTTTTGATCTGAGCATTGCCATACAGGGGTCGCAGGGTGGTGAGATCCTTAATTTAAGCCGGCGGTTTTTTGAAAACCTGGAAGGAAATGCCAATCAGCTCTCGACAGTGCTTACACGGTGGCGCTCGGCATCTGATCCGGGCGATGGCGTAACACCACGCGCCAATGCCCGTACGACCGGAAACAACAATGCGGTCTCTACACGCTGGATTGAAGACGGTTCTTACCTTCGGATTCAGAATGTCAGTCTGGGATATCAGCTTCCTGCAGCACTGGTCAACAAGATCAAACTTCAGCAGATCAGAGTGTACGCTTCGGCGCAAAACCTTTTCACTTTTACAAAATACCTGAATTTCAATCCGGAGGTTAGCAATTATGAAGCGCCGGCCATGGCCACTACAGGCACGCCACTTCCAGGTCCTTTGGCATCAGGAGTTGATTATGGCGCTTACCCGCTTGCCAGAACCTTTACTATTGGTATTAACATTGGCCTTTAATTCTTCTCTCTTTATTTTAATCCGGGCAATTAACCGTAACGATAATGAAAATAGCAAAATCATATATTATCCTGGCCATTTCACTGATGCTGACTGCGTGCAGCGACAGTTTTCTGGATCTTAAACCGATATCAACCGCTACCAGCGACAATTTTTACCGTACAGCAGATGACTTTAAAAATGCGGTCAACGGTGCGTATGCGGGCCTTCAGTCCGGAGGGTTGACCGGCAATAGCTATGTTTTCGGGGAGATCACCTCAGACAATACCGTAGCGGTCGCATCCGGATCGGTGACTGATCAGGATGAATTTGACCGTTTTTATATCAAAACCACCAACCCGTTTATTTCCGGGCGCTGGAACGATGCATACAGTGTGATCGCCCGTTACAATACGATTCTGGACAAGATCGGGCCTGCGGTCATTGACGAAACGCTTAAGAACAGATATATCGCCGAAACTAAATTCTTACGTGCTGTGGTGTATTTCACGCTGGTTCAGACTTTTGGAGATGTACCCTTGATTCTTAAACCGGTGGCAACACCTGATGAAGGATATGAGTATGGCCGAAGTCCGAAGGCGGAGATTTATGCGCAGATTGAAAAGGATCTTTCCGAGGCTGAAAGTGTGCTTCCGGTCTCCTACCCTGCGGCTGATCTTGGCAGGGCCACCAAAGGCGCTGCCAAATCTTACCTTGGAAAAGTATATCTGACCCAGAAGAAATACGGACCGGCGGCCGCCAAACTTAAAGAAGTGATTGATCTGGGCATTTACATGCTTCTGCCTTCCTATGCTGATGTCTTCCGCGTGGCCAATAAAAACCACAAGGAATCCATTTTCGATGTGCAGTACAAATCGGGCGGTGCGAACGAGGGGAATTCCTGGCCTAATACCTTTGCTCCTCAAAACTCAGGAAACGCCGTGATCGCCTTTGGTGGCGATGGAAATAACCAGCCCACCCTGGATATTATCAATGCTTATGAAACCGGTGATCTTCGCAAAGATGTTTCCGTAGCCTCCTCGTATACAAACGCGGCCGGGCAGGTAATTCCGGACCGTTACATTAAAAAATACTATGATGTTCCGGTTGCCAAAAACGATAATGGAAATAACATTCCGCTGATCCGTTACGCGGACGTGCTATTGATGTATGCAGAAGCACTTAATGAAACCAGTTATCAGGCAGACGGCGAAGCACTTGCTAATTTGAATCTTGTGCGCAGCCGGGCGGGGCTTGCAAAAAAAACCGCAGCAGACCTACCCACCCAGCAGGCATTTCGGCTGGCCATCGAGCAGGAAAGAAGAGTGGAGCTTGCCTTTGAAGGGCACCGTTGGTTTGATCTTGTGCGCACAGACCGTGCAGTAACCGTTTTAAACAGCAAAAAAGAGCAGATCAGGCTCGTTGCGGATCTGACAACCAATAATCTGATTTTTCCGGTCCCACAAAGCCAGATCGATATAAATAAAGATAAAATAAAACAGAATCCGGGTTACTAATCCGGGCGCTTACCAATGCTATGAAACCACTTGGGTGGCGATCCCGGTTTCATTGCCAAGAAAAAACCTGCGAAAACATATTCTCGCAGGTTTTTTTGCGGAACTCCCAGCTCAAATTAAACCTGCTTTTCATAAAACTATTACCTGGATTACAGTGCCTTTATGTTCTGATTTAGCCCCCAATTTTTGACCATCACTTATTTGAAAGGGTTCTGTGATATTTATTGGATAGCGGCCACATCAAAAAAATGTAAGAAATCTATCATAGGTTGCTCATACCAGGCCTCGGCCATGTGCGCAGCAGTTACGGTAACATTTGTTTTTGCTGCATTAAATAATCTTCAAAACTATTGTCCGTTAATCAGAAAGCTCTCTTACAAGGACTGCGAAACAAACCTTGTGAGGGCCACCAGCCACTCCGGTACATATTGTGCGCTTCAATCCACCTAGCGATCAGACTAACGGGTTGCTATTTATCGTTGAGCACATTTATTGATTTAATGGTAACACAAAAGTTAGCGAATAGGTATTTCTTCGCATACGCTACAAATTATTTTTACCTATTTAAAAAAGGGCATAAACTAATTGTTGCAATTATGAAAACTAATTAGTAAAATAGTTTTCAACAGGCGGTGATCTACACATGTATTGATACTGTTTCTCTGTTTATATAGTTAATTGAATTATTTGCCATTAACCCAGATTATAACTGAAACGTGCTATGAAAATTAACTTTAAAAATTTCTGCAGGTTATCTTTCCTGTTAGCTTGTATAACCCTTCTCTCCTGCAAAAAAGATCCGGAACCTCAGTCGGAGCTTGAAAATTTATACTTTGGTAGCTACCGGGGAAAAATACTTGATGCCAGAGATCAGATCATAGGTTCTGTTGTCTGGCAAATCTATAAGGCGAACGATAACGTGGTCACCATTACACAACTGGACACAGCCATTGATGGAAAGACCAGACTTCTCGAATTTAAAAATGTCCGGTTTGTGGATTCAAAAAGCATCGAATTTAGCCAGGACATTACCGTGAACGGTGTATCAGGACGCTACGAAGGAATTGGTGTACTGACCTATAATACGCTGACGATCACATTAAATGTCACGTATAGTAATGGCACTACAGTTGGCGAAAGTTTTGACGTGGTAAAAATTTAGAATAGTCAATGCTTTAAAAATTATCAATAAGCTGCCGGACTTAACTGAATTAACGCAACCAGCGAGTAACTGAGGGTATGAGCCAAGATTTGGGAGCGATCTGATATGGAATATAGCAGGCAAACACCAGGGACTGCGGAGCTACTCATTAAATGGGAAAGGAGTGCTCAGGCCCATTCAGGGTAAACTGATGAATGAAACTTTTTAATCTTGATGTGGTAAAAGTTTTACCTGTTGGATAGTCGCACGGGATCTGACCCATGATTCGCAGGAGCTAAAAAACTTTAAATGCTTATATTGCCTTCTGTTGTAATCTTGTCCCTGCAATATTTTATGAAGCGTCTTTTAGCACTCCTATTTCATTTCTTTATTCTGCATTCTATTTCCGCACAATCTCTAAAATTTCAAGCCTCAAAATACAACGCATCTGACTTATTTCCCAGCAACTCTTTTTTGCCCTCAGGCAATTTATACCGCACCGCAACAGGTGAACCAGGTCCTTCATACTGGCAAAACCGAGCCGATTATCGAATTGATGTTAGTCTGGACGATCAGGCCGATATCATCAAAGGCGTTGAAACAATTACTTATTCCAACAACAGCCCTCAAGCGCTTTCGTTTCTGTGGCTACAGATGGATCAGAATGTCTACCGCAAGCATTCGAAAGGAATAGATGCTAAGTTATTTTTAAAAAGCGGTTCAGATACTTCTGGGTTTACAGAAGGTTTTGGCATCGAACATGTCCTTGTATCGCATTTAAAAGGGCAAAAAAAATTGGCAAACATTTATGTTGAAGACACAAAGATGCGTGTGGATTTGACCAGTCCGCTTTTACCCGGACAAAAAATCGATTTGCAGATCAAATACAGCTACAACTTTCCCCGAAACTTTCTAAATGCAGACTTCCATGTAAACAGGACAGACATTCTGCCAACCCAAAACGGAAAAATTTATTCAGTTGCACAGTGGTATCCACGTCTTTGCGTTCTGGACGATTTGAGCGGCTGGAATACACTTCCTTATTTGGGTAATGGCGAATTTTATCTTGAATATGGGAATTTCGATGTTAACATTACCCTTCCGTCAGCCTATATTGTTGAAGCATCCGGGGATCTTTTAAACCCAACAGAAGTATTAACACCAATTCAGCTGCAACGGTGGAACAAAGCTAAATCCTCCAAACAAAAGGTTTACATCCGAGCGATCAACGAAGTAGCCGATCCATCTTCCAGACCTTCGAAACCGTTTTGTACCTGGAAATTCAGATTAACTTCTGCGCGAGATTTCGCATGGACAGCTTCGAAATCCTTTGTGTGGGAAGCAGTTAATATTGTTTTACCTAGCGGAAAAAAAGTGCTCGGAAGCTCGCTATATCCGCCCGAATCCAAGCTTGCTGACAGTTGGGAGCGATCAGGAGAATACATTGCATTTACCTTGCAATATTTTTCCGAAAAGTGGGCCGAGTACCCATACAATAAAGCTGTGAATGTTGCTTCCAATCTGGACGGCATGGAATATCCTGGCCTGGTATTTTGCTCTGCAAAAGACAAGGGAAATATGTTTTGGGCAGTCGTCAACCATGAGCTTGGCCATACCTGGTTTCCTATGCTTGTGGGAAGCAATGAAAGAAAACATGCCTGGATGGATGAAGGATTTAACGCCTTTATGGACAATCTGGCTACAAAAAAATTCAATGGAGGTGAGTTTATAGGATATCCTGAAATCGATATTGCTGTGACCGGCCTGTTTGCGGATTCGTTGGCTGCAATCATGACAAGGCCAGACGTAATTCCTCCAAACCAGGTATACACAATTCAATATCAAAAAGTCGCCTATCTGCTGACACTGCTTCGGGAACACATCCTCGGAGAGGAAAGGTTTGATTTTGCATTCCGAAAATACATACACGACTGGGCTTACAAACACCCTGCCCCTTCGGACTTTTTCGCCAGTATAAACAGCTCAACGGGTGAAGATCTTACCTGGTTTTGGAAATCCATGTTTGCAGAAAATTATAAAATGGATCAAAAAATAACACAAGTCATTAACCCCGGAAAAGGCAAAGAGAAAAAAGCAGTGATCATCATCGAGAATATGGAAAAAGCTGCTATGCCACTCCATATTGAGGTAACCTTTGAAAACCGTATTAAAGAAATCTACAAATTTCCGGTCGAAATCTGGCAGCAAGGTGCGATCTACACGTTTAGCCCTGCCATAGATGGTCCTGTCAGCCAAGTGCTGATCGATAGTAGTGAAGTCTTCCCGGATATGGATAGATCCAATAACGTGTGGAAGAGTTACTGAATAGTTTTGAAAAATGTTCCGCCATTGTCGTTCCTAATTCAAAATGGATGACTTTTTAAAAAACGCAAAAACTTGAGAATCAGATTTTTCAGTTGAACGTCTGCAATAGATCAAAGACAGAAACGGGTTATTTGAACACTTTTGTTCAAATAACCCGTTTTATGCTAATCTGTAATGCTGTTTACTGGACGAGAATATTTACCGTTTTTCGACTATGATCAGAATGCTCTAAAAGAAGATGATACATTCCTGAACGAAGCGGTTCTTCTGGTTTAATGTAATAAACTCCCGGCTACCCCGCAGGCTGAGCGCTTATCTGTATTTTTCTTCCCATAGCATTAAACAACGTAAATGAAGGCATATTTACACCAGCTCCTGATATCAAAAAGCTACCGGTACTTGGGTTTGGATACGCATGAACTTGTTCTTCTGTTAGTCCGGTACGCACCGCAATGATGCTCGAACGCTCAAATGTACCGTCCAAATCAATCTGTTTGAGTCGGTAATAATAAAGTTGTCCGCTTGAAGCATCCTTATCTTCAAAACTATAGCTGGTTTGTACCGAAGTCGTTAATTTACCCAAAACGGTTCCGATCTTTTCAAAATCCCTCCCGTTTCGGCTTTTTTCAATCTCGAATTTTTCGTTATTCTCCTCACTGGCTGTCGTCCAGCTCAAAAGAACTTTTGGCAGGGATTCAACACCATAAATGGCTTTACCCGTAAAGGATACCAAGCTAACAGGCAATGGTTTTGTCAAATCCAGACCGATCAGTACCGGATCATGATCCGAAGCACGGAACTGATCGGCAGCATAAAGACTGGCAATCTGGCCTGTCGATTTGAACTCGGTATTGTAATCAAGGACGCCTGGTTCATCGGAATTGATATGCCATTTGGCTGTTCCTGTAATTTGAGATGCAAGTGTAGCACTGGCTAGCGCATGATCCAGCGATCCGGTCTGTCCATCAAAAACATAGGAATACGACGAGACAGGTAATTGATTGGCGTAACCTGCTGCTGCCAATATCCGGATTGGATCTTCCATGGCATAAGCGTTCAAATCTCCCAGAATTAAATAATCAGTGTCACTTGTCTTGGTAGGCGCAGTGGCAAGCCACGCGGCTAGATCTGTTGCCTGCCGCGAACGGATTCCATTGGAAAGACTTTGTCCATCTCCTGCGTCAGCATCTCCAGCGCCTGCGGCACTGGAGCCTTTGGATTTGAAATGGTTGACCACTACGGTAAAAACTTCGCTATTAGAGTTTTGGGAGAAAGTCTGTGCTAGCGGTCTACGTCCGACTGCATCAAAAGAAGCGCTCGTAGTAAGCGTCGCAGCAGGGCCAACAAGACTTACCTTGTCCGTTTTATAAATAATCCCCACCGTGATCGCGTCAGTGGATAAAGTGAAACCAGTTACGGAAGGATCTGTATTTACAAATGCATACGTTCCACTGCCGGCAGGATCTGCATTAAGACCATTGACCAGATCTTGTATGGCAGTTACGGGAGTAGATCCGTTGTTTTGAATTTCCATAAGTCCGATTACATCGGCTTCTGTTCCGATCAATGCTCTGATAATTTTAGCCTTTTGTCTTGTAAATTCCTGAATATTATTGGCACCCCGAAAATCTTCTGACCCCGTATCCAGAGATGTGAAATAATTTAGAACGTTAGCACTTGCCACTTTCAACGTTGCTGTTGCAGCGGTGCGGAGCCCTGTGCCGCTTTCAACGGAAGGGGGTGTGAGCTGCCGTTCATTGGTTGGCAAGAAATTTACTCCGGTAGCGCGCTGAATTCTGTAACCTTCTAAACGCTCATCGAGAATCCCCACAATATTTGTCACCTGGTCGCCTCCTCTTAAAGTATTTGAAGCACTCAGTGGATTGCCTGAACGGCCAAAAATAATCGGATCTGGATTTTGGCGGGTGCTACCATCGTCCAGAATTATCTTCCGTTTAGCTATTTCTGTCAGATAATTCGCATAACCTGCGGTGCTCGGCAGGTTAAACTGAGTAAATTGATCGAGCCTTGCGTCTGTTCCAGGTTGGTTCGATGCACCCGTGGCAGATAGCAGAATCTGACCATAACGGCCCAGCTGAAAATATTCGGTTACAGCAAGGTTACCTGAGGAAGCACTTACATCGACAAGCATTCCCTCATAACGTTCAAGTTCTGAAATACTTGATACAGGTAGTTTCAAAGGTGTCACCGAAGGAAAAGTTGATGCACCCAGGTTTGTAAAATTTGTGAGTGATGAGATCTGAGTGGAACTGGTAGTAACGCCACTTGTGGTACTGACAAAATCTCTTACCGTCCCTGTTAAATTTACTTTATCTCCTTCCGCAGGGCTCACCGCGCCTGTCACATCGGTCGGTAGATTATACACAAAGATACCTTCCGAGGTCGCTGCATCTCCGTCAGAATCCGCATCCTCTTCCTGAACAAAAAAACCGTTCAGACCAGCTGCGCCTAGAAACGTTCTGGTAACAATTCCTTCAATCGTTTGCACTCCCGTAATAGCTGCCGCAGCACCGCTTCCCTGGATAGCGCTTATTTTTACAGGAACTCCAGGTGCTGGTACTGTACTAAAATTCCAAGTTGTCGTACCGGAAATTCCAGCGAAGGCATTAGCACTATTGTCTGCAAAACTTCCGGCATCGATATTTATATAATAGGAAGTTCCGTTTTGTAGAACCAGGTTGGTAATCGTGGCGATGTTCGCTGAAATAGACACGTCTTCTGATTGCACACTGATTGTCTGCACGGTATTAGCAGCAACATCTGTAACGACAATATTGCCTGCTCCCTTAACAACATTTTCATTGAAAGTAATAATCAGATTAGCGTTCAAAGCTACATTTGAAGCATTATCTACTGGATTGTACGAGCTGATAACAGGCGGGGTTACATCGGGTCCTGAAACACCGGATGTAATTTCAATATCATCCAATGCGATACGATCCCTTGCACCTGTACTGGTCTGCCAGTATACCCATCTCAGCTGCACAGCTTCTGAAAGGTTTTCCAAGGTGGCAGGTAGTGTCAGGTTGAAAGACTGAACCGAACCAGTCGCACCGGAAGTGTACACATGAGAAGCATCACCCAGGTCAATAAACTCCCCGTTCGTACCGACACGATATTGTAGTCCCAAACCGTTTATGTTCACCTGATCATAAATAGTCTGTGATTTCCAAGCCACTTTTATGTTCGTTTTACCCAAAGTACTAATGGCTACAACGACAGCGCCCGCAGGTTGCGCCCCTGATGCGATCAAACTAATCCCATTGTCACCTTCATCTCGCCAGCCTCCTGCATTGATGTTTGTTGCACGGTCAAGATCTGCCGCTGCAACTGACAACGTTCTGTTGCTTTGAATAGCACCAAATTTATGCACAGCCACTCCCGCTGGTAATCCAGCTCCTGTCAAAGACGTAAATGAGAATGGCAGGATTTGTGCAGGTGGATTCGTCTGTGCAAGAAGCGGTTTAACACTTAGCGCAGTAACAGTTGATAAGAGAAATGCAAAATTCCTCAGTTTTCGTAAATAGTGTTTCATCAGTTCGTTTCCTATTTTGCCGGTTTGTTAATTGGCAAAGATAGCCGATGGGTTCTGCGGCGGGGTTAAGCTAATGTGAAGATTCAGTCTATTGAATTTTTTTGTGGTGATGTATTAGCTGCTTTATTATCTATTTTTTTTATTTACCCGGTATACAAATTTTTGAAATAATTATGATTTATTTTGGCTATTTAAAAGATTACAGTTTTCAAGCTCAACGCAAATTCAACACTATGTCTTACACTACAAATCCAACCAAAAATGAAATCCTTCAAAATTTGAAGGATACTATTACATTAAGCGAAAAGATTCAAAAAAAAACAGACTTGCTTGGGCCAAGATCTTTTAACGAAGAAGTCAAGTTATTTGCTAATCTTAAGATCGAACTATCAGAATATATAAAAAAGCTAAACGATGTATTAAATAATGCTCGTATGGATGAAATCTTAATTGATACGAGCCAGAAAGATATAATTATTTATAATTTTCGAGACATGTCGGTCTACCTTTCTGTTGTACCTCAACATTATGAGGGAAGAAATTTTTCAGAACTGAAAATTGAGATATATAACGGACGGGTAAATTTCGCAACAAGAGGCAAAGGAAAATTTTCCTTATCGATCTCATTCATGGCTTATTTATTCGGTGTAGATAATGACTTGAATTACTGCTGGACCTACAAATCCATGGGAGGAATAAATCACTTTAACAATACCGAAATTTTAAACAAAATATTTAAAACTTTAATAGATCTTTACAAAGTTGATGTGGAAAGACATCAAATGTAGGCTTTATTGCCGCTCTATTTCCTTGTAAAGGTGATTTTTAATAAAATCTTCCAATAAGCATAGTAAAAGTAAACTTCTGAAGGATAGAAATTTACTTTTACTACACTTATTGGCCAGAAGACATTTAATCTAGTGCCTACTTTTTATTACTTATTCAAAATAGTTCATCACCCCAAATCCTTCTTTAAGAAGCAGCTGATCTTTCTGAAATAAATGAAGGTCTGATTTTACCATATCCTCAATAAGCATATCCAGCGTGTGCTTTGGTTTCCAGCCTAGTTTGGCATCACACTTGGCTGGATTACCAATCAAAAGTTCTACTTCGGTTGGACGGTAGTATCTTGGATCTATTTTCAGTACTGGTGTGCCAATTTTCAAATGATCGCTCGATGCAATGCCCAGTTCTAAAAGACGAGCTGCATCAACTGATGTAATTGTTCCTACCTCATTTTCTTCGCTGCCTGTGAAAGTAAGTTCCACCCCCAAGAATGCAAAGGTTTTTCGGATAAATTCACGTACCCGTGTGGTCACACCCGTTGCGATCACAAAGTCCTCTGACGTTTCCTGCTGCAGAATCAGATACATTGCTTCCACGTAATCTTTCGCATGTCCCCAGTCGCGCTGCGCATCGATGTTTCCCATGTACAGACAGTCCTGAAGGCCTAAAACAATCTTGGCAGCAGCCCTTGTAATCTTTCGGGTTACAAACGTCTCGCCGCGAAGCGGCGATTCGTGGTTGAAAAGGATTCCATTAGAAGCAAACATTCCGTACGCTTCACGATAATTGACCGTGATCCAGTAAGCGTAAAGCTTTGCTACTGCATAAGGAGAGCGTGGGTAAAAAGGCGTAGTTTCTGATTGCGGTACTGCCTGCACCAGACCGTAAAGTTCAGAGGTCGATGCCTGGTAGATCTTTGTTTTTTTTGTCAGTCCTAACAGTCTTACCGCTTCCAGTATACGCAGGGTTCCGATTCCATCGGCATTGGCTGTATATTCAGGCATTTCAAAACTAACCTGCACGTGGCTCATCGCCGCCAGATTATAGATTTCATCCGGCTGTACTTCTTGGATGATACGGGTGAGGTTCATTGAATCAGTCAGATCTCCGTAATGAAGAATGAACTTGGCATTGTCCACATGCGGATCTTCATACAAATGATCGATACGGTCGGTATTAAACAAAGAACTTCTGCGCTTGATACCGTGAACGGTGTATCCTTTGCTTAAAAGAAGTTCGCTGAGATAAGCGCCATCCTGTCCTGTTACGCCGGTAATAAGTGCTACTTTTGACATGTGTTTGAGTTTTTAGCTTGGCCGTCGCTTGGATTAGCATTTGACGGAAAGCGTGGTAGATATGAGGTTTAACTAAACTGTGTAAATTTCCTGATTTTTGAGAAAGTCCTGGTAAGCCAGCGCGATGCCTTCCGGCAGCTCGACGGTATGTTTCCAACCCAAACCGTGCAGTTTGGAAACGTCCATGAGTTTTCTTGGTGTTCCGTCAGGCTTAGTGGTATCCCATTTAATTTCCCCTTCAAAACCCGTTGTTTTGCCAACCAGCTCTGTAAGTTCTTTAATGGACAGATCTTCGCCCGTTCCGATATTAACCAGCTCGCGTCCATTGTAAGTTTCCATCAAAAACAGACAGGCTTCGGCCAGATCGTCAGCGAAAAGAAACTCACGCATCGGCGAACCTGTGCCCCAGGCCTGCACAAAAGGTTTGTTCTCTTCTTTGGCTTCATGAAACTTACGGATCAGCGCAGGAAGCACGTGTGATTTGTTCAGGTCATAGTTATCGCCATAACCATACAAATTCGTGGGCATAACGCTGATGAAATTACTTCCGTACTGGTCGTGATAGGCTTCACAAAGTTTGATACCGGCAATTTTTGCAATCGCATAAGGTTCATTGGTCTCTTCAAGAAGTCCTGTCAGAAGATAATCCTCTCGCAGCGGCTGCGGGGCCATCTTCGGATAGATACACGAAGAGCCCAGGAACATCAGCTTTTTCACACTGTTCAAATGCGCAGAGTGGACCACATTGGCTTCCATCATCAAGTTGTCATACAAAAACTCGCCACGGTAAGTGTTGTTCGCCAGAATTCCGCCCACTTTGGCAGCGGCCAGAAACACATACTCCGGCTTCTCTTCAACAAAAAAATCAGCTACAGCCTGTTGGTTGCGAAGATCCAATTCGGAAGAAGTGCGGGTAACAATATTTTCAAAGCCCCTTCTCGCCAGCCCTCTGGCAATTGCTGAGCCCACCATGCCGCGGTGCCCGGCAATGTATATCTTTGAATTCTTTTCCATTTAAACTTCGGCTTTTTGCCCGTAGTAAAATTTTAGGTGATAAGTTGAACGATTTAATGTCTGACTGCCGATCGTACGACGGACCGCGCCGGCAGCGGATGTCTACCTCACCAATGCAGGAATCTCCTTTTCCAGCCGCTCGTAGATTTTCTTGACATCCTGGGAGTTACTTTTATCAAGAACAAGGATCGCATCCGGTGTTTCGACCAGCATCAGATTGCTTACACCTAAAAACTCTACGTGTTTGGTTGAACCAACTACGCAATTGTTTTGCTTGAAGCGGTGTACCTCTCCCTGCTGTTCCCAGTGCTCCCAGATCGATTCGAACGAGCCCAGATCTGACCAGCCAAAGGTTGCCTGAACCACTTTGATCCTGGAAGACCTTTCCATTACCGCATAATCTACGCTGACCGAAGGAATCTGCATTGTCTCGGTTTCAGGAAGAAAAGCGCCATTACGAGCTTCCCAGGTATTCAGAGATGTCTCATAGATTTCCGGTTCAAATCCTTTTAGTTCCTCCAGATAAACGCCTGCCTGAAAACAGAACATACCGCTATTCCAAAGAAAATTCCC
This sequence comes from Dyadobacter koreensis, assembly GCF_900108855.1. Lineage (GTDB taxonomy): Bacteria > Bacteroidota > Bacteroidia > Cytophagales > Spirosomataceae > Dyadobacter > Dyadobacter koreensis. The sequence continues at coordinate 472,953 of NZ_FNXY01000001.1, forward strand.
CTGCTCGATAAAAAGTTCTGCTGTCGAAAGATTAGGCTTTTCCCGGAAAGATATCACTTCATTTCCTTTATATTCTATGTAACCATAGCCTGTTTCAGGCTTGGATGGGATGATGCCGAACGTTACGACATAGCCTCTCTGCGCTAGCGAAACAGCTTCGTTGATTGCATTGGCATAAGCCTCCTCATTAGTAATAATATGGTCCGATGGAGTAACCAGAATTACATCGTCCGGATTTAGGTCAAACGCTGCAAAAGCGATGGCGGCAGCCGTATTTCTCGGCGCGGCTTCGATAATTTCTGAATACCTGTGCACACCTGCGCGAATGAGATCTGCCTGAGATAACAGGTAATTATCCTTGTTACCGACAACGACAGCACTATCAACAAAATCCTTGTTGCGTTCGGCTGTCAGCTGAAACAACGATTTGTCGCCAAACATCGGAATGTACTGTTTTGGCATCGATTTTCTGGATACCGGCCACAGCCGACTGCCCACTCCTCCTGATAAAATCACATGTAGAATTGCCATACTTACTTGTTATGGTTGGGTTAAATTGATCTGTTGTTATAGTTACGCTTAATCTTATTACCACTCATATATTGGTCCATCAAAAGGATTAACTAAACGCCCCAAACTCACTCGTCACTCACGAAAACGAAAGAATTTTTTTAAAGCAATTTTTACTATAATTCATATTTAGCCAATTATCGCTTAATCACTACCGCTCCTAACATTTTTAAAGATAAAATTAATTCTACAATAATATGGGGTTATTTAACTCGTGACTATTTTAATATACTGCCTTAACTGTCAGAAGTTTAAATATATTTTGTCAGTTTTCATAATAAGTAATGACAATTTTATTATTCGGTAAACTTAAAATTTTAATAAAACTTAAACTATCTCTATCCATTAAAAGCCGGAATCTATCAGTTCATTGTAACAAAAAACAAATACCTGTATTACCGATGTTTCGATAAAAAACATGGTCTTAGATCCTAATAAAACGTTATTTTCGATATCCCGAAGTAGAATTAGCAAATCACGAAAACTTAACGGGCTGGTATTGGAAGACTCGGCGAGACTCGAATATTCATTAATTTGTTTCACTTTGCTTATTGAGTCAACAGAAAAGAAATCTCGAAATTGAAGAAATAAATATTAAAATAATTCAATTAAAAAATTTCTAGGTCTTGTGATTATGATGACAAGGAAGCTAAATAAAAAACAAAAAACTACGGTGTAAAATAAATATGTAGAAGCGCATTTATGTCAACAATTCAGATGTAACTATTTATTAAGCATAAGAATGTTTACTAGAAGGAAGTCGTAAACATTGGAGGTAAAAACGGCAGGGTATTAATCATTCCCTTTTAACGAATTAAAGTTACGCTTCTTTATAATCGAAAAGCTCCCGAATTTTAAATATGTTTTTAATCTTGTACCGATAAGTGCCTGTATTTAAAAACTGACCATGATAAAAGCCAATCACAGTCGCTCCTGGCATCAGAAGCATTAAAATCCAATTTTCTAAGAACCCCTTCGCGCATCGGTCATATATAATCTTTCACGCACCAGGTTCACACAGGTAGTGCCGAAGATAAAATATACGTCATTATCATGATCGTAGATAAGTGAAAAAACCTCCGTTGTATAAATTGGACAAGGTTTGGCAGTAACCAACAACTTGCCTGTCCACCTTCAAACCTGATCTATTGCCTTCACCTGAAGAGTATGTTGCATAGTTTCGGATTGACTTCCCCTTGTCCGCGGACAAGTTGAACACATTAGGTTGCCAGGCGGCGACATTATATACTCGTAATTTCCCTTCAACTCAACTTCGCTAATTAAAGAAATGCTATCTCCATGCGTCATAAATAAATCCTCCATTAGAGCCAGATACATTTAATCGACTTTCCATTCGATTGTTACCAGACTATCACAGCCCGCTACCAAAGGTCTGGATCTGACATATGTTCCAGAATTTTATATAAGGTTTCCCCAACTGCAAAACTATCTCCATCATAGATTGTTAAACTCTGACTGAATTTTAGTCGTGGATTGACGGTACGTTTAAGGTAAACCTTGCTGCCCCATATTTAACCTCTGCTATTTTGCGGTGAAGATCCGAGACGTTTTAACGAGGTATCACTCACAAAAATACCCTCTCCTTTACAGAAAGAGGTTACTAGTGTCGTGTTGGTTTGGTGAAAGGCGATTTTTATAATCCATTCGCAGTACACGAGACTCGCTAAGACTTGCCAAAGGGCTCAATTTCACATAGTATTTATTACCGCAGCATGGTCATTACTTTAATCTGTTGGGTGGTTACTCCCGTGCTCCGGAGATATTTGCCAAAACCAGAAGGCGCGATCAATGTCATGAAACCACTTCTTCAGGACATTTAAATGTCAGTTTTACTTCGAATTTCCGACAATGGGCATCAAAATAGAATATCCGATATGCCTTCCTTTCTTACAAACATGGGCTATAACTTCTACTGTTATAGCTTATCCGACGTGGCCCCGAAATGCCATCGCTCCTGTAGCGCAGTTTCTAAACTAAAATTCATCCTGGCTTTGGAAGCCACCCACGGTGTTGGTAGCTTCCAGTTGAATATCTAATGCTACAAGCAATCGCATTACCCCGCGCATCTTAAATATTTATATTAAACTTGGCCTATGGTAGGGAGCGTGATCATTGCTAGGACTTCCAGAATGATCGCAAACTTATACTGGAACAACGTGTTATGCGTCCCTTCAATAAAACTGGTCTTGGCTCCATCAAAATGTCCGCCCTGAGTTGTCTGCCCGAGATGAAGGGAATAATAACTTCTTGGGGCGACAATAGGAAACTGTGCCATTGTAATCCTAGGAAAATATCCGTTAGTGAGTTTTGTTACCAAATGACCATTTGCGTATATCCCCGGAGTTGTATTTGTGTACACAATCGAAGCCACTACATTCTCAACTGTACCGGTTGGTAACACGCAACCCGAGATTGTTCACCTGCTCGAAACCTATGTTGCTACAATCCACAGTTTGTCCGAACAATGATACAGAAAGCAAAAAAAGAACCCACACCAGAAATAGAATTTTTCACAGAAATACAAAGTAGGGAAACCAGATATATCGTGAATATATGGTATATACTTGCTTTCCGTGGCACTAGATCGGCTTATGGAACAATTTTTGGCTTTCTGCTAGGAAATTCCGAATTTTTAAATGGATTTATCAGCTTAACAAAAAAAATTCAATTCGATTTGTAAAATTCAAGCTACGTACCTGGAAAACTTTATTGACAACTCTGCTACAAAAATTGTATAGTGCACAAAATAAAAGGAATACTTCAATAGAAAATGATTATTTATGAAATTTGTATTATTATTGAATAATTCCAAGCAATATTCTGTGAACTATCATCTTTTTTACATTAAATTTGCTCTACCCTTTAATACACAATATTCCTGAAATAAGTACCCGAACCGTGACCAACCATGGTAAAGCTTTTTTTGGGGCACTTAGTAAAATATATGCTCAACTGGTTATTCGATAAGAAGAAAAAGGACATAAGTTTGGAAAGAATTGGGATGGATATCCACTCTCATGTAATTCCTGGCATCGATGATGGTGTAGAGACAGTCGAAGAGTCAGTACTTATGATTCAAAAAATGCAGGAATTGGGATACTCGCGTATCTTCACTACTCCCCACGTCATGTGGGACTGTTATAGAAACTCTCCTGAAATCATTTTAGATGGTCTTAAAGACGTTAGGCTTGCTTGTAAAAAAGCAGGATTGACAATTGAGGTCAATGCGGCAGCTGAATATTTTATCGACGAGCATTTTGTTGAGATACTAACAACCGGTCAGCAATTTTTAACTTTACCGGGAAACCGGTTACTGGTAGAGCTTCCCTACTCTACTCCTCTAATGAACACGTCAGAGACGCTCTTCAAGATTATCGAGAAAGGATATCAACCTGTTTTGGCACACCCGGAGCGATACACTTATTTTTACTCGGATCCTTCGGTTTATAGGAAATTAAGTGACCAGGGGTGCGAACTTCAAGTAAACATATTATCCTTGGGTGGCTACTACGGTGATAATGTTCATAAAATGGCGGAATGGCTTTTAAAAAATGGATTAATCACATTTTTAGGCACGGACGCACATCGCATGCAGCATCTGGACTTAATTGCTAAAGGTGACAAGGCGCAATGGCTCACAAAATACCCCTTTCAAAACGAAAAACTTCTGAATCAATAAGTTATCATTTTAGAATTTATTCTACATTTGTGTTAGAAATTTTTGATTTTAAATTGTAGAAATGAAAATAACTTTATATAACTTTGTCGGGATTATTAGATTATACTAATAGTGCAATTTTAATCACCTGTAAAAACCCCTTTTATCAAAATTCGTTTTGCTTGTGTAATTATTTAAAATATAATCATTTAATAGTTATCAAACAACCATTCTAATCTCAACTTATGAAGAATACGCATTCCAAGTTAACCCGATACAGCATTTACTTAGTACTACTTTACATAGTCGTATGGGGTGGAACAACTTCTTGTGTCTCACCAAAATCAATTGTATATTTTCAAGGAGATACTTTGAAGAATTCTTCTTCGCCCATCACACAAGGCTATATTCCGAAAATTCAAACTAATGACCTCTTGTCTATCGTCGTGGGAAGTTTAAATCCAGAGGCAAACCAAATATTTAATGTTGCCAACGAATTTACGACTTTTACAAGTAATTATAGTAGTACAGGGCAAGCAAGAGCACAACCTCTAGGATATTTGGTGGATTCTCAGGGAAGCGTTGAATTACCATTAATTGGAAGAGTTAAAATTGAAGGTTTGCAAACACAAGTGGCCGCGGATACCATACGTAAACGTCTGGCTTTATACCTCAAGGAACCAACTGTTGTTGTTAGAAATTTAAATTTTAAAGTTTCTGTGTTGGGCGAGGTTGCAAGGCCTGCGATTTACGTTATCCCAGATGAAAAAATTTCTTTGCCCGAGGTTCTTAGTTTGGCGGGTGATTTAACTATTTATGGTAAGCGTAATAATATCATGATAATTCGTGAAGAAAACGGCAACAGAAACTATGCTCGCATTGACTTAACCTCAAGAGATATTTTCAACTCTCCATACTACTACCTTCATAAGAATGATGTAGTTTATATTGAGCCAATAAAAGCAAAGATGTCTTCTACCGATAGGACGCTCCAATTAACACCTCTAATAGTTAGTATAGTTACCGCAGTAACGCTAGTGTTTTACAGAGTATTACGATAGGCTTTAAATATCAACTCACTATTAGGATATATCCAACTCATTTTATATGAACAATAGCAAACAAATTGATACTTCATTGGATTATATGATTAATGAAGAGCCAGAATTTAATTTAAAGACTGTCATTAGCCGCTATCTTGGTTATTGGTATTTGTTCCCAATCTTTATTATTCTTGCTTTAACAAGTGCATTTTTTTATCTTCAGATCTCTCAACCTGTCTACAGCGCAAAGACTAGTATTTTAATTAAAGATGAGAAAAAAGGTCTTGGTGGAGCGCAGGGTGACATGCTCTCCGAACTTAGTAACCAATTTGGAGGAAATAAATTGGTTGAAAACGAATTGGAGATCTTGAAATCCCAGACAATAATGGAGCAGATTGTAAAAGATTTAAATTTGGATGTAGCGTACACTACTAAGGATGGCCTCAAAACAATAAACCTCTATTCAATATGTCCAATAATTGTTAAACCCGAGATCATTACTGAAAGGGGGCTTGAAGAACCGCTTGTAATACATCTGGAAGACAGTACGCACTTTAGGTTTAATGACGAGGATAAAGTCCATACTTTTGGTAAGAGATTTAATAACGCCTGGGGAGCATTTGTCGTATCGAAAGGTAAGGACTCTCCATACGAAGATATAACCATCACGTTCACTGACGTAAAAAAACTCGCTGAGATGATGCTTGGGCGATTAACAGTTGAACAACCTAACATAAAAAGTACAGTCATTGAGCTAACTTACGAAGATGTATCTATCCAAAGAGGTAAAGATGTACTAAACAAGCTGTTAGATGTGTATGTACAGTCATCTTTAAATGACAAGAACAGCGAAGCAAGCAATACTTTGAAGTTTATAGAAACGCGTCTAGGATTAATAACAGGAGAACTAGGTGACGTCGAAAAAGATGTGGAATCGTACAAAACTTCCAAGGGTATAACGGACATTAGCGCCGAATCTCAATTGTTTTTAGAAAACATAAAGGAAAACGATTCGAAGCTTAATGAAGTCAATACTCAAATCAGTATTCTTGAAAGCGTAGACACTTACATAAAAAATGCTGGCGATGGAGCCGTCGCTCCTGCGACTTACATGATTAATGATCCGGTCCTTGTGTCACTTTTGACAAAGTTTAACGAACTTGAACTCCAGAGAGAACGGTATGCACGAACAACCACAGCCAATAACCCATTGCTAGAGACTATCAACACTCAGTTGGAGGGCACTAGGCAAGCAATCCGTGAAAATGTCCAAAATCTTCGCCGAGGAATGGATGTCACAAAGCAAAATCTTCAAGGTATCAATACCAGATTCTCTGCCGGTCTTCGCAGTATTCCCCAGAAGGAACGAGAATTTGTTGGAATTAAAAGACAGCAAAGCATCAAAGAGGGCTTATATCTTTATTTGCTTCAAAAAAGAGAAGAAACTGCATTAATGTATGCATCTACGGTGACTGACAGCAGATTAATTGACGCACCAATTTCTTCTTTTGATCCAGTGAAGCCTAAAAAAGCTTTGATTTGGCTTGGCTCAGGTGCTGCGGGAGTGATTATTCCATTACTACTGATTAACCTTTTATTCCTGTTGAATAATACAGTTCAAAACAAGGAGGATATTGAGAGAACTTCGCACGTATCGATTATAGGTGAAATTGGACAAATGAAAACTATAAAAGGTGCTCCCGGCGAAGATGCAATAATCAAGATGACTAGTAGAAGTGCTGTTGCTGAACAATTTCGAGCACTTAGGACAAATCTTCAGTATTTGGGTGATGGTACATGTAGAGTATTAATGTTTACTTCGTCGATCGGTGGGGAAGGCAAAAGTTTCGTAAGTATTAATCTCGCAGCAAGTCTAGCGTATTCAGATAAAAAAGTATTATTGATAGGACTGGATCTTCGGAAACCCACATTACACGAAAGACTTCAAGTTCCAAATCAATATGGAGTTTCCAACTGCTTGATTGGACAAGGGAGATCTAAGGATTACATTCAAACTACAATTGTCCATCCGAAATTTGATGTTTTGACTAGCGGTCCCATTCCTCCCAATCCTTCAGAGCTTCTTAGTAATGGAAGACTACAAAGCCTCTTAGCTGACTTAAGGCAAGAGTATGACTATATTCTTATTGACTCGCCTCCATATGGACTAGTAACCGACTCTTCATTAATTTCCGAATATGTTGATGCAACACTTTATTTGGTGCGTTACGATTATACCTTAATGGATCATCTTAAGAGGATTGGTGAATTACATCGCGCTCGGAGATTCGCAAATTTATCGATTATTTTCAACGGCGTTGGCTACGGAGCAGGATATGGATATGGATATGGATACGGAGGATATGGATATGGATATTACGGAGATGAAAAAGAAACAAAAATCCATACGCTAGGTTATCGGTTAAAAAAGATGGTTGGGAAAGTTTAAAAAATAAAAGGATATAAAGCCTAATTTGACTTTAAACAAGATAGAAACATGTTCATTAGCGGGCTTGCTTGTATCCAAACAATGCTAACACATTGTTATTCAGACATTGGATTTAATAGCTACAATCTTCTAAAGATTCATTTAATGGTATTATTTTCAAAATACAAAAATACACTTTGGGTTTATAACAAAGTATTATCGTTTACTCAACGTTTATAAAAATTTTAAACTCTAACCTTTACTCTCTTTATCTGGTATAGGATCATCAATTTTTATTTTTTATCGAGCTCTCTAAATATTTAATCTAGACTTATGAAAATAGCGATTATCGGAACAGGATATGTGGGACTTGTAACTGGGACGTGCTTTGCTGAAACTGGCAACGAAGTGATTTGTGTTGATATCGATTCTGCAAAAGTCAGCCGAATGCAAAATGGAGAAATTCCTATTTACGAACCAGGTTTGAAAGTTCTGTTCGACAGAAATATAGAAGAGGGAAGACTCAAGTTCACCACAAGTTTGAAAGAAGGTATTAAGGATGCAGAAATAATCTTTCTCGCCTTGCCTACTCCTCCTGGAGAAGACGGCTCTGCCGATCTAAAATATATTCTCGGTGTAGCTCAGGATTTAGGCCCCATTTTAGAAAACTATGTTGTTATTGTAGACAAAAGCACAGTGCCGGTAGGAACCGCTGAGAAAGTGCGACTCGCAATTCAGAAAAATACAACGGTTCAATTTGATGTCGTTTCAAACCCAGAATTTTTGAGAGAAGGAGTCGCAGTTGACGATTTTATGAAGCCTGAACGGGTTGTTGTTGGAACAACATCTGAAAGAGCTAAAAGAGTAATTGAGAATTTATATGCACCTTTGGTCCGTCAGGGAAATCCGGTAATCTTCATGGATGAAAGATCTGCTGAAATGACAAAGTATGCTGCTAATTCGTTTCTTGCCATGAAGATCACATTCATGAATGAAATTGCAAATTTGTGTGAAAAAGTGGGAGCTAATGTCGATGATATTAGGAAAGGTATTGGAACGGATAGTCGCATTGGAAAAAGGTTTTTATTCGCGGGTATAGGTTACGGTGGGAGTTGCTTTCCAAAGGACGTACAGGCTCTGGCAAAAACAGCGGATGATTATGGCTATGATTTTAAAACATTAAAATCTATAATGGCAGTGAATGGTGTACAGAAAACAAAATTAATTCCTATTCTTGAAGATTATTTTAATGGTGAACTTGAAGGCAAAACCATTGCGGTATGGGGATTAGCGTTCAAGCCTTATACTGACGACATAAGAGACGCACCAGCCTTGGAAAATATTCGCAAACTTATTTCAGCAGGCGCGAACGTAACTGTGTATGATCCTGAAGCTATGGAAAATGTCAAGCGCATCTTTCCGCAAATCACGTACTGCCACACCGCTTATGCTGCACTTGATGAAGCCGATGCTTTAATGATATTTACGGAATGGCCGCAATTCCGAACTCCCGATTTTGAAAAAATGAGCCGTCTTCTGAAAGAAAAAGTGATTTTTGATGGTAGAAACCTTTACGAACTCAATCTAATGCGTGAGCAGGGTTTCAACTACTTCAGCATTGGTCGAGATTCAGTACATTTCACCGAATTTGCGTAAGTAAATTTAAACTGCAATGGCAACTATAAACGTGATATTATCGGGTGGCGTTGGCAGCCGCCTCTGGCCAGTATCCAGAAAATCGATGCCTAAGCAGTACATTCCCATGTTTAGCGATAAATCCTTGTTTCAGTTGACGGCTGAACGCAACAAGAGTCTTGTAAACGCGGCAGTTGTGGTAGGAAATAAAGACAATTATCTTCTTTCCCAGGCAGATATGATCAGGTCCGGCGTGCACATGTATTCCGAAATTATTGAGGCGGCGCCAAGGAACACTGCGGCAGCCATTGCTTTTGCAGCTTTTGACTTGAATCTCGACGATGTAATTCTTGTTACTCCGTCCGACCATATTATCACCAATGAGGAGGCTTATGCCAAAGCGGTCAAGGAAGCTGTTTCGCTGGCATATAAAGGTTATGTCGTAACGTTCGGCATCACGCCATACAAGCCTGAAACTGGCTATGGTTACATAGAATATAAAGGAAATGAAGTGATATCTTTCCGGGAAAAGCCTAATCTTTCGACAGCAGAACTCTTTATCGAGCAGGGAAATTTTCTTTGGAACAGCGGTATGTTCTGTTTTCAGGCAGGTGTATATCTGGAAGAGCTAAAAGGATTTGAACCGGAAATTTATGAGACTTCCTTAAAAACCTGGGAAGCTCGTAATGGCGCGTTTCTTCCTGAAACCGAGACAATGCAGATTCCTTCGGTCAGCGTAGATTATGCGGTGATGGAAAGATCTTCCAGGATCAAAGTGGTTCAGTCAACCTTTGGCTGGTCAGATCTGGGCTCGTTCGAATCGATCTGGGAGCACTGGGAACAGCAGGGTGAAGCACACCGCTTCAAGCAAAACAACTGCGTAGTTGGTTCGACGAAGCATGTTGAATTCTTGGGCGTCAGTAATCTGATGCTCATTGAGAGTAGCGATGCTATCTTGATTCTAGAGAAGAGCAATTCCCAAGATGTTAAAAAAATATTTCATCGTTTGGAGAAGGAGAACCCTGATTTAGTTAATTAATAAATATCTATTATTTACCAAACTTGTTCAGAGTGGAGCTAATGTCAGTGTAACCGCTTGGATAATTTAGTTAGCGATAACTTAAAATGATTTAAAATGAATTCAGGAGTAAGTTTATACAAGAATACCCTAATATACTCTGTTGGCACATTTGGTTCTAAACTGATTTCATTTTTGATTGTGCCGCTTTATTCGTTTTACCTAACCAAAGCACAACTAGGCTACTATGATTTAGTATTAACAACAATAAGTCTAGCAGTCCCTTTTATAACAGTTCAGATAGCGGATGCAGCTTATCGATGGTTACTTGAAGATCCTGAAGGAAATAGAATTAAGCAGACGGAAATCATTACAACAGGCTCAATTATTCTATTATTTAGCTACTTTATATTTTCAATTTTATTTGCAATAATTTCATTGCTAATTGAAACGGAGTATAAGCTTTTATTTTTTATAATATTAATTGTATCGTCCACATTACCTTATCTACAGCGAATTATACGGGGTTTAGGGCATACTCAACTGTATGCCATAGTTGGAATTTTGGCCCCTATTCTTTTACTGGTTTTCAGTTCACTATTCCTTTATTTTTCCAAAGACAAACTATTTGGCCTGCTCGTTGCATTGGTAGCATCCAATTCTCTTGTTATTCTAGTAATCTTGCTCAAATCTCGAGTTTATAAATTTTATGAATTAAGATCTTTTAACATCGCAACCGCTAAAGAATTATTATCATATTCGTTACCCTTAATTCCAAACGCAATAAGTTGGTGGATGATAAATGCAGCGAATAGGTACATTATTTTAAGCTATCTTGGAGCGGACTTTAATGGCGTGTTTGCCATTTCTAATAAGTTTCCGTCAATAATATTAATTATAAATAGTGTTTTTATGCTTGCCTGGCAAGATCATATTTTAAACGACACACAAAATAAACAGGACTACACCAGATATTTTAAAACATTCATGACCTTGCAATTATCAATAGTTTTATTTCTGGTTGCAATCTCAAAATATTTGGTTAAGTATCTTGTAGATCCTAAGTTTTTTGACTCGTGGCAATATATGCCTTTTTTAATGCTGGGCGTTGCGTTTTCGTCATTTTCAGCATTTTTAGGTAGCGGATATATAAAACTTAAGGATACCAAAGGATTATTTGTAACCACTATCGTCGGCGGAATAGTTAACATCGTCACGACTATTTTGTTAATCCAAAAAATAGGATTGTTCGCTCCTGCACTTGGCACTTTAATTGGCTTTGCTGTCCTCTGGATAATAAGAATTAATCACACAAATTCATTATTCAACATCGAGATTGATAAAACTTTGCTTGCAGTATTACTGGTATTTATCTTTATATCAATGTATCTGGTATTCATTAATGTTGGACTTGTTGATTATTCGTTGATAGCAATATCGCTTTTACTAACGTTTTTTTTCAACAAAGATTTGTTTGAAAAATTGTTTAACAAAATTACCAAATTAGTCCTCAAATAAAATCTTACATAATGGGAAATTTTCAAAAACTCAGCGTACTGAAAAATAAAGTTTATGATGCTCTAGACCCTTTAATAACTCAAGATTATGTTTTACTAGATATTCCAGATCACAAGAACATAGGCGATAATTTGATTTGGGCTGGCGAGCTTAAATATCTTTCAAGGCTAAAATATAGAATGTTATATTCTTCAAATTTATATCTCACGGATTTTAGCAAAATACCTAATAATTGTACAATACTGTTAAATGGAGGTGGTAATTTTGGAGACCTTTGGAGGGTTGTCCAGAATTTCAGAAATAAGGTAATTCAAAACTTCCCTAACAACAAGATTGTAATCTTCCCAGTATCCGTACATTATGAGGACATTAACAATTTAAAAAAAGACGCAGAAATTTTTAATTCTCATAGGGACATTTCAATCTGCGTTAGAGACATAAGATCTTATGATTTACTTAAAAAAAACTTTAACAGTAAGATCTTTTTAATACCAGATATGGCCTTTTGCCTTGATTTTAATGATGCAGTTTCCCTTCAAAAAACAAATAAAACATTGCTTCTCCTCAGAAAGGATAAAGAAGCAAATCCAGAGATAGAAGAAATTATTAGACATAACCTCAATGGTAGAAGTTATCAAACCGCTGACTGGCCAACATTTTCGGACCGCGTCCCATTGACGGAAAAGTTCATGAAAGTTTTTGATAAAAAAATTGCAAAGCACTTGATTAAAGTGCCCCTTTTAGGAAGCCTTATTGATCCCAAGCATGGAATAAAAAACAAAAACTCCATGGATAATTATATAAGAATTGGAGTGGATTTCATTAATGAGTTTGATGAGATTTACTCAACAAGGCTCCATGTCTTTATTTTATCAGTCCTGCTCAATAAAAAGGTTTACATAATAGACAATTCTTATGGAAAAAATAGTAATTTCTACAAGACTTGGATGTATGACTTCGAAAATGTCGAATTATTATAGTTATAAAGAATTAAATATCTGAGAAATGTCTCTTGTTAGCGTTTTAATGCCAATATATAATCAAGAAAATTATATTCGTGAGAGCTTAGAAAGTCTTCTTTCTCAAACCATGACCGACTTAGAAATTGTAGTGATAAATGATGGTTCAACGGATAGCTCACTTGACATTATAAATAGTTATGGTGACAAACGTATCAAAGTTTATTCTAATGAAGGAAACAAGGGGTTAATCTATTCTCTGAACCGTGGTATTGAGCTTTGCCAAGACTCAAAATATATAGCTCGTTTAGATGGAGATGACATAGCGTTACCGGACCGTCTGCAAAAGCAAGTGAATATTCTTAACGCGAATTCAGAAGTTGGATTATTAGGCGGTTCATCAATAGTATTCGGCGACAATGTAAAAACTAGAATTAGTTCACGTCCAATAGAAAACCGCGATATTATCACCAGCTTTATTGCGATGAATTCTTTTTCTCACCCAACTATGCTGATAAGAACTGAAATACTTCTTAAAAGTGGCAAACGTTATAGTACTGATTTCCCTAAATATGAGGATTACGGTTTGTGGATTGATCTAATAGGTACATGTGAATTCAAAAATATTTCAGATGTTCTAATCCGATACAGAAGACATGCAAACAACATTACCAAGTCTTATAAAGAAGATATTTCTAAAAACTTTCATGTTTTCAATCGATTACTTGCTTTGTACATTGATAAAATCGAATGCGATTTAACACAGGACGAGAAATATATAATTTCTGTGATCACTAGTAAATCCAGAGCAAGATATGATGAAAATGTTTCTATTGATCACATTCGTTCTGTAATCAATAGCTACTGTTTGAAAATTAAGAAAACAAATATGAATGCTTCCCTTGCCAAAGAATTGCTTTTAGGAAAGGCGATAATGTATTTAAGAGAAACAAATAGGAATGTTGACATGATTAAGCTTATAGGAAATCCATCGTACTATGGAATAATTGCAAATGCGATTAGACATATTTACCAATGGAGATGAAATATCAACAAAATATTATGACAATTAAATTTCAATGACGCTTATAACGAATAATGTTTAATCAGCGTAAAACAAACATAAAAATTTTATGGATTTAGTACTTTCTCTCGTACTCATAATTATCACCTTCGTCAACTTGATGAGACAGAGGGAAAATATAATTCCGTATATAATTGTCTACAACGTCGTTTTCGACGTATTCAACTATACATTTGACTCCACTTCGGGTATAATTGCGATTGGTAGGGCAGCTCTACTTTACACCACAGCTTTTTTCTTCTATAAAAAGAAAGGATTTAAATTAAGACCTGTAAACATTCTAATTTTTATTTTTCTTCTATATACATTTTTTCTCTGCTTCTTCTCAAATGATTTTAATGAGTCGATAAGAACTTACCTAAGAGTATCCTCTTATTTTATTTACTTTGATCTGATTTATAGTTACTATTTGGACAAAAAACACGATCCAAATAAATATTTTAAAAGTTTTTCATTGGTGCTGGTCACTTACATAGTTTATACAGTTGCTGCCAACGTCTTTAAACTTGGAACAATGTATTCGTCAAAACAAGATTCGGATGACAGTTTTCAAACGGGTAATATAATTGGAGATTTCTTGCTGCAGTTTTCATTTTCAGTACTCCTTATCCCTCTAATATTTTTTTACAACAATGACAAAAAATATAGAATTTTCTACATTCTCTGTTCCTGTATCACCATTCCACTTCTTTTGGTATCAACAAGAAGGACATCTGTATTAATTATTGTAGCTGGATACATCATTTTTCTATTTTTCTATAAAAATAAATCAACTGCGATACTTTATTCATTGTTGTTTTCATTTGCTGCGTCCTTATTCGTACTTAATTTTAGTGATACGATAGTTAAACGATTTGAAGCGCGCGCAGATAGACTCGAAGTGAATTCGTTTGAAGCCGAAGGTAGAACACTGGAATATTTCGTCGTTTCTGACCTTATTTTTAGTTTTAAAGATCCTCTTCATTCATTATTTGGAAAGGACATTTACGCCGAACGAGGTGTACTCAAAACTTTTTATAGTGAAAGGCATTTACACACCGACTATGGAAAATTATTGCATGGGACCGGCATTATCGGTTTCTTGCTTTATATATTATTCATTTACACATTAGTTATCATTTCTTTCAGACAAAGAAGATATAAAATTAATGGTGATGAATATGCCTTACACTTCAGCACGATTATAATGCTTATTGGTTGTAAGGTTATTCTTTCTTACACTGGGGGTTTTCACGTGATCAGTTACAATGCCATGGTCTTTGGTACTATTGGCTTAATCCTTGCTATTCAGAAGCGATCACATCAAGAAAATCTTATTCAAAATTCAATTATAAGAAATCAAACTGCTCAACAAAATGAAACCCGTTTACATAGTTAAAAATCTGGCCCCATGGATGATAGACGAGTTATCAGTATTTGCAACCCACACCCAATTTGTACTTTTGCTTTTACGAAAGCAAAATAGCTTCTACGATAATGCGCTAAATGATTTAGAAGCGAAGGGAATTGAAATTTTAATAGAACCATACAGCAAAATAATTGACGTTAAAAAACTGTGGTTTATCATGAAATTTGTATTTCTCAATTTTAAAAAACTTCTTTGGGGATACAGCGCAATAATCGGATGGAAAAGTATTATCTGGTTCGCTAAACTAGATATGACGCATTTTAGTGAAGAAACTAAATTACACGCACAATTTGCTACACAACCTGCAATAATATCTCTTATGCTGAAAATGTATTTCAAACGAGGCTTAGATTACTGTTTTACCTTTCATGCTTATGACATTTATTTCAAAAATAAATGGATGTCTCTACTAGTGAACAACTCAATTTACGCTTTTAGCATATCTGATTATAACATCCAATATATAACCAGTTCTTATCCTGACAGTGACCTAGAAAAAGTAAAACTAGCTCGGTTGGGAGCCTTTGAAGTGGCCAATACATCCATACAAAAAATTGGTACAGTTTTCACAATTGGATTGCTTAGCTGGTTTACAGAAAAAAAAGGTATTATCTATCTATTAGAAGCGGTTAAAAACGTATATCAACAAGATAAAGATATTAAATTAGTTTTGGCGGGTGACGGACCATTAAAGGGAGAATATCTAAAGTATATTGATGAACACAACCTTTCAGCCTGTGTATCGTATATAGGTAGAGTTAATAGCACTGAGAAACCCGATTTTTTCAGGACAATAGATGCCTTTTTACTTCCGGCAATCTCGTTGCGTAATGACAAAGATGGAATACCAGTTGTTTTGATGGAAGCAACTTCCTATGGCCTTCCATTAATTTCTACCAATGTATCTGGAATTCCTGAAATTTGTATCAACGAATTCAATGGAAAATTAATTGAAGAAAAAGATGTCGTTGCACTGCAAGAAGCTATCTATGCTCTTAAATCTGATTTTTCCCTAAGACAAACCTTTGCCAAAAACTCTTTGGTGGTTTTTAAAAAATATAATATACAAGATAACAGTTTGAGCAAACTTAAGGACATGAAATGGATCTAAAACTTATTTCTAGAGTCTCCCAAATTACTTTGTAAAATAACAAACGCTTTCATGCAGAATATGAAAATTTTAATCGATATTAAGCATCCTGCTCAACTAAATTTATTTAAGGGCTTAGCCTACGAACTTAAACAGAGCGGCTGGAATGTAACCGTATGTTACCTTGGACGAGGTAAGTTACCCAAAATTATCGAACGAGAGTATTACGACTTTGATTCTATTCAAGTCGGCGAAAGCCATGGAAGTAAATGGTCAATTTTCTGGCAAGGTAACGTGTTAAGAACAATTAGATTTTTTAGTTTAATTCGTAAAAATAAATATAACATTTGCGTTGCAGCCAGTAGTGCACCATTGGCCTTCGCATGTTATTTTTCGAAAACTCCGATTATTCAGTTTTACGATGATCCGGAAAGAAAAAGGATTAACTCAATTAACGCTTTCTTCTCAAATAAACTGTTTTTTCCCCCTATAGTTAAAGCAGAAGGAAAGATTGCAATATTCAATTGCCTTAAAGAATGGAGCTATTTAAGCCCTTCTAAATTCACCGCGAATTCTAATGTCTTAACAGAATACAATTTGGAGAAGTATAATTACATTTTTGTTAGAGAAGTAAGTAATAAATCTTTCAATTACTATGATCAACAAGACGCAATTATATCAACTTTTGCAAGTGAGATCGATTCAAATACTAATGTCATCCTTTCACTTGAAGATAAGTCATATGCTGGAAAATATCCAAAAAATTGGATAATACTGCAGGAGCCGGTTGATGACATCCATTCTCTCATTTATTTCGCAAAGCTGGTGCTATCTTCTGGAGACAGTATGGCGCGCGAAGGTGCTATGCTTGGCGTCCCAAGCATTTATTGTGGAATAAGACAGATGAAAGCAAACGAAGTTCTTATAAGAGAAGGAGCTCTGACTCATTTACCATTAAAATCGGGTCTCGATAGTATTAATAAATATGCTGATGCAGAATTTGATGAATCTCATCAAACAAATTTTCGAAAACACTTGGAATCGAAATGGGACAATATGCTTGATTTTATGAACACTCAAATAAATATTTATAAAAAATAAATTAGCAAATATGATAATTTCAATATTTGGACTCGGATATGTTGGATGCGTAAGCTTAGGTTGCCTGTCAAGAAATGGGCATAATGTCATTGGTGTCGATGTCTCTTCGCTAAAAGTAGACCTAATCAACCAAGGATTAGCTACTATTGTTGAAAAGGACATTGATATTATTATCAAAGAAGAGTTTAATAAAGGAAAGATTAGGGCAACTACTGACTATTTCGACGCAGTTAACGAATCTGAACTTAGTATAATTTGTGTTGGGACGCCATCATCACCAACTGGCCATTTGAATCTTTCTTATATTTACAAAACTGCAGAGCAAATCGGCGAGGCACTCAAATCAAAAAGCAGCTTTCACGTCGTAGTTATCAGGAGCACAGTTCTCCCTGGCACAAATGAGAAGGTTGGGGAAATAATTGAACAGGTTTCCGGAAAGGTTCGTGGGATTGGCTTTTCTGTTGTTTCCAATCCAGAATTTCTTCGAGAGGGTACTGCAGTCAAAGACTACTATAACCCATCTGTAACTGTCTTAGGAGGAGATAATTTGGAAGCTATTGAAAAGGTATCATCACTTTATAAAGATCTAAATTCGCCAATTGAAATTACAGAAATTAAGGTCGCAGAGTTGATAAAATATGTCAATAATTCATTTCACGCCCTAAAAATAACTTTTGCCAACGAAGTTGGAAATATATGCAAAGGGCTGGAAATAGATTCCCACAAAGTGATGGACCTTTTTTGTACTGATACCCACCTGAATATCTCAAAAGCTTACTTTAAACCAGGGTTTGCTTATGGTGGTTCTTGCCTTCCAAAAGATCTTCGCGGCTTAGTTACTCTCGGGCATGACAATTACATCAATGCTCCGTTGCTTAACAGTATAGACTCGTCTAACGAAAATCAAAAGCGAGTTGCCTATGAACTAATAGCTCGAACAGGGTGTAAAAAAATCTGCTTTGTAGGCCTAAGTTTTAAGGAAGGGACAGACGATCTTCGATATAGTCCTTCTGTTGACCTTGCAGAAAAGCTTATCGGGAAGGGTTACGAGCTCAAAATTTATGATGAGAATGTGCACATATCAAAATTAATCGGAGCAAACAAAGCATTTATCAATGAACATTTACCCCATTTGTCAGACTTGATTACCGATGACATAGTTTCTTCAATTCAAGAATCAGATGTTGTGTTAATAAACCATCGAAACTTCAATGTTAATACTTATTCAGCTGAATTAGCTGATAAAATTATAATTGATTTGGTTCGAGTACACCTCGACGACGTACCCAAAAACTATACTGGCCTGTGCTGGTAAACAAATTACAACATAATATTTTCATGACTTCATATAGTATCTTTCAAGACTGGAAAGCGAACCGGGGAAATATAAAGGGAAGAATAGTTATGTTTTCGTACAGAATGGCCCACTTAGCAACAAGTGGGCCCATTGTAAAAATATTGCTTACGCCGTATTTGGTTCTTTACAAAGTATTTATAATGTGGATACTTGGTGTGGAAATACAGCATAGAGCTAAAATTGGTCCTGGTTTGAAGATGTTTCATGGTCAGGCATTAGTAATACATAAGTCAACAGTTATAGGGAAAAATTGCACAATAAGACAATCAATAACAATAGGAAATAAGATTTCAGCTAATAACTCCAAAACAACTGGTGTTATAATAGGTGATAACGTAGAAATCGGAGCTAATACTTGCATTATCGGTCAGATATCAATTGGCGACAACGTTGTAATTGGCGCTGGTTCAGTTGTAGTAAAAAATGTTCCAGCAAATACAGTTATTGCCGGAAATCCAGCTCGAATCATTAGGCATCTTTCATAATAATACTATTATTGGATCGCGAAATTCTTATTTGGTGAGAACAAATATGGCTATTTATAGCATAAGAAAATATCACAAATAATTTCTTATCCCTGTGAAGCTTAAGTATAGTTTTTCGATTGCTATTCGGATTAGTTAATATGAATCTAGAATTAAATATAATGACTGGTAGACTCACTAAAACGATTAAGAAATCTTTTCTATTTGCCATTGTTCTAGCATTCCATATGGAAAGTTACGGATCTATATTGCAGAATTATAGTGATCAGAAATTTTTGTTAATTGACAAGACTAAACTTAGACTATTTGAAAAAAAATTTCATGAGCAGAGCGTCATAGAGGTAAATATTGTAAAATCGCTTATTAAATCTGGTGAAGGCATTCTCAAAACAGATAAAAGCTATTCTGTAACTTTTTTGAAGGAAAATTTGCCACCCGATCGCAACATACATTCTTACCAAAGCCAGTCAATTTACTGGTGGCCTGACAGTAACAAGAGAGATGGAATTCCATATATCAGAAAAGATGGTAAGGTAAATCCTGAGGCAAAAAAATTAAAGGACCAGGATCAACTTAATAACTTGATTTTAGACTTAAAAAAACTAAGTTTATGTTACTATTTTACAAAGGACGAACGATTTGCTTTTAAAGTCAAAAATCTCCTTGATACTTGGTTTGTAGATCCGTCAACTAAAATGAACCCAAATTTGAATTTCGGGCAGTTTATACCAGGAAGAAATCAGGGATCGCCAACAGGAATAATCGAAACCAGAGAATTAGCTGCAATACCTGACATTATTTCCCTGACTTCGGGAAGCAATCATATGTCTCCGGATTTTATTGATATAATAAGAATTTGGTTTAGTTCTTACTTAAGATGGCTCCAGACAAGCCCTTTGGGTAAGAAAGAGAAAGCAATGAGGAATAACCATGGTACATACTACGATCTTCAGGAAGTTACATTTTGTATTTTTGTTGGTGATACAGCAAAGGCCAAACAAATATTAGAATCTCGGACTCCGAAACGTATAGATTATCAAATAAAGGCCGATGGCAGTCAACCATTTGAACTTGTGCGAGAGAATTCATTGAATTATACCATGTCAAATCTTGCTGGTTTATGCAAACTAGCTCAAGTATCTGAGAACATCGGCGCTAATGATTTATGGCACTATGAACAACCAAATGGCTCCGGATTAGAAAATTCATTTGAATGGTTTTCGCAATATTTGCTTAAATCTAAAAAGTGGGATAACAAGCAATTAAATCGAATTAACAATTATTATGGATTGGTAAAATTAAATAGTGCGGTTGCTTCGAAATATCAAAATATTGAAATTGAAAAAATTATATCTTTGTATCCAAATTATACTAGAATAGCGTGGGAATTATTTTAGTTGCACTTATAACTTATTTAAATATATTTTTTGGTTGTTTTTAAAATCAAGTCATTATCCCTAATATTCCAATTATGATATCAAATATAAGTTGTATATTATCAAATAATTTCTACACCGAATGTAAACTATTCTACATTACTATGTTTCTATATAATTTTTCGAATAATTCAAATGATGTTGTTGGTTGGTATTAGTAGGTTGCCTATTTTTGACATATAGGATAAGAACTAGGCAAATTCATGTATCCGTTGTCACCTTTTGAGAAATAAAATGTAAGCATACTTTAAATCGTCGAAGAAGATATGCGTTTGAACGATCTTTTGAATATCTTCTCCAGTTGAATATTTACAATTCGCAGGAAATCAGGAAATAGGGTAATAATAAATTTATTTGATAATTTAAATATTCTTAGACATTACATATAAACAGCGATATAGAATACAAGAAATCGTTGTTTCGGCATTAAAAATAGTTGCCTCAACATTACCAAATTACTCAACGTTATGATAAGGTCTGATCAAAAACTTGCATTTAACTACATGTTAACTGACATACTTCTGCTGTCAGGTAGTTATTTATTCTTCTTCTTAGGCAAGCCGGAATTCACGGAGCGGCATTTGTTATTTCTGCTTAATTACTGTGCGTTATGGATGATAGTTGGGTATTTTACCAGGATCTATTATATTCATCTTCACAACAGTTACCAATATCGATTGATGATGTACTTACGTGCACATCTCGTATTTATTGGAATTCTATCTTTTCTGTTCTTACTTAACGAGGCACTAATCCCGATTAATCGCTATCAGCTAATTAACTTTGCTATGACCTTTATGGTTATTGAATTGTTCTCTCACTATGTGATTGTACAGTTAATTGGACAAATGCGATTAAAAGGTAAAAATGTCAGAAGGGCATTAATCGTGGGCGAAAAAGAGATTGGGGAAAAAATCAACTCGTATTTCAAAAATAATTTGGATCTTGGTTATAACGTGGTTGGCATCCTTGACTCATATCCTGCTGGGCCGAACTCCAAAACAAATCGGATCACTGCTTTAGAAGAAATGGTCGCTGGTCAAAGAATTGACGAGATCATAATTGCAAATTATAAGGATGACGTGATTAAAGAAGTGATAATGATTTCCGACTATCATGGTATCAGAACCCGGATTGTGCCTAACTTTTCAACATTACTCGGTAAAAATTTCTCTATATCTCAATTAGGAAACATTCCAATAGTTAATGTTAGGGAAAGTTCTCTCGATAACTTATACTGGGCAGCGCAGAAAAGGCTGTTTGATGTCATTTTTTCTTTGCTTGCTTTGATTGGATTAGCTCCTATTTTTGCACTCGTTGCAATAGCTATCCGGTTAGAATCGAAGGGTAAGATTTTTTATTGTCCAACTCGTATGGGACAGGGAGGTCGTGGATTCGAGGTTTTCAAATTCCGAAGTATGTATGAAGGTGATGGAGGTAACGGGACGTTGTCTACATCAGCTAATGATCCTAGGATTACAAAAGTTGGCGCGTTTATCAGGAAATATAGTCTGGATGAACTTCCACAATTTCTCAACGTCTTACGGGGTGATATGAGCGTAGTAGGCCCTCGTCCTCACAGAATGTTCTTGAACCAGGTAATGCAAAAAGAGGTTGACAACTATATGGTTCGTCATTATCTCAAACCTGGTATCACTGGTTGGGCGCAGGTTAATGGATGGCGTGGTCCAACTGATACGAAGGAACAAAAACTTCAAAGGACTAAGCATGATCTCTGGTATTTGGACAACTGGACTTTTGCCCTGGATTTGAAAATCATCTTCATGACAGTCTTCTCAAAGAAAACTCATCAGAACGTATTCTAATTTTCTTTAACAATCTATTAAGCTATTTACTTAGGTACACAGCGATGTTATGAGAAATCTGTGCCCACCTCTAGCGTGTTTTTGGATTTTTGTATTTATGTAAATAAATAATTTAAACTATTAATTCCACAAATCAATTTTACTCACAATGAAAAAACCAATGCTAAGACTTACAGTATTGAGCCTTATGATGGCAGCAATGCTAGTGAACTGTAAAGACAAAGACGAGACCGAGCCGACGACCATCGATCCAGAAATCGGTAAACAGTTCGACAACATCGCTATTGCTTCCCCGACACTGGATCAGCCAGCGGAGGTGAAAGTTACTGAAGCATCTATTGAAGCATCAGCAAAAGCAACGGAGGTTAATGGTGCACTGGGTAGTATCGCAGGTTCTGGGACAGTCCCGGCAAGCGTATCAACAGCAGGTGCAGAAGTTAAATCTGCAATCTCAGATTCTGAGATAAATACATTAAATAGTGTAAATTCTGCAACTGTTGCAGCAGTTGCCGCAGGTGGCGCATTGTCTCCGGAACTTAAAGCAATTTTGGATAAAGCTATGGCCAACCCTGCTGTTGCTGCCTATCTTCCGAAATTCACATTCCCAGTTGTTGAGGGCGTTACATTGAGAGGTACCAGGGTCGGAGCTACTGACGCGGTCGAGAAAGTAGAAAAAGTTTTAGTAACAGACGCGTGTCTTGCTGATGCTCAGGCAAAGTTTGATGTTGTTAAAGCAAGACTGGATGCTTCTAAGGCTACGGAAACTCAAAAAGTAACTGCGGCATATAATGCAGCAATTCAGCCAATTGCAGGCCAACAAACTGCTTGTACTGATGGACTAACAGCAAAATATGCCGAATACAGAACGTCTACCCAGGCACAGGCATCAGCCGCTCTGGCTGACATCGAGGCTGCGCAAGGAGCATTAGGTGACCTGTATCCTGTTCTCAAAGCTTTAGTAAATATTCAACTTCTTGGCGCGTTGAGTTCAATCAACACACTTCAGGCTGCTGATGCTCAGGCATGTGTTGCAAAAGCTGCGGCTGCTACAACAAATGCTCAAGCTGCACAAACAGCTAACCTTGCAAAGGTTGAAGTTGCTTATACAGCGGCTCTTACTGAGGCGAATACGGTAAAAGCTGCGGCAGTTGCTAGCTGCCATAACCAAGGTGGTGGAAATTAATATTCGAATGATATTACATCCAATATTCAGGAAGGGCGGTTTTTTACTGTCCTTCCTGATTTTGTTTTTCACAGGAAAGACAGCAACTGCGCAATTAAATATCACAGGTAAACCTGGATTAATATACGTTCCTAGCGCTTCTTTTAACCCCGATGGGACATTTATTTTTGGCGGAAATTACAACCCAAAAAAATATAGTTTCAGAAGAAATAATCGAAATTCGGAAAACACCTACTTCATCAATCTCACGCTATTAAAAAGGTTTGAAATTGGTTTAAATTTGACAAGATCGAATGGTGTTGGAAAGATAAGCGGTGTTGGAGATCGCCAGCTGGATATTAAATATCAGCTTTTTAAAGAAAAGACTATCATGCCCTCTATAGCGATTATTCTTTCCGCACCTTTCAGTATAAATAATTCTTTTACTACTAATGCTTTGATGGCTACCAAATCGCTGAAAATATCTGAACAACTTGTTGCTGATGTGAGCTTGGGTTATGGTAGTCCCTACTATATTCTCCGTGACGAATCCGAAAAAAGCAATTCAAATATTTTTGCCAATATGAAATTAAAAGAAAAGAAAGATCTCCCCTACCGTTATCTCTCTGGTCCGCTGGGTGGCGTGAGCCTGAGATATAAAAAGAATGCGGGAATTATGTTTGAATGGGATTCTCAAAATTTCAATATTGGAGCTTACGGAACGCTTTTTAAAAAATGGACAATCCAAGCTGGTTTGCTTAATTTCGATCAGATTACTTTCGGAACCTCATATTCATTAAATCTTAAAACATTACCCAAGCGGTTGAAGAATGCTGACGAAAATTACTAAACTGGCTTTAACTGCTTTACTTTCGATCCTCTTTCTTCAGGTTAAAGGACAATCAGAACTCTCGGAAAACAAGAGAGCTTCACTTTGGAGAAATTTCGAAAATGTTACTCTTGATTCAATTAAGGGGAGAGCTATTTACGAACAACGCCTAGATAGAAATCCACTTTATGGCCTTTTAGAAATGCGTAAAGCGCTTCGTGATAGTTCTGTGATTGAGTATTTGCCAATGTTTCAGGGTGTGATTCTCGGCCAATACAAGTTAGGTAACACAATTAGATTTCGTTCTCTTCCTGATGAAGATCGTAAACTACAAAGACAAAGATTTTTCCAGGAACCCAAGCGTTACAAGTTCGACTTCTGGCTTCAACCAATTTTCGCAGCAAATTTTGGAAATCGAATGAAACCAATTCAAAGTAATACCAGTATTCTTCTCCAAACGCAATTTCATCTTTGGCAAGGACTCGTGTTGAATGCAGGTATTTTGTTTCCGATTACAAATGACCTAGATAACAGGCCAAAAATAATCCGTCCCGCGCCTTTCTTTCTAAATCAATTTTATGCATCTGGTAAGCACTTCTTCAGTGCTTCGCTTGGATATTTTTACAACGATCAATACGGTTTCAATTTTCAGTATAGAAATGCTGATTTAAGTCTCCCACTGTCATTTGGTTTCGAAGGAAGTTTAACTGGAAAGTATAATTACCCGAGGGGTGGGATATACGCGGGGCCAATAGATCAACTCTTGGCCATTGCAGATATTTCCTATCGACTAAACCGTCCCGACGTAACTTTAAAGCTTTCTGGAGGGCAGTATTTGTGGAAAGATCGTGGAGTAAGATTTGAGTTCATAAGACAATTTACAAACGTGGAAATTGGTCTGTATGCAATGAAGACAAAAAATGGATCTACCGCTGGATTCAATTTTGCAATTCCTATTCCCCCAGGAAAAATCATTCAGGGAGCCAAAGCCAGGTTCAGAACCACGGACGAGTTCCGCTGGGAATATTCTTATACGCGTGGATTCCAGATTGGAGAGCGTTACAGAACGGGGTACCAACTGGATCAAAAACTCAGACAATATCATGTCAATTATCTAAATAGTCAGAGATAGACCTCTTCCTTATCTGGAATTGATTATGGGCTACAATGTAATTTGAGATTTTTTCTTTTCATACGGGTGTATTCGCTTATATTTGCGGCCCAAATCGATGAAAATATATGAAAATAATAGTTCTTGGAGCATCAGGACAACTCGGTCATTGTCTAAAAAAAGTTGCAGATGAAAGAAGTATCACAGACATTTCCTTCCCTTCCGAGCAAGATGGAAATATTCTTGAACCGACTCTGCTAGACATTTTATTCGAGAAAGAGAAACCCGAATTTGTAATTAATTGTGCGGCATATACAGCTGTTGACAAAGCGGAAGACGAAATTGATATTTGCCGAAAAGTGAACAATGACGGAGCCGAAAACATTGCCAAAGTTTGCTCTAAATATAATTCCACGCTGATTCATGTATCAACAGACTTTGTTTTTAAAGGAAATGTTCCGCAACTGCTCGTCGAAACGGACCCCGCTGAGCCTGAAAATATCTACGGTCTGACAAAACTAGAGGGAGAGATTGCAATTTCTAAAACTTTGACAAAACACTTTACTCTGCGCACGAGCTGGCTTTATTCGGAGTTTGGAAATAACTTTGTAAAGACAATGCTTCGTCTTGGGAAAGAGAGAGATGAACTTGGCGTCATTATTGATCAGGCGGGCTCTCCGACGTATGCAATTGATCTGGCCGGTGCTATTTTTGATATAATTCATTCGGAAAGTTCAGCATATGGAATCTATCATTACAGCAATGAAGGGGTAACTTCCTGGTTTGATTTCGCCAAAACCATCTTTGATATCAGCCAAGTAGAGGTTCATGTAAAACCAGTTAAAACGGTAGAGTATGTAACCAAAGCCGTCCGTCCAGCTTATTCGGTAATGGACAAAACAAAAATAAAAAATACTTTTGGAATAAGAATTCCTTACTGGACTGATAGCTTGAAGGAATGTATTTCAAGACTTTCTTAAGATACCTTAATCTGGATGCCGTAGAAATTCTGCTTCTGCGGCATTTTTTTGCATTACCGCTGCAAAAAAACAGTTCCTCGCCGAGTAAATTCATGTCCACGGTTATTTTTGTATTGAAGAACATATGTATAAGTCCCTATCAGGGCATCTGTGCCGTTGACCTTTCCATCCCACGGTATCTCGGATTTTTTACCATGATGTACAATGTTGCCCCATCGGTCATAAATCCTAAGATCTACACCTTCCCCATTACTGATCACTATGTCGAAAGCATCGTTTATATGATCTCCATTAGGCGTGAAAATATCGGGAATAAAGACAGATGCATCGCAAACTCCAAAATTCACGTCCAATTTTTTCTCTATATAACAAGATGGATCATGTTCATCCAATACTCTAACGTAGTAGACATCTTTGCCTGACCCGGAAACCTGAATTTTACGAAGATGTTCGTTTTCGACGGATACCCCTTTGCCGGTCCAGACAATCGAAGCATTTGCCCGAACTGATAATTCCAAAAGACCGCATTCAAGGGTTGAATAGTCAGCAGAGATTTCAAGGATTTTAACATTTATTGACGTCGATATAACCTTCTTATCCAGACACTCTCCGATCAATATTACGGAATAATCACCCGAACTCTTTGGAGTATACGTTCTCATATTAGCTCCTCGAATTTCTTGCTTTCCATTGTACCACTGAAAAACATATTTTGAAAAACGGTGGTTCGTTTCAGCTGTTAGTGTGACATCATTACATTTATCGTCAATTTGTATCGTGACCGTGGGATCAAGGATTGGCGGAGTTACGAAATAATTAGGAAGACCCATACTGTTGACGCCCGCCGGCAGTTCAAACCCATTATTAACGTAAGCACATTTTGATCCTTTAAGATCCGGAGTATGGATCACTCCCAAATATTTAAGACCAGACCGCGCAACATAGATCTTACCATCCGGCCCCAGTTGCATAGACCCGAAATAGGATTCAGGCGGTTTTCCGATCTCGGTTTTGGACGCGATGATTTTTTTTGCATCCATATCTGATATATCCAGCTGAAAAATAGAACTTCCCACATTTACCGTTTCACTTACATATAAAAATTTTCCGCTTGGTGAAAACTCTAATCCGTAAGCTGATAAAAAATCCATATGCTTTAAAGATACTTCATCAGAAAGTGTTCCGAGGCTGTTGTCGAAATTAAATAGTTGATATTGACTTTTTCCAAATACGGCCATGGCAAGTTTATCGCCCTGCTGAGAAAACTTCATATTGCCAACAGATTTATAAAAATCGAGCGGAGTTCCAATTTTGCTCACAACCGAAGATTTGGCAATTCCTTGCTCAGTCAGCAAAAAACTTCTAAAAACCCTGTTCCCATTCTCATGGGCAAGAATCCAGAAATCCCTTTGATTACAATGTTGAACAGCAGCCAACTTTTCTGTTGAGTTTTCCAAAAGAACACTTCTGGAAACCACACCACCGTTCCCTTTGTAAAGACTAATATCGATGGTAACACATACTAATTTGGTAAAGGTAGAAAACACGTAATAAATGTTTGGATTACCAGGCATCGGAACAATCAGTGCACTTTGTGTTGAGGTATCATCTCCGCCCAGCTGTGTATCTGCTGAAATAAGCTTATGTTTTTTATTCCAAATTCTAATTCCGTCAGTATATAAAATCAGGTTTCCCTTTTCATCAGCTATTGAGGAACAACCTTCTCTTTGATATAACGCTCCGTCCCTTAGCCCAACCGGTTTACCTGAATTAAAATCTAACCCGGCATTATACCCAAAATACCATATGTTTGCACGCTTTCCTGGCTGAGAATATGACTGAGCAGAAGTCAAAAGTATTCCAGAGAAAAGAATAATAAATCGAAACATGTCAGCTTATTTTTCCGTTGAGTAAATGTTTGATTATTATAAAGTTAGAGATGAAAAACGGAAAGTAATAACCGAAGTTTTATTTAATTGTTAACTTAATCGAATTATCAGTTACATGCCATATTTAATCTCAAAAAAATCACAAAGACACTGTCATAATAGTCAGCTCACTGCAAATGACCATCGAATATTTTAATCGTGAGGTAACATTATCAAGATAATTAACGAAAAACTGGGCCTCAAAATCCTTTTCACCTTCCCTGTTAACGGAAAACTACCTCCTATTTGATTTAAAAATGGCCCGGTCGTTTTATATTAATCCTGATTTAATCCAGAATTAATAACATCCAAACTTGCCAAACTGCATTTTTTTCACGTAGAACTATCTCACGCAGGGGAAAGACATAAAATTTTCTGTTTTGCAGAGCTTATAATTTCCGTCTTTCAATTTTAAGTTTATTGCTATCTAAGAAGCCATCACTCAAAAATGATAAATTAGGCATTTGTAGTTTAGCTAAAACATGCCCAAATGCTCCTTATAATAGTATTATTTCTTTTACAACCCTGAATTGTAAACGTGCTTATCTTTTCAAAAATTGTTTGCCAAACGTTAATAACCGAGACTCCTATTTCTCCAAAATCTGGCTAATCTGGCATGTGAAGTAATTCTATTTAGAAAAATTTATTTTCATATAGAGAAAGTTCTATATATAATTTTGATTTTTAAAAGAAAAATACCAAACGACAACCGTTTACATGGATGTTTACGAATACATTCTACGAACTTTAAGTAAGTAATTCACAGTATAAAACATATATAATTGTAATTTTTACAGTATTTTCAAATGAAAAATAGCTACTTTTCGATAATATATTTTGCCGTTAAATCATTTTGATTTTTTTTTAATTCTTTTTGTCTCTACCTTAGTTTTGTAATAGAAACGCAGTTCCGAAAGATTCATAAAATATTTTCTATAATTCCTCACTTCGATGTGGTAGATGTCAGTTTTGTTATATCCTCTGCATCGCGATGAAAAGTCAGGAATTAATCATACTTCAAGGTGTATAACACCGCACTCAACGATAATTAAGTAGCAGGCTGAATTTTGCCTGGATTGAAAAGTATTGCCTATACAATTTACGAAAAACCGACGGCCAGCAAAATGGCTGAAAATCGGTACGAAATCGCTGTGCCCAAACCGTATTATCATTATTTACCCAACTCATATTAGTAACTATTTTTAACACTCAAACCAAGCAAAAATGAAAAAAGTAATTGTACTAGGAGGCGGTGGTTTTATTGGCGGACATCTCGCTAAAAGGTTGAAAGAGAACGGAAATTATGTCAGAATCTGCGACATTAAAAATCATGAATATTTCGACCATCGGGAAATTTGTAACGAGTTTATTCTGGGTGATCTCACAGATCCAAAGACAGTTGAGCTTGTGATCGCAGAAGGCTGGGACGAAGTGTATCAGCTTGCAGCAGACATGGGCGGAGCAGGTTATATCTTCACAGGCCAGAATGATGCAAATGTTATGCAAAACTCGGCGCTGATCAACCTGAACGTAGCGAAAGAAGCGACTGTTAAAAATATCAAGAAGCTATTCTACTCTTCATCTGCATGTATCTATCCGGAAAACAACCAGTTAGATCCGAATAATCCTAACTGCGAAGAAAGCTCAGCATATCCTGCAAATCCAGATTCTGAGTATGGATGGGAAAAACTTTTCAGCGAAAGACTCTTCAAAGCCTACAAAAGAAACTACAATTTGAATGTAAGAATTGCACGTTTTCATAACATCTTCGGCCCACAGGGAACCTGGAAAGGCGGGAAAGAAAAAGCACCGGCGGCCATGCTTCGTAAAGCAGCAGAAACACCGGACGGAGGTTCTTTTGAAGTTTGGGGAGACGGGCAGCAGACAAGATCTTTCCTTTATGTTGAGGAATGCGTGACTGCTGTGTTAAGCCTGATGGAGTCAGAATTCGAAGGGCCTGTAAACATCGGGTCAGAAGAGAAGGTGACTATCAATCAGTTGGCACAAATGGCAATTGACATTTCCGGCAAAGATATTACAATCAAAAATATCTATGGCCAGGAGTTCATTGACAAATATGGCTTCAAGTGCCCTCTAGGCGTACGTGGAAGAAACTCCGATAATGCCTTGTTTAAAAAAGAACTTGGTTGGGAAGTGTCAGCCCCTCTCATTGAAGGAATGACAAAAACCTATGAATGGATTAGTGAAGTTATCTCTCAACATCAGCTTGTTGAAGCCTAATTTATTGATGGCCAGCACAGCAGCTTAATAAACTATATACATATGGATAATGCATTCAACACTGTTACAGTTTTAGGATTTAAGGTTTTCAATGATGACCTAAAAAATATTCCGGTACAGGGCGAAAAGAGTAGAGTAATCAACTGCAGCATAAGCCCTAACAATTATGGTTTAACGGTTAAAGATGCTGAATTCAAAAGTACGCTCCAGAATACAGATTTTCTCGTGTTAGACGGGGTTTACTTTGCGCTGGCCTCTATTTTTTTACTCGGCAAAAACATCAAGCGAAATCAGGGTCCTGATGTCTACAAACATTTCGTGCAGCGCATGAATGAAACCTCAGGACGGGTTTTCTTTCTGGGATCCTCTGAAAAGGTACTTAGATTAATCAAAGACCGTATGAACCGAGAATATCCTAATATCACCGTAGGAACGTATTCTCCTCCATTCAAAAAGGAGTTTTCCGATCAGGATAACCAAGACATGATCGACGCCATTAACGCTTTCCAGCCTAACGTCTTATTCGTTGGTATGACCGCGCCAAAGCAGGAAAAATGGTCTGTAAAACATCGTGACTTACTAAATACTAATCTCATCGTTAGTATTGGGGCAGTGTTTGACTGGTATGCAGGAACTGAAAAGGAGATCAATCCCATCTGGTTTAAACTTAGACTCGGCTGGCTGCTCAGAATGATTTACAGACCAGAGATTTTTAAGCGGAACATGGGAAACACAATTGTATTTTTCCGAGACCTCACGCTAATTCTCTTAAGGCTAAAAAGGCAGCCTACCTTTCCAAATCTTTCGTAGCAGAATTGCCTGGTGTGTTTAATGTTCGAAAATATTTAAGCAGGTCAGCCTTGGCTGACTTGCTTAAATATTAAAGTAATTATTTTTTATGTAGACTTTATGAAAGTTTAGAATGACGAGTTATGCCCGCACTTTTAAGTGTTTGAAAGATATCAAAGCAAAAAATAATGACTCTTTTACGTTTACACATAAGCGTTAGAACGCTGCTTTCTACTTCACGATCCAGCATATGCCTGGCAAAGCATCGAGCTTAGCTGGTATCGTACTTCAAAAAAAATTATACAGGTTTCCCTGCGGCGGCCGTCCTTAAAATATCGCAAATATTATCTTCGAACGAATCGATTGTAAAGAGCTGCGAAAATCTTTCCTGCCCAGCTTTTCCCATATTTTGGCGAACATGCGGATTCTGAATTAAATAGCCTATTTTCTCAGCTAACGCAGCGGCATCCTTCTGCGGCACCAAATAACCTGTTTCTCCATTCACAACAATATCTGGTATTCCGCCTTCTGGACATGATATTACTGCCAAACCACTTTGCATCGCTTCCAGAATAACCAGCGGAAATGCTTCGAAATGATAAAAGGTAGGGAAGACCAGTACATCCGAGTTTGATAGAAAATCCCTTTTATCCTGGTCATATTTCGGTCCATGAGCGAACGCCGTGCCATCCAGATCGAAATCGGAAACTTTTTGGGAAAATTGTTCTGGCGTAATATCAGTCCAGCCTCCCACAAAATTACACTCGAACAAATACCCCTGCTGTTTAACAATCCGGCATGCTTCCAGCAACACCAGCATCCCTTTGGACTGCATCAGATTTCCTAAAAAAAGCAGACGGCAGATGTCTTTATCAGACCTTTCCGCTGTGGATGTCAATTGATTTTTAGGTATTCCATTGGCGCAGAAAAATACATTTTCAGCCGGCGCATAGTTCTTCACATCGTAGTAAAGACTCTTTGATAAAAGTATACTGTAGGATTTGTTGAAAACAAAACGGTAAAGAGCATCTGTCAAAACCGATTTACCACTCAAACCCACGCCCTTATTATGAAAATGATAAATGATTTTTTTCTCGAACATTTTCAGGATGCCAACAACCATCAGGTCTTTGTAGAAACCAGGACCGCTTGCAGTCAGCGTAACATAACAAAGGTCATAGTTTTTCCTGGAAAGAGCGTTTACAACATCTGCTTGTATCTTTAACAACTTTATTATTTTGCCCGCTCCTGCCCCGCCAATTTCATTTAGGCTTGTCGATGTAGAAAGATTTATATAATCCGCTTCGAATGCAGCATTGATCTTGGCGCTCTCTTTGATAAATTTTCCCACCATGGCAGCGCCATGAACTGGCGGGGGCACGTGCATAATAAACAAAATACGAGGTTTCATAAGCTGTGTCCCTGGCCGGGATAGACATCAAGGGGGTTTATTTATTGATTTTAAGTTCTCCTTCGGTACTAAGTCTGAATTCAGTGGGATAGGTATCTGATGTGACAACATGCCCTTTGTTGATCAGTACGGTTTCATTTGACTTGGGCGTCTGGCCGCCAGACCAAATACTCGGATCACTCCAATGACCCGATGCAATGCTTTCAATAAGCCCGGTTACAGGATTCTTGATCAGTACCAGCCCTGCATACGGAGCTAGCTGAAACCTTGATGAATATTTCTTGTTGGTCACATCGGCATAATTCCCATCCAGCGCTACGGAAGATTCGTTGATGGAGTTGTTGTAATCAAACCGGAAATTACTTTCCTGATCGGTCGTAACCAACGACTTGGATGAGCCCGCATCCTGACGGTATTGCTGAATCCAGTCAGACAGCGAGATATTGGCCTGGCCGCCGCCAGCATACTCGCGCTGAATTGTAATAGTATTTGCATCATTGATAGGCCGGGCATAGGTATTCTTGTCAAAAGAGCCATATTGTGAGGGATCATCATTGAAATACATATGCACGTACATAGCCGACTGCGAGGCCAATTTGGCTAGAAACACATTATTTTTAACGGTCAGATTTCTTACAAAAAGATCTTTGAAACTATGAATAAGCAGTACTCTTGCAAAATCAT
This sequence comes from Dyadobacter koreensis, assembly GCF_900108855.1. Lineage (GTDB taxonomy): Bacteria > Bacteroidota > Bacteroidia > Cytophagales > Spirosomataceae > Dyadobacter > Dyadobacter koreensis. Next base: position 506,725 of record NZ_FNXY01000001.1, read on the forward strand.
ACACCAGGTTGTTAGTGATATGGTGATCACTTGTGCCATTGACGAAAATTCCCGCCCAGGGGCCATGAGCGATCACGTTATTGTCAATTTGAGTATCCTTACTGCCCCCGTCAAGGTAGATACCTGCGGCCTTACCATATGCCTCCCAGTAACTTGACTCTGCTCCCTGATAAGCTCCAACTGCGTTTAATACAATGTTATTTTTGATCTTTCTGTTTGTTCCCCTTGAATTGAATGTATAAATACCTCCACCATCATCTTTGATTTTGCAAAAATGGTCGACAAAATTGTTTTCGACCAGCACATCGTCGCCCGAGCCAGAGAAATTAATACCGTTAAATCCTGTGCTGATTACAGAACAGTTTCGGATTGTTGTTCCTGTTCCATAGACGGAGATAGCTTCCTGAGCTGTATCGCCTGAGCGTCCCGCGCCGGCAATTATCCCAATGTTGGTGGTCCGGACCCCATCGATTGTGACCGCTGAACCGTTGTTCTCAATCCATATCCCGTTATTGAGTACTTCGCTTACAGATCCTCCATTGATGGTAATGGCAGAAACATCGATCCCATACACACCGTTACCGCCGTGATTTTTAAAGTTACAATTATTAAAGGTAACATTGCGGGCCCCTACCAAATAGACGCCATCGGTATTGCTGCCTTCAAAATCTATATTGTTGATCGTAATATTATTTTGAGAATTAATCACAAAATTTCTCGCCAGCGTGCTCACCTGAACCGTTTTTCCCTCAGGCGATCCTGATGCTGAATAAAGGTAAAGACGTTTGGCGTTTTTATCGTAAAACCATTCCCCCTCTTTACTGAGCGTACCAAGGTGAGCTTGTATAAAAAAACCATTGCCGTCAACGGGACTATAAGTCATATTGTTGCCGTAATGATTGTTAGCACTGTAGCTGAGTTGATTGGACGAGCGGGAGGAAATCACATGACGATCAATGATCCATCGATCCTTTCGAATTACGATCTCAGCGCCGGCCGGATCAAAGGGTATACCGCTTACAGTCTCACCGGAGAGAGCAGAATTCCCCTCATGCGAAGTATATTTAAGATAACCTGCATCTGGATATCTACCCATTGACCGGACCACGCCATCAACGGTCACCATATTCAGCGATTCAACATCCAGCGTGGTATAATAGATATTGCCAGTGGCTTTTGACCAAACTCCTAGCTGCTTAAACCCACTAATAACCGGATTTGCGCCCTCTCCATAGGCGTCAAAAGTAAAATTCGAATTTTCTGCGGAAAGCGTTCCGTAAAACACATCTCCTCTTTTGAAAAGAACCGTACTTCCGGTCGTAAAGGAAGCCTTGAGTTTCTCAAAGCTCCAAGCATCCTGATCGCTCAACCCTGAACCGTTGCCCCCCGAAGCCTTGACATAATAGGTAGCCGACTGCGCAGCATGAAAGCACAGGACAGCAAAAAAAAGCAAAACTGATTTCATTTTCAGGTTTTTCATAACGATGTACGTTGATATTTGTGTTCTTATTATTTTTTACTTTGCTACCCCTCGAATCCTCCCTCAAAACTTTCAATACTACCTGGCAGCAGGGACAAATAAATGAAAAAACAAATACTGAACTTGAAAGATCAGCTGGTGATCAAAGGGTAACAACCGGTTACTTAACAGACTGTCCTACAGCAACTTTCTGTTAAAAAAACGCAGTACCGGAGACTCCACGAATCGAAAAATGAGCACCCCTCCGGCAATAGTAAACAAAAATAGAATGAAAATCAGAGACTGAAGTATCAACGAATTGTAAATATGCAATTTCTCGACTATAATCCTGAAAAGTCTAAACAAAGTACTAAGAAATATCAAATGCGATAGATAAATAGAGTACGATGCCTCTCCGACCAAAAGAAGTATCGCCGGGTAACGGAATTGCCGGGTAATGTCTATAATAACCACTCTGTAAATGATCAGTGACATCACAATCGCCAGCACCATAATACCATGCGGCCTGAGTAGAATATGCGGATAGTCCGGAACCAAGCATAACAGGGACAAGACCAATGCTACTGCCCATATCCATACATTAAGGTGATACGATTTTAGAATTAAATACGCTACAAAACAGCCGCACAGGAATGCGACAATTCTTTCATTTAGCAGTATAATATTGGGTATACAAATAAGCTCTGACAAAAACATCTTGAGCAGAACCGCTGCAAGCCATACGAAAAAGATATACTTGGCCGTTTTCAGGCCAGTCATGATACAGATGAAAAACGTTATGTAAAAGATCACTTCATAGGCTAATGACCAAGCTACGGGTAGGAAAAAGTTAGGCTGAACCGGCAGCAGCAGATAAGAATACACTATAAAACACCATTCCTGAGCGGATCTAAAATCCATGTTGTGGTCCAGATGGTTGGTCTTGCCGTCTAATAGAAAAATTAATAAAAGATAAACTGTGGCAATAATCCAGTAGAACGGGTAGATTCTTATAAAACGCTTTTTAAGAAATGTAGTTTGATTGGAACAATGTATAAGATCTTTGAAATGAACATACGTGATGATAAATCCACTCAATACAAAAAAGAAATCCACACCGATATAACCCTGAAAAAAAATATCACCCAAAAAAGAAGTATGAAAATAAGGACGGGTCGAGCCGCTTATATGACAAAGTACTACCAGCATTGCCGCAAATCCTCTGAAAATTTGCAGTAACTCCAACTTCTTTTTCATAAATATCTACTTTTCATACACAAAAATTAAAGTGCTGAATTTTCTGCCATTGAACAATATTGCGGTATGATCATTTAATCTTCACAACATCAGCTGTATGAGAGTTTGCTCCATTCGCTAACCAGATCTTCTTTGAAGCTGGTCATTAATGATGGTTTTTCCTGCAGATCAGTATCTTTGACCCTGGGAAGCAGATCTATAAAGCTGCGTAACCCTTTAAGGGTGCTTTCTTCTGACAGCGGATCAAAAAGTTGTCCGCTTTGCTCGCTAATCAGATAAGATGCTCCTGCATATTTAGAGCAGAAAACGTTCAGTCCGAAAATAAGCGCTTCGTTGACCACCGCACCGAAAGGTTCAAACGTGCTGGGCAGCACAAACCCTGATGCGCACAGATACCAGGCATTCAGCGCTTCCCCTTCGAATCTTCCGGGCAAAATAACTTTATTTTGCAAACCATGGTTTTGAATATGTTGTCTGATATTTTCCTTTTGCTGCCCCTCGCCCACCAGCACAAGCACCAGATCCGGATGAGCCAAAAGAACAGGATACGTGTGTTCTATAAATCCGGCCAGTCCTTTTTCGGCAATAAAGCGGCCAACAAATAACAAGACTTTTTTCCCGGTCAGATCATATTGTCTGACATAATCAGCGGCGATCGCTTCAAGTCTGGAACTATCTGCCCTGAGCCTTTCGGGCGCCTGGAGTATTGGAGAAACAATCACCTGGTCATCCTTTAAGCTGAAGGAAGTCTGATAAAACCGGGCAACTTCTTTTGACAATACAACCAAATAATCCAGGCGTTTGACACTGTATTTGCGTGCATAATAACGCAGTTTGGTCTGCACGTGAAGGCAAATATCAATGCTGTCATCGATTGTGGAGCCTATCTTTTGCTTGATTACACCCAGCCCCTTCAAAAGCAGTAAATACTGCGTGGTAAAAGAGTATTCGTATCCAAAAATGATATCCGGATTCGCCCGCCGGATTGTTTTCAGCATTCCGTACCGAATAGCTCTGTCCTTTGATCCTGCGGGCCCGTTTAACAAATAGGAATGTTTGAAATGCAGCTGTGAACGAAGTTTTTGCTGGTCAAATTTATGGTCTCGCACATTGTCAAAAATAAAGACAACTTCCAGGTCAAAAAGCTCCCCCATCTCATTAAACTGATCAATCCGGTAGGGAGCCAGTGCAGGATGGAACATTAAAACTTTAAGCTTGCTCATATCGGTTCAGGGAAAATCAATGCTCAAAATCTGGTTAATATGTGATCATCAGTGGCTTTATATAATCAAAGCGGAATATCAACGCGTACTCCATTTTGTTTCACTATGCGGGCAGGCGAACCAATCACTGTACAATTCGAAGGCACATCCTTGACTACCACTGCGTTTGCTCCAATAATAACATTATCACCAATGGTTATTCCGCCTACCACCACAGCGCCTGTGCACACCATGACATTGTTCCCTATGACCGGCCGCTGCTCTCCTCCCAGCCTGTTCGTGCCCAGGGTAACGTGATGATAGCAGACAAAATAATCACCAATGCTTTCTGCATTCAGAAAGCTGGATGTGTTATGAATAAAAAGTGCTGTCTTGCCAAGCGGCATACTGCCCGGAATGTCAAGCGTCCGGTCCTCCGGTAAAATCCATTTAAAAAAGTATTTGATATTACCGATCCTGTGATAAAAAAGGTTTCTATACTGCCTTGCAAAAACCAGGGATAAAATCAAATTCTTAACCGTTGCTGTATCTGATAGAATCAGTTTTTTATTGGAATGAAACGCAAATACGATAAGGTGCGGAATAACGGTAATAAAGCGAATCGCTAAAATCAAAAGATGATAGCAGAGCTTCATTTTGCTGCCATTATCTGAGAGATCTACAAAATAAATATGCTTGTCATGGTGCTGCGGGTCCCGATCCGTATCAATTGGAAATCTCGATGCAAAGGTGGCTGGTTCAGACATTGGTATCTTTCATTTTATATAACTCTCTTTTATAGAGCCGCCTTAGAAACCTTACTGCAAAACCAGCATAAATGTGCGCTTTAAACGAAGCCTTCGGAAACCTGCTGATAAACCCTGACATTGCCGGATGAGCCCTTTTAACAACCGTTAAATGCTCGTGCATATAGCGCTTGAAAAGCTTGGAATTGTGATCTCCCGAGGACTTGCTGTCTTTGTGCCATCTGAAAATTGAAAGGTCCTTCTCAATGACATAGAACGGGTACTGCGCAGCGATCCGGTAAAACCACTCAGCATCCATAATCATCTGGTACTCTTCGTTCAAAAAACCGATATCAGTCAAGATACTTCTTCTTAAAAAAGTACTGGGTTGAAAAATGGACATCATACAATGTTTTTCCTGAAACCTGGAGATGTTAGGATATTTCCTCTCATATACCTCCCCTTTATAATCCATAAACAGGCCGTTACCTACCACTACGTTCGCCTGCGGATTTTTTTCAAAGAATTCTGTCACGGCCTGGATTGCTCCCTTGCAGTAGACATCATCGCTATTGATCCAGGCTATAATGTCACCGCTAGCCATTGCAAACCCCTTGTTGATCGCATGCGTTTGTCCGTTGTCCTTCTCACTTACCCAGTATTTCAGTCTGTCTTCATACCTTTTGATCACCTCAACCGTGTTGTCAGTCGAACCTCCGTCGATGATAACATATTCAAGATTGTCATATTCCTGATCAAGGACAGACTGGATGGTCTCCTCGATAAATTGACCCTGATTGTAAGAGGGCGTTACAATGGATACTTTTAAGTTATTCATATTTCTATTTTATTTACCAATGAATAAATCTCCTTATATACATCAATAATTTCGTTTGCAACCTTCTTGGGATCATGCCTTTCAAGCGCTGTTTGCCTGGCATTTTGCCCGTACCAACGACTCTTTTCAAAATCTTCTGCAAGCTCTTTGATCGCTCCGGCAAGAGAATAGGAATCACCATCCTGCACCAGCATTCCCTGCAGGCCATTTTCCAGCATTGAATCGGTTCCGCCGGCAAAAGTTGCAACCACCGGCATTCCCAGAAGCATCGCTTCACAAAGGCTGTTAGGACTGTTTTCGATATGACTTACCTGGCAATACAGATCCGCATCACATAATATGTCAACCAGTTCTGATTCTGTTTTACTCCCTAGAAAAGTGATACCGTTTGCTGAATAATCCTTTTTTAACCAGCGCTGCACCATCTGGGGATATTTGCCCGATTCGGTCTGGCCAACCACCAGCCACTGAAAATCAAAGTTATGGCAAGTAAGTATCGCAGCCGTTTTAAGAACTGATTCCAGGCCTTTGTATAGCCCGCCGCTCATTGTAGTAACGATTTTTATCGTCGGACTGAACGCCTGCTTTTTCCACTCATGGCGGTAAAAGCTGTTTCGCATAATTTCGTTTCCAACAAAATACAGGCTCTTTGGCGCCAGTATTCGTGTTGCTCTTTTATCCCAGCTGGTACGTCCGATCACAAAGCGGGCTGGTTTAAGCATTTCAACTTCTCTTTTTGCCCATTTTGAAAACAAAAAGAAGTTATTCCGGACAGAGTCTACCAACAATTTCGAGCTTAAATTCTCCTTTGAAGATGCCACATTGTAAGGAATACCGGAGAAAAATTTCTCCCTGTAAGGCGTCAGAAGGCTCTGTATGGAAAAGACAACCGGAAGCTGTACGTACTTTTGAATCAGACCAAAATTATCCTCAGTACCATGAATATGGATCACATCCGGACGCACAGTTTCTATCACCTTTACAAGTTTCTCAATATAGCGCTCATCCCTGTTTGACTGATAGGCTTCTAGCCGGTCGAGCAGTTTAGCTAGCTTAGTCTGGCCCCGGCCGCGGGAAACCGGATAATACTGAACCGATTTATACTCAAAAGGGTCCATTTTACCGTTGTAATAAAAACTGACAGACAGATCAATAAAGGGATCATGCTTGACCTGTTGCTCCAGAGCAGCTAACCAACCCGCTGTAAACGAACCGGGTGTCAACTTCTCTGCAGCTCCGCAGGGTGTGATGGCAAACCAAAGTATTCTCACGTTGGATGATTAGTTATAGGCTAAGTGCAATTTTATTTCCGTGTCAGAGCACATGCGAAACTCTTTGGACTGACAGTAAAAAACACAAATCCAAAGCACGATGTATTCAAAATTAAAAGCGGGCAAACCAAAAGGCAGCAAAAAAATAATGTGGGCAACAAGATAGAAAGCCATGCCTTTTGTCAAAATGTTATTCGAGCGGAAAAAGCCAAGATAAGCCGACTGCAAAACCAAAAAGCAAAAAAGTCCCAGGTAAAGAATCCCGCCCTTGAGTATCAAATGCAGATACCCAGTTTCAATCATTCCCCTGTTTACATTTGACATATCAAAAATCGGGCAATAATAAGTTCCGTTCAGTCCACGCCCTATGATCCAGTCAAGCGATTCGCCCTGGAAACTGTAATAGAAATATTCCTCAACACCGGTTCTTGTATCTTCTTCAAGCCGGGCCAGAAAAAGGGCGAAAGTCGAGCCGGCATACACATTAAACAACAGCACAGCAAACGTTATGACTACGGTCACAATGCCTAATTTGAGCAGTTTTGACGCTCCTTTGGACGCGGCAATATTGAGTATAAAAGCAAACAGAACGATCAGCAAATACATAAACAGATTACCTCGCCGTGCCGAATAAAGCGCAAGAAAAACGCAGGTAAACATCGTAAAATAAGCCATGACCCGGTATTTCACGGAAATAAACTCAGAGCAAAGGATCATAAACGATGACGCAAAAAGATACTGAAGCGGAATATAAATAATGCCGATGTATGTCTGATAGTCCTCGACATCGATATCTTCATTGGCCTGGAAAATCTGTTTGTAATTGAGCACCAAAAGCACAATCCCGATAATACCCTGAACGAAGGTGAATTTAAAAACACTGCTAAGAGTTACCTGCCCAAAGCCCAAAAACACGATTAACGGGGTAATAAATGACAGCCAGGTATACCGGTTGATCAACGAGTAACCATCCGAGGAAAACGTTTCCCTGCTCACAAACGGGCGAATCAAAATGATCGCAGTCCAAAGAAGGAATAAAATAAAAATCACCAGCATCATGCCGCCAAACGGCTTTTGAAACTGAATCTGAAACACGGCATTATAAAATATAATAATCAGCCCCACACCGCATAACAGATAGCAGAGTGCTTTGGAGCTATCAAAGAACATTCCTCCCAGCGCATGCAGGATGAAACCTACCATTACCCAGTCAAAAGGCGTCAACTTTTTTAAATCAAACATATATACAGTAGCAAGTGTGCTGTTAAACCTCAAGCCTTACCCATTCGGAAGGAAATATTCCCTGCGCAGCGTCATTTTGGAGCCACCGGTCGGGCATAACAACAATTTTTGACGGATTCCGGTTAAGCCACGCTCCCCACCAGCTAAAAGTGCTGTTGGAAATAATATTGTGCTTGCAAAGACTCATCAGATACATATCCAAATACGAGTTCCTGCCGCTGTTATGATCTACATAGGTACAGTTTGTGATTCTTATATTATCTTTAACCCAGATCATGTCATCCGAAAAAATATAAAAATGAGGCGAATCGGTACTGTTTTCGATCAGCTCGATCGCGTTTTCAAAATAGACCTTGTCCTTGATGACCATGTGGCTCCCGGCCCAGATCGGGTTTAAATAGTCACCACGCCGGATATGGATACTCACGGCATTACGCTCAGAAATTTCAACGCTCAAAGCGATATTCTTTCTGTCTGCTGGCTTTTTAAAGACAAAGTTATCTCTAACCACATTTTCGATATCGTCGAAGTAGGATTCTGCCTGCCACGTCCCCATCAGCGTCGCCTGGCGCTGCGAGAAAACATTTTCATCTCTTATAAACTCTTTTTTTTCCCGGTAAAGAGCAGCACTTTTCCGCCGGACTTTCAGCAACTGCCGAAGGAAAAAGTAGGATAGCCTGTTTTCGAAAACCAAACCACCGTTTTTGAGCAGAAAATTTTGAACATTAACAGGAAAAGGTAACTGTAAATTGAACGCATGAGACATCGCAAATCCGTTGTGATGCACATGCCCGAAGTACTCTGAAATCGAAACACGAGATTTTATCCCTTTCTCATTCAAAGCCAGATTCAACGCATATTGAAACATCTGATTTCCAAGGCCTCCGTAAAGTAAAACTTTGTTCATGACGTTGCTTTGATAGTTACACTCAATTAAACCAGCTCATATAAATAACCTATCTGATCCAGATCCCTTTCTTACCTTTAATAATAATCATGTAATACTGCAAGGGCGCTATCAAATAAGCGTTGATATTGGCTATAATGGCTCCGACAAACACAGCATAAACACCGATATGGAAATATTTGATCAGCACAAGCACCGTGCCCACGTAAAGAAACGGACTTACAATACTTGACCAGAACTGGAGTCTGAGCGCATTTATTCCGTTAAGAAAATTCACATACTTGCTGCCAAACATCCCGACGCTAAAAAAAACAAATCCGAAAAATGACAGTGAAAAATCAATATCAACCTTTCCCTTGCCCAGCCAGATACTGTACACCCTGTCAGAAAGCAGCAGCATCAGAATACCGCCAAGAAACATCGCTACATTGAGCATATTGTATTTACGGATACCGTTTCTGATCCAGGCAATATCATTTTTATAGAAAGCCTCCGTGGATGCTGACCAAAACGGTGTGATAAAAATCATAAAGACCATATGCAACACGCCAAAATACTTATAAACAACATTATAAGAGGTGACCTCTGCGGCTCCAAAATTTCGTGAGATGATAATATTGGCCGATTCATATTGAATAATGGACGCTATTTGAATGACAAAAAAACTTAGCCCCAATTTTAGCAGATCATTTGAATACGCAAATTTGACATCCGAAAAACTGGGACGGTATTTTTTAAAAATTCCGTTGAAATAGTAAATATTGGCGCCAATCAGAACCAGTAACGGAGATACACAGAGCGCGATACCCAATTTGATCAAAGAGCCCTCTGAGGTTTTTACCAGAATAAAAATCAGAACCAGCGACAGAATTTGCCCTAATAGGTCCAAAAGAGAAGTTTTTGCCGGTTGCTGATCCGCAATAAGCAGCGTGGTAATAACTCTGAGCACAAACTGCAGACAGAAGTAGGAAAAAATGATGACCGCCAAAAATGAAATTTCCGACTCCATCGCCGGAGAAATCTTTAGGATCTGCGACCAATTTAAAAAATGGTTGGTAATCATCAGAATAAGCCAGACGCCGGCAAAAATTAAGGCCAGGATACTGTATGTTGTACTGATATAGATTTTAGCAAGTTTGAGATCACCTTCCGATTTTGCCTGTACGAGTTTGTTTCTTAACCCGTTAGTCAACCCAATATCAAAAAAACTAAACCAGCTAACCACAGAGCTCAGCGTCAGCCAGATCCCATATCTATACGGATTGATATAGTTGATCGTCAATGGAACCAGGATAAGGCTGATGGCTATGCTGGCACCCTTGATGATAAAGGACAATCCAATATTTTTCTTAGCCTTAATGCTTCGCTCATGGCCTTTGGTAAAATTATTGCATATAAAGTGCAGAACATTCGTCATTAAAGCTGGGTTTATCTGCCTGAGAGAATAATGAAAACGGCAATGCCTTTATTAAGCCTGCATCGGTTTTGCTATATCAAAAACATGGGTATCGATATAAACAATATCTTTAATAGCACCCAGAACAATCGCTGTGTTGCTGTATGAACTTTTACAGGAACAGATGATTTTGCTCGAATTTGCAAGCATCAAAAGCTCAACGACACCTCCATAAATTCCTTCCAGATCGTCCCGGCCTATTTTATGGTTGAATATGTGCATTTGATTACCATATTTCTTTTTAAATAAGATTTTGGTCGGCTCATCATCAGTTGCGAGTAAAAACCTCTGTGCAGGATTTTCAGCCAGATACCGGTCAATCTGAATAATGTAGTTCTCATCGGGACTGTCTTTTATCGTATGCACGTGATCAGTCCTTCTGATATGGATGCCGATATAAGGTTCACCTATTTTTTGGTACTCCTGCTTAACCCTTTCCTTTAAAATTTCGCTAAATTTAAAGTTGGCAAACTGTTCGGCCAACTCCTCGTTTTTCATGTAGTCGTTGTAGGTTTCTTCGACCTGTTGATCGCCAAAAGGAAAGCAGGTTGCAATAAGCACTGTGGACTCTTCACTACTTATCTTAAGCTGCTTGACCCGGTTGGTACGATCGTCACGAATGTCGTCATCAAACAGCGTTTGCCCGGCAAAAAGCTTCGAAACAAATTTTAATAATCCGAAAAACCGGGAATTGGAGCCAGGTCTGTAAATGTTTGTCAAAAGGAAATTAATCCATTTGGGCGGAACAGAATACTCCATGCCGATGCTTTGAAAAATATCGGTCATCTCACAGCCTAGCGCTGCATTAACCGGCCAGGCAATCCAAAGCTCGCGGTTATCTCTTTTCGCAAGCTGTACGGCCGAAGCCAATACACGCATTCTATTGCCGAGACCGGCTTGAGGAACAACAATGATTTTCTTTTTCATTACAATTTAGGTCAAGTACAGGTTTACATGCTCGAAAGATTTCACAATGCTTCGAGTCGGATTTTGGCTTGTGATCATACTAGAATCTGCTGGTAAAATCTCCAAAAATCGATCTCAATAAGCTTGGCTTTTTACTATTGTAGTAGTTATTGTCATAATTGTAACCGTAGCCATAACGGATACGCTGGATGCTGTTAAAGATGACGTTAATGTTTACCAGCTGGTTTTGCTTATTTAGTTCCCGAAGAAACTCCAGCTCATCAACCTTGGTAAACCCTTGTCTGATCATGTATAAGGTCATATCGGCTACCCTGGATAGGATCATCGCGTCAGGAACAAGATGTACGGGCGGGCTGTCAATGATTACATCATCATAAAGATCCCGTAGGCTCAATATCAGATCTGCAAGCTGTTGTCTTTCCAAAAGCTCGGAAGGATTATGGACAAGCGCACCACTCCCGATAACATCAAGCGTCGGCTCTAATTTTGAATTCTGAATAATTTCATCCACCGAGGCTTTTCCGTTCAAAAAATCACTTATTCCTGGGTGATCTGTGTTGATCTCGAAGACCTCAGCAAGCTTGGGCTTTCTCAAATCCAGTTCGACCAGCACAGTTTTTCGGCCCGAAAAGGCCATAGCGACGCCCAGATTACTGCTTACATAGGTTTTACCCTCTCCTGCTACGCTGGAGGTTACAAGCGTAACGCGTCCAGTTTCCTTCTGGCCGAAAAGGTAATACATTTTAATTCTAAGCGCTCTGAACTGTTCGCTTATCGCTGTGGTACTTTTTCCATTGATCGCTATGGTATTCTTTGTAGGTTCGAAAGGCAATTCGCCAATGATGGGAATTTCACCTGATTCCTTTAATTCTGATAGATCGTTTACCTTCGGACTGATAACGCCTCTTGCATAGATCAGGCCTGCCGGAAAAGCTAAGCCTAGAAATAGCGCTATCGCAAAAATCATTGCTTTCAACGCACTCTTTGGCGCCCCTGCATAGGCTTCATCAACAATTCTATCATTGGCCAAAGCGGAAGCATAACTTACGGAAACCTCTTCCTTCTTTTGCAGCAGATACGTGTAAAGCCCTTCCTTAATAGCCTGCTGTCTTTTGATATTGATAAACTGACGCTCCTGAACCGGGATATTTTTGATCGAATAAAGAAAATTGTCGTTAAAAGACTGCAGTTTCGCCTGTGTATTCTGTAACGTCGACCGGATACTGGCTACATTTTCCTTAATCGCCGATTTTGTAATCGAAATGGATCGGTTAATTGGTTCAAAATCCGGGTTGGTCTCAGGCGTTGTTGCCAAAAGTCTTTCTCGTTGCAGCTGAAGTTGAGCTAATTTTTCGATCAGGCTGCTCAGGGCCGGATCGTCAATCCCTAAGGTGGACGGCGTCTTTCCCGAGTTCAGCGAGGAATTAATGTAGCGCTCGATCCCTTCGATAATGCTTAGCTGAACATTGACCTGGCTCAGACGCGCATCGTTTGCCTGCATGTTCTCCAGACTAATTTTTGAATCAGAGCTCAAATCCGTAAGCCCTCTGCTGCTTTTAAAGGTTTCAATTCCTTTTTCAGCGCTGTTCAGCTCACTGGCCAGCGTGGTGAGTCTGGAATCAATAAAATCCAGCGTACTTCTGGTCTCCTGTTTTTTCACAAGAATACCCGCTACTTTGTAGTTTTGAATAAGACGGTTTAAAATATCCTTGCCGCGCTGAGCCACCTCGTCCGAAATGGAAAGGACAGCGGCCGTTGACGATTTACTGGATAAGGCCGCACCTATTCGTTTCTGGTACTGAATGGCCAAGGCATCCGGATCGTGCAAAACAATTCTGATTTTTGCCCCTTTAAATTCACCAATCACCGGCGTTGGTTCAAGCTTCCAGCTCCCAAAATTATTTTTAAAAGTTTCCTTGAATGAAAACTGCTTCAAATTCCCATCCGGCATACTTACAAAAAACGAGTTCTTATCGATGATGACAAGATTTACAGTGCTGCTGGAATAATTCCCTGTCGGATTGATAAGCGTCAATTTAACAGGACTGTTTTTATAAAGGTCTTCCGTTGCCAGTCCGTCCATTCTCTGGTATACAATATCCAGCTTCAGATCACGTACAACTTCCCCTATCAATTGTTTGGATTTGAGAATTTCAAACTCATTTTCCATGATACGATTGGTGCTCAGCAAATCAATTTCATGCAAAGGCGATTGCTGATCTGCTGTCTTTTTCTCATTCTGGATCAGAAGGGTTGCTTTGATTTCGTAAACCGGCTTTGCGACCTGATAGTAGGTAAAAACACCAACTGCTGCTAACGATAACCCGATCAGAAAAAGTGGCCAGTGATACAAGTATTTTTTGAGCACGCTACTCAAATTAACACTGCGCTGCTTTTCCAGCGGAATTCTAAAGGGTGTAAACTGGGCTAGCTGTGTACTCATATTCGTTACCTGAATTAGTTCGAAAAACAAAACAATGATAAAGTGCCAGGGAAAACCGAAGTTATTTTTTGTTAGCCATATGGTCCGGGCATTGCAAGAGGGTTAAATCTTTATTTACTTCATATACTTCAAGCCCGGCATTTAGAATTTTTTCTATTACAATTAAGAAAAATCCTTTATTAACTAGGGTTGGAGAATATCACGTACGCATCGTATCTATTTCCTAAATCAAGGGCGAGTTTTGCTGCCGGTAGGTTAATTTTCCATCCAGGTTTCACTGAATAATTATAAATGCTACCAGTGTCGCTTTCTCATAAGCAAAGGTAGAGATAAATATTCTAAAACAAATATTTAAGGCATTTTGACCAAATATTTTATGGTGAAATAAACCTATTACAGACTTTTATGTAAGTCAAGCTAAAATTATCGTTACTTCACGTACGTATTACTTAGTAATTTTACGCTAAAATGTTTTCTACATTTCCTTGTTAAGTACTAACAAATATTCATTTCTTCTTACTGAAACCGTTTAATAAGTTTGAGCAGATTTTTAGTGTTACACTAGACCATCAGCGGCTCTACCTACTCCTAAAAAGAGTAAACCCGTCATATTTTCAGTATTACTTTGATAATGCCACTTTGTTGCAAGCGGATCAATGGATAGAAAAATTTTTACGCTCCGTAGAAATTCAGGATTTTCGCTGCGGTGGCAAGGCTTAAATCAGATATGATTCACAAACAAAATAAAAATCAAGACTTCCAGCAGCGGGGGTGTTGCGTTACAATGACTTGTGTATCAATCCAAAACTATTTCAACTCGGGATCATACAATCAATTCTATACACCTACGCTAGCTGTTAGAAGAATATCTGAATGCCTAAATCCATTTTTTGCACTTTACAGACTTATAATTAAACGAAAGGAATTTTTCGCAAACTAACTTGTAGAATTAATAACAACACATGTATGAAATCAACTCAAATTAATTCCTACAAACGAGATGAACGTATACTCATTACAGTTCATGAAGAAATCTTTTATGAACCTTTTAAAAGATTATAGGTATTTGTAACCATAGAGATTATTGCAGCCTTGAAAATTACCATTTAATAAATAGTCGAAAATCCTGAAATAGTCTTGATAAATCGTAAAGTGATGCCTGTTCAACTCTCATCTATAATACGGTATAAAGTTTTAGAATTTACTTTAACACACTAATTAACAGATATTTATAAATAGATTCACATTACAATCAGACTAGTAAAATTAAAGTTTTTATTGAAAAAATTCTGTACGAAGGAACTTATCTACCGGCAAATTTTCTTCGGAGATCACTTTAAAAACTCCAAAAAAAGTAGGTTGATTGAACGCCAGGAAAAATATAGATATCATAAATTTGCAAATTACAGTTATCCCGGGTAGATTTGTATTGATTAAGACTGCCACTACCAACACATAAGACAAATGAGCATTTGTTCAAGGCAGCAGCAAAATTGATATAATCATACTTCCTAATAATATATAGTAACACACACACTGCACCAAACTGCTATACTCGCGGTTATATTTTATACCCAAATAAACGATTAAAGTAGACAGAATACGTTTGCAATTCATTAAATGAAGCGGCCATAAATGACCGAATTAACAGGTTTGATTTCGCTTGTGCTGTTTTTTGAAGAAAATGGTTTTATAACACAGCTAAAAAACAACTAAATACAAGAGTCTGGCTTGTTTACTGATCTGATAACCATAGAAGGATAGCATAAAATGGTCTGGGGTGGGAAAAATATGCCAAATCATTTACAAACTATTGGTCACGCTTTGCGATAAAGAATTTTAGAAGTCCTGACATTGAATAAGATGTGCTGTTTTCCTAGTTGCCCCAGATGTAAACACATCTGTAAAAAGCAACTATTGGCAGCATAGATCGAAGTGAACAAAATAGCATCAGGTTACATAACTCGACGAATGTATTAATATATTCTCACAGCATAATATTTTAATAATATGAAAAAGCGCTACCCTCGCCTTATGCCCAATGCCCACCTTTGGATCGATGTGATCCTGCTGAATCTGTCGTTTCTGGTGGCATGTTTTCAGCGGTTTGGCAATTGGAAGTATGTATTTGACCAGCAGTATGTCATCCTTTTATTGACTGCCAACCTGGTTTGGATATTTGTTATTTATATCCTTGAGACCTACCACTTTACCCGAATTTCATTCAATTTCAGAAATCAGGTCGTTAACCTGGGAAAAGCTGTGCTTTTACATGCCGCTATTATCATGGGGCTCTTATACCTTGCCCACAGAGGCGATGAGTATTCCAGGCAGCAGTTCATCATGACCTATGTAGTATTTGCAGCCATGGCACTAGTGGCAAGGGCAATTATTGTGCTTACGATATCGATGTACAGAAAGGCTGGTTACAACTACCGAAATTATGCCATTTTAGGGAGGGGTGATCTTGCAGAGATGATATTTGATTTTTACAATGAACGTAAAGAACTTGGATATCGCTACTGCGGAACCTTTGACTTGGATCAAAACTCAGAGAATCAGGACATGCTCGAAGCAATCATGGGAGAAAATACGCTAGACTTTGTCTACTGCTGCTTATCGGACATGAGTGATGATCACATCAAAAGTGTCATCAGGCTTGGCGAACGGCAAAAAACCCATATTCGCCTCGTACCCGATTTTCGTGGCTTTATGACCAATATGGCAACTATCGAATACCATGACTTAATGCCGATCATTCAGGTTAATACAAAACCTTTTTCAAGTGTTAATGAAAAGACGTTAAAGCGTTCTTTTGACCTGATCATTTCATCAACGATTATGATTTTAGGTTTTCCAGTATTTATTCTACTGATGATTGCAATCAAAATGAGCTCACCTGGTCCAATCTTTTACCGCCAGAACCGGTGCGGCCAGTGGGGAAAAATGTTCGAAATTTACAAGTTTAGAAGTATGGTGGTGAACGCAGATAAAATGGGGCAGCATTCGCAGGGAAGCAGTGACAAACGTATTACAAAAATCGGACATTTTCTTCGCAAATCCAGACTGGATGAACTTCCTCAGTTTTATAATGTTCTTCGGGGCGATATGTCCATCGTGGGACCCAGACCACTTTATAAATATGATGTCGACATGCTGATGGAGGCAGAACCACATGATTTTCAAAGGCTGCTGACTGTAAAGCCGGGTATTACCTCCATTGGACAGATCAAAGTAGGCTACGCAGATTCAGTGGCTAAAAACGTGGAACGTTTAAAGTATGACTTGCAATACCTGAAAGAATACAGCATATTCTCAGATATAACCCTAATTTTGAAAACCATGCAGCTGATGGTTTCCGGAAGGGGACAGTAAGTTGGTCCTTAAGGTCACAATTGTAAGTTTCTGTGCCACAACGGACACTTCAAAAAAGTTAAAAGCTCTTTGCCGCACCTAGAAGGTTATCTAATAAATAAACAAATAAACATCTCTACCGTTCCAAAACATTTCTCTAGTATAGGATAGGCCCAACAAATGGGACAGGTCTTTATTTCACCTTTTATGACCGAAAGATGCGAGTTGCTTAAAACAGACCCATAATTTCTATTTAGCGGTAATTAAAAAACCAAGAGCAGCAATTACCTTAGTGAAAAAAACTTTTCCGAAGATTTGTGAACAGTTCAAGCAACATTCGAAAATTAGCTAAATGCTGGTAATTTAGTCGCTAACAACCTTAAAGAAAAATATATGTTTTTGTATGTATAATTAATTTCGATTTACAATGCTCTGGTTTCAACTAGGAAGAAAACCTAAAGCAGAAAAACTATTTAATATATACCTATCACGGTTCCAACTCACTCCTCAAAAATTATTCACAAATCATCGTTATTATCATGAATAAATTATTTAGCTGGATTTCCTTATTATTACTCTTAACTTTTTTAAATTCCTGTGGCTCTTATACAAACATTCCCTATTTTAAAGATTTGAACCGGCTAACACCTACAGAAGAGCAGGTATCTAACTATTCCCCTTTTACCATACAAATTGCCGATGTGCTTGGTATAAATGTTAGCAGCAGAAATCCAGAGTCGTCCTCAATTTTCAATAGAGCGAATGGGAATAATGATGATAGTCCGCAAAACAGCTCACAAAACCCTTCGATGGCTGGTTATCTTGTAGATCAAAAAGGAGAAATACATTTACCACTTTTAGGAAGCCTTAAAGTATCCGGCTTAACGACCTCCGCGCTTCGTGATACACTGAATAAAATGCTGATCACCTATTACAAAGATCCAGTCACCAATGTTAGAATTCTAAACATCAAGGTCGCTGTATATGGTGATGTGCTACACCCCAACGTTTATAATCTTCAAAACGAGCGCACTACAATTACCCAGGCGTTAAGCCTTGCAGGGGACTTGAATATTACTGCGTTACGAAATATCATTCTTATACGCGAACTGGATGGAAAGAGAAGCTATATCCCCATCGATCTGAATTCGAAAAAACTTTTCGAATCTCCGTATTTCTATCTGAAAAACAACGACGAAATTTACGTACAGCCTGACCGGACGAAATATGCCACCGTTGATCGAGGATACCGGACAGCTACGCTCGTCCTTTCGGGTCTATCGATTATAGCTATTGTACTATCTAACTTATTTAGGTGAAATTGTAATACAATGTCAGGATTTCTGCTGGAGTGAGCTCAGCTTATCGAATTACCCTCCAGTTAGCCGCTATGAACAATCTTTCTGTTACCGGTTTTTACAGCTAAAATCGGTAACAGCTTCGCACATGACTGATACTTACTTATTTCCACAAAGTCAAACACGCCTAATCTTAACGCGCTGTAAGCGAGGACTTACTCAAAGATCTCCGGTGTGAACCAGCAAGATGAAGACGCGGTGCTTAACAAATCAATTCTGTTTTGGTTGAAAAGTTATCACTATCGCACCACCTTTACCCCTTTCGGCGCATCGATCTGGGATTTAATACTTCCGTCAGCAGTCTTTTCATGCCGGATTTTGACCACACCAAAAGGCGTTGGAAATGTGCCTTCTACCCAGGTGAGATCTCCCAGATGCGGCTGAACTCTGATCGATTTGCACCCTGGTTCCAAAACGCTAACGCCCAGAACATGCTCACTTAACCAGGAGGTTGGCCCTGAGGCCCAGCCGTGACAAAGACTATGACGCAGGTTCTTGTAGCAATAGGCGCCAAAATCACCATGAATATCATCTTTGCCATCCGGCACGATCTCGGTAATGGGCGCCGCATTTTTTGTCCAGTCCAGATCGAAATCTTCCCAGAATGTAGTGGCACCCATGTCAAGCATACCACCCCAGTAGTTACGAATACAATCCATAGCACCCTGGTAATCGCCTGCCTTCGCTCTGGCCTGAAGCATGTAATACCCATAGAAAGTTGACATGCGCGCACATCCGTCCACTGCCAGCACTTCGCTGTTTGCCTTTTGCGCCGCAACGATTCCGGACAAGGCCAGAAGGGCCGCAGCCTGTTTTGAGCCGTTTGCATCGGGCACATACAGTTTTAGGTTGGTGGATGCGTCCCTACATTTTTTAGCCTGAGCCGGCTCATCCAGAATCGTGCAAAGCTCCGCGCCCGCATCCAGGGTCATGATCATCATCGCGTGAAGCCCGGCGTGAATCGCTTTGGGGTTTTCGCTGGAAGGCCAGTCCAGAAACCGTGTTCCGTCCAGCGCTTCCTTATTGTCTTTGGTTTTGCTCATTAATAAATCCAGCAGCTCGACCAGATATTTCTGTTGTTTTCTCAGATAGGGCAAGTCTCCCTGATACTTATATAAATCCCGGTGAATCAAAACCCACCACATCGAATAAGCACTGATTCCGTTCATCCAGCCCGGAAGCGGCGTGATGTCTCTTGCCTGATCCAGGCTTTTATTGACCACCTCATTTTTACCAAAAACAGAATTAATGGTCATGATCTCCGGATGCATATCCCCTACCCAGACAAGTCTGTCTCTTTTGATTCCGTCCCATAAAAACTGCTGCATATTCAGATGCACTGTGTAAGCGCCGGTATTAAAAATCTGATTCAGCCTATTGTCACTGCTTTTAAATGATCCTAAATAGGCAATGTCGCGGTACTCAAAAATGGCACGTGCTTCTTTAAGCTGCAGCTCACGGCCGGAATCCACCAGATCGATCCTGACGAAACGAAAACCGGTGTTTCCAATCTGTGCAACGCCAAGCCAGGGAACTTCTGTAATAATATCGCGCATGGCGTGATCATTTGTTGCACCGCTGACCGTATCAATTTCTGACATCGCTTCGCTGACCGATTCGCCAAATCGTAGCCGGATTTTAATTGGGCGGTGATCAGCCGGTTGGTCGGTAACCAGCTGAATGCCTCCCTGAATTTCTTTTCCAAAATCCAGCACAAGTCCTGGATACTGATCATCCGTACTTTTAAGTGTGCAAAAATTCTTGTGGACCAGATCCGCCTGGCCCGTGCCTGGCCGCAGCAGATTTTCGGCATCAATGATACCTTTTCCAGAGCGGTCCGATTGCCAGACAATACGTACCGGACTTAGATACTGCCGGACTCTTTGATCTTTTTCTGCAAGGGTATCGGCCGAAAAAACCGGGGGAAGATTCTGAGAAAAAACGGCCGGATACTGAAAATTCAAAAGACAGGCGGCTAAAAATAAATACCTTTTCAAAGGATTCGCGATTATGTAGGTGGATCGTAATTTGTCTGGAAAACAAAGAAAAAACCCTGTTAAATCTAACCTGTTGTATCCTGCTCGCAGCGCCGGTACAGGAAATGGCAACGCCCTTCTGTTTGATATCTTATCGTTACAGGTCTGGCAATATTTTACCGTTAACTAAGAATAATATTGCTTTTTAATTTTTAGTTTATATTTTTCCGTCCTATTTGCAAGGCAGTCCTTCTCTCAACGAAAATATTTAGCATGAATAAGTCTTTTGGTTTCATTGACCTTACTTTGCAAAAGCTTCAAGAGAGACTATATCGTTTTTGCGACCTCCCCGGCGAAAAACAAGTAGTTAAAAGACTGCATATGCTGATGGTGATTAACCGCGCCTTCAAACCGGCCCTTTTTCACAGAAACTGTTTTGCTGCCCTACCGTTTGGACGGATTGCCAGGTTCTATGGATCAGCCGGTGTTAGAAGAATATCCTGTTTGACATAGCAGGACAAGCAGGTGAATCCCTAGCGTTTTTTTGATCATTACTCCCATCGATTTAGCAAAATTTTCTTTGGAAGATGGTTTATCAGCGCCTTTGCCAGCCGGTTTGCAGCCGGGCTAATCCATAATTCGAGTTTCTTAACCGAAAAAATTTCTCAACGTTAGATGAAAATAGTACTTTTTGCAAACTCTTTTTACCCGTTTGCGCTGATTGAAAATTTAATCCAGCAGCATACGCTTGCCGCTGTAATTGCAGCAGCTGAGCCGAATCCGTATACAAGCAGACTGGAAGAATTTGCAGGCTCAAAGGGTATTATTTTCCGACAGTTCAGCGCCGTTCAGCTCGGCTCGACAGCCATTTCCTGGATTGCTGATTTACATGCAGACCTTTTTTTGGTATTTACTTTTAGTTATAAAATACCCAATGCGCTCTTACAGTTGCCCGCTTTGGGCTGCTATAATATTCATTTCAGTCTTCTTCCGAAATACCGTGGAATTGCGCCGCTTTTCTGGCAAATTAAAAACGGAGATCCAAAAGGAGGGATCACCGTGCACAAAATGGACTCGGGTTTTGACACGGGTCCGATCGTAGCTCAGCTGCCGGTCGAAATTTTCCCGGGCGAAAGCCAGGGACTTTATGCATCAAGGCTTTCGGCGCTTACGCCCGCCGTAGTCAGCACGGCACTCAATATTATTACCGGCATGGATGGCAGGCAGTCTTTCGAACCACAGGACCAAAGCCAGAGCAGCAGCTACCCAAGGCCCACGGCCAAAGATTTAGCCATTGACTGGGCAAGTCAGAGCGCACAGCAAATCGAAAACCTGGTTAATGCCTCCAATCCTGCATGCCAGGGGGCTATTAGTATACTAAGAGGTCAGATGATAAGGATTTTAGAGGTTTCCCCTGCGAATCTGGGTGAAAATGTGCCTGAGACTACTGCGGGCACAGTGCTGTTCGCCGATATCAACCAGGGCATTTTTGTGCAATGCGTGCATGGAATACTTCGGATCAACATCCTTGAAATGGCCGAAGGAATTATTTCCGGCTCACGGCTGGCAGCACTTGGACTGCGGGCCACAGAACGTTTTGAATCCTTCACTCATGATCGGAACTCTGTCACTTTTCAAGCATAACCATCAAGAATTTACATTTTAAATTATCCTTTAACAATTCAAATTTATTCAACTATGGAAGTTTTCTTAGGCACCGTAATGGGATGGGCTCCAAATTTTGCCCCAAGAGGCTGGGCATTTTGTAACGGGCAAATTATGTCGATCGCTCAGAATTCAGCATTGTTTGCGCTGCTGGGAACCACTTATGGCGGGGATGGTCAATCCACATTTGCTTTGCCAAACCTGCAGAGCCGGGTTATTGTCGGTGCCGGACAGGGACCTGGTTTATCTCCCTACGCACTTGGACAAACAGCGGGATCAGAAAATGTGACGCTTCTATCAACAGAGATTCCTGCTCACGTGCATTCGGGCGAAGTGACAAACATTCCTGTTAAAGTGAGCTCTGGGAATTCTGATGCCAGTGCCGCTTCTGCCGGCGCCAGTATTGCAACGCCAGGCACGCTCGCAGGAAGAGATTTTACGGCTTCCCTTGGTTTTAATTCTTTGGCTCCGGACGTGACGCTGAACGCGGCATCTGCTGGCCCCGCGCAATTCACCACAGGTCCGGCCGGAGGAAATCAGGCTCACAGCAATATTCAGCCGTATTTGACCTTAAATTATATCATTGCTATAGAAGGCATTTTCCCTTCAAGAAACTAACCCGCTGTTAACAGATAAGCCGCATTTGGCTTATCTGTTAACTTATCCGGCCTGCCGCAATGACCTTCCGGGCCCTCTGCGCTGGCAAAGGCAGTCTGATCCGGCCGCAAGAAACTAGTCTTAACCAAAAGTCATGGATGATTCACAACGGCGGATGTAACCGTTAAATAAATTAGATACTCCTCTATCGAATAAATTCTATACATTGCACTTTTCCAATGAAAACTATGTCTTAGCCTATCTCCTCCCCCCCTGGCGCTTTACATGGCTTTCCTCTAACAATCTTAAACAAACTTGGCTGACCGCTTAATCGTCATGAAAAAAAACTTTACTTATCTTCTGCTTGCCGGTGTGATGCTGGCAGCTGGCTTTGTGCTTTTCTTGCCTGAGCAATCAGGCCTGAGAATTCAAAAGCAAAAAAATGTAGTTATCATCGACAAATCGCTTCAAAATTATCAGCAGCTTGTAAAAGCTTCCGCGGTGGATGCACAGGTAATACTGGTCGAGAACAGCGATCAGGGACTTCGCAATCTTCAGGCAAAAATCAGCGAACTTCACAATATATCCCGCATCCATATTTTAACACACGGAACTTCGGGCAATTTAGTTTTGGCAAGACAGCAGCTTAATGAGCATAATCTAAAAGAGTTCCAGGGGTTCTGGACTGCGCTTAAGAAAAGTTTTGCTTCTGAAAAATCAGAACTGATGATTTACAGCTGCGAACTGGCCAGCGCCGCTACCGGAAAAAGCTTTGTTGACCGGCTGCATGAAATGTTGGAAATTCCTGTGGCGGGTTCAGAAGATAATACAGGTGCCAGCAGTAAAGGAGGAAACTGGGACCTGGAATACACAGCGGGTCAGATCGTGAAAAAACATGTGCTAAAATTTGTTGATTTCCAGGGACTGCTTGTCCCCAGTTTTACCGAACTTACCGGCTCTGCAAGTCCTTTTTACCAAATACAGATTTACACTGACGATCAGTTGATTTACGGGGACTTTGACAACGATGGCGACATTGATATGCATATTCTTCCGTCATTGACAGCAACAGAGAATAAATTTTACAGAAATAATGGGAACGGGACTTTTGTTGATCATACCAGTAATAACAACCCCTTTGGCTCACTGATTCAAAAGGCTGTTTTTGGCGGTGCAAACACCGCATTTGTAGCCGACTGGGATAATGACGGTGACGTGGATGTGTGGACTACAAAACGAGACATTGCTAATGTTGCAATCAAGAACATATTTTACAAAAACAATGCGGGCGTTTTCCAGGAACTAAGAGGAACTGACAGTCCTTTCAACGGCATTGTCATTTCACAAAACATTGAACTAATCTATGGAGACTTTGATAATGATGGTGATATTGATATTCATAGCTATTCAGGATCAGGCGACAATCAGTTTTTTAGAAATAATGGTAGCGGCGGGTTTAATCAGGTAACAGGTGCTGCTAACCCTTTCAACAATTTGGGTGATAAAGCTGCCTTTTACTCCGGTGCTAAATACGCACATGTGGCAGATTGGGATAATGATGGCGATGTTGACATTTTTGTGACCAAATACAAAAACGCCGGCGACAACATGCTTTTCCGTAACGACAATGGCGTTTTTACGCAAATTTCCGGAGCAAGCAGCCCTTTTAAGGATATGGTATTTCTACAAGATACCCAGCTGGTTTATGGCGATTTTGATGCGGACGGTGATGTGGACATTCTCGGAGCCAGATCCGCGACGGCTGAAACATTGGATTTTTACCGCAACAACGGAAGCGGAACTTTCTCTAAAATTACCGGTGATCAAAATCCATTCAATACGCTTCCTAACACAGGTGTATTTTTGAACAATTCAGCAAAGGCATTTGTCGCAGACTGGGATAATGACAAAGATATCGATGTGTTCACGCCCTACCGTACAGCATCAGCGCAAAACATTTTTTACAGACAAACCGATGCGCCTCCACTTTTAAGCAGCTCGGCGCCCGCTAACGGCGCTACGTCCGTAGATATTGAATCCAATATCGTCTTAAATTTCAACAGGGCTGTCTCGGGGGTATCGGGCAAAAATATTGTGATCAAACGTGTAAGTGATAACGGGATCGTAGCGACAATAGATGCTACTGACCCAAAAGTTACAGGCGGCGGAACGGCAAGCATTACTATTAATCCGGCCTCTGATTTTCCGGCTACAACCGCTCTTTACGTTGTAATCGACAAAGGAGCTTTTAAGGACGGTGAGGGTAGAATTTTTTTAGGTATCACGCAGAACAATGTGGTTGCCTTCACAACAGGCGTAGCAGCGGTTGCTCCATCGGTGAGCACAGCAGCAGTTAGTGTATTGGGTACAACCAGCGCCACCCTTGGCGGAAATGTAACCAATGACGGCGGAAAGACTGTCAGCGACCGCGGAATTGTCTGGAATACCTCTACAGACCCGACCGTTGCCAATAACAAGACAAACATCGGATCGGGCACGGGTTCGTTCAGCCAATCGGTTGCCGGACTTCCACAGGGAACGCGCGTTTACGTCCGGGCTTATGCGATCAACTCCAAAGGGACCTCGTATGGCAGCACAGTAGACTTCTATACGAAAACAGCTGTCAGCTCGATCACCAGGGATCAACTGTCCCCGACCAGCGCATTGCTGGTCAGCTATACGGTTGTGTTTGCCCAAAGTGTTACCGGGGTAGATCCGTCCGATTTTACGCTGACAACCACCGGCGTCAGCTCGGCAGCTGTGACAGGGGTGAGCGGCTCGGGCACCACCTACACCGTATCTGTCAATACCGGATCAGGCAATGGCACAATCCGCCTTGATTTTACAGGGCTTTCCGGTACGCAGCCAACAGTCAATCAAACGTTTACCGCCGCAGATTCTTACACGATCTACAAAAACAGTACCGCTTCAAACTATTTCCGCACGAAGGCAGCAAACGCAGACTGGAACCAGACAGGCAGCTGGGAATCATCCGCGGATAATTCCTTCTGGATTTCAGCCACTGAGTTTCCTGGTGCAACCGCAAGCTCGGTAAACGTTCTGACTGGCCAAACGGTTAATCTGCCGACTGGCTTTAACGCAACAGCGGCAAATCTAACCAATAGCGGAACGATCAATGTCAATTCCAGCAGTCTAACCGTTGCAGGTACTTTTGTAAACAATGGGACCCTGAAAGGTTCGGGAACACTTGTGCACAGCAGCTTTACGAATGGTGGAAACCTGGCGCCAGGAAGTTCTCCGGGGATTCTTTCCTTCACCGGAAATCTTGTCAACAGCGGCACGCTGACAATGGAGATTGGTGGAAAAACGCCAGGGACCGGCTACGATCAAATTCTGGTTTCAGGGGCCATGACCATGGGAGGAACCCTGGATGTCTCATTTATCAACGGGTTTACACCTTCGGTTGACGACGAGTTTATGCTGATTGATGCGGCCAGCAGCACAGGGACATTCAGCACGGTAAACCTTCCCTCTATCGCTCCAATGCTATGGCAGACTACTTACAACAATGCGGCCGGAACCCTAACCTTGAAGGTACTTGCTGATCCTTTGCCTGTCACCTTGGTAGATTTTGACGCATCAAAAATCGAAGCGGGCACCTTTTTAAACTGGTCTACCTCATCCGAATCCAACAGCAGTCATTTTGAGATTCAAAGAAGCGCAAAAAACACAGACTGGCAAACGATCGGATCCGTCCAGGCTTCCAATGAAAGCACCTCACTTCGAAAATATCAGTTCTCAGACAACAGTCCGCTTGGCGGAGAGAACCTTTACCGACTGAAAATGATCGATAAAGACCAGACATTTGCCTTCAGCAGGATCAGAAGCGTTGTATTTGCAGAAACGCAGGTCAAAATCAGCACCTACCCTAATCCAGTCACCGAACGTCTGTTTGTGGATTTAAAAAACACGGATGAGATAGCTTCCCTTCAAATCTACAACCTGTCGGGAAACCTGATTTATTCTGCCGCGGCATATAGCAGAGACGGCATTCCGGTTCAATCGATGGCATCGGGCCTTTACGTGCTTAAACTGACCACTGTAAACAATCAGTCCAGCAGCTATAAGTTCTTAAAAAATTAAGCCTTCTTATGCAGCAAAAAAACGCGGCTTCTGTAAAGATGCCGCGTTTTTTTTGAAGGTAAAGATCACCTAAAATTATAATCCCTTCTGTAAGCTTCTGATATCAATATCAAAACGTCCTTCGGTAATTTTGATAATGCTCTTGTCGACAATATACTGGGCGTCAAACGCAAAGGTTCCTGAAATAACCTGATTGACTGTATCCAAACGCGTAATTCTGACGCTCCCAGGATTATTTCTCATCGAATTGAAGATCCGAAACTGGTTGTCATAGTAAATACCAAAGGGGGCACCGTACCGGTCGGTCAACGTATTTTCACCGATAACACCGCCAGGCAAGGTAATTTGCACACGATCCTTCGTATCCGCATGCGTATGGATCATCAGATAAAAAGTATCGGCGCTGACTTTTCTGAACTCTATTTCTACCGGCTTGCCAGATGGTCCCTGATCATTGGAACGCCCGTTAGCAATCCATGACTTTCCGTTTATTTTGCAAGCGAAAATGTTTAGGCCCTCTGTCGAGGGTGGCGGCAAAGCATCCTGCTGAGATTTACAGCCCATCAGCGCTGATAATGCCCATATCAGCCCCATAAAATTTTTGATCAGATAATTCATAAGCTGAAGGCAACGTTTATCTTGAATTTTTATGCAAAGAAATACCTTTTGATTTCTTATGCAACTGGATCTTTCAAAGCTGCCAACCGCCTTTTTTCAAAAGTACGTCTGATGAAATCTGTCTTAAAAAAGTCAGAAAAATGCTCTTTACGCTAAAACAAATAAGGTAGCAAACCTTGCCTAAAGCCCGGGCTCGGAACTTTGGTTTCCCATATGCCTTTCCACAATGCGGCTTTTAATTCTGGAAGCACGCGAGCGGTAAGCACTGCTGAGCTCATCACCCGGCTGAAAGGTATGATTCTCGCCATGGTCTGACAGAGAATGGGATGCTACAAAATCACTGCTGCTTGCATGCCGTTCGGAATGCTCGGTAGCATCTTCTGCTCCATAGGCATCCAGCATCTCCGATGCTTTTTCAGCCTGCTGACGTGTATCGGTATGTACTGTCAAGATAATACCTGCTTTGGATGCGTGCGCGTACCTATCAACGTCTTCATGATCGGCCCCAAATAAATCCCTGAAAAATGCGGTTACCTTTTCAAGCCATGCGTTATCCTGCTGTTCGCTGACTGGAAACTCAACATCGGGCTTGTAGGAAGCGATTTTCATTTCGATTTGCTGCGGACTGAACCCCGCAGAAAGAAGATACTGCTGAGCCTGCTCAGCCGAGGTTTTATTATCAAATATTGCTACGACGGTGTTTGCCATGATTATTTAAATAAAGTGGTTAAGTGATTTTAATTCATGGGCAGCACTACTGCTGTTCTCCGATAAGTCTTTGATATTTTTCAATCTGACTCTCAAAACTTCGGATGCCCGTTTCGTAAATAATTTTTAAGGATTGCAGATCGTCCACATCATCCTCGTAGGCTTTATCGTCCGCTGGTCCGCTGCTGTCTAACTTCGATAGCAGCAGTAGCAGCTTTTCCAGTGACTGCTTGTTTTGACGAAGACGATAACGATTCCAGTTCATCATAAGTTTATAATTCACTTCGCTCTTTTTTTTCACTGATGCTGTCGTTTAACTGTCTGAAAAGGTGGATCCGCCATCATTTTATGGCCGGAATGATCTTATAGTGAAACTTTCAACTGCAAATACTGTACCTGAGAAAAGTTCTGCCGAAAACCTGTTTCAGCTTTCGGTCAGACCTTTCACTTTGATGAATAACACAGCGACATTTTAAATACAGCTATGGATTTTTTGTATACTGATTTTGTAAAATCAAGGCTAAATTTTAAACGTTACGCCAAAACCTACCACATGTCAATATCCTGAGAAGACAGGTTCAAAAACGTTTAAAAAGTCTTTTAACCGAATAATAACTATTCTTTCTGTTTTGAAAGGCACCCGGATTACTGGTCTGATTTTGGTATATCTGTTTAATACCACTGAACAGAACGTTAAAATCGCTGCGATTTTGTGCCCTGGTAAAACCAGATAATTATCGGCTAACCTAACCTATGCTTATGAAAAACTACGAAAACGTTGCCTGACCCAATGAAGTACCTGAATAACTTAACCCAGCTTAAATAAAAAATTATGAAAACAGAACTAGCACCTTCCAACATTAAAGAAACAAGTATCGGCGGCCTTCGAACCGGAGACTTCATCGTCAACCTGGGAGAGGTATTGGAGATAGATGAGCTGACCAACGCCTACAGTGTTGTAGTCCGAAGAAGCAATCAAAAGCAGGTTTTTACTTTTGATAAAGAGGATCTGCTGTTGGTAAAGAAAAAAAATAATTAGCACGCAAAGTTGCCTGCCAGCTAAAACCGAGTTTAAAACCCGCGATTTTAGCTGGCAGGCAACAGTATATAAATCAGCTCCAAGTACTACTTTTGAAAACAGCAGATGATCTGAGGCGCAAATTTTTCAGATTTTCACATTTTTTCCTGTCTCGACCGATTTATAAATTGCCTCAACAACGCGGATATCGCGGAGCCCCTCCTCGCCCGGAGCGATCAGCTCACTGCCGCTTATGATCGCCAAACAATCCTCATCCATCTGTTTGGCCTGTTGATTTTGGATGGGATAGTTGATAATGGTTCCATCGGACATGCTTCCCTTGTTACCCGAATAGCCAGAGTGAGGCTCCATTTTCAACCATCCTTTTTCATAGTTAATCTGCAAATGATTCATGTTGATACCAAAGCTGGTCTGGCAGGCAGCGCGTGCACCACTTGGAAAATCAAGCATAAACATCATCGTCTCCTCTACCTGGTTGTAAATTTGAGGACGGGTGGTCGAGGCCAGCGCAGTAACGCTTACAGGCTCCTCGCCGGTAGCTAGCCGGGCTCCCTGCAGCGCATAAACTCCCATATCCCCCATCACACCACCACCCAGTTTTTTATTTTGTTTCCAGTGCGTTGTGCGGTTATCCAAATAGCCAGCGGCACTGTTTACCATCATCACTTTCCCAAATTTCTTTTCTTTGGCCACTTTCATATAAGCCTGAATGTTGGGGTCATGCTGGCAGCGGTAGCCGATCGCGAGTTTCACCTTATTGGTTTTGCAGGCGCTGATCATCGCCTCACAGTCAGCAACCGATGGTGCCATGGGCTTTTCACAAAACACATGCTTGCCAGCTTTTGCTGCCCTTACAACAAATTCGCGGTGCATGGAAGGCGGTAACACTACATAGACAATATCGATATCAGGATTGTCTGCGATCTTATCAAAATTTTGGTAGTTGTATATATTCTTTTCCGGGATCTTATATTTGGCTTTCCAGGTCTGGGCTTTTTCGGGCGTACCGGTAACGATACCTGCCAGATAGCACTTTTCGGTCAATTGCAGCGCGGGAGCCAAAAGATCGGTACTGTAGTAGCCCAACCCCACAAGGGCGATGCCAAGTTTTTCCTTTTTTGGCGCCAGCGAAGCCAGCAGCGGGTTACCTGAAAACAGGGTAGCGGCCGAGGCCATCGTTAGGGTCGATAAAAAATCACGTCTTTCTATATGCATAACAAGGTTCTTTGAGATTGAAAATACCCTTTTGCCAAAACAATACCCAAAGTCTGCGATTCTACTCATAAATCAAAAAATTTACGCTGAATCATTTGAAGGACTGTTCATTTTATAGCCGGTTGTTGCGCCGAGTCCTAAGCCCATCTCCCTTGAAAGTTTCCCGATATTTCCCCTGGCTGGTGTCAGCGGAGCTGCTACAAGAAGCTGTAGGACTTTTTCTTTATTTAGTTTAAAATTGTCTTTATATTAGCATATCGGGTTCGATTATTTACCAGCGGTTCTGCTTACCAATCACATTTTGGCTATGGAAACATTATTGTTTTGGGGAAATGGAGAAGATTTAAGTGATTTTCTGTCGGCGCAGCCTAACGGGCTTGTGAAAAATATTGAGATTCAGTACAACGCAAAACTGGGCAAAGCCTATGTCAGATCAGATAACCGGCAGGTAATGGATCTGCTTTCAAGAAAATTTCAGTTAAAGCCAGTAAGCCCTGAGGAAGAATTTCTAGGTGCGGTTGCAGCGGATCGTTCCGGCTGGATTACGGTCTATAAGTAGCCCTACCCGTGAAACAGAGGGTTTTCAGTGAAAATGAAACAGTAAAGCAGCCTTGTCAAGCGCAAGTATTGAACATCAAAGAAGAGCAATAGAGAAGGCCTTCTGCTGCCCAAGCACGCAGTCTCACCGAAGGATCACATCGCCATTTCAGCATAGCAAACCGTGCTGTCCGGCGATTTACCTTATCGTTTATGATCAACACATCAAGGTATGAGCGCATTCACAGCATTCTTGTTAAAACCGGCATGCCAGCAAGGGCTGGCGGCGCAGCAAAAAGCTGCAAGGGTAATCCTTAACAGCCATTTCATTTCTTGACAAAACCAACGAATCACTTTTTTTCCCGCTGCTTTGCAGGCGCAGAAAGGTTTGGCTTCTGGCTGCCGGTAACTGCACCCGGCAGCCAGAAGGCAAACCGTCTCAATTTTATTTCATATGGCCAGGACCCGGTTTCTGACAAGCAGGCAGGCACCCAGAATTCCGGCCTGTTCGCCCAGTGTTGACATTTTTAACTGCGAATCATTATTTACCAGACTTAGCGAGTATTTATTCAACGCAGTCTTGATGGGAAGGTAAAGATAATCACCGGTTGAAATCAGGCTTCCGCCCAACACGACAAGTTCAGGGTTGAGCACATTGATGAGCGCTGCAATGCCCCGGCCCAGATTCTCACCCACTCTGGCAATCAGCTCAATGGCCAGCACATCGTCTCCAAGGGCTGCGTCAATGATATGATCCATGGTGATATCTTCGGGCTTCATTTTTCTTTTTGATGTCAGAACCGAGGAAGATCCTTCGGCAAGTTTTTCGCGAAACATCCGCGTAAGCGCCCAGCCGGACGCTTCTGTCTCCAAACAACCTTTTTTTCCACAGTGGCAAATACGTTCATTGTCAAAAAAAGGCATATGTCCCACCTCACCGGCATAACCTGATTTCCCGTAATAAAGCTGTCCATCGAAAAGAATGCCCACGCCGATTCCATAGTCCAGGTTAAGAAAAAGCACATCTTTTTCATCTTGCACGGCACCTGCACAAAACTCCCCGTAAGCCATCGCCCTCGAATCGTTTTCCAAAAAAACAGGAATGCCGACCCTGCTGTGGATAATTTCGGCAAGCGGGTTTTCATCAAAATGAAAGAAGCTGTAACTATGCCCGGTCGTGTAATTGATGCGTCCGGATAGATTTATGCCAATTCCTAAAACGCGGCCCGAAGGAACGTCAATCTCTGCTATAAAATTTTCAATATAAGAACACAACGACTCCAAGGAGTGGGCCGTATTGTCAAGCCTGTAATCCAGCTTTTCAGAAATCTTAACCAGGTTTTTCTGTAAATCAGACAAGCCGATATTAATATGGCTTTGTTTCACATCCACACCGATAAAAAAGGCCGAATCCGGAACGATTCCATACAAATTAGGTTTTCTGCCTCCGCTCGATTCGATCTTGCCATAATCTTTTATCAACCCTTCCTGAATCAGTTCATTGACCAGGGAGGTAACTTTGGGCACGCTCACATCCAGATCCTTACTAAGCTCAGGAATTGTGGTATTTCCATTATTTGCAAAATGTCCTAAAATAATCTTTTTTGGATCGCCTTTTTTACCTGCTGCGCCCACCAACCGAATCGTTCGACTCATATTTTTTTTTACTGATACTTTCTTTCAAACTTACTTACTTTCATTAATACTATTAGCATTTCAAAGTCAGAATTAATGAAAGACCCGCATCAGCCGGGTTTATATTTAGCAAGTTGAAAGCACAACGCGCTACTTAATCATTTTACGTCAGATTAAGGTTATGCTTTTGGCCATTCTGTTTCAATCCCCTGCTTGCGAATAAAGCTTTGAAATTCTTTCAGGTGCTGCGGCTGCTGGCGAACCGTTCTGGGAATCACCTTTTTATCCAGCGCATATTTTATCAGAAGCCCCACGGATTCTCCGATGCTCCATTCGACCGGATGCAGCCGGTAACAGCCATTGGTGATATGGGTTGTTCCAATGTTTTTGTTGGCAGGAAGTAAATTTTCCACCCTTTTGGGAAGCAGTGCCCCTAGTGGGATTTGAAATGGAAGGGAGGCAAAATCGATGTAATTATTGCCTGCCGTGCTTGGGTGCAGATCGATATGGTAATAGCCAATGCCGACGCTATCGTAGAAATCGGCCGCCGTATTCTCGGTTTTACCCGTGATCTGAGCGCGGTTTAATGCGCCCACATGCTCTTCTTTCACCGTAAAAACTGATTTAATTCTGCGCGACTCACGGATGTAGGGATATTTTGCCAATCCATCTTCGGTGCCCATAATGTCCTTGCGAAGCCGGACACCCGGCCATCCTTTCCCTCCGTCGGGTCGCGGAGCCTCGGTCTGCAGCCAATACAGCAAAGACAAACTCAGCTGTTTTCCCGCGTCAAAATGTTTTTTAAAATCCTTCTGGCTTGCGCCGATTAAATTGCCCAGGAAATAATCATTTTGCGGCCAGTTCACAATCGTGATATCACCTGAATATGTACCGTTGACAAAATTTTCCTTGTTGATGATCCTGCGGTAATTCCAAAGGTTCAGCGTCTGTCCACGGCTGACTCCTTCGGGATGAAAGTCAAGCGATTTGGGCTCCAGGGTTTTGGGATTGCTATAAGCAAGATCCAGTAATTTGCCTGACCAGGGCTTGTCCATTTGGGGAACGAAATTCTTCCAGAAATCATAATCTTTGGGCTTTGGAATTACGTGATTTTCACCGGGAACATAGTCAATGGCAAAACATACGGTAAAGGCCTGATTATTCTCAGGATCTGCTTTCTGGGGTGCGTGCAGCTCACCGGTTTCACTTTTCGACTCAGCACCGGTGACAAATTCAGTTCCGGTCATAGGCAGAAGGTCACCCATTTCTGTCGCATCGACAAAATAGGGCGCTGACAAATTGTACTTGGTTGCCGTTTTTAAACTTGATGCCTCCAATGCCTTGACCTGATCCCCATGCACAGAAGCCGACGTGATTTTCGTGTCCAATAGCAGTGTTAATTTGCCTGTGCTCAGGTAAGGTGTAAACATCTCGGTTAAAACGGCAACTGCAACCCTTGGCTCATGACAAAGTTTAGAAACGGTTCCATCACCGGGATTGAGCTCTTTTCTTGCTTTTGCCAAAGCGGTCAACGGATAATTACGTTTATAATACTGGCGTATCGAATTTCTCAGATCGCGGTACAGCTGTGTCGCGCCATGGGTTTCGATCCACATGTGCTCGTCAGGTGGAACGCCCTGCTGGCTCAGCTGCCCGCCGACCCAGTCGGT
The DNA here is from genome assembly GCF_900108855.1 of Dyadobacter koreensis. GTDB lineage: Bacteria > Bacteroidota > Bacteroidia > Cytophagales > Spirosomataceae > Dyadobacter > Dyadobacter koreensis. The sequence goes on from NZ_FNXY01000001.1 coordinate 540,949, forward strand.
TTCCTCTGTCAAAATCACCGACAAGCCATTTCGCAATGCTGCAAAGGCTGCCGCGCAGCCGCCCAACCCGCCGCCGGCAATGACCACATCGGCACTTAGTTCAGACTTAGTCAGCTGCGGCGGCTTTGCCTCAGCCGCCGCCGGTGCTGATACAAACGCAGTGGCAGTGGCAAGTGCGCCGCTGCTTAAAGCAATGTTTTCTATAAAATTTCTACGATTCATAATTCAAATTTAACGAAGCTAACACAGATATAACAAAGGTTAAGGGATCACCACTCCGGGTTTTGTGTGAGTTTTGGGTTTATGTCGCGCTCCGACTGCGGAATTGGCAGTAATTTCAATTTCGGATACCAGTAGCGGATTTCCCGCAGCATCCGGCTGCTTTCACTGGCGGCATAGGTCGGTATGTTATTAAGATCATTAATACTGTTTGTGGTAAAATCCGGAGCAGCCGCACCCACTGCCGGATCCTTGGGAATCCCTACAATTTTTTCAGGCATCACAATCGAGGCGATATCCCAGCGCCGTATATCAAACCAGCGGAATCCTTCCATGGCCAGCTCTACTGTACGTTCTCTTCGGATGAGCTGGCGAAGCTTATTTTGATCTGTCTGAACCGAAGCTTCCACCTGGGGCTGGCCTGCCCTTTGTCGCACAAGATTTATTGCCATGATCACAGAAGCGTCTAGCTCATTGAGTTCTATTTTCGACTCTGCATATGTAAGCAAAATTTCCGCGTAACGCATCAGAATAAAGTTAACGCGCGCCGCAAAAGCGTTTTCTGCGGTGAACGTGTATTTTGCATGCAGCAGTCCTACCCCGCTTTTCGATGGCCCATAAGCATTATCGAAATCAGCATTCGCTTTGGTGCTCCATGTTCCGTCCGCGTTTTTGACCGACGTGGTATTTTTGTAAATGTCATAGACGAACGTGCTCTGGTTCATCGTAATAGTATCACCAGGAATTGCTACGGTATATTTCAGCCGCATATCGCGGTTCAGCCTTGGATTTTTCGGATCATATACTTTGGACTGATCGATCCGTTTGCCATCTTTTGCTTCAAACATATCTACCAAACGCTGCTGGGGAAAGCGGCCGGACTGTCCGCCAGCTGTTCTTGAAATGCTGCCAAGGGGCAGATAAGTTATCGAATTGGCATCTGCATCCGTATAGAGCACTTCAAACATAATCTCCTTTCCGGCGTTGGGCGTCTGGCCGGCTTTGGTAAAAAGATCCTGAAATTTCGGATTTAGCCCCAGCCCTGCCCCTTCGATGATTTGTCTGGTCAGCTCAGCCGCTGTTTTGTAATCTTTGTTGTAAAATGCGGTTCGGGCTTTGATGCCCAGCACCACAGCCTTTGAGATTCTTCCCCGGTCCGAAGCTGACCAATCCAGCACCTGGGCGGCTGCATCAAGATCCTCGTAGATAAATTTTATAACCTCAGATTTGGGAGCGCGCAACTGCGTATAAAATTCATCCGGCAGCAGCGGTTTGGTAATCAAGGGAACATCACCATACATGTTGACCAGATAAAAGTATGCAAATGCCCGAAGCCCTTTTGCCTCGGCCTGCATGCGGTTATAGGCAGCCGCGGGCACATTACTTCTGCCTGCCTGCATCCCCTCGATCATTGTATTGGCCCGCTGAATGGTTGTGTAAGCAAGTGTCCAGATCGATTTTACATTGGCATTAAAAACATCAAAATTTCCTTCGCCCATATCCGGAGCGCGCAGCAGCGCAAGATCCGTCCAGCCGTCCATGATGGACTGATAGGGCGTATTGCCCGTATTCCAGTAAGCGGATTTATAGACAGCGGTCAGCGCAGCATTCATTTCAGTCTGGTTGTTGAAAAACTGGCCGGTTGCTGGCGAGTCCAGCGGCACCTGCTGAAGATAGTCCTTACAACCTGTAAAGACTTCCAGCGAAAGGCAAAGCGCAATGATACAGATGATCTTCTTTTTCATTTTCTTAAAACTTAATGTTAATACCTACGGTGTATGTTTTCATGATCGGATAAAAGATGCCTCCCGTATCGCGCTGCTCAGGATCAAAGCCGGGAAAGAAATTGCTCCATGTCACAAGATTCTGAGCACTCAGGTAAATTCTTGCCGACTTGACTTTCACCTTTTCGGTGAGCGTTTTCGGTAAGGTATAACCCAGCACCAAGTTTTTAATTCTTAAATAAGCGGCGGATCTGACCCAGTAGGAAGAGGCCACATAGTTGTTTGGAATACTGCTGGCCGTCAGGCGAGGATAAGCTGCTGCGGTATTTTGTGGCGTCCAGAAATCCTGCTGGTATTTAAACATGGACCCTTGAAAATCCGATGAATAAAAGGGCTGCGATCCGGTCCCTGACAGGTAATTGTCTTTTTTGCCAACACCCTGAAAAAAAGCCGTAAGATCAAAACCTTTATACTGGGCCGCAAGATTAAAGCTGTATTCATAGCGCGGGAAATAATTTCCAAGAATCGTGCGGTCGTAACTATCAATTTTGTTGTCGGCAACACCGTCAGGGCCGCTGATATCTTTATAGCGAATGTCCCCCGGGGCAGTATTTCCGTACTGGAATGGCGCGTTTTTCACTTCTTCTGCCGTCTGAAATAACCCATCAGCCTGGTATCCGTAGTAAGAATCCAACGCATATCCCTCCTGTTGTATTCTGGCCCCGTTAATAATGGGCGTGCCGCCATTTTTGAGTACTTTGTTTTTTACATCTGATAGGTTGAACTGTAGCTGATAGCTGAAATCACTGATCTTGTCTTTCCAGCCCACGGCAAGTTCCCATCCTTTATTGCGCATGGAACCTGTATTCACAAAAGGCGAGGCCAGGCCCACATAACCAGGAATCGGCACCAGCTGAAGCATATCAGAAATATCGCGTTGAAAATAATCCGCAGTAACCGACAACCGGTTTTTGAGCAGTCCGAAATCAGCGCCGATATCAAGAATTTTCGAGGATTCCCACCGAATGTTTGGATTGGCTGCCGTTGTGAGCGCATACCCCGCATTCACTACGTTGTTAAAATAATAGTTGTAGGCTGTTCCTGAATAAAATGTTGAATAACTCGGGTAATAATCCTGCACATCATTTCTGATCAAATTCTGATTTCCCAACGTTCCATAAGAAGCACGAAGCTTTGCATCGTTGATAACAGCGTTGACCGCTGTCCAGAAATTTTCCTGCGAGATTCTCCACCCGGCTGATACAGATGGAAAAAGTTTCCACCAGTTTTCCTGCCTGAAACGCGAAGAAGCATCCATCCGCCCATTCACTTCCAGCAGATATTTCTCATTGTAATTATAATTCAGTCGTCCGTACGCCGATACCATCGCATACTTGCTGGCTCCTCCGCTGATGGTCTGACCGAGCGGATCTCCGCTGTCAAGGTAGGGTCTATCAGGGGAAAGAAGGTTTTGACGGAACGTGTTAACATTGGATGTGCTGAAATCCTCTGTGCTAAAACCGCCAAGAGCTGTAAAGTTATGTCTGCCAAAAGTTTTGTTATAAGTAAGCTGCGCCCGGAAAAGATTCTGTGTGTTTTCCGAATTGTTATCTGAGAGCGAGTTCAGAGCCGGCCACGGGCGGGCTAAAACCAGGGTCTTGGTGGATGGATCCGCATTGTAGATCTTGTATTGATCCGTAAAATTCCGCCCGTGCGTGGTGTAATAGTTTGAACTGTATGTGGCAAGAATTTCCAGTCCTTCAAAAGGTTTATAGGTCAGTGCACCTTTGATGATTCTTGAATTGGTTATAGCTCTGGAAAAACCGCCATCCTCGGCCTGCGCCGCAGGATTGGCATTCGACCAGCCTTCGCCCCATTCTCCGCTATCATACTTTCCCGGAACCGTAGCGGGCAACCCTAGCATCTGACGTATGATCGATTGGGGTGTAGATTGTCCCGGCCAAAGCCGGTTGGACTTGTTAAGAACCAGATCCATCGAAGCCGACAACTTTTTGGTTATGGCAATGTCTGTGTTAAAGCGGAAATCCGATCGTTTGTAATTTGTGTTTGCAGTCAGACCATTTTGATCCATGAAGCTTCCCGAAGCGAACACTTTAATGCGGTCAGAGCCGCCTGAAATATTCAGATTATGGTTTTGCATCATGCCGTTTGCGGTCAGAACCAATTTTTTCCAGTCGGTATTAAAAAGGCTAAAATTGTCCGGCCCGTTCTTCTCGTAGGCTGCGATCTGTCCTGTAAACGCAGCGGGCAGGCCACTGTTGAGCTGCGCGATGTCCCAGTATTTCATATGCTCCAGAGCGTTTACTTTTTGGGGCAAGTCCGTTGGCGTCTGATTGGAGACATACGCGTTATAACTCACGTTTATCCCATTTGCCCCACGTTTACTGGTGATTAGAATAACCCCGTTTGCGGCGCGCGAACCGTATACAGCCGCGGCAGCGGCATCTTTCAACACAGAAATACTTTCAATGTTGTTTGGATCGATCGCATCCAGGTTCATTTCAACGTTGTCGATCAGAACAAGTGGATTTTGCCCGGCATTAATAGAGCCGATACCCCGTATACGTATGGTTCCTGCATCGCCACCCGGAACACCGGATTGCTGCGTTATCGTAACACCCGGAGCTGCCCCCTGCAAAGCCAGTGAAGTCGAGGCAACTTGCCGGCTGGTTAATTTTTCACCATCAATGACCGACACTGCACCTGTCAGGTTTACTTTTTTCTGTGTACCATACCCAACCACAACCAGCTCATTGAGGGTTTTGCTGTCAGAAACCATGGAAATGTTAAGCTCGCCGGCACCGTTAAAGGCGATCTGCTGGCTAACCATTCCCATAAATGAAAACACCACCGTTCCCGATGTTTGCGTTAAGGCCAGCTTGTAATTACCTTCCGCGTCGGTTGTCGTACCGTTTGAAGTTCCTTTGATCAAAACGGTTACGCCCGGCAGGGTGCCGCCGGTACTTTCGGTCACTTTTCCTTTTAATTCCGGATTTTGTGCTATACAAAAATACGGCATAAAAATCGCCATCAGCGCAGCGAGCCACCAGCCCTTGCGTAGATTTTTCATTGTAAATTTCTGCATTGGTTAAATGATTGGGGGTTTAATTGGACATAGTTTTCCCTACCGGCTCAGGGCCGGAAAGGGTACTGGACATTGAAGCATTTGTTTTTAGGGGTTTAGAAATAGTCAGCTCACTGTGTTGATTGGCAACTTATATCAAAATCAATATCTGCCTCGAAAGTGCGGTTCCATGGCAGCGAAAAGGTCAAATTTACAGGTTTGATGCATGTCACATTTTTTTGCAGTTTCTGATCTGCCACCGAGTAAGTATCCAGAAAACTACGCATATACGCTTGCAGTAAATTCAGACAATAGTTTTCTACTTTTTTAGTATCCTGAACGCTCATCAGTGTAGCGCTTGGCAATTTTTTCCCGGCGGATAAATACGTGTTGGCCTTTGCCCGGACTAGATTGTGATAATAGTAATCGTCTATCACGCGGTTAATCATAAACCAGTTTTGAGCCGTCCATATCCGGTTTGCTATAGCTTTGTTTTTCAAAAATTTCGATTCAGCCAGTGTAAAAATAACCCCATGCGGCAAGGCTGTTCCGATGGTATTGCCGGCTGTATTCCAGGAAGCATATCCACTGAGCGCTGCAAAAATATGCCGTTGTTGCAGCGCATTTGTAAAGAGCGAATCCCCACCCTGAACATCACCAACAGGATCCACATCAGCCACAATTACCCTTTTGCCCGCTGTCAGTTTACTTTCAATCTCCGCAGCAAATCTTTGGGCTACCGCAGGCTCGCGCCTGGAAGCGAATACGTAGAATAAAATATCGGCACTATCTTCCTTTTGAACCTGTTCAGATCCGGCCGCTGCAATATGGTGGCTAACGGTCTGAGACAGAATCCGGTCTTCAAAGGGCATTACCGAATTTTTCAGTTTTTCGGAGGAATAAAACGCCTTTATTTTTGGTTTAAAATCGTGCTGCTGGTTTAATGCTCTGGCCAGCAGCAGCATCGAAACTTCGTCCGCTCCGGGCTGCACAGCAATTTTATCTTGCAACTTTAAGCGCTCACGGGTTTGGATCAAATTTTCCCGGTCGATCAGATGAACGCCTTTGGCAGATGCATCATCCTGCGATAATATCAGATAGTCGATCAGTCCGTCCTTTACATAATCAATGGCTTTCAAATTGGTTTTGTAATTTCTCTGTCTTGCTCTTTTGTAATCTGCCAGCACCTGGGCAGGAATATCCTGTTCCAGTTTTTTAACCGCTGCGCTGGTTGCTTGCTGGGTGTCCGGCGAAATTTTTGCCCATCTTGCCAGCTTTTCGCGGTAGGCTTCGTTTTTCCCGTCAGCGCTTGGAGCCAGGCGCATAATTACGCTTTGTCCGTAAATTCGAATGCCGGGTGCTTTTTTTCTTATATTCCTTAAAATCTCAATTCTTGAAAGCGCCTGATCTGATTCAATCAGAAATTTGCGCGAAGCCACAAGGCCTCCGTAGGCAATCATGTCCAGCACAATGATGGCAGCATCGAAGGATTGAAGATCCTGTTGTAAAATCCATTCGTTAATTTTTTCAGATTTACCAGGCTGCTCAAAGTTACCAAGCAGCTCCAAGGGAGGCGAAACAATCTGCGCATCGCCGATCAGGCCCATTTTCTCAGTAAGTTTCAGACAGGGAGGACGTGCGTCCAGAGGAATAAGCAGTATCCTCGAACTAAGTCCTGATTTTTGCTGCGCAAAACTCAAACTGGCGCAAGCTGCCACAATAAGCACCGCAATCAGGTATTTTTTCATAACGTGCTAAATTTTGACTTATAACCGTTAAGTCCGTAGAAAAGAATATAACCATAACATCCGACCGGCAGCATAAACGCAATTTTCCAGCTTGTGTGGTCTATCAGCAACCCCTGCCCAAAAGAAATGACCGCACCTCCTGCGATCGCTGTGGACAAAAGCCCGGAGGCCTGCGTGGTGTATTTACCTAAACCGTTGACGGCCAAAGAAAAGATGATAGCGAACATAATCGAGTTACAAAGCCCGACACAAATCATTGTCCAGACTGCCAGATTGCCCGCAGAATTTAAGGAAACCAGCATTAAGAAGATCGCAACAGCAGCACAGAAACTCAGAACGTAGCTGGCTTTAATCGATTTTAGCAGCACTGCCCCGATTAGTCTCCCCACAAGCATGGCCCCCCAATAAAAGGCCACGTAATTATTGGCTTCACTTTCTGTGATTTTTAAAAGTTCAGCGATGTAATTGGTCAGAAAAGTCCCTACAGAAACCTCGGCACCCACATAGACAAACAATCCGATTATACCGAAATTTAGATTTCGGAACGAAAAAATGCCTGTACCGGATTCTTGATTTGATTCGGTTATCCGCTGATAAGATTTGATTACAGGTAAAGACAAACGGCTCACAATAAACGCTATAATAAGCAAGGCCGCGCCGATTCCAAGATAGGGAAAGCGAACAGCTTCACTTGAAGCCTGTGCATTTTCAAGGGGCGCCAGAATAAAATAGGCTCCAAAAAGCGGAGCGGTAGTCGTTCCAATCGAGCCAACGCCCTGAATTAATGTAAGTCTGGAAGATGCCGTTTTTGCCGGCCCCAGAATCGTGATGTACGGATTGGCTGCAACCTGCAAAAGCACAATGCCGATAGCGACAATAAATAAGGCGGCCAGAAACAGCGAATACTGGTGCATGAGCGATGCAGGAAAAAATAACAGCGCGCCTAGCGCAGCAATTGAAAATCCCAACACCATTCCTTTTTTATAACCCACTTTTTCAACGACTCTGCCAGCCGGTATGGAAGCAACTGCGTAGGTCAAAAAAAAGTAAAACTGTACTAGTGATGATTCAGAATAGCTCAACGTAAAGCCTCTTTTGAAAAACGGCACAAGCGTATCGTTCAGACAGGTAATAAATCCCATCATAAAATAAAGCACGGCCAGGGTCAATAAAGCAGGCGTATAATTTTGCCTTTCGCCCCCGGCCGGCCCGGCTACCGAAACAGTATTTACAGGAATTGCGGCCATGTTAGTGATATTGAATTGACGATTTTTTTGCTAAAATAGCTTCCAAAGTTTTCCAGCATTGATATAAACCCCGCGGGACATGAAAACAGCCCTTCCATTTGCCGCCCTTCAAAGGTAACAATACTTCGCCCTGCCGGTTAAGGTAACCAAACCATTCAGGGTTTTTCTTGTCGGCAAAGTGATCCCAGCTATAAGCGTGCACCTTTTCAAACCAGCTCCAGCATCTTTCATCGCCTGTATGCAAATAACCCTTCAAAAGACTGATCAAGGTTTCCATGTGCACCCACCACAATTTCTGATCCCATTCCAGCTGCTGCGGCGGAAAGCCCTTAATATCCATAAAGTAGAATATGCCCCCATGTTTTTTATCCCAGCCAAAATCCAGGATTTGCAGGGTAATTTCCGTTGCTTTTTTTGCCAGATCCTGATTGCCCGAACGCTGGGCAAGATCCATCAAAAACCACATCGCTTCTATTCCGTGACCGGGATTGATCAGTCTTCCTTCAAAAGTATCGGAAAATTCTCCGTCCGCAGTTACATTTTCAAGAATAAGTCCCAGATCCTTCCGGTAGAACTGATTCATGATCGTATCGATGCCATCCTGAATGGTCTGTTCAACCAATGCCTTCTCAAGCAGATGCTCGATTTCCAAAACCAGATTACACAGGATCATCGGGAGGGCAAATCCTTTTAAAGGCCTGCTGCCAGGAAAACTTTTATCATAGACACCTTTGGGTGTATCTTTTCTTTGCAAAATTCTGTTGAACGTATCTGTTGCTATCTTCGCATGCCGGGGATCTTGGGTTGCCTTATAGAGCTGACCAAAGGCCATCGAGGCGAAACAATCTGAAAATATATTAAAAGGCTGCGTCAGCGCATTACCTTCCCTGCTCAATGAAAAATACCAATCCCCGCTTTGATCCCGTCCGTTTTTTTCAAGAAAAGCTGCCCCTTGCAGGGCAAAATCAAGCCACTGCTGTTTTTTTTCAACCTTGTTATAAAGCATTGCAAAACACCAGACCTGACGGCACTGAAGCCAGACAAATTTGTCAGTATCAAAAACGCCGCCTTGTTCATCCAGACAGGTAAAATATCCACCGAACTGATGATCCCAGGAATTTTCAAGCCAGAACGGTATGACATTATCAAGAAGGGTGCCGCGGTACAGTTTCAGGTATTTTTCCGGTTGCATTATTTTATAATTTATATGTAAGATCAAAAAGTCAGTAGCCAAGATTGCAGTTCTGTGGCTCGCTGGAATTATGTCCGGCAGCAGAAGTGCATACTGACTGGTCACTTCACCCGCCGCTGTCTAATCCGGGAAGTCCGCCTATGGCAAACTACTTAATTATTTATATTATTTTGTATACTTCAAAATAACAATATAATTATTAAGTATGCAATACTTAATACCAAAAAATATTTTATAATTTTTACTTGACTGTCCGCAGCGCCGCTTGCCTTACAAATAAAGCCTGCTAGGCCGCGATCAATCCACCGGTATTCCCTGCTAAATGGGTCCGGTTACGGGACATAAAGGCTTAGAACCCTTCGTGCAAAAGATGAGCAGTTGAAGGTGTAAGGGCGCTCAGCAGTAGTTAGCTCAGAATAAAATCCTTAAATAGCAGTCACGGCCGGCCGACCAGTTTTAACAACCCAGCACCCAGGTCAGCGCAAAGCAGACCAGCGATTATAATAAGAGGCAATGACAGCCTGGTTAGTGAGAAAAAAAATCGAAAGCCTACTAATCTAAAAAGCAACCAGATGCGAAGTGCCCCTAATCTGCATCAGCGCTTCTGGTGCTGTACTTGTAATTTTGCAACATATATGCGGCCTACCATCCTATTTGCTGGCTACCAACCAGGATCAGTGTTCAAAAAGGATCCAGTCGACAAAAAACAAGCCTGATTTACTTAAATCGGGATTTGAAAAGGTAAAATAAAGGTCTTTAAAACCCGAAGACGGCGTTATATTGATGTCAAATTCCTTCCAGTCCGTTTTGACATCCTTAGGCTGCCCTGCCGGCACGGCCAGACTTCCGATCACCACCCCCTTCGAATCTCCCTGCCGCAGCTTGATTAGACCGCCCGCACCCTGCTGCTGCAGACGAATCCGCACTTTTTTAACATGAGTCAAATCAATATGTTTAAAGCTTACGTACTTGCCGTTTCTAGCCCAGATCGATGAAATATATCCGGTATTGATCGTAGCAATGACCACATTGGCACTACCTTCTTCATAATCCTCCATCTGTATAAGTGGGTCGCGAAGGACGATATGACTACTGCTTTTCAGCGGCTCGATCGCATTGGCGCCTTGATCTGTATAAGCAGCCTGCAGCACATAAGCACCTTGTTTTCCTTGCCCAATATGTTCGCTGAGCGCAATTCGCCCCTTGAAGGGAAGCTGTTTTTTCTTTTCTGCCAGCGAGAGAATATACCGGGTAATTTCCAAAGCCTCGCTCTTAGACAAATCAGCGTGCGGCGGCATCGGATAAGTCCCCCAGTTTCCGCTACCTCCTTTGATAATTTTTTCTGCCAGCTTCTCTGCCGCCCCTTCTTTTTCATTATAGCGCTGGGCAATCTGGTTTAAGGGCGGCCCAATCGATTTTGTATCCGGCGTGTGACATGCCTTACAGTCCAGAGATGCGTATAGTTTTTCAGCTGCGGCATATTTAAGATTACCATGTCCTGCGCCCGAAAGCACGGTGGCCAAATCTTTCCCAAAAGGCAAATAGTTAAAAGAGCTCGTCACAGCCGACCTATTGATCGCTTTATCTTCCGGATCCTTGATGCTGATGCTGTAATCAAAAACGGCGTTATCCCAATAGAAGCTCTTGTTGGCCATACTGGTTATTGATACAACAGGCGGTGTATTACCTACCTTGACCTGCATTGTTGCAACACCTTTCCCTCCCTTTTGATCAGAGACTGTCAGTGCGATGTCATAAACCCCTGCCTTTGTAAAAATATGTTTTAAACTCGGCCCTGATGCTTTTTTTGTTCCGATGGTCCATTCAAATTTCAGCTTATCTCCGGAATCATAATCTTTCGACTTCGCTGCCGAAAGCACGACAGCCATCGGAGCAGCACCATATTGCTTGTCGAGTTGAATATCGGCGATGGGATTACGATTTCCCTCCGAATATTCCACACGCATTAGTGCTGCGTCTGTATTTTTTGCAAACCAATTTGTTCCATAAGCCAGCATATAAATCGCACCATCGGGCGCTATTTTCATATCCATAGGCGCGGCCAATTTTAAATGCGGAAGAAACGGCTCCATACCTGCATAATTGCCGTTTTCATCCAAGGAAACGGCCATGACCCATTTTCGGATCCAGTCGTAAATGAAGAGTTTCCCATCGTAATACGCAGGCAATCTGTATTTGGCATCCGGATATAAATCGCGGTAATAGACCGGGCCCGCCATTGCGCTTGCGCCACCTTTCCCCACCAACGGCCACCGCTTGGACTCACCTTTCCCATACCAGATCATGGCCGGCTGGGCAGGTGGTAGATCTCTAACTCCGGAATTATTTGGCGAATGATTGGTAACATGAAGCGGATCCTGCCCCGGCCCCTCTTTTTTGGTCTGGAAATCGTATTTTGGAAATGCTTCATTATTACCTAAAAAATACGGATACCCAAAAAAGCCAGGCCTGCGGGCCTGATTGATTTCATCGTAACTCAGAAAGTTTTCCTCTGCCGGCACGTTGGTGTCGGGTCCCACATCTCCCCAATAGACGAAGTTGTTTTTAGGGTCGACCGACACGCGGAAAGGGTTGCGGCAACCCATAACGTAAATCTCCGGGTAACCCAAGGAACCATCCTTTGGAAAAAGATTCCCATCCGGAATACTGTACGAACCATCAGGCTCGGGTTTGATTCTTAATATTTTACCACGGTAATCTTTGCTGTTCGCTGTCGTACCCTGACCATCTGACAACTGCCTTCCAGGGCGTTCATCAGTTGGATTATGGCCTTCAATTTCTTCGGCATTTGTATTATCTCCCGTTGAAAGATACAAAAATCCATTGGCATCAAAGGTAAGATAACCTGCCGAATGGCAGCAGTAAGTTCGCTGTGTTGGAATTTGAAGTAAGATTTTTTTCGATTCCATACGGATCTGATCACCGATCATCTCATAGCGCTCCAGATTACTCACGTTTCTACTTCCGCTTACCCCATAGTAAAAGTAAATCCAGTGGTTTTTATCAAATTCAGGATCAGCAGCAACGCCAAGCAAACCATCTTCGATTCCGCTGAAAACGTTAAAGTGAGCGATCGTTTTTAACTGTTTTTGTTTTTGACTGTAAAGCTTTACAGCACCTTTACGCTCGACAATTACAACATCCAGACTGGGTAGTATAGCCATTTCCATCGGCTCATCTAGACCTTGTGCAAGCATCATATGTGTAAAGCGGCTACTGTCAGGGGATGCATGATAGGAAACTGCACCTTTGGGATGCGGGGCTACATCATTGCTTCCCATGAATGAGACCTGGCTCTTAGTCTGATAAATACGACTTTGACTACTGACCGGTATACGATGCAATGCTGTAACAGAAACCACAACTGCTGCCGATAGCAATCCGCCAATAAGTTTAAATGAGACCAATTGGATTTTAAATTAAGGGTTAGAGATAACTACCGCGAAATTAAGAAAACTTAATATTTTATTTTACTAAATAAACTTTAAATAAAATTTATAATTATCAAGTAGCGGTACGTTTTCTTCTACCAGATCAAAAGGTTAGCATACGTTTGGAAATTATTACCTGACAAAGCCAGGTTAGTGCCGTGACTAAAAGAAAATGATACATCCGGTTTTTCTCACATCCCGTTTTTTTAAAGCATGAAGCTATAAGATCGTATCTATTCATTCCTGCTAGCCATAAATGAATTGATTGCCAGGGATTAAACCGTAAAGATCAGCCTTCAAAATTTGAAAACCTTCACTGTAGTTATGAACCTATTTTTTTGCCAGGCCAAGCAATTCCGGTTTTTGGGCAATGAAATGAACCCAAAATCATTGAATGACATAGGTCATTCTTTGCAGCGTCATTCCTTAGCTTTTGAACTACTCAGCGCGACAATTTCGGGAATATCACCGGGCGAATGTTTTATTTTCATGTAGAAAGTTGTTTCAATGGAAGGAAATTCCACATCCAGTCCAACCAGATTAGTACCTATCCTATCAAGTTTGACAACTTTAACAAAAGGGAGCGGATGACCTGGGTCTTCCTGATATAATTCCTTTGAGAGCTCATCAATAAGTGCGCAAGATCTGCCATTCACCACAATTCTTACAGAACCTGGAACGTTCGAGGATTTCACGATCTGAACGGGATTAAGATAAAAATCGGAAGCAAAACGCGACGATTGAAAAATGTGATGAATTCCATGCTCAATGATGGCCGCTTTATCATAATCAGAGAATTCATTCTGACCCTTATTGCAACTGCTTAAAAAACACCATGCAGCCAGCAAAAACAGTACAAATTTCAATAAAACCTGGTTCTTCTTCATAGTCAAGCTGACAAAAAACAACACACCAGAAAGCCTTCGCAGCTTTATAGTTAGTTAATTATTAACGAAAATAAACTTTCCAAACGTTTTTACCTACCCTATTGTAAAATCAGGTAAAATATGCGCCGGACAGCACACATGCACAAGTCCGAATTACCCTCTGGCATGATATTCTTTAAAACTTACCAAAATCAACAAACAACTTAATTAGTTTATGACAACTTCATCAAATGCAACAGGCGTTATCGCCGATCTGATCGAAATTAATAACGACCGCGTAGCCGGTTTTGAAAAAGCGATCGAAGATATTAAGGACGAAAATCTTGATCTAAAAGCACTTTTTTCAGATTACGCACAGCAAAGCCGCCAAAATGTGCAGCAGCTGGCTGCAATAGCTGGCTCATCGCCACATCAGGAAACCGAAAATAGTGTGAGCGGAACTTTACACCGCGCCTGGATCGATGTTAAATCCCTGTTTGGAGGAAGTGACCGTGCAAGCATCCTTTCCGAGGCTGAACGTGGCGAAGATGCCATCAAAAAGGCTTATAAGGACGCTCTCAGCAGCACAGAATTAACCTCTGAGGCATTAACGATTGTGCAGGATCAGGCACAAAAGATCAACGCTGCCCACGATAACATCAAGGCTTTGCGCGATTCGGCCAAAGCATAAATTTTGTTTTTTTAAAACAGTAGAGCTGCCTTGTCAACAAGGCGGCTCTACTGTTTTTTGCCCTATCTATCCTGAGAATACCACCGACTGCTGACTATTTGCCCGAATCTGTAGTTATACCACTGTGGAAATTAAACCCTAACAGATCAATGCTCAAATAGCGGGATATATCACACCTGCTTAAATACAAGATACGCTGTCTGCACATTACAGTTTTTTTGCATCAACAGACTTCACCCGGCGCCAGCATGTCATCATTAACAGCGTTTTAATATAACCGGAATAACCCGCAGGACATCAGCTAAAATATGATATGGGCGAAAAACCATCCTACCTTCATTTCGATAAGCCGGCTTATGCCTGGAAAGCAGATACCGACTACCGCCAAAATCCCCAGCTTTACCGGGTTGGAAAAGGAGAGCAGGGCGTATTGATCTGCGAGCCGTATAAATCAGAAATCGGGCCGCTTTGGCGATTCAAAACCGAAGCCATAGCCCAGGAAAGCAGTGATAAGATTTATTCACTTTTTTTGGATTACCTCGGTTGCGATGATTTTGTTGGAGCAGATATGGCACGTAAGTATTTGCAAATGGGCTTCACCCGCGCGCGTCGCTACGCAAACTACAAGGGAGGAAAAAAATATGATAAGGATAATAACTTTCAGCTGCTGCAAAAAGGAACCGGTCAAATGCAAAAGGCGAATGCAGCAAAAATATTTTACCAGAAATGGCAGGAGGCTGAAAGTAATCAAAAATATTCAGATCTAAAGAAGAATTGGAAAAGCACATTGGGTTAATTCAGCTGCTGCGTTATAAAGCAGATTAAGTAAACACGTCAATAAATTTGTCTTCATCATTTTAATAGAAGACACTTATTAAAGAGCCACACAGTTCAGGGCTTGGTGTAAAGTACTTACAACGACATGGACGCTTCATGCCGTTTGTATTTAAAGATAAAAAAGATTGGGTGATCAAAAAAGCTACCTGTAAGAACGCTGCTATTTGCTGACGTTGTTTTCTGCTTACCGAACGAAAATTGCCGGAATTTGCTAATTTGCGCAGCAAACTGCGGCACGGCAAAATATTGTAGTTTTAAAACTACTCAGTCAGCTAAGACCGCGATAGAAAAAACACTGTTGAATCAATCTTGATTTAATTTCAGTTAGAATTATTTTCAACCAAACTTGAAATCACATGGATATTGCTCAAATTTTTCAAAACAATCAAACCTGGGTTCAAAAAAAACTCGCCGTTGAGCCAGGTTATTTTAGTGACCTTTCAAAGGGCCAGACGCCTGGAATACTTTACATCGGCTGCTCGGATAGCCGCGTATCTGCCGAAGAGCTTATGGGTATAGCGCCTGGCGAGGCCTTTATCCTCAGAAACATCGCCAATATGGTCCCAAATACGGATTTGAGCGTGATGTCGGTAATAAATTATGCCGTCGAACACTTGAAAGTAGATCATATCGTGGTCTGTGGACACTACTATTGCGGTGGCGTGCAAGCAGCCATGAAATCGGGTGATTTGGGTATATTAAATCCATGGCTTAGAAACATACGCGATGTCTATCGTACGCATAAGGAAGAATTGAATGCGATCGAAAATGAAGAACTTCGTTACAAAAGACTCGTAGAACTAAACGTAGAGGAGCAGTGCATCAACGTGATCAAAACCGCAGAAGTGCAAAAAGCGCAGCGCGACCGGGGCTTAACCGTTCATGGATGGGTATTTGATGTGCATTCAGGAAACTTGATCGATTTGAAAATCGATTTTAAAAAATTGCTGGAGAACATCATGGAAATCTACCGTCTGGATTTGCAGGAACCCGAAAAACAAGATAAGAAAAGTTAAAAGGGAATTTAACTGAGCGGTTGATTTTAAAGTACATCTGCGCGTAATAGTCAGCGCTAATAAAACGTGTCGTCAGCTCACAAATCTGCTTGCCCAGTAGTTACAGTTCCAGCGCCCGAAACGGCATATGAAACTGTAACTACCGGGCAGTTATATAAGAAGAAAAAGAAAGGCATTCTCCAGACCATATCCGGTTCTCACAGCCAAAGAATTTGGCAATTTTAGCGCCTGCCGTTCATGCCAGGTAATCTGGCGGAAAAAGCTTTTGTCCGAATTTTTCGGCCAGCATTTTCATATGCTGCTGCATTTTCTGATCCATTACCGGCAAAGGCAAAAACTCTCCAGGGCCGACTGGTTCTCCCATTTCTTCAAACATTTCTTCAAGGCCTGAGGGAACCACAGTACAAAGCAGGTGGACGATCTTATCGGATTTATTTTTAAACTGGTGAACAATTCCACCTTTGGGAATGATTACATAGCTGCCCTTTGTGGCTATGTGCGTGCCCGCTTCGGATTTGACCTCAACCTGACCTTCAACAACGTAAAAGGTTTCCTGAAAATCCGGATGTGAATGCGGCCCTGGCCCACCTGCCGGCGGAATCAGCATGTCTATTGTTGCGAAAGCGCCTGCGGTATGCTTACCTGTAACAAGAATACGGTAATTTCCTCCCATTACCGAAATACTTCTCCCCTGTTCAGGGGTGATGATCAAAGGAGATTCTTTTTTACTGTCCATACATTTCTTGTTTATAGTCCGCTCTTACAGGTTTAAATTTTTCTGAATTATCCCACTGCTCACAGGCATAATCGACAGTTAACAAAGAAAGAAAAATCTTCTCAAATAGCTAAAACATTTTGGCACAATAATTTATACCCAGAACAAAACCTAAAACACAAGATCACAGGCTCATGCCCGCTGCCGGCACTAGTGATTTTCTTAAAAAATAGTCAATGATTTTTATCCAAACTAACCTGTTCGATTATGAAACCATTTCGCCACTTTTACGCTTTTGCATCTCTTTCTTTATTTAGCCTGCTTGGCTGTGAGGACCACCGCGACAGTCCGAACGCCCCATTTCCTGAGCGCATCGATTTCGTAGCCGCGCGTCAGTATCCCGAAGGCATTGCTTATTCTTCGCAATTATCCAAATTTCTGATCACCTCCATTCCGCTGGGCAAAATTGGAACGGTGAGCACCGACGGCACTTATGAAGATTTGCTTGATGTGCCTGAGCTTATCAGCGGAATCGGTATGAAAGTTGCAGGAAACTATGCTTTTGTTTGCAACAGTGACCGGGGAATATCCGTAAAAAGTACGCAGGCGGGCGCTTTTCAAACAGCCGAGCTGCTGGTCTTTAATCTAACTACCCGGAAGCTGGAACGCCGTACCGATCTTGCCTCGCTGATACCTGCCGAACAGCGAAACTTTGCTAATGATGTAACGCTGGCAGCGGATGGTACTGCCTATGTAACAGACTCTTTCTCCCCTGTCATCTACAAAGTGGCCCCTGATGGAACAGGCAGCGTTCTTGTCCGCGATGAAACCAACTTTAGCAGTCCCAACTTCGGGCTTAACGGGATCGTTTATCATCCGGATGGCTACCTGATTGTTGCAAATACCGGACAGGGAAAGCTCTTCAAAGTGGATTTGCAAAAAAATAATCTGATCACTGAGATTACCGGTACTGGTGCTCTGCCAGGCGATGGGCTAACCTTTCTGAATCAGGACCTTTATGTGGTCACCGGCGGCTCGCGCGTCGCACGACTTACAAGCAATGATAACTGGCAAAGTGCATCCATCGTTAAATTTGATGAATCTGGCTACACCGGTGCCACAACCAGTGTGGCAGTCAACAACCAGATCTACACCTTGAATGCACGCATCGGAGCAATTGGCGAGGCCAAAGATTTTAGTATACAAAGATTCCGTTAAAAGGGCTCTTTCTGAATAAATGCTAAGCTTTAACCAGTATTTGATTTGCAGGTGGCTAAATTAGCCGCCTGCAATATTACCATGCGTTAAGGCAGCCATTTTTTAAAATATCTTTTACCTATTAATCTGAAAGCGTATCAGCTATCGGTTTGACCGGATTGGCTTAAATACCCCTTTAATTTGTCGCAGTGCGCCCGCATGCGAAGCCATGCAATATCTTATTTTTGAATGGTCATTATAAAAAATAAGAAGATGAGAACGGTAACATTCGGCATGAACATCAGTATCGATGGATATTGCGATCACACAGCTTTTAGCCCCGACCAGGAAGTTCATGACTACTTCACCCAAATGATGGACGAGGTCGACCTTATATTTTTTGGCCGTGTGATGTATGAACTTATGTTTCCTTACTGGGCGGATGTGGCTAAAAATAAATCCGGAACTGCCGACGAAATTAGATTTGCTCAAAAGCTTACAGCAATTGAACGAGTGGTTGTTTCCCGGTCCTTACACAGCACTGACGATAAAACCAGAATCGTTCGCAGCGACCCTTCAAAGGAATTATTGAGATTAAAACAGCAGCCTGGAAAAAAAATCTCGGTTGACAGTTTAAGCATGCTTGCTGAGCTGATCGAAGCAGATCTTATCGACGAGTTTAATTTGGTTGTCCATCCTGTAATGATCGGAAAAGGAAGACGACTGCTTGATGTGGCTAATCTGAACCAAAACCTGAACTTAAAACTTAATGATACGATCCTTTTCAAATCCGGCAGCGTGGCGCTTCACTATTTGAAACGGTGAACGGGCACCTCACAGGTCGATGAATAAAATCAGATGAGGGAATCATCAACCGGTAAGTATCAGGCGGTATGTGCAACAGCTGTTGCATCTCTTACCCTAAGGATCGCTGATTTGCAGACATCCTGGCTTCATCGGTAACGCTGTACATATCAATTCGGCCCCAGGTGCATAGCTTTATTTCAATAATCACTACTAAATCTTTGTATGTAAGCGCCGTTTTTGAGTGATTTTATATCGTGTGCTACGATTGCCAAATCGTTGTTAAAATCGTGGCCACCACAGCTACATTGCCGGTAAAATGCCCATGGAAGTTTTTGTCTGTATTTGCTTAGCTGGACGAATGGCACTTCTTGATCGTCCTGGCAATGATAAAAAAACAACGGAACTTGCGGATCCATTTTTTCAGCAAAATCTGGCTGCAATTTGAAAGGCCTGACCCATTGCTCATCCCCCGTCCAGAAAGGCGTTGCCATCAGAAAAACACCGCCAATCTTCCTTTGTATCTTTTTTTCAGATAAACAAGCAAGTAACATCGAAGCGCCTAATGAGTGACCAACCAGAATTACGCCATCCTGGCTGTTTAAAATTTCCCGGGTAATCTGCTCGCGGCGCCCCAGATCAGCCGATCCTGTATTTTGTAGAAAAGGGTAATGTACAAAGTAAGCAGCTCCTAACTGTTCTTTGAGTGAAACCACCAGATTCTTATCCTGCTCGTAGTCCTGTCTTTCGCCACCACCGTGAAAAAAAATAACCTGCGCTGTCATCTTAACATTGGATAAATAGCTACCATTTTTTTAATTCCGCAATGATCTTTCAATCTTTTGCTTTAAACGAAGACAAACTGAATTAATAATTTCGTGCCAGCCTGTAGCAGCTTGGCGGCACATCGTTTTAATAATCACAAGATGCTCCAAAAGATAGTTAAAATCATGATTGACAGCTATATAAATTACCTGCCGCTCTTATAATAACTATTGCAAAAAAACAGCCGATCAAGTATCTTAACACAGCCATTAACCCTAACGCCCATGAACCTACATGTAAGACTACGGCAGTCACTGCAATGGAGCTTCTTTACGGTTGCCTTTATCAGAAGTCACTTCATGGTGATCTTTGCCCTTGGATTGACCGCTGCTGTGGGGAGAATATTCAGCTCCGGGCATTTGGCGCTATCAGCGCCCAGACCAATTTTTTGCTGGAAATAATGATTGAAACTACCAGAATCGGGCTTGTACTTTATGTTTTGGGGATGGCCAATATCAAAAGTGGCTTTATCAGGATATCTAATCTGTTAAAACATAAAGGTGAGCGCAGAAAATACGGGCGAATTGCAAATTCAAAAATTGCTTCATGAATGGTTATCGATCCTTGCCAACTTCGTGGTGTTTTCATTACCTGCTTACGTATCCAATTTATTGATTGATCACATCGCCTACGAAACATGTCTTTTCATTACCCTAACATCGCGTCATCTTTTTTCTGACCAAAGTTCGGTATGGGCTATCATTTTGTTTTTCAAAAATATTTCCGTGATCCCTTTCACGTTGGTGTTTCAAACTTTGTTCGTTCTATGGCTTGCGGACCTTCTTCCCAAAGCTAAATCTGCTTCATAATCAGGGTGACAAACGCATATTTATTATTCATCTGCGACTGTCAATAGGAAGTAAATCATTTTGCGGCAATCCTCATTGTCAGCCCGGTTAATCCGGCCGAAGAATTGAAGTGAAATACCGTTAAAGCTTTCCTTTATCATTTGCATTTGATAGAGCGGCGACAAACTTTTACCCACGACACTTTGCATGCCGCCCTATTGCAATCTTCGGTTGAGATCAATCCACAATCCAGCGGTTCAATGTGTTGTATTTCCCCTCCAAAACAATCTTGTAAAACCCTTTAGGCAGCTTACTGATATCAATCACGGCTTTTCCGTCGGTGACCCGCGCCTGGCTCATGAGCATATAACGGTCATTCCCTCCGGTTTCAAACTGATTGGTTACTGCGAGCCATATTTTTACATTTCCATCCGAATTCTGAGCAGTCCAGCTTAAATCGATTTTTCCATCTCCCTTTTTTGCGGTCATTTCTGCAAGAGAAATTTTGCCCGTCAAAGGGATGCCGTCCAACTCAAAGAACTGCTCCTTGGGAATTTTAAGTTCGAGATGACGGGCCATTGTTGGCAGAATATCGACAATCGAAGGTATCTGTTTGCGAGCAGCCGATTTGGTAAAGTACTCATTCAAATCACGTGCATTGGTCACGATCCAGGTACTGCGCTCGGCATCAGATTGTCCGCCGTGATTTTTTCCGGCAGGCTCTCCCCTGCCGTGATCAGTCGTGATGAAAATCTGCCAGTTTTCCCCGTGCTTTGTTTCTCTTTCCTTTACCGACTTCCAGAGCTGGCCCATTTGCGCGTCCATCCTTCTGATCGCTGAGTAAAATGGGTCACTGTTTCCGTAGCGGTGACCCATATCATCGGTAAATTCCAGATACACCCACGACAGATCCGGTCCTTCGTTTCTAATATATTCAGCCGCCTCATCGACAACCGTCCCATCAATTTTACTTATATATTCAGCATTTTTATCGTGAGGAAAATTGATGGTATCCAGCTCAAAGCCATCGAAGAAATAATCCATTTTCATGTTTCCAGTCTGGGGTAGGTCCGTCCCGATCAGTTTGGTACGGTTATCAAGCCAGGTAGAAAAAATGGCCGTTCGTTTTGCAGGATATGTTTCACGGAAAAACCTGAATATCGTCCAGTAATGATAGTTGGGTTTTTTAATATTGTTATCCCATACATTATGCTTGTTGACCCACGTACCTGTCAACAAGCTGTTATAACCAACCGCAGAAATGGTTGGCGTTTGAGAATAAGTTTTCTTCTCGCCTCCCACATATGCGCGGCTCATACCACCAGCTTTCGCAATCGCATCCAGGTTTGGAGTCTGCACTTTTTTCAGCTGCTCATATGATATACCATCTACGATGACAAAAAGCACTTTATTTTTGCTGTTTTGTGCGGTCGCGACGGATCCAAAAGCAAAAAGTAAAATCAGGGAAAATACTGTTCGGTTCAAAGCCATTTGATTATTTTTAATTCGCAATAAATTTAATTTGTATTTCAGGATAACCCAAAAGAGCTATCCTGAAACGATTACCAGCCAAAAATTTGTTTCAAATTTGGATTCAGTGTCACCTGCGACTGAGGAACCGGTCTGTAATAAAATTTAGGTTCCTGGAAAGTGCCCCTTTCCGCGTCTGTCACAACCGTTCCGCTACTTCCATTTTTCAGAAAAAAAGATGCATCACTGCCAACGGGACCAACACGGTAGTATACCAGTTTTTTGCCCAGTGCATTGGATTCTTTGTCAGCCTCCGCGGGAATCGCCGACGAAACGCCGATCAGTTTAATGTCAGCCACAGCGTCACCGGTCAGATCATAATTTCCAAGTCCTGGGAAATAAAGTCCCTCCGGCTCTTTTTCAATCAGCTTTCCGGAATTCCACCGCATCAGATCATCAAAACGGAAACCTTCCATGGCCAGCTCTACGCGTCTTTCCCGCCGGATTTCAAGTAAAACGCCCAGACTGTTTGCTGTTACAGCCGGATATTGTGCTTTTAAAACCGCGTCTACGGCAGCACCCAAACCTAAGGTTGGCATCCCGGCACGGGTTCTTATTTTATTAACCGAAAGATCCAGATCCGGCTGCGTTAGCTCACCGAGCTCGGCGCGTGCCTCGGCATACGTGAGCAGTACTTCCGCGTACCGAAGCACCGGCGTATCAAGGCTGTTGGCCACAGCCACATCCTTTTCATTAACAAAACCCTTTAACTGATGATAACCGGACTGGTTTTTCGCAAACTGCTGAACGTAAATACCGGCCCCTTGCGAATAAGTTGTCGCGTTTACAAGTTCCCATCCCGGGTAAGCAAAGGTCTGATACAAACGCGGATCTCTGTCTTTGAACTCGTCTATGAAAAGTTTCGTCTCATAACCAGCCTGGTTGGTATAAGGCGTACCATCTTTCATCAGGTAGGTCTGCAATAGATCTCTGGCAGGACTGGCCTCGTAATTTCCAAACATAAAAGCTCCCCACCAGCCGCTGTTGATTTTATCCTGCTCGTTGAACACACCCAGAATTATTTCCGGATTTGCTTCCAGCTTCGTATCGTTGAACAGCGCAGCATAATCCTGCAAAGGTCTTCCAGTGCTGTGGATAGAATAATCTCCGCTGTCGATAATTTTCTTGGCTGCATCCCTTGCGATTTGTAAAAAGCCGTTGGCTGTGCTTTGTAAAGAAAGCTCGCTATGGTATTTTCTGTATGTCCCCTCATAGAGCGCGTGCCTTGCCTGATAGCTCAG
Source organism: Dyadobacter koreensis (assembly GCF_900108855.1). Taxonomy (GTDB): domain Bacteria; phylum Bacteroidota; class Bacteroidia; order Cytophagales; family Spirosomataceae; genus Dyadobacter; species Dyadobacter koreensis. The sequence goes on from NZ_FNXY01000001.1 coordinate 564,126, forward strand.
AACGGCAGCTTTATTTACTGCGCCTGACCGGTTATCGTCCCTTACGTGCTGCGCAGCAAAAGCATAGTCTTCGAATATTTTGCCAACTACAAAAGCCCTGCTTTCCTGAGGCTTGCTTAGCGACTCATCATTGGTCGCCAAAACGTGATCATACCAGGGCACATCCGAATACCGCTTTACTTTTTCCATATAAAAACGGGCGCGGAAAAAACGGGCAAGACCTTCATAATGATTCAGCGACTCCTCGCTGATTTTCGCTTTACGGAAATTATCCAGGAAAAAGTTGATATCACGCAGCGCCACCCAGTCCCAGCCTGCGTTGATTGTGGACGCAGAGGGACTTCCAACCATCATCGCTTTAATTTCTGTGGCCCCGGTCGTGGCTGCATTGTCCGTAGATGCATCGTTAACATAAATGCCTGTACCCGGAAAATTGTACAGTCCATTCATGTAGGTTTCCAGATCCTGCTCGCTGTTGAAATAGTTGTCCTTGGAAATTTCCGTCTGCGGCACACGGTCCAGAAAATCGTCATTACAGCCAGAAACGCTTATCATGCCGGCTGCCAGCAGCATTTGAATATATTTTTTCATTGTCAGATCCTGATTAAATTAAAACTGGATTTCAAGCCCGAAAGAGAATTTTCTCTGGAACGGATAGGCATATCCCCAGCCGCTCTCCGTACTTTTCGAAGGGTCTACCTTATCGACATTATCGGTAATTGATTCGGGATCAAAATACTTTTTAACCTTCGATAGCTCCGTCAAATTCTCGCCGCTGGCATAGATACGCAGCCGGGAAATCTTGACTTTTTCCAGCATCGCCGACGGGAATGTATAACCTACCGTCAGGTTTTTCAGTCTCAGATAGGCACCGCTGAGCAGATACCGTGTCTGTGGAATGGCAAGTCCCTGCGACTGGTCAATTCGCTCTCCCAAATTTCTGTCGGCCAGCCAGGATTGTAAAACCGGAAACTTCGCATCAGTATTCGCGTCGGCAAGACCTGCATTGATATAAGACTGGGAGTGCTGTGCGCGCTGCACATCGCTGTCAGGTGCTCCCCTGTAAAAATCAAGTAAATGCGCGTAACCACCTGCATAGGGCTGCTGATAGGAACCCCAGTAAAGATAATTAAGCGGGTAATAATCCATTTTCCCAATGCCCTGAAAGAACGCGCGGATATCAAAACCATTCCATTCTGCACCCAGATTTAGACCAAAACGAAGCCTTGGGGTTACGTTGCCAATTTTGGAAAGGTCTTTTGGCGCGCCAACAGTTGTCCCTTTCTCAATTTTTCCATTGCCATCCAGATCCTGATATTTGGGCCATCCTGGTACGATCGAGAGCGCTCCCCAGGGGATAATCTGGGTTTGATCCAGTTTATTGATTTCTTCCTGCGACTGAAACAATCCATCGCTTTTCAGCCCCCACATTTCGCCAAGCTCCATGCCTTTGTAATACTGGGTCAAATTGCGGTTGGGATTATCAAAATCAGTGATGTAAGAACGGCTGTCTCCCAGTGTGAATTTACTGTTGAACCGCAGATTCTTTCCACCCACATTGAAATCATCATCATATCCGACCGAAAGTTCCCACCCTTTTGTTTTTAAGTCCGCGGCATTTTCTTTCGGTTCAACCGCTCCGAGCACATCCGGCAGGTCCCGGCCCTGGGTAAGCATGCCTTTTGTAGCCCGCTGATAATAATCGAACGAGGCAGAAATTCTATGCTGAAAAAAGCCCAGATCAGCGCCAATATTGGCGGAAGAAACTTTTTCCCATGTATAATTGGGAGATACCAAAGGCGCAGATGTTACGATCTGAGGAACATTGCCGTCGATGATATATCTGCCACGCTCGGTGCCCATTGTCGCGATATATCCATACTCATTGACAAACTGATTACCCAAAAGGCCATAGGATCCGCGGACCTTGAAATGATTGACGATTTTGGAGAACGGCTTCCAGAACTTTTCTCCATCCACTTTCCATGCTGCTGAGGCCGATGGGAAAAAACCAAAGCGTTTGTCTTTTGGAAATTTGGAAGATCCATCATAGCGACCGTTAAATTCGACAATGTATTTTTCCTTATAAATGTAATTCAAACGGTAAAACGCGCCGCGGATCGCCCATTCACGGATCCCTTCATTGACAAGAGCCTCGCCGGTTGCAAGTCCGATGCTAGGAAGCGATGAAGAAATTACACCCGCTTTCTGGGCAGTAAAGAACTCTGCACGGTTTGATTCCTGATTATAACCTGTAACTGCATTCAGATTATGAAATCCAAGAGTCTTATTAAACGTTGCATACGCATTAAAGACCGAATAGTTAATGTTATCTGCTCTGCGGTAAGCGATGTTATTACCCTCTTCACGGATATCATCCGGACCGTAACCAATTCTTATTTTCGACTGATTTTCGCTTAAATTGATATTTTCTCTTCTGGCTGTGAAATCACTATTAAATTTGAGCATATTGTCAAAAAAAGACATCTCTGCATTAAAAGTTGTCTGAAACATATTGTTCTTTTTTAAATAGCGTCCGCCTTCGGTAAGCTGCGCTCCGACTCTTCCCACGTCCGTATTCGCCCAGGTACCGTCAGGGTTTTTATCTACCGAAGTGGGAAATAAATCATACAACCTTTGGATCGAAAGTTGCCGGGGTTTGGACCTGTCTGTCAACGCTATGGAGGTGTTGTTACCAATCGAGAGCCACTTGAAAGGCTGCAAATTAACCTTGCCCCGGGTTGTGTAACGATCAAATTTGTCTTCGGCAATCCTGAGCGCTCCGTTTTGCGAATCATAGGCGCCCGACACGTAATAACTCGCCTTACCCGATTTGCCTGCGAGCGAAACATTATGCCGCTGTGAAAGCGTGAAATTATCCAGAAAATATTTAGTCCAGTCGGTATTTCCCATGTATTCATAAAGCGAATTATCCAATGGATTCAGACGGATCGGATCGGTTCCTGACGGATTATCAGAGCGCTGCCTGGCCCATTCATACTGACTTGCCGTATAGTTGACATTGTCCCATGGCGTGTTGTCGGTCGATGTTTCCAACAAACGCATGTATATATACGGATCGATGATCTTATCCGGAAGTACCGTAGGTTTGCCAAACGAAAAGTTGTTTGAATAATTAATACTCATTTTTTCCTTCGTTCCTGTTTTTGTTGTGATCAGTATCACTCCGTAAGCAGCACGCGCTCCGTAAATAGCAGCCGAAGAAGCATCCTTTAAAACCGAAATACTTTTAATATCCGACGGAGCAATAAAATTAAGTTCTGCCGCATCCATCGGAACATTATCCACCAGAATCAGCGGATTCCCCCCATTGATCGAAGTAAAACCACGGATGTTTATGTTCGGAGCCTGACCTGGCTCCCCACTTACAAAGTCTATATTCAAATTCGGAACAGCGCCCTGCAAACCCTGCGCTACATTTTGGATTGGCCTTGCTTCGAGCAGCTTGGCATCTACAACATCCACAGCTCCGGAAAGATTTTCCTTTTTCTGGGCGCCGTAACCCACCACGACAACCTCCTGCAAGTTGGCCGCATCCAGTTCTAGTGTGATGTCCAAAACGGCTTTTTTCCCAACTGTGGCTTCCTGCGGTTTATAACCGATGAAAGAAAAAACCAGAACGGCATCAGGGGTAATACTTTTGAGCAAATATTTTCCTTCACCATCCGAAACTGTTCCCTGCTGGGTTCCTTTCACCAGCACACTTACACCGGGTAACGGGCCACTGCCGTCAGCAGATGTTACGATTCCCTTCACATCAGCCTGCGCAAGGGACTGAAAAGACAGACCAGCCAGCAAACTCGTCAGCAGCAAAAAAAAGCAGCCGGACCATCGCCTTTTAAATAAGTTTGATAGATTTTGTGCCATAGAGATGACGTGTTTAAAATGAAGAATGTGGCCGTAACCGACCATTGTTTAAGTTTCGCAAAATTGCTGATTCAATAGCACATACAGTTTAAGCCAATGTTAAGAATTTGTCAATAAATTGATTGAACATTCATTCAATAAAAATCATTTATCAGGATATTCTACTCAAACTATTTTTCTTTTGTATTATCGCAGGTTCAAATTCAAACGCAAACATGGGAAGAAAGAGTCTCAAGGAAGTTCGTCAGCAGGAAATCATACTTGCATTTTATAAACTTGCCAAAAAAGAAGGCATAGAAAATACCTCGATAGCCAAAATCGCAAAAGCCATGGATGTGAATCCGAGCCTGATTATCCATTACTTTCAGACGAAAGAAGAATTAAGTTATGCGCTGATTGAATTCATCCTGGACCGTTATACGCCGATTTTTGAAGTAACCAACAAAAGCGCTAAAACCGCACGAGAGATCCTGCTTGCGGTAATTGATAATTTATTTTCAAAACAATGGAACAAACTTTTCGACGACGGACTTTTTTATAGTTGTTATGCACTCTCATTCCGAGATGAAAAAATAAAAAACCGATACCACTCGCTGCTCTCCAGCCTGCGAGCCAAACTTACCGAAATCATTGAAGCGGCAAACCAGGACGGAAGTCTTTCGATTGAAAGACCCAGCGAGTGCGCAGATCTTATTTTCATCATTTTGGACGGTGCCTATTTCTATCTAAGCCTGAGCAAAGATCCAATTCTTACAAAAAGTAAACTCGCCCTTTACAAAGAAAAAGCGCTCAAAGTTCTCGAGATTTAAATCTTTTGCCAGAATGATTCGTTATTGGGCTGACGCTCGCTTTGCCTGGGCGGTTTAAAGAAGAAACAAGTCAGCAAACCGGAGCAAAATGCCTTTTCTATGATCTGTATTTTGCCGGGCGAACAAATTTTCTATTACATTTCCCACCGTTATTAAAGAACCTGCACCGCTATGAGCGATAGTCTGATTGAATTTGCCGGATGGATTGGCGTGGTATCTTATCTGATCGCGTATTTACTTCTGACGCTTCGGATTCTTCATGCTGACAAATTACCGTATCAGGCTTTAAATGTGATCGGGGCGGCAGGACTGATTATTAGCTCAGTTCATACCCATGATCAGCAGAGCATTATCGTAAACGTTGTCTGGCTGCTGATCGGGCTTGGAGCCATGGTAAAGATTTTCTGGCCTACGCGTACCTTCTGATAAAAAAGTACGGATATCTACTGTATAAAAAACACCCTGCTATGGAAACGGCGAAACAAAAAGTTACCTGAAAGATTTATGAGCCGGTCGGTAGCAAATTCTTTACCAGATGGGCCTTCGCTAAACTTGCCGCTCAGCCGTTAGTGAAAAAGAAGCTCTGAACACAAAAAAGCTGACGGTCACAATCTGTGACCGCCAGCCTCTAAAATACGATTTTTGTTTACATGGCCTTATCAAGACTTTTTACATGTTCTTCATGCGCCTTAATCACAGGTAATGTCTTATCGATGAAAGCTTTCAGTTCTGAATCTTTCACATCCTTCTGCCCATCCTCAAAAAGTTTCACCGTTTGGTTGTGGTCTTTCTTCATCTGTGCGATATAGGCTTTGTCAAAATCACTTCCACTTTTTCCGCCAAGATCCGCAGCTTCTTTTTGTTTTTCTTCATTTGGCGCGGAAGGAAGCGTGATATTTTTGGAACTCGCCAGCGTTTTGAGCTCGTCATTTGCTTTCGAGTGATCTTTTATCATCTGTTTTGCAAACTCTTTTACCTTAGGATTGGTAGCTTTCTGTTCTGCGATTTTGCTTAATGCAACTTCTGCCAGTCCGCCATTTGCCGCCTCTACTGCGAACTTCGCGTCCTGTTCAAGGGCAGCAGATGCAGAATCCGAACCAGCATTCTCAGCAACTGCCTCGTTGGTGCTGTCCGCAAACTCAGTTGTTTCTGTTGTTTCGTTCGATTTTGACCCACAGCTCCATAGAATCGAGATGGTAGCCAGTGTCATGAATGTTGATGCAATTCTCATTTTAGAATTATTTAAGTGGTGATAAAATTAATTTAGCCGTTCATACCGACTAAGTATCCTGATAAGTATCAAAAAGTATGCCTACCCCAATCACTTTCAGGGATAACAAATCCAAATTTGCAGGTATACAGTCCTCATCCAGCGCATGTTTTACGCTTAAAACTGCTCTTGCGAGTCGCATTGACATTAACCAGATTTTTTAAGCTGTTACTTGCAAGATTATCTGTGAAGATACTTACCAGTTGATTTAAATCTTTTTAGTGGAATGAAACACAAACCGCTTTTTGTCCACCAATTACCGTATTGAGTCGGACAAACCACGTTAAATATTACTTTACCTTTGGCTGGTTATAAGTTCGAAGATTGATGATCAGGGAAAAATTACATTTGTTTGAATTGGCTGCGAGCCATTATGGGTTGATCATTTCCCCAATGCTTGCATCTTATGTTCCTTTGGATAATGTGCCGACAGCCTTTGATTTGCACCGAAACGATTCCTATGGTATTTTCCTTTTGAAATCCGGTGAAGTAAAAATGCTTGTGGAAGGATATGAAGCGGTTATGGAGGGCTCATCTCTACTTTTGGTTCAGCCCGGGCAGGTGCATCAGTGTGTTGAATCCATTAATGTTTCCGGATGGGTCATGTTCGTTGATGCAAAAAATATAGACACCAAGGTACGTGCCATCACCGAGCAGTCTGTTGAAGCAATTGCCTTATTTGAATTAAACAGCGATGAGTTATTGTTTACAGACCAATTGCTTAATGCCATTTATCAGGCATCGGAGGATAGAACACCAGGACCTTTTCAAATGCAGATGCTACATGCATTGATAAACGGGCTTTTTTACCAGGCCGCCCATATGCATCTGAAACGGGAGTCAACCACTGAAAGTACTGACACGCGGCCTGCCCAGATCGTCCAGGAATTTAAGAGCCTGATCAAAGTTCATTTTAAAAATTTAAAAAGGCCGGCGGCATACGCAGGGTTACTCCACCTTTCAGTAAGCCATTTAAACGATACCATTAAATCACGTACCGGTTACTCTGCTACCTACCTTTTGCAACAGGAGATCATCGGCGATGCCCAGAAGCAATTGATATATTCGGCAAAAACAGTCAAAGAAATCGCATATAATCTGGGCTACGTTGATTATAAATATTTTATACGACTGTTTACCAAAATTGTTGGACAATCTCCCTCAGTTTTCCGGAACACCAGAAAATCTATTCTCGGAAATAAATAAACCTTTATCCAAAAGATTCATACAAACTAAAATAAATCAATCCGTTATGAAAGAGAACAAGATTCTAATTACCGGTGGAAGTATCGCCGGACCGACAATGGCTTACTGGCTAAACCGTTACGGGTTTAAGGTAACTGTTGTTGAACGGGCACCTGAACTCAGGTTGGGTGGACAAAATATTGACGTGAAAGGTCCTGCACAGCAAATTGCCCGCAAAATGGGTATTGAAAACGTCATTCGTGACAAAAACACGACCGAAACCGGATTACGCTTTGTTACTGTTGCTAATGATACCGTGGCTGAATTCCCAAAAGAAGATACGCTAAGCATGACCCAAGAACTGGAAATCCTTCGCGGTGATCTTGTACAAATTCTCTATGACAAAACAAAAAGCAATGTAGATTACCGTTTTAATGAGCATATCACTAAACTGACACAATTACAGGCCGGCGTCGAGGTTACCTTTGCAAGCGGAACGACTGAACAATTTGATTTGGTAATCGTGGCAGAGGGGATCGGTTCACAAACGCGCAAGCTTGCATTGAGCCATCAACCTGAATTTAAATATTTAGGATTACATACCGCTTACCTCACTATCGCTAAAGGGCCAACAGATAGTAGCTGGGCGCGGTGGTGTAACGCCGAAAAAGGCATCGTTTTCTTATTGCGTCCTGATAACTATGGCTTGACAAGGGCCTCGATCACATTTACCGCCAGGGAGAATGAGTATAAAGGATTGTCTTTTGAAGAGCAAAAATCAGTGCTGATTGATCGTATCAAAGGAAGCGGTTGGGAATCAGAAAGACTGATCATCGAAATTCAAAAAACTAAAGACCTGTATTTCGACAGGATCAGCCAGGTCAAAGCACCTAGTTGGAGCGAGGGCCGGGTTGCCCTGGTGGGTGATGCTGCCTATTGTGCGACGCCCATCGCTGGCAAAGGGACTGATCTGGCCATGGCAGGTGCTTACATTCTCGCCGGAGAACTATCTACTGCTACAACGCATCAGGAAGCATTTGAGGCATATGAACGTAAAATGCGCCCATATGTCGAAAAATGTCAAAAATTACCTCCCGGTATACCAGGACTGGTATATCCACAATCAAAATTGGGGGTCGGCATTTTGAACGGCTTTGTGTCGTTGGTAGGAAGCAAAGCTGCCAAAAGCTTAATGGGACTTTTTAGCCATGGGAATAAAGTGCCCAAACAGGAAATAAACCTTCCCGATTACGTAGACAAGTAATATCTTTAATTCCCCTAGCTTAAAAATATGATCACGATTTTGCTTTCAAACAGTATCCAAAAGGCACGTGCGGCCCATCGCGCATTAAGTACTATTCTACCTATCAAGGAACTTTAACTGTAAAATCGGTTCGATTAATTCATACTTTCCGGAGATGACAGCTCCGGATTAAGTATGTTCTGAAAGTACAAAATCGCCAAATGAATACATTTCATGGTTTTAGTTATTAATGTAACCAGATATGTACATTGCTATGTATCTTTGTCATTATGAGAAAGAAAATATTAATTGTCGAAGATCAAGTCATCGTTCAAATGGGCTTGGAAATTCTGCTTGAAGAATCCTTCCATAGTTATCAAATCGAAATAGCTTCCAGTTTCTTCGAAGCGCTGGATTACCTGAACAAAGAAGAAGTTAGCCTTATAATCCTTGATATTAATATTCCAGGCAGCGAAAACAGTAAGATGCTGGAAAAATTCAGAAACATACAACCTTCTGTGAAGATTTTAGTATTTACCGGATTGCAGCAGGAAATTTATGCGGAACATTATATTAACGCAGGCGCAAATGGCTTTGTATCCAAAATTGATGATGAGAGGCAGCTCATCACGGCTATTAATAAAATACTTGCTCAAGAAAATCATTCTCATCAATTAGGTATAGAAAATAAGGCGGCAAAAGATCTCTTCTCAGAACTATCCAGCCGTGAGCAGCAGGTTGTGCATTTGTTAATTCAGGGCAAATACACGAAGGAAATCGCTGTTACCCTGGATTTGAAAGTGTCTACTGTAAGCACTTACAAATCAAGAATTTTCGAAAAACTCCAGGTTGAAAATGTCATTGAACTAATTAAAAAGGTCGATATCTATAAAGATCTTCAGTAATCAGCTTTGGAATTTAAATTTGGCCATCACGCCAACTGGCAATTGATGGCCTCCCAATCCTGAAAAGACTATTATTTTTTTCTTGAATTTCCAAAATGAAAAGGTATCAAAACAGGGCCGGTATCATCATTGCAGGATCCATTCCTCTATTTGTATTGCCGGCCAGAATATCCGAGGGTCAGTGGAAAGATCCGGTGAATTTAATTGGCTCCGAAATCGTGATCTTCCTGATGAGTCTAGCCTGCTGGCATGCAATTATTTATTTACAGAACCAGCCAAATCTGAAAAGTTGGCATAAGATGGTTCTTTCCCTGCTCTGCTGCTGTCTTTTGTCGAACCTGTTCTTTTTTACTTTCAATCCTTTCTTCAAGGACTTTCCTTTTCGAACGGCCACCAATCCGCTGTATATCCGCATACTGATGCTATCTAGCCGGGGCATTTTAATGAGCATTATATTAATTCCAGGTGCATATTACGTTCATAAGGATCTTGAAGCAAGAAGAGCACAGCGGGAGCATCAGAAATTGGCTTTGCAAAAATTTGAAATAGAAAATAAGCTGTTGGAGAGTGAAGTGTTTGAAAGGACCAAAGCACTTCACTATGCTTTAAGTGCTATGCAAGAAACCCAGCAGGAACTTGAACACCAAATCTATATTCAGGCAAGACTGCTTGCTTCCTTTAATCACGACATCAGGGCCCCCTTCAAATTTTCAGTATTGATAGCGGGCAAAATTGCTAAACTCGCTGCCTTAGAAGATGATCAAAGTCCGATCCATAAGTATGCAACTGAACTGAACAGCACATTGAAGAATACGTTGAGCTATGTAAAAAATCTGCTTGAATTCACAAAGCTGCCTGTGCGTAAAAAATTGGAAAAATCTGAAAACGTTAATTTATTACGCCTTATAAATGAAAAGGCTCAACTATTTGACGGAAGTATTAACATCAAAAAGAATCACATTATTATTGATGTAGATTCATCTATTCAGGTGGAAAGTAATTACAATTTGCTTGGTATCGTCTTGCACAATCTCATAGACAATGCTAACAAATATTCCTCCAACGGAAACATTCAGATAGTGGCCCGTACTTTGGGAGCAGTTACAGAATTAGCTATCCGCAACATGGGCGACATAATTCCGCCAAAAATTACCGATTGGTTTAATGGTAATAACAGCGAAGTGCCGCCCCAGGAAAACATCAATCAAAATGAGGTCTATGGCATTGGATTACTACTGGTCAAAGAAATATCGCTGCTACTGGAAGTAAAACTTCAAATGCATTCTGATGATACGGTTACTGAAGTGATACTTGGCTTCACTAAATCTAATTCCTAGTCAATATTTTGTAGGATTTTAAGACCCCATGAATTCAGGACTCTAAGATCAATACGCAATTTTCTTTTATAGTCAACCAGATCATTTTGTTTTTAAGATAACCTGACCGTCAGGATAGTTTATGTCCGCCTTATTTTCTGCGGTTATAAAAAAACTTCGAGGTTCAAAAGGTGTCGCGGTGACAAGCTCACTGCGAAGTGCTTTTGAGAACAGCCCAGTTGAATTTTTCAATTGTCCAAGATTTTTAGTTCCATTGCCGGACGTATTCGCCCAAAGAACGTAGGTACTACGAGTTTCAACCAGATTTTCTGCCGGAGCCAGGTTCCGAACCGCTAATTTGATTCCATAATTTTCATTTTTATCTTTTTTAACCTTAATCGTACCTTCTGCAGCCGGAACAATGGCAGAGCTTTCAAATACATATTTTTTGCTGCAAGAGTTGATCGTTAGCAGGATTGCAAAAAGTAATGAATAGCCATACAGGTTGCTCGCGGCAGATTTGATGTTTTTCTTCATCGGAGATCTATTTAGTTTATTTGCTACTTAGCGGTAAGCTAAGAAATACTAATTTTATGCCAATGGAGTTAAAAACCTGGAAGCTTTTTGATTTTTAGTTGTTACAAAATGGGTTACTAGTCATCAGTGCCAGCTGATTTCAATTCAGCAATTCATAGAGCACAGCAATATCATACTTGAATCAATTATTAAAAATCCTCCAAAATCATTGCATAATCGCGGCATCAGGAGTCTGCTGGAAAGCCTTTTTAAGAAACGGATAAAAAACAACTTTTCACATCGTCAGTTAGGACAAGATTTTTTCTTCGCCTTGTCTTAGCATTGTTTCAAGTTTTTCAAGACTTAACATAACTACCATTATATGCAAATACATATAAATATTAAATTCGGTAATCCTATTTTGTTGTATATGATTTCATCTTCTGGTTCGGTAACTGATAGAAGTGACTAATCGCTGGCATCTTCATTGTCAAAGGTGTAAAGACTTGCCCTTCTGATTACGACCATTTAAACCTGGTTTTAACCATAACCATAATGTTCACATACCTTGAAAGTCTGGTAAGCGGAAAACAAAATAACGCTTGGTGAAAAATCAGCATTATTCACTAAATGCATGCTGAATTGTTTGATCAGAATATTTAATTTTCATATCTTTCAAAGCAGTCTGACTTGTGGGATACTCTTTACCAGCCTTGATCATTCAGGTCAACCAAGACCGTTTCAGAGATGTCAGCAACTGTCAGAAAGCCGGATTAAACACATTCCGAAAAACATAAAATGCTCTTACAATTGGCTCCGACAAGCCGTACCGCAATTTTTTGAGTACATATTCATTGCACAATTAACAATTTCTTCATTTTCGTTTTTAGCAATACGATCAGTAAAACACTCATTTTTGTCCGAAATTAAGGTTTTCAAAAATTAACCCGAAATCAACAAACAAAAAAATCAGCAGTGAAAATTACCATAGACAGTATATAGATTATTTGAAACGCGTATAACATCGTTCCGTTTTGAAGCTTTCGTATCTATTTTTTCAATTAAACAGAATGCCTATCGAAAAGAACCGTAATCTAAACATTCTTTCAGCCGGCGTCTTCTATCTTCCTATATCCAGGCGCCTCATCATTGTCCCCAACTACTCATCTTAAAATTACTATTATGTTAAAAAAATTACCTATTCCTAAACGTATTCGGAAGTTCTCGCAGGTACTGCTCTGTCAAGCCCTGCTTGCAGGCTGCCTCATTCCCGTTTCGAAAGCAGCGTTTACTGTCGTCAGCAGCATCAAAACCGACAAAACCGTAACCGGACGGATCACCGATGAAAACGGAAGCGGACTTCCCGGTGTGAGTGTTATTGTCAAAGGTAGCACTGTGGGAACAATCTCGGACGGCGATGGAAAGTATCAAATCAGTGTTTCTGATAATGCAGCCACGTTGATATTTTCCTACGTTGGTTATCTTTCGATTGAAAGAGCCGTAGGCAACGCAACAGCCCTGGATATCAGCTTGCAACCTGATGCCAGAAATTTAAATGAGGTCGTCGTTACAGCACTCGGTATCAAGCAGGAGATCAAAAAGTTAGGATACGCAGTACAGGAATTGAAAGGAACGGACCTGGACAAAGCCCGCGAGACAAACTTTGTCAGCGGCCTTGCCGGAAAGATTGCCGGCGTTCAGGTTATGAGCAGCCCGAGTGGGATCGGGGGCTCGGCACGTATAACCATACGGGGCGATAAATCCCTGGACATTAATAAAAACCAGCCGCTTTTTGTTATCGACGGGGTACCGATTACAAATGCGCTAACGGGTTCCAGCGGAAGGGATTTTCAGGAACTGGATTATGGGAACGGAGCTTCACTGATCAATCCGGATGATGTAGAATCGATGACTGTACTGAAAGGAGCAAATGCTTCGGCCTTGTATGGATCGCGGGGGGCGAATGGTGTTATTGTGATCACGACCAAATCCGGGAAAAACAGCAAAGGGCTGGGTGTATCGGTTAATGCGGGGCTAACTTTTGAAAACCCACTGATTTTGCCTGATTTCCAACGTGTTTATGGCCAGGGAAACAATGGAGAATTCAATTTTGTGGATGGAAACGGGGGTGGTATTCGCGATGGTGTTGACGAAAGCTGGGGACCTCAGATGGATGGAAGACTAATCGCACAGCATAACTCCCCTACTTCAAACGGCTATCGGGGCGGTGATATTTCTTTGGTTAATGACGGAGTGTTAGGCTCACCGGCTGACTTGGCCGCGCGCGGAACGATCACGCCGACCCCGTTTGTACCTGGAAATAACCTAAAAGAATTTTACGAGACAGGGCTGACGAAAAACACCAATATTTCGGTTACAGGAGCGAATGAAAAGGGAGATTTCAGATTGTCCTATACCCTGCTTGATCAAAAAGGAATTATTCCCAACACCGATATTACCCGTAACACGTTTGCCATTAACACGGGCTATAATCTTTCACCTAAACTGTCAGTTCGCATCTCGGCCAATTACGTAAATTCAGCCAGTGATAACCGCCCGAATTTAACCTACGGAACAGAAAGTATCATTTATCTTTTGCACTGCTGGATGGGACAGCATGTGGATCTGAACAGTTTGAAAAACTACTGGATGCCGGGCATGGAGAACAAACAGCAGTTTAACTTCAATTACAATTACCACGACAACCCGTATTTCAACCTATACGAAAATACAAACAGTCAGAGCGCAAACAGAATCTTTGGAAATATCGCCGTTAAATATAATTTTAACGACTGGCTAAATCTACAGGTGCGCGGCGGAACAGATTTCAATAATGACTTAAGAAAGAGAAAGCGCGCATTCAGTACACAGCGGTTTCCTTTCGGAAGTTACCGTGAAGAGCGCGTGAAAAACGGAGAATCCAACTTTGACTTCCTACTGAGCGCTTCGAAAGAAATCAATGAGACCTTCACTGTCGGAGCAAATTTTGGAGGGAACCGCCAGATCAGCAAAACCAATAACTTCGAGGTAACAGCGCCTCAGCTTTTGATTCCTGGGATATACAGTTTTAATAACACACGTGTTGCGTTGGTCAGCTCGATTGATGACATCAATAAGATTGTCAATAGTTTATACGGCTCGGTTCAGTTTGGTTACAAGAATTTTCTGTTTCTGGATGTGACCGCACGCAATGACTGGTCAACGGCTCTAACCCTTCCGGCGGCAGCTGATTCGCTGGGACAAACCATCAACTCCTACTTTTATCCATCCGCCTCTTTAAGCGCGGTTGTCAGCGATATGGTCCAGCTTCCTGAGTGGGTATCTTTTGGTAAGCTGCGTACCAGTTTAGCCCAGGTGGGTAATGACACCGACCCTTACCGCTTTACATCGGGCTACATCCGAGACAATCCGTGGGGCGATTATCCGATCTATAATTCGAACAGTACGCTGGTCAATTACAATCTAAAACCAGAGATCAGTACCTCTTTTGAGATTGGTACCGAATGGCGTTTCTTCAAAAGCCGTGCAGGTCTAGACTTCACATTTTATAATATCAACACCCGCAATCAGATTCTTCCGTCCGTACCTGTTTCACTTACCTCTGGTTATAACACAAGAATCGTAAATGCAGGTGAAATCAGAAATTACGGTTTTGAAGTCGTACTTTCAGGTACCCCTGTACAAACGGAGGCTTTCCGCTGGGATATCGGCGTGAACTGGTCGGCAAACCGCAGCAAAGTAATTGAATTTGACGGTGTCGTTCAGGATTATCAAATGGCAGAACGTCATGGGGTATCGATCCGTGCGCAGGTAGGCGAACGGATGGGCGATATGTACGCGATTGGTTTTAAGCGTGTCGAAGATCCAAACAGTCCCTACTTTGGCCAGAAAATCCTTAACGAGTCGGGCCGTTACGTGAGTACTAACAATCGGATCAAGGTTGGAAACTACAATGCCGACTGGATGGCCGGTATCCGCAATACCTTTACCTACAAAAATGTAAGCCTGGGGGCTCTGCTGGATATCCGTCACGGCGGACAGATTTTCTCCGAAACTTTCGTAGTAGGATTAGAGGCCGGCCAGTTGGAAGAAACGTTGGAAGGCCGTGCAAATGGCTATGACCTGACCATTCCAGGCAACGGTGTAGTCGCTCAGGGAGTTATTGAAAATGCAGATGGAAGTTTCCGTCCAAATGATGTAAAACTTTCAGCGCGTGAGTATCACCAGTCGCGGACAGGAAACCGTGACATCCCCGAAGGAGGTATTTTCAATGCCTCCTATGCTAAGCTGCGCGAAGTAAGACTTGGCTATACGATTCCTGCCAAATATTTGTCAAAAGCGAAAATAAAAGGTTTGAATGTTTCGGTGGTAGGCCGTAACCTGGCCGTATGGAGCAAGGTTCCGCACATTGATCCGGAGACATCTTCACTGAGCGGCGGAACGATCATTCCGGGAATTGAATCCGTAGGCATGCCAACCACGCGTAGCTGGGGATTTAATCTTGGATTCAACTTTTAATCAGGCTAAACCTTACGACAATGAAAAAGACAATGCAACATATAATCATGCTGGCCGCAGCGCTATTTTTTCTGCCCGCATGTACAGATGATTTTGTAGAAAAAAATACGGACCCTAATGCGATTACCGACGTAACGCCGGACCTTCTGCTTCCTGGGATTATCCGCACATCAGTGAATGAAATGGTTGGTCAGAGCTGGGGAATCGGCAATATCGTCATTCAACATACAGCTAAAATCCAGTTTGTTTCCGAGGATCGTTATACCTGGGGAGACCGCGATGGTCTTTGGAATAATATGTATAACAATCTTCGCAATGTGCAGCTTTTGATCGAGCTGAGTGAGAAAAATAATTCCAAAAATTACAAAGGGATTTCGCTGATCATGCGCGCATGGATGTATTCACTTTTAACTGATGCCTATGGTGATGTTCCCTATACTGAGGCAACAAAAGGGATCAGCGGCACTTTTACCCCAAAATATGAAACCCAGGAGGTAATATATGCCGGGATTCTCAGCGATCTGAAAGCTGCAAATGATCTTCTGGGACCGGGCGAAACGGTTGTAGGTGATCTGATCTACAATGGAGATGTGCAGCAGTGGAAAAAGCTTGCCAACAGTTTAAGACTTCGATATCTTCTAAGAATCTCCGATGTCAAGGATGTAAAGGCAGATATGCAGGCCATTGTTGCCAATCCTACCGCTACACCTATTTTCAGCGATGCTAATAAAAATGCTGACAATGCCACACTTCGTTATCTGACTTCTGCACCAAACCAGTTTCCAATGTATACTGCCCGGCAGGGTTCATTTGACGAATTCCGTTTGAGCAAAAATTTGGGTGACAAGCTTACCGCTCTGTCAGACCCAAGAATCACCGTCTTTGCCCAGCCGACCGACGCATCGATCGCAGCAGGCTCACCTAAATATACAGGGGTTCCCAACGGACTGAATGAAGTGGCTGCGCTGGATTATGCTGGCGGTCCCAATAATGTGTCGCGTGCTGGGGCACTCTTTTACAAGGGTTCCATCACCGACCGAGGTCTGGATGTTGCCAAAGGCTATATCATGGGCTATCCAGAACTTCAGTTCGTACTGGCCGAAGCGGTTAAAAAAGGCCTGGTGACCTCGACTAAAACGGCACAGTCCTACTACGAAGAAGGTGTAAAAGCTGCCTTTGATTATGCAGATGTGACGATGCCGGGAAACTACCTAAGTAGTGCAGGGGTGGCATACAGTGATGCAGATGCTCTTACGGTCATCGGAACACAGAAATGGATCGCCCTGTTTTTCACAGGACTTGAAGCGTGGTTCGACTGGCGACGTACCGGCATCCCAACCATCACCGCCGGAGTCGATAATGTCAATGGCGGGAAGGTTCCAGTGCGGTTTGCTTATCCGCGCAGTGAACAAGTGCTTAACGCCGCCAGTTTAAATGAAGCGGTTGCCCGGCAAGGCGCAGACACGTATAACACGAAAGTCTGGTGGGATAAATAACTTTCCCAACACATAAAAAAGCTCAAATATCCTTTGCATGTCAAAAGATATTTGAGCTTTTTATTTGCTGGCCGGTTCCAAATGAATTAAAGTGCCGGATCTTTCTTATCTGGATTCCCTATCGTCGGGATTCACCAGGCTTTTGATAAAAGCAAACAGGCAAATAGCAAAACACATCAGATATAAAATCCCCAGCCCTAAATTTTCAAATTGTAACGTCTGGAAATCGAATTGGCGATAGGCCGATACCCCAAGAATAACCGACAGAATTAGAAACGTAGCTGTTTTCAAAATATGGATTAGGTTAAATTTTGATACTTTTTCACCATTTTAAAAGGATTCACCAGCTAGGACCCTTTTCCAAAGAGCCCCGTTTTTTGTGTCAAATTTGCTGAGCTTACCCTCCGTTGCAAGCTTATTAAGCAGCTCGTGGCTTTCTAAAAAAGTAAGACCGCTCAGCTCAGAAAATTCCCTGACTGTCATTGTTTGAAAGTAAGAAAATAGTGCTTCCCAGCTTTGATCATAACTGGCTTTCTGCGCATCGGGAAGCATTTGCTGTATGGCGTTTTCATATGCAGAATATACTTTAAAGCCATAGACCTTTTCCTGTCTATTTACTCCGTCTTCTATAAAAATAGTTGGAAAACCTCTCACACCATATCTTTTGGCGAGTTGCAGATCCGCTTGAAAAAGTTGCTCAGCCTTCGTTGTTAAATCTTTTTTAAGGCAATCGGCATCCATGCCGACCTGTAATGCTGCGGCAGAAAGGTGCTCCCACTTTGTAATATTTTTCTTTTCTAAAAATACCATTTCGCGGATTCGTCTCAGAAAAGCGATTGCCTTGTCACCTCCTTGAAGCTGAGCCGCCTTGAAGGCGACTGATGGCGGGTAAGAAGAATGAAGCGGATCCTCAAGCCATATGTCACCATCAATCGGCATTTGATAATGTACACTTACTTCGTCCCAGTGATGGGCTACATCGGATGGCTTGCTGATTCCGCCACTGTTATAGCTCCAATCGGGCAGAAGTCCGCCCATGTGGTACTGGATTTCAAAAACCGCACCGTATTCGAGTTTTAGCCTTCGCACCTGCGCTTCGATGCCCCAGCAGGTTGAACAGATCGGATCAGTAAAGTAAATGATCTTTAGTTGTTTGCCAGAAGGTGCAATTTTTACTGAATCAGCCGGGCTGCTCTGCGGCAATTCACAGATGCCCAGTTCAGGGTCGCAGATAAGTGGATTGGTTTTCATGGTCTGTAATTTAAATGATCTTCGCTCAGCTGTCAAAGGTAAACCCACAAATGAAGAAGATTGTCATAAATTACCTATCAGAAACTAGTTACCTTTATGAAACTACCTTTGTAATTGCTTAAAATGCGCAGAAAAGAATGAAAAAACAAGCTGTTCACAATACCTCTAATCTTTGCAGAGCTCAAATTCTGGGAATAAAAAGCGCGATGGAAATTTTGTCAGGAAAATGGAAACTGTATATACTCGGAACACTTCTATTGCATGATAAAATGCGTTTTATGGACCTTCTCAGAGAGATTGACGGAATCGCGGCAAAGATGCTATCGAAAGAATTACAGGACATGGAAATAAACCAGTTGGTCCGTCGTACTGTCGTTGATACCAAACCGCTCACGGTTCAATACGAACTGACAAGTGCGGGAAGGTCACTGCAACAGGTCATCACAGAAGTTTCCAAATGGGGCATTGAATACCGGGACAATTTGTAGCAAATGCTTTCTGACAGATACCGCTGAGAAAAGAATCCTTACAAGGTCTTAACCGGTCCGGATAATGGACGAAATGCAGCTATACCATCATGCCGAGCGATTTTGTCTTCTTGCTTTAACATTAATAGATCTGAGCGCAGGCTTTATCTCTACTTATCAGTGTTTTTTAAGCAAAGATCAACGCAATTCAAACTGCCAGAATGAATCAAACTTGAAATACTTTTAAATTCCAGCGAATTACTAAAAACTGCATTCGACGGAAGCGACAAGTAATAGCATGCCTTCAAATTATCCAATAGCCGTTTACCGAACCAAGCACAAGCGCTTAATATCTTGACAGCTTATCCTGCGTGATGATAGTATCCATCCAAAAATGACACAAGTAGGAAAAAAAGGAAAACCAGCCGGTCAAATCAGAAGACTTTGTCATATATGCGTTCGCCTGCAAACGGTAACAATCCTGTACATCCTGGGGATCATCCGATTGACTAAATATAATGATAGGAACCGCAGATAAGTTTTTTGAAACTAGAAATTGTTTTATTAATTCTAGCAAAGCAAGACCACTTTTTCGATCTGGCAGATATAGATCCAGTAAAATCAATTGCGGCGTGGCTATACGCTTATCCCATTGGTAAGTCAAAAATTCCAAGGAAGTAATCTTGTCATTCAGATGTATGATATCAACATTGGGCAAACTATGCTGCAAGGCAAGATGAATCAGCTTACTTTCATCCATGTTATCCTCAATAATCAAAATGCTTTTCGCAGACACAGTTTCAACACTGGTGGCATGATCAAATGATGAATAATTATGCAAAAAGCATACATTAATTGCCCTGGCAAGTTCCTCGTAATCACTTATCAGATAAGGCTTTGCAATGTAGGCATTAATTCCCTTCAAATAGGCGTTCGAAATTAGGTCCGGGTTCAATGAAGTCGATATCATAATGATTGGAATGTGTATTAAATCAGGATCTGATTTAAGTATTTCCAACGCTTCAAGACCATTCATTCTGGGCATATTCATATCCAAAAGAACTATTATGTCTGCTGCTGGCCCTTCCCTTTTGATCTGTTCGATCAACGCTTCCCCATCTGCAACCTCCTTGATGACAATTCCAGAAATAGTATCCCGGATCGCCTCTCGAAGCAGCATCCTGTCGTCTTCGTCATCATCAGCTATAAAAATCGTCTTGGTACTATTCATAGAAGCATCATTCAATCTTGTAGTCAGGTAAATCAAAATCCCGCCACACAGGCAAATTTATGATATAATTACTAATGACTCACCTAGCACTCAAAAATTATTGCGAGAACTGCTAGAAATCAGGTATAGTATTTTTTATTATTGTCACAGTGTAATTTATTTAGGCTGAATATTGAGTTATTTTGCACCTGCGATTTGAGGCTCCTCGCCGTTATCAAATAAAATACATCCACACAGCCCTTAACTATGGCCAAATTAAAAAAGAATCAGCAGTACCAGGATTTAGTTGGTTTACTTCGAACTAAGCGAGAATCATTATTTAACAGCTGGAGGGAGGCCTGTTTTCAGGATAAAAACCTAAGCAGCAAAGCAAGCTTTTCACGAGAAGAGTTTAACGATCAAATACCGGTTCTGTTAAATATATTGGAACAGCGTCTACTTCAGGAGCCGGAAATTGAAGATGCGGCCAAGGTTGCCCGTGAGCACGGTCTTCACAGATGGCAATCAGGATATGAGCTCCATGAACTGATCATCGAGTTTGAGCATTTATTTAATCTGCTTTTGGAACAGATTTTTGCCTATGCTGAGAATAACTCAAATTTCACGGCGCAGTCGCTGATTGCTATTCAAAAAGAAGTATTCAGTATATACTCTGATTCAATCCGGGGAAGTATAACCTATTATTATCAACTCAGACAAACCACGGCTGCCGAGCAGGCCTTAAATCTTCAAAATGCACTTGAGCAGTTGCAACAGTTAAGCAAGACAAGAAACGAGCATCTTCGCCATAGTTCACATGATTTGCGATCCAGTTTTAGTGTTTTAATGATGGCCTCTCAATTATGGGAGCTGCCGTCTTCTGAAAAGGACCGTACAGAATTAATGGGAATGCTAAACAAAAACCTGTCTTCAATACGGGATTTGCTCTTACAACTTACCGATTATTCCCGTATAGAGGCAGGTCAGGAATTGCTGCATATTAAAGAATTCGACGTATCAGAATTACTAAATTCACTGATTGAAAATACATTGCCCCTCGCAGAACAAAAGAACATTGTGCTTGAAGGTACCGGACCCAAACATTTAAAAGTTCAAAGTGATCCCGTGCAAATTCAGCGTGTATTTCAAAATTTGCTTCACAACGCTTTGAAATATACAGATTCAGGCGGCGTATATGTTTCATGGGCTGTTGAAAATGAATCAAGATGGATCCTGAGTATCCAGGATACGGGACCTGGATTTGCTAAAAATAGTATTACAGCGCTGTTTGCCGAGCAATTAAAACCTTCTATTCATACGACTGCCGTACATCACGAAAGAAAAATGCTTCAGCAACCGGCACCTACCTTAACAGATCAAACCGGCAATGAGCATTTCAAGGAAAGCGAAGGCTTAGGTCTTTTTATTGTAAAAAAAATCTGTGAATTAATGAAGGCAACCATGGACATAGAAAGTAAAAATGGACAGGGAACGCTGGTACGTATTCGTTTTCAATCGCAACAAGAACCAAACACGCTTACTTAATTGGTTGGTGATTATTTTGTGATAATTGTGATGGTGGTGAAAGTATTTCCAACTACGGAAAGAGCTTACCGGTAAAAGAAGCTGGCAGAATATCCAAAGAACAGAAACCGTAACGGTCAGCGGTGGAATGGGAACTGGGATTCTGCAGCTTAGGCCATTTTACATGTTTATTCTAAATACATATCGGAACGTAACCTCAAAAAACCGCATGCCGCGGGCGTTTGCATTCCTGTGACACAACGAATACTGATTCGATTTGGCGATAGAATGTATGGATACTGAATCTAAGCCGTAGGAAATAGTCCCTTTTAACTTCGATATTGCGACTTTTGGCTAATTGGTTTTTGTAAGGACTGCTGAACTTTGCAATAACAAAAACAGCAGATAAATGGAACTAAGAAACAGCACTGTCCTGATCACAGGAGGCACAAGTGGAATCGGTTTAGAGCTTGTCAAACAGCTGACCGAACAGGGGGCAAATATTCTTATTACCGGGCGTCACGCGGATGCCTTGAAGAAAACAAAAGCCATGTTTCCAAAGGTGCATACCTTCCAAAGCGATGTGGGTAGTCTACAGGACATTCAACAGCTGTACCGGGAAGTTAGCCTGCAATTTCCAGAGCTGAATATACTAATCAACAATGCTGGACTGATGCGGCTGATCGACCTTATGGATCACACCTTGAGCCTGGATGACATCAACAGGGAAAT
Organism: Dyadobacter koreensis; assembly: GCF_900108855.1. Classification (GTDB taxonomy): domain Bacteria; phylum Bacteroidota; class Bacteroidia; order Cytophagales; family Spirosomataceae; genus Dyadobacter; species Dyadobacter koreensis. The sequence continues at coordinate 586,456 of NZ_FNXY01000001.1, forward strand.
AGCTACGAATCTTACCGGGACTATTCAAATGGTACAACAATTTTTACCACACCTGCTCAAAAAGAAAACTGCCGCGATCGTCAACGTGTCTTCTGGTATTGCCTTCATGGCTTATTCAGCGGCACCGGTATATAGCGCTGCAAAAGCCGGAGTTCGTGCCTACACACAAGCATTACGTTTGCAACTCGAGCACACGAATGTAAAAGTTTTCGAAATGATACCACCTGGTGTAAAAACCAACCTGCAAAACGACTGGGCGATACAACCTGATCCGCGCATGATGATGGATGTTGACAAAATGGTACGTGTTGCAATAACAGGATTGCAGAAAGATAAGCCAGAGCTTGAACCAGCGATGATAAAAGTAATAAAAGTTGCCAGCAGAATTGCCCCGAAGCTCCTTTTAAACATGGGCCACAAGGAGTTAAAAAAAATAAAAGAACAAACGAAGAACACGCAACAATGAAACATCACATTTTTGCAAATACCTTGACATTAGTATATGTCACAGCCTTCGCCAGGCAGCTGCCAATAAAAGCATGCGTCGCTGGGCAGAGTCTGGTAAGCCATGAAAGTAAAAAAAATTAACAGATTTCATTAAGGGTAAACATATGAAAATTGTATCTATTGTTCTTTTAGTAACGTCCGCATTCCTTAGCCTGAAACACGGATGGGATGCTTTCCAGCCTGCTCAAGCTGCCCAGGCAAAAATGATGGCCAGCCTGGGTATCCATCCACAGGCAATGCCCTATTTTGGAGTGTTCTCCATCCTGATGGGCTTGATGCTATTTTTTCCCCAAACCTTTTTTCTGAGCAACGTGCTGAATGCTGTGACTATTGTGCTGATCATGGCGCTGTCGCTACGGGCTGGTGACAACAGGACAGCTCTGATTGAAATTCCGTTTCTTAGTATGCCCATGATTTTGATATGGCTTAAGTATCCCTTTAAATTTTAGAATAACCAGATTTACACATGGCAAATCCATCTCCGGTCAGGATTAGATCCATCACAGAAGGGCACCGGTTAACCGGGCTTGAAAAACCACATCACCCGCTCATAAGCATTGTGAACGTGGCTCAATTCAAAAATGATTCTGATATACATGCTGTAATTTTTGATTTCTACGTCATATCCATCAAAAGAGGTTGCAATAATCTGCTTTATGGACAACAGAAATATGATTTTGATGAAGGGTTAATGGCCTTTATGTCACCCGGACAAGTTTTGCGCGGTGAACAAGGTGAAATTCCGCCAAACCTTGAAGGGTGGATGCTATTTATTCACCCCGACTTTTTATGGAATACACCGCTTGCGAAAAAAATCAAGCAATACGAATACTTTGAGTATGCCGCCAATGAAGCCCTGTTTCTTTCGGACAAGGAAGAAATGATGGTCAATACCCTTGTTGAAAATATCAGACAGGAGTATAAAACCAATATGGATAAATTCAGTCAGGACGTAATCATTGCACAGCTCGATCTACTGCTGATCTACGCGCAAAGATTCTATGAAAGGCAGTTTATAACACGCAAAATTACCAACAGCAAAATCCTTACCCGCTTCGAAGACGCGTTGACGAATTACTTGAAGGATCAGGAACTCGACGGCAAAGGTTTACCCACCGTACAGTATTTGGCCGACAGGCTCAATATTTCGGCCAAATATTTAAACAGCCTGCTCAAACAACTCACCGGGCGTACTACACAGCAGCATATACATGAAAAGCTTATCGCGAAAGCCAAAGAAAAACTTTCCACCACAGAATTATCTGTTAGTGAGATCGCCTATGGGCTCGGCTTTGAGCATCCGCAGTCGTTTAGTAAACTGTTCAAATCGAAAACCAATCTTTCTCCCCTTGATTTCAGGGCAACTTTCAAATGACTATTTAACATTAATGCTGCGATTCTGTTACAAAATACAGCGATCGCGTTACAGAAATTGGCCTTGTGGAACCGACCTTTGTATCGAACATTTAAAGTTACAAAGCAATGAAAAAAGTACTGATCACAGGAGCTAACAAAGGGATTGGTCTGGAGATGACCCGGCAGCTGGCCCAAAAAGGATACTATATTTACATGGGCAGCCGCAATTTGCAAAATGGCCTGGATGCGGTCCATCAGTTGAATTCTGAAGGATTAGAATCGATCGAATCTATAGAATTGGATGTGACCAACCAAGACTCAGTTAACGCTGCGCGGGCCAGGATAGGAAGTAAAACGAATTCGCTGGATATCCTGATTAATAATGCGGGGATCAACGGGATAGAATTTGATGGCGACACGCCACTGATGCATACCGCCCTGGGCACAGGTCCCGATAAGTTTAAAGAAGTCTATGAAGTGAATGTATTCGGCGTAATCCGTACAACGCAGGCATTCATCGATTTGTTGCAGCAATCATCAGAACCTCGCATCGTTAACGTAAGTTCAAGTCAGGGTTCACTTACCCTGCATAGTGACCCAGGTTATAAATACTACAAAGCCAAAGGAGCGGTTTACCAATCTTCAAAATCAGCGCTGAACATGTATACCATTGCACTCGCCTTTGAACTGCGCAATACCAACTTTAAAGTCAACGCAGTTAGCCCGCCATCCACGGCCACCGACTTTAATCATTATCTGGGAACGAGCAGTGTGCAGGTGGGGGCAGAACATATTCTGCGTTATACCTTGATAGATAACAACGGGCCAACAGGTAAATTTTTCTGTGCCGACAACAATCCGCAAACCGGTGAAATTCCATGGTAAAAAACTAGTGGATTTTCATAAATTTATCTGATGAAACTGAACAAAACTACACCTCACCATTACAGCTCGCTTTCGGAATTACATAGAATGCTTGGACTGCCCATGCCTGTACATCCACTTGTAAGCCTGGTCAATAACAGTGAAAACCAGCTGAACGCTGCTCATATTCCAGATCTACACACGTCCGCTTTTTACAAAATAGCGCTGAAACAGAACCTGAGCGGAAAATTAAAATACGGTCAGCAATACTATGATTTCGATCAGGGTGGATTATTTTTTATTTCTCCTAACCAGCTAACGGCAAACAGCGACAATAATGGAGATCATTCGGGATATACCTTAATTATTCATCCAGATTTTTTACAGACCTATCCGCTGGCAAGAAGCATCAGGCAATATGGTTTTTTCTCCTACACAGCCAACGAAGCACTTCATCTGGCTGTCAATGAAAAAGAAACCATCCTTGCAATATTTAAAAATATAGAACAGGAATTGCAAAGCAGGCTAGATGATTTTAGCCAGGATGTGATGATCTCACAAATTGAAACGCTGCTGAATTACAGTAAGCGATTCTACAAACGTCAGTTCCTTACGCGAAAAAAAGTTAATACCGATTTGCTGCAAAAACTAGAAGCTATTCTGGATGAATATTTTAATATGCAAAAACCTTTAACGAACGGCATTCCGACAGTGCAATATCTGGCCGGAGCGCTGAACCTATCACCAGGTTATCTTGGTGACATGCTCCGCCATTTAACCGGACGCAGTGCCCAGCAGCAAATACAGGACAGGCTCATCGAAAAAGCAAAAGAAAGGCTTTCAACCACCGAATTGTCAATTGGTGAAATTGCCTATGAGCTTGGCTTCGAGCATTCACAATCGTTCAGCCGATTGTTTAAAGCCAAAACCAAACTGAGTCCTTTGGCGTTCAGGGCAGGATTTCATTGAATGTCACTTGCATCGGAAATCTTTTGTATTTGCATTCTTATAGCAGGCTTTTATTTTAAATTATTTTTCTTCCAAGCATCTTCACAACTGGCCACTTGGATAAACACGATATTTAAAAGAATCTTGATATTTTATAATCCTGGATCTTAAAAAATGAAAAATAATGATTCTGCCGTATAATCTTTGGCAGCAGCCTGCTATAAGCAAACACCCCTTTTGCAATCCGAAAGGTATCTGATAGCTTAAATTTAATTACCGGATCAAAAAATTCCGTGTCAGAAACTCATCGAGGAAGGATTCATGGTCTGAGTCAGATACTGGTCGAGCCACCAGGTTTAATAGCACAAGAACAACAGCCGCTGAAAGCGGCCTTGAATCCAGAATGTTTTCGGTGTTAAAGCGCTTTATCTGCGCATGCGCTAAAAAGAAAACGCTAACCTCATAGATGTACAGAAAGTGATCCGCGAGTGGCTTTTCATCATTGTCACATTGTTTGCTCAAATCATCCTTTTTGACTCAATAAGGTTAGGAAAAAAAGGATTGCTTCCGGGAAAATTAGAGAAATGCCTGGATTTTCCGATCACTAACCCAGAATGGCTGGCCTTGCCGCTGCGGTCTGTCTTGCAGTCGGCAAGGTATTTCTAACCCCACTCTTCTGCGTTATTAATCCCCATTTTCGATGCAACATAGACTGGATCTTTCCCATCCTTTTTTTGCTGCTGATAGTCTTTGAGCGCGTCCAATGCAGGCTTCCGCAGCAGTAATATCGCAATGATGTTCAGCCAGGCCATAAGTCCTACTCCGATATCGCCAACAGTCCATGCCAGCTCCGCCGTCTTGATAGAACCATAGAATGTTGCCGCCATGATCAGTCCCCGCAAGCCCCACAAGAGGATTTTGCTGTTACCTTCTTTCATCAAATAACTCAAATTGGTTTCAGCAATATAATAGTATGCCATAATCGTGGTGAATGCGAAAAACAATAGCGCGATAGAAACAAAACCGCTGCCCAATGAAGGAAAGTGCGTATTGATTGCCTGCTGGGTGAACTCCGAGCCGATGGCCATGCCTTTTACATTTTCTACCAAAAACCCGCCTGCCGGATTTACGACATTGTATTTACCAGTAAAAAGGATCATCAGTGCCGTCGCGGTGCATACAAATAACGTATCGACGTAGACGGAAAACGCCTGCACTAATCCCTGTTTCACAGGATGACTTGCCTCAGCGGCAGCCGCAGCATGCGGAGCGGTTCCCTGACCAGCCTCATTGGAGTAGATACCTCGTTTGACACCCCAGGATACGGCCATTCCGAAAATCCCGGCAAAGGCTGGTTCCATATCAAATGCAGACCGTATAATCAGACCAAAAACAGCAGGCACCTGAGTAATATTCATGGCGATAATGATCAAAGCCATCAGGATATAAGCACCTGCCATGAACGGGACAACAAATTCAGCTACTTTACCAATTCGTTTCACGCCTCCGAAAATGATCAGACCCAACAGAATCGTAATTGTGCCGCCAGTAATCTCCACAGGAATGTCAAACGCAGTCTTTGCACTTGTCGCTATGCTGTTACTTTGAACACCTGGCAGAAACAGCGCAGTACTAAGGATCGTAGCCACGGCAAAAAGCACAGCATACCATTTCACGCCCAACCCTTTTTCAATGTAAAATGCAGGTCCACCTCGGTACTGGCCATCTTTTACCTGTTTGTAAATTTGCCCCAAGGTAGCTTCTACGTAGGCAGATGCCGCGCCCAGAAAAGCAATTGCCCACATCCAAAATACCGCACCGGGTCCTCCCATCGCTATGGCGGTCGCTACACCCGCAATGTTGCCTGTCCCTACCCTTCCGGAAATAGCAATGGCAAAGGCCTGAAAGGAAGAAACTCCTTTTGCCGAAGCCTTATTACCAAATAAAAGTGTCACCATATCTTTTAGATAACGGACCTGAAGAAAACGGGTGACGATAGAAAAATAAATGCCGGTGCCAAGACAAAGAATGATGAGCGCATTGCTCCAGATCACATCGTTTACAGCAGTAATAATTTGTTCCATGCCGGAAAAAGGGGTAAGTGAGTAGTAAAGAATTTGGAATATTTTCAATAAATAAAACGAATATTTTGCGCAGACGCACCAACACCTATTAAAAAAACTATATATACCTCAAATAGTGTTATTTTGAATATCGACTGTTAGAGACACCGAATGAGCGGACAACGCTCCTGGTTAACCTTTAATCGTCGGCTGATTTGCGTCAGATCGTATTCTACCAGTCTAATATCCGCCGTAAAATACCATCACCGCAAAACGTTTGCTCCCGGCAAGAGTTTGTAAAAATGCGATGCTGAACGGCCGAGCGGTAATGAATCTCACAAAAGCGGTTTCACCTACCAGCGATGCTGTGAAAATGCTCGTACTTGCGTGTTACCGGACTGATTCCACTTTTGACTCTATTGAGCTGGTACTGCTCATTTTACCTGAATCGTTGAATAAATCAATGAAATAAATCCCGACATAACTATAATTTTGGCTCTGCTTAAACCCTTAAATACTTTCGGTCACACCTGTCTTGCTTTTGCACTTCCGGAATCGTTCACACTCCGTTACCGGCAAGTTTGTCATCCTTTTTTGATGCTTAATGGCATAGTTTCTGATCGGATCGCGCAGCAGCCGCCCGGAGATCAATGCAGCGCAATCAATGAAAAAAGGATGGTCCAATAGCCAAAGTGGTCCAACCATAATTGGGGAAGTCTGGTAACCTATGCTACAAAGCGGCGGTTCCAAGCACTCGCAATAACGAAGCAGGGTATAACGCTGCCTCTTTTCAAAGGTCAAATCATAATTTGCAGTGTGACAATCCATGCAGCATACTGGATCCGGCCAGCGGCGAAACAAGCATCATTACGCTGCCGCCGAGCACTTCATGCATGAGCTGAATTACCCTTGCATTCAAATCAAATGTCAAATCTTTCCAGGATTTTTTTAATAACCGTCAGTTTGCTTTCCGAAGCCTTCTGAGTACAATAATTCCGAAAGTTCCGGCAAGTACAGATGCGATGAGTATGCCATATTTCGCCTGATCGACCAGGTCAATATTTTCGAAAGCAAGTCCTGTGATAAACAAAGACATCGTAAAACCAACCCCGGCCAGAATTGCCACGCCTGCGATATGCGGCCATCCTGCGCCATCAGGAAGCTCGGCCACACCAAGTTTTACAAGAAGCCATGTAAACGAAAAAACGCCTACGAATTTGCCAATCAACAGCCCGGCGATAATTCCGGTGCTAACCGGATTGATCAATCCAGAAAAAAAATCAGGACCGATATGCATACCAGCATTGGCAAGGGCAAACAGCGGCATGATAACAAATGCAACCCAGGGATGAAGCGAGTACTCAATTTTTTGCAAGGGTGTTTCCGCATCCGTACTTAGCTTTTTGATCTTTTCGATCGTCTGATGTTGTTCCGGGGTCGTTAATGGCCCGTTTTGCGGAATTGCGTTTTCAAATTTGAGACTATATTTTCTCACACTTTTGACATATTCATTTTCATCGATCTTAGTTCTAGCAGGAATAGTAAAAGCCACCAGCACTCCTGCTATCGTCGCATGGACGCCCGAAAATAAAAAACCGGCCCAAACGGCAATTCCCAGCAGCAAATAAAACAACGTACCCCTTATTCCCAGCAAATTGCCCGCTATCAGAACCAACAGCAGAGCACCGGCAAGAAGAAGCGGCGCAAATGAAATATGAGCTGTGTAGAAAAAAGCAATGACCAACACAGCGCCCAAATCATCGGCCACCGCCAGCGCTGATAGAAACACTTTCACAGCAGCTGGAATATGTTTACCTGACATCGACAATAAGGCAAGGGCAAATGCAATATCGGTAGCCATAGGTATGCCCCAGCCATGTTCCGATTCCAATCCAAGATTAATCAAAAAATAGATTAACGCAGGTACAAGCATTCCGCCTAAGGCTGCAACCATGGGAAGCGATGCTTTTTTGAGCGTCGATAATTCACCGGCCATGAATTCTCTTTTCAATTCCAGACCGATCACAAAGAAGAAGATGGCCATCAAGCCATCATTAATCCAGATATGCAGTGGCTGCTTGAAAATAAAATCTGAAAACCCAACAGAAATTTTTGTTTCCCACAAATGATGATAGGAGTCTGCCCAGGGAGAATTTACCCAAGCAATGGCAATGATAACATTGATAAACAGGATGATACCACCCATAAATTCCTGGTGAATGAATTTACTGACGGGCTGTAGTATATGGTCGATCGGCGCTTTAGCCATTATATTGGATTTGGTAAATAAAATGATATTGGTAAAGATATTACCAATAAATCATTCACTGCGTCCTTCGACCATTATTTATCTCGGACTGATTGCCGATCGAAGCTCGATGACCCGTTCAACCAGCAGTGACACAACCTTTATAGCATTGCAATAAAAATTGGCAACGTGTTTGTAGCTGCGCATGGTTTTAAAAGCAAAGCCCGCAACGAAGCTGTTATGGCGGAATTGAAGACGGCTGAATTTATGGATACAGACAGCGAGAATCTCTTATTATAAATGATACCAGAAAATGCGGTACAAAATATAATAGTGTAAAGCCAAATTCAAAAAAGCGGCGCAAAAAAATAATTTGCCTGTACCGACAGGATCAGAACAAAATTAAATCATGGTTTGATTGAATTTGAGGGCTACTTTAGCTTCAATGCAACTGGATGTCAAATAGCCAGATACAACAAGGCGAAAATAGAAATGCCGTCAGAAACAGATGCATAGCACACCATTCTGACGGCACCCGGTCAACAAAAAATGGGAAAATCTATTTTGTAATTACATCAATTTCTGCGTAACCCACTGTATCGTTTTCCTGCGTGTTACGTATGGCCACCAATTTGACATAGCGCGCTTTTACAGCTGTAAACTTTTTTATTTGCCACAAAGGATTATTTCTAATATTCGAAAATTCTCCTTGGTCTACAATACTCCATTGTTTGTTATCAGAAGACACTGAAAACTGATAGTTAGTAATAATTCCGGCATTTCTATTCTGACTGGGAAGGTATCTAAATCCTTCCAGATTCTGCTGCTCACCAAGGTCGATTACGATGCTGGCAGGCATCTTCTTACTTTGGGGTTGAAACCAATCCGTATTCTTGTTTCCATCAATGATGCTGTTAACCTTATCATCGTCAACACCGAGAATGGTCCATTTTTTTCGGGCTATGTCAAACTGCTCGTCTGCCACAGGACTATTTTTTCCCGAGGCCGGATCATGGGCAATAGCCCGAACCCTTACCTTGCTTTCAGTCATAACCGGGTGAGTGTATCGCTTTGATTTATCCGTTGGCACGCTTCCATCCAGTGTGTAGAAAATCTGAGATTCTTTATCAGAAGCACCGATGGCGATCTCTCCGGTTTTAGCGCGGGTTATACTGGGAATCTCCAATAGTTGCGGGGCATTGTAAATGCTGACATTGGATATGACAGGACTTGCCTTGGCTTCGGTGATCGTAAAGCGCAGCTTCGAAGCGGTAACGGTTGGAAATGATAGTATTCGTTTATAACCAATGGTAGTTTGCTTATCGAGCTGTTCCCATTTGCCATTTACCAACGCTTCAATCGTGAAGGACTTTACCCGCTGACCCAGCTGGATGTATTCCTGAGCCAGAAACCGGTTAAAAGCCTTAGGAGCACCAAAATCTATAATTAGAGATCCCGTTTTCACATCATCGTCGGTAGTCCAGTAAGTACTTTTATCCCCATCCACTGCCTTGTCAGCTCCAAATTGCTTTGAATTTCCCCGGACGTTTGATGCACTTACCTTCATTTTTGTTGCCAGGTCTACGGCGAACGCCTCTTTTACTGCTCCAGCTAATTCCAAAGCAGCTTTTTCGTCTGTTGCATGAATTCGTCCGGTCTTGTCAATTGGAAAATTCAGGAGCATGGCACCATTCCGTCCGAATGAACTGTAGTAAACTCTAAGCAATTCGGGCAAGGTCTTCACCCGGCTATCTTCATATTCATGATAGAACCACCCTGGACGAATGGAAGTATTCACTTCGCCTGGTACCCAGGAATCGCCATTTTCCAGACCGTGTGCCAGCATATCATGAGATACCTCGCCTTTGGCATTCAGAAGACTCCAGTTGATTTCACCTACATATCCAGACTCTGTGCCAACCCATCGCAGGTCAGCCCGGTCTCCATTGTCATTCCAGATCACGATTTTCGGCTGAATTTTCCGGATCATCTTATAAGTATTTACCCAGTCGTAATAGGTAGTCCGGTCAATCTTACGGCTGGTTCTGGCTCCTCCGTAATAGCCATCACCTCCGTTGGCACCATCAAACCAAATCTCAAAAACATCGCCATACAGGGTCAGACATTCTTCAATTTGTTTACGAAATACATTTTTGACATAAGGTGCACTGCCATCGGAGTCAAGCAAACCGTAACTCGGATGATTTCTATCCCATGGTGAGATGTATATTCCCAATTTTAGTCCGTACTTTTTGCATGCTTTTGCCAGATCAGCGATGATATCACCTTTGCCATTTTTCCATGGGCTATTCTTAACGGAATATTCCGTTGTTTCAGTCGGCCAAAGGCAGAAGCCCGAATGGTGCTTTGCTGTAACGATAATACCTTTCATACCTGAATTTTTGCAAACCCTTGCCCACTGATCACAGTCCAGATTAGTCGGATTAAAGAGTTTGGCATCATCGGCCTCACCATAGCCCCATTCCTGATCAGTAAATGTATTGGTAGAAAAATGAATGAAGGCATAATATTCCATTTCCTGCCACCTTACTTGGTTCTCTGTCGGCGTAGGACCCACTGGCCTTGGAGCCTTTACCTGTGCAAGGCAGCTGCCGATCATCGATAAACAGATCAGCGCTGCATAAAAATTTACTTTAATCATATTTTTAAGTTGTATGGATTCTATACTCGGTTTAGCCAGGGACTCAAAACGCATATCCGCTTTAATGTCTGTTGCTGACTTGTATGCTCTAAGGGAATTCTCGCAATATTAAGCAATCGACCAGCTCCCCTACCGCTGCCAGTTCTAAGCAAATGCTTGCTTTTGAGATGTAACATACGCGCTGTTTTTTTCCTGATAAAGCTTGAAAGAATAATCAACCCCTGAAAGAGTTAGGGATAGATCAGCTATAACAATACGGTGCAAATCTATAATTTAATAAATTACCGTAATTGTACAAACGTGTCATGCTCTTTAACAAATCGGACTTTTATATTTAATTTTGACAAATAATCCATCAATCAGGATACGCTTTAATGGATAATACTGACTTTAAATCCACATTTTCTTTATTAAATGCTGATTATGTACAATTGAACAAAAATTGGAATTATAAGAATGTAATCAGCCCCTTTTACCGGATTTACCTTATTGACGGCGGTAACGGTTCGCTCGGGGATGCTGAGCATGCACATGTGCTGGAAAAAGGATATCTTTATCTTGTTCCCAGTTTCACCCTGTGCAATCACCACTGCTCCAAATATCTAAGCCAATTTTATGTTCATGTGCTGGAAGAAAGCGCAGATGGCTCTTCTCTTTTTTCTGCAAACAGAAAAATATATAAAATCGAATCAGTGCCTGAGGACCTTATCCGATTTCAAAAAATCCTGAATCTGAATCCGGGCAGGGATCTTAGAAACACAGACAATCCCCGGGAGTACGAAAAACAACCGACGCTCGCCGGATTTCAGAAAAGGAATAATTTAATACCGCTCTGCGACTACATCGAAACAAAAGGTCTGATCCTTGAACTGATCGCACGGTTTTTAAAACCTGGGAATTTCCAATTATCGGAAGCTAAAAAAATTCCGTCTAAGATTCTTGACTCAGTTAATTACATTCTTACACATCTGAAAGATACTATCACCGTCGAGCATTTATCGGGGCGTGCCTGTTATAACGCCAATTACTTTTCACGAGTGTTTACCAGCTACACCGGAGAACGCCCCTTGGCATACATTCAAAAAAAACGAATAGAACGGGCGCAATATTTAATTATTACTACCGATCTTGCTCTTTCAGAAATAGCTTTAGAAACCGGTTTTGACAGCCTATCCTACTTCTCCCGTATCTTCAAAAATATTACCGGGCAGACTCCAACTCAGTATAAGAAAATCAACAGCGTAGTTTGAATTGCTTATACGACGGGCAAAGAAATCAGCTCTAATAGTCTCAAATTTAAATAGTTACAGTAAAATTAAAATGATTGCCAAAGATTTAGCTCAGGATTTTGGCAGTGGATGAATAACGATATATCTTTTGCAGCACAAGTTTTGAAAATTTTTCGAATTGCTGGGCAAGCTGCCGTATTTAGCGTTATTTGAAAAATGTGACGCTGCCGGCTTTCATCAATATGAAGACATGGAATTCACCATCATCACGACGTAGAAAGCATTAAACAGATAAAATCCGTTTTGGATGGTTTGCTCCCCTATAACAATGTCAGGTAATTTTAATGCGGACAGGTCCCTTAAAATCCTTAACATCAACAGGTACTCCCTTTTGAGTTATTACTACGCTACCTTTGTTATGCAAGTCAATTGCGACCTGGAGTACATCTTTCATATGCTTACGCCAGTCTGTAGGAAATAGCAGACGTGCGATTTCAGAGGGGCAGGTACTTTTCTGAGCGCCACGATGAATGGCAGTAGAAAGAATAGTTTCTGTTATTTTCTCGTACTGTTTCATGCGTATGCTAAAATAGCTCGTTGGAAATACTACATCAAAGATCCAGATTTATTGCCGGAATTAATGGTTTAATCTTACTATTTTCCAGCTTACATCCAACCCAGGGTTATTTGCAAGGGACAGTATTTATTTAGAAATCGTGTTGTTACGCAACAACCAATCTTTCTCCACGGGATTTTCTGGCTGTTTTTTCTTGGTTAAAACCTGCTCTACTTTGTGCCCGCTTTCAGAAGCGAGCTGTTATCGGCCCCGCTCAGGACGGCTTAGCTGCGTCAATGTTTAAGAATGGTCCCCATCTTTTATTGCTACGGATGGATATTTAACTTTTTAAAGACGCGGGTAAGGCCATTTTTTCTGTATGCACTCAGTCTGATCTCGTCGCTGATTTTAATACATATTGTTACGACGCTTGATTTTCTTTTGATTGATAATTTATATGGGATCAAAAATTTATACCCGGTATTTTATGGCATCGGTAGTTTATACCTTAAGCGGATGGGTTTCGATAAAGGCTCTGATTTTTTGACTTTTACCTTCGATATGATGGAAATGAAGCTACTCTTTCTTCCGCTGGCACTCAAGATGGCAAAATACGGCAACAGGCAAAATGCGCTAAAATCAGTGCAGAAAACAAAGTGATCCGTGCAGAATTAAGAAACCTAAGGGGCACTTTGGCTCCTCATTTGATCTACAATATGATCAATGCAGAATACGCACAGGTCGAACCTGTCTCCAGGCAGTCGGAAGTGATTCTAGGGCTTGTAAGTTTGTCTACTTTTGCCATGAATAATTCTTATTTCCTCTGTAAGAGTTTGATTTTCAATAGTATTGTTTAACAAACCATTGTTTAGCCAGGTATAAAATCTGCTTCTGCTTACCTTAAAAACCACACGCATTTTCTCAACGGGAAATAATTTTCTATGATTCTTTATGAACCCGAATATTTGCCATCGCTCCTGGTGAAAATGCCGACAGCCTTTTTTTTAGGAAATCGCGTTCAAGTTGTGTATCGCGAGGTTCTTTCCTTAAAAGAGCTAATTCTTGTTCCGTTTCGCTTAAAATCACCTTTCCGTTTCCTGGGAAACTCACGTTTTGTTTAGTTGAAAATTCTCTTCGCAACGGTATAACATTGCTGCCGGAATATCTAATTCTTTCGCCAGTGCACCAAGGTCCGTGCGCTTGTTACTCAGTTCAACGCTCATCAGTTTGAACTACTTGTCAAATATTCTTCTTTTTAAAGACATATGTGTAAGGGTATAAAAGTTTCCCTTAACTTAATGTCCTCTTAAATGTAGCAGGTCCAGATCGGTGGAAATGGCGGTGACTTACTTTTTAGATTTGTTCTGTTTTCTCCATTTACCCCACCAAATATAAAATCCGGTAACCGGCAACGTGCCGCATATAAGGCTTGCAAAGAAAAATAACCATTTGGTAAACAAGCCTCCGAATGAGCCCACGTGCAGTGAAAGATTCGAACGTCTCATCCAGTTGGCAGTGGTATCATGCGCGAGTTTAGCATGCGAGGTAGAAAGTAATGCAAGCGTGTTTAAATCGAAATTCAATTCCCGCCAGGTTCCAAGGTACATATCTGTACATGCATAGATTGACTTGCTGTCTTCGCTTGGAAAATGTATACTGATCTCGCCCCTGTTAAACTCCCCGATTTCAGTCGTTACCAACTTCCAAACCAGGTCAACTTTTCCTTCTATCGTCGCAGGCACTAATTTAGGTCCAGGCTGAACAACAAAAACCTTCTGCTCATCCTGCTTTGTCCCCAAAAGCTCTAAAACTGATTTGTGAACAAATCTGAAACTCATCATCAGACCTGTGAAAGCCATAATCAGTGCAAAAGACAACGAGTAAAAACCAAGGACGTTATGCAGATCATAATTTACACGCTTAAACTTCGCAGTCCATTTGATAGTAAAGGCCTGTTTCAATTCACGAGTATTCCAGTTTTTTGGCCACCATAGCACGACTCCCGTGATTGTTAATAATAGAAATATAGCAGTACTCCAACCTACCACCTGTTTGCCAATTTTGGAAGGAAACCACAAATTACGATGACCTTCATCAATGAATTCAAATATATCTTCATGATCTTCAAGCGCGAGGACTTTTCCAGTATAAGGATTAGCAAAAATCAGTGAGTCCGAATTGTCAGGCGAAATCTTTACAGGTTTACCCTCGCCATAGTACCATAGACGGCGAATTTTCATATCCGGTAATTGTTCCAGTACTTTCGTCCGGATGACTGATGGCGGAAGTTGTTCCCCGTGCGCAGCAACTTCTACATCCCACCAGGCGCGGGTCATTTCCACTATTTCTCTTTCGAAAACTAATATACAACCAGTCAGGCTGATGATGATCACCGGAATACCTGCTGCAATACCAATCCATAAATGAAACCAGTCGTTAAACCTTCTTAGCCATAATGGCTTTGATTTGGCAGCTACGGTCTGTTTTTCTTTAAGCAATGCAGGCTTTTCCATGGTGATTGAGATAGCAGTAAAAAATTGTAATTGTGCTCCTGATGGAAGAAGAGCACACTTACATGACCCAAGTCGGTTAGTTTAACTTATCGATACGGGAGAAAGATGTGTAACCTCCCTCGAGCCGAAGTCCTTGCGTCACTTTATCGGTAGCCGCATCATAGATCCAGATATAGTCCTTCCCGGTTCCCGACAATGCAGCGATGTAAGCTTTTCCGTCTTCGACATATACATTTCTTTCGCTGGACGCAGCCTCCGGTACCTCTGTCAGTTTCCTTATTTCTTTTCCGGTAGTGATATTGATAATCGAGAATCTTGTCTTAGCATTAACATCAGCGCTGGTCATATACTTGATAATTGCTTTGCCATTACCCAGATTCATGAACAAACCAGAGGATGGTACAAATCCGATTTCAGCCTCAACGTCCATATAATAGGTCGGGTCCAGTATATCAGCTCCTTTTTTGATACGGTAAATACTTTTCTTTGTATTAACGCCATCGGCAATCCCGTTCCAGCTGGTAATAAAATACATATCACCCGCCTCGTCAACAAACGAAGTAGCGTAGTATCCTGAGGTGTTACCCAAACCAGCCGTCCGCGTATCCACAGATGTTTTTGTAACTGCAAAATCCGGATAGGAAACTGCCAGGGTGTTAAGCTGTTTATACAAAGTGTAATCCGAACCGTTATAATGGATAACAGAGAAGAACAATTTGCCATCCTTGTACTGGATGTCGCCACCAACCCGGGTTAACGGATGACTTTCAGGTGCCGTTGGTAAGCCGCTTACCGAACCGCTTCTGGTCACGGTCATGTCATTGGTGTTAATGATGGCATAGTTTACCGCTTTTCCGCCTGTTACGCCACCGACCATTACGAGTGTATTATCATCGATCCAGGTATGACCGGCCAAGGACAACATGTATGTAAATGGAAACTCTTTCACAACCGTAGCTTTACCATTTTCGATTTTGTATTTGCCAAATTTAGCCTCAGTGGTATTGTAAAAATAATAAAACCCACCTTTTGTAATTACTGAATTGTTTAGAACGGTGGTGACATCAATACCATTACCCTCCAGCTTAAAAGATCCTTCGGTAAGACTGCTGACACCCATAATATAATAATTCGTATTTGGCCAGCTGCCCAGCTGTGCCCAAACGGCAAAAGATGAAGGCTCCGTTTCCGGAGTTTCCGTTACCGGACTATCGTCACTGCATGAAATAAAAGTGGCGGCGATCGCGATGGCTCCAAGGAGGAACTTATTGAATTTAAACATATTGATTAGAGATTATCGAAAATGTATCGGTTAAATAATAAAAAAACGAAGCTTAAAAAAGATAGCCCTGCCGGGTTTCTGTAAACGGAAATTGTCGTAAACCAACTGGTCTGTAAGATTTCTACATTCCAAGGAAGCATTGTAACGCCCCTTCGCCATAGAATAAGACAGCATCACGTTATGGACTAACTGTTTTGGAATCGTTGCGAGCGAATTTGCGGTAGCAAAACCTTCCCATGACCGGTAATAATAATGTGTGTATTGGGTACTCCACGTAAATTGCAGTCGACCACTTCCGGCATACCGAAGATTTTTGCCCACACCAAGATCCAGATTTCCGAATAACCACGGTTGATTGGGTATCCTGTTTTTATAGGTCGCAGATACTGCCCCGTTACCGCTATTGTTTACAAAGCGGGTATTGTCCAGCGCCTGTTGATAGGTAACATTAAGAAGAGCATTGAACAAATTACCATAATTGTATCTGGCCTCCGCATCAAAACCTTTCACAAGTACATTGGAAAGATTCTGGTATTGCAGCTGATTGTTATCATATTGATTTGCATAAATGAATCCTTTGGCACTCCGGTAAAATGCTGATGCCTCAACGAACCACTCCTGCCGGCCGTTATTACCACCATAGAATCCGCCCATGTTAACATTATCGCTTGCTTCAGGTTTCAATGTCATGTTGTTCAATACCTGATAACCATCGCCATAAACTTCATTTACATCCTGCAAACGATAGGTATGTTCGTATGAAGCTTTTACGCCGCTGTTATTATTGAGCTTGTAAACCGATGCCCAGCCATACCCGAAATAGTTTTGAAAATCCCGCAGCACCACCGTTTTGGACAAACTATAATCATACTGTTTCTTATTGAGGGCTATACCGTAGTATTTGCTCATAAAAGTATTCGTCCATTTCGGAGTGAGTTTCATTTGATATGCCAGACCAATGATGTGTTTCCCTAATTTTCCCGGCATATCATCCCTGGAAGAAGACAACGAATTATAAGTTTGATTTTCTACCTGATCAAAAGTATAGTTCAGATTCAGATCATGATTTTCGGCCAGATTATAGTTTCCGTTGAATCTTGTAAACAACCTCGGGCGGTTCACCTGTGTCATACGGAAACTTCCTGTCTCCGGGTTGCCGGGAACATAAGAACCGTCCCAGCTATATTTTCTCAGCGTAGTATCCGACAATACATATTGGTCATAAGAATAGGTACCGTATAGCCCTATACTTAATCTGTTATTAAGAAGGCTATCTTTTTTATAGCGTAGACTTACGTTTTTTCCGGTACCATCTTTCACTACACCCCCGTATATAATACTTTGACGAACACCCGTTTGCACCTGCTTGTCATAGGTAGTGTATCCAAATCCTAAAAAGAGTAAATCGGCCCATTTTTTATTGACAAGTCCAATTTCCAACTGTCCCATCAGAGATTTATATCGGTCATGAAACCGGCGAAAATCCCTTGTGACATACTCGTATTTTTCCCCGTCCCATATTTCCACCCCTTTCATGAGGTAGTTATTTTTCGAATAATTAAAGAAAGTACTTGCTTTTAAAACCAATCCGGCCGGTTTGTAGACGTATTGACCGGTAAGCGCTGACTGATGTGTTTGGAAAGACCCGTAGCTGTGGCTGACGTCAAGGTAACTATCCAGCGACTTATTCGTAATAATATTCACAGATCCGCCCAATGCGTCAGAACCAAGTTCTACAGGAGCCACGCCCTTATAGACTTCAATGCGTTGCGCCAGGTTAATGGGTATATTATTAAGGTTCATGGCACTACCCAGCACATCAAGCGGCACGCCATCCAGGAAAAGTTTTACCGATTTACCTGATAAGCCGTTAATAGAAAATTCAAAATCAGAACCAACGCCTCCCTGTTCCCGCATTTTTATACCCGTGGACCGGTTCAGCACCTGCCCAAGATCGGCCGTTGTATTTGCTAATTTCCGGGTATCAATTGCGTTAACCGAGAATCCCTGTTCTCTCAACTCCTGTGCCTCACCTTTCCCATGAACCGTCACTTCATTCATCTCTTTTACATTTGATTTTAAAAGAAATGTAATGTTTGATTCTTGTCCTGCTGCTAAATTTACTACTTGGGTCTGGCTTATAAATCCCACGGCAGAAATCTCTATTGTATAAGATCCGGCCTTTTTTAGCCCGATTCTAAAAAATCCTTTTTCGTCGGCAGTGACCCCGGTGGACGTACCTTTGATAACAATACTGGCACCGGCCAGCAACCCACCACTTTCTTCTTTGATTGTTCCGGTCAGGAAAGTTCCACTTTGGCCATAAGCGCAGATAGACCAAATAATTAAAAATAATGGAAGGCTTTTTCGTAAAATTTGAGATCGATACATTGTGTTAGCTCATTACCTGATACAGTAATGACATTCCCGTTTCGGTTTGTCACACCTAAAACAAGTTGCACAACACAATACTTTCGGAACCTTGGTGTAGAAAAAAATATCTATTTATTTTCTAAATGAATATATAACCCAGAACATCAAATAGTTATCCGTGCAATTTTTCTAAACGAAAAATATAGTCCACCTTACCTTCGAGCTTCAAACCCTTTTTTAAAGATTGACTTTTAGGATTATACACCCAAATATAATTCCCCTCGGTGTCTGAATTAATTGAAATATAAACTAAGCCGTTTTCGACAAGTACGCAAGAGCGCGAAGTTCCTTTGTCTAACGGAAGATCTAACTTATGCAAGGTTTTGGTTTGAAGATCAACTTCGAAAAAATCGATATGCGGTACTAAATAATGTTCTTCAAATGTTTTAAACAACCCTTGCCGCTCGCTTCTTACAATGGCCTTATTATTTCCAATATACCACATTCCGTATGCATGATTGTCAATCGGCGATGCTGAAATGTTAAAAAAATAACTGCTGTCGGGTTTGTTTTCATTGGCCTTAATCCGGTAAATAGCCGTAGGCTGTCCAGGGTTTGCGCCCCTGGCAATACCCGGGCACGCCATATAATAAAAATCATCTTGGTCATCCCTGAAAGTATTCTGCTGGGCTGTATTGACATTTCCCGGATATGCCGATCTTGGATCTTTAAAAATTTGCTTTAAGGACAAAGCCGGATAATCCAAGCTGGCTACATATACGGTGTCACTGGATCCATAACCTTGTGTCGGACTACTATAATGATACGAATAACCGAGCCATAGCTGATTATTACGAAACTCAGAAAATCCAACGGTCATATTGTTGAAAGGGAGAAAAGGTGCCGGCAGAGGCAAAACGCCTGTGCTGGCTTTCATTGTACGCGTATTGATGCGTGCATAACGGGGAGACTTCCTTTCGCCTGGCCAGGAAATGATCAGGAGTGAATCCGGATGATACCAGTTATAATTTTCAAGAAACTTCATGCCCGGTACTGATACAGAATCAATGGCTGTGAATTTGTTGTCTTTAACCTGATTACGAATGAGATATTCAGTTTTGCGATTGATAAAAAAGTAATTCCCGTCTTTTACCATCATATAGTACCATATCCTGGGCGGTGCAAGCACTGGCGCTCCGTTTTTAATCGGATAGGCCACTCCGCCATCAAGCGTATCAGTCTGAATAATATACTGAACATTATCTTTCGACATGACCATGATGCTATACTTTTTTTTGTTTTCCGAAGTCTGCCCGGAACAACCGAGTAACATCAATAACATGCTACAAAAAGCACAGAAAGACAATAAATTCCTGTTAATGAAAGATTTAGTAAGGTTTCTATATATCAAACTGGTCCGAAAGTTCGTATTTAAGTAATGGTGGTAATTCGAAAATAAGATTTTCGTTCATGATCACAAGTTGATCGGATTCTTGATTTTTGTAGTTCAAAGCAAAATACGTCTCCCCTTTCTTAAATTCTATTCCCTTAGATGATGGCTTATCCCCCGAACATATATCATTAAACGACAGTGATATATCTTTTTTGGGACTGATCTTAATGACTCCGCAAAAATCTACAAGCCTCTTATCAGAATCAAAACTTGCCTTGCTTTTATCACCCAAAACAATATTAAAATCCTTATTCCATATTTCCTGCTTCTGTTGCCCGAGTTGTTTTGTCGGTGTTTTAATAAGAGCAGACTCACCTTGTTTATTTATATCAAAACTGTAGAGTAAAACAACTGAAATTACTAACAATATAGAAACCGAAGCTGCTGCTGCTATCCATTTGAAATTTTGTTGAAATAAATTTAATACACATTCCTTGTTTTTGGAAGGTAAAACTGCGGAAACCTCATCCCAGATTTCTGCCTTAATCTGCTTTTCTGATTCTTCTGAAATCTCTACTTCATCTTCGTAATCATCGTTCAATAGCCATTGCTCAATAGCGCTAATTTCAGAAGCAGAACACTCCTTCCTATTAAACTTTTCAATCAGTTCCGTGGTAACTTTCATTTGATAAGAGTCTTGGAAACAAATTTAGCAGAAATTAAGGTAATCCAGATTACATCAAAGCGAAAATCCCTCCAGACGCAGTCTTAAAATACTTACAGCCTTAGCAATATGATGACCCACTGCCCGTTCGGAAATAAGTAGTATCGACGCTATTTCCTTGTTGGAAAGCTCCTTCTCTCTGCTCATTTTAAAAACCTCTTTACATTTGGGTGGTAGCGCTTCTATGAGAGGTAATAATGTATCGAGCAAATTACTATGGATGATTTCACTCTCCATATCGTTGCTGAAAGAAGTTTGTTTCAAGGCAATAGCCTCGTGATGTTTTGACCGTATACTTTGGTTACGCAGATATTCGAGCGTTTTAAGTTTTGCAGAACGTATAAGATAATGATCGATCTGCTGGATTACCTCGATACTTTCCCTTCTTTCCCACAGCGATTTAAACACTTCTTGTACAATGCCTTTTGCCAAATCAGAGTCATTGAGTTTGGCCATAGAAATGCTGTAAACCTTTTTCCAGTAACTATTGTAAATTTCTGTAAAACTGGCTTCGTCGATTCTCACTAAGGACTTAATTGAACTTACCTCTGGCATAGCGTAACTCTTGTTGAGACAAAAATACCATATAATAGAAATAGTCCAAATAAGATTTAACAATATTTAATCTTGTTGGGGGCATTTTCGCTGACTTTTTTCTTGCTTCTATTTGGCTTTTCCGTAACGGATTCCAAAAGTGTACTATCAGGAGCAAATTCCAACGAAGACCTTTCAATAACTTTGTCGCATTCTTGAAGCGCTTTTTCATATAATCTGTAAAAATCCATTGATGCGCTAAGTTCGAAAAGCAGTTCATCGCGCCACCAACCTTGCAGTGAATCAGCGATTTCCTCCTTTGACTTTTTCATCCGAATATCAACAAGAGGTGCCAGATAATGTGGATCCCTATTTCCAGATAAAATAGCATCAATGATTGCCAGACCAGATTTTCCCGTAATATCCCGAATAGCCACATCTAAACTGACGCTCATTAGCCGAAGCGACTTTTGCATCTTGTGCGTATACTTTGCAATTTGTTCAATTAAATGCTGCCGATGGTAATAATAGGTACGAAGTTCCTGAAGCACATCACTGAGTAAAAAGCACCTGACAATAAACCCAGCGAATGTAGTTTCTGAATCTAAATGCAATCAATTACATCTGTTTTACGCCCTTGCACGTTCTTAGTTTGGCTTCCTCCATCTAACAGAACGTTAAAACCGGCTTTTTGAAGCGCACTGAATAGGGTCTGCCAATAAGTGCCTGTGCTTTCCATTGTAACTGAGGAGATACCATGATTTTAAAGATGTTGGATCAGCTGCTCGTGATCTATAGTGTAAATCCCAAATGTGCGGACATTATCTTGGTTTTGATCCACCGCGACCAGATGACTTCGAGAACCGACATCAATTCCTGCAACATTGAAATTAATTACCTGAAGTGGTAGTGATTTTCTTTCCTTCGCATTTCGTGTTACGGTACTTACTAATGAAATAGCTTCATGGAAATGTTTCTGTGGATTAAGATTTTTCTGTGCGGGATTCTCAGTGAGATCACCAATTAATTTAACAAATGTCTTTGCAATAATAGAGACATAATACATTTTAGCCCAGATTTCAGGAAGGACTTTAAGGTACCATTTAGCTTAGGAGCTTTTTTATGTAGCTAATATAAGATAACAAATTATCGAATCACTTTTTCAGTTGTCATTCTTATTCAACGGAATTTATGCAGTCTAGTAATATCAGGACAATACACATTGAGTTCGGTGGATAAAACGACAAATTCCAACTAACACAAACAGCAAATGTATCGAAAATTTGTAAGTACCCCTTTTGCCATCTTTTTCCCAGTACGTGGCAAATACGTCATCGCGTCCTTTGAAAAGCGACTTGCATATATCCAGCTTTTGTTGAACCGTATTCATCTTCCTTTTTGTATTAAGACGTCTTTTTACAATGAAGTCGATATTCTCATTACAAATACCAAATGTTACAACCGGAAAGCCGGTGCCATCATTGTCTGTTCAGCTCTTGAAATTCCTATTTCACCTGCCCGTTTTTGCCATTGTGAAACGGATGATTTGACCTGATCTATAATTTGGTCCATCTGTTTCTCTCCCAGCCTGAAATACACCCCAACCTGTTTTGCTATTTCCATATCAAGTCGATTGTCTTCCATGTCAATATTGATTGCAAGGCCATCTTTGTCAATGGATGGATTAATGTCAAAAGCGGGAGACAGGCGCCACCCTTTGGCAGTCAGAATGAATCCATGATTTCTCAGGTGATCATCGGTATTGGATATTGTTATATTAAATACCATTCGCCGCCAGAGCTGACTAAGATCTTCGTCTACACTACTTCCGGAAAATTGTATAAATTCAACCATATCCAGGTACGACGGCGCATCGTCCCGGATCAAGTCTTCATTTTTTCCAGTCATTGTCATGGCAGAGGCAAAGTGGACTCGTGCCTGCCTGTCACGATCAAAACGTTTGGTAAAAAAAGTATGGTACTGGCCGGCGACATGCTCCAATTTACTTTCAGCCATCTCTATACCTGCATTATCCGCCAGCTGGTAAGCGAGATATTCCCATGCAGCTTTGTCGGTGCTGTCATTTTTTGAAGGGAATTTAGCAATCCAGGGCTGCCCGTACTCATCTAGAATGTTAGCCTTAGGCCTGGCTCCTCCCAAAGAAGATCCCGGAGCCATCAGCATTGCCAGCCATTTTCTGACCTCTGCGGTGTCTTCGTTGGACTCGATCAGGGATGCTCCATGTTGCAATTCACGTATTGTGGCCCAGGGGGGAGTGGGTGACACCGGATCGTTGTCAAGAAAAGGTCCTTGTGGATCAAGTTTAAAACGCAAAGCTCCCATGCGGCTTTCATCATGAACGCCCAGAAGAAAATCAATGTCATACAATGTCTTCGATGTATTGCCTTTTTCTTTGGCCTGAATAGAGGCTCTTCTTTTCATCAGGGTACGTCCCCAGGTATCTGGCATTGAATCAAGAAATACACCGAAATTTTCTTTCTGATTTGGATATTGAGCGCCACCAAACCAGGCAATGTCCGGATCCAAAAGCAGTTGTTCATTGGACTGTATCCAATCAGGATCGTATGTGAAACTAAAAGATTTTCTTCCTTTCGCTTGCTGGGCAGCCAGTATACCGATACATTTTGGACCAGACATTCCTATCCAGTCGGCATAAACCCAGATGTCTGTCTTATCTGCCATACTATTATGATTTGCCGATCAATTCCAAATCTTGCAATTTTCGTCCAAAAGTATCGTCAGCGGCTAATTTCAAAAAATCATCCTGTAATCCAAGAACCCTCAGCACATTGAAATACGCGCCCAATGATACACTTGGGTTGCCCTTTTCGATATGATATAATGTAGTCCTGTCAATACCAGCTCTTTCAGCAACCTGTATTGTCGTAAGTTTGCGCCTCTTCCGTGCCAGTTTAATATTCTCCCCTAACTGTCCAAGGATTTGTGCAAATCTGGGTAGTAGGATCTGTTTTCTGTTCATAAATGTTGTTTATAATCAACAATAATAACATAATTGTTGATTATAAACAACATTTAAAGAAATTATTTGACGTTCACTAACCTCCCCATAACGTCAACATTTATAAATTGAAGTAATCATCCTAGATTAAATGTCCTTTCGACCAAGTGGAAAAAATTATCATTTGAAAGATACCAGCTACAATCATAAATAATATCAATTGTTTATGCTATCAGCTTAACTATTTTTTCTAAATCTTTCTAAAAAATGGTTCGACAACTGTTCCGGGAGGGGTACTAAGCCGAACTCTTGTAAGAAATCACTTAAATTTCGGCTTATTTATTGATCTAAGTCACTGTTTATCTGAAAGATAAGAGTCGCAGCTTCAATGATTTTTGTGGTTCGATATTCATTTTCTGAAAACACCAGTTTTTCAGGATTTATCGAACCAATGATCTCACGCTTCTGATTTGTATCTGATCTTGTAAATACAAGGTCAGTAGTCGAAAGTGCGCTCAGTGCCTTATCCAGCATCTTTTCAAGATTTACAGGGCTTCCGACGCTGGTTATCATCTCCGTTAGCCGAGCTTCCAAACGCACAAGCTTTTCCTCTATTTCTGCTTTTATCGTACCGTAGTCCATTGGATCAATATCCTACAAAATCTGCAAAGAAAATCCAGTACGGGACAAACCAAAAGCTTTATTTACGACAATACAATTTAATCTAAGTACATCCTTTACAAGAACTGCAATGAAGAAATTGCATACAGACTTAATTTACCTGTAAAACCTTGCGTACCATTTCTATCTGCTCTGTAGTCACATTATTTTTGTTATAGGTCAGGTAGATGGTATTCGGTGTCGGGTTTTTGCCCTTCCATATTTCTTTCAACTGCTTTTGTTCCAATTAGTCTTTCACAAGGTAATCCGATGCAATAGTAATATCTCTACCACAACTGATGCCCTTTATGATGGAATTGAAGTCGGAATGATAAAACGGGGTTTTATTGCCGGACGCTTCTTAAAATTTTCCAGCCAGAACCGCCTTATGATGGCGAGATCGCTACTGTATGCGTACCATTCCAGTTCGAAAGCAGGCGTTCAGCCTTATCCATATTGCCTTCAGTAATATACCTATGCAATGTTTTAGTATCGAAGTCAGGATGACCCACAAGCAAAAAGTTCTCCTGAATGATCGGCGGTATGAGAAAGACCAGCGTACTGCTGATATTATGTGGTATTTCACCGTTATTGCCATTATGATCGCTTATATGGGGCTGTTCGGCCTTTCAACTTTCTCAGCTAGGCAATGGACAAGGGAAATCGGTGTACGAAAGGTGCTGGGGGCCCCGGTTGCAGGAATGCTACCAAAAGAATTTCTGATCTTAATTTTACTAGCAATTTTGATTGCTTCCCGGCTTGCGTGGTTTGGCATGCAACGCTGGCTTGAGGGTTTTGCATATAAAATTGAAATTAAATGGTGGGTCTTCGCTCTATCTGGATTACTGACAATGGTAGTGTCAATCTTAACTGTATCGTGGCAAAGTATTAAAGCAGCTTTGATGGATACGGTTAGAAGTTTAAGAAGTTATTAAAACTTCACGATTTTACAGTTGACATAAATCCTTCGGGTGACAGACTTGAAGAATTTATCGGATCTGAGGGCCATTTTGACTTTACGAATTGTCCAGTTTTGTTGGCTTTACGATGGAATCATCATCCAGGCCTCTCAAAAATCCTTGGTATCTGCATTCGGACAGTTCACTTATGCGCAGCCGAAGATTTCAGCCAGTAGTCTGGACTGTCTCTGTCAGGCTGTGCAGATAAAGCTGCTTAAAATCCGGCTCACATCCCTCATTCGTAGCGCGACTGTGGGGGTAGCAAGAATGGCTACCGCAGCTTTTAAAGTCCTTGCCGGAAAGATGCCGGAGACAGGCCAGTTTTTTGTTTAAAAAGCTTATTGAACGATTGTGGATGTTCAAAACCCAATTGATAAGCCACCTCCGCGGTTGTCAGCGGCTGGCTGCCCAGCAATTCTTTTGCCTTCTCAACCAGATGAAGGTGAATATGCTCCTGAGTGGTTTTCCCCGTCAAAGATTTGAGCATATCAGATAAATAGCGCTGCGAAACTTTTAAATGTGTTGCTATTTCCCGGGTGGTCGGTAATCCGCTAGTAAGTGCCTGCTGATTTGCAGAACGAACGTTTAAATACAGATTCATCTGATCAATCAAATTGTGATGTAGTACATGACGCGTCAGGAATTGACGGTTGTAAAAACGATTGCAATGATTTAACAGCAACTCGATCTGCGACACGAGTACGTCCTGACTGAAACGGTCAATATTATGTTCCAGCTCAATCCGGACAGATTCGAACAACGCGGAAATTATTTGTTTTTCCTTTTCTGAAAGAAACAATGCCTCTGAAACGGAATACGAAAAGAATCCATACTGATGAATGCTCTTACCAAGCGGATACCGAAACAGCAGATCCGGATGAAAATACAAGGCATACCCCTCGTGCTCATCAAGGTCTGCTGATAATTCGACCAACTGGTTTGGCGCGACAAATGCGATGCCTCCTTCCTGAAAATCATAGGTACCAGGCCCGTATTTTGCCCGCCCGCTAAACTTGGATTTGAACGCGATCTTATAAAAATGCAGTAAATATGGGCTTCCCGCGTCGCTGATGTCTGGTTTGGTCTGGTCATAATGCACAAGGGCAACAAGCGGATGCAGCGGCTTGGGTAAATCAAGCCGCTGCATTAATGAAGAAATATTGTCAAAAACGATTGGTAACATGGCTTAATGACTTACAGTTTTGTAAAAATTTAT
Organism: Dyadobacter koreensis; assembly: GCF_900108855.1. GTDB lineage: Bacteria > Bacteroidota > Bacteroidia > Cytophagales > Spirosomataceae > Dyadobacter > Dyadobacter koreensis. The sequence goes on from NZ_FNXY01000001.1 coordinate 613,523, forward strand.
ACGCGGCGGCTCATTCCTGAATAGTCGGACGGATGATAATGTCACCTACATCCACATTGTCCGGCTGTCCTATCGCATATGCAACGGCGTGGGCAATGGCTTTGGCCGGGATTGCAATTTCGTCCGCTTTGTTCTGAATAGCAGTTCGCAAGCTATCATCGCGGATATTACTGATAAATTCTGTGGCTACAAAACCTGGCGAAATCCCTGTCACGCGCCAGCGTCCGGCGGATTCTTGCCGCAGTGCCTCGCTAACTGTCCGCACTGCATTTTTTGTAGCAGCATACACGCCCATTGTTGGCACAATGCTGATGCCCGCCGTTGAGATAATATTAATAACGTGCCCTGACCCCTGCGACTGAAATATAGGTAATGCTGCCGCAATACCATAGAGCACACCCTTTACATTGACATCGATCATCTGTTCCCAGCCTTCTATATCCAGCGCTTCCATGCGGTGCAGCTGACTGATACCCGCATTGTTAATCATCACATCCAGCCTTCCAAAAGCAGCAACTGCCAGGTCTGCAAGATTTTGTACTTCCTTCCTGCGCGTCACATCCATTTGCAGCCATACCACCTCTCCACCTGTGTCTTCAATTCGTTTTGCCAACGATTCCAGCCGATCTGCCCGCCGGGCGCCCAGCACGACTTTTGCGCCACAGCCCGAAAGCAACTCTGCCATAGCCTCACCCATTCCGCTGCTTGCACCAGTGATGACAACAACTTTTCCTTTAATTCCGTTTTTCATATTGTATCAAGATTTGGTTGATACAAAGCTGCGAACGAACCAGCGGCAAAGTGTAGCCATCCTGGTATAATGTGTAGTCATGATCGGTATATTGGTGCAATCCCTATATCTTTTGAGAACGACGTGAAAATTCTAGCGGATTTTTTGCTTTGCAGATGTAGCGCGGTCGTTCTTTGAAAGGTAATAGCCAAAAGGAGTTACTCGTCTTTGTACGCACATCGAACACAACAAACCGACTTTTATTTACAAGTTATTCTGCGTCTACGAGCATCCTTTGCAGGATCAATTAATGAAGAGAAAAAATGAAATATACATTGATAACCGGGGCTTCGGGCGGGATTGATGAAGCTTTGGCAGTACAACAGACAGTTTATCACGCGTAAAACATTAAGCAACGAGCTTTTAAGCAGATTCGAAAAGATTTTGAACAATTACTTTGAGTCGGATCAGGCGAACAACGGATTACCCTCAGCGCAGTTCCTTTCAGAAGAATTAAATTTATCATCGAAGTATATGAGCGATTGCCTCTAACAACTTACAGGCAGCACGACACAACAACTCATCCACGAAAAATTAATTGAATACACAAAGGAAAGACTTTCGACTACACAGCTATCTGTCAGCGAAATTGCCTATCAGTTAGGTTTGGATTATCCGCAATCTTTTAGCAAGCTTTTCAAAAAGAAGACCAGGCAAACGCCATTGGAATTCAGGGCTGCTAACAGTTGAGTAGTGCGCGTACTTCAATTGGCTTTTACCGGAAAAAGCTTCTCATCTACTTCGGTACCCTGCCCTGCTACGCGACACCAGCCAGTGACCGTTTTGTGAAAAACCTCAAGCCTTCTCACCTTCATATTCACCTCGCGGCCGTCTACTTCCAACAGGACATTGATCAGAAAATTGACAACTGCCATATTACCGTCGTAAATTCGGATAAATTCATTGCCTGGCACCGGCCTAACCGATTTAAAAACAACTTTTTGCTTCGACTGCACGCCCTGCCATGCTTCGTGTGAAAAAGATATATCGCCTTTTGCGCCCACTGCAATGAAATCCTTGCAATCAATTTGTAAATCTGGCTTTCTGTTTCGCATCAGCTCCTTGATTTGCGCTCTTTCTTTTGGATAACTGGTTGTGTCAATCTGGGAGAAGGCTTTGTAAGATACAAAGAGTGAGAGTAGGACGAAGATGGTTTGTTTCATGGAAAGGATCTATTTGATTGAAGATTACGCCAGCTATTATTAGGATTCATTAATAGAATACAAGATAATAAGAAAATCTATTTGTTAATTTCACTTTAATAAATGAAAAACGGCTGTTTTCATAGTGTGAAGCTATAGCAGGAATCTCTCAATTTGACCGCGAATTAACCCTAAATTTTAAAAAAGAAGGTAATTTCAGCTTTCAAATCACTAACCTTATTACCAGTAAGCTTTCGAGCTGACTTTTACAATTTAAGACAACATCAATCTGCGATCAATCAATGTCCAAGCTATCACAAGTTTGGCGATGCTAAAATCTATACCATTGAAGAGATATATCAGCCGTAGTTGGATTGGATGTCATTTCAAATTTCCATTTAAGTAATAAAATGTAATCAATGTCTGCATCCTTTACTCAATCCGCTTCGACAGATCCGCCGCTTAGAGGCAAATTGCTTTATATTGACCATCTTAAAGTGCTATTGACTGCACTTGTAATCATACATCATGCCCTGGTAACTTACGGAGCACCCGGCGGTTGGTATTATTTTGAGAAAACAGAAATAACTGGCGCAGTCATTGCGATGACGATGGCCGTTAGCATTGACCAGTCTTTTTTTATGGGCTTTTTCTTTTTTCTTTCTGCACTCTTTATTCCCGGGTCCCTGAAACGTAAAGGAAGTGCGGTTTTCGTCAGAGACCGATTTTTCAGACTAGGAATTCCGTTGATTTATTACTCCTTATTGCAGGCAACGATCATGAATTTTCTCGTTTACCGCTATGCAGAAAACCATGACATTACCTTTAAACAGTTTCTCTTAGGTTACGACGGCTGGATTGATGTAGGTGTACTATGGTTTGTGCTCGCTCTGCTGCTGTTCACGCTGTGCTACATTATTTATACCAAAATAGCTAAGCCTGATTTTAAAGACTGGTCATTACCATCTATTAAACAAATTCTATTTTTCGCTGCAGTGCTTGGACTCATAACTTTTTTGATCAGGACTGTTTTTGCTGTAGGCTGGGTTTTAGAACCGCTGGGCTTTCAGCTAGGGCATTTTCCACAATATATCGCCATGTTTATCTTTGGATTAATTGCCGCAGAAAACCACTGGATCTCGCGGATCGATCAGCAGCATTACCGGAAGCTCCATATTTTCGTTTTTTGTATGATTTTCATCGGCTTTCCGTTTATTTTTTCTCTTAAGATTATCTTTGGACAACCGCTGGAATGGTTTGTCGGGGGATGGCATATTGCCGCACTGCTTTATGCACTCTGGGAACAAATAATTGGTGTTTCCCTGATGGCTGCACTGCTAACCTTTGGAAAGAAAAGGTTAAATAAGTCTTCTAATTTTATGAATAAAATGTCACGCTGCGCCTTTGCAGTGTATATTCTCCATCCGTTGGTTTTGGTGGCACTATCGCTTTTGCTTAAAGACTGGGCAGTAGATCCGTCTATTAAATTCTTAATTGTCGCCCCGCTTGGCGTTACAGCCAGCTTCTTACTAGGCTTTGCTGTTGTGAAGATCCCGGGTGTTAATCAACTCGTCTAGCGCGAAAATATGGTTAGGCAGGAAGTTCTAGCATCATTCACTTTATTGCATGAGAGGACATGAAAGCCACCTGCCAGGTTTGCCACTCCACTTTCCTAATTAAAGATCCACAAGGATAAATCCAGCAAATTGACAATCAAAAAATATTACTTCCGATGACAGAAAAAGAAATTTTGATCAGCCAGACTTTAAGTGCTTATGATTGGACAAATAAGCTCATTGAGACGATCCCGCATGAAAAATGGGAAATTATTCCTGATACTATTGAATCCAGTATCAATTGGCAGGTTGGGCATTTGATCATCAGTCACTACTTTCATTCCGTTATGGTAATCAAAGGACATCAGATGGATATTCTGCAAAAGCTTCCGATCAAGGATTATAGTGACTGGTTTACGGTGTCATCTCCGATTCTTTCCGTAGGAAAAACAGACTCACTGAAATTATTGCAGGATCTGAAAGTCATGCAACAAAAGTCGATGAACATTCTGACAGCGCTATCTGATTCTGACCTGCACAGTCCATTGGAACCTACGCCAACACCCCATCCCATTGCAACAACAAAATTTGAAGCAATAGACTGGAACATTAAACACACAATGTATCACTGCGGGCAAATTGGTATGCTTAGGCGAATTGTTGACCAGCGTTATGATTTTGGTTTAAAACTTTCAAAATAAGCACGTGTACGTCCATAACAGCCCTATTGCCACCTCTTTGAGAAATTCTCTGTGCCGTTGCGAGAAAAAAATTTCTCAGCGAGGAAGCTGATAAAAGTCATCATTTCTTTTCATGGCAATAATTAATTTTACACCACCATCAGCGGCATTATCATATAGCGAATAGCTTTTATCCGCAGGTTTTTTAATTGATATACGATACAACAATAGAAGATGCAAGAACAAAATCCTTACGAGGTTTTTCAAAAAGAAGCACCCGAAGTCTTTGAAGGTTTCGATGGCCTGGTCGAATCACTTATGAATACCAAAGCACTTGATCCGAAAACAAAACAATTAATTTACCTGGGTATTAAGGCAGCTCAGGGAGATCACACAGCCATCATGTTTCACGTTCCAATGGCAAAAAAATTGGGAGCCAGCAGGGATGAAATAAAGGAAACGATTCTGCTAACCTTAACTGTTTGTGGATTAAAAGGGATCAATACATGCCTGCTGCCGGCATTAGACAGCTATGATCGTTGTTAAACATGTTCTAGGCACATTTTTACAAAAAATGCATGAAACTTTTTCATCGTATTGCTATATCAAAATCCCATCCTTGAAAAGCAACAACATCGGCCATATGGGTTACCAAAATAAATTGAATTGACCACTCAGAAATTAACTGACACTTATCAGAGACTATACAGCATCAGACCGGAATGATTGTATTGAAATTTTCAAATCAAATATGCCCGATTTTATCGACCCGCGCGAATTGCTGCAATTTGAAACATGGCTGGACAAGGTAATTAAAAATTAACACATCAAGAATTGGGTCTGTTACCAGGCATTGAAGACCTCTACTTAATTGACTGGTTGCGTGGGGGTTCTTGCTTTTGGAAGGGATGCTAAATCAAAATGCGTCAGCAAAATTAACGCCGTTCTACATCCCTTGAAATTTGTAACAAGATTAGAGTATACCATTTAAAACTTTTTAGGATGCAATCGTTCTTTTATAAGGCTTTTCACCTACCGGACAAAATCTTGTAACAACAGTGAATGTCGCCTCCTGCCGAGTTTTCTTCCAGTGCCGCATTGACCATCACGCGGTTGTAGCCTTTGGTTTGGCTACTTGTCCCATAATGCCATCTGCCCAGCCCGTATTGAGCATCCAGAAATTGGCTTCTCATTCGTCTACTACATGCTCCAATAGTACGATAAAGTACACTATTTTCTCTTCTTATCTTTGAGATTTTAGGATTAAATCGTTACTGAAAGAATAATTTAGCATACTTCATAGAGATATTCGCGACAAAATCCTTCCCATATCCGAAATATTTCTTTGAAAAATATCTATTTCTGAGCATAGTTGGCTTCCTCATTTCAACCTTTTTAAAGCAACACATTAATATTTCAATTATAAAAAATTTCATCCACATTGATTTTTGGTTCGGAAAGGGATATTAGCCGTACTGCCAAACTACGCTAAATAAAACCTCAACGTCACAATCATTTCACTTGTAAACTCAATATTTTTTTTATAATTTAAAACTCTGATATACAGTACATTGTATTCAAAATTTTGTTTCAATTAATATCTACTGCAATTAAGAATAAAATAATGTCGCTATATTAACTGCAATTACGAATAATAGGTGATTATGAAGAAGACGAAACTGGGAGAGTTTGAAGAACTTGTATTGCTTACCGTAGCAGCCTTACAGCAAGATGCGTACGGTGTGGAAATAAAACGGGAGTTGGAAACACGGTTGAGAGAAAGACTAAGTGTAGGATCCATTCAATCGGCGCTGAAACGAATGGAAGAAAAAGGCTTTCTTACCTCAGCCTTTGGCGAAGCCACTTTGAAAAGAGGGGGTAAACGAAAACGTATTTACTATACTACTTCCCATGCACTTAAAGTATTGGAAGAAATAAGAGCAATACGCGCGGATCTGTGGAGATCAATTCCTTTAACAGCCTCTGAATTAAAGATGATATGAGTGCGCCTGAAAATATTCAACCGCCAAAATGGCCGCTTCGTTTGATGCGGACTATTATAAAGACGGAATACCTGGAAGAAATTGAAGGAGATATGGAGGAGATTTTTCAGGATAATCTTCATCAATATTCTATCCCGAAAGCAAAACGAATTTATACTTGGGAAATGCTCAAGTTGCTTCGTCCGGCCTTATTAAGAAATTTTAAATCATCTTACACCTTTACGACTTATGCCATGTATAAAAATTATTTTCTGATCGCCTGGAGAAATTTGATTAAGAAGAAAGCGTATTCGGCCATTAATATTCTTGGATTGGGGGTAGGCATTGCCTGCTGCTTTCTGATTTTTACGTTTGTGCAAAGTGAGCTTTCTTACGATACATATCATACAAAGCGCGACCGAATTTACCGTGTGACTCATGGAACGAGAGTCTCTGAAGATCCCCGAAATCTATCTAAAGAAGGCCCCTCCTGGGTTTGGGGTAATGCACCTGTCGGACCGACATTAAAAAATGAATTTCCTGAAATAGAAAAAGTAGTACAGTTTTCCGGCAGATCCGACATCCTGCTGACGAACGATGATAAAAAGTATCAGGAGAACGGGGTATTCTTCATGGATTCCACCGTGTTTGATGTATTCAGCTGGGATTTGCTGCAAGGTGATCCTAAAACTGCATTGGTAAACCCGTATAGCATCGTATTGACACAGAGCACGGCCCGGAAATATTTCGGCAATGAAAATGCATTAGGTAAAACGCTGAAAGGCAGCGATTCGCCCGGGAGAGCCAATGCCGGTCAGTACATTGTGACGGGCATCATGGCCGATCTTCCCAGTAATTCGCACTTTAAATTTAATGCTCTCCTTTCTTTAAGTACGTTTAAAAATTCGAATCCGGAAGTCTTCGATATGTGGGACTATGCTGATTTTTACACCTACTTTCTGGTAAAGGAACAATTCGATGAAGCCGCCTTTAAAGAAAAGCTGCCTGAATTTGTGAAGCGGCAACGCAAGGACCCGAAGACAAGATATGTCATAGAGCTGGAATCGCTAAAGGACGTTTACCTGAAATCTGATGCGGATCGCCAACCGGGAGAAACCGGTAGCTTATCGAACATGTACATCTTCTCGATCATCGGGTTATTCATTTTGGCGATTGCCATGATCAACTTCATGAACTTATCTACCGCCCGTTCCATGGAACGCAGCAAAGAGGTCGGCATCCGCAAATCCATTGGTGCTGCCAGAAGTAGCTTGATCTCTCAGTTTTTAGGTGAATCCTTTGTCATCGTTTCGTTATCGATGATAACGGCAGTAATTCTGGTGGTGATTTCATTACCCTTTATGACGGGCTTAACAGGAAAAGAATTTGAACCTGGCATTTTGATCCAATGGAAAAGTATTCCTATCATTTTAGGAGCCATGGTGTTAATCGCTTTCGTGGCGGGCTCTTATCCGGCATTGGTTCTTTCGGGATTCAGTCCGGTGCATGTGTTGAAAGGTATGACCAAGTCAACCGGGGGCGTAAATCTGAGAAGAGGATTGGTGGTTTTTCAATTCAGTCTTTCGATACTACTCATCGCGGTAACCATTATCGTCTATACACAAATGAATCATTTGCTGGATAAAGATTTAGGCTTCGATAAAGAAAGTATGCTGGTAATCGACTACAATTACGATGAAGCCGTGAATGCTAAGTCGCAGCTTTTAAAAACAAGTCTGGAAGAAAACCCATCTATTGTTTCAGTCGCGTTTTCACGAAGTGTTCCCGGAAGCTTTTTTCCATATGCCGGCACAGAGATCGAAACCAAGAATGGCGAAATGAAAATGATGGGACAGCCAATCTTTGAAGTCGGGATAGACTTTATACCCCATTTTGGGCTCAAGCTCGTTGCAGGAAGATCATACTCCCGGGAATTTCCCGCGGATTCCAGCAGTGCTTTGGTCATTAATGAAGCAGCAGCAAAACAATACGGATATAAAAATGCTGAAGAAATCATAGGCAAAAAATTCAGTCAGTGGGGAAGAAAAGGTGTTGTGATCGGGGTTGTGAAAGATTTTAATTTCACTTCATTGCATCAAAAAATTGAACCGCTCACCCTGCCTTTCCAGGCTTATGCAAGCCGGTATCTATCCATTAAAGTTAAGTCAAAAGATCTGACAAAAACGATTCAGCAGGTGGGTGCCGTGTGGAGTGAGATAGAACCGCACAGGCCCTTCCTTTATAGTTTTCTGGATGAAGACTTTAATCGCCAGTACAAGGATGATTTTATTTTCAGAAAGTTGTTTACCACATTTTCTTGCCTTGCCATAGCCATTGCATGTCTGGGACTGCTTGGCTTGGCCACGTATATGGCAGAGCAGCGCACAAAAGAAATCGGTATCCGAAAAGTTTTGGGAGCAGATTTCCGGACCATCGTCCTACTGCTTTCAAGCGACTTTATAAAATTAGTTGTCATAGCCATTCTGATTGCGACTCCGATAGCATGGTATGTGATGAACCGGTGGCTTGAAGGTTTCGCTTACCGGGTGCAGATCAGCCTATGGATTTTTGTTTTAGCAGGGCTGATCGCCTTTTTAATCGTAGCACTCACCATCAGCTACCAATCCATAAAATCAGCGCTAATGAATCCGGTATCGTCTCTCAAAAGTGAATGAGACTGTTATATTAGGCGTAAGTTATTCGGTGCCAGGATTGCAGAACCGAACAGCTTGCGCCTAATCTGCTGCTCGACGTTGGAAGAAAAAACAACTTACAGCTGCTGTGGCTTCACCAATGATGCAGCATCAATCATCTGACTTGGTTTTTCCGTGGGCCATCACTTAATATTCCATTGGTATTTTTTATCAAAGAAATTTGAACAGCATCGAATCGGCAGTCACTTTTTTTATCTTTAAATTAATAAATTTTAGCCTAGATACTTTTTGATTGTTCGTTATTCAACTGCAAGAATATGGGCAGATTTTGCTCCAAATAATACATAATAATTTCCAAAAGTCTTGTTTCAATAATGTGTTACTTACTTTCAAATCACAAAACAGGTAAATATAGCTGCAACTCCAATCCGACCCGGTGAGTGTATAAGATCATAAGATTTAGCATCGATCGCTGCTTTATGATTATTCTGGCATCTCGATTTTGATAGTAACAAGTTTATTTCTCGATCCTTTTGAAAGATTAGTTTTAACTATTTTACAATTTATTGGCTAAATGAAATTACATTTTCAATTTGTCAGTAATTGACAAATTAAGTAGCTTCCCCAATTCTTTTCTACACAAAACAAACGCTTGTTTTGATTGCATCCATCTAAATCAACAAAAATTGGAGAGACCTTTAGAAAAATTTCAGAGCTTACTTCCCTTGGGCTACCTGTATCTGATTGTGTTAGGGATCATGAAAGAAAGTTTATATTACTATCAGCTGAATATAAATATTTTAAAGTATTGTTCGCTAATGGATGTTTTAATAAGTCCCATAGCCGAGTTAACATCAAGCCCCATCATCATTTACGCAACGCTTTTTTTGCTGGCGATGTCCCTAATCCTTCAGACAGTGCTCACAAAGAATAGCGAAAAAGAATGGGCTAGAAAAATACTCGGTCTAAAACCTACTGAAATTGATTTGCAGAAAGACGAAATAAAAAACATCGTGATTCAACAATCAATCGTTTTTTTAATGGTTGCCCTTGCTACTTTTTTTGTGGGCATAGGTCTTAGTAATGGCGAAAAGGTGGCAAAAAAAATACAGAATAATGATCTGTCCTACGATTACAAATTCAATTTTGAGTCCGACAAACAAGAAGAAGTCTTTCTCATTAATTCAAATAGCTCATACTATTTTTATATAACAAAAGGCAATAAAAATTTAAAAATAGCCCCGGTAGGAAGTATAAAAACCATTGAAGTCACCAGTAGTAAGAAAAACAGGTAGCATTAGTAACTCGATGGGCCAGGGTTTCCATTTATTCTGATTTACGGAATAACTTTTTTTATATTGCCACGATAAAATGCACATGGAAATTTAACGTCTGACCTGCACCGCTATGGGAGCATAGGGTTCCAAGAGATTATCCTTCTATTTTTAAGCACCATAAAGATCCCAAATCAGCCTATTTGGCACTATCTCCTACGATTTAGATAAGCTCGCTGTTTCTTATTGTGCCCATTGCAATGAGTCTATGAAAGCTGAATCAAGTTTTAAAGGATAACTTACTTATTGTAAGCGCCCTTATGAGTTTATTGCACTTTGCTAAGTCGTACGAACCGGATATAGCCGGTTCCATTGGTACGTTCGGCCATCGCTTCTGTTGTCAATGGAATCTCTACGTCTGCTGCGTAATACTTCTGCTCCTCGACGGCTGATTCGAAACGAAGCTTATATCCCTTTCCTATTTTGGCATCTTCCACCTCGATCACATGAACAGCCCGGTCTCCGCCAGCCACCGATGCGCCCGTAATTGCGCTGATCTTGGCCTTCGCTTTCGTTTGATATTTGTGCCATTCTTTTACCGTATTGTACCACTGCTTATCAGATCCCAGAACGTAAAGTGTTTTCTCATAAGCGCCTTGCGGATTTATCAATGAAATCACTACATAAGCTGCTTCGCCCTGATAGCTATTCATCTGAACCATACATTTGAATTTACTTGTCTGGGCCGAAGCATTTAAAGCGATAAAGAAAATAAAAACGGCGAAAAAAAGATGTTTGAAAAAGCGGCTCATCGATTCGTATTATTATTAAGATTAGTGAGAAGGTTTCGCCGCGCGGACTGGGTTTAAATTGCATTCGTGCGGCGAAACCGATATTTTTATTTCAGAAAATCAAGCGTAACATTGTTATCTGCCAAGAATTTATTTTCCTTGGCAAGATCATAAGCCGTTTCACCAAACTCGGTTTTAAGCTCTTTTTTCGCGCCTAACGAAACCAGTGTTTTCAAAACCTTATCGTCTTTGGCTGTAAGCGCTGCTTTATGCAGCGGCGTTGCTCCTTCCTGATCCTGAGCATTGATATTAACGCCAAGTCTTGATACTTTTTCAAACAAATTCATATCTCCCTTGCCCACGGCAAGATGAAAAAGCGTACTTCCATTTTTCTGCGGTGCAGAAACATCCAGACCTGCGCCTTTTAGTATTTCGAGTTTTTTTTCAAATTCCTGTTCAGCACGTTCTCTGCCATTTCCAGCTTGTCCACCAGCGGCACCTGGCCCGCCTGGCCGGTAAGAATCCAGCCAGTAATAGGCAAGATTATTGCCATCTTTATCGAGCACTCTGACATCTGCTCCATTTTTCAAAAGCAATGCTGCTACCTGTGAAGACCCGCCTGCGATGGCCTTGGTCAAAGCAGATTCACCCTTTTCATTAACAGCATTGATATTCTTCACGCTGGGTAGTAATGTATTTTCAATTAGGGTCATATCTCTTCCCGATGCAGCCAGTATAAGCAAAGTATTGCCTTCATTGTCTGCCTTTTCCAAGTCAACACCCTTGTCAATAAAATAAGAAATCACTTCTGTGTTCGGTCTTCGGATCAGCTGGTGAAGAATCGTAGCGCCGTCTTTATTGATCATTTTCGGATCCAGTTTCAAGGTCTCCACCAAATATTTGTAAGTTTCAATGCCATTACTTGACATTCTTGATCCCTGTGAAGCAAAGAACAAAGCATTTCCTGTTGGTTTCACACCTCTTTTGATCAGCTTTTCGATAAGTTCTTTATTGCCCGTTCTGGCAGCATAGTCGGTAACGGTGCGGCCATACTCATCTTTATCGTTTATAGAAAGCCCTTTTGAAATAAAATAGTCCGTCAGCGTAAGGTCCGGATCTGCCGCCACACCCAGCATAAGTACCGTAGCTCCGTTTTCATATTTAGTCTTTGGAGATACTCCTGCTTTAAATAAAGCCTCGTAAACTCCCTTATCCTGATTTCCACTTGAGGCCGCATTGCCGATCACACTGCTTCCGTGACTATCTGTCAGATGCACATCTGAACCTTTTTCGATCAGATAGGATACCAGCTCTGCATTACCCCGGGATACCGCCCAGTGCAGATACGATGCGCTGTGGTGCGTTTTTTTCTTAACACCATTTCCTTCCTGCTCGACCATAAATTTAATTGTCTCCAAAGGTGCACCGTTTAAGATGGCCCGGGCTGTCGGATCCCAAGACGCTGCATCGGGCTTGGAAGGGCTGTTCCCTTTTGCAATTTCTGCCTTGACCGCGGCCACGTCAGGCTTTGTTTTCCAGAAGTCTGCGCTCATCAGCGTGTTGGTCTGAGAAGTACTAGCGTGCGGCATCCCGGACTGCTGCGCATTTACCTGTAAAGCATAGACTATGAATGCTGTAAGAAATATCTTCTTCATATACGGAAAGGTTGTTGGATGTTATTGTTTTACCAAAAATGAGATACCGCATTTGCGTGCTGTATCTCATTTTTTCAATCCTTGATCATCTTACTTTTTTTCTGGCTGAAAGCTGCCAAATCTTAGTAAGAGCCCAGATAGCTTGATCCTGACTGTCCTGAAAGTGTTGCTCCTTTGATGACTTCTTTTGTCTTCCAGTTGATTACGTATAATTTACCGGCTTCACCTGTTGGAGTCAAAGGCACATAAATATAATCTCCGCTAACCGCCAGATTTTGATACTGACCGAAGTCCAGTCCCGCTTCGTAATCACTGCTGATCTTAGTCGCCGTTTTGGCATTCAAGTCAACAAGCGCGAGATAGCCGCCATCTCCTGCGATATTATACAAAACCATCCCAATACCGTCATTGATATATCTGAAAGCCTGGATACGTGCATCGGTTACGCCCAAAGCTGCGTCCAGATTGAAGTTATAAGTGTTATCATAATCGTTCGTGCTTTTGCTGATTCGCAGAATATCTTTCCCGCCGGTCGCAGTAGCCTGGTAAACATGACCGTCTGAGCCTACGTACTGCGTCATGGTGCGGTAGGAATGGTTGTTTGTTTTAGAAACCGTAGAGTAAATCAGTTTCGGATTTTGCAAAGACGGATAATCCACAACAAGCGTCGTTGTTCCAAGTGTTCTGTTCGCGGCATCATTTGCCCACACCGGATTTCCGCTGGTGTTGTAAGACAATTTTGCAGGATCAATTTTGCTGACATTGCAACCAATGTAAATCTTGTCTTTCGCCTCATTTAATACCGGCACATCGATACGTCCAACCGAATAACCCTGTGCTTCCAGATCGGCCGGAAAAGGAAAGTCAAATTCCGTTGAGTTAGGTACTCTGGCATTTTCCAAATCAATGACAGCAATTCTGACTTTGCCTCTTGTATATTTGAAAACATGGTTTGGCGCTACACCTTCTGTCACCGTAGTGCTCCCGGTCAAATGAACGCCGATGCCAATATTTTCAGCTGCTTTTGTCCAGCGCGGAGACGTTCCGATAATATCGGATAAATCCAGTTCGTTGCCAGTGTCCTGAAAATCCTTCGCACCCTTTACCAGATACTTATTAAACACGCCGCCATCTTCTCCTGTATACTGAATGTTGTATAGCTCTGTTCCGTCCTCAGATGCCTGCACACGGGCCGTGCGCGCAGACCTCAGACCAAATCCGTTGGCGTAAATATTTACTGCAAAATTAGGGTCAATCGCCTGTGCATGCGTTATTGCATACGCCATTGTTCCTCCGTTTCCTGCTGTTCCTGCATCATCCGGAATAGAAGCTGTTAATGAGATAAATTCTCTTGCGCTTCCTGGTGTTTCTTCTCCTGGTGCAGGATTTGAATTGTCGTCGTCCTTGCAACCGGCAAATATCAATGTAACACCTAATACAATTGCTTTAAAGAGACTTTTTTTCATCTTGAAATTGGTTATAGAAATTTACTTATGGTATAATTTAACTTGATGGAGATTGCTCTTCCTGGCTTTTGCACACCGAAATTGTCATACATTTCAGCGTTCAGGATATTTTTGAAGTCCAGACTCGCAACCATTTTCCCATTCGGAAACCGGTAGCTTGCACCGATGTCGTGGTAAAACTGCGTTGGGGTTGTGAACCATTCTGACTCCATCCAGACGGTTCCAAAAGGCCCAACAAAGCCGGAATTATAATAGATATTAAGAATCGACTTCTTTTGAAACTTGTCATTGAGACGGTACTGCACACTGCCATTCATAGTAAAAAATGGCTCATTGGGCAGCTGTAAATTGTATAGATCGTGAGGGTTACCCTTTTGATCAAATTTCTGCTTGAATAAGGTATTGAATTTGGAAAAATTAAACAGTGCATTCAGCCGGTTGTCATACACATAAATAATCTCCCCTTCAAAACCTTTCGACTGCGTTCTTCCGATATTTACAAATTTTGTTACCTGAATATCTGCGTCACTTTCTCTTCCCGGCACGATCTGGTCTTCCACGGCCTGCTGGGTGATTTTATTGAAGCCATTTCGCCAGAACGCACTCGCATATAGTGTAAGTTTATGCTTGCCCATCTGCATCGGGCCGTGCCGGAAACCCAGATTGTAGTTCACATTTTTTTCTGGAACCAGACCCTGGTTTTCTAAGATATTATTTTCCGGATCTCCATAAAGCTGATTTTCAGTAGCAGCCACATACGAATTTTGGGTAGAGCCGATAATGTACATTTTTGAAACTGCATTGTAGGAAACCGTCGCGCCGTAACCTTTATTATTGTTGACTGTCTTTTTCTCAATCCGGTTGACCACATTGATACCATCCTGCTCAACGAGCTCAGGACGCGTTTGAATGGTTCTGTTTGATGTATATTTACCAAGTAAATTTGTCTTCAATTTGTCGCTGAAAAGCTGGGCTTCGTAGTTAAATGCCAGGATATTATTCATCACGCTGCTGACCGTAATCAAGTCTTTGTTAACCGGATTAAGCAAATCCTTATCATCCCGGTCGGTGGTTTCCAGCTTGTGGTTTACCGAAATACGGTGTCCAGGAAAAATCGTATAACCAAAATTGGTTCTCATGTTGGTGATTTGTCTGTCCACCTGAACAATGCTTTTGGGTCCCTGCTGGCCCATTCCCGCAGTGGGCGGAACAGGAATAATTGCGCCGTTTCGGATCAGCATACGCGGATTTCCATCCCAGTTATAGACCTGCCCAACTGTATCCTGAACATAAGTGCTTCTGTAACTTCTGACGGCATTTACGTTGACTGCCAAACCCTTGACCAGAAAATTATTCTTATTGTAATTCAGACTTGCCACATGAGCCTGATATTCGCCAAACCTACCCACGTAAGGCCGGGCCATGGTCGTTCCATGCGGTATTTCACTGTACGTATCAGAGATATTATACCCTAAAAAGAACTGATCAGCCCATTTGACATTGGTGAATCCCACTTCAAAACGCGCGCCGACAGACTTATACTGGTTGTTGAATCTTTTAGCCCGGTAGTAGCGTTCCAGCGTTCGGTCAGGGTGTACAAACTTGGAAAATTTCCCCCATGTTTCGTAGCTGTTATCTGTATACGTATAAAAGCCCGATGCCCGGGTAGTAAAGCCTGTGGTTTTATTTCGGTAAATTCCCGACAGATCAGCCTGAAATGTATTGAATGAACCATACGACATCGCCCCGGTGATATTATTTTGCGAAGCATCTTTTTTCAGCACCACATTGATGGCCCCGCCGACATAATCCCCTGTCAGGTGCGAAGGAAGTACCCCTTTATAGACCTCAATGCGCTCGATCATCGCAGGAGGAATATTGTTCAGATTGAAAGAAGAACCGTAAGTGGAAATTTCAATTCCGTCCAAAAACATTCCCACCGCACTGCCTGACATACCATTTAGATTATACTCAACACGTGAACCGACCCCACCGTTTTGACGAACGCGCACGCCCACCGCCCTGTCCAGCAATTCATTGGTTGTCAGATTTCTAAGTGATGCTTCCTTGGTTTCAATGACTGCAACTGCAAAACCGGTTGTTTCAATTTCCTTCTTTTCTGTTTTTTGAACAATCTTCACTTCATTAAGCTCCTGATCGGTTCTTGACACAACCGGATTAAATTCATGAATAGGTCTGTTTATGTGAAATTTCGAGGTTCTAGATTTAATTTCAATCGAAGTAATGACGATAGTTTGCTCTCCGTAAGGCACATCTTTCAACAGAAATGTACCGTCTGTTTCTGAAAACGTGGCAATACTGGTTCCTTCCACCCTTACGGTCACAAAGCTTACCACCGAACCTTTTTCGTCTCTTACTTTACCTTTGATAATCGCCTTTTTCGCAACGGTTGTCTGTGCAAACAGATTCAGGTTCAATAGCGTTACAATAGCTGTAATGAGTAAAGAATGTTTCGATAACATTATTTTTTCTTAATATTAATTTGCCTGGCAGCCGCACCGGTTAAGCCAAGTAAGCAGGGCTTACCTTTCGGTCTTATTTAGACTAAATATACTGAACGCAAATATAGATGGGTAAATGGAGTAAAAATGACGTTTCAGAGAATTCCGATGACGTAATCGGGAGTTTTTTAGGTTAAGAGAAGAGTCTGTTTGTAAAAAACAGGAATGAATCAACAGAAATATTCTTTTGATCCGGCGGATTTAAAAAATCTTTACAATTACACTTGCCAAGACCGTTTTGTGCGAACAGCCAGCCACAGCATGGAAGGGCTGAAAAAAGCTAATTTTTCTTTAAATCTCCATCCCGTTTAAAGTTAGGCGGCCCGCCTTGCTGGTAAGGACAAAAAAGCTGACTAATCAGTCATTGGTTTGCTCTTGTAAAACACGTCTTAGGCGGTCTTGCCTCAGGTTTTGCGATGTTGGCAATCCATCCAACACATAATGCTTCGTCGACCGTGTCGCTTCTCTATGTTTTAGCAGCTTTGGAAGTATTTTTATAGAATGACAATCGTACGGACTTTGCTACTAAAAGAAATGGCCTTACCACGCACGTCAATGTGCGCTGCTTGCAGCAGAAAAGGTCCTTTTGGCTGTTCTGTCGTTTCTTTATTTTTTTTAAATACCTTTTCCTTAATTCAGATTCTTTGCAGCCCGGCTCACCCAACTCGTAATTTGAATTTTAGAAGGACTACTTTGAATATAGGTATATATTTTTTGATCCTAAAGTCAATCTTTGTAGGTTGGCATACAATATGGGCAAGTCCATTGCCTTTCGCGTAATATTTTGAAACCTTTTAACTCAAATTCAATGCATAAAAGTATTTTGGTGACTATCGCCGGAGCGGCTTTTGTTTTTGCATCCTGCCAGAAAAAATCCTCCGAAACCTCCGATGCCGTTAAGACCGACAGCATCTCGGGACCGGTCGAGACCCAGAAGGCCAATTCAGATTACAAACCTGCTTTTGAAGGTCAAACCCGGATCATAGGCGTTAAGTCGGCTACCGCCTATGAAGGCAAAGTATTAAGCAGTGAACTGAAAAGCCCATGGGGCATTACAACACTTCCCGATGGCCGTCTTATTATCACTGAAAAAGCAGGCACCATGCGAATAGCCACTACCGAAGGCATTTTGAGTGCACCGATCATGGGTATCCCTCCGGTAAATGCAGACGGGCAAGGTGGTCTGTTAGGTATTCGGGTAGATCCGGATTTTGGCATGAACCGAATGGTCTATTGGGTGTTTTCAGAGAAACGCCCCGACGGAAATCTGACCTCGGTTGCAAAAGGAAAACTATCTTCGGACGAAAAACGAATCGAAGGAGCAACAGTCATTTACCGGGCGACTCCTGCCTATGCCGGAAATCTTCATTACGGAGGGCGCATTCTTTTTGACAAAAACGCCAATCTGATCATTAGTACCGGTGAGCGTTCTGATACTGTTACCAGACCCCAGGCCCAGCACCTGAATTCCAGTCTTGGAAAGGTAATCCGGATCACCAAGGAGGGTAAGGCGGTCTCAGGAAACCCATTTGAAGGTAAAAGTGGCGCTAAGCCAGAGCTATATTCTTATGGACACCGAAATGTTCAGGGACTGGCCTTTCATCCGGTCACAGGCGATTTATGGGAAGTGGAATTTGGTCCAAGAGGAGGCGATGAGCTGAACCGTATTGAAGCCGGAAAAAACTACGGCTGGCCCACAATCACTTACGGTATCGAGTACAGCGGCAAAAAAGTTGGCGATTCAATCCAGGTTAAGGAAGGCATGGAGCAACCCGTATACTACTGGGACCCTGTTGTCTCGCCAAGCGGTATTACCTTTTACAGCAGCGACAGTATCCCTGAGTGGAAAAATAATCTTTTCATAGGTGGACTAAGCAGTATGCATATTGCAAGACTTATCATCGAAAATAATAAAGTGGTTGGCGAAGAACGATTGCTTTCGGGCGAGGGCCAGCGTTTCCGTGATATTACCGAAGGAAAAGACGGTGCGCTTTATGCCGTGACTGACCAGGGCAGATTATACCGTGTTTACAAAAAATAAAATAAGATTTCAAACCTATCTTTAACATCAGGTTTGAGCTTCGGTCAGAAAATTCTCAAACCCGTGCCCAGATACGTTGTTTGAGAATTTTCTTGTTTTCAGGCCACTGCTTTTCGTATAAAAAACCGTTTATTTTGTACAGCATTTATAAATTTCCCTTTTTGCTGTGCGATTCTATTCCCGGAGTGCTGACTCGCTTTCACGGCTCTACGTCACTTTTGGTGAAAAATAAATCGATTCCGGTTTTATATCTTTGCATAACCCTGACGAAAAATATTGTTCGAACAATTTCATTCTGTCTATGATATTAGAAGTAGCGATCCTACATGTCAAAAAGAATCAAGAAATTGAATTTGAAAGAGACTTTGCATTAGCCGGTAAACACATCAGTTCGACAACTGGCTATATAAGGCACACGCTACAAAAATGTGTTGAACAATCTAATAAGTACTTACTACTGGTAGAATGGAATAAGCTTGAAGACCACACAATCGGTTTTAGAGAATCTGACGCCTATAAAGATTGGAAGCGTCTGTTACACCATTATTACGATCCATTTCCAGTTGTAGAACACTTTGAAATGATATTGACAAACCCGTAATAACAAATCTGTCTACAAAAAATACTAGATATTATAGTCTGCTACAACATTTAAAATGTTTTCACCAAAAGTGACGATCAGCCACTTTCACCGCAATCTTTATGACGATTTAACAAGCCATCGGAATCGCCTTTTCACCACCACGCTTTTTGCACCAGAATAACCAACATAGGCTATCTAACTTTGTCATAACTCTTTTACAAGCTTGGCTGGAACGCCTGCAACTACTGTGTTGGCAACTACATCGCGGCTCACCACAGCACCTGCCGCTACCACTGCATTTTCGCCAATAGTCACGCCGGGCAAAATCGTTGCACCTGCCCCGATCCAGGCATTTCTGCAGATGATGACCGGCTTAGGAATCAATGCTTCTCTATCCGATGGATCTAACGGGTGGTTTTCAGATGTGATATTTACCCGTGGCCCGATCATTACGTTATCTTCAATTGTGATGCCACCAATGTCCAGAAACGAGCAGGCGTGATTGATAAACACATTTTTGCCCAAGGTAGTAAAACGCCCGAAATTAATATAAAATGGAGGAAATATGGTTGTAGATTCATCAATACGGATTCCCATGATCTCACCTAACCTTTGCCGTACATCATCAAGATGAGATGCACTTGCATTCATTTCCACACATAACTTAATGGTCCGGGCAACAACTTTTCCAAACTCGCCATAGCCCGGATCGGTTTTTCTTATTACTTCGCCGGCTTGCATGCGGGCAAAGATGTCCTTTGATTGATCTAGGGTCTCCATTTTAGCTATTGTTCCAATGTGAAACTAACCGTTACATTTCCTGATCCCAGTGCAGCAACCAAGCCAGATACGTCATCAATTTTTCCAATGCGGGTATAGCGGTATGAGGTATTGAATGCTTCATAAAACAGTACAAGTGTATTGGCATTGTAGAGCATCAAGTCTCCGGCAGCAACCCTGCCCGCAGTGGCTGGATTACTGGGCAGGCTGGAAGAAAAATTATAGTACTTTTCATTCCCGTTAAGCTCAGCCATCGAAATGACAAGCGGAAGCCGCGCTTTGAATGCCTTGGCTGTGGCGTTATCAGCAAGGCTGGCGGTGAACGTTTGCGAACCAACCCGGACGATGATCCGGGTTGTCGGGGTTGAATCTACTGCATCTTCCTGTTGGTCTATCCCCGTATTTTGGGCCGGGGAAGCAGCATCGGTATTGCAGGCCATCAAAGCGGTCAGCACAAACATAAGTTTTATGATCGGAATGAGCGATCTACGCATATTTAACAAATCAATTTTCACTGTTATACTCTGCCTGTGTCACAGGCTGCATCCAGTTGACAATACCTTTTTCTGTATTGGGTATGATGTAAAGCTGTTGCATACCACTATTTGGGCTTGCGCCATGCCAATGCAGCACATTGGGCGGACATTTAACTACATCCCCCTTTTTGAGATATTCTTTTGGTTTACCTTTTATCTGATGAAAACCCTCACCATCGGTAATGATCAGTATCTGACCGGCCGGATGCGTATGCCAGTTGCTGCGAGCGCCCGGCTCAAAGTACACGTTTCCTACAACCGAAGAATAAGTAGTGTCTGCACTCACCAAACTGTAAGTGAAAGCATTACCCGTGAAATTGGATGCCGGTCCCTTTTGACCTTTGGGGAAAATACCCTGACTTACATTTATCTGCTTTGGCGGGGACTGACCGAAGGTATCCTCAGCAGAGAGCAGCAAAGCTATCAGTACAAAAAAATGCGGGGTAACAGGTAATCGAAATTTCATTTTTCGGCTCATAATACTGTTTTTGATAGATTAAACCATTTTTCGCATCACTTTATCGGGTGTAATCGGCAACTCGCGGATTCGCTGCCCGGTGGCATTAAATACGGCATTGGCAACAGCTCCTGCAAACCCTATCAGCGCAATCTCGCCCATGCCTTTGGCACCCATCGGGTTGATGACCGGGTCTGGCTTGTCGATAAATATGGTTTCAATAGCAGGCACATCAGCATGCACGGCCACATGGTAGTCGGCCAGATTATTATTAACGAACCGGCCAAAGCGGTGATCGATAACAGCTTCTTCGGTCAGGGCCATGCCAATACCCCCCGCTACACCTCCAATCATTTGACTGGCCGCAGTCTTGGGACTGATAATGCGTCCCGAGTCAGCCACGCTTACCGCTTTGATAACCCGCACAGCACCAGTTAACGGATTCACCTTCACTTTTACAAAGTGTACCGAAAAGGAATACATAGAGTATTTTTCCAGATCCGGGCTGCCTTTTGAATCGGCATCTTTTTCAATCTTGGTAAGCTGACTGGATTTCATCAACACATCAACTGCTACTTTTTTGCCAGGCTCTTTTTCCACAGCAACCACGCCATCAGACAGCGTCAGCTCCGTGGGCTGTCTGCCTGCCAGCGCGCCGCCATCTTTCAGGGCGAGTGCAAAAAGTTCGTTCTTTACTTTGGAACACGCATCGAAAACCGCTGAACCCACAGCCGAGACAATCGCCGAACCGCCTTGTGTAGGCGCTTTGGGCAAAGATGTATCGCCATATTGCACTTTAATGCGGTTGAAAGGCACACCAAGTACATTATGAGCGATCATCGTCAATGCGGTACCTGTCCCCGGGCCGATATCGGTTACCGCGCTTTGAATCACCAGCGATCCGTCTGAGCTGAGTATGACCCTGGCCGAGGCTTCCCACCGGAATGCATTGAACACACCTGTGCTCATGCCATAACCCACGAACGAATTCCCTTCCCTCAGCATGCCGGGCTCACTTTTACGATTTTTCCAGCCGATTGCTTCTGCCCCACGCTCATAGGCTTCTTTCAAATGCTTGCTTGAATAAGGCCGGTCATGTTCAGGGTCGGTCTGGGTATAGTTGAGCAGGCGAAATGCAATAGGATCTAGTTTAAGTTTATGAGCCATTTCATCCATAGCAGACTCCAGGGCAAAGGCCCCTGTTGCCTCGCCGGGTCCGCGCATCCAAATGGGTACGCTCCGGTCAAGCCGCACCAGGCGGTAGCGGGTACTGACATTAGGACAAGCATACATAAAGCGGGTCATGTTGACAGTTGCCTCTGTAAAATCCTCATAGCTGGCCGTCTCTGCGGTAGCGGCATGGTTGATCGCTACGAGCTTTCCATCTTGATCAGCCCCTATCTGAATGGTCTGGACTGTATAAGGCCGGTGACCGACCATGGTAAACATCTGACTGCGGTTCATGACTAGCTTGACGGGCCGTCCCACCTTTTTGGCAATCGCCACCACGGCTGTTTCCTGTGGCCAGGTACGCAATCCCATTCCAAATCCGCCTCCCATGAATTCGGTATGCACCCGGATATTCTCAGGATCGACCTGGAAGGCCTGTGCCATAGCCTGTTGGGTTGCATTGACGCCCTGGGTTTTGGCGTAAATCATTAGCTGCTGTTTACCTGTCCAGTGCGCAGTAATTCCATGAAGTTCCATGGGGTTATGCACTTCAATGGGAATTTTATAGTCGGCTTCCAGCTTCACCACAGAAGATTCGTAGGCTTCGGCTTCGCCCCGTTTGTAGTCACCGCCCTTGGGCGTGACTTGCTTTTCTATATTCTTTTCCAGACTGGTCCTGGCACTTTGCTTGTTATATGTGGCTTTGATCAAAGAGGCGGCGTAGGTGGCGCGCTCAAAAGTATCTGCGACGACCATTGCAACGGGCTGCCCATCGAAAAGGATCTTTGGACTGCTCAGAATACGGTACGTCTCTTCGGTGGCCGGCTTGGGCTTCCCACCGTCTGACTGTCCGCTCACGGGCATATCCCAGCCCGGAATCGGCGGCATGTTTAGATGTGTGAACACCCCTACTACGCCGGGAGCACTCACCGCTTTTTTTGTATCGATACCTGTAAGTATGCCTCGGGCAATTTCGCTGCCGACAATGACACAGTAAGCCAGATCCGGAAGGTCGAAATCAGCAAAGTATTTAGCCCCGCCTGTTACTTTCATCCGCCCGTCAACCCGGTCAATTGCAGGATTCTTGGTCTCTTTTTTCATGGTTCAGGCGTTTTCTGTGGCTATTTGAAGTGCTTCAACAATTGAGTTGGGGGCTAGCGTAAGCTTAAAATCATTTTCTCCATAGCCTTTTGCGCTGGCCATGGCCAGCGTAGCGGCTTGTTTGAAATTAAATTCGCTGGCCTCTTTGCCTTTTAAAAATTGTTCAGCTTCACTGAGTCGCCATGGTTTGTGCGCCACGCCACCCATAGCCAGCCTCGCCTGTTGAATTATTTTCCCTTTCATCTCAAGGCCTACACCAACCGAGACAAGCGCGAAGGCATACGATGCCCGGTCACGTACTTTAAGGTAATAGGAGTGCTCAGCGAATGCATTTGTAGGCAGATCAACAGACGTGATTAGTTCTGCCGGTGCTAGCGTATTATCTTTTTGAGGAATATCACCCGGTAGCCTGTGAAACTCAGTAAAAGAAATGCTTCTGTCCCCTTTTGGGCCCGTGATGTTTACAGTGGCATCAAGGGCTGCCAGCGCAATGCACATATCGCTGGGATGTACTGCTATACACTTGGCAGACGCGCCAAAAATAGCATGCATCCGGTTGCTTCCGCCAATAGCCCCACAGCCGCCAGGGCCGTTGGGCTGGCCTTTATCAGGCCCGGATTGAACCGGCCCCCGCTTGTTGCATGGCATGGAGTTATCATAAAAATAAGAGCAGCGGGTGCGCTGCATCATATTTCCGCCTACGGTCGCCATATTACGAAGTTGCGCGGACGCACCTGCGTTAAGGGCCATCGAGAGTAGCGGGAAATGCTTTTTAATCAGTTCATGGTCGGCCACCGCAGAATTCTTCGCCATTGCTCCAATGCGTATACCGCTACTGGTTTTCTCGATTGCTGCCAACGGCAACTTGGTTATATCAACCAGTTGTTCAGGAATGATTACCTCACGCTTGATCAAATCGATCAGGTTTGTGCCACCTGCCAAAAAATAAGTACCGGCAGTCTTGCTGATAGTCGAAACAGCAGCCTGGGGGGTGGTTACACGCGTAAATTGGAATGGATTCATAGTTGGCCTCCTTTATTTTTAACTTCCATCACTGCTTCAACAATGTTTGCATATGCGCCGCAACGGCAGATGTTGCCGCTCATGTATTCACGCACCTGTTCGGGCGTATCCGCGTGGCCTTCACCGATACACGCAACCGCGGACATAATCTGCCCGGGAGTGCAATACCCGCACTGAAAACCATCGTGTTTGATGAAAGCCTCCTGCATGGGATGGAGTTTGTCGCCACTGGCCAGCCCTTCAATGGTAGTCACCTTCGCCCCTTCGGTCATCAGCGCCAGTGTTAAACAGGAATTAATTCGCTGTCCATCAAGATGCACGGTACATGCCCCGCATTGCCCGTGGTCACATCCTTTTTTAGTACCTGTCAAATGAAGTTGTTCACGTAGCAGGTCCAGTAACGTTACCCGTGGCTCGACGGAAAGTTGTTTGGCTACGCCGTTGATTTGCACACGAAGCGGCTGCTGCTCGAAGGCGGTGGCCAGCTTTTGGTCAAGACCTTGATCGACCGCTGCAATTGCAACCGGGGGCGTAAGTGCAATGGCGGCCAGTACGCCCGATTGCTTCAGGAAATCCCGCCGCGAAGCATTGGGTCTTTCTGGCTCATTGGTGAGATTCTCTTGTTCCATAATGGACATTTTAAGGTGAGAAGTAACAGTTCTTATGAAAAGCTAACTCATATAAGATCTGTGCCACATAAGCTTGTCATCAAATCTATTAACAACAGTTTATTTAGCTGTAAATCAAGTCTTTTAAATCCGTTCATTCAATCCGGATACAACTGAGCTAAGCAGGATGATTGCATGGAAAGTAAATCAAAGGAAGCACACGGTGCGCCTTATCGGTTTTTTCTGGCACACTGTGCCTGATGCTACTTAATAATGCAGCTTTGAGCTTTTTTGATCACCACCTATTAATAAGCTAATGGTATTACTTTTTATATTGTATGTCACTCACTTTTTCCAACCAGGTCACAACTTCTCCGTTTACATCTTCCTGTATGGCAATATGGCTCATTGCTTTATTCGCAGATGCGCCATGCCAGTGCTTTTCATCAGCTTCAAACCAAACAACATCACCTGGCTGGATTTCTTCAATAGGTCCCCCCTCCCGCTGGGCCCACCCTAGGCCCGAGACAACGATAAGCGTTTGTCCTGCCGGATGCGTGTGCCAGGCGGTCCTTGCGCCTGGCTCAAAGGTTACCAAGGCCCCGGCACCTTTGGTGACCTGCTTCTTAGAAAACAACGGGTCGATTCTAACTTGGCCACTAAACCACTCCTGGTTTCCTTTCGAAGAAGACTGCTGTCCGTTTTTTATGATTTCCATGTTCTTGTTTGTCTAAGATGAATTGATACTATCGTCAGCAATCGAGTTGAGCGTTATATTCAATGGTGCCTGGCAGCTAAGATAAACATGTTTCTTATAAGCCCACTTCCTTCCCTACCTGATACAAAGATACCCGGCTTTGCAGCAGGGTATATAAAGAAATACAAACCAATCATTAAGAATTTCAAACCATCTCTACACGATGAGCTTTCGGGTTTGTGCCGGTCATTCGCTTGAAGAAATTATTGAAATAGGTAGGATACTCAAAGCCTAACGCGTAAGCAATCTCTGAAATATTCCAGTCTGTGTGCTGCAATAAAGCTCTGGCTTCAGATGCGATCCGCTCTGTAATGTGGGCTGTGGTAGGCTTTCCGGTAACTTGCTTGACGGCACGGTTCAGGTAATTGACATGCATATGCAGGCTTCTGGCATAATCCTGCGCTGTCCTTAACTGCAATGGCCGCTCAGCGCTTTCCACCGGGAACTGCCTTTCCAGCAACTCCAAAAATACTGCCGCAATCCGGTTGGCTGCGTTTTTTTGATGAATAAATTCCTCAGAGGGACGCAGCTTCAACGCCTCATGGATAATCAGGTTGATGTAATTCCGCATCATATCATCTTTATACTGATAGTCGGTCTTTTGCTCTTCTATCATTTTTTCAAAGAGAATATTAAGAAATTCGCGCTGCGGCTCGGATATTTTAAGTATCGGGGTGCCGCCGAGCTTGAAAAGCGGTGATTGCTGCAGGCTTTCGGTGCGATCAGGAAAAGTCAAAAACTCCTCTGAAAAAAGGCACGTGTAGCCAGCGTAACTTGTCGAAAGCGTTTCCCAGGAATAAGGAATATGGGGATTACCGAAAAACAAAACAGTGCCATGTTCTTCAAAGCTCCGCTCAGAATAGTGTATCCGGCTATGCCCCGTTGTCAGGCAAATCTTATAAAAGTCCTTCCGGCTGTAGCTGCGGGTCGCTGCCCCGTCACTTTCAATCTGAAATACGTTGAAGCCTTTCAATTTGAGTTGGTTATTGAACTCTGATAGCGGGCGTGGCTTGCTTTTTTTCATCTGGGATGGATTGGAAAGGACTTAATAATATCACACTTACCATGTCAAGGAGTGCGAAACTCCACAAAGGTATCCAGACACAGAAGGTAAATGCAATTTGGTTCGAAAAACTTAATGATTGGTTTGAAAAACTTAATTCATAACTATGAAGATTTATGAGCTTTGTCAGGGATATTTTGGCAGGCGGTCCACTCTCTGACTGCGTCTGATGCTCTATTAAAACCGCTGCACGTTCCATAAACGGAGGCCTTGGCTAGCTTTGTGTATAGGAAAATGGCCCCTGAGCTTGGCAGGATGATACCAGAGCTTCTCACCTGCGCCAGGCCTATCTTGCATAATAAAGCCCCGTGACTTAATTAAGTCAACGGGGATGGTTAGACCTGCACGGGTTTATCCAGTATGATTATGGCTGGTATCGTATACATAACTGATGCAAACAATCATGGAAACCAGCACATGGAGCCGGTGTGGAACCTGACAATTCGTTCAATAACACAAAACTCATCTTGTTCGCCACATAAATCCGCCCTTAAATTCGGGAAGATTTTATGCGCGCCCGCATGGCTCAACCGCCATTAAATTCTGGGCTCTTTGCGTGTGCTATCTTCTCTGCGTATGATCGAATAAATATCCGACCGTCTGTCTTTAAGGTTGCGCACACTTCCAAACTGATTTAATTCCCTTAACATGTCAATATCAACATCGGCAATCAAGATCATTTCTGTATTAGGAGTTGCTTCTGCTTTTATTCCGTTGGTCGGAAATGAAAAATCACAGGGGGTAAAAACCATGGACTGGGCATATTGAATATCCATGTTGTGAACCTTGGGCAAGTTGCCGACACTTCCAGCGATCGCAACATAACATTCATTTTCAATTGCTCTTGCCTGGGCGCAGTTTCTTACCCTTGAATAGCCGTTTTGGGTATCGGTCAGAAAGGGTACGAATAAAATATTCATTCCCTCATCGGCAAGGATGCGGCTTAATTCAGGAAATTCCACATCGTAGCAAATCAGGATGCCTATTTTTCCGCAATCGGTGTTGAAGGTCTTTAATGAATTTCCTCCTTGCATACCCCAAACCTTTGCCTCATCCGGCGTTACATGCAACTTTTCGAAACGTTCCATGCCGCCATCCCTTTTGCATAGATAGCCGACATTGTATAGTGTATTGTCTACAACCTCAGGCATACTACCTGTAATTATATTGATATTATACGATATCGCAAGTTCAGAGAAACGGTTAACAATTCGATCTGTATATTCTGCTAATTTTCGTATGGCGTCAGCTTCGGCGAGATGATTATAATCTGACATCAACGGAGCATTAAAAAACTCAGGAAACAGAGCAAAATCACACCTGTAACCCGAGACCGCATCCACGAAATACTCCACCTGCTGCATCAGCTCATCAAAGTCACTGTACAGCCTCATCTGCCATTGTACCAGGCCTAAACGAATAATAGATTTTGTAAACGCAGCCTGATCAGAAGTTTTCTCGTAGTAGACATTGTCCCACTCAAGAAGAACGGCAAATTCGTTTGAGTCTTTATCCCCCTCCAAATATCCCTGCAGTATCCGCGCCGGGTGAAAATCGTTAGAAAGCTGAAAATTTAAGACTGGATCATGAATGTCCTTATTTCGCACCTTTTCGATATATTCTTTGGCAGAAATAGAATCGGCATGTTGATGGTAATTGGGGATCCTTCCACCAAATACGATCCCTTTCAGATTTAATTTCTCACAAAGCTCTTTTCTATAATCATATAATCGCCGTCCTAACCGAAGACCTCGAAATTTGGGCCGTATAAATACATCAATTCCATACAAGATATCACCCTTGCTGGTGTGCGTATTAAAGCTATAATTCCCCGTTATTTCTCGGTACGTATGCTTGACGTCAACTTTGTCGTAATCGACAATAATTGATAAGGCGCACCCAGCGAGTTCATTATCCACTTTTATACCGACCTGCCCTTCGTGAAAGATATTGATCAGTGTCTTGATGTGATGCTCTTTCCAATAAGCATTGGGCATACTGGAATAGGTCTCAATCATCATTTCTTTAATCTCCTGGTAATCTTCTGGTTTTAGAAAAACCAACTCAATATTCTCAATGGATTTTAAATCTTTGTTTGCTTCCATAATGTTTCACTGCAAATTCTTGGCCCAGCGCAAGATAAATGCACTGGTTTGGGAGTTCGCTAGCCGTTTAATTCAAAATATTTAAGTTGTTTAATAAGTCCAATTAGACAGCAGTCATACCAACAGCTTCGAATCTAAGAGAATAAATACGGCTAAAAGTGCGCATAATACCATGAAATAGCAAAGATGCCGTGTTGATTCCTCAAAAATTGCTGATCTAAGGATAGTTTGAAAGTTGGGGTGATGCATCTGGAATTGCCCGTAATCTTTGAAAACTACGGCGCTAATAACGGTCGGATGCTAATGAAGTACCTTCTTCGCTCGCTTGCCTAATGCATCCCCCTACGGACTATTATTTAATCAACACCTTCACATTTAAAGCGATGCTACTAACTTTGAAGTTCTTTAAAATTGTTTGGGAAAAGTGCAAATTATACGTAGTTCGAAAACATCGGCACCTGCCGTCGCAAAGTTTGCTACCGGGTTGCTTAACCTTTAAACATTACCGGTTCCAAAAAGCAAAGACACTTGCCCATCTGAGTTTCCGGCCCTGAAATGCGGTCTGCCTAAATGGATATTTTTAAAAAATTGGCTCGCAGCACAAGGAAGAACAACGCATGACTAAATCAGACGCAGTTTGGATTGCACCACTTTAATTTTACCGGGTGCTAGATAACAAAAAGCGGGAAGAACTGCCAAAAGCAATTCTTCCCGCCACAAAATACATCAAAACATCCTTGAAAAATTGTTGAATCCCACTAATAAAGCTGATTAAACAGCCATTTGAAGGTTCCGTGTGACTGCGAGCGAAATGTGATTTCCGGGCCAAAAGCATACAGCTTGCCTTTTCCGACATTCGCCTCAAAGGCCGCCACTCCACCTTGCAAATAGGCTTGCCCCCAGGCCCACCCGCTTCGTAACGGGCTCGCATTAGGAAACCAGGCAAGCGGTTTGATCGTCCCTTTTGCAATGGCGTCAGGTGATACGGTAAAGACGGGACTGTTATCGAAATAAACATCCGTTTTAGCACTCATCCCCCAGCTTGCCTTGGCCGTAGTATCAACGCTTACATTCAAAAGACTACCCGGAATAAAGAATTTTTCTGATGGAAGCGGTTCATTGCTTCCATTTTTTGTCACTTCTGCGATCGCATTACGAACTGGTAATCCTAAGTGATAAGCAAGACCGGTACTGCTGCCGATGGTGACGATTTTGCCACCAGCTTCCATAAATTTCTTTAACTGTGGAATAGATTTGGAAGCTGTGATGGTCCCGATCATCGAACGAAATTCTTCGGGGACTTCTTCTTCTTTTGGACCTCTGCTGGCAAACATCGCATTCATTACTGAATCGCGCGCCGAAGGGGCTGAAATCGCCCGGGTTACAAATACGATCACGTCATATTTACTGCGCAGATCGGCAGCATCAATTTCTTTTGCGAAAACCACATTGAACGGAAAATGATACTGCTCAAGCATCCATCGAACCCAACCCGAAGGCATTGAACCACCGTAGGTATCCCAGAGCGCAACTCTGAGCGGGGCCACTTTCTGCATTGTACCAGACGGTTTTTTAGACACTGCACCAATCTGGATTCCGAGCTCTTTCGATGATTTTTCGACAACACTTTTTGATTTTGTACTTTGAGGAATATAAAAAGTTCCGTCCGACAGCCTGTAAACATCCGCGCCTGCTTTTAAAAGATCATTTACCGCTATAAATGCGTCATTCACACTCGCCTTGATTTGATAACCCGCTGATCCCGAAGCCACATTACCAGCTGCAAGCTGCAACGTTCCATAAGGCATCTTTTCAAACGGACCATCAAAACTTTCCAGAATCCGGTCAAATTTTACACCCATCTGAAATGCAAGGGTCCAACCGGCAGCATCGTAAGGCCTGATCGGAGGGCCACCCGGATACTGAAAATCATTAGGATAATCCTGAGGTTCGAACATGTCAATGATATGCGGCCGAAAAGCCTGGGCTGTCTTGACAATGTACGATCCGGCCGGATAACTTTTGCCAGCCACTGTAAAGGCTGATTTGGATTTCTCAATCTGGATCCCGGTTCTTACCAATGCATTAATAAATTTGACCGCAGTTGGAAAGTCAGCCTGATCAGACGGAATAATATATCCCCGCGGATCACGCTTGGCAGGTGCCTGAAAAATATCATCATAATATTTTGATGGGATACCTCCGCCACCACGGAAAGCGCCGCCAGCCGCCGCCGATTCTGGTGTTCTTGGCCGGGCTTTGGCCTGATCTGCTTTGTAAGCCACATTAATTTCGTCGACTCGTTTTGGCGTCGGTGTCCAGTAGTCGCTGCTTCCGCGCCTAATTGAATTTTTACCCATCACATAAATATTGTAAAGCAAATGATCGCTGTTACGCGCGGCATAATCCAGAATGGAATAATTCAGCGATACAGAATAATCGATAGATTGCTTAAAATGCCAGGTTTTCTGAGGTGTCACCGGAAACGGTGTGTTGTTGTTAGGAATTAAACGCTCAGGAACCAGCGGCACCGGCTCTGGCGTGGGCCCGCCGATGATCTCGGTTAGAATACCGATCATATTATGAAAATGTGTTGTCGTACGAAGTCCGCCGTTATACCAGGTTGAAAAACTAGAACCGGTCAGACGGGTAAAACCTGGTTTATTTTCTGCATTCAGCCGGTTGTACATGGCCGCGCCCACCGCGTCTATTCCGGTTACCATCATCGGATCAAAAACATAATTAAACGGATCACGGTAAGGAGGCCCGGCCAGGATTGAACCCGCCGGTCCGCGCTGATGGTGATTGTACATAATCTGCGGGATCCATTCAACAAAAAGCTGCTTACCCATGTTGCGGCTCTCCACCTGATTCTGAATGAAAAAATCACGGTTGTTATCATGGCCGATATACTTTTGATACAATCTGGGTATCCCTTCATTTTTACGTTTTACCGGATCCTTTTCTCTCATATACCAGTCCGATACAAGCTCCTGCCCATCTGGATTTGCGTGCGTGAAGAGGATAATGACGTTATCAAGAATCCTTTTATTTTCTGCATCGCTGCGGCTGACCACATTATAAATGGTCTCGATCAGCTGGTGTATGCCGACAACTTCTGTGGCATGAAGACCGCCGTCGATCCACACAATAGACTTCCCTTCTGCTGCCATAGCCCGTGCCTGCTCTTCGGTGACACCCTCAGCCCTGGCCATTTTAGTAGAAATTTCCTTGTAACGGTCAAGCTTTTTAAGATTTTCTGGCGAGGACACAATCAGCATATACTGATCTCGTCCTTCGGCTGTTTTGCCAATTACGGTAAGTTTGAGCCGGTCAGAAACCGAGGCCAGTTTTTTCCAGTACGCCTCAGTTTGCGTAAAATTGGCCAGCTGATAATCATCGCCGATATTAAAACCAAAATGCTCCTTTGGCGTCGGGATCTGTGCCCACGCGGATTGTACTGCTGCGAGCAGTACCGCTATCAAAAAACGGCTAAATACATTTCTCATTCGGTCAGGTTCGTTTTATAAAGTTCATTGAATAACAGCTTGAAGGTGCCATGCGACTGTCCGCGGAAGGTAATCTCCGGACCGAAGGCGTAAAGTTTTCCCTTTCCAACTTTCGCCTGAAAAGCCACGACGCCACCTTTCAGATAAGTCTCACCCCACGCCCATCCGCTGACCAGCGGTTTGGCCGAAGAAAACCATGCGAGCGGTGTAAGTCCTTTGATGGCAGCATCCGGCCCGATATGAAATACAGGACTATTGCTGAAAACGACATCCGCTTCGCTGGCCATTCCCCAGTTTGCAGGCGCCTGTTTGTTGAAGGAAACTTTAAGGATACTACCCGGGATGTAATAGCGTTCTCCGGAAAGATTTTTGGTTTCGCCCTTCGCATTGACCTCGGTTAAGGCATTCGTTACAGGCAATCCTAAATGATACGCCAGTGTGGTGCTCGAACCAACGGTAACAATTTGACCACCAGCCTCCATGAATTTCTTGAGTTCCGGTATTGATTTGGCCGGTGTTATCGTACCCAGCCAAGGACGATATTGTTCTGCAATTTCTTCCGGTTTAGGCTGTCTTCCAAAACCTCTTCCCTCTCCGCTGCCCGCGTTGACGGGAGGAATTCCTCCACCAATAAACAAGATCACGTCATATTTAGAAGCGAGTCCGCCGCTGTCAATGTCCTTCGGATAAATTACTTTGAAAGGAAAATTATACTGTTCCATCATCCAGCGCACCCAGCCCGAGGGCATCGAGCCTCCGTAATTGTCAAAAAGCGCTATACGTGCGGGAGCAACTTTGACCATGGATGACGGACGTTCGCTGATCGCCAATGATTTGACGCCGTAACTTGCACCTGCTTTTTGAAGAATGGATTTTCCTTTTGCTGGAATAAAGAAGGATCCCGCAGCCGCCGCTGCTGTGCTATCTTTTGTACGGTAAACCTCAATACCGGCTTTCATCAAATCATTAACAGCCATAAACGCATTATTTACCCGCGAATCCACCAGATATCCGCCTTTCGAAGACGGCGTCGCAGCAGCAGGCATCGGCTGAACCTGACCGTACGGTATACGGTCAAACGGCCCATCGAAAGCATTTAAAATACGGTCAAATTTTACGCCCATCTGAAATGCCAGCGTCCATCCGGCAGCATCATACGGACGAATCGGAGGCCCGCCCGGGTATTCAAAATCATTTGGGTGGTTCTGAGGTTCGAACATATCCAGTACGTGAGGACGGAATGCCTGTGCTGATTTCACTATGTATGAACCGGCAGGATAGTTTTTACCTTCCACTGTAAACGGTGCGGTCGCTTTGTGAACAAGAATACCCGATTTGATCAGCGCATTGATAAACTTAACGGCTGTTGGAAAATCCGTCTGATCGGCAGGCAGGATAAATCCTCTGGGGTCACGCAGCACCGGATTGGTATAAACGGTATCAAAAAATTTCTGAGGAATTGTATTGGCGCCAAAAGCCGGAGCAGCAACGCTGTCAGGACGCGCACGATTAGCAGGAGCTGACTTTTTCGAGGCCTCAAATCCTTCGGTGACCGCCTGAGAATATTTGGGATACAACGTCCAGGTATCTTTGTTTCCTTTTTCAATCGAGCTTTTTCCCATTTTGTAAATATTATACATCAGCTCATCTCCATTGCGTACTGCATAATTGAGAATGCCATAATTGAGCGAAACAGAATAATCGATCGAACGGCGGTATGGCCAGTCCTGAGGCATGACCGGAAAGGGATTAGCATTGTTTGGGATCAGACGCTCGGGTACCAGGGGAATTTTCATCGGCGTCGGGTTGCCGGTGATTTCGGTAAGAATGCCTATAATGTTGTGAAAATAAGGTGTCGTGCGCAGTCCTCCGTTCCACCAGGTCGAAAACACAGAACCTGCAAGCCGTGTATAGCCAGGTTTGCCTTCCACATGCAAACGGTTGATCATCGACGCGGCAACGCCTTCAACACCGGTAATAATCTGCGGATCAAGAAGGTGGTTAAACGGGTCGCGGTAAGGCGGACCTGCCACCACCGAACCTGCGGGTGAAGTCTGATGATGATTGTAGATAATCTGCGGAAGCCATTCGACATACTGCTGCAAAGAAGTATTGGTTGTTTCTTTCATATTCATCATGTAAAAGTCACGGTTGTTGTCGTGACCTACATATTTCTGATACAACCGGGGAATATTCATATTTCGCTTCTTGGGATCTTTCTCGTTCATATACCAGCTCGCTACAATTTCCTGACCGTCAGGATTAACCTGAGAAAGCAAAATGATCACATTGTCAAGAATCTTCATCGTCTCCGGATCCTTGCGGCTGACCAGCTGATAATATGTTTCAATAAGCTGGTGCGAACCAACAGTTTCGGTTGCATGCAGGCCGCCATCGATCCAAATGACCGGTTTGCCTTCCATAACCAGGGCGCGGGCTTCATCCTCAGTTATTTCGGCATGCGCCAGCTTTTGAGAAATTTCTTTATAACGATCTAATTTTTTAAGGTTGGCAGGCGAAGAAATGATCATCATCGGCTGTCGTCTACCCTCTTCGGTCGGGCCGATATCCACATATTCTGCCCGGTCTGAGATTTCAGCGACCTTTTTAAAATAGGCCTCCGCCTGTGTAAATGTGGCCAGATTGTAATCCTCGCCGATTGTAAAGCCAAAATGTTCCTTCGGTGTGGGAATAGTCTGGGCAAACGATGACGAAGCTGAAAAAATGAACAGTACTACATATAAACGTATTCGTATCATAGTGAACTGATTAGTGGTTAATAAGTAAACTGGAATAGCCATGATAAATGTTTGGGATACTCAGAAGACGTTTCTTGACACAATCAAGGTACCCCCCGAATCCAATTCCTTTGCATTTATAACAAGACACATTTTCACTGATTTTTAAAACGGACGCCAACCCGGCAGTCACAGGGTTCGCCACGCGATTCGTCACAGGCATTTTCCTGATACTGGACAATTTTCCTGCCATCTCCCATGGTCAAAATAAATTTGAACAAAAAGTAGTCATTCACCCCGACTGTACTCAGATTTGTACCTGTAAATGCTGCAAGCTGGGCAGGTGTGAGCGTAAAGGTTTTAGGAAAACTCGTAACCGTCTCATAGAGTTTGTCTGTGGCCAGCACTGTACTTGGTAACGGAAACTGACGTATGCTAGGAAATTCTCCGGCAAGTGAAAAAACTATCGGATAAGCCGGCGGACTTGATTCGCGCTTGTTAAAGCTAAGGTATACATCGATCGACTGCACGGTTGTTCTTCCAAAATCAAAATAATCAAGCGTCCATTCAAACTGCTGTTTGGTAGCATAGTCCGCTTCTTTCATATTAAAAAACGAAACATTTCCGGTCTGAACCGTAGGTAAGGCAGACTTTGCTATGTTAACGGTAACTTTCGGCGCAGCACCGGTTGTTGCTTTTTCCCAGTCATATTCTACATTTTTGCAGGAATCATTTAACAAACAGACGAGCAACAGGCTATACACAAAGAACTTTTTCATACTGGTTAGTTTAAAAATTGAGTATATATTTTTACTGCTATTGACTATTTATCCCAGAAGACGGGGGTAGTCTGCTGCGCCCTTTGAATCGCTTCCCGGTCGTTGATCAACGTCTCGTTTGAGGTAAGCTCTGTTTCTGAATAATAAAAACGCATCGGAAAAACATCCAGCGGAGAAACCAGATCACCAAGCTTTGGAAGACCTGTCCGGCGGAAATCATTGTAGGATTCCACACCGTTACCAAATAGGGCAATCCATTTCTGAGTCATCAAAAGCTCCATTTTTCCAGCATCGTTTGCCGCAGCAAACTGCGTCTTTATTTTATTGGCAAAACCCGTAATCGTGGCTGCCGGCAAAGTTGTTCCTTTGTTTTTCCCAGCCAGCGTGCTAACGCTGTTCAGATGTGCGGCGACTGCGTCGGCAAGCAGTTGGGCGGCGTCCTCTCCTGTTCCCAGATTCAGAGCAGCCTCTGCCCTGATGAATTTTACCATTGCATTGGTGATTAAAGGGAGAATGCCTGCGCCGGTTCCATCTCCGGAAGTTGATAAGGGAATTTTAAAAGAGTTCGACGTTGAGGTTGAGACAGCGCCCGTATTATTCAGATAAACGTTCGCAGCGGTCAGCGTCCGGATCGTTCCATTATCATACAAACCTCCCGCGGGATAAATTCCGATTAATGCCCTGGTATTCGCATCGGCGGGAGAAGCTGCTCCGTCGCCAGGTTCACGGCCATAATAGCCCTCACCGTTCATCGAATTAGCCAGGCCTACATTTGAATTCTGACGAAAGACGTAGTAGCGAAGCCTAGGGTCATCGCTGTCTTTTAAATTGTTAACCAGCGGCATGCTGACATAACCGCCCCTTCCTGCGCCATACCAGCTGACATACCAGGGATGCCTGGCGTTGGGTGTAACGTTTGTACCATATTGAAAAGCAAAATCCTGGGCATTATCGACAATGAGCACACCGCTGGAAATCAACGCTTTGATACCCGCTTCCGCCTTCTGCCGGTCTGAAAGACGAATCTGGTTGAATAATTTCAATTTCAGAGAATTAGCCATCCGCTGCCAGCTCACTTTTGACCCCTGGTAAAAAATATCAGCGCCTGCAGCGATCGTAAAATTCTTATCCATATCAACCAAAGCTTCATCGATCAAAGCAAATAAGTTTGTGTAAATATCCACGCCCTTATCCAACACCGGGTTGGCATTTTCACTTACCGCTTGTGAATAAGGCACATCGCCCCAAAGATCCACCATGATCGAATACAGATATGCTTTTTGCAATTTAGCAATCGCGACATAACCCCAGGCCTGCTGAGCAGTACCCTCGCGGATCACTGTCTCAAGATCAGGAATGGTTGCAGTGTAAAACCCTGACCAGGCTGTTGAGAAAGAGGTTCCGGTCTGATTCCAACGGTTTAATGTTCCGGATGCAAAATGCTGCATTACAGCTGATCCTCCTCCATTTACTGAATTGAAATAGCTCGCCAAAGAGATTTGCGTGGAAGGCAGCAGCAGACTCAATGTGGGCTGGGTCGGATTATTGGGATCATCGTTGATGTCCACAAAATCACTACATGAACTTGCCAGAAATAGCAGAACAAGTAACGCGGATATTTTTATATTTTTTCTCATCATTTTTCCGGTTTTGACTGAATTAAAAGCTGATTCGTAAGTTTACTCCATAGCGGCGGGTAGTCGGCACGCCGTAAGAGTCCGCGCCCGCATTGTTGGAAGATCCGGTGCTGACCTCAGGATCGTAATTCATATATTTTGGAAAATTAGGCGCGTTGTACCAAAGATTTCTTCCACTGATTGAAAGTGAAGCAGAGCCAAAGGGTGTTTTGCTCAGCAGACGCGCCGGAACTTGATACCCCAGCGATATTTCACGAAGACGAAATACGGTTGCATCAAAGACTGATCCTTCCGCAACACCGCCCGGACCATAACCACCTGAAAAATAATAGTCAATCACGGTAATGGCTGTGTTGTTAGCGATCTTATTTCCTTCACCATCCCTGAGCGGCAGCAATGTATTGACATCACCCAGGACACCCGGAGCGATCAGCATCCGGTACCTGTCCTCGGTATCTTTGCTCACACCACGTGCCATGGCCTCTCCAACATTCGTCGAATAAATGGCGCCACCCTGTTTCCAGTCAAAAAGTACGCCGAAAGTGAATTTTTTGAAGGAAAGCGTATTACTGATACCGGCCATAAAATTTGGATTCGGATTGCCGATCGGGCCGCTTGTTGAGGCCGATATTGGTTTTGCAGTTTGTGGGTTTACCAAAATATTCCCCTCTTCATCCCGCGCGTAGCGTCCCCGGTAGATCTGCCCGTAAGGCTGCCCGGGGATATGCACATTATTACCATAGACAAGCTGCGCATATCCGCCGAGCTCATCGACCATGTTGCGGTTTCTTGTAAAATTTGCATCCACTTCCCACTTGAAACCATTTTCAGTCTCCACAGGAACTGCCCCTAGCGTTATTTCAACTCCTTTGTTTGATGTCTGACCAAGATTGATGATCCTGTCGGTATAGCCAGTCGAAGGCGCCGACTTGACGGTAAAAATCTGTGAGGTGCTTTTTTTATGATAATAAGTAAAATCAAGCGAGAAACGTCCCTGCAAAAATTCTAGATTTGTCCCCGTCTCGAACTCTGTAATAAATTCCGGCTTTAGGTTCGCGTTAGTTAAAATGTCTGACATCGTAAGCGTACTGATATTGGTCACAGTCCCATTTGAAAAAGGCGCTCCAAGGCCGTTTGCATCCGCATTTGCCGTGTAAACATTGGCCGTAAGGTACGGCGTCGCTTCATTTCCCACACGCGTGTAACCAAGTCTGACCTTTCCGGAAGTCAGTATTTTATTTTGCATTTGAAATGCTTCCGTGAAGATGAAAGAGCCATTTGCCCCACCGTAAAAATAACTCCTGTTTTGAGCCGGAAGGGTTGATGAAACATCGTTTCGGGCAACAATATTCAAGGAAGCATATTTTTTATAATCCAGCGTGATATCGGTAAAAAAGGCATAGTAGCGCTGTTTGATCTTTGCCCGGTTATTAGGCAGGCTTCCCAGGGTTATTGTCGAAGTATTACTGATATCGTTTATCCCAGGCGTTATGATATTGTCACCGCTGAACGCTGAGCGCTCTGTTTTTCTCTGGCTAATATTATTCCCCAAAATAGCGCGCAGAGATAAATCCGTACCAAACTCCTTTGTTATCGTAAATAAAAGTGTATTATCAAGTTCCTGACGGTAAATGTTGTCTGTGTTGATGGTTCCATTAGCATAAACCGAAGACCCTTTTCCCAATACACTGACACGTCTGTCGGTGTAGGCATTGAAACCGGCCGTATTCTGGATATTAAGCCAGGGCAGCGGATCAAAACCTAAAACAAAATTTCCATAATAACGGTCGACATTGGATGTGGACGGACTGTGTTTAACAGACCAGTAAGGGTTATCAAGGCCGTCACGGTCATACACGTTTGCGCCTGTGTTAGGATTCTCAAACGGAAGTCCCGACAGATCGTAGCTGGTTGGCAGATAGTACAGGTTACTCATGATGTCTCCGCTTCCGCCAATCGGAGGACTTTTCTGGTCAGTCATTACATAATTGATCGTACCCCGGGCATAAAATTTATTGTCCAGCCGGATGTTTCCTCCAACGTTAAAAGAAGTACGGGAAATTTCATTCCCCGGAACAATACCCTTATTAGTGGTCCGGCCAACGCCCAGCGTGAAATTTCCCTTTTCACTGCCGCTGTTGATGGTCAGCCCATTTTCAAAAACAGAACCAGTACGGAAAAAATCCCGCTGACTTTTTCCTGCGTAAGACTGGTAAGGGACCTGCGCCGGCGTGACGCCGTCGGGCATGTAAAAAGAAGGAAAATCAGTTGAATTGTAACCAGGCCTGGCAAGCGGATGCGGAATCGTCTCGCGGCTGCTGTAAGCTGAGCCGTTCGAACCGTAAACCGCTGTCCGGTAATCGAAGTTGGTACCCTGTCCGTAAGTATGCTGGTAGTCGGGAAGCCCTGCAATTTCTTCCATGGAATAGGAAGTACTGTACGTGATCTCAGTCCCTTTTTTTCCCTTTTTCGCAGACGCTTTTGTTGTAATAATAATCGCTCCATTGGCCGCACGCGAACCATATAGCGCAGCCGCGGCTGCACCCTTAAGTACGGTGAGACTTTGAATATTATTGGGATCGATATCAAAAGCGCGGCTTGCTGTGGCCTGGTTGCTCTGGGTCTGACGGTCACCGGAGGGAGCATAGGTGGAGTTATCGAAAGGAACACCATCCACTACATAAAGCGGCTGGTTATTGTTTCCCAGTGAAGAATTACCCCGGATAGTCACATTAGTAGAACCACCCGCGACGCCGCCTCCACCCTGAATGTTTACACCCGCCATTTTACCGGTAAGCGCGCGCATGGGATCAGGCTCATTTTTCTGGGCCAGATCCTCAGCTTTCAACGTTGCCACAGAATAGCCCAGTGTACCGGCCTGCCGCTCGATACCGGCAGCAGTAACCACTACCTCGCTCAGCTGCCTGCTATCCGAAAATAACAAAACATCGATAATGGCTCTGTCTTTAACTTCGGTTTCGAACGTGGTAAAACCAAGAAAAGAGAAAACCAGAACAGACTCTTTTCCAGGAACTTGCAGAGAATAATTACCATCCTGATCTGTTGTGGTACCAATCTGTGTTCCCTTCACGATGATATTGACACCAGCCAGCGCGCTTGCATCATCCTGTGCGGTCACTTTACCTTTTACACGCACATCGGCTGCCTTTGCCGAAGGGACAACAATTGTCTTCACCGGTACGGTCTTAACAGGCTCTGAAATCACAAAGGTTTTTTGAAACTTTTCAAAAGACAGATTCAGTGGGCCTAATACTTCTTTGAGATAAACTTCTATGCGCTCATTTTTACCTAACGCCCGCGATATACGTTTTCCCGCAACCTGACCTTTCTGATAAGCAAAAGTAACGTGATGTTTTCTTTCAATTTCCTGCAAAGCATCCGTAAGCGCAATAGGCCGGCCTTTGGAAACTGCCGACTGCACACTGCCGTTGCCCCGCGCCCAGATGAGCGCCTGAGCCTTTACCTGGCCTGTACAAGGCAATAGCAGCATCAGCCACAGAAATTTCTTCCTGGATAACATTGATCTCATAAGTTTGAAAGTTAATTGTAGTTAGGTTCTGTACTAATCTGCAAGGGGGTTAACCTTCCCGGAATCTTCAATGATAATCTGTTCGTTGTGCTGCGTGATTTCTACATTCAGCGTCCTGGATAGAATTCTTAGCACCATATCGATATTATTTCGGGAAATTTTCCCGGTAAAACGTAAACTTGTTAAAGATTCATTTTTGATAATTACCTGTCTGTGATAATATTCCTCCAAAACCAGACTAATGTCTGAAAGCCTGGTGTCGTCGAAATAAAACATGTCATTTTTCCAAGCCAGCCAAAGCTCTCCGCTAGCAGGCTTAACCGTCAAGCTATCCGCAGGGCCATTGAAGGAAGCCAATTGCCCGGGTTCCAGGAAAACTTCCTGATTCTGTGTTTTGATTTTTACCTTACCGTTTTGAAGATAGATTCTAGTATCCCCTTTCTTGTTTAAAACATTAAATTCGGTCCCTAAAACATTGATATCCAATCCGTCCGGCGTATGCACGACAAAGGAAGGATACTGCTTATTTTTTTTTACTTCAAAAAATGCTTCTCCTGAAATCAGCCTAACGTCACGGATTGTACCATTCCACTTTTCAGGATATGAAAACACGCTGTTACGATTCAGTGTGACGCGTGAGCCGTCGGGTAACACAACTATTTTTTCCTTAAATCTGTCTGTTTTAATTTCGAGATACTGAGACTGGCCTTCTTTAACAATCCAAAGGGCTAAAAACCCCATCAGTACAGAAATACTGGCTGCTATTTGCCAATTCCAGGATCTGCGAATCTTTCGTTCTGCAACTTCCTTCGTTTGAAAAGCCTCCTGCTGAATGATCTTTTCCAGATACAGATTCAAGGCTTCATCAAGCACTCCCGTTTTTTGCAGATGAATAAATACTTCCAACTCCTCAGCTGTTGCTGAATTTGTATAATACCGCTCAACAAGCCGGTCTAAAAAATCAGGATCGATCATATTTCTGGAGTCTTAACTGTAAGACAACTTTCACCGCAGCAAAGGGTCCCCCATAAAATAAAAAATCCGTCTATTTAGAAATTATTTATATTATTGACTTATAAAGTGATATAAATAAGAATTTAATTTTGCTTCTTCCAGTTAAAATAAAATATGTTAGGACCGTAACTTTTAGTATTCGCAGGCAAAAAAAGACATTGCAGACAAGACATTCACTGCAATTCCAAGATCTTTTTCAACCGCAACGCGGAAAACTTTCATGGATTTGACCATATGTTTTTTTATGATATTGCGTGAAACGCCGACGATCAATGCGGCTTCATCGTAAGACATTCCCTGTAAGCGGCACAACTTGAAAATCTTCCGGCTTTGCGGCGGCAGCGTCAAAAGCACAGAATTAATAAAATCCTGGTATTCATCAAACTGCATTTTTTCTTCGATCTCATTGTTGATCTCAATATAATTACGGATAAAAATGGCGTGGGTTTTTTCTTCCTGCAATACTTTTTTTAAAACATTCAGACTATGATTTTTGCCAACCGTCAGCAGGTAATACTTAAAGGAAAGTACTTCCTCAAGTTTGGTGCGGTCT
The DNA here is from genome assembly GCF_900108855.1 of Dyadobacter koreensis. GTDB lineage: Bacteria > Bacteroidota > Bacteroidia > Cytophagales > Spirosomataceae > Dyadobacter > Dyadobacter koreensis. The sequence continues at coordinate 656,039 of NZ_FNXY01000001.1, forward strand.
TCCCAGATCTTTATGAAGATTTCCTGGCATGTATCATTTGTCAGATCCGCAGATTTCAAAATGTTAAAAACAAAACGGTAAAGGGCTGGTTTGTATCGATCATAGATTTCGGAAAAGGCCTTTGGGTCTCCCTGCGAAACATGCCTTATCAGTGATTTTTCATCCGTATACGGGCTCATGATTTCAAATTGATGTAAAATATTATCATTGCGTGTTGATTTACTAAAGGCGCAGCTAATAAACATCAGTTTCAAGTTGAAATAAAATATGCTCAATAGAAATAAGAGCCATTTTTAATTTCATTAAACCGTTTTATCTATAACAATTATATCTTTTTTTTCGATTTTTGGCAAATTTTATACAAAAGTTATTGTTTAATATTGAATTATGAATAAAATCATAATAGTCGGCAGTGAATCCTGACGTGCTGCGCCACTGTTCCGGATTTATTTGGCTGACTTTCTGCCGGTTTGCAACGCGAAACAATGTCTGTTGACGAACCAATAATCAAAGGTATTGATCCCGGTCTGAGGCTTTTAAATCCATTTTAACCTACAAGATCAGTCCCATACCATCTAAGCCATTTCAGATTTTAACGTTTTTTTCTTTAAATCTTTTGCCCCGTTTGAAGATGGCTGAGAAAGTCGCGTAAATTTGAAAATCTCCTTGGCCAAAAACGCAGAAAATGTTTCCAATTGCCTTTGACCCCATATATAAGTACCCCGTACAGCAGACGCACCGCTTTCCGATGGATAAATACGAGCTACTTCCCGTACAGCTGCTTCGGGAAGGTATCGTAGAAAAGACTGATTTTTTCACCCCCCAGCCCATCGCTCTTCAGCCCGTGTATGCCGTGCATGAGCGTGACTACGTGGATCGTTTCGTTCAGGGACGATTGAGCCCGAAAGAAATGCGAAGAATCGGCTTTCACCAGTCGCCACTGCTGGCTGAGCGGGAACTACTGATTACCGGCGGTACGGTTCAGGGTGCTTTGATGGCTCTTCAAACCGGTATTGCTTTCAACATTGCCGGCGGAACCCATCATGCAAGCTATGATCACGGTGAAGGATTTTGCATGATCAATGACCAGGCGGTGGCAGCCCAGTACCTGATTGACCATAAGAAAGCGCAAAAAGTACTTATCATAGATCTTGACGTTCATCAGGGAAATGGGACAGCAAACATCTTCCAGAATCGTAATTTGGTATTTACTTTTTCAATACATGGAAAAAACAACTATCCGTTTCGCAAAGAAAAAAGTGATCTGGATATTGGCCTTGACGATAGAACCGGCGATGAGCTGTATCTGAAAACACTGTTCGAAATACTGCCCGGACTAATCGGGCAGGTAAAGCCCGATTTTATTTTCTATCAGGCAGGCGTCGACATACTTTATACCGATAAGATCGGCCGTATGGCATGCACGCTGCAAGGTTGCCGCCAGCGTGACCAGATGATCTTTCAACTGGCAAAAAAACATGGAATTCCGCTGCAGTGCAGTATGGGAGGCGGATATTCTGCGGAGCTTCGCACCATTCTGGAAGCGCACGCAAATACCTACCGGGCCGCCGCAGACATCTATTGAAAAGTATTTACAGCTTGCATTTACTTTAAAAAATCTTCCCACAGCAGGCTCCGCTTAACTTAGCAGCTTGTCTGCCCACGCTTGCATAGGCAGACATCCTATCTTTTACCGGCATTCAGGTGCATTCTTAAAGCGGTGGGACTAGTATTCCTACGGACCGGTATTACCGGTCCTTTTTGGGCGGGCCTGTACCCGAAGCTTTCAATTAGATAATCAGTGGCCAGGCCACCGCGTAAAAATTATTGGCTTGCCCGAAGCCATGGCTTTAATACTTTGATAACAAGTGGCATCACTACCCATGTCAAAAGACCAACCATGACAAAGGCCATAACCAAAAGGCGAAGCAGTAACGGAAAATCTTCAATGAAAGGGTTCAAAGCAAATGACAACAGTATGCTCGTTGGAAAAACTCCGCAAATCGTGGCAATGGCCATTTTCCAAAGTGGCGGCGGCGTGGGCGAACGAAACCAAGCTTCCAAACCTGTCAACTGGCGGTAAGTGGGAGGTTCTGTGAGTGTTGCTGCATATGCTTCCCAATCCTTAAAAAGTTTTGAGTTATAGAAAGCATCGCGCTCTGCTTCATCTTTAAAAGTTCTTAAGATACCAACTTCCCGCCCATCTGTACCGGGAAGTGCTGTGATCATTCCCGCACCCTGCACACCACCATGCAGGAAAGAATCACCTAAAAAACGGCGAAGTGCTTCTTTGAATTCCTGTTCTTTTCCAGGAAGTACTTTTCGCGTAATGGCAACATGTACAGGCATGGATATGACGGCTTAATTTCTTATTTATTTTTTCCCCAAGTTACTACAAGGGAAATGATTTTAAACGGAATTCAAATTGCTATGCATGATAAATACAACAATTTATGGTGTTTAGACATTAAATAGCGATGGTTTTAAGATTCAGCCTTCCAGCAATCGCGCTGCCGGCAACCTGCCATGGTCGACGGCAGAAGAAAACTGTTCTAAAAGCAGCCTAAGCTTTGGATTTACGATGTTTTTACAAAACGGCTTATCAGGATTGCTGTAATAATAATTCAGATAACGCTTTTGGTTTAGCTTGAAATTTTGAAACGGAATGACCTGTGTTAAGATTTCATCCCGGAACTCATGCTGCAAATTCGCCAGCGCCTGTCTGGAAAGCTGCGCCTGCGGATCGGTAAAAGTATAGATAGCGGACCGATATTTTGAGCGCATGCTGTGTTTGGATGTACAGCTATGCGTGTGCAGGTGAATTGCGATGAGTACCTCCAATGCAATAGCGTCTGGCTGAAAATGAACAATGACAGCCTCAGAAAAAGACAAATGCCGCTCACTTGAAGAAATCCAGCCCTGTTCCACATGCAAAACTCCTTTAAGTGATTGAAAAACTGCTTCCGTACACCAATGACAACTTCCTCCAAATCCTACCTGACTGACCATATCTCATAATTTTTAAAGATCAACTTAAAAACTATGAAAAGGTTTTAATAAGTTCAAAAAGACAAAGTTTATACCAATTGAAAACTTCTGAAACCGGACGAACGTATCAACTTATTTACCGGCGAAGAAAATAGTGCCGGGATGTATAAGAGTTTCCGGCATCGAGTTCACTGCCGATCAAAGGGATAAATATTTTCACCGGCATGAGCTGCTGTTGAAAATGATTGACATTCCCAATAAAGCAGTCCTGCCTTCAAAACATGCCCCTGCTTTGAGAATACAGCTTAATTCGCGTTAATGAAAATTTAAAAACTTATTTTCTATCAATTCTGGCATATTGCTCAGTAGCCATCGGTAGCATTAGCCTGTTTAAACGGCACAAACACTTTTAACAACGATCAAGAATCAATCGGTGTTAATAATATTGTGGGTGTATGACTATCATGGTCTAAGTTTGCCAATTACATCATCGACCGCCTTTTTCATTGCGTCTAGCGCCGCATAGGTGTTGTCTTCCGAAAAACCCGGAAAGGCTAAGGCCTTTTCAAGATCCGTTTTTAGATCAAGCGAAGACTGGCTTTTTACAAAAAATAATCCTTGTCTATTCAGGTAAGTTGCCAGATAAGTTTGTTCAGACTGACCCGGAGTTGGAATCAGAAGCGCCTTTTTCCCCATAAATGCAAGATCCATAAGCGTTGAATAGCCACTCCGGCAAACGACCAGCTCTGCTCTGCTTATTAACCTTGTCAGTTCTGCCGCGTTTCGGTGAGAGAAATAAACGGTATTGGCAGGAATTTCATCTGAAAAATGCCCATCGGGCTGTCCACCGACCAGAATAAATTGATATCCGGAAGATTTGGGAATTTGCGCTAGTATTAGTCGTTCCAATATAGAGCGCTGGGGCTCTGGCCCTGAAAGCAGAATCAAAATCTCACCAGAAACCAAACCTTCGGCCCGCACAGCAGGCACAAGTTGGGAAAGAATGCCGATATAACGAGCGTTAACAGGAATTGTTCCAGGATGTGAGAGCTGCCCGCCAATTCCTTTGTTGTCAGGCTCGTCCACCACCCAGCAACCATCAAATTTTTCAAGAATGCCATAATGTATACGGCGAAGAATCTGATCTAAAAAAGCACCGCCGCCCGTTTTGATCAGTAGCTGATGGGTGAGAATAAGCGAAGGGACGCCTTTGATTTTTAAACCATACCGGTTATCGGATATGACAAGATCGTACCGGTTTTGTTGCTGAATACGCCGCAGCCAGCGCCTTTCCTTTTGGATCGCCGTCAGGATTTTAGGAATCTGCAGAAGGATTTTGAAAGGCAAGGTTTTACCGCTGCTGCTATACTGAATATGGTAGCCCGGGATGGGCAGAATGGTCAGTCCCGGAAAATTACTCTTTAGAAGTGTCGCAGTCGCCCCCTGAGCAGCCAGCGTGACCTGGCAGTGCTTTTCAAGCAAATAGCGAATCAGCGGTATGCAGCGAGTTGCGTGCCCCAGCCCCCAGTCCAGCGGAGCGAGCAAAATATTTAATGATCCTGGCATTCAAATCAATTTTAAAAGGCTGACAAGCTTCAAAACTGATATCAGCCCAAGCCGGTAGCAAAGATAAGCGCACTTCCCGAATTGTCGTTTAAGAACTGGGCAGAACTGCCCGCAACCTGGTTTTAGCAAAATAAAAGCCAAGCGGATTGGCCTGGCTCAAAAAACAAAAAGACAGGCCGGAGAATACCGGCCTTCCATCTGTCCCGATTTTATTTTAGTCAGACCAGCTTATTTTTCTCTGTGCTTTTCAAAGCCCAGTAAACTAAAACAGGCTGAAAAAAAAGTCTCATAAATCTTTTATTGTCGGTATCCAGTCCAAATGCATCTTTTTTATTAAGCCACTGCGAAATATTGCCAGGAAAAACAGCCGTGAAAAATGTAGCGGCGAGTTTACCAACTTTCTGCCGATGCTTCTTTGGAGTCAGCACCAGAGCTCCTCCCATGGCTATTTCCACAAATCCTGAATAAAGCACTGTGTCATCCTTTTTTAAGGGTATAACATCGGGAACCTGGGCTTTAAATTCCTTTCTGGCAAAGGTAAGATGACTGATTCCTGCGAAGATCAGGCCTGCTCCGAGCGCGATTCGGGCCGCTGTTTGTATGTCTTTTTCTTTCATAATGGTTTTTAATTTTATTTATCAGTAGCAAATACTATTCCATCAGCGTGCACAGATAAGCTTGTGTAAATCACTTTGAAAGCACATGTTTCAAAGCAATTAAAGGCAATACAAAATATCTATCAGCTCCCTGATTTTGTCAGGTCAGCCGGCTCTGTCGGTGGAGTTTTTAGCCAGAATGTCAAAATACAAAAGGCTTCCAAACGCCCAATGCGCATTAAACAGCTTTTTCACAAAACTAATCCGAGCGCCGCATTTTCGGTTGCTGTCAAGCAGAAGAAAGCTTCACTTGATCAAAATAATAATCTCAGAGATCCTTTTTTCCTAGGTGTGAATGATGCTAAGTTCAACCTCTGTTTTAAACGCAAGAGGCTGAAAAATAAGAAATGCCTTACAAGCGTCTTCAAAATCGTTCGCAACAGGTGTATACCTGCGTAACAACCAGAACCTGTCGCAATCTTCATAGCCGCCCATAAAATAAATAAATTCGGTACACCAAATATGACGATCATCATTTTCTCAGCTGATCTTTCCTGGTAAAAGATATTGTGAATGAGATTAAATTTGTAGCCCCAATATGACTTTTACTGAGAAATATCGCCACATATCTCTCCACTAATTGCCTTTTTTTGCCCAGCTGCAGTTACATGGGACCTGTTCATTGAAAGTTGCATTGGGAATACCTGATTCTTTTAACAAAATAACTAACTTCGGGAAATGACAAAAAGCAGCTAGTCAGCAGGCCAATTCAGCCTTTTTTCTTAAAAAAAAGGCTGAATTGAAGGAAGACCGAAGCATCACGAAGTTTTGAATGAAGGTAAGAAGGCCATGTGTCAGAGAGAAAATGGGTCCGAGGAGCTGAACGTCTATACAGAAATAGAACTAATTCTATCATTTTGGCTCAATTGTTGTAATAGTCATTTGATAGAATTTAACGCTATAAAGTATATTTCATGAAAATCTGTATCATCGATGATGATAATACCTGTCATTTCATCGCCCGGCTGCTGATAACGAAAATATTGGTCAAGCCCGATATTCTGCAATTCTTTAACGGCCAGGAAGCATTTGATTTTATTGAAACCTGGCAGCACAACCCCGAATCCTTACCCAGCATTATTCTATTGGATATCAATATGCCTGTGGCGAACGGATGGAGATTTTTGGATATGCTCCGGCAGCTTGGAAATCAGTACCGCCCGGCTATATACATAACAAGCTCCTCGCAGGACCATCGTGATTTTTCAAGAATGCAAAATTATGATGAAGTAAAAGGTTTTCTTCCCAAACCGGTTTCAAAAGAGATCTTGGAACAAATTCTCATCGAAGAGTAACCAAGCAAAAGCTGCCACAGCTATCCATCGACCGGCAGATTTTTATATCTGGTAATAGAAAATTTAACTTGCCAAAACATCGGTTTTTATGTATGAAAGGTCTTCGCTACAGGTGCATACCTGTCTTGCCGTCGCTCTTGCTGATACAGACCAAGTAGCTTGCACAAAATCGTAAATCAAAATACTGACGCCGGCAGGTTTACACTAACTGGCGGCACAGCACCTTTTTGCTTCTGGTTTGACAGGTAAGTGTACGTCGCTTTTGCATTTATTTGGTCAGTACACTGGTTAATTATCCGAGGTATATTTTTGAATGCTCTTCAAAAAAGATTTTAATTCCTGGAATCTGCTATCACTCTGTAAATAATCAGTCTGCTGCATGCTAACAGGTAGTACTCCTGTGATTAAATAAAGCAGAACCATCCAAAAGCATTTGTCAAAAACTTGCAGGCCTTAACTATTTAGACTAAATAGTATTAATTTTACCACGCAGCGATCAAGAAGGCCTCCTTTTAGCTGCATTTTGCATTTTAACAATAATAAACCCGATGAAAAGATTATTTATACTCGCAGCATTTTCTCTGGCTTCGACCTATTGTTTTGCCCAACAGAATATTCTTTTGGAGCAGTCATTTTGGAAAAATGCACCCGATGTAAACGCGGTCAAATCACAGATCGAAAAAGGAAACAATCCGGCGCAGTTTAACAGTGCAACGTTTGATCCGGTGGTGCTGGCAATCAATTCCGGTGCGCCAAACGCTACTGTAGAATATCTTATCTCACAACCAGGAAACGCAGTTACCAAACTGACGCATGACGGTCGTATTTATATACATTGGGCTGCGAGTAAAGGAAACGTCGAGCTGATGGAGTATCTGGTCTCAAAAGGCTCTAAAGCAGATCTTGTCGATAGCCATGGCGCCACGCCGCTGAATTTTGCCGCAGGCGCAGGTCAGCACAATACCAAAGTTTACGATATCTGTCTGGCCAATGGTGCAGATTTAAAAAAGGATTTAAATTCGGATGGGGCCAATGCATTACTTTTGGCAATAGCGAACGATACAGATTTTACTCTTACCAATTACTTTATTTCAAAAGGACTTGATCTGAAAAGTGAAGATGCCAGCGGAGCGAATGCATTTAGCTATGCAGCAAAAGGCGGAAATATTGAATTGCTTAAAACCCTATTGAAAAAAGGAGTGCCGGCTCAGGATCAGGCCATGCTAATGGCAGCGCAGGGAACACGTCGCGGGCCAAACACGATTGAAGTCTATAAATATCTGGAAACGCTTAACATCAAATCGACGGCAGTAAATTCTAACGGTGAAAATGCGCTTCATATCCTGGCCCGCAAGCCGAAACAAAATCAAATCATTGCTTATTTTCTTGCAAAGGGTGTTGATGTAAACCAGGCTGACGAAGACGGCAATACGGTATTTATGAACGCAGCTGCAGCCAACCGCGATACGGCAATTTTGGGAATGCTGCTTCCAAAAGTTAAAAATATTAATCAGTCAAATCTGAAAGGCGTTTCTGCACTGGCCATGGCCATTCGCGGAAATTCTTCTGAGGCAGTAGCTTATCTTATCGACAAAGGTGCATCCACCAACTTTGCCGATAAAAACGGAAATAACCTTGCTTTCTATCTCGTCCAATCATATGCACCGCAAAGATCTGCCGATTTCGACGCAAAATTAAAGGTACTCGAACAAAAAGGGTTTAAAGTGACCACCCCACAGAAAGACGGAAATACCTTATACCATCTCGCAGTAGCTAAAAACGATCTTGCTCTTGTCAAAAGTCTGGAAAAACTAGGCGTAGATGTCAATAGCAAAAATAATGAAGGCATCACGGCACTGCATAAAGCAGCGATGGTCTCGAACGATGATACGATGATGAAATACCTGTTGTCGATTGGTGCAAAAAAAGATATTGTCACCAACTTTAAAGAAACAGCCTTTGACCTGGCTGAGGAAAACGAGTCGCTCTCCAAAAATAAAGTAACTATAAATTTTCTGAAATAACATCCATGTCCAGCGCATTCAAAATAGTGTTACTTGCCATACTTATTTTTCTTGGCAAAGCAGAACAGGCACATGCCCAAAAAGGTCCTTCAACCAAATATAAATGCATGATCCAAATGACCAATTATGCCGGAGAAGGCGCCTATATTGTCATTTCACTTATCGATCCAAAAGGAGCGTATGAAAAGACTCTTTATGTGATGGGTCCTGATAAAAAATGGTATAAGAGCCTGAAAGAGTGGGATAAGTTCAGAACAAAAAAACCAGCCAATATCAGCGCGATAACAGGTGCTTCCATCACTGGCGGCGACCGCAGCGTCAACACAATCGAAATAGAAAACTCTAAAGTAAATAGTGGCTACAAAATTAGATTTGAAAGCGCTGTTGAGGACAAAGAATACCACACCAAGGATGTTGAGATCCCACTTACCACAGAGGGACTTTCATCAAAAAGTGATGGAAGCGGTTTTATCCGCTATGTTCGTTTTAGTGCCAACTAAGCCTTTATCTTATGACGATTTCAATATGGAGATACAGCCACTTAGCACTGGCTGTATCTTCTTTTCTTTTCCTTGCACTGGCATCGCTGACGGGCATTATTCTCGCTTTTCAACCTATATCGGAAAAAATACAGCCCTACCGCTCTGAAAATTTCGATCAAGCAGACCTGTCCCAGGTATTGCCGGTCCTGCGTAGTAAATATCCAGGAATAACAGACATCTCCGTGGATGCGAATGAATTTATTCTTGTTAACGGCAGCGATGAAAAAGGCGAAAAGCTTTCTGTCTACGTCGATCCGCTTACTGGAAAAATACTGGGCACGGCGGGAGAAAAAAATGAATTTTTTGAATGGGTGACAGGCCTTCACCGTTCGCTGTTTTTACACGAAGCCGGAAGATTTGTGGTTGGTTTAACAGCTTTTTTGTTGGTACTGATCACCATCTCAGGCATCATACTCATCCTCCAGCGTCAGCGCGGCGTCAAACGTTTTTTTGCAAAAATACAACGGGATCATTTCGCGCAGTATTACCATGTTGTGACCGGAAGGCTTTCGCTCATCCCAATTCTGATTCTGGCCCTTACCGGGACTTTCCTTTCGCTCGAACGTTTCGGACTTTTTAATACAACTTTTAAATCGCAGGAAATTGATTTTGACGCTTTAAAATCGGGACCGCCTGCAAACATCTCCGATTTTGCGATCTTCAAAAAAACCAAAGTATCTCAGCTACAATCCATCGAATTTCCATTTTCCCAGGATGTCGAAGACTTTTACACTTTGAAACTTAAAGACCGGGAGCTTACCGTGAATCAGATCACCGGAGAGGTGATTACCCAGACCGCATATCCGCTCCCGCTGATCATCAGTAAGCTTAGCCTTAATCTGCACACAGGCCGGGCTGATGGGATCTGGGCCGCGGTGCTGGCTTTGGCCTCGGCTAACATCCTTTTCTTTATCTACTCCGGATTTACCATTACGCTTAGGCGTAGATCAAACCGGATTAAAAATAAATTCAAAGCGGACCAAAGTGAATTTATCATTCTGGTTGGCTCAGAAAACGGAAGCACTTTTTATTTTGCCAGCGCGATTCATCAGCAGCTGATTGCAGCCGGGAAAACGGCCTACCTGACTGAGCTAAACAGCTATACCCATTATGCGGCGGCAAAACACATTATTGTAATGACTGCAACCTACGGGCTGGGAGATGCCCCGACCAATGCCGCTGGCTTCCAGGCTAAATTGATAAAATATCCACAAACGGGACCTATCGATTTTTCAGTCGTTGGATTTGGATCTCATGCTTATCCTGATTTCTGCAAATTTGCTTTTGAAGTAAATAATTTACTAGCACAGCAGCCCTGGGCATCTCCCCTGCTTGAAATCTATACGGTAAACGATAAATCGCCTGAGCAGTTTAACCAGTGGGCAGCCGACTGGTCACAACATGCAGAAGTGCCTACAACGCTTTCCGCAGGTCCTCTCAAACCAAGACAACAGCGTAAACAGCCAATGCTCGTTATGAACACTACACAAGTTCATTCGAACGGAGAAGCTTTTCTGATCCGCTTTAGACCTAAACGCAGACAAAAATTTTCTTCGGGTGATCTTCTGGCGATCTATCCGGCAGCGGATCATCGGGAAAGGCTTTACTCGATTGGAAAAATCGGTAAGGAGATTCAGCTCAGCGTGAAGCTTCATGCCAATGGGCTTGGTTCTACTTATCTTGCTCGTCTTAAAGCAGGTGATTCAATTCAAGCTTGTCTTCTGCAAAACCCTGATTTTCACCTCCCGCCAAACGTTCCAGCAGTATTAATGATCTGTAATGGAACCGGTATTGCGCCATTTCTGGGTATGATTGACCAACTTTCCCCAAAAACCAATGCCCATCTTTACTGTGGCTTTCGCGGGGAAGCTTCTTTCCAACTTTATAAGCAGGCTCTTGAAGAAAGCAGGACCAGCAATAAATTAAACGGGCTTCATATCGCATACTCACGTGAAGGAAGAAAGGAATATGTAAAAGATATGCTGGAAAGAGACCGTTCTCTGATTGCAGACGTACTGGTATCAAAGGGCGTTATCATGCTTTGCGGCTCGCTGTCCATGCAAAATAATGTCAGCACGCTATTGGAGCAAGTTTGCCAGAACCAACTTGGTAAGAGCCTGAGTTATTATCAGTCCAGAAGTCAGGTTCTTATGGATTGTTATTAATATAACAGCGTTAAAAAAGGTAATCAATCATATCAAAAGGAGTTGCACGGAGATGATTTCAGCCCATGGATTTCGTTTGGGCCTTTTCTGTCGACCTGAAATGATGACTACGTCAATTAAATTGCGTTAAAATGATTCACATAATTGCGAAATAGCAGCCATTGCTGACAGGTTGATTCTGGGAATTTCAATCTGTTTAATTTGAGCAAGAGATAAGCTATTGACATTAGGATATGCCTTTGATAATTCAGAAAACAGCCCCCGCAACTTATAAATTTTCAAAACCTGCTCGATCAACGGACTATCCCGAAGATCCATTGGACTTATTCTGACAAAATTGGCCGTATGGATCACTGTTTTTGCCGATTGAAAGCGCGCGATCTTACCTAGCTGCTTCGGACTCGTGCGGTGCGCGAAGACCAGGTCATCCTTTTTTAATTTATATTTAACAATTTCTCTTTCCGAAATTTTCATAAACTTCGGTTCACTTATCTCAATACTGCCTTCGTTGATATGATCGATCAGAAGCACTTCGTTTAAGTAATCTTCGGGATAATCAAATGTGCGGTACGGACATCCCGTGCTTACATGCGCTATATTTTCCAGAGGCGTAAGCTCCCATTCGGCGGGCCAGAACGAATTCATAGACTTGCGATGATTGATATCGCTGACAATATTTCAAATTCATCAGCCATTAAAAAATCAAAGTCACCGAATGACATCTTTCCGGGTTTAAAACCTGGATTTTGCCGCTGGAACTTCTTTTTACATTACTTTCCTAACCAATACTTAAAAGAAACGATCCGGTCAAGGCTGACAAAAAGTTCGTCTTTAAATGCCGGTTGAAGATCGACTTTAAGCTTTCCTGTCGAATAAGTAAAAACAGAACGCACAGCATTCATCGACACGATAACCGAACGGTTCACACGGAAAAACTGCCTGGGATCCAACAGTTCTATCAGAGCTGAAAGGCTATAATCAAGTGCATAGTGCCTGCTATCCACAGTGATCAGGAAAGTCGCTTTCTGTTCGTACGAAAAATACGCGATTTGCTCTGTGGGAATACTCAAAAGTCTGGAACCGACCGCCACCATAAAGCGGTCTTTGTAACCAGTTGGGGCGATCTGCTGCTCTTTTGGATAAGCTGGCTCTGATTTCTGATACGAAGTAACCTTTTTATATTTATCCATGGCAGCGCACAGCTCTTCATAGTCAACCGGTTTGAGAAGATAATCGATACTGAAGCTCTTAAAGGCTTTCAAACTATATTCGCTGTAGGCTGTCGTAAAAATGACCGGCATAGGAAAATCAAGCTTTTCCAGAATCGAAAAACCCAGATCATCATCCAGATGAATGTCTAAAAATAATAAATCCGGAGCGGTAAAGTCAGGTTTAGCAAAATAGGCCAGCGTTTTTTCTACCGAGGAAAAACAACCCAGCACCTCAACAGACGCATCATATCTTTCCAGCATATGAACCAGACGCTGGGCTGTGGGACTTTCATCTTCAACAATCAAAACTCTCATGTAAGCAGCGGGATTTTCACTCTGAATATATCTGTTGTGTTTTCAATAATAACCGGTGTTTTGGATAGTAATGCATAACGATTTCTAATGTTTCTAAGTCCTGTCCCTGTTGAGTAAACGTCAGCAGGCCGAAGTTTGATCACGTTACTGACAACCAGATAGGGCTCTTGAATTTGAACGGATATAATCAGGGGACATTCCTTAGACATCTGATTGTGCTTAATGGCGTTCTCGATCAGCAGCTGTAAGGTCAAAGGAGCGATCACATATCGCTTGTTCTGATACTCCGAGATTTCAACATTCACTTCGAATTTGCCTTTAAACCGTGCTTCGAGGAGAAACAGATAGGATTCTATAAAGTCGAGTTCTTTTTTAAGCGGGATTGCATCCATACCTGACTGTTCTAGAATATGGCGATAAGATGCTGATAACCGGTTAACAAATTTTACGGATTGAGAAGCGTCTGATTCGATCAGCGAGGCCAGGATACTAAAATTATTAAAAAGAAAATGAGGACTAAGCTGATTTTTTAAGGCGATCAACTGGGCCTGCATACGTTCTCTTTCAAGCATTTCGGCATTAAGGCGGATCTGCTGCAAGTTTAAGTGAATCCTTCGGTTGGCAATCAGTAAAAAGGTAGCCAGCATAGCCATGACCGTAAGACCTGTGTTTGACTTTGACTTTTGTCGTAAATAGAAAAGATTCTTTTCTGCCTCTGATCTGACAACGGACAGATCAAAATATTTCAAAAATATTTGTTCCATCTTGATCCAGAAAAAAATAAAAAAAAAGTTAAAGCCAACTGCCAATATCCCTCCAATTAAAAAGGTGGTCAGATTGATTGGTAATCTGAATGAAAGTTTCTCAGACAATAATTGAACTACAAACTGAATATATTCGATGATATTGATCCAGACCCTGAAAAACAGAATGTTAAGAACTAGCTCGACTACCCAGAAAGGCAGCTTGTTTTGCACTATCAGGATAGTGATCTGAGGATTGCTGACGTAGATTCGGATAGGCAAATAAATCGCGACGATACTCAATGCGAGCTGCCACTTTTCCTTACTGCTTATCTGAAATGTTGAATCAGCCGGCATATACCTGATTTTTAAACAAAGACAATATTAATAACACGGCGGCAAATTCAAACTATAAGGTGCCACACTTATTTAAAACTTATCACTTCCGGAGTTCTGCCAACAAGCTCATGCAGCGCCATCAGGCGGTTCTTTTGACCCGATATCTGCCAAACCACAGTTAAGCGGTCGTTGTCTTTACTCAATTGCATTTGCTGCAGGACGACTCCAAACCTTCTTAGTTTTTCTTCCAGGCAACCAATTTGGTCAAAATCAGGATTTCTGAAAGTCACGCTAAGCATCTGCTGATTTTTCATACCCCCGATAAGCTTTTCGATGTGATTTGCCAGCAGCAAAATTCCCAATGTTAGCATTGTAAATATCAACGCGAGCGTATGATAGCCAATACCCGTGGTCATTCCGATGGCGGCCGATGTCCAGATCACTGCGGCTGTGGTAAGTCCGAACACAGAAAATTGATCTTTGAAAATGACGCCTGCACCGATAAATCCTATGCCGGTAATAATATTTGCAGATATCCTGTCGTCTGAATCAGCGCCATGCTGCGAGACGATTGTAAAAATCGTCGATCCCAGTGTAATCAAAACAATAGTTCTAAAACCGGCCGATTTATTTTTATACTCCCGCTCAAATCCGATAATCCCGCCGCATATAATGGACATGAGCATACTAACCAGATCGTTCGATTCAATTGCGAAATCCATATTTTAACTTATTTACTGTTTAAATCAATATGGTTACATATTACATTTGACTTTACAAAAATGTTGTGCCATGCGGCTAATGCTCATATTTGATCAGAACTTGCGAACTTTGAATTTTAAAAAAATTGCATGCAAATAAAAAAGACAGCACTTCGAAAAACTGTCCAAAGTGCTGTCCCCAAAATGAGCTTAGTTGTTATTTGAAATTTCCCAACTTCTCTTTCAAATCAGCAACCAGCTCCGAGTCGCTGTTTGACGAGGTAAGGATCGTATTTGCATCCGGAGAATTACCGTAAAATTCATTGTTCGCCTTCGTATCCACGGCAAGCGCTGCACCATTCAGTGTGATACCTGCGAACAAACCTTTACTACGGGAATATGAGTACACTTCCGCCTCCAGCTTGTAATCGGTTTGCGCCGAGGAGCTGCGCCCGACCGGCCCAGCCGCCACCGACAGGTCGCCGCCTAAAGTAAAGCTGCCCTTCCCAATCTCGGTAAGCGTTTTACTATTTTTAAATACGAGCACCAGGTCGGTCGCCTGCACGCCAATTTGAGCGCCTACACTTCCTCCCGTTATAGTTACAAAGACAGGATCGCTCCACTGACCATTTTTATTTTTGATCATTGCCACACCCTTCCCATGCTTTCCTCCTATCATTAATCCCGCATTAATCATTTTCGGCACAATGATAATACCCTGTGAAAGCGAAAGCAGCTGCGCTGGAATATTTTCTTTCATCTGACTGAAATCATTTAAAACTGCGATGGAGGCCTTTAATTTTTCTTGCTCGCGATCCTGAGCCAAGGCACTGCTGACAACTGCAATACTAAAGATGAAGCTTAACTTCCATAATTTGATCCACAATTTTTTCTTAAGCATAGTTTTTTCGTGCTGGTTAAATGAATGCCGCATAATGAATAACACAAATCAAAAGTGCGGTCTGACTAATGCAAAAACTATCATGCCCGCAAAAATATTGTGCTAGTCTAATTGGCCTGAGAAAGATGTACGCAAAAGTAAGGTCAAAAGTCCCGTCAAAGACTTGTAGAAAATCCATATCTTATAACTATTTAGTTATACACAAAGCTGTAAGGTTAAAAAAAAACCAAATAATATTTCTTCCAAATAAGACAAATACCTCAGCAAGTAAAATGAAATAATATAACTATTTAAATAATTATACTTCTGATTCTATGATGTTTAAAAATGAAACGATTTTTTATAAACCATTGATAAACAAAACATGTTGTAGTTTCAGATACAAATATTTGAGCTATTAAAAGGAACAGCTATATTTGCATCAACATAACTATTTCAATAGACTTAAAATAATGTTTAATCAGAATGATTGGATAAAAATGCAGAAATCAGCGCGGACGGATATATATCAGAATTGAATTTTACCAATACCTTATAGTATCCGCTTCAATCGCTTCTGTATCTGAATTATTCACAGACAACAATGATCATGACAAAACAATCAAAACATAAAAAAGGAAACGCACTGCTGAATTTGAAAAATTCTTTCAAAAATTTGCTATCAGGTGATTCAGCAGCGTCAAAGTCTTATGAAGTTTCAGAAAACCGTTACTCGGTTCTGTATAAACTAAAATCCCAATACCATCACGTGGGTTGCTCCTCCCAGGCACAGGCACAATCAACGCTCAGTACGTTGATGACAGACGAAAACCGTATACCTGTGGGAATTTATGATGCTAAAACAGACTTATTTGAATGGGAAATCGTAGGTCAATATTTTCATAGCCAGGATCCGATCAGCGAACAGCGTCGTCGCCTGGACGAAGTGTTGACTATTGCGCGCGCTCTTCGCCGGAGAGATTCCAGCTGGCAACCCGGCTACCTTCAAAAACCTGGCTTTTTTGCATAATTGCTATGGGGCGATCAGACAAGTAAATGCTGATCGCCCCATGTTTTTCAGGAATACAATCTTACTTTTCGTAAAAACTCCAGCTCATCTTTGACATTCAACTTTTCATAAATACGTCGTTTGTAAGTACTAACCGTATTTTCTTTGAGTTTCATGATGGCTGCAATTTCTTTGTTCCATTTACTTTGGCTCATAAGCTGCATTATTTGCAGCTCTTTGACCGAAAGGCCATAGTTTTTAAAACCGTCTTCGGTGTAGGAAGCCGATCCAACATAATTTAGCAGCATCTCCTGCACGCCGCTACTGGCATATTTTCTTTTTTTCAGCAGTACTTTCCATGCAAGCTTAAAATCTTCCACGCGGGCCGTTTTTGACAAAAACCCATCTGCCCCCGCTTTTAGAAATGGGAGTGCATAAATTGTTTCATCGTGGGCAGAATAAATAAATATTATAATATTCTTTTGCTTTTCGCGGATAAGCTCGATCATTTTAACATTCTCACTTCCCGGAATATTTATATCAAGAATAACCATATCAAATTGCCGCTGCTCCAAAATTGACAACCCTTGGGGGAAAGAGTCGGCTTCATAAAAGTGCACTGAAGTATCAAGCTCTGAAACAATGGTACGTATGCCTAACCTGATGAGGGTAAAATCGTCAATTATTAAAAGATTCATATACAAAACTAGGCTTTAATACTGAAAACATGAAAGGGCAGCCCTCCCCTAAAGGAAGAGCGCCCTGTTTTTTATCAGAAATCAGTTTTAATTAATGTGCGACAACGATACGCCCTTGGTCTGCCGATCCGTTTGCATAAATCGCACGTACAGAATAGATTCCGTTGGCGAAACTACTAACATCAACAGAAGCCTTCTCCGAGCCTTTAATAAGCTGTCCTGCCTGATTGTAAATTTCTATTTTTTTGATTTGAGTTCCTTCTGTTGAAATAGTTAAAACATCTGCCGCCGGATTTGGATACATTTTTACAGCATTTATTTCTGCTTTAAGCTTGATACTGTTGATACGGCTATACGCAAACGTACCGTCGCGGTCAATCATTTTCAGTCTGTAAAAGTTTTGTCCGTTAAATGGATTTACATCTGTGAAGTTGTAATCAGCGCGCGTTTTACTTTCACCCTTTGCTGATACAGAAGACAACGCATTCCAGTTTTTAGCATCAGCGCTTTTTTGAATTTCGAATCTTTCGCTGTTTGTTTCCGAGGTTGTTGCCCAGTTTAATTGAACCGCTGCACCTTCCGCCGTGGCTGAAAACGAGATTAATGTTACCGGCAGTGGATCCACGTCATAAACATAGGTAAGGCAAACACCTGCATTGGCAAAAGTTTGTTCGGTACTTGTTGTATTTCCACCACTTATAGTAATTGTTTTGGACGCAAGTGCTTCGGCATCAAAAACAACATTTCCTGTACCTAAATAAGCCGTTTTTGCTCCCGTTACTGTTGAATTTGTCGATAATCCTGAGGAAATATCATAATAGGTAAGAGTCTCGCCTGAGGCCAGCACCATGTTCTGGGCAGTTGGTGTTCTTGCGAAAGTTTTCACTGACTCCATGTCAACAGCTGCACCTCCAGGGCCGCTTAGCGAAACTGAAGCCCCAATCATCAACGCCCGGATTCTGCTGTCTGACTGTGCCTCTACTTTAATTTGAGGATGAAAAGACAAGGTGCTTCCGAATACAGAAATACTTCCAAGAACAGCACCTGCAAGCGGCTCTGCCTTGGGAATGGCTATTGTTGTAGTCCAGTCTGTCATGGTTGGAGCCGATACGTTGCAATTCGTAATCGTGTTAGAAACTCTCTGTAGCGTCAATCCCCCATCCGGAGCCAGATTAGCTCCCGCAGAAGCGGTAAAAGTAGCAGAAGGATTACCAGTAGAGGCTGTAAATCCAGCTGCGGGAAATTCATATTCCAGGATATAGTCAATACCACTCTGACCTGAAATACTAAAAGCGCCAGTTGCATCGCTTAGCGCATAAGAAACTGCAACATTATCAGCACCAGGCACTACGCGCAGCAATTTTACAAGAATACCCGCCAGCTTCTGAGTAGTTCCGCTTAGCGTCACAGAGCCTGTGATAAATGCATTGTGATCCGTATTGTGATCGGGAGCGGGTAAAACAGGGTAGGTCTGTGCTTTTAACTGAAGTGAAAGAAAAACAAATAAAAGGAATTTGAGAGTTTGTGTAGTTGTTCTCATCATGAAGGGTAAAATGGTTAATTTTTAACTTGATGTATGTAAATAGCCCTCCTCGTAAGCACGCGGTTACGAACAGGCTGATCAACGTTGCAAATTTGCCAAAATATTACCTACTCCTTTGTAGAGATTCCAATGTATACTCATAGAATTATGTGATTTAAAAAATCCCAAATTCAGATATTTGCATTCAAACTAATTCTGTTTTAAAATAGAATAAATTCTAAAAATCCACCTAATTTTGATTTTAAACGTTTTTTTAAGGTTAACAATCAAAATGAAATAATTTCATTTAGCGATTAAAATTGAAAAACTGACGAATGTCATAATCGTATTATTTCGATGTTCAAGCCTGGCAGTGCCCGCTTAAACAGTTTTGTATCTTTCAAATCCGATTTCTTTGTCAGCCCCCCCTTTCCTATTGATGCTGCTTTTTTGAAAACGCGTTCAAAAACAGATTTTCAACTCATACAGAGATGTAGCCCGTTAAACACCAAGTACCGGCCGATTTTGAAGAGCTTTTTCAACCAAATCGGCACTGGCTGCGTCTGCTTTCCTGTGGCGTCAATTAGGGTTAGCCCAAGGCCAAACAGCCCGGCCAGTCGCAATGGGTTTCTTAAAAAACGAATTGGGGAGAAACCGCTTTTCTTATCAGGCCGGATGGCCAAGCCAACAGATTAGTTGATTTGCCAAAGCAGGTTAAAAATGCAGACAAAAACCACCAACGTCGCGAAATACGAATGGCTGGCAAGCTTTAAACACTGTCTGAATCTTAAAAAAAGTGTTCAAAGCCTGGCTCAAATCGCCAGGTTTTGAACACTTCACTTTGTTAAACGTTTATGCCTCTACTTTAAGGATATTATTAACAATACTAAAAGAAGCTTCTTCACAAAAATCAAGTCCTGAGTAGTCGGGATTATACCCTCCGATGTAGGGTACAGCCATAATGTATACACGCTCACTTGCCTTTCCTTCGGGATCTACCACCTGAAAATTGTCATTGATGGTAATTCCGGGAACGTTCAGATAATATTGTCCGTCTGCTGCTTTTTCCACTTTTTTATTATCCTGATTGGCTTGCTTCTCTCCTATTTCTGAGGACCTGAACCTTATTTTTGCCCTGCTGACAGTTTTATTTTTTACTAACCCTTGGAACGGAAATGCTTCGTAGGACAAATGCGGTTGACCAACACAATCAATAAACGTTTTGAAATGAGCAGATTTTTCGCTGCCGGATTCATCCGTGTAGTGGTAATTTACGCCCCCATTTTCAAAAGGCTCCACAGAACTGTCTTCGCCCACTGATACGATATCGAGTCGTCCGGCCTGATGAATAGCAAGAAGTTCTTCGCACGAGCTTTGTGGCACAAACGCAATAACTACGGAAATTAAGGGCATCAGCACCTTTTGCAGACGTTGCATGTCTTCGGCCGACAAGTATTTGGCCGGATAGTTCATTGCAAAACTCAGCACCGCCAGCATTTCCTTCCAATATATTGATTCCCTGTTTTTTATTGATCGCTCGGCTTCTTCATATTCAGCTTTAAACAAGGCAAAAGGTTCTCGGCTTTCCCGCAGTCCCATCATCGACTCAACGAAATCTTCCATACTCAGATCCTTGATCTTTGCATAGAATTTAGGATCCTTCTCTTTAAAGGTGTCTTTAAATTCTTTTTCAAAAACAAAATCAAGCGATAAAAAACCGTTATTTTCTTTTCGGTTTTGCTGGATATCTTCTTTGCTTAGCAATGAATCATTCGACACAAGAGGGTCTTCCAGATGAAATCTTACAGCAGGAAGAAGTCCGTTTCTTGAATGCATTACAATCTTGAACTCCGGCGAATCTTCAGAAGGCTGGTAGGAGACTTTTCCCTCTTTGTTCGTTCCAAAACTGCCATTCATTCTAGCCAGTGTTCTGATCGCGTCGATTGCTGTGAGCGAGGATCCTTTTAACGCAACTGCGTGATTCAGCTTTAGTCTAAGCTTTGAGGGCGGATAAGGTGAGTCAAAATATCCCGGCACAACGCCCTCATTTTTTTTAGGCCACTTATGCCCGGTACAGATAACGACCTGATCAAATTCAAAAGTACCCTTTCCTTCAATTTCAACAGTTGTCTTTCCGCGCTCTGCGTCATCAACAATATCGACGACTTTACTTTCAAAATGTATTTCAGTAACTAGCCCGTTTTGTGACGCGCGCTCGATGAGCATTTCGAACTGCGCAGTCAGGTACTGCCCAAAAAGAAGACGAGGCAAGACTTTATATTCATTGAACCGTTCTTTCTCGATGCCAAATTTTTCAAGTGTATCTTTTGGAAGCGTCTGTATCCACTCTTC
This sequence comes from Dyadobacter koreensis, assembly GCF_900108855.1. Lineage (GTDB taxonomy): Bacteria > Bacteroidota > Bacteroidia > Cytophagales > Spirosomataceae > Dyadobacter > Dyadobacter koreensis. Next base: position 677,045 of record NZ_FNXY01000001.1, read on the forward strand.
AATAGAGGTGACCATTTCGGGAATTTCATTATCCGAAACATTGGTAACATGCTCAACATTGGCACCCTGATCGCTGTAAGGCATCCCTGCCCCCAGCCGGTTCTTACCTTCAAAAATATGTATTTCAATATCGGAGCCGGCCAGCTCGGCAAATCTTTTATATACAAATAATGCACTCGGGCCTCCGCCCAGGATGGCTATACGCTTTTTCAATAGTACGTTCGAAGTAAGGTTATCACTGATATCAGTATCCCGGAAAACTGATTTCCCCAGCCCGTTCAACCGCTTGGTGTTATAGAAACAATTGTACCAGCTTTATTTGGAATGGTTTTTTGAGGCAAGTGTGGAATCAAGTTAAGTAAAAGTGCTATATGATACTGTCAGAAATATGGATCTATCCGGTAAAATCACTTGGCGGCATCCGTCTCAAAAAATCTCAGATCGAGCAGCGCGGTCTGCAATATGACAGGCGCTGGATGTTGGTGGACGAAAACGGAACCTTTCTCACCCAAAGGACAAATCCCGCAATGGCGCTTTTAGGCATGATTCAGCACAAGGACGGTTTTCTCATGTTCAATAAAACCAAAATAGAAGACTCCGCACTTCTTCCCTTTGAACCGGTGTCTGGCCAGCATATTAATGTAAAAATATGGAAAGATCATATTCAGGCACTTACCGTTTGCGATAGTTTGGACGCCTGGCTGAGCGCGCAACTGGGAAAAATCGCACGGATTGTCTATATGCCGGAATCGACCCACAGAATAATGAATCCAGACGATTCGCCCGTGCCTGCGTTGGTTAGTTTTGCTGATGATTTCCCTTTTCTATTAATTTCACAGGCTTCATTGGATGACCTGAACAGCAGACTTGACGAGCCGGTAAAAATGGAGCGTTTTCGCCCCAACTTTGTGGTTTCCCAAACAGCTCCCTTTGCCGAAGACCATTGGGAAAATATAAAATTAGGAGCCGCTAGTTTTTTGGTATCCAAACCATGTGAAAGGTGTGTTCTGATCAATGTGAACCAGGACTCCGCCATAAAGGGCACCGAACCTTTGAAGACACTGGCTACCTACCGAAGATCAGACAAAAAAATTATGTTCGGACAAAACCTTACCGGCCCGTCTGACGGGATCGTTAACGAGGGAGATCCGGTAAGCATCTTGTCCAAAACGAAATAATCTCTCAAATCGATTCAGCTTTATCTAAATTTTTTCTTCAAGCCTTTGACTAGTTTTTTAACCGCAGCCGATTGGGAATTGTACCCATTCACACCATTTGGACTTGCCTTATAATATTCCGACTGCCAGATCTGGTTATCATCTTTACTGTAAAACGAAGCACTTAAAGCCACTGACTTTCCTCCCCAGGAAGTCCAGGTAACGCCGCCTGATATTTTTGTATCGAGTTTCAATACAAATTCTGCACTGCTTTTTGACGAGGCTAACTTCCAGTATCCCCAGTTTTCCAGTTCTGAGCTCAGTTCTCGCGCTGCGCTTGCTCCGATATCACTTTTAGGCGCCTGGACAAAGACAGATCCGCCTTTCGGTAATGATTCGTGCTGCGCATAAGCCGCTGAACTCCAAAAAAGAAAAATTAATGCAACAACTTTTTTCATGATAAAACTTGGTTGATCCAGTGCAAAACTCGGTTGATCAATGGTAAAAATCCATCCCTGAAATCAGCCATTTTTATCGGAGGAAAAAATGGCTGATTTCAGGGATGGTTTCGCTTTACGCTTTGTCCCAACTTTGCAAAACCAACCGGTTGTACTCATCCGATCACACCATAAAACTTCGATCATGAAAAAACCATGCATTCTTCTGTTAACCATTTCGGCCTTAATCCCATTTACTGGAAAGGCTCAAACCTCATCATTTTTTATCGGCGGCTCTGCGGGCGGAAACCTTTCCCAGTATAGCTACACAGCCGATTATGCAGACGCCTGGACTTCTTCCAAACCCAAACCGGGACTAAATGGCGGAGTTGTCTTCGGGATGGAATACGATAAAATGGCGATTGTTTCCGGGGTCAGTTTTATTCAAAAAGGGACAAAATCTGAAACCGATAATTATCGGCTGGAAAATGGTTCAATCGGCTATTTGAAAGTCCGCGAAAATACCTCCTTTCTTCAAATCCCGCTTCTTTTCCGCTACCGATTTCTAAGTGAAAAGTTTGGACTGACAGCATCTGCAGGGCCATCCTTCAACATTGGGCTCGCCGGTAGCACACGACTGGAAATGCAGGTCGCCAATGTTGGATCACAGAGCCGTTCTTCCACAGTTCAATTTGGAAGCGGAATCAATGATACCTATCGAAGGTTTCAGCCTGGTTTTATTCTGAGTCCGGGAATGCTGATGCCAGTCGGCGAAAAAGGAAAACTGGCAGCTAATATCATGTGGGACCTTGGTTTCAACGCCCTCAATAAGCGAAGTAGTTCGGCAAACGGCATCGACGGAAAAATTATGAATGTCTCTATGATACTGAGCGTCACCTATACACACCACTTTGTTTTCGGAGATAAATATTAACCTTTATTAATGGCTATGCACATTTGTAAAAACTGCGGAAGCAGCAGCCCACAAGAAGCTGCCAGATGCGTCTGCTGCCGGATTCAAAACGCATGGAAGACACCTGCTGATGTTAAGCCCATCGCAGAAAAATCTGAAAAAATCCAGTGCCTGAACTGCGGCAGTTATTTTCAGTCGCTCCATGAAAAATGCCCCGAGTGCCGCTTTCCTAAAAGTGCCCTATCCTTCCAGCCGCCGGCGACTGACCAGCAGGTAATTCTGTTTGGCAAACGCATGACAGGTTGAACAACAAACTAAATCTTATGGCAAGAAATCGCGAACCTCAAATTTTCAATATTTCTTTTCTGGATGTTATCTGCGGGGCGCTTGGCGCTGTTGTATTTCTGTTCATTGCGGTACCCAAAGGCGGATCTGCACCATCAAAAAAGCAGCAGCTGATGATGTCTTACGATACGATTCACAAACAAGTTTTTGCAAATATTCACGACAGTCTGCGTAGCAAACGGCCGGGCGACACATTGTTTGTCGTTCTTGCTGACTATAAGGAACTGCCAGGAATTGAGGACTGCCCGGTTTGTGAAGATTGTCCCCAAGAGGGCTCATCAGCAACACATGCTGCTACGCCGTCTGCGAAAAATTCCGATGTAAAAATAAAGGATACCCTTGCTTTTAAGTCTTTGGAACAACCAAACAAACCCGACGATCCAAGAAGAAGCAAATATCAGGGTGATGCGCCTGGTGTTCCCTGCAAAGTCTCTTTTGAAATCAATTGGACAGACATTGCCGATAACGTGGATTTATTTGTGTGTAAAGATAACAAATGCGTTTCCGGCGGCGCAAGGGAAATTCGGGACATCGGCCAATGGGACAGCGGTAAAGCCAAAACAAAGTTTTTTGGCAGTGATCTTCGGACGACGCAGGAGGCAGTCCGGCAGTTTGACAAAATCATTGCCGGAGAATATAAACTATATGCACGCCTGAAAGAAAGCACCAAAAATAACTCTTCGGTATATGTGCGCGGACTGGTCTATTCCAGAAATGATACTGGTCAGGAGCAGGGTGAAACCTTCTCAATCACACTCCCTTTAAACGCCCCTCGGATTTTGATCGGCACGGTCGACTTGTCGGAAAGTGGTGCGTTTCAATTTACCAAAAACTAGAAACTATTTTTCAACTTAATTTTCACTCAGCATGATCACCAGTAAAAGAATATATCATCTGGCCATTAGTCTGGTTGCAGCCATTGTTCTCTGGTTTGTTTTAATACTGCTTGCTTCCCTGACAAGTGCGCCAGGACTGAAACGTTTTTTTGAAGCTTTTGGAGGATCCTTCGGCGGATACGTTCATTCGGTGATATATACTGCTTTCATTTTTGGGCTTCTGGAAATTGTGGATTATCAGAAATTTATACGAAAGCAAATCGAAGGATTTAAACTAAACCTGCTGCCCGTTCAGGATCAGCTTGTGCTGTCTCCACAGGAGGTAGCAAAAATCAAGTTAAACATTATCGATCTGGAAAAACGTGGTTTAAGCTTTCTGTTAACTGATTTTGTAAAAAGGGCCTGTACACAATACCGCAATAATCAGTCGATATCTGAAACGCTGCAAGTCTTGAACGTTCAGATAGACAATAGTAAAACCGAACTGGAAGGGCGTTTAGAAATCGCACGGTTCCTGATCAATGCCATCGCCTCGCTAGGATTTATCGGAACAATTCTTCACCTGGCCGCTTCGATCGGACTTTTTCATTTGGCCAAAACAGAAGAAGGGATGCCCCTAATTACCCAGAGCCTAAATGTGTCTTTCGATACGACTTTCATCGCGCTTTTCCTGGGACTTATCCTGAGTTATTTTTATCACCGCTACCTGGAAAATCTTGACACATTCTACTCCCGGATGAAGTCTTACATTATTGATAATCTGATTAGCCGGATATACACACAGGAATAACAATTATTTCAGTATTCACATTTAGCCTGGAAAAGATGAAATTATTAAGAAAAATTCATGTAACACTCGCTGGTACACTGCTGCTTTTTATGAGCGCATGCCGCGAGAACGATATCAATATACTAGCTGACCTGCCCGTTAACAAAACATCTGTTAACAGCTGGATCTATGAGCTGATGCGGGACGGTTATTTCTGGTATGATCAGCTGCCTTCCAAAAACGGAACGGACAGTTCGCTCGCTCCCGAAGAATACTTTGAAAAACTTGTCTACAACCGCCAGACCCATGACCGCTTTTCGATGATAACAAACGATTACGATGTAATGCAACAGCAGTTCAATGGCATCACAAGAGCCTTCGGCCTTCATTATATGCTGGCATACACGGATCCGAGTAAAACGAAAATCGCAGCCTTCTTAAGTCACGTGAGCAATGGAAGTCCTGCAGAAACAGCAGGTTTGAGGCGCGGTGACATTATCACGAAAATTAATGAAACCGAACTTACAGAAAATAATTATAATGCACTTTTTGGCAGCGGCGAAACGATCCGGCTGAGTTTGGGTAACTATGATGGAGCGACTGTTACGGCAGATAATTCTCGCAGCGTCAGCCTGACCAAAGCACAGATCAGCGCAAGCCCTGTTGCTTTTTCAAGCGTTATTTCAAAGCAAAATAAGAAGGTGGGCTATGTGGTATATACCCAGTTTGTGCCGGGAACAGATAAAGACAAGACCCTGTATGACGACGAATTGAGAAGTATTTTTGCCGGATTCAAAAATGCAGGAATCACTGAACTTGTTCTGGATCTGCGGCTTAATGGTGGCGGCTATATCAGCTCAGCAATTACTTTATCTTCTTTAATTGTCAGTAATTATTCCCCTTCCAAAGTCTTTTACAGGGAGCAGTGGAATGATAAATACATAAAATATTGGGAGCAGAAAAACGGACCCGAAGCGTTGACATACAAATTTACAGCCGAGCAGAACAATGTGGGTAACCGCCTGAACCGTGTATTTGTACTCACTTCACAGGGCACCGCATCAGCCAGCGAACTGATCATTAATGGCTTGAAGCCGTACATGCAAGTAGTCACCATCGGCGATCATACTGCCGGGAAAAATCTATTTGGCTCGCTGATTCCTGATGAGAAAAAACGCTGGAAATATGGATTATATCTTATGCTGGGGCAAACGGTAAATGCACGGGGAGAATCCGATTATGGTACAGTACACGGCATCCTGCCGACGCAATTTGTCGATGACTCCAAAGTTCCGTTCCGTCCTTTTGGTGACGAAAACGAGACGCTTTTACAAGCAGCGCTCAGCGAAATGGGGCTGACAACGGGGAATTCGGCGCGGCTTGGCAGCAAAATTTCAGTACAAAAGATTCTGCCTGCTGCCATCCGTGATACGCCGGCCGCCTGGGATCAAAAGATGATCCGGGATCAACATGTTTTTCCTGCGCTAATCGATTAAATCATGAGTAGTAATTTTTAGAAAATTCTTTAAAATCTTGAAAATCGCATACAAACTAACGGGTTTATTGCTTCTAGTTTTGGCACTGACCGCGCCAGGCTTTTCGCAAAGCCCGGTTGATGGCAGCACGTATGCCGACAGTCTTCGCAAAGCTCTGGCAAAACAAAGCTCAGATAGCCTGAAAGCGAACATACTTTTTTTACTTTCGGATCATTACAGCGAAAAAGATCAGGCGCTGGGACTTAATTATCTGGGTCAGGCGGAGAAGTATAGTAAAAAAAGTCCTTACCAAACAGCGTTGTTCCACTTTTACCTTGCCGGGATTTATTTTGATACTGACATTTCGAAAAGTGAAAATGAGTATTTGCTGGCGGAAAAATTGCTTCGGAAATTCCCTGGAAGAGAGGCTCTGATATACAGGTCACGTGCATGGCATAATTACGGAGCATTACAGCAAAGGCAGGATGATGAAAAAAAATATGCGCAGATACTGATTGAACATTGCATACCTCTGGCGCTAAAAGCCGGCGACAGTGCGCGCGTCGCTCGCAATTACCAAAATCTGGGACTGATATTTTCCAATCAGCTGGATTATTTAAAAGCAGAAAAATATTTTAAGTCATCCATTTCGATTCTGGAAAATCTGGGTGTAAAATCACTCGAACTGGCTGATTCATATATATTTGCTGCCAAAAATTATATTTACCTGAAAGATTATCCGCCGGTTAAACCAATGCTGGATAGCGCCAAAGTACAACTTGCAGACGATCCGGATTCGAATTATCTTCCGGACTACTATATGGTAGAAGGAATGTACTACACCCGGCTTCGGCACTTTAATAAAGCGCACGAAAGCTTTGATAAAGGTCTTCAAATGGCACTTAAAGTGAATCGCCCATATGAGCATCAAAGCATTATGTTGCAAAAGTATTTTGCTTATAAAGAAATGGGTAATTATTCAAAAGCTTTGCCGATCATCAAAAGGCTGGCTCAGGAAAAAGAGATCATACCCCACTATAAAAACCGGATGCTTTACTATTACGAGCTTGCAGAAACCAGCGCTAAAACCAGTGACATGGGCGCCGCCTACAACTGGCTTCATAAATATGCACTGCTGGCTGACAGCACCAATGAACAACGGATCAAAACTGACATTGCGGAGCTTGAAACTAAGTTTCAGACTACTCAAAAAGAGAAGAGGATCTTTCAGCTTCAATCGCAGAATGAAAAAGCGGCTCTTACTATTAAAAACAATCAGTTAATCAGTTGGCTTCTGGCTGTGGTCTGCATATTTTTAATGGCGGTCACTGTACTTGTTCTATTGTTTTACCGCAATAATAAACGCCTCTGGTTACAGCAAAAACAGCTTCACGAGCTGGAATTACAAAAAATAAAACAGGATCACCGCATATCCATGTTGTCGGCTATGCTGGAGGGACAGGAACAGGAACGAACCAGGCTTGCGAGGGACTTACATGACGGCCTCGGCGGGCTGTTGAGCAGTATAAAAATTGAACTTTCACAAATCGGCCTGGATCAAAATCGACAGCTAAAATCAGGTATCGACCGGACACTCGCGCATCTGGACGACGCGGTTAACGAACTTCGTCGGATTGCAAGAAGTCTGATGCCAGAAATTTTAATGAATTATGGGCTGGCAGAAGCTACCAAAGAATTTTGCAAAAATCTCAGAGAAACAGGTGTCAATCTGGTCTGTCAGGTGTATCATTATACCGATTCGTTCGCAAAGGAAAAACAGGTTGTTCTTTACCGGATCATTCAGGAGCTTGTCAACAACGCAGTAAAACATAGTGCGGCGACGCAGATACTCGTGATTCTGCAACAAAGCGGCGACACGATTTTTGTCACAGTTGAAGATGACGGAAAAGGTTTTGATCTGAGTAAGACCCAAAGCAGAAACGGGGCAGGACTTGCCAATGTTAAAGCCAGGGCGGATTTTTTAAATGCGAAACTGGATATTCACTCATCACCCGACAACGGTACGTCTGTAACGGTGGAATGCGAGATATAACTTATGAAAGTATTTATTGTTGATGATCACCCGATTGTGCTCGAAGGGCTAAAAAATCTTCTGCTGACAAAGCCGGAGATTCAGGTAACTGGTATGTTTGACCTTGGAGAGGCTGCATTTTCAGCTCTTGAAGAAAATATTCCCGATGCTATTTTACTCGATATTAACCTTCCCGATGTGAACGGACTTGCACTTTGTCAGAAAGTAAAACAGCATTATCCCGCCGTAAAAATTATAGCACTCAGCGTTCATAACGAACGTTCCGTCATTATGGGAATGCTGCAAAACGGCGCCAGCGGATATGTTTTAAAAAACGCAATTGCGGAAGATATTGTTTCCGCTTTGCATGCGGCGATGGAAGGCCAAATTTATATGTGCCGCGGTACCCAGAAAATCCTCAACAGCAGCGAAGGCAGTGACCTGAAAGAGATTCCCCGGCTGACGAGAAGGGAAAAAGAAATTCTCCAGCTGATAGGAACCGGATATACAACCCAACAAATTGCGGGCGCTCTTTTTATTAGCTCGCATACCGTTGAAAGTCACCGAAAAAATCTAATGGAGAAATTTGGCGTTCCAAACACAGCAACAGTAATTAAGCTGGCTACAGACTTTGGGTTGATGGATTAATCAGCTCTTTTTTGTAGACTTTTTCAGCAAAAAGGTCATTTAAAAGGACAATTCTTCTTAAAAATAAAGGAACACTTAAGATGGCCATCTAATCGAATGTTTGTAATATTCTAGGAACATTTCGGTATAAAGCCGCTTTTACTTCATCATTTATTCTGGCATTTCTTTCCCACCAATAATACCGCGGTGCCGCAAATTGCATGTCACCGCCTTTCCTTCGAAACGGTCGTCCTTTTGCATTATTCATTCAGTCTGCAACATATCTTAACAGTTACCGAGTAACAAGTTCTATCACTGGAATGAATATTTGTCCGCACTCGGGTAAAAATTGTACACCAAAAAAGGATTTAACCCCGTATTCAACGTTGCTAAAAATGAAAAACTTAACGTTTATTTTTCTTTTCGCTTGTATATTTTCAACCGCGAAGGCCCAGCTAAATGAAGGAGCAATAAAACCATTAACGAACGATCAGAGCTCGGTGGATTTTCTCCAATACCGTCCGCGTTGGAATCTGAAATTTGGGGCAGGTCTAGGAACAACCTGGCGGCACAAGGAAAATTTTCTTGACGCGTCCGCTCTCTCGCTTTCCGTTGAACCGTCTTATCGTATGACCAATTTCATAGCCCTGGGACTGAGAGGAGAATATACCTTTATGAAGTCTTATCTTGCCGGAATCGGACGGATCAAATCTGACCCGATCGGATCTATTTCCGCAACTGCCGACGTGATTAAACTCTGGAATAATAGGTTCGCTCCCTTTATCGGACTAGGTGCCGGCGTTTACTTTTTGGGCACCGGGGAATATCCCGCAAATGATAATCCGATTCAGGAAGGTGTCGTCAAAGTGAGGGAGGGCCTGGGAAACCGCTTCGGAATCTCACCCAGGATTGGCGTGAATATCATGTCATTTTCCATCGCTATTGAAATGCATCTTATTGATGAAAAAATATTTAATAACCGAGATTATGCCACACTAAAAGTCGGGTATACACTTTGAAAAAAGTCAAGAAGTACCCTCTAAGAGCAGATCATAGATCTTTTACTGATCTATTTTCTGCTTTTTTAAATTGTTAATAAATCTTAACGAGAGGCACTTATAGTTTCTAAAACTTAAAATATGCTAAAACAAATCAAAAAGCGTTCTATTTTTGTCGCAGCTAGCCGCTAGGCCAGTAACAACCACCGAACCCGATATAAAATGGATAAAAAAGATCGTCTTGAGAACGGTCGTGAAGATGGCTTGCCGCCCTTTGTCAGTTCGTGGCAGCAGCTCTACACGCTTTTGATCGCAACGCTTGTTATTCTCATTGCCCTCTTCTATTTATTCATGACCCATTTCGAATGAGCTATCTTGACTGGATTGTACTATCTCTTACCCTAACTTTTATTGTCGCCTACGGTATTTATAAAAGCCGTGAAAATAAAGATATCGATTCTTATTTGCTGGCCGATAAATCACTCCCCTGGTATCATGTAACATTGTCACTGATGGCTACCCAGGCCAGTGCTATCACGTTTCTTTCCGCTCCGGGCCAGGCTTACACCGATGGTATGCGCTTCGTCCAGTTTTATTTTGGGTTGCCTCTGGCCATGGTCATACTCTGCATAACATTTGTTCCCAAATTCAATAAATTAAAAATATTTACAGCCTACGAGTTTCTGGAAGGACGTTTCGATCTTCGTACGCGAACGCTGACTTCGTTTTTATTCTTACTTCAGCGAGGACTTTCAACGGGTCTTTCCATTTATGCTCCTTCACTAATTTTATCGTCTATTTTGGGTTGGGATATCACCTGGACCAACATTATATCAGGTGGAATTGTTATGCTTTACACCGTCTCAGGAGGAGCTCAGGCGGTTTCTCACACGCACTTACAGCAAATGGGAATTGTCACGATCGGTATGGTTATCGCAGGATTTATGGTTGTCAAGTTGCTGCCTGAAAATGTTTCATTTACAGACGCACTTCATGTTGCCGGAAAAATGGGTAAGACCAATCTTATTGATTTCACTTTCGATCTTAACAACCGATATAATGTCTGGTCAGGTTTAATCGGCGGTTTTTTTCTGCAACTCTCCTACTTCGGAACTGATCAATCGCAGGTTGGCAGGTATCTGACCGGAAGTTCGCAGGGACAAAGTAAACTTGGCCTGGCGATGAACGGATTGCTGAAAATTCCGATGCAGTTTTTGATTTTGCTGGTCGGCGTACTCGTTTTTGCATTTTACCAGTTCACCAATCCACCGCTTTTCTTTAATCAGGTAGAAGTAAATAAAATCAAAAAAACACAATATGCGGCTGAGTTTGAAAAACTTGAAAAAGACCACGAACTGATCCAAAAAGGAAAACATGCGCATGTGATGGCACTGACCGACGCGCTGAACAAAGAAGACCAGCAGGCGATCGATAAATCCAGAATTGTCCTTGGAAAAATTGAAGATGATGTAAAAGAAGTCCGTGGAAAAGCACAGACCTTATTGTCAAAAGCAAATGGTGGCGATGTCAATGACGTCAACTATATCTTTCTCCGTTTTGTGATCGATTATCTGCCGGTCGGTATGCTCGGCCTTTTGATTGCCGTCATTCTTCTGGCTTCAATGGGATCGGTAGCGGCAGCCTATAACTCGCTGGCTTCGTGTACTGTTGTTGACATTTACAAACGGATGTACCACAAAGATGATCAGGATAGAAACTATGTCGGTGCATCGCGCTGGGCAACATTTTTCTGGGGTATTTTCTGTATATTCGTTGCACAGTACGCAAGTCGACTCGGAAGTATGATTGAGGCGGTGAATGTATTAGGCTCGTTATTCTACGGTGTCATTCTGGGAATTTTCCTTGTAGCATTTTATTTTAAAACCATAGGAGGCCGCGCGGTTTTCTGGGCAGCGGTACTGGGCGAAGTTTTCGTAGTGCTCAGCTACTGGAAAGATCTGACTGCATTCTTATGGCTGAACCTGATCGGTTGTGTTTTGGTAATTGCCTTTGCCTTTCTTCTGGAAAAGATATGGCCTGAACCAAAGAAAGAAATTGCAATCGAAATGCCATAACCACCCACTTCTTTAACTCCATTTTTGTCTTTTACAAAGTTTAATTTCAACTTATCAAATAAGTGTTTGAAATTTTCAAACAAACGTTTGATTTAAATTTTTATTCAAGTAACTTTGGACCCGTTATCACGCGCCGCGCTCATATCTATTGGCGTTTGATACTAGCCAATGGAATATAATAATAAACAATTACAGATAATCGGCGTAGCCGAAAAGCTGTTTGCAGAAAAAGGGTTCTCGGGTACTTCCATCCGTGATATCTCACAGGAAGCTGATATCAACGTCTCTATGATATCCTATTATTTCGGTTCCAAGGAGAAACTGATCGAAGCACTTTTTGAAGTCAGATCGAAAGATTTTCTCAAAATTTTAGAAAGTCTGCTACTCAACGTTGACCTATCCCCCATACAGAAGGTGAACATGATGATCGATGGCGTCGTTAACCGTTTAATAGAAAAACAATGTTTTCATAACATCGTTGTCAGGGAACAGCTTGCGGGAAGTCGCACACCAATTATCTCCGAGCTTCTCTCGGTGATGAAAACCAGAAACCTGCGGGCAATGGAAAGTATTATTCAGGAAGGTCAGCAGCTTAATGTATTTACGGAAGATGTGGACATTCTTATGTTATCTACAACGCTTTTTGGGACAATCAATCAGGCAATTAGTACACAGGTTTTTTACCGTCGTATCCATCAGCTTGAAGATCTTTCGCAAGAGGAGCTTAACGACCACCTGAAACAAAAACTCAGTATCCACCTAAAGAAAATCTTCCGGGCGATACTTGACAAGGAATTAAACGAAGCTATTGCGAGTTAATGCATCAATACCCTTCAGTTTGCCCTACGTTATTAACACCATTAATTCATTATCAAATTAACATTTCCCTTTTCATGAATTTTTATTGTAAAGCTAAAACAATAAGATTTTTAGCACTTAGTATTTTACTTCTGATACTGGCGCCTATGCTGGTGGTGGGCCAACAGGTGACCACTACCCCGCAAAATGGTGCCGAACAGAATACACTCGCCAGCGGCACTTTGGAGGACATTATTCAGTATGCCATCAAAAATCAGCCGATTATTCAGCAGTCTGTCATTGACGAGCGTATTGCTGAGAATACCGTAAAAAGCAAACTCGCAGACTGGTATCCGCAAATTAACTTTAATTATAATTTGCAGCATAACTTTATTATTCAGACGAGTGTCATTGCCGGAAATCCTGTAAGACTCGGTGTAAACAATACCTCCGCAGGTCAGTTTACACTTTCACAGGCGATTTTTAACCGCGATGTTTTGCTTGCAAAAAGAACAAGAGGCGATGTGCTTCTTCAGGCTAGCCAGAATACAACTTTTAACAAGATCGATCTTGCCGTAAATGTTTCTAAAGCATTTTATGATGTGCTGGCAACAACCGAGCAAATCCGTGTATCCGAAGAAGATATCGTTCGATTGGAAAGAAGTCTGAAAGATGCACAGAATCAGTATCAGTCGGGAGTAGCTGATAAAATCGACTACAAAAGGGCGACCATTTCACTTAACAACACCAAAGCTGCGAAGAAAAGCAACGAGGAAGTTTTGAAAGGAAAAATGGAATATTTGAAATCACTGATGGGTTATCCGCTTGGCAACGACCTGAAAATCACTTACGATTCTCTTCAGCTGGAACGAGAAACGATGCTGGATACTGTTCAGGGACCGGAAGTTAATTCCAGAATTGAATTTCAACAATTGAGCACTCAGAAAAGACTTTTGGAGTCAAATTTGCAGTACAACAAAATGAGCTTCCTGCCAACAGTTTCAGCCAACGGAGCTTATAACCTGAACTACCAGAACAACCAATTCAGCGACCTTTACGGAAATAATTTCCCCAACTCTTTTGCAGCGCTGACTTTGAGTCTGCCGCTTTATCAGGGAGGAAAACGCAAGGCAAATATCAATACCGCAGAATGGCAGGTAAAACGCGTTGACCTGGATATCAAGAATTTGAAACTGAATGTCAATTCAGAATATTCTAACGCACTGGGATACTACAAAGGAAGCCTTGCAAATCTTATTGCGCAAAAAGAAAATGTGGATTTGGCAAGAGAAGTATACGATGTGATTCAGCTGCAATATCGTTCAGGTATCAAAACATATCTGGAAGTGATCACTTCTGAAACCGATCTTCGCCTGGCAAGAATTAATTATTACAATGCACTCTATCAGGTACTGGCCAACAAGATCGACGTACAGAAAGCCCTTGGTCAACTTAACTATTAATTATTGAAACTCCTTGATACCATGTTTTTAAATACAACAAAATATTATACCGCAGTACTTTCAGTTTTGGTACTGGCTTCCTGTGGAAAAAAGAATGATCAGCAGGCGGCTATGCAAGGCCCGCCACCCGTGAATGTAACGTTGCAGGAAGTAACGTCGACTGATGCGGTATACCACGACAATTACCCAGGTACTGTAACGGCCTTGAATCAAATAGAGCTTCGTCCTCAAGTGACTGGTTTTATCACCGGCATACATTTTCAGGATGGCTCCAGAGTGAGAAAAGGACAGCTTCTGTATACGGTCGACGCGCAACTATATTCTGCCAATTACGAACAAGCCGTTGCCAATTTAAATGTGCAGAAAGCAAATGTGGTAAAAGCACAGAAAGATGCAGACCGTTACCATGAACTTGATAAAAATGATGCGGTGGCCAAACAGCTCGTTGATAACGCCGACGCGGCGCTGGAAGTTGCAAAAAGACAAGCAGAAGCAGCTCAGGCAAATATTTCGGCTGTTTCGACAAGCGTTCGTTATACGAAAGTAACTGCGCCATTCGACGGGGTAATCGGAATTTCACTTGTAAAAGTGGGTGCAGCGGTTACAGCAGGACAAACCGTTTTAAACACTGTTTCAACTGACGGGCAGCTTGCAGTTGACTTTAATCTGGATCAGAAAGAAATTTTCCGTTTTACCAACCTTTTGAAAACAAGCAACGCAAAGGATTCAACTTTTACTTTGGCTTTTGGAAAGGATATTTATCCATTCCCCGGAAAACTGCAACTTATCGACCGCGCTGTTGATCCGCAAACAGGATCGATCAAAGCCCGTCTTGTTTTTCCAAACAAGGATAATATGTTGAGATCTGGTATGACAGGAACAGTTAGAGTCCGTAATAATGCTTCCGCGCAATCAGTAATTATTCCTTATAAAGCGGTAACAGAACAGTTAGGTGAATTCTTTGTTTATGTTGCTGGTGATTCAAGTAAAGTTACTCAGCGCAAACTCGTTTTGGGTGAACCTATTGGTGCGAATATCATCGTAAAGGAAGGTTTGAAAGCAGGCGAAAAAATTGCAGTGGAAGGTGTTCAGAATCTCCGTGAAGGTGCTGTGATCAACACCGCTCCCCCAGCAGCAGCTCAGACCAAAGGTGCCACAAAATAACGGTAAGCTAGAAAAACAGGAATAAGCGGCCATAAGCCTGACCTCCTTCTGATTCCCTTAAATACTAAAAAAATGATTGCAGATATCTTCATTAAAAGGCCGGTTACGGCAATCGTTACCTCGATTGTAATCGTGCTTGTCGGCCTTATTGCATTAACCACTTTACCGGTGGCCCAGTATCCTGATGTAACCCCTCCTACGGTGACTATTTCAGGAACATTTACAGGAGCGGATGCTCAAACGGTTGAGCAGACTACTACAACCGCGATTGAAACCCAGGTGAATGGTACGCCCGGCATGAGTTACATGTCATCAAATAGTACCAGCAGCGGACAAAGCAGCATTAACGTAGTTTTTGATATTGGTACTGATGTAAACATTGCGGCTCTTGATGTTCAGAACCGTGTGAGTGTGGCAGAACCTGCCCTTCCCGATGTTGTAAAAAGATTAGGGTTAACGGTTCGTAAAAGACAGCCGAGTATCATGATTGCCCTTGCACTTTATTCGCCTAACGGAACGCACAGTGCACAGTTCATTGGTAACTACGCGAACATCTATATCAAAGATAGGATTCAACGTGTTAAAGGTGTGGGTGATATTGTTTCCCGCGCCGATGATTTTGGTATGCGTATCTGGTTAAACCCGGAAAAACTTGCCAATTTAAACATGACACCATCTGACATTTCTGCCGCTCTTGCCGAACAGAACTTGCAGATTGCTGCGGGTACTGTTGGAGCGAATCCACAGCCGACCCAGCAGGCATTTGAATATAGCGTACTTACAAACAGCCGTCTGAATACAAAAGAGGAATTTGAAGATATCATTGTTCGTTCGGCACCGACCGAAGGAAGTGTGGTTTATCTGAAAGATGTAGCACGTGTGGAACTTGGTAAATTTGATTACAATGCCAATGCCTTCGTAAACGGAAAACCCGCTGCGTTTGTATTGATTTATCAGGCGCCGGGAGCTAATGCCCTTGATACCTATGATGGTGTAATGGCTGCGCTTGCAGAAATGAAGAAGACTTTTCCAAAAGATATTGATTACGTAATTCCGGTTGAAACAGCTTCTGTGGTAAGGGTTTCGATTGAAGAAGTATTACATACATTTGGAGAAGCGATGATTCTCGTTGTAATTGTAGTATTCCTGTTCCTTCAAAACTGGCGCGCAACTTTGATTCCGATTCTTGCGATCCCGGTATCGTTGATCGGAACATTTATCTTCTTTATTCCTTTTGGATTTACAATTAATACACTGACCCTTTTCGCTTTCGTACTTGCCATTGGTATTGTGGTCGATGATGCAATCGTGGTAGTCGAGGCCGTCCAGCACAATATTGACCACGGCAGGCTCTCGCCGAAGGCAGCGACAGAAAAGGCGATGAAAGAAATTTCCGGACCGGTTATTGCGATTGCCCTTATTTTAGCGGCGGTGTTCGTACCGGTAAGTTTTGTACCTGGTATTGTAGGTAGACTTTATCAGCAATTTGCGATCACGATTGCAGTATCTGTACTCCTATCTGCATTCGTTGCGCTCTCGTTGACACCTGCACTTTGTGCTATGATGTTGAAGCCAACAAAAGGTGCCGGTGAGAAAAAGAACTGGCTTGAAAAGTTCTTTGACAAATTCAACCGCTGGTTTGACGGCGTCTCCCATTCTTATACGAGAGGTGTTGCAAAGTGGATAAAAGGAACTCCGTACGTGATCATCATGATGGTCTGTCTGATCGTTGGTCTTGTATTTTTGTTTAAAAACAAACCATCCGGCTTTATTCCAGTGGAAGATGAAGGACGTTTGTTCGTGACCTATGAGATGCAGGAAGCTGCCTCTACGACTCGTAATATTGCGATGATTAAAGACATCATGGCCCGTATTTCGAAAATCCCAGAAATAAAAACGGTTGGTGGTCTTGCAGGACTTAACGTTATCAGCTTCTCTAACAAGTCCAACGTAGGTACCATGTTCGTAAGTTTGCATCCGTGGGCAGACCGTAAAGGCGCTGAACATCACGTGCAGGCTGTTATTTCAGAAATCCAGAAACGTACCGGAGATATTAAGGAAGCTCGTGTTTTAGCAATTGCTCCTCCGGCAATTCCAGGTCTTGGACAGACGTCTGGTTTTACTTTTGAACTTCAGCAGACAACCAGTACCGATGATATCAAAAAGTTTGAAGCTGTTACCCAAAAATTCCTTGCCGCTGTAAACCAGCGCCCTGAAATTGGTTTTGCATACACATTCTTCAATGCAAAAACACCTTCGTATCAGATTGATGTGGACCGTGATAAAACCAAAAAACTGGGAGTTCAGGTGAATGACGTGTTCCAGACACTCTCTACATTGCTCGGTAGTACGTATGTGAACGACTTCAACCTTTATGGACGTAACTTCCGTGTAATGGTTCAGGCAGACAGTAGTTTCCGGTCAAACCTTGATCAGTTAAATAAATTTTATGTAAGAAATTCACAAGGCAGTATGGTTCCGCTTTCAGCGATCATTACGACAAAAGTGGTTGAAAACCCTGCCTTGATTTCTCACTACAACATCTACCGTGCTGTTGAGATTAACGGAACTCCAAAACCAGGATTCAGTAGCGGCCAGGCGATTCAGGCTTTGAAAGAAGTAGCCGAAACACTTCCTGATGGTTATGGATATGAATTTTCCGGTATGAGTTCGGAAGAGATCAAAGCCGGCGATTCGACAACTACAATCTTTGCGATATCCATCGTCTTCGTATTTCTTTTCCTTGCAGCGCTTTATGAAAGCTGGTCAATTCCGTTCTCAGTACTCTTTGCCGTACCGATCGGTGCCTTGGGATCGATTATTACATTGACGCTTTTGCCAAACCTTACGAATAACATTTACGCCCAGATTGGTCTTATTACACTGATAGGTCTTGCTGCGAAAAATGCGATTTTGATTGTTGAATTTGCCAAAGAACGGGTAGATTCCGGAATGGAACTAGTCAAGGCAACGTTGGAAGCGGTTCAGCTTCGTCTTCGGCCAATTATCATGACATCGCTTGCCTTCATCCTTGGGGTACTTCCCCTGGCCTTTGCAAGTGGTGCGGCAGCAGAATCACGTAAAACAATTGGGTGGACTGTATTTGGAGGTATGCTTGCGGCGACTTCTCTGGCTATCTTCGTTGTTCCGGTTCTTTTTGTGGCGATTGAAAAAATTGCTTATAAACGTAAAAAGAGAAAACAAGATCGCGAATCCAGATTGATCTAACAGATTATTTCCCAAAAAAAATAGGCGTGAAAGCAAATGTTTTCACGCCTATTTTTTTGGGAAACCCGCGACCTGTCTGAACACTTGTTTGGTGCAATCAAATCCAAGTCTCACCATTTTGAAGGTTAGACAATCTATATACAAAACCTGCATGTTTATTTAATTTGCATTTAAACGTGAATTTCGTAATATTTATTCTACGATATACCTGACTAATCTTTTGAAGTATGAGAATTGCCATTGCATGTCTTCTCTTGTTGGTTATGATGGCTGGTTCAGCCTTAGGTCAGGTGGAGAAAATAAAACGATTGCAGCAAAAACTTTTAGTAACCAGAGACAGCACTCAATATACTGACCTTCTTAATAGGGTTGCGCTTCTTTTCTACGAACAAAACCCGGATAGCACACTTCATTATGCACTGCATGCCCGGGCAATAGCCTCAAGATTGGGATATAAAAAAGGCTTGGCAGATGCTAGAAATAATCTTGGTGTTGTCTTTGACATAAAAGGGAATAACCAACTTGCGTTGCGCTATTACAATGATGCATATAACCAGTACGTCGCGCTTAAAGACTCTTCCAATATTGTTCAGACCCTGATGAATATCGCTATGGTTTATAAAGTCAGCGGGAAAGATCAGAAAGCATTGTCCAATCTGGACCAGGCACTTTCACTTGGCAACCAAATTTCGCATGATTCGATTACCGCGCTGGTTATTTACAATTATATCCTGAGCTATCCTGATAAGTTTGATTCAAAAAAGAAGGAAGAACTGATCGACCGCGCCAGTAAGATTTCGGTAAAATACCGAGATTCGCGTCTTGCGCTGGCCATTCAACAATTAAGAGCGGACGATCTTATCGCGGCTGGCCAGGTCGAAAGAGGCAAGGAACTTCTTGAAAGCACACTTGAAAATGCTATGAAAATGCAATTATATTTTCTGAGCATGGATTTAATGATCGATCTGGCAGATAACTATCTAAACAGTAACCCTGAGAAAGCAATCGGCTTATTAAATCAGGCGCTTGGTATAGCAGAACAAAAAAGTTACAGAACATATGCCAAAGACATCTGTAAAAGACTGTATGACATATATTTAGAAAAAGGAGACAGGTTTTCTGCTTTTATTTATAGTCAAAAGTTACTGCAAATTTTCGAACAGCAGGCTGAAATCGATAAATCGTCAGGCATCGATTACACCGAATACGCAGTCAAAGACCAGGAATTGGTATCGCAGCAACTAGTCTCGGACTATAATACAAAATTACTTTGGCTGGCTGCCGCAATTTGTTTTCTAACACTGATGAGTATCTTATTCTTACTAAGAAATGCCAAACTAATTGAAAGAAAAAACCAGGTACTAAGAATACAGTTCAGTCAACTGGAATCAGCCAGCGAAGCACTTGAAAAAACCAACCAGAATTATGCCAAATTAATAAAGATTGTAGCTCACGATTTACGAAATCCCATTGGAGCGATTAGTTCTTTCAGTTCACTTCTTAAAGATGAAAACCTGACAAAGGAAGAGCGCACGCAGTTTCTCGAACTTATTCAGGATTCCAGCGATAGCTGCATCAAACTGATTGGTGATTTATTGGAAACCGATTTCAATTTTAACGAATCGGAACTTGAAAAGGAATCTATCGATCTTCCAACGTTTCTTCAGCATACTGTCGCCCTTCTCTCATTCCGCGCCGCAGAGAAAAAACAGCAGCTCATTCTGACCGAATATCCTCAGGCACAGCTGACGGCTGATCGGGATAAACTGGTCAGGGTTTTAAATAATCTTATTGTCAACGCAATCAAATTTAGTCCGGAACAAGGTGTCATTCAGGTCAGTGCGCAGAAAACATTTTTAGGGGTCAAAATACTGATAAAAGACAATGGCGTGGGTATATCCCAACATTCAGCTGAAAAATTATTTGAGCCATTCACTTCATCAAAACGCGTTGGAACTGCCGGCGAACAACCTTTCGGACTGGGTTTATATATATCTAAACAGATTTTAGCTGCCCACAGAGGTAAGATCTGGTTTGAAAGCGTCGAGGGAAAGGGAACAACCTTTTTCATTTTCATACCTGATTAGAGGGAGTGGTAGTAAAAATTTAAGATTCCTTTTAATTCTTGTAGGCAGTTACCAAAGGCTCGTTTTTGATCATTTAACTATTTTCACAGAGAATATCCTTCCCGCTGTTTTACCATAATTTGCTTCAACCGCTATTCGAATATTCGTTTTCCCTTTCGTTAACCGGTGATCTATTTCGTACTCAAAATCATAAAATTTCCCACTTTCTGCTCCATCCCACGTGATCGTTTTGATCACTTCTCCGTCAACTTTAATATCGAATTTCCTATTTTTATCGTCACCAATATATGATAAAAGCAGGTTATTTTTTAATTCGGGATCAACTTTCATGTTGAACGAAAAGAACCCTTTACTCCGGGCTTCGCGTCCACTGACCCCAATTGCCGCATCAATGTAGCTATTGGCACTTGCTTTAAGATCATGGTCTCGCTCTGGCTGCATCTCTCCTATTCTAAATTCATCAATAGTGCGTTCTTTAATTTTTCTGGATCTTTCCTTTTCAATTTCATACTCCTTTTCACGGGTTGCCCAGTCAGCAGGGCTAAAAAAATCCCAGTATATACCATAGTAAGTATCGATGGTCTGATAAAAGGGCTGCAGTTCCGGATCAAATGGTTTACCGACTCCTTTCATCTTAAAGTGCAGTGGCTTGCCATTTACAGGTTCTACCCAGTCGTTTACATTTCGGTTGTCTGTTAGCAAAACTGGCGTGCTGTATGCAGCCTCCGGCTGCTTTTGCCCTAGGTCCCCTGCAAGTACCAAAGGACCGTATAAAATCGCGATCCGCGAATCGTTACCAGCCAGCGCTTCTGCATGAAGAGATTTTACCGGCGTAAAACTGATCAGATCACCTTTTTCCCAATTTCGTTCTACAACAATAAAACCATCTTTATCTGTTTGGCTGGCAAATTTATCCCCGTTGACTGTCAGCATGTAGTTAGTTGCCCAATAAGGTTTACGGATTTTGACAGCGAATTGGCTAGGCTTTTCACTTTCCACAAGAATTTTAACAGCTTCTTTTTTTAGAAAATCTGTTCTCATCGTAAGCTGTGTTTTATTCGTTTGCCAGTTCAAATGAGAAGGAATGAAAAGGTTTACATACAAACTTTTCCCATCAGCTGATTCAAAATAGATACCCTCTGTATATTTTGCATGATTTTCGATACCCGTTCCAACGCAGCAAGTAAAGGTATCAAAAGGGTCGCTGAACGTTTTCCGAGCTCCCGTTCTTAATGGAACAAAATAACACATCATCGCGGTATTTGGATTCTGTGAGGCAAGGATATGATTGTACAATGTCCTCTCGTAATAATCTCCAAGGCGGGAAGTTGGATGCCAGCTAAACAGGTGTCCTGTAAGTTTCAGCATGTTATATGAGACACAAGTCTCAGCCGTATTGTCGCTCAGCCGGTCATTCAGTTTATCCTCTGGACCCAGATATTCATAATTCCCGTTGCCGCCAATCACATAAGAATGATGATCGATCAGTGTATTCCAGGTGAAAGCCGCGATTATACTGTCGGATTTATTACCCGTGAGCTCATATTGTACTGCACTTCCGATTGTTTTTGGAATATTGGTATTGGAATGTTTGCCGGGAAATGGATCAATTTGCTCAGATAATGGTTTCATTACAAAATCGTCATAAAACCGGTATGAGAGATCCAGATATTTTTTCCGTCCAGTGATGGCATAAATCTGGGCAAGAACGTCATTCATCCCTCCATACTCACAACGGAGCATCTTTTGCATCTGCTGTTCGTTAAGGTTTTTCAGGATATTTTCAGTCCAATCAGCCATACCGGTTACTACCGAAAGTGCCTGTTCATTTTTACAATATAAGTAGGAATCTACCAGGCCGGCCATTACTTTGTGAACTGTGTACCATGGTGCCCAGCCACCGTTCAGGTCGAATCCCGAAGAATTAATGTCCCCGATTGAAACTTTGTAAAAAAGACTGTCTTCCTTCGGAATAGCGCCTACATATCCGTTCCTTCTAGCTGACTGGCATCTTGCCAGTTCTGCGACTATATAGTCAACTCTCTTCTTAAATTCCACGTTTCCGGTCGCAGCATACATCAGGCTCGATGCAGAAAGATAGTGTCCGAGCGTATGACCTGATAAGCCGTCACTTTCCCATCCTCCATAAACTTTTGCTTTCACAGGAAGTTTCGCATTTTCGTAGAATCGTGCCAGAAGACGATCTGGCTCAATTTGTAAAAGGTAAACCGAATCCTTGCTCATAGCATGACTGAAAACGTTGCCATTTAATAGCTTTACGTCCTGCGGTCCAAATCCGAAAGCAGCTGGTTCGGCTTTCGATTTTGCCTTGAAACGTGCATCATTTCGTATCGGTAAATAAGACTGCCCAAAAGAGCAAAGGTCGCTAAATACAAAAAACAAAATAAAGTATTGAAAAACAGTATTTTTCATATTTTATAATCTCAAAAAGAATATTTTATCCATTTTAAATTTCAGCAAAACTACTCAGTACAGTATCTTATTAGTTATTATCTTTTCACTTATCGTTTACCCATATTAACTATCTGAGATAATTCATCGGAATTTATCTGTTTAAAAACACATTCCTTACATTTGTTTTCTTTCTGAACCGATCTAAAACTATGCGTTTCAACCAGATAATCGTTCTTGACAAGACCCGTCTTAATAAGGAGGGAATTTGGGCATTACAGACTTTTTCAGACCGGCCGGTGGTCACCTACGAAGATTGCCCGCAGGATGAGAAAGAAACACTCCATAGAATATCGGACAGCGACTGCGTACTGGTGAGCTGGAAAACACCACTGACAGCAACTGTTTTAAAACAATCACCAAATCTCCGATATATTGGTATGTGTTGCAGCCTGTATGATACCTCTTCATCAAATGTTGATGTGACCACTGCGGCGCAATTAGGAATTGAAGTAAAAGCTGTCAGGGATTACGGCGACGAAGGTGTTGTGGAGTTTATTTTTGCACAACTAATTACGCAATTTAAAGGTCTTGGACGTAAGCCACAAAATGGCCTTCCAACGGAACTCAGCAGTAAAAGCATTGGTATAATCGGGCTCGGTACGCTTGGAAAAATGGTGGCTCAGACGGCTAAAATTTTTGGAATGCGTCTTTTTTACAGCGGGCGAACTGAAAAACCGGAGGTGGAAAAACTTGGTATCAAAAGGCTTTCCATAAATACTCTTTTCCAAACTTGTGATATTATAACCGTTCATGTACCAAGAAATACTCTTGTTTTGGATCAGACAGCCTTTCTTTCCAAAAAGAAAAAGTCTGTTTTTATCAATACTTCACTCGGCCAGCCTTTTGAAGAAAATGCGCTGTTGAACTGGCTATTTCAAGATCCTGAGTCTTTTGCAATTTTCGATTCTGATGGAGCAGGATCACTTTTCGACAAATTATCGAAATTAGATAATGCAATTCTTTACCCTTTATCCGCCGGGTTTACTGAAGAATCCGGTAAAAGATTGACTGAAAAAACATTACAAAACATTGAAGCCTATTTTTCAGAAAACATTAATAAGTTTTGAAAAGCCGAGTCTGCAAGCTCACAAACACCGCATGTCCATCTCAGAATGATTTATTATGCCTTGTTAAACAGGAGTAATACACAGATTTAAAACAAAAAACCCGGCTTAGGAGCCAGGTCATAAATCTACGAGATAAATTTGATCAAACTTTTCCTCGAACGATCTTCGACAACAAAGAAAACGGCCTGATCTTCTTTTCCAGAAGTGTAAAAATATTTTTACCAGAATTGAAAGTCCTTAGCTTATTACCATTGTAGGTTTGAACTACCTTTTCACCGGTCAACATATTTTCCAGACTGTTTCGCAAGAACAGTTCCTTGGTAACCATGTTTGACAACATCGGTGTATAATAGTAGCAATCTCTAAAGAAATAATGAGTTACCTGCGACCAGCGCGTGGTTCCATCTTTGGTAACTGGTGATCCCCCATGAATGATGTTAGAAGACCAGATGAGAACGTCACCTTTTTTGGCCAGGAATTTTTTCTTCTCAAACTTATTTGCATCAACGATTTTTTCTATAAAGTCTTCGTAGTCAACATAATCACTATAAGACGATGTTTTAGAATCAGGCTTTATGTGAGAGAAATCATACTCAGGCAGACGGTGTGATCCTGGAAAGTAAAATACCGGTCCTTTATCTTCGGTAATATCCTCCAGTGCTACCCAGACGCCGCACATAAAACGGGCTGGTAATGAGCTAAAATGTATGGTATCGGAATGTGCCCGCTGCTGTGATCCGAATTTAAAATTAAGCGTTTGGAACGGGATTGGTTCCCGATCATAAAACAATTGCAGCATTTCCAGAATTTTGGGGTGACAGGCTAGCTGTTTTGAAGCTTCCGACACTTTCCAAAAATCCTGAACTCTTCGGTCGTCACGCTGCGTTTTTATCGGAAAATCAGGATTGAAAGCTTTTTTGTCTGCATCTTCGCGCGTCTTGTCGACCAGGGATTCAGGCAGGATACCCGAAATAACTACAAAACCATTTTTTTGATACTCTTTGACATAATGAAGTTGTTGATCAGTTAACTTTTTTGTTTTTAAAATCTCTTCAAAAAAGGGCGATTCGATCCATGGCAAATTCGCATTAATCATACTTTAAATTTTAAAGGGTTGTATATTTCATGACCGCAAGAAATAGTCTTGCCGTAACAAAAATACATTTATTCCATTCTCATTGTTGTAAAAAGCAATTTCGGTCGAATATTTTTTTATTCTGATAACGAATAGAAATCTCTGGGAATGGAGATTGAAAATAGGAACCCGATCACAAAAAAAGCCGGTTTTGATTGCTCAAAACCGGCTCGTTCAATATGTCTGGTTAACTTAAAGAGACCTTTTTACTTCACGAAGTTCAAAGCTTTCTATAATATCACCCACTTCTATATCATTAAAGTTCTTGATACTCAAACCACACTCATAACCATTTCTAACTTCCTGAACATCATCTTTGTAACGTTTCAGCGAGTCAATTTCTCCGGTTAGAAGTACGATACCGTCACGAACCACACGGATCTTGTTGCTACGTTTCACGAAACCATCGGTAACATAACATCCGGCAATAGTACCGATACGACTGATTTTAAATACTTCTCTGATTTCAATATTACCTGTAACAATTTCTTCGATCGTCGGAGCAAGCATACCTGTCATCGCGTCTTTGATCTCATCAATCGCACTGTAAATTACAGAGTAGTGACGAATTTCAATTTGATCCTGTTCGGCCATTTTCTTCGCATTTGCCGACGGACGAACCTGGAATCCAACAATAATCGCATCAGCAGCAATCGCAAGGTTAACATCAGATTCAGAGATCTGACCAACTGCTTTATGGATGATATTTACCTGAACTTCATTTGTTGAAAGTTGCAGTAACGAATCTGAAAGTGCTTCCACAGATCCATCCACGTCACCTTTAATGATCAGGTTAAGCTCACGGAAACTACCGATCGCCTTACGACGGCCAATTTCTTCCAGTGTGATATGCTTACGGGTACGGATCGTTTGTTCACGTTGAATCTGCTCACGTTTCACAGCGATGTCACGTGCATCACGTTCGTTTTCAAATACATTAAAACGATCACCTGCTTGTGGCGCACCATTCAAACCAAGTAACTGTACTGGCATAGACGGTCCGGCAGTTTTCAGCTTGCGACCCAGATAATCGGTCATCGCCTTTACCTTACCAAAGTGTGCACCTGCTAAAACGACATCTCCAACTTTCAATGTACCTGTTTCAACAAGTATCGTTGTAACGTATCCACGTCCTTTATCCAAAGATGCTTCCACAACACTACCGATCGCGCGGCGGTTAGGGTTCGCTTTCAGTTCCAGCAATTCTGCTTCCAGAAGTACTTTTTCCAAAAGAAGATCAATACCAAAACCTGATTTGGAAGAGATTTCCTGAGTCTGGTATTTACCACCCCACTCTTCTACCAATATATTCATGTTGGCAAGTTCTTCACGGATTTTTTCCGTGTTGGCGCCTGCCTTATCAATCTTACTGAATGCAAACACAATCGGTACACCAGCAACCTGTGAGTGATTAATCGCCTCACGTGTTTGTGGCATGATGCTATCGTCTGCTGCAATTACAATAATTACAACGTCGGTAACTTTTGCTCCACGGGCACGCATCGCTGTAAAGGCTTCGTGACCTGGTGTATCAAGGAATGTAACCTGTTTACCTGTTTTTGTTTTAACGCTATATGCACCAATGTGCTGCGTAATACCTCCTGCTTCTCCACTCGCAACGTTTTCTGAACGTATATAGTCAAGAAGGGACGTTTTACCATGATCGACGTGACCCATGATCGTTACAATCGGAGCTCTTTCGACAAGGCTTTCTTCTGTATCAACTTCTTCAACAACATCATTCTGAACTTCCTCCTCAGCTGAGATAAAGGCAACTTCAAATCCGAATTCATCAGCAATAAATGTGATCGCTTCTGCATCCAGACGCTGGTTGATCGAAACGAACATACCCATGCTCATACAAACCGAAATTACTTCCTGGACTGTAACTTCCATCAAAGAAGCCAAGTCATTTGCAGAAACGAATTCTGTTACGCGAAGTACTTTTGTTTCTTCTAATCCGTCCGCGTTTGGATCATTCTGATCTGCACGGTCGCGGCGGCGAAGTCCTTTTCCACGCGTTGCGGTACGGCTGTTGCTACCTCCGCCCATTCTGGCCATGGTTGCCTTGATGTTGTCCGAAACTTCTTTGTCAGAAACTTCTTCCCTTTTCCCGCCTCTTCTGTTGTTATTTCGTCCCTTATTCGCAGCCGCTCCCGCTCCTGCACCTGTGTTTCCGGTACCTGTACTTCCGGCAGCAGGCGTTGTTCCTGTAGTTCCGGTAGCTGGCCTGTTTGTGTTCGTACTGGTAGTCCCGGTATTTGCAGTTCGAGGCGCGTTTGTATTCGGAGCTCCGTTAGGAGTTCTTGAGCGGTTGTTATCTCTGTTATTATTATCTCTGTTTCCAGGAGTGCTTGGCGTTGTGGTAGTTCCTGTTGCTGGCGTAGTTGCCGGAGCACCTGCGGTAGCTGGTCTTACCTCATCACGAATTCGCTTGCGCTTACGGCGACGTTTTTTGTCGGTAGCCGAATCGCTTGACGCAACAGGATCTTTTTTCTTGATTCTGTCAGAAGGCAGTTCGATTTTACCAATAACCCGAAGACCACGAAGCTGCTCACCGCGCGCTTCAATCAATTCAGATTCATTGGATTCTGGTGTTGCCGGGCTGCTTTCAGTAGCCGGTTTGTTTTCAGCAACAGGAGGGGTAGTTTCTTTTACGGGAATTTCCACCGGTTTTGACTCTTCTTTTTGAGTAGGCGGCTTCACTTCGGCAACGGGTTGTACCGGGGCCACTGGTTCCGGTTTTTCAACTACTACCTCTTTTTCAGCAACTAGCTCTTTCTTTGGTTGTTCAATAATTGTATTTTCAACAGGCGGTTTCACAACCGGCTGTGTTTCTTGCTTCACTTCTTGCTGAACTTTTACTGGTTCAGCTTCTTTTACCTCGTTCTTCGGCTCTGGAGCGGCAACAGGTACAGGCGGCGGCGTTTCAGCCTTAACCTCTTTTACAGGTTCCTGGACAGGCTCTGGTTGCACCGGAGTTGGAGCAGCAACTGGCTTTTTAGCATCCAGGTCTATCTTACCAACTACTTTAATACCAGGGAGTCTGTTTTCAAAAGCAGGGGATGCTGGCTCCGCCTTTTCTTCCACCTGAGGCTTTTCTTCAATAGGTTTAGAGGGCGAATTGCGGAAATATAAAATTCCGTCAACGTCACTTTTGTGCTTTTCTTCCTTCACTTCAACAGCAGGTTCCGACGAAGTATTTCTCGGTGCCCATGAAGCTTTAAGATCTTCTGATTTGAAGTCTTTCGCAAGAAAATCAATTTGATCCGAATTAATTTTGGTATTGGGGTTACTTTCCACCTTGTACCCTTTGGCAGACAGGTGATCCACGATCGTAGTAATTCCTACGTTCAGGATCCTTGCCACTTGGCTTAGGCGCATCATTTTATCTTCTGCCATATTAGCAATTTGTAGAAAAAAGTTTTTGCATCCGTGGAAATATAAACACTATGTCAATACCTCCACATATTCTTGTAATTATTCAAACTCTTTACGAAGGATATCCAGAATATCTTCAACGGTATTTTCTTCCAAATCCGTCCGTCGAACAAGTTCCTCTTTGTTAAGCGCTAAAACACTTTTAGCGGTATCCAATCCTATTTTGTGCAATTCGCTGATCATCCATGCATCGATTTCGTCAGAGAATTCAGAAAGATCCACATCTTCATCATTCTGTTCTTCGATATCACGGAAAACATCAATCTCCATGCCAACCAGTTTGCCTGCCAACTTAATATTCTGGCCGCCTTTACCAATTGCCAACGAAACCTGATCTGGTTTGAGGAAAACTGATACACGTTTTGCTTCACGGTCAATCTGCATTGAGCTTACTTTTGCCGGGCTTAATGCACGACTGATAAGCAATTCCAGATTGTCTGTGTAATTGATCACGTCAATATTTTCATTACCCAATTCACGCACGATCGAGTGAATTCTTGAACCCTTCATACCCACGCAAGCCCCTACCGGATCAATGCGGTCATCATAGGATTCAACCGCCACTTTGGCACGCTCGCCTGGCTCACGAACCACTCTTCTCACTGAAATAATTCCATCATAAATTTCAGGAATTTCTACTTCAAACAAGCGCTCCAAGAATACCGGAGATGTTCTAGATAACGTAATTTTTGGCGTACCGTTATTCATATCCACTTTATGGATCACAGATTTAACGGATTCTCCCTTGCGGAAACGGTCCTTTGAAATTTGCTCGGTGCGTGGTAGAGAAAGCTCATTTCCTTCACCATCCATGATGATCACCTCATGACGAAGTGTCTGATACACCTCGCCTGTTATCATTTCACCAACCTGATCCTTGTATTTTTCATACATGATCTCCTTCTCCATATCTTTAATTTTCTGGATCAGGGTCTGGCGGGCTGTCTGAACCAGTCTACGACCAAATTCAACAAGCTTAACTTCTTCTGCAACTTCTTCGCCGACTTCAAAGTCATTCTGAATCTTGCGAGCCTCTGCCAGTGGAATTTTGTTATAATCCCAGATATCTTCCGAGTTGTCGTCGACAATCTCACGGGTGCGCCACATTTCAAGGTCACCACTTTCCGGGTTAATGATCACATCAAAATTATCATCAGTACCGTACTTTTTACGAATCATTGTACGAAATACTTCTTCCAAAACGCTGATCATCGTCGGACGATCAATGTTTTTTGAGCTGGCAAACTCTGCGAACGACTCAATTAATATTCCGCTATCCATTGTTATGCTTAAGAATATTTGCTGATACTAAGTTATACATAATATATAATTTCCTGCAAATCAGATCTAAATGATAATCTGATCTATAAGTTTTTAAACGAGATTTCAACAAGTGCTTTCGAGATCTGATCCACCGGGATCTCACGTTTCAGCGATGCTTCATCTACGGGCGTTTTCGATTTTTTCTTTGGCTCAGGAAGTTGAAGTGTAATACTCTCTTCTTTTGCCTCGATCAACTGACCTGAAATTGACTCTCCTGTTTTCAAAGTTACCTTCAAATTTCTTCCCAGGTTTTTCAGATATTGACGGAGCAGAACCAAAGGCTGGTCCAGGCCGGGAGAAGAAACTTCCAATGTGTAGGCTTCTGCGAAAACTTCCAGTTCTTCCAGTTGTTTCGCAAGCCTGCGGCTGATGGATGTACATTCCTGAATTGTAATTCCTTCGTCTTTGTCGACTAAAATTGTTACCTTCTGGCTTACTTTGGAAGCCTTTATCTGAATATCCACCAGAAAATAATTGCCTTCCTCCAAAAACGGAGCCAGCAAAACTTCCAAATGTTCTTTTATTGTCATGTAAGATGTACTACAAATAAAAAAGGGGATCAAATACCCCCCTCAATCAACCGATCAAACTCGAATTATTATGCAAATGTAAAACTTTTTTATCATTTGTACAAACTCTTGGAGAAGTGTTCTTTATTCAAAGTGTTCGTCTACTTTTGTAACAGGATTGAAATCATATCGCATTGTGAAAAGATTGAAAGGATTTTTTTGGTTTTTGTTTAAGTTTTTCGCCGCTTACTCTTTACTGGTGTATGCTTTAACATATTGGGTCCCCACCCCGCACTGGGCTGCGGGATTTTTAATGATGTCCCTGCCGGTCACGGTAATTATCAACATTATTTTTGTTTTTATTTTTTTGCTGGTCGATTCAAAAAAATCACTGGCGCCGATTTTCCTGATCGCTGTATCGAGCGTCTTTTTGCCAAGAACCTATCAGTTTGGCAATAAGCCGGAAAATCCTGAAAAGGGACAATCCGATAAACACAGCTTTACGATCATGAACTATAACGTTTATGGATTCTGGGTTACTCCACGCCATGTCCGGGCAGATGATATTAAAACCGAGCGGATGAAAGAATGGATCATCAAGCAAAATGTTGACATTCTGTGCATGCCGGAATTTAATAATGAAAAACAGCTGCCAACTTATAGAACTGTCAAATACTTCAGAGAATCCGGATATCCGTATTACAATTTACTTGGTAAGAAAATGAATGAAAGCACTACATTCAAAAGCCTGGCAATTTTCTCGAAATTTCCGATCATCAAACACAAGGAAGAAGCTTTCGAGCAGCAGAACGGGCTGATGTATGTTGATGTGGTTATAAGAAAAGATACCGTAAGGATAATTGGTGTGCATTTATATTCTATGTCGCTGCAATTGAAAACACTCGTTAGCCAAAAGAAGTTGGAAGGCGTAAAGCGTGAAACTAAATCTACCTTATCGTCCATGAAAAAAGGATTTTCAGCTCGGATAAGAGAAGTTGGTGTTTTGGAAGAGTGGATTAAAGAGTCCCCCTATCCTGTCATCGTTTGCGGAGATTTTAATGAAACACCTTATAGTTATTTTTATGGCCGGACAAGAGCTTTACTGAAAAATGCATTTGAAGAAAAAGGCGAGGGTTTTGGATTTACCTACAACCGGATTCCCTGGTTCATTAGAATTGACAATCAGTTTTACAATGACACCAAGCTTGACCTTTTAGATTTTAAAACATTAAAGGGTGTAAAATATTCAGATCATAATCCAAGTTTTGGGACGTATTCAGTTAATCGTGAGTAGTTAATTAATCAGGTACCAACTAAAAGCGGCGGGATTCTGAGAGAATTCCGCCGCTTTTAGTTAGTATGATTTCTTGTATCTATTATCTATCGTTGGTAGGTTATTCCCAGACTATCTAACTCCTGGCGTGAAACCGAGGGAGGAAATATTCCCTGATTTAATTTTTTAACAACCAAATCTCCCGTTTTAAGAGCCTCCTGTTCTGTGCTAAACCCAGCATTGCCTGGCAAGCCGGGAATTATTTTCTGCTCGATCACAGGCACTGTGTCCTGAGAAATCCGGTATCCCCACGTGCTGTCGAGATGAATTGCGGACACCTTGTAAGCGCGAAGACCTTCGCTGCTTGCATTTTTCTTGTTTCCATCGCAGGAAGAAAGAAAAACGGCGGCAGCGAAGGCCCACGTACAGATCAAAGCAGATCTGAAATTTTTTGAACTTTTAATCACGCTTAGTTATCGTCGTCGTCTACAGCTGCATCAGGATTGAAACCCCAGAAGTCATCAACTGGAGTGGAGCTTGCAAGTCCTGTTCCAAAATAACCTACATTGTTGATTACGAAACCTGCTGCATAACCACGTGTTCCTCCTTCAAAAGAAGTTTTCTCTATCCAGGTATCCGACGTGGGGTTATATTCCCAGCAATCTGAATTTGATGTTCCACCAACGATGTATCCTTTTTCGTTAATGACTAGTGCAAAAGCATTTGATCGTACTTGTGGGAAATCACCATTGTCATCATTAAAAACAGTTTTCTGAGTCCAGGTTCCCTTTCCACTTGCACCGCCTGGAACGAATTGATACAAGTCTCTTACCGTTGCAGCCGAATTGTTAATGCCGAAACCTATATAACCTGTTCCGCCGATTGTGAAAGCAGTCGCACTTCTTCTTTTTCCTCCAAGAAACGTCGCAACCTCTGTCCACGTGTCCGTTGTTGGATTATATTCATAAAAGTCCTGATAAACACCTGATGCGTTGTATCCAAGACCAACATATCCTTTATCTCCGATTGAGAATGCAGAAGCATACTGACGAGGGACACCCGCAAAATCAGCTACCGCTTTCCACTTATTCGTAGTCGGATCGTACTGCCAAAAATCTTTTTTGTAGCCGTTATCAACGGTTGTAACTCCGTCATAGCCAGTCCCAACGTAGGCTTTACCACCAGCAACAAACGAAACAGCGTCATTTCTTGCAGCTCCTGTGAATTCAGCCACCTGGGACCATATTTTGCCATCGGCATCATATTGCCAGAAATCTTTAACTCTTGGAACACTTTCTCTGGTATATCCTGTACCTATGTAACCTTTGTTATTAATCATAAAGCTTACTGCTCCGTAACGGGGAATACCTCCGAAGGAAGGTACATCTTTTTTGTACCAGTTTCCAACTTTGTCAGGATCGGATTCACTACCACATCCGAATTGAATTAGTGCAGTTGAAGCGATTAGAAGGGTTAACGATGACTTTTTTAAGGTATTAAACATGAAAAAATTCTGGTTTGACTAATTAATACAAATGAATACAAAAATCGTGGTACACTAAGGATAAAAAAAACAATTGAGATGAACGGACCGAATGTGTAGATGAAGAGACATTTGGACCAAATCTACTGCAAACATAACATCTTGGAATTGCTTAGAAAAATTATATATTTACTTTTTGTCTAAAAGTTTCATAATAGCTGTCACTAATAGGTACTGTATTTTGTCCGATTTTGATGCGCTGGCTTCTGATAATATCTATTTTACCGATCGAAACGATGTAAGATTTGTGAACCCGGAAGAACTGATTTCTCGGTAATTTTTCTTCCAATGCTTTCATTGTCATCCTTGTAATGACGGGATTAAGCTGAGTAACCAAATAAATTTTGAGATAATCTTTCAACCCTTCAACATGGCTGACATCGGATAATTTGATCTTCACCAACGAGTAATCCGAGGTTACAAATAAATATTCCAAATTTATAAATTGCTCATCTGCCTTGTTTCTCCTTTCTCTCAGAGTCAACAAACTGAAAATTTCATGGGCTTTTTCGGCTGTTTTCCAGAAACGTTCTCTTTGAAGAGGCTTCAAAAGGTAATCTAAAATATCCAGGTTAAAGGCTTCTAACGCAAAATAATCCCTATTTGTTGTAATGATTATCCTGGTATTGTCAGATAAACTTCTCAGATCCCTTAGTCCATCCGCACCACAATTTTCAATATCTAAAAATAGAAGGTCTACTTTTTGCGTTTTAAGAATGCTGGCGGCATTTTCCGAAACGGTATAGGCGCCAATCAAATCAAAAAATGAAATACTGTTAATGTGCTGACTCAAAACTTCCAGATCGTGTTCACTTTTATCAATGACAATACAGTTGATCTTCCTCATATGTACTTAAATGCAAATTGCCGATGTGATATCTAGCTATACGTGCAAGCCGGCGATTTTGTTGCAACTGATTTTGGTCTACACATTTTGCCTGTTTGTCTAATTCCCTTTGTTATTCAGGTTATATCTGATATTTTTGCATTTTTACTGTTCTTGCGCTAAATGAAATTTACTTATTATTCTTTTAAAGGATTATTTTCGCCGGTTTCCAGCTTACTCGCCGGATTATATTTGTGCGTTTCACTTTCAGGTTGCCAATCGGGTGATGAAATTAATGCTCTCGAACAAACCAACCCAGATGATTTCCTAGTTTTATTTTCTGATACGACAACTGTGAAGCTTTCCACAGTTGCCTGGGATTCGACCATGACAGGCGGTGCTGCGCGTATGCTTGTCGGCAGATACGTCGATCCATTCTTTGGGAAGATGCATTCCACTGCGTTTTTCCAGCCAACTGTAGTAACATCTTTTTCCCTTCCTGAGAAAGCAGTATATGATTCACTGGTCTTGAAACTTCCATATGATAAGTATTATTACGGAGACACGACCAAAACGTTAAATTTAACTGTTCACACGCTTCAGGCGGACATATTGGTTAAAAGCAATTATTTCAATAATAATACTACGACTTTTGACGAAACCCCAATTGGCAAGAAAAGCTTCAAACCGTCTCCGAATCAGGTTAATTCTGTGAGATTTAAGCTTGACGACGTCTTAGGAAAAAAGATATTTGATCAGAGCGCAGCTAATCTTTTAACGACCAATGAGCAGTGGATCAACATTGTAAAGGGCTTGGTCGTTATGGCTAATGCAAAAGACGACGCGTCGGTGATCGGTTTTAAAACAAGCAGTGACAGTACTGTAGTTGAACTTCATTACCATACCGATGAAAAAGATGGTGTTACAAAAGGAGTTGGAACATTTAAGGTTACTGCGGAATATAATCAAATCCTTGCTGACCGAGCGGGAACTGAGCTGGCCAAATTGCCAGTAAACAGCAGAACAGCACTTCCATCAGAACAATCCGGAAATAAAGTGTTCATCCAAGGAGGCCCAGGTCTGATGGCAAGAGCTGATTTCCCAACTTTACGTGGTTTGAAAGATGTAAAATACTCTGTGCCAAACCGCGCATTTTTAAGAATTACACCTTATAAAAACTCCGTTGTAAAAGGTATTTTTGGAGCGCCCGCAACCATACACGTTTACTATTGTGATAAAAACAATCAGTTCATCACATCCAGCGGCCAGCCCATTCCCCTGGCAACATTGGGAGGCACCTCTCAGCCAACAGCTGTTGTAGGGAGTTATGTAAACGATCTTTTCACCAATACCGAATATTACTTATTCGATGTAAGTTCACAGTTTACATCAATTCTTGCAAGCGAGTCGGCAGATGCTAACGGGCTTTTGTTTGTAACATCAGCATTGAGCGCAAATACCTACCCGGAAACACAGACAGAATTTGCCCAAAGCCTCACTCGCCTTGTAATCGGAGATCAGAAAAATACTGTGGAGCCTGGTGCAAAACTTCAACTTTATTATACGACGTTAAAGCCTTAATCTGTTGGCCTCTTAACGAACATAAGTAGAAAGAAAAGCGGCTCAGAAATCTTCTGAGCCGCTTTTCTTTGTATTACTAAAATCAAAATTTCCCGAATGATTTTTACATCACATACCCATCCTTAGGTAAAATCTTATCCGGAATCAATGGCGCATCGATAAGTTGTAGAAGATTGATTTCGATCGTCCTGGAGAGCGAAGTCATCGGGATATCATTATGGTTTCCTTCGAAAGGACTTTGCATAATGTAAGAAATTCCTTCTACATAAAAGAAAAGGAATGATATTAAAAACGTGATAGGAATGGCTATTCTCCCCAGACTTTCGATAAGCCCCATTGGTAGGATCAGGGTGAAAAGAAAAATTATAAAATGTACGAAGAAACTGTACTGCGTTGGGAAAATTGTGTTCTTAATTCTTTCACATTGTCCCATCGAATCACACAGACGGCTTAAAGTATCATCTATATTTTGAAAGAATAAAGTGTTTAAATATTGTTTATCATAGGCATAATTCAACCTCTCCTGAATGAGGAAAAGTATTGCATTGGGAATATTATCGTGACGGGCCACATAATCCAGTTCCTGCTCCGTAAGATGCAAATGAGCATTAACTAATACTGAATCACGACGTAGACTGTTACAAAGCGCATAACACCAAGCAATTTGCAGATGGGTAATATTCTCAACTATTGCTTTTTTTTCATCGGGTTCTGTTTTGATAAATGAAAGCGACTGCCGTATAAGCGTCCTGCTATCGTTCACAATAGCACCCCAGGATTTACGCGCTTCCCACCAGCGGTCATAAGCGGAATTTGTTCTAAAACCGAGTAAAAGTGAAAGCGCCGTTCCGACAATAGAAATGATAGAAAGTGGAAAAACAAGAAAGTGCCAGTCCTGGTACTGGTATAAATAAAAAACAAGCGCAGCATAGGCTGTAACAGCAAGCACACCCGGCCAGATGCCTTTTAAAAGGCGCCAAATGGAAAAAACTTCCTTAACGTACATTCCGGTAAATTATTAATAGTAATGAGTTCAGACGAATTTGAAAATATTATACCAATGTAGTTTAAAGGACCCACTAAAAATCTGTTTACTCCAACTAAAAAACAAAAAAACTGCTCCAAACCGGTTTTTCGCTATAAATTCAATTACTGTGCTTAAAGTCCATCGTCCTTAATTTTGAGAAAAACGAAGTATCGGACACCTTAGGTAATAAATGATTGCCTTTTGATTATGTTTGCTTTTCTCTTTAAAAACCCGCTATTACGATATATAAATTGAGTAATTTTAATAAATCAATGGCTGATTAATACCGATGACTTCAACCGACTTTTTATTTGCATTTCAGAAGATCATAGCACTATCGCAAACCGGACTTTCTTATAATCCACCCACCTACGACAGGGAGCGCTACGAAAATATCCGCGATATTAGTTTTCAGATGCTGGCAAAAATCAGTGACGTTACCGTTGCTCAGATCATTCAACTTTTCCCGGAAGACCACGGTTATGTTACACCAAAAGTAGATATCCGGGCAGTTATTTTCAGGAATAATGAAGAGTTGCTGATGGTGCAGGAAAAAATGGACGATAACAAGTGGACTGTTCCTGGTGGATGGGCGGATGTTGGCTATACGCCGTTCCAGGTTGCCGAGAAAGAAACCTGGGAAGAAACTGGACTGGAAGTGAAAGCAAAACGTTTACTGGCTGTTTTTGATAAGAGCAGGCATGATCATCCGCATCAGCCGTGGTATGTATACAAATTTTTTATTCTTTGTGAAGTTTCAGGCGGAGAACTTTTGCAACAAACGACGGAAACCTCGGAAGCTTCCTGGATAAAATTTGCTGATGTTTCAAACCTATCCCTCTCAAGATACAGAGTGACATTGTCCCAGCTGGAAATGATCTTTAAATTTGCGGCCGATCCCAACCTGCCCGCCTATTGCGACTAACAATTTAGAAGACCTCTATGCGAAAAACTTTCCGAAAATTCTCTTCGCGATATCAATAAGTGCTCTAAAATTATTTGGTTTCGTAATAAATTCATCAGCACCTGCTTCCAAAGCTTTTTTAGCAAGTTCCGGATTATCTGAAGTTGAAAGCATTACGGTCGGAATTTCCGCAAGCTCAGGATCAGACTTCATGGCTTCAATTGCCTCCAGTCCGTTCATTTGAGGCATATTCATATCCATCACAACGACCGTATCCGAAAGATCGTCTGAATTTTTTATGTTGTCTATTAGCTCCCGTCCGTTTTCGGACTCCACTACATTCACACCTGGATTGGCTTCTTCGAAAGCTTCCCTCAGCAACATCCTATCATCCTCGTCATCATCCGCGAGATGAACTGTCTTATTTTCGTCCATTTCGTATAAAACTCTCTAAATGAAAAGATATGTTTTCGCAAAATTAGTAATAATTCCCTTAGGAATTATTTTTTGAGCTATTTAGACTGAATATCAATTTGTAACATTCCGGCTATTAAAAAGCTGACCTTTCAGCTGATTGATGATGATCAGGACGATCACTTTATGTTCGCAAATGCATTAAATTCGGCATTCCCGGATTCTGTCTGAAACTATGCTTTTAATTGCCGGGAAGCTATTGACCTTATAAGCAGCCAGTAAATTCCCGCTCCTGATTTTATTTTCATGGATTGGAGTATGCCTTACATGGATGCCATCGATTGTATAAAAGCATTGAGACAAACAGAAAATTTGTCTCGGACTGCCAAACATAAATAGCTGGCGAAAGAATTGCATCAGGCAGTAGCAACCATTCAGCGACCGCAGAGCTGCTAACGATTTAAGAATTTCTGAAATCGCCGGAAGCGAAATTCAAAAAAATCGAGCAATTCTTCTTGGGACGATGCAAAAAACGGTTGTTCTTCGATTTCTCCCCACAAGATAAACGAAAATACTTCACCTGGATTTTTCAGAAATTGAAAATGTACGGTCGTTTTAGTTTCGAGCGCCTCTCCCTCTTCAATCACAAAAGGCTCTCTGACGATTCGATCGATATGTATCCCGATTCCATTAAAAACTGCCTGGTCAAACTGTGGATCAAACCGTTCATAAAACTGACTTATTACAAGTTCGTAGTCGATGCCCGTCGCCGGGAAAAAATCCGACTGAAAGAAATTCAAAAGCTGGTCAGGTGTTGGTCGCTGCATGAGCGTGAAATTAGGTAACAGAATCTATTTCGCCAATTCCAGCCCAAGGTGATAAACCAGGTCTTCAACCGTTACTTCCGCCGTAGCGAGTTTAACCCTGTCTTTATTGTAATACTCAGTCAGGTACTTATTATCATTTTCGCTATCGGTTATCAGTAAATACTTCGTAGGATATGTTTTAAAGTATTTCTTTGAACTGATATGGTCATAATTCAGGATGATGTGCGGCAGCTCACTTGCTGAATCCACATTTCCATAAGATATAATGACCACATCACTGGTGGGCAAAAATATTGTCACAAACCAGGCAGGATCGTAATGGACGATAAGTCTTACTATATCCATCTCTTCGAATTCGGGAATTCGTGTGGAGCTGATGAATGCTACGTTCTTCCATTTTTCCTTAATTAACTTCGCAATACGATCGATAAATATTTCCATGAAATAAAAAATGTTTCAATTGAATCTTCAAAAGATACATTTTCCCCGGTAAGAACAGACATAATTTCTTTGTGAATTGAGTTAACGGTAAAAAGTTAACCGTGCTTTTTAGAGCAGTACAAGGAGAAAATTAGCAGAAATAGATAACAAAAGAGCTGTAATACAGATTATTACAGCTCTCATTATTTCCGTAGGACGTAGCGTCACAACAATAATTTTATGAAAACATACGTGGTTTATCCTTAAATCGACTTTTGATACTGAAAATATCTTATATTTGATATTACATATATCCATAATATGTTATATAATACTATTTG
Source organism: Dyadobacter koreensis (assembly GCF_900108855.1). Lineage (GTDB taxonomy): Bacteria > Bacteroidota > Bacteroidia > Cytophagales > Spirosomataceae > Dyadobacter > Dyadobacter koreensis. The sequence goes on from NZ_FNXY01000001.1 coordinate 716,555, forward strand.
TTCCTGCAATTATTCCTTCAATTATGATCACGTTTAATCTGGAATTAAATGTACGTCCTAATAAACACGGACTGTACATTATTTACATTAGAATTACTGAAAACAGAGTTAAAAAGAAAATAAATACGGAAATCGCCATTCCAAAAGAACATTTCAATAATAAAGCTAAATGGGGAAAATGGGTAAGGAATACCAATCCGAAACATGCAAAATATGCAGATATCGAGCACAAAATCGAAGAATTGAAATCAACAGCAAAGTTGATATCGGAATCCGGGGAATCTGTGATTGCCAGGATTAATAAGAAAAACACAGATGATAATACTTCACAACTAACAATTAAAGCCTATTTCGAATCATTCCTTAAAGATATGGAGTCTGAAAACTCCTATATCCATTGGAAGGGGACAAAATCCAAATTACTTAGATTTAAAGAATTTGTAGGAGGTGAGGTCCGCCTTAAAGATGTTGATACTTTTCATGTTCAGCGGTTTAAGATTTTTCTTCTCGATAAAGGCTTAAATAATGTCAGTATCAATAACAATATGGCCAGGATACATCATGCTTTTAAGGTTGCCTTGCGAAATGGCATAATTGACATTGATCCATTCAGGGCGCTTAAAACACTAAGAGAGCTTCCTTCTAAAAAGCAACGTCTTACGGATGAACAGATTGAAAAGCTTGAAAATTTAGAGCTAAGAACTGATCGAAAGATCAATTGGCCATTTAAGCAGAAATATGTACTTGTTCTCTTATTACAATGCCGGAATCAGGATTAAAGATTTACTTCAACTTAGGAATCTGAATATCAAATCAGGCCGTCTGGAATATGAAATGGACAAAACCGGTCACATCAAAAGTATTCCTTTAAACAAAAAGGCACTTAAAATATTGGCTATCTATTATGATAAAGAGGCAGATCCAAAACATTACTTTTTCCCAGTTTTAGACAACGACACAGAATTTGCAGAATATATAACTTACCAGGAAAAAAAGAAAATGAGCTTTGAGCTGAGAAAAAAACTTTTTAATGCAATTAGTTCTCACACAGCCCAGGTAAATAATAACTTAAAAATTATCTCTGATAAAATTGAACTGGAATCTCCAATAACATTTCATACCTCCCGACACTCATTTGCTGAAAAAGCATGGAAAATTCGGTGAAACTGACCACCTCAATTCGGTTTAAACTGACCACCTGATTCCGGGCGAAATTGACCACCCCATTTCGGATCAAACTGACCACTTGATTCCGGAGTAAACTGACCACCTGAGAGATTAGAAAATGCTGTAGAATCAACCATATTTTTGGCACGAACCAATCGTGTAAAAGGTATGGCCAATTCGACAATCAGCATGAGCAAAATAAGACAGATTTTACGGATGTACAGCCAGGGCCGCAGCAAGCTCTGGATAGCGGAACAGACAGGTGTTTCCCGCAATACCGCTAAGAAGTACATGGCCACTTTTGATGCGAGCGGACTTACCTTTGAACAGATCAACAGCCTGAATGATAAAGAGCTGGATGACTTTTTCGGAACTGTTAAACAGCAGCCACCGCAAGACAGATTGTTGAATCTGCAACGTTGTTTTCCGCAAATAGATAAAGAATTAAAACGGACAGGTGTTACCCGTCATATGCTTTGGGAAGCCTATAAAAGGGAATTTCCGGAAGGGTTTGCTTATACCGCCCGGCGGCCCGGCCAGTTTTGCTTTCATCTGACCAAATGGAAGGCCCGCGTTAACCCTGTGATGCATCGCACCGGCGACCCGGCAGGACCATAAGGCCGGCGATAAGCTGTACATCGATTTTGCAGGCGTTAAATTAGGTATCGTAGATAAAGAGACTGGTGAATTAACTGAGGTTGAAGTGTTTGTGGCTATCCTGGGAGCGAGTCAGCTCACTTACGTGGAAGCAGTTAGCAGCCAGCAAAAAGAAGATCTGATCGCAGCTTGCGAGAATGCACTTCATTATATCGGTGGTGTGCCGGCAGCAATTGTTCCGGATAACCGCCGGGCGGCCCCGCTTAAAGCTGCTGTTATAAAAAGCAACAAATACGAACCTACACTGAACGAGGCCTTTGCCGATTTTGCTGATCATTATGGGACTACAATATTACCTACACGCGCTTACCGGCCAAGAGATAAGGCGTTGCCGGGCCGCCGGGCGGTGGAAGGTGCTGTCAAAATCGTTTACAGTCGCATTTATGCGCCTTTAAGAAAGCAGGTTTACAACTCACTGACAGAGTTAAACGCAGCTATATTGATTGCTCTCGAGGCTCATAATAACCAACTGCTTCGGGGCCGTAATTACAGTCGCAGACTCCAGTTTGAAGAAATTGAGCGCAGTGCTCTGGCCCCGCTTCCGATCCTGCATTACGAGTTCAAAAAGCAGCTACATGCCACTGTAATGAAGAACGGGCATGTCTGCCTGAGCGTTGACAAGCACTATTATAGTGTCCCGTACCGGTTTATCGGCAAGAAAGTCAAGTTGTTGTATTCCAATTCTGTGGTTGAAGCATATTATCATTACGAACGTATCGCCCTTCATAAAAGGCTTAAAAGTCCCTATAATTATTCTACCGATAAAGAACATCTGGCCAGTACACACCGCTTCGTAACGGACTGGACACCAGATCGATTCCTGGAGTGGGCTTCCTCGATCCATGAAGATGTCAGGTTGTATATTCTTAAAATCCTGGACCGCAAACAGCATCCCGAACAGGCCTACCGCTCCTGTATTGGTATCCTCTCTTTTGCGAAGAAAGCTGGTGAACAACGCCTGATCAGCGCGTGCCAAAGGGCTTTAAGCTATGGTATCTACAACTATAAAACAATCCAGACTATACTGGAAAAAAATATGGATCAATATGAAGACAGCCTGTTTGCAGACGAATTACCCATGCCCAAACACGATAATATCAGAGGCGAAGACTATTATCAATAATCCTTTAAACAATTAATAAAAATGAACACAAACACTTTGGAAAAGTTACGCAAGCTAAATCGCACCGGCGACCCGGTTTTACGGCATGTTCCATGCCTTTAAAAGTAGCCTGGAAAGTGGAAAGACTAATGACTACACGGCGGATGAGCTTTTAGCCCATCTGGTTGACGCTGAATGGGATGACAGAAATAACCGCCGGGTCGAACGCCAGATCTTGTACGCACGGTTCCGCTATAAGGCCATGGTCGAAAATATCCACTATCATGCTGATAGAAGTATTGACCGTAATCAGATCATGCGCCTGGCAGAATGCTCCTTTATTGGCCGAAATGAAAACCTATTGATCACAGGCAGTACCGGAATCGGTAAAAGCTATGTAGCATCTGCGATTGGTCATCAGGCATGCATACTTGGCTACCGCGTAATGTATGCCAGTACTCCCAAATTGTTTGCCAAACTCAAAATGGCCAAGGCGGATGGATCTTACATCAAAGAGATTACAAAGATAGAACGGCAGCAACTGCTTATCCTGGACGACTTTGGTATCCAGCCTTTCGATGCCCAGAGCCGGGCAGCACTGATGGAAATCATAGAAGACAGGCACGGAAAAACATCCCTGATAATAACTTCTCAGTTGCCTGTCAGCAAGTGGCATGAAGTAATAGGAGAAAAAACCATTGCTGATGCCATTTTAGATCGTATCGTACATGATGCACACAGGGTTGAATTAAAGGGCGAATCAATGAGAAGAAAACGAAAAACGGAGCTCGAAAATAGCTACGAATAATTATAACTTTTATTTACTAATTTTGAATCGCTTCTACTAGCATTTTCTACTACCGGCCGCCAGTTAATTAGGTGGTCAATTTGCCACGGAATCAGGTGGTCAACTTCTCCGAAATACCCAGCTTAAGTAGCCTTTTGTGGGTTTCTTTATCCATTTCACTACATTTGCTAATGTTATTTGTCTTTGATTGCTATCACTTGTACAAATACAGAACTAAGCTCTACACTCTGCAAGTTTTTATAGAACTTTTTTCTATATTTTTTTAATTAATTATTTAAATGTCTGTAAAAGAAAGACTTAAAGAATATATTCATTTAAAAAAAATCAGCACTAGACAATTCGAAATTCAATTAGGATTGTCTAATGGATATATTAATAATATCAAAAAATCTATTTCAAGGGCGACCTTAGAGAATATCTCTATGAAGCACCCAAATTTGAACTTGGAATGGCTTCTACTTGGTGAAGGGGAAATGCTAAAGGGGGGGGTGGTTTGAAAATATGTCAGGTTTTACAAAAGACGAACGTCAGCAAATGCTTGCTAAGGAAAATATAGAATCAAATGCAATTGACCTCGGCTTTATTGACGGAGACTACGAAACATTTACTTCGAAAAACGGAAATGAGTATTCTGTTATATCCGATAACAACTATTTACTAACCGTAAAACTTGTAAGCCAAAAAGCTTACGCAGGGTATCTGGCTGGATTCAGCCAAGCCGAATACCTAAAAGAACTCCCCTCCTTACAAACGTCAGTGAAAAACTTTCATAATGGAACCTACAGAGCCTTTGAAGTCAAGGGTGACAGTATGGATTGCGATAAAAAATATGCTATTCAAGAAGGCGACATAGCCATTGGTCGGCAACTACACCAGGAAATGTGGAAGTACAAATTACACATTCATGATTATAAAGAATGGATAATCGTACATGACGGCGGCATCATTATTAAACACATTTCCGCCCATGATGTAGAAAATGGAGTGATTCATTGTGTCTCCTACAACGACGACAAAATGATTTATCCGGATTTTGATTTGAACTTGAAAGATGTTTACGAGTTATACAATGTAATTAAAATCGAAAAATTCAGATAATCTAAAAAATGAAAAAACTCTCCTTATTAACCTTCGTTGGATTAATATTTTCACAGGTTGCGCTTCACGCCCAAGACATGATTAACCAAAAAGATGGTGTTCAAATTAAAGCAAAGGTCCTTGAAGTGACAGTCGATGAAGTAAAATATAAAAAGTTTGATTTCCAAGACGGGCCTACTTACTCAAAGAAAAAAGCTGAATTATCTGGAATAACATATTCCAATGGTGAAGAGGAGATTTTCAAAGTTTCAGACAATAGAAATAAGAAAATGTTCATCTGGGGACCATCAACAAAAAAAATTGAACTCCCTAAATTAGAGTTAAAAGAAAAGACAAAAGTTTATATCGCAGATAACAGAAAAGAACCAGTTAAAAAAAGCGTAGTTGAATTTACCAGCAAAGAACTCGTAGAATTGGTAAAAAACCTATTAGGTAAAGAAACCAGCGGCAATATTTCGTTTGTAGAAACTGAAATTGATGCGCTAGGTTCCTCCAATGGAGTATCAATTAGTATTGATGCTTACGATGCTACTTTTTATCCAGGCGCTTGGCATACCGAGACTAGGTATTTTGTAAAGACTTCAAATGATGGAGTAAAGGGACAGAAAGAAATAGAATCTTTGAAGGGAGCATTCAACACATTTGGTCATGCGACCGCCAAATCTCGTTTAACAAAGTCCTTTGAGGAAGCAACAAGTAAATTAATAGAATTTATTAACTCAAAAATGTAATTCAACTTCATAGCCGCGGCGGAAAAAGTAGTGGAGAAGTATTTTGTATCAGGAGAATTTAAAAAGTAAGAATAAACTCAACAAAGTGAAAAATTTAATACCACATATCCTCATTGTCTTATTGTTTCTGGGGTGCAAAGATCGCGGACCAGCAACTATTGATGCTCCAAGCATTGAATTAAATTATGACAATGTACATCAGTTTGCAATTAAAAAAGGCAAAGAAGATATAGCTCCATCCAAATTTAAATGGACGTCATCAAATGAAAAAGTAGGCACAGTCGATGGTAATGGCCTTTTTAAAGCGAGAAAAATTGGCCAAACTAAAATTATAGCAAATGGCAACGGGCAAACTGTTGAAAGCAATGTTACAGTCACGCCATACAACACTTTTGTTGTTGAACCTATTCTGGATTTTAGTCTTGATTTACCTGCAATCAGAGCCAGAGAAACAGGGGAAGTTTTATTTGCAGGTGATTACTGGATTTATTTCGAGCGCGATAATGAGTCATTAAGGCGAGTGGGTTATTTTTTTGAAAATGGAAAATTAGCGAATGCAGTCTTGCTTTTTAATTATACACTAGCGAATATGGCTTCCAATGCTGCAAAGTTTGCGACATTTTATAATGAAAGGTATCCTATCAAAGAAAATATTCGCGGGAAAATAGCCTACGTAAATGACGAGAAAACCCTGGCCATATTCTACGAGCATGATGAATATATTGGATACAATGCAACTTACTACCAATATAACAATGTACCCGATAAAATTAGGAGAATACAGCTTCCCGATCCTGAGAACTTAAGAAGCAAATAAAAATCATGTCAAAGAAAAGTAGAGCCATCAGAGCATATCAGTTACACAAAGCGCGTATTGATAGGTATTCACCTCATCCTGGTATGCAATGGTTGCAACAACTAAATGATATGACCAAATTATACCTTGGCGAGAATTCGGCTCAGTATAAGGCTCTTAATAATACATCAAATTTCCGATATTCCTTGTTGTATATTGAAAACAAAGAATTGAACAGGAATCAATTCAGCAATGATTTAGCAATAAGATTGATCGACAACTACATTTATTACATTGAGACAAATGGCGTTTTTGTAGATTCAAAAGCAGCAAGCAATGTACTTGGTACATTGAGCAATGAGGCATTATTGGGTGGAATTATTACATTATTGATAGCAGTTGGGGCATCAGGGTTCGCAATTGGATATGCAATAGGCCCAAGTCAAAAAGATTCATTTCCTGGCTCGAAGCCCCTGATTGAATCCTCGATACCCGCCAATAGTGAAACCGGCAGTAAAACAGAAAACAAAAGGAAGTATATGGAACACAAAAAAAGTGATAGCGCTAGCGTAATTCATAATAGTAAAGAAATTGACAATGTAAAAACTAAAATTCATAGGAAGAATTGAAAAACTACTTCCAGAACTTGAAGTTATAAAGCCACTTATACCCGAACAAACTGAAAAAATAATATCGGTGATTGGAAACATCAGTAGCTTCCTTGCGCTTATCCAAAGTAGCATCCCGAAGCATATTTAAATTGGAGTTTAAAAGATCGGCAACATCGATGTTCCGGAATCTAGACTTTCTGGCTGTGTAAATTTCGCAGATCTTTTCATCGCCTGAAAATAACCGACGGATTGTTCCAGTAACTTTTCCATTGGAATTTCTAACCAGCGATTCCTGTAGGGAAAGGTTTAGAAAAGATTTTCATCAGTATTAACCCATTGAAGTAATTAATTATAGTGTGTGTGATTGAACAATTAAAATTACTAAAAATTTAAGCCATGACAAACATTTCCGAAAACGCACCAGAAGGCCAACCAACCAGAGGCCGTGGACGTCCAAAAATTTCTCCAGAGAAAAAAGCAGAATCAGCTGCTGTATTGAGACAAAGAAATCCTACCAAACTAATACCGGAAACACAGGCAATCCATTCCAGATTTTTTCAGGCATTCAACTTTTTATTAAATAGCACCGATGGTCCAAAAATTAAAAGCACCTATGACTTTGTAAAAAAATACGGAATTAATCATGGCAATTTTTCAAAGCTAAAAGCGGATCCGGAGAAGTTTGCGTTACCAGTTATCTATCTTTTTTACCTGGTAGATGATTTCGGCATTTCAGCACATTGGCTACTAACAGGAGAAGGTGAAATGATTAATTAAAAAGAAGTTTTTCAATAATATCCTGCATAGTTCCTTCAAATAAGCAAATTCGAATATAAAAATCTGATATTCAGCTAGATTCATTTTTTATTTGTAGGACGTAGCGGGCTCGAACCGCTGACCTCCGCCCTGTCAAGGCGGCACTCTGAACCAACTGAGCTAACATCCTCTTTGTAATCTCAAATATATGTCAATTTGCTTTTGTCTGCAATCCAAAACGGTAAACTTTTTGAGATGGGATTCTGGAAAGCAGGATCAGACCGATGACAAATATAAAAAGCAAAGCCAGAATGCTGTTACGCATACTTCCAGTCAGTTGTTCGACGGCTCCGTAAATAAATGTTCCAATCATAATTGCTGATTTTTCCGTCACGTCATAAAAACTAAAAAATGAAGCTGTGTCAACGGTATTTTCAGGAATCAACTTTGAATAAGTCGCTCTGGAAAGGGATTGGATTCCGCCCATAACCATTCCAACTGCACAGGCAACGACATAAAATTCATTGGCTTCTGTAGTGTAATAAGCGCCTGCACAAATGGCGATCCAGATGGCCACACCGATCATAAGCGCATAAATGTTTCCGATTTGAGACGAGATCCAGGCGAAAAAGTAAGAACCGGCAATCCCCACAAGCTGAATCAATAGAACCGTAATAATCAGACTTTGAGATGGCAGCTTCAATTCCGTCGCGCCAAAAATTGTCGCCACGTACATCACCGTTCTTAACCCCATGGTATAGACGAAAAACGCCAGGAGGAATTTAGCAAGATAGGGCTGCTTTCGAAGTTCGCGATAAACCTTGCCAAGTTCTGAAAACCCGTTGAAAAGCCAGTTTTTTACAGGTTTTCTTCCCTCATAATTTGACGGAAGATACCGAAACGGAATTTGCGCAAACAAGATCCACCAGACACCAACTGTAAAAAATGAAATTCTGGCTGGCATCGCTTTATCAGAGATACCGTAAAACGAGGGCGCCAGGACCATACTCAAATTAAACAAAAGCAACAGAACGCTTCCCAAGTATCCCATTGAAAATCCTCTGGCGCTGTACCGGTCGAAATTATCTTCTGTTGCAATTTCGGGCAGATAGGAATCATAGAAAACAATGCTCCCACTCCATCCAATCAAGCTGAGCGCAAATATTAGAACAGAAAAATTGAGCGTATCTTTTGTGAAGAAAAAAAGCAACATGCAGCTGATTGCCCCCAAATAACAAAAGAACTTCATAAACCTTTTCTTGTGACCAGTAAAATCCGCAATTGCGGTGCAAATGGGGATCAGTAGTGCGGTAAACAAAAAAGACGCAGAAACGGTATAGGAAAATAAAACAGAACTCTTAATCTGTAATCCGAAGAAACTTACAACGCCGGTTCCCGCAGATGCGTTCATCGCTGCAGCTGAAAAATAAACGGGAAAGATGCTGGAAACAATAACCAGGGCATGAACTGAATTAGCCCAGTCGTACATACACCAGGCATTTATTATCTTGGGATTATTTTTTTGCATAGAAGAAATTTTGCTGCAAAATAAGAAAAGCGGCAGATTATATCCGCCGCTTTTCTTACAATATTTACAAAGGCTGTTTTATTTAATCACCGGCTCGAAGACCATGTAGGTTTCTGTATCAACGCCACCTACCGGCATTACTCTTTTCAATCTAAGTTTGCTGTTTGTAAGTTCTGCAACAGTAAATTTCCCGGAAAAACCGCTTACGGCGATATCCAGCGTGGTAGAATCATCAATTAGATACCAAGTCCCGCCATTTAAAACCTGGCTCGTGTTGCGTTCCAATGCTTTAGTCACATTGTTTGCCTGAAACTGAATATCCATATATTCTGCAATGGCTTTGGTTTCCATATTAAGCAAAGAAGTTGCAATAGTCTTCCCGCTTAGGTCAGTAACCGAAGTCATCCGCCACGGATAATTTACAAGAATTTTGCTCTTTTCCGTCGGCATCGCAGGATCGTCACTATCTTTACTGCAAGAACCCAGCAGAAATAAAATGGCAAATACGGCAACAAGATTAATTAATCGATTCATTTTTGCGTTTTTAAAGTAACAGGTTTGGCTAAGCCAGCCATTCCTAGTCGGAATCTTAAAATAGTTAAATTAGCTGTTTTAAGGCTGGTATTGCAAAATTAACGATTTGTTTCATCAATTCTTATCGAAGAGCACACAAATATGTCATCAAAAACTTTACACATTAAAATTATTCTATTGATAATCAGCTCAGTCCATTGTTTTGCGCAGGATTGCCAGCCTTCCTACACTTATACACCGGTCACAACAAATAATAAAATTGAGTGGGGAAAGTTTCCTGAATTCACATTACCGTTTAAGATTATTTATAATGGCCCACGCTTTGGTGATACTGAATCCGCTCCTTTGAAACATGGTTTTAGTCATCTTGCTTTGTTCAGCGGTAATGAAGGAAATACTCTTCCTGCGAAAAACCGGGCGATGTTATGGAATAGTGTCGCCACGATTGCAGAGAATCAGCCATGGGGTATGGACGCGATCAGAAGTCCCTGGGGAAATGATACGGTAACTTACAAAAGACTTTGGGACCAGTATATCACCAACATGGCCAATACCTTTAATGATTCATACGGAACGGGAGTGCCAAAAGCGGATGTAATTTGCCTTGACGTAGAAAGAATGCTGACAGAAGACCGTGACATTTTGAGATTAAAGGCTAACCCTGTCATTCCTGCAACTTATCGAAATTTATCTGATGCAGACTTTCTTACAACTTACAAAAGAGATATTCGGTGGTGGTATACCGAAGCGATCAATCATTTGAAAAGCAAAGGACTAGATCCCTCGACTACTGTAACCAGTTACAGCGATGTTCCTGTAAGAGCTACCTGGCTGAATATTGAAAGTAATAGCTGGCAGGATTGGACTACCAATCTGGCAAGAACACATTATCTCACTCAGGACAACTCTGGAAAATTTGGCGGCACTTTTTATAATGCAATGAATGGACTAACACCATCGCCTTACTATTATTATGGCTATGAAAGTCCGATCGGTAAGGATTATCTAACCTATTTGTTATTCCAAATCGAGGTCAATAAAGCTTGGAGCGACAAGCCGATCATTCCTTTTGTCTGGATGCGGATTCATGATAGTTTTGATCCGACTGTCCCGCTTATCCAGCCATTTCAAGCGCAGGCAACTGCCATTTTTCCATTCTTTTCAGGTGCAAAAGGGCTTTGGCTTTGGGAAAACAGCTTCTATGAAACCTCACGTAACGAGAATTATACCACCTACGAACATTTTATCTACGGACTTTACCGTCTTTCTGAGTTTAAAGATATGTTCGAAGGAAATTATGAACTTGTAATCCCGACCTCTGCCAGAGATCTTATGACTTCTAAAAGACCGGTATGGCGCGGCGTTGTCAAAGATGGACATATTCTGGTGGCGGCTCAAAACCCCTATGCCGCGGATAATGCTGAGACTAGTATCACGCTTTCACATCAAAAATGGGTCAAAACCATTAAACTAAAAGGAAAGGAAGTTTTTCTTTGCAAATTTGATCTTAGCCAGGACAATTCTTCTACGGAGCCTACGATTACCGAAGCATTTTTATATCCAAATCCGGCAGCAACTTCCAGTTCCAAAGTTCGTATGATCGGAATTAACGGTAATACAGAGGTAGAATTCGCGTTGCTTGACAAGAATGGCACGGTCATTTTAGAACAGACATTTCAATCGCTGGTTGGAGAAACGGACCTGCCGATCGTATTGCCGTCTTTGAGTACGGGATTGTACTTCGCCCGTTTTAAAAGCAGAAATAAAACCATTACTCAGAAAATAATCATCACCAAATAATGAACCGTCTTAGTCAGGAAACCAGCCCCTATTTATTGCAGCACGCTAATAACCCAGTGGATTGGTACCCATGGGGCGATCTGGCGCTGCAAAAGGCCAAAACTGAAAACAAACCGATTCTGGTGAGTATTGGCTATTCTGCCTGTCACTGGTGCCATGTTATGGAACGCGAAAGCTTTGAACATGACAACGTGGCGGATATTATGAATGAGTATTTTGTCTGCATTAAAGTGGATCGTGAGGAGCGTCCGGATGTAGATGCGGTCTATATGGATTCGCTTCAGGCTATGGGAACACGTGGTGGATGGCCGCTGAATGTTTTTCTTTTACCTGATTCGAAACCTTTCTATGGGGTAACATACCTGCCACCGCAGAATTGGGTGCAGCTTCTGAAAAGTGTCAACAATGCTTTTGTCAATCACTACGATGACCTTGCCAGTTCCGCCGAAGGATTTGTTGAAAATATGGTCCAGTCTGACATAAAAAAATATGGGCTGACTTCTTCGTCAGATGGTTACACGGTGGAAGCGCTGGACGAAATGTTCGAAAAATTAAAGCAGAATTTTGATACTGTAAAAGGTGGAATGGACCGCGCTCCAAAATTCCCTATGCCTTCGATTTATAAATTTCTGCTTCGTTATTTCGATATCACACAGAACCCGGAAGCGCTGGCACAAATCGAATTGACACTAAACAGAATTGCCCTTGGAGGTATTTACGATCACGTTGGCGGCGGATGGGCAAGATACTCTGTTGACGACGAATGGTTTATCCCCCATTTTGAAAAAATGCTTTACGATAATGCACAGCTCTTAGGCATTTTTTCCGAAGGCTACGCGTTGACCCAAAATACACTATATTCAGAAAGGATTCATCAGACAATTTCGTGGCTCGAAAACGAAATGCTGAGCAGTGAAGGCGGCTTTTATTCTGCGCTTGATGCTGACAGCGAAGGAGTTGAGGGTAAGTTCTATATATGGAAAAAAGCAGAATTGAAAGAAATCCTGGGGGAAGACTTTGAATGGTTTGCTAAATTATACAACATCAGCGCACACGGGAACTGGGAGGATGGCTACAATCATTTACACCTGACGAATTATGTGGCCCAAACAGCAAAAGCTGCGGGTGTTTACGAGGAGCATTTTGAGGAGAAGTATCAAAATGCACTAAAAAAATTCTTTGTAGCGCGAGCGTCTCGTATCAGGCCAGGGCTTGATGACAAAATTCTGGCTTCCTGGAATGGCCTGCTGATTAAAGGTCTGACTACCGCATATCAGGCAACAGGCGACGAAAAAATTCGCCAACTAGCTGTTACAACGGGGCATTTTGTTTCAGAAAAAATGACTCAACACAATAGATTATGGCATAGTTATAAAAATGGGAAAGCCAGCATAACAGCATTTCTCGAAGATTATGCTGCTGTTATTGAGGGCTATCTGGGCTTGTATCAGATAACATTTGAAGAAAAATGGCTTCGGGAAGCTACCGCACTTTGCGAGTATACAATTACTAATTTTTACGATAGCTCGGAAGGTTATTTCTACTTTACAGACAGTGAAGCAGAAGCACTTATTGCCAGAAAAAAAGAGCTTTTCGATAATGTGATCCCTGCTTCAAATTCTGTTATGGCGCAGAATCTTTACGTGCTCGGAAAAATGCTTGACCGATCAGATTTTCTGGATCTTTCTGATCAGATGCTTGCCAAAATGAGCAAGATTATTCTGACTGATGTACAATGGGTGACTAACTGGGGCGCGCTTTACTGTCAGCGCGTAACGCCAACTGCCGAAGTAATTATCGTCGGGGAAAATGCGGATGATCTGAGAAAAGATTTCGATCGTTTTTTTGTTCCTAACAAAATTGTGGCAGGTACAAAAACATCATCAAAGCTACCACTACTTGAAAACAGAACTCCGCTAAACGGACAAACGGCAATTTATATCTGCTATGATAAAACCTGCCAGCTGCCTGTGACCTCGGTTGAAAAAGCACTTGAACAGCTCGCCTGATCTTTTGATGACGCCCAAAAGAGGCAGCTGAATTGGAATCAGCTGCCTCTTTTCAATTATTTTAAGAGTGGAAAATAACGTTCCTGAATAATATTCATGTGATGAATGGCATGACCGATGATTACAAAACCAAGCGCCAGAGCAGAAATTTCACTTTTGTAAGCAATGCCACTTCTAAGAATCATCTCGTTATCCATATTTTTGAACAAAAGCTCAGTCGATTTTCTAACAAAGGAGAATTCTTCCATCAGATCGGCCACAGTACGTTCATTCGCCATGGTGTTCGCTGCCAGGAGCTCTTCTTCGTAACCTGGAAGAACGGTGTTATCGTTGCGCGAAAAACGAAGTGCGCGATAACTCATGATTCTCTCGTTGTCGATCACATGTTGTAAAATGTCCTTAACTGTCCACTTTGCAGGCGCGTATGCCTGATCGCCTAATGCCGTTAATTTATCAGTTGCTTCATAAATCTTCTCCGGAGAATATTTGCTGAATGCCTCGGCGATATCTATGTCTTCAACCAGATTTATATACCGGTCAAAAAACGCCGGCATTGGCTCAATGTTTGATTTCTTCATTAATTTGGGCTTTTTTACTTCAATATTAAAAACAAAAAACCATAAGTGCGGTGAGATTTATTTAGTTTTAAAAACAACCCGGATATAATTAAAATCTGATCTTTGCGTCTTGCCCTGTATTTCTCCCTCGATATATGCATGCAGCATATTGTTTTTCGGAATTGTATACACGATCCTTTTTGGAAAATCGTGCTGCAAATTTTCAAAAATATAGTCACTACCGGTAACTTTTTTCAAATAAAATAAAGTTTCCTCTCCGTTGTTCTGGCCGTCTACGCGGACAGCATAAACAATCCTGAGATTTTCTTCTTGAGCCAGCCTTACCCTTTCCAGCACAATGGTATCACCTGAAACGATTTTAAAGCTTTTTCCTGCAAGCAAATTACTTCCTGCTTTGTCCCAGGATTCAAATAAAGTGCCGTTCTTTTTTTCAGTCTTCCAGACACCCAGCAAGTTATGCAGTTGCCGAAAATCCATTTTTGAAAATGATGATCCCTGAGCTTGGGTTTGATACGCACAAGAAAACAAGATCAGCAGTGCCAGACAAAGCCGTGCGAAAATTGGTTTAATAATTAAAATCATAAAAATTATCCATTTTTAACTTTAATTTATGTGAACTGATTCTATTAAAATAGTGAATTATTTAATACATTTGGTCTATATTTTCCCTGACACTTGAAAAAAATTGCTGTTATCGGCTTATTGATGCTATTGCTCTACAACATGTTTGGGCTTGCTACGGCTATTCTGCTGTTCGATGATCAGTATAAGACATCATCTGCAAGTACTTCATCGGATCAGTTTGACATTTTGAAAGTGTATATGCCATCTCTTCCTTATTCTTCCGACTGGGAAAATCATGATGGTTTTGAAGGTCTTATTAAAGCTAACGGACAGTTTTACAATGCGACGCATGTGAAACATGCGAACGACACTTTGTATGTAACAGTAAAGTCAAATCAGGCAGCACGCGATCATTTCTTTGAATTGGCAAACAAAATGCAGTCTATGGCTGACCAAGCTGCACAAACTCCTGAAAATTCCAGAGAAAAAGCAATAAAAGTCCTTGATAATTTTCTTAAAAATTATTTACAAAACAAGCCGCTGTATAACTTGTTTCAACAAGCGGTAACAAACGAACAGGGTCTGGCAATTTTCCCTTCAAAACAGATCTCACTTGTGTTTTGGATAACACAACTTCAAACACCCCCACCCGAAACAGCTGCTTTTTCTTAAAATTTTTCGTTAAGAGAAAATTCTATGTACACCCTTCGACACATAGTCGTTGGCTATTCTTCTGTATTTAATGACCTCCATTTGCACGTCCGCAGACCGACTGCGAAATTAATTGACCTATATATGCTTAAAAATATACAAACAAAAATGCGCCTGCTGACGCTATTGATTACTTTGTCATTGCTAGGAAATTCTGTTTACGCGCAGATGCCAAATGACGCGATTTATATGAATAAAGGTACTGCGTGCCTTGCTTTGTCTTATAACCATTCGGCCTGGGACAAATATTGGGAAGGGACTACAAAAAGAGATAACCTTAACATTGGCACACAAACAACACAAACTGCGATGGCCATGCTGGCTGTGGGTGTGACCAAAAACCTGAACGTGATTGTGGGTCTTCCTTACATCTGGACGGAAGCAAGTGCGGGAAATCTGAAATGGCATAAAGGCTTTCAGGATGTTTCCGGCTGGGTAAAATATCGGTTTTTCAATCAGGGGGGACTTTCATTGAACGCGGTAGCCGGTGCTTCATTGCCAGTCACAAATTATGTTCCTGACTTCATGCCAATGTCTATCGGACTTCAATGTAAAACTGCCACTGGGAGGCTGGTGATACGTTACAAACACAAAACCGGGATTTACGCCACAGCATTTGGTAGCTACATTTTAAGAAGCAAGATCAAGATCGACCGTGATTCCTATCTTATGGGCGAAACGCTTTACAATACCAATGAAGTAAGTGTTCCAAATGCCTACGATTTTTCTGGCCGTTTAGGGTACACAAATAAATATCTTCAGACCGAAGTATTTGCTGAATATGGTGCATGTACGGACGGAGATAATATTCGCCGCAATGCAATGCCATTTCCCACCAATAATATGAAATCAACGTCTGTTGGATTTTACGGCAAATTTCAACCAAAAAATCTTGGCTTCAACGTCCGGATAGCGCGCGTGGTCGATGGTGAAAATGTTGGCCAGGCTATGACCTACCAGGCTGGTATATTATACCAGTTCGCATATTTGAAATCGGCAAAAAAATAATTCTAGTTATTACAGAAATTCTATGAACAACTATATAAAATCAACACAGGTACTGTCGGGAGCACGCTCACTAACGGGAAGTCTTATACTTGCCATTACACTTTTCTCCTGCAGTAAATCGGTCAATGAGCCAGCGGCTGCAATTAGCACCCCCTCCACCATTGACGCAAATGCAGGAAACTGGAAAACCATCGTTTTAGCATCTTCCAGCGAAGTTTTGGTTGCAGAACCAAAATCTGAAACCTCTGCTGAATACGTAGCGGAACTGAAAAAACTTAAAGAAACAACCGCTTCTGTAACCTCGGGACAGCGTGAAATAATCAACTATTGGGGTGCTGGTGCTTCTTTCCGTTGGAATGAAATCGCTCGAGAACTTGCCGCACGTTATAATAATCCGCCAGCACCGAATGCTGAGGGAAAATACCCCGTCCCGGATGCAGCGAATCCACTGGCAGATCCAAAATTTCCTTTTGCCAATCCACCCTATACAGCCAGAGCTCTTGCTTATCTCAGTGTTGCGCAGTATGACGCACTTGTAGCTGCCTGGAATTACAAATTTAAATTCAATCGTAAAGCTCCTTCCAAAACCGACGCATCAATCAAGGCAGTTCTTCCGGTTTCTGATCTTCCAACTTACCCTTCGGAAGATGCCGTGGTGGCAGCTGCCTCTTTTGAGATTTTGAAAGCGATGTTTCCGGGCGAAGTGCCTTTTCTGGAAGAAAAATTGGCTGAACATAAAAACAGCCGTCTTTGGGCCGGTATGAACGTAGAAAGTGATATCTCAGCAGGCGATGCTCTGGGTAAAGCTGTTGGACAAAAAATTATGGCTAGGGCCAAAGCGGATGGTATGGGTGCTGCCAATAATCAGGCAAAGACACAGGAAATGATCGCTAATGCAGTGAAATTAGGAATTGTCCAAACCTGGCAAAGTCAGGAATTCCCTGCCCGCCCGCCAATGCTTCCAACTTATGGTTTCGTCCAGCCATGGAATTTTAACGCCGCAACTGTCGTTGCCCTGCGTCCAAAAGCGCCTCCTGTGATCGATGGTCCTGAGTTTAAAGAAAACATGGACGAATTACTTACAATCGCTAAGAAACAAACGCGCGAACAAGCCCGTATAGCTAATTACTGGGCGGATGGCGTCGGAAGTTACACTCCTCCGGGACACTGGCACCGGAAGGCCGCAGCGTTAGCCCATGAAAATAATTTCAGCGAAGTCCGCACGGCCAGAACTTTTGCACTGGTTGGAACCGCGATGCAGGATGCCGGCGTGGCATGTTGGGATGCGAAATACTACTATTATTATCCACGTCCCAATCAGATGAACCATGCGGTAAAAACTTCGGTCGGTCTTCCAAACTTCCCGTCTTACACATCAGGTCACTCGATGTTCTCGGGCGCTGCGGCGGAAGTTCTTTCCTATATTTTTCCAAAAGAAAAAGAACAGCTGGAAGCGATGGCAGTTGAAGCATCTGTATCAAGAATTTACGGGCTTATTCACTACCGGTTTGATTGCGAAGAAGGTTTGGCCACGGGCCACAAAGTTGGCAATTATGCCGTTCAACGTGCAAAAACGGATGGTGCCGAATAGATAGTAACAATTTTAAGTACAGCAGAAAAAACTGTCGGAACACTTATCAGGTTTCGGCAGTTTTTTTATGTGAAGATTTTTTACGACAAGCATAGGGGGCCTTGAATTCTGGATTGTCACAGAATCAAAAAAACATCAAGGTCATGAAAAAACAATTAACCAGATTTACGCTGTTGGCAATCCTGTTAACCACTTCAAGTGTTTTTGCGCAGGAAGTTCAAACCGTTTTTAAAGGAAACGGAATCAGAAGGTCGGGCGGATATGCCGCCATTTCAAATAAATTTACAACTATAAATGGCGACTTTGCCAACATGCCCGAACTTTATGGCGGATGGTTTGTGAATAGTAAGTTTTTAATTGGAGCAAGCCTAGCCGCTACGACTAACTATATACCCGCTCCGTATTCGCTTAATCAATCTTTGAATCAAAAAATGACGTATCAATATGGTCAGTTCGGGCTTATGACGGAGTATGTTTTTGCGTCCAACAAAACCGTCCATTTAGTGGCCAACATGACTACCGGCGCAGGCTTCACTTTACGCTATGACCGAAAAGACTGGGATGATTTTGATGACTGGGACAACTGGGATGATGACGATCATAACCCAAACTTTTTCTTCGTTATGGAGCCGGGAATACAGCTGGAAGTTAATCTTCTCAAATGGATGCGTTTTGCACCCGGCGTTTCCTATCGTAAAACATTTGGCGCAAAAGGAGATGGGTTATCTGATTCGGATCTCAGTAATGTTTCCTACAATCTGACATTAAAATTCGGAAGATTTTAAGAATATATCCACACTGAAAAAGCGAAGTCAGCGAAGCGCACAATGATGCTTCGCTGACTTTTTGTTATCGTTTTTAATACTACGCCAGATTATTGATATCAAAAGGAAGTTTTCTCATTCGTTTTCCTGTTGCAGCAAAAATTGCATTACCCAACGCCGGTGCTATCGGAGGTAGTCCAGGCTCTCCTACTCCACCCGGATTCGCTCCACTGTCCACGATATGGATTTCCATTTTCGGTGTTTCGTTAAGGCGCATTATATTATACTGATGATAATTGCTCTGATCACAAACGCCGTTCGTAAAAGTAATTCCGTCTTTTATCGCAGCTGTAATACCCATTACAATATTTCCTTCGGTCTGAGCTTTCACATTATCGGGGTTAACATAATAACCGCAGTCGATCACTGTCACAACCTTATCAATCGATACACCCTGATCTTTTTTTGTCACAGTTATACAAGTCGCTGAGATACTGTCAAAAGATTTAAAGACAGCAATTCCCTTGCCCTGACCTTCGGAAAGTTTTTCTCCCCACGCAGCTTTCTCGGCAAGCGTTTCCAAAACCTTTTTAAACCGGTCATCTTTAATCAACTCCATGCGGGCTTTCAGCGGATCTTTTCCAGCAAGGTGTGCGAGCTCGTCAATGAAACATTCCTGTCCCCATCCAAAATTTGAAGCATATACCGAACGCCACCAAACGATTGGGATATCCGTTTTCACGTTGGTCCAGCTAATCTTTGAAGCAGCAGGAAAAGTGTATTTATTATTGTTCATACTAATTTCCTCACTCAACCATGGATCAGCCTCGTCAGATTTCAGGCCCTTAAAGACCTGACCAACAATTGATTCTCCGATTGCATGATGATGATAACCAGTAATACTTCCATTTTCTACAAAGCCCTGCATGTGACTAAGCATACCTGGTCGGTATGGCCCTTGTGAGATATCGTCTTCACGCGTCCAGATTACTTTTACAGGTTTCTTCAACTCACGTGAAAGATGACACGCCTCCAGAAGAAAATCATGATATGCCTTTCTGCCAAAAGCACCTCCCAGCAACGTTACGTTGATCTTCACTTTTTCAGGGGCAACTTTCATGTATGCACAAACATCCCGCAGCGCCCAGTCGGGCCCTTGGATTGGGGCCCAGATTTCCACAGAACCATCGTCTTTTACATGAACGATCGCATTTTCCGGCTCGATTGGCGCATGGGCTAAAAATGGAGTTTCATAATTTGCTTCCAGTTTTTTTTCAACTGAGGCATATTTCGCAGAAAAATCCCCTTTCTCCTCGTAGTTGATCCCGTCTTTTTTAGCCGCTTCGTAGGTTTCAGCAAAGTATTTATCCGTACTAAGCGTTTTTTCCAGATCACCGTTATCCCACTTCACATTCAACGCTTTTTTTCCTTTTAAAGCTGCCCACCAATTCGTTCCGATTACGGCAACGGCCTCAGATGTTCTATGAGGCATTGGCCTTTCCGTTTTGACGACTTTCAAAACGCCTTTGACTTTTTTCGTTTCTGCGTCGTCAATAGAAATAATTTTTCCATGCAAAGAAGGTGAGTGCAAAATAGCCGCATAAACCATACCAGGTATATCCACATCAAGACCATAAACAGCTTTGCCGGTTACGCGCTCGGGAACATCCAGCCGCTTGTTATACTTTCCAATAATCTTAAAATCTTTCGGATCTTTCAGTTTTGGATTTTTCGGTACCTCGAGCTTGGATGCGTCATCGGCAAGCTCTCCAAATCCAAGACTTCTTCCTGTCGGATTGTGTATAATAGCTCCGTCTTTCGCAGAACACTCACTTACCGGAACATTCCAACGTTTTGCCGCAGCCTCGGTAAGCATCTCTCGCGCAGCAGCGCCCGCCTTACGGATGGGTTCCCACAGGGACCGAACAGAACTGCTACCACCGGAAGTCTGGTTTCCATATTTATCTTTACCATCACTCTGGGCAATTTTAACCTGGTCCAGACTTACTTCAAGCTCTTCCGCAAGAAGTGAAGGAACTGCCTGTGTGGAACCTTGTCCCATATCCGGACGCGGATTAATGATGGTGATATTTCCCGCCGTATCGATCACAATAAACGGGTTAATTTCCAGCTTTAAAATCGCCGGAACTATTTTCTTAACGGTGGCATCTTTGGCAAATGAAGATATGCCAAGAGCAAGTCCGAAGGAAGTCAGGCCGGTCGTTTTAAGAAAGTCGCGGCGTGTTGCTTTTATATTTTCCAATTTTGATAGCGCTTTGAGTGAAGGAATTAATTCTTGCCAATGCCTTTTTCCGATACTTTAATCGTATCTGCCGCACGGTGAATTGCTCTACGGATACGGTCATACGTACCGCAGCGACAAAGATTTCCGCTCATTGCCGAATCGATCTCCTCGTCTGTCGGACTTGGTTTTTCTTTCAAAAGCGCAACTGCCGACATAATTTGGCCTGACTGACAATAGCCACACTGTGGCACTTGCTCTTCGATCCAGGCCTGCTGTATCGCGTGTAGTTTTCCGTCTCCAATACCCTCGATCGTCGTAATTTTTGTTGTTTTCGAGACACTCGAAACGGGTGTCTGGCATGACCGTGCTGGCTGCCCATCCAGATGAACTGTGCAGGCACCGCAAAGTGCCATTCCACATCCGAATTTGGTTCCTTTCAAGTCGGCAAAATCCCTCAACACCCACAAAAGTGGCATATCCGGTTCGACATCGACCTTTACTTTTTTGTTGTTTACTATTAGGTTATAATTCGCCATGGTGATTTTGTTTCTATGCAGAAGAAGTATTAAAATTATAATAAAAAAACAGCAAAAAAAAGCAAAATACAAGAGCCTGGAAATTAGTATTTTGATACACCCTAGGCCAACCAAAAAACCTTAAAATGAACCCCTGTCATTATCAATAATATACTTAAAAGGAACCATCCACCGGTTAATGCTGGTTGTTTTATTCAGAGATTTGATTTACAACCGGTAAGACAGTTAGCGAACGGAGTACCGTATCTGCTTAAATTTTACTCGATTTTTTTCAACCTGAGCGTTGTTTTCCTTTTAAAATTATTGAATTATGTCCATTACATCTGCAGCTGAATTGTCCGGGATGCAAAAGATAAGTGAAGCCGTTGCGTCAACCTTAAAACAAATGAGGGACTATGCCCGGCCAGGCATGACAGCAAAAGAACTTGACGAATTTGGCGGCAAAATCCTGCATGAAATGGGTGCTAAATCAGCTCCACGTCTGACATACGGTTTTCCGGGATGGACCTGCATCAGTGTAAATCACGAAGTGGCACATGGAATTCCGTCAGACACAAAAATATTTAAAGAAGGCGATCTGATCAATGTTGATGTTTCAGCTGAGCTTGATGGTTTCTGGGCAGATAACGGCGGTTCGTTCATTCTGGGCGAAGATATTAATAATCACCAGCCTTTGGTGGACGCCTCAAAACTGATCTTGCAAAAAGCGATCAGCAGAATAAAAGGCGGTGTGAAAATTTCTGAAATTGGCAGATTCATTGAAATGGAAGCGAGAAAATCCGGTTTTAAGGTAATCAAAAATCTGGCTGGGCACGGTGTTGGACGCAGTTTGCACGAAGATCCCCACGAGATCCTGAACTGCTACGATCACGAGAACAAACAGCGTTTCAGAAAAAACTCAGTTGTGGCGATAGAAACATTCATTTCAACAGCTTCCACATATGCTGACCACGGAAAAGATGGCTGGACTATGACTGGAAATAAAGGCGGATTCGTCGCTCAGCATGAACATACAATTATTGTTACAGACGGCAAGCCGGTCATTCTTACCTCTGCGAATGAGATATATTAGGTGCATGCGCCAGGTACTCATATACCTGGCGAATCAATAGCCTAAATTCCCTCCGTCACCTTTTTCATTTTTGCCAAACCGGTTTTCGCTACAAGTAATGCGTCCTGAGCATAATAATCCTTGTTAAAAACTTCGAAAGAAAGGATGACCGGTTTTTCAGGATTTTTCAGAGAGGTCAATAGTCCTTTTAGCGGAGCAACGCCATCGCCTGGATAAATTCTGTCCGCATCAGCTATAGTTTCGCGAGGAGGAGTTTCCGGATAATCGTTGATATGAAAAATTTCGATCAAAGGCTTGCCTACATCTTTAACGCTATCCATGCCCGAGCCTCCCTTATGTAAATGATAGACATCCATCAAAACGCGGGCCGAGGGATGATCAGATTCTACTGCAACATACAAAAGCTCCCCTACCCGGCTGAGATTTTTAGAGAAACCCCATAATTCCAGATGCGGGACAACTTTGGTTTTTTCTCCCAATTCAAGGATTTTTCGGTACCGTTCTGCCATTTTAGGAAGCTCTAATGCCACTCCCGTTGTTGCTCCCATCGGCGGAGCAGCAATTCTTGGACAACCAATTTGTGCCAACTGATCCATTTCTAATTTCAGCTGATCAAGTGCCTTGGAACGGGCATTTTCGTCATCAACAATCCATGTCGCAAAACCAATCGCATCCTCGACTTTCAATCCCAGATCATCAATAATGCGTTTTGCTTCGGCCGGCGAACTTGTTTTCAAAAAATCCTGTAAAGTATTTACCCAAATCTCTACGGATTTAAATCCTGCTTTTGCTGCAACTTCCAGCTCCTTGCGAAAACCAAGCTTATGCCCGCGCAGGGTGCTCATATTCAATGAATAAATAAAAGCAGGGGATTTTTCTTTATTTAATTCCAGAGGCGTAACAGCTGCCGAAGAGACAGCCAGGATCGAGGTAAATGCTTCGCGGCGGTTCATCAATGAATTTTTATAGAATTAGGTGATTTAATTTAAAAGGAAAAGCGTTCTGTTTTTTACCGGTTATTCACTAAAATTGATTGTAAATTACAATTTGTTAGCAGCCTTACTATCCTGATATTTTAACCAGATCCTGATGAATTCCACCAATTATACTGTACCGTCACAAACACGTATCGGACATGTTCATCTGAAAGTTTCAAACCTTGAAAAAGCACTTGATTTTT
Source organism: Dyadobacter koreensis (assembly GCF_900108855.1). GTDB lineage: Bacteria > Bacteroidota > Bacteroidia > Cytophagales > Spirosomataceae > Dyadobacter > Dyadobacter koreensis. Next base: position 740,401 of record NZ_FNXY01000001.1, read on the forward strand.
ACTGTGGCTTACTGGGGTTTGAGCTGACAACGCGTTACGGAGATCAGGCCGCTTTTATTTCGGCTGGCGGATACCATCACCATATTGGCCTGAATACCTGGTACAGTAAAGGTTTTCCGGCCGCAGGACGGGAAGGCGTCGGACTTTTTCATACAGCCATTTTATATCCGACCAGAAAAGATCTTGCTCAGATTTATAAACGTTTAATCGATGCACATTATCCGCTCAGCGGGGCAAGTGACCACGGGGTTTCGGAAGCCCTGTACCTGAATGATCCGGATAATAATGGTGTCGAGCTTTACTGGGACCGGCCTAAGGAATTTTGGCCAATCGCAGCAGATGGTTCTTTGGAAATGTATACACGCATTTTGAATTTGAACGGATTATTAAACGAATTAAATAATTAGTTTTTACCACAATCTAAAATCTCATGTCTGAAAACGATAAACTTGAAAAAATTGTAGAGGCAAGATTAAAACTTAAAGCCCGTTTTGAGGAAAAAATGCTGCAAACTCCATCTGTCTCTGATGAAAAACCGATGGGAACAGGGCCAGTCAACAGGCATGGTATGCCGCAGTTGCCTGTCGGACAGATAAAAACAACTAAATGGCCGGTATTGGATCTGGGTTTCAAGCCTGATATTTCTCTTTTGAATTGGAAATTGACAATTAATGGAGAGGTCGAAACGCCTAAGGAATTGTCTTGGCAAGATTTCATGAATCTGCCTCAGACAAAGGATATTAGTGACTTTCACTGTGTGACAACCTGGTCGCGCATGGACGTCCCCTGGGTTGGCGTACGGTTTTCAGACCTTGCTGCACTGGTTACGCCTAAGACGACTGCCACGCATATCCTTTGTTACGGTTACGATAAATACACCACAAATATTTCCATCGAAGAAGCGCTTAAAGATGATGTGCTGCTCGTGCATACTGCGGACAACAAGCCCCTTGAAAAAGATCACGGTGGCCCTGTGCGCATGATCACACCACAACTTTATGCCTGGAAAGGTGCGAAATGGATTAACAGGATAGAATTTTTAAATAAAAATAAACTGGGTTTTTGGGAACTGCGAGGCTATTCAAATACGGCTTATCCATGGCGCAACGATCGTTACAGCTGATGAAATTAAATATTTTGAGATGTAGGTAAGTATCTGGTATGATATTTGTCATGTAGTGTTAAAACCAAACACAGATAGGCATGTATTTCATATCGTTCCATAATGGAAAACCGACAACCTCCTCCTCTGAGGTTGCTGATCAATTTGGCAAATCTCATAATGATATTTTGAGATCGATCGAAACGCTTCCATGTACAAGAGAATTTAAGACCAATAATTTTATGCCCTCTCCCAATCTTTGGCCCTCGGGTAAACCTGATCCTACGATTCTGATAACTAGGGAAGGTCTTGTATTATTGGTTATGAATTTAAAAAGTCCGGCACCTATTTCTTTCAGAGAAAATGTGGTAGCTAAATTTGACGGAATGGTGTCTATCCTCTGATTTTAATTCAAACAGTCTTTAATAATCTTTGCAATCTTCTATTTCTTTGGTTGCAAAGATAGCACTATTCATGGCGCTACCTTTCCAACAATCCTCTTGTTGCTCTCCTGGCAAAAATACTTGTCTCCACATTTTCAATCCGTTTACCCTGCCAGTAATAATCACTCAAAACAGCTCCTGCTTGTAAAATTATTTTTACTTTACCTGTAACAATATTACATTTGAAGTAACACTCAACGGGAAATATTTTTTGCATGCAAACATCATTTAAGGACAAAGCACTCCGATGGTCATACATTAGTATTTTCATAGGATTGATTTTAATCTTCGCTTCACAATACTTTGCATACAAGAATGTACAGGACCTGTCACTTCACAACCAAGGTGTCAACGTAACCATCGGAATACTCAATCAGACTGCAAATTTTGGCCTGTCGACGAAGGACGCTCAGTCAAACATGAACGAGTTTGTCATTACGGGGAACGAAAAATTACTTGCAGACACCTATACCACAAAAGTTAAACTTTTAAGTATGAGCGACACTTTGTTCAACCTTGTCAAAGGTGACAAAGTTCAGACTGCCAGGGTTAGGGAATTACTGGATATTTCAGGAAAAATTGTGCTGAATTCCCAAAACGTGATAAACGTTTACCGGGCACTGGGAAACCAGAAAGCGTTTGAGTTAATAAAGCAGGGAGAAGGTATAAGACTCAATAAAATGCTGATGGATAAGATCGCAGCTATTGAACAATCTGAAAACAGCCATCTTAATAAGCAGCGTGCACTTATTCAAAAGACCCAGAAAAAAACAACGCTATTCATTGCCGGAACAAGTATTTTCGGATTCTTCCTTACTCTATTTGCAGTAGTATCCTTGCTTTGGAATCAAAAGAAACAGCGGCAGCTGGAACACGAAATTACCCAGAAAGAACAGATCCTAGCCCAATATATAGAAGCAATTCCAGATGGCGTTATGGTTTTGAATACGAACAAAGATATTGTTTTACTGAATCAGTCGGGCAGAGAAATACTTGGGCTGAATGGCAAGTTGGAAACGCTGGCTGAACAAGTAAAAAAGCTGGTATTACTCGATCCTTCAACCTATAACATTCGTTTTACATCTGAAACTTTACCAGTAAGCCGTGCCCTGGAAGGCGAAAAATCAGATGGAAATAAAATTGACCTGATTAAAAACAACGCGCTTTTTCATCTGGAAACCAGCGTCCGCCCGGTTGTTGGACTAGATGGGGAAATCACTAATGCCATCACTGTTTTCAGAGATATTACAGAACGTGCCAATTACGAGGCTACGCTCGAAAAAGCGAGGACTCTGGCCGAAAAATCAGTACTGGTCAAAGATATTTTTCTGTCAAATGTAAGCCACGAAATCAGAACACCGCTAAATGCCATCATTGGTTTTACAAATCTTCTTGAAGAAGAAGTCAGCGAAAACCGAAGCAGCGATTATGTGAGTTATATCAAAATTGCCAGTAGAAATCTTCTCGAATTGATCAATGATATTCTGGACTTTTCAAAAATCGAAGCCGGACAAGTTATTCTTGACAAAACAAATACTTCCATCTCCGAACTGGTCGAATCAGTTTCGGTTATTATTGATCAAAGGGCTAACGAAAAAGGTATTCATTATGAGAAAATCCTTTCTCCAGGCCTGCCGGATATTATTATCACAGACAAGCTCCGGATTACCCAGATCCTGCTGAACGTTTGTGGAAATTCTATAAAATTCACAGAAAAAGGTTCTGTAAAAATCCAGGTAGCTCCGGTATCGCCAATTGTTGATAACCTCCAAACGATTCGGTTTACAATCACAGACAGCGGGATTGGAATTCCTGCTGAAAAAGTTGATAAAATTTTCGAACGTTTCGTCCAAGCTTCCGAAAGCACGACCAGACTTTTCGGTGGTACCGGCCTGGGCCTTAGCATTGTGAAGTCATTGGTTCAGATACTGGGTGGAACAATCAAGGTCGAAAGCCAATTCGGGCAGGGCACAACTTTTATTCTGGATTTCCCTTTTGAGGTTGTGACAGATTATACATTGACAGATAGTGAAGATACTTTCAGCACAGAGCCAGTCAAGATCGGCGATATCCATGTTCTGGCTGCTGAAGATAATCTCTTAAATCAAAAACTTCTGGAAGCTATTTTTGAAAGGCTTTCAATCGATCTTACAATTGTAAATAACGGACAGGAAGCCATTGAGGCGATTGAAAAAAATTCTTACGATCTGGTATTGATGGATATTCAAATGCCAATTATGGATGGTTATACGGCAATCAGGAAAATCAGAAGCTCTATATCACAAACCTTGCCGATAATAACCATGACAGCTCACGCTATGGTTGGAGAAAAGGAAGAATGCCTGAGCATTGGTGCAAACAGTTATATTTCAAAACCATTCCGGGAAAACGAACTGCTGCACACGATTTCCAGTCTGACAGGAAAACAGAATACAAACTTTAATGAAACGAATTCAATTACCCATTACACCGAAGAGTCTATGAACGCCAATATTGTAAACCTTCCCTACTTAAACGAAATTACCGGAGGAGATCCTGATCTTCAGAAGGAGCTTATCTCTCTTTTTGAAAATGAATTGGAGATACAGTCAGTGATGATCCATCAGGCGGAAGGTTCGGGGGATAATGAAAAATTGCGTCAGGTCGTTCATAAATTCAGGTCTTCATTATTCTCTGTTGGCTTGTTGGCAACGGCTGATAAATACAAAAAAATTGAAGGAGAATTAAAAAATAACATTCGCCCGGTAGATTTGAAGGATCAGTTGGCTGCACTGCAGAATGAAGCGGAGCTAGGATTAAATGAGTTGAAGACTATGGAAATAAGTTAGCTAAATTGACTATGTAGCCCGCACATTGCATCCGATCGCTTTGTATGAACAGATTAAAAATATGATACGATTCTGCCAAATCAAGCCAGATACTAATCTGGAAAGTTTATCGGATGATCTTCGACATATAGCGAGTGAGCACTGGAATCCTCACCTGAATGTGATGCAGTATCAGGGTGACTGGAATATTCTTTCGATCATTGCGCCGGGAGGAAAAAATATTGCAGTCCCCGATGCGCTGGGCGGCGAAGATTTTATGGCAACACCATTACTTGACCTTGTTCCGAATATAAAATCGGTTTTGGATTATTTCAAATGCCCGCTGAGGTCCGTCCGCCTGATGAAATTGAAAGCGGGCGCCAAAATTCTAAAACACCGTGACGCCGAGCTGTCCTACGAGCATGGAGAAGCAAGGCTCCATATTCCTTTGCAGACCAACGAAGAGGTACGTTTTATTCTCGACGATGAATTACTTCCAATGCGTACCGGGGAATGTTGGTATATTAATGCAAATCTCTATCACTCGGTAGAAAACAACGGATCAACTGACCGGATTCACCTGGTCATTGATTGCGAAGTTAATGAATGGCTTTCCAATCTGTTCTCCGAGGCTATATTTATCAGCGAACGTACCGAGGCCTTAGATCAAAATCTTCAAAAAGCAATCATTGAATCGCTTTATTTGCAGGGGTCTGAAACCTCAATAATCATGGCAAAAAAAATGGAAGAAGATTTAATCCGGCAATTCCCGCTTTAATTTTCATGAGCCTGTTTCGCGGATATTTTCCAGTTCGGTGAATTTATCGAATGCTTCCTTTAAAAACTCAGGCATTGGCTTTCGTGGTACAATCTCTGCAAAAAGCCTCTCATTGTCCTTTGAATGATACCGTGATCTTTCTTTTACAAGATCTAGAAACTTTTCGTCGTCCGCCAAAGCTACAAGCTTTCTTACAGTCTTAATAATGCTTTCAATCCCCTGATGATAGCTCAGTAGCACCGAAAGACTATCCTCATTTTTGATCTTTTTAAATTCGGAGAAATAATAACTCAAAACCTGTGAAAGGTATGCATCCAAACGGAGACCGGCAACAGATTCTTCGCTCAGATTGAAGAGCCAGGGCTCTAATAATCCGGGGACAGCATGCATTCCGGCATTTTTCTGGTGGGAGTAAAGTACTTCTGCCGGATTTCGGTAAAGCATTAAAAAAGGTACCTCAGGCCATAATTCTCTGAAAAGACGCCAATAGTAAACCGACCAGCTGTCAAGTTTAACGTAAAGTCTCTTCTGCTGCACATTTCGTATTTGTCCATACAATTTTACTGCTGCAACAAGTGCTTCCTTTTTCTTTTCCTGCTGGATCAGACAACTCCGCAGAATTGCATCAAAAAACGGCACCTCGGACAACACAATATGTTCCTCCGATATACTCAGTGACTGAGACAAAAGCGTTGATCCGCACCTTGAAATGTGAAAGATAAAGGAAGTGACAGGAATGTAATCGGCCCGGGAAGCGGCCTCAATCATGGTCTCCAACGATGTTATACATCTGAAACGCCCCCTACCCGGATTTACGGAAAGGCATTTGCTGATAGTTTCATCGAAAAAAGGCTCGGCAAAAGGAATATCGGCCGTATACAGCCAATGTATTTCAACTTCCTGATTGATATTTGTTAATCGATATGGAATGTGATTTTTCAAGGCAGTCATGATGCTTCTTGGCGGGACAGTTTATACCGGGTTCAAAAAACCTGCTATGATCATAAATCAGTTTTCAATGAAATATACTGATCAATCTTCATTAACCGAACCTGGGCAAAAAAAGAAGCCCTCCCTTAGATCGGGAAAGCTTCTTTGAACTACTACTATACCAAATTAACAAACACTTATTATCAGTGAACCGATGACGGATCAATTTTGGTCTTGCCGCTCCTTGTCATCAATACAAAAGGAACACAGAATAAAAATAAACACCCTAAGAACAAAAATACGTCCATGTAGGAAAGTACCGTCGCCTGCTTATAAATACTATATTCAAGCATCTGATATCCACTTTTTAATGCGACGTCAGGACTCATGCCTTTTGCCATGAAGTTTCTCTGCAACCCTTCCACACGTTGCTGAACGACAGGATTGTTTACATCAAGCCTGCTAACAAGATCGCTCCTGTGCTGCATGTTTTGTCTGGCGATGTAAGTTGTAATAACTGCCACACCGAACGAACCGCCCAACTGTCGCATCATTCCGGTAAATGCTGCTCCTTCACCAATTTCACGTCCTTTCAACGTAGATAAAGCCAGCGTCGAAATGGGGACAAACAAAAATCCAAGACCCGCTCCTCTAACAATCAGCATCCAGAAAAAAGCGTCAGACCCTGTGTCGGGAGTCAGAATAAAGTAACCCCATATACTGTAAATGAAGAAAACCACCATTCCACCTGCAACCAGATACTGTTGTTTTACTCCTCGCTGAATAAGCTGCCCGACAATGGGCATACAAAACGCGGTTACCAGTGCGGCCGGTACCATCAGCATACCTGATTGCGTTGCAGTCCAGCCTAAGGTTGCCTGTGTATAAAGTGGAATAACAAATGTTGAACCATATAGACCGAAACCAAGTACAAATGAAAGGACGGTACCAATTAACAGATTACTGTTTTTTAAAACCCTGAGGGCCACAATCGGGCTTTTGTAAGTTAATTCGCGCCAGATAAAGAAGAAAAATCCAAGTACGGCAGCAACGGAACAAATGACAATCATTTCATCATTAAACCAGTCGTCTTCCTGTCCTTTTTCCAAAACATATTGTAACGAACCAACTGCAAGAGCCAATAGCGCAATTCCCCACCAGTCAATTTCACTTGCTGATTTTTTCTCGGAATATTTAGGGCTGCGGATAAATTGCAGCGTCAACAGAGCCGCAATCGCTCCCAGCGGAAGGTTAATATAAAATATATAAGGCCAGCTGAAATTATCGACGATATATCCACCAAGCGGAGGTCCCAACGTTGGGCCTACAATTACACCTAAACCGTAAATGGCCTGCGCCATACCGCGTTTTTCCGGTGGGTAACTTTCTGTGATCAGTGTTTGCGCAGTAACCAAGAGCGCACCGCCACCAAAACCCTGAATCAGACGAAAGAAAACAAGTTCCCAGATATTATCCGAGTTTCCGCAGCAAAAAGAGGCAACAGTAAAAATAATAATAGAGGCAGCAAAATAATTACGGCGGCCAAATTGCTGCGAAAGCCAGCTTGTCATCGGAACGATAATTACGTTACCAATGGCATATGCCGTTATTACCCAGCTAACTTCGGAAAGTGTTCCTCCCAAATTCCCCCGCATATCGTTCAAGGCTACGTTCACGATCGTCGTATCGACAATTTCCAGAAGCGCACACATAACGGCCGTGATTGTAATAATTACCCTTCGAAAGCCGTACTCTACCAGGGATGGTTGTAATTCCATATGCTAATAATTTTATTGATGATAAGATTCAGGTGGGTTTGATGGGCAATCCCACCTTCGAAATGCTTACATCTTAATTCAGCTCAACATCAACAAACACATTCATTCCCGGACGAAGACGTTGGATAAATTCATCTTTCACTTCTTTGAATTCGATACGAACCGGAAGACGCTGTACAACTTTCACAAAGTTTCCACTTGCGTTATCAGGAGGCAAAAGCGCAAATCGGGCACCTGTTGCAGGAGAGAACGAAGCAACTTTCGCGTCAAAAACATGGTCCGGATATGCGTCAATGTGGACCTTAACTTCTTGTCCCAGTTTCATTTTTGTCAGCTGAGTTTCTTTAAAATTTGCCACAACCCAAGGCTGAGTGTTTGCAATAATGCTGAACAGAGACTGACCTGCCTGCAGATACTGGCCTAATTGCGCGTTCACTTTGGATACGTGACCATCCGTTGGTGCGGTGATAATTGTATATGATAGATTCAATTTCGCATTATCAATATCGGCCTGACGAGCCTTAATTGTAGCATTTACTACGCCTGTCTGACGTGAGGTAGCTGCTGTCTGAGAAGTTGCCGCTTTTGCCTGACGCTGAGCTGCATTTTTTTGAGAAATTAGTACCTGCAACTGGCGTTCAGCAGTTTGTTTGGTAGCTAATGCCTGTTCGTATTCCTGTTGCGTAATGGAGTGATCTTTGATCAGATTTTCATATCTGGCAAAATCCTGATTTGCTCTCCATACACTCACTTTTGCTTGTTCTATTTGTGCTTCAGCAACTTCTACGTTAGCCACATACGTACTTCCCGTTGCAACCGAAGCGGTTGTTGTAGCATTGGCAACAACCAGATTTCCCTGAGAAGCATACAAATTAGCTTCTGCCTGTTCCAATTTGATAATCTGATCGCGGTTATCAAGAACAATAAGTGTGTCGCCTTTATGAACCAGCTGATTATCTTTTACTTTAATTTCTGTGATGTAACCCGAGATACGCGGAATCACAGGGCTGATGTTTGCATCGATCTGAGCATCATCCGTTTCTTCATGGTGCAATCCGTGGTTATATTTTGTATATCCCCAGGTTCCTCCAACGATCACAAGAACGGCCAGGATGATAACGAATGTGTAACTTTTCTTTTTAGGTGCCTCAGTTGCAGCGCCGGTGTTTTGAGTGGTTTCCATAGTCTTTGGAATAAAAAATGTTAAAATGTGCGGGCAAGCGATTATTTCCAGCCGCTGTTTTGAAAATTTGGTTAGTTAATTACGCCGGCAGTTTGTTCAAGCTTTTTGTAAGCAACGATCGCATCCGCCTTGGCAGCAGCATAGTTTATTTTAGACTGAACCTGCGCAACGTCTGCATCCAAAAGTTCAGTGGTAGTCACCAGGCTATTATCATATTTATTTTTTGTGATTCTGTAATTTTCACTCGCCTGCTCAACTGCTTTTTCATACACCTCGATCTTCTTTTTACTTAATACATAGTTGTAGTAAGCAGTATTGATTTCCAGATGAATACGGTCAAGCAAAATTTCTTCATTCGTTTTCATCTGATAAAGCCTTGTTTTTGCCTCTTCAATTTTGGCACCGGTTTTCCATAAAGAAGCAAGATTATAACTTACTCCAATACCTGCGTTAAAAGCATTTGGGACCGTAACAAAACCCGGAATACTTAAAGCAACATACCCGCCGCTTAAAGAAACGTTTGGATAAAAGTCAGCCTTTGCAACCCGGATATTAGATCCTGCTGCTTTCTGGCGAATCGCAATCGCAGCCATATCTTTACGGTGGGTCAAGGCAGTCTGTTCCCAGTCCATTGCATTTCCTGCCTCCTTTGTAACTTCAAAGCTGCTCGAATCCGCCATGATCGCAGTTCCTTCCGGCAATCCTAATAGCAGGTTCATATTAATCGTCGTGATTTTCAAGTCATTTTCTGCTTCCATCAAAGCAAGCTGAACGTTTGACTCTTGCAAAGTTGCCTTAAGCAAATCGTTACGTGCGATAATTCCATTTTTCTCGCGGTTTGTGAATTCCGTAACTCGCTCATGCTCGCGGACCAGGTTTTCAGCAACCAGATCAACCGATCGTTTTGCCTTATATAAGTTACCGTAGGCCATAATCGCATTCTGAATAATCGCTTGACGATCGCCTTCTGCATCAAGTCTTGAAGCTTCCTGTAAAAATCTAGCGGATTCTAAACTGTATTTATAACGAAAACCAGAAAACAAAGGAACAGACGCACTTGCCATCCCATACATTACCTGGTTAACGTGAAGTGAACTCATGCCGGAAGAATCGCCTGAACTCTCACCTCCCGATTTCAAGTTAATATTCGGTGTGTTCAATCTCAGATATGACGCCGAAACCCCAAAGCTTGGTAACTGATTATCTTTAATCTGGCGGATATTAAGTCCCGCCATATCAACGTTGGACTGGCTCAATTTCAATTGTTTACTATTTTTCAGACTAAGCTCAACGGCTTCTTCCAGCGTAATCTGGCGTGGTGTCTGTGCGAATGAATGAGAAGTTGCGGCCATCACTAAAATTGCGATTGCTGCAAAGGCCATTCTTTTACTACTCGATGGTTTCATATGCTACTGTTGCTTTGAAGATACTCTTTAAGTGTTTGCTCAATTTAAGTTTCAGGTCCTTTTCAAATTCTTCCTGAGTAAGGTGTTCGAGATTATTTATTTTTTTAAAAAAAGATTGCGTGGTGATAATTTGATTAACAGTCCCATAAAGCGTAGCAGATAGCAGAGAGACATTTACATCTTCACGAAAATCTCCTTTTTTCTGCCCCTCCTTTATAATCGTTTCCAGACCTTCCCAATTTTTAAATTTCAATTCAAAAATCAGATCAGAAATTACCTGGGTTCTGTCTTCTCCGGAAAGCTGCTCACGTAACATTATATTGTGAAAGCACTGGTTGCCCATTAACCGGTCGATCGCTCCATCGATAAGGATAAAAATTTTCTGTAAAGGTGTTAAATCAGCATTTGCTATAATGGTTTCCAGCCGCGTCACCGACTCCACGCTTCTTACTTCAAAAAGCGCTTCGATCAACTTTTCCTTCGATCCGAAATAGTATGAAATCATCGAGACATTTATATCTGCTTCATGAGCAATATCGCGTATGGATGTTCCCGAAAAGCCTTTACCAGCAAAAAGCCTTTCCGCCACCTGTATGATCTGTAATTGTTTTGCGTTGTATTCCATTTTATTGACCATCAGCATATTGGTGAGTTTAATTCAGTTCTGTGCCGATTGATGCTACAAATGTAATAGATGAAAAATACTAAATCAAACGTTTGTTTGATTTTTCTAAACAAACGTTTGATTTATTCAAGACACCATAAGAATAGTACCATTAAAATTATTTTAATGTCGCATCAAGATTAAAATCTGACTAGTAATTCAATTTTAAATGGGTTCCCATTTCATGCAGCGTAAGCGCTGGTGATAGTAATCGAGCCTTAGGATTTTTCTTTCGCGGCTTGACTTTGGGAAATGGAAACCGCCCGCAATAACCTAAAACCTTAAAGTTTACTTTAAAATCTTTTGACAGCATACGTCCGAGCAATCGCAGAAGATTGCATTATTTTACACGATTCGGGTTTTCTGTCACAAACGCACCCCAGCCGCCCTTTTTAGATTTCTTAGCACCGGTTGATGCAATTGCTGCCGGAGAATTTGCATGATAGTGATGACAGATCGCGATGGCGATTCCATCGGTGGCGTCCATGAATTCTTTACTGAGCTCCATTTTAAGTATTTTTTCAAGCATAAATGCTACCTGCTCTTTTGAGGCCGCCCCGCTTCCGGTTACCGACTGTTTTACTTTTTTAGGAGAATACTCAACAATCGGAATATCCCGCGCAAGCGCTGCTGCCATCGCAACACCCTGCGCCCGACCGAGTTTAAGCATGGATTGCGGATTCTTCCCATAAAAAGGATCTTCAATTGCCATCTCGTCGGGCAGGTAATCGTCGATCAGCTGCGAGATTCGCTCAAAGATTTTCTTCAACTTCAACTCATGGGTAGTATATTTGCTGAGATGAATTACACCATACTGAATCAAAGTAATGTGCTGTCCTTTGACCGATATCACACCATAACCCATCACCTGTGTGCCGGGGTCAACTCCTATAATCACTTTTTCGGTAGCTTCAGCTTGCTGCATTTTTATCATGGTGCAAGATAGTCAACTGCAAGCTTCAAAAGAAAAAAGAGCCTGGCGAAAGCTTTTCTGGGTGGCTAAACTTATTGTCACCCTTTTGATTTTAAGCTACATATATAAAACATTTCAAAACGAACAGAAAGGTATTGGAGATATAGGTTCGGTTTATAACAGAATTCTCCATGAAAATCACTCTATTACTTTATTAATAATGCTGTTGCTTGTTCCCGCCAATTGGGCGCTGGAAAGTTGCAAGTGGCAGCGACTTGCTAGCAAAGCTGTTTCCATCACTTTCCGGGAGGCTTTCAGAGGAACTTTGACTGGCCTCGCTATTGGCGTAGCGGCGCCGGCGCAACTCGGAGATACGGTCGGAAGAGTGGCTGCCTTAAAATCAGACGATCGTTTGAAAGCCATAGGTGCCGCGGTCGTTTCTAATGGAATTCAATTTTATGTCTCACTGATTTTCGGCGGTTGGGGACTTGCCTGGATCGGCAACAAATTAGGACTTGCTTCCTCCGGTAGAACAGGATTATATGCGCTGCTTGTTTTTCTTTTAATCCTGGGTTTTCTAGTTGTGCAATTCCGAAAGCGTCTTACAAACTGGAAACCTCAAAAGCCTGTTCTCTTCAAGACACTTTCCTATTTCAGCATCATCGGCTCCTACACAGGCATTGATTTACTGGTAGCAACTACTTTTGGGACATTACGTTATCTTGTTTTTCTGACACAATTTCTTCTTGCTTTATCCCTATTCAATTTCGCTATACCTGCGCTGGACCTGGCAGCCTGTGTGGCGCTAATCTTTCTTGCCAAAACATTGATTCCGGCTATCAACGTTTTGGGTGATCTGGGATTGAGGGAATTTACTGCGCTTTTCGTTTTTAAACAATATAATCTTCCAGCCGAACAAGTCATTGCTGCTACATTTCTGGTCTGGATCATTAACGTGCTGGGACCTATCCTGATCGGAATTTTTTTGATATGGAAATACAAATGGAAAGGCCTAAAATAATTGTTAAACTATGATACAACAATACGTCACTTTCTGGCTTATACCTCTTTTATGGATTCTGATCATAAGTTATTCGGTGTTCACATTCATTTTATATGTACTATGGAAACGTATTCCTTCCAGTCATCAACGCGGCAGCTCCGAATCAGATTTCATTTCTGTTATAATTCCTGTGCGAAATGAGGCGAGTAATATTCTGAATTTATTGCAGGATCTAAGTGCTCAGACCTTTCCTTTTTCCAGATTTGAAGTGTTCGTCATGAACGATGGGTCCACAGATGATACCGTAAAAATTGTAAAAAAATTTAATGAGAAAACTGTTTGTTCCATCCATCTCATTACCTTGCCGGATACCCCTACAAGTTCCCCTAAAAAACGGGCCATAGAAACGGCTATGGCATTGGCAAAGGGAAATTTGATCGTTACCACCGATGGTGATTGCCGTGCTAAACCAGGCTGGCTCGAAGCCGTTGCCAGTTGTTATGCTGCTACCGGTGCCAAGCTAATCAGTGGCCCTGTCACTTTTAACCACGAAACTTCGGTTACTGATTATCTGCAAACCGTAGAATTTTCCAGTCTGATCGGCAGCGGTGCGAGTGCGATCGCCGCCGGTTTTCCCTCTCTGTGCAATGGAGCAAATCTTGCCTATGAAAAATCCGCGTTTTTTGCGGTAGACGGTTATGATGGTGTAAGACACATTGCTTCCGGCGATGATGAATTTTTAATGCATAAAATTTCCGCAAAATTCCCTGGCAGCATTAGCTTTTTAAAGAATCCCAAAGCGGTTATTTCAACAGAGCCACATAAGGATTGGTCGCTATTTTTCAAACAGAGAAAACGCTGGGCAAGTAAATGGAAACACTATCAGAGCAAAACGCCGCTGGTTTTAGCATTATATATATTCGCCTGCAACCTTTCAGTTATCCTTATGAGTATTTTATGGCTATATGGATACCTGACGGATAGTGCTTTTCTAGTACTTCTTCTTTTGAAATGTGCCCCCGAATGGTTATTTCTTGGTACAATTCTACACTTTCTCAGAAAAACTGTTTCAATATTCTTCATTCCACTAACGCAAATTTTCTATCCATTCTATGTATGTTTTTTTGGTTTAGTTGCACAAAAACCAGAATATGAATGGAAAGGCCGTAAACTGGTCTGAAATAGGTACAGAAATGCCATCGCTTAATCGAATTTGGCATGGTTTTCGTAGATATGCAGGTGTGCAGGAACGTAAGGGAATGGTAACACCCGGTTGCTGCTTAATTAACCATATTGAAGTAATCATGAAGAGTCTTTTATCTATCTCATTACGCTGTCTGAACGCGCTGCTCTGGTCTCTAGGTTTGTCTTCAGTCGTTTTAGTTTTGATGTTAGGATTTTACCTATGCTGGACAATGCCCTTAACAAAGGATGAACCAGCGAACCTGGCCGACAAGCCGCAAAAAGCCAAAATAGAGACGAAAGCTGTGGTAGTCACGCTGGATAATAACTCTGTTTTCGCGGATCGGTAATTATTTAAATCCAACTTTTCATAAAAGTAGCCAGCAATTCAATCCTGGCACCACACCTGGTTAATACTACAAAATAAGCTTTCTGTATTTCCAAATCGTTAATTTCTACAAAATTGGTAGAACTTTATCGGAATAACCTTGACATTCATTAGACGAATCTGTAAGTTTAGTTATCTAAATAACTCAACCTTAACGTCTGCATGTTATGAGCGAGAACCCACTAATTCCACAATCAGATCTTACTGGCCAAAATCCTAATTTAGCCGTTAAGAACGGCAAGACGTATGTCTGGAAACCAAAGAACGACATCCGTATCAGCGAGCTTGCGCGGTGCATCACCTTTGTTACACATCCGATTTGTCATGATCTTTCATTAATCGATTCGGATTGTTTAAGACATTTTGAAGTAATAGAGTCCTGAGTCCTTTTCAGAAGATTTCGTGATCATTTTATTGAACTGAATACATTGTAGGTCAAACCGGCTTAACGGGTTATGCATTAGTATCTCTTTCAGGGGATATTGACACATAACCCGCTTTTTTATATCAAAAAATTAATATCAAATTAAAATCCGAGCCGATCATGCCTGAAAGGTTGCTGCTGTTATTTGAATTTCATAGCTTTAAGGCATGATAGTGAGCGAATCAATCGAGGATTTTTACAAAACGCATCCCGCTGCGAAACTGGCTTCCGGTGATACTCTTTCCGGCACTTTGCAGCAAGGACATTTTAATGTTTTTTCCCGGAAATTTTGTAATCGGTATAACGCATACAGCCGAAGAGATTATTATAAGATATCGTTGATTATCGGAAAGGGAAAATTGCTTTACGGCGACACTAAAATTGAGATAAATCAAAATGCGCTCGTCTTCTTTAACCGAAACGTACCTTATTCCTGGGAAACTTCTTCCGAGCAGCAGTCAGGATATTTCTGCCTGTTCAACGACGACTTTCTCAACGGCATGAACCGCACGAAAAGTTTCATGGATTCGCCCATTTCGAAGAGTGATACCATCCCCGTTTATTTCATTAATGAACAGCAGGAAAAATATCTTCTGGAAATATATCAGAAAATGGCGTCTGAGATGGAGTCAAGCTACGTTTATAAATATGAATTGATCAAAAACCATGTTAATCTGATCATACATGAGGCTGTAAAAATGCAGTCATCTAAAGCTTCCAATAGTCATGTCAACGGTTCAAACCGGATCACCACATGCTTCTTTGAGCTCATGGAAAGGCAGTTCCCAATCGATTCCCCCGAACATAAATTACAGCTCCGCACGGCCAAAGATTACGCACAAAGATTGTCCATTCACATCAACCATCTGAACCGCGCACTTAAAGAAGTAACCGGAAAGACAACAACGGAACACATAACGGAGAGACTAATTCAACAGTCAAAGATTTTATTAAAAAACTCCAATTGGAGCATTGCGGAAATTGCCTACTGCCTGGGATTTGAATACCCGGAATATTTCAACAACCTTTTTAAAAAGCAAACAGGAATAACACCAAATTCCTTTAGAAAATGAATGTTTGAATTTTATAAGTTATTATTTGAAATACATAAGAATAACTACCAGCTCGCTTATTACTTTTGTAACCCAAGAATACAGTTTAGAAAATGATCAAAATGAAATTTATTTTCGCAGCAGATCCTCCTAAGACCTCACTAATCTTTCGACAATTCAGGTATTTACCATATTTATTAAAAAACAAAATACTGTACTTGCTATTGGCCGGTTCCTTTTTTGTATCCGCTAAAACCAAAGCTCAGGTCTTAACGATCACAGATGCCATCGAAACAGCTAAAATCAATTATGGAACGCTTAAAGCAAAAGCCAACTACGTTAACGCTTCTAAGGCGACTGTCCAGCAAAGTGTGAAGGATTATCTGCCAAACTTAAACCTTTCGCTTCAACAGGATTACGGAACTGTCAATGGGCAGAACGGTCCGTTGTATGGTCTGGGTGGTTTAGGCGTTGCATCTTCTGGTCTTCCTCTTGGAAACCAAAACTGGAACGCTGCATTTGGCGCTTTATATCTGACAAACGTAAACTGGGACTTTTTTGCATTTGGCCGCGCCCGAGAAAAGATTAATGTTGCCAAATCGACTGTAATACGGGATGAAAGCGATTTGAGTCAGGAATTTTTCCAGCATGAAATTCGCGTCGCAGGCGCATACCTTAATTTGCTGGCAGCGCAGCGGCTGACCCGTTCATGGCAAAATAACCTTATCCGTGCGACGGCCATCAAACAAGTGGTTGTTACAAGAGCAAAGAATGGACTGATCGCAGGCGTGGATTCCTCCCTTGCCAATGCGGAAGTTTCTAACGCAAAAATTGCAATCACGAGAGCCAAAGATTTTGAACAGGAACAAGCAAACCGTTTAGCTGTTCTTATGGGTGTTGAGCAGCAGTCTTTCATACTCGATACGGTTTTCATCGCAAAAATTCCTATTTCCTTCGCTGATTCTATCCATATGCCTGCCGAAAACCATCCGCTTTTAACATATTATTCCAACCGGATTGCCCTGAGCAACCAGCAGGCAAAATATTATCATACGCTAAGTATGCCTGTTTTCACCGCATTCGGCGTTTTCCAAACCAGAGGTTCAGGATTCAGCTCAAATTACGCACAAGACCAACGTGCCTACACTGGCAGTTTTACTGACGGTATCAAACCTGTTCGCTCCAACTACCTTTTAGGTGTGGGCGTGGTTTGGAATATGACCAATGTCCTTCGTATCAGGCATCAGGTATTGTCGCAAAAATTTGTTTCAAACGCGCTACAAAATGAATATGACTTGGTAGATCAGCAGATCAAAAACCAGCTTATTTTATCAAATAACAAGATACAAAATGCATTAGCAAACTATCAGGAAGCTCCCATACAAATAAAATCGGCAACGGACGCGTACATACAGAAAAGCACACTTTATAAAAACGGATTAAGCAATATCGTTGACCTTACCCAAGCTTTGTATATCTTAAATCGTGCAGAAACTGACCGGGATATAGCATATAGCAATGTCTGGCAGGGGCTTTTGCTTAAAGCGGCCGCAACCGGAGACTTTAATTTATTCACCAGCAGTTTTTAGAATATTTCACGAATTGGAAATTTTGGCCTTTTGCTTTAAAATCTTTTCCTGAACCTTCCCCAATTATATGGAATTAATAAGAAGTGCACTTCGCAAACCCATTTCAATTTTAGTGCTTGTTGCCGGGCTTTTTTTCTTTGGTATCAATGCGGTGCGGACTATAAAAGTTGACATTTTCCCAAAAATGGATCTGCCGGTTATTTATATATCTCACCCTTTCGGTGGATTTACACCTAACCAGATGGAGGCTTATTTTGGAAAGCCCTATGTCAATATTTTTCTTTTCGTGAACGGCTTAAAAAGCGTTGAAACGAAAAATATTCAGAGCTTAACGTTGATGAAGCTCAGTTTTTATGAAGGAACAAATATGGCGCAGGCTGCTGCCGAGCTCAGTTCTTTCTGTAACAGGATGCAGTCATCATTCCCGCCCGGTTCGCAACCGCCGTTTATTATTCGTTTCGACGCCTCTACACTTCCCGTTGGCCAGCTCGTTTTCAGCAGTCCGACGCGGTCTAATAACGAGCTTCTTGACCTTGCGCACGTATATGTCCGCTCTTCGTTTACTTCGATTCCCGGACTGGTTTCTCCCCCACCTTTTGGAGGAAACCTTCGGACCATTTTGATCAAGGCAGATCCTGAATTACTGCGTTCCCATAACCTGACACCTGACCAATTGGTTGAAGCCATCCGGTTGAATAACCAGGCGACTCCCGCGGGTAATGTCCGTATCGGTGATAAAAATTATCTTACACCAGCAAATACCTCAATCAAAAATGTACAGGATTTTGGAGGAATTCCTTTGTTCAAAGGGAGCGTTCAAAACTTGTACCTTCGGGATGTGGCCACGATTGAAGACGGCGCTGACCTTACCGCAGGCTATGCCCTTGTCAACGGAAAAAGATCAGTATATCTGCCGATCACAAAATCAGCGGACGCATCGACCTGGGAAGTTGTCCAAAGTTTGAAAAAGGCATTGCCAAGATTTCAGAGCTTACTTCCGGAAGATGTAAAGATCTCATACGAATTTGACCAGTCTGCCTACGTAATAAATGCGGTAGAAAGTTTGATTACGGAGGGTGCGATTGGCGCCGTGCTGACCGGGATTATGGTACTTATCTTTTTGGGTGATCCAAGAGGCGCTTTGATTGTAATTCTTACCATACCCACTTCGATTATTTCCGGGGTTTTGTTCCTTAAGTTATTTGGACAAACCATCAATATCATGACACTGAGCGGGCTTTCCCTGGCTATCGGTATCCTTGTTGATGAATCGACGGTAACGATTGAAAATATTCACCAGCATCTCGATCTGGGAAAACCCAAGGCGCTTGCGATATGGGATGCATGTAAGGAAATTGCTTTCCCGAAGTTATTGATCCTGCTTTGTATCCTTGCAGTATTTGCACCGGCATTTACCATGACCGGTATTCCGGGAGCGCTTTTCCTGCCACTGGCTTTGGCCATCGGTTTTTCGATGCTTGTGTCTTATTTATTATCGCAGACATTCGTGCCGATTATGGCCAACTGGCTGATGAAAGAACATAAGCCAAAACATAAAAAGTCCGCAGATTCCTCAATTGCCGCGACTGAAAGTGATAATTGGGAAGACAAAAAAGAATTGGTTGAAGAGCCAGACAGCAACCACGACGGAAAAGTAACCGGGTTTGAAAGATTCAGATTAGGATTTATGCGGATGCTGGATAAACTTTTACCCAATCGAAAACCGGTTGTAATTGCTTACGTGGTGATTATTTCAGCCTGTGCAGGATTTTTACTGATCAATATCGGGCGCGACGTCCTTCCAAAAGTAAACGGAAAACAATTTCAGCTTCACATCCGCGTGGCAGATGGAACGCGTATTGAGCGCACCGAAGAAAAACTGATTCAAACCATTGGTGTTCTTGAAAAACTGGTTGGTAAGGAAAATATTTCAATCACCTCGGCCTTTGTCGGGATGCATCCTGCACAGTTTTCTGTAAACCCGATTTATTTGTTTACAAGCGGACCGCATGACGCGATCCTCCAGGTGAGTTTGGGGCACGATTACCACGTAAATCTGGACGATTTAAAAGAAGATTTGCGTAAGCAGATGAAGCAAAGTTTACCGGATGTAAAAGTTTCCTTTGAACCGATTGAACTGACTGACAAAATCCTGAGCCAGGGTTCCCCCACTCCTGTGGAAGTCAGGATTATGAGTAAAAATAAAAAACAGAACGAAGAGTATGCCAACAAACTGGCGGCCAAATTAGATCAGATAAGTTTCCTTCGTGACATTCAAATCGCTCAGCCGCTTCATTATCCTTCGGTAAATATCGACATTGACAGAACCCGCGCCGCACAGCTTGGCGTCGATATGTCGGATGTTTCCAGGTCCCTGACTGCCTCTACCTCGTCTTCCCGTTACACCGAAAAAAATGTATGGCTTGATGAAAAAATCGGGCTTAGTTACGCGGTCCAGGTTCAGGTTCCTGAAAATAAAATGAACAGTATCCATAGTATCGGCGAGATCCCGATACTTAAAAATTCTTCAAGACCTGTTTTGAGTGATGTTGCGACCATAAAAATGGACACTACTTATGGAGAAAACGATAATCTGGGCGCTATGCCTATTATTTCCGTTACTGCCAATTTGCACAAAACTGACTTAGGTACTGCAACCAAAGAAGTGCAGGCCGCAATCGCCTCGTTGGGCGAGTTGCCTCGGGGGTTAACGATTGAGCCGATTGGATTGAGCACAGTACTAATTGAGACACTCGACAGCCTTCAATCAGGACTTGGTGTTGCGATCGTGGTAATATTTTTAATGCTTGCAGCTAACTTTCAATCGTTTAAGGTATCGCTAGTCGTCTTGACAACTGTACCGGCAGTGTTGTTAGGTGCCCTTGCGATGTTGACTATCACCGGATCTACATTAAATTTGCAGTCGTATATGGGAATTATCATGTCGGTCGGTGTGTCTATTGCTAACGCCGTACTTCTGGTCACCAATGCCGAAGAGCTCCGAAAGCATAATGGGAACGCATTGATGTCGGCAAAAGAAGCTACATCGCTACGTCTCAGACCGATTTTGATGACGAGCGTTGCGATGGTTGTAGGAATGATCCCGATGGCTGCCGGTTTTGGCGAAGGAGGTGATCAGGCTTCTCCACTTGCCCGTGCCGTGATTGGTGGATTGATCGCCTCAACTTTTTCAGCCTTGATCATTCTTCCATTGGTTTTTGCTTGGGTGCAGGAAAAAACTTCGACTGCTTCGGTTTCTTTGGATCCTGAAGATAAGGAAAGCAAACATTACATACCGGCTCACTAATTAAAAATATTAACGATGCGACCTATTACTCAATATTCGACATTGAACAGTCTGATTCTTGCAGCCCTTATTGGCACAGCGATCGGATGCAAGTCAAATGCGGAAGAAAAAGAACATAAGACAGATGCTCCTGTTGAAAAAACTACAGCTGTTACCGAGACATTCCCACTTAAAAGAGAAGACCTTGCTACTGCATTTCATACGCCCGGCGAGCTTATCTCTTACCAACAAGTTGACTTATATGCCCGGGAAACCAGTTTTGTAAAAAAACTCTATGCGGATGTGGGCACCGAAGTGAAAGCGGGCCAGCTGCTTATTTCCATGGAAGCACCTGAACTGAATTCCCGTCTTGCAGGTGCTGAATCCAGGGTAAAAGCCCAGGAGGCAGCCTACATTGCAAGTAAAGCAAATTATAACCGTCTTCTGGAAACCAGTAAAACGCCGGGGACCATTTCGCCGAATGATCTCGACCAGGCTTTGGCAAGAATGGACGCAGATTATGCACAGCTTCAATCAGCAAAGGCAAGCCAGAAAGAAGTAGGTGCTTCGAAAAATTATCTTGAAGTAAGGGCTCCTTTTTCGGGAATTATTACGGCCAGAAATGTAAACCTGGGCGCCTATGTCGGCCCGTCCGGAAAAGGTTCTGAGTTTCCGTTGTTTACATTGCAGGACCAGAATAAAATGCGTTTGGTGGTTTCAATACCAGAAGCTTACGTGGGCTATGTAAACAACAAAACGGAAATTAAGTTTTCAGTAAAAGCGTATCCAAACGAAGAATTCACAGCAAAAGTGAAACGTTTGGCTGGTGCCCTCGATACCAGACTTCGTTCAGAGCGCATTGAAATGGATGTAATAAATAATGACAAAAAATTGCTTCCTGGTATGATCGCCGAGGTTTCCATCCCGTTAGCCTCGAAAGCCTCATCTTTTGTCGTTCCTAAAACTGCCCTGGTGACGTCCATGGAAAGAGTTTTTGTTGTGAAAGTTGTCGACAACAAAGCCGTTTGGGTTGATGTGCAAAAAGGCAGAGAGTCGGATGAAAATGTTGAAATTTTCAGCGACAGCCTGAAAGTGGAAGACCAGCTGGTCAAAGCAGCCAGCGAAGAAGTTAGAAACGGATCCGCTTTAAATACAAAGATCTAAAATATAAATTGTTACCGCCTGTAAAAATCCCTGAGCCTTCGGCAAGACCGATATGTCCGGGGATTTTTGTTCTTTAAAACTCGGCCAGTATTTGCTTCAACGGAAAATAGCCGAGCATCAGGTCATCTTCCTTTGACTGTTTTTTAATAATTCTTATGGCATACTTTTCGCGGTATATGGCTGGTAGAATTTCCTTAACCGAAAAAATATCATCTATATCAATGCCATATTTGTCGTCAATGTGGGAAGGCGCCCCTTTGAAACCGGTGTGTTTGAAAAAGGCAGTCTGTTTTGAAATACGTATGGCGTCGCCTTGCGTTTTTGCAACGGAAAGCATTTTGTAATGAAATTCGTCAAACTCTCCTGCCTTATATCCGCCAAGATTGATAAAAAATAATTTATACTCGCCAGGTTCAGGTTTTTCACCCCTATCAATAATTTCAATGACATTGCCGTCAACAGAAGTCACCTCTCGAAATGCGTCAACGTGCATTTTTCCTTCTGCTTCCGGCCAGCTCGAAATTATTTCCGGCACCAGATCCTTCATTGAACTTCCAATTCCAAAAAAAATGTCGTGTTGTTCGGTCAACCTTCCCAGAGGCCTGCAACCCAGTAACACCATATATAACTTTTTCGAACGCACAGATAGCCTATTTTAAAAGTGAAATAAAAATGGAAATATTATCCGGTAGTGACAAAAAAATAAAATTAGGATAAATTTACTTTTAAAATTAAGAAAGCCGTTCTGTGAAAATAAAACTTTCCCCCAACAAACGCGTAGTAAGATTTCTGGTTTTCACCTCGATTATTCTATCTGTAAGCAGTCAATTATTTGCGCAGCGTTTCAATTCTGTTGTTTTCAGCAATCTTCCGCAAGATTACCAGCTGTATCCAAGAAATGCACATAGCGATGGGATTATTCCCATTTCAGGCATCGTCGAAGTGACTGGTTACAGTTACGTCTCGATACAGGTTTTTCGCAACGATACGTTTTTCAAATACCTGAAAGCCAGCCTTAAATATGACAGCAAGGGTACAGGATCTTTTGCGGCAGAAACCAGCATAAAGGCAGAATTGGCTCAGTACAGCTTTAAGGTCTTTGCATGTAAAACAACAGATTCAACACTGATCGTAACCAGGAAAAATGTTGTCAGCGGCGATGTTTTTATCGTTGACGGACAGTCAAACTCGACTGGTTTTTTTGATGAGTCGTCCACTGATCCGTACTGCCGGACCTTTGGAAAAATTACTGATGTGCTCAATACCGCACCCTATAATCCGGCGGATACTCTATGGGCACTTTCTAATCAGCAAAAATATCTGACTGGCGTCGGAACCATGGGTTTTGAAATACAAAAACAGCTTTCTCAAAGATATGGCATTCCGAACTGTTTGATAAATGGCGGATTTCACTGGTCTTCCTCTGTGAATCATGCGCAGCGCACGGAAAATAACCCTGCCGATCTGAACACGGGTTATGGACGGCTGTTGTATAGAATTCAAAAAGCTGGTTTACAGAATGCAGTTAAGTCATTTATTTACAGACAGGGAGAATCGGAAGCTTACCACGAAGGTTCTGACTGGCCCGGAAATTTCGAAAAAATACGAAATAACCTAAAATTGGATTTTCCAAAACTCGAACAGATCTATGTTTTCCAGATCGATATTATCTATTTTCCTTCAACAACTGGTGCCGAGCTTAGAGAGTATCAGAGAAGATTGCCTGAACGATATCCTGATGTTCAATCGCTGGCGACAGTTGGAACGAAACAATTCGATGGGTTACATTATGGTCCGGAAGGTTACAGGCAAAACGGATTAGAAGTTTCCAGACTAATCGCCAAGGATTTTTACCAGTTGGGAGATACGCTTAATATTAATTCTCCCTCATTAAAAAAGGTATTTTATACATCTCAGGAGAAAAAACAGTTGATTCTTGTTTTTGACGAAGGACAACAGCTTATCTATCCTGAACCTTATAAAGTGAGCGATCAGGTTACATTGCATATGAAAGACTTTATTTATCTGAATGGTTTCCCCGCGGCAGTGAGCACGGCTCGGGCAGATGGAAACAGAATTGTCCTGGACTTTGCTAATTCGCAGAATGCTTCAAGATTAGACTATCTTCCGCCTTACACGTTGGAGACGAATTATTTCTATCCGTTTAATGGTCCTTATCTGACCAATAAACTAGGAATGCGTGCGTTCACAGTTAATAATTTTTCTATTGTAGATGGCCTGAACTCTCCAAGTTTAATATCCTCGGTTAATCCATTTGCAAACGCAGTTTTAAGCTGGAATGAGATTAACGGAGCGACAAGTTATACGCTCGAACGGAAAATCTCCGGAGAGAATGATTACAAGATTATCGGTAAATTTTCGGCGGCTTCCAGAAGCTTTGAAGACAAAACAAACAGTTTCCCGGGAAAGATCTCATACCGTCTGAAAGCTGGAAATAACGTCGCAGAATCATCTTCATATGCCTATGCGGAAGTGGAAATCCCGGTTGTTTTAGGCTTACAAGAACCTGTAAATGAATTAATTACAGTATATCCTAATCCAGCAGCTACCCATCAGCGCATTACGGTTCGCCCTCAAAATCTGGTAAAAGGTTCGATCCTTCTGATCAATTCCCTAGGTCAAACTCTGCAAAGGAAAGAGATAACTCATCAGACAGAGGCCGGCTTTATTATTGCGGATTTACCTGCAGGAACTTACTTTATTCAATTACAAACAGAAAACAAATCACTGACGAAAAAACTTTCTGTTGTTCGGTAGAATCAGGAAAATGCCGAAAGAAATAACCCGGAATCAGCTGTTTAAATATTTTTAAACCAAAAAAGAATCCCGGCAGATCGCAATTCTGAATATATTTGCAGCATCAAGGAAATGGTGTCTTCCTATCCGAACCGCTCTAACAAGCTGATGGCGCCTGGTCAATTTTAATGTACAACATTATTAACCAGGAATCTTATGTCTGAATCAACTTACAAAATGCTGTCTACTACGAGTAAAAATTACGTTACACTTTTCAACCAAAAGTTTCCATCAACCAGATACATCTTAAAATGGATACTTTTTAGCTCGATACTTGCAGTTTGTGTAGGATCAGCGTCTGCATTTTTTCTGGTATCCTTACAGTGGGCGACTGAAATCAGGGAAACAAACATCTGGTTAATCGCATTGCTGCCATTAGCTGGTTTTCTGATTGGTTTGCTATATTATTATTTTGGAAAAAATGTTGAAGCAGGGAATAACCTTCTGATTGATACCATTCATAACCCTAAGAATTATATCCAGTTCAAGATGGCTCCGTTCGTTCTGATCGGAACAATCACGACACACGTTTTTGGCGGTTCAGCTGGCCGGGAAGGAACCGCATTGCAAATGGCCGGGGCTATTGGGGACCAGTTTTCCAGAATATTCAAACTTAATTCGGTTGATCGCAGAATTTTGCTGATCGCCGCTATCAGTGCCGGTTTTGGATCTGTTTTTGGAACTCCGCTCGCCGGAGCGGTTTTCGGTCTCGAAGTTCTGTTGATAGGAAGGTTGCGATATGACGCGATATTTCCTGCATTTCTCTCCGCAATTCTTGCAAGCCTGGTAACCGACTCATGGCAGGTTTCCCATACACACTACCACATTCCGAACATCCCGAAAATATCTGTTCAGACGATGCTTTACAGTATACTTGCGGCAGTATTATTTGGAATAACAGCAGCTTTTTTCAGTAAAGCAATCCATCAATGCTCAAAGATTTTTAAGTCAAGAATAACTTTTCCACCGTTAAGGCCGGTTTTAGGCGGAATTATTGTAGCTGCGGGAGTCTGGCTGCTTGGTACTACAAAATATTTAGGGCTCGGCATCCCTACTATTCTGCTTTCGTTTGAAGAGAACCTCCCGCCTTATGACTTTCTTCTCAAAATAATTTTTACAGTTATCACATTAAGCGCAGGATTTAAAGGTGGAGAGGTCACTCCCCTCTTTTTTATCGGCGCAACATTAGGCAATGCAATTTCCTATGTAATACCTCTTCCTACAGGCTTACTCGCAGGGATGGGTTTTGTCGCCGTTTTTGCAGGAGCGACAAATACGCCGCTTGCCTGCACATTGATGGCGATTGAATTATTTGGAAGTGAGTGCGGAATTTATGTTGCAATAGCCTGCGTGGTTTCTTATCTTTTTTCAGGCCATAACAGTATTTACACTACCCAAATAATAGGCGAACCTAAAAATGACATTTTCAAGGATCAATCCGGCAAAAAGCTAAGTGAACTTTAACTGTGCGCAACCAGCTTTTTCCATTCAGGATTTTTCTCTAAAAAAGTGAGCACATAAGAACATCGCGGAACAATCTGTTTGTTTTGCGATTCTAACAGCTCCAAAGTTTTTGTTACCATTGCAGATGCCACGCCCCTTCCTTCCAGCTCGGGGGCAACTTCTGTGTGAATCAAGTAAACCAGGTCATATTTGATCACATAGTCAATAAAGGATCTGTGACCGTCTACAACAAATTCGAAATTGTGCTGCTCTTTATTATCAACAAGGGGAATATCTTCGTATTTCACGTTTCAGTAATTTTTGTTTTTTGCCAATTTATAATTTACCTATCCTAAAACCAATCAATTCCTGATCACATTTTTAACACAGTAAAATTTTTGTGTACCATACAAGCAAGCTTTATCAAAAATCCCACCATATTATTCTGGTATACAACTACTTACAATGCACGAGTAACTTATTGAGGGCTTTTTTCTACAACTATAAGGCATAAAACATCTTAAATGTGCCGATTCCCGGCAAATACGGGGAATTAACAAGATATAAAGGGCGAAAATGCTTCTGGCACTCAATTTTAATAATCTTAAATAAACATTTTATCAACAAACTAACTTACTACCACCATGGGAAATCTTCTTTATACAATAGCCGTTATTTTAGTCATTTTGTGGCTGATCGGTTATTTCGGCTTTGCTAGCTTTGGAATGGGAAACATTATTCACATCCTTCTGGTAATCGCTATCGTTGCTGTGATACTTAGAGTGATCCGTGGGGACAGAGTCGTCTAAAAAAATACTTCATCAATAAATATTAGCTCAGGACTGTAAAAAGTTCTGAGTTTTTTTATGCGCGACTCGTCGGACAGCCTGTTTTTACCTGGCATAATTCTTACTAAAAATCAAGGGTTATCCAGAAATCATAGAATTTAAACGATAAAGAATAATGGAAAATCCAGATGAAATAATTATCCCGGAAAGTGTTACAGCGGTTTTCATGAGCCGAGACAGTTCAGAAAGAGCTTATGACGAATTGATATACCGTGGTTATAAACCCGACGAAATAACCGTTTTGATTTCGAATGAAACCAGGGACAAACATTTTCGTGACGGCAGCAATTCTGATCTGACTACCAAAACTTTGGAAAATGCCGGCTTAGGTTCTGCAATTGGCGGAACCGTCGGCGCGGTAACCGGAGCCATCGCAGCAATTGGTACGGCTGTCGTTATTCCAGGTTTGGGAATTGCAGTGGCCGGCCCAATCCTGGCATCTCTGACGGGCGCTGGCGCTGGTGGACTAACAGGAGGGATTATTGGCGCGCTCGTAGGATCAGGGGTCCCAAAGCACCATGCGGAACATTTTGATAAAAGTTTACAGGAAGGCGGGATTATTATTGGCTTCAAACCAAAAACAGTCTCAGACCGCATTGACATTATTACCTCGTGGAATAAATATGGGGGACGACAAATCCATGAAGATTAACTTTCGGCAATCTTCACTAATTTGAAAGCCGGTGTGACTCACCAATCTTCATCGGATTTAAATTGGTATAATAATTATGATCACTAAATGATCGCAAGATTACTTTGAAACATGGCAGATTACATAAAATGTAAACATGATAACGGTTTTTTCGTGTTTGATACCATTGAAAAATATCCGGAAGATGTGGCCGCCGATATACTGGATGAATTCGTAAAACAGGATCTGGAAGCAATTATTTACAAAACATCCGGCGATCATCTCTTTCAGGTGACAGGAAGAATCAGAGAAAATTATGTTAAACTTATTCTAAATGAAGCGCATACAGATCCGGTATTGAATAAAATGAACAAAATAAAAGAAGCTCTTGAATATAGCATTCAGGATCTTGTTTTGAATAACATGGATTAGCGTAAACAATTTATTAAAATGACACACGAAAAGGTATTTAAACGAAAGGATGGGAGCCTGGTTAAAGTATCGGTCTGGTTATATGTTCATCTTAATAAATCGAACTGGGGGTATTCTATTTTTCTGAAAGAAAAGGATGCAGATAAGTGGATCGATCCATTTAGCGACAACGAATACATTACCCGCGTCATGAAACCGCAATTTATCAATGGTCTCAAGCATGATACCTTTGATAATTATGTCACAAAAAAAGAAATACTTCAGGCGAAACTTGAACTTTGGGAAATCATCAAACCTGTTTGATGATTTCCCAAAGTTTTACAAAATATTTTCAAGCGTTTTCCAAACCGTTTCAGCTACTATTTTATGGCCTTCAGCCGTAGGATGTATACCGTCAGGAAGATTCAATTTGGCTTCTCCGCCAACATTTTCTAAAAGAAATGGAATTAAGGTCAGTTTATTTTTGGCTGCCAGATCAGGGTAGACATTCTTAAAATCGGTGATGTAGGTTTTACCCATGCTAGGAGGCATCTGCATACCAGCTAGTACCAGTTTCGCATCGGGATATTTCGCCTTTACCTTATCCAGGATGGACTGTAAATTCTTCTTCGTTTCGCTAACCGGAATGCCGCGCAAACCATCATTTCCACCGAGCTCTAAAATAAAAATATCCACAGGCTGTTTCAAAATCCAGTCAATCCTGCTGTTTCCACCTGCTGAGGTTTCACCACTTACTCCTGCATTAACAACCTTATAATCAAGACCAAGTGAATCAATTCTTTTTTGTGTTAAGCCGGCAAATCCTTGTGTTGGATCGTCCAGTCCATAGGCAGCAGTCAGACTATTGCCGAAAAAAAGAATGGTTTTTGTTTGCTTTTTATCAACCCCTTTTTCAATTGCGGTTGAGTCATTCTGATTTGGTTCAGTTTTTTTATTATTGTTGCACGCGGCTATCAAAGTTACTAAAACGAATAATCGCGCAATTGAAAAAAGTGAGCTCATGAAATATTTTTGATTAAATGCTTCGCTGATGATTTGTAATAAATACAATTTTGATGCCTTCATTTTTCAAATTGAACACCATCAACATGTAAAAATATAATATTAATGATTTATATTTCCTGTTAAGTATTTTCTTGTGATCAATTGGATCAATCATCTCCTTTCTGCCAGAAGAAAACCAGTAACGCTAGAACGAAAATAATTAATGAATACGATACTTAATCTTGAAGAAGTAAGTAAAATATATAAAAGCGGTGATCGTTCCCTGACGGTTCTGGACAAAATAAGTTTTTCCATTGAAGCTGGCTCGACAATGTCCATTGTCGGGCCATCGGGAAGCGGCAAAACAACACTTTTGGGTTTATGTGCCGGGCTTGATCGGTCTACTTCAGGAAAAGTTGAATTGCATGAAACCCGTCTGGACGGTCTGAGTGAAGATCAGCTTGCTGCAGTGCGAAATCAATATGTCGGATTTATTTTCCAGAATTTTCAGCTTCTTCCTACATTGACTGCTCTTGAAAACGTAATGGTACCGCTGGAACTACGCGGAGAAAAAAACATTCGTCCGCGGGCTTTGGATCTGTTGGATAAAGTTGGTCTCGCTGAACGCAGCCACCACTATCCTACCCAACTGAGCGGCGGCGAGCAGCAGCGTGTTTCACTGGCACGGGCATTTTCAAATAGGCCCCAAATACTTTTTGCCGACGAGCCAACCGGTAATCTGGATGCTGAAACCAGCGAAAAAGTAGTCAAATTGCTATTCGATTTAAATCGCGAAGCAGGAACAACTTTGGTTGTCGTTACCCACGATTTGGATCTTGCAGCAAAAACGCAACGGATTATCAAAATTAAAGGAGGAAAAATTATCTCCGACACCCAGACACAATGATTTCTTCCGACAATACTTTTGATAAACGAAACGGCCTGAATTTACCCTGGCTTTTGCAAATGGCCTGGCGAGACAGCCGAAAAAACCGTTCAAGACTTCTTCTTTTTGTGTCTTCCATTGTCCTTGGAATTGCCGCTCTCGTAGCTATTTATTCCTTAGGTGACAATCTCAGACAAAATATTGATAACCAGGCAGCTGAACTTCTTGGCGCCGATCTCCAGGTTTCAGCAAACCGCCCGGTGACCGGGAATGTAAAAAAAATGATTGACTCTCTGGGAACAGAGCGTTCCGAAGAGCGCAGTTTTGCGTCGATGATTTTATTTCCTAAAAGCAACGGTAACCGTCTTGCACAAGTCAAAGCGTTGGAAGGAAATTTTCCCTTTTACGGAGAACTGGAAACAATGCCAGCAGATGCGGGAAAAACTTTCAGGCTCGGCAAACAGGCAATTGTCGATCAGACTTTGATGCTGCAATACAATGCTAAAGTAGGTGATTCAATAAAAGTTGGTGAAGAAACTTTTAGCGTTGCCGGCATTTTGATGAAAGCTCCTGGCCAGACGGGACTTACAAGTTCAGTCGCACCATCTGTATATATTCCGATGAAGTATCTTGACCAAACCGGTTTGATGCAAAAAGGGAGCCGTGTGGCATACAGACATTATATCAAATTCAAATCGGGTACGGATGTTGAAAAACTTATAAAAAATATAGAGCCCAGACTGGAAGCTGCTGATCTGGATCACAAAACGGTGCAAAGCCAAAAAGAAGATACCGGCAGATCTTTTAAGGATTTGACCCAGTTTCTTGCCCTGGTTGGTTTTATAGCACTTCTATTAGGCTGCATCGGTGTGGCCAGCGCTGTACATATCTATATCCGTGAAAAACTTAATTCTATTGCGATTCTTCGCTGTCTGGGTGTAAAAGGCTATCAGGCATTTCTAATTTATCTGATTCAAATCGCAGGAATCGGACTTTTCGGATCAATTCTTGGAGCGGCTCTTGGAAGTATTATTCAGCAGTTTCTGCCCATTGTGATAAAAGATTTTCTACCATTTGAACTTACAACTGGAATTTCCTGGTCCGCTATTGGACAGGGAATTGGCATTGGACTTATCATTTCAATTCTATTTGCAATGCCGCCGTTGGTCGGTATCCGCAAAATTTCGCCTTTGAATGTTCTTCGAAATACAAGTGAGTCGGGCCCGATGGAAAAAGATCCTGTAACATGGATCGTCTATGTTCTTATAGTCCTTTTCATCTTTAGTTTTTCGTATCTCCAAACCCGAAACTGGATTCAGGCTTTATCTTTTACAGGCGGGATCATGGGCTCTTTTATTGTCCTGACAGCCATGGCAACGAGCCTGATGTGGCTTGTTCGCAGATTTTTCCCATCGTCGTGGAGTTACTTATGGAGACAGGGGCTGGCAAATTTATTCCGGCCTAATAATCAGACCGTGATCCTGATTGTCTCGATTGGTCTTGGAACTTTGTTTATCTGCACCTTATTTTTTACGCAAACGATTCTCTTAAACCGCGTTAAACTCTCTTCAAGCGGAAACAAACCCAATATAGTTCTTTTTGATATTCAGTCTCACCAAAAAGATGCTGTTGTTTCCCTGGCGAAACAGCAGGGATTACCAGTTAATGAAACGGTTCCGATCGTGAATATGCGACTGGAATCGGTCAATGGCAAGAACGGAGCCACGGCTAAAAGCGATACCTCCAAAGAACAGTCCCGGCGCATTTTTGGACGTGAATACCGTGTGACATTCCGCGATTCCTTAACAGCTTCGGAAAAACTGGTACAAGGTAAATGGACAGGTTCTCATACCGATCCGTCCAGACTTATTCCTGTTTCAGTTGAGGAAGGTTTTGCCATAAGAAATCATATGAAATTAGGCGATACACTTCTTTTCAATGTGCAAGGTGCGATGATGGAAACTGTTATCGGAAGTATGCGGGAAGTAAATTGGGCCGAAGTTCAAACAAACTTTCTTGTTGTTTTCCCTAAGGGTGTGTTGGAAGAGGCGCCTCAATTCCATGTTGTACTGACCCATGTTTCATCTCCGGAAATGTCTGCAAGATTCCAAACCGCTTTGGTTCAGAAGTTTCCTAATGTCTCTATTATCGATCTGGCCTTGGTGCTCAAAGTAATCGATGAGTTATTTAATAAGATAGGATTTGTCATCCGGTTTATGGCCGGATTCAGTATTCTTACGGGACTTGTTGTTTTAATATCGTCCGTATTGATAAGTAAGTATCAACGGCTGCAGGAAAGTGTTTTGTTAAGAACGCTCGGAGCGAGCAGAAAACAGATTTTTGCCATCACCGCGCTGGAGTATTTTTTTCTGGGAGCGATGGCAGCCGCTACCGGAATAATTCTCGCTTTGATTAGTAGTTTTGCGCTGGCCAAGTTTACATTTGAGACCGAATTCAAACCAGAAGCACTGCCGGTTCTGATATTATTTTTTATTGTTTCCGGATTGACGGTTTTTATAGGATTAATCAATAGCCGGGGAATATTATCTAAATCGCCACTAGAAGTTTTACGGCAGGAAGCCTGAGTCTTATCAAAAAAAATCGATTAACAAGCGATCTTAATTTCCTTGGTGGATACGCAACAGTGTGTCCAGGCTAATGCCTAAATAAGAAGCAATATGCTCCAAAGGAACCCTCTCAATAACTTGGGGCTGAATTTTAATCATGTAGTCATAGCGCTTCTGCGCTGTGTCAAACTGGAATAGTTTCGCCTGTTCCTCTTGTCTTGCTAAGACACCTTCCATAAGTTTTCGGCCCATGGCATCAATTTCAGAGGACCGGCTGAAAAGTTCATATAGCCGGTCTTTATCAAAAATAATAGCTTCCAGATCCTCTTCGGCCAGAATTGCATATTCTGATCCTTTTCCCTGTTTCAAACTTCGAATATTGGTTGCCAGTTCATTTTCAAAATAAAAATTGGTATTAAGCTCCTGCCCTTCATGATGATAAACAGCTCTGCAATATCCACTTTCAATAAAAAAAATAGATTGGCAAAGTTCACCTGTTTTCAAAAGGGACTCCCCTTTCTGATACCTTCGGACAGTCAGAACCTTTTTCAACGATTCCCAATTTTTATCAGAGATCTCCGGGTGGTGCAACCTGATATAAGCGTAAAGATTTTCCAAGTTTCGAGGATTTAAGTAAAAATCTAACTTATATTTTTATAAAACACATTTACTAGGCTAAAAAAAGTGTGGCCGCACACACAATGATCCAAAACTCCAATTATTTATAGAATTTATTAAGTTTTATCCTTTATTCAAAATATTGTCAAACAACTTATCGGAAGCAGAATTATTTTTATAAAATACCAGACATATCTCTGCCGAATTACAAAATAGAAGTGACAAAAAGTTTGCCAGTAACGGTCGGATATTGCAGTTTGTAGCCTCAGATCGGGGATGTCCATGATGTATAATTGGATTTGGAATGATTATTTTAAACCGAGCCGAATCTGACTCTAACAATGTTCGAGCAGAAACATTTCATCAAACAAATCTTTAAAATTAACTGTCATGACTTTCATAGAATCACTATCAAATACGGGTGAAAAGCCGGTAAAACTTTTTGTTCAGGACGTGGGGCAAGGAAAACCAGTAGTATTTATTTCCGGATGGCCGCTAAGCAGCGAGATGTGGGAGTATCAGTTCAACGTGCTACCAAAACATTTCATCCGATGTATCGGCTATGACCGCCGCGGTTTTGGAAAATCCGATAAACCATGGGACGGTTATGATTATGATACGCTGGCTTCCGACTTAAATGCAGTGCTTGAAGAGCTTGACCTTTATGAAGTAACACTTGTCGGTTTTTCAATGGGCGGCGGCGAAGTGGTTCGTTATCTGGCAAAATATGGAGACAAAAGAATTGCAAGGGTGGCATTGATCAGTTCTGTCGTACCGTTTATGCTGCAAACTGACAATAATCCAGACGGACTACCAAAGGAAATGTTTGACGAATTTGTAGCAAATACTGAAGAGGACAGACCGAAATTTCTGGCAGAATTCGCTAAATCCTTCTATGGTAATTCTTTTTTGAATTCTAATGTGAGCGATGAAATTCTCATATGGCACAATGCCCTGGCATTGCAGGCGTCGGGAAGGGCGACAAGTCGTTGCATCCGTTCGTTCAGTGAAACAGATTTCAGATCAGATCTTGTTAAAGTAAAGGTTCCGGTTCTGATCATTCACGGGGATGCAGACAAGACAGTTCCCATTGAAGTAAGTGGACAGAAAACATCCGAGCTTTTGCCATCTGCTGAATATATCATTTACGAGGGCGCCCCTCATGGACTGTTCGTTACAGAAAAGGAGCGATTAAATAATGATCTGATTAGATTTATAGGAGGAATTGTTCATGAAGATTCTGACCTTCCGGAAGGATCCGGTGAGCCGTATTCGCCAAATGTAGGGACAATATAACGATACTGCCATAAGGCTAAACTGCTCCCTGTTATCAGGCAAGTCTGATCCGGGGAGTTTTTTTATCAATGCGCCGCAAAATTCAGTGCTTATTAAAACAGAAAAATATGTTTTCAGAAAAACTTAATCTAACCGGAAAGACAGCCCTGATTACGGGTTCAAGCCAGGGAATTGGTGAAGGCATTGCACATACCTTCGCAGAATTCGGCGCAAATATAGTATTGCACTATCTCGGGGGAAAAGAAGGGGCAGAAAAGGTACGTTCCGAGATAAAAGAGCAATATAAGGTTGACGCGCATTTGATTCAGGCAGATTTTACCGAAGAAGATGGTGTAGATAAATTCTACGAAAGCGTCCTGAATAAAGTAGGGCAAATTGATATACTCGTCATTAACGCCTCCGTTCAAATGGCGAAGGACTGGAACGATTTTACACCGTCTGATTTCGATGAACATATACAGGCAAACTTCAAATCAACATTTTTTCTCATGCAACGCTTCGCGCCTGCGATGGTCGAACGACATTGGGGACGCATTGTAACGATCGGAAGTGTACAGCAAATTAAACCGCATCCTGCCATGATTGCTTACGCTGCTACAAAATCTGCTGTTCTAAATCTTGTACAAAACATTGCCATGCAGCTGGCAGACAAGGGAGTAACAGTAAACAACCTGGCTCCAGGGGTTATCAACACTCCGCGAATTGAGGAGGAAGTCCCTGAGGCTGATGAAAGAATTCTACAACGTATGCATACGCCGTCCGGTAAAATTGGGGAGCCCGAAGACTGCGCAGGAATGGCTCTTTTTCTATGTTCTGAGGCGGGAAAATTTATAACCGGCCAAAATATATTCGTAGACGGAGGAATGAGCCTTTAATATAAAAATTCTTTCAGCACTATTTTTATCCGGAGTTCTGGCCTGGTTATGACAAATCCGGATGGGATTGATTACTTCATTTAACAAATTACTAAAATGGCAAAATATTCAGAGAAAGCCAGTAAAAAGGTAGAACAAGCAATCCATACAGAGAAAGAAGGAAAACTTCGAACTGGTACAGGAAAAAAGGTTACATCCAGGAAACAGGCTATAGCCATCGGGCTCTCAGAAGCCAGAAAAGAAGGAGCAAAAGTACCTCAGAAAAAGGACTAGTATTTGAAAATTATTTAAACAGTGGAGAGTAACCAGGAAAAAACGCGTGCTCACCACTATTTTATCACAACGTCTGCACGTCTGTTTTCGGGAAACACAATAAGTTTACTGATCTCTCCGTCCTTTATTTCCGCTTGTATCGTCGTCTGATAAGGTGCATGAAGTTTAAATTTCCCATTCCAGTGCTTTGGCCATGCCGGTAGCAAATATATTTTTTTATCATCCACCTGCATAATCATTTCCTGTAAACCAATCATGGCAGAACCACCCCAGTTATGATCGGGAGTCCAATCGAAGCCCGGGCCCCAGAAAGTCGGAAAACGATGTTTGGAATCCTTGAATTTTTCTCTCGTTAAATCCACAGCTTCATCCGTCAGCCCAAGTCGGGCAGCGAAAATGCTGTACTGCCGCCAACCAATATGACTTCGAAATTTTACAGCGTGAGGATCGAACTTATAGGTATTGATGGCTACGTCAAGATCCGGCTTGCCGACACCATAAATCCCCCATGGAAAAACAGGATACAGCTGCGGCGTTTCTGAGTTTTGAACTCTGCTCCATACAACGGCGGGAGCCAATGTTTTATGCCCACCAAATTGTTGAAACGGCATCGGTGGAATTCGGCTCAGCATCGCTGCCCAGCGCTCCTTTTGTTTCTGGTCAAGGTATCCATCCGGAAGTGCGAGCAATCTTTCCAATGTAATCTTCAAAGCGGAAATAACGGTGGTAGAATTGTAGGTCATCTTAAAAGTTTCCGCAGCCGTACTTGGATACAGAATATAGTGACCGTTTTCATCAAATGCTTTGGTCCCAAATTTCAATGCAAGCTGTTGATAATGTTCATCGTAAAAAGTTAAACAACTCTCGATAAAAGGAATATAAAGCCGGATGTCCCGCCCCTCGTAACGCTCAGTTTCCAACATCATCAAACAGAACTCAAACACGGTTTCCCATAAATATTCCAGCCATGGGTTATATTCCATGCCCGCATCATATCCAGGTGGTCTTTTTATGATGTACTCCGAAATGTTAGGAAGCCCGAAATTTTCGATCTGCTCAGTAAAGGATGCGCCGTTATGATTCCAATAAATTTTGCTTCTTAATTCGGCATTGTGCAGTGCATTCAGATAAAAATCAAATTGAGATTTTAGCATATCAAAATCTCCGCTTTTCAGCATAGGAAAATATACCAGACGCTGGTTTTGCGCGGTCATCGCTCCGCCACCCCATAATCTGAAATCGGGTGAGTAACTGTAATTTTTGTCTACATATTCCGGATCGAAAGTAAATAACCCTCCGTTAAACTTTGTCGGCCATTTGCCGTATGCATTGCAGCCAAGCTGATAACGGAACAACTGGTAATTCCTCGAAATCGTACTATCGCTTCCGTCAATGAATATATAACTTCTGTTCCAGAAATCTTTCCACCAATTTCGGGTTTTGACCAAGGCAGTTTTCTGTTCGGAAACTGATTTTCTCATGACATTTTGCAGGTCATTTTTCCAGTCTTCGAGCGACGGTGATTGTGCCACATGAAGCCCGATTTCTAATTGAAAAATCCTGGATTCTTTGATACTTTCCAACTTCCAGGATTTAAAATTGGTACTCGCATAATATCCTTGGTCATTTCCCGAGGGCTTCATATTTTTCCCCCGCACTAACCCACCAAATGTATTATTTTTTACCGGATCAAACATTTCATTTTTTACCGTTTCCATCCCCTCCATTTTTACCGTGTAGTCGAAAATATTCTCCTTGCCCGGATTATTACGGTGATAAAAAATAATCTGATTGTCTTGAAAACTCACATCGTCTTTTAATGTTAAGATATCAAAAGGTTGTTTATGCCGGTAAGAATTTGCCCGAAATTCGGTTCCTGTTATCAGATGATCTTCGAGACGCCAAGACTCATAAGCTGCCGTTAACTTTGTTGCAAGCCTACTTTTTATATCGACATGGACGACCGGATTGAAAACATCTACCCACAGGTTCAGCTCTGCATCACCACCTGTAATTCTGACACCGCCCTCTGAAAGCCGAAGTTCCTGACGAAAATCTTGCCCTTTAAATGGGTTGGATGAAAGTTTCAACCGCATTCTTCCCAGCTTTAACATCTGATTATTTTCATCAAATGTGCCACTTCGGGACAAATAAAAAAGCACGTCGCCATTTTCTACCCATACATTCAGGCCAATATCTCCGCCGCCGCAAGGCATTGACTCAGAGGAGTTTTTACTTCCTGAAGTCCATACAACATTATAGGTAGCAAGCTCCTTGGGCTGGGCAGACAGATAATTTGAGAAAATTACAAAAAGACAGACAAGAAAATTTTTGGTCATCAAGCATGAATTTAAACACGACGCAACATGCCCCATTGTTATGATAAAATATCTTTTACGATCGATCCGTGTACATCCGTGAGCCTGAATCTTCGCCCCTGAAACTTATATGTTAACCGCTCATGGTCAACGCCCATCAGATGCATTAAAGTAGCTTGAAAATCATGCACATGAACTGGATTTTTTACGATATTGTAACTAAAATCATCTGTTTCTCCGAAGCTGATCCCCGGTTTCACGCCTGCTCCCGCCATCCAGATCGTAAAACACCTCGGATGGTGATCGCGCCCATAATCGTCTGCCGTGAGTTTTCCCTGAGAATATACTGTCCGCCCGAATTCACCACCCCAGATCACCAGCGTATCATCCAGAAGTCCTCTTCTTTTTAAATCCATAATCAAAGCCGCCGTGGGCTGATCTGTATTTTTGCATTGGTGCGCAATTCCTTTGGGCAGTCCACCGTGATTATCCCAGCCCTGATGATATAACTGTACAAATTTCACATCCTTTTCGACGAGTTTTCGGGCTAAAATACAATTCGCCGCATACGTCCCAGAGTCACGGCTATCCGGTCCGTAGAGTTGAAATACTTCATCCGGTTCGTCCTTCGTATCCATCACTTCCGGTACCGATGTTTGCATCCGGTAGGCCATTTCATACTGCGCAATCCGGGCATCAACTTCGGGATCTCCGTAAGCTTCATTTTGTAATTTATTCAGTTTGGATAAATAATCCAGCATTTCCTTCCGGTCAGATCCGTCATACCCTTCCGGATTATTCAGAAATAAAACAGGGTCTTTACCCGCACGAAATTGTACTCCCTGATGCTTGGACGGCAGAAAACCATTTCCCCACAAACGTGCATACAACGGCTGATCCTTTGCTCCGTTTTTTGAAACCAAAACAATGAAAGTCGGAAGATTTTGATTATCAGAGCCCAGACCGTAACTTACCCAAGACCCAATCGACGGTCTTCCGGGAAGCTGATTCCCAGTTTGGAAAAAGGTGATCGCAGGATCATGATTGATCGCTTCTGAATGAATGGATTTAATTATACATAGTTCGTCAACAACTTTGGCTGTATGAGGCATCAGCTCGCTGACCCAGGTTCCGCTTTTTCCAAACTGATTAAATTTATAAATCGAAGGGACCATTGGGAGCGCGCTTTGATTAGCACTCATCCCTGTCAGTCGCTGCCCTTTCCTGACTGAATCCGGAAGGTTCTGCCCTGCAAGATCTACCAGTTTGGGTTTGTAATCAAAAGTTTCGAATTGAGACGGACCACCGCTCATAAAAAGGTAAATTACCTTTTTTGCTTTTGGAGCAATATGAGGTAATGCTTTGAGAATTTCCTGTTCAAAATCTGCTGCGCTTTCCGGCACAGCTTTCGGCGAAGAACTGAAAATCTTCTCCGCACCGAACAGAGAACCCATGGCAAGAGCACCCAGCCCAAGCGATGTTTTGGTTAGAAAACGTCGCCTGTCAAGCTTTATATTCAGCTGTTTAAATTCAGGACTATTCAGCCTGAATTCTTCATCGTGATGGTGTGGCATGCGTTATCGTTTGGTCAAAGTTGCATCCGAATTCAAAATGGTACTTGCTACTAATGCATTTGCTGCAATCAAAGCGGCATCTGCTTTTTGATCAATTCTTGTCTGACCGGCGCCAAGCAAGCCAGTTACTTTTTGCGGTGATCTTTTGAATTTCTGATATTCATTTTTCTGCATGCTTATTAGCAAATCCGTTTCCATGGAAGATGGCAATCGCCCGGTAAGTTTTCTGTAAGCCATAGCGATTGCCTGTCTGGTATCAGAAATACGGCTCATTTTTTCGCCCAAAACTTTCATCGCCTCAACGAAAGTTGGATCATTCAGCGTTACCAAAGCCTGCAACGGCGTATTCGTTTTTTGCCTTCTTACCACACAATAACTTCGGGAAGTTGCATCAAATGTAGAAAGCGTCGGGTTGGGGACTGACCTTTTTACGATCACATATAAGCTCCTGCGATATACACCCTGACCTGAATCCGGTTTGTAAGTCGTGTTGTTTATTTCCCAAAGACCTTCTGGCTGATAGGGTTTTACACTTTCGCCACCAACTTTGTTGTTGATCAAACCACTTGCCATCAATGCATTATCCCGTATCATTTCTGCTGTCATCCGATTCGAAGGGCCACGCGCCAATAATCGGTTCTCAGGATCCTTTTCTCGCTTTTCGTCCGAAGTCTTTGAATCCTGCCGATAAGTCCCGGACATAACGATCAGCTTGTTTAACTTTTTGATGTCCCAGACTGATTCCTGAAAATAGATAGCAAGCCAGTCAAGTAACTCGAGATGACTGGGAAGTTCTCCCTGGTTACCAAAATCTTCGGTAGTTTTCACGATTCCGGTACCAAAGAAATTTTGCCAGAACCGGTTCACTGCAACCCGTGCAGTTAGAGGATTCTTTTTATCGGTTAGCCAAAGCGACAAGCCGTATCTGTTTTTAGGAAGATTTTTCGGAAATTTCAGTATTGATTCTGGTGTTTCCGGCGAAACTTCTTCACCGAAAGCATCGTAATTACCCCTTAAAAGAATATGTGCTTTTTTAGGTTTCGGCATTTCCTGCATGACCATTAACTCCCGGATTTTATCTGTTGAGTCGGCCTGAGAAGTTCTGGTTCTGGTTAACAAATTTGACGCAGCTCTTACCTTAAGGGAAACAGCCGACATATAATAATCCTTTAAGATAGCCAAATCTATTGGAGCCAATTGGTTCCTAGAGTTACCAGCAACCTTTGCCCAGGAATTTTTGCGAGCCAGGACACCTATTTCGAAATTGGTCAATACCCTGTCGTAGACTACTATATCATCTATTTTCCCGCCTTTAAAACCAAGCCCTCTCCACCACCCGCCTATTTGCAAACCTGGCTGTTTTTCTCCTTTAAATAAAATATCTTTGGTTAATTGATCCATCGTAGTTTCCATCATGCACAGTTTTCCATCCAGAAAAAGATTCAGTCCTTTTGCTTTCGATGAACCGTCATAGGTTATGGTAAGCTGAATCCACTGCTCTCGGGGAATTCCTTTTTGGGATTGTTTGGTGATTGCATTGGAAGGCGCCGTATGCGCCATATTTAGTTCCAGTCTGTCATCTTTCAGATATAAATGATATCCTCTGAAATTGTAAAGTCGTTCAGCCTGAGACTTATGCAATATAACACCTTCCTTCAGTTCCTTTGGAATATTTATCCAAATACCTATACTGAAAGGTTGAGATCGGCGAAAAACACCAGCCTGATCAAGGTCGAGAAACACATCTCCATTCATAACCATCGCCTGACCGTTGTTATGCGTTACAAACACCGGCCTGTCGCCAGTTTGTCCGGACTCGCGTTTCATTATGCCCGTTTCTTTCGCATTAACAGTGTTTTTCAAAGAATTGTTATCAAAAGAAAACAGCGCCTGTAGGTTTGTTTTAGGTGAAATTTCCTTGCTTAACTCACGATACCGCTGATCATAAACCCATTTTTGGAATTCCGCTTCAGAACTGATTCTTGCCATTTCAATTTCCTTTTCCTGCGAAGCAATTTGCGTATTAATAAAATGAAGCATTTTTTCCTCTTTGGCAGTCGGCAACATCAATGTGGGCGTAGGCAAAGCGTCATCCCAGGAAATTTGTCCTGCCTCCTTTATATTATTAAAAAAACTGAAAAGCTGATAATAATTTTTTTGTGAGATAGGGTCATACTTATGATCATGACATTTGGCGCAGCCTATCGAGATTCCAAGCATTGCATCCCCAAACGTATTTGTTCGGTCGATAACATACTCGGTTTGAAATTCTTCTTCGACAATTCCGCCTTCCATATTCTGCTGATGATTGCGGTTAAACGCTGTCGCGATTATCATGTCTTTTGTCGGCTTCGGCATAAGGTCGCCGGCTAGCTGCCACTGCACAAATTTGTCATAATGCATGTTCTGATTAAATGCATTGATCACCCAGTCACGATACGGCGACATATCCCGAAGACGATCGACGGTATAACCATGTGAATCTGCAAAACGAGCCAGGTCCAGCCAGTCAACCGCCATTTTCTCACCATAATGCGGTGATTGCAGCAGCCGGTCAACTTGCTTTTCATAGGCATTTTCAGATTTATCTTTTAAAAATATGTCGATTTCTTCCAGGGTTGGAGGCAGGCCTGTCAAATCCAGCGAAACTCGGCGGAGCAGCAATTCTTTATCTGCCTGACGGGACGGCTGCAATTTTTCCCCTTCGAGTTTTGAAAGTATAAAATTGTCGATCGGATTTTTAACCCAGCTCTTATTCTGTATATCTGGCAAGTCCGGTTTTTCAGGTTTCACAAATGCCCAGTGCGGCTTATATTCAGCGCCGTCCTGGATCCACTTGATCAAAATCGCTTTTTCCTTTGCCGTCAGACTCAGGTGCGAATCTTTTGTCGGCATGACGTATTCAGGATCTGCCGACATGATTCGGTGATAGAATTCACTTCCGGTCAAATTGCCCGGATCGATTGCCACTTTATCTGGATTTTCAGGCAGTTTCCCGTAGGCAGCTTCCTTTAAATCAAGACGCAGACCTGCTTTTTGCTTCGCTCTGTCCGGACCGTGACAAGCAAAACATTTATCTGACAATACGGGTTTGACGTGCTGGTTATAGTCAAGCTTCTCAGGGAGCTCTTCATAAGCGATCTGTACGTCCTCCGGCATTTTTGGTCCGCAGGAGAATAAGCTCGTAAGAGACATTATCGCGAAGAAAAATTGGATATACCGCATGATATGTCAGGATCAAAATTTCATTGCAACAAATGTATAATTTAATAAATTGTAAAAATTATACAAAATTGACGCAGTTTTTCACAAATCCGACATTTTAACTTTACTTTAAAAATATCTTCAACGGGAAAGATGCCAATGATAAATCAATCCGTCTCCAAATCAGTATTTTCACTGCTAAATACCGATTATGTAAAATTGAACAAAAGCTGGAATTACCGGAATATTGTCAGTCCATTTTATCGATTATATCTGATCGATGATGGCTTGGGCAAATTGCATCAGGCGGATAAAACTGTTATTTTAGAAAAAGATCATCTTTATCTGATCCCAAGCTTTACCTTGTGTAATTACCACTGTCCGGAATTTTTAAGCCAGTATTACATTCATTTTCTGGAGGAATCACCAGATGGGAGATCCCTATTTTCCGGACAACAGTCTATTCTTAAAATAGAGGCCAAACCATCCGACCACGCGTTATTCAAAAGAATATTATTTCTCAACCCGGGAAGGAATCTGATAAGATCCTACAACCCGAAAGACTACCAAAAGCAATTAATCATTCAAAGTGCTCAGCTGCAAAATAACGATCTGCCAATCGCTGTCTATCTCGAAACAAAAGGAATTCTGCTTCAACTCCTTGCTAAATTTTTGACTCCTGAAAATTATAATAGCACCAGTACGATTCCGAATAAAATTTTGGATACCATATATTTCATTCAGGACCATCTGAGCGAAAGGCTGATTGTTACAGAACTCGCCGAACGAGTATGTCAGAATCCTGATTATTTTTCCAGGCTCTTTCAGGAACATACAGGAGCGCGGCCATTAGCTTTTATCCAGCAAAAGAGAATTGAAAGAGCTCAGTTTCTTATGCTTACAACAGAGCTTTCGCTTGGTGAAATTGCGGCTCAGGCAGGTTTTGAAAGTCTGTCTTATTTTTCAAGGGTTTTTAAAAATATCATCGGACAAACTCCCGGAGTCTTTGGAAGAAACAATCATACAATCTGAAAAATATTGTAACAGGTACCTTGTCCG
Source organism: Dyadobacter koreensis (assembly GCF_900108855.1). Lineage (GTDB taxonomy): Bacteria > Bacteroidota > Bacteroidia > Cytophagales > Spirosomataceae > Dyadobacter > Dyadobacter koreensis. The sequence goes on from NZ_FNXY01000001.1 coordinate 784,318, forward strand.
CTTACGAACAGAATTGTCCGGTTCCGAACATTTTGAACTACAAAAAATAAATTAACTCTTTGATTATCAATATGGCACAAAATTATTATAAATATCCCAAGTGCAACTCGCAGATCTATTAGCCATGATAAGAAACTATTTTAAAATCGCGTTCAGGAATCTTGTAAAACACAAGTCATTCAGTTTTATCAATATTACTGGAGTGGCAATAGGCCTTGCCTGTTTTTTACTTTTGACGCTATATGTCAAAGACGAATTAAGCTACGACCGGCACAACGCAAATGCCGATAGAATTTACCGGCTATCCCGGACATTTCTTTCGAAAGATGGAACAGAATCGCTTCGTCTCGGTCATGCTGCGCCACCTTTTGGCCCGCTAATTCACCAGGATTTTCCGGAAATAGAACAAGTTGTCCGTTTACTGGAAACCGATGGAATGATTCGTTATGGTGAGCATGTCTTCAATGAGGATAATATCTATGCAGCGGAAGAAAATATCTTCAAAGTATTTTCTTTCAATGTTTTGCAGGGAAACCCGGCAAACTCCCTCTCAAATCCTTTTTCGATCATGTTTTCCAGGCCAATGGCTGAGAAATATTTTGGTAAAGAAAATCCGCTTGGCAAGACCATCAGGGTCGATAATCAATTCGATTATACCATCACCGGCGTTTTCGAACCATTTCCGTCACAGGCCAGTTTTCACCCAAACTTTTTGATCTCATTTTCAACGCTTACGGATGACCGTGTTTATGGAGCTGAAAACCTGCGTTCAAATTGGGGGAATAATTCATTTTCTACTTTTTTGCTACTTCCGAAAAACTATGATCCTGAAAAACTCGTAAAGGCATTTCCGGCTTTTCAGAACAAACACATTGATCCAAAGGCTTCTACATGGTCGGTACTCAACCTGATGAAACTGACCGATATACATCTTCATTCCCACATGGATTCTGAAATGGAAGCTAATGGAGATATTCAGTATGTCTATTTATTTTCAGCGATTGCCATTTTTATTCTGCTTATCGCCTGTATCAATTACATGAATCTGGCAACCGCGCGATCAGCCAAGAGAGCGAAAGAAGTAGGCATGAGAAAAGTGGTCGGAGCCATTCGCAGCCAGCTTATTAATCAATTTTTGAGCGAATCGATTTTACTGGTTTGCATTTCGTTAGTTCTTGCCTTTGTTATCGTGGCGATTTGTCTGCCCTTTCTAAATGATTTTACTCAAAAACAGCTGACAACCAATTCTCTTTTAACTCCATCCTTTATTGCTATAGTCATCTCAATCACGCTTTTCACTGGTCTTGTTGCAGGAAGTTATCCCGCATTTTTCCTGACTTCTTTCCAACCGACGAGCGTATTAAAAGGGAAAATTGCATCCGCGTTGAAAAACGGCAGATTGCGTCAAACCCTGGTTGTTGCTCAATTTGCAATTGCAGTTGTACTGATTATCAGTACCGCCGTGGTTTACAGCCAAATGAAGTATATCCAAAATTATAAACTGGGGTATTCCAAGGACCAGGTGATTTTACTCTCACCGCCTTCGGATTCCACTACAAATTTTGAAGCCATAGGTCAGGAATTAAAACAGAACAGCAACATCACCGAAGTTGGGCGTTCTTCACGAATCCCATCAGGTCGACTTCTTGACTCCTGGGAAGCGTATGTGATGAAGGGAGATTCGATGGCTCCGTCGGATATCGGTATTAAATCGCTTTCGGTTGATGAAGATTTCATCCCGACCTATAAAATCCAGATGGCTGCAGGGCGGAATTTTTCCAAACAATTCGGAACTGATAAAACCGAAGGATTTATACTAAATGAGACAGCGGCTCGGCTGCTTGGCTGGAAAAATGCGAAAGATGCGATTGGAAACCGTTTCGGTTATGGACAAGTGCGCGGCCAGATTATCGGTGTGACTAAAGATTATCATTTTGAGTCACTTCATCAAAAAGTCGCACCCATTGTGATGTTTATGCAAACTGGCAACAACAGAAGATGGCTTTCCGTACAAATCGCAGGCGGTGATTTCAAAAATTCTATTGATCATGTAAAAAAAGTGTGGGAGAGCCGGTTTCCCGACAAACCGTTTGCCTATGAATTTCTGGACGAACGTTTTGGAAGACTATATGCAAGGGAACAGACTCAGCAATTGTTATTCGGAATTTTTGCAGGAATCGCGATCTTCATTTCCTGCCTTGGACTTCTGGGATTATCCATGTTTATGGCAGAACTTCGTGTAAAAGAAATTGGCGTTCGCAAAGTACTAGGTGCGTCGATCCCAAGTTTGGTAATGCTGTTATCAAACGATTTCTTAAAACTCGTTTTCATCGCAATTGTTATTGCTTCGCCGGTCGCATGGTATGGCATGCATAACTGGCTTGAAAACTTTGCCTATCACACAAGCATTTCCATCTGGATATTTATTGGAGCAGGAATCCTTTCCGCTGGAATCGCACTATTAACAATTAGTTTTCAAAGTATAAAAGCTGCGCTCCGTAACCCGATTAACGCCTTAAAGAGTGAATAGCTAATCAACGCGTTCGGACATATGCATCCTGATTTCATGCATTTGTTATATTCGAATGTCAGTCAAATTGCTTTTCAAAACATTTTGAAAATAGATCCTTTTTAAAGACAAGGATTTACACGATCACAAATAAAGAACGCTGGAACCCCGGATGAATTCATCCTTCGTTTCAGCGTTCTTTATTTATGAAAAACAGCTGGCTTCTGACACCTAATTCGAGAGAATCTTTATATAAATTCGTCTGTCATATAGTACGTATACTACCTATAGTTTGAAAATAAAGTCTACTTAGTTAAAAACTATATTCGAAGTAATTTTATACTTCATATACTTAATAATCAGCACTTTACCAGATAATAAAATATTTGATAATTTTTATATTATTTTTAAATATTTCTATATCTTGTCTTGCATTGTGACTCATGTAGCAATTAAGTCCAGCACGTTTGCCACCAACAGGCAGCGTCAGAATTTATTTAGAGGTATACACCTTTACATCCTCATTATTTAACCTAATCAATAAAGAATATGACACGAACTTTACATTCCTACGGGCGATGGGTCATCTTCGCAGATTTTCAATTCATCTTCTCCTTCCCGGATTTTTTCACGAGAAAGACCAATAACCACTACCCATAAACACTGGCTTTAAAGCTTTTTTAACCTGTTCACGTCTGATGCTGCATCTTATTCAGCACAGGATTTCTTGTGCCCTGCAAAAAGCGCACATCTCAAAACCAATTAATATTCTACTCACTTTCAATATAACGGATATGTTAAAGTTTTTAAACTCCGCCATTCAGTTATTATTAACGGTCGCATGCTGTTTCGTTCTGGGATTCGGGCAGGTTTTTGCGCAGTCAAATGCAATCGTTACTGAAAACGCACGGCCCGGAACTCCTGCATCCGTCTGGGATATTTCCGGTTCAGGATCGCTGAGTATTCAAGGGTTTGCTACAGATATCAGCTACAACAAAGGTGAGACTGCCCGATTTAAAATAAAAACCACAGCATCGGGCTATACTGTCCAAATTTATCGGCTTGGCTATTACGGCGGGCTGGGTGCGCGCTTCCAGGGAAATGGCATTATTACTGCTACTTTACCCCAATCCCAACCTCCCTGTATGACTGATTTTGTTAACGCCGCAAATCCGGGAACAGGTTTGCTAGACTGCGGAAATTGGACGGAATCAGCGCATTGGCAAATTCCTGTCGAAGTAGTGTCGGGAATCTATATTGCCAAGTTGACACGAAATGATGACTTAACCGCATCCAGTCACATTGCTTTTATAGTCAGAGACGATGCAAGTCATTCAGATCTGCTCTTCCAAACTTCTGACGCCACCTGGCAGGCTTACAATATTTATGGCGATACTGAAAGCAATGGCAAAAGTTTATACCGCGGCGTGACAGGGACGAAAGCTTCGAAAGTCAGTTACAATCGTCCTTTTTATACACGTGCAGGAAACGGAGGAGGCGGAGCGATGGAAGACTGGCTTTTTAATTCAGAATATCCAATGCTTCGCTTTTTAGAAAAAAACGGTTACGATGTGACCTATACCACAGATATAGACTCGGACCGCCGCGGGAACCTGATCGCAAATCACAGAGTTTTCATGTCCGTCGGGCATGATGAATATTGGTCAAAAGGAATGCGAAATAATGTTACGGCAGCCAGAGAAGCGGGTACTCATCTTGCCTTTTTCAGCGGTAACGAAATTTATTGGAAAACACGTTATGAAAATAGTATTAGTACGGATAATACATCGTTCCGGACCCTGGTTTGCTATAAAGAAGGATCACAGGGTGAAAATCAGTGTAATGGAAAATGTGACGAAACGACGACTGAATGGACAGGATTATGGCGAAGCGGCTGCGAATTTCCCGACAGCGATGGCTGTAAGCCCGAGAATACGTTAAGCGGTCAGTTAAGCTGGGATGGGTTTACAGGTACGATAGAAGTTCCGAGCGATTACAAAAATCTTCGCTTCTGGCGGAATACAAATGTTTCGTCTTTGACAAATGGTCAGACGGCTACACTCACACAAAATACATTGGGCTATGAGTGGAATCCGGAGCAGGAAAGTTACCGCTCAACTTATCCGGCGGGTAGAGTCATACTCTCAAAAACAATCGTCAACGGAAAAACGCATCATCTCAGCCTTTACAAATCCGGCGGCGGGGCACTTGTTTTTGGAGCTGGAACCGTGCAGTGGTCATGGGGATTGGATGATGTTCATGATCGGGGCAGCGAGCCGGTAAGTCCGGCCATGCAGCAAGCTACCGTCAATCTTTTTGCTGACATGAACGTTCAACCCCAGACTTTGCAGGGCAATCTAGTTGCGGCCACAAAATCAACGGATACGGAAGCGCCAGCGCTGGTAATTACTTCGCCGGGAAGCGGGGAAAGTTTTCCTGCAAATGCTGTTTACACCATTACTGGTACTGCCTCAGACAACGCAACAGTTTCAGGAATCGAAATATCAACAGATGGTGGAGAAAGCTGGCGACTCGCAGCCGGAACCCTGAACTGGACATATGCATGGACTCCCGCAACGTCCGGACCCGCAACGATTCTGGCAAGGGTGGTTGATGATTCTGGTAACATAAGCCCGGTTACGAGTTTAGCTGTTACAATTGGGGCGGCCGTTGCACAAGCTTGTCCCTGCACTGTTTTCTTACCAACGGATGTTCCCGGATCTCAGGTTTACAATGATAATCAGAGCATACAGCTGGGTATGAAATTCAGCTCGGATGTCAGTGGCCTGGTTACAGGAGTACGGTTTTACAAACATATTCAAAATACCGGCACACACACGGGCCAGTTGTATAATTCAAACGGCGGACTGTTAGCCCAAATCGTTTTTTCTAATGAGACGGCCGAGGGTTGGCAGCAGGCGAGCTTTTCATCTCCGGTACCAATTTCGGCAAACACGACCTACATTATTTCCTATCACAGTTCCACCGGAAATTATTCTTCGGTGAATCCGTATTTCAACATTGAGAGGGTAAATGGTCATCTGAAAGGATTGGCAGATACAGACGCGGTTCCAAATGGTATCTATAAGTACTCCTCAACACCAACTTTTCCGAACGAGAATTTCCAGTCAAGCAATTATTATGTCGATGTAGTTTTCGAACTGGGGACTCAGGCAGATGTTACGCCACCTTCCATTGTGGCGACTTTACCCGTCAGTGGTGCTGCCAACGTTAATATCCTGCCCGAGATAAAAATAACATTCGACGAAGCGCTGGACGCTGGTACTGTTTCAACAACCACGATACGACTGCTACGTGGCGTCACGGCAATTCCGGCATCGGTAACGTATGATGTCAGCACGCTTTCCGCTACAATTATTCCTACGGTAGCTTTGAATTATTCGACTGTTTACACCATAGAGATTCTTGGAGGAAGTACAGACCCGCGAATCAAGGATATAAGTGGAAATTCACTTGCCTCCGTTTTCACTGCAACATTTACAACCAGAGCGGCACCAGTTTCCCTACCCTCTCCTAACGAAGGTCCCGGCGGGCCGATCCTGGTTATCAGTTCCTCCGCTAATCCTTTTAGCCGGTATCCTGTAGAAATATTGAGAGCAGAAGGCTTAAATGAATTTGCAGCAAAAGATATTTCAGAAATCGCGTCAAATCCTGGTATATTAAATGACTACGACGTGATTTTACTGGGAGAATTTATTCTTTCAGGTGAAATGGTAACTACGCTGACTTCCTGGGTAGATGCAGGTGGAACCCTGATAGCATTCAAGCCAGATGCGCAGCTTAATCCGTTATTAGGTCTGACCGCAGTATCGGGTTCCCTAAGCGATAAATATTTAAAAGTAAATACGTCCGGTTTGCCTGGTACAGGTATCGTTACCGAAACAATTCAATTTCACGGTCAGGCAAATCTTTATACCCTCACCGGAGCAACAAGTATCGCCACCCTGTATTCCGGTTCAGGTTTGGCAACAGAGAATCCTGCCGTTACGTCCAGATCGGTTGGGGCGAATGGCGGAATCGCGGTTGCCTTCGCTTATGATCTTGCAAAATCCATAGTTTATACCCGCCAGGGAAATCCTGAGTGGGCAGGACAGAAAAGAGATGGACAAAGCGGCCCGATCCGCTCCGATGATCTGTTTTTTCCGGATTGGATAGATTTTGAAAAAGTCAGTATTCCACAAGCCGACGAACAGCAACGGCTTCTTGCAAACATCATTTTACACGGTAATCTGCATAAAAAACCTTTGCCGCGTTTCTGGTATTTGCCCCGTAAACTGAAAGCCGCAGTTATAATGACCGGAGATGATCATGCCTCGGGCGGAACTGTGGGGCGGTTTGACGATTATCTGACCAAAAGCACCTCAAACGATCAGGCTGCGGTGGATAACTGGACTGCCATTCGCGGCACCTCCTACATTTATCCAAACACGCCAATTACCAATGAGCAAGTGGCAAATTTTCAAGCGAAAGGATTTGAAATTGCACTTCATTTAAATACGAATTGTGAAAATTATACCCAAGCCAGTATTTCAAATTTGCTTGCCACGCAGTTGAATGATTTCGCGACTCAGTTTCCCAGTGTCTTAGACCCAACAACCAACAGGACTCACTGCATCGCCTGGAGCGACTGGGCAAACCAGCCAAAAGCCGAACTGCAAAACGGAATACGGCTCGACGCAAATTATTATTATTGGCCGGGAGCATGGGTTCAGGATCGCCCCGGAATGTTCACAGGATCTGGAATTCCGATGCGTTTTGCGGACCTGGATGGCTCAATAATAGATGTTTACCAGGCAACAACCCAGCTGACGGACGAATCCGGAATTACTTACGCGGCTCATATCAATACGCTGCTTGACAACGCAACCGGTCCGAAAGGATTTTACGGTGTTTTCCCAGCAAATATGCACACGGATGCGAACGGCGGTAATAGTACTGAAGGATCTAACGCGATTGTTGCTTCGACACAATCGCGAAATATTCCAGTTATTTCTGCCAGACAAATGCTTACATGGCTGGATGGACGAAACAATTCTTCTTTTGGGAATATGACATGGGCTGATAATATTCTCAATTTCAGTATTGCAACAGCTTTGGGCTCAAATAATATGTTTGCAATGCTTCCTGTTTACGCAGCAGACGGAGAGTTGAGTAGCATTACGCTAAATGGCAGCCCGGTAAGTTTCTCTAATGAAACGATCAAAGGAATTCTTTATGCATTTTTTCCAGCTGCCGGGGGGAATTATATCGCGACGTACAGCACCGATGATATCCCGCCACAGATTTTAAATATTGTAGCAACACAATCAGATCCTGGAACGGCCCTCATAACCTGGACGACAAACGAGCCCGCTGATTCGAAAGTTATTTATGGCACTTCCGTAAATGAACTGAACCAGCATGCAGCTTCTTCAAATCTGGTCAATAGCCATAGTATTACAATTACCGGACTTTTGCCGGCAACAACGTATTACTACAAAGTTATATCAGCAGATGCTCAAGCGAACAGTACCACCGAGCCTGCCATGAGCGGACCGCTCAGTTTTGAAACCCCGGTCGCCGCGTGTTTTGAGGATCTGACAGCCAGCAACTTTAATGCCGGAACACCAGGAACTAATACGGTGGTAACCGCCGGTGGTGTAACTTTAAAACCTGAACAAGAGGAATTTACGACATTGCCACCCGCTACTGAATGGCAGAGTTTTCCCTGGAATAACGGAGGTTCGAGTAACATTGTGAATGGTCAGGTTGTGGTCGACGGAGCGAGATTCAACACAGAACCAGAAACTGCAACATTTGGCCCGGGAACTTCCATAGAGTTTACGGCAACGTTTGGAGCAACACAGTTTCAGCATATTGGCTTTGGTGCGGGGAATAACATTGATATGTATAATAATACAGCCATTTGGGCGATGTTCAGTACCAATAACACAAGCACGGAGCTGCAGGCCCGGGTCGCAAATTCCGGATTTGATAATTTCACAATTCCTAATGCGGCGCTCGGTTCACCTCATACCTACCGGATTGACTGGAACGTTAACACGATTGAATTTTTTATCGATGGCGTTTCAGTTCGGGTTGTTAATACCGTTTTGTCAACGCCTATGCGTGTAGGCCTGAGCGACTTTAACGTGGGTGGTCCGGTGCTGGCTATGGATTGGATCAGGATTACACCTTCCACATATCCCGCTTCCGGAAGTTTTATTTCTCGTGTGTTTGATGCAGGCACAGCAAAAGAATGGCAGCAGGCCAATTGGACGGCCGAACTTCCGGCAGGGACGTCACTGCAACTGTTCCAGCGCCAGGGCAATTCAATTGACCCCACAGACAATTCCTGGACCAACTTCACTGTTATTGCGTCCAGTGGGGTTATCGTTGGTGGCGTTTCGAGGTATATTCAATACCGCGCAGATTTAACGACTTCCAACAGTTTCACGCCAATACTGAAAACTGTATCCGTTAATTGTGCAAAACCAAACTGTCCGGATATTATTTTTACACCAGTGACGGAGTCTGCTTTGGCAAGTGGAATAGCAGGCACATCTTATTCACATACGGTAACAACCTCTTCATCAGGTTTTACTTTCAGTACATCAGGCTTGCCAAATGGATTGTCGATAAACGCCTCTTCGGGTGAGATAACCGGAAAACCAACTGAAATTGGATCCTTTTCTGTGACCGTTACCGCCACGCAGGGAAGCTGTATCAAAAGTGCATCTTATACAATAACAATAGCTCCCAACCCGCTACCCGTGACGCTGCTCAGTTTCACTGTAATCAAAGATGAAAAATCAGCTCTGTTAAATTGGTCAACTTCGCAGGAAACCAACAGTGAAAGTTTCAGTATTGAGCATAGTCTAAATGCTAAAAACTGGAACAAAATCGGGACGGTCGTTTCAACAGGTGAAAGTTCGGTTTTGAGAAAATACAGTTTCACAGACAAAAATGCAGCAAACGGTGAAAATTTCTACCGTCTGAAAATGTTTGATAAAGACGGGACCTACACATTCAGTAAAATTCAGAGCGTTATATTTGACAATTTACCGGACAAACTTTTGGTATTTCCCAATCCTGCTACCGACGCCTTGACTGTTAATGTGAAGGATCTTACTAAAATAAAAAGCGTCAGAATCCACAACCAAAAAGGGAATACAGTTTACAGCGCTTATGGAAATAATGTCAGCAAATCAATCGACGTTAAAGCACTTAGCACCGGGACTTACATTCTGGTTGTCACCCATAAAGACGGACAGGTAATGACATCAAAGGTGGTCATTTTCCGATAGCTGTGTTAATTATATCAAGATGTGTCAGCGTAAATTTGCGCTGACGCATCTTATATTATTTCGTTCAAAGCCGAACATTACTGTTCGAAAGTGAACAATTTCAGCAAACAATAAAGGCATAAATATTTGACAGTCAGTACAGTTATAATTAAGGCATAGATTTAATGATTACAATTAAATCATTAGCCAGTATTACCCCACCCAACCTATGTTAAAAAATTATCTCAAAATTGCTCTTCGCAATCTCTGGAAACACAAAGTGTTCTCTTTTATCAATGTTTTGGGATTAACGGTCGGAATGTCTGCCTGTTTTCTGATATTCCTCTACGTTCATTTTGAGGTAAGTTATGATGCTTTTCATACAAAAGCTGACAGGATTTACAGATTGGTTACAGACATTAAAACACCGTCAGAAACAATCAACACCGGTGTTACAAGCTGGGCTTTTGCACCCAATATCAAAAATGATTTTCCGGAAGTAGAAGCTTTTACACGTGTTAGTGGCGGAAGCTTTCTGGTAAGGAAAGGTGATATAAAATTTCAGGAAGAAAAAACAATTTTTGCCGATTCAACCTTTTTTAAGGTTTTCGATTTTGAGTTAATAAAGGGAAATCCGAAGACAGCACTGAAAGAACAGCTAAGTATCGTTTTCACTGAAAAGGCAGCAAAAAAATATTTCGGTGATGCTGATCCGTTGGGGCAAACCCTGCTCTTATCAGGAGAGGGGCTGCCGGCAACAGTTACGGGAGTGATCAAAAATATTCCTGAAAATTCGCAGATTAAGGCTGATATGATCGTGTCGATGGCGACAATGACCCAACGATTTAACAAAGGCCTGGATGAGCAATGGGGAAACTTTGGAGCCTCTAGCTATCTGCTTCTCAAACCACAGACAACAAGTGCTGCTCTTGTCAAAAAATTCCCAGCATTTTTGGAAAACCGTGCAGGGAAAATGATGAAGGAAATGAAGATGCATTATACGCTTTTTCTGGAACCATTGCGGGATGTGTATCTGCACTCGACCAGAGGCGGACAAGAAACCGGAAGTGCCAATAATGTCTATGTCTTTTCCGCCGTTGCGATCTTTATTTTGCTCATAGCCTGCATCAATTTTGTGAACCTGACAACGGCCCGTTCCGTTGAGCGAGCCAAAGAAGTAGGAATTCGCAAGGTGGTTGGTGCACCGCGAATGCTACTGGCCCGCCAGTTTATCAGCGAATCCATATTGATCTGCCTGATCGCATTCATACTTTCCGTAATGCTTTCAGCTGCGCTGATCCCTTTGTTTAATACGCTTTCAGGGAAAATAATCAGTACAGGAATATTTAGTAATCTTCCGTTTTTAGGTGGTATGTTCCTAGCTGCAATCCTGATTGGTTTCGTTGCAGGCTTGTATCCGGCTTTGGTTCTGTCTTCTTTTGAACCGGTTGTTGTTTTAAAAGGAAGATTCACTACAAGCGTAAAAGGAATTTTATTACGCAAAGGGTTGGTGACCATTCAGTTTGCAATTTCCATCGCATTGATCATTGCCACGCTTGTTGTATATACTCAAATGAATTTTATGCGTAACCGCGATCTTGGTTTTAGCAAGGATCAGATGCTAATTGTTAATTCGGAAGGTGATCCGAAAAGAGAGGCTTTCAAACAGTCACTGGCGGATATTGCAGGAGTAAAATCCACTGCCGCATCATCCAGTGTTCCGGGCAGCGGCAATCCCGGCGCATATTCAGAGATTGAAAACAAAAGTGGCGATCTGCAAATTGCCAATCTGGATCTTTACTTTGTTGATTTTGATTATATACCACAGTTTCAGCTGAAAATAGTTGCTGGAAGGCCATTTTCGAGGGAATTTGGAACGGATACCACCCAGGCCATGGTCATGAACGAGGCAGCTGTAAAACTGTTTGGATATAAAACCCCTCAGGAAGCAATAGGCAGAAGATTTAAACAATGGGGGCGTGAAGGAAAAATTGTGGGTGTTGTCAAAGATTTCCATTTCCGGGCTTTACAGGAAACTATAAAACCATTGACCATGCGCATCGAACCCGGAGGAAGTGAACTCGTTTCGGTCAAAATTGATGGTGGAAATATCAAGGAAACGGTTGCGGCGATCGAGGAAAAGTGGAAAACTACGATGCCAAACCGCCCGTTCAGTTATTATTTCATGGATGAGTTTTTTGACAGACAGTATCGCGGTGAAGTAAGGTTTGAAAAACTATTCTTCAACTTCGCCATCCTGGCAATTTTTATTTCTTGTCTCGGCTTGCTGGGGCTGGCATCCTACAGTACTATGCAGCGGACAAAGGAAATTGGCGTCCGAAAGGTGATGGGCGCTTCAGTCGGCAGTATAGTCGGATTATTGTCCAAAGACTTTTTGAAGCTGGTAATCATCGCTTTCGTGATCGCTTCTCCCCTGGCCTATTACGGTATGTTTAAATGGCTGGAAAATTTTGCTTACAAAACTGATATCAAGTGGTGGATATTCGTTACAGCCGCAGTTTTGTCGGTCGTAATAGCTTTCCTTACAGTAAGTTTTCAAAGTATCAAAGCGGCACTGATGAATCCGGTCAAGTCACTGCGCAGCGAATAAGCAATGTTGACAGCGACATTTATTATCGGCTGATCAGCAAACAAAGTATACTTAACACGATGCTGACGGATAGTTACTGATAGAAAAAACTGATTTAGTCGGTGTGACTATGGGTTTCATCTAGTAAAAGGGGCAACTGGCAGATTGCACTAATGTAGTGGTTAAACTATTTGATTTGGATATGCTCTAAAAGACATAACAAACAAATTTAAACAATAGAAACCATGAAAAAGTACATCTTAGCAATCGCCGTTTTAGCAACACTTTCTGTTGGAGAATCTTTCGCACAGCGTGCAGTGATCAGCGGAAGAGCCGTTCAAAACTCACCACGGGATAACGCTCGAGAAGAGTTTCAAATTAACAAACTTGATAACATCGTCAAGCTGACCCGCAAACAGGAAAACAAGATTAAGAAAATAGAAAACCGTTATGATCGTCTGATGGCGAACAGCCGGGCTAAAAATTACAAACAGTTTCAATGGGAAAAACAAAAAGAGATCATGGCCGTTTTAACCCCGGCTCAACGCCAGCGCTGGATAGCTTACCAAAATAATCCTGGATATGGCCGTTATAATGGTCGTGGATAAAACCGAATGATAAAGTCTTAAAATGTTCGCTTTCAGACAAATAAATGTCCGAAAGCGAACATTTTTATTTTCTAAAAAACACATAATGAACTCATAATCAAGTACCTAAAAAATCATTAAACGTGTGGCATAAATTTGTAAAACGAACGTATGTCTTCCTTACAAAACATAGCCATGATAAAAAACTATCTGATTACTTCGTTGCGTAACCTGCGGCGAAACTGGAATTTTACCGTGATCAACATTACCGGTCTAACCCTTGGCCTGTCCTGTTGTCTTCTGATTTTTTTTACTGTCCGTTTTGAACTGAATTTCGACAAACACCATAGCGACGGAGAAAGAATATACAGGTTTCTAAACCGGAATAAGCAACAGGGCGAAAAAGGATATAATGTAGGTGCCCCGCTCCCTGTTCTAGCAGCGCTCCGGAATGATTTTCCGGAAATTAAAAATAACGTGACCTGTACATATTCCTCAAAGGAAGCTCTGGTGACGACAGGTATTGGTGAAAAGAGAAAAAAATTCATCGACCCTATGAATTCCGTTTCCTTCATCGATCCGGAATATTTTAACATATTCACTTACAAATGGTTGAAAGGAAGCCCGACAACCAGCCTGGCAAATCCCGGCTCGGTCGTTCTAAGCATTAACCAAGCGAAAAAATATTTTGGAGATGAAGATCCGATCGGGAAAATGATACGGGTAAGTAATAAAATGGATTTCGTAGTTACCGGAATTATCGATAATCCGCCAGCAACAACAAGTTTTCCGTTTACAGTGATGCTTTCCTTTTCTTCTCTGAAAGAATATGGCGCAAACACGAATTGGGATGATTGGCAATCTACTTACGGCGGCGGCCAGGTTTATATGAAACTGCCAGAGTCCATCACCCAGAAACAAATGGAAAATCAGCTGTCAAATTTTGCTAAAAAATACCGCGATGCAAAAGCAGTTGCCGAAAATGATTGGATCCTGCAGCCTTTGGACGACATTCATTTTTCTCCTTACACGCAAAATTATGCAGGAAGGACCATTAGCAAGGGCATGATCTGGTCGATGATTCTTGTGGGAAGCTTTATTCTGATTACTGCCTGCGTCAATTTTGTAAATCTGGCAACTGCACAGGCACTTCGCCGCGCACGTGAAGTTGGCGTACGAAAAGTGCTCGGGAGTACCCGTGGCCAACTTCTACGCCAATACTTTTCGGAAACAGGGATTATTACATTATTGTCAGTAATACTTGCTTTGATCATTGCTCAGATTGCACTGCCTTATGTGTCACAAATTTTAAACGTAAAGTCACAGGGCGTTATATTTATCACGGACCCGATTATCATGGGTTTTCTACTGATGCTCAGTGTTTTGACAACCATCTTATCCGGATTCTACCCGGCACTGATCGTTTCCGGCTATCAACCAATTCTGGCACTCAAAGGAAAAGTCGGGAAAGCTGGAAATCAGCAGTCCAATTTGCGACGAGGTTTGATCGTGCTACAGTTTACGATATCGCAGGTCATTCTTATCGGCACAATTATCGCATACAGCCAGATGAAATATTTCCGAACCATCGATCTCGGTTTCATGCGCGACGAAATTGTTAATATGCAGGTTCCTGAGCAAAAAGATGGGAAACTGGAAAATCTGAAAACAAAATTACAGGAAATATCCGGCGTTAAATCAATCAGTTTCAGCGCCTTTACACCGATGTCCCGAAGTAATTGGCAAACAGGTTTTACTTATGAAAACAATAAAGAAATGCTGGACTTCGAAATTGTCATGCGCCCGGCAGATACTTCCTATATCAATACGTATGGACTCACGCTGCTCGCAGGAAGAAATTACCTGCCAGCTGATACCATGCGTGAATATGTAGTTAATGAGGCTTTCGTTAAAAAACTTGGTTTTAAAAATCCACAAGATGCGATTGGTAAAAGACTGACCATTGGAGGAAGTGATGTAAAATTACCGATTGTCGGTGTTGTGAAAAATTTCAATACTTACAGTCTGCACCGTGAAATTATTCCATGCGTTTTGACGACTTTCAGAAAAAATTACGGAACGCTCGGCATAAAAATGGCTGCTAACGCCACGCCGCAAAAACTCGCCCAGATCGAAAAAGCATGGACAGAAACTTTTCCGGATTTTATGTTCAAGTATACCTATTTCGATCAGACACTAAACAGTTTTTATGAAAAAGAACAGCAGCTTTTTTCACTTTTCAGAATCCTGACAGGCATCGCCATATTTATCGGATGCCTTGGACTTTACGGAGTGGTCGCTTTTATGGCAGAATCAAGAACGAAAGAAATGGGAATACGGAAGGCGATTGGTGCCTCAGCTCTAAATATATTCGGCTTATTCTCAGGAGATTTTATAAAACTGGTTATTATCGCACTTCTCCTGGCCTCACCAATCGCGTGGTATACCATGAACGACTGGCTGAAAGATTACACATACCGGATCCAAATCAGCTGGTGGATTTTTGCGCTTGCAGGCGTCATGGCTGTCGTTATTGCATTGATTACCATTAGTTTTCAGAGTGCTAAAGCAGCATTGATGAATCCGGTGAAGGCGTTGCGGAGTGAGTAAATTGGTTAACGAAGTTGACAGTAGGAGACTTCCATACTGTCAGCTTCCAGCCATTTTAGAACGAAATAAATAGTCCCCCATTATAAGCAAAGCCAATGCAAAAATAACAGCCGGATAGATAATCGGTAAAACACCGATTTTTCCGGAGAAATCTGAAACAACAACTTTTAGACTGGTAGAAAAATAAGGAATATTTTCAGGCGTCCCGCCAGACGGCGACACAAAACAAAAAATAAATATCAAAACGGCCGCTGCTCCAACTAAATACCAAACTTTGCGGCTGATTATTGGCTCTACTTCTAATTTTTTCGTCAACGTTATCTGCGCCATAACGTTTTTTTGAAATAACGGAGGCGCACTATCCTGTTCGATATCAGAAATAATCATTTTTAACCTAGCTTCTCTTGCAAATTCAAGTTCCGTTTCAATCTGAATATTTTTCATCACCTCGCTGGTAAAATCAGCGTGTGTTTTCTCCAATCCGGCTTTTTGAATAAGTTTTCTGAAAATTTCTTCTTGCTCGTTTTCCATACTGATTCTGGTTTCACAATAAAAAACGCAGTTCTGCTTCAAGTATTTTTCTCGCTCTGAACAACTTCACTTTAATATTCGAAGCTGTCAAACCCGTGATCTCTTCAATTTCTTTAACGGTGTTTTCATTCAAATAAAAAAGTGTGATCAATAGCCCGTCTATTTCGGGAAGTCTGATAATTGCATTTTTTATAAGCTTGGTTTGCTCCTGCGCATGCATCGCTTCTATTTGAGGGGCGGTTTCGTCATACGTGAAATGATCGGTTAAATTTTCGTCTACTGAAAACAACAAAACCCCTCTTCTATTCAATTTTGTGATTGCGGTTCTGTAAATAATCGTATACAGCCAGGTCGAAAACTTAGACTTTCCCTCAAAGCGGTGAATCTGCTGATATGCTTTCACAAAGCCATCCTGAGCTACCTCCTCCGCATCTTCTGTATTCCGCATAATCCTCAGGGCAATTGTAAAAGCCATATCCTTGTAACGGTTCACAAGATATCTGTAAGCAGAAGAATCTCCCTCATTTATTTTATCAATATAAACCTGATCTTCCGGATGTCTCATTCGTTGTTTACATGGCTGCCTGTTGCGGGTTAGACCTAACTTTCTTAGTTCTGGTTACAAATTATATTAAAACTTTTTTTATAAATAAATTCAACAGAATCTGTAACCTGGCACAAATCGCCCGTGTCTTATGGAGTAAATAATCTGTTATTCAAACAATTTACAAGATGAGTGGAACGTCAATGAGCGTCATTATCGCGCTGGGTGCATTCGCAGGGATTTTTGGTATCGTATATGTTTTTCTGATGACAAGATATAAGGAACGTATAGCAATGATCGAAAGAGGTGTAGATGCATCGATCTTTATTACTAACAACAAGTCGATTTCGCCGACATTAAAATTTGGGATGCTTTTTGTAGGTATTGCGCTGGGCATTATCATAGGAGATATCATGCACGATCACTATGGTTTCAGCAAAGGAACTTCATTTCTGTCGATGGTTTTCCTTTTCGGCGGACTCAGCCTCATTATCAACTTTCTTATTGAACGGAAACTCAGTGACAAGTAATGTTGGTTTGTTGCATGCGCCATTTTCTTTCTACCATTCATAAAGATTTATAGCCACTTATGTAGAAGTGGGCAATCTTTCACCAAGTACCTTGCAAAACATAGTACCTTGATATACCTTTGTTAAGTCAAGACTTTTAGGGAAGACGTTCCTTGAGTATTGCCGACCCATTTCTGAATTATTTCAAGACACAATCACCGGGAAAACAACATTTTTCCCGATAGTACCCCTTTGCCTTTTTATTAGCCATCAAAAATAAAATAATCATGAATCTCAAATCTACCTTAACCTGCATGACGCTTATAGTCAGCCTCATTCTACTGACAACAAAGAAACTTTATGCGCAGAAAAATTTGGCCGACCGGAAAATTATGGGCTTCATTTCAGACTCAGCGTCACAAAAAAAGCTGGATTTCATAACGGTTAACCTGATGACGGATAAGAACACGGTTGTTAAAGTTGACTATACAAAAGAAGATGGGTCGTTTACCTTTTCAGGTTTAAAGCCGGTCAGATATCAGGTAATCGTTGTGGGAGTCGGGTATAAAAACAAAATGATCAATGCAGACCTGTCCGATTCGACCAGGCTGGTCTTAAATCTGGAAACGATAACGCTCAGTCAGGCTGCTTTGGGTTTGAAGGAAGTTAAAATCACGGCAGCAAAACCACTTGTAACGCAGGAAGTTGACCGACTTTCCTACGATTTACAGGCCGATCCCGAGAGCAAAGTAAACAGTGTTCTTGATATGATGCGAAAAGTTCCGCTTCTTTCTGTTGATGCAGACAATACGGTCTATTTAAAAGGAAATAGTGATTTCAAAATTCTGATCAATGGAAAACCATCCAGTATGATGGAAAGAAGTTATAAGGACGTTTTGCGCAGCATGCCTGCTTCTTCGATTGAGCGAATCGAGGTAATCACAACGCCTCCAGCCAAATATGACGCAGAAGGGCTGGCCGGCATCATCAATATTATTACAAATAGAAAAATTGATAATGGCTATAATGGATCACTGAATCTGAGTGAGAAATTTCCAAACGGCGGACCAGGATTGGGAGGATCTTTTTCAGCAAGATTTGGAAAATTAGGCATGTCCGCTTTTGGCGGTGCGAGTTCGTTTAATGCTCCCTTAACCACAAACTCGGCGTTGCGAAATACATTTGGAATAGAGCCCACCACACTTCTGCAAAATGGTACCAATCAATCCGACAGCAAAAATGCTTATCTGGGATATGAGATTACGTATGAAATTGATACGCTGAATCTGCTTTCTGCGCAACTCAATATCAATGGCAGCAAGTCAAACGGTGTGATGACGCAAAACAGTTCCCTGCAAAATACACAGGATATCCTGCAAAATTATATGCTTCGCAATCTCAACAATGGAAATGGATCGGGCATGGACGCGGCAGTCAATTATCAAAAAGGATTTCGGGCAGATAAGAACAGGCTGCTGACTTTTTCTTACCGCATTTTTTCTTATGGAAATAAACAGAGGAACAATATCGCTTTCAGTGAGCGTCTTGACTATAATATGCCGGATTACCGTCAGCTAAACGACCAGCGTTTCTCCGAACAAACCTTTCAGATTGATTACGTATACCCTGGCAAAAAACTCAATATTGAAGCGGGTATTAAAGCGATTTTTCGCGATAATAAAAGTGATTTTCAAAACTGGTCACTGAATAATGAAAACGATCAATTTGAGATTCAGCCAGGATTAGGGAACAAATACAGAAATGAACAAAATGTATTCGGAGCTTACAATACATATCAGTTTTCTACTAAAAAGTGGACTTTTAAGGGTGGGGCAAGAATCGAACAAACTGTAATTAATGCAGACTTTATTTCGTCAGAATCCAGTGTAAATCAAAACTATTTCAATGTAATTCCGTCGGTTTCTGTCAACCGGAAGCTGAAAGGAAACAGCGCTTTGAACCTTGGGTTTACGCAAAGAATTCAGCGGCCCGGAATTTATCAATTGAATCCTTTTGTAGACAGATCGAACCCGAATTTCGAGCGTACCGGAAATCCAAATTTAAAGCCCTCGAATGTCAACGATATTCAACTCGCATATAACTGGTCGAAGAAAATGTCGATTAATTTTGGAGTGGGTTATAGTTTCTTTAAAGACCTGATCTTCCCCGTCTCTGTTTACGATTCGGTTACAAATATTACACGCACCTCTTATGGAAACACCGGGACGGCAAAACTGCCTCAATCTAATTTGAACATTAATTACCCAATCACTAAAAAATGGAATTTCAGCCTTAATGCCCGGGTCGCTTACGGTATGGTGAAAGGTATCGTAAACGACGTTCTGATCAAAAATGAAGGCCTTATGTATCAGATTTCCACTTCTACGGGTTATCGTTTTGACAAGGATTGGCGTGTCAATGCAAACCTGAACGCCAATGGTCCGAGCGTCAGCCTGCAAGGAACATCCAATGCAATGGTCAGTACATCTTTCAGTGTAAATAAAGATATTATCAAAGATAAATTGTCGCTTTCAGCTGCTGTAAATAATCCATTTACTAAATACAGATATAACAGAAATGAGTCAAACGGTCCTGATTTTGCTCAGGTCAATAACCGCCGAGACTACTTCCGCTCCTTTAATTTTAGTGTAAATTATAAGTTTGGAAAATTGAAAGATGCAATTAAAAAGAACAAGAGAGGTATACGGAACGACGATGTGCAGAGTGGAAATTAGCCGAGCCTGAATTATGTATTTGTTTCCGGAAGAACGAAATCTACCGTTTTTCCGGAAACAAATTATGTTTGTGATATGAGTAATACACACACTTCTATACATGAAAACTTTATTAGGGCAATACTGGCCAATAAAGCAATTGCAACAGCGTATTTCAGGAATTATTTACCTGAACATATATCGTCCAAACTGGATTTTTCCACACTACCCAGATACCTGACTCGTATCTTTCGGAGCAGCTTCGTAAATCAATTTCTGACATTGTATTTTCTTGTGAGAAAAATGACACTTCCGGCCACATTAAAATTTGCCTGTTAGTAGAACACAAAAGCTATCCCGATAAGTATACGCCGTTTCAGATCGGCAGCTATATTTTTTCCGGCCTACAAAAACAGATCGAAAATAAAGAAGAACTTTCGATCACCATTCCTGTGTTGCTGTATCATGGAAAAGGCAAATGGAGGTGCCTAACGGTGAGCTCTTTGTTCAAAAATCCGGAACCTGATTGGAAACAATACCTCCCTGATTTCGAGTATGTTTATAATAACCTTGGCGATATCTCAGATGAGCAAGTTGAAACTCTGAATAATAAATTTCTTTTAGCGTCCATATTAGCATTTAAAACATAGCTTTGAAAAGGAATGGTTAAAGCTCAATGCGCAACGAGTGCTGTTGATGATAGAAGAATCTGAAAAATTACAAAAAAGTTTTGTGATTTACCTATTCAGTAATAGCGGTTAGAAGGGCAAGCCATTGAAGAAGTATTAGATTCCCTGCCAACCATGTTAAAAGAAACGAACATGAATACGCTAGATATTTTCATCGAGAAGGGTAAAAAAATTGGAATTGAAATCGGAAAACTGGACGTTGTCGAAAATCTGCTCCGCAATACCGATTTTTCAACGTTGAAAATTGCTGAATTAACTGGGGTTTCTGAGTCAATGGTAAACAGAATTCTTAATCAGATTAACGGTCACTAGTAACCTAACCGAATTTGAACAATACTGTAGCAAGTTTCCTTATTGAAAAGCGAAAAATATCAAGAACTGGAACGAAAACAGGCTAAACGTTCCAGTTTAATAATTACAATTTCCCTTCCTTCATTTTAACCAAAGTTGTTTCAAAGGAACCTGCGGCACCAATCACTTTTTGCGCCTCAACTGCTTTCGTTTGCCATTCAACTGCCTCCTGTCTTCTACCTAGTTTATACAGAATATGTGCATAGGTATCCATGTAAGCAGCATTTCCCAGATACTGAGACTGCTGATGTTGACGATACAAACCGTTAGAGAGCTCTATTGATTGGTTTGACCATTTCAAAGCCGTTTCCAGGTCAGATGCTTTATTCGATATTTCGTAAAAATGCCAGGCGTGTTCATTCAATTCCATATGATAAAATTGTGAAGAAGGTGCATTGCGCACAATTCGGACAGGCTCTTTTCTCCATGGAGCGGGTGGAATTTGTGGCTGATTTCTCATCTCCTGCGCATCTATTTTTTTCAAAGAATCCACTGTTAACGACATATGTGTGAAATTTAACAACGCCATAGCTTCACTTTTATATTGAGCAGTATCTTTTATAGCATATAAAAATCGTAACATATTTCGACGAGATGCAAGAAATCCTTTCTGAAACTCTTTATTATACGTCCGATGAATAAAACTGGAAAGTTGATAAGCAAGATTTTTGTCTTTTTTCTCCACTGCGACTCGGAACGTGTTGCTGATGATTGCATTGTTCATTGCCACGGCTTCCTCAACAGGTATTGATTTATACAAGCTGTCGATCAACCCGGCAGGCGCGCCATACTGAATCACTTTGTAGGCCCGGCTTTCCAGCGTCGGACCATTGGCATAAATAAAACGGATAATCCCAAAATTAGTCAGGGAATCCACCCTGAGCTGGCCAACATATTGTTCAAGCAATTCATTGACAGGAAGCGATATTTCCTTTCGTTTGCTAATGTAATCTCTTAGAAACTGTGGGGAACGCTGCCCGGCCTTATATTCTTTTTCAAAATCGCTAAGCTTCTTCTCATCTTTCCTGCCAAGTGCAATATCTGCCTGTTCCGCATATACAAATCCTGCACTCGTCGACCCATCATGCCGATTCAGAATATTACCGTCGGCATCGATATATAGCGAAATAAGTGCTCCTTTTATCTCAAACTTTTTTGCCAGTTTTTTACCATTCTCCGTTTTCACATTTGCCCGCATCGAAACAAAATTCTGTTCATACTTCTCTTTCAGGATAGTTGCGCTAAATCCCTGAGAAGCCACGTCATTGCATTGTTGGCAATTGTCATCTTCGAGATGTAGAAATATTAATTTTTTTCGTCTTTCGCTTTTTTCGAAAGCTGCTCCCAGGTAAGGTCTTTCTCGAAAAAAATCTGGGAAAAAACCGGAGCGTAACATAAGGAGAGTATAATGACAAATATCAGTTTCATAAAGATTTTGGCTACTAATAGATTGCCAAATGTAATCTGTAAAATTTAAATATGTAACCGAAATAGCATGAATAAATGATTATATTTTATGACTAAAAAGAATAAGCGTGTAACAATCTGCGAAAGATGGTACACGCCTATACTATCCAACAAAAATATTAAATAGGAGAACCTGCAGGCATTGTTAGAGGCGGTGCAGGTTTAAATTTGTCAGGGTCTGCCTCAAACTGACTGATCTGCAAAATACTGAACAATACATCGCCTTTTAGTTTAGCATCCGTTGTATTTTTTTGGGAAATCATCCAGTTTTTCAGGTTATCGATTTCACCAATTACAGTCGACCGGACGTTATCGGATGCATTAGTACTGGCAGCCAGTCCGAGCAATGATTTAAGATAAACTTTGCGAACCATGCTCTGCAAATCACCCTGATAACCAGGCAGTGGTACAGATTTCCAAATCTGGTCATTCATCTTATTGATAACCGATATCAAGCCGGGCTGCGTTGCATCTCGTCCATTGAATTCCAGAAGCCTGGCCGATCTTTCCGGATCCAAAAGAAGCGTTATACAATCGCCTGTCAAAGATTCCGCCGCGCCAACAGGATCAAATGTCAACCCGGTATACCCTTTGAAATTTTCCTGTGTTTTTGAATATCCAATCGGATACGGTGGTAATGACTTTATTAATTTTTCGGGAATTGCCAATTCAGCGGGAGATATCGCCATTAAAATCGCGTCCAATGCTTTTTGCTGTTCTTTCGGATCCAGCATTTCAGTCACTGGCTGGCCGTCTCCGCGCAGCGCATAGCGGTAATTCATTCCTCCGAGCAGATAAGAAGTTGCCAGAATTTGGTAACGATGCAGCAGATAAAGCGGAACGAGCACTTCTTCAAGCGTTGCCATCGGAGTTCCTGCCGGAATTGCTTTTTCAGAAAATCTTGCTAAAACCTGCCTGCGGATCTCCATCAATCGCAGCAATTCCCCACTTGCATTCGTGGAATTATCCCAGTGTGCAGATTTCGGATGAACACCCAAATCAAACATAAAAAGCTGTCCCTGTTTGATGGACTCCTGCATAATTTTTTCAAGACCAGCCTTTTCATCTTCGCCTTTTTTAAATTCCGCGTAGCCCCACAAAATGGAGCGTTTGTCGTAGCTTCCGATTCCCTTCGTGTAGGCTTCTGAAATATCAATCGAACCATCTTTTTTCAAAGTTATCTTCGGGAATGGGTAATCCGTTACCGAAGATCTGTCGTTGCTGCTGGACATATGGTTATGATATAGACCAAGCGTGTGCCCGACTTCATGCGCCGCAAGCTGGCGAATACGCGCCATTGCCTGATCAACGGCCCTTTGAGGTGCCGTTTTATCATCGCCATAGGGTTGCGTCAAACCTTGCAGGATCAGGAAATCCTGTCTTTCACGCATGGATCCGAGAGTTACCTGTCCTTTAATGATTTCGCCCGTTCTTGGGTCAAATATGCCAATTCCGTTCGAATAACCACGTGTCGGCCGATGCACCCAGTTGATAATGCTATATCGGATATCCATAGGATCTGCACCTTCCGGCAATTCCCTGACCTGAAAAGCATTGATATAACCTGCCGTTTCAAAGGCCTGATTCCACCACGATGCGCCTTCGATCAATGCTTTCTTTATTTCCGCAGGTGCTCCCCTGTCAACATAATAAATAATTGGTTTTACAGCTTCACTTTTCTCGGCATTCGGATTTTTCTTTTCTAATCTCCATCTGCGGATATATTTTTTGATAATTGGCTGTTCTATGGAAGCTGCAAAATCGAAATACTCCATGGAGTTATATCCGGAACGCGGATCAAATTCTCTCTTTTGATATTTATCATCCGGCAGTTCGATGAAAGAATGATGATTTCTAAGGGTAACAGAATTCGGATCTGGAGCCTTTGGAGCCGTTCCCGGACCGCCGCTAAAATAACTTCTTTCGTTTCCTCCTGGACCAGAAAAGGTCAACAGCGCTTCAAATTCAGTATTTTTCGGAAAACTCTTAGTATTTTCAATCGATATAGCTGATCTAGTTTCATCCACGCGATAAACAGCTCCGGGAGCGGCAGGACGAAAACCCACGGCACCCAATCGTTCCCCTGATTTTTGGCTGTCCCGTAATAGAAAACTTGTAAGATCTACGAGCACCTTCCCGTTTTCTTTAACTTCTGGCTTAAACGCCCAAATGATCGATTGAGGAAAAGACTCAGCTACCGATTTTTTTTCTTCCAGATTGTCTGTATCTGCCCGGTAATCATAGTTGGGGAGTGTCAGAAAAATTTTCGGCCCGACCGTTATAAATTTCACGATACGATATCCACCAACCGTTCCTCTATCCCCTGCTCCGCCGCCTCCGCTCGGCATAGCGTTGACATATAAAAATTCTTTTTCAAACATGGTTTCCGGGATTTCAAGAAAAACCTTGCCATCCTTTTCATCATAATAAAAATTGAAGTATCCTTCATTCTTTTTCATTCCAGCTGTTTTGCCTGCAATGGAAAGTGTTTGTAAAGACTTGGTTTGAGCAGGCTGGTTTGGTGGCGTTGCAGAATTTTGGGCAAAAGAGTAGCCCGTTATGGACAGCATCGCAGCCGCCACAAGAAGATTTTTTTTCATCTCGGGAAAATTAAAATTTTGTCAAAAAAAGAAGAAAGCGGATCAGAAATGATCTTGAAATTTGTAATCAATTCCACGACTTTTCCCTGACCCGCTCAACTTAGTTTGGGTAGTAAATCAGATTATTGCTCCCCTTGAAAATGTGTTTGCGAGCATCCCATGAAATCCATTAGTCCCATAATTGGAGCTCCGGGAGGCATATCAAGAACAGACGCAGGCTCAAATTTATTAGGATTTTTGTTGAATTCTTCGATCTGAGAAAGCCCAAAAAGCATGTTTGCCTTTTGTTTTGGAGCCGCACCAGCCAGTTTACCCTTCATCCAGTCGCCAAGCTCACTTACTTTTAACAGCGCTTCGCCGCGAACGCTTTCCGGCGCTTTTGAATTAGCTGCCAGATTTAACAGATACTTCAAAGAAAGGTTGTTTACCAATGTCTGCAGCTCGCCTTTATACCCCGGAACCGCAGGAGCTTTCCAAGTACTTTCGAATAATTTATCGATCACCGGCATAAGTCCAGGCTGTTTCTCATCTCTTGCATTATATTCTACCAGACG
Organism: Dyadobacter koreensis; assembly: GCF_900108855.1. Lineage (GTDB taxonomy): Bacteria > Bacteroidota > Bacteroidia > Cytophagales > Spirosomataceae > Dyadobacter > Dyadobacter koreensis. Next base: position 809,859 of record NZ_FNXY01000001.1, read on the forward strand.
TGCAGCCCGTTCTGCATTAAGCAGGTATGACAATGTTGTTCCAGCGGCTGTTTCAGCCGCAGCGATTGGATCAAAAGTTGGACCGGTATGCCCCGAGAATGTTTCCAGACTTGCAGGATATCCCGAAGGACGTGGTGGAATTTTTTTGATCAGTGCTTCCGGCAAGGCAAGCGCTTCGGGTGTGATTGTACTCAACAAAGATTCCAAAGCTCTCCATTGCTCTTTCGGCTCAACCATACGGGTCACGACCTGTCCATCGTTTTTAACGGCATGAGTAAAATACAATCCACCAACAGATTTTGCGACAGCCTCAACCTGATAACGATGTAACAAATAAACAGGTACTAAAACCTCTTCGATCGTAGCCATTGGCTCGCCTTTCCTAATCGCTTTTTCAGAAAAATTATCCAGAACTTTTCTTCTGACCGTCATGATATTGGTCATCTGATCGATCGGATTGGAGCCATCGTCCCATTGGTGGGAAGTCGGATGAGCGTTTCCTCCGATATCCGGGATGTAAATAAATCCTTGTTTAAGCGTTTCCTGCATAATTTTTTCTAATCCTTCCTCTTCTTTCCCTGCCGGGAATTCGGTATAACCCCACATCACAGCCCGCTTATCCCAGCTTCCGATTCCTTTGGCATACGAATCTGAAATATCAACGTTACCATCCGCTTTCAAAGAAAACTTAGGAAAAGGATAATCCATCACCGAAGCTCTGTCTTTCGGACTTGCCGCAAAGTTGTGGTTAAAACCCAGTGTATGTCCAATCTCGTGCGCAGACAATTGTCTTATTCGCGCCAACGCCAGCTCCTGCATGGCCTTCGGAATTGGTTTTCCATCTTCATAGGGCTGCAATAATCCTTCCGCAATCAGATAGTCCTGACGGTGGCGGTCAGAGCCGAGTGTTACTACTCCTTTGATAATTTCACCTGTGCGTGGATCAACATAGGATGAACCATAAGAGAAGCCGCGCGGACTACCATTTCTGTTTACCCAGTTCACTACGTTATACCGGATATCCATCGGGTCTGCTCCTTCGGGAAGTTCTTTCACCTGAAAGGCATTTTTATAACCTGCTGCTTCAAAAGCTTCATTCCAGAACGCGCCGCCTTCAATTAATGCCTGTTTAACAGGTCCGGGAGCACCGCGATCGATGTAATAGACAATCGGTTTGACTGCCTCACTTGGCGCAGAACCAGGATTTTTCTTTTCAAGTCTATGTCTTCTGATAAATCTTTTTACGATCGGTTCCGTCATTGGCGCCGAGAAATCCATATAGCTGAACATCCCAAAAGCTGACCTCGCATCAAATCTTCGGGTTTTGTATTTATCATCCGGTAGCTCAACAAATGACTGGTGCATTTTCACACTGACAGCGCTCGGGTCAGGAGCAAGGCCAGGTCCGCCACCGAAAAATCCGGTGTTTGGGTTTCCGCCAGTAAACGTTATCAAAGCTTCAAATTCTGTATTTTTTGGGAAATTTTTTGTGTTTTCAAGATACAAAACAGAACGGCTTTCATCCATCCTGTAAGCGCCACCGCCACCTGCAGGCTGCGGAACGGAGACAGGCCCGGCGGCCCGGCGCACGCCTAAACGCGAAGCGATATTCTGACTGTCGCGAATGATAAACGGAGTAAGATCAATCAGCATTTTGTCGCCTTCAACCGCAGTTGGAACAAATCCCCAGATTACCGATTTCGCAAAAGCATTTTCGACTGCTTTTTTCTCATCCACATTCTCTGTGATTGCCCGGTAACTATAGACAGGTTCAACCAATAATACCTTCGAACCGACTTTTACGAATTTTGCAATCGCCGAAGAAGCCTGTCCGCGTTCAGGTCCGCCGCTTCCGACACCGTCAGTCAGGGAAGAAAAGTATAGAAATTCTTTATCAAGTTTATCCACTTCCAGATAGACTTTCCCTGATTTTTCGTCGTAATAAAAATTAAAAAAACCATCATACTTTTTTAATCCCTGCGTGACGGAAGCGATACTTGTCGCCGGCGTCGCTGCTTGTCTGGCTGGCGCACCGCCGCCCGCAGCAGGACTTTGAGCATAAGAAAATGACCCTGCAGCCAGTAAAGCGGCCAATGTATTAAAGCTTAATTTCATAGTATAGGAGTTATTAAATCAAAATTTTAAACGTTATTTTATTAATTCAGCATTCAAAAGAAAGATTTCCGACCGAAGATCACCTGTTTTGTTCAGTATCAATTTGCCTCGCAGCTTGACTGGTTTATCTGTGTAAATCAACTCTTTACCCATTTTCACTTCAACCATTGAAGGAATATCACCCTGCCCGCAATAAGGACATTGATCCATGGGAACAACCGCCAACATGAATTCGGAATGGTTAAGATCGGCATTTATTGGAATAATGTACCCGGGCAGCTCCACCACTTTATTTTGCAGCGCTTCCAGCTTTGCAGGAAACGCCGGTACCATTTTGAAATCTTTATTTTTTTTATAGGTCCTTTCAGCAATCAATTTCCAGGTATTGTTCATCAACGGAATATGTGTTGGCGGCTGCGCTTTTGCAGACAAAACGGCTGTAAAAGTGAATAAAAGGAAAACTGTTTTTTTTAATAGCATAGCTTACCCTATTGAAATAGTTTTAGAAATGTCCGCCCGGTAAGCTTGGATTGCCGGTAAAATGGCCGCCATGATTCCAATGAAAAAGCCACCAGCAACGAGATGTAATTCCTCCGGCATAAAATAAAATCCACTTAATCTGGCTTGTGGGGAATCCTGAAAATAGCCAATAATATGCAGAAAAACATGTCCTAAAAAAACACCGATTACAGATCCTATCCCCGTCAGAATGATGCCTTCCAGCATGATGATCATAAAAATTTTCAGCTGTGAAGCACCCATGACACGCATAAGAGCGAGATCGTACATTCTGTCCTTTAACGAATTGTACAAAGTAACAAAGATGCTGATTGCCGAAATCAACATAACGAACAAGGCGAACCACTTTGCGGTTTGCACGCCTACACCGATCAGGGAAAACAACCGCGCACTCTCCTTTGCCGGCGATGCGGCCTGCATGGAGGTTGATTTATTTACCATCATCGGAAAAAGTACGATTGACATACGCGAACGATATTGAATCAAAAGTGACGTGATTTCCTTTTTGCTTTGATGTCCCGATTGTTTATGATCTTTTTCAATTCCGTGCATATTCCAGATACTTTCGATACTGGTCAGTACCAGATTATCGGTTGAATTTCCGGAAGATTCCAGAATTCCGGTTATTGTGTTTTGATTTCCTTCGTGAACATCTTCGTCTGAACTCAACCCATGCGATCCATTGAACTTATCTCCTACTTTCAACTTCTTTATTTTAGCCACTTCCGACCCGATAACAACATCAAAATCCTTTCTCCAAAACCTACCCTGTTTGAGTTTCAGATTATATAAATTAATATAACTTGTATCTGTTCCAACAATTCTGAACCCGGCATAATTGTCGCCCAAAGCAAGCGGGACTGCCCTTTTCACCATAGGATTTCTGGCCAGGTCCTGAGCGTCATCCAGAGAAATATTGCCTGTTGGAAAATCAATAAAATAAATGCTGCTCAAAATCAATTGAAGGGGGCTACCCTTTGCTCCTACAACAAGATCTATTCCATTGGCATTTCCCTTAAGTTTTTCGCCAGCCTGCGTTGAACCTAATAGAAGTAAAGTCAGAATCCCTGTTCCAAATGCAATAAGCAGCACATTTAAAAAAAATGTTAGCCTGTTGAACTGTAAACTTTTCCAACTTATGGTGATCAGATTCATTCGCCGGTTATAAAATATATTCTTTTGAAAAAGCCTCTTTCACCCTATCGTCATGCGTTGAAACAACCAGCGTCCCACCACTCGATTCGGAAAGTTTTAACAGGAGATCGACGACCGTTTTTGCATTTTTATTATCCAGGCTTGATGTTGGTTCATCTGCAAAAAGTAGAAAAGGCTTATTCAAAACTGCCCGGGCGATTGATGCACGCTGTAATTGTCCCTGACTTAATGATGCCGGATAACTATTTATCTTCTGAATAATATCAAGTTCTGTCAAAACTTCGATGATTCTGTCTTCATTATTCTTGAAACCGGCGAAAGTCTGGGCGAGAAATAAATTTTCTTTAACCGTCAGACTTTTAATCAAGTGCGCCTGTTGAAAAACCACACCGATATTTTGTCCTCTAAACTGGTCCAACTCCTGTCCGGAAAGTTTATAAAGTTCCGTTTCCTGAATAAAAACCTCACCAGAAAATGGCTTTTTGATACCCGTCAAGATATGCAGCAACGTTGTTTTCCCACTCCCGGACTCTCCTAAAAGCAGCCATTGCTCTCCTTTCCGAATATTTAAATCCGGGAAGGAGAGCTTTTCATTGCCGTAATGATGAGAAAGCGATTTCGTCGTGAGCATAAATTGTTTGTCCGCCGGCGGTCGGCTAACAGCCTTCGGCTTCTTCTGATCAAAACCCGTTGCCGATAGCTGATTGCCGAAGTTACTTTCCTGTTCCTTCGGTTTTTGTATCCCGAAGTGTCGGATATTTAATGCCCAGCTGTTCCAGATAAGTAGGATATTTAGCCGGGTCGTAATAGTATTTTTTCATTTCCGGGCGGAATTCCTGCATGATTTTTTCATTCAGGTGAATGGCTGGCTTATCCGTTTTGGAGATTATCGGCGTGTATTTCACATCCTTTGTCTGCACATCGGTGAAATATGTTTTTGCGTTTTTTATCACCTCCGGTTTTACGAAGAGATCCAGTAAAGTCATCGCCTCCACTTTCGCACCGGCCGTTACACCCTTATGCGCAATCGGAGTTGCCATCGCGATCGCATTCGCCCAGTGATGGCCGGGAAGACCGGGAATGTTGGCAGGATATCTCAAAACAATCGTCGGCAAATTCCATGAAATGTCAGCGATATCGTCCGAACCACCGCCTCCTGAACTTGATGTTGCAGTAGGTTTGGCCAGTGGGCTTAATGTAGTTGCAAGACCATTGCTTTCCACTGTTGCTCCTTCCGGGTTACCCATTTCTTTCTGAGCCGCTTTGGCCAGCGTCTGATCTGCTTCTGTCCATTTGGGCAAGCCAACTGCCTTAATATTTTCATACATCGCCTCAGCCATTGGCTGATTAAAATGCCCCGGCCATGCACTTCCCAAAACCTCATAGGTCATTTTGGTATCTGTCATTTGCGCAGCACCTTCGGCAATTTTGATTCCATCCTTATACATCTGCATAATTTTTGGATAAGTCCTTTCCCGGAAATAATACCAGACCGAGGCTTTCGAAGGCACTACGTTTGGCTGATCGCCTCCATCTTTGATCACATAATGCGAACGCTGGGTAGTTTCCATATGCTCGCGGTGATAATTCCAGGCAATATTAGTCAGTTCGACGGCATCTAAAGCACTTTTTCCACGCCACGGCGCCGCGCCTGCGTGTGAGGCCTGACCTTCAAAACTGAATAAAGCTGATACCATCCCATTATTTCCGGCATCGCCATATGAAACCGACATATTATTAGCAACGTGTGTAAAAATACAGGCATCTACGTCCTTAAAATAACCATCACGAACATAGTAAGCCTTTGTTCCAAGCTGCTCTTCCGCAACGCCGGGCCATAACATGATTGTACCGGGAATTTTTTCGCGCTCCATAATTTTTTTTAAAGCCAGAACAGCCGTAATATTCAACGGTTGACCGGAATTATGCCCTTCTCCATGACCGGGAGCACCTTCAATAATCGGATCATGGTAAGAAACTCCTGGCTTTTGCGATGCTTTGGGAATACAGTCAATATCGCTACCAACGGCAATGATCGGTTTGCCTGAACCCCACTTTGCCGTCCAGGCTGTGGGCACGCCGGAAATTCCCTGCTCAATTACAAAGCCATTCTTTTGCAAAATGTCGGTCAGGTATTTTGATGTTTCCACCTCCTGAAAACCAAGTTCTCCGAAGCTGAAAACCATATCAACCATTTCCTGCGTAAATTTCTGCTGCTTGTCAATTTCTTTGGTAAGCTCTGTTTTCAGCGCGTCAATTTTCGCCGGAGTCATTTTTGTTTGCGCCGAAACCTGCGAAGGCATGACCAGCATTGTACTGAACAAGCAGCTAAATGCTAACGCGGCGATCGGCTTTCGGCTGTCGGCTGTCAGTACTGAGGACCGGAAACCAATCGCTGATAAAATATTCTTGGTTGGAAATCTCATGGTCGTTTTTATGTTCATTTTTTCTATCAGCCTGATGTTTTGATGATTATAATAAAAATTATTTTCAGCTCAGGTTGTCATATCAGGCCAACGAAAGCCGATTGCTGACAGCCGAAGGCCGAAGTCATTTCCCCGTAGAACTTCCTTCACGCGTTGTTGTCGGATATTTGATACCAAGCTGTTCGAGATAAGTCGCGTATTTTGACGGATCATAATAATACTTCTTCATCTCAGGCCTGAACTCCTCCATGATTTTCTTGTTGAGCTGAATCGCAGGTTTATCCGTTTTTGATATCAGCGGCGTATATTTCGTATCCTTGGTTTGCACTTCATTGAAATAAGTCCAGGCATTTTTTAATATTTCCGGTTTTACAAAGAGATCCAGTAACGTCATCGCCTCGGCTTTCGCTCCGGCTGTCACACCTTTGTGCGCAATTGGCGTGGCCATGGAAATAGCATTAGCCCAATGGTGGCCTGGCAAACCTGGAATGTTGGACGGATACCCCAAAACAATTGTCGGCAGATTCCAGGAAATGTCAGCGATATCATCAGAACCTCCTCCACCGGCGGACGGTGTCAATGCGGGTTTTCTTAAAACACCTAACGTTGTTGCCAAACCTTCGGTCGGTTTTCCCTCATCCGCCGGACTTTGCATTTCTTTTTGCGCCGCTTTGGCAAGTGTCTGATCCTCATCGCTCCATTTTGGCAAGCCAACCATTTTAATATTTTCATACATTGCCTCGGCAATCGGCTGATTGAAATGCCCAGGCCATGCACTCCCTAAAACTTCGTAGGTCATTTTAGTATCTGTCATTTTTGCAGCTGCATCCGCAATTTTAACTCCATCCTTGTACATCTGCATAATCTTCGGATAGGATCTTTCGCGGAAATAATACCAAACAGAAGCTTTGGACGGAACCACGTTGGGCTGATCGCCGCCATCCGTGACCACATAATGTGAACGCTGTGTGGTTTCCATATGCTCCCGATGATAATTCCAGCCAATATTCATCAGTTCCACAGCATCAAGCGCACTTTTCCCCCTCCAAGGCGCGCCGCCCGCGTGAGAAGCCTGACCTTCAAATTTGAATTGAACCGAGATCATACCCGTCATTCCACCGTCGCCATATGACGTACCTAAATTATTGCTAACGTGAGTGAAAATACAAGCATCAACATCTTTGAAAAAACCGTCGCGGACGAAGTAAGCTTTCGTTGCCAATTGCTCTTCTGCAACGCCGGGCCACAACATGATCGTACCCGGAATCTTCTCTCTTTCCATAATTTTTTTCAAGGCAAGAACGGCCGTAACATTTAACGGCTGACCAGAGTTATGCCCCTCGCCGTGTCCGGGAGCTCCTTCAACGATTGGATCGTGGTAAGAAACGCCGGGTTTTTGTGAAGCTTTGGGAATACAATCGATATCGCTTCCAACTGCAATAACCGGTTTTCCGGAACCCCAGGTTGCCGTCCAGGCAGTTGGAATTCCGGAAATACCCTCCTTGATCGTAAATCCGTTTTTCTTTAAAATATCGATCAGATAACGCGAAGTTTCAACCTCTTGAAAACCAAGCTCTCCAAAGCTGAAAATCATATCGACCATTTCCTGGGAAAACTTTTTCTGCCCGTCGATTTCTTTGGCAAGTTCGGTTTTCAATGCATCGATTTTTGCGGGCGTCATTTTTGTCTGTGCTATGACGATCTGCGAACTTATCGCAAAAATACTCGCAAGACAAATCCCTTTTGCCAACAAGTTTTTGTATCGAAAAAATCTGTTTACATCTTTTTTCATTTTATAACAGATTAAGATTATTTTTAACTGTCTTCCTAAAACTTCATAACATCCATCAAACCACTCCAAAATATTTTGAGATTAGATTCATAGTTTGCCACTTATCAATATTTATAAATGACAAACTATGAAGTATATACGTAAACCATTTTACGGTTACAATCTCATTACTGTTCAAATGAGCTTATTCGTGGAAAGCTCAGCATTTGGGATCGGGAAAATATATTCCGGCTGCGTTGGCGCGACTGCTGGTGCTGATAAACCTCCGCTGCCTTTTGCAGGAATTGTCAATAAATTCCGTAGCAAATCGTTGGATCTCAATCCTTCCCCTAAAAGCTCAATTCTTCTCTCTATCCAAATCGTTTTCACCAAAGCATCCGCCGTTGAAATGCTGGCATCCGGGAAAACATAGGCCGCATCCGAGCGGTTACGAACGGCTTTCAGCAAAGCAACCGATTTTGCCAGATCTCCTGTTTTCGCAGCTGCTTCGGAATAGTTTAACAAAACTTCAGCGTAACGTAACAACGGTACATAATCCAGCGCAGGGTTGGTCTGGTTATATTTTTTCAGATATGTCACACCACCAGCCACACGGGTAAAGTTTGTTTTTCTCGCATCCGTTGCCGGCCAGGTTGGATCTCCCAAAATCCCTGAAGCATTCAAATTATATTCCAGGTTCAGATTATATGTATATGCCAGAGAATTCTGTCCTGCAACAATGTTCAGGACCGTCATTGGCATCGAGAAAATAGATTCAGTCGTTGTATAATCCGTCATAAATGGTGTTGCCACATTTGCCTGCAATTGATTCTTCACGCCCGTTGGTGCAGAAAAAGGAGCGGCTTCTGAAACAATTTTCTTCGCCTCCGTTACCACTTTTGCATAATCGCCCATCGTCAGGTAAACACGGGTTTTAAATGCGATGGCTGTGTTTTTATGGGCGCGTGTCGTATTCAAAAGTGCAGTGGTATACGTTAGAGGCAAACCCGCTTCCGCTTCGTCCAGATCTTTCAGAATCTGTGCGTAAACCTCGGCAACCGTACTTCGCGCCATATCATTGTTAGCCGGGGTTGTTTCACCTTTTAATCTTAAAGGAACTCCCGCAGATGCCCCTTTGTCTTTGGTATAAGGCTGTCCATACCGCGTAACTAATCCGAAATAACAGAACGCCCTGACGAATTTGGCTTCCGCAAGATATTGTGCAGCAAGTGTTTCACTTACAGCAGTCGGATATGCAGCCAGTCCGTCTATGATCAGGTTTGCTGCATTGATTGCCGTGTAAGACGAGCCCCAGCCTGAAGATGCATCATTAGATCCCGAGGTTACGGTATGGCTCCATGCGTCATAGCCTGTAAAAACATTCTGGGTACGGTTTATGAAATCCTCACCCCGGATATCGGCCAGCATAAGATACCTGCCACCATATAAACTACCATCTTTCATGGAAGTATAAATTCCGTTTACCTGCCCTAAAACACGCTCTGGCGTATCAAACAGGAAAGCATCTTGCAGCTGAATGTTCGGTATCGGATTAAGCAATTTATTTTCGTCACAAGAACTAAGTGCCAGGCCAAAGGGCAAAGCCAGATATATCGCTCTGCGCATCCAGTGTTTTGCTGATTTTATATTGATTTCTTTCATCTTTTACTTAATTTAAAAATGATCTTAGAATCCAAGGTTTACACCAAATGTGAAAGTACGGCCTTGTGGAATCGAGTTTTTCTCAACACCAGGCGTAGTATTCGAGTTACCATTAACCGAAATTTCTGGATCGGTACCTGTGTATTTTGTCAGGATGAAAGCGTTAAATACCTGAGCATACAAACGAACGGATGCAAGACCCAATTTCGCCAAACCACCAGCCGGAATGCGGTATCCCAGAGAAGCAGACTGCAATCTCAGGAAGTCTCCTTTCTCAGCATTTTCTGAAATAGGCCATGACGATCCGTTGGAAAGTAAATCCCCGTAAACCACTTTCGGAACATCCGTTACCTGACCTGGTGTAGTCCATCTTGAAAGTACATCGGTAGAGTTGTTCCAGAAACGCTGGTCACGCCAGGTAGCTTTCGTTCCGTTCATCACAAGATTTCCACCAGAATAAGTGAAGTTCACCCCCAGATCAAACTGACCATACTTGATCGTATTGATAAAACCACCGTAGTAAGTCGGCAAAGCATTTCCTAAAAGCTGATAGTCATTGACACCGATTGCGGCGGCCGGAGTGCCATCCAGATACGTCCAGCGGCTTCCGCCCGAAGGTACCACGTGGCTGTACTGCACTTTTTCACCCGCTTTATTGATAAATACACGCTGTCCGTTTTCAGGATTTACACCATCTGTTTTAGCCCCATACAAACTACCCACAGAATAACCGATCCGAGTGATATTAGTTGCTTCCGCGGCTGTGGAAGTGGTTCCAACAAGTTCTGTGCCCTGTCCGTATAACTCGGTAACTTTGTTTTTGTTTTTAGTAAAATTGATGCTTGTATTCCAGCTGAATTTACCTTTTCTGATAACGCTGGCGTTAATGCCAAGTTCAAGTCCGTGGTTGTACATGCTACCAATGTTCATAAAAATCGCGTTTCCCGGAATACCTTTTGAAGGCGATTGCGGCACGTTCAATATCAGACCGTTTACGCTGTTGGCATAATAGGTTGCTTCCAGCTGAATCCGGTCGTTAAGAAAACTGATATCCGCGCCTACGTTTGTCTGGTTGCTGGTCTCCCAGCCAAGATCCGGGTTTCCGCCCTGACTAAAATTCCAGGTTGGTGCCGTTCCATAAAGTGACGATTCATAAAGCGCAAGTGAACCATACTGGCTGACACCGGAATTCCCAACACGTCCCCAGCTTGCTCTCAACTTCACACTGCTCATAATATCAGCCAGCTTTGAATTCTTGTAAAACTCTTCTTCAGAAACTGTCCAACCTCCTGATACACCGCCAAAATTTCCATATTTTTTACCTGCTCCCAAAGCAGAGTTACCATCGCGACGATAGTTTAACGTAAAGAAATAACGTTTGTCGTAATCATAAGTAAAACGAGAGAAAACCGAAACCAGAGCACTCTCAGTCAATACATTAGTGATTGGAACAATCTGTCCGTAACTTCCCTGAAACTCGTCAAAAAATGGATCAGACAATTGGGTACGACGCGCTCCCCAGCTTGAAGTATTGAATTTCTGAACATCATAACCCGCAAGCAAAGAAATATTATGCTTCGTAGCGATTGATGTATTGTAGCTTAGCGTATTTGTCCAGTTCCAGTTACTGATCGTGCGGCTCATATTCTGCGCACTGCCATTTGTAGAAAAACCGGGACCATGAACAGGACTTTCGAAGGTTACGTTTTCAACTTTCAAACGGTCCATCGCATAGTTCATTTTATAAGTTAAACCTTTCATCAGCTTCACCGTACCGCCGAAATTCGCGATAATACGGTCGTTTTCAGAAGTATATTTGTTCAAATCCAGCAGGGGAACCGGATTATAAAAGTTACTTACAACCTTATTTGCACCCATTCCCAGCGTATTGGAAGTACTCAAATTATAGCTACCGTCTGCATTATACGGAGAAACGTTAGGAGCCGACAACCAGGCCAATCGCGCAGAACCAACCAGGCCGAAAGCATTTCCACTCAGCGAGCCGGTGTTTGGCGAGGAGTTTAAGCTGTTATTGTAATTGATATTACTGGAAAAAGAAAGCCAGTTATTGAACTTGTGGTCCACGTTGAAGCGGGCTGCTTTACGTGTAAATTCATTGGTTTTCAAAATTCCTTTCTGATTACTGTAATTGGTCGAAAAGTAATATTTTGTTGATTCCGAACCACCTGAAATGCTCAAACTGTGATTTTGTGAAACGCCTGTTTGATAAACCTGGTCGTACCAGTTTGTATTTACCATCGAACCGTCCGGGTTAAGTGTAGGAAAAAACAGCTGAGAAGCTACGGCGTCATTACTTCCATTGCCACCCAGGACTTTCGCGTTCAGAACGGCTTCGTTTTTAATATCCATAAATTGCTGGGCATCAAGCATCGTTGGCAGCCGGGTCGCCTTGGTCATACCAGTCCAGCCTTCGTAGTTCACTTTTGGCTTACCCACTTTACCGCTTTTGGTTGTGATCAGCAAAACACCTGCTGCCGCCCTTGAACCGTAAATGGACGTAGAAGCCGCATCTTTTAACACGTCAATCGACTCAATATCAGATGGATTAATATCTCCGAGCGGGTTATTGGCAACGGTTGAATTACCTGAAATATCTCCTGTATTGATGGGAATACCGTCCACAACAATCAAAGGAAATGAACTCAGCGAAATCGAATTTACACCACGGATACGGATTACGGGCGGGTTGTTTAAAACACCATTTGGTTGTCCGATACTCACGCCGGTTGCGCGGCCAGCCATCCCCTGATCAAAACTCTGAACAGGCATATCTTTCAGTTTGTCACCCGAAACACGCGCCGCAGAACCGGTAAATTCTTCCTTTGACTGCGTGCCATAACCAACTACCATTAATTCGCTAAGTTGCTTTGTACTGCTTGCGAGTTTCACATTTACAGCAGATTGGTTTGTCACAGCAATTTCCTGGCCGACATATCCTACGTAAGAAAATACCAGAACCGGCGACCCGCCGTCTGCCACTTTGATAGAATATTTTCCGTTCATATCAGTTATGGTTCCGATAGACGTTCCTTTAATGAGAACCGCAACACCCGGAAGTGCGTCACCATTTTCGCCGTCTGTCACAACACCGCGCACTTCTCTTTCGATCTGACTAACCAAAGATGGGAGAGAAACGTCAGTTCTTCTAACTTCACCTGTTGTTTTTAGCTCTTTCTCAACGATTACTACGGTACGTTTTTGCTCACGATAATCCAGTTTGGTAGAAGCCAAAAGCTCGTGCAGCACCTCATTCACTGGTTTTTTACTTACTGTAATGTTGACCTTGTAAGGCGCTATCAGTTCTTCATTGTAAATAAAACGAAAACCCGTCTTTTTGTTAATCAGCGTCAGCGCTTCTTTCAGACTTTTGTCCTTAAGTGTCAGATCAATGGTAACCTCTTGCAGACTCTGTCCGGGCAGATGGGCAACCGCCATCGAAGGCTGAATTCCCGTAATCAGGACGAAAAGAAAAAGGCATACACTTTTAGTCGTCCATTTAGTAATGGACTGTAAACTTCTGGTACAATTTTTCATACCTTTGGATTAGTTTGGGGTTAAGCGATAAACATTAATTCCAACATCAGATAGCAGAATCAGTGGGTGATTGGCGTTACGTCCTGATTTCTCTATCATACATTCCGGCGGCTTCGGCTTGCCGGATTTTTTTATTAAAAAGCGTGCAATACTTTTACATAGGCATCGGGTTAGCAATATTCTTTTTCTTTTTCAGTAAGGTAATTTGTTTATTTTCAAGATGATAATCCAGATTATTGGCAAGACTTAGTAAATTGAGAATATGAGCGAGGGAGTCTGTTGCGATGAATTCGGCCGACATATGATAACTTTTCATGGATTCGTCAGCGAAGGCAATTTTAACACCGAATTTATTTTCCAAAATAGCCGTCACATTTGCAAAGCTCTCATTATCGAAAAGCAATTTTCCTTCTTTCCAGGCCACTGCATTTGCACTGTTGACTGCCATCTTTTTTATACTTTTTGTTTTTGTATCGAAATTAACCTGCTCGTTTGGCAATAGTATTTTTCGCTGCGGTTTACGGCTCCAATTTGCAGCCTCCTCTACTTGCACTTTTCCGCGTGTAACTGTTACCTGGACACTTTCCAGAAAATGATAGGACCTGATATTAAATGCTGTTCCTAAAACTTTCGTATTTGTTCCGGATGCTTCAACATTAAAAGGTTTGGTCGTATCCCGTTTGATATCAAAATAAGCTTCACCATCAACTAAAACCACTTTTCTGATATCTTCGGCGAACTTCACAGGATATTCGATCCTGCTCGATTCGTTCAGCCAAACGGTCGACCCATCCGGCAATTTTATCTCTTTCTTTTCTCCTTTACTTGTTTTGACCGACACAACTCCTTTTTTCAGGAAATTAACAATTCCGGGTTTTGCCAGAAAAAACACCATTCCGAGAATCAAAATAACGGAAGCCGCAATGCTCAATCCTCTGGATGACTTTGAAAGCAAATGGGATGCAGGGAATTCAATCTGATTATCTTTTAAAATCATTTCGCTTTCCTTATCCAGATATCTGTTCAATAAACTATCCAGTTTTCCCTGTGCCAATAGATGGAAAAATGCTTCGAGTTCTTTTTCACTCAATTCATTCGCAACGTATCTTTTAACGAGAATTTCCAAAAATTGCTTTTCTTCCATTTTTCAGGGATTTATAATTAAGACGCAAAACATTGAGAAGAGGGTACCTCCCTACAAAAAAATATTTTATTATTTTTTTGAAACGCAATTTTTCCTACTGACAATCATCAGTTTGACATGCAAATAAAATAGTAATTAAGCAAAATAGAGAATTAAATCCCGAACAGGATATATGCAGAAAGAAGTGAATTAAAGGAAAGTCCAAAGCTTTTTTGAGCAGAACATTTTAGAAGTTTCATCGTTTTCACCATGTGCTTTTTTATTGCATTGCGCGAAATACCCAACACTTCCGCAGCTTCATCGTAAGTTTGGTCCATTTCCCGGCATAATTTAAAAACCTCTCGATTTCGTGGAGACATCTGATCGAGAACTTTCTGAAGGTGCTGATAATATTCTTCCGACTGGATAGAATCTTCCACCTGATTTTTCAGCTCACGGGATGCATAAAGAATTTCTTCTCTGGCGGATTGCTCAACTGACGCGTGGCGTAAAAAGTCGAAAATATGGTTTTTTGAGACCGTAAAAAGATAGGCCCTAAATGAACGAACATCTGCAAGACTCTCTCTTTTTTCCCAAACCTTTAAAAAGATTTCCTGACACAAATCCTCAGCACAATCTGACGATTTTACAAACTTGAAGACGTACTTGTAAATGTCAGAATGGTACTGGTTATAAATCTCATCAAAAGCTCTTCTGTCGCCTAGAGAAATACCATTCAGTAAAATAGTTTCATCGATTGCGGCCATCTTCGATCAGGTAATTATATTTCAGACTTTCTTATCCTTGTCCTAAGTTAATGACATAATTATAAAAATTTCAATATTCGGAAAATTCATTTCAATAAATTTTGACTTTTAGAGTATTGCATTAGTATAGTTATGATTTTTATAATTTATGTCAAATAATATTCTGAATACAGTAAATTGGTATACGTAAAAGCTATTCTGTCAATAACGAAATCATGAATTAAATGATAGAAAAAAACACGGTTCCAACCTTGTATGACTGGGCGGGCGGAAAGGAAATTCTGGAAAAACTAACCGAGCTATTTTACAAAAAAGTTTTGATGGATGACCTGTTATATCCGGTCTTCAAGAATATGTCTGTAGATCACACCATCCATGTCGCCCATTTTATTGCCGAAGTATTTGGTGGCCCAAAACTTTACAGCGAAGGTGATGAGGGAAGTCATTATAAAATGATTTCCCATCATCTTGGAAAAATGCTTGATGAATCCAAAAGACAACGCTGGATTAAACTGCTTCTGGAAAGCTGCGATGAAATAAACATGCCTGATGATCCGGAATTCAGGTCAGCGCTCGTGGCCTATCTGGAATGGGGAAGCAGAATTGCCGTGATCAATTCCGGTAAAACCAACAATCCATTGAATGAAACAGAACCGATGCCAGCGTGGGGCTGGGGTATTCCGGGTGGGCCGTATATTTCCAATCAGGATAGTTAAAAAGGCTTATCATATGAAATTCTTTTGATAAGCCTTTTGGAATAATACATGATCTATTATTTCTTGATGTTCGTTAATATATCCTTCGCTCCAGTCCAGTTTAAATCGGGATATCGATCATTATCCAGCGTTTGCATTTGTGAGGTGAACATACTATGCATATACTGTGCCTGCTGCCATTTCGAGTAAAGCTCATCTTCACCCTTTGGATCGTCTGCCCGGTCTTTTTTATTTTTTTCCGCAAGCTCGTCCCGACCCATCATTCGATACATTTCGAAATGCTCACCAAAAACCTCGCTGGCTAATGGCGCAAGCTCATTAGCGCTTATCTGAAAACTGGCAATTCTCAAAAATCTTGGAGTTTCGGAGTCCATTGCGGCTTCCGCTGTGAAAGCCGCAGTATCGTCCATGGTTGTAAAATCAACTTTCCAATCAGGGTTTTCGACATATCCGACCATTTTCTTTTTCATATCCAGAAAAGGAATATTGTAAGTCAGAAGTTCTGCAAAAGCGCCGTTAAAAATGGATGTTGCTCGTATTGAAGCATCTTCCAGATATTTATGAAACTCACGGCGAAGATCAAAATTGCGGTTGTTACCCTCCGTAAGTTGGGTAAAATCTGAACAAAAATCAGATGGAATAAATCTTGAAACTCCGGCCGCAACAGCCGCATCCAATAAAACCAATTGCGCATCTATGATGACATCCCGCAAACCAGCAAGCGCCGAAACCACACACGAAACTCCTTCACAAGCTTTGGTAAGCTGTGCAACATTATTCATATCAACCTGAACCACTTGCACACCAGCTTTTTCAAGATTTTGTATCTTATCAGCTGCGCTGTCTGACCTGACAATGGCGCGAACCTCAGCTCCTTTTTCTATTAATTCCTTGATGATACGTCCGCCGAGATTGCCCGTTCCGCCGGCTACCAGAATTTTAACTTTCATACGACTGTTTTAATAATTGATCAATGGATTTCTGAACATAGCTACTCAATAAGGATGCCAGTAAATTGACACGCAAAATGATGTGGATACAATCTGGCTGCCAATAAAAAAGATTCCTCTTTTGAAGGAATCTCTTTAAGAAAGAATTTGGTGATTAAATCTCCCCTGTCGCGATAGGTTTATCATTTCTTGACCATTCACTCCACGAACCTACATATAAATTTGCGCCCGCAATTCCTGCATCTTCGAGCGCCAGAAGCGTATGACAAGCGGTAACGCCCGAGCCGCAATGCACAATTATTTTTTCAGGATCTTTGCCGGCCAGTGCCGCGGTATATTTTTGTTTTAAATATTCGGACGAAAGAAAATTCCCATCCTCACCCATATTCTCTACATAGGGAATATTGATAGCTCCCGGAATGTGGCCTGCAACCAGATCTATCGGCTCACTTTCACCTTTGTAACGATAGTTTTCACGGACATCAATCACGACATAATCCGGATTGGATACTGCTTGTTCTACTTCTTTCAAACTAACGGTCGGCAACAACCATTCTTCAAAAGGATAATCGGGATATTCCGTTAATAAGGTGAGCGCGTCCTGAGAAATCGTAAGACCTTCTTTTATGATTGCTTCCAACCCTCCGCTCACAACATATACTTCCTCGTGTCCGGCTGCTTTAAGCATCCACCAGAAACGTGCAGCCGCCATCGCTCCCCTTTTATCGTCATAAACGATCACCTTTGTCTTAGGCGTAATGCCGAGCTGCCCCAGCAATTGACCGATTTTTTCAGCGTCCGGCAAAGGATGTCTTCCACCGTCTGCCGGGTTTTCCACTTTTTTTGAAAGATCTGTTTCCAGATTTACAAACATCGCACCATCCAGATGACCCGTATCAAAACGATCTTCGGCATCTGCCCCGCCTCGCGCATCGATAATAACGGTATCTCCCGTTGAGGAAATTTCTTCTATTTCACTTGCTTTTATAATATTCATGATCGTAGATTCTAATGTTGATTAATGGCTCAATTTATAAATTCTTGTTCAAATCGTGATAAAACCGGAAATATGTAATTATCCAATCCGTACAAATCTGCAAGAACGCGCACTCACGGTAAGCAAATGAAAACACTGACGATAAACCTACCGGATACGTTTTGATCTGACTTAAAGTTATTGCCAGATTTTTATCGCCATACATATCCTATTATTTCTATATTTTCCTCATTACGATTGTATTGCTACCGAATTGCTCAACGTAAAAAAACTTCTCATGAAATTAATTTTCAAATTCTTATTAAGCATTCTTGTACTTATCCTGTGCACATGCACGAAAGACTACAATTTTATATCTGTGTCAGAAAAATACATAAAAGACGTGACCGTAGCTGGTGCGCAGGAGGTCACATTAAATAATGACCAAAACTTAATTCCAGTTACACTCCCAGAAACTGATACCAATGATAGTATTGAACTTCGTCTGAATTTCATGAAGGTTCCACAATCCAAATAATTGCGGTCTTCCGTGGTGACTTGCACACAGCATTTACCTGAATTTAGAAGGGAATTCAAAGAAAAATCGGAAGTTTTGTAAAAACGATTTACCGTTGGATGGCTTTCCCAGTAATTATCGGTAAAAAGATAGCAATCCGAGTCATTTACTATCTTTTAAAATAATAACGGGTCGCATAATCAATTCAACAACCCGTGTACGTCTGAAACCAACATCAGAACGGAACAATAACCTTCACGCTGCCATTTCGCCCCATATTGTAAATTCCGGAGCGTCCGTTTGGAGAGGCTGCGTAATATTCAAAATATTTTAACCGGTTAAGATTTGACTGATAGGACGTATCAAACAGGTTGTCAACTTGCAAGAATACCTGAAACATTGGTTTCTTATTTCGATTATTCACTGTCGTCCCGCATCCGAGATTAAAGAGCGCATAACCTGCTGTTGCAGTTTCGGTATCATCTACACCGTAAAATTTATTTTGGGCTCCATAATAGTCCACTTCCGCCCGGAAATATGTTGCAGATAACAATCCAAGCTCCTTCGCAATTGAAAATCTGAGTTCTGACCGTCCATGAACCGGGGGAATAAATGGGAGATATTTTGCTGCGTTTCCTTCGATCGCAATCAATGCTTTGTTTTTATTTAATCCGCGAATAAACGCCAGACTATTATTAAAGGCCAGCCATTTCACTCCGCTGGGATGCAAATTTAAACTGGCTTCGGCTCCGAATAACTGCGCCTTTGACTGCTGATATTTATAAGTAAAATTCCCGGGCACGATCACAACAGGATTACCAGAATCATCATACAAACGGGCTTGGTAAATGTAATTATCAATGGTATTGTTAAACAGTTCCAGACTGATATCCAGATCTTTCAAGTATCCGATAAAACCCATATCGGTTTGAAGACTAAATTCAGGCTCGAATTCGCGGTTGCCTAAATAAACAATATGTGCGCCGGGATCAAGTCCATTTGAGCCTATTTCGGTAATATTCGGAGCGCGGTAACCTCGGGATACATTAGCTTTCAAAAGTAATCGCTCCGAAATATTGTAAGTAGCGCCCAAGCTTCCTGAAATCCCATTAAAATTTCGATCGTAGGATGGAAATTGAAGAACGGCATTGGAATTTTCGGGTACTTTTAACAACTTGTCATAACCAGTCTCGGGATTTTGCTGAACATATTGGTCATCCCAGTTCCATGACCGGGTATCATAACGAACCCCTCCACTTATGTCGACTTTACCAAGCGATTTTTTTAAGAACAAAAATCCACCTATATCCAGCAAATTATAATCGGGAATCGGAAAATCTGTACCATCCAGATTCCTGTTCATTTGGTACATACCGTTCACCCCAATTGTCGATTCCAGCCCTTGCCATTCAGGAAAGTTATATTTTACGTCATAGTTATAAGTGTTAAGCTGGACATAAAGTCCCGGTTGATTGGGAGTTGTAGGGTGGTTGTATTCCCGACGTACACTTTGCTGAAACCCCAATAACGCGGTCAGGTCCCCTTTTCCCAACAAAAAATGGTTTCTAGTAAATAATCTGTAATGCTGAATACGCTGGTGTAGTGGATTTATGGTATATGTTTTCAAGTCTTTCCCGGAAACAAGCGGACGATCCTTGATGTCATCTTTCCCACTTTCAAATATTTGTCTGGTAAAACGGCGAGTCAGGGAATCGCGGCTTCCGTCAGGAATTTCCTGCAAATTATTATAGAGCGTCGCATAGACATAGGATGATCCCCAGCGCTTCTCAAATCCGGTCATTGCCGACAAATTCAATTCATTATAGGCAGTTCCATATACTCTGCCATCCACCTGATTTTTATAAGCCATAGCACTTTTTCCTGAGACGCGAAAAGCACTTTTCCAGCCATTTTTGTTATAAGCCAAACCACCGGACGCGCCGATCATTCCATTGTTGGTATGATATTCTGTCGTAATATCGCCTTTGATTTTTCCCTCCGGCCCTTTCGGAACATAAGGTATAAAATTGATCACTCCGGCCACAGCATCGGAACCGTAAATTAAACTTGCCGGACCTTTCACGACTTCGGCACGCTCAATTCCATACTGATCAATCTCGATCCCGTGTTCGTCTCCCCACTGCTGTCCTTCCTGCCGAATTCCATTGTAAAGTGTTAAAACCCGGTTATAGCCCAGTCCGCGGATGAAAGGTTTAGAAACATTAGGCCCCGTTGTCACAGCACTAAGCCCCGGAACACCTTTTAAAACTGCATCAACGATGTTGTTGTTGACATTCATGTCCATTTCCTTTTTGCTCATGACAGCGATCGCGACCGGACTTTTCCGTAGCTCAGTTGCTCTTGAAACACCGGTAACAACAACTTCCTTCAAATTATTATTCGAGGCATAAAGTTCGACGTTTACAGAAACTGTCTGATCAGCAGCAACATCCAGCTTTTTTAAGTAACGCTGAAAACCAATTGCTGAAACCTGTAATTCATAACGCCCAGCAGGAACGTTGTTTATCTTGAAGGCACCAGCACTATCTGCCTGAGCACCGAACGTTGTTTTTATAAGAACCGCAGTTGCATAAGAAACAGGCTTTCCTTCGGAGGTAATAACTCCCGAAATTTGATTATTTTGTGCAAATACCTTGGAAATAAGTGCTAGAAAAACCGCTGTTAAAAGGATATATTTTTTCATAGATTAAATTCTATTTAGTAGCAAAAAAGATCAATTTCAGAACGCAATGCCTTGTCTTTGCATGTAAGTCTGTTCATTGATTATATTATAATGTTAGGGGTATATAAACTTTTCAAACTACAAAAAAGGGTGGACCGCGGAGAAATAAAGTCAAGCGGTTAGCCTCTGATTTCTGTTCGTTATAAGGATATGTAAGCTGCAATTCCAACCAAAGTGCCGGGACCGAAAAAGAGAGCTCGGGAACAAAAGAATCAAATGGAATATTACTGACGCAATCCAGCCAATTCAGCTCTGATTGAGTATGATGGTGATTGGGAAAATTACATTTCGATCCAAATTCGGCATATGGATGAACATGACTTACAATTCTACCGTCCGGCATACGATGAGCATGGCGAAACACGACGTTGCTGAGGCAAATTAGCCACCACAAAACCAGCAAAAAGCCAGCTATTCGTCTTCGTTTCAGAACATTATCATTCATGCAATTCAATTTATGCAACAATGTTGCAAATTAATAGTAATCCCTCTCTTATTCTTAGTATGTCCCAATTTATTTATGGAATAATCAAATTGTTACAGATATATTTTCAAAAACTGCGGCAGAGATAGATTTGTTTTCCGATTCGACTTTAAGCTTTGCCTATTCTTAAATTTAGGCAAATCTAAAAATAAAATTTAGTAAGTAAAATTTTAAGATTAGAATTAGCTGATAAAATATTTTAATCTATTTAATTATTTTTATTAAATACAACTAACAACGCCTCTAAAAAACTGACAATCAGCTAAAATTGTACCTATGTAACAAAAATAAGAACGTGTCTCAAATCCGGAGTTGAGACACGTTCTTATTGAATTGAAAACAAAAATTGAAGTTAAACTGATATTTTACACCACCGCAGCTTCCTTATTATATCGGGTCCGATAATCGATCGGAGATAATCCTGTAATCTTTTTGAAGACCGATCGAAATGCTTTCGCATCCGAATATCCTACGTCATACATCACTTCATTCACATTTTTCCCAGTGGTTTCAAAATGCTTTTTCGCCGCCTCGATCTTGACCCGCTGGATATATTCTACAGGTGTGTTATTTGTTGCTTTTTTAAATCTCCGCTCGAAATGTCGCCGTCCTATGGCATACATTGACGACAACTCTTCAACTGAAATTTTCTCTGTAACGTTATTTTCGATGTATTCCTGTGCTTTTTTAATTGGATTATCTTCATGCTTTTTCTGCCCGTTAAACATCACGAAAGGTGACTGGCTCTTACGGTCAATTTCCAGTGCATAAATTTTTGAAGCCATAATCGCTACATCTCTGCCGGCATGTTTTTCAACGAGATGCAACAGCAGGCTCCAATAGGAAGTGGCACCGCCGCTACTATAAAGTCCCTGTTGTTCCGTAACAATTCTCCCGTCGACCAGTGTAACTTCCGGAAACATTTCCCTGAATTCCGGAGCAGTTTTCCAATGACTCGAACATTCCTTACCGTTGAGTAGCCCTGTGGAAGCTAGCAAAAACGCACCAACGCACAAACTGGCTACCTCCGCCCCATTCGCATATTGTTCCTCAATCCAGGGAATGAAAGCTTTATTGGCGGAAACGGTTGCCGCCAGATCGCCTCCAATAGCTGGAATTATAATCAGATCCATTTTTCCGGAATTAGCCAGGAGCTCGTCAGGATGTACCGAAAACGTACCATTATGGAATTTCACATCCTTTGATAAACCTACCATTTTTACATCAAATAAAGGTTTTCTGCCCATTGCTTCCAGGAAATCATTGGCTCCGGTGAACATGGTCCGCGCGTCCACGATACTACATAAAACGGCTTCATTAGGGATCAAAATCGCTACGTTTTTCATCTGGATCAAGGCTTCTAAAAGATTTCTGGTTTCTGTAAATAAATGTATTAAATAAAACAATATATCCACATTCTATGTCGCAATTTACCCTTCAGGAAGTCTCTTTCACACATCCCTTGCTGACCCATTTTACAATAATTTTGTAATGGAAAAATAAAAATAAGCTGTCTCCAGATCTTACGCAGTGCCAATATGCGAAAAGTAATTGTTTCCATGAATGTGACGCTCGACGGCTTTATGGCCGGACCTAATAATGAGCTAGACTGGCATTTCAACTATTGGAACGATGAGATGGCCAAGGAAGCCGCCGAACAGCTGAACAAAGCCGACACCATTTTGCTTGGGCGGATTACCTATGCAGCCATGGCACAATATTGGCCTTTGCAACCACTCAATCCACATTTTGCCAGACAGGACCTCGCTTTTGCTGACATGATGAATAATTACAGAAAAATCGTTTTTTCTAAAACTTTAAAAAAAGCATACTGGAATAATTCCCGGCTTATTAAAGGCAGTGTTCAAAATGAGATTACCCAGCTCAAACAGGAAGCTGGAAAAGACATCATTGTACTCGGAAGCGGCAGTGTGGTTTCCTTACTTGTTCGATTGAATTTGATCGACGAATACCAGCTTTGGGTTCATCCGTTGAGACTTGCAGCAGGAAAGCCGCTTTTTAAAGATTCCGGTGTAAAAAACAGACTAAAACTGATCCAGAAGAAGGAATTTACCTCAGGTGTGACTATATATTTTTACATTCCGCGCTAAACCAAAGCAGTAAAATCCTGGTATTAACTTCAGGATTTCCCTGCTTTTGTGCTATGTATTTAAGGTCGCTCGATGATTTTTTCATCATTAGGAGAAAAATAGTCGTCAGGCTTCTACTTCGAGCATTTTAAAGGCCTGGCAATTTCAATCCGGATGTTTTCATATTTTCCAGCAGTTTTTCCTGAATGGCCATTTTTGTATCGATAAAGCCGTGGGCGTTGATCCAGACATTTAACATAACTTTATAACCATCGCTTTCAATAGAGGAAATTCCAATTCTCCTTTCAGGCGTTGCAAGTATATTTTGTGAACCTTCGAGAACCTTATTGATAAGATCTTTGACGCTCATAAAGTCGATGGCGTTGCTGAATTTCATTTCGATATCCAGCCGTCTTTTACCGGAAGAGCTGATGTTAATAATGACCTCGTTGGAGAGTTTGCTGTTCGGAATAACAACGGTGCGATTGTCAAATGTCTTTACGACTGTATAAAATATTTTTATTGCCGCCACTGTACCTTCCTGATTTTGAGCGATAATATTGTCCCCCACTTTAAAGGGCTTCAGAAGCAAGATCAAAACTCCGCTGGCAAAATTCTGAAGTGTCCCGGAAAGAGCAAGACCCGCTGCTACTCCGATCGCGCCGATAAGTGCAGCGAACACAGTCATCTGGATTCCAATGATTTGCATGGCTGCGATAATCAGTAAAACCCGGAGAACAGTAATTGTTAAACTTAGTAAAAAGGGAGTAAGAGAAGGGTCAATTTCCTTTCTGTGCATGTGCGTGGACATCCATCGTGACAGCACATTTATAAGCCATAACCCCGCTAGCAAAACTACAATTCCAAGTAAAAATGAAGGCCCGTGATCTAAAATCCACAGGTAAGCTTTATTATAAAATTGATCTAGATTCATCTGTTTTTTCTTTAAGTTTATCCATCATTGGCTCTGCATTTAAATTTCTATACCAGAAAAATTCAAGATCAGGATGATTTACAGAGCTCCGGATACCAGATTCCTGTCCATGGGATCGCGACAATCTGACTGAAAACTTATTAACTTATGTCTTTCGAAATTTCACCATACAAGCTTGCTTATTCGGCAAGACTCCGGGAGGTTTTTCTGGAATCACGTAAGCTTGCGTTCCCCTGGATGGATTCTGAGAAATTTAAATTGAAAGATTTTGATGAGGTTATAAAGGAAGAAAAAGTACTTGTAGCTTTGAAAAAGGGGGTTCCTGTTGGATTTATAGCTTGGTGGCCGCCGGCAAGTTTCATACATTCACTTTTCATCGATCCAAATTTTATCGGGCAGGGAATTGGTAAATCACTACTCGAAGCATGCCTGAAACAGACCTCGCGCCCCTTAACACTGAAATGCCTGAAAGCAAATGAAGCTGCTTTAAAATTTTATCAGAAGCAAGGCTGGGTCGTAGAGGAAACGGGGCTCTCGCCAGACGGAGCCTATTTTTCACTTTCGTTTGGCAGGAATATCAAATAAATAATATGGGATTATCGTCATGATCTAAGTCTATTGACGGACATATCTGGATCTTCTCACAGGCGATGTATCGATCAGAGAAATAATCAGTTCATCGTCATTTTGTTCAATCTCCCATTTGCTGGAAATACAATCAACCAGATTACATTGAGGATTTTGTTCAAGTTTTTCCTTTGGTTCTATTTTAAAAAGGACTCCGTTTAATTTATAAGAATCGGGCGTACAACACGCTGGTAAGCCCTTATCATTCAAAATGACACCGTCAAAGCGGAATGTGATCTCATAGGGCTGTTCCGATACCGGGACCAACTCCCATGTTTTCTCACCATTAGCCGTCCGCTCATATGCTTCCAGTCGCCATGTTCCGTAAATATCTTTAATAGCCGGGAGTGGTTCGGATTCTTTGTCCTTACAATTTAAAAGCAACAGTCCCAGGATGAATATGGCAAATACAGATTTCATAATTCAGCATTTTAAAGCATTTTTCGTGAAAGACACAAAAAACGAACTGTTAGTTGGAATTACATTCAGGTAATTATTTTATTTTAAATAAAAAAAATAGAAAATTGCAAACTGTATTACAACGAAATAAGTGCAAAGTAAGTCTTCTGATAAAAACTCAACCGTTATGAAAAAATGTGTACTATTTCTACTTATCTGCATCCTGCCGTTAAGCTCTTTCGCGCAGTGGAGTGCTCAGCTTGGCGTTAATGTAATTCCAGTGATATCCAAGACATTGGAAGTCAGTTCTGAATTCAGCACTCATCCTGGTTATTCGCTGAATTTTAATGCAGGTTACACCTTTAAAACAGGATTTGTCGGCATACCAGACTATAAAGTTTACGACTATATCAGTGAGCGAAAAACTTCCGGTGCATTTTTAAAAGCCGGGGGAAGACTCTATCTAAGAAGTTTAACCGGTAGGCAACGAAAGACGAACTTTTTTTTAGGAGCCGCATTGATTGTTTCACAATATAAGCAGACAGCTTTACGAAGATTAACGGGCCCTAATTTCGAGAATACTGACAATTACGTGGATGTAAACTCTAATGGCGTCACTCTCTGCCCAGCCATCTCGATGGGATTTAGCAGCCGTCTCAGTGAAAACTTTTCCTTGGATTGGGGATTACAAAAAGCATTCGTAAATCGTGACAGTGACCTGATCGGAAGAAAAGAACGAAATTATCAGCCCGGAGCAGGAAGTGGTCAGTCCATTATTATAGGTTATCTGCAGGGAATTTTAACCTTGAAGTATAAGTTGAAATAACAAAAGAATACTAAAACAGAAAGGGTTGTCTATTTTAGTATTCTCAATAAAGTCGGAAGAATTAATTTTTAATCCAACAATTCTTCCAGGTGTTTATAATTAGATTTAACCGTATCCAGCACTTCGTCGAATTTCCCTCCGAGCATAAGTTTGGTCATTGAAAGCGCCATTCCTTTCATCATTTTAAATTCTATTTTAGGCGGCATGGCGAGTGCATTCGGATCTGTCATAACATTGACAAGAATTGGCCCGTTGTATAAAAATGCTTCCTGCATAGCAGATTCAAGATTTTCCGGATTATTTATTGTTAAAGATCGGATACCCATGGCTTGCGCAACGAGCGCGAAATCCGGATTAACCATATCTGTTTCGGAATCCGGCAAACCAGCTACCTCCATTTCAAGTTTCACCATTCCCAAAGATCGATTGTTAAAAACAATGATCTTGATAGGAAGATCATATTGCCTGATCGTTGCCATATCGCCGAGCATCATAGAAATCCCGCCGTCGCCGCACATCGCAATAACCTGACGGTCAGGACAAGCAAGTGCCGCACCGATAGCGTGAGGCATGGCGTTCGCCATGGAACCATGCGTAAACGAACCGACCATACTCCGCTCTCCGGTCGCCCTCAGATAACGCGCAGCCCAGACACAGCACATACCTGTATCGACTGTAAAAATAGCATTATGCGTTGCCAGTTTATCAATTTCGGCCGCGACGGCTTCTGGATGAATGGCATCCTTACTTCCCTTATCTTCCACATAAGTGTTCAGATTATCCTTCACTTTTTCGTACACATGCAGCTGCGCTTTTAAAAAACTGTCATCTTCTTTATTTTTCAAAAGCGGAGCCAGAGCTCTGAGTGTCGATCTGACATCGCCGTGCAATCCCATATCCAGTTTCGCCCTTCGTCCCAGCCTTTCCGGTTTGGTATCAATCTGGACCAAAACCTTGTCCTGCGGAATGAAAGGGACATATGGAAAATCGGTTCCAAGCAAAATAACCATATCACTTTCATGCATGCTGTGATATGCAGAAGGTAGTCCAAGCAGGCCCGTCATGCCTACTTCGTAAGGATTATCGTATTGTATACCCATTTTCCCACGAAACGAATAACCAACCGGCGCTTTCAGCAGAGCCGCCAGGGCGACAACTTCATCATGTGCTTCCGCTGCTCCAATTCCGCAAAATATCGTGATCTTTTTATTTTTATTGATCAAATTTGCAAGCAAAGCCAGCTCTTGGTCCTGCGGACGGATGAGGGCTTTTGAAAAATAATTCTTATCTGCAGAAATATTTTCCACTGCTTCCAAAGCACTGACATCTCCCGGCAAACCCAAAACCGCAACACCTTTCATTTGGATTGCGTGCTGCAAAGCTGCCTGCGTCATTCTTGGAAGCTGGGCAGGTGTCGTGGCAATCTGGTTGTAATAACTGCAATCATCGAAGAGTTTGATAATATTTGTCTCCTGAAAGTAGCCGCTTCCAAACTCCACCGTCGCACAGGTGGATGCGATAGCAAGGACAGGCGCACCGGCTCGATGCGCATCATAAAGTCCGTTGATCAAATGAATGTGCCCCGGTCCACTGCTTCCTGCACAACAAGCCAGACCGGTAAGTTCCGCCTCCGCCGCCGCCGCGTAAGCTCCCGCCTCTTCATGCCTTACATGAATCCATTTGAGTCCGGGGTTCCGTCGGACAGCATCATTTAATTCGTTAAGACTGTCACCTGTAACCGCATATATCCGCTTAATTCCAGCCTGCACAAGCATATTTGCCAGCTGTTCTGCTACTTTTTTTGACATATTATCTTATGTTAAGTCTTGTAAAGATTGAGATTATTTTTTTGAATAAAAACGTGCCTCCAAATGTTCGTCAAGTCTGAATTTTTATTCTCAATGAGCTAAAACCTGTTAATAGTCCAATGTTTAAGTCGCTGAGAATAATTGTAAAATTCTTGATTCAGCTCGCATTCTACAATGCCCTGACAACTTAAAATGATGTATTATTTACTGTTATTCAGTAATTGAATCAGCAGTGGAAAATTCTTTCTGAAATTTTCTGTGAATTTTGATACCGATGGAAGCAGGGCCTAATCTCCAAATAGAGTTGTACAGATCAATACGTTAAGTTTGTCTAAATTCCTTCATCCTTACGGTAAACGTAATTCTTACTACTGTAAAACACCTCGAACAGTGAAACGTTTATTCATGCAGGTACAATTTTTATACACAATGTTCTTGATCAGAAATGGGTGTTATTAAGCATCGAATTTCATTCAGATTAACATTTTGATTTTAACGATACAGCCTCTTTCGCCTCTATGAATGAATTTTCCAAACCATTTAATCCAGATAGTACTACCGAAGTAAAGCGCCTGGAAATGGCTTTGGAAGCTGCCTGCGTAGGGACGTGGGATTATGATCCAAATACAAAAATCTTCCGTTTGTGCGAGCGTTTCAAATCAATATTTGACTATTCATTTGACAATGCTGTTGAAATTGATATTGTTTTGGACCGTATTCATACCGATGATCGTGATCATGTAAGGCAGAGAGTGGAAGATTCTTTGGAAAATAATCCCAAAGAGCAATTTGATGTCGAATTTCGTGTCATAGACAGCAAGGACGAAATCAGATGGATAAACTTTAAAGGCCAGGTACAAAAGAATGAGAAGAACCAGACATCTCTGATCATTGGTATTGCGCTCAATGTCACAGTAAATGCTCTTTCTAAACAAAATCTGGCATTAAATGAAGAACGTTTCAGAAATCTGATTGAGGAAGCTTCCATCGCCAGTTGCCTGTTTGTCGGTCCAGAACTGAGTATTGAAATTGCTAACGATATCATGATCGGGTATTGGGGAAAGGATAAATCTGTGATCGGTAAACCATTTTTTGAAGCGGTACCTGAATTGAAAGGACAGGTATTTAGCAAAATTCTTAGTGATATCTACGAAAACGGACAAACATTTACTGCGACTAATATGCCTGCCGTACTCGAAGTAAATGGAGTGCTTTCGGAATATTATTTTGATTTTACCTACAAACCACTTCGTAACAAAAAAGGCGAAATCTATGCGATCATGGATACCGCGATCGACGTTACCGAGAAAGTACTGGCTCTCAAAGCACTGGAAGCCAGTGAGGCAAAATTAAAATCTGTAATTGCCACAGCCCCGGCTGCGATAGGACTTTTCGTTGGACGCGAGCTAATGATTGAAATGCCCAATCAGACCTTCATCGATATCGTCGGCAAAGGCCCCGATATTAGTGGAAAAACGCTCCGTGAAGTTATGCCAGAATTGGAAAATCAACCTTATCTCCAAATTCTCGATGACGTGTTTACATCTGGAAAAATGTATCAAAGCTTTGGTACACAGGTGGATATAATTAAGCATGGTGTAATGTCTAATAACTTTTATAACATCACCTATACACCGCTGCGAAATGCCGACGATGAAGTATACGCCATTCTTGATATCGCGATCGATGTGACTGAACAGATACAAGCGGAAAGACAAATTGAACAAAGTCAACAGCAATTACTGGACCTTTTCGAAAAGTCTCCGGTAGGTATCGCTATTATTGAAAAAAATGACCTTGTTTTTACAATGGCAAATTCCTTTTACGGGGAACTGGTTGGGAGGCATCCCCAAGAGATAATCGGAAAATCGTTGCTGGAAGCCATTCCTGAACTTAAAGGCCAGGGTTTTGATACTTTGCTCAGGGAAGTCGTTGCCACCGGAACGCCTGTGAAACTTAAAGAAGTTCCTGTTGATATTATTCGAAACGGTGTTGCGGAAAAGATATACATTGACTTTATGTATCAGCCGAAACGCGAAATCGACAGTTCAGTTTCTGGCACCCTGGTCGTTGTTACGGATATGACAGAGCAGGTATTAGCGCGGCAAAAAATTCAGGAAGCTGAGATAAGCCTCAGAGGCGCAGTGGAGCTGGCAAACCTTGGCACCTGGCAGATCGATCTCGCAACCGGGATATTAGATTATTCTCCGAGACTTCGTGAATGGTTTGGGATTGAAGAGCACGAAATAATTACAATTGAAAGAGGTTACGAGCCAATCAGGGAATCAGACCGTCCACGGATAAAGGCTGCTATTAATAAGGCGATCTCTCCGGATTCTGATGGTATTTATGATATTGAATATGTAGTGGAAGCTTCCAAGGCGGGGCGCCAACGTATATTACATGCGCAAGGAAAAACCTATTTCAACGAGAAAGCAGAACCTGTTAAAATAAATGGCTCTGTCCAAGATGTGACCGAACAGCGCCAAATTCAGCTTTCGTTGGAAGAACTAGTCAAGGAGCGAACAGCAGAGCTGGAAATATCGAACGAGGATCTGGGGGCAATTAACGAGGAATACATCACGATCAATGAAGAACTTGCAAAATCCAATGATCTGCTGATTCGTTCAAACGAGAATTTACAACAGTTTGCCTACATTGCATCTCATGATTTGCAAGAACCTCTCAGAAAAATTCAATCCTTTGGAGACCTTTTGAAAAAACGTTATACAAACGAGCTTGGTTCAGGGTCCGAGTATCTGGATAGAATGCAATCTGCTGCAAAAAGAATGTCGTCGCTGATTGAAGACCTCCTGACTTTTTCCCGCGTATCGACTAAAAAAGACACCACGAGTGCGATATCTCTGGACAAAACGATAAAAGCCGTACTAAATGATCTGGAACTTGTGATTCAAGAGACAGGCGCAAAGATAAAGGTAGGAGAATTGCCGGTGATACAGGGCGACGAATCGCAGCTGGGACAGCTATGTCAGAACCTCATCAGCAATGCGATCAAGTTTCATAAACCGGGTATTGCACCGGTAGTGGAAATAAATTCAGAAATTGTCTACGCCCAAGACTGGCCTTTAACATTTAGGCCTTCAAAAATGGCGCCTGTCTATCATAGAATTAACGTTATTGATAACGGGATTGGCTTTGACACCAAGTATACTGACCGCATTTTTCAGATTTTCCAACGGCTCCATGGAAAAAACGAGTATGCCGGAACGGGCATTGGCCTGGCGATCTGTGAAAAAGTCGCCAGCAATCATGGCGGTGCCATCACGGCGTCAAGTCAGGTAGGTGTAGGTTCTGTCTTCAGCGTATTTTTCCCGGTTTAACCGGACTGAGATGCCGCCATTCTTTTGAAATCTTCTTATGTTAAACTAAATAATAAGTCCGTTTACCTGCATATTAATTGACCCCATCCGAGAATTTCTGTCTTCTGTCATTAATTTTCTGAACTTCGTCCGAAACAGCGCTACGGTTAAATCATTCCATACTAAATTCATATCATAGTTCAAATCAAAACGGATTGACCAACACATTAATC
The DNA here is from genome assembly GCF_900108855.1 of Dyadobacter koreensis. Lineage (GTDB taxonomy): Bacteria > Bacteroidota > Bacteroidia > Cytophagales > Spirosomataceae > Dyadobacter > Dyadobacter koreensis. The sequence continues at coordinate 841,575 of NZ_FNXY01000001.1, forward strand.
AAACTGATGATATAAATAATGGAAACTTCACGAAACGAATTACTCTGGAAAAAGGCAAAAAAACGCGCAGCATTTAAAGCTCATCTTCGCTCCTACGTGGTGGTTATCGGCGGGCTATGGATCATTTATGGCCTGACGACTCAACAGTATTGGGGACACCACATCCATCCATGGCCGATCTGGCCGACGCTTGGCTGGGGAATTGGCCTGTTATCTCATTACCTGGCAGCTTATGGACACTATGACGAAAAAAAATCTGTCGAAATCGAATACGAAAAACTTTTACGCGAACAGCGATAATTTTTTCACTAAAATATATACTGGCCTGGCAATTTCAGTCAGGCTTTTCTTCGTTTAAGATTTAGCAAAACAGGTTTCGAAACAGAAAACTTTTGCACCTGCTTTCTCCCCAAGAAAACACTTTAAAGCTTCGTCTAAAAGAAAATGCAACTAATTTTTCAGTAATTTAAGCCCTCGGTCTACTTTCAATCTGGACAATAGTTTAAATAAAAAATGAAAAAAATTTTCCTGTTTCTGCTCCTGATTTCAGGAACCAGCAGTTTTGCACAATTAAAATTAGCGCGTCTTTTTTCAGACCACGTTGTACTTCAAAGACAAAAGCAAATTCCTGTCTGGGGTTGGGCAAAGCCGAAAGAAACGGTGACTGTCACCCTGGCCGGACAAACCCTGAAAGCAAAAGCCGACGCTTCGGGTAAATGGTTAGTTCGCTTTTCTCCACTTGAAGCAGGAGGACCATACCAAATGAACGTTTCTGGATCTTCTGGAAAAGTTAGCGTCGAAGATATTCTTATCGGGGAAGTCTGGTTATGTTCCGGTCAGTCGAATATGGAATTTAAAGTTCAGCAGGCAGACAACTTTTCAGAAGAAAAAAAGAACGCAGATTTTCCGAAAATTCGTCATTTCAATGTAGATCATGAAGTGACAATGGACGTTCAGAAAGATCTTAAAAACGGTTCCTGGCAAATCGCATCACCCGAAACTGTTGGAAATTTTACGGCAATAGGTTTCTTTTTTGCACGCGAATTATTTCAAAAATTGAATGTTCCAATAGGTATACTTCATAGCTCCTGGGGTGGATCGCAGATCGAAGGGTGGATCAGTAAAGAGGGAATGTTGAGCAGCGAGGAGTTGAAAAACTATGCTAATAATCTACCCAAATCGTGGAAAGAAGCTGATTCACAACTGGATAGAAAACTAAGGAAGCAGCTTTTTAAAGATTCGCAAATAAATCCTTCCGCTGAAGACGAAGCAAAGTATCAGGAACCCGGTTATGATTTTTCAAAATGGACGAAGACTGACAATCCGATCGGTCAGTGGGACTGGAAAGGTATCTGGGCATTTAGAGGAAATGGCTATATGGCCAGAACGATTTTCGTACCGGCTGATCTGGTAGCCCGGAAAACCGTTTTGGGACTTGCCGAAAATGACAGCCATAATGCCATTTTTATCAATGGAAAACTAATTAAGGAAGGAATTTTAAAAGGCGTAAGAAAGATCGAAATTCCTGAAAATATCTGGCGGGCAGGAGACAACAGCCTTGTTATTAAATTCGGAAATATGATCGATACCCCATGGTATGGATTAGGACTGAGAGGATCGTCAGATGATCTGTATGTGGGAACTGACAAACAAAAAATCAGTATCGCGAAGGATTGGTTTTTAATGCCTTCTTTTGCAGACAATCACAGCTACGTTCATTCCAGCAATAATGTAGGCACTACTATATACAATGCGATGATTGCACCACTTGTGCCTTTTGCAATCCGTGGAAATTTGTGGTATCAGGGCGAAGCCAATACTGGCAGAGCCTTCCAATATCGCCAGAGTTTTCCGTTGATGATTCATGACTGGCGTAATAAGTGGGCTGTAAACGGCAAACCAGGCGACGAATCATTTTATTTTGTTCAGCTATCGAGTTACGGACCGGACCAGGATAGTAATAAAGGCAGTAGCTGGGCAGAACTTCGAGAGGCGCAAACTATGACATTGGAATTACCAAAAACAGGGATGGCGGTCACAACAGACGTTGGAAATGCAAAAGATATCCATCCGACAAACAAACAGGATGTAGCGCACAGATTAGCCACAAACGCATTAAAGCTTGATTACGGACAAAATATTGAATACAGCTCCCCGCTTTACGACACCGTCACGTTTAGTGAAGGAAAAGCTACCATTAGCTTTAAATTCGCCGGAAGCGGGCTTGTCGTCAAAGATAAATATGGTTATTTGAAAGGATTTGAAATCGCCGGTGAAGATAGAATTTTTTATTATGCCAAAGCCGAAATTCTTGGAAACACGGTTATTGTTTATCACCCAAAAGGCGTGAAACCTACCTCCGTACGATACGCGTGGTCAGATGCTCCCGTGGAAGCAAATCTATATAATTCAGAAGACTTCCCTGCCAGTCCTTTCCGCACGGATAACTGGCCTGGAATAACTATCGGAAAAAAATTCGAGTAACCCTAATCATGCGAAGCCAAAAAATCAGGGCAAAGGACGCGAAATAATTCCTACGCGTTCTCTGCCCTTTTTCTTCTTCTTTACTGAATGAAAAAACAAATGCTTACTCTGTGATTTGTCTTTTAAAAAACTTCCAGGATTCTTCAAAAACATCGATATCGGTTAGAAATTGATGTTTACCATTAACAACTTTCAGCAGTGTAACTTCCGGTTTATTTTTCTTCTTGTAAGTATATTTTTCAACCGTTATGTCATTTTTCGTATCTGCATCCGGCACGATCGACTTTACAGGTTCTCCATCATATCCATCAAGAGCGGCCCAATATTTGAAAGATTCATCGGTTGATCTTACCATGCCCAGCGTTACGCCTGGTGTTTTCACCTCACCTCCGTTATATGGATTGGTTGAATCAGCGGTTCCATTAATTATCTGGATTGCAATCGGCTTTCTTGCTTCACCACAATCCATGTTATCAGCCGTTGGCAAATTTGCCACGATTGCAGATAACGCTCTAAATTTGTCAGGTAACGTCAGCCCCAATTTATAGGTCATATGCCCGCCACCGGAAAAACCGGTCGCAAAAACCTGCTTTTCGTTTATTGTGTATTTAGTTTTAAAATAGGAGATCATTTCTGAAAAGAAAGCCTCTTCATTTAAATTCTCAACATTAGTCACAGCCGTTGAAGCTTTTCTGCATTCATTCCAGTAACGCTTATAACCCGCAGGATATGCAATAATAAAGTTTTCTTTTTGTGCCAAAGATTCCATCTTCGTCATTTTATCAAAAAGACTCTGGGGATCCCCGCCTGAGCCGTGCATAGCAAAAATCAGACTCGCTCCCCTGGAAGTTGAAGCAGGTTTATTGAAAAAGAAAACCCGGTAATGATTATCAATCCGCAAGGAATCTTTGATCATCTGCGCATTGGCAAAAATACATGGAGATAACAAAATTGTCAGAAACAGTTTTTTCAGCATTTTATCAGTATTAATTTGATATAGTTTATTGAGAAGCGTGGGAAACTGTTTAATATACTGATTGTACCAGGATAAAAATAATGATATCTATGAAATTTGTGATCTCGCTTTGGTTACCAAAATTAGGTAACTTTGATTTACTGGGTCAAAAAATTATTGCATTGGAAAAAATACATCCATATCAAACAGCCAGCATTTCGACGCATTTATTCAAAATCAGATTGACAATGGCAGGTATACCTCAGCCATCGAAGTTGTGCGAGAAGGGCTCCGCTTATTGCAAGAAGACGAGCAACGACTAAAAATATTGCGAAACGGCCTTGTTGATGGCGAGGAAAGTGATTGGGTTGAAACTTCAACTCGACCGAATTTAAAGCTACATTAAAGAGTAATACTTTACGTAATGAGTACGAAGTCGAACTTATCCGTGTTCCTCATGTAAGTATGGACATCGAGAAACATTTTGGATTAATTTCTACAATTCCCAAAATTACATATATTTCATCCCAGGATAATCAAGTAACCTTCTCCACAGAGCGATCTGTCCTATGATATTTGCCTCACGATATATGCTAAAACTGAAAAATTCATAAAACGAAATTGTTTCTCCCGGCATCATATCAATTCTTTTATCGAGCTGCTCATCATCCGCTTCGAGCAAACTATTTTTAAGAATCGGAGAGATGTGTTCCCAGTCTTTTTTATACACTTCCAGTGCCGGATAAATTGCGTTATCCTGAATTCCTTTATTATCCCGAAACAACTCGAAAGCCGTATCCTGCTCATCGATTCCAAGCTGATTTGCCAGTTCATATCGTTCCCTGACGATACTTCCCGCCAGCCAGGCTATATGATTTGCTTTTGTATTTAACCTGTTATGAGTATCCGCATCAGAAATTCCCTCGATCGAATTTTTAAAAAACTGGGTTTGCATATCATACAAATCCATTAGCCCATTCAACCGACGGTTGCTTACATGTTCCATAAAAATTAAGATTTAATGATTTTAGGTAAAGTCATTGGGATTGATAGAGGAAGGCTTTTTTTATTTTGTTTCCAAAACGGATAGAATATTTCCTGCCGGGTCTGTGAACCATGCAATCAGCGGTCCGCCGCCGCGAAAAATATTATCATCGTCTGTTTTCATATCCGGCATATCATAACTTTCGAATGGCACACCCGCCGCTTTAAGTTTTTCGACCGCCTGCTCCACATTCGGTACCGGAAAATTCAGAATTGTAAATGTGGCAGGAGTGTGATTCGGTTTTTCGTACACCATGATATCATTTCCACCATTTATATGCAGCTGTAAAATCTGCATTTCTTCGTCTTGAGTTACTGCCAGTTGAAGTGTATCTCCATAAAACTGCCTGGCCTTTTCAAGGTTATCTACTGAAAATCCACTGAAAGCTTTTGTGTCTTTAAACATAATCTACCCATTTTAGATGTTGATAATAAAATAGTTAATCTAGAAAACCTTATCCCCTTCCAATTTCATACCAGTAGGAAGCTAAGCAGATTCTGCCCGGCTCAAATGCGAACCTTCTTTTTTATAGATCCGGGACAGCTTTTTATACGCACTGGTTTGCATCGCAATCAAGGTGATGATCAATCCGATTACACCTGTCACAGAAAACAGTAACGCAAGTCCGCGGTCACTGCCTGTTCCAAACCAGCTTCCAATCAGTTTCACGCCGGTACCCGTTGTCATAAAGGGGATAAAAATAAATTTCGCGATCGGACCGATCATAAAGGCAGTTAACGGTGAAGCCGCCTGCTCCACGCTCTGCGCGAAGCCAAAGACCCTACCCTGTCTTTCAGGAGGGATTACTTTCTGCATAATGGTCTGTTCGGTCGCTTCCACAACCGGGATCAGGCAGAGATAAACAAACAATCCGACCGCGAGCAGAATGATCGAAGCTTGAATAGTAAAGAAAATACAAATTGTCCACATGACGATGTTGGCTAAAAAAAGTGTTTTTAGAGGTTGTTTTCCTAAACCTTTTTTAGCGACAACCAACCCGCCTATAATAAAACCTAAACTTAAAAATCCCCATAAAGCCCCCCAAACCTGAACCGAAACGAGCGACAACCCATAGGCGTCCATAAGCGACATGAAGACACCGCCGAGAAAATTGTTGAACGTATTGAAAAATATTAATCCGAATAACCCCGGCACCAGATTCACAGCAGCGATTGTACCCCTGATGTCAATACTATCAAAATGTGATTCGACATGCACGATACCCTTTTCTTCTATTTCAATCCAAGTCAGATGAATTAAAACAAGTAATGTTAGTCCCACAGCCAGAACGAGCATCCACATCATGCCCATAAAACCGATTATCAGTCCACTGAATATTGACGCAACTAAAAACGAGACCCCGTTAGCTGTTCCGACAAGACCATTTGCCTTGTCTCTACCCTCTTCCGGAATCAATATCGTAATAACGGTCGACAGTGCAATCGATCTGATGTTTCCAGTGATAGCACCTAAAAGTGACAGAATAATAAATATCCAGAGACTTATACTTGACGGATTGGAAAAAACATTTGGTGGGGTTAGCATATAAATGATCAGCGCGCCTGTATACAGGATTAGCGTGATCACGCCGGAAATCAACATCGAAGTCTTTTTCTTATATCGATCTACCACAGAACCCAGAAAAAAGCCTGAAATCGCGACGGTGCCCAGATAAACACCAGCCATTATGGATGTCGCCATGACTGATTTTGTTTCCAGATAAACCCAGAAAGTGACAGCAAACCAAACAAATGTATTGGTTAGCGACGCTGCCAGAGAATTAGCCAGTACGGAGTAAAACGTTTTCATAACATAGTTTTAAAAGTTGCGAAAACTAGTCCATGGTCGTGCCGCACGTCACGTTTAAAGCTGTCCCCGTGATGGCTGTTGCCCGATCGGAAGCGAGAAAAACAGCAGTTTCAGCGATCTCGGAAACTTTAGGCAAACGGTTTAACATCGTATCATTCAGTAGCCTTTTCATCGCCGATTCAATTTCTATTCCACCCTTGGCAATTGCATTTGCAAAAACGGCCGAGTCAGGTGAGCCGGCCGAACGGATACAAACCACACGAACGCCCGCTGGTCCAAGCTCCGCAGCCAGATTTCTGGAAAAACCTTCCATCGCGCTGCAAGCGGGACCAAAACCTCCAACGTTTGCATAAGACATACCCGCCGGGGTCGCAGTTAAAAAAAGGATAACGCCGCTTTTCTGCCGAACCATAAAACGGCCGGCAGAAGCACTGGTAATAAAATGCGTTTTCATGGCTATGATGATCGGTCTTACAAAATCATCAAGTTTCATTTCCACAATAGGAACATCTTGTGAATCTTGTAATCCAATCAGATTAAAGGAAATGTCTATACTTCCGGCGCTCTGAAATACTGATTCTACGTAACCGTTAACAGCACTTTCGTCCAGAGCATCGACTTCTTCGGCCTCTGCTCTGCCACCTTCACTGATAATCTCATCCCTAATTTTAAGCACGGACGCAAGATGATGTCCGCTTAGAAAGACAGTTGCGCCTTCCTTCGCAAAAGCCTTCGCAACTGCGGCGCCAAGAGAGCCGCCAGCTCCGTAAATGAGCGCATTTTTATTTTCAAGCAACATAAGAATTGGTTAAAAATGACAATTCAAAAGTATCGTTTTTAACCAATTCTGAAAGTGGCCTTATAAGACAGAATGAGGGGGTGATTGCGACAATAAATCTCGAAAAAACAACAGAACATTTTTCCGACAAGTTTTGTCGATCAGCCAAATTTTAAAACTGATAAGCGAGAAGTATATAAAATCGCTGAGCAAGCGAATTCAGTCCCTGGTATGCAGACATTCCATTTCCTCTCTCATAACGTACTTCCAATGAGTATTTTCTCATGGCGGCGCCAACTCCCCCCAAAAGTCCCTGTTCATATTTCCTGACACTTCCCAGCGCCTGACCCGTAGTTACCCGTCCTTTATCTGAAAAGAACGTGGTTTCTACCCGTGCTGTATTCGATTCGGATACTATCAATCCATTTGAAACTCCAAGATTAATATACAAACTGAATTTTCTCGCAGGTATCCTGTAACGTAGAAAATTATTCAATTTTACGTAACCAAATCCAAGTGTGTAGTCCATAAAGCTAAAATCCTGATCACTTGTGTACTGTTCAAGATGATTTGATGTTTTAAAAGAAGTAAAAAACAGCTCGTTGTAAATCGAAAATTTTTGCCTAGTACGTGGTAGAATCAGATCCAGAGAAACACCGCCAGCAATTTGTTTCGACGAGGGTAAAGGTTCCAGCAAATATTGACTTCCCACATCTCCTTTAAAACGTACTTTTGTAACGGAAGCTCCTAACAGCACTCCAAACTTTGTCACAACTTTTTCTGTATTGAAAATCACAGTGTTACCAGAAGAATTGCAAGCTTTGTAATATTGTTCGAACAGTTTACTGATCGACCGTTGCGAATATGTTACTTGATTAACATTGACTGAAACCCCAGGGCAATCTTGAAAATAATCTTCCAATTGTTTTTTAAAGCCATCGACCGTCACGATTCCTGCTTGATTATTGCGTTCTATCCGATAACGGTAATAGACCAGCCAGTCAAACCTCTCTCCTGTTCTGATAAAAAAATGAGATCTGTCGTTCGCTTCATTCAAATAGTATAGTCCCTTAGGAGCCTTCGACAACTCCAATAAAAATACGGTATCCGGGCGCATGCGCATAGTAGCGCTGCTTGTGATTTCGTTTGCTCCGTCACCGTTTTCATTTACCGAAATCTCCGCCCTGAGGTAACTTTCACCATGTACGCTGAAGCCAGATAAGTCATTCAATCCATAATTTTTTTCCACCCCGTCCTGCCGTTCTTTAAAGTCAACGGTCTTTGGATTTTTTGACCAGTTCAGGTATCTGATAAACCCGTTTATTGTATCATGTTTTGTTGTAACAATGTAGCCCGGTTCGTAATTTTTTTGTGCAAAAAGCGGACAAGTAATTAGTGAGAGGATAATGATTTTCAAAAATAAGTAATTGTACTTCATCAAGATCGAATTTAGAGTTTACAATGAAAGAGAAGATTCCCGTTGTAATTTAATCATTTAAGACATTTGTATCTATTAAGTTACTTAATTCTATCTTCTAAACTGCCAAAGGCGTCTCTGAAAAAATTCAGCTCATGAGCATAACGATTTAATTACCAATCGATAAATTAAAGTCATTTTTGATTTTTAACAGATTACCTTTGCATATTCGACACTAAATTTCAGAGAAGAAAACACGAATTTATCCCTGGCCAGTTGAAATTAATTCTACTAATCGGCGCTTTGTTTAGTATGGTCATGGCAGCGACTTTCCATGAAAAAAAAACTATTGGTGTTGAAGAAAGCATATCTCAATTCCGCATGGACTCCAAAGTTTTCGCATCCAGCATCCTGAACCTGGAAAATGCTTTGCAAAACCTGGATTCGTACCGACCGGAAACGATAAAACGAGCAAAAGAAAAGCTAATTTCAAGTCGCATGGCTTACAAAAAAATTGAATATCTGCTCGAATACTTTTTTTACACTTCTTCCCGCGTGTATAACAAAGCCCCGAAAAATGAGATCGAAGAACCATTTCTGGAATATCAGGAATTGGCTGGATTACAATATCTTGAAACACTGTTGTTCGATAGTTTACCTGAACGACATAAACCCATTTTTAAAGAGCAGACAAAATTACTACGCACTGCATCAGCCGATCTGAACTCACTCTTGTACGATTTTCAGGGCACGGATGAACAGATTCTTGAAAGTGTCAGAATTGAACTGATTCGTGTCATAACACTTGGCATTGCAGGCTTTGACGCACCTTCCTTAAAATCCGGCATTCCAGAATCGGCAATCGCTGTGCAATCCATGCATAAAACGCTGAAACCCTATCTTACAAAGAGCAAATTCGCTGCTGACAGTGTTGATTTGTACCTTCAAAAAACCTCCGCATATCTGCAGGCAAATCCAGATTTCGACTCTTTCAATCGGCTGGAATTTCTAACCAATTGCGCTCTTCCGCTGCAAAAATACTTGGGTAAGATGATTCGGGCGAATGGACTTGAAGTGAACAAATATGGAATTTTGCATTACGGTGCCGACCATATGTTCAGCCCAAATGCCTTCCAAAAGACCTCCTTTCCGGGAAGTAATCGTGACGCATCGGCCAAGGAGATCTTGCTGGGAGAAAAACTTTTTTCCGAGAATACCTTGTCGGGTAATGGAACCAAAAGCTGCGTTTCTTGTCATAATCCAGGCAATTATTTCTCCGATGGACTGTCAAAAAGTAAAAGTTTTGATCGGATAACTTCGGTAAAACGAAATGCTCCGACCTTGCTTTACTCCGGTTTGCAGCATAGCCAATTCTGGGATGGCCGTGTAAAAAGTCTGGAAGAACAGATTGAGGCCGTGATCAAAGATCCGCGTGAAATGCACGGAAATATGTCTGTATCGCTTGCTAAAATAAACGGTGACAAAATGTACAGAAAAGCATTTCGGACCGCGTTTTCCAAAAAACGTAGTGAGCCCGTTTCAGAGCAAGAAGTGTATCGGGCGATCGCGTCCTATATCAGGACATTGAATCCGTATAGTTCTGCATTTGATAAGTACCTGGGCGGAAATAAAACAGCTTTGACAGATAATCAAAAGGCCGGATTTAATCTATTTATGGGCAAAGCCCAGTGCGGTACGTGTCATTTTGCACCTCTTTTCAATGGTCTTATCCCGCCTTTTTATTCACTTACTGAATTTGAAGTACTAGGAACTACCAAAACTGAGGACCTGGTCAATCCGGAATATGATACCGATGAGGGCAGGTTTGTCTTTCGACCTATCAAATTTTACAAAGGTGCTTTTAAAACGCCAACCGTTAGAAACTCAGCAAATACAGGTCCTTATATGCACAATGGTGCTTTCAATTCATTGGAAAGTTTAATGGAATTTTATAATCAGGGCGGAGGTGCCGGATTAGGATTAGATTTCCCAACCCAGACTCTTTCAACGGGGAAGCTGAATTTAACAGATACCGAAAAAATGCAGATCATCAAGTTCTTGGATTCTCTGACCGATGATCTGAAAATACTTTAAATAACACCAGATTTGATACCCCTGACACTTAATAATGATATGAAAAAAAATCTACTACTGCTTTTCTTGTTGTTTTTTGTTATCCCCGGGTATGGACAGCTTATTCGTGGGCCATACTTGCAAGCCGCAACAGCGAACAGCATGGTTATCCGCTGGCGAACCGACGCAGCTACAACTTCCCGTGTTCAATTCGGTAGTTCGCCGAACGATTTGAACCAAAAAATTGATGATAATGCGCTCGTTACAGAACACGAAATAAAGCTTACCGGCCTGGCACCAAAGACGAAATATTTCTATTCGATCGGCTCCTTATCGACCGTTTACCAGGGTGACGCAAATAATTATTTTGAAACGACACCTACGGCCGGGACGATCGGGAAATATCGCTTCGGCGTTCTGGGCGATTGCGGCACAAACTCCGCTTTTCAAGGAAATGTGCGCGACCAGCTTACTAATTATTTGGGGAACAACTACATGAATGCATTGCTTCTTTTAGGTGACAATGCTTATTCGCAAGGAAAAGATCCAGAATATCAGTCGAATTTTTTCAATCACTACAAAGACAATTTTCTCAAAAAATATCCTGTTTTCCCGACGCCGGGAAACCATGATTATGCCAACGATGATCCAAATCGTCAGATCGATCATAAAATTCCGTACTATGAAATTTTCACTATGCCCATTAATGGAGAATCCGGAGGCGTTGCTTCAGAAAATGAAGCGTACTATTCTTACGATTATGGAAATGTGCATTTTCTCTCGCTGGATTCGTATGGAAAAGAAGATAGGTCTACCCGATTGTATGACACACTCGGAAAACAAGTACAGTGGATAAAAGCCGATCTTGCAGCAAATAAAAATAAAGGGTGGGTTGTTGCATACTGGCATCACCCACCCTTCTCACTGGGTTCCCGAAATGGGGAGACGGAGAACGATATGATTAAGATCCGTGAAAATTTCATCCGGATTTTGGAGCGAAATGGTGTAGATCTGATTCTTTGCGGGCATAGTCACGTCTACGAAAGGACAAGATTAATTCAGGGATTTTATAATTATTCCGGTTCTTTCAACAATGCAGTGCACAATGTCAGTCAGTCCTCGGGGAAATATGACGGCTCCGACAACTCATGTACCTATATCAAAAGCTCGAATCTAAACAAAGGAACCGTATATGTTGTGGCTGGTTCGGGTGGGCAACTAGGCTCTCCAAGTCCGGGCTATCCGCATAAGGCTATGTATTATTCCAATGCAGAACACGGAGGCTCGATGATGCTTGAAGTGGAAGGGAACCGGCTTGATGCAAAATGGATCGGAATTGACGGTCAGATCCGGGACAAATTTACTATTGTTAAGGATGTCAATCAAGACAGAACCGTCGAAGTTGAGCTGGGCAAAAGTGTAAATCTTGAAGCGTCATTCAACGGGCAATATATTTGGAGCACGGGGGCCAATTCCAAAAACATCTCAGTAACCCCAAATGCTGATACAGATTATTCTGTAAAGGATGCCCAAAACTGTCTTAATGATATTTTTCGCGTAAAAGTGGCAATTCCGCTTCCTGTGAAATTGTTTTCATTTGATGGATCCTCAGATGCAGACAATATTGTGAAGCTCAGCTGGACAACCGAGTACGAGAATAATTTCTCTCATTTTCAGATTGAAAGATCGATAAATGGAACAGATTTCACAGATTTAGGGCGTGTTAACAGCAGTCAAAATTCGAAGGAGAAAAAATTTTATGAATTCTCTGATCAAACCGGGAAAAACATTCTTTCGCCTGACATTATTTCTTACCGCCTGAAAATGATTGATCTGGCGGGCAAGACAGAGTATTCCAGGATTATTACTATAAAGCTCAATCAGATTATTCCTGTAAAACTGCTCTCGCTTGAAGGCGTAGCGGATGCACGGAATATTGTTAAATTAAACTGGACCACAGAATTTGAAACCAAATTTTCTCATTTTCAAGTTGAGCGTTCTTCCAACGGCAAGGATTTTACCGACCTGGGCCGGGTAAATGGAGGTCAAAACTCAAAGGAGAAAAAATCTTACGAATTTTTCGATCAGACCGGCGGAACAATTACTTCACCCGATACCATTTCTTACCGTTTAAAAATGGTGAACCAAACCGGAAGCTCTGAATTTTCGAAAATAATCAAAGTGAAGCTGAACGAGATAGTGCTCGGGACAGATCCATCCATTTCTCTTGATATTGCCATAGTCCCGAACCCTTCAACACATGACGATGTTCAGGTGAAATTAGTGGGAACGGATCGGGCGGCAACTCAACTTACAATCATTGATATTGCCGGAAAAACGGTGCTGTCCAAACTGATGACCTTAACGAAAGATTTAACGCCATTTCTGCCAAAAGAACTTCCTAAGGGAACTTACTTTCTTAAAGTCGTAATTGAGAAGAAGACAATCACGAAAAAATTTGTGATCTTGTAATAAGATGATTTCTCTTATACCAGAAAAGTGAGCCGGATACCGGCCCACTTTTCTACTACACTCTTACTACTTACTTACAAAATGTAAAATGCTTCGGGTTCGAAAGCTTTGGGAACTTGTTCATCATGTACGATTTGCTCATCATCGTTCATCATTTGTTTCAAGTCGCGCTCGATGTTCCTTGATATTGAAAGTACGGGAGTATCTGTTGGTTTATTTTCGAATGGATCTTGTAAGTGAATCGCCATTTTTTCTATAAGGAAAAAGCAGGCAGTAATCACTACCAAAACAGGAACCATCAAGAATCCAAAAAGGTCCACCATTCCGAAGGGCAATAACACAATAAAAAAGTGCAGGGCAAGATGAATATAGAGGCTATACGTTGCCGGAAAAACGGTATTTTTTATCCTTTCACATTTTCCCATCGCATCCGTCAGACGAGTGATCGTGCTATCAATTTCGACCTGTTGGTATGGATTTACCCACCCTTGTTTCAAAGCATTATTCAGGTCGCGCGCATGCAATTGCGTCAAACCCAAATGTTTGTTGTCATACTTCTTGATGTAGTCATATTCTTCCCGAGGAAGAAACTTTTCGATTGTCGGCATTGGATCATTTTTACGCAATCCGTTCCCAAGTGCATAACACCAGGCTATCTGGCGTCTGATTATACGGTTTTTAAACTCCTTGATATTTTCCGGCTGATATGGATCGTCCATCAGATTCAACACCTGACGAGCCAGCGTTCGCGAATCGTTCACGATCGAACCCCAAATAATTCTTGCTTCCCACCATCTGTCATATGCCTGGTTCGAACGAAACGCCAGCAGCAGGGAGATAATCGTGCCTAGCACTGTGGGCACAGTCATATTGATCGAGATATTCGTGATTTCAAAGTTCTTGTATACAATCTCAATAATTAAGCCGTATAAGGTCACGAGCAGAACTTCGTATTTGATTTTCCCAAAAACGTATTTTATAGGAATATTCTTTTTTAACAGCATAATTCAGTGATTTGTTGATGGAAGTGATAGGTGTCAGAGAGATACTTCGCGGGCATTTTCCATATTTGACGATACAGATTCGTTAATCTTGTCGGCGTCGATAAGGGGCAATCCGCATTTCATAATGACCGGCAGCGCGTCGATGCTGCTTTTGCTTAGTTTAGGCATACCATAACACTTCGAATATCCGATGTAGTCAGCATTGTTATAGTCCAGAAAATTTTTGAAAACGGCCAGTTTGCTTCCGTAGAAAAATTCAATTTTTATACTTTTCAAAGTCGATGGATACACCTCTTTCAGAATTTCGCATTCATGACGAAACTCTTCTGAAACAAATTCATATTCCTTTTTACGGTAATTAGAAAAAAGCAGATCCTGAATATCATCGGCCACATGGAAAAGGTGTATAAACAGAATATTGACCTCTTCGCTCGCATTTCGCACAATTGCCTCAGCAACCTGTACAGATTCTGCACTGAAATCGCTGGGGATTATCACCGTTTTCATAATCTTATCGTTTTGGTTAACAATGCTTTTTGTCAATTTTTTGATATTGCAATGTTACAGCGGTCAGATTAAGACCAGCTAAAAAAAAGATTATAATCCAGTAAGTATAATATTAGAATGAAATAAAAAAATTAGAGAGGAATTAGAAAGCCTGGCTATATAAACGGAAGGAAAACGGTGAAGCGTGTTCCTATTTCAACTTCACTTTTGACTACGATGGAACCCTGATGAAGCTTGATAATATTATTGGTCAAAGGAAGCCCAATTCCATAACCCTTGTACTTTTCCGTGTTGGATGCTCTAAAAAAAGGAACAAAAATCTGTGCAATTTCACGGTCAGGAATGCCAATTCCTTCATCTGTTATTTCTACGAGTACATAATTATCCTCCGATCTGATTACGATATGAACAGGTGCATTATCAGAATATTTGCAACTATTTAATACAATATTGGAAAACGCCGCCTTAAGCAACGTCTCATTTCCAATAATCACAAGCTTTCGTTCATCTTCGGGAAGTTGATCAAAATTAATTTCAACTTTGTTTGCGGGAATAATCTGATCGGCGGTTCCTTTAACAGACAAAATTAATTCGTCAATTCTTATTTCCTCCCATTGTTCCTTTTTTCCGTCAAACCCAGTTTGAGCAAGACTAAGCATACTGTTTGTCAGATGTTCCATTTTCTCAGATTCGCGAAAGATGGTTCGAAATGAATCTCTCACATTATCCGGAATCCCGGGAACCGAAAGCCCAAGCTGAGCCTCACCGCTAATGATAGTCAATGGTGTTTTGAATTCGTGAGAGGCATTACTTACAAAGTTATTCTGGATTTCAAACGTAATTTCCAGCCTGTCGAGCATATCATTAAAGGTCTTGGAAAGATCAGCAATCTCATCTTTGCTGGAATCTACCATGAGCCGCTGGTTCAGATTGTGGGCACTTATTCCTTTTACATTCCTGATTATTCTTCGTATAGGCTGAAAAATCTGGATCGAAAAAAACTTACCAAAAGTAAAGACAAAAACAAGGGAAATACAAAACCCAACGATGAGTAGATTTTTAAGATTTTCCATTTCCGCAAGCCCGTAAAGATCTACGGCAGAAGAAATTACTATAATATTTTCACCGGGTTGAATGATATTGAGCCCAACATAGGAAGTATCGTTATGAAAAAAACGAGCGGGTTGTTTTCTTACAATGGCATCATAAAAGGTTTGCGGAAGCGGCAGTTTTTTCTTTAAACTATCTGCCTTTTTAAAATCATTATGAAAGATAATCCGATGCTGTTCATCCGGCAGATCGCCCAGATGTTTTTCTTTTATGTCGTAATAGATTGAGGTTTGAGACTTATTTTTATGTAGTGCGGCATGACCTACAATATCTGAGCGTACTTCCAGCCTGTGAAAGAAGCTGTTCGAAATACTTTCAGATGCGAAAATGTATAAAAAAACACTTAACGACAGAATTATTCCTGCTGTTAAGAATGTAAAAATCAACGCAATTCTATTTTGGATCTTCATAAGTCAGGCGCATCACATAACCCATTCCGAAAACCGTATGAATAAGTTTTACAGGCTGATTTTTATCGATTTTTTTACGCAGATAATTAATATAAACATCCACGACGTTTGTGCCCAGATTAAAATTAATGTCCCACACGTTTTCCAAAATCTCCATCCTGTTCAACACTCTGTTTTGATTTGTTAGCAAGAATTCCAGTAAACGAAATTCAGTGGCAGTCATGTCAATAGGAACAGAGTCCCGGGTAACTGTTTTTGTAATTTTATCCAAAATCAGGTTCCCAATTCTCAATACATCTGAACTTTTTTCCTTTTCCTGATCTTTTCCACGTCGAGTTAAAGTCCGGATTCTTGCTTCAAGTTCGGCGAGTTTGAAGGGTTTGGTCATGTAATCGTCTGCGCCGGCGTCCAGCCCGGAAACTATATTTTCTGTTGTTCCCAGCGCTGTAAGCATCAAAATCGGAACGGAAGACTTTGTACTTCTTATTTTACGACAAACCTCCATTCCGTTCATAACAGGTATCATCAAATCAAGAAGGATCAGGTCAAAGTCATGCTGCAAGGCCATATGCAAACCGGACTGTCCGTCCATAGCGACAGTAATTTCATGACCAGACGCCGAAAGACTTCGTTGAATAAGTGATATTACACTGGGTTCGTCCTCGATAAGCAAAAGCTTCATTCGTATTAAATTTGTAAGAGTATTGGTTGTCAGACTGATAGATCAGGAATAAAAAAAACAGGTATTGAAACTAGTCAATACCTGCCTTTAAAACTAATGAATGAATCTGAAATTTATATATTTTTACATTCGGATTTTACCACTCTTTAATATTTCACGCCATTTGATCAGTCATTTTCCCTGATTTTTTCAGGTATCTCACAAACAGATAAACTACTCCCAAGGCGATAAAAATCGATAAGAAGGTTGCTGTCCGGATATCCGGATCAGGGATTAGGTGTTCGTACTCAAATAAAATGATTGCTGCGATACCGACAAGCCAGATAAACAAGGTATTGTATTCTTTCAAAAGCCAGCGTTTATAATTGAATTTCATCTCCGAAAAAGTATTTTCAATCCCCTTTGGATTAATTACCCAACGATTGACGCGTTGACAATAATTTGTGAAATCAAAACCGAACTTATTTGAAAGAAAATTCTCTTCGGCCATGACAATCGACTGATAAATAAAGAGAAATAACGGGAAAACGACACCCAAATAAATCCACGAATTAGAAAGAATTCCAACTCCAAGAAGCATCAGAATATTCCCTACGTAAAGCGGGTTTCGGCAATGTTTGAAAATACCTTCGGTTACAAGATTTTCAGCATGCACTTTTTTATCACGACCTCCACGGATAATGTAGGCAAGACCAATAGTTGCCCCACGAATTGCTTCCCCCAAAACGGTGATCAAAAGACCCAAAACAATCGGTATTAAGTAGTAATTGGCTCCGAAACGATCTTCTGTAAAAATATCCGGAGATGGCAAAAAAAGCAGCAGGTAAAGAAAAATAAATAAAACGTTTCTGAACCTGAAAAAGAAATTTCCTATCGTTATCATTTTTTGTGGGCTATAATTCCGGCAAAGTTGTACCATTTAAAAAACGTTTCGCAGTGGCTGAAACCCACCTGTTCAAGCATCAGAAAATTCTCGGAAAGCTTGTAAGGGACCAGTACATTTTCCAACGCTTCTCTTTTTTGCGAAATCTCTAGATCACTATAATGATTACGACGTTTGTAATCGTAGTAATATTTGATAAAATCACGATTGAACATACTGTCTTCCGCAAGAATTTTCTCAACAAGAATCAATGTCCCGCCCGGATTGAGACCTTTATAAATATTCCTTATTAATTTTTTTCTATGAATCGGACGAACAAATTGAAGCGTCAGACACAGAATTACCACAGAGGAGTTGTCAATTGCCAAATCCCCGTGCAGGTCAGCAGAGCGAAGTTCATACGGCCTTTTGAGCCCGGCATCTTTCAGTTTTGCATCACATTTCACAAGCATTTCATCTGATTCATCGATACCGACAAAAGAAATATCTTCTGAAACCAGGGCATCCAGGCCGATCATGGTCGTTCCGGTAGAGCACCCCAGGTCATACACAAGTGTTCCTTCCTGAGCATGATCCGCTGCCAATTCAGCTACCATGCGCTGGATCTCACCATAATGAGGAACTGAGCGGTTGACCATGTCATCAAAAACTTTTACAACCTTGGTACCAAACTTAAAGTCGGACGCCTCGGAAATAGATTCTTTGAACACATTGTCTTTCTCGATGTTTTCCATAAGATTAATTTAATAGGAATATTAGTCAGGTTAATTCATTCTTTCATAATCAGCGAAAATTGAATCTGTCGTATTTTAGATTAATCTTCGGCTTCTCCAGGCATCGCAATATACATTAGAAAAAACTTAGAATATTTGGTTTACTTAGTAAAATACCAAATTATTACAGGTATAAAAACGGACCTGCTTTCTAAAAAGTATCTGTACGGACCCTTTTCTAAAAAATACGCCTATTGTCTTTGTTCTTCCGGCTAGCCCGGGCATTGAAAATCTGAATGTTGTATTGATATTAATACGCAAGATTTGCGTTTTCGTGGCAAGTTAAATTGAAATTCGGGTGAGGTGAGTATATAATTATTTAGCTGTCCATCCGCCATCTACGGTGAGGATAGAGCCGACCATATAGCTGGCTGCGTCGCTGGCAAGAAAAATAGCTGCTCCCTGTATTTCTTCCAGCTGTGCCCAGCGGCCAAGCGCAGTTGATCCCAAAACAATGTTTTTAGCTTCCTCGCTTTCAGCGATCGGGATATTCATATCTGTAAGAAATGGACCAGGACAGATCGCATTTACCATAATATTAAAAGGAGCAAGTTCTATTGCCAAAGCCCGAGTCATTTGAACGACAGCCCCTTTGCTGGCGGTATAGGGTGTCCGGTTTGCGAGGCCGACCAAACCAAGCGTACTGGCAAGATTTATGATCCTGCCACTTTTATTTTCTTTTATAAAAGGCACAACAGCCCGCGAACTCAGCCACGTACCGTGCACGTTTACGTTCATCACTTTACTAAAATCTTCATGAGACAATTCATCAATCGGACCGCGGATATTGATCCCCGCGCTGTTGATCAGTATATCGATTTTGCCAAAAATATCAACAGCTGATTTCGCCATTGATTCGGTTTCCCTCTGGTTGGTGATGTCAGCAATGAATGAATAACTATGAGTTCCGAAATCTTTACTTAACTGCTCCGCTGCCATCTTTCCGTCCTCCCCATTTCTGTTGACAAGCATAACATTACAGCCCGCCGACGCAAGTCCGGCGGCCATGGCATAGCCAAGTCCGCGGGACCCACCAGTGATTACAGCACTTTTCCCGGTGAGATCGAAAAGTTTAATCCCCGGGAGAATTTTATGACTCATAAAACAAAATTTACAAAATCAAAATCTCTAATATTGATGAAAGCCTTGCGAAACAAACTCTAAAACCGTTGGAAGCGCAGAACGCCAATAAGTCCAGGTATGCCCCCCCTCGCGAATTCGGAACTCATGTGGTATTTCTTTCTTTTTCATCGCAATATGCGCCAGACTGTTTCCTTCATATAAAAAGTCATCGTCTCCGCAGTCGATATACCAGCGGACAGCTTTTTTCTGGGTATCCGTCATATTGTCAACAAGCGGCAAAACACTGTGGCGGTTAAAATAATTACTCACGGTAGAGTCAGCAATATTTGGATTGTTTTTTACCATATTTTTCTTAGCATCATCAAGCGAAAGTGGCCCAATGTAAGCTGAAAGCGGACAAGCAGAAGAGAAAAGTTCAGGATGGTGTAAGGCATACATAAAACTTCCCCCGCCGCCCATCGATAATCCGGCTACCGCACGGAAACGCTTCTCAGACTTTATCCTGAATTTTTTTTCAACAAATGGCATCAACTCCTGAAAGAAGAAGTCTTCGTATGGCCAGTCACCTTTTACATCATTAAAATACCCTCTGCGTCCAGTATCCGCGTCAGGCATCACGATGATCATCGGGGTTGACAGGCCGTCCATTATTGCTTTGTCGGCAATATGCAGAATTTCACCAAATTGTACCCAGCCGGTGTGATTATCTCCGGCGCCATGTAAAAGATATAGAACCGGATAGCTTCTCTCTGAGGTAGCATAATCGGGAGGAAGATAAATCGCAAATTTCCTTTCTGACTTCAATAATTTACTCGGCACCGATAAATTATCAAGTACCTTTCCCGTCTGAGCAAAACTTAGCGTCGCCAGAAAGGCGAACAAAATTGTAAAATTTACGATTTTCATACTGTGCAACAGGTATTTGGGTTTAACAAATTTTGAGGAAGTCAGAAGCATTCAGTTTCCTATGATGTAAGTTTAAATCCAATTCAAACTACTTGTTACAACTTCGAAAGAAGATAATTTTCAATCGTATTATTTTTCGCATAGCGAGCCCAGTCGAGCGGAGTTCCCTGATAGATCGTATCTTTCAAATCTAATCTGGCGCCGCCATCAACAAGCAGTCTTACAATTTCTTCATGCCCGAAAATGATGGCTTGATGCAAAGGAGTTGAGAACATATGCGCTCCCTCGGGATTATAGCGGTCAGGATCCGCGCCGCTTTTCAGTAGAATTTTTAAAATTTCGGTGTGTCCGTGTTGTGCGGCAAAAGCAAATGCCAAATGCCTTTCTTTTTCAGTTGAATCAGAAAACAAAGTCTGAAACTGAAAGGTACGACCAGTTCCCGCAGCTGTAACCAAATCTATTTTTGCACCTTTCTCAATCAGAAATTCTACCGCTTCAAATTCGCCATGGGCGATAGCCGGGGGAATAGCGCTATTAGCGTCTGCTCCATAGCTGAGAAACAAATTGATCAACGGTATCTGGAACTTACATTCCCTGGCCACGCTGCCAGAACATACCAGCCCGAGCGTATAGTTGGTCTGCTCCAGATTTTGTTTTGCTCCTGCTTCAAGGATTATATGGGTTATTTTAACAATATTTTCAGGCAAAAAACCTTGACGAACAGGGTTTTCAGCAACAAAATTCAGAAGGCAAGGATTACTAAAATATCCGTTTTCGTCAAATTTGATATGCTGACTTACCAATCTTGGATTCCTTCGAAGATGATTCTCTAATCCACTCGTATCTCCGGCATCAATCAGCGAAACAGCAATACGAAAATTTTCATCCTTTATTCTTTCATAACCAGGTTTATCTTCCATTTTCTCTTCGATCTTACCAAAGATAAAAAGATTGCAGACAACTGAAAAATAGAAATTTAGGCACAAAAAAAGTTCAGATTGCTCTGAACTTTGCCGCGGTGCATTCACCGGAATATTCTTTCCCCGAATTTAATTCATTGAAGACAGCTTACCTTCATCGTCTGCGATCTTACTGCGCAATGACTCTATATCTTTTTTCAGACTGGCTAAATTATCTTCTGCTCTCCTCGCCTTTTTCGCATCACGTTCGGCAGCATTAGCGCTTTTGCGCGCTCTTTTTGCCTGCTTTCTGTCCTGAGCGTCATTACTAAGTTTTGCAGCAGCTTTTCCGTTTTCGTCAGCTGATTTCTGTGCCTGTTCGGCTGTTTTGGCAACCTCCGCCGTTTTTTCTGCAACCTGATTTTCCAGTTTTGCCAGTTCAAGTTTGCGTTCATTTAATCTCTTGCTTACTTCAAGCGATTCTTTTTGTTGTTTCAACATATTTAAAGAATCCTTTGACACCACCTGAGCTGATAACGAGAGGGATATAAGCATTATTCCCAGTGTGTTGACGATCCATTGCATTTTCATAATCTTGATAATTAATTGTAAATCACTAAAACCGGTTACCGCAAAAACCGTGCCAAATCAGATACATAGTACAATTTATCATTTAATAGCTGCGGTTGGCATAAGCATTCATCTGCTTGCAAAGAAATCAGCATAATGTTTTGAAGAATTCATGATGCCGCCACTTTCCTCAAAAAACCGCCTATCCGTTACATAAACGCCTTTTTTTGTACGTGTCCATGCCGCTTCGGCCATTGGATGGTAACTCATGAGTTTATCCCAGTTTTTATAGTACTGATGCCCGTTTGTTTCTTGTAAACCGATGGAAATATCAGGGAATGGATTTAGTCTGGCCGCGACCGATTTATTCCAGTCTACCAGAATCGGATTGACAGTCAGATCTGCGCAAAAACATGGAATATTTTTCTCGTAAGCAAGCTGAGTAATTTTCATGGTCATGCTCAACGTTTTTGCGATAGCCTTTACGATCATCACAGAATACCCCTGCTCAATTCTTTTTGCAGCATCCTCCACGGTATGCGCACTTTCATCCGCTCCTATCCTTACACCGACATCTCCCACAAAATCATTATTATCTTCTCCAAGAGGCTCTTCAATCACAGCAATCTGATCCAGAGCACCGATCTTTTTTATATGATCAATAAACCGCAAAAGTGTTTCTTTCTTTTCATACCGACCGTTGGGATCAATATAATATGGAATTTTCCCATTTCGTGTATAGGGGGTTTCGTAATGGCCGATCGCCTTATGAACAGCCGACAAGAAAGCCATATCATTTTTCAGCATATCAGCCTGAGTCCCTGCTGATCCGGTTTTGAGTTTCATTATAAAATAACCTTCATCCGCTGCCGCCTTGATTTTTTCAGGATCACTACCAACGGCGAATGAAGGTATACTCGCAACTTTTTCATGCCGGTAAGAAAGACTTGGCTTATAAGCAGCCGGGATCATTTCATCGAAAGAAGTCATTTTATTTTCCGCCGCATATAGCAGCCAAGCAGCGTTATCAACGCTTACAAGTGCATTCAAAGCAAATGTTTTTCGAAGGTCCACATTTCCGGTAATCTTTTTTCCGTAGTTCAGCACTTCCGGCAAAAGCTTATCAAGCAACTCGACAGGGCTGGAAAATGAAATTCCTTTCATAAGCTGCAAAGCATGTTCTGTCATGGCGAACATCAAGGCATTTCCGGCGCTTTCTGAATGAGCTGCTGCCACCTTTGAATCTGACCATAATACCCCCTGGGTCGCCAGTCCAACTTTACTAAATCCTGATTCCGATTCCAGATAGGCAGCGGTTTGCCAACTTTCAGTGATCTGGCTTCCTTTAAAACGGTATGGATTCAAAGCTTCCCGTTCAAAATTGGCGCTGACATTTTTTATTATTATCGAGGATTTTAATTTCGACGCAATAGCAGAATTATCCATATGCCTGGTTAAATCAGTCGAGCCTAATATGGCACCGACACCAGAATATTTCAGAAAATCACGACGGTTTACAGAAAAGTCATTCATTAGACTTTGAATTTACAGTGGCGAAAAGTTGACTCTTGCAAAACAAAGCATTGAACTGCGCTGATATAATGTTATCAATATTACCAGCCCATAAAAACCATCCCCGCTCCGCAAATAAAAATAGTAAGTCCACCTAAAGGATGCATGTACTTTTCGAGCTGGCTGGTTTTAAAAATCGAGATCCCATAAAAACCCAGAACTACCATAAAAATCATCGTCGCCAACGTGACAAACGTATAAACACATATCATAAGAAGCATACCGCTTAGTGAATTCCGGGCTGCCGGAAAATATAACAAGGGAATCATCGGCTCGCACGGGCCCAGAAGAAAAATGATGAACATAACCCAAGGAGTCACTTTATGCCTTTCATTACTCCGGACAGCCGAGCCGTGCTGATGTTCATACACGTAAATATCCCCTTCTTGTTCAATATCGAAATGTTTGTGTGTTTTGTTTTTATACACATTCATCATTCCCCATATCCCGTAAACTATTCCAAAGCCAAGCAGCATCCAGCCTGCCAGCCCTCCTCTGACTTCTTCAAGCCATTCCACTTTGCTTAATGACCAGCCAATGGCTGCGCCACCCAGGCCAAGTAAAATGGAGCTCCAGACATGGCCGCATCCGCAGATAATTGTCCACCAGAGCGTTTTCCCAAAAGACCAGTTTCTTGCTTTCGATAAAGCTATAAAAGGAATGTAATGATCCGGTCCGCTGAATGTATGCAGACATGCAATCGTTACAGCGGCTGTCAGCAAGACTTGTAATTCGGTGTGCATAAGTCAAATATCTTCTTTAAATATTTTTGTAATTTTTTTAAGGGCATTCATTAGCTGCTCAGATTTATTTCCGAGTATTCTTACCAAAAGTCCGGATTCCGGCGCAGGTGTTACACCGAAAAGTATATCCGGCTCGCTACTTAAATAATCTTTTACCTTATCGATCAGAGAATTTTTGTCAATGCCATTTTTTAAAAATATCAGGCTTGCCTGATGTGTAAAACCTTCCAGCATTCCGATTGCTGCAAGATCATTTCCAACCGGGACCAGGCAGATATTTTCCTTGATTTTCAATCGTTTATTAGTATAAACCTCGGTGATTGCATGATATTTGGAAAATTTAAAAACCTCTCCATTCAGCTTTCTTCCACAGGTAATAATTTCTCCCCAAATCAGTTCGCAATTCTCAGCCAAATGGATTTTACTTCTGGAAGTAAAATTGGAATTTTCCTGCGGTACGCCCGGATGCGGTAGATAAATAAGTGAAGCACCCTTATCCAGAAAAACTTCCATATGCTGCTTTGCTCCACTTTTCATACTGAATAGTCGCTGATAAGATTGGGTATGCAACTGCAAATGGCAATTTTGGTCGAGTTCAATCTTAATTTCAAACTGATCGCCATCCAGAATTCCTGGCGAAGAGCTCATCTGCATCAGATGCAGCCATTTCTGCCGGCGGTTTTCTGTGATATCCGCCAGTTTAAAAGGAGGCGAAAAGTAGCATTTTTTCAAATATGAAATTTCGTCCCGTAATCCAACATGAATGTGCAAAGCAGCAATCATCTCAGCAGTGCCGGTTCGTCAATTTCTTCACACAACGCATATTTTTTTATCCAATCGATAACCGTTTCCAGCCCCTTCAAGCTCATAAGATTGGTAAAAACAAAAGGTTGACCGTTACGCATTTTTCTGGAATCGCGTTCCATTACATCCAGATCAGCATGGACATAAGGCGCCAGATCAATTTTATTGATGACCAGCAAATCACTTCTGGTAATTCCCGGCCCACCCTTTCTTGGAATTTTATCACCTTCGGCCACATCAATTACAAAAATGCTGATATCCGCAAGGTCAGGGCTGAAAGTTGCAGACAAGTTGTCGCCGCCACTTTCGATAAAAATAATTTCAATATCCGGAAAACGGTTAGCCATTTCCTCCACAGCTTCCAGATTCATACTTGCATCCTCGCGAATTGCCGTATGCGGACAGCCGCCAGTTTCAACGCCAATGATCCGGTCTGGCGGCAAAAGGCTGTTTTGTGTCAAAAAAGCAGCATCCTCTTTAGTATAAATATCGTTGGTTATCACACCCACGCTATATTCCTTAGCCATCTGGCGTGTAAGGCGCTCGATCAGCGCTGTTTTTCCGGAACCAACTGGGCCCGCAACACCAATTTTTATATAATTTCGATCCATGGTTTTATTTACTTCGGATGTCTGCTGCCGGTTATTTCCTATCAGCATCTTAATTTTTTTTTATTACTAATCATCATCATTCAATGCCTTAAAGACTGACCGGCTATGGAGCGTTTAAGACATATACAGACGGGAATACAAACTTTCATGCTGGATACTCCGAATATCAAATCCTGGACAGCAAAGTCCAAGTAAGTCCCGGTCCGGTTGCATGGATTCTTCAACCAGCTGATTGATGACCGGATGGAGTGAAAAAAGCAATTCCTGTCCGTCCTGCTGTCCCAGGGGAATTAATTTGACACTGTTTGTTACAAATCCAACCGCAGTATTGTAATAAAATCCGGTTAGCATATCTTTTTTTTCAATTTGTAAAGCATAGGCATATAAGCCAAAAACGATGCAGTAATGACCAAAAACATATTTTAACTTACTATCAGCCAGATACTTTTCCGTCATTTTATTTTTACACAGAGGCTCAAAAACCTTCATCAAACGATTCCCGAGTTTGTGGCTCGCCTCTCGCATTTCCTTGGGTAATTTCAATGCCGTACACTCTTCATCCAGGCTTAAAAGCTCCTGATAATCGTCTTGTGCAGCAGCCTCATATGCAAGAGAAGCGAATGCAGCGTCTCCGTATTTAAGGTTGCTTTTCAGCATCCGGATTATGAAATCTCCGGCAGTTTTTGTGTTTTTCACTACACCAGCCTGCACATAGGTTTCTAATCCCGATGAGTGGGCATATCCGCCAATGGGCAACGTCGGATCGCTGAGCTGCAATAAACTGAGGAGCTGGGTATTCATAAATCTGTTGTCAGCTGCATAATTCTCGAAAACAGACTCGAATTTGCCCGATCAGCATGTGGCGAGACTGTTGTTTTTAAGGGCTGCAAAAGCTTACGATTTTCACGCAGAACTTCATAACCCTGCGCGGTTAACAACCGAAATAATGGCGCATCATAAGGTATCAAAAGGCTGTCATCCTCAAAGAACAACGGCAGATGTTTATTTCCAATTTCATAACAAAGGGAGGCTGTTTCAAAAATTGTTATAGGCTTAACAACTATACAGTCACAGGTTAAAATCTCTGCTGCAATGATTATAAATTCATCGTTATACAAGATATCCCCCTGCGTAATTTCCGGCGACTCGCTCAGGAATTTCAGTGACACAGACTTCCCTGAACGTGTCTTTTTATGAAGAATGCGTTTGCGTGTCTCATACCACTCCATTTCCAGCCAGTCGATATGCCTGCCTTTTATTTCAAAAGCACTGATATTTCCCAATTTCGCTTTGATAATCATGGCACTGAAAATTAGTTTATAACACAGCCTAAAACAAAAAATATCGCTGCGCCAACGACGCTACTGCGATCGGTTCACAAGTAATATGACGGCCATCAACCCTCACCTCGTAATTTTCAGGATTAACGTCAATTTGCGGAGTGGCATCATTATGAATTAAATCCTTTTTTGAAATATTCCGGCAATTTCTGACAGGCAAAATCATCTTTTGAAGACCGTATTGCTGGACAATATTTTTATCAAGTGAAAGCTGCGAAACGAAAGTAGCACACGTATTAAAAAGCGCCTTTCCGTACGCTCCAAACATATGACGGTAAACAACAGGCTGCGGTGTTGGAATAGAAGCATTCGGGTCCCCCATTCTACTTCCGATGATCATCCCGCCTTTGATTATCATTTCCGGCTTCGCGGCAAAAAACGCAGGTTTCCATAACACAAGATCAGCCATTTTTCCGGCTTCGACCGAGCCGACATATTCAGAAATACCGTGTGCAATCGCAGGGTTTATAGTATACTTTGCAACGTATCTTTTCGCACGAAAATTATCATTTTTGTTCTCTTCATCTTCCGGCAAAAATCCCCTTTGCTTTTTCATTTTATCGGCTGTTTGCCAGGTTCGGATCACCACTTCGCTTACACGTCCCATCGCCTGGGAATCGGAGCTCATCATGCTGAACACGCCCATATCATGCAAAATATCTTCGGCCGCAATTGTCTCCGGTCTGATCCGCGAATCCGCAAAAGAAACATCCTCAGGGACGGATTTATCCAAATGGTGACATACCATGAGCATATCCAAATGCTCATCAATAGTATTGACCGTAAAAGGACGCGTTGGATTGGTTGAAGACGGTAAAATGTGGGGATACATCGCAGCCTTGATAATGTCCGGCGCATGGCCCCCGCCCGCTCCTTCGGTATGATATGTATGAATAACGCGACCATCAATGGCAGCCATCGTACTTTCCAGAAACCCCGATTCATTCAATGTATCGGTGTGTATTGCAACCTGAATATCATGTTTGTCAGCCATTTTCAGCGACGCGTCGATCACGGCCGGCGTTGCACCCCAGTCTTCGTGAATTTTTAACCCGATCACCCCGGCTTCAATCTGCTCTTCTAACGGCGCAATTGAAGCACAGTTTCCTTTCCCCAAAAATCCAAGGTTCATTGGAAATGCCTCGGCGGATTCCAGCATTTTTCGGATATTCCAGGCGCCGGGTGTTACTGTTGTAGCATTTGTTCCGTCAGCCGGCCCAGTCCCTCCCCCGATCATTGTCGTGATGCCGCTAAAAAGTGCGTGATCAATTTGTTGCGGACAGATAAAATGGATATGCGTATCAATTCCCCCGGCTGTCGCGATTAGGCCCGCACCGCCATGCACTTCGGTTGATGCTCCGATGATCATATTGGGGGTAATACCATCGGTGGTATCAGGATTTCCAGCTTTTCCGACACCCACGATCCTTCCATCTTTAATACCGATATCAGCTTTGACAATCCCCCAGTGATCGATGATCATGACGCTGGTAATGACAAAATCCAGAACGCCTTCTGCCCGCGTGGCAGAAGCAGATTGTGCCATGCCGTCACGTATGGTTTTTCCACCACCGAATTTTGATTCTTCACCATGTCCCTGATCGCCCACGGAAAGATCTTTTTCGATTTCAATTATAATATCAGTATCGCCAAGCCGGACTTTGTCGCCAACAGTTGGGCCGTACATGTTTGCATATTTTATCCGGTTAATCGAAAGGCTCATTTCTTTGTATTTTTAAAGTTCAAAGCGTCAGATTTCTCCAATGCACTTTCTTTGTTTTCTTCTAAGTCTCCATCCACCAGATTATTGAAACCTGAAACATGTCTTTTCCCTCCAAATTCTACAAGAATAACATCTTTCTCTTCACCCGGCTCAAATCGCACCGCGGTTCCGGCGGCTATATTCAACCGCATTCCGTAGGTCTTTTCACGGTCAAAAAACAGCTGTTTATTTATTTCAAAAAAATGAAAATGCGAGCCGACCTGCACCGGTCGATCTCCCGTGTTGATCACTGTAATTGAATCCGTACGTTTTCCAACGTTGGCAATGATATCACCATCAGCCAAAATATATTCTCCTGGTATCATGATAGTAAGTTTATCGGATCGGGTTATGTACAGTCACCAGTTTTGTCCCATCCGGGAAAGTTGCTTCAATCTGGATATCATGAATCATCTCCGGAACCCCGTCCATCACATCTTCACGCATGAGAATCGTCGCACCATACTGCATTAATTCGGCAACAGAATTTCCATCACGTGCAGCCTCCTGCAAACGACTGCTGATCAAGGCAATCGATTCCGGATAATTAAGTTTCAGCCCGCGAGCTTTACGTTTCTCGGCGAGTTCACCGGCTAAAAACAAAAGCAGTTTTTCCTGTTCGCGTGGAGATAAATGCATAAGATAATCAAGATATCAAATTGTACCTAGGTATAAATTACGTACGTAAATATAGATAAGTAACCTTGTTAAACAAATTATTCCTTTAATTTTTAAGCTAATAACGATGAGGCTCTGGCATTCTCCACCGCTTCCTCGATCGTGCTTACCTGAAACTTCCTCAGAATATTAAGGCGGTGCGCTTCGATAGTCCTGATACTGATGCCAAGCGCCTCAGCAATTTCTTTATTTGTCACCCCTTGATCTATCATCCTGATAATCTGTTGTTCACGCTTTGACAAGGAAGTTTCAGAAGCAGTTGCTGTACCAGTGTCAGGCACTGAATTTCGCTGTTCGTGGTATTTTCGGACTAATGTATCCGTTACATCGCCGATAAAATAAAATTGCCCGTTATGAACCGTACGGATCGCGTGCAAAAAGATTTTATTGCTCGTATCTTTTAGAATGTAGCCGCTTGCGCCCATATCAAGTGCCGTCAAAACATAGTCAGGATTATCAAAAAGGCTGAAAAACAAAAGTTTTGCTTTACTATTATCTTTCAAAACTGATTTGCCGGTATCCAGACCGCTAATTCCAGGCATCCGGATATCCATAATGATCACATCGACTGAGGTTTTTGCCAACGATTGAATTGCGTCTTCCCCTGTGGATGCTTCCCCCACGACTTCCATATCAGCCTCCGCGTTAATTAATTGCTTCAGCCCGTTTCTGAAAATCTCGTGATCGTCGACCAAAAAAACAGCTATTTTCTTCATGTTAAGGGTTATTTTTTACGTTGATGAATACTAACTTAATGTTTTTCGTAATGGTAATTCTAACTGAATTGTAGTTCCCTGCCCCGGCTCCGAGCTGATGTTCAGTGTTCCATTGAGCAAGTCTGCCCGCTCTTTCATTCCTCTCAAACCATGCGCTTTCGGGAATTTTTCACGCGAGTATATATATTGATTGTCAAAATAAAATCCAGCTCCGTTATCCTGAATGATCATATTTAAAAACTCTGAATCGCTGTCAACATGCACCTCGATAATCGTAGCGCGCGAATGTTTGATCGCATTATTAAGTGCTTCCTGCAAAATCCTGAATACGCCAATTTCTACTTCTCTTGGCAACGATTCAAGACTGATATTTTCTTCCAGATGAAAAGTAACAGAGCCCGCCGTTTCCCTGCACATCTTGACAAGCTCCCGAATTGCAGAACGAAGCCCAAAATCTTCCAGTACACTTGGAAGCAGATCGGCACAGATACGTTTTGTCTCAAAAATAATCCCTGCCAAAAGCTCATTCACTTTTTGGATTTCAGGATCCTTATGCTCCATCCGGTCGTCGACCTGCTCCAGTTTCATACGCAGGCTCGTCAGCATTTGCCCGATACCGTCATGAATTTCTGCTGCGACCCGTTCCCTTTCCTTTTCCTGTCCGGTTATAATCGAAAAGGAACGAATATGCTGTTCTGTTTCCTGCCGCCGCATTTTTTCCTCAGTCAGTAACCAGAGTTCCCTTTCCGTATTTTTACGTTTTGTAATGTCGTTACAAACCACCAGATACTGATAGAGGTTGCTCTTGTTATCAATGATTGGCATCATCGTCACATCCAGCCAGAAACCCGCCCCATCGGATGCGGTATCAAAAACCTCTCCCTGCCAGACCTCGGTCTTCCGCTCGGAGTCACGGATATGGTCATAAATAATACTCTCTTTACCTCCCAGGTTATTGTAAAACAATGGCCTTCCACGCAGTTCTGTGATTGTATATTTAGTCACGTGACAATACTTATCATTGGCATAAATAATGTTCCCTGCACTGTCGGTTTTTACGAGGTAAGTAGCTTTTTCTAATGCAAAATTTGTCTCGCGTAGTTCCTTATGAGACTTTTCGATCGATTTGCTACTTTCCTGCAACTGGTCAGCGAGTTTTTTTGACCTGTTTTCTGAATCGATAAGGCCAGTCATGGTCTGACGGATTCTGACCGATAAGGGGAAAAAGATCAAACCCGCCTCAAGAAGAAGTGTAAATAAAACGACACCTAAAAGAATGTATTCAATCTCTTTCAACGTACGTACTTTCTGTCGCCAGAAACGGTCGTAGTCAAAGACGATCAGCTCCATACCAAGAAGATATGATTTTTCGTACTCTAAAATCTTCTTAATATAAGGTTTGATATCGGTAGAATCGACCACTTTGTTTTTCTCCATAACCACCACCATCTTATTGGCAGCCGTCAGAATTTCCTGATACGGTTCTTTCACCATATCATACATCATGGCAATTTCTTTCCTGTTGTTTGGAGGCAAATTCAGGAAAGAATTACCACCGATAAGTGCCTCGTGCGCCTTCTGCCATTGCTTTAAGGTATTGACAAATTCCTTGCGATTCGATTCAATATCCCGTCCGGATTCGATTAAAAGTGCAGTTTTGCCCAAAGTCTGGCTGTATGTCCGAAGTCTTCCCGCATAATTGATAATATGAGAATCGTCCCGCTGTGCCGTAAGATAGCGTTGTATAAGGATCTGGCTTAGGATCGAAATCACTGCAACGATCAGCAGTGCCGAGACATAAAGCCACGTGAAATATAAAAAGGTTTTCCTCTCCTGCGTTTCATCTTTAACCGGTTCTTTCCTGAACATAACCTGAATCGTTTCTGTGTTGAGATGCGCAGCTTAGACGCTTGAAAACCTCTTATACCTACGAGTAAATATACGTAGGTATAAGATTAAAATCACATCATTTTTTTCTAATACATTGAAAGAAATACCAAGTATAAATTTAGATGGAAATTATTATAACGAAATGTGATTTTGAAGTTCCTCCATGCTCATATCAGAAGAATTTCCTTGAGAAACTACCGCGCCCCGGTTCATAAAGTAAAAATAATCGGTAACCGGACGGGCAAAATCGATTTTTTGTTCAACCAAAAGAACCGAAATCCCTTGCTCCTTAGCTAGTTTTTTTAAAATGATTCCAATTTCCTGCGAAATGGAAGGCTGAATTCCTTCGGTTGGCTCGTCCAGTAAAAGCAGGGAGGGCCTGCCAGTTAATGCGCGCGCGATGGCGAGTTGCTGTTGCTGTCCGCCGCTCAGATTTCCTCCCAGGCGGTTTCTGAAATCTTTAAGGATTGGAAACATTGTGTAAATCTCATCTTCCGGAATTTTTGCTTTCCGATCGCTGACTGCTTCCAAACCTAGTTTAAGGTTTTCGTACACTGTCAATTTAGGAATAATTTCTCTTCCCTGCGGAACGTAAGCTATCCCCATTCTGGATTTTTTGAAGGCAGGAAGATTCGTTACATCTTCACCCTTATATTCAATCATACCCGATTTAGGACTAACAATACCCATTATGGTTTTTAAAAGCGTAGTTTTTCCAACACCATTTCTGCCCATCACGGTTGTGACCGTCCCTTTTTTTACTTCCAGAGATGTCCCCCACAGAATTGTACTTTGCCCATAGGCAGCAGTCAACGAATTTATCTTTAATACGGATTGACTCATGGTTCAGAAGTTTTCAAGTTGTACATTAGCCCGGCCCAGATAACTATCAATAACACGCTGATCATTCCGTACATCCTCGAAAGATCCCTCTACCAAAAGTTTGCCCCTGACAAGAACAGTTACCAGATCCTGGGCGATTTGTTCGACAAATTTCATATCATGCTCAATTACGATTATGCCGTGATGTTTGGATAGTTGCATTAAAAGCTCACCTGTTTTTTCCGTTTCTTCATCAGACATACCAGCCGCCGGTTCATCGATCAGCATCAACTTCGGATCCTGCAAAACGACGATTGCTATCTCTAGCCATTGTTTTTGACCGTGCGACAATTCCCCCGCGATCTTTTTTAGTTCCTTGCTCAACCCCACTTTCGCTGCAACCTGACGAATTTGAAAATCGATTTCTTCTGTTGGTCTAAAAAAAAGGGAAGCAAAAATGCTTTTTTTCATTTTATAGGCCAATAGCATATTATCATATACGGTAAGGCTTGGAAAAACTGATGGTTTCTGAAATTTCCGACCAATACCCATATTAGCGATCTGTACTTCCGTTTTCCCTAAAACCGGTTCACCGTCATATAAAACTTCCCCGGAATCGGGTTTCGTTTTACCACACAAAATATCAAGAAAAGTAGATTTACCAGCCCCGTTCGGGCCGATGATAACGCGGAGCTCCTTATCCCGCAAATTGAACTGGCTTAGATTCAAAGCATGAACACCACCAAAGGAAACTGAAAGATTTTTGACCGCAAGCAGCATATTAAAACGATTTAAAGTTTTGCACTATTTGTATTAATCAAATACTAAGTCCGATCTCTCAGGATTCGACAACTTGATGACCGGCAACCTTTTCCGTAATTTGCTTTCTGCGGAATTTTCCTCCAATTATTTCGATCATTCCAAGAAAGCCTTTATCAAAATAAAGAACCGTTATAACAAACAGGAATCCGAGGATAAATAACCAGGAATCCGGAAAAAGGCTAGTACAAATACTATACAAAAAGTTAACAATCAATGCCCCCAGGATAGCACCTTTCAGTTTCCCACGTCCTCCGAGAGCTACCCACATTACCATTTCTACCGATGCTCTCACATCCATTCTTCCGGGTGTGATAATACCTGTCTGGGGTGCGTAAAGCATGCCCGCGAATGCGGCCAGTAAAGCGCCGACGATGAATATCGCAAGTTTATAATCCAGAATCCGATAAGCAGTATAACTCGTCCGCGACTCGCTGTCACGGATAGCTTGCAACACTTTGCCAAATTTGGAATCTACCAGTTTTTTACTTAAAAAATAGGTACCGCAAAGCCCGGACAGCGATAGCAGATACAACCCCAGTTTAACATTTGGAGAGGCAAGACTGAAACCTAAAAGAGATTTGAAATCTGTCAGACCATTTGTCCCCCCCAGCATCGTCTCGTTTCTTAAAAATAATAGCCACATAGCCAGTGCTAACGCCTGCGTGATAATTGCCATGTAAACTCCTTTGATCCGGCTGCGAAAAATGAAATAGCCAAATACGAAGGCAAAGACGGCGGGTATCAGAAGACCAAGAATCATCGCAAGCCCAAATGACTGAAAAGGAGCCCAGAAAAACGGCAACGATTCAACCTGATTCCATACCATAAAATCGGGAATGGAAGTTCCGTCGGAACCGCTGGCTGTTGCTCCCTTCATCACAATATGCATCGCAACACTGTAACCGCCCAGACAGAAAAAGAATGCCTGACACATCGAAAGAATTCCGGTATATCCCCAGATTAAATCCACACCAAGTGCTACAATTGCAAAGCAAAAGTATCTCCCCCAAAGTGATATCGTGTTGTTGGATACGATTCCGAACAGGTTTCCCAATGGCAATAAGACTAGAAATAGTACTATAAAAGCCCCATAAAGCCGGAAGTCTTTTGTTTTTTCCATGATTTCGTTGAAATGTTGTGAAAATATTTTCTAATTCTGCATTTAATCTTCTGCAATCCGTCCTTTGTCAGGGAATAATCCCCTTGGTTTGAATTGCAGAAAAACAACGATCAGTGCAAGAATCAGCACTTTTCCATAAACTGCCTCATAAAATGATTCAAGTACTTTTGTAAGGAAACCAATCCCTAAACCAGACAAAATTGCGCCTGCGATTTTACCCACACCACCTGTAACAACTACTAAAAAAGAGTCAACAATATAGGTTTGACCCATATCGGGAACCACATTTCCAATGAGCGTCATCGCACAGCCGGCCAGGCCGGCAAGACCTGACCCCAGGAAGAATGTTATCGCATCCACTTTTCTTGTTTCTACACCCAGACATGCACTCATGCTCCTGTTCTGTGTGACAGCCCGAATCTGAATTCCCAGACGACTCCGGTATAACATCAGATAGGTTAGCGAAACCACGACGATGGTCAGAACAATAATAAAAAGTCTGTTGTAAGGAAGAATTAGATGTGGCATAACCTGCCAGCCGCCGGCCAGAAATGACGGCGCTTTCACAGCCGTAAGATCGCCAAAAATACTTCTCGCAGTTTGTACCATGATCAGGCTAACGCCCCAGGTTGCCAACAGGCTTTCCAGCGGACGGGAGTATAAATGCCTCACTACCAGCTTTTCCAAAACCAATCCGAAAATTCCAGCAACGATAAAGGATACAGGCAGCGAGACGAAAAAGAACATGTCAGACTTTACTCCAAGGGTGTCG
Organism: Dyadobacter koreensis; assembly: GCF_900108855.1. GTDB lineage: Bacteria > Bacteroidota > Bacteroidia > Cytophagales > Spirosomataceae > Dyadobacter > Dyadobacter koreensis. Next base: position 877,087 of record NZ_FNXY01000001.1, read on the forward strand.
ATAAATAGCGATTGCACACAGAAAGTAGTGTATGCACCGATCATCAGAAATTCTCCGTGCGCCATGTTGATGATGCCAGCCAAACCGTAAACGATCGCCAGACCCAGTGCGATCAGGATCAGAATACTCCCCAAACTTATTCCACTGAAAAGATTCTGCGCCTTTTCAATTCTTGATTGGAGACCTTCCAGCGCCTCAACCTTTTCAGAAGCGTATTTTTTTGCGCCGGCAACTTTACCTGACGCAGAATATTCTTTTAAAACAATGGTCACATTCTCCCCCCAATTACTATCCAGGCTATCAATGTAAGCTTTTGCCTCTGTTTCTGAAACCGCTTCATTTAACTTTAATTGAAACAAGATCTCCTTCCCGGCAGTCTGCGCTTCCTTGTTATTTTCCAGTTTAAGAGCCTCGGTTAATATTTTAATTTTCGAATCGTCGGACGAAGTCAAAAGTTGTCCGTATGCGATAATTCGTTTTTCAGGTTCAGGGTTTGCCAGGTTCAGATAAGGTAAAATTAAGTTAAGCGCTAACCGGTCGCTTCGGCTGACATCCACCTTTTTCAAAGTTTCCAATGTTACTTTTTTTGGTTTCCCATCAGCTTCCAAGACTGGTTTATTCTCCGGAAAAAGATAATAAAGAGGAAAAACTTCGCTTCCTTCCCCCAATTCTTCCGGCTCCCCCGTAGTCACTGGTTTTCCGTTCAGCATATAAATTTTCTTGTCATTTATAGCCCCCAAAACCGGGAAAGTCAATGGATCCCGCATTAAAACCAGCCTCTTAATTGCCCTTGTTCTTGCAGAATCATTCGAGGGATTCAACACTTGGCTTACATAAAAATGGGTACTATCTGACTGTGCAACAACCTGTTTTCCAATAAAAAGGCACAAACAAAGCCCCAGCCACATTTTGACGATGTAGTTCATAACTTGGAATTTAAAGTTTACGATAAGCCTTAAATGAAGATTTTAATAGATTTGAAGAGCCGGTCACTGCAATTAATTTTAACTACACTAACCGGCCTAACTTTTGATCGCTTCGTAACTAGTATGAAAAAGTTGAGTGTCCTGAGAATTTGCGGATAAATTTCCCGCAATAAAAAGTTCTAAAATTCGAGAACTTCTATTTCTGTGCTACGGTATACGTTCCGCCATGGCCAACATGATCGCAGTCCTTATCAGGAGAAGTCAGTTTTGACCACGGTTCCGGGTTTACCAGCCCGTTCGACTTCCAGATGATATCAAATTGCCCATCTGGCTTAATCTCACCGATCATCACAGGTTTGGCCAAGTGATGGTTTTTTGTGTCCATTTTCACAAGTCCGTCCGGTGAATCAAATTCTAGACCGTAAAGTGCAGGACGAACCTTTGACACCTCGAAAGAACCTGCTTTTTCAGCTGCTTTCGCCCATAGATAAACACCCGTATAAGCCCAGCAAATAGGATCATCCGTTACCCTTTTGTCTCCTCCGGGAAGATTGTTTTTCTTGCAGAATGCCCTGAAATCTTCCACAAATTTCTTATTTTCAGCCGATTCCATTGATTGAAAATAATTCCAGGCAGCCAAATGCCCTACCAAAAACTCTGTATCCGTTGCACGAAGCTCATCCTCCGCCACAGAGAATGCCATAATCGGACATGTTGCCGCTGACAATCCCTGATTTGCGAATTCTTTGTAGAAAGGCACATTTGAATCTCCGTTGATTGTCGAAAGTACGCAAGCTTTCCCACCCGCAGCAAACTGTTTAACCTTGGAAACAATCGTCTGATAATCCTGGTGATGAAAAGGAGTATATTCTTCAATTATATTTTCTTTCGGCACGCCCTTAGACAGCAAAAATGCTTTTAAAATTTTATTTGCTGTACGAGGAAAAACGTAGTCAGTCCCGAGCAAATAGAACTTTTTATAGCCACCACCCTCTTCGCTCATCATATATTCAGCTGCGGGAATCAGCTGCTGATTTGGCGTAGCACCGGTGTAAATTACGCTCGTTGAACATTCCTCTCCTTCATATTGCACCGGATAAAAAAGTAATCCGTTATTTTCTTCAAAAACGGGAAGGACTGATTTTCGAGATACGGAAGTCCAGCATCCAAATACGGCTGAGACCTTTTTATCCAGTAACAACTCCTTTGATTTTTCAGCGAATAAATCCCAGTCAGACGCCGGATCTACGATCACCGGTTCTATTTTTTTGCCTAAAACTCCACCTTTCGCATTGATCTCGTCAACCGCCATCAAAACTACATCTTTCAGCGAAACTTCCGAAATAGCCATTGTGCCACTCAGCGAATGAAGAACACCTATTTTTACCGTCTCCCCGTCTTCTGCTTTTTTATCTCCCGAACCTGATCCGCCGCAACCTGAAAGCCCGACAACCAAAGCCAGCAATAAGACGCCCCATTGACGTATTTGTAATGTTTTCATAATATATATTTTAATAGTGATATAGAGTGAAAATTGAATGTCAGACTGAAATGTCAGGAATTTGTAGTTGCGAAGATCTTATAAATTTCAAAAGATACATTAATAATTATATTACGTACGTAATATAAAATTATAATGTAATATCAAATTATTTATCAATTTCAAAAGATAAAAAATTGCACTTGAAGCCAAAACTGACCATATGCCTTTTTTTCATAACCAGTGGTAGTTGTCATATTATACTGACGTGCTACGTACGATAAGCGTAAATTAGTATTGTTTCCATTGAAGAAATAATTCAAACCGCCGCCGTAGACTGAACTGGATTTCGCCTTGTCGAAATCTCCAATCAGCTCAGAACCAGCCTGCTCTTTTTTCGACGATATATTCTGATTTTCGTAGCGTACCCACGGCTGCAATTTTGATTTTGTAAAATAATAGCCAAGTTCAAGAAACTGGACTGTTTGTCGGGGAATCAAACCGGAAAAGGAATATTTAGAATTAACATTGGTACCACCTGTCATATATTGAAAAGCCGCATTCAAAGTAACAGAACCTGCGTTTCCAGCTTTTTTGTCGATAAATAGATCCGTACCAACGTTGTAATATTTGCCTTGTGTGTCAAATCCCGCAGCCCAGGCAAAAGTATTTCCATTACCTAGTTTGGTTCCCGCATAATAATAATCCTTTTCCGGATCCAGGAAGTTGTAGGCAACGCGGCCTACTATACGTAAAGGTGCTTGCCCATCCAGGTTCCTTCCGGTAAAAACACCAAGACGATATTCGAGCTTGTCTTTTAAAAGAAATCCGCGCGCATTTACACCAAGATCTCGTCCAAAATTCCCCTGCAAAGGACTGTCTCCAAACATGTTGTAAGGATACTGAAAGTAAGTAAAGTCATTGGCCATCAAGCCCGCAGCACCTTGCAGACCATTTCTATTATTAGAAACAAGCTGCATACCAGCAATTAATTGAAATGAATTTGAAAAGTCGTGTTCATATTGAGCATCCAGGATAATCGGCGCAACCTTGACATTTTTTGTCCCATTACCAAGCTGAACTCCGATCGGCGATGGCAGATCAGTTTCCATAAAAAAGCTACTTTTTTTAGACAATTGTCCACCCACCAAAACCCTTGCACGGTAAACTGAAAAACCTTTATTCCAATCCTTTGCATCAGCCGAGGCTTTGCCGCCAAAACCTGACTGTTCCGAAGAGGCAAACATATGTACAATCGCGCCAACATGGATGGACGGCTTAAATTCCTCCATATCCTTTTCCTCCGATACAGCAGAATCCGGGGTAGTATAAGCCGATAATTCCCGAAGCAGCCGTATTTTTTTTGCCGTTTTATCTTTTTTATCAGAATCTCCGGCAGCATTAACAGCGCCTTGCGACAGGAAGAGCATTGCACTTACAGAAAGGATAAATCTTTTCATGATCTCGTAGAAAGTATAGTTACGTAAGTATTTAATACAACATTATAAAAGAATTACGTATGTAACAACTTTACCATGGAAAATCTTCAAAATTCATCTAAATATCATAAAAATTAATATTTAAAGAATATTATATTGATAAAATTAGTTTTACTTCATCAAAGAAAAGTTAAATACAAATGAACAACATCTGCGCGAATCAATAAATCCTATATCTGGCTAAGAAAAAAATACCTAAGTACTACTTACATAAAAAAACCCGGCTACAATAAATAGCCGGGTTTTAATAATATCGTCACCTATACCGGGATTAATACCGGAAGCTGTTTTAGTTTTTATTTATAAACTACATGTCATCACTGCCTGTGTTGTTTCTTCAGGCCTGTAAACGGCCTGAGCCTTATAATTAGCCACCGACTGCATAGGATTGATAACGTTGCTACTCTGCTGGGTTTTAACCGAAATTACCGTAGCAGGTGCTGCGGCATATTTCGGTGTCTGATGTGCCGCTTTCGAATCTGTTTTAAACGACTGCTTTGCCAACACTATTTGATGAGAACTCAGACCTGCCATTTTTGCCTTGTTGGGCATCTTATAATTGTGCGATGAAATACCAGGATCTGTAAGAGTTTGCGCCTGCAAATGAATTGAAAATAGAACTCCCGCAAAGAAAGCAAAAGTCTTAATAGTTACTGAATTGTACATTTAATAAAATACATTAAGGATTAGGAATAAAAACTTGTACAAATGTAATTGCGACAGCAATATCTACTCCTACATTTTTCAAACAAAAACATTCAAAATTCAAACAATATAGAATCAAAATAAAAGCTGTCTTGATTGAATTATTTTTACTTCCAAAATTTTCATATTTAAAATTTACCAAGCCTGAATTATCTCAAAATGAGCCCTAAAACAATAAAATCATTGGATTATTATCTTGTATTTTACGGTGACATACATTTTTAAATACTGATCCGTCCACTGCTGATTACAATATTAAAAAACGAAATCGCACTATAAATTATAAAATTCAAATAATTAATTTAACAACTACTGATGTAGTCCAATTTTAAGAAATATAGTTTTATTGAGAATTCAGCAGACGGGAAAACTCAGTCATAAAAAAAAGAGCTGTTAAAACAGCTCTTTTTTTATGAAATCTTAACCTTAGGTAGCTAACGGCGGACCTGACGGAATCATGATCTTTTCTCGTTTGGACTTAAACGTATGACGTTTTGCAGTAAATTTCGCAGTCATATATTCTCCCATATAAATAGAACCTGTCATTGTGTTATCCTTCACAGTTCCTGCAAACATGAATGTGATATTGTCAGCAATCTGCCGGTCCGAACTTTTCATCTTTATCTCATTGCCCTCAATCGTACCCTGCAATTCTCTCACACTGAATTCTCCTTTATGCGAGCCTTCAAGCCAATTGCCATCCTGTTCAATGATGAGTGATTGTTTGCTGGTGCTGGAGAAAAATTCAACCTCCATATCCCAATGCCCCTTAACGGAGCCTGATGCCGCTGCCATACCGGCTTTTGCAGGTGTCCGTTTTTGTGTCAACGTTTCGTAGAGCCGATCCGAAACAACTTTATCATCTCCCAACTGCATCTGCCCTGTGGTTATGGAAACAAATGTTGCGCCATCACGCGTCCCTCCACCTAGGGCAATACGCGGCTTTGTTCTACCGAAAAGTTCAGCAATTTCCTCGCCTGTAATATTAAGTTTTGCAGGATCCCAGGAAATTCTTAGCTGCGGTGTCCGATTTGAAAGCTCTTTCGGCTCGATTACGGTTGTTTTCACACCTTCAATCGTACCCATTTTCTTAGAAATATTATCCAGCCAGGACAACCATCTTTTCCATTCTCCGGCATGATCTCGCTTAGTCCAGGCTTCGACAGCAGCGATCATTCCCATTGTTTCTTCCCGGCCCACTTTATTATCGCGACCAGGGCCATGATGCGGAGCACTCGCCTGCCAGGCAGACATCAGCAAATCTTTTCTTCCTAATACAAGTCCAGCACATTGCGGCCCGCACAAAGCCTTTCCGCCGCTATAAATAACGACATCGGCGCCCATTTTCAAGTGAACATTCGGTATTGTCAAATCTTCCGCCGCTGCATCAACCATCACAGGAACATTTTTCGCCTTCGCTATTTTAGAGATAACTTCGAGCGACATCGGCCCGGTCATCGACTCCTCCATCGCCATAAGATAGATCATCGCGGTCCGCGAACTGATTGCATTTTTCAATTCGTCTATGGAATCTACCGTAATCAAAGTCACACCCACATTCCGGAGGGCGTGATCGTATACATTTCGCGAATATCTCGGAATAATCACCTCTGTTTTTTCAAACCCTTCCAAATTCGGGACACGGATCAACTTTTCAGGATTTCCCCCTGTCACACAGGCAACCGTTACATGTTTCATCCCGGCAGCACACCCCGCCGAAACCATACCCCACTCTGCTCCTGTCAATTCCGCCAAACGTTTTCCGGCACCAAAAGCCAATTCATCATATTGTACAAAAACCTGAGCAGCGGCATCCATCGCGTTCCGCACCTCAGGCCGCTCGATTGATCCCCCGATAATTGTGAATGTTCCGCGGCAGTTAATAATCGGCTCAACCCCGATAGCCTGATAAATTTCCTTTCCGCCTGCCGCAGAAGCCGCGCTCAAAGAGCCCGTTTCTGAACCGGGCGTTTTAGGAAGCATCATTCCTCCCGCAAGCGGAAGCAGCGACAAATCTTTAATAGCATCTCTACGATTCATGTCAAATTAAGATAAAGAGTTTTAGGAATTTTTAACGAAAATATACATTGAAACTTAAGGCAGGTTTTCGTACAGTTCAACAGGATCTTGATATCGTCTTATCCGCATTTCCCTACAACAAAACAAAAATCTGCTTTAAGTATAATATTTTGAATAAAAAAAGCAAAACGAGTCATTATATTGCTGTTTATGCTAAAAACCGGACGAGTTTAATACTAAATGCATTCTTAACCAAATATATTGCGAGATAACACTACCTGACCTGACAAGGCCGGTAGCGTCCCAAATTGTGAATTGGAGAAAGTTTCGGTCTTTGAAAGTAAATATGATATATACTACGTTTTCCCTCATTTCGCCATTTCAAATAGTCATCTTTCTAATCAATTTTGCAAAGAAAAATCTAGCCATACCACACGATCTGTTTGAGTGTTTTAGCATGTGTCCGGCAATTTAAATGCATTGGTTATGAAAACTTCCGTAATAAAAATTCTGACATATCTTTTTACGACCTTACTTCTCATCGTGTTAAAGCAAATTTGTGGGGACGGGTAATCTTTTTGATGTAGATATGTAATTCCCTACACCGCTGCGGAAAATCTGTGACTTAATTTTAAAAATTCGCCTTTCTATAAGAAAAGAAATTCGCGATTTGAAAATCATTTAATTATACAATTGAAACCCGTATTAAGCCATTGTATAACATACCTGAAATCACAAATTTTGAAGAGAAGTTTAGTAACGTCTGGCTTAGAATTTCACGCCAAATTTTAGCAATAATGGCATACGAACTGATAGTCAGTTGAATCTATCTGTTAATGGAATAGCGGCATCAACTGTCTTCCTGAGTCTGGCGTTGCTGAAAATAATTTTCAAAAATCATCGATCGTTCCAAATTATGAAAATCGTGATCACGTCGTCAAAATTTATAACTGTTTTGCTCGTAGGGGCAACCGCACTGATGGTTTTTGCCTTCTATTGCAAATTGGCATTCTAAGTAAACGTTTAGCAAAAAAGACTTAAGGCTAACCCGCTACTTAATGTCCTTCGGTAAACTTAAATTTTTGTCTGAAGGACTGTAAATGCTAAGATTTTTTGGAAGCGATTAATCCGGAAGCTTTTGCGATTATAGTTTAATTCTATTTAAATTATCTTTCAAGCTTCTTTTGAGCCGGCTGTCAGCCAAATATTCAAATGCGGTTGTCGCGAGTCATTCGTTGAATCGGTCCTGTATTGGTCCGGCAGATGTCCGCAGTCCTTGATAATTCTTCAATCGAGTAGACTATTTATATTATTAATCAAAAGATAATTAACCTCGAGAGCTTATCGATGCGAATCCGTTTCAGACCGATTTCTCGATTTCTTCGTTATTGATCTGAACAGCCCTGAGGCAACCCGGACTTAAATTTTCTTTTGACTCCCTTAAGCCATAACCAGCCCATGCGGCTCAATTTTTTTTCCTTTTATGGTCTTTTTTAAGCTCCGGTATCCATCAGATAATCGACGCTGTATTATATGCAAAATATTATTTTATAACCGGTTTTTAAAGACAGATCGGGTAATGAAACTTCCCCTTTAGAAGTAAAAACAACTGGAATATCCGGCCAAATAAACAATGATCTGATGGACAATCTGCATTAGTATTTTTATTACGGAAGAGTTTTTGTCAACGCTACTGTCAATTTAGTTAATTTCAAATCGGGTAAAACCATGTGGTACGAAGCTTCTGCGGTGCCGTTGATCTGGAAATTCATGCCGATGCCAAATATGCCATCGTCAATAATCATTTAATATGGCACGGTGAAGGATGGAAAACAAGCCAATTTCATGCCGTTGAATTTGATTCCATTTTGAAAACAATGCGATATAGCAACTGGGAAGTTTTCGATAAAAGTAAGGCCGCAGAAATAAAACCAAATCTGGTTCACTTCGAAACGCCAATCAATTTTCAACCCAAAACGGGAAATATCCTCACTGTCCGCGATATCATCCGTGATCAGGTTGGGATGTTAATTCTAGAAAGCAAAAATATTGTATTGCAGGATGTCGGGATGCATTACATGCACGGCCTGGGAATTGTTAGTCAATTTACCGAAAATATTACCATGCGTCGGGTGGCCTGCGTACCCAGAGAGGAGACAAAAAGGATCATTGCGTCTTCGGCAGATTTCATGCACTTTTCAGGTTGCAAAGGACAGATTACCATAGAAGATTGTAAATTTTCCGGTGCCCATGACGATCCGATTAACACCCATGGAACGAATCTACAAATCGTAAAAAAGCTAAAGACAATCAGTTGAAAGTGCGTTTTATGCATGGACAAAGTTATGGTTTCAATGCTTTTTTTTCCGGCGATGAAATTGCATTCGTTCGCTCAAAATCCATGCCGCGTTTTGCAAAAGGTAAAGTTAAATCAGTAGAAAGAAACAGTGACCGCGAACTTACGATTCTGTTTGAGGAAGCTGTTCCACAGAATCTGGAAACAAATGACTGTCTGGAAAATATGACGTGGACGCCAGAGGTGCTTATCAGAGGATGTAATTTTACAAGAACCAATACGCGAGGAATTTTATTGACGACACCCAGAAAAGCTACTGTTGAAAACAATACTTTTTTTCGGACAGGTATGAGCGCAATCCTCATCGAAGCAGACGCAGACGCAGAAGGATGGTTTGAATCCGGCCCGGTTCGTGATGTCACAATTCGTAATAATGAATTTATAGATTGTGCATATCAGGGCGAACCGGGAAATGCAGTAATTGCGATCAATCCTTCCAACAAAGAGACGAATGTAAAACTGCCTGTTCATTTTAATATCAAGATCGAAAACAATATTTTTAGAACGTTTGACTATCCGGTGCTTTACGCCAAAAGCACCCAACGGCTAATATTCAGCAATAATAAAATAATCCGGACACATGATCTTCCGCCCCAGTCGAAAAATAAAGTTATGCTTAACCTTAATGCCTGCTCGCAAGTTTTAATTGACAGTACAAAGTTTGAAGATGATGTTTTGGGTAGAAATATTCAGTTGCGTAATATGTCGAAAAGTGACATAAAACTTATTAAAAATGATGCGTTATCAATTGAATAATCAACAAAAAGTTACAGCCCGAAATAAATGTCATAAGACACTTATTCGGGCTGTAGCTTATCAATAAAATATTTTACTGATTCAAATTATGGTCTTGGTGTTCCACCCGGAGTTGTCGTTGAACCTGGCGTGGTCGTTGAACCCGGTCTTGTCGATGGCGAAGTTGTACTACCAGGAATTGTTGTTGATGACGGGTTTGTCGAAGTTCCCGGAACTGTCGATGGATTTGTCATGCTACCTGGTGTCGTTGTCGACGGTTGTGTTGTGGACGGATACGCTGTGCTTCCAGGTACTGTTGTGGATGGCTGCGTTGAAGACGGATATGTCGTTGAAGGCTGCGTTGTGCTGCCAGGAACTGTGGTTGAAGGCTGTGTCGTTGACGGATATGTACTACCCGGTGTGGTTGAAGGCTGAGTAGTTGAAGGATACGTACTGCCCGGCGTTGTTGAAGGCTGTGTCGAGCTGCCTGGTGTGGTTGACGGCTGCGTTGTACTCCTCGTTCCTTGAGTAGTCGTACCTGGCTTCATTGTATTAGGTTGTGTACTATTAGGAGTTGAAGAGCTCGGCGTTGACGACGATGGTGTTGTAGTCTGCGCATAGGCGGCTACCGATCCTAAAAGGATAAAAGCGATGATATTTAATTTTATAGTTTTCATGATTTTGTCTGTTGATTATTATTATTTGTACAATTGCTTTTTGTGTCTTGCTTTAAAAACAACCATACCAGAAAGTAATATTTAAAAGCTCTCTAAGAAAAATATTGGCTTACGTATATAATTGAAAATCAAAACGTTTATACGGAAAAGACGACTCAATGTTAGAAATAATATACGTTGCTGCTAGCGAATGATAATCAGCCTTTAACCGTAGTAGAGGGCCAATTTAAAAAATAGAAATAGCGGCTAAAAAACATCCGGAATTATACGTTGCGAGAAAACAGCTTGACCGATTTTAAACTTCTTGCCCTGTTTATATTGCTATAAAAGTATGGGGCAAATATTGTACAATAAATTGCCCGCTGTGACGATAATACCTATGCCAAACCCGTGATTTGAGACTGCGTAGATCGTGAGTAATAAAAAGAATATCAGGCAGATAATATGATAATGCTCATACATTTCGACCGTTTTAAGATATTTTCTAAACATCTCTTTTCCTTTAATTGTACGATGATGCGGTAAATCTTTCCGTATTGAACGGCTTATTAAATCACCATCCTGAACAAAGTTTCGAATTTTCCTGACACCAAACCGCTCGTGAAATTGAGGATCCGCGCTAAATTTAAAACTGTCAAAAATCTTTTTTGGCAGGAAACCACAGAGCGCACTGATTACCGAGAAAATGTAAATGATTTTAAGGGATCGCATTGAGTCCGAATAGATGACCACAGGTGTAAAAACAAGAATTGTCCAGCCAACATTGATAAGCTGGTTTAACATCAACTTTTTAGAAGCTGGTTTTTCGAACTAATAGACATGCACAATGGGTTATCACTTCAAATCAAATCTTTGAATAATATGCCATGATTTCCCATCGTGTTTTAATAATTGAAAACTGTTTACATGAAGCAGCCCGGAAAATTCTCTATTCTTAAACTCCGGCCAGGCTTTATTAAACATTTCCGGATGTAAATCTCTGTACGCTACGGTAATGTGTGGTTTAAAAATCAATTCGGTCCCATTCATTTCAACGTCGTCAAAGGTTCGGTAAAATTCCTGGATTATTATTTTTTGCAAATTGGAAAGTGCCTCATTGGCGCCTGGTTTAATGAAAATTACCGGATGTTTCAAGTTTTTAAACGCACCGAAATTTTCCAGTTCAAGTTGGAAGGGTTGGATGTCAATCAAAAGTTCGGAAAACCAGTCAAGCACGTGATTATGAGCAAAAGCGGGAAGTCCAAAAGGTGCTTTCAGTGTGATATGAGGTAGTACTTTTAACGCTTTGCTGCTTTCGAATCTTTCAGCAATTTCATTTTGTACCTGAATCACCTTCCTACTGAGCTCGTTGGGAAGCACAATCGCAATAAAATATAGATTATGGTTTTCCATCGGCATCCTAAATCTAAATAATTGATTCTAAAACCTCTAAAGATAAAATGTAAAAATCCAAACTTTAAACTTTGCTTGCGAAGATTGAAGATAACTAGAAACCCGGCTCTATGAAAAATGAAGCCGGGTTTCGTCTTTGATTATAACAATTCGTCAAAATGAATTGGTAATTTGTTTATGCGTTTTCCAGTCGCATGAAAGATGGCATTGGAAATCGCCGGGGCCATTGCGACCAAACCGATCTCGCCAACCCCCTTACTACCAAGTTCATTAATAATCTCATCCTTTTCTTCAACAAAAATTACGTCGAGCTCATGCACATCCGCATGTGACGGAATGTGGTACTCGCCTAAATTTTGGTTCATGTATCTGCCGTAACGATGATCACTGATTGTTTCCTCGTAGAGTGCCTTGCTGATACCCCAGATCATTCCACCTAAAATCTGGCTTCTAGCCGTTTTAGGATTGATAATTTTGCCGGCAGCAACCGCAGTGACGGCCCTTTTAACCTGTATTGTTCCTAATTCTTCATCAATTTCAACCTCGACAAATGCTGCGCTATGCGCAGCTCTTGTATAATTCTTAAGCTTGAAAACATTAGGAACAGACATATTCGTCGTCTTGATTTCCTTATCTTCATTAGCCACAATAATTTCCCGAAATGAAATAAGAACATCGGGATTACTCTTCAAGGAAATGCCTCCGCGTTCAAAAATAACATCACCGTCCGAAGCATTTTTCAATGGAGAGTTTTTCATTTCCTTTGCTTTTTTTAAAATCTTCTTTCGCAACGCCTTTCCTGCAACTTTTATAGCAGATCCGACCGTTGCCAACGTGAAAGATCCGCCCTGGATAGGTGCAAACGGCATTTTACTATCACCATAACAAAATTGTACATCATCCAGTGGCAATCCCAATTCATCCGCTGCGATCTGCGTCATCACTGTAAGCGTTCCGGTACCGATGTCTGTCACGGCACTGCTTACTCGCAATTTCCCTTCCCTGGTCAAAACTGCTTCTGCCCTTGCCGGGATTGACATAGCCTCCCAAAAGCCGGTAGCCATTCCGTAACCGACCAGCTTATGCCCCCGACGCATACTGCGCGGCTCAGGATTCCGTTCTGCCCAACCAAATTTTTCCGCTCCCTGGATATAACATTGTCTTAATTCTTTACTTGAAAAAGGACGATTTTCGCTCACGTCAATATCCGCGTAATTGATCAGCCGAAATTGCATTGGATCAATTTTCATTTTATGCGCCAATTCGTCCATCGTGCTTTCGATCGCATGGCTTGCCGTGCTTCCGCCAGGCGCACGCATATCCAGCGGACTGGAGACATCCATCGGAAGAAGCTGATATTCCAAAATCGTATTTTTTGCCGGATAAATAATATTGGCCCAATTGACCACTACCTCCGTATAATCTTCATGACGGGAAGTTTCCCCAATGGCGGTATGATTTATTGCATTAACTTTCCCATCCGAATCTGCGCCAAAACGCGTTTTCTGAATTGTCGGAGGTCTGTGACCGAAGGTGTACATTTGCTGCCTGTCCAGCGTAACCCGGATCGAGCGCTTCAATTGCAAGGCTGCCATTACTGATAAAAACAACTGATATTGAGGACGTAAACCCGAACCAAATGCACCTCCAACATATGGCGAAATAACGCGCACATTTTTAAAGTGCAGCCCAAAGATATTTCCTACATAAAGCTGGCAATTAATCGTCCCCTGGGTTTTATCATATATCGTCACCTTGCCCTCGCCTTCATAAATTGTTGTAGTTGCAAACAGTTCGATCGGGTTATGGTGTTCAGTTCCATGAACAAACTCCGCAGAAACCTGGGCAGCCGAATCTGAAAATGCCTTTTCAAAATCCCCCTTTGGCTTTGGCGGCAGAGGTTTCAGTAACGTGGCGACTCCCTTTTTAGGATCGCGCGCCTCGTTTTGGTGATTATATAAATCTGTTTCAAAACTTTCCCCCTGATAGGAAACTTTGAGTATTGATGCAGCATAACGCGCTAGTTCAAACGTTTCCGCAACGATTAGGGCAATAGGTTGTCCGTTATACTTAATTTCAGCATTTTGCAAAGGACGAAATGGCGAGCCCGGAGGCGCATCCATATCGGAATATTGCATGTCAAACCAGGCCAGTGAAGGTCTGTTCTCATGTGTGAAGACTTCGATAACTCCTTCGATTTCCTTTACGGCGTTTGTATCAATGTGCACTATTTTACCTCTTGTAATCGTGCTGTTCACAACGTACCCATAAAGTAAACCGTCTGCGTTATACTCTCCGGCATACTTGGCTGTCCCTGTGACTTTTGCCCGTCCTTCAAGACGACTGACAGGCTGTCCTATTTGTGGTAGATCTAACATATCTTTCAGCATTATAAAGAAGGCTGCGCCCCCGGTTGTTGCGATTCAGGATTAAGTGCCATCATACAATTTCTAACGATTGCCCTTTTAGCGAGTTCTATTTTAAAGCTGTTATGCTCAAAACCGGTTGCGCCAAATAAAATCATCTCGGCTGCAGATGCGAAATTCGACATGGTAGGTTCTTTGTCTTTCAAAAAATCCTCTGCTTTTTCAACACGCCAGGGTTTGTGTGCCAGTCCGCCCAGGGCAATTCTCGCTTCTTTAATCAAGTTATTTTCCAGCTCTAAACCCGTAGCTACCGATACCAGCGCAAATGCATAAGAACTGCGGTCACGTAATTTCAGGTATGAATAATTTTTATCAAATCCCTTTTCCGGCAAATCGATGCTTACTATTATTTCGTCTGTTTTGAGGTTGTTATCCAAATGGGGAGTATCGCCCGGCAACCGATGAAAATCAGCGAAAGGCATACTGCGGTCGCCTTCCGGGCCGGTAATATTTACGACCGCTTGAAGAGCCGCAAGTGCGACACACATATCGGATGGAAAAACTGCGATACAATTTTCACTCGTTCCCAAAACTGCCATGATCCTGTTATATCCCCCGATGGCTGAACAACCCGTTCCCGGTTCACGCTTATTACAGGGCGTTGCCGGATCGTAGAAATAATAACAGCGCGTCCGCTGCAGAAGATTTCCTCCGTTCGTAGCCATATTTCGGATCTGTGCTGAGGCGCCAGCCAGAATTGCCTTAGATAACAACGGATACCGGCTTTCAATCAGTGGATGATAAGCAGTATCTGCATTTGTCACAAAAGCGCCGAGCCGCACGCCTCCATCACTTTTCTCCTCAATGAGATGATGCTCAGGTACATGATTTATATCGACCAGCATATTTGCCGTCGTTATGTTATATTTCAAGAGGTCAATCAGGTTTGTCCCGCCCGCGATAAATTTCGCTGACTCATTTCCTTTGGCAAATTCAATGGCCTCGCCGATGTTTTGCGCCTGCGCGTAGTTGAAATTATGCATGATTTCTACGCTCTTTAACTTCCATAATCGCATCAATAATATTGGAGTTTGCTCCGCAGCGGCAAAGATTTCCGCTCATCGAATCCTTCACTTCGGCTCTTGTCTGCGCTTTTTTTTCGTCGATCATACCGATGGCGCTGCAAATCTGTCCAGGTGTACAATATCCGCATTGGAAAGCATCGTGCTCAATAAAAGCTTTTTGCAACGGGTGAAGCTCATCACCATTTGAAATTCCCTCGATCGTTGTAATTTCCGATCCGTTTTTCATCACGGCCAAAGTCAGACAGCTTAGTATTCTTTTTCCATCACATATCACTGTGCACGCGCCGCACTGGCCATGATCGCAGCCTTTTTTTGTACCGGTCAAATCAAGATGATCGCGCAGACCATCCAACAGACTAACCCACGGCGACACTTCCAATATCCTTGGAACACCATTAACCCGAAGTGAGAGTAGCCGGGGTTGTAATACGTTTCTCGTTGATTTCGTTACTATTTCCATGGTGAATGCTAATGAATTACATAATGAATGCGTTACCGTAATGTGGGGTATTTTATAACAATTATGCCACAACAGTTACCGGTCCTTACTCGTCTGTATAATATGACTCAAATAAGCTGACCGTAGTCTATTTTTCAATGTTTAAATAAAACCAGCAAAGCTTTTCTCAAAGTACTCCTAAGAAATTGCGTACTTGTGGTTTTGAAATTGCACCTGCTAGCTTTTAGAAAACCGATGATTAAAAATCTCCTTCTGACTCTCAGTTTATTTTTCTCTCTAATTCATGCTCTTGCCCAGCCCAATGAGCAGATTTCCGTAAGGGGGTACAAGGGTAATCGGCCACCGTTAAGGAAAAACGCTTATCTGGAACTTCCTCTTGGTGCGATTAAACCACAGGGCTGGCTGAAAGAAATGTTGCTGAGGCAAAAAAATGGTGCAACAGGCAACCTTGATAAATTATATCCCCTGGTCATGAACGAGCGTAATGGCTGACTCGGCGGAGATGGCGATCAATGGGAGCGTGGCCCATACTGGATTGATGGATTGCTGCCGCTCGCTTATATTTTAGAAGATAAGGAACTGATCGGCAAAACTACACCCTGGATTGAATGGGCTATTAACAGCCAGCAGCCAGATGGATATTTCGGGCCTTCCAAAGATTATAAAGGTGAGCCCGGATTGCAACGAGATAATAGCAGGGATTGGTGGCCAAAAATGGTAATGCTCAAAATCCTGAAACAATATTATTCCGCAACCAATGATCAGAAGGTAATCAAATTGATGACCAATTATTTCAAGTACCAATTAAAAGAGCTGCCTGCAAAACCACTCGATCACTGGACTTACTGGGCAAAATTTCGCGGCGGAGATAATCTTATGGTCGTTTACTGGCTCTACAATATTACAGGCGATAAGTTTTTACTGGATCTGGGTGAGCTTATCCATAAACAGACTTTTGACTACACCAATGCTTTTTTAAATACGGATCTCCTTTCAAAACAAGGAAGTATTCATTGTGTAAATCTTGCACAGGGAATGAAAGAGCCGCTGATTTATTTTCAACACCATGCCGAGCAAAGGTATCTGGACGCAACGAAAAAGGGCTTTTCTGATCTTAAAAAATTCAACGGAATGGCGCACGGACTTTATGGCGGCGATGAGGCGTTGCACGGTAATAATCCTACTCAGGGCTCAGAGCTTTGCAGTGCTGTGGAAATGATGTTTACCCTGGAAAGCTCGCTGGCGATTACCGGAGATGTTTCTTTTGCTGACCGACTTGAAAAAATCGCGTTCAACGCGTTGCCTTCACAAACGACTGACGACTATATGGCCCGCCAGTATTTTCAACAAGCCAATCAGGTCATGGCGACAAGGCAGGTAAGAAATTTTGGCGACAACCATGGCGGAACAGATTTGTGTTACGGTCTGCTTTCGGGTTATCCGTGCTGCACTTCAAACATGCATCAGGGGTGGCCGAAATTTACCCAAAATCTCTGGTATGCGACGACAGATAAAGGTCTGGCGGCTTTGGTTTATTCCCCGAACGAGGTAAAAGCTTATGTTGGAGAAGGAACCCAGGTATCGTTTAAAGAAGAAACGAATTATCCTTTTGAAGAATCTGTTAAATTTACTTTAACAGCAGAAAAAAAGGTTTCCTTTCCATTTCATATGCGTATCCCTGAGTGGTGTAAAGAGGGAATAATTACAATCAACGGAAAAGAATTTCAAAAAGCTAAGGGAAACCAGATCGTAAAAATTAACCGCACCTGGATATCCGGCGATGTGGTAGAGCTGGCACTTCCTATGCATATTTTTAAAAATCAGTGGTATGAAAATTCAGTGTCTGTTGAGCGCGGCCCGATTACGTATGCTTTGAAAATAGGGGAAGAATTTAAACAGGTTGTCAATGAGAAAGACCCCATCGAGTATGGAAGTTCGTATACTGAGGTCCACCCTACTACTCCATGGAATTATGCTCTGATTGATGTTTCAGATGATAAATTACAAACGCACTATCAGCTGGAAAAAAGAGAAAATTTCTCATTATTTCCATGGAATCAGGCAAATGCGCCTTTACTTTTAAAAACAAAAGGTAAAAAACATCCTTCGTGGAAGTTATACAATGAATCGACCGGACAGCTGCCTTATAGTTTGATCTACAACATGGAAACTGCACCGGAGACAGAAGACATTATTCTGATTCCATACGGCTGTACCAAACTTAGGATATCCCAATTCCCTATTGTCCGGAAATAAAATATTGCATCCACAAGGTGTTCAATAAAAGAAAACTCCCGGCACAGCTGAATTTTTTAGCGGTTCCGGGAGTATCTCACTATAAAACAAATAATGTTTTCACTGAATGTCGTCGTATTTTCCCTGATTGAGATCACCAGTTTCAAATCCCTTTTTGAACCAGTACATGCGCTGTTTCGAAGTGCCATGTGTAAATGCATCGGGCACGATATATCCTTGCGACTGCTTTTGAAGTTTGTCGTCTCCGATCGCGTTAGCAGCCGTTAAAGCTGCTTCCAGATCACCTGGTTCGAGAATATTATCCATTTTATTCGCATGGTTTGCCCAGACACCCGCCAGAAAATCTGCCTGTAATTCCAGTTTTACCGATAACTTATTATACTCAGATTCGCTGATCCTTCCACGCTGTCTTTGTAATTCCTCCGAGATTCCCATCAATTGCTGAACGTGATGCCCAACTTCGTGAGCAACAACGTAGGCAACGGCAAAATCTCCAGGCGCATTAAATTTATCTCTTAATTCATCGCAAAATGAAAGGTCAATGTATACTTTCTGATCTGCCGGACAATAAAACGGGCCCATAGCAGAGGATGCACCACCGCATCCACTTTGCGTTGCATTTTCGAAAATCTGCAATTTTGGCTGCTGATACTGGCTACCGTTTTCTGAATAAATTTTACCCCAAACATCCTCAGTGCTACCCAGAACTGCTTTCACAAATTCAGCTGTTCTATCGTCTGGACGAGGTCCGGCAGGGGCAGTTTGGACCTGCTCAGTTTCCTGGCCCTGCTGCAAATTTGACAGGATTTCCGAAGGATCCTGACCAGTTAACAACCCGATTGCCAGAACGATAATCATCCCGATTCCTCCAATGGCAACCTTACCACCGCCGGACATGCCGCGGCGATCTTCAACATTTCCACTCCTTCGTAAATCGGACCAACGCATAGTATTTCTTTTTTAGGTTTATTTTCTTATCGGTATCGCCTTGTGAGGCCATGTATTACAGGATCAACTATTGATTCTCCTTAAATAACGTGCCAGAAATTTATGCAATTTCAGACGTTAAACTTCGAAATAAGTTATGAAACAAACAATTTATACGAAGGGACTTCAAAATTATCCAAGCAAAATGCCCAGTTGATCTAAAAGTGAGATCTGACCGGCATTAATTTTTTCTCTGGCGATATCAAGATGAAACCAGGCAGCTTTATCAACTTCGGGAAATGTTTGGATTTTATTGGAACGAGGAGGCCATGCGAGCTGAAAAGTGTTGCTAACGATTGATTCTGCATCAACGTCTCCCTCAATTGCCCAAACGCGCACGATCTTTCCGCCTTTTTGTTTCACAGGTAACAGTGGAGTAAAATCGCCGCTGACCTTATGGCCTGTTTCTTCCTCAAACTCTCTTTTTGCAGCATGAAGCGGATCTTCATCCGGCTCAAATTCACCTTTCGGAACAGACCAGACGCCATCATCCTTCCTTGCAAAAAACGGCCCGCCCGGATGAATTAGAAAAACCTCTATTCCATCCCTTTTTCTATATACCAGAATTCCTGCACTTTGTTTTGCCATACCAATTTAAATATTTTTCAGATTATACAATTGTTATGCCTCGCAGACATTACAGATCTTCCTCGCGCAGCATTATTTGGAACAGTTTTTATTACATTAAACAGACTGACTGCAAAGATGCTGAGACGGTAGTAAATACATCAAATAAAAACTTCATCAACAAATTATGGAATATATAGATAAAGTAATCATCCAGGCCGCCCGCGTCGGAAATACGGAAGTGATCAGGGAGCTGATTTCGAGAGGAACCGACATAAATTGCCAGGACGAAAAAGGATATACGCCCCTTATTATCGCATGCTATAATAATCATTTCGAGGCGGCAAAGACTTTGCTGGAAGCTAATGCAGATGTTAACGCGATGGACTTTGGAGGAAATACAGCTTTAATGGGTGTGTCTTTCAAAGGATACCCGGATATAGCAGAGTTGCTGATCGCTCACGGTGCTGACCTTAACCTGCAACATGGAAATGGTGGAACGGCCCTGATGTTTGCTGCAATGTTTGGAAGAAATAACCTTGTTAAAATGCTGATAAACCATGGCGCTGATAAATATCTTTTAGACAATCGGGGTCTCTCTGTAATTGATCTGGCGGTCCAGCAGGGAAATGAGGAGGCAATAGCAATCCTTGAGCAGGAAACGGCAGCTTAAAGCTGATTTTCCAATTGATAACAAAAACGGTTCTGAAAATTTCAGAACCGTTTTTGTTATCAGATGCTTATAACTTTTGTTACTATACGCACTTAGACCGTCTTCTCTTTCGGCATTAGCGAAGTTCTGATCAACTCTGTAAATTTCTTTCTGTTTACCAAAGCGATCGCGATCGCAAGAAAGCACAATCCGAGCAGGACGATATATCCAAGAAAATAACTATCCAGCCACACATTTAAGAAGTGCCCGGAAATAAGTGTCAATGAAATTATAATTCCGAATCCGATAATAGCCAGCACTGCATAATAAACCGCCGGCGTTATCAGTTTAGAAATCATGCCCTCGATTTCCGTACGAAGGATGGCAATTTTACTTTCGACAAACTCGGTTACTTTATCGATCAACTGATTTTTCACTTTCACTACCATTGCAACCGGCTTCTTTTCCAAATCCAGTGAATTTGATACATTCGCATGTTCCGCCTCTTTTCTCACGATCAACACGGCATGCTCGTTAGGCTCAATTCCCCGTCCGTCCGAGCGGGCATACACCTTGGTAAATTCCGCCCCGAAATAGAGAATAATCGAGGAATAATAAACCCAGGTTAGCAAAATGACGATCGATGCAGATGTGCCGTAGGTCGCGCCAAGATCCGATTGTCCCAGATAAAATGTAATCGCAAACTTACCAACTAAAAACAAAAGCGCTGTAAACCCTGCTCCAACGATACATTCCTTCCATCTCAAATGTCCATCAGGAAGAATTTTAAATATCACCGTAAAAAGCGCAGTAATGATCACAACAACCAGCGCAACATTCAATACTGAAAATAAAATTACCGAAACTTCCGAAAAGTAACGTTCCAATCTGCCGCTTAACAAATCAACCAGCGCATTTACACCAAGGGAAACGAGCAGCAAAAATCCCAATGTAATAATAACCGAAAATGACAAAAGGCGGTTTTTCAAATATTGAAGCCAACCCTTTTTCGGTTTGGATTTAATGGACCAGATATAATTAATTGAGTCCTGAATTTCTGCAAAAACCCCCGTAGCACCGATCAGAAGGGTTATGACGCCTACTGTGGCGGCTGTAAACGATTTGTTTGAAATAGCAGCGTTCTTGATAATCTCTTGAAGCTGCAGCGATGCTTCTTTACCAACCAGCCCGGAAATCTGTCCGAATAGCTCACCCTGAAATGCTTCTCTTCCGAAGAAAATACTAACCATGGATATGATCACCAGCAACATAGGAGCGAGAGAAAAAACTGTGTAGTATGATAATGCCGCACTGAGTTTCAACCCATTGTCTTCCATAAATTCCGAGAAACTTTCCTTGAAGACAGAAAAGAAAAATTTGACCTTTACCATATGTTATCTATTTAATACGACTTACTTCGTTGTCCGGTTAAATAAATATTCATGCCATTAGCGTCCGATCTCGTATTTTACGCAGATAAACATTGGCCCAACTGATGTTACCTGACGGTTTTTCAGATAAAGCTGACACTTTTTGTTTTGCCAGGTCGTATCGGTTAACCCACTGGTCGCTTTTATAGAAACCGCTGCTGACGTTTCGGAAACAAAAACATTTACAGATTCCAATCGTTAACATACCTGAACTGGAATACAACCTGATTACTGATCTTGCCGCTGCCATGAGAACGCATACCGCCGCACTCATTTTTGTTCCGGTTATCTTGCCCGGATAATAGTCCAGTCCTGAATGTATAGGAACAAAAATCATAAACTATACCGCTAGTTCATAGTCAATTAATTTACCTCAGCTTTGCGAACTCCGGAATTCTCTGGCACGATTCATTGGTAGTAAGACAGCACTCTGGTAATCAATGAATACATGAAACCATCAATTTTTTTGTCCCTCCTGATCTTACTGTTTTCAGTATTTCAGCGCGCATCAGGTCAGGCTGTTGAGAAAAACGGCTGGTTATTCTGGTCTCACCAGCAAAAACTATCAGAAAGATGGCAATTCAGTTCCGATGTCCAGGTACGGTCTTCTGACAAGTTAGGTTATGCAAATACGCTTCTGATACGCCCGGGCGTTGGGTACAAATTAAAGGCAGATCAGACAATAACAGCAGGATACACTTATTTCGGAACCTGGGAGCGAGAAAACAAACAATCTGTTCACGAAAACGAGCACAGGATTTTTGAACAATTTCAGATCGAACATAAAATTCAGCGCACTGAAATTACCAACAGATTCAGGCTCGAACAGCGCTTTCTGAATCAGGAAGGCGACCGTTTTTTTGCTCAGCGGTTAAGACACTATATCACTACTCAAATTCCATTGTTCACGGATCCGCTTTTCGAAAAAGGCACTTTTATTACTGTGCAAAACGAGTTGTTTCTTAACTTAGAAGGACAGGCAAAACTTGGAACAAAATTATTTGATCAAAACAGGAGTTATTTCGGTCTTGGTTACCGCTTTAATGAAAAAATCGAACTAGAGGCAGGTTATATGTTCCGTTATATCATTGACGAAGTAAATACCCGCAACAACATTTTTCAGCTTTCCCTTAGAACTTCTTTTTAATCACGGACCAATATCATAATAATCATCCCACGCTCTTCTCCCACAAAAAAGCTTTTCCAAAATCATTCTCTATCAGCATTATTTAAAGTTCTAATGAAAATTAAATAACAAAGTCGACTGTCGCAGACTACATTTGTGACATAAAGCTTATCAATCTAATTTTCTCCAATGAAACGTTTATTTTGTTTAATACTGTTTGTGCAGTTTTTTCATGCCTATGAAGCATCCGCGCAGGACGCGCCCACGCTTGGACATGTTACCTGGAATCATCTGGCGCTTCAGGTCAAAGATATTGAGGCAAGTAAAGCCTTTTATAAAGATATTATCGGTCTTAAACCTGTACAGGTACCCGATGACCTAAAAGCAATCCGTGGATGGTTTGATATCGGAAACGGGCAGATGATCCACCTATTAGCAGGAAGGACTACGCCGGTTGTCAACGACAAAAATGGAAGCCATTTCTCAATATTTATCGATTCGATTGATCAGGCCGAAAAATTTCTTACTGCTAAAAACCTGAAATTTCATAAGCAGGTCCGCTTTGATAAGGTTACGCAAATTTATTTTGAAGATCCGGACGGTTATTTGATTGAGCTTAATCAGCGGGCAAAATAAAAGACGATCGCAAAAAAGACGTATTATAAATGCGTCTTTTTTGTTCAATACTAAAATTTATAATCGGCTTCACTGGAAAAATTCTTTTCAAGATTTTTCATAACCGTCGTTGCTGTCAGACCATGAATGATAACGGATAGCAAAACGATAAACGAGACTGCCGACCATAATTCTTTGCTGTATAAAAAGTCCTTCTCGGCAAGCGCAAAAGATAGATAATAGAAAGATCCCATCCCCCGAATTCCATAAAAACTGATTCCGAGCTTTTCTTTGTTATGTAATTTAGTTCCAATAAGCCCGATCATTCCAGACAGCGGACGGATAATCACAATAAAAACAAGTCCGACAACCGCCATAGGCCAAGTCAGCGAATCTAAAATTCCGTGTACCAGACTTCCGCCGAAAACGAGTAAAACCACTGCAACCAAAATACGCTCAACCTGGTCAGAAAAGTCGTGAAGATCCTTATGAAATTCATTTTCAAATTCGTAATTGCGAAGCGTTACTGCAGCAACAAATACCGCAATAAATCCATATCCGTGTATCAATTCAGTCAGTCCGTAAATTAAAAGCGCGGACGCCACGGCAATAAAGCCATCATTAATATTGATGAATTTTCGTCTTTTCGAGACATTGAAAATCAGATAGCCAAGCAAATTTCCAAGAAGAATTCCGGAGATGACACCTGCAATAATTTTGTAGACAAAATCGTAAGCAAACCATTCAAAAATGCTGCTTGCATCATTTGGAGCCAGAGAAGCCACCGATATTGCCAGCCAGGTAAAGGGAAATCCCATCCCGTCATTCATTCCCGCCTCTGCGGTTAAGGAAAACCGGACATCATCCTTTGTCTTTTCCAGCGGTGGCCCAACTTGGACATCGGCAGCCAGAACAGGATCCGTCGGAGCCAAGACAGCACCTAATAGTAGGGCTGACGGGAGGTCAAAATGCAACACTGAAAATGCCAGAAAAGCAAGAAGTGCAATACATAAAACCATCGTTATCGTCAGCATTCGAAAAGGCACAACCCAGGATCTAAAAGAAAATGGCCTATCAATTTTTAAGCCTCCACCCATCAGGGAAATGATGATTACAAACTCAGTTATATGTTTCACATAATCTTCATACCGCACAGGATCAGGCTTAGGGAGCATATCCATTGACGAATAGGCGATAACTCCCAAAAGAACATAAACAACCGAATCCGAAATACCAGTCTTTTTTGTGAACGACGGCATCCACGCCATCCCTAGCGCAGCAACTCCTATCAGTGTGATTGTTACGACATAATTATCCATGCACCATACATAGAAAGAATCATGCCTTTTATCACGAAAATTTATTTAATTGGTATCTTCACCGGCTTTTCCACAATAAGCAAGCGCCCATGATTCCCGTCCATTTCCAATATTTCGTCAACAATCTCGTCAATATTCTTCAACAAGATCAGGAATATATGGCGTTGGCGGCTGGTGGCTCCTGGATTGACAAACAAATTGACCGCTTTTCTGACATTGATCTTGTAATCGTGCACCGAACACCACAACTGTCCGTTTTGCAGCGTAAAACACTTGCAGAATCTGCCGGCGATTTACTTTCAGCATTCACAGGCGACCATGTTGGCGAGCCACGTCTTTTGATTTGTTTATATGATAATCCTCTGATCCATGTAGATCTGAAATTTGTTTATGAGCGCGACATGACTGACCGGGTTGAAGATCCGGTTATTCTGTGGGATCCGGAAAATATTCTGAAAAACGTCATTTCCACAACGAAAGCAAGTTTTCCGCATCCTGATTTTCAGTGGATTGAAGATCGTTTTTGGGTATGGATACATTATGCGGCTGCAAAAATAGGACGTGGCGAACTATTCGAGGTGCTTACTTTTATTTCATTTTTACAACAAACTGTCCTTGGGCCGCTCGCGCTGATGAGCCATGGACATCTGCCAAAAGGCGTTAGAAAGCTTGAAATGATCTTGCCAGAAAAAGATCTTGAAGCGATGATAAGAACCACTACGGTCTATAACAGACAGAATTGTCTTGATTCGATAAATAGCGCTGTTACCTATTATCAGCATTTGAGGAAATCAGTGATGACCGATGATGTCGAATATCGGACCAAGGCTGAATTAAGGGTACTAAAATATCTTCATGAAATTTAAATAAATGTTTTTAAGTCTGATCCTGTGATTCTAATCATGACAATTACGGAAAAATTTTTATCTGCCGAAACCAGGCATTCAGAAATATTATTTCTCCCTTATGTTTTAGAACCAAATAAAATATAAACATTTAAATACATTACTATACATTTCCCTTTTTCGTCATATCGAGCGATTATTTTCCTGATTTTCGTTTTCAGATCTTTATTTGATTTACTATATTTATGATTAGCAAGTAGTTATCAACTACCCGTTTCAAGTCGCCGCAAGCCAAGTTTTTATTTCCAGGGAGCTATTCCCATCCGTATTATCAACCATCAAAAATCTAACTTTATGGGAGTGAAAATTGACCGTAGAAGTCTGTTAAAATCAGGGTTTGCATCACTCGGGGCGATGGCAGTTGCGCCATTTTTAAGCGACGGAGCGTTCGCTGAAACTCCACTTAGGCTGGATCAGTCTAACCGGCTTTTTTTAAGTCCGATGGTACGCGCGCACTATCTGGACCAGGAACCAAATTTTGCAAAAGTTGTGGCAAGAATCGGTTCAAACGAAAATCCTTATGGGCCACCTCCTATGGCAAGAAAAGCGATTTCAGATTCGATCGAAAAGGGCAACCGCTATGCGAGAACTGAACTTCGCGATCTTATCGGCAAAATTGCTGTGAAAGAAGAAGTTAGTCCCGAAAACATCATGATGGGAAATGGGTCGGGTGATCTTCTTGAAAAAACGGCACTTGCGATGTTTGACAAAGGTGGAAATATCGTTTCTGCTGACCCAACTTATATGTCCCTGATCCGTGTGGCAGAATCCGTTGGCGCAACGTGGAAACCGGTACCCTGCAAAGCAGACTGGTCGCATGATCTGGATGCGATGGAAAAAGCGATTGATAAAGATACAAAACTGGTTTATCTATGCAATCCAAACAACCCTGTCGGCTCGGTAACATCCACAAAAGCGCTGACAGATTTTTGTAACAGAGTTGCTGATAAAGTACCAATTTTTATCGACGAAGCATATCTAGAACTAGTGGAAGGTGCCGATAACAAAAGCATGGTTTCGTTATTGAAAAACAAGAAAAATGTCATCGTTGCAAGGACTTTCTCGAAAATTATGGGAATGGCCGGACTTCGCGTCGGCTACGTTGCAGCCTTACCTTCGACGCTGGACAGCATCAAAAAAGTGACTAAAGGTGGCGGAAGCGGCATTGCATGCACATCTGTCTACGCGGCCTCAGCGGCAATGGATGATATTGATTTTCAAAACAGTACAAGAAAACTGAACACAGAAGCAAAGACTTATTTATACGAAAACCTTACCGCGATGGGCTATAAATATGTGCCATCGTACACCAATTTTGTAATCTTCCCGATTAACATGCCCGGTAAAGAATTTTTGACAAAGATGTCGGACAAAGGAATTATTATCAAAGCGATGGACATTCAGGAAAAACCATGGTGCCGCGTTAGTATAGGTACCAAAGACGAAATGAAGCTGTTCGTGAGTGCGCTGCAAAATATAAGTTAACACTGCAAAAAGGTATCCCGGTCTGAAATTTCTCAGCCGGGATTTTCATTGAGATTTCTTAAATTTTGCCCTCCGAAACTGTATTCCGTCCAAATTTTTACCGGAGCTTCAGCCATTCCATCTTCTGCTTGATACCCACCTTTCGAAAATAAGATAAGTCCGTTTCAATGCTACATCCTTTTCAGGCATAAAATTTGATGTTGCCATTCCTAAACTCAAAATTATGGCAGCTTCAAAAAAGAAACGCAATACGAAAAAGAACAAACTTGGGGTTAAGAATTCTCTGGTGAACAACATTAATGCGCGCAAGAAAAAAGGAACTTCCAGGCCTAAAAAGAAGAAAACGGTAAGCAAAAAGTCTTACACCAAAATGCAAAATAACTGGGGCAAAAAGAGGAGCACAAAGAACAGAAAGCGTAAAACGAAACGAAAGTCCCGTAAATAGAAAATATTCGCGGCAGCCGCTACAGGTCGCCGCGAATTTCTATTTGAATTTATCGCCGTTTTTTACTTAATCAAAAGAGGGATCTGCTGGCTTTGCAAACCTTTATTTTGCAATACTGACTTTAAAACCGTGTCCTGATTCTCCAGCAGGTCGGACGCGGTCTGCCTGATTTCGATATCAGGCAAAATACCTCTTGCTGGATTTGCGGCAGGCCTGGCCGCCGAGTAATATGCGGCCAGCGGGATACCGATATCGAAACCGCAAGAAGGTAATTTAAGAATAATGAACGCGCCGCTGTTATCTCCTGAATAGGCGCCACCACTCTCCTCTCCAATAAATTCACCCCGATTTTCGCTTCTTGCCACGGCCAGAAATTCCGACGTCACAGAAAAGCTAAGTCCGTCAACCAGAAAAGAAATCTTCCCCTGATAAGCATTACGTTTAGGTTTATGATTTCCCAGATTCTGGTGATAGGTCCAGAGAATCTTCCCTTCCTTTTTCTTCAACAAAAAAGAAGCAATGCCAACGAACCGGGGAAAATATGCAAGCCGCCGGTAGGTTATATCTTTTTTCCTTTTGATTTGAAGTTCTATACGGTCATAATATCGAAAATCGCTTCTAGCGATATGAGAATATAATTCCTTTCCCAATTTATCATTTCCGCCCTCATTACCCCGAAGATCTATGATCAGATTTTGAATTGGTTTCTTGGAAATAGCATCGAAAGAACTGGATAAAAATTTTAGAAATTCCTGATTGGAATGTTGTGGCATAAAACTGGCCACCCTCAGAAAGGCCGTCGAATCATTAACAAACGTAAGCTCATTCTTTTTGACGAGCAGCGCTACTTCCTGATCTAGTTTTTTCCAGGCATTAATGGAAATTCCGTGTAAATCCAACTTTTCATAATTTTGTGAACCATCCCTTAATGTCACCTGAAAACTTGCTGAGTTGTGAATGAAATCCGAATACCATGCACTGAAATATTGCTCAATTTGTGCATCGGCAGCAGTTTGGCCATCGCCATCCACAAACATGTTCTCAGCTAAAATACGTAAAATTTCAGTAATCGGCCTGCCATTAATTTCTTCTATATACCTACCTTTCAACCTATTATCCGAAGCCCTTACAATGAGCAATTTCTTATTTTCATCAAACCGAACGATTAAAGGCAGCACATCTTTGTCATCGAAATAAAAAGGAAAATCCTTAAACGGAGGTAAAAATTTAACATGCCCACACCTGATTGCCGAAACCAAGGGATTAACAATCCGAAAAAACTCGCGATCTGAGACAGAATCCCGACGTGAAAGCACGCTTGCAATAGAGTCGTACCGGGCATCAAAACCAGCCTTTTGACCAAATCTATCCAAACCCGGATGAATTTCTTCCACTGATTTTTTTATGATCTGCAAGTCTTTTATCGCCTGCTCCCGACCCATGGTTTTTAATTTCTGAGCCCGGCAATCTGAGAAAGCCGCGACTATTAAAATGATTAGAATTACAATTTTCATAGCTAAATATTTTCTACAAAAATCCTGTCTAATAGTGACTATACGGTCTTTCCCGATAAGTTCAGACCTATTAATTTTGTTACGTAAATAACAGATCCATGGTCACAGCCGTTTTATTTTCGGGAATAGTGCAAGGCTTGCTGCTCGTGCTGCTTTTATTTCAAAAAAATGTCAACAGAACTTCAGCCCGGATTTTGGCAACGCTCGTATTTATGATTGCTGCTCACCTTTCGCTGATCGCAGTTGACATGAATGATCTTCTTGTGCAGCTTCCTCATTTAAGTAAACTGTCGTGGCTGTTACCGCTTTGCTACGGTCCTTTAATTTTGCTTTTGACTCAGAGCTTAGTGCAAAAAACGTTTACTTTCAGGCGATCTTATACCCTTTATTTTTTACCCTTTCTGATTTATCTGGCTATTTTGGCCCCATATTATTTCCAGGTCGCATCTCAAAAAATTGCTTATTTATCGAATCAGGAAAAAGTCTTGAAGGCTGATTTTGGCTGGATGAACCATTTGACAAACTATTTTCATATCGTCTATTTATTAATCGCTTTGCAGCTTTACAACAGACAAGTCAAGCAGCAAAGCACAAGTATAATTTTGCAAAGCAACCGAAAATGGCTCCCGCATTTTTTGTACTTCGTGCTGGCTATCTTGGTTTTTTCACTGTTTGTATTTTACGCGAAAAAATTTGACATAAAAGGGTTATCCGGAATTTATCCGAATCATTTTCTGCTGGTAGTCATTCTGGTTTACTGGATTGCATATAAAATGTTACAGGAAAAACTGGATTTCGAAACAAATGATCCGCAGGAAAATGAAGACAATGTCGAAAAACCGCATAAATATTCGAAAACCGGTCTGGATGCAGAGGCATCAAAACTCCTCGCGCGAAGACTGGAACTTCATATGGAAACAGAAAAACCCTATCTGGATTGTACATTGACGCTAACCGATTTGGGGAGCCGGCTGAGGATAACCAAACATCAGATTTCTCAGGTAATCAACTCTGAATTTGAAGTGAATTTCTACGAGTTTGTAAATAATTACCGCATCGAGGAATTTAAAAAACAATCCCTGCATCCTTCTAATGAACACCTTTCAATAGTGGGAATTGCTTTTGAAGCAGGTTTTAATTCCAAGGCAACTTTCAATCAGGTTTTCAAAAAGAAAGAAGGAATGACGCCCTCTGAATTCGTGAAACAGCAAAAAGATAAGCGCGTGTTAAATCAGCATCTCTGATCAGGAGTTATTCTCAATTTCATACAGCACACAATTTTCCAGTCTTTTACAATCGGCTAAAAATGGATGTTTGAAAGTTTCTTTCTGTTTCATTCCGATTTTCTTCATCACATTGATTGACTTTGTGTTAATTTCGGGTGCTATCGATTTTATACTTTTCAACTTCATCACGTCAAAACCGTACCTGACACATCTGTTCGCGCCTTCTGTGGCATAACCTTTATTCCAGGCAGACTTTGCGAGGCGCCAGCCAATATCAACTGCGGGAGTGAAGGAGGCTTCAAAATTTATTTCGGCAAGTCCGATGAACCCTATAAATTCTTCGGTTTCCAATACTTCAACAGCGAAATAACAAAAGCAGTTTTTGGCAAATTGCTGTTGCATACGCCTGACCAAATCCTTTGTCTGCTCTATTGTTTGTGGTTCAGGAAAAAATTTCATGACTTCCGTATCCGAACTGATCAGGAACATTTCTTGAATATCCTCCTCAGCCCATTCTCTAAAACCGAGGCGCAAGGACTGAAAAACATATTTTTGGCAGTTCTTCATAATTGATATTGATAGCAAAATTTCAATTGGCCGAAATGACCTGTTGCCTTATTATGGGTCAAAAAAAATCTATTATTCGAATTTTTGTATCCGTAAAATGACATTGTAAAAGCGTAATGGTAAACGTCAGAGTTAAGCTAAACCTGTATTTCTGACAGGAAAAATAGGAATCATAGAACAAATATCCGCGCAAATCCTGGTTGGTTTTTAATAACGCCGGTTAATCAATATATTTGAAATAAACTCTGACGCTATGTTTTCCCTCTCCGGCCTGAAAGAAAATAACACCACAGTTTCCACGGAAATTCTTGCCGGCGTGTCGTCCTTCCTTGCAACAGCTTACATTATCGTAGTCAACCCGTCTATTTTGAGTCAAACCGGAATGCCCTTTTCGGCTGTACTGACCGCAACAATTCTGGTATCTTTTTTCAGCAGTTTCATGATGGGCTGGTATGCCAATAACCCTATTCTGGTTGCGCCAGGAATGGGGTTGAATGCGTTTTTTACTTTTACCGCAGTCTTTACTGAAAAATTAAGCTGGCAGGTCGCGCTTGGGACTGTTTTTTGGTCCGGGATCTTTTTTCTGATTCTGTCCGTGTTTAATATTCGTTCCTATATCGTAAAGGCAATTCCGAAACCTTTACGTTATGCAATTGCCTCTGGCATTGGCCTTTTTATCACGCTTATCGGCTTTTCCAACGCCAAATTCATTGTAGCAAATCCGGTAACGATGGTTGGTCTGGGCAATCTGAATGCAGGCACAGTTACGTTCCTGGTCGGTTTATTGATCACAGTTGTCCTGCTAACACGAAATGTAAGAGGCAGTATCCTGATCGGCATCATCGTTACAAGCCTGCTTGCCTGGCCAATCGGAAGATATTATGGAGGATCTGAAACACTGATAACCATTAATGAACTTGTTTCCAAACCTGATTTCAGCCTGTTATTCAAACTGGATCTGGTCAATTCATTACAATGGAGCCTGGCGCCAATAATCCTTGCTTTTGTGTTTACCGATATGTTCGACAGCTTATCGACTTTCGTCGGACTGGCCGAAGCAGCTGATCTTTTGGACGAAAACGGTGAACCAAGAAATATTCAAAAATCCCTGATCGTCGACGCTTTTTCCACAACCCTTGCCGGACTCACAGGCAGCAGCCCCGGAACTGCCTATATCGAATCCGCCGTGGGCATTGAACAAGGTGGAAAAACAGGATTGACGGCTATGGTCGGAGCTTTGTTATTTCTTCCGTTTTTATTTTTATCACCGCTTATCAGTGCCATTCCTTCGATCGCCACCGCACCAGCGCTTGTTCTTGTCGGAGTTTTTATGATGAAACCGGTTATAAAAATTAATTGGCAGGATCTGAGCGAAGCTTTTCCTGCATTTCTTGCAATGGTACTGATACCTTTCACTTACTCGATCACCCAGGGAATAATCTGGGGATTTCTCAGCTGGACTCTCTTACACATCGCAACCGGAAAAACCCGCCAGATCAGTCTTGCACTCTGGATCATTGATTTATTTGCCATATTGGCGCTGATATTATAACTACCTTCATGAAAAAAAATCTTCTATTTTCACTCCTTCTGACGTTCTCATTTTTTAACGTTTTCTCTCAAAAAGTTACTGGTGTTCTCGGTGCATTTCCGCCGGAACTGGTTTTGTTACGAAGCAAAATGGAAAACCGAAAAGACACAGTAATTGCCCAAACGTTGTTTTCCAAAGGTATGCTTAACGGGAAATCAATTGTGCTGGCCCAAACGGGAATTGGGAAAGTGAATGCAGCGATCACCACAACGCTTATGATCGAACATTTCAAACCGGAGGAAATTGTGTTTTCCGGCATCGCTGGCGGTATCGACACATCTCTCAACCCAGGGGATATCGTGATTGGTACGCAGGTAACTTACCATGACTACGGCGCGATAGAAGATTCGGGTATGATCTACACTCCGACAAAAAATCCTTATAATATGATCGAAAATCCGATCGTATTTAATTGCGATTCGATGTTGATTCAAAAAGCGGTTTCGATATCAAAAAAATTAAAATTTGAAAAAGTCAAACGTGAAAATGGAAGTTTTTCTCCTTCAATTACCAAAGGGGTTATCGTGACCGGCGATGTTTTTGTTGCTTCGGAAATGGCTACCCGACGGTTGAGAAAGGACCTTAACGCAGCGGTAACCGAAATGGAAGGTGCTGCCATCGCCCAAACCTGCTATCAGCAAAAAGTACCGTTTCTGATTATTCGCAGCCTGAGCGATAATGCGAACAAAAAAGCATCTGCGGACGTAAAGAATTTTTATCAGATTGCGGCAGAAAACGCAGCGATCATGGTAATCGGGATTGTTGGACAAATTTAATAAGCAGATCAGAGCTCGCCAACCCTGCGGCTCGGCAATGTAAAATCTGTCGATATTTCCCGGACTTGTGTGGAAGATAATTTTACGGGCTCATTAAAAAGTTTATTGACCTCTTGCTGGATATCTGCCCAGCAAGTCACCTTTTTTATGTACCGGCCAGGTGCTGGTTTCGTATTTATCCCCTGCTTGAACAACCAATCCGCACTCTCATAGGAAAAAATCAAAATCGGCAGCTCAGGTTTATGCTGGATCGTATACTTAATAAATGACAACAACTGCTCGTCCTGTTTATTTAGAGAAACGATAAACAGATCATAGGACTGCTTCACTTCATTAACCTTAAAAAGTGATGACTGCAAAATCTGACTGATACTTTCTGCGGTTTCAACTTTAATGTTTTTATTTTCTCTTTCTAACCGATTGGAGATTCCGATTTTAAAAATCGATTCACTTTCTAATATCAAAAGATTATACATAAAGAAACTTACAATTTGAGGATGGTTTTACAAGGGCTTTGTCGAAACAAATTTAAGTGAGAAATCGCAATTAAAACTATGCAATGACAGAAAATGATGTAGAATAATTTCGATTATTGGCCAATAAATCCATCAATGGCAGACCAATCAAAAGTATTGACAAAATATTGCCCGTTTAAACTTAAAAAATTACTATTTCGAGTAATTTTAAGATTTCAAATTCATCAATTCAATTATGAATTTCTACAGCGCAATATTCATTTCAGTCAGTCTGACCACGTTAATGTTCTTTTCCACATCCCAGGCGCAGACGATCACTGAAACCCGGAAATTCCAGGTTTCGGAAGCAAAACAGGCTGTTGCGGTAGATGAGCAATACTTCTATGTTATTAACAATAGCACGATTTTGAAGTTAAGCAAGACTGACGGCAAACAAATAGCAAAGTGGGACGGAACCAAAGACGGCATCAAACACTTGAACAGCGGCGTAGTCATCAAAGGTAAGTTGTACTGTGCAAATTCTAATTATCCTGAAATCCCCATGGCAAGCTCTATTGAAATCTTTGACACAAAAACCATGCAGCACATTGATAACCATAGCTTTGGGATTGCAGAACACGGATCACTTACGTGGATCGATCAGAAAGACGGTTTCTGGTGGATCGGTTTTGCACACTATGGCGGGAAAGAAGCTAGTGAAGGGAGAGATGTGCGCTGGACTTCCCTTGTGAAATATGACTTGGAATTCAGACAGCTCGCTTCCTGGATTTTTCCGAAAAATATCGTGGAGCTTTTCACGCCAAAAAGTAATTCCGGAGGAGCCTGGGGAACCGACGGTTTGCTTTATTGTACAGGTCACGACAAGCCAGAATTATATGTGATGAAGCTGCCAAAATCAGGATACACACTCGAACACGTCGCGACGCTTCCGGCTTCGATTTATGGCCAGGGTATTGCGATTGATAAATCTGTAAAAGGAAAACAGCTAATTTACGGTCTGAACAGAGCAACAAATACAGTAACCGTTTCCGAAATTGCACAATAACACGTAGAAAATAAACTATATCAACCCTTACCCGATCAGCATGAAAAAGTTCGTCCCTATTTTTGTTTCCCTACTCGCACTTTACGCTTGTGGAGAACGAAAAGTTTCAGATAAAAATGAAAAAATTATCCGGCAGTATTTCGAATATTTTAATAAGCATGACTGGAACAGTATGGCGAATCTGTACACCGCAACGGCTGACTTTAAAGATCCTTCATTAGGCCAGGGGATCGTCAGACAAACACGGGAACAGACGATAAAAAAATATGGAGAGCTACATCAGACGTTTCCTGATGTAGCTGACAAAATCCTGAATGTTTATCCGTCCGGCGAGAATCATGTGATCGTTGAATTTGTATCCTCCGGAACGGCGCCCGACAACTCGAAGTTTGAATTGCCTATTTGTACCATTTTTAAAATAGAAAATGGACTGATAACAGAGGATTTTACTTACTACGATAATTTTGAGGAATGAACAGATAAATCAGGTTTTCGGTATAAAGAATAATTTCGCCATAAGTAAACAAAACCATAAGTTCGGATAGAGCTCTGGGACTAATAAATTATATCATTTAATAATGAAAAAAGCTTTCTTTCAACTTCATATTTCCATTTTACTTGCCGGCTTTACGGGCGTATTCGGAAAAGCGATATCGCTTAACGAAGGATTGCTGGTATGGTACCGTATGTTGATCTCCGGAATTTTGCTGCTAATGATTTTAGGAGCTTCACAAAAGCTGAAGGCCATTTCAAAAAAGGATTTCCAACGTATCGCATTGTCCGGATTTCTGCTCGGGCTTCACTGGATTTTCTTTTACGGAAGTATTAAATATTCCAACATTTCAGTTGGTGTAGTATGCTTTTCCCTTACTGGATTTTTCACGGCCATTCTCGCTCCTATCTTAAACAAAAAGAAATTTGCCCTCTCTGAATTATTGCTAAGCGGATTGACACTGCTCGGCATCGGGCTTATTTTTAGTTTTGATTCGCGATATCGTACCGGGATTCTGCTTGGTGTGATGTCTTCGCTCCTGGTAGCATTTTATACCATAGCCAACGAAAGATTAGCACATTCTTTTAAAAGTGAAACCATTATGGTTTATCAAATGATTGGAGGAAGCTTAGGTCTGGCGATTTTGATGCCTTTTTATCTTCACTTTTTTCCGGTTGAAACGATGATTCCATCCTGGCAGGACTTGGGTTATCTCCTTATGCTTTCACTATTCTGTACCGTGCTTCTTTACATGTTGCTAATTCAGGCACTTCGTAAAATTTCCGCGTTTACTGTTAACTTAAGTTTCAATCTTGAACCAATTTATACGATCGCACTGGCTATTCTGATCTACAAGGAAAACCGGGAGCTAACAACCCCGTTTTACATTGGCCTTGGATTGATTATCCTTTCCGTTGCACTGCAAATGATAAAAGTTTCGACGGAACACAAAAAAGCACAGGCTATTGTAGTTTGAGTTTTTGATTCAATAAATTATCAACTATTCGCCATACAGGCATCGAGATAATATCGCACCTTGAAATATGCAAAATCCATATCTGTTTTAGTCAGTGTCGCTTCGCCACTTTTGGAAGAAAGAAAAACCTGGGTTCGAGCGTTTCGGAATAAGATGGACTGGAATAATAGAAGTAAATCAAGTTCAGATTTCCCGAATATTATCAATAGAAAACGCTGTCCGGATAGACAGCGTTTTTCAATTATGAGGAAGGTGTTACAATTTGTTTCAGAGATAATATCGACCCGGTTATTTATTGATCAATATTTTATGAAATGAAAATGTGCCGTCAGTATGCACTACTTTCAACAGATACATACCGTTTGCCAAATATCCGACCGGGATACCGGTTGACGAAATCTTTGCAAGGGAGCCAGGCGAAGATTGATAAGCCGTCACACCAATTGTATTGACAATCGAAATCTCTTTAACATTTTCAAGATCAACGTTTTTCAAAAATAAAACATTTGAAACAGGATTTGGATATACACTTTCCAAACTTTCCGCTTTTTCAAATTTGATATTTTTTATCAAACTGTAAGCAAAAGTCGCGTCCCGATCAATCATTTTAAGTCGGTAATAGTTAATCCCATTTTTCGGAGAAATATCCGTGTGTGTATAGTGATGCAAATTTTTACTTTCGCCTGCTGCTGCCTTTTGACCGATAAGATTCCAGTTTTTAGCATCTAAACTTCGTTCTATGTCAAAACGCTCCGCGTTGATCTCCTCTGTCGTCGCCCATTTTAAGTGCGCAGCCCTGGCCTCTTCTGTCACCGAAAAGGAAACCAGTTTAACAGGGAGCGGGGAGTCGACGCAAAACTCCAACGGATCGCTT
This sequence comes from Dyadobacter koreensis, assembly GCF_900108855.1. Taxonomy (GTDB): domain Bacteria; phylum Bacteroidota; class Bacteroidia; order Cytophagales; family Spirosomataceae; genus Dyadobacter; species Dyadobacter koreensis. The sequence continues at coordinate 914,112 of NZ_FNXY01000001.1, forward strand.
GTATCCGTACAGCCACCGCCGATAGCCGAAATACTGGTTGCGGCAGTAAATACAGGCAAAGCAAATCCGTTGGCCGTGTTATAATTCACCGCATATATCCTATACGTGCCAATTGACGAAGGTACCGTTATAGAAGTTGCTGTGCCGCTAGAAATAATGATATCCGCCTGATCTGTCAAAACGTATCGGGTTTCGTACCCAGCGCTAGTATTTTGCCCGGCAGGCGTAAACGAAACCGACGTACCCACAGAAACGCATCCACCTGTTATACAAAACGATACAGCTGCAGACCCCACTGAAACACATGCGCCCGAAATTGAACTTATATTAATCCCTCGGGTAAAGTCAGGTTCGGAATCGTTTCGGTAGTTGACCGTATAAATCTTATAAGAACCATCCACACTTGGTGCGTTAAAACCACTGATAACGGTTTTGATAATAACTCCGTCTTCGTTGGTAAGCACATTTGCTGTGGTATATCCAGCCGTTGTATTATTGCCGGTTACCGAAAAATTTATTGTTGAGCCCGGACTCAGACATTGTGAGAAACCATCGAGCGTAGCGCTCAAAAAAATAAAAACCAGCGCAATCCGACTCCAAAGCACCCATTTTTTAGAATGTATCATATTTATGACAATTAAGTGTTTGAAAATCTATTAAGGATTGAGCGTGATCGTTCCGGCCGCTGGCGTACAGCAATCGGCCGCCTCAATAGTGACAGGGGTAGCCACAGATGCCCCACACCCATCCTTCACCATAACCTGATAAATTCCAGGAATCAAGCCGCTTTTTATGTTACTCGCTTGATAGGTTGCCCCGTTATCAAAACTATATGTCTGTCCCGAAATAGGATTGTTAATTGTTATTGTTCCCGTTGCAAGCGAGCAGGTCGGCTGTATAATTGTTGCCTCAGGAGCATCAATAGGCAAACATCCTCCAAAAGTGAAATACGAAGAACCTGGTGCCCAGGCTGTAGCATAAGAGAAATAATCCACTCCGTTTACAGTGATCGGCGTCAAAACCATAGGATACGTAACAGCAGTCGTTGCTGAACCTGTCGCGCTTCTCACAATGCGCGGCGCCGTATAAGCAGAAACTGCGTTGGCCGGGAAAAGAAGCGTAACCGCCTGAGCTATACTACCAACATTTTCAACTTTCCACCACTTATTAAATAAGTCGTTAACACTGGTTAAATTACTTGCGTAACTGGTTCCCGGAAGATTATTGTCGCCCCAGATTATGTACCTCCTGTCGAGTCCGATCCCACCTGCATTCGCAGCATTTGTCGCTTGCGGTGCACCGTTCAAACTCATTAAAACCTGGTCTCCCGGATTTGAACTCTGACTTTGTTTTTGTAATAAGAGTGAAGTGTCGTCACGACCAATACCAGCAATGTTAGAACCATATCCGGCCACAGAATATACTGTTGAGCCATCCGAAGCAACGTAATCAAAAGGTAATGTTTTACCATATTTTACGGCCAGATACGTTTCGACCTGCTGGCGTTCAAGCGTAGTCAGATCCTTTTCGTAAACAATTGTTTCAAACAAATTACCATACCAAGGCTGCGACCCAGCAACACTGCTTCCAATCCGGAGTTCTTTTCCCTCTAGACTATACGCACCAATAGCACTATTTCCAGCCGCAGCGGATAATCCGTTCCGGAATATTTGATGGTTAAAAGCAGGAACTGCTACCGTACCCGTCCGGAATGTCCAGATATTATTAGAATTGTAATCAGCTGCTGCCATCGGCGTTGCAATTCTACCACCAGCTACGGCATTACCCATATCATAGTAAATAGTACCGCCGTTTGGAAAATGGACATTCAGTCGATTAAAACTGTCGTTTACATCCGAAGATCCCCAAATAACACTTGTCAAAGAAGTAGAAGTGCCCAAAATTTTTGCTGCAATGAAGGTAGAATTGCTGTTTACAGCATCAGCTCCAAAGACAGTCGAATTAATCAAGACATCGGTTGTTCCATTGAAACGTACAACGGGATTCCAGTTTGCAAGATTCACCTCATCGGTGTAATAAGTTGCCGTACCGGTAAAGCTTTTTGTTCCGGGCTGGGAAGTCCAGCTTGTTACCGCGTCTCCATTTGTGGTCGTCCCCGTCCCGCTGTTGGCTTTTAACCAAACCATAGCGCCGGTTACTCCTCCCGGAGACTGCGCCTGCGTGGTTGTGATTCCAGCTAGAAGATATGCGGCTACCTGGCAGCCCATCACAATTTTTTTAAGCCGTTTTCCGATTTGAAATGTGGTAAAAATTTGCTTCATAGTTTTCCTGATTGAGGTTTGAGTGGAATTGACATGACAATAAATGCGAATTTCATCCACGTGGGATAGCAAATATTTTCATTCAGCGCTCAAACTTATTAAGTGATAGCAAATTACTTCGTAGCGACACTTTTGAAGCGTTTGTAAAATAAATTAGACGAAAGAAAAAGGAGACTTCTAAAGACGTTTGGCGGATGCTGCACCCTGGAATTATAATTATTTGAAATATTCCGAGGTATTGCCCAGTTCCCAAACTTTCTTGATCAGCTGAGAAAGGTTACTCACCTTCATTTTTTGGAAAATCCTATTTTTATAAACACTTACAGTCGGAAGTGCAAGCATTAATTTATGTGCAATTTCACTGGTACTTTTCCCTGCGATCAGATGATCCATAATTTCCATCTCACGTGCGGAAAGTTTTGATATCTGAGCTGAGAGACTTATTATTTCTTTGTCCGGATTTGTATTTCTTAATAAATGCTCAGTTAAAAAATCACTCATAAATATCCCGTCAGACATGATTACCCTAAAAGCCGTCTGAAATTCCTGGACTGTGCAGGTTTTGGAAACAAATCCCCTGGCTCCCGCCTTGATGTATAAAACAGCGTAGGTTTCTTCTGGAAAAGATGAAAACATCATGACTTTTAAATCAGGCTGAATGGTGAATATTTCCTGAAGCATGGAAACATTATTTCCTCCGGGAATATTGATGTCCAACACCAATATATCGAAAGATTTCCTCCGTAGAATTTCAACAGTATTCTCAAAAGAAACAGACATCTCCGTTTCGCAATCCGGATAAATTTCGCTGATCATCATACCTGCTCCAAGCGCGATTACACCATGATCGTCAGCAATAAGGGTTTTTAACATAAAATGAACACCAGGTCTATATTGTAAAGTGCGGAGCTACGGTTAATAAAAGTAAACTTAAAGTAAATAATTGAACTATGTCCTATTACTTAAAATGTGGGCATGAGTTTATTTTATCTGTACGAATTTAAAAAAACATGATAACTATATTTTATATACGTAAATACGCCAAGAATTTCCGGTCGTCAAAATATGATATATATCATGGTTTCAAATTAAGTTCATTTTAAATATAGTTTTAATTTTGTGTTGTGATTCAGTACTTAAGGCAAATAAGAGCGATCAAAATTATTTTATCCTCCCCTTCATATTACACTCAACTTGTTTAGTTATCCCTGAAACATGGCCGCTGACAGCGGCCACGGGATTTTTGTGTAAAAGCATTTTTATTTTACAGCTCTCCCAGCTGATATTTATCTTACTTTGCACTCAACAGAAGCCTTTCGGCATATAAATACCAAATCTTAAATGGAAAGAAATATCACAATACGCTTTCGCCACTGGGTTTTTATAGACGATATGAAATTTTTTGGCCCTGGCCGTTTGGAACTTTTGGAACATATCGAAAGTACGGGCTCGATCTCAAAAGCCGCGAAACTGATGAATATGTCTTACAAAAAGGCATGGCTGATGGTGGACGAAATGAATAATTATGCAAAAAGTCCCTACATTATTACACAAAAAGGCGGACAGCACGGTGGCGGTACGCTGGTCACAGCAGCAGGAAAAAAATTGATTGAGGCGTATAAAAAACTGGATGCCAAGCTTGCAGCTGTTGTGGAAGCCGAGAAGGAATTGCTGGCCCTGATTTAAGATTATTCCGAAAAACTCATTTCTGGATTAGAGGTCTTCGTATATTTGCGATATATCCGTTTGTACATATCGAAATTATGAGACAACTTATACTAACTGTAACTTTTGCCATAGCATTTTCTTCACTTTTTGCACAGGCCACGGAAAAAGCTACAAGAGACCGCACATTTCAGCTGGGTGAAGCGACAATTCCAGGAGCGATTAGTCGTGACGGCAGCCAAAGACTTACCTCTTCGCGTATCGAAAAATTCAACCGCACAGATCTTTCAAATGCATTGAACCTTCTTCCTGGTGTGAGTATTGCAAATGTCGGGCCGAGAAATGAATCTGTGGTATATGTCCGGGGGTTTGATCTGCGTCAGGTTCCCGTAGTTTTGGATCATTACAACGAGCATATCGTAGCCAGCCCGACGCTGAGCGTCTTTTTAAAAGATGTATCCAATGAAAAAAATCGGAAAACACTTTCGCTCACAATCGGTGAAAAACGCGATATGATATCATTTTTAGCCATGCTCACCAGTTTAACATTTATTACAAAATCCTGAATTTTCGAACCCGCATTTAACCTCAAAATCACCATAACATGTCACCTACCCAGTCTAAATTTCTCACACTGATTTTTTTTACATGTCTTAACGCTTCTGTCGGAACTTTCGCACAGGACGCAGCTTCGATATCTGTCTCCGGAGAAGTCGTATCGCCATTAAATCTGAAAATATCAGACCTGAAAGCTTACAGACAAGTCGGCCACAAAGTGAAAGATCGCGATAATAAAGAACACGAATTCAACGGTGTTTCACTAATCGAAATATTGGAAAAAGCCGGTGTGACAACCGGCAGCAAGCTGCGGGGCGAAAATCTTGCAAAATACGTTTTGATTAAGGCTGCTGATGGCTACGAAGTGATTTATTCGCTTGCTGAAATTGATCCTGAATTTACTGATCAAGTCATCATTCTGGCTACTCAAAAAGATGGTCAGCTACTACCTGCCGGCGAAGGGCCGTTCCGCATAATTACCCCCAATGACAAGAAACAGGCGCGGTGGATTCGGGAAGTCCGCTCGATTAAAGTGTTGTTTGCGAAAGAATAAGGCCGCTCCCGAAATCCATTACTAAGGAATTAGTTATTTAACATTTTTTAAGACAATAGAACCCCAGTGATCGCGTTTGGATTTTATGTTTCACCTAATCCAATCAAATCATTATGAGATCACTAACATTACTTTGTTTGCTTTTTTGTCTCAGTCTAACCGTAAGTTTCGGGCAGAATACCAGTGAAAAAATCGGGTATGTCGACCAGCAGCTTATCATTGAAAGGATGCCTGAATTTAAAAAACTGAATCAAGAAATTACGCTAAAAAGCCAGCAGTACGAAAAAGTTTTAAAAGGTAAATTTGACGACTATGAAGCCAAGTCGGCCGCACTGGACAAGCTGGTTGCAGGAAAGGCAGAACAGATGATATTGAGAGATAAGGCGTTGGAACTTGACAATCTGAAAAAATCCTATGAAGAATTTGAGGCAAATGCGATGAAGGAACTTCGTGAATATTACACCAAAAAATTCACTCCGATCAAGCAAAAAGTGAATGAAGCAATTGTTTTTGCCGGCAGACAAAAAGGCTATTCATTTATCCTACGGATGGACCTGAATCCGGATGGTGGTGATATGTGGCCGGTTGTGCTATTTGCCCGCGACTCGACGTCGAATCTTTCGGCAGATATCATGAAAAATCTCGGAATTGACAGCACGGCGGCATCAGCGAGAAAAATTGGAATTCCTCAGATGCTGCAGCAGAAATAGATTTGAGTAAAAATTGAAAAAAGGAGAGTTTGGCGGCTCTCCTTTTTCGTCCAAACATGTGGCAAAATCCGCGCAAGACCAATGGTAAACTATCAACCCACTTTTACTTAAAGTCAGGCAGATAATATCTCCTGAAAATGTTCGGCTTCACGCACCCCTTTGATACAAATTATGGTTACTTCCGTGATCGTTTTCTGAACGTCCGAAGTCTCGGCAGCAGCATATTCAAGCTTATCCAGCAAAGTCTCCAGCTTCGGCAATAAACCCATAATGGCAACACTGGTTTTCATGTTATGCGCAATCTGATTGAGCTTTGTAAAATCCTTTTTCTCAAAAGCGGATTGCAAGCCTGAAACATCTTCCGGCATACACTGTATGAACTGTTCCGTTACTATTTTTTCATAGCCAACATTTCCCTTGCTAATCTCCTTCATGTAAGTCAGATTGATATATTGGTAATTTACCAACTTCGGAGACGTTTCATGAGCCGTCTGAACCGCCTGATCTCTTTTGACAAACTTACTGATTAAAGTGAATAGATCATGTTCGTTGATCGGTTTTGAAATGTATTCATTCATCCCGTGGCTTAAAGATTTTTCACGTTCACCTGCCATTGCGTGTGCAGTCATGGCAATTATCGGCAGCTGCAATCCCAGATCCTCACGAATGTTCCGTGTGGTGGTATAACCATCCATACCGGGCATTTGTATATCCATGAGAACCAGGTCAAACTTCTTTTCCTTTAAAGTGCTAATCGCTTCCGCACCTCCTGATACAACTTCAAAAGAAGCATTCCATTGAGACAGCAAATGTTTCATCAGGCTCTGATTCATCAGATTATCGTCGACAACGAGAATATTCATCGGAGCGTGAATTGCTGCTTTTGTGGTCTCAGCATCGAAAATTGACAGATCTGTAATTTGTTCCTCAGCAATCAGATATGGTATATAAAAATTAAATGAGGTACCTTTTCCGGGTTCACTTTTAACTTCTATCTCGCCGTTCTGTAACGTGACCAGATTTTTTACAATGGACAAACCTAAGCCGGTTCCTCCATAATTTCTTGTAATAGAATCTTCTGCCTGATTAAAGCGTTCGAAAATGGCTGCGATCTTTTCTTTATTGATACCAATTCCCCGATCCGCAACGGAAAATCCGAGGTGAATGACATCACCCGATATTTTTTTTGAACAAATCGAAACAAGGATTTCTCCTTCCTCACTGAATTTTAAAGCATTACCAATCAGATTGACAAGAATCTGCGTCAGCCGGGTCGCATCTCCAATTAAAGTGTCGGGAATCTCAGGATCAATTCTACTTTTAAGCGTCAATCCTTTTTCCTTAACTTTTTCACTAAACAGGGTTTCCAATGAATGGATCAAACCTCGAACACTAAACGGATTGACGACGATCCTCATCATACCAGCTTCAATTTTGGATAGATCCAGAATGTCGTTGATGATGGATAATAAATTTTCGCCAGCAGATTGAATCGAGCCAACAAATTCCGAAGAATCCTGTTCCAGTTTTTTTCTTTTCAACAGATTTGTAAAACCCAGGATCGAATTTAATGGAGTTCGTATCTCATGGCTCATATTGGCGAGAAAATTTTCCTTGACCTGCAATGCCTCCCGGGCGGTTTTCTCAGAATCGTCCAGTTTTAATATCAGCTGATTTTGCTGATGGAATTGTTTTACAATAAACCAGCACAAGCCGCCGCTGCTTACCAATAAAAGAGCAACAAGAAGATTTCCATACAGCCTTGCTTTTCTACCGCTTTCACCAATGGTGTTGCTCAGATCCGACATCATTTTCTGCCGGCTGTCGTAAATTTTATAGGTAGCAGAAGTAATTTCATTCGAAATTCTACGCGCCCTCGGGTTTGCAATCAGGCTGGTATCCTTCATTTCTCCGGTGTTTAAAAACCGGTTCATCAGCTTATGTTTTATCTCGATTTTTTCGGTCGCCAGAACATTTAGCCTGTCAAGTAATTGTCGTGTTTTTTCGTCCTCGGTGGAAGCTTTTATCGTGTCCAAATAGGATTTCACTTCTACTATTTTCGCATCTACACCCTCCAGATGCGAAGTATCGTCAGTAGCAATGCCAGCCCTGATCCGGCTTTCAACACCCAGCAGGTCCCGGTCGATCGTCCGGAGATGGTTGCTGATCATTAACTCCCGAAGCAACTGATCATTTCCCCGCAGCAGCGAATCGATATTGCGGGCAGAGTTATATTGTACAACAATCAGAAATATAGTCCCGATGATAAACGCGGCGAAAATAAGATAACTAAAACGTTTGTTGGCCATTACCGAAGAAAGTGGAAACATAGAATTCAGTTATAAAGATGACAGATTGATCGCGGGATAGCACGTGGAAGTCGTCGACAAGACAAAATCAGACGGCGGAAAGGCAAAAAATTTCGTTGAACTAAAAGATATTCATCCTTTTATTCAGAGCCTTACGGTATGCGTCTGCAACGGGCACGAATTTCCCGCTAATAACCAGACCACCTTCCTGAAGAGTGTCTATTTTATTCACCGCCACGATATAAGACCTGTGAACCCGAATAAATCTGGCGAATGGCAACCGCTCTTCGGCAGATTTCAACGTTCCGTGAATTGCATACATGGTTTGCTGTGTATGGAATTTGATATAATCCCCCATGGCTTCGGCATAGAGTATATCATCGAATTTCAACCTACGTGTTATGTTCGAATCCCTGACAAAGATAAATTCGTCATTCACCTGTTGAATGTCTTCTTTCCTGGCCGCTAAAATCTCCCTGACTTTGCTGACTGCCTGTAAAAAACGAGCCGGTGCAAAGGGTTTGATCAAGTAATCTGCCACATTCAGTTCGAAAGCTTCTACTGCATACTCCTTTTTCGAAGTAGTAAAAATGATAACGATGTCCTTATTTTTTAAATTCCGGGTTAGCTCCAGGCCGCTCATTTCGGGCATTTCAATATCCAAAAACAAAAGATCAACATTCTTTGTTTGTAAAAAATCATACGCCTCAATCGCATTACAGCATTCACAAACCACTTCCAGATCAGAGACCTGGCTCGCCAGTTGTCTCAATGTTGCCCGTGCGATCGGATTATCGTCAATGATTAAACTGTTCATAATTTGCAGAGCGTGAGATATAAGTTGATTCAGATTTTAAAATTATATAAATGCAGCCCGAATAAGAATATCCAGGCTGCACTGCATTTCAAAATTAAGGAAATATATATTTGAGACGCCTAATACATAGCTTTTATCTGTATTTTTTGGCATACGAAAAACAGCAAACTTCTGAATAACATTTTTGGTTCAGAAAATCGCGTCAAGCGGCTCGGCTTCCGGAAAATCAATTGGAATATTGGTTGTTGCGTAAATATAATTAGTGAAAACCCTCGCCGCGACCAGTCCGATCAGTTCAATGACTGCCTCCTCCTTGTAGCCAGCCATAAAAAACCGTATTAAAAGAGATTCATCAGGCACGCCTTTATTTTCCGCAATGGATTTCGCCAGCTGTAAAGTGGCATATAATTTCCTGTTTTCTACCTCGCCTTTTCTTATTGCGATCGTTTCTGCTTTCGAAAAACCTCTTTTTATTGCCGCCTCTGTATGGCCTGCCAGGCAGTAGGCGCAGCCGTTAACTTCTGATACGATCAGGGCGATTGCCTCGCGCTCTTTTCCCGAAAAAATACCATGGTTCAACTCGTCTTCAAATTCAAGAAAACCTTTTAACGCATGGGAAGAATATCCGATCGTAGCATATAGGTTTGGCACTTCACCCAGGTGTTTTTTTAACCGCTCCAAAATGACTCTCGAATCAGAACCAACTTGTTCTGCTGTCGGCACCTCAAATGATCTCCTGCTCATTGCCTTACTTTTTGAAATGCGCACGAATCATCCAGGCCATTTCCTCATGCGTTTCCATCAAACCTGTTATATAATCACTCGTTCCAAGATCACCAAATTCGTTGGCAAACGGATTTATTTTCCCTCTTAAAAATTCGATAATACTTTCATGGTCTTCCAGCAATTCCCTTAAAAATCCAAAACTGTCATTGTCCCTGGCAGTCGCCTCAGTTAAATGCGTCAGTTGAAGAAGCTGGGTTAATGTGGCTGGTGCATAATGTCCGATCTTCCGTATACGCTCGGCGACACCATCCGTCAATTCATCCAGCTGCCGATACTGAGCTTCGAAAAACAGATGCATGGAATGAAAATCCGGTCCTTCAACGTTCCAATGTGCTTTTCTCGTTTTTGTATACAAAACATATTCATCCGCCAGAAGTTTTACCAATTGTGCGGCAACAGCATGTCTGTTTTCCTCTTTAATTCCGATATTCGTTTTCATAAGAAATTTGTTTACTGGTATAGGTAGATACTTTTTTTTGATAAACTAAAATTAGTCTTTCCTTTACCAGTCAATTCCCTGTTTTCGGTGAACAGGCATTTCTTGTCGTTGAATAGCTTATCGGGATGGTTACCGTTTGTCTGTCAATTTCTATTAAAACGGAAAGAAAAAAATGCGCAGCATCCTTTCGAATACTGCGCAGATCAGCGACCGTTTCATCAGCGCTACGTTTTTAGCTATTAATAAGTCAGACTTTTCAGATACGCAATTGTCTGCGGAACCTGTGTGGCATAACTTGGACTTTCATCCTCAATATAAAAATGCTGGATCGAGGACTTTTTTGCCGCTCTTAAAATCGTCGGAATATCCAGTTGTCCGGTTCCCAAAGCCACGTCATTTTCAACCGGAGTTCCTCCTGAAAGATTACCTTTTACACCTTTCCGCAAATCTTTCATATGAACCAGCTTAAAGCGTGTCGGGTATTTCCTGATCAAAGCTGCAGGATCTTGTCCGGGAAAGAATGCCCATAACATATCCAGTTCAAAACTTACATAGTTCGGATCGGTTTTCTGAATAATATAGTCCATCAAAGTTCCATCACCATGCTTCTCGAATTCGTATCCGTGGTTATGATAACAGAAAGTCAGTCCAAATTCATCCTTTAACTGCTTACCGATTTTATTGAAATCAGCTACCGTTTTTTCCGCCATTTCTAATGTGAAAGGCCCTTCGTGAGGAATCCATGCTACCCGAACAAAACTAGCTCCAAGCGCCTTGGCATTTTGGCCAACTTCCTGAGTTTTGTTCAATGCATCGGCATAACCTACACCGAAGGATGAACATTTTATTCCGCGTTCGTCCAGCAATTTACGAAGTTCCGGAGCGGTTTTCCCAAACAAACTTGAAAACTCCATATCCTTGATCCCTAAGCCTTTCAGCGTATCCAAAGTGGCAGCAGCATCTTTGCTGAGACTTTTCCTGAAGGTATAAGAAACCATACCCGGCTGCTCTGTAAAAAGCGGTTTCCCTTTTTGCGCGTAAAGATTATCGTTACCCAAAGTGAGGGCGAGAGCAAGAAAAGTCAGGTGTTTAATTTTCATATTAAAAGGATAAGTGATTATAGAAATTTCAGGACCAAGATCGTTTATAATGGACGAATTAAAACGCTGGTGCCCCTGTCAAATGTTTTAATAATTTTAAATAACATCCATGTTTCCGCTTCGACAGCATATCTGGAATCTGTAAAGCCCTTTTTTTGTTGTCACAAAGTGTGTTTCAATGGTCAGATTCAAAACACCAAAACAGACTCTTTATAGTTCACCAATGCTTATCGTGATTAAGATAATTTACTTATTCACAGGAAAAGCAGATGAAAGCAAATCTTTACTTAATACCATGCAAGCGATCATGGACGCTTTCGCCGGTAAGGATGGAAAACCTACTTTGTCAGGAGCGCGCGCGATGGTAGCTAACATCCGTTGCAAGGGTAGTACTGGCTGGGCATCCATCTGAGAAATGACGTAAAGTTTTAGGGACATGAAATAATGTCTTACCTGCTTCTTGATAATGTAACAGTTGCCGTCTTTTCGTGTCTCGGATCCGCACTGCTGTAAAAGCTGGAACCATCCGCCTTTTGAAATGAAAATGCAAAAGTAATAGTCAGCTGATCATCCTGCCACCTTCCAGTCCGGCCTTCCGACATTGTAAAGTTTGGCAATACCCTTTTTGCTTCATCTATGGGGCGAAAACTGAACTTTAATTTATGGAAATCATCTTTTTCGACAGATCCGTAAATTTCATATTCCTCTGTTCCTAGCCGGCTCGTAACGTTTGCGATACCGTCAAATCCAGTCTTATTTTTTGTAGGAATCCCGCTCCTCCGCCTGGATTTCCTGCTTGCTTTTGCTTCCCGTTCTTTCTCGGTTGTGGGCTCAAAAATTTCCAGTTTTATATTTTTTGAAACATTATCAGGATCTTTGAAGCTCCCTTCCCATCGTCCAATCAGCAATTTTGCATTTTCGTCACGATTGTAAGCCCATGGCCGGTCACCATAATCCGACCATTTGCTGTAATAATATTTGCATTGATACACCCCCCAGCTAATAAAAGCCAACGCAAGAATAAAGAGCAGCAATCCCTTCGCTGAATTCTTATTTTTAGGTGTTTCGTTTTCTTTCATGGCGATGGCTGATTTCCCGGAAGGTTCCGCAGAAAGTTATGTGAATATTACTTAAACAAAACACCTAAAAATTAAGTAAAAATATACAACCGTTAAATCAAAACAGGGTAACGTCCTATCAACTTAATATTGAATTTTATTAACTTTAAAACACTGTAAATCAAAAGACTGATTGCACAATTGATAAGATAAGCACTCAAATCCCTTCCCGATATGAGCGTATATCGCTTTGCCCGACAACAATGAGAATATCCCGGAGCTTTACCAAGATTTTTCTGAGAAACAAACCATTGCTAAAAGGATTTTAATTATGAAATCATTTTTACCCAGCCGAGAACAAATTCCATTCATGGTAACACTGGCCATTTTGCTTTCGCTGGGTGCGATGTACTATTTTAGTTATCTGCCAGCCAGCCAGAATGATGTGAATCGCTGGAAATTCCGGACTTTGCAAAATGTTAACAGAAATATACAAGATAAACTTACGAACGGCTATACTTTGCTTGAAACATATTTGCCCTCAAAAAACAATAAGGATTATAAAGTAATAAACAGGCGCATTCAACTTCTGGAAAATTTTCCACTGATGCCCATTTCCCCGGTTGCCGATAGGGACACGGTCCGAAAATACATGATAACGCCAAAAAATGAACTGTTAATTACCAGAGTTGACACCTTCAGTAAGCTAAAAATCTCCTTTCGTTATAATTTCGAAGATTTTATTAAACCGCTTCTCCCAAACTATGTATTTGACCATTATATTGTCGTCAATAAAGATGCGGTCATCTACCAGACGTTTTCGTCCGGGTTCGACTATTCTGCCGATTCGCTTTCCAAATATTTGAAAACACTTTCAGGTACAACAATTAAGGATAAAGAATTCGGCGGCATTCCATATAAACTTTTCAATCAGCCTGTTGTGTGCGATCGCAACACCAAATTTACCGTAATAGGACTTATCACACTGGAACGGTATGAGCACGAAAAGAGCAAACTTTCACCAAGCATCATCCTGTTGCTGATCACGATTTTCAGCTGTATTGTAATCACTTTTCCAATTATCAAACTTTATAGTTTAGGAAAAGAAGACAGATTAACGATAACAGATGCCCTGTCATCGGCAGTGGTATCGATGGTTATGATTTCTCTGTTATTTTTTATCTTTTTAAAATATAACGAATTATATATTGACAATAAAAATGATTCAAAGGAAGTGTTAGCGCATACCATTGAATCTTTCTTCCTAAAAGAAATCAAGGAAGATTCTACAAAACTATCGCATTTAGATACCCTGATGAAAAATAATCCTATGTCTCAACAAACCCTTTTTGGCGTTGGAAAAGGCACGATTCGGGATAGCAGCGGGAAAAATGTAGGTTTGACTCCGCTCGATTCCCTGACACGCGACATCAGACTTGACAGGATTTTCTGGATGACTGCCAGCGGGGGGGAAGCCTTTGCGTGGAAGGCTGACACAAACAGGGTTTTCTTTCCTGGAAATTTTTCAAAAAGAACATATTTCCAAAAAATTACAGAAAGCAACCCAACTTTCGGTTCAAAATTTTACGTGGATCAGGTCTATTCGTGGATCGACGGAGTCTTTTATACCGTTTTAGCCCTACCGTCCAAAGTGCCGAACATGAAAGTGGTTGCGGCAACGATTAACTTGAAAAGCCTTGACAGTATAAAAGTACCGACAGGCTATACCTTTGCCATGACCAGGGATAACGGCGAAGTTATTTACCATTCCAACAAAGCGAAAAACCTGAATGAAAATTTATTGCTGGAATTTTCAGAACGTGAGAAAATCGCCGGTGCTATTAAAACGCGCTCCTCTGCGACTTTTAAATCCAGTTACTTTGGACGTAATTATGATGTACTGGTTCAACCGATTTCAATGCTGCCGTATCATCTGGTCATTATGGACGACAGAGCTTACGTTGACTTTCGGAATATCGACGTTTATAGCTTCACGTTCTCCATGCAGTTCCTGTTGTTCATTTTTTTTACAATTCAGATACTGGCTGTCTTTTTCGCCTCTTCCAAACGCTCCCTGTATTCCAATCAATCTTACGAAACCAGCTGGATAGGGCCAAAAATTTCCTCCCATCAAGAGTATATTAAGGCCACAGTCTTTCACTTTTATATTGCTATTTTGTTAAGCTGTTTTGACTTCGAAACAGTGATTTGCAGGTTTTACTGTCTCTTTTTTTCGATATCATTATTACCAGTTTTTCTAAATTTACTGTTTGTAAATAAATATCGGTATGAAGAAAATAATATGCTCCGGAAATATAAATCCAGGGCATTATTCTGCGCCGCATTTTTCCCTACCGCTTTGTCTCTACTTTCCTTTTTTATTTTCAATGAATCTCTTTTGATATTTTGGGCTTTTTTTACATTAAGTGTTTTGCCAATCTTTTTCACGTGCATTTATAAACGTAAACGGTTCACACATAAAACAATTATTGACGAAATTGCCGCAAAAATAAATTACCGGCAAACATTTACCTGCCTGATACTTTCAGGTATGCTATTGACCAATGGCCTTCCGATCATCTTTTTTTTCTCTTCCGCTTTCAACTTTGACCAGCATCTTACAGCCCGTTTTAAACAGCATGAGTTCGCTAAAAATTTTCAGAATAATTTGATAAAAAGGAAAGAAATAATGGATTTATCACCCGTTTTTCTGGAACAGAATATTTACAAAGATGCATTATGGATCAACAATTTTGAAATAACCGAAAATCCGGTTAGCGAGGAAACCACAGAAGATTCAATCACGATAGACTTTCTCAATAGTCTGCGTATCTACACAGGTGGAAACGTGGAAAGTGTGAAAGATTTTAACAAATCAAAAGGTTTTGACTTTTCTTATTTCTTCAATAATCTGTTAAAGCAGGTAACAACAAATGACAACCTGACCAAGACAAATTTTCGGATCATAGGAGATTATTATCTATGTCTGACCTCCGCTAAACTCAACTTCTCCTTACCGTCGCCCTATGCCGCGCAGGGCTTTTTCTTCTGGCTGACTTTTACCGGAATGCTCGTGATCATTTTCGTTTTGCTCTACGGACTGATCAACAAAATATACTCGCTTAATTTGCCAAAAACCGGTATCTGGAAACACTTAGATGAGGAAATTCTGAGAAATAATGAGCTCAACCGATTCGTTTTTCTAATAAAAACACCGGGCGCAGACCAAAGCGAATTTATAAAAAAAATAATAAAATCCGACCCTAAAAACATCATTGCAGCCGGCCAATCACTTGACGACGACACCTATTTGAAAAGATTCTTTAAAGAGATTGACCTATCTGCACCAAACGAAAAAATCAGCCTGCTGGACAAGACCATGGACGATTTCAGGGCCAAATTCAAACCGGAAACAAACACTGAATCGCTGATCGTGATACAACACTTTGAATACAACTTCCGGGATTCTTCTTCGAATCTTGAAAAGCTGAAAAAACTGGAAGAAACCTACCGTACAGCCAAAAGCAAAGACTTAAAAATATTGATTCTATCTACCATCCACCCTAGTACCCTGATTGATGCGCTTGACGAATCTGAGGACAAGATAACGGATCATTACAGTAGCGAAAGATGGCAGGTTTTACTAGCCAACTTCCGTGTCGTCAGTCAGAGACTTCCTAAGTTTAAAATATCCAAAGCAGATTTAAAATCCGACATATATCGGGAAACGCAGTACAGCAACTATATAAACAAACTCGCAGAGCCAGCCATTCGAGTTTTCAAGGAACACTCCAAAAACGGGATATTGGCTGATGAGCAAAGTCTTTCTTACAAATTGCAGCTGACATCGTACCACTTTTATGGAGCCTTATGGCAGTCCTTTTCAAAGGCAGAAAAGTTTATGCTTTACGATCTGGCGGAAGACGGGCTTGTAAACTCTTATGATAAAAACACGCTTTACATCCTTTTGGACAAAGGAGTTGTTATTGAAAACAATGGCATGTTAAAAATATTCAGCCGCGGTTTTAGAAATTATATTCTCACAGGTCTGGGGAGTTACGAGATGGAGAAACTCATTGAAAAAATTAACGATAACCGTAACTGGAATAAAATTAAACTTCCGCTTACCCTTATTTCGATTGCCATTATCGGTTTTTTGTTGTCTTCTCAGCATGAAGCCAGCGCAAAACTTGTGACTTCTCTGGGAGCTCTCGCAACATTATTACCTACAATTATCAAGATTTTATCGTCACTGGGAAGTGATAATTCCTCACAGAAAGGAAAATGATACGCAGGACAATCAACCAATTAGGTATGTAAAAACTGTACAGGCCGGGGTGATTGGATAGTGGGAACTTTATAGAGTTATAGTCTTTTTAAATACCGCTCCTTCAACACGTTATAATGGTGAATACTATGCCCTACAGCCATCCAGCCTAAACTTCGCGCCGAGTAAGGCTCCACACTTGTAAAACCTTTGAAATCAAGCATTTCGTCGGTCATATTTTTAAAAAGTGTGATTGTTGCATTTCTTACTGCCAAAAGTTCTTCGGCTATATCTTCCAAAGTTCTGTTATGTGCGTTAAAATCTTTATTGTATTCCTGGCCCTGAGGAATTTCGAGAACGACGTCAACCCGGCGGGAATAACAGAACGCCTTATACGCATAGTACCGCTCGTCATCGGCAAGGTGGATGAAAACTTGTTTGACTGTCCATTTATTCTCGGCATAGGCATAGTCTTCCCATGGTGCAGGTATAGAGCGAACCAAATCAAACATCTGATTTTTATTGTATTCCAGTGCTTCTATTAAATTATCGCCCGTTGCCAGATCAAAGAAATAAGGATACCATTTCGGAGCGTCTTCCGGATTAGGGCGGCCAATTATTTTCATAATTTAATTTTTTATTTTTAGTGATATAAAATTATAGCTTCACTACAAAGATCGCACTATACAGACCGCACAAAAATTATTTAAAATAACGTTTGCCGTGCTCTTATCTTTGCTTCCTGTTCTCAATGCAAAACAAAATCATGAAATCATTTTTCCAACAATTTACTATCCTTTCAGCCACCGAACTCGACCAGCTTGACCCTTTCATCATAAACAAAAGGCTAAAAAAAGGAGATTTTCTGATTCAGGAAGGAAAAATCTGTGACGAAGTCGTATTTATAAAAACGGGAATTCTGCGCTCTTTTTACTATTCTGACAAGTCAGAGGAAATTACATATTGTCTTACTTTTCCGGGTAATGTGATGACTGCTTTTTCATCTTTCATCACTGGAAATCCTACCGAAGAAACTATTCAGGCTTTGACAGATGCAGAACTTGTAATTATAAAAAAGGAGAACCTGGAAAAACTTTATCAAAAAGGGAGCGCCTGGCTGAAATTGGGAAAACATCTAAGTGAACTCCAATATATAGCGCTGGAAAACAGGATTTTCGGATACCAGAAATACAGTGCAAAAAAGCGCTATGAGGAACTTTTGACTAAACAAGCCGAATTTATCCAGAATGTCCCGATCCAGTATCTGGCTTCCTATCTGAACATTACGCCGAGACATCTGAGTCGGTTGCGCAGGGAAATCAGCCAAAAAGCATTTTAGGACAAATGTCATGTTTTTAGCAAAAGTTGGTGCCTAATTTTGCGCTGTAAAACAAAAATCAATAGGCTCAAATGAAGAAAATTCTTGTTATCAACGGACATCCAAATCCTGAAAGTCTGAACCATGCGCTTGCAGAATCTTATATAAAGGGAGCAAAAATATCAGATATCGAAATAGAGTATATCATTATTTCAGAGCTGGATTTTAATCCCAACCTTCGTTTCGGCTACCAGAAACGCACAGAACTTGAACCGGATCTGCTTGATGCCTGGGAAAAAATCAAATGGGCAGATCATCTTGTCTGGGTTCATCCGGTGTGGTGGGGCGGACTTCCGGCTCTAATGAAAGGATTTATCGACCGTCTTTTTTTGCCGGGTATGGCATTCCGTTATCGGGAAAATTCGGTTTGGTGGGACAAACTTTTAAAAGGAAAAACCGGACATATTATAACCACAATGGATCAACCGGGCTGGTATTATTATCTGGTCTTCGGGCAGCCCAGTATTAATCAACTAAAAAAATCCACGCTGCAATTTTGTGGGGTAAGTCCTGTAAAAGTTACCAGGTTTGGTATTATAAAAACTGCGAATCAGGAAAACCGGGAACGATGGATCGCAAAAGCAGAGCAGCTAGGGAAAGATGGTTTATAATCCGCTGACCCATTTTAAGATATTCCCAAAATGAAACACACCATTTTTATTAGCCACAACGATTTCCGGCTTCTTGTCGCCATTCAAACCATAAACCGCTGCGTTGAGACCAGAACCATAATCGTTATTGAGTAAATGATCTTCAAGCAGAGGCTTTTCCGCCTGAATATTCAATTCACATTATAATTGCCTCCTTTTGCGTCCTCTCTCTCAAAACCTACCGTCATGAAATATTCGTTGGGCATAGCCTGGAGACTATACCCAACGAACACTACGTATAAATCAGGCAGCTATCAACCAAAATATCGGATGAAATTCTTACCAAAGTAGAGGTATCAGGTTTCAAAAATCATTTCACAGCCGTTGGTTCATTCACTTGCTGCCCGATCACTACGTTGTTAAATACAATCTGTTCTGCATTTGTGAAACTTACTGCTGTCGCGCAGGAATCAATACGAACATTGGAGAAATGTATATTTGCGACTTTTTTGGTAGGATAACCCTGAATAACAAGCCCTGCATGGCTGGCTGCCTTGAAGCTTAAATTTTCAATAAATACATTACGAATATCCGTTTCAAAACCCTTTCCTTCTCCATGGTAAAATGAGGTAATAAAGACGCCATCTTCAACATTCCCGAATTCAACGTCATTGACATAAATATTCCGGATAAAACCTCCCCGATCGGGATTCGATTTCAAGTAGATACCCCGTTTGCAATAACCTGCATAAGTACAATTTTCAACAAAAACATTTTGTACGCCTGCTGACATTTCGCTGCCAATGACAACGCCGTGCAAACCCCGAAACCGGCACCTACGGATAATAATATTTTCGGAACTCATGGCAGTTTTTCGTCCTTCGTGATCACGTCCTGCTTTTACAGCCACATTGTCGTCGGCGTTATTAAAGTCGATATCTTCGATCAATATATTTTTTGAATACTCAGGATCAAAGCCGTCATTATTCTTATTGAACGCATCAAACTTCACTTTTCTGGCAATAATATTTTCTGACTTTAAAAAGTGAACGCACCAGAAAGGAGAATTCGCAACCGTTACACCTTCAATCAGAATGCTTTTACATTCGAAAAACTGAATTAGTTGAGGGCGAAGGAAAGATCCTGCACCGAAAACTCGATCTTTCACCGGAACATTCTCATGATTCATCTTTCTACTTAATTCCTGAGCCGGTTTCTGCTTGTCATACCATTTGGAAAAACCTTCTTTTCCGTTCCCGTCGATGACACCTTCGCCGGTTATGACCACATTTTCTGCCTGATATGCATAGATAAGCGGACTATAATTATTGATGAAAGTACCTTCCCAACTTGTAGGTACAGCTGGTAAATAATCCTCTGCATTAGTACCAAAAATCAGTTTCGCTCCTTTCTGAATTTCCAGACTTGTATTACTTACCAGATGTATTGGTCCATTTACAATATAGACTCCTGCCGGAACGACAATTCTACCGCCATTTTGTTCTTTACAAACAACAAGAGCTTTGTCAAATGCAGGTTTGGCATCAGTAACTGAGTCTCCGGCTGCTCCAAAGTCAGTCAGCAGTAGTTTGTTATCCGAAATTTTCGGCTCAATGATATTCTTTAAAATTTCATCTCTTTTCTCCTCTCTTGAAAGTTCCTTTTTGGGGGACGGCTTACAAGAAATAAGACTTGAAATACTCAGAATCAGGAAAATATAAAATTTCATTAGAATACAATTGGCCAGTTGAATACTCACTTGTGAATGTTCGACATATCGGTCGATTCGAAAGATCAGACGACCGATATTTCCGAGACGCATTTTAAATAGTACTGACCCTGACGGTCATTTATCTTTTTTTAGTTAGTTCCCATCCTATTCCATTGCTACTTTTCCAAAACCTTACCAATTAACATTTGTGTTTCATGGTGCTCGTGAGAATGTGTTTTGCCTAAGCGGTCGTTAAATTCCTTCAGTAATTTCTTTGATTCTTCCGTTCCGATTGCTCCTACACGTTGGATGGTATAATGCAGGATTTTCGGCAATTTCGCTTTTTCAGCCATTTGCAAAGCACGTTTCATATCCAGAGCTGCCAACGGTTCTGCTGCAAACCAAACCATCAGCGGCAGATTATGATCATCCTTGTCTTCTGATTTTTGAGCCAATGCATCCACAACTTCCCATCGCTGAGAAGGATCCAGCCGCTGCATTGCCGATGCCAGATACAATCTGACTAATGCTGAATTATCTTTTTGCGCAAGGGTCGCGAGTTGCCTTAAAGTTTCCGGAGAGGCCTTTTTATTTTCTACTAAAAGTTGAATCGCCCAGCTCCTTACATATTCATTTTCACTAGCAAGCAGCTCTGTCAAGTATTTCTCTGTCAATCCCTGGGTCACATGCAATGCCCAGAGCGCCCTGAGTTTTCTTGTCGGATCCTGATTTTTTGATAAAATTTCTTTCAGCGCTTTATGGACTTTCTTATTCGCGCCACGCTCTTGCAAAATAGTTCTTGCCTGCCTTACATACCACTCATTTGTATTAAGCTGATAGTTAACAAGTTCTTTGTCTGAGGCTTTTGTAAGATCAACCTTTACAAATTTGTCATTGTCATGGGTAATTTTAAATATTCTACCCATCGTTTTATTATGCACATCCGGATTCGGGCTATGGCATTGATTTTTGTCATACCAGTCAATCGCATAAACTGAACCGCTTGGATCGTATTTAAAATTCAGCCACTGCGACCATGAATCATTCATGGAAAGGAAGTCATTTTTATGAGTTGCTTCATAACCTGATCCTGAGCGTGTCAGGTGGTCGATATTCATCTTGGCGCCGTTAATATTATTCATAAAAATATCATTTCGGTACTCTTTCGGCCAGGTATCACCACCGAGATAAATCATGGCTCCTGCATGCGCATGTCCACCACCCGCAGAGGCTGAGCGGAAATTTCCAGCATGCGGACCACGCTCACCAACCCAATGGACATGATCGGCAATTGTTTTGATATCATCGTAGGTATACGGATTGAAATGATTGCCTGCTTGTCGCTGATATCGCGCGCCCTGAATGACATGATACATATGCGGGATCACACAAACCGTGATAAACGGATGCCCGTAATCGTTAAAATCAATTCCCCAGGGGTTACTTGACCCCTCAGCAAAAACTTCAAACTGACGACTGGTAGGATGATAACGCCAAACTCCAGCATTGATTTTAGTCCGTTCCGCATCTGTTGCACCAGGTTTTCCAACATTCGAATGCGTGAAAACTCCATGCGTTCCGTAAAGCCATCCATCAGGCCCCCAACGTAGATTGTTTAGTACTTCATGGGTATCATCAGTTCCCCAGCCATCCAGTAATTTCTGCGGCGGGCCAGCCGGTTTATCATTTTTGACGTCGATTGGAATAAATAAAAGATATGGCGCAGCACCAAGCCACACGCCGCCCATTCCTACCTCAATGCCACTGACCAGATTTAGTCCCTCCATAAAAACTTTTCTCTTATCCAAAGTACCGTCACCATCGGTGTCCTCAAAAATCAGGATACGGTCTTTCCCTTGCCCTTCGGGCGCAGGAACCGGATAGGTATGCCCCTCTACTACCCAAAGTCTCCCTTTTGGATCAATCGTAAAACTGATCGGACAAATAATGTCCGGTTCAGATGCGGCTAGTGTAATATTGAAACCTTTTGGCAAGCTCATTGCTTTGGCTGCCTCCAGACCAGACAGTCCGGCATTTAAAACGGGATCTAACGGAGGCAGAATGATAATATCCTTCTGTTTAAGCTCGTTCGGGAAATCGGGACGGGTTGGATAAAATAAAAACTCATCGAAATTGATATGCGCCCATTTGTCGTTTGGTATATAGGGAATCTGGGAAATTCCGGTTTCATTATCAATAATTCGAATGAAAATTTCCTTACTTAAATAGGCCTTCAAATCGACAACAGCTGGTTGCAATGTGGCTCTCCCCTGTCCGGTAATATGATAAATTACACTGTCAGTTCCGGCCAGCAAAAGCTCAACGCGTGTGTCTTGCAAAGCACCTCCTGAAACACGAAACGCAGCAAAGGGTTGTGTTACTTTGAAAGGAACAGAAGTCAATGTTCCTGTCTGTCTATAGTTTAATGTTCCGCCGCTGCTTAAAAAATATTCTCCTTCAAACCCGATCTTCATGTCCTTTTCATGAATCGGTGAAGGATCTTCGTTAACTAATGCATTTGTAAAAGCGTCACCCGTAGCTATCCAATCTTGCAGCGTACCAGTTTCAAAATTCAAATTTAACGGCTTTCCGTCTTTCATGGGCATTTGCCCCGCCACCGTTTTATCAGATATTATTCCTTCAACTACTTCAAAATTCCCCACCATTCCGGCAGCCCTGTGGCCGGGAACGGAACAATAATAGACATCACTCTGAGACGCCTTGAAAACAATGCTTGTTGTGGCTCCTTTCTCGATAATCACCTTGCTTTTTAATCCCAGTTTTTCCAGCGAAATATCGTGCGTCATCAGTTCACCATTTGTGATCTTGATTCGGACACGATCTCCTTTATTTGCCTTCAAAGTGGGATTTCTGGCACCATCGGGCGCGAAAAAACCCAGCATGGTTGCTTCTAATGCATAATCTCGATCAAATTTGGTCGTGTCCTGAACCGTCCTGGATTTGTTTTGCTGAAAGGCGCTGCAAAAGCTGGCAGAGATTGCAATTGTAAAAATAATGGAGATGAAAAAACGAAATGCGTACATAGAACGAGCATTAAGTATGGTTGAAATAATCGCATTTATATAAGCTAACTGACGATTATAAATACTCGTTTTATAAACCCGCAGGAATCAGGGAATGGAAGTTTGGACAAGCAAAGCTTTCGGGACTTAAACAAAGACTCCAAAAGCTATATATTTTTAAAATGTAGATTTCTTAGATACCAGCTCGGTAGCAGGCTTTCTATGGATCGGTAAAATAATTGAAAACGATGTTCCTTTATTCAATTCGGACTGAGCCTTGATAATACCACCATGGTTACGGATAATTCTTCTGCAATAAGACAGTCCAATTCCTTTTCCCTCAGGAATCTGGTCATGTGGCAAATGCGAAAAAATGTCAAAAATCTTTTCTAACTGAGATTTTTCAATTCCTATCCCGTTATCTTCCATCCTGATTTCAACATACTTCACTTCGTTACCTCTCGATATAGGATGCTCTATCAAATGTCCTTCTACTTCCTTGGCAAAAATCTCAATGACTGGAATTTGATCTCTTCTGGAAAACTTTAATGCATTACTGATCAAATGATAAAAAAGCTGCTCGATCTGTAAAGGCATAGCAAGTATCGAAGGAAGCGGCCCGATATTCAACACAGCGTTTCTGGCCCGGAGTTCCTTATTCAGCTGCACACTGACGTCTGTAACTATTTTATTGAGGTTAATTACTTCGAAAGTCGCTTCACGATAATTCAATTCCGAAAATTCAGAAAGATCTTTAATCATCATCGAAAACCGCTGCGCACTGGAAGATACCTTGATGGCAAGTTCTTTTGCTTTTTGCAAATTTTCAGCTTCCGTTGCCGCGATAAGCATATCACCAAACAGCCGAATTTTACGTAGTGGTTCTTGAAGATTATGGTCAGAAATATATTTGTACTGACGGTTTTCATCCGCAGAATCCGTAAGCTGGCGACTTAATTCCTGAACGGCAAAATTACTCTGAGAAAGTAAATCCATACTTTGCAAATGAAAAGCGATCAGATCGGTAAAAAGATTGAACATACCGATAATCTTCGCATCATTTAATTTCGCTGGTCTGGGATCAATTGCGCAAAGAGTTCCGAAAAACTCGCCGCTTTTAAGAAAAATAGGGAATGAAATATAACTTTGAAAGCCATAAATTCTTGGTGTATGATGGCTGACATATTCACTATTTGCAACATCATCAATAACAACAGCACGTTGACTGTCGCGAATTTCATTACAAATCGTTGTTTCAATCTCTAACTCGCCACCAGGTTTCAGACCAAAATTGATTTCGTCCTGCACACTGCAAGCAATCCATCTGTCTTGTGTCACTCTTGCAATCGCCGCAAAACCCATTCCGGTAGTCTTGCAAATTACGTCAAGAATGGTAGGAACTATTGGTATTTGCCTAACCTTCTCAATATCAGACGCAAGTTTTTCTTCAGTCGACATCATCCCCTTGTTGAATATTTTCAAAACGCTTTTTCACAAATATAATCAATCGATTGAAGGAAATCTTCATAACCGCTGAGCCGAAACGTTGTTGAGACAATTTCTAAACACGGAAACAGCAATTATTAGGAAAAATTTAATCAAGTCTTAATTCAGTTCTTAAAATTGACGGTTGCAGATTAATATTAACCGCGTCTAATTTTAATTTCTCAACGGATGAACACTACGAAAAGTGAGGTTTATCCGGGGGAGCTCAAAAACTTTGGATTTCGGGATACGATGTTCCCAATGGTGTTGCAGATCACCTTTCATGATCAATAGCGCGCCGTCTTCCAAAGCCAAAGCGTATTTTTTGTGATAGTCTTTTTTGTGCCTGAATTCGAAAATTCTGCTTTGTCCAATACTTAGAGATGCAATATTCGGATTCTCGCCAAGTTCCGTTTCATCGTCGCTGTGCCACGCTACGGAGTCATTTCCATCGCGATAATAGTTTAGCAGCACACTGTTGAAAGGCAAATTTGTAAGTATTTCAATTTTTTGCTTCAGTTCTTTCAACTCATTCGTCCAGGTTATAGGATCAAATTTTGTTCCTGAAAAAGAATACGTTTTATTATTGTCTCCGTACCATGCTGTTAGTCTGGGTGTCAAAATTTCTTTTCCATACATAGTAACAGTCCTTTGCTGCCACGGCACTTCTGTGATCAGTTTTTTGATTAGTATCCTGCTTTCGGCCCTCGTTAAAAATTCAGGATAATAATCAAGTAGGTTTTCCGGGAAAATTAATCCTTCGTTAATGCCGAATAAATTCAACTGATTCATAAATCTAATCTGGTTTTAAGTTTTTTATAACGAAATAATCTTTGATAAAAACCATTTTTCCCGATTTGAAGTTGCAGGTAGCCCTAACAACAAAAACGATAACCGTCAGACGATTATCGTTTTTGAATTTATACTTACAACCACGGAACTCTATTCTTTGGTTAAAAGTCCGGGATATAAAGTCCCGTCAGCAGATGGAAAATCAATTTTCAACAGTTTGGCGATGAGCGGAGCGATATCCTGCAATCCCATTTCCGGAATCACTGTTCCCTTTTTTATTCCATTTCCAAACACTACAAAACCTGTCTGAATTTCTTTAAAATCAGGGAAAAATCCGTGAGTTCCACCACTCGCCGGGCGGATCAAATCTCCGGTAACGGCATTACTAAAAGTGAATCCTTGTTTCGGGGCCAATGCAAGAACAGCGTTCGGATCTGAACCTACAACGTCAAGCGCATTTCTGTCTTTTACGGCGAACATAGATTTTTGCGATTCCGGTAATTTATTCAAAATAGTTTTTACTTTTTCCAAAGTCGCTTTATCGTTTTTGTCTTTCAAATGCAGAAAAGAAGAACCTCCCGAGGCGTGGAAATAAGCCTTCCAGTTTTCTTTATGATTTGGATCATAAAGACCAGCCTGTGCCAAAAGAATATTGGGCGAAACAGATGAATGTATATCTACAAAACCGTGATCACCAGTAACGATAATGGTTGTTTTGTCTTTAATTCCAGCCTTTTCAACCGCTTCTAGAATTGATTTAATTCCTCTGTCTACACTGGAAAGTGCTGCCCGGACCTTATCTCCGTCTCGTCCTTCCTCATGTTCGAAATGATCTACGGCAACTAAATGAACAGCGAGAAAGGATGGTTTATATTGTCTGATAATGTAACTGCTCATTCTGGAAAGATTATCGTCAATGCTTAAATAATCTCCGTCGAAATCGATTTCTTCCAGCTTTCCAACAGCATTCTGCTGAATTTCCTGATAAAAACCTTTAGGGAAAGAATGCTCGGAAAGCGCTTTGGTCATATTTCTTTTCCCACCTTTTGTCTCAGGCAAATACCAGTATTCCGGGATATTATATGTAGCGGGTCCGCCAACAGAAACGGGCCAGAAAACCGAAGCAGTTTTTAGTCCCTTCTCCTTGGCTGCACTGAATATCGTCGGGACTTTAATATTGGAATAATCCCAGTTCCATTTTCCGGTCACTTCCAATGGTTCTGATGGCGTGTTATAGTAAACGCCGTGTTTGATCGGTTTCACACCAGTGATCATTGTGGTATGCGAAGGATAAGTGACAGTTGGAAAAACGCCCGTCACGCCATCTGCATAAGACCCGTTTTTCATCGCCTGACGAAGATTTACCATGGACCAGGATGCATCTTTATAAAATTCCGGTCTCAATCCGTCGATACTGATTAAAATAACATGCGTATCCTGAGCGATCACTGATGCCAAAGTGAAAACAGAAAGCGCCAACGTTGAAAATATTTTTTTCATAGGGATTAGTGAAATCGATTATTGGAAATTTTAAATAAAAAAAGCATGGACAACAAACAATGATGTTATCCATGCTTTCCTGTTTCAACTTAAAAAATTAGAATCCATATCTCAAACCGAGCTGCACCTGGTAAGGGTTACCATTCAAACTCGATACCCCTGTTCCGGCGCTCATATTATAAACAAACTCTTGCTTGGCAGCATCAAAGCTTTTGATTGAGTAAAGATTTTGCTTACCCAGGTTCTTACCAACGCCCCAATCGTGGTTCAAAAGGTTGGCAACATTGAATACATCAACAGACGCTTCCAGGCCGTGCCCTCCGAAAAGTTTAAAACGTTTCGCAAGGCGCAAGTCAAATACCCCGTAAAAATCATTGATACCACCATTGCGTTCTGCCATTTTGCCCATATCTCGTTTGATGTAATCCTTAATGCTTTGCTCTGCTTCCGGATTATTCAGGATAGCCTGAAGGCCTGTACGGATATATTCAGGCGTCGAAGAACTGTTCGGATCGTAGATGTAAGCAAGGTCATTGGATGATACGAAGTCACCATTCATATTACCCTGAACGGCCATAGAATAGCGCGTTCCGCCAATTCCTGAATACCGAAGTCCGATTGTTACACCATAAACACTTGGAGCCGTTCCGTAGAATACTACTTTGTTACGGAACTGGTTGTTTGCATAATTCATTTTGCTCAAATCACGTGGATCATCGGCAACCATCAGGTCAAGCGTTGCTGTATTGGCCACGTTTCCGTTGTAAGAAGTGTTGTCTTTTGAATCATTCCATGTATAAGAAGCTGTAATCTGACCATCTTTGAAGTAACGATACGTTCCGTCGATTACTACCGCATACTGGTTTTTCTTTCCGTCACTGGTCAGTTCAAGAACGCGGCCAACGTTTTTGGTTTTGCGGCTCTCTAACCAGTTTGTTGCACCATTTCGAGGCGTAATACTATTGGCTGGTACAAATACGCCACGGTTGGCTTCTGCGGCTATACGGAAAAATGGATCTTCCACCATATTACGGTCTACATACATATAATTGTTACGTGCCCAAGAAGCATATCCGCTCACACCCACACGCAGACGATCGCTGAAAAAGTGGTTATAAGAGAAGTTGGTTTTATAAACCACCGGAATTTTCGCGTCTTTGCTGTTCATGTTGATCGTTATCAATCTTTCAACCCCTTGAATATTGAAAAGTTCTGCTCCTGGGGCTGTTGACGGATCTGCGCGGTAGCCAGGGAAATTTGGTTTGGGCACCAGGGCGCCCTGTATATCCACAGACGCCACTCTTGTTCCATCAAAAAGCATGTTGTTGATCATCGAGTATGGGTTCAGCGCCGAGCCGAAAACACCTGCACCGAAACGGACGATATCTCTGCCGCGCTCATTTACGTCCCATGTAAACTGCACGCGAGGCTGTAACTGCGTTGTATTGATTACGTTGTCCGTACGTAGGCCAAGCTCGTCAAAGACAACCTGACTGAAATTCGCACTATTAAGATATTGTGTATTATCCAGACGTAAACCTGCCATCATTTCCAGTCCAAGCGCCAGCTTTGTATCCATCTGCGCATAAACACCTGTGCTCATAGAGTTCACAACGTTGCTTGGATCATCCAGCAAATTGATTTCTCTGGCATAACGATAAGGCGTCTGGTTTTCAAAATTTTCAAGACCTGTGAAGTAAAAACGCCCGTTCATTTCACTTCCGTAACGAGACTTCATGCGGTTGTACATCAGATCCAGACCGAAAGTGAAGTTGATTTTCCCTGTATTATAGTAAAAGTTATCAACCAGTTGAACAACGGTTCCTTTAAACCATTCAGGAGAAAAACGCTGGCCACCGATCTGGATAGAAGTGTTGTAATTACTGGATCCTGACACAGAAGAAACGTTTTCTACGATAGCACGTGGAATCCCGTCAGCAGGCAGTTCTGAGCTTGGTATGATAGCCTGGTCCTCATAGAAATGCTGCAATTTCAATTCATTGGTCATTTTCGGATTCAAGATTGTCCTCAACGACGCCATGATGCTGTTATCGAATCTTTTACGATCAATGTAAGATTCGTAAGCATTGATACCACTGTTGTCTCCTTCGGAAAGCATGTCATTTTCAATCACCATGTTGTTGCGAATCGACAAAAGGTTCTTTGAATTCAGCTGCCAGTCGATCTTGGCAAAAATTGCATCAGTTCCTTTTTTCTTACCAAAAGCACCGAACTGAGGGTTGTTGGAAACCCCATATTTTGATCTGGCGATGTCTGAGAATCTGTCCAAAGTCGCCTGCGTTACGCGGTTAGCAGCTTCATCAGCAGAAGACTGAATGTTCGCAATGTATAAAGGACGGGAGTCGGCCTGATGATCCCAGGCTACAAAGAAATGTGCTTTGTCTTTTTTTATCGCTCCACCCAATGAAGCCCCATACTGGTATGTTGAAAAGTCTTGCACTCTTTTGTTTCCTCTCAAATCATAAGGACTTGAAAGCCAGTCAGTACGCATAAATGTAAACGCGCTACCTGAAAGCTTGTTGGTACCCGATTTCGTTACAGTACTGATTGTACCACCACCGGCGCGGCCCATTGTGACATCGTATTCGTTGGTTACAATTTTAAATTCACGAATTGCTTCCATTGAAACGGAATATGCACCCTGCGTAGAGCCGCCGGCAATGGTTCCGCGCGAAGTCATACCATCTAACGTAAAGTTGGTAGAAGAAGCAAGTTGCCCGCCCAAACTCGATCCGTTACTTAGTGGCGACAGTTCGATCAGAGAACCGAAACTACGGCCGTTTACTGGTAATTTAGTAATGTCTTTTGCCGTAATCGGCGTTGATGCACCCAATGACACCACAGTGTTTTTCAATGAATTTGCCTTAATGTCAACAGCTTGCAATTCCGTTGCACTATTTTCCATTACGAAATTCAGCTTCAACTGATCGCCCTGGTTCAAAGAATAACCTGTTTTCTTTTGTTCCCCAAATCCAATGAAAGAAACAGTAATAGAGTAAGGTGAGCCCAGAGGTAACTGCTTGATAATGTAGTCACCATTGATGTCGGTAACGGTACCGGCCTGGAAGCCAGTGGATTCGTTTCTGACCAGAACTGTGGCGCCCGGAATTGGGCCAGCGGCTTCGGTTACTTTCCCGATAACGGTTGCTTCATTTCCCTGCCCATGCACCCTCGGCGTCGTAAAACAGAGCAGCGAACACAGCAGGAATAATCCTGTAAATAATTGTTTCATTTTGTTTGTTTGTAATTTATGTTAGAGTAGTAAGTATTCAAATGGAGGCCATTACCAGATAAATTCAGCTGGCAAAATTTCAGATAAATCGGAGGGGAAAATTCAAACGGAAATACGCAGACAAATTATTTTACTAAGCACGATTCTTCTTGGCAATCACTTTCCAAAAATTATCTGCTCAGCAAAGTGAACTATAAACCATATACGCAAATAATTATATTCTCAGTCTTTTCACTTAATATCATACAACTGTTTTACTGTTTCGTCTGTTTTAATCGAGTGCAAATGTAGTTTTGCACTGTTACCATCCTGTTAAGTCCAGATTATGGTTTAATTAATTAGGCGCGACTTTTATTAAAGTTATTTTTACATTTCATTTAGGTGCTCGTATTGTACCTTTAAAAAATATTGGCAAAACAACCTTTAAATACAGAAATCATGGCTGAACCGCAGCTCACCGGGTTACAAAGACGCGCAGAAAAATTCATCGACAGAACGATATCTTACTCGAATCCTCCTGCCGAAGCGGTTACTGGCAATTTCATAGGTTTCGACGAGTCTTCGGTGGATCGCGCAGTGATACAACTTTCCAACGCCGCCGACAGAATCACCGTGCCTCTGATGTATGTTGTCAATTATTTTGAAGAAAGTGAAGAAGCCCGGCAGGAAGCGATCAGAAATCTGACTTTTGAGAAGAGGCCGGCTTACAAACCAAAAAAGTAGGCACGCGGGACAATTGATCAGCTGGAGAAAATCCGGTACCAATGCACCGGATTATCAGCCGAAAATTATTGAACATTGCTCTTAATGACGCGGCAAGGATTCCCAACCGCAATTACGTTAGCAG
The DNA here is from genome assembly GCF_900108855.1 of Dyadobacter koreensis. Lineage (GTDB taxonomy): Bacteria > Bacteroidota > Bacteroidia > Cytophagales > Spirosomataceae > Dyadobacter > Dyadobacter koreensis. The sequence continues at coordinate 945,235 of NZ_FNXY01000001.1, forward strand.
GAATATCTTTTGTTACCACACTTCCGGCGCCAATGATTGTGTTGTCCCCGATCGTGACACCGGGAAGCACAATTGCTCCTCCTCCAATCCAGACATTGTTTCCTATTTTAATAGGGTGAGCATATTCTAATCCGGCAACTCTCTGCTCATTATTTGTCGGATGCCCGGCCGTATACAAACTCACACCCGGAGCCAGCAACACATTATTCCCGATCGTTACCGGCGCACAATCAAGAATGGTACACCCTACATTCGCATAGAAATTATCTCCGACGTGGATGTTGTAGCCATAATCACAATGAAAACGCTGCTCGACCCAGAAATTTTCTCCTGCGGTTCCAAAGATTTTTTTGATATACTCTTTTCTTTCCTCAGCCTTTGACGGATGGAGATTATTAAATTCATAGACTAAATTTATTGCAACCTGCCGCTCCTCAAAGAGTTCTGCTTCAAAAGCCAGATATAACTCTCCGGCTAACATTTTTTCTTTTTCTGTCTTAATACTCATTTTAATATCAGTAAAATTTAAAAAATTGCGTCGAAATGATCATTATTTCAATTTTTCACTTCATTCTTTTTCAACCATTCAACCCGCCTCTGATCCGGCAAATGTTTGACTTGAAACTGTTCAAATTTAGCTTCAAAACCTTTTCCATCAGGACAAGCAGCCATCAAACCAATCATGACCGGGTGATTATCTTTTAAATACGCAATCCTTGTCATCGTGTACGTTTTATCATCCAGCGAGTAAAATATTTCCAGCGCATCAAGCCGTCTGATTGCTTTTACCCAGATAAATGGTGGTATTTTTTCCAGCGGATTTACACTCCAATCGCTGGTATGATGTGTTACGACGGTACTTACATTTAATTTTCCGTCAACAAATTCGACGCCCGTTTTAATATAATTTTCGTGATCCGTTCTGATCATAAGTCCCATCTGATCGAAGCGCGCTTTAAAGTCTCCGGTCAGTTTTACCTTGGCTTCAAATTCTCCTCCGTATGTTGTATATAAAAACGGAGCATCATCGACCGTAAATCCATAATGCGAAATGCGCCAGTAATCGCTTTGCGGTGTAACATTCATCGTCAATACATTATCTTTTATCTGCCATTTTTCTGGTTCGTTAAACCATTGCATTCTGTCAAGACTTTGCGCCATTGTTATTTGAGTTGTTAAGAAAGTAAGTAAAGAAAAAAGCCATTTTTTCATGCTCTTCATATGTTTGTTTTGTTTAATAATTTTATCTTTTTGCACGCTGTATTTATTGATCGGCTATTTCGTTTTTCTGTACCCGATGTTGTAAGAAATTGCCATCCCACACTCCATAATTTGACTGGCAACATCAGGAATAATTTCTTCCGGCAATCGGCCCGCCGGACCAGATGTCCACACACAGGCTATGGCGCGGCCAGTTTCGTCAAAAATCGGGGCTGCAATACAGTGCACACCTTTTACCGTTTCATTGACATCTGCCGCATAACCTTCCGCCACGATTTTCTCCAGTTCATATTTCAAAGCAGATTTGTCCGTTATCGTATATTCGTTGATGGCATCAAGTTCTATGGATTCGAGCTTACTTTCCTGTTCTCTTTTTGGTAAAAATGCGAGAAGTACTTTTCCCGGCGCAGTCGAATGCAAACTAAAACGCATGCCTTGTTTTAATATAAAAACGAAATCGATATTACCCTGAAACTGATCAAGCAAAATAACTTCCTTGTCAAGAATTGTCCCGATCATGACCGATTCACCGATATTATCACGGAGTTGCTTCATATTTTCCTTCGATTTTTCAATAATATCATAACTACTGACAGCCGAAAGTCCAAGTCCCAGTAATTTGCGGGAAAGATAATATCGCGAACTGCCAAGCTCGCGGCCAAGGTAATTCAGATCGTGCAGCGTCGTAATAATCTTATAGACCGACGATTTCGGATAGTTGAGCGATCCGACGATTTCCTGAAGCGTCAATCCGTTTATATGATCAGCTAATAATTCAAGAACCTCCATTGATCTTGCAATCATTGAGGTATTGTTTCTATTATCTTCCTTCTCCATTTGATCTCAGTTATAAACAAAAAATGAATGCCGTTTCTATATATAAACAGCATTCATATTTATAACCAAATTTACATTTTATTTCAAAAATGCAAAATGAATTGCGCGTGATCGATCAAACTTTATTTGAGAAAGCTTGATCGATCAGGGTATAGACGCACTAACAACCCATATAATAATTTTTATTAAGCCAGGCAGGACGCTTCATGTCAAAATGCTCCTCCAACATTTTCTCGGCTTCGCAAAAAGCACCTTCCACCCAACCCTGCTGATCGGAATATGCTTCGCCGCATATATGAACACGCTCTTTTGCATCAGGTTTTCGCATGTAGGGCATTACATCTTTCACCGAAGTCCCAGCCTTCCAGGCATGATAACCTGCTCCAAACGGATCATCCGTCCAGTCCCTGAAATACGTAACATAAGGCTCTGGAATTTCTATCATTTTTCCGTGCACCTCTCTAAGCTGCTTCATTATTTCGTCAACCATAAGTTTTGTCGCCTGAACATCTTCAAGTGCTTTTAATTCTTTCAGCGAAGCAGATTTAGCAGGTTTCACTTCAAAGAGAATTTTATCATCCGACAGTGCTTTCCAGAATGTTTCCGTTTCCATATCGCCATAACTTCCTAATAACATCGAGTTATTTGTCTGGTGATCCGTCCCAAAATAATAACATTGCCGCATAGGAAGATCCGTGATCGAATGACCAGAATCCAGCCCAAGCTGTTTCCACCATGGCTGTTTGAAACCCATCAGAATTTTGAAAGAAGGCTCCATAATCACCGACCGGATATTCTTGTCAAGAACTGTGTTTTCATTTACATTGAAAAAGAAATTATCCTGATCAAGAAGTTCGAGGGATTTTCTGGGCATAGCAAGAATCAGGCAGTTGGCATATACGTTCCATTCAGTATTGGTTTTAAGATTGAGAAAGGTTAGCTCGTAACGGTAACTTTTCCTTTCCTGATGTTCCCGGGTAAATGTTATCAGCTTATTTTCGGACCATATACACGCGCCGGATTGCCCCATATACTGATTGGCCAAAGCATAGGCAATGCTATCGTAACCCTCTTCAATCGTTTTGTAAGTAATATTTTCAGAAAAATCTCCAACCATATAGGGGAAAGCTTCGGCAGCATTCCAGTTGATCGTGTTCGAATAGTACCCGCCGGCATTAGCGACAAATTCATATCCCTCCTGCGAGATCTGATCCTTAATCAAGTTCCAAAAACCAATGTCATTCACTTTCCTGCCATTATATGGCGAGTCCTTGAAATTATATATCAGCCTCGGCTTCACCTCGTCCCAGTCCTCACTGGTAAGCATAAAACCAAAGTCATATTCAGATGGCCCTTTCGTTACCTTTTTCGAATAATGTTTCACGAACCAGTGATCGGCAGTCAGCACCTCGTAAATGATTTTGTTAAACAATTGATCCGAGCTAAAACCAAGATCGTCGTCATTCAGGTAATACCGGGTTTCCAGTTTTTCACCATAGCGCTGCGCGACGTTCCAGGCATCCTGTTTGAAATGCTGCTTTCTAAGGTAAAACAAAAGTTCAGAAGGGTTGCCCATAGGAAAATCCACAGGGGTCATTTTATCTTTCAAAACCGGCGTCCTTTTGCTAAGATCCTTTTCAGACGTTGGATATCCTTCGATCAATGTCGTTACAATTTCTTGTGAGGTCAGGTAACGCATACCGCCTAATTCCCCCCAAAAGTTCATTCCGGGCATCATCACTGATTCCAATCTGCCTCCGAGCCGTTGGCTCATATCGAATATATGAACCTGATCTGCGGTGTATCTCTTATGTTCTGTCAAACGAAAGGCACTATATAGGCCGGAAGTTCCTGCACCGATTATAGCAACTTCGATCTTCAATCCCGGCGCCATTCCGCTGTTTAATGCTGTATTTTTATTCATTGTTTTAGGGTTTTAGATTGCTTTGAAAAAACGATATCCTAATTGAAAAGGAGTTATATCAAATTCAGAATGCCCGTCCAGAGCAAGTTGCGTAAGTATTTGCCCTAAAAAGGGAGTAAACTTTGCCGCCCACCCAGTTGCGTAAACGACAATGTTCTTATGATTTGGCACATAGGATGGTGCGAAATCGATCAATAACTCCTTATTGGCAATTTTGCTGAGTGCAATAAGACAGGTCGAAGTAAAATGCGGAACAGGATCCAATCCGGTCATATGGTTTTTTATCCATTCGGAAGTATAGGCCAGCTCCTGCGGATTAGCCACCAATGTTCGCTCTGCCGGATCGGACAATGGGTTAATAACAAAATCAGGCGCCACCCGAATGTATTCCGGATGATCCCAAATTACGCCGGGAAATCCATAGAATTGATTCCCATTTTCTCCCACTGCATTTTGAAAAACAAACCAGGTCGGATACTGAATCTTTGGATCTGTTTTTTTAAAATAGGCAGATGACATATTCCAGTAGGTTGCTTCGATTTTAAAATTCAAGAGATTTACAACGTTATCAACAAACGGACCGGGAGCGATGATTAGCTTTTCACAGATAAACGATTCCTCCGGGGTAATCACTTCGAATAATTTTCCTGCCTGCCGGATTTCCGTCACTGGTGATTTTTCCCTTAAAGTTACGCAGCGGCTTTGCACAGCTGCCTCGTATAAAGTTTCAATCGTAGCTTTAAAATCAATACTGGCACCGTCTGCCTGAAACAAACCGGTGTAGGTATCCGGCAGATTTTTGAAATGATATTGCTCTTCTATTTCCCGGGAAGTAAGCGTCGTATACGGAATATTCTGTGATTTGAGTGCCTGCTCAGCCTCCGCGATATTGCCTTCCGTGGAATGAACCGAAGGGTCGCCAAACCAAAGCGTACCAACTTTATCAAGTAGTTTTCGTGACGTCCGGCTTTGCAGCTCATCCCAGAAAGGCTGCGCGTCCATAGCCATTTTCACCATATAATCTTCCGGATAAGGAATACGATACTGCCTCGAAACACCTGCTGAACTGCCCAACTGATTTTTAAAATTATACTGTTCAAGCACCAGCGTTTTACATCCTCTTTTTTCCAAGTGATATGCCGAAGCAAGTCCGATTGCCCCGCCCCCAATTACGATCACCTCAAAATGATTATCTTTTTCTTCAGTCATAATTTTGTCTTTAGGAAGATTATATTCAAGTCCAAAAAATATGAGCAGCCGGTAACAAACTGAAAATTATGGCCGGAAAAACATCCGGCCACCGACTGTTATTGTTTGATCATTGTATTGATATTGACATGCGGCCACTGAATAAGCTTCGAAGCGTCCTGGAACCGGGGGATAAATTCAATCATAATCATCTGTGAATATTGCAATTGCAAAAACGTACTTCCCGTTGTCGGATTTTCTACGGTTTCAATCCAGAAAGTAGCTTCAAAACTTGTCGTATTGGCATTTTTAGTAATAAAAGGAATGTTCGAAATTCCGCCTTGATTCGCCGTATTGACAGTTATATTGGTAGAAGAAAGAATCTTTTGCACACTAATCGCTTCTAAAAGCGTTGCATTCGGATTAGTCTTGTTAAACCCGGAAATAGGAATCAAATATGGGTCGGTGTAACCAAGCGGCATGCCGGGTCCGGTTATTGGCAATGTGCTGATTACCGGAATCGCCGGAGCGCCAGAGGTAACCGAAGCATTGCCCAGAGCAAGTAAAGAATCGCCATGGGGAACAGACGATTGCCGGCATATACCAAATTCGCTCGGACAATCCTGTAACAATAACCAGGTCCCGTTTTCTGCATGCAGCAAACTGCCATCCAGATTGCTGTGTATACTTAAATTGTAAAGTAATGTCGGTATCTGTTGAATCGTGTCTGTCCCGCGATTAGGTGTAGGAGTGCTCAGGGGTAAAATTGTCAGCGTTTCGGTATAAGGTTGTACCAATAAAACAAAGCCGCCTTTCTGGTTTGGGACCGCCACCAGATTCCACCCTTTATTTCCCACCCATGTTCCGATCAGATCGGTGAGCGGGCCAAACATCGATGTAGTTTCCGAAACCATGCCGCCCAGCCTTGTGGTCTGCACAGTATTTGTTGTCACTTTAAGCATTGGGATTACGTTTTATGGTGAGATAATTGTGTTTTTGATTTAAAAAATAAAATATAGCGGCGCCCTAAGAGAGTCATTTCCATCAGGCAGGTAATTGATTCTCAAAGCATAGTGATAGCAAGGCGCAACATGCGCAGATGCAGGATGGACTGGAAAACAAAATATTACTCGTGAAAGGCGGGGAGGAATGCCGGAGTAATATTTCTAATTTTGTTATTGAAATGACGAGCAATCAATGTCATATTTATTTGTCTTGTCAATTCAAATAAATATGACACAATGTAGAAATAAAAGCACAATTCCGGATATTCTGTATCATTTAAATGGAGCAGAAATTATTTAACGGTTAAAGATCTGACTCTGTAAACCGTCCGGTAAAAAAAACTCCGGCAGTTTTGGATGAGATATGGGCTCATTACCAAAATTGCCGGCGTTATTTATTTAACAAATAATAGTGAGGACATAAAGTCATAACGGCATCTATTTGCAAAGGCTATTGTATAGCCAACCCCTTTCTCAGCAATAAAGCCAGCTCCTTCACAGTTTTGCTATGGCCATTATCCCTCGCAAGGTTTTTAAATTCATCCGGGTCTGTCTGATGGTCATAAAGTTCGACACCCGCTCTGCCTTCATCCCATTCGGTATATCTAAAACGTTCGGTTCTTACTGAACGACCAAAAATTTTGTCTCGGCGAACTTGTGTATAAGCCGGTCTGTCCCAGGCAGCAGCCGGATTTTTAAGCAACGGCGTCAGACTTTTTCCCTGTAATTGCTGATGTGGGTCCAGCCCGGTAAGCTCCGCAAGCGTCGGATAAATATCAATTAACTCGACTGTCCGTCCTGATGCTTTTCCTTTGAGGCCTCCCGGAACAGAAATTATAAGCGGTACACGGGCAGAATTTTCAAATAAACTTTGTTTCATCCACTGACCATGCTGACCGACGTTATACCCATGATCGCTCCAAAAAACAATGATCGTATTATCCGCAAGTTTCAGCCTGTCTAAAGCGTCCAGCAACTTTCCAACCTGTGCATCCATGAAGGAAATGGTTGCATAATAGGCTCGCTGCGCTTCTCTGCGTTCCGGTTCGGTCAGGCCCCAGTGTGAAGGTTTGGTAAATAAAGCAGCTTCCGGGACATCGTCAAGATCGTTTTCAATTTCTCTTGGAAGCGGAATTTTGTCCAGAAGGTATTGGTCAAAATATTTCTTGGGAGCAACATATGGAGAATGTGGCCGGAAAAAACCAATAGCGAGAAAGAATGGCTCGTTTTTCTTTTCTTCCATCAATTTTATTGCTTCGTTAGCGATAAGTCCGTCCGTATGTTCGTCATCGGTTCCATCAGTTGCCAGGTATGCTAACGCGCTGCCCAGGTGCCTGCCGGGCGTCAGATTTTTTACCTGGGATTCTTCCGCCTTATCACGTCCTTTTGGATTTTTTTAAAATTCCATGAAGCCGGATCATCCAACCCATCCGTTCCAATTTGGGCTGGAACACCATAATGAAAAATTTTGCCAACCCGAGCACTATAATAATTATTATTTTTGAATAGCTGAGGCAATGTTACAATATCAGGAAGTGTCTGACGGAAATGTGTCTGAAGTTCATAAATTTTAGTCACATCCGGACGTTGCCCTGTCAGCAAAGACGACCGGCTCGGGCTACAAAGCGGAAACTGTGTGTAAGCCCGGTCGAAACGTACGCCACGTTGGGCAAGGCGATCAATATTTGGCGTTTTAACAAAGGCATTTCCGAAAGCACCGATGTCGTTGTTGAGGTCGTCTGCTGCTATGAACAGGACATTATATTTTTTCGATTTACCCTGCTGTCTTGCATGCGTAGTCTCCTGGGAATATCCGGGATAGGAAATTAATAGTCCCGCTACCAAAATAGACCGGGAAACATTACTTACAAGTTTTATCATATTTCAGTTTAAAAAGTATTGACAGTTCTGATTTTTATGCAAAAAAAAGACCTAACCTGTGAAGCATATACGCAACAAAACAGATTAGGCCTGACATTATCAATTTCACCAATTATTTGACAGCTGAGAATCGCTCCAATTTTTCTTTTTCAGTCTGCAGGCGTTTTGCTTCCGGTTTTAAATAACCGAACTGATGCAGATCTTCTTCCGAGTGCGAGGCTACCCAGAGCAGAAACTTCTTGGCTTCGGGATTACTGTTATTTTTCGCAATTGAAAAATGAACATACTCTACCGGCACGTTTTTAACTTTTTCCGATTCAAGTTTTTCCAGTAGTTGATCCAGATTATCGATCGATTTTTCTTCCTTTGAAACCTTTCCGTTTCCGTCCAGATCGACCGGAATTATGGTTAAACCATCAGTAGCTTTACGCGTTGTGAGATCGTAAGCAAGTCCGGGTACTGTATAAGTGATTCCGGTGTCATCTTTCAAAAGTGCCTTGATCAAATGTTCGTCAGCACCTGCTATGGTTTTCCCTTTGATCTGCTGCTGCTCGTATCCAAAATATTTTGCGAACGTCAAGGGAGCGCCAGCCTTTTGCAAGCGTGTATAAACAGTAAAAGGAGTGGTTATTGATTTATCTTTTTCAGCATAAATGTCATGGAAGAAAACTTGCTTATATGTCTTTTCAACTAAACCCTTTTCACTGAATTCTCTGGCAAACTGTGAACCTGAATTCGCCACAGGCAAAAGTGCATAACGACCAATGGAAACATATTCCCGGGTGTCCTTTACTTCTTTTTCCTGATCATATGCTTCTATCAATAAATCATATTTTTCAGGATCTGTAATTGTTCTGGTTTCGATGACAATCTGTGCCTTTGGATTTTCCGCAGTGTATTGTTTAATCCATTTATCCACCAAAGGGTAAGCAAAACGAACGCCTGTAATAACTACTCTGTTTTGAGCTGCATCCTGGGCAAAAATCGGTGCCTCAGCGGCAAGCGCTAAACCTGTTGCAAAAATCAGTGATTTAAATATCTTCATGATGTTAAAAGGAATTATACAGTTTGAGCATGATCTGTCCTTAGCCTGAAATAAAACAAGCCAGCAGAATGAATGAGGTGTAAATATTAAAATCAGAAATCGAATGTCGAATTGTGAGTATCAACAACAACAAATCAAAAAGGAAGAAAAGAAAGGTCTTGCCACCCAGGATGCAGCTTCAGGCTGCCCAGAAATTACATTCATCGTTTTCATAAAATAAGACGAAATTTTTAATTGTTTTTCCAGTGGTGGTTAAAGGAAAAACAATAGCCTATTAAATTGATAGACAAAGTAAGTTTAATAAAAATTTAAAACCAAATGATTTTTGAGTTATTTAGATCAAATCATTTTTGTTTACAGATGTATCATGTAAAACGGGCTATATTGTTTTTAAACAGAGTAGACAAATTTAAAAAACTCTTCGTTTTAGGATCACAAAACAATCGTTCAACTGACTGCTCGCGGAGCTGACTTGCCATGTTTATTGTTTACAGAGTTTGTCCTGCCAGAATTCTTTCGATTTCCGCCTTGGAAGCACTTCCGGTTTTTTTCCAGATCACTTCGTTGTTTTTATAAATTAACAACGTCGGCAATCCAATTACACCAAGCTCTTTCACAAGATTTTTATTTTCATACGCTTCAATATTGATCACCTTTAACACACTTGCATGCTCCGTTTTGAGCGAATCGATTGTCGGTTCCAGCTTCTTGCATCCGGGGCAATATTTGGACCCAAAATCAACGAGAACCAGTTTGTTGCTTTTTAGCGAAGCAACATATTCATCTTTTGACAACCCAGGCCCTACTGTCGAAATTACCGGTCTGCCTGATCCGATCCATTTGCTTAATCCGCCTGGAATTTCTGTCACATCTTTGAACCCGCTGTTTCTTAAATCTTTTGCCAAAACGCCGCTGCGACCATTTCCTATGGAATAAATAAAAACCGGTTTATCCTTATTAAGTTTTGCACTTTGTTTTTCGAAATCGCCTTTGTTTTCAATATTAAAACTTATCGCTCCTTCCAGATGATTTTGCTTGTATTCTTCAGGAAGCCGGGCGTCAAGAATCTGGGCTTCTTTGCCAGCTGCCTTGAGTTTTGCTTCAAATTCTTCGAATGTGTATAAATTTCTTTTTTGTGTTGTCTGAGCAAAGGCAATGGAGCTCAGAAGCAGAGCGAAAAAGAATAATCCGGATCGTCTAAGATTTTTCATTTTAAAGTGTTTTGAAGTTTAAGTTTTGAATGCTGTTAATCTTATTTTCAACACATAACAGTAACACTGCAATCTGCTATTGCGTAAGCGCTGATGTAATGAAAGTACAATGCATACCACCATTCTTTTTGCAGAGAATGTTTTAAATCATACTTTAAGCTTCCACGATAATGTGAACAGCATGACGATATCCGTGCCGGTGGTTAGCTGAAATGAATATAGTCTATTTAAATTATAGACAAAGTAAAGTTATAGAATTCAGAATTCCAAGAGAATAAAAATCTGTCAATACTTTTCTTTAAGGAATTCAATGGAGTGGTTAACCATCTGTAACAGAATGGCGGTGTCGATATCTTCTATTTTTTTGACATAAATACAGCTTTTACCAGATTTATACTTCCCGAATTTTCGCAAAAAATCTTCTCTTTTTACAGGATCGGCGTCAAGATAAATAGAAATAGCATTAGCTCTCGCCGAAATTCCTGCGAGTGGAGCGTCACCCTGATGTCCACTGCCGTAGACATAATGATAACTCCCAAAACCGACAATACCTGTGCCCCACATTTTTGGTTCAAGCCCGGTTTCCTGATGGATTAAACTTATCATTTCCCTACAATCCCTACGCTTTTTTTCGTCCGGAATATTTTGCAGGTATAGCTCGACACTGTTATTGGTTTCGGTGGTTTTATTTTTTGCCATACTTCTTCCAGTCAGTAATTGTCAGTTGCCATGTTTTATTACTTCTTTCGGAAATTTATCCGCAATCAGATTAAGATTTATTCCGTGCTCCAAAAAGGCCTTGGCACCATCCAAAACCGTTGTAAAGCCTCCGGTCAGATCGATGAGCATTTTTAAAAGGTTATCACCCGTTTCAGTAAATCCGTAATTCCTGAGGGTAACATACGTAGAGCCGCCTTCCAATGATCTGAACCCAAAATCAATCTTCGTTGGTGGTTCGTTCCATTCAACTGAAATTTTTTCCGCCGGAATAATCTCAATCACCTTGACGGTTGTAGAAACGTTATACATTTCCCACTCCCAGATTATTGTTTTCCCGACTGAAAGCTTTTCACTTCCCCTGGTAAACCAAAAATTTTTGGTGATGTCCGGATCAAGAAATGCATTAAAAACCTCCAATACTGGTTTTCTGATCAACATCTGGGTTTCGACGAAGACACTGTTTTCTGCCATGATAAAGGTTTCAATTGGGGAGAAAAGTTAACGAATTTAATCCAAACTTAAAACAGATTATTTCCCTATTCTACTGACAAAGTCCTTTGCCGCCCGAGAATCATAATCGAACATTCCCGGCTCAGTTCTTATCAGCTTTCTTGCATTTTCCAACGCCGGAGCGGCGTCTTTCCCTATATTGCTGAGGGCATTCAAAGCCTGCACGCGCGCCGGAACATTTGTTACATTCAGTGCATCTGTCAAAGTTTTTATACTTAATTTTTTTTCACCAAGGTTATACAAAGCTTCCGCAGCTGCGATCCTTACAGCCGGCTCCGAATCGCCGCAAGCTTTAATCAAAACGTCTTTTCCTGTTTTTGCTTTCAAAATGAGAAGGCCGGTTGCGGCCCAGTATCGAACCGTCGGGTCGGGATCAGCAATTCTTTTGATAAGCTCGTTGGTATACTCAGGTTTGCGTGACGAAGCCAGATTGGCGGTTTCCAGAATATATTTCAGATTATACTTTCCACTTTTAGCATAATCCCGTAAAGGCATTGAGGAAGCGATTTCTGAAAAAATCGCCTCAGGAATAAATCCAACATCCTCAGATTTCAATATCCACGCTTCATTTGCTTTTCTAAGCCTAACGAGCTCTTTCCCATATTTTGGATCTTCGGCCAGATTCTTGACATTATGCGGATCCGCAATTACATCAAATAATTCTTCAGCCGGCTTTTCCTGCCAGAATTTAGATTGAACCTCGTTGAGCTTCCCTGCCTTGAATTCATTTTGCCAGGATTGCACGGAAGGCGCGCGCCAGAGATATTCGAGATATTGTCCGTATATCTTGTGAGGCAGATAATTGCGGATATACCGAAATCTCTTATCACGCACTGACCGTGAAAAATCGATGCGCTCGTCCATACGTCCGCGAAAACCATAGGCATACTGATGTTCAGCATTTTGCTGTGTTCCAAGAAAAGCTTCGCCCTGCATATAGTCAGGAATCCCGATCCCGGCCAGACTTAAAATAGTTGGTGCAAAATCGAGGAAAGTTACCAGCCTGTCCGTTTTTGTGCCTTGTTTCAGGTTCGCCAGGTGTTCGTACTTTCCAGGCAAATGGATGATCAAAGGAACGTGCAAGCCGGATTCATACATAAATCTTTTACTCCTGGCCAAAACGCCGCCATTATCTCCGTAATAAAAAACGATTGTATTTTCCGCCAAACCTGCTTCTTTCAATTCATTCAAAAGCTTACCAAACTGACCATCCATATCTTCAATCTTGTCATAATACTGAGCCCAATCATGTTTCATCTCAGGAGTATTAGGGTGATATGGTGGCAACGGCACCTGCTCCGGATCGTGTTTCAATTTGGCAACAGGTTCGAAAAGTGAACTTTCGTGCGAGACGTTGAGGTTAAAAACGGCAAAAAACGGCTGTCCCTCTTTACGATTTTTATAGGTCGCATTATTACTGGATTCATCCCAGGCGTCAGTTTGATCCGTTGTATTGTAATCCTTTTTCGAATTATTGGTCGTATAATAACCAGCTTCGCGCAAATATTTCGGCAAAAACTTCACGTACGACGGAACCGGATACACACTTCGCATATGCTCTGTTCCAAGCGACGGAGGATACATTCCGGTGATGAGTGTATTTCGCGAGGGCGCACAAACCGGTGCAGTCGAAAAAGCGTTTTTGTAAAGAATACTTCTTGCAGCAAACGCGTCCAGATTGGGAGTCGTCGCAAATGTATCGCCGTAAGCACCCAGCATTGGAATGTTGTCTTCACTGACAATCCACAAGATATTCGGTTTCTCCTGAGCAGATAATCTGCCAGCCGCTAGTATAAAAAACAGAACCAGATATTTCAGTTTTTTCATAAACTAATACGAATTATTGATCTTGATAAAGAGTCAAAAGATAGGATTATCTAATCTACCGTAAACAATATCTCCTGCCTATCTCAGACTGGCTTGCTGTCCAAGATTATAATCGATCACCACTTTGTTTATTTTTCCTGTGAAGACAAAAGGAACTTTATATGTGTCTGCAACCGGCGTGAGATCATCAATTCCCACATTTACGCCTTCGTGCAAATAAACCGAGCCAGTTGTTTTGTCAAGCTTTGACTCGCCTACTTTCTTATTATCAACAAAAAGACTGACCACTCCGCTGCCGTTTTCCAAATATTTTACATCGGCACGAAGCTGCACTTTTCCACTTGGCAACGTAGCATTTTCCGAGGAAACAACGTACTTCGTACCATCACCCACTGCATATACCAGATTCAGTTTATGATTTTGAATAAAGAAACTAAAACCACCCTCAAACCCTCCGCGCGACAATAAAACACCTTCCGTCTCAACGCCCTTTAACTCGGTATCGGCAATAAGGCTGAATGATCTTTTGACGGCAAAAGGACCGGCAACATCGACAATCGTTGACTGGCCTGGATACAGCACGACGCGGCTGATATCTTTGTAAGCCGTTGGTAAAGTAAACGGCTCTGTTCCGTCTTTCAGTGGATACACATTATATTTTACAGCCTCACCTTCAAAGAGCGCTTTTAATTCTTTCAGCTTTGCCGGATTTGATTCCGCCAGATCATTCACTTCATTAAAATCTTCTTTCAGATTATACAATTCCCACTTATCATTATTAAATTCCTGCCCTCTGACGTGCAGAGAACCCGCTTTCCAACCATCTTTGTAAATCGCCCGCGAACCTTTAATTTCATAATACTGAACCGTATGACGGTCTTTTGCCGTGGCATCGTTCAAGCTGTACGCAAGGCTTGTCCCTTCAATTGCATCTTGTTTATAGCCATTGACAGACTCCGGAACTTTCGCATTGATCAGTTCCAGTGTGGTTGGTAAAATATCGATTACGTGACCATACTGATTACGTATCCCCCCCTTTTCCCTGATTCCCTTTGGATAAAAAACAATCAGCGGATTGTGCGTGCCTCCCTCCGAATTGGCATCTTGTTTCCAGTGCCGGAAAGGAACATTTGTAGCCGCTGCCCAACCAAGCGGGTAGTTCACTTTGGAAAACTCAGTCCCGATCAGATCGATATTTTCTATGTTCTTTTTCAGACGCTCCTCCTCCGAAATTGTCGTTCCGTAATTATTTACAGTACCAACAAAAGTACCTTCCTTACTCGCGCCATTATCGCCGACCGAAACAAAAACAATTGTATTTTCCAATTCTCCGGACTCCTTTAAATGCTTAATCACCCGACCGATTTCATAATCGGTATATTCAAGAAATCCTGCATAGGTTTCCATGAATCTCGCATAAAGTTTCTTCTCTCCCGCCGTCAGACTACTCCATTCTTTTACACCGGGATTTCGCGGCGGCACTTTTGCGTTTTTAGGTATCACTCCTAATTTAATCTGATTCGCGACAACTTTTTCACGGTAAGCATCCCATCCGTCATCGAATTTCCCCTTGTATTTATCAGACCATTCTTTCGCTACCTGATGCGGCGCGTGGCCAGCCCCGGTCGCAATGTACAAGAAAAAAGGCTTTTCCGGGTTTCCGGCTTTTTGCCCGGAAACGTAACTGATCGCCCGGTCCGCGATCAACTCATTGAAATGTTTTCCGTCCTGCTGATCTTTGATGCGATGCGTACCTTCCCATAATTCAGGATGCCACTGATCAATACTTCCTCTGGAAGGAAAACCATAAAACTGCTCAAAACCTCTGCCTGTCGGCCAGCGGTTAAACGGCCCGGCCGGGGTCAGATCAGCCAGTGGAGTAATATGCCATTTCCCCAAAGCAAACGTGTTGTAACCGTTTTCTTTCAAAATTTCTGCCGCCGTCGCTTTTTCAAACGGGATCTGCGCATCGTATCCCGGCGTACCAATGGCAGTTTCCGGGAACAGTCCCATATGTGCCGAATGTGAATTTCTTCCTGTCAGCAGGGCGGCGCGCGTCGGGGCGCAAATGGCCGTTGTATGAAAATTGGTGTAACGCAGTCCGTTATTCGCCAGACTATCCAGCGTCGGCATATTAATCAACCCACCAAACGTACTGACCGCTCCATAACCGATATCATCAAGTAGGATCCAGACTACATTTGGAGCTCCTTTTGCCGCTTTTTTATTTTCCGGCCAGGACTCCTGAGTCTCTTTTACCGTTTTCCCAATTTTTCCTTTGAAAGGGTGATAAGGCGTATGCTGGGCATTAACAAATTGATTTGAACTCATCCAGGCCATAGCGGCAAGCGTCAGTTCTTTAACCGGAAAAGATAAATTTTTCATCAGTTTTTGTGTTTATGTTTTAGATAATAATCACTTAATCGTTTCCCAATCCACAACGCCAACTTTCTTTGCCCATATCAGGAATTCTTTTTCCAGAGACTTGACTTTTCCCGGATACTGGGATGCAAGATTTTTCATCTCCGAACGATCCGACTTCAAATTGTATAATTCCCAGGGCTGGTTTATTTCCGCAACAAGTTTCCAATCTCCTTTGCGGATCGCACGACTCCCTTCATGTTCCCAGAAAAGTGATGCATGACCCTGCACGGGTTTGTTGTTAAAAATGTTAACCAAACTTTTTCCTTCAAGTGGTGTCAACGTTTTTGATTTAAATTTTTTAGGATAAGGTATACCTGCCAGTTCCAGGCAAGTCGGCATGAAATCAATTAAGTGACCAGGATGGTCACTCGCGGAGCCAGCCTTAATTATTCCCGGATACCAAGCAATGAACGGTGAGGCGATTCCGCCTTCATGTGTATTTTTCTTAAACAACCGGAAAGGTGTGTTGCTGACATTTCCCCAGGGAGGATAATAACTGTCAATGGAAGTCACAGAACCCGGCCTACCATTTTTCTGTGTGACATAATCCCAATCCTTGACCGTATCTGCGCTCCCACCATTATCAGAGACAAAAAGAATGACAGTATTTTTATCCTTTTTAAGCGCTTTCAATCTCGCCAGTATTTCTCCAATGCCATAATCCATCCGATCGATCATAGCCGCGTAAATGGCCATTCGGGTATCCCAGAATTCCTTGTCTGTATCTGATAACCTATTCCAGTCAGGCACTTCGGCATAACGCTGTGAAAGTTCAGTTTCATTGCCCAGAATCCCAAGAGATTTCTGCTTTCTGAAACGTCTGTTCCGCAACGCATCCCAGCCTTCTAAATATTTCCCTTTGTATTTTGCGATATCTTCCGGCAAAGCCTGGATCGGCCAGTGAGGTGCGTTGTAGGCTACGTAGAGGAAAAATGGATTCTTATCTTTCGGTAATTCATCCAGCGATTTTATAGCAAAATCAGTGATCGCCTGTGTCAGATACCGTGAAGTATCCTGCCGCTGGATTTGTTTTCCGTTCAGCAAAAATGTCACTTTTCTCCCGTCGTTATAAATCGGCTCAGAATTGAAATAACTGCTTCCGTTGTTCTGCATGGTGAAAGATTTGTCAAATCCGCGGTTATGCGCCAACGAAGACTCCACTTGCCCTACATGCCACTTTCCGGAAACAATCGTATGATAACCAGCCGTTTTCAGTAGCTCTGCAATCGTAACACTTTGCTCACTCAAGTAACCTTGATAGGCTGGCGAACCCTTATCCTGAATCATATCACCGATACCTGCCTGATGGGGATAAAGACCCGTCAGCAGCGCGGCTCGCGAAGGGCAACATCTTCCACTATTATAAAACTGAGTCATTTTCAACCCTTCTGCAGCCAATTTGTCCAGATTAGGCGTATTGATTTCTGAACCAAAGCTTCCCAGATCAGAAAAACCCATATCATCTGCGAGAATGACTATAATATTTGGTTTGTCAGGGATTACCTGCTGAGCGTTTGACAATTTATTCAGCGATACCAATGCTGTCAAAATCAGTATCTTTCTGAGTTTGTGTTTCACCATTTTCCAGTGATTAAAACAAAGGCAAATGCCATATTCCTCTAAAAGAAATGACATTCACCTTGTCCATCAGATTAAAATATTTGAAAAATTACTCCCAGCCCGGATTCTGGACCAGCAACTTATTGTTATCGATTTCAGATTGAGGCAGTGGGTACAGGCGGTGTTTTTCTGCTGCGTTGGTTTTTCCTACTTTTTGCAAATTCCGAACAAAAGTGGATTGTCCGGCACCATCTTTCTGACGTATCAAATCAAACCATCTCTGGTATTCGTAAGTCAGTTCGAGACGACGGTCAAGGTACACTGAATCACGGAACTGATCTTTTGAAAGTCCCGCGGTGAGGTTCGCCAATCCGGCCCTGTTGCGCACTTTATTTAAAGATTTATATGCTTTCGCCGTCGGTCCATTCGCTTCATTTTCTGCTTCGGCATGGATCAGCAACAATTCTGCATATCTGATAATGGGTACATTCGCCGCCGACTGATTTGTCACCGATGCCGAAGCAGGATCAAGCCATTTGTTCCAAAAAGGAGTTGAATCATTCGGAACAGCCGTGTTGGCAATCGGCGAAGCATATTTCCGGCCATTTGACGGGCTGGTAAAACTCCTTACAAAAGTCACATTGCGCCTCTTGTCATCGGCGCGGAATAATTTGTAAATACTGAAAAACTTATCATTTCCCTGCGTGTAATAGCGAACCATATGCGCATAGTTTCCCGACAATCCCGGAATACCTGAGAGGATCGAACGCGGGTATTCATTATTTCCCTGATTCAAAGAATTTGATTTAAACTGAGCAGAAAATATATGCTCCTTATTGTTCTTGAAAGCTGGCAAAAAAACTTCTGAATAATTAGTCATAAGATCATATCCGTAAACGCCAGTTCCGCCGTCAGCCGGAGAAAGTGCCTCCTCTGCTTTTTTCACAGCGTCCGCATAATGAGCCGACAGGTTCAACGGAAAAGATGCTTTTGTCAAATAAACTTTCGAAAGTAACGCCTTAGCTGCACCAGCAGTTGCCCGTCCAACATTTGGAGAGGCATAGTTTGCAGGTAGAACCGCAGCAGCCTCGTTAAGATCTTTTTCAATTTGTTTGTAAACATCGGCAGACGGAGATTTAGCAATCTCATAATCATTCGCATTTACAAATTTCTGATATTCCAGGATAAGCGGAACATCTCCGTACAATCTGACAACATTGAAATAATACAATGCGCGAAGAAATTTCGTTTCCGCAAGCAAACGTTCTTTCAAAGCACTATCAAATTCAATTGCCGGGATTTTTTCAAGCGCCACATTGGCTTTCTTTATAGCCGCATAATGCTGCTGCCAAAGTTCATAAACACGAAGATTACTGGAAGAGTGCGCCAACACCGATAAGGAACGAACGTCTGCATTCGTAGCTCCAGGACCCGGATCTTCGTCGTCGCTCGCCATATTCATCCCCGTATTAAATAATGTGTTATAAGGGGTTTGAATGGTGCTCCCGCCGGAATTCAAAAGGAAATATACTGCATTAACTGCATTAATTGCGTCAGTTTGTGTTTTGTAGTATTGATCTTCTGAAAGAAAGGATTCCGGCTCTTCTTTAAGAAAATTATCGCAGGACGAAATGCCGATCGTGAACGAAGCGAAAATAAAATATTTTAGAATTTTCATAAGATATAACGGTTAGCGTCAACAGTTAAGTTTTTGCTGTTTGATCAAAATTGGTTTGCTGTACTACTTGATTTACTGTTAAAAAGAAAGGGAAAGTCCAACCTGAACGGATTTATTGTTAGGGTAAACTCCCGAGTCAACGCCCTTATTGATCAGTGATTGTCCGTTAAGGCTCACCTCAGGATCATAGCCCGAGTAGTTAGTCCAGGTAATTGCATTTTGCGCAGATACATAGATTCGTAAAGCTTCGACTTTAATTTTCGACAGAAGTGATTTTGGCAGTGCATAACCGAATGAAATATTTTTCAAACGATAATAGGTTGCGTCCTCAATAAAGCGGTCGGAAATTGTAATAGCGGGATCCTGGAAAGCCGCTTTTACGTCGGTGTCTGTATTTGTCGGTGTCCAGCGATCGAGTAACACAGTTGATCCGTTCACATAACCTGTTCCAAGTTCAAGATTTGCGCGGTTCTGGTTATATAATTTTCCCCCGATTGAAGCCTGAAAGAAAATCGTAAGATCAAAACCCTTGTAATTAAACGTATTCGTTAGTCCGGTCGTAAAAGCAGGCTGATTTGAGATAATTACCCGGTCACCAGTTTGTGTGATCACACCGTCATTGTTGATATCCTGATATTTCTGTCCACCCGGGCTTTTGTTTTGCTGGGGCGTTAAGGCTGCGTCGCCTTGCTGGATAATTCCGTCCGTTTTGTAAACAATAAACGATCCCAGCGGATACCCGACTTTTGCGATAGAAGGCATACTGATGCTTGGAATAATCTGATCAACACCAGATCCCAGACTTAAAATTTTGTTTGTATTTTTTGAAAAAATGAAGATCGTATTCCATTTAAAAGCCCCGGTGGTATTCTGAGAATTAATATACAATTCAACGCCCTGATTGCTTACTTCCCCGATGTTCTGGTATACCGTCGAAGCTTGTCCATTATAAAAATCAGACAGCCCGGAAGTCCCTGCCACGGTTCTTGTCAATAAAAGATCCGTTGTTTTTTTATAATAAAAGTCTGCGATGATACTCAAACGATTTTTGAATAATCCAAGATCTATACCTGCATCCACCTGGAATGTTTTTTCCCATCCAAGATTTGGATTTGGAACAGTATTCGGCGCATATCCCGAAACGGTAGTATTGGAAAAGTTATAACGGTAGTAAGCAAGCTGTGAAAGAGACTGATAAGGAGGAATGCTCTGATTACCCGTTGTTCCGGCGCTCAATCTCAATTTCAACAGACTGATTTTTTTAAACTGCTGGAAGAATTTTTCGTTGTTAAGATTCCATCCAACCGCCGCCGACGGAAAGTAACCCCATTTATTTCCATCACCAAAACGGGAAGATCCATCTGCACGAAGCGTGAAAGTTACCAGATATCGATCATCAAAAACATAGTTGATACGGCCAAGATAAGAAGCCAGAGACCATTCGCTTGCAGCGGAACGCGGCGCGATACTTGTTATACCGGTCGACAAATTATTATATCCAAAAGCATCCGTAGCAAACCCGGCGGCTTCTGCAATGGCTCCTTTTGACTGGGAAGTCTGTGCAGTGAAACCTACAACTGCATTGATCCTGTTCTTTTCGTTTAGTTCTTTATCATAACTCAACGTGTTCTCGTTCAGCCAGCTCGTTGTTGAAATCGTTCCCACAATCGCATTACCACTCAAAGCTTGCCCCTCCGCAGTTGTGCTCGGCAAATACCTGTTTTGCTTATTTCCTACAACGTCTGCACCTACTAGAATTTTTGCTTTCAAGCCTTCTGCAATCGTGTATTCACCAGAAAGATTACCCAGAAAACGGTTCGTAACTGTCTCATTCAATTGGTTATACAACGAGTTGATCGGATTTTGAAGAGCCGATTCAAAAGGACTATTAATTACAAAAGTCCCATTGTCCTGATAAATCGGCAAGGCAGGGGGTGTTTGCAACAAGTTACCTACGATGTTGGCCGGAGCGACATTCGCTTTCGTATTACTTGCACTCAAATTAGCCAGAATCCGGAAGCGATCGTTGTAGTGATGATCCAGATTTACCCGTGCTGAATATCTTTTAAAATCTGTATTTTGAAGGATACCGTTTTGCTTGAAATAATTCCCCGAAATAGCAAGCCTGGTTTTATCCGATCCTGATAAAATGGAAATATTATGGCTTTGTTGAGTCGCCTTCCTGAATGCTGCATCCTGCCAGTTGGTGCCAATGCCGGAAGTATCCAGCGAATATCCCGTTACCGTAGGAATTGAAACCGTTTTCCCCGAATTAGTCGCTGCATCTTTACGCAAAGCCCACCATTCACGCGCGTTCAACAACGGAAGCGTCTTAATGACTTCCTGTGTCCCGAAAAATCCGTCATAATTGATTGATGATTTATTTTTTGAACCTGTTTTTGTCGTGATAATAACAACGCCGTTCGCACCTCTTGAACCGTAGATAGCTGTCGCCGATGCATCTTTTAAAACATCAATATTTTCAATATCCGCGGTACTGATCGATGATAGCGGATTGATTTTAGAACCGTCAGTTACGCCTGCGTCGGCAAGTGAATAATCGTTATTGATGGGAAATCCGTCGATCACATATAAAGGATCGCTGCCCGCGGTGATTGAATTATTCCCCCGGATCTGAACGCTCACGCCACCACCCGGCTGCCCGGAAGTCTGCGTGACCACAGCACCAGCAACAGATCCCTGAAGTAAACGCTCCACCGACGCAACCGGCTGGCTTTTGATCTCTAATGGAACGGAAGCAACCGAACCTGTAATGTCCTTCCGCTTCTGCTCACCATAGCCGATAACGACTACTTCATCCAACAGGTTAGCCGTTTTTAAGACAATATCAACGGCTTCATCGGTCAGTTCATAAATTTCAATTTCCTGTTGCTGAAAACCGGTAATATTAATCTGAATTGTAAACGGGAACACTTTTCCGGCAGGAATAGAGAATTTTCCGTCGATATCGGTTGAAGCAAATTTTGTGGTACCTTTTTCAACGACGGTCGCTCCGGGCAATCCCTGCCCGGTTTCATCCTTCACAATGCCTTTGATGACATCCTGCGCTTTTACCCAAGACGAGGTAAAAATGAGTAGACCTAATAATCCTATCAGGTAAAATTTTTTCTTAATCATTTTGGGTGTTAGTTGTGGTAATTGATAATTTAAAATACGTTCTAACGACATAAAAGATACGTTCAGAAAATTTCCAGCAAGAAAACTTTCGTCTATATACGTACTACCAGTATCCAACAAAGGATTTGGCTTAGATGAAATATGGCAGCCGGAAAATTTATTTTTGTGTATACTTATCCAGGCAGGCAAATCGATTGATTTGCCGGATTATGACCTGGTCTTTAAATCAACAGACTTTACAAACCTGACAACAGTGCGGCAATGTCAGGCTTATTTGTGAAACCACTTGCAAGTAATGCGATTTCTGTGAAAGGAGTAAAGAATCAGGAATCATAGTTCTGTGACTGGGTTGATTTTTATTCTTATAATATCAATTAGAATCGATATTAGTCTATATATTTAATAGACAAAGTAAGTTTATATTCATGAATTTGCCAAGGAAATTAATTAGAATTTAAATTGTTTAATGAACTAATAATCAGAACTTTAATCGACATTCAATTCTCTTTCAAATTTAATAGCAGAGCAAGTTGTAATTACAATTTGCCCCAGCTTCCTCTTTTGAATCCCATCACTAAGGATTAAAACTTGGCTCAAAACCTTTCCCTTTGCCAATCTCTTTCCAATCCTCAACTTCGACGCTTTTTGCCCATGCGTCATATAAAGTTTTCAATTCATCCGCGATCTGCTGATTTTGTGCAATGATATTGTTCGTCTCTCCCCTGTCTGATTCTATATCATACAGTTCCCATCGGTCATTCCGGACAGAGACCAGTTTCCACTTTCCTTTTCTGACAGCTTTATTACCAGCTCTTTCCCAGAAAATTGGTTTCGCACGACTCCAATCTTTACCGAATAAAAGCGGAACCAAACTTTCTCCGGCCAAAGGCTTAATAATATTTCCGTTGTAATTCTGTGGATATTTTGCACCTGCAAGTTCATACAACGTTGGCGCGATGTCTATTAAATGCGCAGTTCCGTCAACTAATCCGCCGGCAGTGATTTTCGAAGGGAATCTGGCAATAAAAGGACTGCTGATTCCACCTTCATACTGAAAACCTTTAAAAGATTTCAGCGGCGTATTTGACGCGTATGCCCAGTTTCGCGTGTAAGAATCATAAGATCCGGCAGTGCCAACCGGGCCCCAGTTTCGGGCAGCGCGCCCACCGAATCCGTGTGCAACATCCTCACCGGCAGCGCCATTGTCTGAAATAAATAAAATTATTGTATTGTCCAGCTGACCGGATTCACGGAGATGTTCAACCACCCGACCGATATTCTGATCCAGATTATCTACCTGAGCCGCATACACCTCCATCTTTCTCGCCCATAATTTTTGTTCATCGTAAGTGAGGCTGTTCCAGGCCGGAAGATCGCTGTTTTTAACACTGATCTTCTGATCTTTTCCCAGAATATTCAGTTCCTGCTGACGTTTAAAGCGAAGAATACGAAGCGAATCCCAGCCGATATCATATTTTCCTTCATATTTTTTAATATCCTGAGGTAAAGCCTGCAAGGGCCAATGCGGCGAAGTATATGCAAGATATAAGAAAAACGGCTTCTTCTCTTCACGCTGATCCTTCAAAAATCCAATGGCATTTTTTGTAATTTCATCGGTGTAGTAGAAATTATCTTCGTCGTCCGGATGAACAATTTTATCGTCTTTTACAAAAAAACTGCGTTTGTTCTTCGGCAATTGTTTGATCACGAAATAATCACTAGCACCACCGATATTGCCATATGAATGTTGAAAACCACGTTTTCTCGGCCATTGGGTTGTGCTGTCGTCGCCCACATGCCACTTACCTGAAAGCAGCGTGCTGTAACCGGCGTCTTTCAAAACTTCCGCAAGCGAAACTGTTTGCTTGCTGAGATAACCCTGATAAGCCGGAGTTCCCAGATTGATATTAAAATAACCCATCCCGGCGGTATGCTGATATTGACCGCTAAGCAGTGACGCACGGGTTGGAGCGCAGATTGCATTGTTGTAAAACTGTCGGAGGCGAAATCCTTCATGGGCAAGCTTGTCCAAGTTCGGTGTCTGGATTTCAGAACCATAACTTCCTATATCTGAAAAACCGAGATCGTCTGCAAGGATTAAAACGATGTTTGGTTTTGTTGCGGCAGTTACTTCCTTAATCTTCTTTTTCTGAGAAAAAGCCGGCCATGCGACGATAAGTGTAAAGGCAAAAATTTTGAATAATTGCGTGGTTGTCTTCAAAGCAAAAGGTGCTTAAAATTTGATTTTTATTTTAATATAAAGTAGACCCAAGACTCCGAGAACCTCAGGTCTTTTCTTATTAACTGGCAACCCGGGTTTCCAGATTCAAAGGCTCAACAATCGTTTCATGTACTGCATCGCCGACCATCGGACCGTCAGCAGAAAGTTCGCTGCCTTGTTTTTTTGATTTTATGATAGGCCAGAGAAACTGTGCATACCATTCTTCCTCCATGTAATGTTTTATTCCAAAGGAAGTTGGATATTTTCTGGTGATAATTCCAGTTCCGAAAATTACGTCCCAAAGAAAAAACATGTTTCCAAAATTCCCTTTGTAGTACCCCACGCCATCATCTGTTGAATCCGCGTGATGTGCATGGTGTGTCGCAGGCGTTGAAATAAAACGTTCCAGCACCCAGGCAACCGGATGAAGCCATTTGATTTGATAAAAAGGCTTATCCCATGGAATACTTGAATGTGCACCTGTGGTAATAAACGACTTGATTACTTTAACAAACAAGGCTGCATAACCCAAACCAACGTAAGTCAGCGCGGCAGTCAGATACGTTTGCGAAAAGAATATGGTGTAGATTATATTCTGACGGCTCGCCATAGCCATTCCCATATAATTAGCACTGTGGTGCGTGCGATGAAAACGCCATAACCAAGGAAGTTGGTGGTGCAGACGATGATACCAATACTGCGTCAGATCGTCAGCAACCGCGATGATAACAAACGCCCACCAAAACGGAACCCATGAGAAAATATCTTTTCCTGCCGGTAAAATCTGCGGAAGAAGCTGCAAACTAAAATAGGTAACTACCGGACGGACGATAATCTTCGGCACAACGAAACAAGTGATGTCGAGCAAACTTTCGTTCTTGGTCCATTTATTCTCATATAATCCGGCAATGAATTCGATTACGCCAATGACGAGAACGATGACCGGCAATCCCCAGGAACTAAGATTTTTAAAAATACCTTCCAGAAATTGAGGTACTTTAAAAGGCAATTCGTTGCTTCCCTGCCAGGGTTTGTATCCTGTGAGGTGAAATGCGGCAAACATCAGAATAATGGGAAGCAGGTAAAGTACGATACTTATTGATGCATCGCGCTTGATTTTTTGCGTGATTTCCTTTTCAACTTTCATAACAAAACGGATTGGTTTTAACAATAGTCTAACCTAACTTATATAGGTATACGCAAGCCAGATTCCACCCGCAATCAGCGCAAAAGGAACCAGAGTAAGCAAAATGCCCACAGCAATTTTTTTGACAAGAAGAACAAGGTCATCGGTTGTCATAACAATATGAGATTATATGAAAAAACAGATACAGAAATATCCCTGGGACAGCTTGCCGTAAAGTTGCAAATTGACAACCACCGAAAATCCGCACCTGAACGACATCACTGCCAACAGGGATATTTCTGGATTTTTATAAACCTGGGAACGAAAGAGGATTACCTACAACAACAAAACTCAGGGAAGAGCGGTTGAAGGTATACCACCTTGTTTGTCAAAGAAGACAAGCTAGAATCATGTAAAATAATCGCTTTCATAAACGAATGATTTCTGGTTTAGATATGGCACAAGGGTGGTTCAAAGCCATTAGTCTATTAATTATATAGACAAAGTAAATTTAATGATTTCTAATAAACAAGCTTTTAAAAGAAAATTTACAAAAAAACTATTTTATCAGCTTTCTTAACCCAAGAACTCAACACTGGAAGGACCCGCTTATTTTCAAATGACATGAAACCCGGGAAATAACTGCATTAATTTCTTTCGGCATTCCACTGCACGGAAATCCGGAATTTTCGAACGGGCCACCAACAATGGTATTGTACCGTCGGTCAGGAAAATGGCCAATCCTGATTTTGGACTCCGGCCATGCTAACTGGCTGGGGCAAGCAGTAACTACGTAATAAAAACATTACGAAAAAGGGCAGAAAAGATTTTATCAAATCCTTCCTGCCCTTTGCCTCTTTTGGCTATTATCCTCGCTGTTTCCCTGAACTGATTCAGATTAGGATTTAATTTGCTGATGACTGATCCATTCCTTGAACTTGATGTGGCCAACTTTTAAATCGCCTTGCGGAACCAGCGCATAAGTTGGAATTCGAACACCAAAATATTCGGAATTATGATTGGTCACCACAGTTTCCGAACCACCCGTTTCTTTTACAAAGAACCCAACAAAATCACTCATTGTATGGCGCTCCGGACCAGCTATTTCTACCGTTCCGTTCGCCGGACCGGCAAGTGAAAGCGTTGAAATTAATTTAGCTACATCCTCTGCCGCAATTGGCTGAAAGGATATATCAGACACATGTATTTCATTTTCCTGCTTTGCTGCTCCTGTAATAACTGGCACAAATTCATAAAACTGAGTGCTGCGGATCACTGTATACGGTACACCAGATTCCTTTGTCAAATCCTCCTGTGCCTTTTTCGCTCGCATATAACCCATATCAATAAGGTCAGCGCCGACAATCGAAAGTACCAGGTGATGTTTCACTCCGGCTGTTTTCTCTGCTGCCAGAAGGTTTCGGCTGGAATTTGTAAAAAAATCGATTGCCACAGAATCCTCCAGCGACGGTGAATTCGAAATATCAACCACAACTTCCGTTTCCTGTAATGCCTCCGCTAACCCCTCACCCGTTATAGTATTAATACCTGTGGATGGTGCTGCGGCTATAACGGTATGCCCAAGCTGACGAAGATTATCAGCTACTTTTGAACCTATAAATCCTGTCCCCCCGATAATTACGATTTTCATAATGTATTTAGTTAGCTATTCATAAATATGTTACTCCACAGCTACCCAAAAACCCTATTCCAAAAAATCAATAAACTCATAATCAGTAGATTAATATCATAAACCCGGAAATAATTTTTATGTTTTTTCGGAGATCTCCAAAAAAACATCATTTTTATCCGAATATTTAAGAACAGATATCTCAGAAATATGGATGGAATTTAAACTGGTAAAACAACAACCGCAAAGAAACATTTTCAATATTTATCTTCAATCAATTCTTTATTAATTGATGCTCCGGCCATAGTTCCGGCTGCCGTTGCCATGGCAACGGACCGAAACGGCGTTATAATATCTCCGGCTGCGTAAACTCCTTGCACGGAAGTTTTCTTAAAGTCATCAACCTTTAGATACCCCATATCGTCAAAAATGCAGCCCAGCTTCACCGGTAGATCGGTATGTTGGGCGAAAGGAATTTTGGCATATAAGGCGTCCATCTCTTGAAAACTGCCATCCTTAAAAACTACCTTTTTAAGATATCCCCCGTCATGTATCAGCTCACTGATCTCCTTTTCTACGATTTTAAAGTCAGGATTTACGATTTTTTTAAATATGGCTTTATCAAAAGTTGGTTTTCCGTTCGTAAATAAAGTCAACTTCTGTGTCCAGTTATCGATCAATTTTACAAATTCAAAAGCCATTTCATTGTTCACCAGAATGCCGGTATTTTGATTTTTATACTCATATCCATGGCAGTATGGGCAATGGATGACAGAAATCCCCCAGGATTCCGTAAACCCCGGAATGTTCGGCATGATATCCTTCACTCCGGTCGCCAACAGAATTTTCTTCGCAGAATACTGGTTTTTCTGAGCAGTAAGAATTGTAAAGTCATTATTTTTTCCTGATACTTCCACTGCCAGATCGTTTTCGAAACGAATGGTGGGATATGCCAAAACTTGCTTTCTGGCCAAAGCTGAAATGGCTGCAGGAGTTTCGCCATCCTGGGTCAGAAAGTTATGCGAATGCGGAGTTTGTTCATTGCAAGGCTTTCCTGCATCAATAATCAGAACCTTACGGATTGCACGTCCCAAGGCCATAGCGGCCGACAAGCCTGCAAAACTCCCGCCAATAATGATTACGTCGAAATTGTCATTTTCCATAATAGATATTGTTTGTCACATAAATTATATTATTTTCTCATATTTGAGACATATTAAATCAAAAAATTTTACGCTAAAATTCCTCTGCTAAGCGAATGCCAGGAAAATTTCTTGATATTGGTCCTTGCAACATTTCCAGCTTTTTCTGAATTGATGGCCGCCGTTACAATCCCCGTCACCAGCATTTCTATCCATTCCATCGTTAAAGATGCATCCAGGAGTCCGGCATTTTTCAACTCATCCAAAGTACTCTTGAATTTATTAAAGGTCCGGTCGTAATTTTTGCAATCATTATTATGCTGTGAATGACTATGGTGTTCATTGTTGTGCAAACGATGAAGAAATGAAAACTTTACACCACAATCAATAGCGGCGTATAACATGTTTTCAAAGCGCTCCAGAGGATTTTCAAAATTGCTGTAAACCTCCTCCATAGCTTTCCTGCAACTTTCCTGCATGGTATTCTGGCACGCATTTACAAGATCTTGTCTGTCGGCAAAATAGCGGTGTAAAGTTCGGCGGGTAACCTCTGCAACATCCGCAACATTTTCAAGAGGTGCAGAAAAATCTTCGTTAAAAATTGTGATCGCCGCGTCGATGATCTTTTGCTTCGTATCCTTCATAGGCAATTATTTAAATACAAACCTAAGACATATTTCTCAGATATGTGACATTCTCTATACATTACAATTTTTAAGTTAGTTCCAACCAAAGGCGAAAGATTGTTGTCACTGCATTTATACCAACTACCTTTAGCTCATGAAAACCAACTTTATCACATCAATTATTTTACTGTTTATTGTCAGCAGCTGTATCAAAGAAGATATCGACGTACCTCCAATTGTGTGCGATTGTCCTCCGCAGTCCCAGCTTATCGGAACTGACAGTATTATGACGGGTACTTATTTAGGAGTGCCGATTAATGGCGAAAGTGAAAAAGTTTACTCCTCGCTTCAAAAACTTGGCGATACACTTGACTTGAAATACATCAATATTGTTGGCAACATCTTCACAGATCTGATCATGCTGCAAGACCGCATTCCGCTCTATCAATCTATTTTTCTTGATGAACAGAAAGGTACAGATACGGGGGTACAAATTTCGTTTACAGATAAACAAGTATCGAATATTTTCTTGAACAGCGGAAAAAATCTGGCGCAGTGGCCGTCAGGCAGCAACGCTGAAACTGCGATACGAAAAGGTGACGATGTAAATATTTTATACTCCAAACTGTTAAAAATAAAGCAGATAAGTGCTTACCGAAATAAATTTGAGCGCATTTCGATGTTTACGAAAGACATGAAGACAAAATACGACCCGATTCTGAAAAATTCGCCTACCTGGTATTTTGCCTATACTTTTGGGAATAAATTAATGGATGTTGTTCACATTGATTTTAAAGATGGCAAGGTAATTAAAATCAAAGTTCAGCATTATCAGCGCTATTGATAAATAGTTACTATCGCTTTAGCAAAAACCACAGGCCATTCGACTGACCTGTGGTTTTTTCATATAATATTGATAAACAGATAAATATTATGTGACAGGCCGATATAAATCAGTATCTACCGCCTTTCAAAATGGTAGGAATTTTTACATTTCTGTCGCACTGGAAACATTTTAATTTATTTCAGCCATGATTCAAAATTATTTTAGAATCGCCTTTCGAAGCCTTTGGAAGCATAAGATATTCTCGCTGATCAATATTTTAGGGCTTTCTGTGGGTATGTGCGCATGTTTCCTCATTGCTCTTTATGTTCATTTCGAATTAAGTTATGACACGTTTCATTCCAAGGCTGACAGAATTTTCAGATTGGTGACGGATATCAAAACACCTTCGGAAACCTTGAAAGTAGATGTCAGCACATGGTCCACAGCGCCCGCCTTGAAAAATGATTTCCCCGAAGTAGAGTCCTTTACCAGAATCAATTCAGCTAATCTCAACATCCGGAAAGGCAATATTTTATTTAAAGATGAGAAAGCATTTTTCGCAGACTCCAGTTTGTTCAATGTGTTTGATTTTGAACTTGTAAAAGGCAGTTCCCGAACCGCGCTGAAAGAACAACTAAGTGTTGTATTGACTGAAAAAACAGCTGCAAAGTATTTTGGACACAATGATCCAATAGGTCAGGTACTGACGCTCTCTCGGGATGATCTTAATGTAACAGTCACCGGTGTAATGAAAGATATTCCGGCCAATTCGCATATTAAAGGTGATGTGTTTATCTCTATGGCGACATTCACCCAAAAGCTAAACAAGAATCTCGACACTGACTGGAGCGACTTTGGAGCGGTGTCCTATTTATTATTGAAACCTGGTATATCTGCCAAATCATTCGAAGAAAAGTTACCTCCATTTCTCGAAACCTATGCGGGAACAATGTTTCGAGAGGCAAAGGTCAAGTACATTTTGTCCCTGGAACCTCTTCTTGATATTTATCTTCACTCCACACGCGGAGATCACGAAAAAGGCAATACTACAAATAATTATATTTTTTCAGCTATTGCAGTCTTCATCATGCTGATTGCCTGTATCAATTTCATCAATCTGTCTACTGCGCGATCGGCAGAAAGAGCAAAAGAAGTTGGAATAAGAAAGTCCTTCGGAGCGGGTAAAAATGTATTGGCAAGACAATTTATTTGCGAGTCAATACTGGTAAGTCTTATTGCCTTTCTCTTTGCTGTTTTACTTTCAACAGCCTTGATTCCTACTTTTAATAATCTTGCGGGGAAAACGATCAGCAATGGAATCCTTACCAATATACCATTCTTGGCTGCCTTATTCTTTGCAGCGATCGCAACTGGTACACTGGCAGGAATTTATCCCGCTTTTGTTTTGTCGTCCTTTGAGCCGGTCGCCGTTTTGAAAGGCCGTTTCACCACGGCTTTCAAAGGCATTCTATTGAGAAAAGGGCTTGTTATTGTTCAATTTTCAATATCGATAGTGCTGATCATAGCTACGCTTGTCGTGTATACCCAATTGACTTTTTTACGTAGCCGCGATCTTGGTTTCAATAAAGAACAACAGTTGATCATCCGGTCTGAGAGTAACCAAAAGGGTGCAGCTTTTCGTCAATCTATTTCAGGTTTAGCCGGTGTCAAGTCAGTCGCATCGTCGTCCAGCATTCCCGGAGTTGGATATGATGGTGCTTATTCTGAGATAGAAAACAAAAGCGGCGCTTTACAGGTGGCACATCTGGGGTTATATATGATTGATTTCGAATACATTCCGCAGTACAAACTTAAAATTGTCGCGGGACGAAGTTTTTCCAAGGAGCTGGCCACAGATTCTACAAAAGCAATGATTATTAATGAAGCAGCATCGAAGTTATTCGGTTACAGAAATCCTTCCGAAGCTGTTGGTAAAAAATTCAAGCAGTGGGGCCGGGAAGGCGTCATTATTGGTGTGGCAAAAGATTTCCATTTTGTCTCCCTACACGAAACGATCAAACCGCTGAGCATACGTATCGAACCCTCTGAAACACCGTTTCTTTCTGTAAAATTGAGCGCAGGAAATATACAAAATACCGTTGCTTCAATTGAAAAACAATGGAAATCACATCAGCCTGATCTTCCATTCAACTATTATTTTTTGGATGAATTTTTTGATCGTCAGTACCGCCGGGAAGATCGTTTTGAAAAGTTATTTTTCAACTTTGCAATACTCGCAATCTTTATCTCCTGCCTGGGTTTGCTTGGCCTGGCTTCTTACAGCACGATGCAACGAACGAGAGAGATTGGTGTCCGCAAAGTTTTAGGCGCCTCAACGACAAATATCGTTGGCCTGCTTTCAAGAGATTTTCTGAAACTCGTTCTCCTGTCGTTCCTTCTGGCCTCCCCTGTCGCCTGGTATGGGATGAATAGCTGGCTGCAAAATTTTGCCTATCAAACCGATATTAAATGGTGGATATTCCCCGTTGCTGCTAGCCTTTCTTTATTTATCGCTTTCGCCACAATTAGTTTTCAAAGCATTAAAGCAGCACTGAGAAATCCTGTCAAAAGTTTAAAAACGGACTAATAAAGTCTGATCATTCTCTGTCACTACAAAATCAGTTACGCTCTTTTAAAAATTTTCTGATCGCAGCCAGATATGCCTCGGGGTTATCCCTGACTTTATTGTGTCCGGAGTTTTCGACAATCACGACTTTTGAACCGGGGATCTCTTTCTGGAATTCATACATCGTTTCAGGACGGGCCTCGTCAAAGCGGCCCGTTATAAACAAGACGGGCTCTATGATTTCGTGCAAACGTTCAGCTCTCTCAAAAGTTTTCAGAGTTCCCGTTGCATTAAATTCTGTCGGTCCCCACATATACCGGTATACCTCGCGGTTAGATTTCGCCGATTTGTCACAATCGGCGACAGAAACGCGAACACCCGGTTTTCTGCTCAGGTATTGAATGTTAAAAGAATCCGTAGCAGCGATGTACGATTTGTGATCGTATAATTTCAAATTTTCATATTTTTCAATCGTATCCTGCACCGGCTTTGAAAGTTTTGAAAGGAGAATCTTTGCGTCGCGCATCCAACGCGCAGTACTGATTAATGGCCCGGCGAAAATAACCGATTTCACCCCTTTTGGTTTCTGAGAAAGCATATATTCCACTGCCACCGACCCTCCCCAGGAACTTCCCAGAATGTTAATTTCCTTCAGATTCAACTCTTTTCGCAAAGATGTTACTTCATCGACAAATCTTGGAAGGCGCCAGAGTGTGGTATCCGACGGTCTGTCAGAGTGACCTGAACCGAGTTGGTCGTAAAAAATTATTGGGCGGTCGTTTCCAAGCGTTGAGTAAGCCAGAATGCCGTCACAGCTCCTGCTGCCCGGCCCGCCATGGATTAGCAGAAGCGGAACGCCCTTTCCGGATCCAACGATTTTATACCAGATTCTTCCGCCGTTCACCTGGACAAAACCTTCACCGGGAGTAAGTTTTCTGCTGCTGCTACCGGTAAGTAATACAGCTGCCAATAATAAAACGCTTAAAAATTTCATCCAATAGTTTTTATAAAATCAGGTACTTGTAGTCAGGCTCTTATTTAATTAGATAAAAAAAGAAATTGGTCTTGACTCCAGGATCAGTCAATTGCACTTTTCTTTAATTTTGGGATATTTCAATATCGGAAAAATACCCGAATTTGTCAATGAATTCGTTGGAAAATGATTGTTTCTGGATTTTTACAATCAAACTCTAAACGCTAAATTCCGGATTTATTAAGGATAATTATTTCCTCCTGTAAGAAAACAGGTAAAACGTCAGTGTGTACATTACCAGGCTTCATCCATACTTTTGCGAACCGGACGGAAAGATTCCTAAGCGGGAGTTTGCCGGAAAAATAAGATAACACTTATTTGAAGCGTTTATTGAATATACTGCCAACCTTACCTACTGCCGGCACTACGAATCGATTATCTTTTTGGATACTTCCGAATAAAATCCCGTTCGAATGTAGTCAGGTAAAACATGCAGGAATTTTTATTATATTATTTGATAAATCATTTACACTCACCGGTACCAGAATATTATATAAAACAGGCAAAGTAGCCTGCGGGGTACGCCGGGACTTGATTTACAATATCTTTGCTGTAAATTAGAGCTACAAATATTTATTTACCCAGATGTTATATCATAATATTCTACTGATTGACGACGATGAGGACGATCTTGAAATTTTTCAGGCAGCCTTGCAATCTGTAACATCCTCCGTTGAATGTAAAACATTTGTTAAAGCGAGCGAGGCTTTGTTAAAACTAACTTCGAAAACACTCATTCCTGATCTCATTTTTCTCGATCTTAATATGCCGGTAATCAGCGGACAAGAATTCCTGATGACCATAAAAAAAGACGAATTTTTGAGAGACATTCCGGTTATCGTTTTTTCTACATCTTCAAGCAGCAGAACAGCGGAAGAGGCCAGAAATCTGGGTGCGCATGCTTTTGTTACTAAACCTGATAATTTCGAAGATTTTAAGCGTATCTTAAAATCTTATCTTGGTCTATCCTGATATAAGAATTGAATAACTTGTAGCAGCAGAAGATAACATCACACAAGGCTGATAAAAACGGATGTCCTGACCTCAGTCCTCAGAGCCTTAGGACAGCCGTCGAGGCGTTGATATATCTTCAATATTTCCGATGTTTCAGTAGTGGAGAGCGGGATCTGGTGCAGTTTACCAACGTTACGTGACATGATTTGCGGGAGCCGCTCCGAAAAATAATCACTTAAGGACAAATGCTGGCTAGTGTAGAAAAACTACTGACGAAGCATCGAAATGCCTTATTTGTAATAGCCAAAATTCCCGGGTGTATTCAAGCTTTTTGATCTGAATGACATTTTTGCCAATCGGCTTGAAGATCTGAGTGGTAATCTTGAATCAGAATATTATTTCTTAAACATAGGAAGGGGATTCAGGGGGTGTTTAAAAAAATTCCGGCTTATGGACTTCAACAAGAAAACATGGAATCCCAGATTTGGTATCCGCTTTCGGTTTTGTGTGATTATTTTTTTATCAAATCCGAAGGTCAACAATCCCAGAGAAACATCAATCCAGTCGGATTTTCTAAAATTTTCTACGACGCTTTGATGTTTTCCCCGATAAGGACTGATCTTGTGATGCCAGGATATCATCAGAGAAACTTCTTCCAGCAGATCCTGTCGACCTGAGTTTTTCAAAAAAATTTCGGCTTGTTGAATTGACGGGTCCAGATAGTCAATCGTGTGGTTTGTCCAGATACCGATATCATGAAAAACCGCTGCGATGGCATATTTTTCTTGATTAATTGCCTGCTCATCAATAAGCAGACAGTTCCGGAAAACACGATAAACGTGATTTCTATACCGCTTATAATCCTTACCGATCACCGTCTCGAATGGTTTCAATAAGTCATCGACAAGTTGATCAGACGAATTCATTTTCAATGTTATTTTAAATCAGAACCAATAAAAACGATCTGCTCCTTCCTGATTCCTAGTTTTTTAATTTTGGAGTTTAGCGTCCCCACTTTCAGGTTTAAAATTTCGGCAGCGCCGCCTGTACCGTAAATTTTGCCTTTACAACTATTCAATACTTCTACAATGTAATCCCGTTCGTTTTGTTCATGCGTTTTTAGGTTTATTTCATCCGGAACTCGTGTCTCGCCGGTTTTTATCTTTGGCAAATACATTTCTCTGATCGTGTCACCCGTTGTCATCAATACGCTGCGTTCCACTAAATGTTCCAGTTCCCTGACATTTCCCGGCCAGTTATAGGCAAGCAGTTGTTTCATTACCTTACTTGACAAATGACTGATTTTCTTTCCGTTATTTTTTGCGTACTTGTTTAAAAAATGTAATGCCAATGAGGGAATATCTTCCTTATGTTTTCGCAGCGGCGGCAAAGTTATCGGAAACACATTAAGCCTGTAAAAGAGGTCCTGCCTGAACCGCCCCTCAGCCACCTCCCTTTGAAGGTCACGATTGGTAGCCGCGATAACCCGTACATCAACCTTGATCGTCGTATTTCCACCCACTCTCTCGATTTCTTTTTCCTGTAATGCACGTAATAATTTCACTTGCAGATCAAGCGGCATTTCTCCAATTTCATCCAGAAAAAGTGTCCCTTTATTGGCAAGCTCGAATTTTCCAAGCCTTCGTTCCGTAGCACCTGTAAAACTGCCGCGTTCATGTCCGAAAAGCTCGCTTTCAATGAGACTGGCCGGTAAGGCGGCACAGTTGACCTTGACCATCAATTTGTCTTTCCGCGACGACGAGCTGTGAATCGCCCTGGCGATCAACTCTTTACCCGTCCCTGTTTCTCCCAGCAAAAGAACTGTGCTGTTTGCGAACGAAACCTGACCGAGCAGATGAAAAACTTTTTGCATTTCCTCTCCCTCTCCAATAATATCACGATAAGAATATCCGATACCTGCCTGTTCCTGTAAATACAATTTTTCCTCTTCCAGCTGCTCTTTGTAATTCTTGATTTCGGATAAATGCTGTTCAATTTTCTCATTTGCCAGGATATTGGAAACAGCAGTTGCCATATGATAGGAAAGCCGCTGAATAAAGTTTTTCTGTTGCTGTGAAAACGGCCAGTCATTTTCCGATAGAAAAACGATCGCGCCAATGATCTGATCATTTTGCTCCATTCTCATCCCGACAACTCTTTTGATCCCGGCCTGATAGAGAAACTCTATATGGATCATTTCCGGATCCCGAATTTCTTCGATATAAAAAGAGACAGGAGAATCAGAATTAAGGATGTGATTATGCAGCCCGTCGGCAATAGGATATTCATCAAAAGCTATATCGATAAAGTCTGGATGGAGAACTGTCTTTTCACAACACTCTAAAAAAACCTTGTATGTCCCAGTTTCAATATTAAAAATCGAAATCGCAATATCTGAGAATAGAAGATATGTCTTTAATTCCCGCTGAATCATTTGTACAAAATTGCGCTTGTCACGAATCGATGCAATTGCATGACTTACAGACAAAAGCAGCTCATTCTCTCTGTCCCTGCGCTTGATTTCCTCCACAAACAGAATATTCGAGATGGCATTGGACAGCTGATCTGTTATTCCTTTAAGAATATTGAAATTTATATCCGAA
Organism: Dyadobacter koreensis; assembly: GCF_900108855.1. Classification (GTDB taxonomy): domain Bacteria; phylum Bacteroidota; class Bacteroidia; order Cytophagales; family Spirosomataceae; genus Dyadobacter; species Dyadobacter koreensis. Next base: position 982,130 of record NZ_FNXY01000001.1, read on the forward strand.
AAAGAACTTTCATTTTCGGACAGAATATTGATAAATCCTAAAAGTTCATCATTATTAGTCAATTTAGTCAAAAGCATTTTTTTTATCCCGGAATCATAAATAAACTGAGTTCCCTGATGCACATTAGGATTTTTCAGGGCATCTTCGATATCAATAATTACCGGTCCGCTTGCCGCAAGCGCTACGTCATGAATTCCATCATTTAAAGGATACTCCATCGCAACAATGGAATCAAATTCAGGATGAAATTCCCGTTTCTCCTGAACATTGTGCGCAAAGACGCTGTACGTTTTGTTTAGCGGGTTGTACAAAGTGATTGCAATGTCTGTGAAACTGATCAAATCGTTCAGCTTGTTTCTTATGATATCTACAAGGTCTGCCCGATCCCTAACCTTATCTATTGCAGCGCTCAGCGATAATAAAATCTGTGTATTCCGCTCTTTCAATTCGATACTTTCATTTGCGATAATATTCGCTACGGCAATAGAAATCTGGTTAGCGACTCCGTGAATAATTTCGATATGGTTTGCTTTAAAATTATCGTTCAGATCCGAGTAAAAACTTAATACTCCAAAAATCCTCTTCTCATTTCGAAGGCCTGCACAAACCATCTGCTTTGCTCCTTGTTGATATTTGCTCAAAATATTCCGGGGTAGCCTCCCCGATTTTCCCAGAAGGTCCAGATCATAAAGCAATGGAAAATCGTGGTCGACAAAAGACGCCGATATTTCATCATGAGCATAGAAATTTTGGTCCCGGTATTCATCATCCGCCGAATCCGCCTCAGAAACAAATTTTGTAAACCGCTCACCATGTTCTGAAAGAAGTACAATTTCACTCGCCGAAAAATAGAAAAGCTTTCGGAGCTCAGATTTCATTACAGCCTGCAAATCGCACTTATTTCTTGTTAGGGCCATATGTTTGCTGAGAGACAGCAAAACAGATTTCTCATTTTCTCTCAGGCGAATTTCATCTGCCACATATAAATTAGCCAATACATTCGCCAGTTGAAAGGATATTTTATGAAGAAGCGTCAAGTGCTCCTGAGTAAAAAATCGCTTAGTCTCAGACATCAGCACTACCTGCCCAAGTGTGTCACTTCCATACATCAACTTTACAAGTACAGCCTGCCGCACCCCCATACGATAAATCGGCTCACCCCAGGTTACTCCATGCCGCATGAGATCTTCTATGTCTACAAGTTGAGGAAAATGATAAGGACGACCGAAGTTCAAATCAGGATAGTCAGCCTTGTTCATCGAATGAAAAACAGGATCAGTCAGCCGCTTTTCGAGTACATCATACAAATAAATTCGATACGACCGCGTCTCCTTGTTGTATATCAGAACGTCACAATCATCATAAGGGATGTATTTTTTAAGTGTATGCCGAAGGACATTTAAAAGATCTTCTTTTTCTTTAACAGCCACTATTTGGTTACTAAATTCGAACAAAATCTCGTTTTCTTTGTCTCTTTGCCGGATTTCTTCATGGAACAGTATATTCTCCATGGCAATAGATATCTGAAATGAGACACCCTGAACCAACCTGATAACTTCCTCCGAAAAAGAGTTCTTCCTGTCTGAAAATAATGTTAAAACTCCGAATGGGTTCATAGAAGCCCGCCGTAAAACAACGGCAAGAAACTCCTTCGATCCGGTATCAAAATTCATCTTTATATAGTCGCGAGCTATCGAAGCCTCCTTTTCCAGGTCGATTACGACAGGATCAGCCTTTTGTAAAATAAGAGACATGATCTTTTCGTCGACGGAGTGATTTTCCGCTACAATCCGCTCATATTCCGGATAAGATTTACTTTCCGAACCGGGATTCTGTAAAAATCCCATCAGGAAAGATTCATCTGCGCTCAATTGCAGGATAACGCTATGCGTGAAATAAAAAAGCTTTCTGAGCTCCTCATTAATTACATTGCACAAAGAAATTCGATCTTTAACTTGCGCAATTGCGTGACCAATAGACAACAAGATTTCGCTTTCAGTATGTGCCATCTTATTTTTAGCATGGTGATACTGAAAGTTTTGCGCAGCTTCTTTGCTTTCCGGATTTTTCATAAATCCTCTAATCAACTAAATCAATAAGGAATAGATTATGAATTCAAGATAAACAAATTCACACACAAATGCAGAAGTTTTAAGCCGAGTCGGACATAGATATACGTCTGCATATCTAAAAGCAATTAAATCTGCATCAAAATACCCTATTTTTCAATATTTAGCAATCCAATTTAAAATGTAATCAGCGTCTCCCTCCCAGCCTGGCTGCGCTAAAACATGATGATTTCGTCCTGGGAATTCTTTATATTCCAGCACCGAACCATTGCTTTTATATGCTTTGAAATTTCGAAAATTCAAATGCGCGGGAATGATATGATCCAGACTACCGGAAGTAATCAGCAACGGAGCATGTTTTTTCTCGAAATCAACTTTTGCAGCAGATGTCAATCCACCTCGTGCAACCGTTTTCGACTCCGGAGCTGTAAATTTTTCATAAGCTATCCGCTGCTCTTCGAGCGGCATCTCATTCACAAAAGCATATTGCCAGTCTTTAAATGACATCAAATAAGTTTTATTGGTTGATGTAAATAAACCGAGTGACTTCCAGCCGGCCTTCAAAAATGAAAACTCGTAAGGAAACACTCCCAGAGGCGGAACCGGATGTATTGCAACGGCAGCAGTTGCAAGATCCCTGCTTACCAGTATTTGCGTCATCAGCCCACCTAGCGAATGTCCGATAATAATCGGCTTTTCAGGCATATTTTTAGCAATTTCCGCATAGTGGTCGACTACTTCCGACAAAGTTAATTTCGCAAGATCGGTGTCATACGGTTGACGCTTCCGCAAGGTTTCGGCGTCCGCGTCCTTGAAAGGCCAGGCCGGAGCGAGTGTATAGTACCCTCTGCTCTCAAAATATTCCTTCCAGTTATCCCAGCAATGATGTGTGACAAAAGCGCCTGTCACAAACAGTATAGATTTCGTTTTCATAATTTTTGAATTAGCCCTGGTCCCGTATCAGTTTACTTAGGCAATCAGGGGATGTGATTATTATATTTTTTTTATTTTCGAAACAGAAAGTGTGTCTATTTAAGATACTTTTTCAGTTCTGCCGCCGCTTGCAAAAACAGGGCTTTCGTCTGCGGGATTTCTGCCAGCCCGTTCAATAAACCAAAATCATGGATGACATCATTGTATCGCACCGTGGTCACGACCACCCCGGCTTCGCCAAGTTTCCGGCCATAAGCCTCTCCTTCATCGCGTAAAATATCATTTTCGGCAACCTGAATTAATGTTGGAGGCAATCCTTTCAAATCTTCCAAAGTTGCCTGAAGCGGAGACGCATAAATTTCGCTTCTTTGCGAGGGATCAATGTATTGGTCCCACATCCACTGCATAAGAGAAGAAGTAAGAAAACGCTGCGTTCCAAATTGTTTATAAGATTCGGTTTCAAAATCAGCGTTGGTGACTGGCCAGAATAGTACCTGAATTTTAAACTCGGGACCACCTTTGACTTTTGCCAGTAACGCAGCGGCCGTTGACAGGTTACCTCCCGCACTGTTTCCTACAATGGCAAGTCTTCCTCCGTCAACATTAATTTCTGCTCCGTTTTCTGACAAAAATTTTGCTACTGCATAAACTTCATGAACGGGTTGCGGATATTTTGCCTCCGGAGCCCGGGTATAATTCACAAACACGCCCGCATATCCTGTAAGCACGACAAGGTCGCGAACCATCCGTCTATGCGTAGGATAATCACCTAAAATCCAGCCGCCGCCATGGATAAACATAAACACGGGTAAAACGGATTCGTCTCCTTTGGGACGAACAATATTTAATGTCAAAGAATATCCATCGGCAGTAATTCTTTTTTCATCCTCATCTATTCCTGAATAATCCACCTGAAAAGCTGCCTGGGCGCCTACAAGAACGTTACGCGCATCTTCTTTAGATAAACTTTCAAGAGGAGGACCGCCTTCATTTAGCGGTCTTAAAAATTCTTTAACAGCATCTGAAAGATGCGGATCAGTTACATAGTCGACAGACTGAACTGATGAACTCATAGCAGAGGTCATGTGTAGAAAAGAGTTAGATGATTATATTAAGATTCAACCACCTGTTTTCTAAGAAACCCGTACCAGCAATTAAAGCATTTATTTTCAATACTTTAATGAAAATAATTGAATAATTTATTGTCGATATTTCAACAATTATTGAAACTGGTTTCGAAATGTCATTACTGATTTGCAATCATTTTGTAAAAAATTCATTTTATGATTTTTCTAAATCAACTTTCAGCACGTCAAAACTATGCAGTATAAAAAGGCTAAAAGAATTTTTACACACGTTTTCAATAGCACCATTTTTCTTGGAATAATTAAATTTTCATAAAAACAATATGAAATTTCGAACCCGGGCACGTAATTATTTAATAGTTAACACAACAATTAATGTACCGACATTTTGAAGTTTATACTGACAATATTAATGGTTACATAATAAAATTATAACCTTAACACATTTACATACCACTAATCACTTAAAATCAGTAAGTTATAACGTTATTTTACTTCTATGGCGGAATTTACAACGTTCCTCCAAATCACTTGTAAGGCCAGAAATAAGGAATTCTACAAACAGGTAGAATTGTATATATTTTGATGAAAATTGTATTAATTTTTGGTTGCATATCCGATTTTCTTCTTTTACTTAGTTTCAAGCAAGGCAAAACCACCTAAAAGTTCAAAAATCAAACTTCTTTGTAGAATAACTTTAATCGGTAACCTACCTGCCCACGTAAACCCAAATTTTAAAAATTTTAACGTACCTGTTGAATTCTAAAATCCCTTTTATCTCTATCAGTTTTACTCGAATTATGAAAAATTTTTTACTTGTTTTCTGCTTCCTTTCTCAGGTAGCTCATTCCCAAATTGTATCCCAGCTAAACGCTCCTGCAAAACTTTCCAAAACTGAAATTCAGAAGCTTGACGGACTGGTTAAGGTTTTAAATGTATTAGAATTGGAGTCATCTTCGGTTAACAATTATGTCAAGAGAAATCCATTACAGGCTAAATTAAAACTAGCAGTAACGACTAGTCTTTCACTAGATCTGACACTTCAGCAAACAGAAATCAGGACTGCTGGTTATAAGTCAGTTATGAGCACTGCAAACGGAGAAATTGTTGATACAACGACCACAGTTTGCAATACCTATTCGGGTTATGCCAATAATGACCCATCCCAGTTTGTTCGGTTATATATTGACAACAATCAGATAAAAGGGATCATCAGTGACGGAAAACAGGGATATTATGCGATTGAACCTTTGTCGGATATTACAAAAACTACTGACGCTGACAATCGTTATGTGGTCTTTAATGTATCTGATATACAAGACATTGATGGAAAATGCGGTCTAGAAGAGCCTATTAGTCAGGCTGTAAACAAGGCACAGGCCACAGCAAGAACTTCGGCTACGTTCAACGGTGAGTGCCGTATTCTCGAAGTCGCCACAGACGCTGATTTTGAATATTTTAAGAACAATGGGAAAAACACGAATGCACGCATTTTAAACGATATGAACATCGTCGCAGGTATTTACATGAGTACTTTCAATATACGTATCATGGTCAACTATCAGCACGTTTACACCACGTCAGATGATCCTTACACCTCCACAGACCCTTCTAAATTATTGATGGAGTTTACTAATTACTGGAACAAAAACAGAACTGATGTAAAAAGAGATGTTGCGCATTTATTTACATCGAAGTTCCTGGAAGGCTTTACATTAGGAATCGCCCATAAAGGAGTTATTGGAAAAACGCCGGGTATGGCCTACTCGCTTACCTATGGCACCTCAAACGAACATCTTACTGTTGCTCATGAAATTGGTCACAACTTCAATGCCTCCCACCCTACGGACGTAAAATCGGGCTGTGGAACAACTTCAAAAACAATAATGTGCAGCGGGTTGGAAAAGGCGCTGGTATTTTCCGATTTCTCACAAGCCGAAATAAAAGACTGGATTGCTGCAAACGGCAAGGCATTATTGACTTCTGAATATGCATTTGAAGTCCTGGGAGATTCTACAATGTGTGCTGCCACTTCTACTTACAGAATGAACCTGATGGGCGTGCCTGCAACATGGTCGAGCAGCAACGAAAGCGTTCTTAAAATTAATGAACACACAGGTTTAGCGAAACGAAACGGTGCAGAATCCGGAGAAACAATAATCACCGCAACGATAGACGTATGTGGAACACCGTTAACTTTTTCGAAAATTGTTTACGTCGGTCTCCCAAGTGTTACTACAACCATTACTGAGGTTGATACTTATGGTATTGTCGCAGTAAATACGACAGAAGTTCTTCACTCGACTTATAACTGGTATCTTGACGGCACCATGATGAAATCAGGCTTTGAAAGTGAGGTGAAAATAAATGGTGGTATGTGTGGTACAACGCACTTCATACAAGGCAGCGTAACGAATGCATGCGGTTCTACTCCACTTTCTTCGAAACTGGAATATAGCTGGAAGTGTACAAATACCGGTGCGATTGTTTACCCAAATCCGGCAACAAGTGTTATCAGTGTTGATTTTGAAAGCGAAACAGCTGAAATAGAATTGCCGAAAGAGATTTTGCTTTTTAATGAAAAAGCTACGCTGGTTCGCTCCATTTCCAATTCAGGTGATACGGCCAAAATTATCGCGAGCAAGAGAACTCAGTTTGATGTGGCGACGCTCCCCCGAGGTACCTATTACGTGTATGTAGTTCCGACAAAAGACTCAGAAAAAAAGACGGAAGTTAAACGAGTGATATTAAAATAACGCATTACTATTTCGCACAGATTAGGATCCTGCCAAATTTTTATGTTCTTACTAAACAGCAACAAATAATTCAAAGTCAAATGTCCGCACCATGAGTTTGGTGATTTAAATCGCAGCGTCCAAAAACGAAAAATTGTACACAAAGCAAAAAAATAGGCCATTGACTAAGCCAACAACCTATCAGGTATCATTAAATTTTCAGATTTTGTAACAGCTATACGGCAGCTTCGGTATATTTCTTAAAGTTATCAAGAATTGCCTGCCATCCGCTTTGTTGTAACTCAATGGAATTTTCCATTTCCGGATCAAATGTTTCTGTAACCTTTGTGACATTATCCTCGCTTTCGAAAGAAATACTCACCTTTCTGCCGTCTCCGAGTACATATTCAATTAATTTATAAGTCTGGACATCTGTGTAAATACCTTCAAAATCAAAGCTTACACTTCCGTCTCTTGCGGCCATGGTGGTTTTAAACTTTCCGTCAATACGAAGATCATTTTCTGCGTAGGGAGCGTGCCAGTCGTCTGACGCAAAAGTCCACTGTGTGATATGCTGAGGTTCTGTCCAAAACTCCCAAACTTTTTTTGTTGGAGCATTGATCAAAGACTGTACGGTAATTGTGGGTGTGTTTCTGGTTTCCATTTAAAAATTATTTTGAGGTTTTGTTGACTTATCTTTTACAAATGTATTGCGGTTACGATCGTGAAAAACTGTGTAAATACGACATTGAAAGGTCACTTTGCGACAAAGATGGTGAGCTAAAATATCGAACTACAACAGAACGCTGCCTACTGCTGACTTTACTAATTATCGTAAGTCTGCAAAGCAGCCTGATCTGCCTGTGCTTTTAGTATCCTTTTTAAGCCATCCACATTCATCGTAAGCCCCACTTCTGCATCCGGTGCAGTGTCTTCATTTATTATCCCAATCGGACCGCGGTATTTACTTTTCCTTACTATACTAATCATCTCAGCCTCAGCATCGCCCTCTCCGAGCGGCACTACTTTAACAGGATTACCTTTTTTCAGACCCATCAAGTTGACTGCGAATAAATGTGGTAATATCTCCGGATAAAATTTAGGGAACCGGTCTATATCTCCCTCGGCATGATGGAAATTATATACAATTCCAATGTTTGGCTTTTTTAAATAGCGGATCACTTCTAGTTGATTTTCCGGCATACCATACCAGCCTCCATGATTATAAAGCCCGACAGTGCATCCGATTTCTTCGGCTTTTTCAGCAACATATTGTACAGGCTTTGCGATGGCAATGACTTTTTCCTCCTGCGTCATCTTATCCAAATCCTTGATTCCGCTCACCATAAGCCAAATTTGTGTTTTAACGCCATGACGTTTCAAGACATTCAGAATAATCGGCAGGTTTTTGTCAGATTCAGGATTAGCTCCCGTATGATACCAGAAAGCCTGAAGTTTAATATTATGTTTTTTCAAGGCATCCAGCTCGGCATCAAACTCCGGAATATGTTTTTCCCGCCAGTCGTAGGCCAACATCTTAAAGCCCAGCTTATTAAGCATTTCAGCGCGCTCAACCGGACCTCTGTTTTTGATATCATAAGGAACAATACACCAGGCAATCAGATTTTTTCTCGCATAAATATTATTTGTTTCTGATACTTTTTGCGCGTTCGAAACAAGACCTGACAACAGGAAAACGAGGACAAAAATACAGGAGGTAATTTTTTTCATAACACGACTTGTTTCTTCAGCCCGGCTGATTCAATTCCTGCCTCCAGTACTTCTATAATTTTTAAGCCGTCGTAGAAATTTGGTTCTATGATTGTGTCATTATTTATCGCACTGACAAAATCAGCGACAGCGTGGACAAAGGCATGCTCGTATCCAATGATATGCCCCGCCGGCCACCAATGCCCAGCGTACGGATGGACAGTCTCAGTCGTCTGGATCAGGCGAAAACCCTGTGTTCCCTCTTCGTCAGCAAGAGAATAATATTGCAACTCATTCATTCTTTCCATGTCAAAAAGAATACTTCCTTTACTTCCGTAGATCTCAAACCGTAATCCATTTTTTCGACCCGTCGCAAAACGTGTCGCCTCGAAAGACCCGATAGCACCGTTTTTAAACTGGACCATCATTAAAGCGGCATCCTCGACAGTCACCTCTCCGCGCTGATCTCCCAAAGTTGCGGCACTCAGGTTTCCAGAGGTTGTTTCATCAGCCAACGGTCGTTCTTTTATAAAATTCGTAGTCAGACAAGACACTGTGGAAATGTCGCCTACAAGATAATGCGCCAGATCCACTGCATGAGAATTCAGATCCCACTGAGGGCCAGCCTGTGCAGTCTCTTTTCTCAATTGCCAGGTCAAAGGAAAATCTGGATCGACGATCCAATCTTGCTGATATGCACAACGCCAGTGAAAAATCCGTCCTACTTTTCCGTCGTCAATCATTTTCTTCGCAAATGCGACCGATGGTGTTCTTCTATAATTATGGTTTAAATAGTGTTTAACTTTATGATCTTCACAAACTCTAAGCATTTCTTCTGCCTGCTTGCGGTTCATTGAAAGCGGCTTTTCACAAAAAATATGCTTGCCTTCCTTTGCAGCAGCCAACGCAATTTCGTAGTGAAGATTTTGCGGCAAAGCAATATCGACAATGTCTATATCGGGACTGCTAACCAGTTTCTTCCAGTCGGTTTCAATATTTTCCCAGCCCCATTTCTCGGCAAATTCCTTCAAGGATTTTTCTTGCCTGCCACAGGCTGTTTTCAAAACAGGTTTCGCTGGAAGATCAAAAAAAAGGGGTGCTTTGAGCCAGGCGTTACTGTGCGCGCGACCCATAAATTTATAACCTACTATACCGACATTCAGTTCTTTCGTCATAATCTGTTCAATTTTTCAAAATCAAATTCTAAGATACTCATATCATAAAGCACTTTTCAGGTCAGGCTTAATGTAAAGTTTTGCATTGTAATAATACGCTTCCCAAATTTATTTCTTAAAATCCTCCTCTATTAACACTGTTTCAGAATATCTTAGTCTCTGCTAACGAAAATCATGTATGAATAAAATGAAGCTGTTTATAGGTACAGTCATAATTTGCGCAACCTTAACAGGGCTTTTGGCCTGGAAAAGTCAAAATTCTGTTCGCCTCAGTAACGCGACCGAAAAACAACGCCCTAATATCATCGTCATCATGGCCGACGATTTGGGCTATTCAGACATTGGCTGTTACGGTGGAGAAATCAATACCCCAAACATCGATTATCTGGCACAGAACGGTATACGATACCGCCAGTTTTACAACACATCGAGATGCTGCCCTACCCGTGCGGCTTTGTTAACCGGACTTTACAATCAACAGGCAGGAATTGGAAAAATGACCGAGGCTGAAGGAGAGGCTGGTTATCAGGGACATATTTCCGATAACGCCGTAACAATTGCCGAGGTATTAAAAACGGCTGGCTACCACACCGCGATGTCAGGTAAGTGGCACGTTTCCAATACCTTCGGCCAGAAAGATCCCAAAGAACAGTTGGCATGGCTAAATCATCAGAAGGATTTTGGTGCCTTTTCTCCGGTTGGTCAATATCCAACGCATCGCGGTTTCGAAAAATATTTCGGCACGATCTGGGGCGTTGTAGATTTTTTCGATCCATTTAGTTTGGTTAATGGAACCGAACCTGTGAAAAATGTTCCGGAGGATTACTACCACACAGATGCCATTAACGATACGACCGTTTCCTATATAAAAGAATTCTCAAAATCAGAGAAGCCGTTTTTTATTTATGTAGCAGAAAATGCGCCGCACTGGCCCTTACAGGCAAAACCTGGAGATATTGCAAAATATAAAGACACCTATAAAGCAGGATGGGATGCCATCGGCGAAGCAAGATATAAGCGGATGGTAAAATCAGGACTGATCGACCCGTCAAAAACAAAACTATCTCAAGCTCCGAAAGACGCGCTAAAATGGGAGAATAACCCAACCCGGGAATGGGATGCTACTGCTATGGCCGTGCATGCAGCGATGATCGATGCAATGGATCAGGGCATTGGCCGGATTATTAACGCCTTGAAAGAAACCGGTCAGCTGGAAAATACATTGATTTTGTTTTTGTCGGATAACGGCGCCAGCGCTGAAAATTGTGCCAATTACGGAACCGGATTTGACCGTCCCAGTGAAACGCGCGACGGTAGAAAAATTATTTACGCAACTGAAAAGCAAGCTATTCCAGGACCTCAGACAACTTATTCCTCGATCGGTCCGCGATGGGCGCACGTAGCTAATACGCCTTATCAATACTGGAAAGCAGAATCTTATGAAGGCGGAATAAATACACCCATGATCGCCTTCTGGCCCAAGGGTATCACTGTTAAAAAAGGTGGATTCAGCGATCAGGTCGGACATGTGATGGATTTCATGAGTACTTTTTGCGAATTGGCCGGTGCCAGGTATCCATCGGCTTTTAAAGGAAAAAACATTACACCAACAACCGGGGTCAGCTTGATTTCTTCTTTTACAGGGAAAGGTGAAGACAAAGACCGCGTATTATTTAACGAGCATTTTGGAGCACGTTACGCAAGGAAAGGTAATTGGAAACTCGTTTCTCTTGCCTCCGATTCAACATGGCATCTGTATGACCTGGCTGCAGATAAATCGGAAACAACGGACCTTGCTGCCCAATATCCCGAAAAAGTAAAACAACTTTCTGAATCCTGGCACTTATGGGCAAAAACGCACCAGGTTTTTCCTAAACCGGGGAAACATTAATAGTTTTATTGCTGGAACAAAAGTTTTATCCGGTATTATGAAATTGACAGAAAACCAAATTCTAAACGGGTTATCATGGCGCAGGAAACATTCGTTATTGGCGACATCCACGGAGCTCTAAAGGCTTTGCATCAGATTATAAAATATATAAAGCCGGACGAAAAAAGCCGGCTTATTTTTCTTGGAGATTATGTTGATGGTTTGCCCGAATCCGCGCAGACCATCGATTATTTGATAGAACTCGATACCAGATTTTCATGTATTTTCCTGAAAGGCAACCATGATGTCTGGTTACAGGAGTGGCTGGAAACAGGACATGCCGATCCTACATGGCTAAATAATGACGGGCAGTCGACGCTGCGAAGTTACGGTTCATATAGTGAAGACGAAAAGAAAAGACATCGCGATTTTTTTCGAAAATTTCAGAGTTTTTATGTAGATAATCAGCAGAACCTGTTCGTTCACGCAGGTTTCACCTCACAACAAGGACCAGCAAAAGAACTGCATGAAGATTATCTTTTCAACGACAGAACTTTACTGGAAACAGCTTTGATTTTCAAGGATTTAAAGCAAGTAAACACCGACAACTTCCCCGTCAGGCTTTGTTTATTCAAGGAAATTTTTATCGGCCATACTCCCACCTTAAAATTTGGCAGCCAGGAACCTATCCATGCCGCAAACCTATGGGATATGGATACCGGAGTGAAAAAAAACGGCAAACTAACAGCTATGAACGTCGACACAAAAGAGTTTTGGCAAAGTGACCTGATTATTGATTTATATCCGGAAGAGGCTGAAAAAATATATTTTTAATATTCTCCTTAACGAGGCACGTTTCGAATGTGAGTTTCTGATCAACAAAAACGGATCCAGGAATTTATAAACCCGGGATCCGTTTTTGTTTTGAGAACCTTAATTACCTGAAATCGGTCGAAAGCGTTATTGTTTTGTTCGCTTCAATTCCTTCCTGCAACATTTGTATTTTATAATTGGCAAATTGCAGTGCGTCAGATCCCAGTAGCAGGCGAAGAGGCGGCTCCACGGCATTTGAAACAGCGATGATAACTTCTGCCACTTTTTGCGGGTCACCGATCTGTGTGCCGGGCACTTCCTCGGAATGTTTGCGTTTCTCTTCCTGGATTGCCGTGTAGGCTTCGATCGGTTTTTCCGGGTGAGCAATCGAACCGCTTTGGAGGAAATTGGTTCGCACATAACCCGGCTCGATAATCGTGACATGAATTCCGAAAGGTTTGACCTCCTGTGCCAAAGCTTCGGAGAGGCCTTCCACGGCGAATTTGGACCCACAATAAAGTCCCCACCCCGCGCCAGCGATCAATCCAAAAACAGTTGATAAATTAAAGATATGACCAGCATTCGCTGCACGCATATGGGGTAAAACCGCGCGCGTTACATTCAGCAATCCGAAAACATTAATGTCAAATATTCCCTTTGCTTCTTTTGCCGATGTTTCTTCGATGCCACCGATCAAACCATATCCGGCATTGTTTACCAACACATCAATAGATTTAAATTTCTCTATGGCCGCATCAACGGCTGCTCCAACGCTTACTTCGTCAACCAGGTCAACTTGTAAAGGCAAAAATTTATCCGAATCATAACCGATCGCAGTTTTCAGGCTTTCAAGGTTGCGTCCTGTGACAGCAACATTATTGCCGTCCGCTAAAAGCTGCTGAGCCAATAAAAGACCAATTCCTTGTGAACCTCCTGTAATGAACCATGTTTTGCGCTGACTTTCCATTTCTTTGTATGTTTAAATTTGGTGTTACAAAGGAACTTCCATCCAGGGAACAAGCACTTCTTCAGATCACAGGGATACTTGCGAGTTTCAACGATTTAGATTGGCAATGGCATTCTTTCTGAATATTGACGGCGAAATATTCTCCTTCTTTTTGAAAAACGACGTAAAGGCCGCGTGTCCCGAAAAACCCAGACCATAACTGATATTACTGATATCCCAGTCGGTCTGGATCAATAATGCCTTAGCTTCATAAAGTAAACGCTCCTGAATATGTTCCCGCAGTGTTTTTCCGGTATGCTCTTTTACAAGCGTATTCAGGTAATTAGGATGCACGTGAAGCTGCTCCGCAAATTCTCCGGCTGTCTTTAGTTTTATGGCATCATCCTGTCTCCTGACCTGAAAAGCCGATTCGAGCAAAGACAAAAAACCGTAAATATATCCGTAATTTTCGGGCACAGTCTGATCAGCCAGGTTTTTCCCTGCACGCTGCGCTTCTAAAAGTATCATTTGCAAGTGCAGTGATATCGCCTGCTTTTTATCATCATTGCCGGCATGCTCTTCTCTTACAATGGCTTCGAATGACTGATTAACCGCAGAAGACTGACTTTCCGTTAACCGGATCACCGCTTTTGAAGCTTTGAAGTAAGGAAAATTTCTTAATAACTGAAGAACATGGTCGCCATCGTGTTCAAAATACTTCGGATGAATCAGGCAGAAATGACCACCTGTCTTCTCAGAAGTTGTTTGCCACGACATTATTTCATCGGGATGTAAAAATGCAATATCACCCGGGCAGAGCTCATACTGATGTAGTCCAACGGTTAATACGCCCGTTCCTGCGGTCATATGAAATATCTTGAAAAACTGTCTCCGGTTTGGAGAAATATAATCGACAACCGGATGATTTTCCCTGTTTTTTATAATAAAATAGTTGGCATCCAACGGATAATGCTGCACGTCGAGAAACGGCACTTTGTAGTTAACCTCTGCAAACGACGCCAATTCCAAACGTGGTATATCTGATTTTTCCATACCCGAAATTACCGGATTCCCATGAAATATCCTGAATCCATAGTTGAATTCAGGTTAACCATGAAAAAGGGAAAATAGCCCAGCTTATAAATCCAGCTTCCGGTCGGTTATCCTTGAAGGGAATCTCGACTGGATCATTTCGGGCACCTCCGGTCGATAGGTCGTACTTCGACCTTCCATGACCAATTTGCCAGACGGATCCAGCGTGATGAAAGCAAAAAGTGGATCCGTGTAAAAGTGAGCTTTATCGCTGTATACATATGTAGCGCTGTTGACGATAAAATAGTGTACTCCATTTCTTACGCCATACCGGTCGTCATGATCATGACCCATAAATACGGCTGTAACTCCGGACGTTTTACCTTGTTTTTTTGCAGCAAAATTAGCCTGATCAAAAATTTTGAGAATCTCATCTGCGTTACCGAGTTCGTCGAAATAGTCACTTAAAAATACGGGCTGATGCATAAAAACTATGACCGGAAATTTTGCTGCCTCAAGATCAGATTTAAGCCAGTCAAGTTGCTCCTGGTCGATAAAGCTTCGTTTTGGAGAAGGCAGCGGCCCCCAATTCGAATTGTTATAATCGGCTATTGTTCCGTCGTCCTTTTTGAGAAAATTCCTGTCCATCACCACGAAGTGATATCCTTCAAGATCAAATGAATAATATCGCTCAGGCATATCCCAGAACTTCATAATCGTTTCTTTGCTGCAGACATCCATGTCGTGATTTCCAAGGACATGATATTTCAAACCTTTGAAACGATTCCACTCTGCCATAATCCCGTCAGACTTCTGCGGTCTGCAAAAATCTCCGCACTGAATGATAAAATCCGGTTCGGCTTTTATCACCTCATCCATAAAGCCGCGTAACCGGGCTACCTCATCCTGTCCAAACTGCATGTGGTGCAAATCAGAAATAACGCCAATTTTAAGCCTTTTTTTAGCTTGCGGATTTTTGGGTATGGCAAAAATATTCCGGGCCGCCAATACACCGGCAGTCGTAACACCCAGATTCTTCATAAATTGGCGACGCTTCTGCATAGCATTTCAGTTTATTATCAGAATGGATTATTTTACAATTGTTTTCACAGGTTCAGCAACAGGATGATTCGCAGAAAATGTAAATCCAAGCAACTGCGCTGCCGTTTGTGCAACCTGATCCTGATAAATCTGACCAGTTTCCTTCATCTCACCTTTGGATATTATACCAGAACCGATCACTGCGAGCCACGTCTCATTTGAATGCGGCGCCGAAGTGCCATGACCTGTCCAGTGAGAACCGACACCGCGACCGTGGTCAGGGTAGATCATAAAAACCGTATTGTCCTTATAAAATGGATCGTGCTGCATGACGCTCCAAAGGTTACCGATCATCGCATCCAGATAATGGCCGGCATCTAAAAAAGAATCATACTGCCCGGCATGACCGAAATTGTCAGGATCTGCAAAATCAATATGCACGACCCGAGGATGATTTGCTAAAATGTAAGATTTCGTCATGGCATAGGTATGTACATCAAAGCGAATTTCCGGGCCAAAGGATTCAGGCAGAAAAAACTGCTGTTCATTTGCCAGTTTCTGCGCCTCGGTAAGATCAGCACTCACTACTTTCTCGCCGGGAATATTTACAAGCATTTTATTTCTGTCGCGATTTACAATGCGGGAAACCGCGTCCCAGGAAGCAAATGTTACAACTTTCCCTTCAAATCCTTTTTGTTTGTTTAAAAATTCCAGGACATTTTCATTGGGATTATTAGGATAACTATTGCTGTTTATCTGCGGGTCGTAATATCCGCATAGTGTTTCACTGCGTCCGGGATAAGAAAACCAGAATTTATTTTTGACATTGACCAGATTACCCATCGCACGATTACCATATAACTGGCCTTTCTGAGCTATTGTATTCCAAAAAAAGGGCATCAGTTTTTTTCGCCGCTCCTCAATAGACTTTGCCCAATATTTGCTGAACAGTGCCGTAGAGTCCTGCTTTCGATATTTCTTGTCAAAAATTAAAATCGAATCAGCACCTTGAAATATTTCCTGCCAGCGATAACCGTCCAGCGAGATCAGTACTATATTCTTCGCTTTATTTTGCCCATAAACCAATGGATGTAAAAGCATAATTATTAAAAATGACAACCGGATTTTCATATCAGATTACAAATATTAAAGGTTTATAAAAGTCAGTTTAAGATAAATATCGTCATTCCGGGACGTTAGTTCCGGAATGACGACCCTAAAAAACTATTTATTTAATCAACCACATCGTTACATTTTGAGTGTCGGCACCGCCAAATTGCGACTGGATCGAAGCTTTCACATTTACCTCATTCGTCGAATACTCGGAAGTCGGATACGCCCAGCGAACGGGAATCTGATTATTGTTCGAGTTCGACTGTCCGATATCAAATTTTGGAATACCGGTGCGTCGGTTCATGTAAAAAGCCTGTCTTCCTGAATTTTCAAAAAATGCCATATACTGCTGTTCAAGAATTTTGTTAAGACCAGCAGCCGTGTTTCCCGGATAAGCATTTTGTGTCAAAAATGCATCGATCGAAGTCTGGGAAACTCCATAAAACTTCATAGATTCGGTGATACCATTTTTGTAATAATCAGCTGCATTTCCTTGTAACCATCCCCTGTTTATTGCTTCCGCGATAATCAAATTCACTTCATGCGCACCGAGCTGGATGGCAGGAACGCCAGCCGCAGATGTTTCCCAGTAATCGAAATTGATCATTGACAAAAGCCCCTTCCCGGCCTGATCAAGCAAGGTTGATTGCAGATCGCCCGTTTTTCCACCAGCATAACGCTGATAAACATCTGCATTGTTTTTGAAAGCTTCTGCTGGAGAGGCTACAATCAGCAAACGTGGATCTCTGGTCGTTTTGGCAATGTCGGTATATGTCGCTCCCAGTGTATTTCTTTTATCGGTTTTAATAACTACACCATTTGTCGGCCAAAGCGGATAGGTATTAAAAGTATTGTAAAGGATTTGAAAATTATCAGCGTTTGTAAGAATCAACGGATATTTTTCCGGGCTGCCAACAATGGCTGAAAATTGCTGTCTAACATTTAATTCGGGCGTATCATCCGCCCTTTTACTTAAACCCATCAGCACTCTCAATTTGAAGGAGTTAACGAGTTTTTGCCATTTTGCAAGGTCACCGTTATAAACAAAATCACTCGAAACAGTTGCTTTCTTAGCAACCAGTGGCGTTAGGTCCGAATTTGCCTCGTCCAGCAACTTTAATACCTGAATATAAATATCTTTCTGGCTGTCATATTTGGGCTTGAAGTTAGCATCAGCTACTCCCATCATCGCTTCCGACATCGGGACATCGCCAAACATTTCAGTAGCCCGGCTATAAAAGTATGCCTTAAAAAATTTCGCAAGTGCCATATAAGGTAATCCCAGATCACCAATTTTAGCAGCTTCAATTTCCATGCGGCTAACGTTTCTGAGCGTTTCATAAACTTCAAAACTTCCTGTCGTCCAGCCGTATGCCTGTCCATCATAATAAGCTTCGTTTTGGGTCATAAACTGATTGTGGCGATGATCCGTGCTCCATGGCGCATCATAACTTTTCAACAATATTCCCGCCAGCACAAGGTCTGCGGAAGGATTCAGGATTGCTGCCGGATCTTTTTGCAGATCGTCGATATCCTGGCATGACGCCAGGCAGATCGCGCAGGAAAGGATCAGATATTTTATAAATTTCATAAGACTGTTCTTTAAAATGTTAGGTTCAGATTGGCTCCAAAACTTTTCACAGACGGTGTCTGGAAATCCGTGATTTGATCTGCGTTGGTATACTTGTCAAGGTCAATATTACGCGTATATTTTCCAGTGAAATAAAGCAGGTTTCTTCCAACGAGTGAGATACTTGCCGAAGTTGCAAAACGCGTTTTTTCGATCAGTTTCTTAGGAAGATTGTAGCTGATTATCACCTCTCTGAGTTTTACATATGTCCTGCTTTTCGCTGCGACATATCCTGACTGGTAATAATTGGTCGCCCAGGCCTGCCATAAAACCGGTACATCGTTCGTCGCAAATTCACGGGTATCTGATATAATTTTACCATCCTGATCCGTATTCAGCTGCCCCTTCACAATGCGCTGGCCTGTGGTCATCACACTGCCTTTGTAACCTGCAACATCCCTGTTATTCCAATCTTTCAAACGATATTCATTAGCGGATTCAGGCGCTGTTCCGCTGCCAAATTGCTTGGTATACATGTAGTTGTTAATTTTTCCACCAAATCGTCCGTCCACCTGAAAACTAAATACAAACGATTTATAAGAAAAGCTGTTATTAAGTCCCGCAGTAAAATTATTATCGTAATTACCCACTTTCGTTTTGTAAGGATTATATGCCGGCATTCCGTTTGAGCCTACAATTATTCCTCCCTGCGCATCACGCTGAAAATCGGTGATGAAATAACCGTCTGCACGGTCGCCTACTTTTATATTGCCGTTATTGCTGTCACGGATTTGTACGCCGTCAATTTTATCAAGCCAGCGATGGTTTGTCGACCAGTTCCCTGAAACATTCCAAGAAAAATTTTCAGTTTTTACCGCTGTTCCTTCCACGGTGAATTCCAATCCTTTTCTTACATACGTGTAAGCATTTTCCTGAATTCCGGATACACCCGACGTGATCGAAGTCGGCACAGTCACAATTCCTGGCCCTTCAACATTACGGTAAGCTGCGGCATCGAACATCAGGCGATTGTGAAAAAAGCGCATTTCCAATCCGGCTTCCAAAGTCTTCACACGAGCCGCCTGCAAATCGGGATTGTATAATGTTCCAGTGTAACCCACACCAGTATACGTATTATTCCAGCGCCCGGAATTGGTATAGGTCGGAAGCAATTTATAGATGTCATACTGATAATTTTCATCCACAAAGTCACTCGCTACGTTCGCATATGAACCACGGATTTTCATGAATGAAACAGTTTCCGGAAGTTTGATTATTTCGGATAAAACTGCACTCAAAGAAGCGGAAGGGTAGAAATACGAATTATTTTTCTTAGGCATCGTAGAAGAACGGTCCACGCGGCCTGTCAAACTCAGATAAAGAAAATCCTTGTAATCAAGATCTACGAAACCATAAACACTTCCCACCTGGCGGCTTCCTTTGTCATTCGTCGAAGTGGCAGGCTGAACTGAATTTGCCAGATCATAAACACCCGGAACGATCAACCCTTTATTAGTTGTGCCATACAAGGAACTTACCTTAACAGAACGCAAATTTCCATACAAAGAGGCGTTCAGTCCGAAGTTGTCCATAAAACGATTTTCGTATTTAACAGAAGCCTCCGTGTTGTTTTCCCAAAACGTATCATAGGTTTCATTATATCCGCCAACCTGATTTCCGAAACCGAAATTATAAAGATTGGCCGAAATCGGAGCACGGTTACTTCTCATTCTGTTCCAGGTACTTACATTGGATCTTGCATTAAATGTAAGCTTGTCCGTTAACTTGTAATTCATTTGCAAAAATCCATAGACATCATTTTTGTTGTATGTTTTCAATGCCTCGTAGGCGGTCATCCATGGATTATCGTAAATGGTGTATTCCCGGTTATATTGCTGCACATTTTCCTTTCCGGGCTGCCAGTAGTTACGCAGGTCTCTTATATCATAATCTACACCACCCCAAACGGTAAAAATATAAATCGGACTGTTCGGGCCGTAACCAAGTGTTGGGTAGTTCGGTGAATATTGCCTGTTGTAATTAATACTTGCATCGAATCGTAGATTTTTTCCAGCATTGATACCACCCGAAATATTTACATTGGTCCCTCCCAGTTTGGTATTCGGCACCGTTCCCCGCTGGAACATTTGTGAAATCGAAAGTCGAAAATCACCAAACTCGCTTTTGTTGGATATCGATAAATTATTTGTGCTCAGAAGTCCGTTTCTCATGAAGTTCTTTAGATTATCCTTACCTCGCGCAATCCACGGAAGCGGAGTCAATTCTCCGGTTTGCGCATTGACCGGGCTATTATACTGCGTAATAGGCTGCCCTTCAAAACGAGGCCCCCAAATATTGTAGTCGTTGTCATTGATACCACCACCGCGTCCATCTTTGAAAGCGTATTGAAAATTACTCCCCGGCCCGTATTCAGTCTGGTATTCGGGAATGGCATTGTATCCCGTTTGCAGCTGCGTGCTGGTATTGAAGTCAACCTGGAAACCCTTTTTATTGGAAGAACCTTTTTTTGTTGTAATGATAATTGCTCCGTTTTGTCCGCGATTACCATATAAAGCGGCGGCGCTTGCCCCTTTCAAAACCGAATACGTTTCTATATCATCCGGACTGAGATTCCAGGAATCCGTGTTAACCGGCACTCCATCAACGACATATAGGACGCCGGTCCTGCCTCGCAAGGTAACTGCCGGATTGGAAAAAAGATCAGTGCCCTGCGCAATCGTCAGTCCCGCAACCTTTCCCGTCAGCGAAGCAATGGCATTGGATTCTCTTGCTTTCACCATGCTGCTTCCCTTTACTTCCTGCACCGCATACCCCAGTGCTTTCTTTTCCTTTTTAATTCCAAGGGCTGTAACAACAACCTCATTGAGAGAAGTCTGGTCTGTTTTCAGTTCCACATCAAGAACTGAATTATTGCCTGCTGAAAGAAGTGTCGTAACAAACCCCAAAGCCCGGAACTCCAAAACATCACCACTGCTGGCGCTGATTGAATAGGTACCATCGACGGAAGTAGAAGTTCCCTTCAACGAGTTCTTATTAATAACAGAAATTCCAGGTAGCGGACCTGTCGCGTCGGTTACCTTGCCGGTAATCTTTGACTGCCCCCAGCCTTGCAGGGACCAAAGGAAGAACAGCGTCAAAAACACTGTTCCTTTTTTGATAGAAGTTGAAAACATCGCGTTGCTTGCGTTTAGGATAATGATAAGACAAAGGAAATAATCATATTCCTAAAAATAATTAACTTAATGTTAAGTATTTGTAAACAATATAAATTTTTTTTCTATTTACCTATGCTACTTTGAAAGCCTTTCAGTTGAATAAAAGAAAAATACAATATCTGAAAATATTTTTTATTTTAAGTATTAGTTAACAATAAGTTAATATTTGGCAATTAAACGCATATATTGTTTATCTATTTTTATAATGAACGCATCCCACGCATCGCAAACGGCTAAATATTGATATTGAAATTAAAAAAATGCACCTAGCAATATGTTTAGTATATATCTACAAAATTCCAGAAATCTTTACGAAAATCACCAGACTCACAGCTCAATTTGCAAAGGTTACTTGTAGGTAAATTATTAACATTAAAAACCGGAGCGGCAAAACCGGCAACAACCTGTCTCACATTATCTTATTGTTAACTCAATCATATATATATACCGATTGAATAACTTTGTATATCAATAAAAACGATAGATTTTAAATGATGTGGATTAAAAGAAGAGAATGGCTTCTGGCGGGAGTTTCTCTGACATTATTAATTTCAGGCGGTGCTTATTATTTATTTTCGCCTGAGTACAAAGAATACCTGATCCACCATATCGGAACACCGGAAAATATCTGGGAAAGTCCGGAAAAATCCGGAAACAGCGCACTAATCATAAAGGTGGAAGGTTATGCAAATGATGATTACAAACTAAGACTCGACTTCTACCATAAAGAAAATCAGCAGGCTAAAATTTTCAAAAAGACTTATTCTGAAATTATCCGGTTCCCTGCCGGCGATATCCACGGGACACTGAAAAGGGATTTTAGTGGAGAACCGGACAATAGCAAAGTGAATATCACATACATCCCCGAACACGAGTCTACTGCTAAAGGCACGATTAAACTGAAAGTTGGCATATTCTAGCTTGCGCCTGCTATCAAACAAATTCGTCACATTTAGTGTTATCTGATCATTCGTCAGATTTTTTAAGTTATTGTCTTTCCTTCATAGTATGAATGCCCGGCAAAAACGAATTCAGGAGAGAAAACTCATTAAAATTTCCATCGCCACAGGTTCGCTTTTAACAATCTGGGCGATTGCAGTTGGTATTCTTGGCGACTCAAAATCCATTATTTTTGATGCTCTTTTTTCAATGGTCGGCATAAGCTTGTCCGGCGTTTCACTGCTTGTTAACAATTTCATCCGGAAACCGGACGACGACAACCTCCCCTTCGGCCGGTCACAATTTGAGCCATTTGCAATCACTGTACAATCTTCTGTCATCATTTTTCTTTGTCTCTATTCCCTGGCAACTTCCGTGATCGATATAATGAACGGAGGAAAAACGGTTGAGTTTGGAATAGCGCTGCCCTATCTTGTTTTTTCGATTATTGGCTGCTTCATTTTATGGCTTTTCTTCAGGAAAAAGGCGCTGGAATTGAAATCGGAATATGTCCGTATCGAGTCAACCGAATGGCAGCTTGACGCACTTTTAAGTTTGGGCGTACTGTGCGGTTTATCTCTGAGCTACTTTTTTACAAATACACGTTTTGCTTACATCATACCTTATCTCGATCCTGTGATGGTTGTTATCATCTCGCTGGTATTTCTGAGAATTCCAACGCGGACTTTCTGGAAAAATATCCGCGAGTTATTGCAGTTCGCACCCGATGATGAAGTTGAAGAAAAAATTCATGAAGCCTCAGACCAGATCGCAGAAAAATATAATTTTCTGGATTCTCTTGTTCGGGTTGCTAAAACGGGCAGCAGCTATACAATTGAAATAGATTTTTTATTACCTAAATCTCTGTCAGACATGAACGTTACAGATCTGGACATGATCCGGCAGGAGCTTTATGACGAGATAAAGGGAGATTATAAAATGTGGCTGACCATATCGTTTACTACGGAGCGGAAGTGGATGATTTAATTTTCAGCAAATAATATTTTATTGATCGCCGAAAACTCAAATTACATTAAGTTTTCATTAAGTAATGCCGACTAAACTATTCTATCAATATCTTTGCAGTCCGGAAAGTAATTTGAAGAATTAAATAATGAAACATGAAAAAGTTTTTGTCCTTGAAATGGGGCGTTTGGCGAAAGTGATTACAAGAGGGAAGTTGGCCGCAGATCTTTCAAAAGTTACAATTGAGACAGAGGTTTTAATTAAAGACACGAAAGATGAAGACTTCCATCCTCCAATCCAATTAAGCCACCCAAAATATTGGAAACTTAAAAGACTGACTGCCGAGCAGGCCAGAATTTTACAATTTCAGTATAGTGGTTTAACCGATAAACATCTGAGAAAATCAATTAAAGAATTCGAGAAGACGTTTAACCAGGAGGTTGTAAGTTAAGATAATCACGGAACCGGGCTGTAGCAGCCCGGTTTTTTTTCTAAAAAAGCAAAATTAATTACAACCATTCAGAGATCGATCGGGTCTTATTATCAGAGACAGGAAAATCCCTAATAGACTTATTTTAAAAATCCTATTCACTTAAAATTATTAGCCAGATGAAAATTTCCAAATCAGTTCTCCAGGCAGTAGCAGTCGCCATAGTGGTCACCACTACCATCAGCGCATGCGCGAATGACGATGTAAGCCCTGAAAAAGAAAAAGCAACAAAAAGCCAAAAACTGGATCCTTGCCCGGCGTGCGGAATGGGTTAATCCGTCAGTTGTTATGCCCAAGATTTTATCGTCCATTGCCTGCAATCTGGATACCCATATTTTATTGGCAGCCCTTCCGCTTTTCGAACAGCAAAAGATAGAAGCAATTGAATGGTCTTTTGATACGCTTTTCAAATATGAAGAAATTCCGGAATGGTTCACTGATCTGATTTCTGAATTCAGCAATCAGGGGAGGCTTGTCGGGCATGGTGTCTTCTTTTCACTTTTTTCAGGCAAATGGCTTCCTGAACAAGACATATGGCTGAAAAAGCTTACTGCTTTTTCAGAGCGTTTTAAATTTGACCACATCACCGAGCATTTTGGATTCATGACCGGCTCAGACTTTCACAAAGGCGCACCGATTGGAATCCCTTATACCAAAAGCTTTCTGGATATTGGAATTGACAGGCTGAAAAGAATTCAGGACGCGTGCCAAAGACCTGTCGGATTGGAAAATCTGGCTTTTTCCTATTCTCTCGAAGAAGTCGGAAATCATGGAGATTTTCTATCGAAACTTGTGGAAAGCGTCAATGGTTTTATCATTCTTGATCTTCATAATCTGTATTGCCAGATTCATAATTTCAGAATGGATTTTGAGGATATTATTGTTTTATACCCACTTGAAAAAGTCCGAGAACTCCACATTTCAGGTGGAAGCTGGGACGAGAGGAAAACAGCGACCGGAGAAAAAATCAGACGGGACACACACGATGATCGGGTACCTGAAGAAGTTTTCAACCTTTTAAGTGCGACGATACCAAAGTGCCCAAATCTAAAGTTTGTTGTACTCGAACAAATGGGAACAGCTCTGACTTCGGAAGAGAACCAGTTAGCTTTTCAAAGAGATTTCCTTAAAATGGACGCTATCGTAAAGTCCATTAATTATGCATTCCCACAAAGTTTACCAAATAATTTTCTTCCTGTCAACAGGGCAATACTGTCTCGGTTCCCTCTCGAAAATCTGGCTCTTTTTGAACAGCAGCAGCAATTATCTTATATTCTTGAAACAGCTGAAAATTTCGGTCACGCTCAGCAACTACTGGCAAAATCTGCTCTGCACCAGACGGAATGGAAAGTAGAAAACTGGGAGCCCTACATGCTGGAAACTGCCATGGCTATTGCTCAAAAGTGGCGCAATGGATTTTAAAAAAGGTTATCGAAATCGATCTGCCTCAGAAAGCCTTTTGTTTAAAATCAAAATCTCTTCCCTTTTAAGTTCACTACACTATCAAATCGGATCATTCATAATATCTTGCGAAAAGGATATACTACTAATAACGCAGTCAATAAAATTCGCATCTGATGAGGACAACGTTCTGTATATTTGGCTTTTGTCCGGATTATTTTCAACTGCAATTTTGACACGGAAAGCCATTGCCACATCGCACAATGATAAAATCGAAATAAAAACGGATACTTTAACTTTATATGATAAATCACGAAAGCGTATTATCCCGCTGGCCTTATATAAACCGCTGAAAGAAAGAAAAATCACCAGACAAAAAGTAGTTATTTTTAGTCATGGGTATTATAAGAATATGCCTGATGGTTATAAAAGAGCGTCATAATTCACCGAAGCAATTGCTTCCCGTGGATATTTTGTGGTCAGCAATCAGCATGAACTTGCAACCGACAGCCTTATGCCTTCGGCCGGAATTCCCCAAATTGTGAAGCGTCCGTTTTGGGACAGAGGAGCGGACAATATTTTGTTTCTGATCCGCGAATTAAAAAACATTAATCCCAATTTAGGCTTTCAAAATATTGCTTTAACTATACATTCGAACGGAGGAGATATGACTGCCTTATTCCCGCAAAAATACCCCGGCAAAGTTTCAAAGATTATTACGCTGGATAATCGAAAAATGGCTTTACCAAGAGACACTAATCTAAAAGTTTTTACCCTTCGATCCGGCGACCAGCCATCAGATGAAGGAGTTTTGCTAACTTTTGATGAACAAAAAAGATTTAATATCGCTATAATAAAATTGCTGTCGACCACTCATAATGATGTGAATAATCGTGGAACTCTGTTGCAGCAAAAGGAAATTATTTCCTACATTTCTAATTTCTTAAATATCTGAATATTTACACGAATAACAATGATCACGTTAAAACGCACAGATTCCACGGATCAGGATTTCATATTCCTGGTGAAAAAGCTAGATGCAGACCTGGCAATTCGGGACGGAGACGACCATACCTTTTATTCCCAATTTAACAAGGTCGATAAAATTAAACATACCGTTGTTGCTTTCGAAAATGACCAGCCTGTCGGATGCGGGGCGATCAAAGAATATGACCAAAATACGATGGAGGTAAAACGCATGTACACCTCGCCGGAAGGTCGGGGAAAAGGGATTGCGTCTTCTGTTTTAAGTGAACTGGAAAAGTGGACATCAGAATTATCCTATAAAAAATGTGTTCTGGAGACGGGTAAACGACAGCCGGAGGCCATTTCTTTCTATAAGAAAAATCACTACCAGATCATTCCGAATTATGGTCAGTACATCGGAATTGAAAACAGCGTTTGTTTCGAAAAAAATCTTATTTAAACTTCAATATGGCTCTTTAAAACGGACATGAAAACTTTGAATGACATCTTGCAACTTGGAGATCCACGTCTTTACGATATTTGCGAACCCGTGTTGCGGACAGAGTTGCCATTGGTTAAAAGCTGGGTTAACGATCTTGATAACGTTATGCGTGAGGTTCGGGCAAAATACAATTTTGGAAGAGCCATTGCAGCACCTCAACTTGGGATTATGAAACGGTTGATTTATATGAACATTGATAATCCCGTTGTCTTTATCAACCCGGAACTTACGAATTTGAGCAAAGAGATGTTTGAAATATGGGATGACTGCATGAGTTTCCCAAACTTACTTGTCAATGTGAAAAGACATCGGAACATTACGATTAAATATCTGGATGAAAACTGGCAGCCAAAGACATGGGAGATGAAGGATGACTTATCTGAACTTTTACAACATGAATATGATCATTTAGACGGAATTTTATGTACAATGCGTGCCATCGATAAGAAATCGTTTAAGTGGCGAAACTAAATGAAAATTCACCTGACAAGATACTTATGGCCTGGAACCCGAATATCTATAATAAATTCAAATCTGAGCGCTTTTTACCATTTTACGATTTAGCTACCCTGATAGATAAGAAGGTCGGAATGAGCGTAATAGACTTAGGATGCGGAACTGGCGAATTGACCAGAAAACTAGCCGACCTACTTCCCGATTCCAATGTTTTGGGGATCGATTCTTCGAAAGAGATGCTTAACGATGCCAGAGAATTTGAGCGTGAAGGGATACGATTTGAGGTAAAATCTATTGAGGATCAACTAGATTCGGGAATGGAATGGGACTTAGTATTTTCCAATGCGGCGATCCAATGGGTGGAAGACCATGAATCACTTTTACCCAAAATTATTTCCACAATAAAACCAGATGGCACGCTTGCCGTTCAGCTACCAGCCCAGCACCATAATATAACAAACAAAATGCTGGCCAAACTCGCAGACGAGATGCCATTTGAACCCCTGTTAAAAAGTTGGAAAAGAGCAGATACTGTTCTCGAAATTGACAATTATGCTCAGATTATTTTTGACAATGGTGGCAGAAACATCACAGTTTTCGAAAAAATATATCCGCTTGTTCTGCAAGATTCTGACTCTCTGTTTGACTGGGTTTCGGGCACGGCGCTCATTCCGTATCTGGAAAGACTCGAAGATAAGAACAAGCAGAATTTTATCGACGAATTCAAAAAACGGCTGAGCAGCAAATTTCCAAAATCGCCCGTATTCTTTCCCTTTAAAAGAATATTAATGAAAGCAACTTTTTGAAGATGAGTGCTTTAAAACTGTTACCCATCAACCCGAAGCTTCTACAATCCGTCTTCGGGTTGACAGGTGAAATCTTATTTTTCCAGACCACGACCGGTTTTATGTTGCAATTCTTCGATACGTTTTGAGGCGTTCGCTTTGGTCAGCGACTCATCGAATTCCTCTCCCGCTTCGTCCGAAAGCGTTTTCAGGTAAGAATGCTGCGCACCTGTCATCGGCTCATCGCCAGTTGTCCACTCATCCGGATCTTTCACAGTATTAGATCCTTTTACTTCCTGATTTCCAGTTAATGCATTTTGATTTTCATCAATCGGATTTTGATCTTTATTTGTCATATGAAGTTAAATTTATTTATGCTCGTGATTAAAAAAACTGAGCCAAGAAATACCCAGAAACCGAAATCAGTTTTTAGGTTTAATTCTTTTCGTTGCTAACCTCCTACATACTACTTAAAAAAAAGACCCTCCGTGCTTTTAAGTAAAGTCAAAAGAGCTTGAAACTTCGAAAGGTTATTGGATTAAGTTAAACAATACATCATGGCGAGTTTTTCCCTTACCGGCCGGAAATAAAAGCCGAACCGCAGCGATTGTTTGTTCCTGCATAGGGTTCAGGCCTTAGGCATAACACGACGAAGGACTAAACCTGCTGAACACCTTTCTAAACTTGGGTTTACTGTTTTTGTACTGAAATAATAGCCTCTACGCGAAAACGTTCCCCGCATGCACTACACAAAGACCAACGCGAGGATGCGCTGAAAGCTTTCCGGCACGTACGAAATCATCAAGAAAAATACGAAATTAAAGCAAACAATACTGGAATGTTGAGACTTTCTGCCGGCAGCCAACAACAACCCTGATGCGAAGCAATACGGCAAATTTACAGGTAAAATACAGGGAAGTAAAACGTCGCACTATTGGATTACAGCAATTCTAGTAAAACGAAATCGATGATAGCTTACCAATCCGTTTTATGGAATATTGGTTAATTATTTAATTCAAAATATGTCGTAAGCTCAATAATATTTTTCACACCGAGCTTCTCAAAAATCTTCGATTTATAACTACTTATGGATGACGGGGACAAATTAATTTGCTCACTTATCTCTTTCGTAGATAACCCCTTAGTCAAAAATCTGGCAATCTCAATTTCTTTGTCTGAGAGATTTCCTATAACGGATTTATCACTAGTCCGAGAATTAAATAAAATCCCAAAGGCATTCTGCAGCACTGACGCGCTCGCATAGATTCTGTTATTAATTACATTTTCAACGGCTATTTTAAATTCACCCGAAGGAGCAGTTTTGGAAATGTAACCATTTGCTCCAGCCTTCAAAAATGGCAAGGCATATAGCTTTTCATCATAGCTCGAACACACCAAAATCGGCAGGTCAGGCTGTTTTAAACGCACTGCATCAATCATTCCTACTTTATCGCCATCAGGAAGATTGATATCCATAACCAGTAGATCGAACTGTTGTTTGTCAAGAAAATTTAAAGCTCTTGCGAAATCTGCGGCTTTAAATATTTCTGCTCCCGGTATACATTCCGCCAGCATCGACACAATCCCAATGATTACCAGTGGGTGATCTTCTGCCACCAATATATTTTTCACTTTCCTAAACATTCTATGATTTTACAACAGGCCGTACAAGTAGAAAACATTTGACACTCAAATAAATATATTTATTAAGAAACTAAATTCTTTTGCTAAGATATTAAATTAAAGTTGGGATTATACTTGTCATATAAGGCTAATTTTGCGACCCATTAGATCTGATTACGTGTTTGCGGGTCAGGATGTGAAGCTTGTGATCGAAGATATTTGCAATTTACATGTAAATAAACCTCGGATAATTTTATGCACGTGAGAAATATTTTACCCGTAAAAGTTAAGCTCTGAAAAGTCTGTTAAAACAAACCTTCTAATAAAAAGCGTAAAAACTTATAATGATAATTGCATCTATTGACAAGCATCCCATACTTCGTAAAGGTCTTAGTATTTTCCTCGAATGTCAATTTCCAGATGCCACCATTATCGAAGCAGAAAGCTTTTCTTCTTACCAAGTACTACATGCTGAAAAGTTGCCGGATTTAATGATTTTAGGATTGGAAGAAGAATCTGTTCCGCTTGAAGCAGCGACAATCAAAACGCTAAAAGAAAGTTTACCAGAAACTTTGCTTATCATTTATGATGGCGAATCTCGCTACAATATGGCAATTTCCTGCTTAGCAGCCGGTGCAAGTGCCTATCTTTTAAAAAAAGATGAATTAGAAGAATTGTCCAAATGTATAGCCACGGTTCTGGATGGAAAACGTTACGTGGATGACCAAATGCTTAGTATTTTGCTTAGCCAAAGTCAGGATGTTATTAACAAAGAACGATCACTTTCTACATTAAGTCGCGGCGAATACCAGGTAGCGAAATTTCTGAGCCAGGGGATGCAAACTTCGGAAATCGCAAATTTACAGCAATACAAAGTTGCGACTATCAATAAGCAGCGTTCAACTATCTTCAAGAAGCTGAACATAACGAACACCATTGAATTACAGGACATTCTATTCTCCTGAATTCAGATTGCTCATCCATTCAGGTAGAAAACATAAAGACCTTCTGATTATGTCAGAAGACATAATTTTTTTGACGTTGAGTTGATCAGCCTCCTGGCTTTGCCAGGCAGGTTGATTATTTTATGAAACAGTAGTCAAATTCTCAATTACTATGTACTAAATATTTCTAACCGGTAAGCAGAAAGATTTAAAATATGACGTTGGCAGCAACTTAATTATCGATCACTCCGTGTTTCCCCAATCGTATTGATCAATTATCACATTTCAGGCTACCCTATTTTGTTTTTCCTGGTAATTTGGTTTGAAAAGTCAGCGTAATTCGAGTACCATATTCATCAACTCGCTCCGAATAAACGTTGATATTCAACAATATACACATGTCTTTCACAATCATCAGACCTAAACCTTTATGATTTGGATACCGATATTCGCGCATCCAATGCGTATAAGATTTAAAGGAAGCATTTAGCCATTCGGCTATCTCATCCGGGATACCTTTCCCCGTATCATCAATAATAATCTGACGCAGCCCATTACCATGATTCGTGGAAACCACTACGGTTGTCCGGCTTAGCTTTACAGCATTATCCATAAGGTTCTGGATAATCAGCGATAATAATTTACCATCGGTTTCCACTATAAAATCGTTATCAACCTTATTTACTATTTTAATATCCCGATGTTTAGCAACTCCCAAAAGCACGTTGGAAGAATGCTGTACTATATCAAACACACGAATTTTTTCTATACTTAGCTCACTTTTGTTTTCCTGATTTTGGCTCTTTATATAGTTCAATAAATTCCGCGTATGTTCACGAGCGTAATATATTGTATTGACAGTTTCGGAGCTCATAGCTGAAACAAATGCATCATTCAGATTATTCTTGGCAAGATGCTCCTGTATTTGGGTGAAGGAATTGCTGATATAAAAAAGTGGTGTCTGGATATCATGGTTAATAGCAGTAACAATTTGATTATTAATATGATATTGTCGATACACGTTTTTTTCTCTTTCTTTTTTGAGCAGATAAGAAGTTCTCTTACGCAAAATTAATAAAAAGCAAAAACCTATAAGGACCAGACACAGCGCCCGAAATACCCAGGTTTCATACCATGCCGGAACGACGAATATTTTTAGCTTTTTGTAAGTATAGTTGTCTGCTCCGAATCCATTTTGCTTACGAATAACAAGTGAGTAATTTCCGGAAGAGGCAATTGGAAAATTTATGTTTAAATTCTCAGAAACCGGCAACCAAACTTCATTCTGCCCCGCCTCCTGAATCGAATAAGTAATATGCAGATTACTTTTGCTGTTAAAATACGGCGTCGAAACGCTCAGGTTTAACTGCTTAAAATCTCTTGGTATGGCGGCCAGCCCGATTTGATCTATCTGCTTTCCATCCAGCAGGATTTTACCTATAAAAATACTCTGATCCGGAATTTCAGTTTTAATATCATCCGGTTTAAACCAAACAAACCCATCCATCGAAGGGAATGAAAAAGTGCCATTGTCCAGTTTTAATCCGCAAGGCTGACAGCCACCGTTAAACTCATTGCTACTGAAACCATGGCGTTTGTCATAATACAAGTAATAGACGGAGCTCAGCTTTTTATCAACATAATTAAGTAAATCATTTTTTAGAACCTGAAACAAACCTTTGTTTGTAGTTATCCAAAAGAAACCGCGCTTATCTTCCAGTATACAATGCGAAGTGGCCAGAAATTGATTTTTATCCAAAGGAAGCTTGGTGGCCTTACCCCTGTAATACATATAGATACCATCTCCATAGGTTGTTATCCAGATATAACCATCTGATTCGTAAATACTTCTGACACTCACTTTTTCAAGACCCTTTATGGGTTTCATACTGCCCGTTTGAATATTATACAAGAAAAGACCATTCTTGGTACCAAGCATAAGCTCATATCCGCGCAACCTGCTGATGCAGGAAATTTCACCGATCGCCCCGTTATAAATGAGTTTAGGAGTAGCCTGATAATCTTTTGTATTCAGCAAAAAAAGAGAATCCTGCTCCCCTCCGATCCAAAGGGTATCGCCACGATCGGCGTAAAGAGCTTTAATCCGGTTCTTCAATTCATATGTTTGAAGTATTTTGTCTCCTTTTGAACTAAACCGCGTCAAACTTGCGGACGTTCTTATCCAAAAGGACAAATCATGGTTTTGTGCCATGAAATATTTACTGTTCATGTCCATCGAATGATCCATTTCTGTGTAATTCTTTGCTATTGCCTTCTCTCCCGAAGTAAAAATGTGTCCTTGGGTAGAAAGAACTGAACCGTCAGACACAGGAACTTGCGCATAATAGACGTTATCAGCGCCTTTCTTTTCGTCTCGCTTTGTAAAAAAATCCTTACGCCTTAATACGAAAAGTCCTTTTGTGTAACTCCCCAAAAACAGATAGTTCAGCTTATCATCGTAGTGAGCGGTAACAATATTAAAATCATCAAAATCAAAACCGCTGACAATAAGTTTTGTCAGAAGAGAACTTCGATCGGCAGATTCTTCTAACGAATAAAATCTCTGGTTGTGATATACATAAGCACGTTGTGATATGTTATCCCAAAATAGTTTGTACTTCAATTGCCTTATATTAAATGATCTACCATTTAATATATCTCCCCTCAAAGAAACATGACATACTTTTCCGTTACTTTCCAACCGCGCAAACTCCCCGTTCATCAAAGTGACATATGGCACAGAACTCAGGATAAATAATTCTTTAAAATTACCTTTTGAAGACCATTGCCTGTCCTTTTTAATAAAATATTCAACCCTGTCTTTATGCCAGACATAAAACTTTTTACTACCGGCAGGATATAAGAATGGCTCATGATTCTGAGCTATACCATAAATCGAAGGCAGACTTCTCATGATATAGATACCGCCACGGATATCAGTGCCATACGGCGAGGTGCTTTGGTGATAGTTTAAGAATTTCTTCTCTATTTGAGTGGAGCCGTCGCTTCTGATTTTTATATATTCAAGATTTTCATTTAAAGCAGTAAAATCCTTATTGTAGGGGGTGTAGTCTTTAAGAGAGGGTACAAAACCATAAATCCGGTTGCTCGTTATGGAAAGATTGGTTCTGTTAAATGTGTAAAAGGATTGCCCGTCGAACCTTACTAGCCCATCTTCCGTAGCAAGCCAAACAAAGCCATTACTATCCTTCGTAATAGCCTTTACACTATTTTGAGGCAATCCGTTTTCGTCGGAATAGTGGGTAATATCAAAATCAGGATTGTTCATTTCCTGTGCGTGCAGGCCTGAAATTGTCAAAAAATAAATAATAGTTAATAAAACTTTACCCACAACGAAATACCGTTTGCACGTAATCGGATCACGTATCACGCACTAATTTAGTCCTTTAAGATAGCAAAACGAAAAAATATATTATAAACTGAGCAAAATGCGATATGCCCCTTTGGGCTTAAAAGTAAAAATCCCGGAATTTACTTCCGGGATTTAAATGGAATGATTATGATTCGCAGGATTGGCAACTTACCAAACTTGTCACCAGCTCTTTCGATACACTCTGACTTCTTTGATAATAAAGCGTTTTCACACCAAGCTTCCAGGCTTCTATCAGTAATTTATTAACCTCCTTCACAGGCAAATTTGAAGGAATATTAAGATTCAGACTTTGAGACTGATCAACGTATTTCTGACGAATCGAAGCTTGCTGAATAATTTCAAGCTGACTGATCTCTTTAAACGTTTTGAAAACATCTTTCTCTTCAGCCGTCAGTTCCGGCATGTGCTGGACGCTTCCGTGGTTCAGCATAATTGTCCGCCAGGTCTCTTCGTTATCCAGACCTTTTTCTTCCAGAAGCACTTTAAGATATTTGTTCTTGCGCATGAAATTTCCTTTTGCAAGACCTGCCTTATAATAATTGCTGCTGAACGGCTCGATCCCCGGGGACGTCTGTCCAAGAATCGCAGACGACGAAGTTGTCGGCGCGATCGCCAGCAAAGTCGTGTTTCTGCGACCATATCCTTTCAATAGTTCCGGCTCCCCGTAAATTAAGGCAAGCTCTTGTGTTGCTTTTTCAGATTTATCCTGAATTGCTTTAAATATCTGTGTTGTAAGTTGTTTAGCCTGCATTCCTTCAAATGGAATCATATTCTTTTGAAGATAAGAATGCCAGCCTAAAACGCCAAGGCCGAGCGCACGATGTCGTTTTGCGAAGCGATTTGCGCTGGCAAGAAAATGATTTCCTTCTGTTTTTTCAATAAATTCCTGAAGGACTGCATCCAGGAAAAAAATCGCCAATCTTACTGCATCGGTATCCTTCCATTCGTCATACAATTCTAGGTTCATCGATGATAAACAGCAAATGAAGGATTCATCTTCTGTCGACGGCAACATAATTTCGGAACATAAATTACTTGCGTTGATACGCAGATTTTTGTCCTTATAAACCTGTGGTTTGTTCAGGTTTACGTTATCAGAAAAGAAAATGTAAGGAAGTCCTTTTTGCTGACGGCTTTGTAAAATTTTTGCCCAGATTTCTCTTTTGGCCATATCACCATCGATCATATCCTGCATCCAGTAATCAGGTACACAAACACCTGAGAAAAGATTTTGGATCGGGTGACCGATATCCTTGATCTGTAAAAATTCTTCTATATCCTCGTGATCAATATCCATATAAGCAGCGAACGCGCCACGACGCACACCTCCCTGAGAAATGGTGTCCATAGCCGTATCGAAAAGACGCATGAAACTTACCGCTCCACTACTTTTTCCATTATCAGTTACGGCACTTCCCCGCGCGCGCAAATCACCGAAATAAGCAGATGTTCCACCACCGATCTTGGTTTGCATAATCACTTCGCCAAGCTTATGTGTGATCCCTTCGATATTGTCCGGCACATGCACATTAAAGCAAGAAATGGGCAATCCGCGCTCTGTACCCATATTAGCCCAGATCGGAGAACTCAAACTCATCCAGCCCCGTTCCACCATTTCCTGAAAAGCTTCCTTCAATTCAGGACGATACAAACGTTTGGCTGCTGCTGCACAAACACGCTCGATCGCACCTTCTACGGTTTCACCTTTCAGTAAATAACCACGGTTCAGGACTTGTTCACTTTCGGTGTTTTTCCACCAAAGTTTCTCCATTTCATACTGGGCAGTAACGCCTTCCAGCAGGTCTAGTTCGGCAACTTTCATTTCTTTTTTAATGATTTATTTGTTGTTGATTTCTCTGTTTTACTTAAAAAACTTCGATCAGATTTAGGTTCGTTAGAACAAGTCGAATGCTGAAATACTTTTATCATGTTTGGTATAATCTACCGGCCGTTTTGCAAAAAAATCATCCAGACTGTTCGCAAAAACCTCCTCTTCGAACCATTGAAGCAACTTCACATCTGCAATCGCAAGATTAAACTGACGTGGCAAACCGATTTTCTGAAGACTGTCATCTGCACGGTATTTCATGAAATTAATCAGATCCTCCTTATT
Organism: Dyadobacter koreensis; assembly: GCF_900108855.1. Classification (GTDB taxonomy): domain Bacteria; phylum Bacteroidota; class Bacteroidia; order Cytophagales; family Spirosomataceae; genus Dyadobacter; species Dyadobacter koreensis. The sequence continues at coordinate 1,018,037 of NZ_FNXY01000001.1, forward strand.
GATGCTGTCGATTTCGCCTTCGCTGAAAATCCAGTCAATAATACGAGACTCCACATCAATTGACGAACGAACCAGGCGCGTAATTTCTGCAACTGTTTCCTGATCGAACATATCCGGAAATTCCTCTTTGATTTTATTTACAAGGTAAATTCCTGCATTGGCATGAATCTGCTCATCAATAGATGTCCAGGCAATGATATTGCTGACATTTTTCATTAAACCCTTGAAGCGGGCAAATGAAAGAATAATAGCAAACTGACTGAATAAACTCACGTTTTCAATCAAAATCGAAAACAGAATCAAGGAAAATGCGTATTCCTTCTTGTCGGTAGATTTAGAATTTCCCAAAGCCTCCGACAAATAATCGATCCGCTCGCGAATCACAGGAATTTCTACCAGTGATTCGAACTGATTCGTATAGCCAAGCACTTCCAGAAGACGTGAGTACGCTTCCGAATGACGGAACTCGCATTCTGCAAACGTACTTCCAAGGCCATTGAATTCAGGTTTTGGTAAATGGTGAAAAAGATTTCCCCAAAATGATTTTACCGCTACCTCAATCTGAGCGATCGCCAGCAAACTGTTTTTGACCGCATTTCTCTCCGCCGCGTTCAGGTGCGAATGAAAATCCTGCGTATCTGCAGTGAAATCTACTTCTGAATGAACCCAGTAAGCCTTATTTATCGCTTCCGTAAATTGTAATATTTCGGGATACTCAAATGGCTTGTATTGTAAACGTTTGTCAAAAATGCTCATAACAAATGCTGTCTATAAACTATAATATAAGAATCAAATAAATTTCGCCGGTGGATATCAAGTCAGTAACTGTAATCTTTCAGAAATTTCAAATTTTAAAACAGTAAATCCTGGTAAATCCAAAATTGGATATTTAACTGTTGAGCAATTTGAATATCAATAAAAACCACACCAGCGTGTTATATTTCCGGGCAACAAACTTACAGATTTATTCTATTAATTTTAAAAAATTGTAAACAATTTAATTTTTAAAAATACATAAATTGCTAATATTCAGATAATTAATAATTAAAATTTGCAAACATTTATTTTATGACACACAATTCAGTTAAAAATTATTAAGATAACCTTTAACTGAATTTTTAAGATTCTCTAACTCACCAACTTGGATAATAAAAGACCAGCATTGACCTGTATCAGAGAAACAAACCGTAGTGACTTTGCATACCAAAAATTCAAACTGCATTGACTGTATGAGACATTATAAATTTACAAAGCTGGTTTACTCGGGAATATGATTTCGGCAGTATTCGTCCAGAACAAAATGAATATTGTACATTTATAATAATTCGCAGCTGGGAAAACCAAATTAAGAATAAACAAATTTGAAGATTGCAAAAGAATCTTAAGACGCTTGAACAAAGGAGATGGAAAATCATGAAGCTAAATGTTGCCCCAAGTGCAATTCGGAATTTACCTGCAAAACTTGTGATATTGGCAATTGTCAGTGTTATACGGTGACACTAAGTCCAGAAACCAAAAACTTTTTATCCAAAACTTCATACCATTGCTTATGCAAAAATTGCCTGGTAAAAACAGAAAAGACCCTTATTTCTGCATCGAAATACACTTTTCCGACGCACTCGGCCATGTTTATCGACGGACTTCATTATTACAAAGAAAATGGCAATTGGGTTTTCTTGGAGTTATACCATATCCTTCGTGGCCAATGCTGTAAAAACGGATGCAGACATTGTCCATATGGTTTTTCAAAACAGCACGTTTAGGACAACATTAACTTTTCACATCCGGCTAATGATTACCTAAAATTTCTTCCGGATGGAAAAATTTCTGTTTGTACATCTTTCCTTACCTGAGTCCGTTTATTAATCGCCTGGGAAACATATTCATCTTTTTCATCAGCTCTTGAAAGCGTTAATATATCCGGATCTTCTTCTGTCGCGTGAAGTTTACGAAGCAATCCCGACATATCGAAGCAGCGCCTTACGATCACATGGATCACTTCACCTTCCTTTTGCAGTTTTCCTTCTACCATCAGCAATTTCGATTGAAGTATTTCTTTTCGGTATTTTTCAAATAAACTCTGAAAAACAACCAGATTAGCAAAACCCGATTCATCTTCTATGGTTATAAAACAAACGCCGCCTGCCGTTCCGGGCCGCTGCCTCACTAACACTAACCCGGCAACCTTTACAATCCTTCCCTCATTCGTTGTTCTAAGATCGTTTGTAGGAATCGCTTTTAATAAAGTCAGTTTTTCACGAACAAATCCTACCGGATGTGCTTTTAAAGATAAAGACGTAGACGCATAATCCTGAACGACATGTTCCGAATCAGTCATTTTGGGTAGCTGGACCGGCTGTTCAAAAGTGCTTTCGGAAGGCTGTCCGGTAAATAATCCCATTGGCCTGTCATTCAATGCCGATACTTCCCACAAAGCCTGTCGCCTGTCCAGGCCGATCGAACGGAATGCATCCGCATCAGCAAGTTTTTCCAGCGCAGATTGTGAAACACCTGCATCCCGAAGTGCGTGAATACTGGTATATGGCTTTTCTCTTTCAGAAATAAGTACTAGAATATCATCTTCCCGCAACCCTCTTATTTGTCTAAATCCCAGACGAATAGGGAAATATTCCTGCTCCTCAACGGTTTCATCCAGCCGATTATCCCAATCGGAATAATTAATATCAACCGGCTGCACTTCCACATTATTTTTACGGGCATCAATGACGATCTGAGCAGGTTGATAAAACCCCATAGGCATACTGTTTAGCAAAGCAGTGGCAAAAACATCGGGCAAATAACATTTTATCCAACAGGAAACATAAACCAGCAAAGCAAAACTGGCAGCATGACTTTCAGGAAAACCATAACTCCCAAATCCTTCGAGCTGCTTGAAAACACGCCGTGCAAATTCTTCGCTGTATCCTCTTTCCGTCATACCGTCCACCAGTTTTTTTTCAAAACGCGTTACCATTCCCTTCACTTTAAAAGTTGCCATACTCCGCCTTAATTCATCGGCTTCTGCAGGTGAGAACCCAGCTGCAACAATCGCAATTTTCATTGCCTGTTCCTGGAAAAGTGGAACTCCAAGTGTCCTTTGCAAAATTTCTTTAAGCTCCGGAGAAGGATATTCAACATCTTCTTCTCCATTTCTACGGCGCAAATAAGGATGTACCATATCTCCCTGTATGGGTCCTGGCCTGACAATAGCGACTTCAATCACCAGATCATAAAAGCAACTTGGCTTTAATCTGGGAAGCATGGATTGCTGTGCACGGCTTTCAATTTGAAAAACTCCAATAGTATCCGCATGGCTGATCATGTCATAAACCACTGGATCATCCTGTTTAATATTCGCCAGTGTAAGATCCATATTATAATGTTTTTTTGCCAGATCGAATGCTTTACGAATACACGTCAGCATACCTAACGCCAGTACATCAATCTTCAAAAAACCCAAAGTATCGATATCATCTTTGTTCCATTCAATACAAGTACGGTTTTCCATCCGTGCATTCAGGATCGGGCACAGATCCGAAAGTTTTCCCCTGGTGATAACAAAGCCACCGGTATGCTGGCCAAGCTGACGCGGAAAACCCATGAATTGCTTAGTGAGATCCAGTATTTTTAACAAATGCTTATCTTCGGGGTTGAAACCGTGTTCTGCAATCCGTTTTCCTTCAAACCATTCGTCTGTAAATTCCCAAATTGAACTTGAAAGCCGGTTTATCGCATCGACCGACAAACCCATCGCTTTACCTACATCCCGGATCGCACCACGCTGATGCTGCTGGGTTACCGTTGCCACAATCGCGGCCCGATCCCTGCCATATTTATTGTAGATATACTGGATCACTTCCTCCCTTCGCTCATGCTCAAAATCTACGTCGATATCAGGCGGCTCGTTGCGTGCAGATGAAATAAACCGTTCAAATAAAAGGTCAAATTTCGTAGGATCGACGGAGGTAATGCCCAGGCAATAACAAACTGTGGAATTGGCAGCCGAACCTCTCCCCTGACACAATATTTTCTGATCCCTGGCAAAGCGAACAATATCATAAACCGTAAGGAAATAAGGAGCATAATCCATCTCCTCGATAAACTTCATTTCATGATGAATGGACGCGACAATTTTCTCTGGTAAATTTTCTCCAAAATGTTCCCGTGCTCCCTTCCAGGTAAGATATTTAAGTTCTTCCATAGGCGTTCTCCCTTCGCTGGTAATCTCTTCCGGGTAAATGTATTTTAGTGAGTCCAGCGAAAATTGGCACGCTTCCGCAATTTCCTGCGTACGACGAATAGCATCAGGATATTTCCGAAAAAGCCTTTGCATTTCGGTGATCGGTTTCAGATACCGTTCTCCATTTTGATAAAGACGGAACCCTGCATTATGGATCGTACATTTCTCACGTATGCAAGTCACTATATCCTGTAATTCCCTGCGATCAGGACTGTGGTAATACACATCATTGGTTGCTACCATCGGTATATCCAGCTGCTTTGCCAGTTGCGAAACCCTGTACATTTTTTTAGTATCATCTCCCTGGTAAGAACGTGAGGCAGCTATATAGAGCTCATCTCCCAAATACTGCCGGTACTCTTTCACATCTGCCAGAAAGGAACTGCTAAAATCAAAGAATTCATTGAGCGTGGCCGGCGGCACAACTATAAATTTTATACCTTTTGCATACCGGAAAACATCAGCTTTGTATAAATGACATTGCCCTTTTTCCGCGCGAAGATTTCCCTCCGACAGCAAACCGGAAAGCCGGGAATATGCCTCTTTTGTGGTTGGATAAGCCAGCAGCCCAGGTCCGTCCAGTAGATCCAGACGACAGGCAGGAATTATCCTGATGCCTAGTTTTTTTGCAGCAGCATGCCCCCGCACTATACCTGACAGCGTATTTTGATCCGTTATCGCAATCTCTTTATATCCCAGAAGCACAGCCTGCTCAACCAGTTCCTCCGGATGAGAGCCACCGCGAAGAAAGCTGAAATTTGTTGTAACCTGCAATTCTGTATAAGCCATAACCACTGCATTTAATCAGGCAAAAAAACCATGAATGAACCACTCTGGCCTGTTTCCATCGTAATGACCTAGCCTGAAAATCCAGTAACGCGCACCATTTTCATCTTCCAGACAATAATAATCCCGGTGCAAACCTTCGTCCAGCCACCATTCCCGCTCAATGCGCTCGGGACCATCTGCCTTATTAACTTTATGCAATTTCCCCTTATAACGAAACAACATCGGCGGATAATCCGGTATTGGGGCTGTTACATCTATTATTTCAGGTCGTGCCAATAAATGAACTGGCCGGAGGCGATCTGTCCGCCACGGTGTTTCAGATTGATCTTTAAGCGAAGCAGCTGGTTTGACAGAGCGTTCCGGCCAGTAATGTTCATCCGGTAAATAGCGGTGAATCGCACTCATTCCAGCTCTTCCCGCAAGCCGGTCAAGCAATTCCAGTAAACCGGTGTCATCCGCCCGCCTTATTTTCCAAAGCATTTCCTGCACCGGATCAACATCTTCCACAACCGGCGCCTCGAGAACAAATAATTCTATACCAAGGGCTGGTTCAATTTTGGCAATTTTAAGTTCAAAAAGTTTCAGTAAATGATCTATATGACAGGAGGCGCCGTTTGTAACAATCTCAATTTGTTCTACTTTTCCATCCATACGATACCCCTTAAACGTTGCTGACCGCAAGCCTTTGCCTTCTGCCGAAAGACGCGTACATAACATCGCTAAAAGGCGCTGTAATGCAATTTTTATCCCGGTCGCCGTAACGATGGGTTCCAGACATGGCAACCTTTCCTGATAAGGTTCCAAGGGCTGAACGGGAGTTATATATTCGTTTGAAGGCCCAAGCGCCTGATCCAGCCTATCTAAAAGTGTTTGTCCAAAGCGTCTTCGCAAGACCGTTCTCGGCATACCTATAAAATTGCGAATTTGATATAAGCCCAGCTTTTGAAGGCGCGCTATAATAGTTGGCTCCAAACGTAATGCGGCCGGTGGCAATGACAACAAAGCATCTGCCTGCTCACCCGGTTCGACAATAGGAGAATGTTGTCCATATCTTGCTACTGCCCAGGCAGTACCAATTGTGTCGGCAACAGCAGCACGCACGTCATATCCGGAACTTCTGAGCTTGGATACGATATCTTTTAAATATTCCCTTTCCCCTCCCCAAAGATGCGCGCAACCCGTAATATCCAGAATTAATCCATCAGGAATATCCATTGAGGCAATTGGTGTGTAACGTATACACCATTCGGCATGCGCATTCAAAAGTTGCTCTGATAATTCAGGTTTGTCATCAATTACCATTAAGGAAGGAAAAACAGCTCTTGCATCAGCCACTACCATCCCTTTCTCAATTCCATTGCTCTCGGCCAGAATATTAGCGGCACGCACAACCATCCGACCACGCTCGGGCGAAGCAAGCACAAACGGCACATCCTTTAACTCCGGCTGGCAGATTGTAAACCAGTCAGCTGTTAAATGACGAAACCAGATTGCGATGTAACGACGGGACATGTTTTTTCAAGATATTTAAAGATTGGCGAATGCGATTGTTATTACTGGCAACAATTTTTTGTTTCCAATAATAACATTTATTAACAGTAATGCCAAATATTTTTCCGGTAAAAAGTTCTGAATTGTAAAACATTATTCATTCAACAAAGAAAAAAACCGGATATAATCAGACCGATAACACGATCAGATTTTTAGACGAAAGAATGTATAATTGAACAATTTGTAAAATGGATCAAGCCAGTCAACCTGTCTGCAGCAGGTCTGTTTTTGCTTCTGAAAAAGTGGGCCTCACGTGGCGGAATCGTCCTGCTACCCATTCCATTTGCCAATTGCCAGGTTCGCCATTACGGATTTTCCGGAGTTCAACATTCCAGCGGGGAAACCCTATACCTGGCATGTCTTCTTCCAATTCGCTGGCAAGAGGGGTAATTTTCCAACGGGAAACACAAGCCAGTGTATTGACGATACGTGGATTACATCTGTGTAAAAAACCCGTTACCCTGCTTTTTTCCACAGCCAACTGAAGTCTTCTCGACTGTGTGAAAGTTACCTCCGTCAGCTCCCCCACTACCGCTGCCAGTGTTTCGCATTTCAGCGCCTCTTCCACTGCCCATAAAACATCTTTCTGGTTAGTCAAATCTATAAAAATAACGCGGTCTGGTTCTATGCCAAAAGCTTTTAAGGCAGGAGGAAAAATAGTTCTTTTGCTACTGATCCACAAACAGGCTCCTGACTGACCCATAAGCCTGCTAATTAATCCTGACATAAAACCAGTAGTAGCCGCAGAATCTTCCGGGCAACTGCTTAAAAATTCATGTACCGCTCCCGTTGGAAAAATTTGGTTGGGAAATGATGATTCAATTTCGCCCAAACCAAAATCGATACGATGCCCGCCAGGCAGTTGCCGAAACCCCTGCAAAGAGAGAATTTCCTTTTGCAGCTTTTCAATAATACCATTTTTAGGCGCTGGTTGTGTCATTATCAAATAAAAGGTATATTTGTTATTCTGAGCAACAAAATAATGTTTCCAATTATAACAATATACAATGGTAACTGCAACTCTTTTTTTTCATAGCAACATTCGATTTCTCCGCGAAAGAAGAAAATTCAGTCAGGAAGATATCTCGGAAGTCCTTGATCTCTCCCGAAATAAACTTCAGGCTCTGGAATCCGGGAAAACAAAAAATCCTTCTGTCCAGGATCTGATAAAATTTTCTGAATACTTTAAGGTCAGTGTTGATACGTTGTTAAAAGTGGACCTGTCTACATTAGGAGAACTTAAATTAAAAGAACTTCAAGCCGGGAATGATGTATATATGACTGGAAGCCAAATCCGGATTCTGGCAATAACAGTAGATAAAGAAAACCTGGAAAACACGGAATATGTACCCGTAAAAGCCAAAGCCGGGTATCAGGCAGGTTACAATGATCCTCAATACCTTGCCGCGCTTCCACGTTTCTCTTTACCAAACTTACCGAAACAAGGTACTTTTCGAATGTTTCCAACTGTTGGTGATTCCATGCTTCCTATACCTGAGGGCAGTGATATTATAGCAGAATATGTGCAGGATTGGAAAAATCTTAAACCCGAAACTCCTTGTATTGTGATACTGAAAGGCAACCAGGATTTTGTTTTCAAGATGGTAACTGTACAAAATAATGGTCGTTTACTGTTGAAATCCCTTAATAGTCTGTATCAGCCTTTTGAAGTTAATAGTGAAGATGTGCTGGAAGTATGGAAATATTATAAACACCAGACAGACACATTACCTGAGCCCGAAACGGATTTACAACAAATAAAAAATCTGCTGGTTGCTTTTCATTCTGAGGTAAAGAAAAAATAATATCATGACTTTTTGCTTATTGTATTTAATTATTACAACCCAAACAGCACATGTGGTGTCTCCTTAAAAAGACTCATTATGAAACAGACCTTACTTTTAGTCATTATAATTTTTCTGTTTGCCGGTTGTGACAAAAACAAAATTGAATCCGATAGTAACTGTACTTACGCGGGCGTCACACTGACGCGCACTCATAACTTCGTCGACAATATTCCCGCGACAGTTGCTGCTGTAAAACATCTGAATCAGCCCGAAACCTACCAGATCATACCATCGGAAAATAATTCATGGGGAAGCTGTAATCTTCCTCAGGAATTTGCGAAAGACAGTTTAAAAGTTTTTGTCAGCGGCTATTTTTTGTCATTTCCAGGAATGGAGACAATGAACATCAGTCCCGTCCCTTTTGAGGTAACAGATATAAAACCAAGAGATTAATCCGCACTAATTTACCGGAAGCACCAAAAAATAAATGTCGAGTTAATGATAAAATAAATTTATCATTAACTCGACATTTATTTGACTCTTTAAAACAGCTTACATTAGAAACTGTAACGCAATCCTAACTGGAACTGGTATGGATTTCCGGATGGCGTCACGATACCGGCTGTGTTGACACGGTATACAAATCTCTGGTTGGCTTTGTCAAAACCGGCAACAGCAGGCGAGGTTGAAGTAGCAGGTATGCCCAGTGCATACAATGCCTGATTCCCCAACGATTCATTCGTTCCCCAGGTTTTCTTAAGCAAGTTAGCTACATTGAAAATATCAGCCGAGATTTCGATGCTCTGCGATCTGTAAATTCTAAATTTCTTGGTAGCACGTAAATCCCAAATTCCGTAGAAATCATTAATACCACCGTTTCTCTGAGCCATTTTGCCTGAATATTTATTGATATAATCTTTCACACTCTGGCTTGCATTCGGATTATCGATAATGGCTTGTAATCCCGTTCTAACATTTTCAGGAACGCCCGGATCATTTCTGTCGAAAACGAAGGCAAGGTCGTTGGTTCCTGAAACAAAGTCCGCGTTACTGTTAGCTCCCGACAATAAGGTATATCTCGTTCCGCCAATTCCGGAATAACGAACGCCGACATTGATACCGTAGAAAGACGGAAGTGATCCATAGAATACGATTTTATGACGGAAATGATTATCCGAATAGCTCATATTGCTCAGATTACGAGGATCATCTTTTACGGGCAACGACAAGGTAGCAGTATTGGCCACATTACCATTATAAGAAGCATTATCCTTAGTATCATTATAGGTATAACTCATCGTAATTTCTCCGTCCCTGAAATACTGATAGCTTGCATCGGCTACAAAAGCAAACTGATTTACTTTTCCTTCACTGTTCAATTCAAGAACACGGCCAAATTTCGAACTTTTACGTCCCTGTAACCAATCCCCCGCGCCATTTGCAGGCATTGAAGCCAATGGTACATAAACACCCCTGTTATCCTCATTAGCCAGTCTGAAAAAAGGATCGTCCACCATATTTCTGTCTACGTAGAAATAATTATTACGTCCCAAAGTCATATATCCTGCAATTCCCACTCTTAGCTTATCTGTAAAATAATGGCTATATGATGCATTAGCTTTGTACATAACCGGCACACGTGCGTCCTTCCCGTTGGTATTGATTGTCGGCAACTGAAAGGCATCAAGACTTGGAATGCTGCTATAATTTGAACGGTATGCATTGAAATCAGGAGTTGGAATATTTGGAGAACGCACGTCGACGGTCGCCAAATGTTTACCATCAAATGTTAGGTTATTGATCAGCACATAGTTGTTGATATCTGACGCAAAAACACCTCCTCCAACACGAACGATATCGGTATGTTTTTCATTCACGTCCCACGTAAACTGAAGACGCGGCTGAACAACAAATGATTTCAGACGATGATCCGTGCGAATCGCAAGTTCGTCGTAAAGTGTCTGGTTAAGCGGAGAGGTCGGATAATGTGCATAATCCAGACGAAGACCGGCAACCATATCAAGGCCCAATGCGAGTTTGGTTTTCATCTGGCCATAAATCCCTGCATTCAGAATATTTCCTTTTACCGACCAGTCATCCATCAAAGGTACTTCGCGATAATAACGGTACGGCTGCAAGGCATCAAATTTCTCCAAGGCTGTTTTTCCGGCCGCAGCATCTACGGTATAGTGAAAACGTCCGTTCACTTCACTTCCATAAGTCGAGTTAGAATTGGTATACATCAAATCAACACCAAATGTATATTCAACTTTGTCAGTGTTATAATACAAATTATCAACTAGTTGTAATACATTATTCGTAAAACCTTCCTGTGCAAACCGGTGTCCGCCCATTTGAATATTCGTTGACTTAGAGGTCCCGTCACTTAAAGTCGACACTACACCTTCAACGATCGCACGCGGAATATTCGCCGCAGGAAGCTGGTCTCCCGGGCTGCTTTTTTGGTGGGTATATAAATGCTGAACTTTTAACTCGTTGGTAACCTTTGAATTGATCGATGAACGCAGGGAAGCCAGAAGGCTGTTGTCAACGTTATAATCATTTCCGGTAGATTCATAAATATTGATCGACGTATTATCCTGAAGTCCGAGTTTATTTCTGTCACTTGTAAAGTTGTCGCGAACAGTTAAAAGGTTTTTCTTATTGATCTGCCAGTCGATACGTGCAAACACGGCATCCGAGCCGCGTTTTTTATCAAATGTACCATACTGAGGCGTATTGGCAACTCCGTATTTTTTACGTGCAATGTCAACAAAATTATCGAGCGTAGATTTAGTAATATTAAAACGGTTCTCGTCTGCCGGTGTCAACACATCCGCAATGACAAAAGGACGCGTATCCTGCTGATGATCCCAGGCTACAAAAAAGTGAAGCTTGTCTTTTATGATCGGACCGCCCAATGAAAACCCAAACTGGTTCGTTGAGAATGTAGTATTCAATTTGTTTCCTCTAATATCATACGGACTTGAAAGCCAATTGGCACGGCTGTAATTGAAAGCGCTGCCGCTAAATTTGTTCGTACCGGATTTCGTTACAGCACTTACCGTTCCACCACCGCTACGCCCATAGGTTACGTCATACTGGTTAGTCACAACCTGAAATTCCCGCACAGCTTCTATCGAAATTGAATAAGGAGCGCCACTTCTGCTCGTTGTTGATCCGGCAGAAGTAGGGTTTTTCGCATTCATACCATCAATGGTATAATTGGTTGAAGAACCCAGCTGTCCTGAAATATTTCCTCCTTTGCTCAATGGGGAAAGCTCCATAAGGGAAGTAAAATTACGCCCGTTAACAGGCAATCTTGTAATATCACGCGCCGAAATAGCTGTGGAAGCACCGATATTTTCAATTTTATTTTTCATACCTGAAGCTACAACCTGTACGACTTCGAGCGTCTGACCGGCTTCCATCATTTCGATTTTCACCTTGATTGCATCTCCCTGGTGAAGAAGATAGCCCGTTCGTTTTTGCTCACCGAAACCGACGTAACTTACAATAACGGTATAAGGACCTCCGAGTGGTAATTCTTTAAAGGCATATTCGCCTTTCGCGTTCGTAGAAGTCGCCGTTGAAAACCCCGTCGATTCGTTTTTAACCTGAACCGTCGCACCGGCAAGTTCAGCATTCTGATTGTCAGAAACTGTTCCTGAAATTGATGCCTGTGTTGTCTGCGCATTCGCTGTATAAAAACAACAAAAAGTACAACACAAAATCAGGATTGTAGAAAGTAAAAATCTTTTCTGCATGAGTTAATTATTAAATTAAAGCGCAAAAAAGGTCTTTCAATGTGTTCCTGTAATTAAGACAATATTAACTTATCATGAACTCAGCCAAATCAATACTTTATAGTATTTTAGTTATATGGAAATCGCTGGTCAAGGGTTAATATCTCAATTCTGGTTATTATCACCTACCCTCTTATTGGAAGGATACTGTGATTGACAAGATTAATAAATCTTAATAAAATCAGTTTTGCCATAGAACTGGAATTGAACTTTCCACACTAATACATTAATTTAAAACTGCATTTTTTTGATTTTCTAAGCATGAAATGCCACTTTATCGGTTTAATTGGCAAGGCGATTTTTCTATCCTGCTGTAAAATACCGCCCCGGTTCCGCTTACCATAACCATTGAAAGGTTATGACTGAAAATAAATCAATATTAAACTACTTCATAATTAAATTCTCAGCGGCCTTCCCTAGCAATGAACAATTTCCCTTTTGGAAGTTTTTCAACTGTATTTTTTCGAATTCCAAGATTTGTTTCCAACACATCTGCAGGATTGCCCGAAAGCCATTCACTTAAATCTATTGCTTCATAGGTACCATTATTAAAACCGATCAGAATTCGGCAAACCTGCGAGCCGGTGTTCTTGATATAATGACCAGCTCCCATGGGAACGTATCCAACATCGCCCGCATTAAAATTTTCTGTAACGGCCGAGCCCTCCGCTAAAAACACCGTCATTTCTGCTTGTCCCGACAAATAATATTGCCATTCGTCGGCATTGGGATGCCAATGCATTTCTCGTAATGCACCCGGCTGAAGTTCAAGAACCGATCCCGTCATAGTGGTACTAACCGGGAACTCCTTCTGAGAAACGACACGCTGCTTACCTCCCCCCGGTACAATCCGTGGTTGCTGGGCATGTAACGGATAACGGTGTTTTGTTATCAATTCCGGCGATCGACGAAGTGTTGAGATCGCAGAGCTACTGTCAGGAATTGAGCCGAAGGCAAAATAGGCTTCTTTCTTCGGCATTTCATCCACCTCATCTAATGTCAAGTTGAAGTTTTGGGCCACAATTTCTTTCGGCACATGCGCTATAAAATCCGTAATGCTGAAAGTATGATCTTCGGAAAAATTACCATTATCGAAAATCAGAATAAAATGACATTTCTCACTCCCCGTGGCCTGAATAGAATGTCCATATCCTTTTGGAAAATACCAAACATCACCAGTCTCAAAATTATCGATATAGCTGCTGCCATCCGGATGAATAATGGTAGTACGGCAACTACCTGTGATCACATAAGCCCACTCGGCAACATTGGCATGCCAGTGTAGTTCGCGCATGGCACCAGGAGCAAGACGCATCGATACGCCGGCCATTCCAATAGAAGATGGAAAATCAATAACCGAAGCTCCCCGGGTTATTCCGCCAGAGCCAGATCTTGGTATCTTCTTTTCAAGTTCATACTTAAATCTTAAATTTTGATTTTCCATAACCTTTGTATTATTGTTATTTAATTCGATTGGATAAAGCTAGAATAGAATGGCCGGTTCCGATTTTCATTTTCGGCGAATGGGCAAATACAGTCGGTGAATGCCAATCGTGTCATAATTGATATAGCAGAGGCTTTTACTTGCATAGGTCTTCTCCCGTTTTTCATCCAATCACTTTTCTTTCGATCAGCATTTTCAAAAAAACGAGCGCATTTTGCTTAAATGAAGGCGCACTCATTTTATTCTAATAGAAAATCACGTGAGGGTATATTTTCGACTACAACAACAGTAGATCCGGCTACTTTCCTTTGATCAACCGGATGCAATTTTGCATGATCAAAAAATAGAAAGACAAATGAAAATTACATTAACAGGTTCATTAGGACACATCGGAAAGCCGCTGACAGAACAGCTCGTACAAAAAGGGCACGCAGTCAACGTAATCAGCAGTAATCCGGAAAAGCAAAAAGACATAGCTTTATTAGGAGCAACTGCTGAAATAGGATCGATGCATGACGTAGATTTCCTAACAGCAAGTTTCAGAGGCGCAGACGTGGTTTATACAATGGTTCCACCAGCCGATTATTTCGACCAAAAACTTGATCTGCTGGCTCATTATCAAAAAATTGGCACTAATTATGCTGCCGCTATTCAACAATCCGGTGTAAAACGCATCATTAATCTTAGTACGATCGGAGGAGAAATGGAAAAAGGTTCCGGCATCTTAATTGGTGCTCACCGGGTTGAGGAAATTTTGAACGGCTTACCGGATATTAACATTACACATATACGTCCAACCTCTTTTTACTACAACCTGTATAGCTATGCGGATATGATAAAACAGGCAGGTCGTATTGAAACCAATTATGGGGATACAAAAATACCATGGGTCTCTCCGTTGGACATCGCCTCAGCAATCGCCGATGAGATAGCGTCCGCCTCCCAATATCGAAAAGTCCGTTATGTGGCCAGCGAAGAACTTACCGGACCAGAAACTGCCAAAATCTTAGGTGCTGTTTTAGGAAACCCTGACCTTCAATGGAAAGTCATTTCTGATGAGGATGCACTTAATGGATTGGAAGGAATCGGGATAAATCCAAAAATAGCTGCAGGCTTAGTTGAAATGTATGCTGCTTTACAAAGTGGTTTTTTGGCGCAGGATTACAACAGAAATAAGCCCGCTATCCTGGGCAAGACAAAATTGGAAGATTTTGCCAAAGAATTTGCGTTGGTTTTAAATAAATAGGTATCTTGAATAATGACAAACATGGAACCTCATCGGATCAAAACGATAGCAGAATGGCACCAGTTCAGATATTTACCAAAGCCTGAACATCCGCTGATCAGCGTTATCAATTTCGCAGATTTTAAGATGCTGCGCGAAAATGAGCCTAAAAGCATCGTAAATAATTTTTATTCTATTTCGCTCAAACGGAGTTTTCATGCCAAAATGAAATATGGGCAGCAGGAGTACGATTTTGATGAAGGTGTCATGTTTTTCATTTCTCCGGGTCAGGTTTTTTCAATCGAAGCTGATACAGCGATACAACACACAGGATGGTCTCTGCTCTTACATCCGGACTTTCTGTGGAACACGCCTTTGGCTCAGAAAATCAAACAATATGAATATTTCAGCTATGCAGTACACGAAGCGCTGCACCTGTCGGAAAAAGAAGAAGCAATGATTGCAGGAATAATGCAAAATATTGAACAGGAATATCATTCCAACATTGATAAATTCAGCCAGGACGTCATCATAGCTCAGCTAGAATTATTATTTACTTATTCAGAACGCTTCTACCAGCGCCAGTTTATTACCAGAAAAATCACCAACCATCAGGTATTGAACCGGCTGGAGAAAATTCTGACTGATTATTTTAATAATGATTCTTTATCAAAAAAAGGATTGCCTACGGTTCAGTTTATTGCCGATTCCTTAAATCTGTCACCCAGCTATCTTAGCGGATTGCTTAAAGTATTAACAGGACAAAGTACTCAACAGCATATCCACGACAAACTGATTGAAAAAGCAAAAGAACGTTTATCTGTGACATCACTAACCGTAAGTGAAATCGCCTATGAACTTGGCTTTGAGCATCCCCAGTCATTCAGTAAATTGTTTAAAACAAAGACTAATCTCTCCCCTCTGGAATTCAGGCAGTCTTTCAATTGATTATGAAAGACTTTTGTTTTCATCAAATCATGTGCAACATAGTTGCAAAATTGACACTATTTTTATTATTTGCATCATTGTTGCATTTGACAGCATTTAATAATTTATAATTTCAATTTACGGGAACGATGATCATGAATAAAAAGTTAGTATGGGCTTTATTGATTGGAATCAGCACTTTATTTACACAGTGCAAAGATTCGGAAAACCAATTAGTTCCTGACGACGAAAATGAACTTATTACTTCTGTAACCCTGAATTTCAAAGAATCTTCTACGGGAACAGTTTCTTCCTTTTCTTACAAAGATGCTGATGGCGAGGGCGGGAATGCACCAACAGAATTTGATACAATTGCTTTAAAAGCAAATACAGAATACATACTGACAGTACAGTTTCTGGATGAAAGTAAAACGCCGGCGCAGGACATAACTGACGAAATCAAGAAAGAATCTGACGATCACTTACTGATTTACACGCCATCACCTGCTGCATTGATGACATATACATACGGTGACAAGGATAAAAATAACTATCCTATCGGACTTACCGGAACGGCGAGGTCAGGTGCTTCCGGCCTGGGTAAATTGAAAGTTCAGCTTCGCCATCAGTCGGGGACAAAAAATGGCACGATCACGCCCGGCTCGGACGATGTTAATCTGGATTTTAATTTAAAAGTGCAGTAAAGTTCTTTATTCCAGATTATAGAGAAATGATTCCAGTCAACTATGATCTGAAATTTAATTTCTACACAGATGGCAAAAATAACGCTTTTCGAACAAAGTTTTTTACTCGTAACAGGCAGAATTGTCAAACTTGCCGCAGTGTATGAATCGAAAGACATTCCGGTCGCTGCGAGTATGAAAATAGAAGTATTGATAAAAGATGAGACCGATACCGACTTTCGGCCCCCAATCCATCTGACACATCCAAAATACTGGAAATTAAAAAGCCTGAATGAGACACGATCCAGGGAAATGCAAATTCAGTATAGTGGACTTAGCATCAGACAAGTAAGGCGTTTTTTCAGAGAATTATCCGCAAAAACAATGGAAGAAAATGGGATGACCTCAAACATCAATACGCATCAACTTCTGGCAGCATTCAGCAAATTTGCGGTGTGAGATATTCAGAGTAGTTTACCTCACCTGGAATAGCCAATGTAGAATAAGGTCTTCTGTTTTAAGACAGGCGGCGTTCCGGATCATGTCTAAAATAAATCCCTTCTGATCCGAAATAAAGTCTGTTAATTTTTATCCGAATAAGTCTGTAATAAAACCTGTTTTTGCTACTCTGTTAATTCATCTGCTCTTTTAACGTAGTAATACCTGCAAGCGAAATAATGTAAGCAAAAAAGTATTTAGTTCCCTTTGATGTATTACAAGTAACCTGTCAAAGTCAAAACTTACAGATCCGATTCTTTATTCTAACTAATCCGTTAAAAAACTTGCGCCATTTATGTCTTATTCGGCTAATGTATCTCTGATATTTTTAACAATTTAAAAGCCATGTTTCATTAAAATCAAAAATGGGATACCTGATCAGGTATCCCATTTTTAAAGTAAACTCTCCTTGGCTATCTATTTTTTTATCTCTTTAACAGCAACAACAGGAAATTCTCCATAAGGAGTTGAAACAGCTCCGCTTAATGAATCACCTTTTTGAGTCAGGGTATATTTAATCAACCCTCCATCGAAATTCGTTGCAAAAGTAACTTTCCCCTGGGCAATTGAAAGCTCCTGCATAGGTTGCTTATCCTGTCCCATAAATCCAACTGTTTTATTTTCTTTTTGCTCAAAAATCATATATCCCGATTCGTATTCAGGCGGAACATTGGAAATTGTATATTTCCAGGTGCCGATTATCTCGTCGGCGATTACTTTTTTTCTGGCCGCAATTGATAGTAAACCAACAGCCATAATCATCATAAGTAAATACTTTGTTCTCATCATTTGCAGGTAAAATTATTATGTTTCAGAAGCATTAATTGGTTGTGCCCAAATTTATACAAATTTAATTACCAAACAATTAATATTATATCAAAGTTAAATACCAAAATAGCCTAAGCAAGCTGAATTATTTCAACCGAAAATTTCTCTTGTTGAGCCGGTCGGAAGTAGTGATCCTGCCTTTATCCGAAACAATAATGCACTGATAATCCGGAAATTTTTTGATGATCTCCAAACCAGCACGTTCTCCCAAAACGATTAGTGCGGTACTGAAGCCGTTAGCAATTTCTGCTTCTGGCCCTATGACTGTTACGCTGGAGAGCCCCGTAGCCGGATAGCCGGTTAACGGATTTATAATGTGAGAAAATCGTTTACCCCCTATTTCAATGTATTTTTCATAATTCCCCGAAGTAACTACCGAAGCTTCTTTTATAGTAATAGTGCCCAATAATTTCCTTGTATCACGCGGGTCAGTAATCCCGATCTTCCAATCCTTTCCGTTGGGTTGCGTGCCCCAGGTACTCATATCGCCGGATGCATTCACTATACCCGCGTCAATGCCTCTTGCCCGCATAACATTCCGTCCCCTATCCGCAGCATAACCTTTTCCTATCGAACCAAATCCTATTTTCATTCCTTCCAGCTTCAAAAATATTGTCGAGTTCAGGCTATCCAGAATAATATTTTTATAACCTACCTTCGCGACAGATCGCTTAACGATTTCAGCAGATGGAATTTCCGTCATCGATCCGTCATATTTCCATACTTTTTCCATTGACCCGAAACTAATATCAAAAGTACCATTGGTCATTTCTGAAAGTCTTATTGCTCTTTTTGTTAGTTCAAAAAGCTCTGAATCTACTTTAACAGGCTGAATTCCTGCATTTCTGTTTATTGCTGATACCTGAGAAGTTTCTTTCCAATCGGAAATCAAATTTTCAATTCTGGTTATTTCCGCAATAACCGTGTCGATATTCGCTTCTGCAGAAAGTGTGTCATCGGCAACAATTGAAATGTCAAACCTACTGCCCATCAGTGTGGTTGTCCGCTTGCGTAACACCTGTGCATCGGCTGTAAAAAAAATGTGTGAGAAAATTAGTGCAAATAATATCGTGGTAATAAACTGACATTTCGTGCTAGTCATACAGCCAATCTTGAAATAATATTAATCTGAAAAACTATTTTTGAAGCAGTAAACTTGCAAAATAAGTCATTGCAATGATAATTATAACTTAATTTAATTCTTACCAGATATCTGCAATTGCTGATAAAATGAGTGGCTTATATCTACTGCCACGGCTATTATACATTAAACTTCACCGTTCATACTCACTCCAAGCTTTCGGAAATCACGCTATTACAGACATTTTCAAACCCAGAAAAAAATCAAACTATTCTACATCTGATTTTAAAGAACCAGGCAATGTTGTCATTCATAAAATCAATAGCTCAGGTTGAATTTCTGATCATCCGCCAGATTTCAACCGCATTATTTACTATTTCTTTCTAAAAAAAGAATCTAACGCCCTTAAGAAAGTAACCTTCCGGATGGTAAAATGTACATGGCGGTTAAACTTTTGTCCATTCTATACCGCGTTGCTGCATGCCAATTTTGCAATCAGTTAAGGGAGCCATAGCATGCCGCTTGATATGACTTGGATAAAATAATTCGTCTGCCCAACCGGTCCTGTGCCGGCTCCTGTTACTGTAAATCATAAATGTAAAATGAAAACAACACATCAGAACCGCACGTTAGGTGCATTCGAAAAGACATTTTGGCTGCTTGACCAGATCGACTCCAAAGATTTCGCACTTGCCGCAGACATCTCCGGAACCCAGCCCGTTGAAAAATGGAAAAATGCTATCAGCATAGCACAGAGACGCCATCCGAACCTGTCAGTAAAAATTGTAATGGATGAATTGTCTAGGCCCACGCTGCAGCACGTAGAGAACATCACCATTCCGCTTAGGGTGGTCGATATTCAGCAAGACGACTACCGATGGGAACAGGAAGTGGAAAAGGAGCTCTCCATTCGGTTTGATACAAAAGAAGGCCCGCTTCTACGGGTGGTGTTGGTTCAAAAACTCAGCAGCACTGTTCTGATTCTGGTGGCAAACCATTCGGTCGCAGATGGAACCTCGTTAAACTTTCTGGTACGGGATATATTATTGGCAGTTAACGGCAAACCGCTTGCTGAGTTGAATCCGCAGGTTTCCAATGACCAAACACTGGGTCTCTCAGAAGATCTTCCTGCCCAAACTGCTGAAACGGTTCCCGAATTAAAAATGAAGTCAGACATCGTCAAACCGTTGGTATCGTCCCTGCGCATTTCTGAAAACATTACCCGGAATATTACCGAAAGCGCCCGAAAAGAAAATACCACGGTGCATGGCGCGCTATGCGCCGCAGTGCTGTTAGCTTCCAGAAAAATGCGGGCGGAGTGGACCGAGGCCAGAATGGAACTTGTATCGCCAATTTGTACAAGGACAGCACTTGGTCTGGACGATAATTTTGGTCTTAATATCACCACACAATCCGTATTTTTTGAACAGCAGGAAATATCGTTCTGGGACCTGGCAAGACTTGCAAAAGCAGGCCTGGAAGGCACCGGTTCTGCAGAATATGTAACAGGTTATCTGTCCTTTTTTCGCGACATCGTCTTTGGCCATAATGATATCCAGCAGATGATCGATGTTTTAAAAACGGCATTTAATCATCACGTTATGGTAACCAACCTGGTTAAAGTAAAATACAATACCGATTTTGAATCTATGAAACTTAAAGCGCTGTATGGTCCGATGGTGCGGTCTGGAAAAGGACAAGAACAGACTATCGGTGCACTAACAACCAATGGTTCGCTTTGTCTGACTAACACAAGTGATACGCCAATCCCTGGCCTGCTTGCGGAAATGGAGAAAATCCTTCAAGATGCTTGTCAGACTAACTTGAGCATAGTCTCAGACACAGGCAGCGGTAGAAGCAGCTCGTGTTCACTGGCTTAAAAATGTTTAGATCCGGAGCGGCAGAGGATTTCCCACTGCCGCTTCAAAATTTGCAACAGCATCATCTGATATAAATTGTACTTTACCAGGACCGAATATTTTTTCGATAACCGTCCGCAGCCGCTGATCATGCTCGTCTCCCCTCTGCCCTCTTGCGCCAATGACGGGTATAAGCGATTTCCCAAAATCAGTAAGATAATATTCAACTTTTGGGGGAACAGCAGGTCAAATCACTTTCCCCACCTGCTCGTGGCTTTCCAGTTCCTTTAATTGCACATATAGCGCGCACCGGGACGCGCCTGAAATTTTTCTTTGCAGCTCACCGGGTCTTTGGAATCTTTGGTCGATAAATTATAAGAGCCGCATTTTTTATTTACCATAAAGTAATTCGCCGATCAGGTCGAGCCTGCAGTTCAAATCGGGCATTGTCCTTCTTTCATACATCCACAAATATAATCAGATGAATTTATCAGTCCGACAGGGATTAATTTATCCCTATATGAATCGTAAATCCCTACTTGTCAGCAATCGGCATAGTACCGAAATTTGTCCTAAACAAATCAGCAGGATCATGGATTTTAATTTTGAAAACGAACTGAAAGGTAAAATTGCACTGGTAACCGGCGGAACTAAAGGAACGGGCAAAGCGATCGCGGACCGACTTTTGAAGGCAGGGGCAAAGGTGATCATTACTGCAAGAAATACACCGGAAGAACCCAGCGACGACGCATACTTTATAGCTTCCGATTTAAGCAAGCCCGAAGGAACGAAGAATGTGGTCGAGGAAGTGCTTGATAAATTCGGACGTTTGGATATTCTAATCAATAACATGGGAGGCTCTGAGACGCCAGGAGGCGGTTTTGCGGTACTTTCTGATGAAGATTGGGAATCCTCTTTGCAAACAAATCTTTTAGCGCCCGTTCGGTTGGACCGCGGCTTTTTACCTGGTATGGTCAGTCAGGGCGATGGAGTTATCATCCATATCGCTTCTATTCAGGCAAAGCTACCCCTTTACGATTCAACCCTGCCCTATGCTGCGGCGAAAGCGGCCCTCGTTAATTACAGCAAAAGCCTGTCCAATGAAGTCTCACCCAAAGGGGTACGTGTACTGACCGTATCGCCAGGATGGATTATGACCTCCTCATCAAGCAGAATGATGGAGCGTATCGCCGAGAGCTCAGGCGGGAGCGTTGAACAGGCAGCCAGAGGTGTTATGGACGCACTTGGAGGTATTCCTTTTGGCAGAGCCGCCTGGCCACAAGAAGTTGCAGAGCTAGTCGGCTTTTTGGTTTCGCCCAGAGCCGCTTACCTGACCGGCACAGAATATGTCATCGACGGCGGCACCATACCTACAGTTTAAGGTAAAATTTAAATCTGCTATCAACATAAAGAACATTGTTTTATAAAATAAACATTCATAATCATGACACTTCCAGAAAACATAGCAGGCTTTATTAAAGCGCAAAACGACCTGGACAGCACTGCATTTGCTAACTATTTTACAGTGCAGGCAACCGTTTCCGACGAAGGTTCGTCCTATTCAGGTAGAGAGGAAATTAAAAGTTGGATACAAGAGGCGACCGAAAAGTATAATATGCAGCTGACTGCGATTAATTTTACGCAGACCGGTTCAAAAGCAAAACTTACCGTAGAAGTAAGAGGTACATTTCCGGGCAGTCCAATTGTGATGAATTATCATCTCGAAATGGATGGTTCTTCAATACGTTCGTTAAAGATTACAGATTAGCAGTACCGTATTCAAATTCGCAGGAATGCTTTAAGATTCATCGACAAACAAGCGTTCCTCTGAATCCTAACACAAATTCCCAAGACCCATATGATCAGAAAAATGCGTTTTAAATTGTCCATTACAGCTTTTTCAATACTGTTTTGCTCAGCTTTTACATTTGCACAAAGGTTGAATTCTTCTCCTCAGAAAGATCCTTCCCAACGAATACAAATTGCGCCTGAAAGTGTTTTCAAAAGTTTCCGGGAGGCTGGCATGAAACCGGTTAACCATATATTGACGCCATCTGAAAAAGAGAAAGTAAAAAATGCTTTTATGCTTTTGCCGCCGCTGCATCAGCAAATTTTGAAAAAACATCTGAAAAGCATCAGCTTCATGGATAACATGCCCAACACGGCTTTGACCTCACCAGTCGGCACATCTGGCGCAACGAAAATGTTCAACATTACTTTTCGCGCCAGCTTATTGGACGAGAATATTTCTCAGTGGGCAACATGGAAAGAAAATACTTGTTTCAACCAGCAGGCCGATTCAAATTACCGCGTGCGTGTCGAAGGTGGCGAGATGGATGGAATTGTTTATGTGCTGATGCACGAGGCCACCCACGTTGTAGATGTGGTGACGAACATAACCCCGCGTCTGACTAAAGAAAATGCAGCAGTTAAACCGACCGAATTTACAAAAAACATTTGGCGCCTGATGAATGTGCCTGCAGAACCATACATTGATTCTCTACTGGAACAAACCCGTTTCCGGAGCGGAAAACCAGTACCAATCAGCCTGTCGCCTGATATTTATAACCAACTCTCGAAAACGCCGTTTCCCTCCCTGTATGCAATGGCGGCGTGGTCTGAGGATATTGCCGAGCTGGCCACCATTCATCACCTGACGACTAAGTTAAATCAGCCATTTTACATCGTAGTTACCAAAAACAATGCGGAGCTGGCAAAGTTTGAACCCATGAAAAATTTGCTGGTCAGGCAGCGCCTGGATCAACTTTCAACCTTTTACAAACCATAATTTCCACCTCCCGGGAAAAATGTACAAGCCGCATTGCCTTTTATCCATTCATCTGGGCCGTTTTTACTGCCACCTTTGTAATGTCAAAACGAAACTACAATCTGCTAATGGTTAGCAGGTTAACTTAAAATTCTAAACTTATTACTCAGATGAAAACCATTGCCTTGACAATCGCATTACTATTCACTTTTATCCAAAGCCCACTTCTTTTTGCACAAACACGCAAGCCCGCATCATTAGGAAGAGAAGAATACATTGAAGTAGAAAAAAACGTCAAACTGCACGTAGTTGACCTGGGTGAAGGTCAGCCGGTAGTACTCATCCACGGATGGCCGCTAAACAATGAGATGTACGAATATCAATACCAGTATCTGGTTGAAAAAGGTTTCAGAGTAATCGGTATTTCTCTGCGCGGTTTTGGAAAATCTGACAGGCCTTACGGAAAATACGACTTCGATACGTTTTCTGACGACATCAAAGTGGTTTTGGAAAAGCTGAAAATTGAAAACGCAACACTGGGCGGATTTTCAATGGGAAGTGCGGTAACACTTCATTTTATAACTAAATATAATGGTGCGCATATCAAAAAGTTAGCTGTATTCGGTGCAACAGGACCGTCATGGAAGCAACGCGAAAACTATCCTTACGGCATCACCGAGCAGGGCGCAGCAGATCTGATCAAACAGACTAAAACCAACCGGGAGCAACTGGTGGCAGGTTTTGGGAAAGCATTTGAAGGACAGGAAGGAGGACTTTCGCCGGAATCGATCAAATGGCTGGAAAGCATTAATCTGAATGCATCACCTTATGCTACCACGCGGGCAATCGCTGCGCTAGGTGAACTGGACCTGCGTCCGGATCTGTCAAAAATTAAAATACCAGTAGCAATATTCCATGGTGTTAAGGACAAATTATGTGATTTCTCTCTGGCTGAGCAGCTGCATAAAGGTATTAAAGGCTCTTATCTGGTAAGATTTGAAAAAAGCGGACATGGTCTCTTTTTGGAGGAAATGGACAAATTTAATTTTGAACTTGAAAAGTTTGCAAGAAACTAAACGCCAATCTTGCCTGTGGGTCTAAAAAGCCTCACAGGCCTGTCAAGTGTTCAGCTAATAGAAGTTTTCGTAACAATATGCGTATATAGTCATGAATACAGCATTGTTCAACAGTAAGTTAAAGACATTTGGATTATTGCCCATAGGAAACGGTCAAACCGACCCGGTCAACGGCCCGCATTATAAGGAATTTATCAAAATTCTTTACCTGCCGATAGGTTACAAAATCAGGGTCGATTTTTCCATCTACGAAACGTATCAGCCGACTTTTCTCTTTATCAGTCCTAGTCAGTACCTGGAAATCGAAACAGCCGGTCAGGAAAAAGGATATTTCATTTTTTACAATCGAGATTTTTATTGCATCCAAATACATGATCAGGAGGTTGCCTGCGACGGTCTGTTGTTTAATAACATCAAGAACATGCCCAAGGTGGAAATCTCTGAAGACGAACAAGCTTTTTTTGAATGCTTGTTAAAAGAGATGATCCAGGAGTTTAAACTGAACGACAGCTCACTGGAAGAAATGGTCCGGACTTATCTTAAACAACTACTGATCCGCGCAACACGCTCCTGGAAAAGGCAGCATTTGAACGAAGCTGTAACAGGACAGCATAGCGATCTGGAATTTTTCCGCCAATTTACCAGACTTGTCGAAGAGCATTACAAGTCAAAACACACCGTAGCGGATTACGCTGATTTCTTATGCATGCAACCAAAAACCATCACGCACAAATTCAACAGGCTCCGGCTGCCACAGCCCAACGAAGTAATTAAAAACAGAATTATCCTGGAAGCTAAACGTTTGCTGGCACATACACGTCTCACGGCCAAGGAAATTGCCTATGAACTTGGTTTTAATGATCCAGCTTATTTCAGTAGACTATTTATGACAAAGACTGGTGAATCGCCATCTGGTTTTCGATCACATTTTTTGAGCAAGGAATAAACAAAAAGGTTCATTAGCATTAATTTATCTCGTTTTCAAGACTAATCTCATGTTTCCGATGCTATTAAATATAAATTTGAAAGATAAATCCCGGATTCGTCGTGCAACCAGTTATCAAAAGCAGCAGAAATTTTACTATGCATAGTTTGTAGATAACGCATTTAATCTCATCAGGATATTGATGTTGGCCAGGTAATCTGTGATCGCAGTGTGTTAACGGATTAACTGCAAAGTCTATCCAGCAAGGAACTTTTAAGGCTGAATAATCTTTCTAAGTTTAAACGGACTTTAAAAGACATCTAATGAAGAAAATTGGATTTTTATCATTTGGACATTGGTCTAACCATCCGGCTTACAGGGCTCAAACAGCAAGTGATACTTTGCTTCAATCCATTGATTTGGCTGTCGCAGCCGAAGAGATCGGTTTAGATGGTGCTTATTTTCGCGTTCATCATTTTGCATCTCAGTTAGCATCGCCTTTTCCGTTGCTATCAGCAATAGGGGCAAAAACAAGCAAAATAGAGATAGGAACAGGTGTGATTGATATGCGTTATGAAAATCCACTTTACATGGTGGAAGATGCCGGTGCCGCAGATTTGATTTCGGAAGGACGATTGCAGCTTGGGGTTAGCAGAGGATCGCCGGAGCAGGTAATTGATGGATGGCGCTATTTTGGATACGAGCCTGCTGCGGGTGAAACTGACGCAGATATGGGACGACGCAAAACACTGGAATTCCTGGAAAGATTGAAAGGCGTAGGATTTGCTCAGCCCAATCCATACCCCATGTTTCCCAACCCACCTGGCTTGCTGCGTTTGGAACCTTATTCCGAAGGGTTGCGCGAACGTATTTGGTGGGGAGCGGCTTCCAACGCGACCGCTGTATGGGCGGCAGAAAACGGGATGTATCTTCAAAGCTCTACCTTAAAATACGATGAAAACGGTAAACCCTTTCATGTTCAGCAAGCCGAGCAGATCAGACTGTATAAGGAAGCTTGGAAAAAAGCAGGGCACAAGCGTGAACCAAGAGTTTCCGTGAGCCGATCCATTTTTGCCTTGGTAAACGACCAGGACCGCTATTATTTTGGTCAGGAAGCGGACCGGAGAGATAAAATCGGAATGATCGAGCAGGACAAACGTGCAATTTTCGGTAGAAGTTATGCCGCTGAACCAGATCAGCTCGTCAAAGAACTGGCGCAGGACGAAGCTATTCAGGAAGCGGATACTGTTTTGTTAACAATACCTAATACGCTGGGTGTTGATTACAACGTTCATGTACTTTCTTCAATTTTAGAGCACGTAGCACCTGCACTCGGCTGGCGTTAGTTTCTGAAATTGGAATTTAACAAGAAAACAAAACAATAATGGATATGGCAAAGCCGGAAGCAACCGAGCTTTGCCATATCCATTATTGGTCCATGCCTTCTTCTATTCTCAACGCCTGGGCAAGACATGTCTTCTACCCGAATTTTATATTATTCTTTCTGTCCAGCAATGATTAACGCCCGGCAGCATTTCACCCAGGCTCTGCCAGGTTCAACTATTTCCTTAAAGCCAGATTCTTCTTGATACGACTAAGCGTTTCCGGTGCGATCCCGAGGTAAGAAGCGATCAGATTTTGCGGAACCCGCGCAATCATCTGTGGGTTTGACTTTGCCAACTGAACATATTTTTCTTCGGCAGTATGGGTAATAGAGCTCATCAGCCGCCTCTCCTTGGTAACAATACTGTTTTGATAAAGTATACGGAAATACCGGTCCATTATCGGAACTGTAAGAAAAAGCACTTCGTAATCTGCACGTGATATCATGAAAAGGTGGGAATCTTCAATGGCATCAATATTAAAAACCGCAGGTTCTCCATTCAAAAAGCTATTAAAATCAGATAACCACCAACCTTCCCAACCAAAAACACTCATATGCTCGTCGCCTTTGTCATCGACATTATAGGTGCGGAGCAGTCCTTTGGCAATAAAAGTCAGGTGTTTGCAAATATCGCCTTCCTGTAACAGATACTGCCTTTTTCTCAGGCTTTTTGAAACAAAAAAGGTTTTGATTAACTCTTTGTCACCGTCTGTCAGAGTAATCTTTTTTTCAATATGTCTAAAAAGTACGTCAATCATACAAGGACTAATTATTTACTGGCAGCAAAGATAATTCATTCGCATCGATAGCCTTTAATATCACCGCACAGATATACCCTTGATCTAAATCAAGTGCATTAGTTGACGTATGTCAATCCCGAGCAGTTTCCAGTCCTGTACCTTTGTGCTGTTGGTGGTAAGGAGAATTTTGAATGGAAACCAATTATTAATACTCTTATTTCCCCAACTGTGATGAATAAGCTATAAAAATTATTAAATATGAAAAATATCGCGTTAGTGGTTGGAGCGACCGGCATAACTGGAAGCAACCTCGCCGAAAAACTGATTGAAAAAGGCTGGATGACTTATGGTCTCGCACGTAATCCCAACGCTAATCTAAAAGGTTTGATTCC
Source organism: Dyadobacter koreensis (assembly GCF_900108855.1). Taxonomy (GTDB): domain Bacteria; phylum Bacteroidota; class Bacteroidia; order Cytophagales; family Spirosomataceae; genus Dyadobacter; species Dyadobacter koreensis. Next base: position 1,046,039 of record NZ_FNXY01000001.1, read on the forward strand.
TGTTGCAGCTGACCTTCTTAATCCTGAAGATCTGGCAGAAAAACTAGCTCAGATTTCGCCAACTCATGTTTTTTTTACAAGCTGGCTACGCAATGATACCGAAGCCGAAAATATCCGGGTAAACGGTACAATGGTACGCAACCTATTAAACACCTTGTCTGAAAAAAGATCTGTTCAGCATGTTGCGCTTGTGACAGGACTGAAGCACTATCTTGGGCCTTTTGAGGAATATGCAAAAGCTGGCACATTACCCGAAACGCCGGTCCGGGAAGAACATCCAAGACTAAACCTGGAAAATTTTTACTATGCTCAGGAAGACGAAATATATGCTGCTTCGGAAAGGGACGGCTTTACCTGGAGTATCCATAGGCCACACTCAGTAGTCGGCAAAGCGGTTGGCAATTTGATGAACATGGGCACTACAATAGCTGTATATGCCTCTATATGTAAGGAAACCGGAAGACCTTTCCATTTTCCCGGGTCAGCTGAGCAATGGAATGGCCTGTCTGATGTAACGGATGCCAGAGTTTTGGCTGAGCAAATGATCTGGGCCGCTATTACGCCTAAAGCTCATAATGAAGCATTCAATGTAACCAATGGAGATATCTTCCGCTGGAAATGGCTTTGGAAGCAAATAGCAGAATGGTTTGGAATTGAGCCAGTTGGTTTTGATGGGGTGATTCATTCTTTGGAAAAGGAGATGGCAACAGATGCTGACCTCTGGAAAAAACTAGCTGCTGAATATAATCTGAAAGAATCTGAAATCAATCGGCTCGCTTCTGCCTGGCATACTGATCTTGACTTAGGTCGCCCGATGGAAGTAATGACAGATATGTCAAAGAGCCGGAAGCTAGGCTTTACCGTTTACCAGGATACCCGGGACTCTTTCTTTGACTTATTTCAAAAGCTACGAAATGAAAATTTGATCCCCTAAGTTTTAAAGGTTAATCAGAGCCAAAATGAAACGGATATTTCACCGCTTGGCTCTGATTAAAATCTACCCTCAGTAAATACAAATAGTTTAAGATATAATTCTCCATGGAAGCCGGTGTCGCCTGAAGATCATCTCACTTTAGCGTTCCTTTAAAAGGTATTTAAACACCATTTGAAATCAAATTACCTACCGGTTAAATTGAGTAACAGGAACTCATGATCTTCAAACTGATTATTCCGCCCTGAATTGGACTGGTGTCTGTTTTGACTTGGACATCAAAAGCTTGCCGAATGACTGATCCGGCGCAAACTTTTCATCCAGATATTTCCGGCGCCCCTGCATTGTTTTCAAACGTATCAATCTCCCATTCACTCGATCGCGTCTGGCAAAGTTGCTGCGCAACGCTCAGCCTTTAAATCAGCTTTACAATTGATACATGCATTTCTTATTGATCCCTCACTTATTTGCTGATCTCTAACGGTCAAGCCCCACTTCAGGGAGACCATAATAAGACTGAGCTTTTGATGACAGTTTTCATGCTAAGCTCTACACAATATCGGAATGCATAGATTTTGGGGTATATATCAAAGACAAAAAACCCTGTAAATTAATAATTTACAGGGTTTTGATTGTTTTTTTCGATGTTGCTATCCGCAGAGAGAGAGGGATTCGAACCCAATTTCTATCTCGCTTATTTTCAGTAATTTATGACAGCCAAAATTTACCTGCTCCCGGATTGCTCACTTGATGCTTAAAATCGGGCAATTGATGTAGTAAAATTAAGTATTAACTATCTTATAATCAATAATTTACAAAATTAAATTTTCAAGTCTCCGAGGGTTCGAGTATCTTAGGGATCGTATTCGACATATATAAGTAGCTGAATTTAAACTATTTAACATATGAACTTCCCTTATTCCTCCCATTTTTTACTGACTTTTTGAAATTTGTCAGTCGAAACGGTGTTCGAGTATAATATACATAATTAGCAAAAATTTCTCAATCTTCATGGCCTTCTAGCTGCCCGGATTGTAACTATCAAAAACCGTTTACTTCAGGAAAGCGTGATCTATGTTATATATAGCTAATGTAATAATTGGAAAAGTTTATGATCCGCAGTAGTGATTAAATTTTCCATATTATTTGCATAAATGGTTGAATCCCTATCGATGATGAGACACCTTTGACCTTGCCTTTATTGTTGAAAAATTGATCGCGCGCTAGATCTAACGAAAGTCACTTATGTGTATGCAAAAATTTCTATGGATTATTTCCTATGCATATTATGCTTAGCTCGTCAGGATTATTGTTATCCAAAAAAACCACTGCTTCAAATAAAGTAAATAATTGCATCTGCAATAACCCGACCATCAATATTTGTGTGCGAGCCTATCTGTACTTACAATAAGTGGACGGTATCCTTAATGAGTTGATACGAAGGAATTCGAGCCTATCTTTTAAGTAATTGATTTACAAACACTTACAAAGCTAAAACCCTTGAACTCTAAGAATACGCGCTGAATAATTTTCTAGCTTGAAAAAATTATTCTCGTGGAAGCGGAGGGATTCGAACTCAGAATCTAAATATTTGATAATAAGATAGATACAAGGAAAATTAACCCTCACTCCATGATTTACGCGATTATACGTTTAAAATACCTGTTTATAACACGCTTGATTTTCTATTTACAATTCGAAACTCTTACAAAGTTAATAATTTCTCACACCTCGAACAGAGTATGCAGTCTATTTTGATTCCTCATGAATAAAAAATGCTTCTAGTTAAATGATTTAACTATTTCTGTCGATTATCAGAATTTTGAAAAGAAATAAACAATATTACTTAAAGGGTCATTTTAAAAACCCACTTTTAAATTTAAAGAATAACCTCTGCCAACGGGATAATTACCAACATCGACTCCAAAAACCGCATCACTGAAACCGCCCACCGCCGGATCCAGACCACTGTATTTAGTAAGTGTAAAAAGGTTAGTTGCAGAAACTGAAACCCGCAGCATTTTTACACTGATTTTTTTTAAAAGCTTTTCATTAAATGTGTAACCAAGATTCAAATATTGCATTCTCAGATAATTCCCGTTTTCAACATAGTAAGAGTTGCTTTGGGTATTGGTACTAAAATTTGCAGCACTTTCAAAAATAGGAACACTGGTACTGGTATGGGTCGGCAGCCATGAATCCAGAACGCGGGTACTTACGGCAGCACCAGTAAAGGATGGATAGAAATCAGAAAACCACCTCTGGTTGTTAAATATCTGATTTCCCAGGGAAGTATATAAACTGGTATTTAGGTCAACGCCTTTGTATTTAATGGAAAAAGTTAAACTTCCGGTAAATGGCGGGATGGGGCTGCCAAGAAAGGTTCTGTCGCTATCGTCAATTTTACCATCATTATTTAAATCCTTAAACCGGAAACGGCCGGGAGCCGCACCTGTTTGCACAGCAGCTGTGGCAACTTCTTCTTTGCTGCTAAACAATCCCTGAACCTGATACCCGTAAAAAGAAGACAGCGCATGACCAGGCTGATTACGAACGACGGGCGTACCTAAACGCGTACCGCCTGCCGCAAAATATGGAACCAGTGGTGCTATTGAAATAATTCTGTTATGCAAAAAACTTCCCACCCCTGTCACTTCATAGCGGATATCACCGGCAAGTTTTCCTTTATTAGAGATCAGCAAATCAATTCCCTGGTTTCGCATGCTGGCAATATTGACAAAAGGCGCGCTGGCCCTGGTACCCACCACACCGGGTATCGGTAATTGATACAGAAGGTCGTGGGTATTCTTTCGCCAGAAATCCAGTACGATTTCCAGTTTATTTTTGAAAGCAGAGAAATCCACACCAAGATTGAGCGTTTCACTGGTTTCCCATTTTGCTTTGGGATTTCCGATCTGACTGTTGTAATAACCCGGAACAACCCCGGTATTGGTAGCACCCAGATCGTACCCGTTTGCTGCATTGGAAGAAAACAGGCTATACTGATTTGTGGAGCTCAAAAAAGTCGAATTCCCCATTTTACCATATCCTACCCGCAATTTAAGATCGGAAATCCAGGTTGATCTTTTCAAAAATTCCTCTGCGGACAAACGCCAGCCCGCGGAAAATGCAGGAAAAATACCGAAGCGGTAATCCTTGCCAAATTGAGAAGATCCGTCTCTACGCACGACCGCGGTCACAATATACTTATCATCATAAATGTAACGTGTCTGGGCAAAAAGAGAATAGAAATTATTACCACGGGTACTAGTGCTATTTACGTGACGTGTAGAGCCGGATGTGGTCGACCCAAGCGTTAAATAATCAGGATCGGTCGAAAAAGGATTGATACCCGAACCGTTAATATTTCTTCCTGCACCCGTGTTTAAGGCCTCCATCCCCGTCAGTATCATAATCTGATTCCGCCCAAAGTTTTTCTTAAACTCAGCGGTATTGGTAAAAGTCCAGGCAAGCCCGTAACCCGATGCTTCGGCGTAGCTGAAATTAGCCAGGTTTTCGGAGTTTTCATACGTTGCGCGCGACTGCGACTGATTGTAGTTGTTAAAATAAATCCCGCCAATACTGCTGCGACCAACAGTGTTAGGAAGCAGGTCAATCTCTGTATAAACATTTCCAAACCCGTACACTGTATTACTGCGGTTATGTCCTGCCGAAATCCGGCTTGCCACAGGATTTCTCGGGTTACTGAAACCAGGTGCCGCCGTACCCGCATAGCCGCCAAATGAATTATAAACTGGTATAATCGGTGCCATCCGGTAAGTCGCCAAAATATCATTTTCTTCGGACGAAACACTCGGATTGTTATTTAGACTGTTGCCTAAAAAACTGCCTGAGCTCCCCTGCTGGCCCGTAGTTGATAAATAACTAAGCTGTATATTTTCTCCAAATCTGATTTTTTTGGCAATGTTGAACTCAGTATTAATTCGGAAAGTATAACGCTCCTGGATACTGCTGAGAATAATTCCTTCCTGTTTTTGATAACCTAAACCGATATAGAAACTGCTCATCTTACTGCCCCCCGAAAAGCCCAAAGCATGACGTGTCAGCGCAGCTTTTCTACTAATGGCCTGATACCAGTTTGTACCCTCACGGTTAGAAGGAATGACAAGATACAAAGGTGAAATTGCCGGATCCGTATTATATTTTGATTTTTCCAAATCAAGGTTTACCTGCGATGCTGAAAGACCGGTTTGGTTGCCAACAAGAAGATAATCCGGAAGGACAGGATTTTGACCCGACCCATATTGTCCATTGGCTATTCCATTAAAACTTCCCGGACCAACAGTGCCCCCTGTTTGAAAAATATCATTTTTCCTGGCCTGCCAGGACCAATCTGCCTGCTGCTGCGGACTTAGAACTGACTGTCCTTTTCCAGGATAAGTCAGCCCGTAAATACCTTCATAGGAAACTGCTAGTTTATTTTGACTACGTTTGCCTTTTTTGGTTGTCAATACAATTACACCGGCCGCTGCTCTGGCTCCGTAGACCGACGCTGAGGCGGCATCTTTTAAAACGGTAAATGATTCGATATCGCCGGGATTAATAAACTGAATGTTCTGAGTCGGCACTCCGTCTACGATATAAAGCGGCTGATTTCCACCGAAAGAGCCAAATCCCCTGACTCTTACCTGGCTGGAAGTGCCAGGCTGGCCGTTTGTAATCAGTGTTAATCCTGGCACTTTTCCCTGAAGCTGCTGCTCAATGTTGGTAGAAACGACGACACTTAACTGCTCCACATTCGCAGTGAAGACTGCTCCGGTTACCTGTCGCCTGTTCTCTTTCGCATATCCTGTGACAATAATTTCATTGAGCAGTCTGGTATCTTCTATGAGTGTTATAACCAATTCAGATTCGTTTAGAAAAGCAATATCCTTGCTCTCAAATCCTACCGAAGAAAATTGTAAAGTCCCTGGCCTGGCTGGTACATCCATGAAAAAATCTCCGGTACTTTTTGAAACAGAACCTTTCTGGCTATTTTTTAGCAACACCGTAATCCCTGCGAGCTCCTCTCCTTTTTGAGAAAACACTCTCCCTTTTAATTTCCATGTTTTGTTCTCGGACAGATCTGTTGCACTGGCCGGTAATACTGAGCTTTGCCTTGATATTTTACCGGCATCAGCTTGATCCTGAAAAAGTATATAGACGTTATTTTTCCTGGAAAACTTAATCCGATACGGGTCTAAAAGTCTCTTTAAAAGAGGGTCCGGATTTCTTGCGTAAGATTCGGTTATATCTTCGGTCAGGAATTTACCTGCCAGAAGATCGGTGTCGTAGTTAAAAATGATTTGATAGTCGGCAGCAATCTTGTCTAATACCTTTGTAAGTGTTATGCTTTTTTTTAAATAGATTTTATCGGCTCCACTACGTTTCTGAGCTAATACCAGAGGTGGAACAGCAGCTGACATAATCCAGAAAATGAACAAAACCCAGAAGTAAAACTGACGCATAGTTATCTTGATATACTATGATCATTCAATGGAATAGCCACCACTGACAGGTTTAACCCGCACTTTGTAGATCGTTTGAAGCTGCGTATAAAAGCTGCTTAAAGAATCTGTATTAATAGTTCCGGTGAATCGTTTTTTAAGAAATTCCGGGTTTTTCACCTGGGTTTTAATACCATATTCGTCCTGTATCTGTTTAAACACGGAGGCCAGATTCTCACCGTTATAAATGCGCTTTCTGGCAAGCCAGACCATGTATTTTTCCGGGTCTGCTTTTTTCTTAACCAGTCCGGCAATGCCTTTGGATAATGTGGCCACTTGTCCGGGGGCCAGCATCATTTTTGCACCCTGCCCATCTGTTACATCAAGCTGTACCTTCCCTTCTTTTAACATTACTTCCACATCATTTCTGCGGCTATTTACATTAAACGATGTGCCTAAAACCTGCACATCGAGACGGCTGGTGTGTACAACAAATTTTACTGATTGATTTGCTAAAAGCTGTTTTTTTACCTGAAAGTAAGCCTCTCCTGAGAGGGTGACCTCTCTTTTCATTAGTCCTTTGCTGTAAGATAATTTTGAATTACCATTCATCGTGACCACTGAACTATCCGGAAGTAATACCATTTTAATCTGTCCATATGCCGTACTATAGGAAACCGGCTTTTCATATTGCCAAAGTCCAGCAGCAAATAGCAGTAATGCTGAAAAACATGCTGCCACCCAGTACCATCTTCGCCATATAGGATTAATGATTTTAGCAGAAGCAGCCGGAGAAATGCGTTCATGAATTTTATTCCAGCTTTCAAAGATTTCACCATCATTAAAAGCATCCGGGGAGACGGATAATTCCTTAACGATCCTGATCGCATCCTGGACCTCACTGCTTTTATCAGGATGAAGAAGCAGCCAGTTGGACCAGAACAATTCCGATTTTTCGTCAGGATTTATTACCCAAGTTACAAAAGCATCGTCTGCCACAAAGTCCCGGGTGGAAAAAAAATCATACGATTGCATAGCTTAATTGGTAACAGTTCTCTGCTAGAGTGTAGATTTGTGGTGAAATCATCCCTACCAATTTGAATTTTTATTGTAATTTCCTTAGCCCTCTCATTCCCTCGCTCACCTTACATAACCTTATGCAGGCCCCCATAAAATCAAAGTTTAAAGCTAAGTATTAATTTTAAAACTTTCTAAACCCGAATGACTTTACAATCAATATAAATATAAAAAGATATTTCTTTTTGATTTCTTTAGAATTATATTTGAATGAGCTTATCAATATAAATAATAGGACTTAAAGGAGTCAACCTACGCATGGAATCTTATCTTAATAACCCAAATATTTTGGAAGATAACCATGTCCCGGATCAGGGTTCTGTTAAAACAAATCCGTTAGATCCCTTAACTCCTGAAGAAAATACAGAACAGAAAAAATGGCTCCTGCTCAAAGAAAGGGATGAGCAAGCACTTGCCTGGTTGTATGAAGCATATGGCAAATTACTGCATAATTATGGCTTTCGGTTAGTTTCGGATAAAGAGCTGGTTAAGGACACGGTCCAGGATGTTTTTGTACAGCTTTGGAACACAGCTGAAAAGTTGCCCGACGTAAATTCTCCTAAAGGCTACCTGATCGTTGCAGTGCGACGAGAGCTCTTAAAGAGAATTACGCGTCAACGTAAGTTTTCAGATCAGTTTGTGGAAAATCCTGAATCTTCTGTGGAAGATCAATTTATTGAGTTTCAAACCAATGAAATGATTTCGGACGGTCTGGCCGGTTTTGTAAAGAAACTCCCAAGCCGCCAAAGAGAAATTATCTTCCTTAAATATTACAGCGCATTATCAACAGAGCAAATTGCCACGGTCATGCAGTTGACCCCGGCTTCGGTTTATAAACTTGCCTACAAAGCGATCGATAACCTCAAAGAACTTTGCGCGGGCTGGAAGTCTTTATGGATCATTTTTCTGATAGCCATCTCAGGTTTTTAGAATAGATATTAATAATACATAGCACCGGAAATCGGATGACTACCCGGCACTATGCACTTCTATTTATTTCAGTTCATCTACTTTTCAAAACGAATATTGTTAAGCTTCAAAATCTCGCTATTGGGCTTATCGGGTTTAAGCGCAATAAAATAAATATCATGTCTGCCGCTTACCGGGTTTTCTATTTTACCGCTTATTTTTTTAAAAACGTCCCAGGAACTGGTTGGTGTAAATGCTGCCGTGCTGATCACAGGACCAGCCTGAGAGTCAATTCTTACCTGTATCTGCCCTGTCTGGTCACCCGAAGCGTATTCAAAAATAAATTGGCCAATGCCGCTTAAATCAATATTTCTAAGCAAAATGTAAGATTTATGCCCGCCCTGAGAAAGATTGTCGCGGAACCTAGCGAAACCCACATAGGCATCCGCAAAAGCAGGTTTTACGTTCGCACTTCTCAGCTTCACAACATCCGCGCCCGTAATAGGTCCGACCTTATTTCCGCCTTTGTCCTTATAGGAAGCTACGAAAGTATATTGGCCTTTCTGATCATTTACAGGATGATCTTTAAGCATTTTAGATCCCTGAACAGGTAAATTTATAAGGTCTTTTTGAAGATCAGTCAACGAAAATATATATCTGACCATTTCCTGTGCATCCTGCGGCGAAAGCTGCGGATGTGCGCTCATGATATGCTCAGTCCCCCAGTTCCCACCTCCTCCACTAATAATTTTGGCAGCGAGTTCTTCCACAGCTTTTTCCTTGGTCTTGTAGCGTTTTGCAACCGCCAAAAACGTAGGTCCAACCGAAGGTTTGTCAACCGTATGACAGGCGCGGCAGTCGCTGTTGGTCATCAGGATTTTACCAATCTGCTCCGGCCGCATCAAAAGACCGGCCACAGATTCTGGAACAAGGTTTTGCTGGCTGGCTGGCTGCGGATCATAAGACATCTGAACGTGAATATTTTTTGGATCAATTTTAACATCCTCCTTATCTTTCAATTTGACAGCATAAGTAAAGGGTTTATCATCCCAGAAAAATGATTTATTATCTGCACTGGTAATTCGGACATCAGGTTTGCTGTTTCCCACTCGGACAACAACAGTATCCGTACTAACCTTTCCGGCAAGATCTGTCACTTTTAAAAGTGTGTGATAAACGCCGGGTTTTTGGTAGCTGTACGAAGGATTTGGTTTTGTACTACCCAGCGTTTTACCATCAAAAAACCACTGATAGGAAATCCGGTCATCATCGTCCAGATCCAGACTTCCTTTGCTGCTAAAAGAAACACGCAGAGGTGGCTGGCCGTTTGCCGATTTTAAAACAGGAAAATTTCGGCGTTCTGAGGTAAGAAAGACGGTTTTATCCACGTAGTCTTCTTTTACAGAATCGGTAATACTTGCTTTGGCAACGGGCGGACGATTTCCTGTATTATATTCAATTCTAACGAGCCTGGCATCGTCGTTATCAGCGCCGTAAACCGAGCCGTATTCAAGCATATACATCATTCCGTCCGGCCCAAAAGTGAGATCAATTGGTCTTCTAAAATCGCCGTTTGCCGCCATAAAAGGTTCACTGCGCACATACTTTTCATTTTCATCAAACCGTAAGGCAATTACCCAGTTACGCATCCAGTCAAAAACAAAAAGAGCTCCGTCATAGTAATCCGGAAATTTGCCTGTTGATTTATTCGCAGACTTGAAACTGTAAAAATCACCTGCCATCGCACTTCTTCCCCCAACGCCCAATTCAGGAAATTCTTCGGATGCTGCGTAAGGATACCAGATCATGGCCGGCACAGCTGGCGGTAATTGACTAAGTCCGGTATTATTGGGTGAATTGTTGACCGGCGCATTGGGATCAAACTTTGATCCGGCCGTTTTCGCAGCGAAATCCCACTTACTGTAAGCTGCATTATTGCCCATAAAATAAGGCCATCCGTAATTCCCCGCTTTTTTTGCTTGGTTGAACTCATCATACCCGCGTGGCCCTTGTATACCATCCTTACCGGCATCAGGCCCGATTTCACCCCAGTACAAAACAGAAGTCTGTGGGTTCACCGCGATACGGTAAGGATTTCGACAACCCATTATGTAAATTTCCGGAAGAGTACGGCCGCTGTTTTCTTCGTTTTTGGAAAATAAATTCCCTTCGGGAATGCTATACGTGCCATCAGTTTCGGGATGGATACGCAAAATTTTTCCCTTAAAATCATTGGTATTACCAGCCGAACGCTGCGAATCCTGACTGTAAAATTCCTTTCCTGGCCGCTCATCCATAGGAGAATAACCTCCTGAAGGAAAAGGCGTCGAACTATCACCAGTTGAGAGGTAAAGATTCCCTTCCTTATCAAATGCCAAGGATCCGCCATGATGCGAGCCGCTGTTTTTTTGAACCGGAACTTTAAGCAGGATTTTCTCCGAAGACAAATCAAGCGTGTTATTTTCTGTTAATGTAAATCGTGAGAGCTGAAATGCAAGATTTTCTTCGGTAAGTCCTTTGGGGGCATAATACAAATAAAGCTGACGATTTTTCGAGAAGTCCGGATCCAGTGTTATACCGATAAGGCCTGTGCCGCCCATGTTGGTAATCTCAAACTTATGGATCAGTGATGATTTTCCTGTGGCCGGATCGTAGCTGGAAAAATTGCCAAATAACTCTGTAAAATATACGATGCCATTTGAAGCCACGGCAAGCTCCATAGGAGAATTCAGATCATTAGCCAGAATGGTTTTGACAAACCGGTTTTGCTCAGGTGTTATTTTAGCATATGCTTTTTTATAATCCAGCACTGAATTTGGTCCTATGGCATATTTTATTCCTCCCAGCAAATGCGCCAAATACAGAGGCTCACTAAAACTTTCATCGGTATGGCCAAGGCCCGTGTAAAAAGAACGTCCGCCATCAAATTCATGATACCAACTGATGGGATGATCAGCGCCGTTGGTGCCACCTTCGTAGGAAATTTCATCAAGTTTTGCCAGCACTTTAATGCCCGAATAGTAAGCGCGGTAGTTATACCACTCATCGGTTCTCTCCCAGCGGCCGGACAGCATTTTGGTAGAAGGATGCGTTTTATCGCTCACTTCTATGGCTGCCTTTCTAACATTAGGATTATGCGGATGGCTTGAAAAATAAGCACCGACCAGCTTACCGTACCAAGGCCAGTCGTACTCGGTATCAGCAGCGGCATGGATTCCAACAAACCCGCCACCTGCCTGAATATAGCGCTCAAAGGCAGTCTGTTGTGTTCCGTTTAAAACATTTCCTGTGGTGCTCAGCCAGATCACAGCGGCATAGTTTTTCAAATGTTCCTCGGTAAAAAGTGCCGAATTTGAAGTGGTATCGACACTAAAACCATTTTCCTGTCCCAACTTTTGAAGGGCTTTGATACCTGAGGGAATCGATGCGTGTTTCCAACCTTTGGTTTTAGAAAAAACCAGAACCCGGGGCTCTGCGGCTTGCTCACTAAAGGTCATTGAGCAGTAGGCTAAAACAATTAGAACGCAAAGAGCCAGGTATGTGAACTTCACTTTAAATAACATAATCAGTATATTAACGACCGTACTTCTTTAAAAACATCTGCAGCGTTTTCTGTATTTTGATTGTATAATTTCAATCCAATGCTTGGCCGGCAGCTACATTAAGGAGCCGCGGTTTTTGCTTTACTATAATCAAGCTTTTGGTTTTTCCCAATTGCATATTTGATTCCTTCCAGTATATGCTTTTGAAATAAAGGGTCACTATAACCTTCCGAGAGGTGTCCCAGCGCAGTGTAAAAAGACCGTCCTCCATCAAATTCATGTTTCCAAGCCAAAGGGTGGTACGCGCCTTCGGTGCCACCTTTGTAAGTGGTTTCATCCGCAGTAAAAAGAACGTGCACATCGCTGCTTCTTTTATTGAAATTATACCACTCGTCTTTCCATTGCCATTTTTGTGGTAGGTGTTTTGTAGATTGATCTTTTCGGTCGGTTACGTTAATTGTTCCCGGCACCGGATCCGGCGGGTGATTGACAAAAACAGCACCCGTCAGCTTACCAAACCAATCCCACTCTTTTTCGGAGGCCGAAGCAGAATGAATACCGATATATCCCCCTCCCGACTGAATATACCTTTCAAAGTGAGCCTGTTCGGCAGTACTGAGCACATCGCCTGTTGTTGATAACCAGATGACGGCTGCATATTTTTTAAGAGAATCCTCTTTAAAAAACGCTGCATTTTCAGTGGTATCTACCTCAAACCCATTTTGCTCCCCCATCTTTATGATTGCAGCAATACCCGCCGGAATGGATTCATGATAGTACCGGACGGTTTTGCTAAAAATAAGTACCCTGGGTTTTTGCTTTTGGGCTACACATAAAAAAGAAAGACCAAATATTAGAAACAGGGAAAGTATTGTTATTTTTTTCATGTAAAAATCTGGTTATGAAGATAAAGAGATAAAATTTACAAATCTCTTTGATAAAAAAGGTGTTCTAAAAGCTGCCGGGCTTCACCGTCAGGATCATTCCTGATTTCACTATTGTTATTGAAAACCATCGTTGCTCCGTTTTGTTTTGTAAACGGTTTCCACTGCGGCAGACCTTTATGATCCGGGTTTCCCGTTCTGGCAAAATTCAGCCACGCCATACTTATTTTTGCAGCCAGATCTCTTGCCTGTTGTCCACCACCGGTCATGGTTTCACAGCGGTCGGTATTCGCAAAAACAAAAGGAATTTCACTGCAATGAAAAGATCTCGGACGACTATCAAGAACAGGAGTTTGCCATGCGAAAAGATATAAATAAACCGGCGCTGCGTTCTGAGCCGCTTTGCGCTCAGCTTGCAGATAAGCCATTGGGTTGTATGGAGAAACGTACGAAAGAATTTCCACGGCCTTTACCTCCGGGTGCACTTTCCTTAACACCTGATGGATTTTCTGTGACTTGGCTCCAAAGCGTTCAAATAGCTTTTTTTTCAGTCCTTCATCGTCTAAAGATTCCATAGCGGCATTCCCAATACTGGCTGACGCTTCGTTGCGGTTGGTGCCAATGATCATGGGAATATGGGCAGAATATGCAGGTACCGACGGATCAAAGGGATGCGTAGGAATTACCTTACCATCCACAACTGGCTGCCAGCCAGCGCGACCAACATTAAGAGGAAAATCACTTCCCATTTTCTTTTCCGCTGCTATACTGGCCAGAATTAATTCAGAAAATGGCAGTTTAGAAATCTGAGCAATATTGGCTTTATCAATTTTTAATTCGGATAAAAAATGACCTGCAAGTTCTGCGGCATAGGCATGAGTAGCCACCTGAACGGTTGAACTGCTTTGCGAGATAGCTTTGTGAAAAAGACCTTTTGCAGTAGGCATAGCCATCAGAGTTGTAACTTTAGCTCCGCCTCCGGATTGTCCAAAAATTGTCACATTGCCGGCATCACCTCCAAAATTTGCGATATTGTCTCTTACCCATTCGAGTGCTGCCACAAGATCCAGCATACCAACGTTACCTGATCTTTCGTATTGACTTCCATAATCGGACAGATCCAAAAAACCTAAAGCATTAAGCCTGTGATTGACCGAAACAACGACTACATCCCCTTTTCTGCTAAGATTCTCGCCGTCGTAAGATGGATGCTCCTGGCTGGACCCTGAAAAGAAAGCTCCTCCATGAATCCAGAAAAGCACCGGCCTCTTTTTGTTATCCTTTAAAGTCGGTGTCCATACGTTTAGCCTTAGACAATCCTCACTTTGAAAACCATCAACCCATTGATAAAGAAAAGCATACTCCTGCATCCCCCATCCGCTATTTGGTTTTTGAGGACAAATCGGTCCGTAAGTAAGTGTATCGCGCACGCCCGTCCAGCTGATAGGTTTCACCGGAGGCATGAACCGGTACGCTCCGGCAGTACTCTCCCCGTAAGGTATGCCCTTGAAATTGTAAATCCCATCATGAATATAGCCTCGCACTTTCCCCTGCGTGGTATCAGCCACCGCCTGGTTAGCGGAAGCTGTCACACGATCTTTTTTATCTTTGATTGAAATTTGCGCATTGGCATCAGGACTCCCAAGTGTGAGCGCAGTTGCGCCTAGTCCAATAGTCTGAAGAAAATTCCTTCGGTTGTTTTTCATACGGTTAATAAATCAGGCCGGTAGCCGGCTCAATAATTAGGATTTTGGGTCAGAATATCCCTGCCCTGATAGTCAATCTGTGTTTGTGGAATCGGTACATACTCATCTCTTCCCGCTGTAAATCGACCGCCGCTGTAGGCAACAGGAAGTTTGTTTTTTTCATACTCAAGAAACTGATTCAGAACGGTCTGCGCAGTTCCCCAGCGCACCAGATCAAAAAAGCGGTGGCCTTCTCCGGACAATTCCAGTTTACGCTCAAACTGAACATATTGCCTAGCAGAAACCTTGTCATTCCATGACTCAGCATAGGTGTTGATCACAAAATTGGCGGCATTATTTCCATTGGCTGTTTTTACCCAGGCGTCTTTGTTGGCCGCACGCGTTCGGACCATATTCACGTACGTCCTGGCCGTTTCCAGACTACCTACTTCAATTTCCACCTCCGCGGCCATCAAAAGAATATCTGCAAAACGAAGAATATTATAATTAATAGCCGAATAGGTATCCGTGCTGGCTGTGGCGTCCGAAAGGTTTTTAACCTGGGATTTATAATGGATGAATTTTTTGGGAGAATAAGGCCCGCCAAAACTCTGATCACGGATCCAGGAATAACCAGGATGCACACCCCAGTCCAAAAATGGAATACCGCGGCGCCCTACCGACCAGTCAAGACGCGGATCAACAGGGCCTGCATCAGGCGTAAAAGCCTGATCCGAGACAATCCCCTGATCTGTTTTCAGCTGATTGGTAGCTGAATTGTAAGATCCATCTACGAGGGGTAAACCTTTTTCATTGACCCTGAAAGAATTGGCAAGCTCGAAACTTGGCTGAAAATAACCGCAGCAGCCGCCCGGAGCGCTTGATCCGTAAGGATAATTCAGCCCTAGATCCGTATTGGCATTGTCTGTGCTTCCGGTATTCGCAGCAGCCTGAATAGCAAAAACAGATTCTGAATTAGTTTCCTTTGCTGCATTGAAGACATCTGTATAATTGGCAACCAAAGCGTATTTTAAACCTCCGCTGGTAACGCCGCTGGCGATAACCAGATCAAAAAGCACCTTTGCCTCCGCATACTTTTTCTGGTATAAATATGTTTTGGCCAGGTAGGAAGCTGCGGCCCATTTATTTGCTCTTCCCACAAGCGTTTGCGTAGCCGGCAGGTTTTCGTATGCAAATTTAAAATCATCCTCAATTTTTGGCCAGATATCTACATTGTTAGGTACTTTCTCGATACCTGTACCGTAAGTGAGTGTTTCATCCACAAACGGAACCATGTTAAAGATTCTTTTCAAATCAAAATAGTAATGCCCGCGAAGAAACCGGGCTTCCGCTGCAATCCGTTGTCTATCAGCTTCACTAACATCTGCGCTTGCAGATGGAAGGATGCGGAGTACCGCGTTCGTCCGGCTCACTCCTTCATACATCGCGCTCCATTTTTGACCGATATCAAAAAGGCTCGGGTAAAGCTGATAAGTCATCCAGGGTATCAGATCACCGTAATCCCCTGAGTTCGAACCCTTATTAGCATCCCCTCCCGAAATACTGCCCCGAAGCCAGTTTGACGAGCCTGTCACGCGTCTGAAACCGCGTCCGTTCAGCTCCGCGTAACTTGCGACCAGTAGCCCTTCAATACCCGCTTTGGAATTCAGCTCACTTACAGAAAGCTGTCCGGTGGCAGGCAGTTCTAAAAACGACTCTTTGCAGCTGCTTGCCAGCAGAGTCATCAGCAATAAGAGTATCCAGGTTTTATTTCTATTATTTTTCATTTCTTGATTAATTTTATAAATATCCATGAGATTATCGGGCTTAAAACCAATTGTTTAGAAATCTAGAATCCGAAACTAAGGCCTAGATTATAGCCTCTTGTAACCGGATAATTGCCTACATCAATCCCGAAGGCAGAATCAGATGAGCCGCCAACCGCCGGATCAAGGCCTGAATATTTGGTTACTGTAAGAAGATTTGTTGTTGACAAGGATACTCTTAACCGGCTTACATTGATTTTTTTCAATATGCTTCCCGGAATTGTATAACCCAAACTCAAATACTGCATTCTGCCGTAAGACCCGTTTTCAACGTAGTAAGAATTGGCCTGGGTATTGGTGCTGAAATTTCCTGCACTTTCAAAGATTGGAACGGTTGTATTGGTATGGGTCGGAAGCCAGGAATCCTTCACGCGGGTACTGACTGCGCCTCCTGTGAATGATGGATAAAAATCAGTAAACCAGCGCTGATTGTTAAAAATCTTATTGCCCAGCGAAGCATAAAAATTAGTATTAATATCAAATCCTTTATAGTTCAGAGTCAGCGAAATGCTGCCGGTAAACTTGGGAACCGGGCTACCGAGATAGGTGCGGTCACTGTCATCGATTTTGCCATCACCATTTATATCCGTAAAACGGAAACGGCCGGGCGCTGCGCCGGTTTGGACCGCCGCCTGAGCGATTTCTTCCTTACTGCTAAACAGCCCGGCAACCTTATAACCGAAAAAGGTAGACAGATCATGACCGACTTCGTTACGGACAACCGGCGTTCCAAGGCGCGTTCCTCCGCCTGTAAAGTAAGGTACCAATGGTGCAATGGCAGTAATTTTATTATCCAGAAAGCTGCCGATCACTGAAACCTCATATCCTAAATCACCGCTTAATTTACCCCTGTTGCTTAATTGAAGATCAATACCCTGGTTACGCATGCTGGCCACATTGACAAAGGGAGCACTTGCGCGTACGCCTACCACACCGGGCAAAGCAAGCTGATAAAGCAGGTCCTTGGTATCCTTGCGCCAAAAGTCAACGACAAATTCCAGCTTGTTATTAAAAAGTGCTCCGTCTATACCAACATTTGAGGTAATACTTGTTTCCCATTTGGCCGATGAATTCCCGATCTGGCTTGGATAATATCCTGAGACAATCGTATTGTTAGTAGCGGCCAGATCATACCCGTTGGCTGCATTGGAAGCAAAAAGATTATATTGGTTTGTCGCACTTAGATAATTAGAATTACCCATCTGCCCATAACCTCCTCTCACCTTCAAATCAGAAATCCAGCGGATATCTTTCATGAAAGTTTCGGAGGAAAGTCTCCATGCTGCCGAGACCGCAGGAAATACACCATACCGGTTGCTTGGAGCAAACTGCGAAGAACCATCCCTTCTTACCACAGCGGTCAGAATGTACTTGTCGTTATAGATGTATTTGGCCTGACTGAAAAGGGAATAAAAATTATTTCCTTTGTTAAGCGTGCTGTTTACCTGCCTGGTTGTTCCCGGCGTTGTGGTACTTAATGTGACGTAATCAGGATTCGTGGAAAATGGGTTAAGACCTGAGCCGCTGATGTTCCTACCTGCTCCAGTGTTTAGCGATTCGATACCAGCTAAAACATTAATCTCGTGTTTTCCAAATGTCTTTTTGAACTGGGCTGTGTTGGTAAATGTCCAGGCAAGACCGTAACCAGAGCCTTCGTTAAAAGTATAATTGGCAATATTCTCCGAGTTTTCATAGGTGGACCTTGACGAACTCGTACTGTAATTATTGAAATAGGTACCTCCCAGGCTTGAACGCAATGTTAATGAACGCGAAAGGTCATATTCCAGATAAGCATTTCCAAAACCATAAACGGTCCTGTTCAAATTGTTGGCCGCGGCCTGACGGGCAGCCAACGGATTTCGCGGATTACTAAAACCGGGTGCAGCCGTTCCGCCGTATCCTCCAAAAGCATCATAAACCGGAATAATAGGCGCCATTCGGAAAGCTGAAAGAATTTCATTTTCATCCGAAGAAACACTCGAGTTGTTGTTTGTATTGTTTCCCAGAGAACCACCGGAGCTTCCTTGTAAACCTTTGGCTACGATGTAAGCGAACTGGATATTTTCACCAAAACGAAGTTTTTTGGAAAGATCAAATTCTGTATTGGTTCTTAAAGTGTAGCGTGAAAATTTGTTGTTGATCACAATACCATCCTGCTGCTGCATTCCTAAACCTACATAAAAACGGCTGTAATCTGATCCTCCGGAAAAACCCAGTGTATGACGGGTAAGCGGAGCAGTTCTGGTGATGGCTTTGTACCAGTCCGTACCCTGCTTGTTGGCAGGAATTACCAGATAGGATGGGCCGTTGGCAGGATTGGTATTATATTTTAATTTCTCCGCATCCAAATTTACTGCCGAGGCTGGCTGCCCTACTTTACTTCCAACCAAAAGATAGTCAGGCAGTACCGGCGTTGCACCCGAGCCGTATTGCCCGTTAGCAATGCCAGCAAAACTGGTAGGGCCAAGCGTTCCGCCATTTTGGAAAATATCGTTTTTTCGCGCCTGCCAGGTCCAGTCTGCCTGCTCTTGTGGATTTAAAATGGATTGCCCTTTTCCTGGGTTGGTTACACCATAAATTCCATCATAACTTACCGAAAGTTTCTGTGCTTTTTTCTGTCCTTTCTTAGTCGTCAGAACAATTACACCTGCCGCTGCACGTGCGCCATAAATAGATGCCGAAGCAGCATCTTTCAGAACAGTTGTTGATTCAATATCATTGGGATTGATAAACTGAATACTTTGCGTGGGCACCCCATCGACCACATACAGCGGTTGATTTCCGCCAAAAGAACCAAATCCGCGTATCCTGATCTGACTTGAAGTCCCGGGCTGACCGTTGGAGATTACCGTTAAACCTGCAACACGGCCCTGAAGCTGCTGTTCCACATTAGAAGAAGGTACAACCTGCAATTGCTGTGGTTTCACCGACGATACTGCACCGGTAACCTGACTGCGGTTTTCCGTTGAATAACCCGTCACCAATACCTCTGACAAGTTATTGATATCATCCTGCAAAGTAATGGTGATTACAGAGCTGTTGCCAACCCTAATTTCTTGGGATACAAAACCTATCGAAGAAGCAACCAGAACAGGATTTTCTCCCTGAACAGCAATTGTAAAATCACCGTTGACATCTGTTGAAGTTCCAGTCTGCGTTCCCTTCAACAGAATATTGACACCAGGGATCGGCCCGGATACGCTTAGTACTTTTCCACTGACGCTTCGGTTTTGAGCGGTCGAACTCAATGGAAAAAGTAAAATGATCGCAATAAACAAACTAAATTTTGCGGCATTGTAGATAATTTCTTTCATTAAAACAGAAGTTTAGAATTTGCATTTGGTGTCTGTACAATCCGGATGATTTGCAAAACCACTGCTTTCGCCACCAGATTTTCTAGAATGACTGGATCGATAAAATAGGGTTCAAACAGTAAGTGCAGAAGATGAAAGGAATTATCCCTTTTAGATGAAAATATTTTATTATTTAACAATCCAGCTTCCCTTTTTTGAGGAATACTTATTGCTAATGACTGTATCGGGTAGTCATGATTTGATTAAAATGATTATTTCTACCGAGTTTTAAATACGGATTACGGTTCATGGTAAGATTTAGATAAGCAAAGATCCATAAGAATCCAGCTACATTTGGATACCTAACCCGGTAATGCTATTACGGGAAATAAATTAAAATACCAATGTGAAATTGGCAAGCAACTTGAAGCATCAGAAGTTTCAGCTACCATTACGCGAAAGCAACTTGTTTTTTGAAGTAGTAGAATTCAGGATAGGGATTTTAGCAGTGATAACACAGACCTGGCATTATCCAAACCATTCCGGAAATAAATGGTATTTAAGTATTGAAATTATTTAAATGAAACACGGGAATGAAACTTGAATTACCTAACCACCACAAAATTAGGATAAGCAAAATATGATGGTTCTCACCAGAGGCTAAGACTTTTTAAATTTAAACAAAATACTCGCGTTCAAAATTGAGTCAAATGGGCTCCATCAATTAATGCACTTAGATTACGAAGTAGTTATGGTCTGGACGGAACTCAAACCTAATCAACACAATGCTGTATATCGATTAGTTGCGAATACCAATATTTCAAAGCCGGATATATTTCTTTTTATCAGTCCCAGCCCCAACGATATAAGAATGATAGACATAAATGTTATACTGTTCGCAGTCAACTTCCCTTTTTTACCAATATTCGGAAGGATAGGATTAATTTCAGTCATCATGTCCGTTATAAAAATCTTAATCTAAATGTTATATGCAGTTTCGGTTTTTGAGACTGAATATTAAGCAGCATTTTACTAAACACCAAGTTTGGTAAAGTAATCGTCAAACTTTTTAATTTCAGTATCAGACAAAGAATTCAGTTATACATATTCTTCCTTATAAAGTTCCCAGGCTTCTTTCGTAAGTCCGCTCATTTTGGAGATTTTTTCAACATCGAGTGACTTACCACTACCACTGAGAGGTTTTATTTTTGATTGAGAAATTTATTAATAATAGTTTTCATAGTTTCGTTTTTTGAGACATCTCATCACAATTTGACGAGATGTCAATTTCGTTCAGAAGGGTATATTGTTAAAGATAATTACCAGTGTAATTCATCACTTATTTCAATAAACTCTATATCGAAATCCTTAAAACGGTTGATAAGATCAGTTACCGGAACAATAGTTTCCGGAAGATACAGGCCTCCGGCTTCTGTTGCGTTCTTTCCATTAAGACCCAATATATTCTCTGTTATTAAAAAGACACCAACGGCGGTCATTTGAGAATTCCCTTTTTTCCCAGATACGATAGTTCGAAGCTTTGTCTTTTTCCCGGAAAACAACATCCCCTCCATATCAATATACAGATCATGCGAGGCTTCTAAACCCCTACTACTGCCTATGGATACGCCGGTAGCAAAATCAAATCGAATATTGGCAGCGTTTGTAAAAGCGCCAATACTTGGAATATCCAGCGTACTCAACGGATAACCTTTCGCCAGGGACCCGTTGTATAAGCAGATTTCTCTTGGGTTATCTTTTGCGGGCACTGATATCCACTCTCGATCCTGCCGGATTAGCGCCTGACCCATAAAACCGTTGACATCATTTGCGACCTCTGGTCCTACACGATCCTTTATGTCATACAATCCTGCCATTTCAATACGTGTGATATGATCAAATTTAGCGGCTAAGTGTTTAACGACAAGGGTCAATAATCCTGATTGCCAATGGCCGGCAAAGACGATCGGGGCAACAATAGGTTTTTGTAGGCTTAAAAATGCTGTTGTAGAGATTTGATCAGCTAATTCGCTGACGGTAATACAGGCAATACCATTCGAAATGGCTATCTCCCGTGAAATATTACTCCGGTCCTGCATCGCTGTTATGATAAGATCGATGTTACCGAGCTTGCTTAAATCCAATCCTTCCTCCAAGTTTACATAGGCTGTTTCTGCGCTCTTTAATTCATCGGCTAGCTGTTCCCCGTTCTGAGGGTTTCTTCCCGAAAGAACCAATTCTATGCTGGTATCTACACTTCTGATCAACCGTGCTATGTTGCTACCTACCATTCCATAACCGCCTATAATCAAGATTCGTTTTCTTTGTGATTCCATGTTATTGTTTAAAATCTATATCATTCAATCTTGTCACTTTATTATAAATAGCGGCGCTGTTAAAATTCTTCTAAGAATTTTATATATGATCTTACACCCAGTTCAACATGGCTATCAGAGACATGAAAATCCATACCGTAAAAAGCGAATGCCGGTTGGTAGTCCGCTTTGACATATTCAAAACTTAGTTCGAATGGCCTGGTGAGTTCGTTGAGCGGATATTTGTATTTCCCTGCGTTACTCAACTCCTCTTCTTCCACTCCTAACGATATGGCCAGTGCTATTTTTTTTCCTTTCATGCAGTATCCACTTTTACTACCATATGCCCAGCCGTGTGTCATTACTTGGTCGAACCATTTTTTTAACAATGAGGGAATATTAAACCAGTAATAGGGAAATTGGAATATGATCTTATCGTATTGCTCGACTAGACGCTGTTCAGCTTGGACATCTATCTTTTCGTCTGGATAAGCATCATACAACTGGTGAACAGTGTACTTTTCTGGAAATTTAAGCAGCTCTTCCATCCACCTTTTATTTATGGTAGACTCGCTTATTGTAGGGTGCGTAATAATGATTAAAGTCTTCATAGTGATATTGATAATAAATCTAACCCAAAGGTAGCATGCAGTACATAAGATTCGTATATTACCCACCAATTGTTAGGTACTATAAAAAATGTAAGTAATGAGCGAGATCAAGCAAACATCGACTAATTTCTCCAACAAGAATGCGCTAAGTGACGAATGTCCAGAGGCTTACGCTTCAACTATTATCGGCGGACAGTGGACATTGGTAATCTGCTCCTGGTTATTGAGCGGTAAGCTCCGGTTCGGGGAATTAAGAAAGAAATTGCCAAACATTACCGAACGTATGTTGACCTTACAGTTGCGTAAGCTCGAAGAAAATATGATAATCAAAAGAACCGTTTATGCACAAGTTCCACCACGTGTTGAATATGAATTAACGCCAATAGGATATGCCTTAAAGCCTGTCATCAAAGCGTTGGAAGATTGGGGGGATCGTCATAAAAAGTTAACGAATAAATAACTTGCAATTTGAGGAATAATTGTTTGAAGCATGTTTGCTTATATTTGACCTTCGTTTTTTGAGACTGTTTTCAAAGTGACAGGCTGTCACTTTGAACGAAGTACATTAAATATGTTATTTGTTTATCTTATTTGATATCGTCAAAAAAATCCTTAGTGATCTGATCCACATCTCTTCGCGCGATAAAAATCCCCAGAACGCGCTTTTCTGGAAAGCTATCTTGTATCAAGGACTGGCAAGCCTTAAAATGGGCGCCAGTAGTAAGCATATCATCAAACAAAACTATATTATCTCGTAATCCTTCCATTTCTCGGGGGGCTAAATATAGATTTTGGTAAAGTTCTCCTATTGATGGGCGCAATGGTGAATCGTGAGATGCAGCAATATTACCTTTACAGCAAATTAATTCACGGAAATCCACATTTTGTCCGATAAATGCACCGGATAGAACTTGAGACATCCGATCGTCATATTCAGCGTCACCTTTCTCCTTAGAAGGCGGAATAGGGACGAGTGTACAAAAGTCAAAGTTCATTGTGGTGATGATTGCCTCTCTAAAATATCTTGAGACTTCATCAATTGCTTTCTTCTTATATTTCCAGTGACCTTGGTCTTTATACCTAAGGGGTTTTTTAAAGTTATAAATTAACTGATTTGCCTCGCTATAAGTAGCCCCTTCTCTTGGGCGGTAATTCATCAAATAATAACATTCGTCTTCTACCGATAAATATGAATGAAATTGTCTTAATAGCTCATCAATTCTAAGCAATTTGTTCATACATCAAGCGCTGAAATAATGTCTTGGTATTCCTTAACTCTGATCGCCCCTTGTTTTAGATATTTACCAGGCCATGTAATCTTGTCATTTTGAAAACAACTATCCAAAATGAACAATTTTCTTCCTTGTTGTAACGCTGCACGTGCTTGAACTAGCGTTCCGGAAGTCTCCCCAGCTTCAACTATAATGGTCGCTTCACTGAGTGCCGACATGGTTTTGTTTCGTTCAGGAAAAAATAGACGGTTACCTCCGATACTTTGCTCCTGATATCGAATGAATGGAACTTGACTAATAAGCAAATATTCTTTTGCTATCTGTTTTTGTAATTCTTCATTAATTTTCGGATAGAATTGATTTAAAGGTGTGCCAATCACAGCGATTGTATTACCACCATTTTCTATCGCTGTGGTGTGAGCAACAGTATCAATGCCAGTTGCCAAACCGGATATAATGGTAAAATGGTCTTTTACTAATAATTTAACCAATCTTGCAGCACGGCGCGCACCTTCCGAAGTAGGATTTCTGGTTCCCACAACGGCAACCGACCGAGTATGAATAAGGTCAAGATTACCTGAATAGTATAAAAGTTCAATCCTTTCCTTTGCGTCTTTCAACTTTTCAGGATAATCAAGGGTACCATTTATCAAAATGTTTGCGCGGTAAGATTCCCTTGTTTTGGACAATACATCTCGTACTTGGTTTTCAATCTCTTCAATCTCACGTACCGTCACCAGATCAGATGGCCTGATTCCTGGCTGACTAGCAAATAATTCTGATAACTTCTTGAAACTCGACTGAGAATTTCTCCATAACGCTTCATACGCTGCAATCTCTTTAAATGGAGAGATTGCAGCGTCGAGAAAATCACCTGTAAGAAACGCGGACGCCATATTTATCTAAAATTTAAATTCTCAATTGTAATATCTATTTGAAACAGTAAGTAGTATACTATACTTCATTTACAAACTCGTCCAATGATTGCAATTTGACTTTTCCTTCCTTGTGCTGCCTTACATCCTTTGCAGCGTCTTTCAGATCATCCCATAAGTTAACCGACCCAGAACTCATGGAGTTCGCTTTTTTCTCCGAAGAGAGACTTCTCAGAACTTTCATTCCGAAAGTAGCATCACTATCGAGAATTTCATCTAGTATTTTCATACATTGAATTGTTGAACTTACATCACAAATATAACCTTTTTGGGTTATATAAACTAATAATTTTTTAAATATTTTTTACTTCAATTTTCTTTCCCATTAAGTTCAAAAGTTCCTCAATTTCAACGACTTTTACAAGGAGCCTTGCTTTATCCCTGGTTGAGTGCTCCACTCGTTTTTGCCTTAGCCTGGCTAATTCGAATGGTGATAGCCCTTCTATTTCTTTCATTAGCTCTCCCATTTATTTGCGTTTTGTGAATGTTCCCGTTTTTGTACCTGTATCTCTTAAGATACGATAGAGTGTCGAACGAGAACCAATATTGAAAGCTTTCATAATTTGTTCCGTTGAAGTTGCTCCTTCCTCATACGATATTTTAACCAAGTTTTTTATACTATTATACTTTTCCGAAAGGCCCTTTGGCTTTCCTCCTTTCCGACCTCTCGCCCTGGCTGCCGTTAATCCTGCGTTTGTCCGCTCTCGTAACACGTTACGCTCGTGCTCAGCCAGAACACAAAAAATTTGAACAATAAGAGTACCTGTTGCAGTTGTTGTATCAATAGGTTCGGAAAGGGATTTTATATTTATCCCTTTATCTCTGAGCTGCTCAATGAACTGAATTAATTGTACAGTTGTCCTACCTAAACGATCCAATCTCCAAACGACCAAAGTGTCACCCTGCCGAATGTAATTGAGTAATTGTTGAAGCTCAGGCTTTTCCGATTTGACGCCGGATACTTTATCTGTAAAGATTTTTTTAATTCCAGTTTTAGCGAAAGCATCAAGTTGCAAATCTAAATTCTGTTCTTGGGTAGACACCCGTGCATATCCAACTTCCATTTGTACACTATTGTTAACTGAATGCAATATAATGTACTTTGAAATAGGATACAATAAGATGAGACAACGCTATATCCTATTTTGAGCTAAATGGGAACTAAAAGGGAAGAAAACAAGAGGAGATGAAAAGTACACAAATACGTCCGATTGAATGAACCGAAAACGTCCATAGATAAAATTTATAACCTACATAAATTGGTTATTTGTTAGGTGTTCCGGAGAATCTGACAATTTAACTGTAGGGTTAGGTAATATCGGTTTAAATAGCTGATAAACGGTAACATATATAACTTAGATAGACTATTGGCTACGCCGAGATTACAGATATTTACAGTTGTATTAATTTGAACTTAGCTTTGCAGATCTAGGCCTTCTTATGAATAATATAATATGAACCGAAAAACTGAGATACGTATACGGCACTGGGTTTTTATCGATGATATAAAGTTTTTCGGCCCAGTCCGTTATGAACTTCTGGAACATATTGCCAAAACCGGTTCCATCTCAAAAGCCGCAAGTGCCATGGGACTTTCTTATAAAAAAGCCTGGGCCATGGTTGATGCAATGAACACCAGTGGGAGTAGTCCCTATATAATCCCGCAAAAAGGCGGAACACATGCTGGCGGAACTGTTCTGACAGAGACTGGCAAAAAAGTCATGGAGGCTTACAAAAATTTTAATGAGAAACTCCTTGAAATTGTAAAAGCAGAAAAAGAGCTGTTGTCTGTAATCTGATTTTTTTGATCTAGCACCAACAAGCTAAATAGAAGTGTATATATTTGCGATATATACAGCAATACATATCGCTTTTAATGAAAACATTTCTATTCCTTTTTGCTTTAACAACTTTTTTGCCTGAGCTGGTGCGAGGGCAACAAACATCGGATTCAATCAATACCAGCAGGACTTTCCAACTTGGGGAAGTAAGAATTTCTGGTACATCAGGAAAAGATACTACTAATGTGCTTACCTATCAGCGAATAGAAAAATTCAACCGAACTGATATTTCCAATGCGCTAAACATGCTGCCTGGTGTAAGTATTGCCAATGTTGGCCCACGAAATGAATCCGTGGTTTATGTGCGGGGATTTGACCTTCGCCAGGTGCCGGTATTCATTGATGGTGTCCCGGTTTATGTTCCCTATGACGGCTACGTGGACATGGGCCGGTTTACCACCTTTGATCTTGCCGAAATCAATGTTTCAAAAGGGTTTGCATCGATCCTTTACGGGGCAAACACCATGGGTGGAGCTATCAACCTGGTTTCACGAAAACCGGTCAGCAAATTCGAAATTAATGGCCGGGCAGGTATTTTCAGTGGTGATGGTTACCGGTGGAATGTGAACGCCGGGTCCAGATTTGGCAAGTTCTTCTACCAAGTCGGTGCTTCGCAGTTGAAACAGGAAACATTTCCATTGTCTGAGGATTTTAAACAAAAAAAATACCAGCAGACCCACAACCGGGCGAATGCATACCGCGACGATCTCAAATTTAGCGTTAAAGCAGGTTTTATGCCCAACGCAACCGACGAGTATGTGATCGGCTATGTCAACCAAAAGGGAGAAAAAGGCAATCCACCGTATGTAGGTGACGATTCGAAGATCACGACACGTTTTTGGCAGTGGCCAAAGTGGAACAAACAAAGCTTGTATTTTATATCCAACACAGCTGTTGGTGAGAAAAGTAAAGTGAAGACCCGTTTGTACTTTGACACGTTTGTAAACCAGCTGTTCAGCTACGATGACACTACCTATACCAAGCAAACCCGGCCTTATGCGTTTCAAAGTTTTTACGACGATTATACATTCGGTGGCAATGCAGAATACGAGTCAAGGGCCTTGGATGGTAATATTTTCAAGCTGAATGTGCAGTATAAGCGTGACGTACACAGGGAGCATGATCTGGGTGAGCCCGTGCAGGGCTATATTGATAATACAATGTCCGTAGGCATTGAAAACACGTATCAGATAACGCCTTCCCTGGCCGTTATTCCCGGCATAAGCTTTAATATGCGCAGCAGTGACAAAGCCCAGGAATACAATGCAACGACCAAAGAAATCACCAATTTTGCTGACAGTAAGAACAATGCAGTCAATGCGCAGATAGGACTGTTTTGGGATATCAACACCAGCCATTCTGTGAAAGGATCAGTGGCCCGCAAAACCCGGTTTGCTACCATTAAAGACCGCTATTCCTACCGGATGGGCCAGGCCATTCCCAACCCTGACCTGGAAGCGGAAGCGGCTGTTAACTTTGATTTAAGCTATTCAGGAAAAATTGCAGACAAACTCAGCTTGCAAGCAAGCATTTTTAACAGCAATATTAATGACATTATACAGCAGGTCGATAATGTACAGCCGGGACGCTTTCAGCTGCAAAATGCAGGAAAAGCAAGGTTCTATGGCGCGGAAGCGGGCCTGGATTACCGGGTCATTTCCGGGCTTAGCATTGGTTCAAACTATTCTTTTATCAAAAGAAAAAACAAAACCAACCCGGCCATTCTTTTCACCAACGTTCCCGAGCACAAGGTTTTCGCATATGCTGATTATTCTTTCCTGAAGCGTGCCCACGTGCTAGCAAGCCTGGAACACAACAGCGACCGTTACAGTACCAGCTATGGAACCCGGGCCAAAGCTTATACGCTAGTCAATGCCAAGGCGTCAGTTAAACTTTATAAATCCATCTTGGCAGAAGCGGGCCTGAACAATATTTTTGATGTCAATTACAGTCTGGTTGAAGGTTTTCCGGAAGCCGGACGAAATTTCTTTGTGAACCTGGTATTCAGTCATTTTTAAGAAGTAATGGCGGTAATGAGAAACTTATTGAAAACAGTTTTACAAAATAACCCAGGTTGGTTTAAAGCCAGCCTAGGCTTGGCTGTTTTCATTTCGTGTGGTCTCGCTGAAGGGTTTCAAAATAAAAATGCAGAAACTTATGTTTTGCAGTATCCCGCTAATTTCGGATCGCGGTTTGTCATTCCGGCCGATAATCCTACCACCAAAGATGGTGTTTATCTGGGGCGGCTGCTTTTTTATGAAAAAGCCTTATCGGCAAATAACGACATCTCCTGCGAAAGCTGCCATCAGCAAAGATTGGCTTTTACGGATGGGAAAGCATTCAGCACCGGCACGGACGGTTCTTTAACCGCCAGAAATTCAATGTCTCTGGCTAATCTTTTGTGGGTACGCAATTTTTTCTGGGATGGGCGTTCGCCCGGCCTTGAAGATCAGGCCAGATTCCCCTTGACAGATCCACACGAAATGGGTCAGTCATTAAGCGAGTCGGCCAGAAAGCTAAACAGCACCGTTTTGTATCCACCTCTGTTTAAAAAGGCTTTTGGAAGCAGCGTGATTACCCAGGACCAGATATTGAAAGCGCTGTCTCAATTTGAACGTACATTGATCTCGGCTGGCTCAGATTATGACAAGTATTTGGCGGGCGATTACCATCCCACTGCTCAGCAGCTTAGGGGATTGTTGTTGTTTGAAAGCGCCCCTGACCCTAAGCGTGGCATAAGAGGGGCCAACTGCACGCACTGCCACGGCGGGGTTAAAACATTCAAAGAACTCTTTCATAATAATGGCCTAGATAGTATAGCTTCTGATTTGGGAAGAGAGAAAATTACCAGGCAAAGTGCAGACCGGGCAAGGTTCAGAGTCCCTACCCTACGCAATATTATGCTAACCGCACCTTACATGCACGATGGTAGGCTTTCAACCATTGAGCAGGTCCTTGACCATTATAGCGAGCACATTGTGCAAAGTCCGACACTCAGCGCTTTTCTGCAAGACATTTCCAATGAAACCGGTGGCAAGAACCTTGCGCTCACAAAAGACGAGAAAGCAGATTTGACGGCCTTCCTGGGTATGCTGACCGATTCATCCTTTATAACCAATCCTGCATTTTCCAATCCCCATCCCATTAACCATCCATAAACTATGTCCGAACCTAAACTTTTCAATCGTAGCATTGCAGTTAGCTTTTTGCTTCTTTTGTCCATTGCATTTTCATCCCAGGCGCAAAATACGGCAACACTTTCTATCAGTGGGGAAGTAACGACGCCTTTGGAGCTGAAACTAGCAGAACTGGCCAGTTTCAAACAGGTAAGCCCATAAAGTGAAAGACCGAGACAGAAAAGAACATGAATTTTCGGGTGTTGCTTTAATTGAGATCCTGGAAAATGCAGGCGTGACCACAGGAAGCAACCTGCGCGGTGAAAATCTGGCTAAGTATGTGCTGATCTCGGCTGCTGATGGTTATGAAGTACTTTATGCACTTGCCGAAATTGATCCTGAGTTTACTGACCAGGTGATTTTGCTCGCAACAAAGAAAGACGGGCAGCCACTTGCCAACGGCGAAGGTCCATTCCGGATCATTACGCCTAATGATAAAAAGCCCGCCCGCTGGATCCGGGAAGTGCGTTCTATTAAAGTCGCATTTACCAAAAATTAAACATAATCAATGCTTTTATAACGGGTCAGATTACCAAATTACATTCTAAACACCTAATTATTAGACATCTAATTACGGTTACATAATTGAGGAGATAGCCTACTACAATGAAAGAGTTAAGTGAGAAGAATGACGCCACGGTGAAATTGAATGTCAAATGGTAGGTAAAATACTACACTTCACCCTTTGATCATTACACAAGGTTCAGAACAAGCCGGATAAAGAGACTTAATTTTGTATTCGGAATGCTACATCTTTTCACCAGGTAAAGTAGCAAGTTCCCAATATTCGCATATAGCCCCAAGTTGTTTTTTTAAACCTTCATAAGTAGTGGCTTTCACATAAAAGCCTTGAACCAGCGACATGTATGCATCATCGACATCCTTAGGATTTACTGAATCAGAGAGAAATATAAATGGGATCGTCCTTCGCTTCAACTTATCATCAGCATTAATAACCTCCTTTAATTCTAAACCATTCATCTGCGGAAGGTACAAATCGCATAATATTATAAATGGCCTTTCCTTACAGCTATTGAGATAATCGATTAGTTCCTGTCCGGTTGCAAAGTTGATAACTTTGCTAGTACAACCAATCGATTCGAGTACATCTGTTACCAGGTACCTGTCATCTTCATCTCCCCCTACATATAAAATTGGTCCGTTTTCCATTTTAGCGTTATATAAAATCAACTTTAAAAATCCTGCCAAAATGCCTGAAAAAAATTTTCAAAAAGATATAGAAATCACCTGCGTCTAGCCTGTTAGGAGAATTTCACAAAAACCACCGTTTTCCCCAGACAGAATATATGCCTGTATGTCTGACATACAATCGCATTTTTAAATATTTGTAAATCAACACAGCTTTGATGTACTTTGTTGAAACAAGAATGGCAAACTTTAATTCTAGGTTCCGAAGGGTAATTTCTTGGACTACGGAGATACCATAAAATACCTGCCAAAATGTAAGGCCTTTTTAATCTTCGAAAATAAAAGAAATGGGAAGATTGAATCTCACCCTAACCGGTTTACCCGATATAGTGCCAGGCCTCCAATTTGGCATCGAATTTATTAACCGAACAGCTTCCTGATCACAGCCGAATCCAAGACCTTTTACGATATTTATATATTTAATTTCCCCAGTATCCTCTACCGTGAAAGCGACGAAAACCCGTCCCGAGATGCCTGCTTTTTTACCTTTTGCAGGCATTTTCAGGTTGGCCCTAATAAATGAAAACAAAGCCTTAGTACCACCAGGAAATGTTGGTGGTTGTTCATATGCACCAAAAACCCTATTGTCTTGGAGTTGTCGTTCATGCTGTAAAGCATTTGGCATGTCATCTCGGAACAACTGTTTAGGCGCATCAGTAATAACGCGGCCAGTATCAATTGATATTTTTGACATAAGAATTATTTCAGGATGCCCCACCCACATCGAATTCTCCATTACCAGGAGCAGAAGAATTAAAGTGTACGTGAAGATTTTACGAAACATAACAAATCAGTATATATAATTTTATTAAATATAATAAACCGTTTATTAATTACCCATTTTAAAATTATTTTTCTTCACATCAGCGGGCAAATATGTCTCAATGGAAATGAGCCTAGATGCCAACAGCTGAGTTTAGGCTCTTTTCAATGATACGAAATTTTGAAGCTGTTTGTAGTTTCCTTCTGTTATTCCATTATCTGTTAGATATTTTAGTCCCTGCAAAACATCTATTGGTGCAAGCAATAATCCTTTGTAAATTATACTTATATTGAAACAATTAGTTAATTGGATTTTGCTGATAGGTCATTTTGACCTACCCTCAGAAACACCTGAAAATCTACTTTCAACCGTCTAAAAACCAGGGAGAACCACAGCAACTACGAGAATTCAGCAATAATATTTAAAGTCTTAAAATAATAGCTAATTAATATCAGTAGTGGCAGTGCACACCATGCATTGAATATCAATTCTAAACCGTTCTGACCATCCGTGCCATAACATAAGAATTGCGGATCAGAAGAAAATACGCCTAAAGCACATTGGATAAATGTTAATGTAAGAGCATTGAATAAACCCAGCTGCTTTTTCAAAAGCTGATTACCATGAACTTCTTTACGTTTAAGGTAAAAATTAAAAAGCAAAGGCGTTAAAATACAACCAAACAAGCAAAGAAACCAAGTGAGCCTAATTGATTGCACACAGTTAATGTAAAAACATATCAAATATAGACTGGATTGCAAAAAGTAGATATAGTGGTACTGCGCAAAAGAAAAATCCAAAAATGCAGAACTGGACGGTATACTTAACAAATGCAAATTCTGTTCGCTTGAATCTGTGCTCTTCTACGCGTTGTTCCATATTTTCCTATCAAAATGCTGTTGGCAATAAACTCTACAAAGCTCAAATATAGTAATTCGTTACCAGATCTTTTTTTTGACTGTAATCTCACTGGACATTAAGGTTCATCGTGCTACTAAGTGAAAAGCTCGTGAGCTCACCATCGTGAGACAACTCACCTGGTGCACCAGCTGATCAGAACGCAACGCAAGAAGTGAGCTCTCGTGGCAATACTGAAAGAATCTTACCAAAAAGCCTCTTACCCCCTTGTTCCCATAATAATCAGTTAACATAATAATGGCTATTAGACACAGGGAATTCGTCTAAACCTGATTTCTTGGAACATTAATTCTTAATCTCAAACTCTTAAAAAAACGATCCTTTTAATGTTATAAATCTACTCTCCGTGTATCTGATAAAAGTTATTGTAATATAGGCGCGAAAAGCCTAATTTAGGAAACCCTGCCGGTAATGTGTCGTGATTGTTCTTACCATAATTTGTTTGAAATTAACAATGTGAGCGTATATGAAAGTCTTTTCGCAAGTGCTGAGTTACGTATTTCTATTAGCGGTTCCGTTTCTTGTTACGGTATCAGCCTTTACTTTTGGACACCTCAGTTATGCAGTTTATTTACCCGGATGGTTTGTAAATATCTTATTTATGTTTTTTGCGTTCCGTAAACTTGGCTATGAGAAAGAGCAGGCTATACGACGAGCTGTTTGGCCATTAATTGTATCCTGGGCACTTATTTCTGTTTTTGCGGGAATGGGGCCGCCACCTTCAACTGCAAAAGCGTGGGTAGCATTGGCCCTTGAACAGCAAGTAAGATACTGCGTTTTGATTCTTAGTGGTGTGCTGACGACAGTTGGTCTGTTTAGACTTCGCGAAACGTTAACAGGTAATTCTGAGTTTCGATATGCACAGATTGGAAAGATTATGATTTTAATAGCACTCCCACTATTCGTTGCTAATATGATTTACTGGGGATTCTTTTTAACAGAAGTGTTTATTAAATATCCAAGCCAGAGAACATTGGGCAAACCTGGGTGGATACAAACTGTCTCAGTCTCATTCACGGTCGTAAGATTGATCGAAGTTACGTTACTATATTTGGGTACGGCAGCTTTCGCTTATGCGATCAAAA
The DNA here is from genome assembly GCF_900108855.1 of Dyadobacter koreensis. Taxonomy (GTDB): domain Bacteria; phylum Bacteroidota; class Bacteroidia; order Cytophagales; family Spirosomataceae; genus Dyadobacter; species Dyadobacter koreensis. The sequence continues at coordinate 1,079,718 of NZ_FNXY01000001.1, forward strand.
AGTCGGGCAAGCTTAACCCTACAGCATGCAAAATCTATGCACTCTTTTGTATACTGGGCATCATATTAAATCTACTTCCCGGCAACTTACCCGAACCGCTCGCAACTGCAAATTATGTTTCCTACATTCCGGCAATAACTTTACTTATACCCTATCTTATGGCAGTTAACTTGTTAAAAAATGCGAAATAATTGTCGGCTGACGTGGTTCCGTTTTGGTTTACACTTTTGCGGGTTAGTAACTAAAAAAAAATTTAATTCTCATCCGGTTTTCCGGTAATATTCAGCCTCAAAAGTTGATGGATTTAAATAGTTCAATGACGAATGAAGTCTCATAGTGTTATAATATCCATCAATGTATTCAAATAAAGCAGACTTCAATTTATCGATGTTTTCATATCCGCCTTTTGACATGTCTAATTCGGCCTTCATTCTACTCCAAAAAGATTCAGCCCAGGCATTGTCGTATGGATCATCGGCTCGGGACATACCGCGCGGCGGACCGCTTTGTCTTAACTTAAAAGTTTTGATCACTTTCTTCATTTTTCGCGATAAATATTGACCTCCACGGTCCGAGTGCACGATCATGCCCTATTTTGCTCTCCGCTTTAAAAGTGCCCTTATCAAGGGTTCCCTGACAAGACTTTCTTCCATATTGTCGGCTAATTGCCAGTCGACGATTTGCCTGGAATATAAGTCCATCCAGGTACACATATAAGCCCATTTTCCACCCTTTAAAGGCATGTACGTAATATCTGACACCGCTGCGGCGGCCGCCCAAACTGCGTTTAGCCTGACTCGGCTTTGGCTGATCAGGCAGCAGATTCTGACAAACACGTTTCCCGTGCTTACTATCGGTCGTTCGCGGAATAAACTTTGGCGGCTGAATGGCTCTCAGATTTTCTTTTTCGCATGATTTCAGCGACTTTCCGACGACCAATCCTAATACCTTTTTGTTTTATAGATTCTTTGATTCGCCTGCTGCCATATCGCTTCAAATTGCGAATAAACTCGATCCGAATCTCATGCTTAGGTCGATTGTATTTACTGTCCGCATTATGACTTCTACCTCGCTGATACCGATAATAAGCTGTTCTGCTCACTTCAAAAAGCTTGCATAAGTTGCTCACTTTGTTCGTCTCGGATAGTGACAGTATCAAATCATAGACGTCCCTCAGTCGGACTTGCTGAAAAGACCTAACGCCTTTTTTAAGATCTCACGGTCGGTTTTTAAGCGTTCGTTTTCAGCCCTTAGTCTAGCATTTTCGGCAGCAAGTTTTCCAGCGTTGCTGTCCTCACTCTGTCCGTTCTTTGCCGCGGTGGCGGACCACTTTTGTCTTCATAGTTGCAATTCTCTTCCAACGATAAAGAACCGGGGTGGCGACCCACATTTTCAGCAATTCAAACGTCTCTGTAATTTCCCTAACACTTCTTCCGGATGCCAACAATCTTGTTATTTCTTGCTTAAAATCAGCATCATAAGTCTTTCGGGCCTTGATCCCTTTCTGAAGTCCCATTTCGCATTAGGTTCTGCAAAAATGTGTGCCGCTTTTTGGAGCCACCTCAAGAAAATGAATCCTTAGAATATGCAACGGCAAATTTCGAACAGCTTAAGATTTTTTACAATACTGCCGCAGCTAATGTATATGTAATGATCACATTTATTGCTTAACGACAACTACGTTAGAAGTGCTTACCTGGGAATTCGGATGGCTTGACAATTTTATTCCGTGGCAGATTGGTTCATCCCCACTTTTGGTGGTCAAGTCATCCGGATTCTAGTGCATGAGGGCTTCTTTGACTATTATTGGGGTAAACCAAAGAAAGGAGAGCACCGGCTCCCTGAAAATCCGTCATGACTTTCGTGTAGGATTTTTTGATTACCATAAGTATGTTAGGTTGAATTCTAAGGCGTTAGATTCAAATCAATAATCATGTTTAAATCACATCTCATAATTCTTACGGCTGAGTCACTCAGTGGTACAATCCTTTAATTAACCCTTCTTTAGTCTTTACCAAAAGCATTGGGTATTGTAAGCGATTTACCTAAGATAACATTGGTTGGATCATGGTATTGAATTTTGCAAAGGAAAATAACAATAATTAATATGATTGTGCAAGTATAATCCAGTGACATTTCGATTTTAGAAATAATTTAGGTTTTACATTCAAATTAATTTTACTCGAAAATTGTACGTTATGAAAAAATTCTACTGCTCACTGTTAATAGCAGCACTCTTTCTTATAAGAATACCAAATGTCCATGCAGCCCTATCTCAGGGCGATCTTGCCGTTATCGGGATGAACAGCGACCTCGATGCGTCCTCATCTTCGAAACGTAGTTTTGCGGTAGTTGCATTAAGCAACATTGCTAAAGACGAGGAAATATATTTTACGGACCGGGGCTGGGTAAATGCTTTTGGCTCAACGCCGGGACATTTCGTAGGCGCACTTGATAGTCCACCACTGGTAGGAACCTACGGCAATGAGGGGAGATTTCAATGGAAACCTTCTGCAATTATACCTGCGGGTACGGTAATCATATTTAAAATCGATCTTGCTGCAAGGGCCGTATCAGGGGTAAAAGGTGATGGCACCGCACTTCCCTTAACGGACCTGTCGATATTATCGGATAGATGGACCAATACGAATCTTTCTGCTAATCCATGGCCAGCAACAATTGGCGACCAAATACTGATATACCAGGGAACGGAAAGCAATCCATCTTTCATCTTTGCTTTTAATAATCTTAGGTCCAATGCTACAAATGTATCAAATGGCTGGTTTTCGAATCCTACCGGTACTGAACCAACTACCCAATTTCCAGCATACAGCGAATTACCCGCAGGTTTAAATACCAATTGTTCACTTGGGTTTTTGAACAGCATAAATTCCAATGATCGTCCAAATGCAATATATGTCCCGGTTTTGACCAGTGGGACGAAAAAAGAGTGGTTAGATGATATTACCAAGCCGGCTAACTGGAAGAATAAAACTCCTAATGATACGCCATATGACTTCACCCAGGGTTTTGGCTCTGGAGAGATAACTTTTTTTGACATGGGAGCCCTGCCGGTTACACTTGTGCGTTATTCTGCCCGGCTGGAAGGCGCCACTGTTAAGGTCGAATGGTCAACTGCGGCAGAAACAGACAACGACCATTTTGAGATAGAGCATTCTACCGATGCAAAAAACTTTAAAATGATCGGTTTTATTGAAGCAACCGGATCTTCATCGGTTAGGCGAGATTATACCTGGTACGATAATCGGCCATTAAACGGCACAAACTATTATAGACTTGTCCAGATTGATTACGATGGAAAAACTACCAAATATGGTATCAAGTCGCTTAGCTTTGGGCTTGAAACAGAAGGAAGAGCCATTCTTTACCCAAATCCCGCAGTGGAAACAGTAACAATTCCCTTATCTGGAAAAACTAGCAGAGTGGAATTATTAGACGCAAATGGTAAACTCTTGCGTCGGCTTGCCATCGGGGAAAACGAAGTTAATATCATTGTTCCAGTTAATAACTTATCACCGGGGGCTTATTTTATTCACCTTTTTACAGAAGCCGGTATACGATCGAGCAAATTTGTCAAGTTTTAATCCGTTCTTATTCCAAAAGAGTAGGGTGTCTTTATGAGACACCCTACTCTTTTGGAATTTGCATATTTAGCCCCTTAATCACAGGCCGGTCTTTTGAAAAACTAAAAACAAATCGCTCGTTTCAATTGCGAGTTCAGCCCCATAAATCATATCTGTGTATTTAAATGACTGGCAAATATTTCCGGCATTGTTGACATGGAAAAATGATACGGACATACATGGCTATTATCTTGTCTTAACGCGCTGTTGTCATGCCGAATCTTTTCTGCGGTCCCTAATTTGAACTGGGCATTGTAAAGCAGGCTTTCGGCATGAAATATTTCGAAAACGGCATAGAATGCCCATATTTGGGTTATGGAACACCTGAAATCTTATTGGAAAAATGATGGCTCCCAGGATGTTGGTGCACCTTTCTTTCTGACTGGCATTTGTGGTTGTCTTTTCCTTCGCAGTTATTTTAAGTGGTAATCGCGACGTGGCTGTTGCTGCGATGATAAGTTGCCTTTACATTTTGAGCTGCACCTATGTGGGAAGATGGTATGGCAAGTCCTGGCTAAACCGGTCGGTAGGACCTACGTCCCTGTCCAGATCAGTTTTAACTTTTCTGGTCATGGTTCTGGCTAGTGCTGCCGGTGCTGTATATATGTTCAAATGTCATATCGCCGGATACTTTTTGCAAAACCTGTTTATATGCCTTCCCATATCGATACTGTTTGTGTTTTTTGGTATCGCGATAGCCCTGGCGCGGCATGCTGTATGGATGCAAGTTTCACAGGCCAAAATCGCACAAAAGCATAAGGAAAGTGAGCTGCAGCTCCTATTATCGCAATTAAGCCCGCACTTTCTTTTTAACACACTCAATAACATTTACGGAATATCACTCACTCAGCAACAAAGGGTACCGCTATTGTTGCTTAAACTTTCTGAATTGCTCAGATATAGCGTTTATGAGACCAGAGAGGTTTTTATCCCGCTTAAAAATGAGCTACTGTACTTACAGAATTGCATCGACTTTAAGAAAATACAAAACGGTGACCGGCTAGTCCTGGAACTTGCGATCCAGGAAAATTCGGACGATCAGATACCGATCGCTCCCATGTTGCTGATTGTTTTTGTTGAAAATGCATTCAAATATTCCAAAGCCACCCGCAAGAAGGATATGCTGGTCGCTTTTTCATTAGAAGCTAAAGATAACTGGATCACCTTTACAATTAAAATTTTCTGCATTGACGGAGCTGAGAATACCGGAATCGACCGTTTATTTGATGCAAAAAGGATAAAAAGTTATTGAGTCGCGATTTGTTTTACACTAAAATGACTATTTGTTACTTCAAAATTCTACACAACCACCTTAGATATTTTCTCCAAGTCTTCTAAAAAGTGGTTCGATAAATGTTCGGAAAGGGGTTCTGCGCTTATGATATACCGGACGGAATTGAGGCCTCACATTTTTTAAACATGTTTTCACCTCTTTGGATAGGTGCACAAGGCGCTCAAAACTAAACAGGCGTGTATCATGCTGCATTTTGAAACCGGCTGGATTTGCCAGCAGCGCGTCGGTCTGCTGCGCCATAAATTCAAGCACTGCAGGGATTTCAGAAGGAAAAAGCTGGTAAAGTAAACTTGCTTTAATCGTATTGGACAGGTCTGTATACCGGTTCATCATTTCAGGGTTTTGGGGAGGAGAGCGCCCCCCTCCCCTGACATGATTATGGAAGTTCGCTTTGCTTACGTTTGAAAGAAACTAAGCGGCTAATCTCATCAGCAGTAAGTGATTGCAACGGATGTAGTACCGTAGGATCAAATGAAATGGATTTGTTCATGTTAGTAATTTGAGTGATTAATGAAATACTGTGGGCATAATGCCGCCATTGCCAATGATGGTGGCAGTCAACAAATTGGTGATTACAGCAATTCTAAACAATCAGTAAAATAATTAAAATCGCTTCCCTGAATAGCGACAATCGTGCAATGAGGCATTCCAAAATAATTAAAATGGTCATTCCGTCACGGTTATTCCATGACGGGGATAATCTTGGGTGTAATCAAATGAATGGCCAGCCATGCGATCAGAAATGAAACACTGCACACCAAAAATATCACGTTGTAGCCCGCTATCAGGTTACCAATTCCTTTGTAATAATCCAGAATGAAACCAATAAATAAAGGGAATAATACGCCGCCAATCGCACCGGCCATGCCACCGATGCCGATGACGGAGCTTACAGTATTTTTGGGCAGCATATCTGAAACAATGGTGTAAATATTGGAACTCCATGCCGCATTACCTGCAACTGCGAGTCCGATCAACCCGACTGCTGCCCAAACGTCTGTTACAAAGCGTGCGCCAATGATGGGTACCACGCAGAGCGCGGCGATGAACAGTGCCGCTTTTCTGGATTTCGATACACCCCAACCTTTTTTGATGAACCAGGACGAAAGCAAGCCGCCGCCAACCGCACCGATTGTGGCCGCCGAATACACAATTACCAATGGTAGGCCGGGCTTTTTAAGATCCAGGTTAAATGTGGTACTGAAATAAGATGGTAGCCAGAACAGAAAAAAATACCAGATGGGGTCAGTCAGGAACTTGCCTGCGATAAACGACCAGGTGGGGCGGAGCGAAAACAACCGCGTCCAGGGTATCTTTTCTTGCGTTAAATCCTGATCTGGCCGTTTTTCTGAGGGTGTATCGTCAATTCGGATATAGGCCAGTTCCGATGCCGACAAATGTGGGTGTTTTTCGGGCTGTTTGTAAATCAGCCTCCATGCAATGAGCCACAAAAATCCGATGGCACCCGTGATGATAAATGCCGCCTTCCAGCCATAAATCCCCAAAATCCAGGGAACCATAATGGGTGCGACGCAGGCTCCGATATTGGAGCCTGAGTCGAAAATCCCTGTTGCAAGGGCACGTTCTCTTTTAGGAAACCATTCGGTTACCGTTTTTACGGCCGCCGGAAAATTACCCGATTCACCAATCCCCAGAGCTGCCCTGGCAATACCAAAACCCAGCGTGCTATTTACCAAAGCATGACACATCGCCGCAATGCTCCAGATCGTCACAGAAATTGTGTAACCCGTTTTGGCCCCAATCTTATCAACGATCCTTCCAAAGACAACCAGACCGATCGCATAGGTTGCTGAAAAAGCCATGACGATATAACTGTAATCACTTTCTGTCCAGTTATACTCGGTTTCCAGGACTGGTTTTAACAGTCCCAGAACCTGCCTGTCCAGATAATTGATTGTAGTGGCAAAAAATAGCAGCGCACAAATCGCCCACCTGTAATTTCCGGTTGTATTATTTATCATGATTCAGTTAAGAAAAAGGCGTTTATATGCATAGTTAATCAGCAATACGGCAGATTAGTCATTTAAAGGTGATCGGAGACATTTCTGATTCCTTGTCAATATTCCCTGCACTTTCGGTGTCCAGAAACAGATATGCGTTGGACAAAGTACGCAGAATGGTCGACGGGTATTGCTCTGAAATCTCAGCATTCAAAGTATGAAAAACGGCCTCTGCCTTGGCAGGCCCCGGTACCATACTGTAAATAGCCTTCGCTTTTAGCAAAGCCGGCACCGTAAGTGTGTATGCATACTCGGGAACTTCACTCACATGAGCAAAACAATCTTCGTTGACCTGCTGCTGTTTACTTTCCTGGGCAAGTTTAACGACTTTGACCAGTTTATTTTCCTTAAAATCCGCAATATACGGGTCATTAAAGGCCAGATGCGTATTTTCTCCAATTCCCATGCAGGTAATATCAGTTGGATACTTCAACAGCAGGCCGGCATAGCGTTCGCATTCCGCTTCGGTATCTTCCGTGCTGCCATTAATGCAAAACACATTGGCAAAGGGGACCTTATTGAATATCTGTTCTCCCAGAAAATAAGAAAAATGCTGTTTAGCTCCTTCGGGTAGTCCGATGTACTCATCCATGTGAAAAGCATTGATGCGCGTCCAGTCAATATCAAGTTTAATCAGTGTTGCCAGAAATTCATTTTGTGAAGCAGCCGCGGCAAAAATGATATTGACCATCTGCTGCTTTTCCAAAAGTTCACTTATTTTCTCCGCAACCATCCCCGCAGCTTCCTCTCCAAGCTGTTGTCTGTTTTCAAAAATCAATACTTTCAACTGCTCTGCTGTTCCTTTTTTAACAATCGACATTTCCTTTTTTTTAAAATTTATGGTTTTATTATTTCAATGTGTTTTCTTAGACCGTTACAGCCTGAACTTCACTCCGGCACGTCCCCAGAATGAATAAAACTGCTTTTGATAAATGCGCTCGCGCTCTCCGAAGTAATCTGTTTGTGGAGCCTTTGTCAGGTTTTGTGCTTCTGCATAAATGGAGATCCTGTCCGTAACACGGTACGAAGCATTGGCATCGACCTGTATTCGTTGATGACGGATTACATCGGTTGCATCCTGATCGCCGAGCAGTACTGTGTAAGCTCCGTTGTAGTTCAGGTTTCCCTGTATTGTGAATTTCTTGTGGTTGAAAGAAAGTGATCCGTTGGCAGTATGATCGGCCTGGCCAGGCAGACGAAGATCCTTACGGAACTGCGCATCTGCACTTGAATGCGTGTAGGTATAGTTGGCAAGAACCGAAAGTCCTTTCAATATTCCCGGCAAAAATGTCAGGTTCGCCTGAACATTCAGTTCCACACCATACACATTGGCATTGTCACCGTTCAGTGTTCTGAACCATCTCCAGCCGGTATACCGCTGTGCACCTTCAAATTCGTTTCCAGCCAATGCAAACACGCTGTTATACTGGAATTTATTTATTTTTTTATAAAATACTCCCCCTGAAATAATCCCCAGATTGTTCAGATATTTCTCATACATCAGATCCACATTAGTAGCAAATGCGGGTTTCAGCTCCGGGTTTCCATCCGTGATCGTCTCACTCAGGATACTGATCACACGTCCTGGTACCAAATCGACAAAGTTTGGCCGCGAATATCCGTAAGTCAGTGCAGCACGTATCAGTGAAGATTTGTCAAGGTCATACTTGAACTGAATATTGGGAAGTACTTTGATGTAGTCATTCTTTTTTCTGTTTGGTGAGGTAGACACCCAGTTACCGTCTGCGTTGGTTTCAATGATGTTTCCTTTGTAGTCTACTTTTGTCTGTTCTATCCTTGCTCCCATCAAAAACATCAGTTTGTTGAACTGGATCCTGTTCATCACATATCCGGACAAAACAGTTTCCACTGCGTCATAGTAGTAGGAGTCAATGCTGTTTCTTGTTGCACCGGCATTAATCGGGAAAAGACTGGTACCCAGATTTGCATTCAGGAAATCAATCGTTTTATCTTTATCCACGCCGAGGCCGAAATTAGTATTACCGTCCAGCAGATCAGAAGAAATTTCAGGATTTCCACTGAAATTAGCCAGATTTCCGGCCGCAGCTGTACCCGCGTAGGTGGTGACAATTGTTTCGTCAGGACGGAATCTTTTGTTATGCATGCTTTTTAGCTTCGCACCTGCCTTAAAAAAGGCCGTATTATTTCCGATTTTATAAGGCACGCTGGCATTCAGGCGGGCGGTGAAATTTTTCCCGTTCGTTGTCCACCAATCCCTTTCGACGGTATTGTAAGTATAGAGTGAAGCGTTGTTTTTCCAATCCGTTCCGTAAGCAGATAGATAATCCGTGCTGATATCTGATATGGAAAGCGGAATGTTGCCTGTGATGAAATTGTAGATACCCGACTTGTTAACGAATTCCGATTCGTTCATAAACAACCCGGCATCGAGTTTTACCGTTCCGATAACTGTTTCTCCCTGAATATTAAAGTTCAGATTGCTGTTGTCTTCTGTCGCCGATTTGATCTCGTTGTAACCACGTCCTCTGGAATTGGTATATTCTCCCTGTTCGTTGAGTACATTCCTTGCAGTTTGCATACGGGTACGTTTCCGGTAGCGGGTCAGCTCGTTGTTGTGATTGCTGTACATCACATTGGCCACGATGCTGGTAGTCGGGCTGAAATTGTAATCAATCGTAGCCGAAGTCCCGGTTCTGGTACGCTGGTTTTCTACATACAAAAGACGGATATCGGTAGGGAAATAAATTCTTCCTTTTCCGTAATCATTTGCTTCCCAAACCTGGGAGCGTATTTCGTCATAACCATTCTTAGTCCTAAAATAACTTCCCGTTGCCATGACGCCCAGCTTACCGTTGGGATTTTTATCATCAGCCAAAAATCGTTTGCCCAGAGAGATATTTCCTATTCCGTTTAAATTGCTGCGCAGATTGTTATATCCGGCGCCCAGATCAACTGATAGCTTCGTTCTCAGTGAGGTGGCCGTAGGCGTTTTCATGTTGATCACACCGGCAATGGCATCACCATCCAGATCTGGCGTCAGTGTTTTAACTACTTCCATAGACGACAGCACGTTGATCGGTATCACATCGAGCTGCGCGTTCCGCGAACCGTCTTCCTGTGTTCCCATGATCTGCTCTCCGTTTACATTGATGGTCGTAAAATTACCCGGCGTACCACGCATCTGTACGGTTGCGCCTTCCCCGCTGCTATTTCTTCCAATTGTCACTCCCGGCAGACGCTGCAATGATTCGGCAACGTTCAAATCCGGAAACCGGCCCATCAGGTCAGCAGAAATGACCTGCTTGATGTTATCAGAATTCCGCTGCTGGTTGAGCGCTTTCCGTTGCCCTTCCTGATTAGCTGTCACTGTAACCTCACCCAGATTAAGATTTGCAGCTTTCATATTGATGTTCAGAAAAACCGTTTTTCCGGCCACCACGGTAATCTCTTTTTCGTCAGGCTGAAAACCCATATAATTGATTGAGACAGTCTGGACACCTGCCGGAACATTCAGCAGCGTGTAGTTTCCTGAAAGATCAGTGGCAACGCCAAAAGTAGTTCCTTTCAAAAAAACCGAAGCTCCTGGAAGAATTTCGCCATTTGTACCCATTACCTGCCCTTTTACATTACCACCGCCTTGTGCAAAAGCGGGTAAAGTAAGACTGAAAACAATCCAGAGCGCTGCCAGCATTCCCCCGGTGAGGGCACAGCAATTTTTGAGTAGTTTTTTCATACAATAGATAAAGGAATAAGGAAGTGGGAGATTTATTTAAATTTATAAGCGGTATAATCGACCAAAAACCGAAGTGCGAAAATGCTGCCCGTATCGCGGTTGGTAAGCCATACTTTGCCTTTCCTGAACCTGGTCCGTGTTTCCAGTACAGCTCCTCTCAGGTTGGGATCAGGATGGTCGCTTGCATATCTGTTTTGCAGCAGCCAGTTTGCCGATTTTTCAATGTTGGCATCAAACTGTTTGTATCCATTTTGTGAAAGCTGTATCCAGACAATTCCTGCCAGCGCCGCAGCTGATCCTGTCACAGATCCTTTGTCGGGCTGTCTGCCATTCAGATAATTGTCGTAAAACATAGTACCGTCTTTTTGCTGCGCTTTGGCAAAAACTTCTGCTGTACGTGCGGCTGCATCCAGGTATTTTTTGTCGCCGGTTAATTTGAATGCCTCAATCAGCGATTCGGCATACCAAAGTGGAAAACGCGGATGAAATGATCTTTCCTGAACAGAATTGGGCATAAAACTCATCCAGACACCTTCCGGCCCCTGTTTCTCGATCAGGCTGTTGCAAAGATTGATGAACGCATCTTTGAACTTTTTGTCTCCCGAAAACTCAAATGCATCCTTGAACAACCAACCTTCGGTATTTGGGCGCGAGACGTCAAAGAGCTCCTGCTTTTGCTTTGACTTCCAGAAAGGACTGTATTCTTTAAGCACTTCACCCGTTTTAGCATCTACATTATCGTAGCAAACTCCCTTTTCAGGATCGTACATGTTTTTCATCATCCAGTAGGCTGCAGACGTGGCGACCTTGGCATACTTCGGATTTTTGGTCACCCTTGACAATTCATAAATTCCGGGGGTTCCGTCCGAAACGGTTGCAAAGACAATAAAATCTTCTCCGATGGAATCCCCATGCCGGGCATCGACCATTCCCTTCAAAACAGGATGATCTTTAATTTCCAGTCCTGCCCACCAATCACCTCCCCTTGTTGCAGCGGTCAGATATTTTTTATTACCTGTCTGTTTATAGGCAGCCAGCAGCGCATTCACCGCCTGACCCGTGTGCCAGGGAACTTCGTAATCGTACCATTTCCCCTCGGTCATGTTGTAGTCGCATTTGGATTTACCCTCCGCATCCATCATCACTTCGGAAACATATTTTGCGATCTGATCGATAGCCAGTACCACATCCTGCTTTTTTGCCTGAGCCCTGGCCACAGATCCTGTGAGAACCAGCAACATCCAAAGCGATAAATAAAAAATCCGGTTACTCCGCATCATACGTTTTGTTTTTAGAATTTGTCTGATATTTATGTTTACTGTTTACAACCTCCACGCCCTGACCAAGCCGCATACTGAAACGCCAGGGAGCATTGGTTTTTCCAGGTACTTTTAGCAGAAAAAGATGGTTTCCTTTACCCAAAGCGAGTGTGATTTTTTGCTCTTCTGAACCCGCTTTCTGGCCTGAAATGACCGCTACTTTTTTACCGTCACTGAAAACCTCAGTGCCGTTTGCTGCGTTAACAAATGCTTCGGTCACCTCTTTTCCGGTGACATTTAGTGTACAATATGCGTAAGCCGTGGCAGGTGTTTTTTTTTCAAAATACTCATTGAGGTCAATCATTCCTCCGCTTTTGGAAGCGAATTTATGCCAGCGGTAATTCTTACCTTTGTAAGTTGCAATGCCCCCGGGAATGGGTGGTTTGTCGTATTCTTCATTTTCCGAATACATAAATGACGGAATGGTCGCGTTTGTTTCTGCCGGAAAAGGCCCTGTTAAAAGCCAGTACTGGAAATAAGTATATGGCGTTTCATAGATGGATAAACCAATCTGATCGGCGTCGGGCAATTGGAGTTTACCGGCAGCCGACAAAGCAGAATTTTTTAATACATTCTCCAGATCACCAAGTTCCCTGATTTTGGTATCGTATGGAGCCATGACCACATCCAGCCAATACTCCTGGTTTTCAGCTCTCCAAAGCTGACGGAAACTATTTTGAAGTGAGACATATCTTTCTTTAAGTTGTTTTAAAGAATCGGCAGACTGAATCAGTAAATTCCTGGCCTGTTCCAAACGAGTGCCATTTATTCTGCCCGCTTCCCGGTAAACAGCTGCCTGAGTGGCCAGAAGCTGACGGGAATCCATCATGATCTGATACTGAGCTATCGTGTGCGCCAGCGTACTGATATCGCCTGTATTGAATTTGGCTGAACTGACAGCAAGCAAATCAGAGGCCTGGTTAAGAATCTTTTTTGCCGCCGGTACATCCGTGTTGTTCAGCCACAATTGTTTTCCTTTACCTGGAACCATTTGCTGATGCCATAACAGATCATTCAGGTTGTAAGTCAGCGCCAGACTTCGCAGCTCCATCAACTTAAAGACCGCTTTTACATAATTGGTATTGTCCGATCCATAGGCAGTTCTACTGTATCTTGAATCAAATGTTTTTTCATTTGCAGTTTTTAGGTTCCAGCTCTTTTCTGCCGCCGCGTATACTCCATACCAGTCTCCGGAAAAAAGATATGCACCGCCATCGTCCCAGAGCGTGGTGAATGCACCGGTTGCGCCACTGGCTTTTCCTGCCTGCATAAAACCTTTGATGTTGGATTTGGCCATGACCAAATCGGGAAACATCCGGTAAGAATTCAGCACACCCGGACAAACCATAAATTCGAGTCCGCGGTTGGCAAATGGTTTGATCCATTTATCATAATTATTATTTGATCCATATTCCCAGGTCAGGTAAACCACGTCTTTTGGGAGCATGTCAGGGATCTTGTCGTATTGGATGGCCACATCTCCCCAGAGCATCATTTTTTTATTGTGACGCTTTAAAATGTCATACAGAAAATTGAGATGGTCCGCATAGAACCGGGCCGCACCGATGCTGTCAATGTATGCTTTTGATTTCCCCTTGTTCAGATCGAAGGTTTCGTCGCAATTCACATTAAACCAGGGCGCGTTAAATGCATCGCAAAGTTCGCCGATCACATCTGTCAGAAATTGTTTTGCTTTGGGATCCAAAGGCGAGATCAACGAGCCGGTCTCTCCCATGGAACTGTATTGAGGCAGCGCAAGTATTTTCTCAAAATGACCGAAAGACTGAAAACTACCGATCAGTTTTATGTGAAATTGCTCCGCGTAAGCCGATAATTCTTTGATCTGCGCAATGGTCAGTTTACCATCTTTTGGAGCAAAATCGGGATGCGACAACGGCTGCACGACATGTTCGATGTAAAAAGAAAGGTAGTTGATCTTCAACTCGGCCATCCTTTCTATCTGCTTTTTGATATAATCCAGCTTTGATATCGGCCCTCTACTGATGTCGTCAAAAATAACCCTGGTTTCAAAAACGGGCCAGTCGGCAATAAATACTTCCCGGTTCCAGCCAGCCCGTGTAAGCTGCCGGAGTGTCTGAAGACCATAAAAAAGCCCCGTCTCCGTATTGGCCGCAATAACGACTTTCCCCTTTTTTGCGCTTAACAGATAACCTTCATTGCCAATGCTGTCATTATAAGTTTGAGCTCTGTTCCAAAATTCGGGCTGCTTTTCTTTTGCTTCGTTAAGAAACAGAAGCTCGACGGTGTTGGATTCTGCCTTTTTAGAATCTTTAATTTCCGGTTTAAATGCTTCCCAGTGTGCCTTCAACCGGACGGATTGTTCAGGGCTCAGATCTGTTGTTTTGAATTCAATATTTGAAGAAAAAACAAAAGAAACAGTTCCCTGGCTCGCAAACTGAGGATGAGGCAGTACCGGCAAACCCCGCACTGCGCTGTCTGCCCGTGATTTCTCCCCGAAACCGGCAACCGGTCCTGGCGATGCTTCAAGCTGCTGATTCAGCACAATAATTTGTAGAATTAAAATGAAAACACTCCTAATCATTTGATTGTCTTTTTAATGTCCGGATAGCTATATCCGATTGTCACACTATTGTTTTGGGAATTCACTTCCGGTCCATCGTATTTAACCAGGACACTGATCTGATGCTTTCCGGGTTTTGGTTTCCAGTTGAAATGAATGGTTTTTACACGCGGATGAAGATCATTCGGCGCTTCAATCACATCAACAGCAGTGCTGTCCGATACAGCCCCATTCGTATTCAGGTAAGCCATCGCGGGAGCCGAAGGTGCATTGCCAATGTTGTGCAGCGCACAATGAATCTTCAACATTCCCGACTGATCGCCAGATTCAGAAATTACAACGTCATTGCGAGAAAGAGCTAAGTCTGGTAACGATTCTGCTTTTTGTTTAATTTCGCTTATTCTGCTCACCCGAACTACGACCTGCGCTCTTGCAGGCAGCGCAATTTTAATCACTCCTACCCTTTCATTGATGGTTACCAACTTTTCTTCGATCTGCTTTTCTGCAACCGTGTCATCATTTTTATCCAGCCCGACATTTACTTTGTATACGCCGGGTGTCAGCATCCAGGTATTCATTTCCACCTGCTTCTGATCGCCGGCATTGCAGAGTGAAACCAGGGCCGAAGTTTTACCACCGTTTCGAACAAAAACGGATACATCCGGGCCTGTGTTTTTCCAGGTAGCCACCAAAGCAGGAAACTCAAATCCTCTGCCGAAATGGCCGGTGTACATGCCCGTCAGCAGGTCACTTCCTCTGACATACACCCGATCCGTAAATTTGACCTCACTGGTCATGAGCGGAAAATTATATCTTAGTGAATTAAGGATCACATCAAAACCTGACAGCATTTCGTTCTGGTTGCCAGTCAGCTGATACCTGTTGTAGGGTGAAGCATGCTGTCTGATCAGATCGTCATACCGGGTTTGGCCGGTCAGTTTGGCCGTCATGGCGAAAATATTGCCGAACGGATTTGCACCTGCCGTTTTATCTTCGCCCCCGCTGATCAGCGTGCTCTTTACCCAGTCCGGCGAGCCCGGTTTGTACTTTTCAGTTGGATTCAGACTGACAGACGCTTTCGTCAAATCGGCCACTTTATTGATCGGGTTCAAAAACGAATCATTACCAGTAATTGCATGCAAGCCGGACAGAAAACTGTACAATTCGCTGATATGCCCCAGATGGTCCCAGTTATAATAGTTATATCTCAGGCCGGGCTCGTACCATTTATCCGAATACCCCCCAATCTTTTCCTGTTCAAAGGAAACAGCCGGTGGAATCATACCCGCAGGCTTGCCATTTTCTTCTCTTGACGCATCTTCCACCCATGCCTGTGCCCACTCGGAAAACTGTTTGATCAACAAAGGATTTTTGTTATACCACGCCGCCCAAAGTCCGGGTAGAAGCGCCCTGGCATTCAATGGAACATCAACTCCGTAAGGTTTTTCGTTCAGTGTTTCAGTCGCAGATAAATAATAAGATTTAAAATGACGGTGCCCGGCTTTTGTAATTCCCGACCAGACCTCACCAAAATTCTGCATGCTGATCATGGCACGCTCCACGTAAGCCGGATCTGCATAACGCACCATAAACATGCCCGTATGCGAATCCCTGAAAAGCTCTGCCGAATGTTCGACGTCGTCTGTTTTCTTGTCATAACCCCGAACCAGTGCGCCACTGTTCCAGATCCCGTCGGCCAGCCGGGTGTAACCGACCCGGGCCAGACTGTCATCGGCACCCAGAATGGCAGGCAGCCACCAGCGGAGCATTTCTACATCATCTGCATATTTTCCTCCCAGCTCACCATTCTCAGACTGGCGGTGCTGTACCCACCAATGGATCACTTTCAACATCCGGGCCATAGCCTCCTGCTGTAAAACTGCCCATTTCGGCGCTCCGGACATATCCGAACCGGTTTTGAACGGATCTTCAATTTTTTCTCCTTTATACATTCTGATCAACCGGTGATTGGGAAACACCTTTGCCAACTGATCGAAATATACCTGTGACTTACTGCCTGGAAGTAATTCAGAATCTTCCTTTGCCAGCCAGTAATGAATTTTTGCAAGCAGGTAAAGTGATTTATAATACAGTGGATCGGCTGGATCAGCAACGATCTGATCCAGTAAGTCAATCGCAGCATACATGCGCTGGATCTGGTTCATTTTTGTCCGGGTGACAGCGAACGACCAGCCGGCCAGCTCATAATATCGCTCGGCTGTTAGGTGTTTTTGCAAAACATTAAGCCGGTTTTGCAGGGCCGTGTTAGCCGGATCTTTAAGTATTTGCACCTTCAAAGCGCCTTCAGATGCCGTCATTTCTCCGGCTTCCGTTTCCGGTATTTTGCAATAACTTCCTTCCTCAATATCAGCAACAGACCTGAATTCGATGCGATACAAACCGACAATGTCAATCTTGCCAATCGATTTTATTTCTACAACAGCTCCGTTTTTTCCAACCGTTATTTTCCGACGAACGGATCTGTAAGGAAGCCGAAACCAGGGTGCTGATATGTTTTCTGTTACAACCTGACCATTGATCCCGATCTTTGCCTGCATCACATCCTGGCCGGGATGCCCTATTGTGATCAACAAAAAATACTCACCCTGCGGGATGTTGGTTTTAAAAATCAGTGTTTTTTCGCCCACAACTCCGTCGCAAAATAAGGTGTCGGCAATTCTGTTATACAACGTATCAAAGGCATATTTTGGCCCGTTGATCCATCCATAACCGCGCTCCTTGCTGAAAATCAAATCGGGATTCACGCCAAGATATCCGCTTTCAACGCGCGAAGATACTGTCCCCATATCATACAGGAAGTTCCCGGCCTGCTTTCCGTTCGCAGAGCAAACGTTGAGCAGACATACAACCAGAAGATATGTGAACCAAACTAACTTCAATGTGTATACGTTTAATAAAATGATATGTTTATTCTACTTTTCCAATGATATTTTTAGATAGCTTATCTTTTTTAATGAAACCGCCAGCAGGGAAATTGTATCCTTTGGCAGATATAAGTCCATTCGAACTTTTTTCCAGAACGACCATTGTCTGCGAGCCCGGATTGGGTTTCACATGGGTATCCAGAATAGAAAAATCGTGGGTATCGGATATAAAAAATGCCGGACGCTGCTCGCCCGTTTTGTAACGCAAGGTAATGCCCGACATTTTTATATCTTTTGCATGACGAACATAAAACCCATAGGCGGGCAAATTTCCAAACATGGTTCCTTCCGGATAGCTGTCTTCCAGCTCTTCTATAATCCTTTCTGCATCGGAATTAAGACCACCTCCGGCAAATTCAACGCTGATATTTCGCAGTGAAAGGTTTTCTATCGGAGCCCTGCCAATGCCCGAAAAAGAACAGCCGGTAATTCCGGCACCGGTAGCAACGACATCGGAAATACTGACATTTCGGATTTTCCCTAATCCCGGCGTACTGGCTGACCCGATATGTTTGCGCGCCCTGTAGCCGAGCCTGACAAACAGCGGAACCTCGGCACCATCGATTACAAGATTGTTTACCGTAATGTTTTCCATAATCCCTCCATCCACCATTTCCATGGCCAATCCGCCGATCCCGGCTGGTTTGCCATAAATGGTTTTAAGTTGTGCAGAGGGTTTAATGACACAGTTTGAGATGGTTATGTTTCGAAAGCCTCCGACGGATTCGGTCCCAAATTTGATTGCACTGCAATGACTGCTAAGCACGCAGTTTGTTATCGTAATGTGTTCGGAAACAAGTGGTGAAGTGCTTTTGATCGTAATCCCATCGTCGTCCGAATCCCCAATGACATTGGAGATGGTCACGTAACTGCAACCGTCAATGTCCATCATATCATTATTTTTATTGGAGTGATTCCAGATTTTAATACCATCAATACGGACGTATTTGCAACCCAGGTAATGCTGCATCCAGAAAGCCGAATTCTGGAGGCGGACGCCCGTAACCGATACATTTTCACATCCAGCAAACCATAAGAGGTACGGTCTGTCTCTATAACGATCCGGCTTTTTCAATGTCGTTGTCACATACGCAGCACCCTGGCCGTCAATCGTTCCCTGGCCCTCGATGGAGACATTTTTCTGACCTTTGCAAAAAATCAAAGCCTGTTTTGCCCAATCCTCCCCGTAAAACCGGATACCGGAATTCTGATAAGGGTAAAACTTCGTATTGGGCTGACCAAGAAGTGTCGCTCCGGATGAGACATGCAGCGTCACGTTGCTTTTCAGAACCAGCGTTCCTGAAAGGTAAATGCCTTTTGGAAAATATACCTTGCCACCCGTGACCGAGCAGGAATCAATCGCCTTTTGAATAAATAGCGTATTGTCCGTGATCCCGTCACCAATCGCACCAGAATGACGGATGTCGTATGTTTGCGCCCACAAATTTGCGGAAATTGCCACCATCAAAGCAAACAAAATACGCGTTTTCAGACGAGAAAAATATTCACCTAAAATATTCATTAACAATGATTTAAACTTTAACTAACAGATTTACCTATAAAACCGCCCCGGCTGGTTGGAGATAATATTCAATCTTTTTATTCAGCCAGCTCGCAGTTTCGCGGTATGCGTCTTCCATGTTCTCAATTCCGGTCTCTGCTCCGCCCACGTCGATGGCAATCCTGCCTTTGTAATTGATCTCTCTGAGAACCGCGAAAAACAAATCCCAGTCGATGTTGCCTTTTCCTGGTGGCAAATGTTCTGTTTTCAGCCCGGAATTATCCGATATGTGTATGTAACTTATTTTATCTCTGAGCCTTACCAAACTCAACGCCAGACTATCGCTGACCAGAAACTGATTGGATGTATCCAGATTAAACTTCAGGTTCGGCGCGTTTACTGCTTGTGAAAAAAGTAAAAAAGAATCTGTCGTGGCCGTCAGACTCCCTTCACAGGGATGAAGGTGATAATCAAGCCCATATTTTGCGGCTATTCCGCACGCTGACCCGTACGTTTTTGCCAACTTGTTCCAATAACTGTTCCAGTCCAGCGAGAACGGCAAATGCAGGCCTGCCATTTGCAAGCCACTGTAATGACGCATGACCGGCATGTCGGACGGATATTTCAGCGGTAAAAGCGGGCCGTTATCCAAAACGCCTTCTGCGCCTAAAAAATGGGCAGTTTGGCAACCTATTTCAAAAAGTTCCAGACATTCCGCCCGCTCCGATGCCGGCAAATCGGCGCCAAGCCGTGGCAATACCACACATAAAACCGGTACAGAACAGCCATACTCCGCCAGCGCATCTTTAACAGCCTTTCTATTTTCAAACAAATATTCAATATTACTCTTCCCGATTGCTTCAAGTTCCAGAGAAGCAAATCCCAGCTGTGCTATTTCCCTGATATGCGCTACCGTATCCTCAACCGGCGGTGGATAACCATATTTCGAGATGATATAAAGATATGCACAGCTAATTTCCATAGAACCCGTTCCAGAATAAAATTTCGAATTTTCGGGCACGTGCCCGATTTTATGTAAATAAAAAAATGGTTCAAAACTTAAAGACTTATTTCGTATTTCCTGCCAGACCCGAATGATACACCGGGCACGTGCACAAATTTAAAATAAAAATAGTACAGACCAAATTATTGACTCTATTTTTAAAGGAAAAAGTCACAAAAATGCTATCAAATGATCATTTGACCAAAAAATATTCAACAAAAATGCCCTTTTACAATGCATATGGGCCTTTTAATACCAATATTCTAATATAAATGTTTACTTCAATTTTTTATTGAAATTTTATAAACAATTGTTTTGATAAATCCCTGTTCAGGTGGAGACACTACTAATTCTAGAGGACATGCTGCAAGTGCGGGATATGGCGCCCAGTAGTTTTTCAAATCCCGGGCAGTGATCAGTTGTTCTCCACCGTTTGTTGTAAAGAGAAAACTCATTTTTGAACCCTTTATGAGGACTGTCGAGTCATTTTCCTGATGAATCTTCGTACCGGGTTCAAGGATAAAAGGTTCTGTGATGGTAACAACGGGAAGGGCGTCGTGATAGGTAAGTGTTATTTTCTTCTCTATGTGGTTGTCCGCAAAGGTGTAGTCAATGCCGTAAGCCACTCCACCATTTATCCAGTTTCTGTTTTTAAGCTCACCTTTTGCTTCTACCTTAAACTGATCATTTTTAGACTCGCTTGCCACTAACCGCGCGTCAAATTCAAACAGATTGGTGAAATAGCCCAATGAATCGGTGTACGAAATCCGGGGAGTCAGACTTTTGACACCAGGCGCTTCGGGAAAGCTCATTGGTTCCGGCCGCGAGTATTCGGTTACGCTGGAAGCCTGCAAAGCGCCATATCCTTCCGCCCACAAATACGAAACAGTGCCACCATCGGGACGAAACATATACTTGCTTTTGGCACCAGCCATCTGATCTTTATAGCGATAGCCGGTCACGGTGGCCATGAAGTTTTTGGTTCTTACCTGTACCACATCAAGATTTGCAAAGTATTTGATCCATCCTTGTTTTTCGGAAGGCAGCGCAGCATAGGACCTGGTTTCGCTGGTTTCCGCCTGATAAGCGAGTGCGAGATTTTTTGCTTTGGTAAAAGTGGGATAAATGCAGGGTACAGCTTTGAGCACATTCATATGATGCGGTCCATATCCTACCAGGCCACCTGGAGTTATATTCTTTCTGAGAAACAAAAGATTCTTATAGGATGCGGTGGCGTAACGTTCGTCTTCTTTGGCATAAAGTGAGAACAAGGCCTGGCAGCCATCGGAAGTGGCTCCTCCGTAAAGGGTCCATTTGTTGGAGCGGACGCCCCAGGAGTTATCAAGCGATCCATCAGGATAGATAAAATACAAATGCGCTTTAAGTGCATGGCGTACGCGGTTGTTAACCAGGGTATCGCCCGTTATCCTGGCGTAGAGTCCGAGGCCCCATAGTGACATTTCCATTTCATAACCCAGATCTACTCCCGATTTAGCCCCTACCCCCCTGCCGCCTTCTCCATTGATAAATCCGTATTCATCCATTTTGGAAACGGTTCTTCTCGCCATTTCATGAGCCTTATCACCATAACGTGGTACGCCTGTGATTTCCTGCGCCTTAGCAAGCGTGGCGGTAGTTGTTGCAACGTAATTGATGCTGGCAAATTCCGGTTTCATTACCTGGCACAGATAATCTGCGGCTCTCCTGGATGCTTCCATCCATTGTGTTTTTTCTTTATCACTTAGTTTACCGGCAATGATCTCATACGACAGCAGCAGCATTAAGAGCTGGTCGGTGGTAGTGCCTGTCCACTCCTCGGGTGTTTCTTTCCAGCTTCCATTTAATTCCTGCTCACCGATCAACCAGAATGCGGCGTCTTTTGCAGCTTTCAAATAACGCGTCTGTCCGGTGATTCTGTAGGCAACCGCAAAAGGATAAGCGGCCTCCGCTGCTCTGGTATGCAGGACGTTACAATTTTTACAAACCAATGCTCCGCAGTCGGCATGAGCTGACGGACTGATCTGAAGATCCAGTAATGTATTTGTGAGATCAAGTAAGGTAGAAGCATATTCCTTTTTGATTTGAATCGGCTGGGAGATTGCTGTTGTTGACACACAAAGCAGAGCAAATATCCCAAAAATACCAGCGTATTTCATACAATGATAGTTTAAGCGACCCTTGCATAAATCAAAATAGGGCACGTGCACGAAATTAATGAAAATAAATGCGAAACTGCTTAATTTCTATAATACCTGTAATTTGCACTCGTAATGATATCGATCGGTATCAGGTAATCTTCCTTGACGACAGTGGAAAACACCAGAAACTGGAATAACGTCATGACGCTCCGGTAACCTTGTTCCTGGGGCTTTTCACACAGGAGAAAATCGATAATTCCCTTTTTGAGAAATTCAATATTACTATCAAGATAATCGTATCCGATCAAAATGATGTCGTTCCTGCCAATCGATTCCAACCATTTTGCCACAAGCGAAACACGAGAATTAGTTACATAAATTACACCCACATGATATTCCTCTTGGAGCAACTCATTAAGCTTTCCGGCAACGGCGGGGTAACTGGTATCGGTTGTATTCAAGGATACAAGCAGGTCTTCGGATAATTTCTCCTTAAAATAGGCTAGGAACCCTTCCTCTTTGCGCAGAATTGCTACGTTGTTTTCAATTTCTCTGGCAATGTTAACAATCATTACTTTCTGCTTTTCCTTTAGACAATAATGTACCAGTTGAGCGGACAGATAACCACTGTCAAAAAGCTCAGGCCCGATATAACACAGTCTTTGCTGACCCGGAATATCTGAATTCATTAAAACGCAGGGAATCTTTTTTGCTTTGCAGTAGCTAAGTAGTGCAATAGATTCCGTTTCGAATGTTGGTGTAATCAATACTCCGTCAGGCTTATTCTCCATGATCAGACGTACCTGCTCAGCAAAAACGGCCTGCTCGTTTTGATCGAAAAAATAGTAGTCTACCTGTAAACCATATTGTTTGATTTCTGTTTCGGCTTTATTTATCCCTTCCAGAGGTGCTTTCCAATACTCGGTTTCCTGTGATATATCAGGCAAGAGCACAGCAAGGCGAAGAATCCCTCTGGATGTCAAGGCCAGTCGCTGAGCTAAAACATTGGGCTGGTATTCAAGTTCCTCTATAATCGCATTGATACGATTCTTTGTTTTTAATGATACTCCCGGCCTGTTGTGAATCACCCTGTCAACTGTTGCCCTGGATACCTTCGCCCTTCTTGCAATTTCCTTCACTCCTGAAAGCAAGCTATCTTCTTTTTCTTCCACAATGATTTCAGTATAAATGAATGTCAAATATAAACAATCAGGTGAAACGTTGAAGAAATTCTCAGAAGATTCGCGCAAAAACCACAAGATTTGATAGTTTAAATCTTAACGGATATGTTGGCTTAAAACTAATTAATTTTGCTTAGCCAAATAAATTGTGCGTCTTATCTAAACTGCACTCTGTCCGGTTCAGAAAGGTTCAGATTTGTCTTTAACCCATCTCGATCTCCCTGTTCAAAAAGACCGGAAACAACAGAAAAAGATTTATTGTTACAAGTGTGCGTGTAGTCCAGATTTCCCAGGATTACACCGCCCGATATACGGGCACCATTGGAATTAAAATACATAAACCGGCCAAGAGCTTCGCCGCTGGTCATGTCAGTTTTTGTATTTTTATAAACAAGATCCGCACGGCGTGACTGAGACCGGTAACCTCTGTTAAATCCGGTAGAGAAAAGATATTTAGCATTGGACGTAAATGATACCGCGCTTTTGATCGTATAACTGTACCGGACAAAACTTCTTTCTCCGATCGACGGAAAGGACGTAAAAACATTATTGATGGTCGTACTCGCATCACCGTAACTAATCGGTATTCGGATAGATAGTGCCGTCTGATACCAATTTGTTGAATAACGCATCGGTTTATAAGGTTGTGAAAGCGAACGTTAGAATGCGAACAATGGGCATATTTAAAAGGTCATCGCTCGGGAAACAAATACTCTTGTTAAAAGGGCAAATCATCATCATCATCATCGGGCATATCAAAAGGCATAAACGCTTCGTCTTTCTCTGTTGCCATTTGTGTCAATTTCCTTACCATATATGTTGAATGACCTGCAGCCAAGGTTACAAGCAGCTCTGCTTCGTCAAATTCAGAATCGCGGGCTTCTTTCAAATGACGACCCTGTTCTGATGAGTAACCCCATGCTTTTTCAATCTTAATGTCCAAAGGTGGCGGAATGGTCCCTTTGTATTTTTTTATCAGTTCACCAAGTGTCGCTTTTTTATCATTGGCAGCTTCACGACTAATGCATTCCAAACAAGCTAAGCTGTGTTGGATCGCGCCAGATTATATTAGCGTAAGGCTTTCTCGATAAGTCAGCTATGGCTTCTTTAATTTCATTTCGTGCAGTATGCTTCCCAGCCGCTAATACGGTCTCCGCTTTCTTTAAGTTGAACTCGAACGATTCATCACTACATAAGATAATCTGACCATTTTATAATTTCCATCCGATTCCAGATACTTTGAAATAGTCATTCATCTCAGATTCCTCTCTCTGGTTTACAATTTACCGGCTCGAGGTATGCAGTATATCGCAGTTCAGCTAATTTTAAATAGAGCTGAATCCGATCCGTCAATTACAAAGATTTTCGACTTAGTTGTGATTAAACCTTTCTTCTAAAATACGGGAAACTCCCCATTCATAGTTGGGTGATTTCCCCGTGTATCCGCCCCGAATATCGTTATACTTTTACTATCACAAAGCATGGCTATAATTATGAACAAAAAAGTGATTACACCCAAGCCTAGTTCAAAAATTCACCTAAATTATTAATCAAAATGGAAGCAGAAAAAGAATTTTCTTTTGACGACATGGTCAGATTAAATAGTGAGTTGGAAGGAAGCGACTTACTAAAAGATCATAGCGAAGGTATTACTGCATTAAATCTTCCAATAATCCCCCAGTTGTGCCCATTGTATAGAAAAATTCGACCATTTCTTGCAGGAATTCTGGCGATTCCATTTATTCCGGGAAATATCAAAGCGGCTGTTAGGGCTCTGATGAGTATTCTCGACACGCTTTGTCCGTAAAATTGAGAAAATCAGGCCGTTGACTTATTAATCAGTTAACGGCCTACTGGTAGGGTTTCGATTTAGCAATAGAAAACTTATAAAATTGCTATTTACTCCCATCGTAAATTCTGCCACTGATAGTAACGGTTAAGGTACTTCATAAATTCCGATCTGAATGGCTTTTATTACCATTCCAACCCGACTTTTTACGTCTAATTTTTCGAAAACAGATTCTCGATACCCGTCGACGGTTCTAGGACTAACACACATCTTGTCCGCTATCTGACTATACGTTAATTCGCTACAGGCTAGTTTTACAAAAGAGATTTCCCTTTCATTAAGTCGTGGAGAACCGTAGCTATTATCCAGTACGTTCGGATTTACATTATTTATGAGATGACTAGCAACATATCCGGAATAATAATATCCTTGGCTAACGACAGCGTCCATGGCATGCTTGAGTTCATGAGGCTTACAACCTTTCAGCAAATAGCCAATCGCTCCACACTTTAACATACGTATTATTGACTCTTCCTTGTCGCTCATGGACAAGGCCAGTACTTTTACTGATGGATAGTGTGTTTTCAGCCATTCGCAAACCATAAAACCATCCATAATCGGCATGTGAATATCCAATAGGACGATATCTGGTATCAAGTCATAATGAATCTTTTGAGTAAGCTCCTGCCCTGAATAAGCTTCAAAAAGAACTTCGTATGTATCAAATTTCTGGATCAGCCCTGATAAAGCCTGGGCCATTAATTCATGATCGTCAACAATAACAACAGAAGTGGCCATATTTCAGAGCGATTAGGTTATCTAGGGAGTTTTATGATGATTAATGTTCCTTTGCCAGGTGCAGAGTCTATGGCAAAACTAGCGTGAATAAGTTCAGCTCTCCGCTGCACATTTCGTAAACCTGCCCCAGAGTTAAGAATCGATTTACTCTTTTGCTCTGGTGTAAATCCCTGTCCATTATCTTTTAGTTGAAATTCCAGTGAATTTTTATGATAATGCAATTGTAGAGTAATCTGAGATGCAACTGCATGTTTCAAGCAATTATTGAGAAGTTCTTGAAAAATCCGAAATAAAATAATATCTTTTTCGTATCCCAACGAATATTTCTCTCCTTCCGTGATAAATTCAGTAAAGTACTTATTCGTCTTCTTTATACGGTTAAGTTCCTGAATCATACTATCTTCAAGACCAAAATCTTTTACGAAGTCGCCATCAAAGCTTTTAGTAAGAGAACGAATATCAGAAATAACACTTCCGATGATGTCATTCGTCTGCGTTATATATGGCTGCGCGTCTGTATCTTTTTGAATATCCTCTAAAATATTGAGATTTATCTTAGCAACTGATAGAAGCTGACCAATATTGTCATGCAACTCCTGAGCTATTTGCTGCAAAGTACTATTTTGAACTTCTATTTGAGAGAGTAATATTTCCTGTGCATACTTTGCATGAAGCTGTGCTTTCTCCGTCTGGTGTTGTAAATGACGGCGTTGGAAAATAAAGAAGAATGTGAGTAAAAATACAAGTAAAAGCAGTATTAGGATCGTTCCTGCAACTACAATTACAACTGATTCCGATATTTTGTCTGGCATATAAACCCATAGGTAACAAGTCCGTAGAAGATACAGTTTAATAAGTGGTTTATGACATACAGTTGCCTTGCCAGCTCGGGGCTGTAGCGGTAAATACTATTTGTGAAACCCATCTGAAAAAAAGATCCCGCGTAAAAAAATACGATTCCAGTACAGATCCAGAAGTTCGGATTTTTTTCCAATCTGAACTCTTGAATATTTTGAAAAAGCTGAGAAAAATAAAGAAAGCTCCATACAGTTAACAGTAGTGCCGCGCTCAAAAAAACATACACATTAAACAAGCGGGTGTTGTCAACCATGTGAAAAATCGTCAGCAAATTAATAAAAATGATACAGTAAATACTTGCATTTATGATGCGTTTCCATTGAACCGATCTGACGATATGTAAGAAGAATTTGGCTAAAAAAAAATATTCAAAGATTTGATAAATGTGAAAAATTATAGACGCGGTGCGATGCAAAACTTTTAAAAAGTACAAACCAATACTTTCTACAATGACCGTTGTCAAAACCAGAAAAAAAATCGGTATTAAGCTTTCCGGTAAATCTCTTAAATAGAAAAGACCTACCAGAAAGCACAGAGTTAATATAATAAGATAAAAATATAGTGACATTTAAATCTATTCAATTGGACAACAAGCAGTTCCATGGTCATAAGCGCCTGGATCATCCTCACGAAATTGTCTGTCGATATCCACCCGTGCATCTGTAAACGTAACACTAAGTGTTGCCTGCCCACGTATAGAATCATCAAGGATGAAATAAGCAAAAATATCTTGGTTTAAGATGTCTATTTTAGCAAAGACTTCTTTCATCTCCACAGAAATTAGGTGAGCCCGCCCCTCTCTGTCTTTTTTAAATTCGCCCCCTGGAAAGCCTCCAAGAATTTCTCTTCTTCTTTTATAGTTTTCGTGCAAAGGTTTAAAAGCCGCCTCGCTAATTTTATCACCGTTAACAAGATAAAACGTGTCAGCAATAAGTACGTCTTGCCCTCCTTCTACTTTTCTCTTTATTGCGAAAGCAATGGTCAAATTCTTGAATAGATTATCAGCGGTGTCGCAATAGTATTGTGCTACCATGTAGTCTCCTATTTCAGCTCGCTTGATTAAATCACAAATAAATTCTGTGTTAATTGAAATTTCATTTAGGTCTGCGGAATAATCTACTCCGGTATCGACGGGTAATCGATGGTAGCGATCTACTAATTGTCTACGGAAGTTTTTTAAATCTGCAAGTGAAATCTGCCTCCAGTCGGTTAGAAAAACGATTTTTTCTAAGACGGATTCTGAAATTAAAAACGGCATAATGATAGATGTTTAAGGTTATGAACAGACAAAATTATTTCTATCTGGGTAACTTATAAATGAGGATTTCCCCCTTTTTACTTAGGGAAAAATACCCTCTCCGGCATTTGCACGACATCCAATTCACATCGTTTAAATAAATGTTCAGTTACACATTTAAATGAATTGCACTCTGTTCGCTACACTTGAATGACTATTTCCACCAAGACGCTTTAATAGATTCAGTTTTCAATAAGTATGAAATGGAGAAATACAAGCTAACCATCTTATCGATTTAGTCGTTTTTAAAGTTTACTGTATTCCAGTTAGGGAAAATCCAATCGAAGTCGATCAAATGTGCTAAATTATCAGTCTGTTTATTATCTGGGTTAGACCTTAAATATTTCCCATTTCCGCCATTAACTACTTTCACTGTTTCCCCAACATTCCATCTTGCTGAATTATAATTCCATACCCAAGTGGTTACCGAATTCCCAAGTTTTTCCAGTAGATCTTTGGCCTCGGCTTTTGTGACTTTTTTGGCACGTGTAGCTGAGCCACTACTAGATGTGTGAAATGCATAATGTGTGATTACATTTTCGGAATTTTTTCAAACTCCAGAAATTCGGTATACGGCCATATCTATTTATTTTAGTTGTTTAACGAATTATTCAATGGTCGTATTCCTCCTATAAATGTCAACAAAGTTAATTACCCAAAAGACGGCATTAAATATAAAAATAATCATTTTCAACCAACAACCACTTAATAATTCGTTAAACAACCAAATTCCCAAAAGATAAATCTCCAAATCAAACTTGTATGGTTTGGTATTGTTAGAATGCCATCGAAACAATATGTACAATCTTCGAAACGGTTTTATTTTCAACAGCTTTAAAGATATTGCTTATCTTCTCGAATAGCTGTATAGAGATAAGATCAAAGTACGATTAAGATTTTATCTTGATAGCGATTTGTAACTATCACGTACATTAGGTAAGCAGAGCCGAATCCGTCTTAACAATTCGTCGTAGTGCCTGTTCTTAACCTGCAATAAATGTGATGTATGAACTGTCATTAGATCGCAACCATAAGGCAATAAGTGTCGCCGAATTGTCCACACCAACAGCCATCGTTGAATCTTTTCAAGGCCGAAAATTTTGTGTTAACCAGTTAAATAAAATTATATTATCTGAATTTTAATATTCCTTTTGATGAAGCATTTGTTCACTTTTTATCAAATTAAATTCGTGATTTTTAAAAGAACTCTGCTTTAAATCCATTAAAGCGCTTGGTACAAATTACTTACTATCAATAACTTATCACAGGTTTCTGAAAAGAGGGTCGAAATTCCTTTTTAATATTAAATACATAGTTATTTAGCAGCTACACGGGCTTGAAATATACTCCTTATCTCCAAGTAGCAAGTTATTTGCGTATGTTTTAGAATGTGTTAAACGTCTGCTGTGATCGGTCATATATAATTCTGATAGCAATAAACCCGATGATTATCCCTTCATTGTATTTCATGATAAGGTTTAGTATTTGGATTTATTTTTCTGGATGATCAAATGCGTGAAGGCCGGATCTTCCAGGATACGTTCAAACTCGCTGTCTGCGATGCTTTGCACGTCCTGACGAATCTCATCAAAATTCCTGTTAACCATATTTTCATCCAGAGTTCTAACTTCAGGGATCGGGACATAGGCCTGCTGTTCCGCTGCAAGCTGCTTATGATCGTTGATTATTTCAGCATGAAATGTTTTCAGTTCGATTTTCTCATCAGGGTTATCAGCCACCATGCCTACAAATTCACCAGCACTCAGCGATGCGATCTTAGAGGCCGGCACTGCCATATCAAGCTGCTTTGAGCGGCTGATCGAGGTGTCCGTCCGGTTGATCGAGTAGCTTGTGCGGTCCTGCATAATTTTCCCAAAGCGCTCCGAAAGCTGTTTCGCGGTATCGCCTGTCACCTGACCGCAGATAATATTGCCGGTAATACTTGCAATCACATCAGCCTGCTCTTTTCCGTAGTCTTTTCTTAATTGGGAAAAATCCTGCAGCCCAAGGGTAATTGCAACTTTATTGGAGCGCGCCGTGGCGATCAGATTATCAATGCCGCTCAGGTAGATCGTAGGAAATTCATCAAAGATCAGTGAGCTTTTAAGTTTGCCTTTTTTATTGACGATCTTGACCAGACGGTTTACATAAAGCGATAAAACCGACCCGTAAATCTGGATTTTCTGCGGGTTGTTTCCTACGCAGAGAATCTTGGGCTCAGCCGGATTATTAATATCGAGCGTAAAATCATTCCCTGAGAGCACATAATAAAGCTGAGGTGAAGCAAGCCTTGCCAGCGCAATTTTTGCAGAGGCGATCTGCCCTTCCAGCTGTTCCATTGCATCATTCAGATAAGCCGTTATAAAGGGGTTGATCAGCACCTCGATTTCTTTTTCAGTGCGAAGCAGCGTAAAAAGCTTATCATAATCCAGCTGCATAATTTCGATTACATGCGGCAATGTGCAGAAAATTCCATTCTGATATTTCCGGAGGTACCAGATCACCGCAGTCAGAAAATTGATAGGCGATTCAACAAAAAAATCACCCTGCTTTTTTATCCATTCTCTGTTTAGTCCCAATAGGATCGTGCGTGCTGATTCGGCTGCATCGGTAATGTCCTGCATCGCGGCAGCTTCCAGTGGATTACACCTGTGGGAGCGGCTCAGATCATCGAAGTTGATGGTATAAAACTTAGGTGCTACGGGGTAATTAGCCCTTGATTTCAGCCACCAGTTATAGGCGATCAGTGAAAGATCATCATATTTAAAATCATAAATGAAGGCTGAAAACCCTTTGCTGATATGCTGTGAAATAATGTGACGAATGACAAAATAAGACTTTCCTGAGCCGGGCGACCCCAAAACAAGAAGGCCCCTGAACGGATTAATAATATTGATCCAGCTAGCCCGGTGCTTGTTTTTCAGCTGGTAGCGCGCAGACAGATTTACCGAGTACTCGTTGGTTAGAAGCCTTTGCTCTTGCGGGAAAGTCTCGTTTTCTTCGTTGAAAATATCCTGGCTGTTTATCCGCAGCGTGATCACGCGTGAGATCAGCGTTCCGCCTGCGATCAACAAAGTAAAACCCAGCGAAGTAATGATGATATAACACGCGGCAAGTGCTTCCGCGCTGAATGTCCAGTCGAAAATAAGGTAGCCGGCAAAGTAAAGGAAGAGGCCTGTGCCGGTATAATACAGTCCGGTTTTCATCCTTAGCCCTTCCTTTTTTTTCCCTTTTACACCCAGCAGTGAAATGCCAAGAAAACAGAGTGCAATCAGTTTTGCTTTATGAAACGGAATGAAAAGCCCGGTCCGCACCAGGTTATCAAGCAGCTTATTACCCAAAGGGCTTACCAGCTTCCAGGACTCAAATGCGCTGTAACACCCGTAATAAAAATGAAGGGCAAGCACAGTGATCGCGATCAGCCGGCTCATATCCAGTATCTTTGAAAGCGCCTGCTGGTTTTCTGAGGTTTGCATAAAAATAGGTTTAAAATGTGATCACTACCTGGCAGCTTTTCGCTTCTTTTTTCTTTTACGCCGAAGCTGCCAGGGAACATAACCAGGATCTGAAACCGGTAGCATCAGCGCTTCCCACAGGTTTTTATCAGCGGTGCTACCCGTTGGACTGTCTGTTAAACCTTGATCTACTGGCTTTGAAAAGCCCGCTGTGACTACTGGCTCATGCGGGTATTTCTGCTTTGATTTTGGCGCGGATTCCGGCACCTTTTTTTCCCGTTCAGGTTTTAGCTGACACCTTTCCTGGACCGCTTTTGCGCTGTAATTTTTGCCCAGATAGCTGCCGTTGTAGACGCACTTTGTCTGCATGTCGATGTAGGTAAGCCCGTACACAAGGCCCTTCCCGCTTTTTCTTTCCACCAGCCGCACACCTTTTTTTGCAAGGGCCCTGCCAAGGCTTTCCAGCGAATGTGTCTGATTTAAAAGTGCCAGATCTACCGCGTTTTTCACGCGCGATTTTTGCCTGCAACGTTCGGGCTCAGCGGCTGCAAATCTTTTTTCCAACGCCTTTAAAGTAGGTTTGAAATAGAATGCACTGGCCTTTACAGGCACCCCGGTTTTCGCTCCGTCCTTGTCAAGAACCCTGTAAACAAGGCCTCGATGTTTATAAATTCTCGAATCCTGGCTGCCTGCTTCCGCGGTTACATTGTATTGTCCTAATACCGCGTTCAGCTCAGCGAGCGAGCTGTAATGATAGCTTGGAATTACGGATTGAAGCACTATTCCTATTGCTTTTTTGGTCTCTGCTTCCCCGTAACGTACTGCTTTCAAATCCACTGGTTTCAGCTCAGTTTTGACAGGGTTCTGCCGCTGGGCAGGCATTAGACCATACTCTTTTTCCAGCGCCTTCCGGGCTTTTTCAGACTGATTTCTTCCGATATTATGAAGATTAATCGCTGAACCGTCCGCTCTTATTGTGGTGGTCACCAGGTGCACATGCGGATGGCCGCTGTCATGGTGCTCATACAAAAGATAAGGCTGGTTTTGAAAGCCGATTTTAGCCAGGTAACTGCCGGCAATTGCTTTAAGTTTGTCAGAAGACAGCTTCTCATCGGGCGAAAAATTAAGTGAGACATGAAGCGTATTGACCTTAACGCGCCCATTCAAAGCATTGCGAGAGGCGAGCCTGGAAAGCTTGCTTTGAAAGCTGAGCTGCTTAGCGCTCTGAAGAAAATAGCCTGCATCCAGAAGGGTTGCCACCCCTTCTGTGACCTTCCGCTCGTTGTATTTTAGCGCAGAGCGGAGTGAGCTTCCGGCATGGATGACCGCTACCATTTTTCTGCCACCTCAGCGATCAGGCCGGCCGCTTTCTCCACGCTTCGAAGCAATGTTCTGCGGTCGAGCTCATAACCAATCAGCCAGTGTTCAAACTCCTTGATTTTACTGAGCATATGCAGCTTTTTGACGGCCTGATTAAAGTTGTTGCCTGCCGCGGAAAGCTCCGCTTTCAACTGGGCAAGCTCCTCAGTGATCTGGTCAAGTGAAGCGTTCCGGTAGTTTCCTACCAGCAGCTGGCCGAGCAGTTTTCGCCTGGTAAAATCGCTCAGTTTGCGGCAGGTTGTCGCATGAAACTGCTGCTGAATTTTATCAAATTCCTGCTGATTCAGCCTCACGTGCAGCCACTTGTTTCTTCTCTTTTCTTTCATCTCCTCTGTCTATTTCACATGTCTAACAAAACATCATTTTCTATGCTGCCGCCTGCGAGTTCCGAGTAAAGGGCGGCCATGGCCCCGGCCAGGCAAGATCCCGGGGGATTACCATTTTACGGGGACCGTAAAAAAAGGTGATACAACGGTACATCTTGCCGACCACGGTAAAGCAGGTGGTCTTAAGCTTTTTTGAAAGTTCAGAATTATTAAAAAAAATTGACCTGCTAACGCTCAAAAAAACACCTTCCTTATATCAAGCCTACTGTTAAAAGCTTCGGCTTGTGATACAAAGCTATAAGCAGAAGTTTAAAATACGTTGACCCTTTTAAATTCTAAATAGGTAAAGCCTCCCCGGCCCCATTCAAATTGATGGATTCCCCGCTTGACATGAGTAGATTCGTCCATTTTGAAAGCACAATAAAATCGTTATTTTAATACCCTCCATTAAATCCATTTCTGCGGGCATCACCGGCAAGTCTGATAAAATAATAAATGCTGCTTATTATAGTCGGCAATTCCTACCCTTTCATTTTTTAAATGGGTGATATTGAAAGCGGGATTTTAGTTTTGGAAAGTTTATTTTTCAATTATCCAAACGATTTTTTATGGCAACAACAACTGATATTTCGCTGATATATGAAACCCTTCTTTGTTCACCGGGCATGAGCGAGCAAATAAAGGTAGATCTTCGCGTCTCACGAAAATCACTGCTTTTTCTGGCAGCCTGTGTTGAAAATGAGTTAAGTGGCAAAAACGATCCGGGCTTAGGCCTGGTAGGTTATTTTGGCGAGCAGACAGTGAAAGAACTTGAAAAACTTGTTTCCGACTCGCTGTCCAAGGCTGATCTTTCGGCGCTCAACGAAAAGCTTAAAGGGTTAAGCTAGGGCCACATCAGCGAGATAAGACCATCTTTTTGCAATCCTGGACTTGGCACCGCTTTACGCAAAGCTTTGTGGCTTAACATTCCGCTATCAAGGATGGTGCTTAAGCGAATGGCCGGTCGGCTTTTTAGCTTTGGATTAGAAGCTGCGTTGATACTTGTTTTGCAGGGTACAGGCAATTTATCAGTTCGGCGAAAAGCGGCATAAAAAAGGCACCGGTGCGTTCACCGGTGCCTTGCCAGCAAGGCCCGAACTTTAAATCAGTCCTTCCATGGCAAAGGAAAGGTAGCCTTCACTGCTCACAATCAGATGGTCCAGCACGGGTACATCTAAAATATCACCGGCATTTTTGATCTGGTCGGTCAGATTTTTATCTGCCTGACTGGCCACCAGCTGTCCTGAAGGATGGTTGTGGGCCAGTATAAGGGCTGAGGCATTCGCTTTCAAGGCTGCGGCAAAGATCATTCTTACATCGACGACTACACTTGTCAATCCTCCTTTGGCAACTTCATAAATGCCCAGCACCCGGTTCGCCCGGCTAATGAGCATTATTTTGAATACTTCACGAAACTCAATTTCATCCGGGTTCCAGCTTTCGATCAAAACACGGTAAGCTTGGTGCGCCCCTTTTATTTTCGGCCGTTCACTGGCTTTCACTTTATTTTTGTAGATCAGCTCTATTTCAGAAGCAATCAGGTAATCCGGTTTTTTGACAAGGCTTTCCATAACTACGCTTTTTAGTTTAAAAATTAATTACGGTGCCCTGTATGGCGTTAAGCCGGTAAGTAAGGAGAAGCAACGGAATAAAGGAGAGCCTTTCGCGCGCTGGCCTTCCGCGTTTATGCCGGAATTTCACCGCACTTCCACCGGTTTGGCCGCCTAACTTGCAGGGGAATTAGTGATCGTACTTTACTTCGATACCACTTTTTCCATGGCTTAGTAGAGCATGCTTTATCTTTTTGCAATGCTCTCCCGAATGAAACCATGCCTTATCCCCGGTGAAAAACACCTACCTAACGACCGCCGATCCCGGGGATACACCGCTTTCGCCCCAAAGGGGGCGCGAATCTCTGTTCACCGGCCAAGGAGCCCCAAAGCGAATCAGCCTATCAAATAATACACAGTAACAAAAGGGATCATAAACTGGAGACCCAGAAAAACAACCGCTTGATCAGTGCTATAAAAAGGCCATGACCATAGCTTTTAAAAAGCGGTTGACCCGTAATGCTTCGCCTTTCAAAATGCTTTTTTGCAATCAAAAGCCGGATGATCCCGCACTTAGAGAATAAGCATAGGGCTTGACCCCAATGAAAAAACAAGAAAAAAAAGCCAAGGATCAGAGTCCCCCACCCCGGGGCCAAAAGGGAAAACGGAATAAGTCCCGGACTGG
Source organism: Dyadobacter koreensis (assembly GCF_900108855.1). Taxonomy (GTDB): domain Bacteria; phylum Bacteroidota; class Bacteroidia; order Cytophagales; family Spirosomataceae; genus Dyadobacter; species Dyadobacter koreensis. The sequence continues at coordinate 1,115,198 of NZ_FNXY01000001.1, forward strand.
AAGTCCCGGACCAAAAGTCTTGACGGGTGCCGGCAGAAAAAGAAAATAAGCAAAAAAGGAATACCGATCTTCTGCCGGCATTATGCCGAACCGTTTTAGGTTTGCACTTCTCTGCGAAAAAAATGGGGAAAACTATCTTCACGGCACTTTTGCTGTTGCTTCGGGGTCACACCCAAGCAGGCGTAAGTACCTTTTATACCCACCTGAACGCACTTCACATGTCACTAGCGCTTTTTCGTACCGGGTTTGATGCGTATGATCACAAAAATTTACCGCCCTGAAAACACCTTTTAAACTTTACAGCATCGGACTGTACCTTTAAAGAGCAACTGTTATGAAACCCCAATCCTACGGCTTCTGCGTGTTTCGCAGGCCGCTGCTTTCCAAAAACATCCTTGAAGATTTTCATGCCCGAATCCAGGACGCCCCTTCTGTATTCGAATCTGAACTACACAAAATCTTTTCTGATCCGGTGCTTTTAGAAGGACTGCAGCTAGCCTCCGGTACGCTTTACGGGCTGGCCAAAGATTTCGTAACGGGCAAACCAGTCAGCGGAAAACAGAAGCTTCTTATGAGCCTGTATAAATTTTTGATCCGGGCGGCAAGCCGCTGTACGCCCTTCGGGCTTTTCGCAGGTTACTTCACCATACAGACCGGTCAGAGCACCCGGATCCTTTTTTCAAGGCAACGCCCCCGGGCCCTTCGAAGCCAACTTGACAGCACAGCCAAACTGGCCATCAGGGCGAAAATCCTTGAAAATACAAGGCTTCGATCCCAGCTGCTGTTTTATCCCAATAGCTCGCTGTACCGGGCCGGGCAGAACTACCGGTATCTGAAAAGGCAGCAGCAATCCGGTTTCGTTTTAACGCAGGTACGCTTTGATCCGCTGCTTGAAAAGATTCTTGCAGAGGCAGCCACAGGAATTTCGCCTGCTCAAATTAAAAACCTGCTTAAAGGTGAAAACCTTGGGGTAAGACGGGCTGATGCGTATGCAGACGCGCTGATCCGCTCTCAGATGTTTACCGACAGCCTGATGCCAAAGGTATCAGGTGAAGACTACCTTACCTACCTCAAATCGGTGCTGGGCACTTTAAAATATGCCCGGCCCCTAACAGCCGCCCTGCAAAAAATCCAAACGCAGCTAGCGCTGAATGCTCAGGCCACAGAAGTCAACAGAGCCCTGACGGATTTTCTGAAAGCCGATCATCCGCTGGAAAGCACCCTACACAGCACGCTCCGGTTTCAGACCTTAAAGGCCCGCATCAGTGGCAGGGTGCTGCAAAGACTTGGCCGGCAGCTGGACGGACTATCCTTTTTAAGCCGCCCAGGCCGCAGCGAGGATCTTGATAATTTCACCAGCCGTTTTTATATGCGCTACGGCCAGCAGCCCGTGCCACTTCTTGTGGCGCTGGACTATGATTACGGCATGGGTTACGGCTCGCTGAGTGAGATGACTCAGCCCAAGCTTCCGCTGCTTGGCGGCCTTAGGGACAATGCGCCCCCGGTAAAAACACCGGAAGCTAACATCAACGATCTTGCAGGCGCGCTCTACCAGCGCGCTGTTGACAACAGGGTTCACACCGTTCTTCTGACAGACGAGCTGCTAAAAAAACATCAGAATCCTTCAGCGGCGCTGCCCTCAAGCTTTTATGTGCTGGGAAGCTTTCATGCCTGCTGCCAGCGTGCGCTTGATGCGGGTGATTTTCTTTTTGAGCTCAAAGCGCTCGCGGGCCCTTCGGCCAGTAGTCTTTTGACCCGCTTCTGCCCGGGTGATCCTGGGCTCACCCGGCACGTTGAACGGATTATGGAACATGAGAAGGCGAATGCCGGTGATCTCATCCTGGCTCAGATCGCCCATCTGCCGGCGGGTAAGGCGGCCAACATCGTTCAACGGCCGGATCTGGGCTCCTACCAAATCAGCTATCTGGCAGGAGCGGGCAATTCGGCCGGTAAAACGATCCGCACCGATGATCTTTGGCTAAGCTGCCAGGACGGCAAAAACCTTATACTGACAAGCCGGAATTTGCAAAAAAGAATCATCCCGGCCCTTAGCAGTGCGCACAATTTCAGCAGCGGACTTCCGGTCTACCGTTTTCTTTGTGATTTGGCCAGTCAGCACACCGCGTCAGTCTTCTGGGACTGGGCAGGCTACTCGGATGCGGCTTATCTTCCACGCGTGCAGTATAATCAGCTCATTTTAAGCAAGGCCAGCTGGCTTCTGACCGATGCCGAGGAGCCCAGCCCGCTGCAAAGCAAAACCGACTGGTGGAAAACGGTTGAGAAAAAACTGAACACGCCCCGGTATTTTACAGTAGGTCAGCAGGACCAAACGCTTCTGATCGACAGTAAAAGTGAGCAGGCCCTTTCGCTGCTCAGTCAGCTGCTTAAAAAGAATGGACATGTCCGCATCAGTGAATCGCTTGATAGGCCTGGTCAGGGCATTTTGAAACAAGGCGGGCAGCACTTTTCAAACGAGGTGGTGATCCCTTACTTTACCCACGCCAGGCCCGCAGTGCAGGCCGAACTACACCAGGTGCCGACCGGCGGCGTAGCGCGACGCTTCTGTACGGGCAGCCGCTGGCTGTATGTAAAATTATACTGCGCGGAAAGCCTGTCGGATCTTTTGATCACCCAGGCGCTTGCACCGCTGATGGCATCGCTGCAAAAGCAAAAAATCATCCAAAAATGGTTTTTTATACGATATAACGATCCTGAGCCGCATTTACGGCTACGTTTTTACAGCGAGAAAAAACACTTCTGGGCCCTGGTACTCGGGCAGCTTCAAAAGGCTGTGGAACCGCTGTTAGAAAGCGGGATGGTCCGAAACATGCAGACCGATACCTATCAAAGAGAACTGGAGCGCTACCCCTCGAAGCTCTATGAAAAAATCGAGTCGGTTTTTCACTGCGACAGCCAGGCCGTTTTCAGTGCACTGGACGCTGTCGGACAGGATCCTGACCGGCGCTGGCAGGCGGCCCTTTGGGCTACGGATAAGCTTCTGAGTGATTTTGACCTGGATCTGAACGAAAAAAGGATTCTGGTTGAGAAAATGCATCAGCAGTTTGCAGCCGAACTCGACGGTGATGGAACGCTGCGAAGGGTTATGGATGAAAACTACCGAGCCCAGAGACAGCGGATCGAAACGATTTTGGGCTTGGACCAACCGGTTGAAATCAGTAAACTAGCCGTCTTTTTTCAAAAGCGAAGCATCCGAATCGGGCGGCTTACAAAAAGCCCCGCACTGATCGGCGCCCCCATGCAACTACCACTCTGCACGGATCTAATCCACCTGTTTTTAAACCGCTGGTTTTTCACCCGGCAGCGGCAACAGGAATTTGTTATTTATCACTATCTTAAGAAGTATTATACCTCCGTAATGAAAAACAAAAATTCAAAAAAAATATTCCCTCAGGTTGTAAATTGTAACTGATTTTCTATTTAAATTTATCTCACCTCCTTCACGAAACGTATCTCAGAAGTAGCCCAGCAGGATTCTTTTCTTGTATTTAAATTCTGAAACGGATGAAACAGCAAATTTCCAGGCCGCTCCGCTGCCTGATCGTTGATGATGAAAGTGCGGCGCACAAAACCATTAAGTTTTACATTGGAAAAGTCCCCGGACTTGAATTTTCCGAAAGCTGCATGAACGCAGTCAAAGCACTGGAAGCAATCTCCACGCGCGAGCCCGATATTATTTTTCTGGACGTCGATATGCCTTACATCACTGGACTGGAGCTGCTTAATATTGTCGGCAGCATCCGCGCATCGGTCATTATGACCACCGCGCACGCGCGTTTTGCAATTGATGGTTTTGATCATAATGTAGTGGATTTTCTTTTAAAGCCCATCTCGTTTGAGAGGTTTCTTAAAGCGGTTCACAAAGTCCGCCAGCTGCGGGCCGCTAAGGCCGCTTCAGCTGACCTGCAGGAACCTGATGATTTACCACTGGACCCTTTACACCCTTTTCAGCTCCTTAAAGCAAACGGCGCTCCTGACCAGATCCTTCCCCACCCCAGGCATATTCCTACTTTCGAAGAAAAAAGGATGTGGATTCGCGTCGATAAGGTTATTCTTCCGGTTGAATACAAACACCTGTCGATGATCACAGGAAGCGGCAATTATGTCTCTATGTTTATCAAAGGGAAAAGGCACCTGGTCCGCACTTCACTGGGACTGCTTCTGGAGAAGCTGCCCGATTTTTTTATCAAAACGCATAAGTCGTATATAGTAAACGGTGAGCTGGTAGAACGGCTGAACGGCAATGAGATCCTGATGCACAAAGGCAAACACAAGGCGAAAATATCAAGGTATTTGAGAAGTGAAGTATTAAAAAAACTAGGCCCACTTTATGGATAGACATGCACAACATTTTCCGCTGCGTTATATGCTGCAGCCGCAGACGCTTCGGCAGCGCATGAAATACCATGCCCTGTTCTGGCTGCTGTTTATGATCTTTCATCTGCTGTACTTTGCAGGATCAAAAGAAAAAATTCATTTTGAAACGAGCTGGGTGGTCTCCTACGGGCTGTATTATCTGCGTTTTATTCCGGTTTACTATCTGGCGGCAGGCGCTTTTAGCCGTCTTACAGAAAAGTATTACGGAGTTAGCCTGATGATTCTGACCGGTATTCTGATGGTGCTTTTGATGCACGCCGCCAACGTAGCCGTTTTCTTTACGCTTGATAAAGGCTTTGGCCTAAGCACGCTTTCCAAATCCTTCAATGATATTGGAAGCCTTTACCTCGCACCTGTCAGCTCAAATCGCCTGGATGACTGGTGGATGCTGCTAATTTATGACATTACCGAAACACAGCTTCTTTTTCTTCCGTTGGGACTGAAGATGACAGGTTACGGAGCAAGGCAACAGATCGAAAAAAGGGATCTTCTTGCCGGTAAATTAAAAAATGACCTGGCCATCCTTCGGGCGCAGCCAGCCCCGCACTTTATTTTAAATACCCTTAATTCGGTTCTGGCAGAACTGCTGCCCGTCAGCGAAAAGGCGGCCACATATCTGGTCAGTCTTACCGAAGTACTGCACTTTACATTGTATGAGACAGGCAATGAAATGATTGCACTGCACAGGGAATGGGCGGCAATAAGGCACTTTCTGAGTCTGGAAGCCCGCCGCTTTGAGGACCGTCTCAAAGTCACTGTCAGGGAAAATCACCCCATCCCTACTGATAAGCTTGTACCTGTACTGATTCTTTTCACACTGGTCGAGAACGCTTTTAAACACGGGGTCTATCCTACGTTTGAAGACTGCTGGATTAACATCTCGCTCATTATCTGGCGTGATAGGCTCGAGTTAAGCATCAGAAACAGCAAACCCAAAATTTTCCACAAACCAAGCAGTCAAAACAGGATCGGCATTGGTCTTTCCAACATAAAAAAACGTCTGCAGCTGAGTTTTTTGAGCACTTTTGAATTGATAGCAACACAAACCGATGATGAGTTTCATGTTTTGCTGACGCTACCCTTTACCCAGGCTTCCGAAAATAGTCAGTAAAATCCTTACCCTGCCCGCTACCTAAAAGCGAATATGCCGCCAGCCACATCCTAAATTCAAAGCATATCGGTTACCCAGCACCACCACTGGGTAACCAAATAATAGACAGACGGTTATCAAAATGAGCCGCACCATTCTTTTCTGGGTTTATTCTTCGGTCTTTGAAGCCTTTGCGCCGTGAAAGCCCTGGCTATTCTCTGATCACAAAACGCTAAATCACCATCAGCGTTTCAAACCCGCCGGCGGCAGGTTTGGGAGGCTTCTTCGGTCTGCCCCCTTCTGCAAGCGAACCTTTCCATAGCATAAGAGTTGGCATGCTTGTGATTCCCCTTATAGCGGGTCCTGCACTACTCCCCGTAGGCTACTGGCTTTGCACTACTTCTTCTTGAAGGGCGATAATACGCGCCAGCTCGCAATGGAAGGCAAAATTTTACTGCCCACAGTTTTTACCAGCGCCTACCGGATTCCCGATTAAAAAAGCCGCCACAAACGGCTCTGATGATTCCAGGCCATCTACCGGCTAAAATTGCTCCTGTTGCATCCAGCAAATCTTCTGTTTATTAATTCAGGTTGCGCTCAGATTCATATCTTCCGGCTAAAAATTATGCCTGTAAATCAGGCTTTTGGTGCATCACAATTAAGATAAAGCAACTGTGGTCATCAAAATGCCAGCACCCCGGTCATGTCTGGCACAAAATCGAACGCACACATATCCTGATCCCAGCGTCTGGTCCCCAAGCTGTCACACCGGACGGTCTTTTAACCATTCGCACCCAGGCTCGCGGGTAAGAAGGCGATACAAAACAGACGTAGCACCTTTCAAACCACTTTAACCCCTAGTGGTCACAAAAATTTTTACACCTTTTGAACGAACCCTTGATTTGCAGCTTGTCTTATTTTTTCACAAACCCACAGACGATTATGAAAAAGCAGCAAAAACCCGTTTTCAAAGAGGTGCCACTGAATCATTTTGGAAGCCAGATCTGGCAGAAGAAATCTGAAAAATCACAGCCAGACCCGATTACGACCAGCGGAATGATTTGTACGCTGATTACGCGGAGGTAAATTCAAATAATTTCCCGGCTTCAAAAAGCAGCTCCGCATAGGGCTGCTTTTCCACTTTATTACGCCCGATGATCACTGCGGCCCTGCCGCGGATCCGTACCAGCACCCTGACGACGATAACACCCTTCTGTTTAGAATTGAAAATTTTTAGTTTTAAACTCGACGTTCTCATGATAGAAAAGCAAAATACCCTGGAATGGCTGGATTTCATTATAACCATTGCACTGGATTCTTCTGAATCCGAAGTAAGTACGATTTCTCAGGCGCAGTATGAAAACATAACAAACCAGCTCCATCAGAAAAAACAGGACTATATCGCCTATTTGAACCACCAGACCTTTACGCTTTCCAGCAGACGCAAAATCCAGCATCTGATCAGACAGCAACACGGAAGTCTTTTGGTTCTTCTTGAACAGACGGCCCGCAGAGTAACCAGGATCCATCCATTGAATGTGCTGACCATAGGTGCGCTGCAACGGACGGCGGTCTGCGTTTATGATCTTCTGATCTTTATCGAAAGCAGCTTTGCAGCGTATCTGGACCTTGATGACCGGGCACCGGATGCCTACCTGGCCCAGTTCGAAAAAGAGTACCAAAGGGGTATCAGCCTGGTAAAAAAAGAATTGGACCAAAGAAAGGCGGACCCTGTTCTGATCGGCGTCCTGCTCGAAGCACTAAGTGCGGAGCCGGGCGGGCCCATGCTAAAAAACAAAAGTTTTCGAACCGTTTCCTACCAGCGGGAGCTGCTGCTGGGGCTTAATCAGCTACTTTCCCTGAATCCGGCAGCCGACCTGGATTATGCACTGGTTGAACTTTTGGTCTATCTGAACTTTAACAGCCGGCCGTTTATGGATTATTATATTGATCATCTGTCCCGGCGTGTCCAGGCAGTTGAGCCTGCCCGGGATAAGATTCACCTACTGATGCTGCAATACAAGCGGTTCAATCAGATGCACCGAAGGCACGGCGTCAGACTCAGTCCGTTTGATTCGGATCTAAAAAAGGTTATTTCCAACTGGTTTACCCAGGAAATAGGCTTTCTCAAAGAGCAGTCCGGCTGGAGTGCTGATCCGCCCGGTGATCTGAGCGCTTTACGAACAGCCGCGGAACCAGGCGCATTGAAGGTGCTGGTGCTGCTATCGGTAGATCAGATCGGACTGATTTTGCGAGCTTTGGACTCGCTTCGGATCATTAAGGCCCGCTCGATGAATGCGGTTTTTCAAAGCATCGCGCCTTTTCTTTCCACGCCCCGTAAAGCGGATCTATCCTGGGATAGCATGCGCTCAAAATCCTACGCATTTGAAGAAAAAGACAAACTGACTGTTATCAAAGTGCTTGAATCGGTGATCACCTGGATCAAAGAATACTGACATCAAAAACAAATCCAACGATGAAAAGTCTCGAACTCACTAAACATTTCGCATCGCTATACCCCATGAGCCCCGCCTTTACAGCGGCACTAGATCAGGCGTTGACGCTAAAAAATTTTAGAAAGGGCGATCTTCTCAAACAAAGCGGAAAGACGCCTATGATCTGGTTTCTGGAAAGCGGCCTTGCCAAAGGGTACTATCAGGATCAGGAAGGAAAAGAACATGTGACCCGTTTTTGGAAACAGGGTCAGGTAATGCTGCTGGCCAGTGGACCAACGCACAGTACCGCGGCCGACCGCATCATGCTACTGGAAGACAGTCAGGTGAGTACCCTTTCGGATAGCAGCCTTCTTTTCCTGTATCATACATTCAGCGAGGCCCCGAAGATTGCAAGCAAGATTATTCTTAAGGACCGAAACCAGGGTGAGCTCAAATCTTTTCTATGCTCGCTTCCCACCGCGCAGGGATATGTGCAGTTCCAGCAGGTATTTCCAGCGGCACGCCTGATGCTGAAAGATATTGCCAGCTACCTTGAAATTTCCCCGGGCAGAATGAGCGAAATCAGAAGAAATTTTCATTAAAAAAACCCGCAATTACCCTGAAAAATAAAGCTCCATACAAAAAATAAAACGATATCCACTTACGATACAGGAAGTTACCTAAGCTATTTTCAGTCTAGTTTTATCTCCCAGCGGCCCTGGGGCAAAAGGGTTTAAGCGGCAGCTGCGCGGCCGAAGTACATGATAAATTCTAAGCGAGATGAAAACCAAAATTCTTAGGCTGATATGCCTGGCGCTTGTGTTCTTATTTTTTTACACGGCCACGGCTAAACTTTCGAATCTGGCCGTTTTTGAAAGCGAGCTAAAAAACCAGGCAGTCCCTGGCTGGTCGGTACCTGTACTGCTTTGGCTGATTCCGGTATCCGAGCTTGGCACGGTGCTCATGCTGATCTGGCCCAGGTTCCAACGTTACGGGCTTTTGGTATCCGCGGTGCTCTTGTCGGTATTCACCCTGTACATGGGCCTTGCCGTGCTGAACGTATTCGAAAGGGTGCCCTGCAGCTGCGGAGGTGTACTTAAGAATATGGGAATACAGTCCCATTTGGTATTTAATCTCTTTTTTCTTCTGCTCTCAATTTGGGGCGTTCGGCTGCTTCGATCAAAGCAAGACCCTATGCCCCTTTGACCAATACCAGAAGACGTAGCAGGCACAGCCCGGACGGCTGCCCTGTCTATGCCAGGGAATGGGCCTGAGGACCCCGCTGAAAACCTGCAAACCGAGTAAGCAAACTTCGTTTTTTTCATTTTTAACATTTCAATTTAAAGGTTATGAAAAAGCTAAAAGTTGATTTTTTGTTTGTGGCAGCATTGCTGCTGAGTGGCGGACTGGCCATGGCAAACCATTCAGGCATGGTTGCGTCCAATGTCTACAATTCCACACCCAATGCAGCCAGCCCGACCTGGACGCCAATTCCGGCCGGTGCTACCGTCAGCTGTGACAGTGATAATACCAAGCTTTGTTCGGCCTTTCAGGATGAAGAGGGTAATATCTCTGAGCCTGTACGGGGAAGAGCTTCTTTGTAAGAGCATCACAGCCGCGTCAAATCGTTGTTAAGGGTAGGCCCGCCGGAAATCCGGCGGGCTTTTTTCAGGTGCCGGGCTAAAAAAGATAAAATTGATTTACGGGTTTTGCGCAATGTCATGCGTTGCAATCTCATCGAGCGGGATTCGGAACAGATACCTTTTGTCGCCGGGTTTCAGCATGTAGACCTGGGAGGAAAATGTTCTTTTTAAGGTCTGCGCAAACTGCGGATCCTGATTTAACCGCCTCAGATCACTCCACCGGAGCCCCCGGCCGACGAGCTGCTTTCTTCGCTCGGAAAGAATCAGGTTGAGGACCTGCTGCTGGGATCCGGCTGCATGCGGGACAAAGGCTCCTTTCACCCAGCGGGTCTGCAGAAGCTCATCAAGCAGCTGCACGGCTGCAGCCAGCTGGCCGGAGCGGGCCAGACATTCCGCGCGGATCAGGTAAAGCTCATCAGTGCTCAGCCCCTGGAAGGGATAGATCGTGCCGGTATAGGAGCCTTTAAACTGAAGCTGACCGGTAAAAAATAAATGCTTTCTCAGATCCAGATCATCGTAGCGTCCGATCAAAGCCGAATCAGCAAAAACAGCCTGATTGGCAAGAAACGTATTATTGGCGCGCAGGTAAAAGATCACCTCGGGATTCGGCACATTGAGCGTCACCGGAAAGGGCAGACTCGAACCCGCTTTAAGGGTATTATAGTCCAGCAGGGTCTTTTTTTCAGCCAAAGCCAGGGATGCCTGCCCTAAGGCGCTGCTGTAGTCCTGCATGGAAAGATAAATTCTGGCCAGAAGCGCACAGACGGCCACCTGGCTCGGACGCGTCAGCAGCTGCGGCGTCTGATCCAGCAGAGGCCGTGCGGCCTCAAGATCAGCAATGATCTGCGCATAGGTCGTTTCAAGCGAAGCCCTGGGCATCAGAAGGTTGATATCTGAGGACAGCGGAAGCGGGATGCCGGCCAGCGCCGTGGCGCGGGCCCGATCGTACGGTGCAGCAAACTGCTGGGCAAGGTTGTAAAAAGCCAGCGCCCTAAAAAACAAGGCGCTTCCTTTCAGATTTCGGTAAGCCGGACTCTGGTTTTCTTCGCTGAGGCTTTCAAGCCCTTCAAGCACGACGTTACAGGTAAAAACCTGTTTATAGGGAATATCCCAGTCGCTGAGTTGTCCGGCAATCTCATCACTCCAAAGGTAAGTACTGCGTACGGGCTGCGCCAGGTTGTTCCATCCCGTTTCGCTTACCCGGAAATCGCCGTCAGCGGCCAGTGGTAAAAAAGGAGCCACGTTCATCAGACTGTTAGCATTGTCCAGCAGCGCCTGATAGTCACTGACCGTACGCGGTACCAGAAGTGACTGCTGCGGTTTTTTGTCCAGAAACTGCTCCTGACAGCTGCAGAGCAGCACCGCAAGTACTAGAAAGATAAAGCATTTCATATCGTAACATTTAATATTAAAAATCAAGTTTCAAACCTATGCTCAGCGTGCGCGGCAAAGCGTAAAGCGCCTGCGCGTAATCCGGATCAAGCTTTCCCTTGGAGGCTTTCCATAAAATTCCGAGGTTGTCGGCATAGACATAAAGCTGCGCGGTTGAAAAAGGGAAGGCTGAGCCCGTCTTTTTGGACCAGTTATAACTTAGATTTACATCCTGAAGCCGGACATGATCCGCTTTTTTAACCAGACCCTGCGAAAGCAGGTAGAAATTATCGCGGTTACTGTCCGGGAATGCCGGCTGGGATGGAACCTGGGTCCGCTGCTCGTCGCCTGGTTGCTGCCAACGGAGCCCGTAATCGCCATGCACGGTCAGTCCATCGGCAAGGTCCGAGTAGGAAACAGATCGTGCGCGGTAGAAATAGCCCAGCCGGTAGGTCATGTTGACAGAAAGCGATAGCGCCTTCCAGCTCACGGTCTGGCGAAAAGCGCCGAACACTTTCGGCCGCGCCGGGCCATGATAGATCATCTGCGAAGGATCGGCGGAAAGTATGGCCGCATAGTCTTTGCTGACTTCCCCGTCCACATAACCCAAAGGATCGCCACTCAAAGGATCCAGCCCTGCCCAGCGCAGACTGTACAGGGCATACAGCGGCTTTCCTTCCAAAGGATAGGTCCCGGCCCCATCCCCGTTTCCCAGGTAAAAAACAGCCAGCGTGGTTTCATCGTACTTTGTGACCTTATCGGTAACCTGGCTCATTAGCAGCATACTGTACCATTTAAACTCCTTGTCAAAAATCCGCGCCTGAACGGAAAGGTCAATCCCCTGTCCTTTCGTAGCAGCATAATTTCCTGTGAAGGTCTTAATACCCGATGAGCCCGGATAGGGCCTGACGCCGATCAGGTCAATCCCTTTTTTATGATAGTATTCCAGACTGCCACTAAAAACCCGGTTCCGGGTGTCAAAGTCAACGCCGGCATTAAATGTCTGAATCCGCTCCCACCGAAGGCTGGGATTGGGAGGATTCTGGATGGTGGCATACGTTGCCCCGGTAGCAGCATCACCCTGCGCGCCGAAGGCGGCAGTGGTGAAAGCCGAAACATTTTTGTTGCTGTTGCCACTCGAACCGTAGGTGGCCCGCAGTTTCAGATAGGGAAGCCATGCTGCGTGGTAGAAAGGTTCCTGGCTCAGGTTCCAGGCCAGGCCCGAGGAGAAAAGCGGGACCCCTTTGTCATTGGTTTTCACCCCGAAAAGATTACTCTGGTCTAGCCGGGCACTGGCTGAAAATACATAGCGTTTTTGGAAGGTGTAGGCCGCATTGGCGTAGTAAGAAAGGTAGCGGTCCGACTCCCCTGTTTTTGTATCCAGATACGGAATTCTGCTGCTATTGGAGGGGTTAACAAAATTTGGAAAAAAGGTCACGTAGTCGACCGCCTTGCCCGTGGCGTACGCATTATCATAGCCGTATACCCGGTAGGTACTGCCATTTCTTGCCAGGTCGCGAAGTTCTGCGCCTGCGATGGCCGACACCTCATGCCGGCCCCAGCTCTGGCTGTAATCCAGCTGGCTGCGAAGGTTATGGGATTGATATGCGCTTGTCGCCTGGTCCAGGATCCCTCCTGCCGGAATGGGACGGACCAGGGTTCCGCCCGCGCCGATCGAGCTGAAAGAGTTTACCAGGTTACGCGCTGTAAAGGTGGCAGCGCTATAATAGTTTCTGCCCTCACTGATGCCGCGCGCGTACTGGTAGAGAATATTGGCCCGTAGTGCCTTTGAGATTCTATAGTCTGCCGTCAGATTCATGCGGTAATCCGTGAGTTTTACCTTATTATCAGCAAGACTGATTTCCCTGATCGGATTATAGCTCCAGTCGAGCAGCCCAATTCCTGCCGCCTTCTGCACGAAGGAAAGGCGGTTCTGCCGGATCAGATCCAAAGGATTGCCGCTGCCGTCCGCCAGTCTTGCATACGGGTACATGGCCGTTCCTGTGTAGCCGGTCAGCGCGTTGGTATAGGTGGGCAGCCCCTGACTGTTTTGGGTGCTGGTGCTCTGTATGAAGTAGATTCCCGCAGTCAGGTCCAGACGCCTGCTCACCGCATAGGTGTTACTGGCATTAAACGAAAAACGCTCGTAATGGTTACCCACCTCGCTGGCGCGGCTGCGGTCATAGCCGCCGGAGAGAAAATACCGGTTTTTGCTACCGCTCCCTTGAATTCCCAGCGAATACTGCTGATTCAGGCTGGGCTGATACAAATATTTCTGATAATCGTTTCTGACATCGATCTGTTTAAAAGCATCCAGCTGCTGCTGGGCCTGCTGCGGTGTGATCGTCTTATCGCGGGCAGCGATCAGCGTCTCAACGGCCGGCGTGAAAGGGTACTGCCGGATATTTTTTTCAGCATTGCTGTAGCTTCCCGCTTCAAAGCGCAGCCGCTCGTTTTCAATGAAATCTGCGGCACTGGTCTGAGACTGATAGAAAAGATCAGGCATTTGTCCGGCCGTAAAATTGGTATTAAAGCTGATTTTCGGCGCTGCATCGATTGCCCCCTTTTTGGTGGTAATGACAATGACACCGTTTCCGGCCCTTGCCCCCCAGATCGAGGCCGCAGCAGCGTCCTTTAAAACCGTAACGCTTTCCACATCATTGGGGTTCAGCGTACTTAGATCCCCCTCATAGGGAAAATTATCGATGACAATCAGCGGCCGCGCAGATGAATTGATCGTGCTTTGCCCGCGGATCAAAAGTCCCCGGGCTGAACCGGTTCCCCGGTTGGTGATCAGGCCCGGCACAAGATCATTAAGCCTGCTGATCACATCGGTACTGACCCTGCGGTTAAAAAGCGCATGGCTGACACTGGAAAATGAGCCTGTGGCCCGCTCGCGGGGAACAGTCTGATAGCCCGTGGAGACCACCACTTCCCCAAGCTGGTTGGCATCCGGTGAAAGTGCGGCGGTCAAGTCTGTCTGCAAAGGAAAACGAACGCTGATTTCCAAGGTACGAAACCCGATGTAAGAGATCTGAAGCCTGGCGGAAGAATCCACAAGCGCGATCTGAAACCGGCCTTTTTCATCCGTGGTAACGCCCTGACTGCCGCCTTTGACCTTCACCACTGCCCCGGGCAGTGCAAGCGAGTCGGAGGCGGAGACAACCATGCCCCTGGCGATAAACTGGCCACTCGCTGAAAGAAAAAAGCCCGGTAGCAAATAGAAGGCAAGAAAAAAAGTAACGTATGTTCTCATGTTGGAATAATAGAAGTGAAGGTTAATTTTCTGCGGAGGTATCCATCCGAACACGGTCTTTGATCACCAAAATTTCCACGCTGTCCACGGTTTCAATCAGCCTGAGATCGTAGCGAGAAAGGCCGCGGTTGACATCTTCCAGATCAGAGAATTTCACATCCAGCGCTAAATCAATTTCTCCCTGATACCCTGTGTGATCAGCGATCGGCATCGGCGAGCTGTTCATATAGATCCCGTTCAGGCCCACCAAAAAATTTTCCATCGTGGTGCGCTGAGCCTGATAAGAAAACCCGTCATAGGACACTTTTCTTTGCTCAGACCTGCTTTTGATTTTATCAGAAGCAGATGTTCTGACCAGCGCGAGCACCTTCATTTTTCTTTTTTCGACCCTTGCTTCATACTGGGGAAACAGGCGCCTGAGATCTTTTTGCACCATGGCAAATCCACTGTCGGCCAGCTGCGCCGGAACGACCAGTTCATAGCAGTAGCTATGCTGCGGCATCCACTCCCGTGCCGTTTTTCCCATATGAAAAAACTGGCTGCTGTCGCGCACTTCAATCGAGATGGAGTTATCCGAAAAAAAGCGTCTGGCCCTGCCGTACGCGTAGCCGTACATCGAGCGGAGATTCTCATTACAGTAGGTAAGCCGCCAGTTCTGGCCCTTCACTCTGGGTTTAAGAAAAGAGGTCCTGGACTGCATTCCCGGGATGTAGCCTGTCAGAAGCGCATGGTAATTTACCTCTCCGAAGGCGGGTAACTTCTGTTGGCCGATAAATTCAAAAAGCGGCGTGGTATGCGGGTCATAGGACAGTCGGGGCTCATCTTTTTTCTCAGGCAGAAAAGCAGATAAGCTGCTTAAAACCTGCTGTATTTTCGCCGCTGTAATCTCTTCCAGTCCCGTAACGGCCCTGAGCACCCCTTCCTGGTCAATCCACACGTAATGCGGAACGCCGCTATGCGGAAACAACAATTTTAGAAGGGTATCACCCACCACTTCCGGGCCCTGTATACGCATGCCGTTTCGTCTGGCGAGTTTCTGGCGAAAAACAGCAATCTGCTCCGCGGTCTGATAGCTTACGGGCAGAAACTGCACCTTCCCCTCAAACTGCTTTTCAAGCGAGTCCATCCGCGGAATCATCATGACGCAGGGCTTGCACCAGGTCGCCCAGAAGTCCAGGATTAACAGCTTTCCTTGAAAGTCTGATAGCTTGGCCTTGCCGTCCTTAAAGCGGAGCACCTGGCCCAGATCCACGTCTGGCACCTTCTGTCCGATGATTGGAACGGTAGCGGCAGACTGGCCGACTGCCGGTTTCCAGCACCAGAGCAGGATAAATAAAATCGTAAAGTAAAACAAGTCAGGCAATAGTCTGCCCAGGGAGCAAAAACGTGCGTTCATTGCAACAAATAGAATAGGAAGTGAAAACAATAGATTTCCGGTTCGAGTCTAAACTGGGCTAAACCTAAAAGAAACGAAGAGCCTGAACACCGAAATAATCGGATACAGCAAAACAATCAGGAAAATCAGATTTTCAATCAGGCGGACAGATCACCAGGGCAAGAATAGACATCATACGCGCAATTTGGTTTGTGCTAAAAAAAAGCAGCGTGAAACAAAAGGCAATAAAATCAATTGAGTCTCGAAAGGATGCGGCAAAACCTTAAAGGACGTGAGACTCAACTTGTTTCATTAGAGGTACTGGTAGAACCCTGGAACGACTAGCCGAGCTCACGCCTAGGCCGCGATCGATTTAACTTGGCCCCGTTCCAAAAATTACCTGTTTTCTAATTGGAATGCTACACAGTTGATTCTATTTTTTAAGAAATATCAAATTATAAACAAATATATGAAAAAACAAAAAGTCAGCCAAATGGTTTACTTTTTATTTTCAAAATTTCTTTTGATTGCACACATGAGTGCAAAACTGGATGAAAAAGACTTATTAGTTAAAAACGCTATTGCCAAAAGGATCAAAGAGCTCAGAAAGTCCTCTGGTAAGAAGCAAAATCATTTTGCAATCGAAAATCTGGAGAAAGATAAACAAGCACTACACCGATTAGAATCTGGAAGAGGAGCTTCAATTTACAGTATTAACAAATTCTGTAAATCTATTGACATCAGTTTAAAAGACTTTTTTGATTCCCCTTTATTTTAGGGCAAAAGTAATTCATTTTAAAGGTAATATTAAGAATTAGTTCATGATCAGGATAGCTGGAAGCTAATTCGATTCTAGATTTATATGTGTCAAAATTTTGCTTGAATCGATGAATTGAACAAACTGAATATAGATAGTCCTATTAAAGTGGTTCTTCGTCAGATTTGGTAAAACTTTGGTAGACCTTTTAACCATTATTTGGTCGACCAGATTGATTCAAATGTGTATTTGCTTTTTTTAAACATCTATTTTCTGCGCCTTAAAATAAGTAGAAATTCCTGCCTTTTGGTACTCATTCCATCGAAATTATGGCAACTCGCTGTGGTTTTCAATTGTTACTGGTTCCGCATCCATGAAAAACTTCACGATAATGATGAAGAAACAGTAGGGAGAGGAATATCCAGATTATAATAGACATATAAATTCTAACAATATTTTATTGATGATATCATGTTCTTTCCGGTGGAGAAAAGTCAGACGTTCTCACTATGTTACTTTATGAATCGGCTCTTAAACAAGACATGTTTTATTGTTACAGCCATTAAAATGAAAACGGAATCGGGCAAGATTCTGGACGACGAAGTGTTTGAAACAGTTTCACTAAACCGCTTGCTTTACAGATGCCACTTAAGAAATTTGATCGGGAAAGTTATCAATAGAAGAAGGGCAACACTTTTTTTAACCACAAGATTAACCTCTGTATATTCGCCGAAGTGGTGAATTCTTAGACATTGCTCACAATCCAAAATGGGAAATACAAATTGCAGGTCATTGCTAATAAAAATTGCGGGAGGTGGTTTTTGAGTATCGAGGGAGGAAGGGGTTGGTGGCGGAGTTTTGATACGTTAAATAACTTTGTGGGTACAAAGCGCGAGTTTAGTTTGATAATTTCAAATAAAACATCCAATATGGCTAAATTCTTTATTTAAAGTTAAAGTTATGGAAGTGTTTGAAATTCTTTGTGTAGATTATAATGATGAGTATAAGTTAAAAACTGCATTTGATTTTACCTCTTATTTAATTTCAATAGATGAAATTTGGGAATCTCCCAAATTAAATAAGAATAAAATTGAGGACATGAATAACTCATCGGTAAGTATAGAGCAAATCGACAATCAAACAAATAATTCGAATACAAGCATATTTCAGCTATCCTTTTCCGGAGAATCAAAATACTTGGAAAAGGCACGATTGATTGTGTTAGAAAATTTAAGTAAACTAGGCATTAAAAAAGATAATTCCTATGTTCTCAAAGATACTATATCAAAACAGATAGCATCTCAATTATATCCACTAATTAATGAAGTCGAATCCTCATTGAGAAAATATCTAATAAAATTTTTTGTTAGTAAAATAGGCACCAGTTGGTGGAATTTAACCGTCAATTCCAGAACAGCCACGAAAGCTGATAGTAGAACTGACAATGAGAAAGCCTTTGTAAAATTCATCGATAACAAGATTTATTTAATTGATTTCGGCGATTTAGGGAAAATGGTTTACTCAGACTTTACTACTCTATACGACAAAACCAATTTAATAGCCCAGATATTAAAATTGGAGGAGACAGTGGAAGCGTTAATAGACTTAAAAAAAGGGTTGGAGAGCAATTACACTAAATTCTTTAAAGATACATTTAAAGCCAAGGGCTTTGAAAACAAATGGAAAACCTTGGAAGAAATCAGAAACAAAGTGGCACACAATAATTTATTTACGAATTCAGATTTGAAATCCGGAATGGCTTTACATAGCCAACTAATGGATATTATTTATGCAGCAACTGCCAAAATAGAAACAATTCAATTAAATGAAAATGAAGTTGAAGCATTCAAGGATGATATTTCCAAAAAATCTAATGGATGTAAAATTCACGTTATTTCTTTTGCAGTAGATGGCTATACATTTAACGTTTCAGATAATGGAGGAAGGATTATACTGAACGGAGGATTTTATAAAACCAAGGAAGAGTGTTATGATAATTTAAGATCCCTTAGCTTAATTATGGCTGATAAGTCAAATTTTCATAAATACCAATCTGGCATGACTACAAGTTTTGTTATAAAAGATAAATGTGGAAATGTTTTGGCAAACAGCACTAAATTATTATCAGGGCTGGATTTGGATAGAGACATTGATTTTCTTCAAAATAATTATAATCGTGCTGAAATTATTGAAATTTCATCTCCACCCAACTGACTTCAATCTTCTATATAAAATGGCAATAAACTGATATCAATTAATTGCCACGCCGTTATTTTAAATGAAATTCTCTGACAACTTCAAGTTATGGTGGTGGATATTACTACTATTGTCTACCGCCTCTATTTTGGGATATAGACTTGGTGACATTACCTCTGGTAATGCAACTACTAATGATTCATTTCTTTTAGGATTGTTTGTTGCAATGATGCTAGTACCAATATTTGCTGAAATGGAATTCTTAGGGATAAAGCTTAAACAAGAAATTGATGAGCTAAAAGAGTCAATTAGGATTCAGTTTGGCGACATTAAAAGCGATATTAGAAATAGTCAAAATCAAACCTTAAACGCAACTTTTCACAGCTTCGGGCCACCACCATCAGAAAATAAATTATCTGAGTTGAAGCAAGAAATTGAAATCATTAAAAGCAATCCTGAATTAGTCGAAGTTGAGAAAGAAGGTGTCGATTCAGATATACCGACGGATGATAACATTGACTTATTTGTTGTAAGATATAAAATTGAAAGGATTGTTAATAGATTGTTTGCCTATTTTTTCCCAGATATCGCTAACAACCAGCGAATGTCTCTATTGGAACAGATTTCACAACTTTCTCGATCTGGATTAATCAATAATGACGTAAAAACAGTACTGCCAAAAGTACTTGCTACATGTAATTATGCAATACATGGTCGACCATTGACAAGAAAACAAATTGATTTTGTAAAGGATAATGCAGATGTTGTAATTAGTGCACTAAGTGCCACTTACGAGAATCGAGATATGTTCTAGCTATCCTCATGTAATTATTTTGCCCCCAGCCGCACAGCATTCAGCCTGTCCAGATTTGCGAAAAGCAAAACAGACCCGGCTAAATGCTCTTCCTAACGCACTTCGGCCACAGGCGTAAGGTTGTTCATATTTTATCCGTTCTCTCGTTTCGCGCGTAATCTGCATAAAAATGCAGATGAGTGCTGAAAAAGGTTTCAGCACGCCCTGGTCAAACCCGCTCTTTTCCCACCGCGCAATCCAGCCGCACAAAACGAGTTTATACGTCTCCTTTCCTTGTCTGCTCCCGGCCGTGCAAAAGCTCACGCCAGCCATAAAAATGGCTGTCATGCCTTTTGCGTAACGGTTCCCGAAGGGGCGCGGGAGCAGCCTTCGTTCAGTCGGCGGGGCGGGCCATGTGCTTTCATTGCGGGGTTCTAATGTATGGCCCGCCCCTTTCAAATTTCTGTGCGCCCCCTGTGGCCATTTGCCGCACCCCGCACCCCCTTCTGCGGCAAATGGCCCGGGCGCCTATCCAGCGGCAGTCCTATCCAGCGGCAGAAGAACATCCAAGTTGTTATTATTGATCCATCCTGCCAGACAATCGACAAACAAATTTCAATCCTTGTGACCAAATTGCTATTATGCGTCTAAAATACATCTCTGGCGTCTTCGGATTGTCAGTATGTGTTTAAATTTAAAAAAGATCAGAGTCTTGCTTTGGTCTTTTTTGTTTTTGAAACTCGACCGAATGTTAAAACGTTTGTCTACCTTTAAGTTTGGCGATAGATCGCCACAAATGAGGGTGTTTTATAAAGGTTCGGAGTTTGTCCTCTGGCTTCTTTTTTGTCTAATGCAGATATAATCATACTCATTTGCAGCAAGTTGACAGGCCTACTAATACTCCTTTCAAACAGCAGCTCTTCACCTCAAAAGATTTGGTTGACAATGACACACCGTCTTATACTGCGAAAATTACCATAACAGAATAACGAAAGTTACGCTCGGTTTGGAAAATGCAAGGGCGGCTAAAAAAGCCGTCGTTTGAAAAATATCCACCGTGAACGGTAGTTTTTTTAACGCAGACCCTTGCACGAATCCAAACCTAACACGTCACTACCGCGCAATTCTGGTACGGTTCCAGAAGGTTAACTTTAATAGTATGGACACGCTTGACAAACTGTATGCGCTCCAACAGAGTTATCATCCAACACCTCGAAAGTGCAGAAAGAGCTGAACTCCGCCAAGTCACCAGCTGCAAAAGTTCTTCTAAAAACGAAGTACGCTGTGCTTCGTAAAATTCATGATCAGGTTTCAGACCTGGTAATCCCCTACTGATATGAATCGCAAAGTTCAGGAAAAAGCTGAACGCCGGATACGAGGTATCCGGTTCGTTCCATCCTTGCCATTGTCCGGGATCAGGCTGGAATCAACCGGTTTTCAAATCGGGCAGGAAGTTAATATTGCTGTAATTAACGGTCAAATCATAATCAGTCCATAGTCCAGGTCGGGAGTTAAAACTCCCGACTTCTTTCAATTGACAGAAAAAAAATAAAAAGACTCAACTTCAATTCTTTTTTTGTAAAATGAATTTTAGTGTTATCGGTATTCGATCATCGAATGAGGAAAATTTAATGCCGTTTCATTGGTTTCTCTCCATGTATGAACAAAAACACTTCCCAACGAACCCTTGTTTTCTACCGGCCAATAACTCTCAATACCAAGCATACTCGTAAAAGCAGTTCCAGTTATTTTTATTTTATTGTTTTCAATAAAAACACTCAACCGGAGTTGCCAGAATTTGACTTCTTTTCCTTTGGTAGTAACCAGACCCAAATCCTTATTATAGTTGTCAATTTCGTAAGACCGGTCATTTAGATATGATACGAACTCTTTGACTGTTGTTTCCTGTGACTTCGTACTGTCGACGGTCAAAATGATTTGTTTTGCATTCTTTGGAGGCTTCTGAGCATTTGAAACGAAAGGAAAAATAGTGACTACGAAGAAGAAAAGAAATGCTTTCATGATAGAGGTTTTATTGAGTAGGTGTCAAAGATAGAATTAATAATCATCAGCTGAGCAGTAATTATATTCTCCAAATCCACACCGATCGATGGCAGGCATTCATATCGGCAATACGAAAGTTACGCTCAGCCTGAAACTTGCAAGGGCAGACTAAAAAGTCTGTCCTTAAAAAATCTCCACCCGGAAAATCGGGTAGTATTTTTTAATGCAGACCCTTGCAGGAATCAGCCTTATCACGTGCAAACCGCGTAATGCCGGTACGAAGCTGGCAGGTTTAAATTCTTATAATATGAACAAGGCAAGTAAGAGAATCGTCAAATTCGATAAGAAAGTGAAGAAACAAATCAAAAGGTTTGAAGCTGATATGAGAAATATTAGGATGACTGATGGAGAATGGAATAGGTTGCACAGTATCCGAGATCACCGTAAGCAATTACGTGAAGAGATCTTTGAACTTTTATATCTTCCTTAAAAAAGAGGCTTCGGCCTCTTTTTATTTAATATGGCGACGGAAAGTAGTTTGACCCGATCCGAATCTTGGATAATGGACAGTCCAAAGAAAATTACCTTTTCCTTGGTCGCTACTGAACTTCTGGCGTTGAACTCCCGCCGTGCCAGGCGTTATGTCGGCCACAAAAAAACCGCCAAACGCCTGGCCCGGTCGGGTTTGGTAAGAACTTGAAAGGCTATGCGAGTTAGCACCTTTACGGCAGTCACACCGCACAAGTATTACGAAATATACGCTCGAACGAAAGATGCAAGGGTACGTTGCACCAATCATCCCTAACACGTGAAGCGGGGTGCAATGCTATGTGGTATTAGCAGGGTTAAATATTTATAGAAATGGAAAATGAAATTTTGTATCAGAATTTGAAAGAGTTAGAGGAAATGTTGGGATTAGAGGTTGGATTTTGGAATACGTTTACTTTAAAGGATATTGAAGTGAGTGACAATAATGAAAGGAAGGTAGTTGAATTAGGAAAATTATTGGAGGAACTACATTTTGTAGTTAGGAGAACGTTATATCCTGGTAGGTATTAATCTTTGGGGGCTTCGGCCTCCTTTTTTTTGCTCAGATTCATCTCTTTTACGCTGGCTTAAAAGCCAATTAATTTGTAGCTCGACTGAAAATTCACAGCATCTCGACGTCCAAAAGAGATTACCTTTTCCTTGGTCGCTACTGAACATCTGGCTTCGAAATCCTGTCGGCCTAGGCGTCTGGCAGCGAAAAAAAAGCTGCCAGCCACTTGCCCGCCAGGTTGGTCGACAGGGAAACACCTTTTAGCCGCGGCGTTCGCCATCGCACAGCATCCACACCGGAATTAGCAAAGTTACGCCCGGTCTGAAACATGCAAGGGCGGGCAAAAAAGCCCGTCCGAAAAAAAAATCTCCACCCTGAAAAACGGGTAGTATTTTTTCCCGGCTGCCCCTTGCATGTATCAGACCTAACACGTACGGCCGGGCCTAATGCCGGTGCGGTGCCAGCAGGTGAAACAGTAGCACACATGGAAACTTACTTGAAATTGATCAGACTTGAAGAGTACCTTGCAGAAGAAGTTAGATGGATTCAATACAATCTGGATCTGCAACAGGTAAGAGATGAAGAATATAACAAGCTGCCTGGAAAGTTACAGGTTTGCGAGCAATTGCACATTCAGGTTCGCAGAATGGCAGTAGCGTTTTAGGAAATGGGGGCTGCGCCCCCATTTTTTTTTTGTTTTAGATAATAATTTCCTTCTTACTATTCCCATCTTGCCCCTTCGGAATAAGCGGTACGTCTGCATCTATCTCATCATAGGTAACAGATATCACCCCGAGAATACCTTCAGTTAAATTTAGGTTGTTGTACATCACGAAGTACGATTCTAATTCTTCATAATTCCCTACCCGATCGGTCAAATACTGAGATAAGTCTTTGGTAGGTAAAATGAGGATACCGCCAATGATATTCTTCTCTATCATTCCCACTGCCATTTTGTTTAAAGCGCGGTGAGACGATGATATATTACCAGTCTCCCATTCAAGCGCGAAATGACCAAATTCAGTCTTAATAACGGAATCAATCGGTCCGGGAGCCATACCGTTGACAATCTTAATTCGTTGTTCGTGTAGCCAGTCTCTCTGCCCTAAATGGACAATCAAATTATTTTTTATGGGCTTTACTCCATTTCCCCTTCTCACAGGATTAATCTTAAAATTCTGACTGGAAAACGGATTATTGACTAATGCAATACCATCTCTGATATCTTTTAAAATTTCCTGAAACTTTTCGGATTCGGAAAAGCTTCCTTTACTAATAAAGAAATTTTCTTTAACTATTTTCATTTTTATCTGAGAGTTTAGTTTCCAACTCAGACATCATATTTGATAATGAAATGTCTAGCCCTATCGCCAGTTTATAAAGGACATTTAATGAAGGTTGGCGTTTACCGCGTTCAAGTAATGATATGTAAGTTCTATGGAGGTCGCACTTTTCAGCAAGCTTTTCTTGGGAAAGGCCGTTTTTTTCTCTTAGTGTCCGAAGTAGGGAAGCAAAAGCAATGTCAATATCCATGTCTGAAATAATTGGGCAAGGATATAGGTATTCAAATCAGATATCAACAGACAATAGTCTGCAATAATTTATATATTTGTGCATTCTAGTACCATATTAACAATATTATGGCAATCCAATTATTTGAAACCTTACGAATTACCAATAGAAGTCAAGCACTTAGCTTTGCTGAACAAACTGGGATTAGCTTCCATCTTTTAAAATATTACAACGATAACAACATACTGCCATCAATATCAGAAATCGAATCTATTGCCAAAATTTCAGGAATTAGCAAATCGGTCTTAATGCTGTCTATGGGAATCATTTCCACTGAATTGATGGAGGAACTCGCAATTAATGCAATAAAAATCGGAGACCTACTTAAAGTTGACAATAAACCAGGTTTACAAGAAAAAACCGAACTTAAACCTCAATTAGTTACAAGTTATGGGTCACTTT
The DNA here is from genome assembly GCF_900108855.1 of Dyadobacter koreensis. Classification (GTDB taxonomy): domain Bacteria; phylum Bacteroidota; class Bacteroidia; order Cytophagales; family Spirosomataceae; genus Dyadobacter; species Dyadobacter koreensis. The sequence goes on from NZ_FNXY01000001.1 coordinate 1,139,526, forward strand.
TTCAAGCGGACTGTAACACAGTTTTACAAAGCATGCCGGATAATTCTGTCGACTTAATTTTTGCGGATCCGCCTTTTAACCTTAATAAGCAGTATCCTTCAAATATGAACGACAATCTTATTGAGAAAGAATACCTTGCATGGTCTGAAAAATGGATCGACGAATGTATCCGGGTTTTGAAGCCAGGTGGCAGTTTCTTCTTATGGAATATTCCCAAGTGGAATACCTATTTATCAGATTATCTAAATCAGCGGCTTACTTTTAGACATTGGATTACCGCAGATATAAAATACAGCCTTCCAATTCAAGGAAGGTTATATCCGTCACATTATTCTTTACTTTACTACTGCAAAGGGAAAAAGCCTAATTATTTCAATTCGGACCGCTTACCTATGGAGATTTGCCCGAAATGTAAAGGCGACCTCAAAGATTATGGCGGATACAAAGACAAAATGAACCCCAAAGGTATTAGTATGACGGATGTTTGGTACGACATTCCGCCAGTACGCCATACTAAATACAAGAAACGAAAAGGCGCTAATGAGCTATCCATTAAGTTAATTGACAGAATTCTTGAAATGGCAAGCCAACCAGGTGATGTCGTTTTTGATCCCTTCGGTGGGAGCGGCAGCACATACGTTGTAGCAGAATTAAAAGAACGAAAATGGATAGGTGTTGAAATCGGCCCTGTAGATGATATTTTAGCTCGTTTCCAAGAAATCGAATCTGAACGCCCATTACTTTCGAAGTATCGCAACGGCTACAATAGGCTCTTTACCGCGGAAAGCGCAATTGATAGGAAGAAACGAGGACTTTGGACTGATGAGAGTTTCAATACTTTAAAGCCGTTACTATTAGATTTTTAAATTGACAATCAACTGACAAATATCAATTAAATCTATTCCTCCCAATTAAATATATGCGAAGTTTAAATGAACTTGAAAAAGACTTTTGTAGAAGAATCCTTGCGTTAGATGCAGCAAAAATTGAAGATCCAAACAGTTTTTTAAATTTGACCACAGTTGTTACTGAGTTTGTTGGAGATGTCTCGATAGTAATCAACAGCGAAGAAAATAGTGTTATTATAAAAAGGCTTGGTGGATTTGTCAATGGAGTCCTTCAGGTTAATATTCGGGAAAATGATTCTGTTATTCGAACCTTAGTTGTTGCAATTAATCTTCTTATACTACTTGAAAAAGAGGCTTACATATCTTTATTTCATATAATACCCGCACAGCGAAATGTCGTTTTTGGACCTTGGGTAGCACAGGTTGAGCATTCATCTAGTCCTATGTATGATACAACATTAATGACAAAAATCATAGAATATGCTACCAAGGAAATTATCATTTCTGATGAGTTTAGGAGATTTTGTAATGAAGGATTTATTGCCAGAGACGAACAGAGGTTTGCTCAGCAAATTGACCGCGCAACTACATCTGCCTCTAATTCTTCAATATCCGCTAGAAATTCATCAAGATCTGCACGCAATTCCACAATTGCTTTGTATATCTCTACGAGTGCACTGCTGTTATCGTTATTAGTTAACTATAACAATCATATCGAATCAAAAAAGTCAGTACCAAAAACAATCGTGGTCGAGCACAGGCAAATGGATGGTTTAGTATCTAGGCTGAATTCTATCAATAATAGTATTGATAGTTTAAGAGTAAATAACCTTACACGAGTCGCTCCTTCCAACCCCCTTTCTGATCCAAAAAAACCGAGAAATAGATGAATTAAGAACCATCACTGTTACAAAATTTCTTCTAGACTATTATCGGTATACTTCAAGGCTATAATCACTCCAAATCAAACAAAGTCAAAAGATCCGGCTTCGGCCGCTCATATGGCATAATCGCTCCCGGCTTGTTTGTTTCAACCTTTGCACTGTAAATCCCATCCATCACGCGGTAAGTTGTTAGCTTTTCGTCTGGATATTTATATTTCATAAGATCCGTCATTTCCGTCTGTGTCAAATCCGGAATCAGCCAGGCGGTCGCTGCGTCTCCATCCAATATCAACGGCTGACGTTGGGCGTCGTTATGGACTTCTGCCATCAACGCGCTTGCGTCCGTTTGTAAGCGGTAACTAACAATGCACCAAAAATGGAAATTAGGAGTGCACCAAAATTGGCAACAGGAATGCACCACTTTGGCAAATATACATGGGTTAATTTTGGGGTTCAAAAAAAGTCTTTCTGTTTTTCATTCGGTAACTTTTTCCACTCATACTGATCACGTCGCATCTGTAAAGCAATCGGTCCAGTAAAGCCGTTGCAAGCACTTCGTCATCCAGCATTTTGGCCCATTCCGTTGCCATTTTATTGGTTGTAATAATAAAACAGGTTTTCTCGTAGAGCAGGTTGATGAAGTTAAACAATGAGACCGCCTGACTTTTTTCTACTGGAAAGAGC
>NZ_FNXY01000006.1 GCF_900108855.1 Dyadobacter koreensis
CAGATGCTTCAGGACGTTATTAAAAAAAAATTGTGAAGCCGCCGTATAAGAAGGAAATGGCCAATTGGCTTGTGTCCAACTATCGTGTTTCGATCCAGAGGGCTTGCCGCTGTGTGAAGTTGGTTCGGGCGATGTATTACTATAAGCACCATCGCCGCGACGACACATTACTAACAATGCGAATGAAAGAAATCGCAAATACCAGGGTTAGATACGGATTTCGCAGGATTTTTGTGCTGTTGAAAAGAGAAGGTTTCAGCGACAATCATAAACGAGTATACCGTATCTACAAAGCTTCTGGGCTTAATTTAAGGACAAAAAGGCCACGCAGAAGCCGTAGTGCGGACCACCGTCTTGAACGTCTGGACACTCAAGCCATTAACAAGGTCTGGAGCATGGATTTTGTTCAGGATGCGCTTTTCAATGGAGAAAGATTCCGGGTCTTAACTGTAGTCGATAACTGCAGTAAAATTTGCCACGGTTTGCTGGCTGGAAAATCTTTAAAAGGGATTGATGTTGTTAAGGAATTAAGCCGAATCTGCCTGGTTGAAGGGTGTTTTCCACAGCGAATTCAATGCGATAACGGTAGTGAATTTATTTCGAAGGAAATGGACTTATGGGCGTATTCGAATGGCGTAACGCTCGACTTCTCAAGACCAGGAAAACCAACGGACAACCCATATGTTGAATCATTTAATGGAAAGTTCAGGGATGAATGCCTTTCGGTTAATTGGTTCTTATCTTTGGACGACGTCAGAAGAAAAATCGAAGACTTTCGGTGGGAATATAACCATTTCAGACCGCACAGTACGCTTAACGATTTAACTCCAAAAGAATTTGTTAATTTACATCACGAAACACCCGAAACCCTACTTTCAACCGTCTGAAAACCAGGGAGGACCTCAAAAGTCCGAAATGACAACCTAAAAACTGTCTGAAAAAAGGGGCACATACAAAAGCGTGTCAAAAATCTCGGTCGGGTATAATTGCCTTGTTCGGCTTACAGTAGAGTGCCATGGCAATTGTTCATCGATATCATATCCTAAAAAGTAAAGAATATCCATGCGCATTGAGCAATGCTCAATTAACCGACGGTCCGAAGTGATATTTTCAAGATACCCTGTCAGCATCAATTTAAAGAAGACAACTGGGTCGATGGACGGGTTACCCGTTTTGCCATATAGCTCGCGAGTGTCTTTGTATAAAAACTGTAAATCCAGCGTTTCGCCAAGTCTTCGATAGAAGTTCCCCTTAGAAACGCGTTCTGAAAGTTGAAAGCTGTCAAGCTATATCAGTATAAGACAAAGAGTTTTTCCGAGTAATTTTTCCTTCCTTGCATTCCTGAAGTTACAAAATTTCAGCCTTATAGGGAAATTATTTGTCATCTAGTAACACACATAATTAATGGATTCTTTTCTTGAAAAATACTCCCCAAAAATCGAAAATGAGCCCGCATCATTACAAGATATTGCTCAACTCGAAGCAGAGTTGGGGATACGTCTTCCGTCTGATTTCTCCACTTTCTTGCGCAATGTCAATGGATTTGAAGGGTTTATCGGAAACTCATATGCCATTTTTGCACCCCTCCAAGCAATCTATCAAATGACGCTAGATTATTGCGCGGAATTATATCCATGGGCAGTCTTCATCGGATCAAATGGGGGTCTCGAAATGTTCATTATCGACACCCGTAGCTCTCCATACCAGTTCGGACTATTGCCATTTATTGCCGATGACAGCGACTTTGTCGGTTTTGGTCAAAGCCTTGAACAGTTTTTAGAAATGCTAGCAAATCTGTAAAAGGCAAGCTTTAATAATAGTTGTGCAACAGCCACGGTGGTCTTTTTAGACCAAAATATTGTCTCAAATAGAAGATTTGAAATGATTTAGAACTTATTTTTTATGAAAAAAATTTGAGGCATAGGATTGGTAAGCTTGTTTTTAGTCCAATTTTTACTAATCATTGCTTTGTCAGTTCAAATGAATTTATAACTCCGTTTTTTTCAGAAGTTTCCCAAGCTAATTTACCATTGTATGATGCTTTTTGAACAGCGATATAACCTGGCTTAATATCAAATGAGGCTTGGATTGTATCTGTACTTCCGTCTTCAAATTCAAGGTAGGTAGTCCAGTTGTCATTCGTGGTGCTTTCTGGGGTAGGGCTATTAATGAATATTTGCATATGATAATTGCTGTCAGCCGCAAATTTTTCTATAACATAGCCACTTGGAGCATACATCAGAGACTTGCTGTAAAGCTCTTTCTTTCCATTCAACAAATAATAAATCTTGAATTTTTTTAGAGAATTTGGATTGCTAACATTAAGCATATCAATCCCATTCTTATCTTTAATCATTATATTAAGACTTCCCGAAAAATAACCACCTAACTGTTGAATATTCATCTCGTCCTCATTTTTGTCTGTACAGCTTACAATCCAAATAGCCAGAACTACTGCGTAAAGGAGTATATTTTTCATAATATTTATCGGTTAAGGTCTAATAGATGATACCATTAATAAATTAGTGAAATATATCGATTCGCCCCAAGGATCAAATCCAGTAGAAATTGAATAAAATCCGTTAAAGTAGCCTTCAAAGCCCCAATTCATATATAGCATTGGGGTAAACATTGAACCACAGGGAAGGTATTGGTAAAAACCATCGCAAACCCAAGCATGTGCCCCAAAATTTACTCGTGTCCCCATAAGAAGCACTGGCCGTGCGAAATTTAATATTTCATTTTGGATAGTATTTACATTGTAAGAAGCATAATTGGCAGATGAGTAACCAAAGCCATTGATTAGACCAGGAGCAACATTAGTACTGCTAGCTGTTAGTGTTGCTGTACATTGATAACTCGTAGTGACGCTGTTGGCTGCATCTCTCATCAAACGAGCAGTTTCCGACTGTGTTGCTCCCATTGCTGACCAATTATAGGAATTAGGAAAATGGTGATAATTCATTATTTCTGCCATCGCGGTTGCAACACATCCGGTACGTGCGCGTCCATTTGGTAAACCTGTACACCCGAAGGTTGACTCTAAAGGCATCTGGGAATTCCAGTTAGCTCCTTGTCCCCATGGGGCCGTAAATGGCCCTACATATATTTGAGAATCCTCACATGGGGGATCAACCGGTTCACTGGATGTTTTGGCACCAGCCGATTTTCGTGCTGTTTCGACCCATTTGTTAATGGCATTAGTATTACTTAATCTTTCCCATTCTTTTACAATCCTGGAATCAGCAGCGGCATTGTCAAATCGTGCTTTTTTTATGGATTCACTGTAACTGCTTATCGTTTCTTTAATTCCATTTGGAAGCTCTTTACCAATTGGAAATTCATTGTTATCGGAAAATGCTAATATAGGGAGTGTCTTTTTTTCCGCCGAAACAATTACAAATCCTCCTTCTTTGTAATTAATAACGTAGTACAATGCATTGCCTTGATCATCTTTAAATGGAGTTATATCCCTAATTGTTTTTTCTTTATCTCCAATTCGGGCATTTCTAGCACCATCCTTGTCAGATGCTACCGATGTAAATGCATTGAAATTTCTGGCTACGTTTAAAATTGTTTCGCTTTTGACGGCATCTACTTGTTTTGAATTGTTTAGTGAATCAACTTTTTCCGGTGACTGGCAAGTGATAAAAAACATGGCCAATGCCGGGAAAATCAAATAAATTTTCTTCATAATATAATGTTATAAAAGTGGTAGCTATTTATTTTCGTTCCTCAATATCATATACAAAATATTTACCAGCCTGGCTTCCCTGTACAGAACCGTTGACTCCTAAATTTTTGTTTATTGCTTTAAGTAAATTAGGCACCAAATACTGTTGTAAACCATTGGATAAACGGTAGTGCTTAATGTTATCCTGAGTATCTAAAACTGTTAGGACGGTTTTTTCAGTTATTTCTGCAATGACTTTTGTTGTCTTATAGGTATTGTCTTCCGAATCGGCTTCGTAATCAATATAGATTTGATTTTTTGTTGATTGAATTGGTCCAACCGAAATGAAATCGGGCTGAGATCCGGGTGTTCGAATTTTGGTTTCTGAAAGAATTAAACTGCTACTGTCTATATAAGCGGTAGCATTATAATCAGAAAATGATGCGGCTTTGTTCATTCCTATACTGTACACTTTTTTGTCTTTGGAATCAACTAAATCAAAAGAAAGAAAATCAATCGAGCCAGAATAAATGTTTAACTGCAAATTTTGAACTTCAACCTGTAAGACTACTTTTAAATTTATATCCGGGTTATTCTTTTGGCAATTAAAAAACGTGAAAGATAAAATTAATGCAAGTAGATAATTCCTATATTTTTTCAATTGTTGAGCTGTTTAAGAAAAATTGTATTTCGTTCAATGAATGCAGCACGCCTAATTCAATGAGGCTCTATTTCCATTTTATAGTCTTCCACTGCAATATGTTTGAGGAATTTAGAAACACCATTAAGCGCGCCGAAAACAATGCATTGAGGATAATTTTCATACCCTAGGAAGTTTAATCACAAATTCGAACTAAGAAGCGCCGGGTTTATCCGGCGGTTCTTAAACTCTAAAAAAGACTTAGCACAGGTATCCAATTGGTGATTAGGATTATTTTACCTTACCAATGGGAGGTTCATATCGAAGATGCTAAAATCTCGTCATACTCTAATTCCATATTTGAGATGCGATCTTCAAGTTCCCATTCGTTTTTGCCAATTCTATAACCACCGGCAAGAATATAATATATTTTCGCGTTTGATTTAATCTCATAGATTTTTAATCCACTGCTAGAAGTATACTTGGAAAACTTTTTGGGTATGCGGTCTTTTATTTCATTTATCGAAATCCCTGACAACGACTTTGGAATATCTAAATATTCGACCGCTGAAAATTCAATATCGATATTATAAGGAGCAGATTCGTGCCCATCGACATCTTTATATATCATTGGACTTCGTATTATCAGAAAACTATGACTGACTGTATATGCCCAAATCCTAAAATCTCTATTTAATAGTTCTTTCATATGTCAAAAAGGTTTTGGTATTTCTTGATAACTTCCGTTTATGAATTTGTAAAACTTAGTTCTTTCTAATGCACCTGGTGTATTATAGATGGTGTGCAATTCCCAGTTCGTAATGTTATTAAACGTTACGTGACCGGTGGGGTCAAACTTGCTATATCGATAATGTGAAAAACCTGTTAAGTTAAAATGAAGCTCATTGCTGCCATTTTGTATAGCAGACAAAATTTTATCCTTTTGAAACCCAGAGGAAAAATCTCTATACGTTTGAAATCCTTTGGATTCAGCAAATTTAAATAAATCCTTATCTAGGCCCAAAGCTATTTTTCCTGTTGTTTTGCCCGCTCCTGGGAACGAATCCAAAATTAGTGAAGCCATTCCAATTACTACCTGAGTATTATCTTTTTCAACGTGACCCTGGGCTATATCAGTGATAGCTCCAAAGAATGGAATATATCCGGCTTTTCTTTTTAGGTCTTCTCCATTTTTTACAAGGGAGTTAGTAATTGAATTGAAATTTTCTTGTCTCTTGGTATAAGTTGCGGCTTCCTCGGTAGACTCAGGACTTTTAAAAAATCCCAGATAATCAAGAATAATCTGAACCCAGGATTTTTGCGGATCCTTTGCTGCCATACCGTCAGGATCAATAAACCTAACCGGATTATCAAAACCGTAAACATAGGGGGAAAATCTTCTTGAAATTTCTGCTAGTGGATCTACAGCAGTCCATCTTCCGATTTCTGGCATATACATCCGGGCTCCATAGTCAAGAAAACCTGTTCCATCCTGTAACTCCTTCTCATTATATAGATAACGGTTTGTTGTATTTCTTGAGGCTTGGCTTGTAACAGGATTATCTTTATTGATTTCTAAACCAAACGGGTAAAAATCGGATTTCTGAATTATTTTTCCCGTTTCGTCAAATACTACACGAACATTACCAAGATGATCTTTTACGTAATATTCAAATTTCAAACTTCCATTTCTATAAACTGCCTGCGCATCATTTAATCCTACCCGGTACAGACTATCAACAGCATTTACCCTTTTGTATTCAAACTGGTTGGCGTATTTCAGAGTCATGGCTGCTCCTACATATTTATGTTTGTCTCCGGAAGCATCATAGTCATAAGCCAGTGTTTTACCATTGATCACAACTGTTCTAGGTAGGTTTAGGTAATTATAAGTAATGACAGCACCTCTATTTCCGTCGGTGAGCATATTCCCGTTTGCGTCATAAGTATAACTATACGTGCCGTTTTTTACCCCAGTGTCATTCCCTGAGTTATCTGAAATTGAAAAAAGCTTATTTCCTGTACCGGTATATTGGTAAGTAAGGTTATCGACTGATGCTCCGGATCTGGTTAAGTTTGTAATATTCCCATTTTCATCGTATAAGATGTTACTTTCTTTATTTGGGTATGGAACATTCGCATAACTTATTCCTGTGGAACCTGATAATCGACTTGCTCCGTCATATTCAAAAGTTAAACCTGCGGTGAAGTCACTTTCATCTTTACTTTGCCATTGAACCTTACTTATACTTCCATTCGTATAATTTCCATCATCTTTTTTATATTCCATGCCAAATGCAAATATTGACTTGTCAGGAGAATTTGCAAGAGTTTTATAAACAGTCTTCCCATCAGTTACCCAGCCACGAATGTTGTTGGTATAATCGGTGCGATGTCGATATTTAGTATTATCGGTTGAATGGAACCATTTGCTTTGAATCTGGCCAAGTGTATTATAGCGCTGCGCAATTGTAAATGCTTCTTTTGAAGTCGAATTTAATCCATTGGTAACTTTTTCCTTTACTTCTAAAAGTCGATCTGCGTGATCGTAAGTATAAGTTGCAAGATGTGTATTTGTAACCGAAGCCGATAAAATCTGTTCTGTTTTTTGTTCCGCTACAACTCCGGCCAAATCATAAAGATATTTCATTGAAATCCTCTCTACCGCATTTGACCCGAGATCATATAATTCACGGACACTTTGAATAGTGCGATACTCCGAGTCATAATAAACCACGTTTGTTAACCAATCTCCCATACTTCCGCTGCTTAGCAGAACTCTCGAACGTCCGCCAGTCGAATACGTCTTTGGCGAGGTAACAGGAGTTGTTCCATAACCCGATGCTGTATTATAGCTCATACTGGAACCTTTTGAAAAGGCATAATCATCATAGAAGGTAATTGTACGTAAATTATCAAGTGTAGCGTTTGTTGGAGCGGTTTTGTTTAACGTATATCCCTCAGTCGCGGCATTGTTTCTGATTTCGTGATGCTCAGTGCCAGTGTCTACTGATCCCGCGAGCGTAACTCTATCGCTGCTTAATTGAATTTCACCCGTTATAACGGGGCGGTTCAATGCATCATATTTTGTAAATCCCCAGAATCCACGTGCTGTTTGATTTGCATCGCGGGACATTACAGGACGGTCATATTTATCATATACAATTTCCGTTATACCTGAACCAGGAATTTTTTTAACAATAACCCTTCCCCTGGAATCATAATCATACTGAAACGCGTAGTTGGTAAGATTGGCATCAATCTGGTACTTAGGCTGAAGAACAACACGTAGCCATCCGTTGTCATCGTAGACATAGTAGGTTGAGAGTGTCTGCGAAGGTGAAACAACAACCTGCTTACAAATCATTTGGCCCAGCATGTCTGTGTATTGCCGTACCACTTTTCCATATTCATCCGTATTTTGCAAAACAGTGAGTTGTCCTGGCCCATAACTTCCGTTTGAAGTTAAGGAACTGGAAAAGTCATAACGTTTTATGTTTTCATTTGTGGTATTCACTTTATATTCAAGTGAAGAATTAGCACTCTTGCCGCCGGGAGCCTTTTGACCGGTGAGACGACCAAGCGGTGTTGATTCGTAGAAAGTTTCACTAAATGGCCTGGTTAGATCGTCTGCTTTTAAAAGAGCGGAGTTTGTAGTGTACCAGATAGGAGCAGCTGTCGCGGCATCCTGAAAGGCTCCGTTTGCGGATGCTACATAAGGCAAATATTGCTTTGCTTGCCTTCCGAGGGCGTCATACTCGACAGATTGTATAATATCAGACCCCGTTGGGCTTTGTTTTACGCCCAAAGTTTGGATAATACGGCCAAGTCCATCCATGTACTGTACCTGGATATTCACCTTATCTACTTGGTTGGCATTGGTTCCTGCTTGTTTATAAATCCGTGAAATAATATAATTCTGGCTATTAGTCTGCTGCCCATATACCGATTGCAACAAGGAAACTAAGACCAATATATAGGATGGGATATGTTTCATTTTGATAAAGAAAATGGTGAATAGATTATTGTTTAACCACCCGGTGTGTTGATATACTTCCATCCATATACGTGATTTGAATCATGTATAACCCTGCGGAAATCTTGTTCGCTGCGATCTTTCTTTGCGGGCTTGACTGGTGGACAAGTGTTCCTGTACTATCATATATCTTGATATTCAGAACCGTTGAAATATCATCAATTAATAGATTAATATTTTCCCCGATTGTAATTGGGTTTGGATAAATCGACACCTTAGAATCAGTTCCAAAAATTAAGCTTTGGATACGGCTATATGCAAAAGTGCCATCTGAATCAATCATTTTTATCCGGTAGAGATTTTCTCCGTGGGATTGCGCCCCAATCACTGGTAGGCTATCTGTAAATGAGTATCTCTGAGTACCGTTGTTTTCGCCTTGTGATGGGACTGAACCAAGTTTCAACCACTGTTTACCATTTATACTCCTTTCAATTTCAAACCTGTCACTGTTTGTTTCCATTGTCGTTTTCCAGCTGAGCAATGCAGATTGTTCGTACTTGACAGCATTAAATTCAGTTAAAGTTACCGGAAGCGGAGGTTCTTCTGAAATTAATGCTAATGTGGATGCCGCGATACTGCCAGTTGGAGCTAGTGCTGTACAAGGCACTGCCTGCCCTGCATAATTATAACAGTATGAGACTCTGACATTACCGGACGCGTCATTGTTATGGAGGCTTTTTAACCGGCTGAATATATCATATTCATAATGTATTACTTTGCCGGCTGGATCTGTAATGCTGCTATTGCCGACAAGTGCATTGTAAGTATAAGTTGTCACCATAGCCTGACCCGCCAGGGCAGTTCTTATTTTATTAAGCTCTGTACGTATATTGGCGTCCGTAGCAGTAGCAGCATTATCTAATATAGGTTGTGATATCTGTGACTGCACTGTACTAAAGTCACTCCCTAATACTTTTGCCACAATATATTGCCCTTGGTATCCCCACAGATAAGTTTCTTTAACATCGCCTGGCTTTTGTTGTTCCAAAAGATTCCCCTGATTATCATACTGATTAAAGTTTTGCCTTGTTTCAATAGGATTTGTTCCATTTTTGACCTGTATGTTTTGAGGTACGTAGATACCGGTAAATGGCGCGTAGTAGTTGGTATGAACCAAATTAACCTGAACACCACTAACCGATGTTGTAGTTTCAATTACCGGAGCAATGATGTGTTTATTTGCCATTGCCAGGTTTACTGGGTCTGACGGGTAGTCATGAGGATATTTATTGCTTACCAATACAGTTTGGGCCTTGCTATTTAAAAAGCTTTGGGTTGACATTAATCTGTTTGCGGCATAGGTATAACTTGTCGCTTTAGCTATTGATCCACCTTGATCGTAGTTAGTTACCGTTTTAGTTTTAAGGTATGGATAGTAAACATAAATTAAAGTAGCAGTGTAACGAAGCGAAGGATAATTAACAGAGAATATGGGATTAGGGATAAATTTTATTCTTCTGACATTATTGTTAAAGCGGCCGGCGTCGTCATTGTAATTGTACACCGAATTTTGAACAAGTGTGTTCGTACTATTATACGCCCCTTCGCTCAAAAGCTGCCCTCTTTCTAACTCAAGACTATTCATTTCATCTTCTTTCCAAAATTCTCCTACATTGGAATTATCAGAAACGTAGTTTTCGGCAGGATTATCATGATATCCATTATCGAAATTTTTAAATTTAAAAACTGTGTAACTGCCATCCAGGTTTAGCTCAGTTACTTCCGAATAAGAAATGTGGCTGCCTTTATTGTAGGTTACAGCATTCATAGGGTCTGTACTATATTGCCTGTACGTCATTGTACCTGTGAAATTGGGTTGACTTGACGTTCCAACATATCTTGCGGGGGCAGTTACAGTTCCGCTAAAAAAAGCATAATGAAGGGGTTGAAAACTTAACACTCCACTCGAAGAGCTGCCGCCGGTTGCATAATCTTTTTTGTAATAATATTTTTTTTCGGTGGCTTTATGATTTGCAAAATCATAATCGGAGATCCTTTTTATGCGCAATCCACCAGTGTATTGAATACCGCCCGTATTTTCCAGAATGGATGCAGGCCAATATTTTGCTTCACGGCCATAGTCATTATTTTCATATTCGTATTCGGTATATCCACCGGTTGGATAAGTAATTTTTGTTAAAATTTCTGCTTGTGTATAATTGACATCCGGTTTTCGCGAGTTAAGGTACAATTGCCGTTCCGTTGCACTATTAAAAAGATTATAATAGTATATAGGGTCGGTTGAGCTCATATATAAATCGCCTTTATTATTGTAAAAGCCCCAATCATCGGTTTTAAATGAAAGGTATGCAGGCAATGGTACAGCGGTATTATATCCAAACTGATAAGGTGGCATACTTTCAGTCCCTGCTTTTGTAGTAAGCGTAAGTAGTTTCAGACGGGTTGACGTTGAATTGGTATAACCAAATTCAACGGTCTTTTTTAAGGTACCTGCTGTTGTTGATACTTCTACCTTGTCAAGCTTATTAGGAAATCTTCCGGACAGAGTGGCATCCTTAACTTGTGGATATGCGTAAAAGTAAATTTGACTGTTTAAATCTGTTGGTGAACTACAATTTACCGAGAAATTATAACCTAGCTGCGAACTGGCTGTGCTCCAGGTAAACTTAACTTTACTGGCAGGTGTAATGATTTCATCCAGATAGCAGGGATGGAAAAGTGTACTTTTAATTACTTTTCCTTTCGGAAAATTATCATTGTCTGCCCAGGAATTAGGTGCTATAATGCGGTCACTTACAGATATTTCATTGGTAATATAAAACTTATCTCTAATGTAATTTAAATCAATTTTATATCCGTTTGGAGACAAAATTGAAGTTAAGTACCAGCTAGTAGCAACCGTATTCTGGTTATTAACATCGAATACACCATAGCCCATTCCAGGTCTTGTAAATTCAATGGATGGATCAGTCCCACCAAATGTGTATTTTACACCTTTGCTATCTGTCAGGGTGAACTTATATATAAAATTAGCTTGGGTAATAATATTGCTGTATGGTGTTGTTGTACATCCACTAGGCGTTTGAGTTTCTGCGGGGATGGTGAAACTTTTGCTGACTAGAACCTCTTTTTCCACCAGTATGTCTTCTCCCTGCGCAGTCTTGATCCGAAATCCATCGTTTTGGTCAATATAAAATTTGCCCGAAGTCCCCCCGAAATTATAAGCATATTCATCATATCTTCCATTATTATTAGTAAATATGGTCTGTGTCTTTATATGATTTTGCATTTTTGCATTTGAACTCCAATCAGCATCAGCCGTAGGATTAAAATCGACTGGTATAGGAGTACCGGAAGGGAAATTATTTTGGGTTACACCTCTGGATATACGCGTAATTACACCTCCATTATTTAGTGAAAACCCATTCCCAACAGGTCCAGGAAACACGTCGGGCTTACTTCCGTTAGCGTGATGGTATTGAAGTGAGATATTAACGGATAAGTCCTTAAAAGATACTTGATGAATAGGTACGTTGATATCAGGTGTTCCTGTATATTGGCTAACCGGAGTGTTGCCATATACAAGAACAGATGAAGCCACGGGCGATGAAGTGAGAATACTTTGACTAGCATATTTGTTGTTTTCTACTTTTTGTTGTCCATATAAAAAATATGGGAACAAGAGTAAGAAGCCCGTCAGAATCTGCACGGACAGACTATCTGTCTTAGGGATAAAAATCATTTGATAGAGAATTTGTTAAAAATTTAACGGGTTTAATTTAATTTTGGCAAGGCTCCGCTGCTGAACAAAATCTGGTTCGTTCAGAACTAGCAGAAAATTTTCTGTGGTACATACTGATCGATATGTGATCGAGTCAGTTGATTAATTTTAAACTTGCTAAAAGCCTGAGGGAAAAGATTAAAGAAGATTGCTATATAATAAGTGCTTTATAGCGTAGAAAAGTTCGTAGAAGTAAAGATTTCATACATTTAAGAAATTTTTGTTGAGTAGATAAGAACTATAAGAAGTCCCGGCAAAGTGCCAACTAGGAGCGGGGCTTTTTTTTATAAACTTAGGTTATAATCGGTCACAAAGTCAATTAATATATATTAACTAATGATTTAATATATATTAAGTCGTATCACTATTTCAAGATTAGCTTACCTGTTTTGTGACCGGAGTTTAGAGAGATATTCTTTCGTTATTCCTAAGAAGCGAGCAAGGTGATGGAGTTTTATGTGATTTAGAGCATACTTGTGATTTGTGGCAAACCAGTCATATGAATTAATCCTAGGATTTGTGATTACTCTTTGATACTCCCTTTTTCCAGAAATATATTTCTTGTACAGCCGATTGACCAGTTGTTTAAATTCGGGAGAGTTATTTATAAGATTGAGATAATCAGCTTTTTTTATTTCAATAAGAAGAGAGGGCCCAGTTGTTTCCAAGTATTCTTCGGAAGCTTCGTCAAGAAAGAAACTATCTTCACTGATTGCAAAGTCACCTTTTGAAAAAAACCAGTTTGTATTTTCTTCTCCATCGACAATGGAATACCGTCTGATAACACCTTCCCTGATGAAATATATTCTGTCTTGAATTTGCAGGGTAGATAATAAAATCCTAGGAGAAGCAACATTTATTAGTGTTGAGACTGATCGAATATCGTTAATATTTTTAAGGTCGATCGATGGTTTTAATAATTTGATAAATTCATCCATTTGGGTACGTTCTCTCTCAGATCAATCTCACAAGTTAGTAGAATAAATATGACTTTATATAGAAGTAGTTTAGGTTAATTTTGGAAAGTAATAATAAAAAAATGAAAAACGTGAGTTATTTCAATGATTATAACCACGATCCGATTGAGAATCCCAAGCACAATACAAAGGAACGGCCACATTTAACGCTGGGGCTTCTAAAAGAATATAGTTCAAGCACAAGCTTTTTGTGAAATCATTAGTATTTAACGACCCATCTATGTTAAGTGAAAAAACAAAGAAGAAGTGGGTAGCAGCCGTTCCGTGAAAATTCTTAGATTAGTCCAAGGAGAACGCACTTTCTAGACTGCGGATTTTGACCAACGCTTAATGTCCTTTCTCAACATTATCCTGATGGTGTAAAAATTATGGTTAATAAAATTGGAGTGGTTATCGTGATTGATATTATAAGTGCCTTTCAAACTTTCTTATATTCATAATTGTCATCAGGGAAACATTTAAAAAAAATACTCAGATAAGATCGTTCGTCCTACAATATTTAATACATACGAAAACGAGTCGCTTCTTGTATGAAATCTCAGATCACAAATCTACTTTTCTCTATTTTAAGTGTTTACCAATGATTGCTGAGAAGGGCTGGGGTTTGTTATAATTTTTTCTTTTAGAGAGTTTAAAAATATTGAAAAAAAGGAAGTGTATTTAACCTGTGCATACATTTCTGTTCCGCAAATAAAAGTTGAAACCCACGGATGGATTTTTCCTATCAGCACATTTACTATGATATGAAAACTATCGTGATTACAGCAGGCACCGCGCATTTATGGAATAAACTTGTTTCGTGGATATTTCCCATGTTAGCTTTTCGGCCTGTTTGGAAACTTCGGCTTCCAAACAGGCTGGCTTTGAATCTCCTTTTCATGAGGGGCCAGCGTTGCCAGAAACAATTCGGCTGCATTGTGGTAATCGTTTCGCCCGGCTTTGTAATTGTGAAAAGTATCAACCGATTGCGCGACCATATCAAAGTATTTTTTATTTAAGGTAATAAGCTCCTGAGGGCTCATATCGGGCGAAGCGTCTATTTTATTTTTGATCAGCTGAAGGCGGCTATGTAGGGCGTGCGCGAAAATGGAGTAGTTTTTGCTTATTTGTTGCATGGTGTATATTGTTTTTTAATCGGTGATTTTGGGATTTGGTTTCAAAGGCATTTTAAAAAAAGAAATTACATTAATGCTGTGGTGACCGTACTCATTGGTAATTTTTCCTTCGATCTGATAAACCCCCATTCCTTTAAAATCACTGGTTTCTAGGCTTTTGGGGAAGTGAACCGTATCAAAAAAGGTATTGGCACGGTCCAGAAACGAGCCGAACTTCATGATTTTTCCGCTTTGTGTGGGAACAGTCTTATAGGTCACAAGCTCACCCAGAACAGTAATGGTCCTTCCTGTGTAAAACTTCATATGTGCAGCCATAATGTCCCTTTGACAATCTGCCTGGATCAGATCAAAAAATGATCCGGAAACAGGTAGCTCCAAAAGTTCCAATTCATCATAAAGGTGCTCTACTAGGGTATATTCAAATTTAGGAAGCATATGCATTTTTGCAGGCGCATCAAAAAGTTGGGGCTGCCTGGATTTATTTTCTACCCTGCCACAGATGTAGTGCGCTTCCCAATGCATAGCCGTTTTAACGCTCCCTGTGAAATTCAGAGCTCCTGCCCGGATTAGAATACTGACCTGAATCACCGGCAGCGCTGTTCTTAAAATAAAGTTTTCAAGGCTTTTATATTCCCCCTTTTTTTCTCTTTCTTCCAAGAGGATTTTGATCGTATTTTCTTCCAAAGACTTGATCGCCGTGAAACCCAGATAAATGTCTTTTCCGTAAAGGGAGGTTCGCAGCTGGCTTTTGTTTACACAGGGGACGTGGATGGTAGCACCTGCATTGCGGGCCTCATTGACATAAGTCCGGCGGTTATAAAAGCCTCCTTCGTTGTTAAGCACACTGACCATGAACTCGATGGGAAAATAGGTTTTCAAATACAAACTCTGAAAGCTTTCGACTGCAAAGCTGGCCGAGTGAGCCTTGGAAAAACTGTAAGCAGCAAAACTTTCCATCTGGCGCCAGACTTCTTTGGCTACGTCTAGCGGGCGTTCCAATGCTACGCAATTCGCGAAAAACTTAGCCTGGATTTCTTGTAGATGCGAAGAGCCGCGGTGTTTGCCTGACATCGCCCGGCGCAGCACATCGGCATCACCTAAATCCAGGCCCGCAAAATAATGGCCGACTTTGATAACATCCTCCTGATAAACCATCACGCCATATGTTTCTTTCAGTTGCTGCTCCATGACCGGGTGAAGATATACGGTGGTTTCAGAAGCGCGGTGCCGGGCAACAAACTGTTCAAGCATGCCTGAGGATGCAACGCCCGGCCGGATTACAGAGCTAGCCGCAACCAGCGTTCGGTAGTCATCGCATTCAAGTTTTTTAATCAACTGGCGCATTGCCGGCGATTCAATATAAAAGCATCCGATCGTATTGGTTGTTTTTAGCTGAGCGCGGATGTTAGGATCGGTAAAGAACCGGCTCGGCGTA
Source organism: Dyadobacter koreensis (assembly GCF_900108855.1). Classification (GTDB taxonomy): domain Bacteria; phylum Bacteroidota; class Bacteroidia; order Cytophagales; family Spirosomataceae; genus Dyadobacter; species Dyadobacter koreensis. The sequence continues at coordinate 15,619 of NZ_FNXY01000006.1, forward strand.
GAGACATCAATCTTTTCACCCGTATTTTCAAGGATGATCTGCTCGCATTCCTTGATGTGGCCAAGTCCCCGCTGGCTTAATATGTCGAACTTTTCAAAGCGAAGGTCTTCTGCTACATACATATCAAACTGGGCGGTTGGCATGCCTTTGGGCGGAAAATCAAGAGCCGTGTAATTCGCTATCGGCTCTTCGCTGATCAGGATTCCGCACGCATGAATGGTGCGTTGGTTTGGAAAATCTGCCAGCTGCTCAAAATGCTTCATAATTACCGCTGCGGCTTCGCGGTGGATATAGGGTGAGCCCGGGTCGTGGATCAAAAGATCGATCTCGGTTTTAGATAAACCGTATACCTTTCCCAATTCTCTAATGATGCTTCGGTCCTGAAAAGTGCTCATGGCCCCCATCAGAGAGGTGTGTTTGGTCTGATAGCGGGTAAAGATGTAGGTAAATATTTCATCACGATCTTTCCAGGAAAAATCAATATCGAAATCGGGAGGCGTTTGGCGCTTTGGATTTAAGAACCGTTCGAAGTAAAGATCCAGCTCAATGGGGCAAACATCGGTAATGCCCAAACAGTAGGCTACAATACTATTTGCGCCCGAGCCCCTTCCGACATGCCGAAATTCGCGTGAGGCCGCATAGCGTATAATATCGTAAGTAATAAGAAAGTAAGAAGAAAACTTCAGCTCGTCGATGATACGCAGCTCTTTAAGTACCCGGGCTTTGGCTTCCGTGTTGTTTTTGCCATACCTACGGATCATGCCCGAGGTAGTGAGCTTTTCCAGCAGCAGCTTGTCATCATAAGCATTTCCGGTAAAATGCTTTTTGTTTCGAACGATCGTAAAATCAAATTCAAAGCTGCAGCTGTCAAGCAGCCGCTCCGTCGTTTTTATAATCTCAGGGTAGTATTCATACGTTTTTAAAAGCATTTCTTTGGTGGGCATCTTTTCAGCCGGGTGCGCGAGCATATCGATTGTTAGATAACCATACAGAATGTTGTGGTCGATCTCGCGCAGCTGCTGATGCAGCGCGTAATCTTCGCCGCTTCGTACCGTGACCGGCCAGAGCATGACATATTTTTCAAAGTTACTTCTGGGTTCACGGGCGATCCTGGTCAACTGCCCGGGTTTGATACCGATAAACTCGTTTTCCCGCAGCTCATTGATCTTTTTTGATCCATAACTGTAAATGGCATAAGCATGATGAAAAGCAGGAGCCGTTTCGGATAATGGATGTTTATCAAAATTGGCACTGGTCATATGCTGGTTGAGTTCAGCAAAGCCCGCCGGATTTTTAGCAATTCCGATGTATAGAAATTTATCCTTATTTCGGTATTCCATACCTACTAAACCTTTGATCCCATTGGCCTGGCACTTTTTAATGAAAGGGAAAATCCCTGAGCTGTTATTGATATCGGTGAGTACTGCCGTGTCATTCCTTTACTTAAAAGCAGTGTGCTCAGATCCTCTATACTGATGGTTCCGTAACGTAGACTGTAATAAGAATGGATGTTGAGCAGCATTTTATTTTTATTCAGTTGTTGATAATCAATTTAGTTTTTTATTTTTGGTATTTATAATACCGAAAAGATGGTTCTTATAATACCAAAAAGAAAATGAATGCGCAAGAAATATTTTTATCCCAAAACTTGAAATTTCTCAGAAAGAGGAAAAAAAAGACCCAGGAGCAGCTGGCTGAACATTTAGGAATGTCACGAGATAAACTCAAAGCAATCGAGACAGGTAAGACTATCAATCCCACGCTCGATGATCTGATCCGTTTCTCGCGGTACTTTAAAATGGCAGCGGATACGCTATTGACGGTCAGCCTTTCTAAGCTGGGTGAGCTTAAAATCCGAGAGCTGGAAAATGGCAGTGATGTCTACCAGACCGGCAGTAAGCTTCGGGTCCTTGCCATTACGACAGGCCCGGAAGACCGAGAGAATGTGGAATATGTTTCACTGAAAGCTAAGGCCGGTTACCGGGCCGGCTTCTCCGATCCTGAGTATCTGGCCAGTCTTCCCAAATTCAATGTACCGAACCTTCCGTCAGGATCCTTCCGAATGTTTCCGACTGTCGGCGATTCGATGCTACCCATTCCGGAGGGAAGTGAAATTCTGGCGCGGTATGTTCAGGACTGGCGAGGCATCAAGGCAGGCACGTTATGTGTCGTCATTTTGAGCTCGGAGCAGGATCTTGTTTTCAAACAGGTAACGATGCTGGGCCCGCAGGTGCTTTTAACATCTCTGAACAAACTTTATCAGGAGTATACCGTCGAGCTTTCAGAGGTAATCGAAATTTGGGAATATTATGCGTTTTTTAGCCGTGACGTTCCTGAGGCTGTGAGCGATTTGGGGCAGGTGATTCGTGAGATAAGAATGCTTGGCGAGAAGGTTGAAGCAAAAGGATTTTAAACAAATCCAGCCTCAATGAGAGATTGACATAATTGTTTTAGTCCTTTGGAATAGATCAGAAAATTGGATAGATTACAAAGGACCTGTAGTATGGCGTGCAGAGTATGTCGTTATTTATTCATGATGCAGACGTTTAACAATTCTTAAAACCCACTCAGCGAGGTGACTATTTTGATAAACCTCTTGCATATCAGCAATTGGCTTCTGATAGAACGTATCAGATTCGAAAATCGAGTCCCAGTCTAAAGAATTTGGGTCGGCTTTGTTTACATTGACTTGCTTATCCAGACTTTTAAAAAAAGAAACTGTTCCAAATCTTCGAGGAGCATTTCTTCGAGGACTAAATTCTTTCGGAGGAAACACGTCAGATATTTCATCTGAAATATTTAATCAAAAATTTGATGTTGAAGTCAGGCAAGTAGGAAGTGTACAAAATGGCTCTACTAAAATGCCAAATAATAGATTTGTTGCAACAATTGAAGGAAGTAGTCACAAACATAGCATAACAGCTACCGATTGTCATCAGTAGCTAGAATTTGCAAAAGTTAATAGTGGTCAGAATAACGGCTGGACTACCGAAGAAATCAATGTAAATGGTAGTGGAGAACATACCCATAAAATAGATGGCGGCGATGCGGAAACAAGGTCTATCAATGTTGCCGTTTTTTACTATATAAGAATAAATTATTAATTAATCATAAAAGAACAAGCTTTTCCAACTGGAAAGCTTGTTCTTTTATGTGTGAGTTATGTAAAAGGTATAGCTTTATGATTTATTAACTTGAAAGGTTATTTAATCACAAAGTTTTAAATTTAATGATTGAATCGATACCTCGATATAAGCCTTTGGATATGCGCTTCGGTTCATAAGAAAGTTCTTAATTGGCCAGTTCAATTAAGGAGCTATTTAATGAGACGCCCTTTCTTGTTGTAATTATAAAATTAACGACTGAATATTACCAGCCTCCAGTTTTGCTTTCCGTAAACTTAACATGAATTATTCCTTTGCTACCTTTTTCAGGAACAAACACGAAACATAGTTGTTTACCTGCTTTAATACCTTCAAAAAGACCAGTGTTGGATGCAATAGAAAATTTGCCAGAAAGGATTTGAACTTGGGGGCAATTGATAGTAAATTTTTCTTCTACAATTATTGAACATTCCGATATACAAACTCCGACTTTTCCTTCAATCTCTCCCTGGTAAGTCCAACTTAAATTACCGCGGGTAAGGTGGTAAGCGTATGGAAGATTTACAGGTTTGCCCTCTATTTTTACCGTAATAGTTTCTGAACGATCTCTTTCGCAACTAATTTGAGAAAGCATAATTATAAGAAGAAAAATAAGTCTAGTCATTGTCTATGTTGGCTGATGTTGTGTTAATCAAAGTACTACTAAATTGAAGTGCTCCAAAAACATATCTTTTTCCTTTACCAGTATCAATTAATCTTTGAATACCTTCCCTTAAGACATCACCTTCATCATTAGTTAAGTCCTGATAATCAATCCCTAATTTATTATTATGATAATCCATTTGGCTATTCAGGGGCAAATTGGCTGTGCCTGTTACAGGAGGCGGACCGCCCTCATGGTTATTCATGATCTGATAAGCTACCGCTTTTCCCCATGACTTAGCGTGCTTGGCAGCAGCTAAGGCGTGCTTGTAGGCATTTTGATTGGTTCCATCTTGGTCTTTATCTTCTTCTTTTGCGCCACCATATCGCTGCCTAGATGAAGCTTCTGCCTGTTTAAAATTTAGATAGCATTGATAGGCCTTACCTGGATTTGTCAGTAACCAATTTACTTCCAAACCATTGATATCGTAATCAAACCAATCCCAAAATCCTGGGTCATCAATATTCAAGCTAGTTCCTGAAGGATGACCACTGGATGATGTTCCATCGTCCCAGCAACTTGCCCACACCACGCTACTTGTGGAACTGGTACTGCTATACATAAATTGAGGTTGCCCACACGTTACATTTGATCCATTCATATAACAGGATATGGAATAGAAATTAGTAGTCGTTGTCACCGTTTCCGTAGTCCAGCTACATGTATATGCAACTCTTGCATTTTTTTTATTTGGATCGTTTACAGTCTGGATACCAATGGTTTTGCCATCTTTATAAAAGAAACCTCTAAGAAAGTTATCTTCAAAATCCTCAAACCATATTTTTCCTGAAAAGTCCGAGTCTTCGTAACGAAATTTCTTTCTTTTGGCATAATCTAAATCGCCCTTTATATACATCCGTTCAACATGTTCCTTTCCCTTTTCGTCTTTGTAAACTAACAGCTTAACTGATGTAAATAATTCCTCAAATGATTTTACAGAATTTGTATCCTTGTCAAATGAAACTAGGGTAAGTGCGTCTTGATCTTCTTCAATGACAACAACCATTCCTTCTTTTCCATCACTTAGGGTTAAGTTTTTTCCGCTCTCCCAAACTGGTCTTTCTTTTCGTTTCCTTTTAGAAGTTCTAGCCGTTCGATTCAGATTAACATATTTTTCATATAGTACCTTTGCTTCTTCAATGGTTACACTCTTAGAAGATAGTTCACTGGTGGGAGTTACAGTATCTTTGGGATGACAAGAATAAATTATAATAAGAAATAAAGCAGGGAATGCTGCCTTCAATAAACCAAAATTTAAAATCTTAAACATGAGAGGTGAATATTAATAAGATAATTAATTTATAAGAATAATAATTGCACTGTTTAACTACTATGAATTCCAATTGGAAAAAATTTCGTAAGAGTCATTAAGGAATCATTTGCTTGTTTTTATCATAGGCTGCTAATTATGTACAACTAGTTTTATAAGTGTTTCAAATAAATATTACATTAATCTATTAATTTTCATTTAGTTTGGTAAAACTTGTAACCAGAATTTATTTAACGGTAAAATCAATATAAAGGCAACAGCCAGAAATTCGGACAATTTGACCGGCTGGATTTTACAGAACACTGTGAAAAAGCCTTTGACCGAACGCTCAGCTATGGACGTCAGGTGACTGAAACCTTTAAGTACCGGAAATCCAAGGTTAGTGGCAGCGCATATGAACGTGCTGATATGATTGTGGCCGAGCTGAATTTGCAAGTCAAACCGGTCAAAGAACAGTCCCAGATTATAGCACAAACCATATGCGAAAAGAAAGAGGTCAGCCAGGAGCAGGAGATTAAGCCCAAGCAGGAGCAAAAGCAAAGTTTTAGGCTTGGCTGGTAATTAGGACATTAATATGTTATGAACCATTACAGATTATGAGTAGAACTATTTTGATTTTATTTAATTTCACTGCCACATTGTAAGATGTCAACTTCGGTGCCCCAATTTTATCAAATCGCTAGGCTCTTGGTAGGAAACTAATGCTCCTGAAAGAGGGCTGCAAGCTTCCTTAAATCTTGCAATAAAGTGTTCGAGTTTAGTACCGCTGGGTGCACCATACGAGCCAAGTCGTTTTTTTGACGATTTGGCTCTTTTTTTGGGTTTCTAACTCACTTTTTCTGATAGATAGAAACCTTTTTAAGGGCACTTTGGAAAAAGTTGTTGATTTCAGAGTGTTTGTCAGACAAATCGCTCAGTTTGTTTTCTAAGTCCTGTATTTTAGCATTAGAAATCGATTTGAGGCTCTGGAAATCCTCATCTGCCAGGCTACCATCTACCTTCGTCATTCTCGCATTTTGCATTCTCTTGTTTAGGGTCTCAAGTTCAACAATCATTTTTTTACGTTCCTGATCCGGAGCCTTGTTTTTTCTTTAAAATCCTGTTGTATTGCTAAGGAGTAGAGTTCGAGTCTGCCGGATCTGGGAATATACTTTCTCAATTCCTGCACAAACAGAGCGTTAGTTTTCTCCGCGTTAAACCTCACCCCACAGTGGCCTTTGCAATGTTAATAGTAGTAGGCATATTTCCCTTTAGATGTGGAGAATTCGGAGCCACTGTTCACACCAATTCGGAAATTGAGGGCTGGCCGTTTCGGTTGGAATTAACCAGTGTAAGCAAAGGATTGATAATTATTTAGCATACGTTGAGTAATAGTCTTTTGATGGTCAGTCTGTCACGTAATCATATGGTCAACGCGTCCGGATTCTCCAGTCCGGGAGGCTGAAACTATAATCAGCCTCCACTTATTTCCTCTGCATGATGTACTGCTTACCCAGGTGAAACATTCGCACCAGCAAAAAAAGACATAAAAAGACGGACAACTTCGAACAGCCGACTTTCATTCTGATTTTCGGTTATGGCGGGCAATTAGGATGTAAATTCGGCTCCAGGATTAAATTTATGCTCTACAGCTAAATTAATCTCTCAAACCAAAAATGAACTTCAATCGTTAAAAAAAAATAGCTCGAAGGCGTTTTGATGGGACGAAAATATGTCTCAATTGTATCCTGAAATGGTCGTTCATTTTATGGTTTGTTTAACCAAAAATCATTATCTTTTCATTCTAATTTCAATATCTTAAAAGTATGAGGCCGGCGGTAAGCCCGGTCGTTATGATGAAAAAAAGTAAACAGCCAATAGAGAAATTAACAATAGATCTTTTAAGGTCGCGATTAGATCTAAACAATACTTCTAATGGGCTTTACATCTTCGATACGGATGCCCAGGAGATGGATCTTTCATATCTATCCCCTTATCGTTCCGATCACAATTCAATCCATTTAATTACCGATGGGGAAGTAAATGTAAAGATCAATCTGCTTCCTTATAAGTTGAGGAAAAATAATATGGTTTTATTTACCTCAAATACCATCCGGCATTTCGAAACTGTAACACCAAACTGCAGGGCGACCAATTTGCTATTTTCAAACGACTATTTGTTCGAATCTGGGATTCCTTCAAAAACCGCAGGGGCCTTTGATTACCTTTCAGGTATCATTGAACCAGTGCTGACGCTTCGGGAATATCAGCGAGATTTGATCCTTGCACAACTTGCTGCGCTACGATTAAAAACCGAACAAGTATCAAAAAATACTTCTTACACCGAAGATATCTTAAGGCATCTTTTTTCCGCTTTGATATTGGAAATTGGGGCGTTATATCAAAAAGAAGAAAAACCGTACGTGGTCTCGGGCACTAGAAAGGAATCTGTTGCGCATCAGTTTCTTAAGCTTGTTGTCCAGCGGTTCAAGGAGGAAAAAAGTGTTCAGGCTTACGCCGACATGTTGAATATCACTCCCAAATATTTGTCCACTGCTACGCGGGAACTTACTGGTAAAACAGCTGGTGATCTTATTGATGAAATGCTGATCTTAGAGGCGAAAGTGCTTTTGAGCACTTCAGGAATGCCAATTGCCCATATCGCAGAATTCTTGAATTTCAGTGATCAGTTCGTATTTAGCAAGTTTTTCAAGAAACATGCAGGTCTAAACCCAAGTACATTTCGAAGATCAGTTTAATTGAATATATGAACAGCATTAACTTGCAGCCAGCGGTTCATATTTCCCGACAAAGTAATTCGGTGCATAAATCTCATTCTTTTTCGCGAGTATTGCCACTGCCTCAGGCTGTATCTATCGTTGACATGCCACTCAATATCGCAGTCAATTTATGTGTCAATTCAAAAGGATCATATAACGATTATTCATTTAATAACAGCAAATGGCGGCTATTTTGATAGTTATCATTTTTTGCTTTGAGCTTATCCGAACACAGTATGGATTGGATGCTCAGGTGCACTTCCGGTAATGGTTATTGTTTTTTTTGCGGGGATAAATGGACATATTTTGCCCCGTTCGGACTATTAAATAAGTCGTCTAAGAATGCCAACTTTGTTATGTACTCTGAACTTGTAGATGTTTATGTTCATTACTGAAAAACATAGATTTCTCTTACAATCTTGAACTGGCTAAAATTGATAGGGAAAAAACGGTGATTCAGTTTCGCCCATCGGTGATTAATGCAGTAGGAGAGGTTTCTGATGAGTTAACGAAGGTAGAGAAGCTGAAAAACCAATACAGCATCGCCGAAAAAAGGGCACAAACTTTACAACAGGCTTCGAAAAATGCCAGTATGCTATTCAAAAGTGGCAGGCAAACTACCTGAAGTGATTAGCGCCCAGGGAAATTTACTACAAAGCGAACTGGAATTAACCACCATTAAAACAGAGTAATTAAATGCGGTTGTTGGTTTGTATCGTTCTTTAGGCGGGAGGGAATTAAGCAACTTTCATGATGTGAGTTAATTACGGTGTATCCAAGCCGGTATTAATTGGTAAGCTTCAAATTAACATAAATAATAGTATATCACCCATAAACAACTAAAAATATGTACGAGAAAAAAATTCCCTTTTCAGTTTCATGCGGGTTAGAAATGTCGCGAGAAGTCTTGTTTGGTAAGTGGAAAATGCATTTATTATATTACATTTCTACAGGAGTAAAGCGTTCAGGTGAGCTGCAGAGAAAAATTCCGGCTGCGAGCCGCAGGGTTTTGAATATTCAGCTCAACGAATTGGAGCACCAAGGTATTGTGCGTAAAAAAGTTTATATCCAGTTACCGGTAAAAGTGGAGTATTTTATTACACCAATAGGAGAACAGCTATTGCCAATCATCAATCTCATAGGGGAATTTGGTGACAAAAATTTTCATCATCTACAACAAGTTTTTATTAATGATCCGAGGGTTCCTGTTGATGATAGCATACTCCAGGTTAGAGCAGTGTAGATACAGGAGTCATCGTAATATTTTAACGACTGCTCTTAATCTGAATGACTAAGAATTTTGATGATGAATGTTTCAAATTATAAAATGAATATCAAAAAAAACATATTGATGATGAAACAATTTGGAACGATCGGTTGAAATTCTTTATCTTTGTTCCACTATGCCAAGACAGAAGGAATTTGATTACGACGAAAAGCTGATAGAAGCGAGAGAGCTTTTTTGGAAAAAGGGTTATAATGTAACTTCATTAAACGATTTGGTTGATGCCCTCAAAATCAATCGGAGCAGCCTCTACTTAACCTATGGATCCAAGCACGACCTTTTCATCAAATGTCTGAACAGCTACAATGTGCTGAGAAAGAAGGAATACAACGCAGCTGCTAAAAGCAGCGAAAATCCTTTAAAGGCTCTGGAAAATATAATTATGTCTGTACTTGATACTCTTAAAGATAGTAAGACCTGCTTAGTCGTAAATTCGTCTTTTGAACTTGGTCGTGTTGACAGTGAAGTCAGAAATATGCTCCGAAGTCAAATGTCTTGGGGTATAAAAGTGATGGAAGAATTGATGGTAAAAGCGCAGAAAAATGGGCAGATTCCACCTGAAAAGGATGTTAAAGCATTGGCTCATTTTACATTTATGAGTCTAACGTCTATTTGGCACACAGATCTGTTATACTCAGATGAAAAGCTTGCTCGCCAAATGGCCCAAATGTTAATAGATAATATAAGCAAGTAAAAAAATTTACCCCGTATTAAACCGAATGGTTTAATACGGGGTGCAATAAGTCAAAATTCAGAAATATAATGAATTATCAAAAACAGCCTTAACAACGAATGTCAGCAAAGAGATTGAAGACGCGGAATAAATGCGTCACTTTTTATAGGCTGATTTAAACCGAACGGTTTAAATAGACTTACTTGATTCTTTAAGTTTTTGGATTCAATTATTGAATCTGTGAATAACCCCGATCTTAAGATCTGCGGTATGCGAAAATGTAAGATGTAATAAAAATAAAAAGTACATAATCAAACTGATACACTTAACTCAGAACAATGAAAACAACAAATAAAAGAGCCGCTTATGTCGGTTGTTTAGGTATGATCTCCATAATAAGTACAGAATTTGGAGTAATTGGTATACTTCCCCAGCTTGCAGAATTTTATGGGATAAATATAGATACGGCGGGCTACTTACTAAGTGCGTTTGCATTAATTATCGCATTAACGGGACCGTTTATTGTTTTATATACTTCAAGATTCGACAGAAAAAAAATGATGTTATTAGCGATCCTTATTTTTGTCGCAAGCAATTTTTTATCAGCGTTAGCTCCACCATATTGGGTTTTAATACTGCTACGTGTATTACCATCGTTTTTACATCCGGTGTTTATTTCGATATCCATTGCAACAGCAATTGATAATGCTGCAAAAGAGTTTCAACCCCGCTTGATGAGCATAGTAATTGGGGGTATTGCGGTGGCACAAGTCACAATTATTCCACTATCAACATACATTTCAGGAACTTTCAACTGGACAGCATCATATATTGTTCAAGGCACAATCAGTTTGATCGCCACAGTAGCAGTCTACTTTTTACTTCCAAGCACTTCATTAAAGGTGGAAAAGTCCATCGGTCTGCAGACGAGTATTCTTAAGTATAAGCCCTTCATTTTAAGTATTATAACCAATTGCCTGATAATTGCCGCATGGTTCAGTACATACGGGTATTTTGCAGAATATCTGTCAAAAACCAGGGGACTAAATGAGCGTGAGATCAGCTACATGCTGTTCTTATTCGGAGTGATGGGTGTAATTTCCAATTTTCTTGCTGGAAAACTACTCAGTAAGAATTTGACAAATACAACAGTATTGTTCCTGTTCGGAACCATTTTACTGCCATTACTTTTCACGTTTAGCGATAAGTCGATCTACACTACCGCAGGCATAGTTTGCATTTGGGGTATTATGTATGGGCCATGTTTTCTTACTACGCTGGCTTACGTTCTATCAGCAGCTCCAGATGCCAAAGAATTCGCTAATAGCATACAAATATCTAGCGGAAACTTAGGCGTAACACTTGGTACAGTTGTAAGCGGATTGTTTATAGGGCAATACACCGCCACTATGGCTCCCTGGATCGGGGCAGCATTTGGCGTTACTGCCATGGGTTTTATTTTCTGGCGTAGTTTAATAGAGAAAAGATCGGCAACCATAAATATATCCGAGACTTTAAATGACACAACAATTCATAATTAAAATTTTTCACGCATTCATTGATCTAAACAAACATAGGCCTCAATTTTCTACGTGGTATCAATAACATGATCCATAAATGTCGCAGGAATTAAAGACAGAATTATAATAAAATGGAAAACACATTAAACTATAAAATTGGAGGCATCGAAATCAACCGTTTAGGATACGGTGCGATGCAGCTGACAGGCAAAGACGTCTTTGGGGAAGTCGCTGATCGTGAAAACGCTAAAAAGGTATTACAATCTGCTGTTGAAGCGGGCGTAAGCTTTATTGACACAGCGGAAGCCTATGGTCCAAAATTGAATGAGACCTTAATTGCAGAAGCACTGTATCCCTACAAAGCAGGACTCCTGATCGCCACCAAAGGTGGATTTAACAGACCCGGGCCTGGACAATGGATTCCTAATGGTTCACCAGATCATATTACCCAAAACATCGAAGGAAGTTTAAAACGGTTAAAAGTGGACACGATCGACCTATGGCAATTACATCGGATTGATCCCAACGTAGATGTTGAAGAAACGCTGGCTCCTGTTGCTGATGCAGTAAAGGCAGGAAAAATACGTTATGTAGGGCTTTCAGAAGTTACCGTTGATCAGATCAAACAAGTACAACAAATATTGCCGATCGTTTCTGTGCAAAATTTGTATAATCTGGCAGACAGGCGATGGGAAAATGTCTTGGACTACACCGAGCAGCAAGGTTTAGCCTTTATTCCATGGTTTCCTCTTGCATCAGGTCCAGATAAATTGGAGGCGAAGATCAGATCTATAGCTGCGACGCATCAAGCTACAACAGCACAAATTGCTTTAGCCTGGCTTTTAAAACGTTCATCAAATATCTTGTTGATCCCCGGAACAAAATCGATCACTCACCTGCACGACAATCTTAAAGCAGCAGACATCATTTTGTCAGATGAGGAATTGGCAACTCTTTCCGCTCAATAGATCAGGTAGATCAAAACCATACTTCAATGAAAACAACATCAAATATTGAAAATCCCCGATCTGGCGATGACCGCTTCATCCCGATGACGCTCGTAGGTAAGAAGGCACTCGTGACCGGCGGCAGCCGTGGTATTGGCGCGGCGATCGCAAAGACACTTGCAGCAGAAGGCGCTGCCGTTGCGATCACGTATGAAAAGTCAAAGGACCAGGCCGACGCGGTTGTTCTAGAAATTAAGGCCCTTGGCCGCATCGCCGTAGCGATTCAGGCCGACAGCGCGGATACCGGAGCAATCCAGGCTTCGGTCGACAAAGCGGTTGCTGAACTTGGTGGCCTTGACATCCTTGTTAACAACGCCGGGATCATCCGGATGAATGATCTCGCCAATATGGCGATCGAGGATATTCAGGCTCTTCTCGATGTCAACGTGCGCGGGCCGATAGTTACGAGCAAGGCTGCGCTGCCCCATCTAAAAGAGGGCGGCAGCATCATCACAATCGGTAGCTACTTCGCAGATCGCGTGCCGTATGGTGTCTTGGGCATCTACGTGGCGACGAAGTCTGCTCTTACTGGATTTAACCAAGGACTTGCTCGCGAACTTGGGCCTAAAGGCATAACCGCGAACATTGTCCAGCCTGGCTCGATCGACACGGATATGAACCCGGCCAACGGGCCCTTTGGCGATCCAATGCGCCAGCTGACCGCTTTGGGCCGCTTTGGTTCAGGTGCCGAGATCGGGCGCGCGGTCGCATATCTGTCCAGCGACAAAGCTCGATACATTACCGGCACTACGCTGACAGTTGACGGTGGCGCTAACGCCTAAGTAGGATTAGAACGTCCGGCGGTCTTCGTCGACTACCTCGAGCGAGAGAGGGAAGGTTTGGAAGCTCGCCGAAGCGGCAGTGGTGGATTTTGGGTTGCGGGCGTTGCTTTCCATCCCTCGGCAATCGGAAGGCTTAGCTCACATTAAAATGAAATAAAAATTAATAAACAATAATTACTAACAATTAAAATAAAAGGAAAAATCATGGAAAAAGAGAAAATTATGGCTGATCAGAGCAGTTTCGCCGTAGTGAAACATTTTTACGACAGTTTCGTGCGGGGCGATATCGAGGCGGTTGTCGCAACCCTGAGTGATGACTTATATTGGCGTGAATCTGAAAACTTCTTACTTGGTGATCGCAATCCCTACTTGTCTCCAGATGCAGTCGTTGAAGGCGTTTTTGGCCGCATCGCCAAAGAGTTTCAGAATTATATAGCGGGGCCTGACGAGTTGATCGACGGCGGCGATGCTATCGTGGCCGTTGGCCGATCGAAAGGCATCATGGCTACGACTGGAAAGCCATTCGATGCGCAATACATGCATGTCGTGCGTGTTGCTAACGGCAAGATTATAAGTTTTCATCAGGTGATCGATACACTTGAAGTGTGGCGTTCACAGCAAGTCGACTAAGCGTAAATAAGAAGCGGAAACTTAGGCCTGTGATGTTCATCCTTCTCGCTGCCGCTCTTACTTTATCACATTCCTCGCACTTTTGCCGTTGTTCATTTGGGGATACGCACTAATAAGCAAACGACTTGGAGAAATGGGTATACCGACTACTTATCTGATCATTTCCGTAATCGAAAATACTTTGCAAGATTGGTCTTTTGGTTTAGTCAAGACGCATTTTCTAGCAGGTGATTTATCTTTGGGCATGAAATTAAGTTAGTTGTGCTCATCCTCTTTACTTATTCGTTTGATATTAACTTTTTAAGGCGCTAACAATATCTTAGCGCCTTTTTAAATTAATGGTTAGCTATATTACAGCCTTCGGAACCATGATCCATGCTGGTCATGCCATTCATATTCAAAGCCGACTGCTATACGGTTTTCAGTAAATGCCCAAAGTTCTTTTTTAAGCTTGTAGCCAAGTTCATTCTTCCATTTGTTCGTTAAAAATACTTTTACTTCTTCACGGCCGGAAATCAACTCCGACCGATTGCTCTATTCTGTGTTAGGGTGTCTTATACTGATACAGCTTGACAGTTTTGACTAAAAAACAGTTAAGACGAACAGTCACATACAGTCGTTACTCCAAAGCAGGGAGTACAGCGAAGAATTAAAGGAAGAGGTGACCATTCGAATTCTTTTCGGAGGAGCAGATCCGGTCAATGTCATGGAATGTCTAAATATTTCCAGCATTTATGTCTTTAATAATTTCGTGAGTATTTGTCGAAAGAAAATAGAAAACGGATTAATTACATTGTATCCAATGGATGAAAAACAAAAACATAGCCTTCATGCAATTCAACAACTAAACAAGGAATTAGAACGGGCAGTTAAGGATGCGAATCTGATGATTCTTGCATTAAACAATATGATAGACATCGCTGAAGCTGAGGGGACCGCCCCCCACGGCTGAAAATTAGTATCCGAAAAAGGCGTGGCCGCGGTGGCGAACCACCCAAACGGTGATAAGTTTACGTGAAAATCGTAATGCAGATGCAGGAGTCGAATGCCTTTGCAGACTAGCCGCCGGCGCCCCGGTTGGTTATAGCCGGCAATCATTTTATTCAAAACAACAATATCTTGCGCAGCAAAATCATGATCAACTACTGGTCCTGGACCTGGTAGCGGCAATACATCGTGATATTCCTGGACTGGGTTCACACAAATTGTACTGATTATTGGAACCGAGCCTGTGCGGCCCATTGTACGGTTGAGCGGAATTAAGCTGGGTAGAGATAAACTTCATTCCTTATTGCAAGCTTACAAATTGCTGGTACGATCAGCCAGGACAATACCTGAAACGACTAATCTTTTTTGAACTCATAAATAGCTTTCAGATTATCGGAAAACTGGCTTCCAATGGGTAGTTCTTTTTGAGCTACCCATATTTTCCTTTTTTGAAATGCCTCTATTTTTTCAATGGAAACGATGTAGGACTGGTGAACCCTGCAGAACCGGTCTGTTGGCAAAAGAGCGTATATCCCCTTAACGTTCATCCGGGTTAGCACAGGGCCCTGTCTTGAGATCGTAAATATTTTAACATAGTCTTTCAGGCCTTCGATATACAGAATATCAGAGTATAGGATTTTAACCGTCTGATACTCGGACTTTACATATAGTGCGGCCAGCTGCTGATATGCTGATTTTCGCAGCGGCATTCTCAGCTGATGAAACGATAGTGCTTTACCGGCTGCGGCAAGAAGCCTTTCAAAAGAAATTGGTTTTAACAAATAATCGATCACATTCAGCTCGAATGCGCGGATAGCATACTGTTCGAAAGCCGTCGTAAGAATGACCATAGGCGGATTCTGCATTTGTGATAACAGCTGTAAACCTGAGAGCCCTGGCATGTGTATGTCTAAGAAAATCAGGTCGAAATCCTGATATTCGAGGACTCTCCGTGCATCCAATGCACTCCGGCAAATTTTGACCATTTCAAGGGTTTCAATTTTACCGATGTCGTCTGCCAAAATTTCCAGGGCAAATGGTTCGTCATCCACTATCAGGCATTTGATCTTATCCATGCTTTAGGTTCAGTCTTAGTAGGACGGAAAACAACTTTTGGTCATTACGTATTATAAGCGTATGTGTCTGCGGGTAGTAAAGTTCAAGTCTTCTTTGCACATTCAGCAGTCCCTGACCTGTTCCTTTTATAAGTTCGTCATCTGCGAAATCAAAACACTGGTTTGTACAAGTAAATATTAGCTCACGATCTTTCACGCTTAAATTGATCGCTACCTTAGAAGGTTCCTCGGAATGGACTCCAAATTTGAATGCGTTTTCGACAAAAGGCATGAACAAAAGCGGTTCAATTTTGATGTCCTGATCAAAGTCAACGCAAATCAACTGAACTTCTGCCTTCGGGTGAAGTCTTAGCTTCTGCAAGTTTACATATCTTTTTAAATTCTTTACCTCATCCAGGAGCGCTACCTGATGATGCACCACATGGTAAAGCATATATCTTAAAATCTCGGATAGTTCCATCACTGAGGTTTCAGCCTGATCGGATTTGATTCTGGCCAGCCAACGAATATTATTAAGTGTATTAAAGAGAAAATGAGGGCTAATTTGCAGGCGCAGAACAGCTAGCTCTGCACTGGTCTTTTCATAAAGAATCTGTTGATTGAACTGCTGCTGATCAAGTCTGTCCGTTAATACAGCCCAAAGAGAACTTGATAGAAAGATTAATGCAAATAAGACCAGATTGGCCAAAAGCTGCTGCGGTGCCAGAAAATCACCTGCCAATACTTCTTGTAAAAAAGGATCGTTTCCTTCGGTTTTGGAAAGGTACATCCGCAGATCTGCCCTGACCGCCTGCAGCAATAAATAATCAAGCAGCAGTACCATCAGAAACAGTAGCGGAAGGCACAGAAAGAACCGTAATGTATTTTTTGTCGATAATAACTGCGGCGTTAAATAGTGCAGGTTAAGATAAAACACCCCAATCAGTATCAGGTTGACAAAGGTCCTGGTAATGAACAGATAATTGACATAATACTGAGGAAGCTGTTTGAAAATAGGAAGAGGCAAAATAAGAGGAGAAGCGAAAAAAGCCAGCCACCCGGTGACATGCAGCCAAAACCGGTAGTTCAACAAAAAGCGTGGAGATGTAGGTTTTGGTATGGGCGGGGTGAACATATTAGTATTTTTATTTTATTGTCGATACCCGTTGACAGTCTGTTTTGTTGCATAATGCCAATGAAACTTAGCAGCTTCCAATTTGAATTCGTCAAAAGTAAAATTTCTTTCCCAGGCCCGATACAGCAGCCACGTTGAAATATCCGACAGCGGCTGACCCATTCTTGTTTGCATTGACGATGTTTGTTGAGACGTTAGCCAGGGGAGCAGAGGTGAAAAGTTCAGAGATGCCGCCCATCCGGTCGGCCTGCGAGACAACCTCAGCAAGATAATTATAAGCCGAGAGATTGATGGAATGGATCTCGACGTAGATTGAATCACCGTTTACCAAAGGAGAAACAGGTCTGTCATCCTCGTCCAAATCGTTCGCATTAACGCCCAGTCTGATTGGGGAAATAAATGTTACCCCATCAAAACCGCTGCCAGAGGAGACCCCGGCATCATAGGCTGTTGTAATTTCGCTGGCTTTGTTGAGCAGTTTTCCGTTTTTATAACCTCGCATCCAGTAGGTATCCCCCTTACCCGCCGGATCAGTTGCCCAAAATTCCGCACTGTAAGTATCATCCATCATTCCCTGTCCTTCCCGGTAGGATAAGGTAAGACTGTCCACTGGTGGAACGCGGTGCACCTCAGATGTTGCGGTAAATGTTTCTCCCTTGTAGATTACCATTAAGGTATAACTTCTGCCGACAACGCCGAGTACTTCTCCTTTCGCAGGATACCAGCTATAAGCACCAGTCACACTGGTTCTGTCCTCGGCGAATTCATATACGCGCCCCTCGTTGTCTGTTACCGTTACCAAAGCCCCGGAAACAACCGGAGGTAGATTTTTATTGTCAAAATAGTCTTGTGAAAGCGTCAGGTAAATGTGCTGTGTTTCAGATTTATTATTGATCCAGGCATCAATATTCAGTATAGGGTCGGCTGAGGAAGTTTTTACGGTTATTTCATCATCACAAGCCCACAGAAGGAGAATACTCAGCATGCATAGTTGTCTTGCCCAGGTGCGGATGGCTGTTAATATCATACAGGTTGTTTATTAGAATTTAAAATTATAGGAGACCGATGGTACCATAGATCCAATGATCGATACCCGGTGCGCCTGTGTTTGGATGGGCTGATAGGAAGTTACACGGTCTGTAGATTGGGAGAAATAAGTGGAAAAAGCATTCTTACGGCCATATGTGTTGTAAATCGAGAAGACCCAGAAGTCATGGTTTTTTCTTGCCAGGCCCTTTTTATTAATGGTTTTGCCTTCCATTCTCAGCGACAGGTCAAGCCGGTGGTAAGGTGTTAACCGGGCATCATTGCGCGCGTTAGTCGTATTGTAGGGTATGAGGATACCCTGCGAAAGATAACGCTGATTGGGGTAAGTAGTAGGCGTACCTGTTGTAAACGCAAAATCTGCTGTCGTCGACCATTTCTGATTAATCGTGTAGGAGGCTATCACTTTTAAATTATGGGTTTGATCGAAGCGGGTTGGGTACCATTTCCCGTTGTTGATCCCATCTACTTTTAATTCCGAACGGCTCAGTGTGTAACTGACCCAGCCTGTTATGACCCCTTTTTTCTTTTGAAGGTATAGCTCCAGTCCATAGGCTCTTCCGTTGCCACTCAGCAAATCACCTTCCAGACGGTCATTATTGAGCAGTTCAGCCCCATTGATGTAATCAATCTCGTTGGTGGTAGTTCGGTAAAAGGTTTCGGCAGAAAATTCGTACTCGGCATGCTGTCCAAGATCCGTGAAATAGCCCAGTGTATACTGATTGCCCACAGCCGGCTTTATATTGTTGGTACTCGGCGTCCAGATATTTAGTGGATTAGAGGCGCTGGTATTGGAAATAAAATGCACGTACTGTGCCGTGCGGCTGAAACTTGCTTTGATCGATGCCTGGTCAGTGATCTGATATTTGGCAGACATCCTGGGCTCGGGGTTACTGTAAGATGCGATGGACTGCCCGCTTTTGTATTGGCGCTGGGCAATAGCTGTCCGCTTTCTGCCGGCAATGGTGTCGTTGTAGATATAGGCAGTTCCTGGTCCCAGATAGTTAAAATAAGAGAAGCGGATCCCATATTGGAATTCCAGTTTTGAGCCCACCTTTAAGCGGTGACTGATATAACCGGCCATTTCCAGTGCATATTTTTTGGGCTGGCTGCTATCGACAGTTTCTCCATTGGTTGTCCCCACCGTTTTGGATGGGTTGAACTGATAGTAAGAACTTTCAAGCCCGAATTTCACTTCTGAATTGCTGTTAATGAAATAGCTGAAATCGGGTTTTACCACGTAATTGCTGATCGCGGAGCTCCAGCTGTATTTGTTGTTCTCATCTTGGTTGAAACCAAGGTTATAATTGTAATTGCTGAATACCGCCGAAACGTTGGCAAACAATTTACTGCTCAGCACCGTGTTCCAACGAAGTGTTCCAGACTTGTTGCCCCAGTTGAATTTGGCATCATCGGAAAGACCAAAGTTATCACGACCGAAAAAACCCGAGAGGTACAAGCGGTTCTTTTGGTTTAATGTGTAATTGGTTTTTAGCGTGATA
The DNA here is from genome assembly GCF_900108855.1 of Dyadobacter koreensis. Lineage (GTDB taxonomy): Bacteria > Bacteroidota > Bacteroidia > Cytophagales > Spirosomataceae > Dyadobacter > Dyadobacter koreensis. The sequence continues at coordinate 35,075 of NZ_FNXY01000006.1, forward strand.
TCATAGAAATTTAATCCAAAGTTGTTGCTGGTCAAAAGGGTGGAAAGACCATCAATGTAGGATCTTCGTACAGCGATCAGATAAGAAGATTTATCTTTGACAAGTGGCCCCTGAACGGCGAGTCTGCTGAAAATAAAACCCACGCCGCCATCGACTTCGGTCTTCTTGTTGTTACCCTCTTTCAAGCGCACATCAAGAACCGAGCTGATCCGCCCCCCATACTCAGCCGGGATGGCTCCCTTGTAGAGTTTTACATCCTTGACCGCATCTGGATTAAACACCGAAAAAAAGCCCAGCATATGAGAAGAATTATAAACCGGTGCTTCGTCAAGCAGCACGAGATTCTGGCCGACACTGCCACCTCTCACATTGAAACCTGATGAGCCTTCACCGACCTGACTAACGCCGGGTAAAAATTGCAGGCTCTTGACAATATCTACTTCACCCATCAACGCCGGAAGTTTCTGGATGGTTTTGATATCGAGCTTATTAACGCTCATTTCGAAGTTGCGTGAAGTGGAAATCCGGCTTTCATCTACAATCTTGACTTCATCCAGAACCCTTGACAGAACGGGCAGTTCAACGTTAACGGTAGCATTGCCATCTAGATCGATGTCTTTTACAATCTTCTCATAACCAATGTAGGAATATTCAATCGTATACAAACCTTGTGGCAGGGTGATGGAATAAAATCCGTAAGCATTTGTGACAGCGCCTGATGAGGGGCTTTGCTTCACATAAATGCTCGCGCCAATCAGTGTCTCTCCGTTGCTTTTATCTTTCATGGTTCCACTGATGGTAAATTTATTTTGTCCCATAGCCGTAGCCGCCGCAGCCAGTACAAGCAGAAAAATGCCGCAGTAAGCACCTGGGGAAAAGGAAATAAAATACTTGCTCATTTTTTGTTAATAAGGGGAAAAGGTAGTTTTTTAAGACTGTTAGCGTTCAGGATATAACCTAAGCCGACATTAAGATTAAATCCTCGTATTGCGTCGACTTTACCCGCACTTTCGAAATTGGCGGAATGGATGTACCGAAGGTGGGCACCAAGCGTAAATCGCTTGGCAAATCGCAGATCAATACCAGTGCCAATTGTGGTATGGAAGACCATTCTGACTTCTGAATTCAGGTTAGGCCTCGTGCCCGAACTCATCGCGCCTGGATTCATCTTACCTCCAAAGACCAGTACCTGGACTATCCCTGATCCCAGCAAAAAATAGGGGTGGACCCTGACTCTCGGAAGCGCATATTTGAAGCCGATGGTCAGCGGCATAACCATGCCTCCCCCGGTTCTCAAACTTCCACCTGTCGTCGTTTCCTGGGTTTGTGGAACCTTTATTCTTCCGATATCGATAAACCAGGCGATCGAATCGTTCATCCATTTGGTAAGGTGTATATCCAGAAAGGAGTGGGCATTATATAATTTCGCGTATGTTCCGTCTGTGACGCCCGTATGAACCGAGCCAAGCATTGCGAACCCACCGTATCTTACTTCCAATATCACACGGTTATGTAACCTGTATTCCTTTAGAGAATCGATCGGGTCCATCTTTTTTCGTACCGCAGGATTGTCCCACAAAGAGTATGTCGTATCGGCTTGGATGGTTTTTTTTAGCAGGTTTTGGACGCTGCCGAGTGCGGATAGGCTGTCATTGTTATTTGTCTGTATCCAGGTTTGGTAATCGTTTAGAAGTTTGGGATACTTTTGCCGGAACTTTTGCGCAATACATTCACTACTCTTGTCGCTGAAAATAAATACGCGGTTTCTATCATGGTGAAAATTGTTATAAGTATCGTCAAGAATGAATTTTAAAAACTCCATATCGTTATCCAGTGAAGCATCGCCATTGCAATTCCAGACATTTTTAACTGCATTAGGGAAAATAAAGATGGTTGGTTCTTTCACTGATTTCCATAGAATTTTTGCAAATGCGTCCCGGGCAGTTTCCCCATTTTTATGTAAAATGATCACAACGGGTTTATCACTGTGATAATCATTATTGCTGCTATTAGTATAATAAAGAAAACTCCTGTTTACACCTTCAATAGTATTTACAAAAACACGCTGTGCAGAGGATTTATATGAAAAAAGAATAAGTGAAAATATAAATATTCCGACTTGGTGCTTGTTTAGAAATGACGCCATAATAAAAGGGTATAGTACTGCTTGTTCGATGCAAACAGGTACTTGCTTTTAAATAGAATTTGTGAAAAGTGTAGATAATTATGGGTCTTTTGTAGATAAGAGAGACGAATGAGCAATCGCCGCCCGTGAGAGTCGGTCTGTTGTCTTCTATTGATATGGCTTGACAATTTGAGTAAAACAGTCAGCAAGTCACATTCACACTTTACTGCAAAATGCAGGATATAGTGAAGAATTAAATGGAGAAGCAGACATTCAATTTCGGCTTGTTAATCTGGTAATCAGGATCGTTTTTTGAGTACCAGGAAATAGTGATAGATCAATACATACAGTTTTAATAGCTTAGGGTAGAACTGTCCGGGCTGGGTATGGGGTTGCTGCATTAAGGTTTGGATTGATGCTCATTCAGCTGACAATTTTTGCAATTTGCTGTCAGGTAATTGGCGTTGAGGGTTCCCTCTTAGTTCGATATCCGAAATCGAATTCTTTCACGTTTTTCAAATGCGCTGATTTATGATATTTTATCCCGAACGTAAATTGCCATCGAGCTTCCTCTAACTGTTCAAGGTTTTTTCTTATTTCTGGAGTCGTTTTGATAAAAAAAAATCCTGTGTTTTCGGTGGTGTCCTCTAAAACCTTGATTTTCTTTTCTTAAATCGTTATGAAGCAAATAGGTGCCTGTATTTCACAATCCTTTAATTAACCTAACCTGCATAAATCGCCCTAAATAGCTATTATTTTTCGACAAGATCGCAGTCGGTAACCAAGCCGTCGGAGGTCAGATGGACGAGTATATAGGTATCCGGCTGATTGGACTTCAATTGGTAAGTTACGATTTCGGTTACGTCGCTTTCATGGCGTTTAATTCCACGGCCTGCGACGTTTTCTGAATGAATAAACGACAATGATTTCAAGGTTTGCGGCTCTGGCATTCCTCCTGCAAAATCGCGTCTGGCTCCCGAAGTGAGGCCTGATGCTTCTTCTAATATTTTGCCACCTTTTACCATAGCCTGCAAAGCCGCCATGATTTTGGGTGTGCGTGACGGATCAGGATCGGCATTGGTTTTATGTCGATCAGCGAGCGGCCCTATACGCGGTACAGTTCGCTCATAGTGTTGATCATTGTCTTGAAGTGTGAAGCCAGTCACATTTCCTTTGGCGTCGGGATTGAAGGTCACAGAAACATTACGATCAGTCGATGTAAACTTATTACTGCCGACAGGCACAAATTCTTCATCAATAAAACCATCTTCTATCGTAAAAAGTCGCTGATTTTCAGCATCAAAAGTGACGATTCGGTTATTAAATAATTCATATCGACCTTCGAAAGCCTGTAAGGTTTCGGAATTCACATCTACCGCCGCCGGTTTAGTCTTTACGGGAAATCCATCCCACTTGTAATATTCAGCGATAAAATCAACAATTCTACCCATCATATGCGAGTTATCATTCGTATTGATCATGATCACAATGCCTTGTCCTTTATCCACACTAGCGGTAAGTAACGCATCAAAACCTTCATCGCGCCCGTTATGACCGAAGCGGAGTGTAGTGCTGTCGCCCTGCAAAAAAACACCAAGTCCATCCATGTTTTTCTGATCTGTCAACATTTGGCGGGCCATAGATTGAGATAATACACTTCCTGCTTTTCCGGCATAAGCATTCTGAATATCAATCGCGAATCGAGCCAGGTCTGACGGCGTGGTCCACAATCCCGCTGCTGCCATCTCAGGATAAATGTGCCAGCGACCTTCCACGACACTTCGATTGTTGATGTGCCCGGTTGCCGTCAATTTTGCCAGTTCCGGAGGTAGAGGTTGTTGGTAGGTACTATTTTTCATACCAAGTGGCGAAAGCACATTATTTTTCATAAAGCCCGGAAAAGCAGTACCAGTCGCATCTTCCATCAGCTGTTGCATAACAGTATAACCGCCACCTGAATACCTCCATCGGGAGCCGGGAACAAAGTCTACGCGAACCGGTGATGTGTTGGCGGGAGCTTCCCCATCCAGAATCTGGACTGCCGAGGGAATCTTTGTGTCCACAGTGTATCCCGGAAATCCGTGCACGGTCAGCCCGGCAGTATGACTGAGTATTCCACGCAGTGTAACTTTTTTGTCATTTGTAAATTCATTATCAGGAACTTTCCAACTTTTAAGCTTGACGTTAACATTCTCATCCAGAAAAAGTTTATTATGTTCAACAAGATAAAGAGCGCCCATAGCCGCAACCGATTTACTAACCGAGCCTGCCTGAAACAATGTGTTCGTCGTGACAGGTATCTTTTTATTCTTATCAATAAATCCATATGACTGGGCCTTCAGGATTTTTCCGTCCTGAATAATAGCCAGGGACAAACCGGGAATACCCCGTTTCTGCATCTGGCTCCGGATGAAATTGTCCAGATCATCGGCCTGTACTTGTAATACAAAAAATAATATAAAGGAAAGAATTAGAAAGAGCTGTTTGTTTTTCATGGGTGGTTTGGTCGGAATGGTCATTTATCTCGAATATTGGATTAGAATTTCACAGAAATCATCGGCTGTCCGAAAGAGCCTCTTATAGCAAAACCGGAGCAGTGGCACGAACAGTTCTTTTATTTTCTTTTCTGGGATTTTGTCAAAGCTAAAAATTATCATCCTCGCGTTTGCCAGGCATTCGGTAAAAGAAGGTTAACGAAACGTAAAAGAAGGTTAACCAAACGTAAATTCTGCTTTTACGGACTACTATGGATTTCGCCACTAAGAAATTGGATATCCTTAACATAAAACATGGCATGAAGCAAGCGATGACACCTGATGGAAGTACAACGTCTGTTGGTAGGTTTATCCGTGAAATTAAGAGAACGGTGGTTAAGTAAATGATTTTTTAAAGCGGATAACAGGAACCTGATTTCAGGCTTCTACTTTTTTTAAATATTTGTAACTTTCGCCTTTCTAAATGAATATGGTCGACAAAGAAGTAACTACATTTACTCCATCGAACCGGCAGGAATGGCGGACGTGGTTAGAGCAAAACCACTCCCATAAGCAAGCTGTCTGGCTGATCTACCATAAAAAAAGCGCTCAGATACCCTCCATAACCTGGAGTGAAGCTGTCGATGAGGCACTCTGTTTTGGTTGGATAGACAGCCTGGCAAAGCCAGTTGATAGTCAGCGATATATGCAATTTTTTTCTAAAAGAAAACCCAAAAGTGGTTGGTCAAAGATAAATAAGGATAAAGTAGAAAAACTTATTGAAGACGGACTGATGGCATCCGCGGGATTCGCAGTCATTGAAACTGCAAAACAAAATGGATCCTGGCCTCTTTTAGACGAAGTAGAAAACATTGTAGTTCCTGCGGACCTTGATGAAGCACTCGCGGACAATCCGGCTGCCTATGAGTTCTTTCAAACGCTAAGCAGGTCTGATAAACGGAATTTGCTACAATGGCTGGTTTTAGCAAAAAAGATTGAAACCCGCGAAAAACGGATTAAGGAAATTATCGAATTTGCGGCTCAAAAACTGAAACCGGGTATCCTTAAATGGACAAAAAAACCTAAGCCATGACAGATTCCGAAGTTTCTAGACTTTTGTGTACGGAAGCTTGCTTACAGTGCGCCAAGTAAAACGGATAATTTCTGCAACAGAGCTGAATGGCGGCATGTTGTCACATGCGCCAGGTATTCCGGAATTTCCTGTCTGATCGTATCAGCAGCCTTGTCATAGCTGATGAGTCTTTCACGGCACGTCACAAATTCGTCGTTCTCATTCTATTTGTTTGAGAATGCCAAAACATAGCTGGCTGGCGTTTTTCCTGTAATTTGCTTGAACTGTTTGTGAAAACAGGTTGTATTTTGAAAACCACTTTCATAGCAAATTTGCTTTATGCTCCGGTTATTGTTTATAAGCATTTTACAAGCATAACCAACCCTGATTTCAGTTACAAATTGAGAGAACTGCTTGCCAGTCCGAGACTTAAAATATCGACAAAAGGAATTTGGAGAAAGTCCGGCAATAGAGGCAATAGTTTCCAACTTTATCTTTTCGGTGAAGTTGTTGAGGGTGTATTTGTAAATCGCGTTAATCCTCTCGTTTTCCTGTTCGAGACTGTCATTTCGAAAACCCAGAGAGGCGAGCCAATCATTTTCATCCGCCAGATTCGCTGCGATTAAGCATTCGATCAGCAAAAGTACGCGACGTGGTCCTTCCGCAGAATGTAGTTTTTCCATAAGAGAAATTACAGTACTGCCGGTTTCTCCTTTCAGGGATATTCCCCTTTTAGCTTTCTCAAGAACATTTTTTAAGACTGCGTTTTCCGCCAAACATAAAAATTGTTCGCCCCAAAAAGTTTCGGTGAAATGGATAACCGTAGAATAAGGTTTCTCAACACTTCCTGTCTCTGCTGAATCTTCTAAATCATAATGCCAATAATGAGGTAGATTAGCTCCTACCAAAACTACATCACCGGCGTAGAATGGACGTATGTCATCCCCGACGAACTGCGTGCCACTCCCTTTGTGGAAACAAATCAACTCAACTTCCTGATGGCAATGCCAACGGCTATTAATATTGGGAATCAGCTCCTTTCTAACGCTGAAAGATCTATTTGGGCTCGTTGCTACCTGGAGTTTATGTGGCCTCATAATGTTATTTGAGCTTAGGGAAAATAGTAAATCTATGCTGGTAGTCTATGAGAAAGGTAAAAAGTTAGTTTTTAATTGTACTAACCTGGTGACTTTCAGTGTAATGTTGAAAAAACACAAATAAAAATGAAAAATATTATTAAATGGTAAAATAACTTAATAACTGGATAATATTACAAATTTTGTTCTTGCTTTATATATTTTCTTTGTATTCTCCAATGACTGCTGATTTTGACCATTTCTAAACTTGGAGCAAGTCAAACAGTAGCCGGCAGATTTTAGTCTTATCACAAGAATTAAACTAAACAATTTCCATATGAACCAAATTTACAAACTTAACATGAGGACAGATCGAGACCGGCATAGTGCCGGGCGTCTCTTTGTCCAAGAGGGAAAGCATTTATTCAGAGCTGCATGTTTCAACCGTACTTCGTCCAAGCCGTTTTTATTGATGATAACGGTTTTAATCATGACCAGTCAGATGCTGCTGGCGCAGGGGCGCCGGATTTCAGGGACTGTATTGGACAATGGCGGTACTGCCTTGCCGGGTGCAAGTGTTCAATTGAAGGGCATCAATACAGGAACCATCACCGATGCAAGTGGAAAGTACAGTATCGAAGCATCAAGCGATGCGATTCTGGTTTTTAGCTACATCGGCTATGTTAAACAGGAAGTACTGGTTGGCTCCAAAGCAACGATAGATATCAGCTTGGTTTCTGAGGCATCCGCACTGTCTGAGGTGGTCGTTGTCGGATATGGAACCCGGACCAAAGCTAACCTGACAGGTTCCGTAACAACGGTATCTGGTAAAGAACTCACCGAGCGCCCGGTACCCAATGTGCAGAATCTTTTGCAAGGGAGGGTTTCCGGTTTGGATGTTACCCAGTCAACCGGGGAGCCTGGCCGGGATGATGCATCGTACCAGTTGAGAGGTTTTGGGTCTTTTGGTGCATCCAACGGGCCGCTGATTCTTGTGGATGGGATCATAGGTACCATTAAAAACTTATCGCCGCAGGATATTGAGAGTGTCACAGTGTTAAAGGATGCTGCTTCCGCTTCAATTTATGGCGCACGTGCGGCGAATGGCGTTATTTTGGTAACAACTAAAAAGGGAAAGGCTGGCTCATCTGAAATTGAATATAGCGGAAGCTACGGGCTTAGCCAGGCAACACGGAAACCGGAACTCATCACGAATTCGGCGCAGTATATGGAAATGTACAATTCAGCACGAGCCAGAAGTGGGCAAACCCCGCTTTACACGCAGGCGCAGATTGACTTGTACAAAAATAATCCTAACAGTTCCCAATATCCCAACTTCGACTGGTTGGACTACGTTTTGGATAAAGGGCCGATCAAAAACCACCACCTTGGGTTCAGCGGCGGCAGCGAGAAAACTTTGTACAACGTTTCATTCAATTATCTGGATCAGAACAGTATTACGAAGGGCTATATATATAAACGTTACAATGGTCTGATCGATTTATCTTCACAGGTACATAAAAGAGTACGTGTAGGGACAAATTTGAACTTGTCTTTTCAGGATGCAAAAGCCCCTTGGCTTGTCAACGATGACCTATTGCTGCTGGCTTATGCATCGGCACCTACTTTTATGCCTTTTCTGCCTGACGGAAGCGGCAGGGTTGCGAACAGGGATTTCGCAACCAATGGTTCTGGTAACCGCAGTGTGGAAGAGGTATATGCAACGGGAGGTCAGTTTACAAAAACATACAACATCAACGCCCAGGCATTTGCCGAGATCGAGATATTAAAGGGCTTGAAATGGCTGAACAAAGTTGGCGTAACGTTTTTGAGCAGCCAGCTTAAAAACAGGCAGTTTGCTTCACCCTCATACGCCTACCAGCCAGATGCAACAGGGGCATATGTACAGGTTGCTAACGGAAACCCAACCTTCTCCGGACTTCGTCAGGAGGAGGGCAGAGCGGTCACCAAAACTTTTTTCAGTACACTGAACTACACCAAACAGTTTGGGCAGGATCATAATCTGGGACTTCTGGCGGGATTTGAACAGCAAAATAATCTAACGGAAAACATGATCGGTCAGCGTTATGACTTCCCCAACAACACCCTCATGGTTTTGGATGGCAGTGGAGCGACCAATCAGGTAACCGGCGGTACAGCTTCGGAATGGGCATTAAGATCGACTTTTGGACGCGCCACCTACGACTACAAAGGCAAATATTTCGTGGAAGGTAACATTCGCCATGATGGAAGTTCGCGATTTGGTCCCGACTACCGGTATGGTACATTTGGAGGAGGCTCTGCGGGATGGAGAATGTCAGAAGAAGGGTTTATCAAAAATTCCCTGTCCTGGGTTGACAATCTCAAGCTCAGAGCGTCGTATGGTGTATTAGGTAACCAGGAACTGGGAAATACGCTTGTAAACGGGACTAGCATTAATGGAACCTACCCTTATCAGGATGTACTGAGTCTTACAGCTTACCCATATACGACACTGGCTTCGGGTGCACAACTGACCCGCTTGGTGACGAAAGATTTGAGATGGGAAAAAACTTCCATGCTGGATTTTGGTCTGGATCTGGATATCTTCAAAGGATTATTCGGTGCAACCATAGACTGGTATAAGCGTAATACCTCAGATATTCTTTCCACACGTGCTGATTTGCCGAGCAGTGTCGGATTATTGGCCCCAATTGTCAACGCGGGAGCTATGCAAAATAAGGGTCTTGAAATTGAGCTGCGGCACAGGAAGAATTTCGGTGATTTCAATTATGGTGCAAGTGTGTTGTTTCACAAGTACAATAATAAAGTTACGAAACTGCTGGCTCCTACACTTGGTACAATAGAAGTTGGTCAGCCTTATAATAACTTTTTCGTCCACGAATGGATAGGCATATTCCAAAGCCAGGCAGAGATCGATGCTTCCCCGAAACAGCCATCGTCAGGTACTTTGAAGCCCGGTGATCTTAAAATTAAGGATGTAGACGGCAATGGTACTGTCGGGCCTGAAGATAGAGTGAGGATCAGCAGGTTGCCAAATTACAACTACTCCTTCAGCTTGAATGCAGGATGGAAAGGTTTTAGTCTTACCGCGTTCTTTCAGGGCGTTCAGGGCGTAAAGGCTCAGGTTGGCGGCTGGGGTTATGAGCCATTTCAACAAAACTCGGCACCTCCGAAGAGATTCCTTGACGCATGGTCTCCAACGAATCCCAGCAACACTGTGCCTGCTACTTACGTGACAGGTTACGCCGGTGTGGCTGGCTACACTTCCACCTATTTTATTCAGGACGCCTCTTACCTGCGTTTAAAGAACCTGTACCTCTCTTATGCATTCAATCAGAAGATCCTGAGTAAAATCCGTTCGAAGGGATTAACGATCTACATCTCTGGCGACAACCTTGTTACCTGGACAAAATATGAAGGCAATGATCCCGAACGTGCCAGCGCAGGTAATCCTACGAATGGTACCTCCACAAGGTTTGCCCAATTTCCTCAATTGAAAATTTATACTGCCGGATTAAGTATCAAGTTCTAAATGTGAATCTGATTCACGCCAATTAAACCTGTAAAAAAAATGAACTTCAGACATAAATTTATATTTTCTGCATTGCTGGCGACTTTGGTACTTGGTGGTACAAGTTCCTGCGATGATAGCTATTTGGACAAAAACCCGTTGAACGCTATATCGGGTGAAACTTTCTGGAAAACCCAGGCGGACGTGGACATGGCACTGGTTGGTGTTTATCGTAGGCTTCAAAGTGTGGTTTTTGGGCACCGCAGGTCAATATTGGATAGTTATTCGGACAATTCCTACGACAGACACAACCAAATAGGTTTTCAGAACCCGAGTATTGGTATTATCAACGCGTCCAACGTTCCTACCTCGTTGTACAATGAGCCTTATGCAGGTATAGCTGCTGCCAATTATTTTCTTGAAAATGTAGGAAGTGTAGCGGCTGTGCCTCAGGCAACTAAGGACGTTTATATAGCAGAAGCCAGGTTTCTGCGTGCATTGTTTTATTTTGAGCTGGTGCAATATTTCGGAGATGTAATCCTTTATAAAACAGCTCCAAAAACTGCCGAAGAAGCCAAGGTAGCGAAAACTCCAAAGGCGGAAGTAATCGCTTTCATCGTTGAAGACCTTGACAATGCAATTTCCAAATTGCCAGCCACCGCTTATGCAGGACACGCTGTTAAGGCAAGTGCGCAGATGCTGAAGGCTCGGGTAAGGCTCTATCAGCAGGATTGGACTGATGCCGTCGCACTAACCAGTGCGATTATGGCCGATAATAAGTTTTCAATTTATCAGGGGGGCTATTCCAATCTGTTTTTACAAACGACGCAACAGGGAAATCCGGAGATCATTTTTTCAACCAAATATCTTGCACCAAATAATCCTCAGGGAAATGAAGGAATGCTTGTAGAAATCGGCTGGTACGGCGGAAATCAGCCGTACAAAAATCTCGTGGATGATTATGAGACAATTTCAGGTAAACCGATTACAGATCCGACTTCAGGTTATGATCCTGCCAATCCGTACGTAAACAGAGATCCCAGATTAAAAATGACCGTACTGGTACCAGGCGATCCCTACATTAACCCGGACGGCTCAACATTTGTGACTACCGATCCCGTTCTTACAGGTTTTACCCAGAAGAAATACATGGACGCATCGAAGCTGCCGTGGGACAGATCTAAAACTCCCGTCACAGATATGAATGTTATTCACATGCGCTACGCAGAAGTTTTATTAGCCTACGCAGAAGCCAAAAACGAGCTATCGGGGCCCGACGCCACGATCTATGACGCGCTGGACAAGATTCGTACCAGGGCAAGTGTTGGACTGCCTAAAGTAGATCAGACCTCGTATGCTACAAAAGATGCATTGCGGGAGTTTATCCGTCACGAAAGAAGAATTGAACTGGCCATGGAAGGGCATCGTTATTTTGATCTGAAACGCTGGAATATTGCTGCCGCGAAATTTGCAGCGGTAAAAAATCCCGCAGGCGTGTCTCTGGTTTTTGGAGAAAAAAATAATGTACTTCCTTATCCGCAAGGGGAAATTGACAAGAATACGTTGTTAATACAAAATCCTGGTTATTAAAACAAAATCAGCCTTTTTTGGTTTCAGGGGTGTCTCCGTTTCGCAACAGAGGCACCCTGTTTTACCAACGAAGGCAGTCGACTTCCCTTTGATCGTGAGCTAATTTGGAATGGTCTTGGGTTAAAATTTGGAAAAGATTTTGATAGACTTCTGATATCTTGGTAATACAAAGCAAATCATTAAACAAAGCTGCTTTGATGTTTGTACCAATTGGTGTCGTCTGCTGGTCCGACTGAAAAGAAAAAAACTCGATGTAGGGGAAGGTTCCTTTCATCACTAACAATAACAAAAAAATCTGATGGTGAATGCAATTTGTAAGGTCATAGGGGCTTCTATATTTTCCCTTTTATGTTTTAGCGCGCACGCTCAAAAACCGGTTAATCTAAAATTATGGTATAAGCAGCCAGCCACTCAATGGGTAGAAGCTTTGCCAATTGGTAACGGGCACATTGGTGCTATGGTGTTTGGAGGTGTTGAGCAGGAGCTTTTACAACTTAATGAAAGTTCACTCTGGTCTGGCGGGCCGGTGAAAACAAACGTTAATCCGGGATCAGCATCCTATCTTCCACAAGTCAGAGATGCGCTATTTAAAGAAGGAGATTATCAGAAAGCAAATCAATTGCTGAAAAAAATGCAGGGGCTTTATACTGAGTCATATATGCCCATGGGCGACTTAAAAATTGTTCACGATTTCAAAGGTGAGAAGTCAACCAATTATTACCGGGATCTCGATATCGCAAATTCCATCGCGACAACAAGCTTCACAGTTGACGGGGTAGTTTACAAAAGGGAGATTTTAAGTTCTGCTCCTGATAATATTCTGGTGGTCAGGATAACAGCATCAAAACCTAAGCAGCTGAACTTCATCGTTTCGGCAAACAGCCAGATAAAGTACAAACTTCAAACAACTGCCTCAAAGGAACTGTTGGTAAATGGAAAAGCACCTGCCCATGTTAACCCCAATTATTATAATCCTGCGGGTCAGAAACCTATTATTTACGATGATTCCAGCGGCTGCAATGGAACACGATTTCAATTCAGATTAAAAGCTGTAAGCAAAGACGGAACGGTTTTAACGGATACTTCGGGAATTCATGTAACGGGGGCAACCGAGGTATTTGTCTATTTATCTGCAGCAACAAGCTTTAACGGTTTTGACAAATGTCCAGATAAGGATGGAAAAGATGAAAAATTGCTGGCCAGGGGTTATCTCGACAAAGCTATAATTAAAGGTTATCCTGTTTTGTTGAAACGTCATCTGGACGACTATCACACTTATTTTAATCGTGTCGTTTTCGACGTAACAGATAGTACAAAGAACAATCCAAACACAAATTTACCTTCCGACGAGCGCTTAATTGCTTACTCGAAAGGAGCTTATGATCCCAAACTTGAAACGCTTTATTACCAATATGGCCGCTACTTGTTAATTTCATCATCAAGAGCAGCATTGCCCGGCGTCCCTGCCGGCCCTCCGGCCAACCTGCAGGGAATTTGGAACAAAGAAATGAGACCACCATGGAGTTCTAATTACACGATTAACATCAATACCCAGATGAATTACTGGCCTGTTGAAGTTGCGAACCTTTCAGAAATGCATCTGCCTCTGCTTTCTTGGATCAAGGATCTTGCCATGACAGGAAAAGTAACAGCCAGGGAATTTTATGGGGCCAAGGGTTGGGTAGCTCATCACAATGCTGATATTTGGGGGCAGTCTAACCCGGTTGGAAATGTGGGCGACGGAGATCCGCTTTGGGCAAATTGGTATATGGGTGCCAACTGGCTAACCCAACATTTGTGGGAGCACTACCGATTTTCAGGTGACAAAACATTCTTGAAGGAAAGGGGATATCCCCTTATGAAGGAAGCGGCATTATTTACGTTGGATTGGCTGGTAGAAGACAAAGATGGATACCTGGTTACGGCTCCGTCTACTTCGCCTGAGAATAAATTTAAAGATCCAAAAGGCGGCGAGGCAGCTGTTTCAATAGCCACAACGATGGATATGTCCATCATTTATGATTTGTTTTCAAATCTGATCGAGGCCGCGGATGTACTTGGGAATGATCAGGAATTTAAGAGATTACTTATTGAAAAACGTGCTAAACTTTACCCGCTAAAAATTGACAGCAGAGGCAGAATTCAGGAATGGTATAAGGATTTCGAGGAAACTGATACGCTTCACCGCCATGTCTCGCATTTGTTCGGCCTCCATCCAGGTCACAGCATATCACAGGATACCCCCGAATTTTTTGAGGCTGCAAAAAAGACATTGGAGGTCCGAGGAGATGCGGGAACCGGATGGAGTAAAGGCTGGAAAATTAATTTTTGGGCAAGATTACTGGATGGCGATCATGCTTATACGCTCATTAGGCAGCTTATGAAATATACCAATGAAGGAAAAGGATATTCTCGGAGCGGCGGTACTTATCCTAACTTTTTTGATGCACATCCGCCATTCCAGATTGATGGAAATTTTGCAGGAACAGCCGGTATGTCAGAAATGTTGATTCAAAGTCACTTGAAAGAAATCTATCTTTTGCCTGCGTTACCGTCTGCCTGGAAAGATGGCCGGATAAAAGGACTACGTGCCCGTTCTGGTTTTGAGATTGATATAAACTGGAAAGATGGAAAGCTCTCTGAGTCGGTGATAAAATCATTGAACGGTGAATTGTGTACTATCAAAACAAAAGTTCCTGTAAAAGTGAGTGGGGCCGTCGCAATTACTGAAAAAACCGAGTCAGGTTACATCAATAGATTTAAAACAAAAAAAGGGAAAACGTATAAGGTTCTGGTTGCAAATTAAAACGTTCCCAAATCAATCCAAAAAAGTTGCTGATTGCCCTGGAATAGTAGCTTCCAGGCTATTGCCTTACGAAGCAATTATCTGGGGCAATCAGTATCAATGCTTCATAAGACTGTCAGGGAGCATTTCCCGGCATTGCATTTGATTTTTGTCCGGATGAGATACGAATCTGGTGAACGGGTAGCTGAACTATTTAATTGCTTTGACAGATCGGAATAGGGGTAGGCATTTTGTGTGTTTTAACACATAATATTTTTCGATCGAGGCATAACGGATATTTGCTAGTGAGCCTATTTGCTGCCCGGTCGCTTCCATATGCCTTATATGGATCCATGGTGGCAAAGGATCGGGAAGGTCGAAGATTTTAACCCCGGGATTTTTCTTCGTGTCAATTTCTTCAAGCAAAGTAACATTCAGGTGGCGTAATTAATTGCAGTCTTTCGGGATTTGATCCCAAAGTTATTTTCTTAGGTCATGCAACGGTTTTGTAGAGATTCGGTGTCCAGAGGTTATGTTCGATGCCATAGTTTCAGGGAATCTCGAAAGAATTAAACCGACCGTATCCAATGAAAACACAATTACGAAATCAACGTCTCTTCTTTTTTGTACTTTTTATATTTTCCCTTTCGTCTTGCAGCAAAGTTAAAGACGAACAGCCCACGCCAGTTAATCCGGTTCCTGATGCGGTTGCGAGAATTTTGACGGATGCTTATCCGGAGGCCAAAGAAATTACTTTAAAGACTGTGGAAGAAGACAAAGAATGGGAGGCCCGGTTTTCGCAAGGAGAGGTGCAATATTATGTAACATTAAACCCTTCAAAGATTTTAGCGGCTCACCAATTGATCAGCGAAACTGTTCCGGATTCCATCAAGCAATATTTTGAGACGATCCCTGTCTTGTCACCTAACAAAGGCGTACTTTCCGATTTTAGAAAAATTATTAATGCTACCGCGAGTGATCTAAACTACACTGCTAAATTTTCAGTGGACCAGAAGACTTATCTGTTAACATTCAGAACCTATAATCAGCCATCCGGTGATTATGATGTTACCGTTACTGATTATTATAAATTCAGCTATTATGACCTGAATGATCAAATATCGACTTACCTCACAGATAATCGTTATGCCAACGGATTCGCAAAAATCAGGGTTCTTGCAGATAATAAAAAGCAGTACACAGTATGGACGAATCATGTGAATGGAGAAACCGGAGATATGGTTTTTAATGATCAGAAGCAATTAATTGTCTCTTTCAGAAGATTTGAAGTCATTTCCAAGTTGACGGATTTTCCGGAAAACATCCAAAAATTTGCCAAAAATACGGGTCTCTTGCTAGGGGAAGGGAATTACAAGTTTGTGGAAAACAATATTTCAGGCTTCCATATTTTTATGTTGGGAATTGCCGGAATCAGAGGGTACCGCTATTCCCTCGACTTTGATTCGGATGGCAATCTGCTTACATCTCAGCTAAATATTTCAGTAGTTCATAACAGAAAGTGAGATTTGTATGCTTATCTGATTTCTTTGTTTTCATTACCCCTAATCAATGAAGTTTTTTCGTAGCAAGAAATACAGGACTCTGAGCGAACTTGTACTGGGCTGTCAAAGACTTGAAGCCAGTGCCCAAACTGAGTTTTACAAAAGATATAAGGCAAAGCTTATAGGTGTTTGTATTCGTTATGCAAGAACACGTTCGGAGGGCGAGGATATCTTTCAGGAAGCATTTATAAAGGTCTTCAGGAATATAACCGAAATCAGGGAAGTAGAATCCGTTGATAGCTGGGTCAAATCCGTAGTAATACGCACCGCTATTAATTATTATAACAGAACGACCCGGCAACAGCTGCTGCATGAAGATCTGACTCATTCAGACATAATTTTACAGTCCGAGGATTATGAATCAATTATTGACCGAATGGAAACCGAGTTGGTAATTGACATTATATCCCAGTTGCCGGATGGATATAGGATGATTGTAAATCTGTACTTGATCGATGGGTATACGCATGCGGAGATTGCCGCCTTGTTGTCCATAACCGACGGGACGGTACGCTCCCAATATCACAGAGCACGAAACGTATTAATGAAAAAGTTACAGAAAATTGGAATAGATCGGTATGAACTCCCAGGATAATGCTATTGACAGAGCACTCAAGGAGGCGCTCAAACGAAAATTCGATGATTTTGAAACCGACTCAGGCAATGCTTCGGAAGAAGTTATTTTTAGTAAGTTAAAACGTGATTCGCGGCAATTTGCCCAGAAGAAAGTCCTGCTGACAGCAGGATTTATAATCTTTTTGGTTTCGTGTTACTTATATTTTTCCATTATTGGAATCAAAAACAAACCGATTGTAAGCGTTTTTACAAAGGAGACGGGCGATATTCCGGCAAAAATACATACTACCCGGGCAAAGATCGATTCCCGCGTTACCCCACAAGCGTCACTGAGAAATAATAGCAGCGTATTACAAACTTCCGCGTACGGAACAAAGGATAAACTTCCGGATACATTTAAGACAACTAAGAAATTTACAAATGCAGAAAGGATTGCAACAAAAAAAATTGCACGAGTTAAAATCATCGGCTCGACTGCGAAAAATAAACGAAATTTACCCAAAATAAATGAGGTAGCCGAGGTAGCAATGGGACCTCTCATTCAAACGGCGGGAAGAGATCAAAATTCGATAGGCCGTGGAAAGTTAGCCCCTGATTTTTCCTCGGCACCAAAGCCATTTTCAGTAGACTATGATAATCTGGAAATAATCGATAAAAGGCCCATGACAAACAATTCGGTATCACCTGTAAAGATTACTTTTAATACCGATACGTTAGAAAAAGCAGGTATTCTCAGCTACAAAGCTGGCAAGAGGTTTTCATTTATAATAAACGTGCTACCCCTGAGCCCCCTTCAGATGCTAACAGTAAGAGCAATACCGGGAATAACGTATCAAAATATAAATATTCCTTCAGAACTGTCTTTGAGTCAGCTCGGCTACAAATTTACAGGTGGGATAAAAAAAGGAGACTTTGCGTTTATTTTTAGTTATGGTCAATTGAAACAGTCATTCGATTATGAAATTGCCTCGGAAGAATTCGAACTCAAAAGAACCTCGAAGGACTACAATTTTACACCGGTTGGAATTCCCTACAAGCAGAATAACAAACTCAAATTTATTGGCCTGGGCATAAAACGACGTGGTGTTGTAAAAAATGCATCCGTATTTCGGGGTTATTTTGGTGAGATTGGTTTAGAGTTTTCGCGTGAGCTGACAACAAAAAAAAATTTGATGTGGTCAAATCTGGCAATCGGCAAACAAGTCATAGTGGGCAAAAATTCGTTACTTAACATCGGCCCATATGTGGAATACAGTTTTACAAAGATGGTAAATCCGGAAACCAGATTTCAGATCCGGCCTTACCAGGTTGGTATTTTAATTGGACTTACGTTACCTGATTTGCAGAATGATTAACTTTCAATCTGAACTAATTGCTTCACTATTTTTTGGATCTTACAATATGTAAATCGATACAGGTGTAATTCCCTCATTTACTTTACAACCGAATAGAATCTACCAGCGGTATGCCGGTAATTCCACGCTTTGTTGTTTTTCCACTATTCAGAAAGGGTATTGGGTCAAATTTGTAAGGTAATAAAGTGTAAATATGAGCACTATGGTGTTTACCTTTTTCTCTTTCTGTAATGTTTTTCGTTGTCTTGGAAGGAAATCAATAGTGCTTCGCTAGGATCAAGCTGAACATTGACCGAGGATTACATATATTTGGTGACGCCAGTTTAACTTGTTTATAATTAACAAATTATCGGCGTTCTTGGTTTGAATATCTGCGTATGAAAACTTCTTCAGAGATAAGTTTCCAAATTAATTTTAGAAACTTAATGCGAGCACAGAAGTTTTGTAGATCAGTAAAAACCAAACGTGTAACTTCCCCAGAAGCTCTGCCAGTCGGCTTCCTTACTATTGCCGTTTGGAATCATGTGAACCGTACTGATCATCCATTTGCCGGTTTGGTCAATAGGAAATTCAACATGGCCTGTATTATCACTTCTTAATTTTTCATGCGTTGTTTTGCCATCAACCATATGCCAGGCCAATACCAATGCATTGGTAAGAGGCTTATCGTCAAAAAGGACTTGGAAAGTAATAGGGCCTTTTGATTTTTGATCGTAAGGATTTTTTGCCGGTATAATTTCAAGTCGCATACCCGTATTGATCGCAAATGAATTATCCGTTTTACTTCCTGCCTGCACAAGTGTTTTGACACATCGTTGGTACAATTCTCTTCCTGCTTTTAACGTGTCCCTGTTTTGTAAGCGCAGTTTGCCGATACGGTCCAGACCTTCTGTGCGAAGATATTCATTGAACTGTAAAGCTTCAAGTTTAATGAATTTGCTGGTATTGTTAAATGCTAAAAGATGACTGCCTTCCGTCTCAAATGAGATGCTGATGCTACTCAGACTATCTCCGAAAACTTTGTTTCGAACATCAGTTTTCCGGCCATTACCGTAATGATCCAGTTTCGAAATTTTATATTTGTGTCCGTTTGAATGTTCTCCCTGGTAATCTTCCCCTACCATCAAATCAATTCGGATTTTTTCATTTTTTTTTACCCAGAACCTGATAGGTTCTAACCAGAATTCATGTGCAAAGGATAGTGTGCCTGCCAACAATAAACCACCTAAAAGTATTGATTTTTTAATTTTCATAATGTAATCCGCATGAGTTGAGATACGAGACTTTCGTTTTTTGAATTAAGAATAACTTTCCCTGAAACGCTGCAAAATTCAAGATTTAGAAACAGAAAACAAGGGATAATGACACTGATGATGTCAAAAAAGTGTGTTTAAGTGTGAAATTTTGCCTTTTGGATTAATCTTTTGGTTTGCTATGTTAAGCTAACGCAATCCGTTATTATATTTGCGGCTGAATACGATGCGTACGACTATAATTTACATATGGCTTATTACGACAATTCTGCCGACGTTTAGTCAGTGGGGCACCATTGCATATTATCAAGTCAACAAAGCGTATATCACGCGGGTACTTTGCGAGAATCGTGATAAACCGCAGCTTCATTGCGATGGCAAATGTTATTTGGCCAAAAAACTTAAAGAGCAAGAGGAAAAGCAAGATCAAAGAACCAGCGAACGGATTCAAGGCATTCCCGTGCTGCAGCTATTCGCTTCACCACTCGCTACATTTGAGTTTCTGTCCAGGCCACTTTTACAATCCTCCGGTGGTAGTTTTCCGTATCACCTCGCAACTTATCAGGCTCCCTTTTCAATCCTGGTTCCGCCTCCCTGTTTGTAGTTTTTTTTCCCTTTTTTCATACAGCCTATAACCTGTTGAACGTAAAGTTTCGATAGGGGAAATGCTTTTTTTACATCAAGACCTATTATCGCTCTCTTTCCAAATCCGGAATGAGCTGATTTCTAATTGCATTATTCGAATGAAGATCAAATATTTATTTTTGCTTTTTTTTATTTTCCCGATTTGTCTCGGCTCCTATGCCCAATCCGGTTTTGGAATGCTCAGTGGCCGGATTGTCAACGCGGATCAGCAGCCGGTAACCGGTGCGTCTGTTTCACTGGAAAAGACAAAACTTGGAACTGTAACTGCTAGTGACGGCCAGTTCAGCTTGAAAGGGATAACGCCCGGATCATACATTATTTCAATTTCCAACGTAGGATATACCGCATTTAGCCAAAACATCCTGATATCGAAAGGAAAAAATCCTTTTCTGGACTTACAGCTTTCCGAAAGTAAGCAGCAGCTTGATGAAGTTGTTGTTAGTACAACAAAAAACCGCTATCAGGTGCTTACGTCCAGTGCATCCACGCGAACAGGAACTCCTTTGCTTTCTACGCCGCAATCGGTACAGGTCATGTCTTCACAGGTTCTGCGTGACCGCCAGGCATTTACTCTTAATGAGATTGCCGGCTCCTTTACGGGCATGAAAGCAAACAATGGAAATGGGAATTTTCAGATACGTGGTTTCAGTGCCTATTCGCCCAATGACGCCAGTTTTTTGTTGTATAATGGAATTCGTGGTAATTTATTTTTATGGAGCCAGCAGCCGTTACTTTACAATATAGAATCAGTGGAATTGCTCCGGGGTCCTTCGGGAGCGTTGTTCAGTGAGGGTTCTCCTGGTGGCGTGATCAATTTTGTGACAAAAAAACCGTTACAAGAACGACAGGCCAGTGTGGATCTTTCTCTGGGTAGCTGGGGTTTTGGGCGTGCCTCTGTGGATTTTACTGGTCCGGTTTCTAGTCAGAAAAAGCTTCTTTACCGGGCCATTATAGGATTTGACCGGACCGAAAGTTTTCGAGATTATCAGAAAAAGAAAAACTTGTTTTTGGCTCCTTCGCTAACATACCTTATCAGTAAAAATACCTCATTAAATCTTGAATTAAATTATGCCTATCAGAAAGCTGTTCAGCAGTATGATAATGGGAGTTACATTTATACAAGAACTGACGGTACATTCGACTTCCAGCGTTACCCTAACAATCTGACAATTCAGAGTCCGACTGATTATGGTAAAACACATAATGCATCCGCCACCCTGACTTTTGAGCATCAGATTAATAATCAGCTTAAGCTTACGGTTGTTGAGCGGGCAGTCCGAAATGTGCTGGATTTCACGGACCATATTCCAGTGGGAAGGATCCGCAATGACTCTATCAGCCGTGGATTTCAGGATTGGGAGACCGACCGTTTCAGTCTTCAGACTACTGCTTTTGCTACTTATACCACAAAGACAGGGCCTCTGGGACATCAAATCGTTGCTGGCGCAGATTATAACCGTTACGGTTGGACTCAAAATGATTATCAGTATAAACCCTCAACTCGGATTTCAATTCTAAACCCGGATTATTCCGGCAGTATACCTGATGCCTCTGTACCCTCGGACGAATCTGACGACAACAAGCGTGTGACGAATCTTATTGGTGCATATATTCAGGATCAGGTTAGTGTTGGCAGTAAATTTAAAGTTTTGCTCTCATTGCGCCACGACAGATACGATGGTAAGGAGACTCCTTTGTCGGACAGAGATAATAAACAAGGTGACGAGCTTCAGGCATCAGGCTGGATTCCAAGAGTTGGGCTGGTATATCTACCGGTAAGAAATGTCTCGGTTTATGGCACTTACCTAAAATCCTTTAATCCCCAAACCTCTAACAATGTGCTGTCCGGTGGCCCGTTTCCAACCCGGAAAGCGACGCAGTACGAAGTAGGTTCGAAGGCAGAATTATTCAGTAGCCGTCTGTCGGCCACTTTGTCGATTTATCAGATTAATTATGCCAACATTCTTACGGCAGCTCCAACAGAGGAAAACTCTCATCGCCAGGCAGCGATCGATGGCACCCGCAGCAGGGGCGGAGAATTTTCAGTTGTTGGTAACCTGAATAATGTTAGTCTGATAGCTGGTTATGCTTTTAACGAACATGAACTTGTAAGTACCAGTACATACGGTAAAAAGGGCGATCGCTTTGCCAACGCTCCCAAACATCAAGTCAATTTTTGGGGTAAATATTCTCTTCCTTTCCGGGGTCTTAAAGGCCTGGGAATTGCTGCCGGAATTCGATATGTTAGCGATCAGGTCGGCTTGCTCACCAATCAAAACTTTATTTTTCCTTCTTATACAGTTATGGATGCCGCACTTTCGTATCAGCGAGGCAGGTATCAATTGCAAATTAATGCGTATAACCTTGCAAATAAGCACTATTTCACCGGAAGTCGGTCTGGTGTGACGCTGGCCGGGTTGGGTGATCCGTTGAATGTAAGGGTAGGGTTAAGATATCAGCTTTGGTAGTACTGGCTTGAATGATCAGACCTTATGAAAAAAGTACCTTTGGCACGAACAATTTTTAAGCTTCACAGCTGGCTTGGTTTAGTGACCGGCATCTTTCTTATTTTACTTGGATTAAGTGGCTCCGTTCTGGTTTTCAGAACGGAGCTCGATCATTTCTTTAACAGGAAATTGCTTCATGGGTTACCGACCGGGGATTCCGGCAAGGATCAGGTATTAAAGCGGTGTTATGAACGTATCACAAACAGCTATCCGAATTTGGATGGTATCGCCTGGGTCAATCCGGATGCAGGACCTGGGGATGCGTATAATTTTAGAATTTACTTCAACGATACACATCTGCTGACCTATGACCTGGCATTAATTTCATTTGATCCTGCTACCGGTAAAATACTTCGGGAGGGGCCTGCCAGTGATTTTACACCCAGTTTTATCGAATGGCTTTTTCAATTTCATTTTAGTTTTCAACTGGGGATTCCCGGCGCCGCGTTGACGGCAATTTTTGGTATTACCATGTTGCTGTCACTTTTAACGGGTGCGGTTGTATACCGGAAAATGCTGCTGAAAGTACTGACATTTCAGATAAAATTTAATACAAAAAACTGGCGGACAATCAGTTCGGACCTGCACCGGACGATTGGTGTTTGGTCTTTGCTCTTGAACTCAGTTATTTTTTTCACTGGGTTCTGGATGAATCTTTTTGCTTTTAAAGAGAAGACATGGAAAAATGAGTTGGTTGCTACGAAGCCCAATACAAAAATATTGATCTCACCAGATCGCATGTATCGTCAGGCCCTTTTGACTATGCCGGAACTGGAACCTACGTATGTGTATTTACCAACACAACCTGAACGCAAATTTGAAGTCAGGGGCTACGAAAAAGGCCAGTGGAAATTATGGGGTAGCGGCAATTCAGTGCGTGTTAATCAGCAGACTGGCGAAATCATCCAGGTTATAAGGATAGTTGACAAACCTTTTTGGGAGCGCGTCGAGGCAACTTTTTTTCCATTACACGTGGGAAATTACGGAGGCATTATAGTCAAGATTCTTTATGTTATTATCGGTCTCACGCCAGGATTGCTGTCTGTGACGGGTTTTTTACTCTGGTGGCGTAGGGTTAAAAAATAACAACTGCAGCAAATTGATATAACATCCCCGCTTTGATAATTTGGATGCCTCAGTATTTGTGATTGTCTGTTTTAACGTTAATTGAGATATATAAAGGTTTTATTGCCCCGCGGGCGGATAGTTTTTGTGTATGGCAGATTTTTTGTAGAGGATTTGTAAATTAATTTTCACAAAATGAACAATCTGCCAATCTCCGTATTAACAATCGCCAAATCGAGGAATGAGGCTCTGCGTAACTTAGTTCTCGGTCTGGAAATGTCTGAGAGATATCCGGCTGAGCTGATAATTGTCAATATGAACGAACCTGCGAGCGAGCTCATCTCGGAAAACTTTCAGGTTCGTTCTTTTCGGTTCGATGCTGAGGAAAAGCTGCCACTTGCCGCAGCGCGGAATTTCGCAACTGTTCAGGCGACTTTTCCAGTAATGATTTTTCTTGACGTCGATTGCATTCCCTCTTCAAATCTGACAGGTAAATATTTTGATGCTTGTCAAGAAAGTGATCATCTTTGGATAGGACCTGTGAGATATCTTACAAAAGGAGCAACTCTGGGACACGATTTTTTGCATAAAATGCGTGAAATGAGCTCACCAGATCCGGTAAGAGGCGATTTGCGCGATGTGAATTACGCACTTTTCTGGTCGCTTAATTTCGCTTGCAGTAAGAAAATCTATGATCATATTGGCGGCTTCGACACACGATTTACGGGTTATGGAGCAGAAGACACAGATTTTGGATTTAGCGCTAGAAAAAAGTCAGTTCCGCTGAGTGTAGTCGACGCTGTTGCTTATCATCAGTATCATGCAAGTTATGATCCGCCTCTAAATCACTTCAGAGATATTCTTGCAAATGCCAGAACCTTTTTCGACAAATGGAAAACTTGGCCTATGGAAGGTTGGCTGCGAAAATTTGAAATTGCCGGCCTGATAGAACTGGAAAATGATGAAGTGAGGATTTTACGTGAACCCGAAGAAATGGAAATCATCGCTGCCATGAAATCACAGTAAATGTTCAGGGAAATTATTTTGCCAGACTTTATGTAATTGCAAAGCAATATCCGATAATGCCGATTTGCTGATTACGCCTTTCCAGCAATCCGAAGGCAGATTTTCAGCACTTTCGATTGTCTTTTTCCAGTCGAGATTCTCTAAATTTTCTGCCTGGACGACAATGGCAAAACCATTTTGTCTCAATAGTTCTGCTTTACGAAGTTGCTCCTGAAACGGACGATCTTCCGGTATGCAGATAAACTTTTTTTCAAGGTCGGCCATTTCCATTACCGTGTTATGTCCGGCATTCCCGACAACGACACCACACTGATAAATCACAGATGCCGGATTTTGGATCTGACCATGAAGTAATACATTAGGCGCTGAGATTAGCTCTGAGTCTGCTATTTTACCTATGACTGAAATTGTCCTGTCAGGGCATTGTGCTGCCAGAGCACTTATAATCCTGCCGTCTAATGAAGTGCCACCTGTGCCAACAATGACACCAATCTCCCTATAATCCTTTTCCTTTGAAAATTTTGCATGCCCTGAATATTTAGAAAACCCACCTGAGAAAAATGTTTTTTTTGTTACCCATTCATGGCATGATGAGTCAATCAACCGCTCCGGTGACGGTGCAATCAGCAATTGTGCGCATTCATACGCGCGTAGGTGAGGATCGTCATCTCGGTCGCCATTCTGGCGCATCACTACCGTGGGGGTACCGCCCAGCGTGGCTAATATTGTCACCTCGACAGATACGTCAACAACCAGTATGACAGGAAACAATTTGAGCAGTGAAGCTGAAATCACCGCGGTGCGCCTGGCAACCTTTTCAATGTTAATTGGGACGTAATGCAAAAAGCCTAACCGTAACAGGGAAGAAAAAGTATCTTCTGGTCCCGCCACATCGCCTGGCAAGTGTATGCATTCGAAGTCCTCTGGAATAATATCAGCAAACCGTTTGAGGTCACTTCCAAGGAAAGTAACCCTTGCGTCTTTTAGCTGTGATGCAATCGCAAGAGCCCTCATGAAGTGCCCCGAGCCGTGATGATGAATGTAAAAAGCAAAATTAGCTGACATTTTCTTTGATCTTCGTTCTGGTTGCCTCAAAAGCTTTTTTTATAAATAATGCCTCATATGCGTCGACCATTTTTTCGACATCAAAAAGACGCTCTGCGCGGCTGCGGCATTCGTAACGATCCAATTTTTCTGCCTGTAAAATACAGTCAGCCAATTCCTGTACATCGTTGCCGCTACATAGCTTACCGGTAAGCCCATCGAGCAGATTTGGCAAGGCTCCTTTGGAGATACCTGCTACCGGCGTCCCGCATGCCAATGATTCAGCAACTACAAGCCCGAATGGCTCATTCCAGCACGGAGTGATCAAAGAAACTATTGCGTTACCGATCAGTCCGTTCAGCTTTTTATGATCACAGACCCCGAGCAATTCAATGGAATCGTCAAGACGTGGCAGTATCTGGGTTTCATAATAATATTGATCGCTTATTGCACCTGCAACCTTTAATTTTTTTCCGGCAAGTTTGGCTGCCTCAATGGCGAGGTGAAGACCCTTGTCCGGATGTATCCGGCCAAACCACATTACATAACCGCCATCATTCTCAGGGTAGAATTTCCAGGCGGCCAGATCGACGCCGTTAAGTATCACTTCGCAATTTGGTGCGTAATCTTTCCAGTTTTCAGCGTTGGTCTGAGAAACGGATACATATTTAATTCGTCCGGAATTCTGTTCGAGTCGTATGGCATTTTTCAGCTCAAAGATCGGTGGGGTATGCAGCACTGTAACCATTGGAGCCTTAACGAGTTCAGACATCATGATGGGAACATAATTAAGGCTATTGTTGAAAATCACATCCAGCTCATCTTTATCTATATCCTGCATCATTTCCACATAAGCGTGATGTGTAGAAATATATTCCGTACTTAACTGGTGAGATGTGAACTGTGAAGATGTAATAGGGTGATAATCTTCCGCACAGAGTATCGGCCTAACGTTAAGAATGGGGTCCGATCCTGCGCAGGCGTATAAGAGCACATCATGTCCGCGTGAGAGTAACCGCTGACAAATATCATAGGTGAAAGCCTCCAATCCGCCCATGAAGGGTTTAGATATTGGATACTTAAGGTGAGCAATTATACCAATTTTCATGTCGCTTACAGTAAAGTTTGATGATGAGTATATGCGGATATGGTGTAATTAGATACGGATGTATTTTGACCGCGTCGT
Organism: Dyadobacter koreensis; assembly: GCF_900108855.1. GTDB lineage: Bacteria > Bacteroidota > Bacteroidia > Cytophagales > Spirosomataceae > Dyadobacter > Dyadobacter koreensis. The sequence continues at coordinate 61,930 of NZ_FNXY01000006.1, forward strand.
ACCTATATAGAAAATCGTGCCGACGATAAATGTTTTCCTGATCGGCTGGTACGAAATTTAAACTTACCTTTCTTTACTTAAAATGAAAGCATCGTGATCTTTACACCAAAAGAAACACTTACCGAGCGAGAGGTCGAAAACGGGCTGAATACAGTGCTAAAGGAAGGAATGGCGACTGAGGCCATGGTAACTCTGGCCGGAGGGACCTTTATGGTTGCATTTGCAATCATGCTTGGTGCAAGTAATTTTCAAATCGGACTGCTGGCTTCATTGCCTACATTCACCAATATTTTCCAGCTAGTTTCGGTCTTTTTAATCCGTAAATATAATAACCGCCGGGCAGTTTCAGTTATTTGCTGCATACTGGCCCGCATTCCGATGGTATTACTGGGGGCGATGCCATTTTTTTTCGGTGACAATGCTCCGGTTAGTTTGCTGCTTTGTTTCCTGTTTTTTTACTACCTGTTCGGCTCGATCGCGGGTCCCAGCTGGAATGCCTGGATGAAAGACCTGGTACCTGGTGATAAACTTGGTGCTTTTTTCTCAAAACGAAGCCGGTATGCACAAATATTAAATGTCGTTCTCAGTATTCTTCTGGCAGTCTCTATTGATTACTTGCGCAGGAATGCACCGCAATATCAACTCTACGTGTATGCGGCGATGTTCATGACAGCCGGAATTGCCGGTCTCGGTGCGGTAGGCTTGTTGGCTAGGGTGCCGGAGCCCAGATCTTATCTTCCGAACGAAAATATCATGAAAATGTTCGTGAAACCGTTGCGTGATAAAAACTTCCAGAGATTGTTGGTTTTTAATTCGCTATGGTTGTTCTCAGTAAATATAGCGACACCTTTTTTCACTGTCTTTATGTTAAAAACGCTGGGGCTTACCATGACCTATATCATCCCGCTGACTATCTTGAGCCAGCTTGCCAGTATTCTTACGATCGGATACTGGGGGAAATTTGCCGACCGGTATAGTAACAAGACAATCATTTCCATTTGCGCGCCGCTCTATCTGGCGTGTGTAATCGCGTGGTGTTTCGTAGGAATTTATACCAATTTAATATCCAATCTCGCACTTCTGGCAGTGATCCACATAGTCAGCGGGTCGAGTAATGCAGGTATAGGGCTGGCGTTGACAAACATAGGATTGAAGCTTGCTCCTTCGCGTGAAGCGATCGTCTATCTTTCGGTCAAAAATATTATTACCGCAGTCTTTTCCTCACTAGCACCATTGCTCGGAGGCTATATGGCCGATTATTATACATTAAGACAACTGCGGGTAATTGCCGAATGGAGTGGGCCAAATCTGCAAAAAACCTTTCGATTACTGCTTTTACATGAATGGAACTTCCTTTTTCTTATAGGTGCAGTACTCATGGTGATTGCACTCCAGTTTTTACCTCGTGTGCGCGAAGCAGGAGAAGTTCACAAAAGCGTGGTAAAAAGGATCATGCGGACAAGCCTGCGGAGCAACTTACGTGATTATTTTGTGATTGATGTATTAATAAACTGGCATTCATCATTAAATAATATGCTTAAAATTAACCTTCTCAATTCTGAAAAGACCAGCCGGGAACAGCGGCACCAGTAGTACTTTGCCGGATTTCTGTAAAGCTTTAAAGGAATCAACGAGAAAACATTTTACCAATCAATTGCCCAATCTCCGCAAAATCGTCATGATTATTTACTGAACGTTTTTCTTTGTGATCAGGGTGCTGCTGACTGAAAGGATAAACAAGAAGAAAGTTATTTTCCTTGACGTGTTTATCGAGAAAATCGGTAATTAAAGCCATTTGCGGGAAATAGGAAACCATTCCCCGTTTTGCCATAAATATAATCAGGCCTTCGTCTTCGGTAAGACTGGTTGCAGCCAATTCTGCTTCCTGCCAATGACTTATGCTGTGCAGCGACGATTCAATACTGGATTTATTTATAACTCTTTGCAAGACCTGCAAGACAGAATCGTCAGCATAAAAGCTCATTAATGCACCTGAATTTTTGGCGATGTTCCAGACACGCAGAAGAGCATTGAAAAATCCTGCTTCTCTTTCTGCTCTGCTTGGAATAAGAACGAGATATCGCTTAACAGTAGCAATGGGCTGCCCAGCGTGATAGATCAGCGTATTTACATTATCATTTTGAAGATATCCATTGTGAAGATTGTGTACGAATGATGGCGTGAAACCTTTTTCCGGCTGCAAACCGATGACAAGGTCTGTGATATGCTTTTCCTTGATAACATTGCTTATTCCGGATGCAACATCGCTGTCGTAACGAGTCAGTGACTGGATTTCTACATCAGCGGCGGCACCTGTATCGACTGCGATATGAAGTGTTTTTTTTGCATTTCTGATCGACGATTCGTTTTTATCATCATTAATAATATTCAAAGCAATCAGCCTGTCGTGGTTATGGTGTGCCTTGATCAGTAAACTGAGATTGACTATTTTTTCTACCGTTTGTTCATAATTTACAGCCATCAGAATATTCTCTGTTTCAGGATTGATTCCGGAGGCAGTATCTTCCTTTTCTGCTTCGGCAACACGTTGTGCGCTGGACATCGATACAAACGAAGAAACAGTACAGGAAACAAGAATAAGAAGAATACTACCATTCAACACGTGTTCACTAAGTAATCTGACAGACGTTCCATCGGCTGTTTCAGAAACGATAATATTGTATCCGACCATGACAGATGCCAGTGTAGCTGCCGCTGATGCCGAACTCATTCCGAAAATAAGCATTCCTTCATCTTTGCTGAGGTGGAATGTCTTTTGAGTTACAACAGCTGCCAGGTATTTTCCTCCAATTGAGGCGACCAGCATAACGGCAGCAACGCCCAAAGTTTCCAGACTTTTAAAGAATACCTTAAAGTCGATCAGCATCCCGACACTGATCAGAAAGAAAGGAATGAAAATCGCATTGCCTACAAATTCAACCCGGTTCATCATCGCAGATGAATGAGGTATCAGTTTATTTAACGCCAGTCCTGCGAAAAAAGCTCCGATAATTGCTTCAATACCCGCCAGTTCGGCCAGCACGGCAGCCAGATAAATGATGACAAGAACAAAAATATATTGTGAGATTTTATCATCTACACGTTTGAAAAACCACCTTCCGATGATCGGGAAAACGAAGAGTACCGTCGCTCCGAATGCTACGATTGATAAGCTCAGGCGGGTCCAGAAGGCATTGTTAACTTCCCCTTGTGTCATTCCGACGACAACAGCCAGAACCAGAAGAGACAATACATCGGTGATCATCGTGCCTCCAACGGTGATGTTGACCGAGAGATTTTTCGATATGCCCAATTTGCTCACCATCGGGTAGGAGATGAGCGTATGAGAAGAAAACAAACTGGCAAACAGCACAGAGGTTAACACAGAAAAATGAAGGACGTAATAGCCACCTGTAAATCCCAGAATAAAGGGTATTGCGAAGGTGTACAACGTGAAAGTGATACTTTTCCATTTGTTCTTTTTGAAATCGCCCATATCAATTTCGAGCCCGGCCAGAAACATAATGTAAAGCAATCCGGTTGTCCCGGTGACGACTACGCTGCTGTCTCGTGCGAGAAGATTTAGACCATTTGGCCCAACCACGGCTCCGGCAATCAGTAGTCCGAGTAAATGCGGCACCTTTATTTTATTAAGCAAAAGTGGCGCGCTTAAAATAATGATGAGTTCGAGCAGAAATTTCAATACCGGGTCTTCAATCGGCAGGCTGCCGATATGTATATTTAATAACGGCATATTAGCGTTGGGTTGAACGGGTGAGTTCCACATAAAATTTAGCCGTACAAGACTGATTAATATTAATTGTCTGTATGCCTTTCAGAACCTCATTGGTAAGAGGATTAAGATCAACGGTTAGCGTTGCCATTTTGGTTGCTGAAGTATCGCTGCTAAATTGCAGGTTTATGCCGGTACTATCAAAACGCGCATTGTAGACCCGGACAGTTTTGTTGTTTTTATCAATCACCCGGGTGTATAATCCGGTCGAATCGCTTATAAATTCCCACTGATTTGCACGCTGATCACCGATGACATATTCGCTGCAATTGGACTCGCGGCAGACGGATCTTCCGCTCCACAGGCCAGCAATATTTTCAGGCCAATGCTGAATAATCAGCGTGTCCTTTTTGGTTAAAAGGCTATCCCGCATCTTTAAGAGTGAAATGTAATCCGCTTCTTTTAGCGCGAACTCTTGCTCTTTTTTGCTTACTGCCTGTTCTCGCTGGGCAAGTTGCTGCTCTTTCTGCTCGTTTTGGCACCCCCATATTAAAATGCAGCTGAGCAAGATGGCGAAGAAAGTTTTAGGTATCGTCATGGCGTATGGGCTGGATTGAAACGATCTTTATCGTCTGCTTTTTCTACAATTTACTTTCGCAAGTTATCAATCCAATTGAAGGAACCAAATATAAGCCTTGATTGCTTCATGAAAATCTTTCAGCAGTTTAATGAAAGTACGTCCTGATACTTTTCGTAAGGCCATTTGGATGTGAGTTATATCAGTTGAATATTATTTGTCGGGATCGGTAAAGTTTTTTTAGATGAAAAACTTCATATGGGTTTATAAAGAATAGACGAAATAATGAAAGAAGTTTTCCGGAAGCCCTTTCTTTAGCGTATTGTCAGTATGTCTGATAAATTTTTTTGTAAAAAAGAGAAGCCAACCTTTTACAATTGACTTCTCAGAGGCGTAATAATTCAGTTTAGGTTTCGAAAATTTTATCCGATGACTTTCTTTAAATTCGTATAACAAGTCTGGATGGTATCAAATGATGGCGCGAGGTCATATTCAACAAAAAAATATTTTAATCCTGATACATTGGCAGCTTCAAAAATTCTCTTAAATTCTACCACTCCGTTACCAACTTCGGTGATGGTCTGAAGATCTTTTTTAATATCCTTGACGTGCCACAACGGAAAGCGGCCAGGATGTTCTTTGAATAACGCAACAGGATCTTTTCCGGCTTTAGTTGCCCAGGCCAGGTCCAGTTCCATTTTTACAAGATCTTTATCTGTTTGAGAAAGTACCAGTTCGTAAGCTGTTTTACCGCCTTCAACAGGATCAAATTCCGTTGCATGATTGTGATATGCAAACTCAATTCCTGCTTTTTTACTGGCTTCTCCTGTCTTCTGGAACACTTCGATGGAATTTTTCACTTCATCCATAGTGCCCACAGGCGTGCTTGCACAAACCAAAAAACTAAGTTGAGCTTCGGCAGCGTCGTCAACCAATTGCTGATAATTATCACGAAGATTCATCATCGTAGGGATTGTAATCGGTTTTCCGTCCGAACCCGTAGGCATTTTACGGCCCGGTGGCATTTTGAAAGGCGCACCGAGCGCATGGTGTGCACGCCATTTTAAACCCAGATCTTCCGCTAACTTTTTGAATTCTTTTGGTTTATATCCGTAATATCCTCCACGTGTGCTGAATGCTGTTTCAATTTCTTTATATCCGATCGAGGCAATTTTTTCAAGTGTTGCTTTCGGATCGTTGTTCATTTTTTCAAATACAGTAAATAACTGAATGCCGACAGGTCTTTCCGCTGCAAACATCTCAGCCAGCCCCGAAGCTTTTGATAAATAGGGTAAAGCCAGGCTTCCAGCCGCAATTGCGCCTGCTTTTTTTAGAAAACCTCTTCTGTTATCACGCATAAAATAGAAAATTAGTAAGTTAAAGTTAGTTCTGGACTATTGCTGAAATTTGATTTTTGAGAATGACATCAAAGGCTGAATTGCCTTCGCTTCCTCATTTTTAAACACAAAGTATAAATCGTGTTTTCCTTTGGTGTCGTTTAATTTGATCTTTACCGGGGGGCGTGCGAACGGATTTCTAGGTTTCACGGGTTCTCCCGGTTTTGCATTTTTCTTTTCACTTTCCATTTCAGCCATTACTTTGGCGATATCTACTTCCGGCGCAATGTCCACCTTTTCCGTTCCAACGACCGGTCCTGTCGGAGAATCAAGTCTAACCTCTATCGTTCCTCCAACACTTCCTTCCCGTCGTTGCGCAGAAGCATCCAATTCAAGTTTTTCGATACCCGAAAGATCGATGTTTTGTAAAGCCAGATAACTGTTATTGAACGTGACCATACTAAAACCTAAACCTGCCACACCGAGTGCTTTTAACTCTGTTCCTTTCGAAACAGGCGCTTCGGCCGCATATATTTCAGGATTTCTAAGCACGATCATTTCTTCGGAAGTTTGTGCCGGAATTGATTTGGCTCCGCTAACAGCTCGGTCGGTGAACGCGGCGCGAATGATCACAGAGCCTTTCCCGTTGTCACCTTTTGGAATTTCAGGCTTATAATCACCTTTGATAGGAAGGGTGCTGAGTGTTTTGTCTGTACTATTCAAAATATATTTGACAATAACTTCCGCGTCAGCTACCGGTAGCGCCGGGTGAGCAGCCATTGCAACTTCTCCCCAAACACCTGATCCGCCCTCTAGTACTTTTTTTACAAGTTTATCCAGTGCACCTGACTGTCCTTTGTATTTATTGGAAATATCGGCGAAAGACGGACCAACCGATTTTGTGTTTGGCTGATGACAAACTTTACAATCGCTTTTACTCATCAGGACCTGGGCCACGGCAAATTGTGTTGACGCGTCTACACTTCGTTGGCTCTGAATTACTTCAGCATAATCAAAACCTTCGGAAGTGTAATCAATACTGACTGCCACCTGATCTGGTTTGATTTTTCCGTCTGACAAACTTCCGTCTTCCTTATCGCTTACGTTTACCGCATATGCTATCGGCTTATCGGCAAAGAAAAATGTTTTATTTCCTGTCAGATCGACTGAAACCTGTGGAGGCTCATTACCTGCAACAATTTTCAAAGACTGGGTATTACTCGCGCCTTTCGCATCCGTTACTGTCAAACTTGCCGTGTACACTCCCGATTTAGCGAATGAAACGGCAGGGTTTGCCGTTGCAAAGGTTCTTGGAGCGACTCCTGCTCCTGTAACTTTCCAACTATATTTCAAAGCGTCGCCATCAAAATCTTTTGTGCCTTCCGATGACAATTTAGCAGAAAACGGAACTGTTCCACCTTTTTTATCAGTAGAGACCTGGACGATCGGCTTTCTGTTTCCTCCGTTGTATTCAATTCTGATCAGACGTGAATTATCGCTTTTTCTGAACCAGTTGCTGCCATATTCCAGAATATACAAGTCGCCATCGGGACCAAATTTAATGTCGATCGGCTGCACCGGATGATAACTCGGAAGAACCCGCTCCATAGTATCATAGTCCCCGTTTTCTTTCATGGATATTGCCATAATCCAGCCACGTGAAAAGTCGGCAGCGATCCACTTGTTTTCATAATATGCCGGCCACGGACGTTTTGGATTTACAAAATCTGATTTGTGGTAAATCGGTCCGCCTGTCGCACTTCTTGAACCTGAGCCAACCAATGGGAATTTCTCAGAAACACCGTAAGGATAGTAAATAAAATTAGGTGCCGTGGCAGGCAGTTCTCTTAATCCTGTATTATTCGGTGAAGTATTAATCAGGTTATTCGGATCTTTTTTCTCCATCGGTTTATTGGCAGCATAATCGAAAACCGGGAAAGCTTGATTATCAGCAACAAACCAGGGCCAACCGAAATTTCCAGGTTTGCGGGCCTGATTCAACTCATCATAACCTCTTGGTCCGATATCAGAATCTTCATTGGCGTCAGGGCCCACTTCTCCCCAATATACATAACCTGTTTTGCTGTCAATCGCAATTCTCCATGGATTCCTATGTCCCATAGAATAAATTTCCGGACGCGTTTTTGCTGTTCCCTTTGGATAAAGGTTACCATCCGGGATTGTATAGGTACCGTCCGCTTCCGGATGAATTCTCAGAATCTTTCCTCTCAAATCATTTGTGTTTCCGGCATGTCCCTGGTCGTCCCAGCTGCTTCTTCCTTCGCGCTCATCAGTTTGCGCAGCCTTCTGGTTTCCGGTATTATTTCCAACGGTCAGATAAAGATTTCCAGCCTTGTCCCAGGTCATTCCGCCGCCGGTATGACAGCAGACCTCGCGTTGCGTTTCGACTTCTAAAACTGTTTTTTTGGAACTTTCCACCAACTGGTCCTCTTTAATTTCCCAGCGCGTGAGAATGTGTTTTTTCTCGGTCGGGTGTGCATAGTACAGATAAATCCAGTGATTTTTTTCATAATTCGGATCCATCGTGAAACCCATTAAACCTTCCTCAGCTTCCTTAACCACGCCGTCTGCGCCTGTATACTTCGTATTGACCGGGATCATGGCAATAAGATCCGTAGTTTTTGTTGCTGCGTTATACTTTTTGAGCGCCCCTTTTCTCTCAATAATGTAAGCGGAACCGTCTTTTAAAACCTCGAAAACCATAGGCTCGTCAAGATTTTCAGCGACGACAACCGGTGTGAAACGGCTTTCATCGGGCTTTGGCGGACTGTCCTGAACGGTGAATGAAGCCAGGAACGCAAGTCCGGCCACTTTCAAACTCAATTTCGTAAAACTAAAAATTCGGGGTAACATCATGGATGGATCAATTATATAGTCAGGTTAATACAATACTTTTGAAATATACTAATATTTTAAGAAAAAATAGTTAAAAGCGAAGAGGTGCCGAATCTTTCAATCCGACACTCTTCTTTCCATCCATCAGTATTAAAATTCGAAAGCCAGTGATAGCCATAAACTTCTTGGAAGCAAAGCTCTGCCTGGCATCATTGTACCTATTTCAACAGCCGAAAAATCACGGAACTGATCACCACGAACATCCCCTTCTGTCAAAACTCTTGCATTAAGTAAGTTATCAACCCAGAATCTTGCGTTCAGATTTTTAGTGAAACTATAACCAGCGCCACCTTTCATCAAAGCATATGCCGGTAATTTGTAGCTGTCACTCGGAGCAGTAAAACGACTTCCGATATAACTTCCCGCCAGATAAATATTGAATTTTTTGTAATCATACGTTGCAGATAATTCAGTGTTCAGGACCGGAACGCGTTCTGTTCTTTTGCCTGTAAAACTGTAAGTAGTATCACCCAGTATCGCCACGATTGCAGAATTTGTATTGGTGCTCGCGGAATAATCCGTATACTTCGAATCTTGAACTGTACCCGTTAAACGTAAGTTCAGTGACTTGGTAACTTTGTAAGATGCTTCAAATTCTGCACTATAAGTTCTGGTAGATCCGAAAGCCAGAAGACTCTGGTTTCCTGACGAAATTGTTGGTACCGTAATCGAAAGGGAGACGTTTTTAATTGCTGAATAACTCGCCGAGGCAAAAAGTGAAAAATCATTTTTTGCATATTTAAAACCAATTTCTCCCAGGTATACCGGACGTTTCTTGATTTTCGCCGGATCATAAGCGGTTGCGTTATAATCTGCGATGTTTGGTGCGTTGTAGGCTCTTGTAGCTCTGGCGAATAAAGCAGATTCGTTATTAATTTTGTAATTCAGACCAGCAGTCGCTGACCAGTTCGTAACGTTCTCAGAATAATTGGTATAATCAGCGATTACCAAGGTCGAAGCTTTCGTATAATCCGGCGTTCCGTCTGCCTTGTAAGCATAGAAAGGACGTTTTCCGTCCACATTCTGGTTGTCGATACGGGCACCCAGATCCAGTCTCCATTTTGCGTTCAGAGTTATCTCATCCGAAGCATAAGCGGACAAAGTTCTGGAATCACCAATTACCGTTGACAATGTTAACGGCGTGATTTGTGCCGCCGTTGGAGATGTGATAAGTCTTCTTGGCTTTTCCTTAAATTCCTGCAAATACGAGAAATTGTAGTTTGGTCCGTCGTTCCGGTTATATTGATGAATCCCTGCACCAAATAATAAACTATGATTGCCAAAAGTCTTTTTCAGATCGAGATAATTCACAATCTGGACATCTTCAAGTTGTTGTGTTACGCCTGTCACATTCACAAGTCTGTCTCCGGATTTTAAAGAAGCCGCCGTTCCATCCAGGTAATAATACTGCGTAGTACCGTTGTAAGCCACATTACTGGCAGGAATTCCAGCCGTAACATTCATATTCGTATGCTGATAACGGAAGTTATTATTGATTTCCCAGCCCTGGTCGGTTGTGTAGTTAAACTGAAATCCGCCAGCACCCTGTTTTGTGTGAATCCCGTCCGACATATCGTAATTTCTTGTCACGCCGTCTGCACTTTTGTAACTGAATTTTGTATCAATTGTCGCCAGGGACTGATTAACCATATCAAATGAACCAAATTTCGTAGGCTTTCCGGTTCCATCATAAGGATAGAAACTAGTCAGCATCCACTGTACTTTGTCGTTTAGATATTTCCCGTAAACACGAACAAAACCTTTCTGATTTTTAAAGTTGTAGGTCATGTTTCCTTTAAGCTGTCCACCCTGGTTTGCGGTATAGCCCGGGGGAACAATTCCTTTATCTGTACGATAAAAACCACCGATATTGTAACGGATATTGCTGTTTACTTTCCCGCCAACATTTCCGTCCAGACGGTATAATCCTTGTGATAATCCTGTCGTAGCCTTGAACTTACCATAAGTTTTTTCTGCTCCGGTATAGCTCAGATTATTGATAACAGCACCTGGCGTATTCGCCATAACGATTGAGGCATTTCCACCTCTCACTGCTTCAATATTTTTGATCGTAAGATCTGTTTTATAATATTGGTCAACGGAAGGAAGTGAATTGTAACCAGTAGGCAATACCGGTAAGCCGTCTTCCATAATTCCAAGAAAGATATAACCTCCTTGCTGGGGAAATCCCCGAACCCACACGTTGCCCGGACCGTCTCCACCGGTACTTTCTACCGTCAATCCCGGGATTGCTTTCAATAAATCGGTGCTGTTCAAAGGTGCGCGGGTCTGGATATCTTTGTTATTGATGGTTGTGATTGCAACGCTGCTTTCTATCTTCTTTTTAGGATTTCCTCCGGTAACGATTATTTCCTGCAATTGAAGAATGTCATCTTTCATCTCCACATCGATCTGTAAATCACCGCCGATCACCTGGATTTCTTTCTTGACGCTCGTAAAACCGATGCTGCTGATTGTCAGTGTGTAACTTCCTTCCGGTATATCCACAAAAGAAAAAGCACCATTAATATCCGTGACAACGCCGTTACTTTTATAATTCAAAAGAACAGTGACACCGCCAAGTGTTTCACCTTTACTATCTTTAATTTTTCCCGAAACAGTGAAATTTGGAGCTTTACTTTTCACCACCGGAAGCGACTGCGCGCCGTCTTTTGAAGTACGGCTGATAATGATGAGATTTTCAGTAACCCGGTAGGTAAGATCCAGCGGCTTAAGCGTTTCATCCAGCACTTTATATAACGGCTGATCTTTCACTCTCACATTGATTTTGCGGTCTCCTCTGATAATTTTGGTACTGAAAACAAACTTGCCGCTGATCTGTTTTTCAATATTTTGAAGTACATTTTCAACCTCCTTATTATTCAGGTTTACACTTATTTTCTTACTTAATAATGTCTGGGCATTACTTTCTGCCGCGTTGGCGTTACCCAAAGCCCATATTGCAACTACAACCTGATAGAGCGAGATACGCATAGCTCTTAGAATAACTTGAAAATTAAACGCTTCTTTCATACATTTGAAATGTTTTATTGAGGTTAGATTTGGTAAAACGGTCCCCTTCATCCTTTTAGCGAAGGATGTCATGTTGGTTCCGAAAGCAACTTGGGGGATTCATAGAGGGTCGGAGATGTTGGTAGCATTATCCGACTCTTTTTTTTAACTGTACTTCTATTTTTACATAAGTGTTGAGATAGGGTTAAAAGAATTTTTTAGCTTAATTTTTGCAACCTTTACTATATACGACGATCTGTCCGTCAAGCATTTCGTATCGCGCTTCAATGGCTTCGCAGATAATATCAAGCTTCTTATACAACGACTGATTTGTCAAAGATGCCGTAATCGGACAACCGCGAAGAAGGTCTTTATCAAAAATTATATCGACCTGATAAGCGTCTTCCAGGTCTGTCAAAACTTCCGAGGCGGGCGTATTGACAAAATTAAAACTCACCGTGTTTTCACCTGGAATGAGCTGGGGGCTATCACTGATCGTCTTTATCATATTGGTGGATTCCCTTTCGTAAACTACTTTTTGATTCGCAGTCAGCACCATACCTTTTGATTGCAGAGCTTTTTGATCTTTTGTATCAACAAAATCATTTTCCCGAAATACTGAAACTTTACCTACTTTCACATCTACGGACGTTTTCTTAGCTGCATCCTGAGCAACAATCGTAAATGTTGTTCCTAAAACCTTTGTTACGAGCTGATTGGCATATACCAGAAAAGGGCGTTTTGCATCTTTCGAAACATGAAACAATGCTTCTCCGGAAAGATATACTTCACGTTTCTCAGCTGGGAATTTTTCAGGAAAGCTGATCTTCGCATGCGGTGTGAGCGTTACTCTACTTCCGTCCGTCAGTGTTATCAATTTATTGGCGTTACTATCATTTTCTTCCTCGTGCAGCGACTTCCCGCGAGTCATTCGCTCGTAATCCGTCAGTGATCTGGCATTTTGTTGATATAACCAACCCAGGCCAAGCATTAACACGATCGTTGCTGCTGCCCAAAAAATTGAATTCCTGGCGAAAAAGCTATGCACAGGTGCAATGCCCGCCGCCTCGGCTGAGAGAATCCCATCATTGTTATTACGCACTTTGGTAAGCAATTCCTGAATCTCGAAATCAATTTCACGATCATCGATATGGGATTCGTAATGAATATAAACACTTTCGAGCAACGTTTTGGCACGCATAATATCCTGCGATTGTCCGCTGTGATTTTGCAGATATGTTTCCCAAAAAGTCACATCGTTGTCACGTTTGTACCGAACCCAGTTTTGAAACTGTGCATCTAATACAAAATCTTCCAGGCTATATTCTTGGTATTGATTCATGTTAATATTGGCTTCTACTTATACATAGGCAACGATTAACATGAAATAATCAAAATATTTCATTTTTTTTTGAAAAAAAATGAAAGTTGTCGGTTAGTATGGTTTTGGCTTACAGCTTATCCTTTAATTCCTGAATGGTACGGTATAGGAGATTGGCAACGGATTGCTTCGAGATGGACATTACCTGGGCAATGGATTCGTTATCCATATTCTCAAAAAAACGGAGGTAAATAATTTCCTGCTGGCGTTTGGTCAATAAAACAATCTGCTGATTCAGCATTTTCAGCATGGCTTCACTGGTTTCAATTTCAATGATCTGCTGTTCGATTGAAGTTTCTCCGACATGTTCAGCTTCAAAATTCAGATCTTCATCGTCTGACTGCCATTGCTGTTTCTGACTCTCCCGATGAATTTTCCGGCGAAGAGATTTAAGAAGGTAAAATTTAACAAAGTTAGTATCGCCGATCGTTTCCCGTTTTGCCCATAATTCAAGAAACAAATCCTGAATACAATCTTTTACAAATTCGCGGTCTTTGGAAAATTTGACACCATAGCTGAACAGGCTCCGGTAATATTGTCGCGCGATTTTTCCGAAAGCAATATCGTCTCCTGCGCGAAAAGCGTTCCATAGCTCCGAATCGTCTGCGTTTTGGTCGGTAGGGCTGGGCATTTAAAATTTACGGACGATTCAAGTTAGGTTATGGACTGCAATCCTACGATTTTTTATATAAAAGTACAATATTATTTCATCTTTTTCCGTCATACTCAGCCGTATTCTGCGGCAAACAGCGCGATTTTAGCGGTGAAAAGAATAACGTTATGTCATTTTTATCTTAGCGAAAACGTAAATATCTTCCTTCTAAAAAGTTGTCGTGATCGTTTCTTGCCTATATTTGCAGCGTATGTCAAGGACGAAATGGCGATTTATCTTTTGTAAAAATTGAAAAGCACTAAGAAACAATGGGTAGCAATGAGTTTGCTGACACTGATGCTTGTGAAAGCATGGGTGCTTCCGTTGTTATATCTTGACTTCGAGATTCGCCGCGACTATATTATTGCCAATTTGTGTGTCAATCGAAATAAACCGATGATGCATTGCAACGGTAAATGTTATCTGGCCAAACGTATCGCAGACGCAAAAGAAAAGGATGCGAGACAAGCAGAAAATAATTATTTGTCACATCTCATTTATCAGGTGATGGACAGCCGGGAAGTTCTTTATTCTGCAACGCCTGTCACATTTGAAATCCGCACATCCATTCATTATCAATATAAATCTCCTTTCACGGCGCGCAATCCTGTTGCCGACATTTTTCATCCGCCGCTTGTTTAACTGATTTCTTTTCAAGGTAATTACAAAACAATTATTTGTCTCAAAAAAGGCAGATTGTTAGCGTTTCTGTTCGTTCAGATCAGATATGCTATGTATTTATCATTTTTCGAATTTTCAGATTAAACTTAATTCCATGAAAGTCCGCTTTTCATTCATATATATATTCTTATTTACAACCCTCATTTTTTCCTCTTGCGGTTCGGACGATGCTGAACCAGAGTTAAATCTTAATGGAAGGGGTGACCTTGTTTTTTATTTTGACAATACCGTTGGCAATGAACTACTTGCCCTGAATAATACCACGTACAAAAATTCCAGCGGGGAAAGTTTCCGGGTTACAGGATTGAGTTATTATGTATCCAATTTCAAGCTTCAGAGGAAAGATGGAGGTGAATACGTTATTCCTCAGGATTCCAGTTATTTTTTGATCAACGCGGCCGACAAAAACTCGTATGAAGTAAGGTTGGAAAATGTTCCTGTTGGAGACTATTCCGGTGTTAGCTTCGTACTAGGTGTGGACAGCGCCAGAACGGTTTCTTCTTTGGAAAAGCGTAAGGGTGTTTTAGATATTGCTGCCGGGCAACCGGGCGCTTCCATGTATTCAGATGCGAACGATGGTTATACATTTTTAAAATTGGAAGGTACATCCGTTTCGGCAGCAAGTGGAAAATTTGAGTACCAGATCAAAGGGTTTGGGGGAGCAACGGCGAGAACAGTAAATAATATTAAAACAATTAATATTCCGTTTACAGGTACCATAGCAAGCGTAACAACTACAAAGTCACCCGAGGCGCATTTGCTGATTAATATTTTAAAAATATTCGATGGAAGTACCAGGATCAGTATCGCGGGCCTGCCACAAGCTATAACGCCGGAACTGACCGCACCGCTTGCTAGTAATTATACGACGATGTTCACGCTGGATCACATCCATCCGACATCCAGTGCCCATTGATTGTAATGTTAAAAACAGTGAAATCAATTCGAGATATCATCCAGCAGAAATTTTTGGTAGTGCCTGTTTTGGTATTACTGACGGGAGCAATGTGGCTGATGATAATGGTTGGCGCGTGTACATCAGAAGAGACTGTCGATCCGGAAAATAAAACGCCAACGCCGTTGGCATGGAGAAAGCCGGCGAATTTTCCGGACCCGGTTTATGATCTTAACAAAAATCCATTAACCGTTGAAGGCGTTGAGCTTGGAAAGTTTTTGTTCTATGACGGCTTGCTTTCGAGAACCAATGTGATTGGCTGTGGAACCTGTCATCAGCAGCAGTCGGCTTTCACACATCATGGGCATGAATTGAGCCACGGTGTTGATGACCAGCTTGGTAAGCGAAATACGCCTTCAATTCAGAATATGGCATGGAATCCACTTTTCTTTTGGGACGGCGGTGTGCGTGATATGGATTTTGTCCCCTTCAACCCGATTGAAAATCCGGTTGAAATGGGAGAAACAGTAAATCATGTTCTCGAAAAACTGAGACTGACACCGGATAAATCTGCAAAAATTCCGGTCGATTATCCAAAGATGTTCAAAGCCGCTTTTGGTACGCCGGAAATTACGACGGAACGGATGATGAAAGCAATTTCTCAGTTTATGACAACAATGGTTTCGGCAGAATCCCGGTATGATAAATTCGCGATCGGCGATGTGACTGCACTTTCGGCGCAGGAAAAAGAGGGATTGATACTCTTTCGCAAAAATTGCAGCTCTTGTCACGAAGGTGAATTGTTCACCAATTACAGCTTTCGAAATAACGGCTTGGCGCCTTTAAAATACGAGGATTTGGGTCGTTTCGATGTAACCCGTAGGGAATCTGATCGTAATTTATTCAAAGTTCCAAGTTTGAGAAACGTGAGTTTTACCGCGCCTTATATGCACGACGGCCGTTATAAAACATTGGGTGAAGTGCTTGAACATTATACTGACAAGGTTGTAAGCTCGCCAACCTTGGATCCTGCATTCATTCAGTCGGGCGGAAAAACGGGTTTGAACTTAACCGATGACGAAAAGGAAAGCATAATTGCTTTTCTGAGGACACTTAGCGACGATAATTTTATAAAAAATAACGCGTTTTCCGATCCGGGGATTGGTAATGCTTTTTAATTTATTTGAAATGAAAACACTTCGATTTCTTCTTTTAATTTTTTTGTTTCCGCTCGCTTCGCAAGCTTGTGATATTTGCGGTTGCGCAAATAGCGGATCGTATTTCGGACTTATGCCGCAGTCGAATAAATCGGTTGTTGGCATCCGTTATAATTATCTGAATTTTACTACCCATCCGACAAGTCAGGTTTTGCGCACGGAAGAAAAATTTAATGTTACTGAGCTCTACGCAAGGTTTTTTCCAATCAAGCGCGTGCAGGTAATGGCGTTTTTACCGTATCGGATGGATCAGCAAGTCACCACGTCCGGTACTAAAAAACAGAACGGATTAGGCGATATGACGATTCTGGCAAATTACAATATCCTGAATACACTGATGGATACCGAAAGCAGTTCAAAATTCAGTCATACGTTACTTGTAGGGGGCGGGATCAAGTTACCGACAGGACGTTTCAAATATGATGAGAATGACGTTTTGCAGGTAGCCAACGCCAATTTTCAGCCGGGAACAGGAAGTACAGATTTTATTCTTAATGCCTTTTATACGGTCAACCTTGATCAGTGGGGTTTAGGTGTAAACGTTTCCAGAAAATTTAACACAACCAATTCTCAGGAGTATAAGTTTGGAAATCAGCTTTTCGGGACGATGGATCTTTACCGGTCATTCAAAGTTGGGAAAGTTACATTGACGCCGACGGTAGGGCTGTATGCTGAACAGTCTGGAAAGGGCAGGAAAAATGACCTGATATTGGACGAGACAGGCGGTAAACAATTGAACGGCACGTTGGGTATCAATTTGTTCTCAAACCGCTGGATGCTCGGAATTAATGGCCAAAAGCCGATAAGTCAGCGAAGCAATTCAGGGCATGTTGTGGCTAAAGAAAGAGTGCTGGTGCAGCTTGGTTTTCTTTTCTGATATCAAAGAAAATTAATGTGGCAGTTCGTTCTATTTTATATAATGAATCGTTCGGTTTAGCCGTTTTTGAAAGTAACCGACTGATCGAAATATTGGAAATTCAGGTACTGATTTAGTCAAAAGAATATGAAAAAACTTATTTATTTATCGTTTATGCTGTTTATTGGCGCAGCTTGCATGGTTGCTTGCAATGATGATTCAGATGATATTCCGGTTGATCCGGATCTGACAGCAGGTACGGGCAGAATGCTTCTTAAATTTGACAATGTTGCTGGAAACGAGGATCTTGTGCTGGATAATAAAACCTATGCGAATAGCTCAGGCGAAGATTTGACGATATCAAAATTCAATTATTTCGTTTCGAATTTTAAGCTGGTAAGGGACGACGGAAAGACCTACACAATTCCACAGGATTCCAGTTATTTCCGAATTGTTGAAGCCGATGCAAAATCTCAAACAATTGCTTTGAACAGACTTCCTGAGGGAAATTATACAGGAATTGAATATATTGTTGGGGTTGACAGTCTGCGAAGTGTTTCAGGTATTGAGAAAAGAGGAGGAGCTTTGGACCCATCCGGTGATATGGCAGGAGATGGCATGTATTGGGCATGGACATCTGGATATATTTTCGTAAAACTGGAAGGAAGTTCGTCGAAGTCGAGTTCTTCAAATGGCAAATTTTATTATCACATCGGTTTTTATGGCGGATTTGAAAGTAAAGAAAAAACGGTCAATAATATCAAAAATATAAAGATTGATTTCGCAGGAAATAATGCTGTTGTGCGTGGTGATAGTGTTCCTCAGGTTCGGATAACAGCCGATGTTCTGAAAGTTTTCAATGGGCCAAATCCGGTCAGTGTAGCAAAAAATCCAAGTATCATGTTTGACTTTACGCTTTCGTCCGGTGTGGCAAACAATTACAAATCCATGTTTGGTTTTGGGGAAATAAAGCAGAATAGTTTGGCTAAATAGCATTGTATGAATCGTGGTTTTTGGGAAATTTTGAAAAGGGCAAGCTTACTTTTGGGTATGCTGATATTGCTTTTGCAAGTCGGTGTGTCCTGTACTTCCGGTTCGGGAGGAAATACAGAAGAGCCTGATCCCAATCCTGAACCCACTGGCCCGACTGCGCTTCAATGGAAAAAGCCAGCACATTTTCCCGATCCCGTTTATGACCTGGCCAAAAATCCGCTGACGGTAGAAGGTGTTTTGTTAGGAAAATTTCTGTTTTATGACGGTATTCTTTCCCGGACAAATGTGATTGGCTGTGGTACTTGTCATCAGCAGTTATCTGCGTTTACACATCACGGGCACGAATTGAGCCACGGTGTTGATGATCAGCTTGGTATACGCAATGCGCCGTCTGTGCAGAACATGGCCTGGAATACTTCATTCTTTTGGGATGGAAATGTACACGCTCTCGATTCAGTTCCGCTTAATCCGATTCAAAATAAAGTTGAAATGGATGAGACGATGGATAACATTCTCGCGAAACTGAGAGCGACACCGAATGCAACATCCAAAGTACCTGTCGATTATCCAAAAATGTTTAAGGCTGCATATGGAACAACCGAAATCACTTCCGAGCGCGTCAGGAAAGCGTTGTCACAATTTATGATGACGATGGTTTCCGCCAATTCGAAATATGATTACTATGTTCTGGGAGATGCGGCTGCCTTAACAACGGAGGAAAAAACGGGGATGGCGCTTTTTAAACAGAAATGTTCGTCCTGTCATGTTGGCGAATTGTTTACGGATTTTAGTTATCGGAACAATGGATTGCCGCCGATCAAAATTGATGATCAGGGACGATATTCGGTTACTCAAAATGAGTCTGACCGGTATAAATTTAAGGTGCCAAGTTTGAGAAATATTGGCTTGACCGCTCCTTATATGCACGATGGAAGGTTTGTGACTTTGGAACAAGTCCTGAATCATTATGGTGATAATATGCAGTCTTCGGCAACTTTGGACAATATTTTCAAACTGCCAACCGGAAAAGTTGGTATTAATTTATCGGCCGCTGAAAAGCAAAGTATTATCCTTTTTCTCAGGACTTTGAGCGACGATCAATTTATCCGCAGTGCGGAATTATCTGATCCCGGTGTCGGAAATGCTTTTTAATTTATTCTGATGCGCTCGTTTTTAGCATATATATTATTGTTTTCAATCATGCTGCCCACGATTAGTCCGTGGGGAACGATCGCGTATTTTCATTTGAACCGCGAATATATTGCAAAGGTGCTTTGTGAAAACCGCCAACGCCCGGAGCTGAAATGTAACGGACAGTGTTATCTTGCCAAAAAACTGAAACAACAGGAAGATAATAAGGATAAGGAAACGGCAAATCGCGTTCAAAATCTTCCGGTATTGCAGCTTTTTACACAGGCTGTCGACTCGTTTAAATTCGACTTCGATTATTCTCAATTTTTAGAAAAGCCTCGTTTTTTCTACCAATTGGTAATTTATATTTCTCCCGCATCCCGTTTACTAAGGCCGCCCAGGCGCTAAATAATCGCCCTTATTTTTTGTGGTTCAGTATACCGCTTTCCCCTGGAACGCGATATGAGATGTTATTCCTTTGTCTGAACCCAACTCATTTTCAATTATTTAACTGGATTATTATATTAATTAAATATTATGAAAAGAATTTTCATCTTCGCCATTGCCGCTTTAATTTTTACTTCTTGTGATAATAATGATGATTCAACAGAAATACAGCCTGTTGAGAACGCAAAAACAACAATCACTTTCGACGCACGTGTAGGTAATGCAGACTTCGCTTTAAATAAAGATTTTACAATCGGGACGCGTACATATAATTTTTCCAAACTGCGATACTGGGTTAGTAATGTGACACTGATTGATTCAAAAGGAGCTGAATATTTGATCCCCGATTCATATTACCTAATGGAAGAAGTCGGCGATCTAAATCTTTCTGGTACGATTTCAGATAAGCTGACCTATCCGGCGCGTAAACGCGAATCGATTGACGTTGAAGATATTCCGGCAGGAGAATATAAGAGTATTAAATTTTCAATCGGTGTTGATTCCAAGCACAATGACAATCTAAGTTTGCAGTCCGGGGAATTATCGATTGCGAACGGCATGAGCAATATCGCGTGGATGTGGCATACCAGTTACATTTTTTCTTCGGTAGCCGGAATTGTGAAGGAAGGTACGACAAGTGCAGATTTTTTAGCAGAAACGGGTCTGAACGCTAATTATAAAACGGTATCCATCGATTTCGCTGCGCCGGTCAATTTCTCGACAGCGAAAGGAGTTGTGTTAAATCTGGACGTTACCAAGATCGTCGACGGAATTGATCTGATAAAAACTCCGAAAGTAAATGCTGCGCAAGCTGAGGTTATGTCTGCTTTGGCTACCAACTATGGTTCAAAAGCAATGACTTTTGGCAGTATTGCTAACTAAAAAAACGGATATTTTTGAAAATAAATTTCTCATATAGTATCCTGTTGAGTCTTATTTTGACTGCTTGCAGCAAAAAGGAATCTGTTGATCCGGAGCCGCAAATTTATCAGTTTGCGGTTCCGGCCAACTTTCCACGACCCGTCTTCGATATAGAAAACGCGATGACGAGAGAAGGTATCGAATTAGGCAGAATGCTTTTTTATGACGTACGTCTTTCGGGAAATAATAAGGTTTCCTGTGCGAGCTGCCATGATCAAAAACTTGCTTTCAGTGATGGAAAGGCTTTAAGTAATGCTGGTGTCTCTGGAACTATTCTTCATCGACATGCTCCTGCGCTGGTCAATCTGGCGTGGGCAAATAATGGTCTTTTTTGGGATGGCGGCGCAACAAATCTGGAATCGCAAGCCTTTGGCCCGCTTACGGCCTCGGATGAAATGCATCAGGATTTGTTTGAATTAGTAGATGAGCTTAATGCGGTACCGGAATATGTAAAACAGTTTGATCTCGCTTTCAAAGATCAAATCAGTTCTCAAAATATCGTGAAGGCACTGGCGCAGTTTCAACGGACTTTGGTATCTGCGAATTCCCGTTATGACAAATTTAAACGAAATGAAGCGGAAGGGAATTTGTCTTCAATGGAATTGCGAGGCTTGGAATTGGTCCGGCAAAAATGTCAGAGTTGTCACACGGGTGAATTATTCACAGACAATGCCTACCATAATAATGGAATCGATGCTGATTTTAGCAACGATCAGTCTGAAGGACTTTTTCAGGGGCGATTCAGGATTAGCTATAACCCGGCTGATATGGGAAGTTTCAAGACACCAACACTTCGTAATGCCGCACTGACTGCGCCTTACATGCACGACGGGCGATTTACGAAACTGGAAGATGTGATTGATCATTATTCCGGTGAAATAAAAGTTTCCCCGACGCTGGATAAAACAATCCCGACTAATGGATTTCAATTTAATCCCGATGAAAAGAAGGCGATCATGGCATTTTTGAATACACTGACGGATGAAGAATTTGTCACAAACCGTGAATTGAGCAGGCCCTGATGCTGTTGTTTAAAATAATCGATTACGAAAAATAATAACCGTTACAAATTCAACTAAAATAAAATGAAAAAATACCTTTTTGCAGTTTTGGCGATTACTTTCATATATGGATGCAATAGTGCAGACGAACGGAAAAATGAGCATGAAGGACATGCGCATCACGAATCTGATGGTCCTGTAAGTGATGAAACGAAGAAGATGCTTGCCATACACGACAGCATTATGCCACATATGGACAAACTCATGGATTATAAAAAGCAGATCAGGCTGGAACTTGAAAAAACGGATAGTCTGATTGCGATAAAGTCCAGTGAGGTTTTGAGAGCACGTAAAGAAGAAGCCGAAAAATTGCACACCGAACTCGACAGAGCCGATAAAGCGATGATGGACTGGATGCACGAATTTAAATTTGACACCTTAAAATCGCTGGATAAATCAGAAACCGAAGCTTACGTAGCTGATCAGAAGTCGAAGATTGAAAATGTGAAAGTTCTAATGAACAAAAGTCTATTGGATGCAAGTCAGTTTATTGGTAAAATAAAAAAGTAATATGAAAGCACAATGGATTTGGCTTACGATGATCATAATTACCGTTGCCGCTGGTTGTGAGACGAAAAAATTACCCTATCTGGGAGAGCCGGATGTTGTGAACAAGGTGATAGATGGAAAAGAAAAGGAAGAGAAAATTTACCCGACTATCCCTGATTTTTCCTTCACGAATCAGGATAAACAAACCGTGACTCAGGCGGATTTTAAAAACAAAGTATATGTAGCAGACTTCTTTTTTGTTACTTGCCCAACCATCTGCCCAATCATGAAAAAAAATATGCTCACGGTTTATAAAGAATTTAAAGATAATCCAGATGTTAAAATTCTTTCACATACGATTGATCCTGAGCATGATAACCCGGATGTTTTGAAACAATATGCTACGGATCTGGGAGTTGCCGGAACGATGTGGCAGTTTGTAACCGGTGATCGTGAAAAAATCTATGACATCGGGCAAAAACATTATATGGTAAGTGCGATGGAAGATTCAAGTCAGGCTGGAGGATATATCCACAGCGGAGCCTTTGTTTTAATTGACAAAGAAAGGCATATTCGCGGAATGTATGACGGAACAACGGAAGCGGGGACGGCAAAATTGAAAGAAGATTTGAAAATACTTTTGAAGGAATAAATGCAACGTGGCTGGCTAAAAAATCAGTCACGTTTTTGTTTCCACCAGGAACATTAAAATAATCCAAATGCAAAAAATCTAATTTTTTTCTAATTTACCAGCGGATTTGAACATTTTCAAGAACTATAACAAAACCAATGTTGTTGGCTAATGATGATGCGGTGAGCAAACCGTAACATAAAAATAACAGTAAAGAAATATGAGAAGCCGGTTAAAACTGGCACTGCTTTTTTAATCTGTTGTAAACCATTTTGTTAACACCGATTATTTCTACAATGATGTACGATATCTGTACGATAGGTCATATAACGCTGGATAAAGTAGTAACGACCAAGTCTGTTAAACACATGCCGGGCGGTACTTCGTTTTATTTTTCCAAGGCAATTCAACAATTTGATATAAATTACGTGCTGGTCACGGCGCTGGCGCAAAGCGAGATGAAGGTGGTTGATGGATTGCGCAATGATGGCATCCGGATCCATACGTTACCAAGTGAACATTCCGTATATTTTGAAAATATTTACAGTGAAAACCAGGATTACCGCGAGCAGAATGTTTTGCAGAAAGCGGCACCTTTCGGTGTTTCCGTAATGCCGGCTGTTGACGCTAAAATTTATCATTTGGGACCTCTTTTGTCGGACGATATCTCTGTCGACCTAATTCGTTTTCTTTCCTTGAAAGGTCTGGTATCACTTGACGTTCAGGGACTTTTACGTTCGGTCGTAAATAAAAAAGTAATATACCATGACTGGGCAGACAAAAAAGAAGCGTTGCCTTATGTTTCGATTTTAAAGGCTAACGAGCATGAAATGGAAGTGGTAACGGGTTGGTCAGATGTGCAGCAGGGAGCCCGCTATCTGGCGGATCTTGGTGTTCAGGAAGTGATAATTACTCTGGGAAGCCGTGGTTCTTTGATTTTCAGAGACGGTATTTTCCATGAAATTCCGGCATACAAACCTTCCGCTATCATCGACGCAACAGGTTGTGGGGACACTTATATGGCAGGTTATTTGAGCAAAAAAATACAAGGCGGTGATATCCAGGAGTCTGGTGAATATGGTGCGGCGATGGCTACTTTGAAAATTGGATCATCCGGGCCATTCTCTGGTAACGCAGCGACTGTAGATAAAGTGTTGAAGCATGGAATTGCCGAAAAATATAACGTATTGCAAGTTGGCTTATAATTTTATCAACTTCATCAGAATTAAAAAACCGGCTTTTTGCCGGTTTTTTAATTTAGGATTAATCTTCTAACGCAATTTCTTCGGATGTTGTACTGAAAAGTCTTTCGGCCATTTTCTTATCATGACCGTAAATATCTTTTCGGAAATTTAAACGGCCATTCTGGTCTACCCACACAGTAAAATAACCAATAAAAACTGGAATTTCTGCTTTTCCCCGCAGCCTGACATATTTTTCTTTTCCAAGATTCATAGCGGCTGTGATTTTTTCTTCTGTCCAGACACTGTCTTTTCTCAGCAAGAACTCTGCCAGCTTTTTGGGTTCTGAAAGACGGATGCAGCCGTGACTAAATGCTCTGCTAGATTCTCCGAAAAGGTTTTTCGATGGCGTGTCGTGCAGATAAATATTATAACTGTTTGGGAAAAGAAACTTCACAAGCCCCAGGGAATTTTTCGGTCCGGGTTTTTGACGAACGGCATTTCCGTTCCATTCCATATTATGTCGGGCCAGATAATTCTTGTTCTTCTTAATTCCAGGCAAAATTTCATTTTTTAAAATACTCGGAGGGACATTCCAGTACGGACTAAAAACAATCTGGTTAAGTGTTCCTGAAAAAATGACAGTACTATGCGCTTCTGACCCCACAACGACATTCATGTTGAAAGCCAATTCTCCGTCCTGATACACATGGAGCTTGTATTCAGGAATGTTGACAAGTAAATAATCAGTTGTCGGCGTCGCAGGCACCCAGCGGATCCGTTCCATATTAATCAGAATCTGTTGAATTCTTTGCTGGACGGGAACATTTAGTTCTCTAAAAAACGAAGCACCAATTTGTCCGTCCTGTTTTAGTCCGAAGCGAGCCTGGAAACTTCTGACAGCCCTGGTCAAAGTCGTATCAAGTATGTCGGTGCTGTCAGCTTCCGGCAAATCGCCCAAGGCAAAGAGACGGTTTTTTATTTCCGGAATTATAGCATAACGATTCCCTTCTTTGAACTTTTTCTTACCGGCCGGCAAAGAATCCCAGGTTTCTTCTTTCCGGATTTTGTAATAATTCAACAGATTTTCTTTCAGGAGATTATATTGTCTGTTTACAGGCTCATACGCTGACAGATTCTGTGCTTTATTTTTCAAAAGCGAATCAAGAAATGCTTCGGTATTTATTTTTTTGCGTGGTATAAACCAGTTCAGTTCCTGCGTGTTGATGCGGTGATCTCCGGTATAGGCTTTGCTGGCATAACGGAAAAATTGCTCCGTCAGCAAAAGCTCAGTACGGAGAACAGCCGTGTCTTTCGGGTTTATCTTTTTGAGTATTTTTAGAGAATCAATCCGGGAGACTAGCTGCGCATTATATAAAGAACTATCTCCTGAATAATGAATGTAGTCATTTTGCAAACCTAGAAAAGTCGGCACAAAATCTGCAAGTCCATCCGGGAAAAACCAGGCGAACTGATAATTTCGATGATTGTAAAAACTCTGGATCTGGTTCGCAATACTATCGTTTTCAGTTGTTTTAACAAATCCGTTAAGCGCAACGCTATCAACGAATAATTCGGTGAATGAATTTTCTATTGTGATCGTCGTATCGCGAACTGCAATTTCAGGCAGCTTTTTTTCTTTTTTAGAACAGGATGCTAGCAATGCGCAGATTACCAATAAGATCCAGGGATTATTTCCAGCGTGTGTTTGAATGTTTTTCAAAATCATTTTTTAGTCGGGTTTGATGAATTTCTCAGAACAATGTCTTTGCTCAAAGCCCAAGCTACTTAAATTTTTGAAAACTCAGATGATTCTTTGAAGTTTGATCATTGCAAAAAAGGTTTTCTTATCGCGGGTTACCATAATATCCAGTGCTTTTCCATCACCTTTTTTCATGAGCTGATATACGTCGTTAATGTTCATTTCCTTTACCGAAGCACCGTCAATAAACATGATTTGATCACCCTTTCTTAAACCTGCTTTCTCACCAGGGGAATTCTCTTTTACATGATCGATGAAGTAGGCATCCAGTTTTTCGCCGACGGCAAGGATGTCCAGTCCGCTCATGTTATATTCAAAACCTTCTTTTAGACGGCTTTTGATTGGTTTGAAAATTACATACTTTTCGGGATAATTAAAGGTAATCTTGAAACGGCGCAGCATATCGCAGCCAATGCTTCCCTGACGATTATTGCGGTCTTCTATTTTTAATCCATAAGCAATACTATCCGGAAAAGACGTGAGGACATTTGTGAGCTCATTTGAACCCAGTTTAATTCCGTCGATTCGCCCCAGACTTCCCCGCACCGCTCCGTTTAAGCCAAGTCCCTCCCGAGGTTCAATCACAAAAGCTGGCAGGGAAATCTGATTTTGAGCCGTATGATCGATTAGCAGAGCATTTCCTGCACCAGTGTCGATCATCAACCGTAAATCTTTGTAATTCTTGCCGGATATTGTTGCATCAGTAGCCAGGTAAGGCTTGGTATTTTCAATCTGGATTGGCAATTTATCACCGTTTTTAGCGCTGTATTTGTATTTTGCCGGCACACTCAGCAACATTTCTTTTCTGGCGAAGTCCAGTGTTACGACAAAGCTATTGAAAATTTCGTAGCCGATAATGCCATGTATCGGTATTCCCGCGTAACCCGAAAGGCTTGTGATCGGTTCATCCAGAACGAGCATATTGTGCTGATTCACCTGCATGTGCTGCATCGATAACGAGTTGCCGATGGCCGTATGCCCGCTGATCATTTTTCCGTCACCCAATCCTTCGATCATCATCTTGCGTTTCAGATCAAGTTTTGTTTTATCCAGTGCGGTCGGATCTGTGATGATCGTATTTGCTACGCCGGTATCCAGGATAAAATTTAATGTATCCGAGCCATTAATCTGGATTGGAATAATGATCAGGTTAGACCGAAATTTAAAAGGAATCCGGTCATGTTTACGATTTCCGGTCAGGAAAAAGCCGCTTGCAGTCTCTTTTACCGGTTTCTTTTCGGCTGCTACACAGCCTGAGAAATAAATATAAAATATGGTTAATACGAATATTAGCCATTTTATCTTTTTCATTTTGTCAGAGGACTAAATTATACTATCCTAAAAGCATGAATTTTAATATTATTATTTCGCTAAATAAATGACTAAAACCATGAAATTCCAATCGTAAAATTAGCACGATATATTTAAAAACCGTCTAAATATTAGGATGATCGGTATATTTAAATTGCTGAATTGAAGATTAGTAGGGCCGGGTTTTAGCAAGCAGTTTTGTTTTGAATCAGCTCAAATAAGAAAACGTGCAGTTCAGATAATTCCGGTAGGTACGAAAATGTTGATTTTCTACTTTTGTTCCCGGATAAACTTTGGTCATCTTCAACTGATTTTGTTGCGGTTGACGGATATCTTAAAAATTTATTCAAAGTTGAAGGACCTAAACCGTGCCATGTATGCACTTTGTTCAACGTTTGCTTTCGCAGTCAAAACTCCCGCTGACACCGAAACAATTTTGGTGGTATGCACTGGGTTACTGGAGTATTTTTGCGATTATCACTTTCGGGCAGCTCAGCATGTTATGGATTTTGAAAGAGGGGTTGGTCATGCAGTATCACGAAACGTTCATCTGGCTGCTCGACGGGCTTTTCTGGTGGTCGACGACGCCGTTGATCTTGTATGCGTCTTTGAAAGTTCCCATCGCTTTCAAGGAACGTAAAACATTATTGATCAGACAAGTATTTCTTCATCTTCTAATTGTCACATTTCTTAATATCTTTCTCAATTCGTTTCATTACCTGATAACTAATCCGATTATGTTTTGGGCCGTCGGTAAATCTGTGCCGGCAGAAAAATATTTATTTTCGCTGTTCATGGCATATACGGCAAGTTTTAGCCAGTACATGCTGCTGGTAATCGGGTTCAATAAAGTGTCATATATTTATCGGTATCAGGCTTTAAAACAGGAACATTTCAAGGCAGAGCTTACAAATGAGCAATTACGCGGACAACTTGCAACAGCACAACTTCAATCCTTGAAAATGCAGCTGAACCCTCACTTTCTTTTTAATACCTTGCATGCCGTCGTAAGTCTGATGATTAAAAATGATATAAGAAAGGCAACTCAGATGATCACAACCTTGAGTGATCTTTTACGTGCGGTTCTTGTAAATCAGAAGGCCGATTTTATTCCTTTGCAAGAAGAATTGAAGCTTACGCAGCAATATCTGGCCATTCAGCAAATCCGGTTTCAGGACAGATTAAAAGTGGAATACGACATAAATCCGGCGACTGAGCTTTGCGCAGTTCCTCAGCTGATTTTACAACCGCTCGTCGAAAATTCTTTCACGCATGGTATTTCTGAACTAACGACGAATGCTGTTATTCGTATTACGAGCAAAATTCGAGGTACATTCCTGATCATTGAAGTAATTGACAACGGTGTCGGAAATAAACAGCGCAAATCTTCATCGGGAACAGGTCTTGGTTTAAAAAATACCATGCTTCGATTGCAGCAAGCTTATGGAAATCATGGAATTCTTGATTTTACTCAGCCGCCGGGAGGAGGAACGATTGTGAGCCTGTCATTTCCAAGTCAAACTAAAACCAAAATTCAGGAAACCAATGACTTATTGCTGCCTTATCATAGATGATGAAATATTGGCAAGAGACGTGATCCGTACATTTTTATCAGCGGATCTTTCTATTCGTGTGGTGGATGAGGCCTCGAACGGAACGCAGGCTGTCATCAAAATTTTGCAGCACAAACCCGATATTATTTTTCTGGATATCCAAATGCCCGAACTGGATGGCTTTGAAGTATTGAAGGAAATATGGCCGTACCATCAGCCTTTTGTCGTTTTTACAACTGCATATGATCAGTATGCTCTGCGTGCTTTTGAGGTCAATGCAATTGATTATTTGCTGAAACCATTTGATGAGATCCGATTTCATCAATCCATTGGACGTTTGAAAGAACGACTAAGCCAGCAGTCTCAGCCGCGTGTTGAAGAATTGGTAAGCCGGCTGTTGAACGAGCAAAAAGAGGGAAAGGAAGGGAGCCATCTGAAGCGAATTTTAGTCAAGGAAGCCGGGCGTATGTATCTGGTAAAATTGGAGGATATCACTCACTTCGGTGCCGATGGAAACTATATTTCTCTGTACACGCTGGCAAAAACGTACACGATCTACGAAAGTCTGAGTAGCCTGGAAAATCGTCTGGATCCATCTGTGATGATCCGTGTGAGCCGTTCCAATATAATTAATATCAATTTCATCTCAGAAATGGAAACCTATTTTAACGGCGAATACATCGTGCATTTGGCGGGAGGTCATAAGATTAAATGGACGCGCGGATACCGGGATACGATCAAAGCTTTTTTAACGAAAATGGGTTCATAGAGTTTATTATAACGGATTTGGCGCTGTATTTCTTAGAACGATTTAGTGAAATAAATTGTGTTCAAGAAGATACTTGGGAAAATTTGAACCGCTGAATTTCAAATAACATCCTGAAAGTTTTTCGGTAAAGCCATATTTAATTAGCTATGAAATCAATATTTAAAATTGGGGCTGCGGTTGATATAAAATCTGAGTAGGCAGGATGAGTGCGGCCGGATATACCTGTTAACCGGAATTTGTCCTTGAAAAAAGGGGGACGACTGATAAAGTTCGGTCTTATTAAAAGTATTTGATTTTTTTAAAGTAATGAAATTAGAAAAGCAAGATCAAGTGTGTTTATAATTTTCAAAATGCTTCGAAGACCATTTCATCCTGGCTGGATAAGCGGATCTTTCGAACAGCGCCAGTCCCCTGAAAGGTGTAAGCTATTCCGATAATCCTGACGTTGTTTTTAGGTAAAGGAAACTCTATGGCGATCTTTTTATTCACAAAATATTGAATATTAGAGCTGTTGCTTTTGCAGGAAACTTCGACCCAATTTGAAAAATCAACTCCAAATGCAGATAAATCTGCTTTTTTTCCGGACACATAATGATCGACGCTTAAAAGGTTTAATTCGGAGACACAGCCTTTAACAGAAAGCGGAATGACAATCGGAATGCTATCTGTAAATAAGGTTATTCTGGTCAACTGACACACTGCGGCGCCTTCCCGGAATTCATTTTTTATCTCACTGGTAAAAGAAAAGTCGTTTAAAGAAACAGGGTCAAAGTTGCCGACATTAGAATAAGTTACAACGGGTGGTTTTGGCTGCATCGGAATATTTTTCTGACTAATAACCGGAATCGGAAGGCTCAAAATTCCGTCTCTTATAAAGTCAGAATTTTTAAGATAAACCGGAATTTCTTTATCGTCAATTGTACCAAGCCATCCGTCAGTCGGGACTAAAAGTTTGTGTTCTCTAATGACCTGGTTTCCAATTATAAGTTTGGCGATAAACAAACCTGGTTCATAATAAATAGACGTGTGTTTGTGTTGGTTTTTATCAACCAGCGTCCGTTTATTATTGTCCCAAGACTGCTGGATAAAAACCGAGTCGTCCGGTGCTTGTGAGGCATCATAGGTGAACACGACAGAATTTGGAATTCCTCTTGTGATGGGCTGGCTGCTGAATGAAAAATCTTCTGGTTTTAAAAGCGCATCACCGTTGTCGAATGCGAAAATACTGATCGTTCCGATGATCAATAGCGAGCCAAACAGCCAGGCCAGTTTTATGGCCGATCCATTTTTGGCTGCCCTGTTATTTTGGTTGGCAGGTTCAGAAATTTCTTTCTGAGCTGTCGTTTTTGTTTTTATAAAATTTCGCCAGTCTTCATAACCCGCAAACTTAGCCAGCGTATTCAACGTCGTCACACTTGGGAGATGATTATATTCAACTCTTCCCCAGATTCTTCGCAGTGTACTAACGCTTAATGAAACGCCGGTATCATCCAGAATAAGCTGGCTCAGGTTTTCAAAATCAATACTTTGCCAACTTTCGCCTGGTCCCCAATCAAGCTTTTGCTCAATTAATTTCTTACACCGTAAAAGTTCGTTTATCTCGGATGGCATTGGTTTTCAATGTGATATAACTTGAAATAACTTGACCAGGATTTGAGAGAGAAAAGAATGTCCATTCGCTTAGGTTTGTCAAAGGTAACAAGTCACCTGTAAAATAACCTGTCATTTTACACAATATCTGAAAGTATGTACAAAGTTATAACACGCTTACTGATAATATCATTGCCACTTACGCAATTATTGAAAGCGCAGACCATCTTTCTGGATTCCTCGAAAGGTGACGACCGAAATAAGGGAACCGTTCAGTCGCCTGTCGCAAGTTTTGATGCAGCCATGAATCTCGCTGCAAGCTTTTCCCGAAAAGAAAATATCACCATTAAAGTGCAGCCGGAATTATATATCCTGATGGATAAAATCATTTTGTTCATTCACATCTTTTAATCCTTTATCCAAAGCCATGAAAACAATAATATTTATTTTGTTAGGCCTTATTTCAGTCTCTGTTGTTGCTCAAAAAAAGAAACATACTGATGCTGTCAAAATCAATTCGGTTTTGAAAATTCCCTTAACAGCAGATAGCTGGGACTTTTGCAGGGTAAGGTTGAATTTACAGAAGTCGATTCCAGGCAGGCTATGAAGATTTCAGCTAACGGTGTCCAGGCAGTTTTAAAAAACACAACGTTTATTAACGGGACCATCGAATTTGATCTTCTACCCAACGATCCATACTTTGCTACCGTTTATTTTCATTGGGAAAATCCGAAGGAAAATGAATGTTTTTATTTCAGAACAGACCAAAATAGAGACTCTGCTGCAACAGATGCGGTTCAGTATGCAGCCACAATTTCAGGCGTGAATTTATGGGATTTGCTGGGTCACTTTCAGGGAAACACTTATTTCTGGAAAGATGGATGGAATCATGTGAAGATTGTAGTTTCCGGTATGCAGATGCGGGCATATGTCAATGATATGGCGCGGCCAGCCGTTGAAATTCCAAGACTTGAAGCCAATACTTCGAAAGGTACTATCGCTTTCGAAGGAGATTGCGTTATTTCAAACCTCGTTATGAAAGTGGATCAGACAGAAAATTTATCCCCATTGCCGGGAATTGATCTTTCGGATCACGACCCCCGATATATTCGTACCTGGCAGGTAAGCGAGCCTATTGAAACACCGAAAGGAATCGATTTCAGTATCGATTTTTTGCCGAAGTCCGGAGATATCTGGGAGACTATCAGCTCAGAAAGAATGGGTTTAATTAACCTGACGCGAAAATTTGGAGGACATCAAGGTAAGCGGAAGATTGTCTGGTTAAAAACAATGATTGACTCCAAAACTGAACAGAAAAAGAAAATGTCTCTCGGTTTCAGTGATGAAGTCTGGGTATTTTTAAACGGTCGCTATTTGTATGTCGATAAAAACTTATACGGCTCGCCCATCATGAAACAACCAATTGGGAGGTTGTCACTTGAAAACTGCTCTTTTGACATTCCTTTCAAACAAGGGAAAAACGAGCTTTTAATAGGGGTTGCCAATAACTTTTTCGGATGGGGGATTGTTGCCAGGCTTGAAAATATGGGAAGTATTTCGGTGTTGAAATAGCAGGATTATCAGGGGCGCGAACCGCTGCTTTGGAAAGGATCGAAATCTCCTTTTCCTAAGCGGCGGTTTTTTGCTTTTGCCGGCAATGATCGTGTTCACGGATATACAATACCTTCGCTGGTACGGAAAATGATGTTTTGCTGAACCGTACGAACTATTAGAAGTTGGTATTGTTTAAGGTTTATAGCCTGAACCGGAAAAATGGAGACAAAAATAGTCAGAGTGCCACAAGGATTAACAAGCGCCCCTTATAACCAGAAAAGTCTGAAATTTAAAGATCTATCGGTCATCGAATCCTGCGTGTTTTCAGACACTCGGACGGGCACTATGTTTCTGGAAGATCACCTTTTGTTGTTTGTTCTAGAAGGCACTTACAAAGCGCGCCACGGAAGGGAAGAATATACCGTCAGAAAAAATCAGATGGTTTTATTGAAGAAAGCAGTTGTGATAGATTATCATAAAGCTGCGGAGCCAGGGCAAGACAGTAGGGTCGAGTATATGATGTTTTTTCTTAAAGACGATCTTTTAAAAGATTTCATCAAAATAGCTGATATCAAATCTTTGTCTACCGATGAATCGGCGGCTGTTCCTGTGTCGGTTAGAGAAGTCAACGAGCGCTTGCTGAAATATCTGGATTCACTAAAACCTTATTTCAGCGAGTCAGAGAAAATCGAGGAAAATCTTATCCGGCTTAAATTACTCGAACTGTTATTTGATCTCACGAATACCGACCAGAATATTCTGGCACAATTATTACAACTCAATCAGATCAGTCGTAAGAATATTAAAGCAATTGTGGAGGAAAATTTGCTGAATCCGGTTTCGTTAAATGAACTTGCCTATTTATCAGGACGGAGTTTGTCGAGCTTTAAGAGAGATTTTCAGGCCTTATATAACATGCCGCCTTCACAGTGGATTCGTGAGCAGCGGCTCGAAAAGGCCAAAGATTTGCTTTTAAATAAATCGATGTCCGTCACGGATGTTTGTTATACAACAGGTTTCGAGAATATTGCTCATTTTTCCAGATTATTTAAATCACATTTTGGCTATTCGCCCTCGTCACATAAATGAAAATCATGCGATCTTTTGAAAATAAAATAGTGGTTATAACCGGTGCAGGAAAAGGTATTGGACGGTACGTAGCTTTGGCTTATGCAAGAGAAGGGGCGAAACTTGCAATTCTTGACAGAAACGCGGACGATTTAAAGGAAACTGAAAATCTGGTACGCGAAAAAGGAGCAAAAGTTTTTTCAAGGATCGTGGATCTCACTCAGCCAGTTGACATTGCTGATACTTTCAGAGAAATTAAATCAGAATACGGGAAAGTCGATATTTTGATTAATAATGCAGGATTAGGAAAAAGCAAGTCGCCCTATGAACTGGACATTGATGATTGGGATTACGTATTAAATACAAATTTGAGAGGCACATTTATTTGTAGCCGAGAATCCGCCAAAATAATGAAGGAAAATGGAGGAGGGGCGATCATTAATATTTCGTCAACCCGGGCACTGATGTCAGAACCAAATACGGAAGCTTATGCAGCATCGAAGGGAGGAATTCTGGCTTTAACGCATGCGATGGCAGTTTCACTTGGGCCGGACAAAATTATGGTGAATGCGATAAGTCCGGGTTGGATAGAGACTGGTGATTATTCTCAACTGAAACCACTTGATCACCAACAACATCCGGCAGGCCGGGTCGGGAAGCCGGAAGACATTTCCAGGGCGTGTTTATTTTTAACAAATCCTGAAAATAATTTTATAACGGGTACAAATTTAGTCATTGACGGAGGCATGACCCGGAAAATGATTTATGAAGAATGAACGGAAATGATAACTGCTACGGGCAAACGTAACATATCTTTTTAGCGCGCAGTAGGTATTAAAGTGCCTCCTGAGCCTAAAAAAACACTTTTTTCGTCAAGAAACAAAAAACACGCAGGTTTCAAAATGAACCCGCGTGTCAAATTACACTTCATCAACAAACTAAAAACCAAATAAAACTACTACGAAAAAAATCGCTTGTCAAGTTTTTTTTGCTGTAGGAGGGGGATTCGAACCACCCACGGTGCGGTTAGCCGCGATACAAAATACTGTTGGTGGTCCACCCCAGTCGACTCTCGTCGGCATTATACCGTGTTTATCCCTGATTCACCACCCCCGAGACAGGAGGGCATGGCTGCCAATTTCATCACCCTACAATGTGATATTTTGTCGATTCCAGATTTTAAAATAAATTGTCTTCCCTGGAATGACAATGCAAAAGTAAGGCGTAAAATTTTAATTATAAAATATTTGCATAAAAAAATCGAAAAATTTACGATATTTCTATAAATTGCTTAAAATCATTGCCAAAAATTCAATAAAAATCCTCTTTATGCAGAAATATTCAGATATAGACAGTACTGATTTAAGAATTCTATCGCTGCTGATCGAGAATGCTGCGCTTCCCTATACTGAGATAGGAAAGCGCGTATTTGTGTCCGGCGGTACGGTTCACGTGCGTATGAAGAAGATGGAGCAGCTCGGTATTGTCAAAGGTTCACAACTATTGATCGATCCGGCCAAACTGGGGTGGGATATCAGTGCTTTTCTTGGTGTTTATCTTGATAAAAGTTCTCTGTATGAACAGGTAGCACAAGAACTGGAACGAATTCCGGAAGTAGTAAATATTCATTATACTACCGGAATCTATAGTATTTTTATCAAAATTGTTTGTCGGGATACAGGTCATTTAAGAGAGATTCTTCATGACAAAATTCAAAAAGTCAGTGGAATTCAGCGAACAGAGACATTTATTTCGTTAGAGGAACGTATTAATCGCTCCATTCCACTTACAGACGACTGATAATTTACTAAATACTTATTTTTAATCAAATTTTAATCTTGCTTATTGTATATATAAAAAACTTATATATATTTGTAAGGTAAAAACTGACTTATGGATACGAACACAACAAGCAACGAATACGTGCGTGGTACGCTGAAAACCATTGTTCTAAATTTACTGGCTGAGGAAAAGCGTATGTATGGTTATGAAATTACCCAGGAGGTTAAAGAGCGGACAGGCGGGGCGATTGCATTAACCTTTGGTGCGTTATATCCAGTGTTACACAAATTGGAACAGGAAGGGCTTCTTGTGACTGAATCTGTCGAAGTTGACGGTCGCTTAAGGAAATATTATTCGCTGACAACGCCGGGAAACGAAGCCGCGCGTGTTAAGACGGATGATCTCGAACGATTTGTAGATGCGATCCGTTTATTGCTTGCGCCGAAAAGTCTGGCGACTGAATAACAGATCATTGGCTAATAGTTTTTATAAATCCTGTAATACCCTAATCTACTTTACAGATGAAACGCCTTCAAGAAAACAAAATAGAATTGCTCAGCAATTATTTGAAAAAGAGTGGGTTGAGTGCGGAATTACTTCCTGAAATTCTCGATCACCTGGCGTGCGAAGCAGAAGAAAGACTTTGGGACGGGGATTCGTTTGAGCATGCTTTTAGCGGAATCGTTGAAACAGCTGATCCGGAAACGCTCCATGTATTGAGTGTTGAACATAATCATCTATTAGCCATGGAAAAAACATTAAATGACATCGTTTTTGAAGGACGAAACAAATCTTACGGAGCTTATCAGCTTCGAAAAGGGTATAACAGCACAATGCAGCGCTCACTTTTGCTGGGGGTGACGTTCTTTTTACTCATTATGCTGTTGCCGAATTTGTATGCTCGACTGGTACCTGAGCCTGAAAAGGATGATATTGGTTTTCAGGTCGAACTGATAACAGTGGATGTCAAACCAGAAGTAACGCCGCCGCCAGTACCGGTTGAACCTCCGAAGGCAGAACCTCAGCCTAACACAGTGAAATCTCCGTCCTTTGATGTTTTGCCTGATAATATGGTGGTGGAGGAAGCAACGCCGCCAACAGTGGACGATTTGGAGCATGCGTTACCTGGAGAAAAAACGATTGAAGGAAATTCGGATATGATGGACATCGTTCCTCCGGCAGCAGAAGCTCCGGCTGGAAAAGGCAAGGCAGTGGAAGCTGAGGCTCCAAAAGAAGAAACTTTTTTAGTCGTTGAACAGGCGCCCGCGTATTTAGGGGGTAATGCAGCCATGGCTGAATTTCTAAGAAAAAACCTGAAATACCCCTCTCAGGCATCAAGGGCGAATATTCAAGGAAGAGTTTTTGTTTCTTTTATTGTGGGCTCTGATGGTAAGATTGAGGATGTGAAAACGCTCAAAGGGATCGGGTTTGGTTGTGATGAAGAGGCAGAGCGCGTTATCAAATTGATGCCAAACTGGAAAGCTGGACGTCAGTCAGGGAATCCTGTGCGTGTTCGTTTTAACTTGCCAATTGTGTTTCAGCTCGACTAGTTTCCAACGGAAGAGTTTAGTGAATCTAGTAAATATTTGAAAAAATCCTCGCCATTTGCGGGGATTTTTTCGTTTTTTTGTATTTCAAATGCAATTCAAAATAACTGTTTAAGAGTTCCAGCTAACACGATTTGTTTACCTATGCAGATATTCGTTAAGTAATGTACGCCATTGTTGATATAGAGACAACCGGAGGAGGAGGAAATGCTCGTATAACTGAAATAGCTGTTTTTCGTCATAATGGAGTAGAAGTTGTCGACTTCTTTCATTCCCTGATCAATCCTGAAATATTTATTCCACCATTTATTACCCGCCTTACCGGTATTGATAACCTGATGGTTCAGGATGCGCCGACGTTTTCGGAGGTTCAGGATGCGGTTCGTCAGTTGACGCTTGACGCATGGTTTGTAGCGCACAACGCAAAATTTGATTATGGATTTTTGAAAAAAGAATTCGGCGCTCTGGATGAATATTTTCAGCGAGATTTGCTATGTACTGTGCAGTTAAGCCGAAAAATATTTCCCGGGTTGAAATCGTACAGTTTAGGAAATCTATGTGAAAGCCTTCAGATATTAATTGAAAACCGTCACCGCGCCCAGGGCGATGCCGCCGCTACCGTAAAACTTTTTGAATTGCTTCTGCAAAATGACCTGCAAAAATTGATTCCGATGGATTACGCGTAAATCCTGGCATGATTGCTCAGATACATGTGGAATGATTTTTATAATAGTGAGAGGTATATAAATTAACCTAAATTATTATACGCATGAAAGCTTACATGAACTTCCTCATCGTCTTTTTCCTAATGATTGGCTTAACCAGCTGCGAACTTGCCGGAGGCATTTTCAAAGGTGGTATGTGGGTGGGGGCAATCCTAGTCATCGCTGTTATAGGTTTAGTTATCTGGTTATTCACCAAAATGCTTGGAGGCAATAAGAGCTAAAAAAGCACTAACGATAAATACGGGACAGAGCTAAGTCGGAAAATGACTGCTCTGTCCTTTTTTTAATGCCTTGTCTATGAGATTCTTGCCATTTTGTTGAATAAAAGTAGTTGAAAAATAGCGTTATCATTTGTTTATACCATTTCTCTCATACATCTTTGCACTCTGAACAAGGGGGATTAGCTCATTTGGCTAGAGCGCTTCGCTGGCAGTGAAGAGGTGATCGGTTCGAATCCGATATTCTCCACAAACCGATGTTTAAAACAAAAAGCTACCTGGAGAGGTAGCTTTTTGTTTTAAAGGATGTCCAGGACCGGCGCCAAAGCTCCAAATGGCGTTGGAGCTCTGGCCGACAAATACTTTTTAAGATTTCCCATCCGTTGTTAGGACTGACTGTACTGCTTTTTGAATAGAGAAATCACAAGTCAGCATTCTTCAGAATTTCTTTCGTTTTGTGCATATGGAAGCCGATTTTTTCCGGACTTAGCCAAGTTAAAAAATTGTTAAGCTTTTAGAAATCATCTGGATAAAATTGTTGGCGATGTAGTTTTACAGCCTAACTACTCACAATTATTATGTTCCAAAAAACTACAATCTCAGCCTGCACTTTACTGGCATTACTTGCCTTAGGTTGCACAGATCATTCTATTGAACAACCTGGAAACGAAAATCCAGCATCATTTAGCGAGGTGGCCCAGATAGATTTAGGGGGCGCGGCAGCGTCCGAGATCTCGGCATACGATCCTACAACGAAAAGACTTTTTAATGTCAATAACGAAGCAACTGCAATCGTAGATGTGCTTGATCTTTCTTCATTTCCAGCGATCAAGAAATTACAGCCTATCAATGTTTCGGCGTTGGGTGGTGTTGCCAATAGTGTGGCAGTGTCGGATGGGAAGCTCGCTATTGCACTTGAAGCGACTAACAAGCAGCAGAATGGCAGTGTCATTCTTATAAATACATCAACACTTACGCAAATCAAACAAGTAACGGTCGGTGCTTTGCCGGATATGGTTACTTTCAGTCCTGACGGAAAGTACATCGTCACCGCGAATGAGGGAGAACCGAATGCGGATTATACCGTCGATCCGGAAGGTTCTGTATCAATCATTAATGTGCAGGATAATTACAATGTGAAAACGCTGTCATTTGGTGGATTTGCAGGTTCATACATGCAGTTAGCAGCCAATGGTTTTCGTATTTACGGCCCAAAGGCAACATTTGCACAGGATGTCGAACCTGAGTATGTCGCCATTTCAGAAAATTCAAAAAAGGCTTTTGTGACTTTACAAGAGAACAACGGGATCGCAGAAGTTGATCTTGAAAACGGAGTCATTTTAAAAATTAACCCGCTCGGTACTAAAGACTATAATCTGGCGGCGAATGCGATTGACCCGAGTGATAGGGATAATAAAGTTGCGTTGGCGCAATGGCCCGTCAAATCATTTTTTCTTCCGGATGCTGTTTCCTATTTTTCAGTGAATGGGGCCGGGTATCTTATTACAGCTAATGAAGGCGATGCACGGGAATATGCTGCATTTGATGAGCAGGCGCGTGTAAGTTCTCTCAAATTGGATGCATCAGCATTTCCCAACGCTGTGTCTTTGAAACTACCGGAAAATATTGGCCGTCTGCGTGTGACCAGTACCTTGGGCGATACGGATAATGACGGAGACTATGACGTGCTTTATGGTTTTGGCGGCCGCGGTTTTAGTATCTACAACGCTGAAACTGGACAGTCGGTTTACGACTCAGGGAAAAGTCTGGAAGAAGAAGTAATTAAAGCTAACATCTACGACGATGATCGCTCAGACGATAAAGGCGTTGAACCGGAGGGAGTTACCATTGGCTGGATGAATAATAGTCCGGTTGCATTCATCGCGCTTGAACGAGTGGATGCCATCGCCGTATATGATGTACGTAACCCAATGGCTCCCAAATTTCTTCAAATGATCAAAACAGGAGATGCTCCGGAAGGTATTTTATTTATATCAGCGGATAAAAGCCCAAATGGCAAAGCTATGCTTGTATCGTCTAACGAGGGGGATGGAACGGTGAAGTTCTATCAGACAATTTAAATTTAGGGCCGTCGGAGTTACCATTTACCGGAAACCCGGCGGTCTACAATCAAATCCGGATGTTAATTCTACAAAAACAATGGCTTGATAGTTGCTTTATCCTTATAATTATCTGTGAGTTAGCGACGATCAATCATTAAGTGTGCGTTGCGTGAACAGGTTTTTCTACTCTTACTGCTATTTTTTAAAATTCCAGTTACTATTCTGATAATCTCGAATTCAAACGAGATTCAGAAAAATAACATAATAGAAATATAGAAATAATACTACACAAATGTAGAATGCAATTATAATAATTCCTATAAATAAATTTTATTATTCAGTAATTTGATTAAAATTTACTCAGTAATCATATCGCCTGCTTCCAGGATATGGTTACAATTTCCAATGGAGGTTTCATAGTTTATTTTTTATCTGAAATTGACCGATTTTGCAATAAAAACGTCCGATTTCGGACACTACTGCTCCCCCTAATCCTTCAAAATGGTTCTAAGACGCATTTTGATGAACTGGTATGAATATTTTATACAAGGAACTATGTTATGCAATGTACCGTAATATTTGGTAATTTTGCATAAGGTGTATTAGCCATGAAAAATATTCTAACAGTACTCAATTTACTTTGCAATGATCCGGAACTACTTTAAAATCGCCTGGCGGAATTTGTTACGCAATCGTGTTTTTTCTGCAATCAACATCGTGGGCCTTGCGATCGGCCTTGCTTCATGTATGCTGATTAGTTTGTATGTACTTGATGAGCTAAGTTTTGATCGGTACAACGAGAAAGCCGATCAGATTGTGCGTGTTGTATTCAAGGGGACGATGAACGGCGGAAAAATAAACGAGGCACACGTGATGCCTCCTACCGGGCCAACTTTGAAAGACGAGTATCCCGAAGTGCTGGAAGCAACACGTCTGCGACAGGCAGGACGACCGAAAGTGATTATTGGAAATAAGCAATATTCTGACGAGAACATGGCTTTTGTCGATGCTAATTTTTTTAAAGTTTTTACATTACCCTTCATAAATGGAGATGAAGAAACCGCATTAAAGGAGCCAAATACTATTGTTATTACAGAAAATGCGGCAGTCAAATATTTTGGCGGCACGGATGCTGTTGGTAAAATATTAAAGTTTAAAGGATCAGATAGCCCATTAAAAGTAACCGGTGTGATCAAGGAAGTTCCTGTCAACTCTCATTTTCGGTACGAGCTTTTTGGTTCCATGGGAGGACTGGAAGAGTCTCGCTCTGATTCCTGGATGGTGTCAGAATTTTTCACATATCTCCTTTTACAAAAGGGATATGATTACAAAAGGCTTGAAGCAAAATTGCCTCAGACAGTCGAAAAATATATGGGGCCTCAATTGAAAAAAGCGATGGGCATTTCGTTGACGGAATTTCGTAAGTCTGGCAATGATATCGGATTACACCTGCAGCCGTTGACTGATATCCATTTGTATGGCGATGCAGTGTATGATTTAAGCAATAGCGGCGATATTAAATACGTATATATTTTTGGTGGAGTTGCGGTAATTATGCTGGTCATCGCTTGCATTAATTTCATGAATCTTTCCACGGCTGGTTCTTCGAAACGAGCAAGAGAAGTGGGTGTCAGAAAAGTAATGGGCTCAGAGAAAAGAGAGCTGATATTGCAGTTTTTGTTAGAATCAGTCTTGCTAACGTCCATAGCATTGATCCTGGCAACAATTTTTGGTTTTCTGGCCTTGCCTCTTTTTAATGATTTATCTGGCAAAGATTTATCGTTGCAGCTTAAATCAGTACCACAAATCCTTCCTTATCTGTTACTTTTTGGCCTATTGATCGGACTTTTATCAGGCAGTTATCCGGCATTCTACTTATCATCCTTCAAACCAATTTCGGTGTTGAAGGGCAGATTCAATTTCGATAAGAAGAGTATCAGCCTGAGAAGCGGGTTGGTTGTTGTGCAGTTTTTCATTTCCATCACTTTAATGATCGGAACTACTGTGGTTTATCAGCAACTTAAATTCATTCAAAACAAAAAACTGGGTTATAGCAAAGATCAAGTCCTGGTTTTGGATACCTGGTCGTTGGGAAAAAACCAACGGGCTTTTCATGACGAGCTTTTACGAGATCCAAATGTTGTCAGTGTGAGCGCTTCTGGTTTTCTGCCTGCCGGTCCGTCTAACAATAATAATTACATGGTTTTTCCGGACGGGAATAATTCCACGTTAGTAAAAACACTTCGCTATGAAGTTGACTATCAATATATTCCAACTCTGGGTATGGAAATGGCTTACGGACGAAATTTTTCAAAAGATTTTGGAAACGATTCTTCGGGTGTGATTATTAACGAGACTGCCGCCAGTATGTTGGGATGGAAAAATAATGCGCTGGACCACACGATAAGCAGAGCAAATAACGAGGGTCAAACATCAACTTTTCGTGTAATCGGGGTCGTTAAAGATTTTCACTTCCAGTCTCTCCATGAGCGCATTAGTCCTTTGGTGATGACACTCAGCGGCGAAGCGGGAACTACAATTGTAAAGTTGAAAGCGAAAAATGTAAAAGATGTACTCGCGAAAATGAAAATAACCTGGGACAGCTTCAAACCTGAAAATCCTTTTGAGTATACATTTCTTGATGAAAGGTTTAACAACACGTACAAGGCGGAACAAAAGACGGGGCAGATTCTGGGAGTTTTCGCGGGACTGACAATTTTTGTAGCATGTCTTGGTTTGTTTGGGCTGGCTACGTTTACTGCTGAGCAAAGAACGAGAGAAATAGGCGTACGAAAGGTATTGGGCGCATCTGTCTCAGGGATCGTCATGTTACTTTCCAGGGATTTTATTAAGCTGGTAGGCATCGCCATTATTGTCGCAATGCCAGTTGCCTGGTACGGAATGAATAAATGGCTTCAGGAATTCGAATACAGAATTGAAATTTCATGGTGGATGCTTTCACTTGCTGGCATTTTATCCATTGCAGTTGCGGTGTTTACAGTTTCATTTCAATCAGTTAAAGCCGCTTTGATGGATCCTGTGAAAAGCCTTCGGTCTGAGTAGGACCATGTTTGTTCGGAATTTCAAAGACTCGGATTGTAAACAGTTTTTGGAATTTCGGGTATATAATCCCCGAACAAATGCAGGCGATCGTTGAAGTTACTCATAAAGCTGACTTGAAAGTCACCGCTCATGCGCCATATGACGAAATTATCGCATATGCATTCATCACTGGTGTCGGTGGGATTGAACATGGTTATGGAATTTCAGAAAGTACACTGTGATCAATGGCTTTGAAAGGAACTTATCCAGTTCCGATATGTATTTATACGGGCCGAAATCACCTGGCGCTGAGGCGAAAAATGCAGCTGCTTCATATCTGGAAGCTGGTTTGGCGCTGGAAGATGTGTTGCGGATCAGTGCTTATAACTGAGCAGTCGCCTTCTGGCAAAAGAATTTGCTTGGTGTAATTAACGAGGGTGCATTTGCGGATATCGTTGCTTTTGATGGAAATCTGGAAAAAGACTTGGTGAAACTTCTTTATGGTAAAGTGAATTTTGTAAAAAAGAATGGAAAAATTTATTTGAATAGCGGGAAGCGATCTCCTCTAAATCAAGATTGAAACTAACAACCCTTCATTAACTTTTCATGAAGGGTTACTAATTCAAAGAAACCAGATTAATCTACCAACCCGTTCAACTTCGCAAACGGGTCATGATGAGGATCCGTATTCCATTCATATTCGGCACCATTTGCTACTTTAATCGCGGTTTCTCTTCCAAATAATTTGTCTATAAGCGCCAATGCCATGTCGGTTCCGGCAGAAATTCCGGAAGAAGTAAAATATTTACCATCTTCCACCCATCTTGCCTGCGCAACCCATTTCACCTTTTCCCCCTGGCTCGTCGCCCATTTATACGAGCGCTTGTTCGTGGTGGCTTTTAGCCCGTCGATAAGACCTGTTTTGGCAAGCACAGCGGAGCCGGTACAAATGGAAGCAACGTGAGGAGTCGCTTCTGCCATTGATTTGAATGAAGCCAGAAAGGGAGCATTATTAACTTCCCGGCGCGTTCCCATTCCTCCGGGGATCATCACGATATCCAGCTTTGGAGCATTGTCAAATGTATAATCAACAGCTACGGCCGGGCCCGCGCTGCTTTTGATATTTCCGGCTTTCTCACCGATCATATAAATCGTCACTTTGTCTTTCAAGGCCCCAAACATTTCCAGAGGCCCGAAGGTGTCGAGCAACTGGAATCCTTCAAAAACGACCATGCCAAGAATCATTTTCTTGTCTTCCGCCTGCGTTGTAATATTTCCTTGTTTGGTTTTTGCCATACCGGATAGGGGTAAAATTGATAGTGCAGACAAAGCCGTTCCTGTTGCTGAGAGCGACATAAATGTTCGCCTTGACAGAAAACGTGACTTGCAATTATCATGTGTAGATTGGTTTTTCATAGGAGTGATTATTTATATTTATCCGTCAATTTACCAAACAAAATCGGTTTTACCGGAAGATATTTACCAGAAGAAAAACATACTTTTATTTTATCAGGAAATCGTATTCTTAGTTGTGTCAATTTTTGGAAAACATAATTAAATAACGAGTCATGAAAAACGTAATTTTGGACTTGGCAGTGATGCCGGATGGTTTTATTGAAGGACCAGATGGTGAGATCGACTGGTGTGT
Organism: Dyadobacter koreensis; assembly: GCF_900108855.1. Classification (GTDB taxonomy): domain Bacteria; phylum Bacteroidota; class Bacteroidia; order Cytophagales; family Spirosomataceae; genus Dyadobacter; species Dyadobacter koreensis. Next base: position 106,673 of record NZ_FNXY01000006.1, read on the forward strand.
AAATAGATGAAGGTATTAAATTCGACGAGTTCCTTACGGATATCGATATGATCTTTCATGTCCGTTTGAGTTAAAATCTTTGGGAACCGTATCAACCGGATTAAAATGTCTCGGAAACAGAAAGAAAATCTCTGGTAAAGTGTTCTCAACAAATAGAAATACGTTTTCTCACGAAATCCAAAAAGAGATAATTACGATAACTTTTATTAGTTCGGATATCTTGGAAAAAACTGAAGCGATTAAAAGAGCGTGGGGGGGATAGGTGATATGGCGGCAGTAGCCAGATAACCATATATCTGATATCAATCAAAGGGTAAATTTAGTTCTGGATAAAATGTAATGGTGTCTGGATCTGGCGTTACAATGCTTCCTTATCATCGGAAATAATGAAAAAACTTGGGGACCCAGACGATAAAGATCCAATCCCCAAATTCTGTATTATCCTTTTCCTTCCACGCCTGGCTTTGTTTCTATGGCAGCTTTTTTACGAAAACCTGAAAATACCATCGGATTTTTGGCAGGCCTTTCATCGCCCAATAAAACACCCCATTGTTTAAAAATGTCGGTACGGTCAAAAATTACTTTCAATACCGCGATGATCGGCATGGATAAAAACATTCCGGAAACACCTGCAATACTACCGCCGATAACTACTCCCAGAATCGAGAAGAGTGCATTGATTTTGACTTTTGAACCTACAATGCGAGGCATAAGTATATTATTATCCAGGAACTGAATTCCGGCAATTACACACAAAACGGTGACAATCGGCCACAGTTCTGTTGAGGAAGTAAGTGTAAGCAGTACGCCGATCACGTTTCCGATCAAAGCGCCGATGTAAGGAATCAGATTTAGAAAAGCGAAAATGACACCGATCAATAAAGCGTGTTTTATCCCTATAATCATTAAAATTCCCCCGAGAAGTATCGTCATATACGTAACCTGTATCAACAATCCGATCAGATAACTTTTTATAATCGTTTCTGTTTCGTAAATAGCTTCTTTCACTTTCGGATGATGGCTTTCGCTGAACCACATAAAGATGAAACGCAGAAGAATGTCCTTATAAAAAAGGATCAGATAAATGTAAATGGGCAGCAGGCCGACAAAGACAAATAATGAGCTTAGCGTCACGGCAACGCCGCTCATTTTTTTTCCCGCAAAGCTGACCACCTCATTTGTGTTTTTATTAATAAAATCGACTTGCTCTTTTGCAGAATAATCGCTGATGCTTGAAATCCAGTCACTAAGCGATTTTAAATGAATACTGACATTGTTTTTGATGCGCGGAAAATCTTCGACCAGATTACTTACCTGCGCTGAAAAAAACCAGACAATTCCGGCCAGCAGGATAACGAGCATTAATATAGGTAAGACAATAGCCAGCGCTTCAGGGAATTTGTACTTCTTTAAAAAACGAAAAACGGGAAGCAGCACCAGGCTGATAAAAAAGGCCATGATCACCGGCATGATGATGTCGCTGCCAATAACGAGTATAGTCCCCAGCAATACGAGACCGAGCAATTCAATAGAACGTTTGACAGTTAGAGGTATATCATTCATTTGTGGATGTGTTTAATTGGTGCAAGAATTGTTTTTGATAAATTATAAAAATTATACGTAAATTGTTTCCCTTTCACACATGAAAAACAATCGGTTTCGTTAGCCATCTCCTCTCTGAATAGTATTTGGAATTCCATTTATTTACACAATAAAAGTGTACCATCAATAATTATCGGCTTTGTTGGATTAAAAATCCCGTTCGCGGCAATTTTCAGGAACAATTATTTTAAAGGCGCTGCAAACAAACTTTACTTCAACATGAAAATGATAAGAAATAGTATCGGACTTTTGGCGCTGGCGACGATGCTGGTATGTAGCTCATGCGGCAAGGAAAAGTCATCGGATTCTGACAGTGGCTCGGATTCACAAACTACACCAAACGATAGTTCCGGGGTTGAAAGCAAAGCTGCCATGGGTACAGATGAAGGCAGGCAAAAGGAAGTTTCAGGGTATCCGTCCAACCAGGCCAACCTGAACAGCGATTCGACAAGAAGGCTGCATGATATCGACACAACCGAAAAAGCAACGACAAAAGATAAGCCCAACAAGCATCAGTAATTGTTATTTTAATAATGGTATACCAAGTACAGCCATACTTTCATTAAATATCACATCATGAAAAATGCAGGAAATACAATGCCATTGATATCCAAAAAAACTGCTCTCTTTGCCGCATTGGGTGTCGGATTATTTGCTTTGGCAAAAACCGTTTACAACGAAATGACAAAATATGATCTGCGCGGGAAAGTGGTGCTGGTTACGGGTGGTTCCCGAGGCCTCGGATTGGCAATGGCCAGAGTATTAGCTGAAAAAGGCGCGAAAATTGTGATCTGTGCAAGAACAGAAGAACAGCTGGAAGATGCAAAAATGGATTTGCTTAACAGAGGTGCGGAGGTGCTTGCCGTGGAAGCTGATGTAAGTATACAAAATGATGTAGCAAGAGTGATTCAAAGAACGCTCAACCGGTTCGGCCAGCTTGATGTCGTGATTAACAATGCAGGAATCATGATGGTTGGTGCGGAAGATGTTATGGAAGTGGAGGAATATAAAAAGGTGATGGACAGTAATCTCTGGTCAGCATTGTACACGATCAAAGCGGCACTCCCTCAATTTTTATCGCAGGGAGAAGGCAGAATTGTGAATATCTGTTCCATTGGCGGCAAGATTGCGGTACCACATATGCTTCCTTACAGCGTAAGCAAGTTTGCGATGGTTGGTCTGTCGGAGGGGCTGGGAGCGGAGCTGAAAAAGGACAATATTCACGTAACAACAGTCATTCCGAATCTGATGCGCACCGGAAGCCCGAGAAATGTATGGGTTAAGGGCGATCACAAGGCAGAATATGAGTGGTTTAAATTAGCAGATTCATTGCCAATGCTATCTCAAAATGCGGACGATGCAGCGAAATCAATTATTGAGGCGTTGGAATTTGGGACAAATGAGGTTATTCTTACTCAAACTGCCAAAGTTGTCGTAGCATTACAAGGGCTTATTCCCGGCGGAATTAATTCGATCATGCAGCTCGCTAATCGTTTTTTACCAAAAAGCGGAAACGATCATGAGATGAAACGAGGGTGGGAGAGTGAAACGAAGTTGTCTAACAGCTGGCTCGCCTCTCTAACCAACGATGCTGCCGTGAAATTCAACGAAGTTTAGATTCCGAACAACATAAAAGTAAAAATCTCCGTCAGCTAGTGGCGGAGATTTTTTTGTTATTTAAGTCCTGATTCCGCCTAGTCGTGATTCACAGGTTTTTGCTGTTCGTTCATTAAATGAGCTACTGTACTGTCAGGAGTTATCGCAGACATTGCGATTTGTACCTTGTTTTTAAATCCGGAAATGACTTTGTCTTTTCCAGCCATCAGTGCCTCGTACCCGTCTTTGGCAACATCTGCGGGATCAGATAGCGCATCCTTATCCTGAACGGCTTTGCTATCATTCATATCAGCCTTATTGAAGAAATCTGTATCGGTCGCCCCCGGCATTAGCGCTGTTACCGTGATATTTTCATAATCTTTAAGTTCTTCCCTTATGGCTTCGGAAAATGAAAGCACGTAAGCTTTGGTGCCATGATACACTGCTTGCCACGGACCCGGAACTTTGCTGGCGATTGAAGCAAGATTTAAAATTTTGCCAGAATTCCGGAGCATCATATCTTGTAAAAAACATTTTGTAAGAATAGTGAGCGCCGCCACGTTCAAGTCGATAATGTTGAGTTCCCGGTTAATATCCGTATTCTTGAATTCTCCATAAACACCTTGTCCGGCGTTGTTTACAAGTATCTCTACTTCTATATCTCTTCTTTTTACTTCTTCATAAAGGGAGAAAACTTCATCACGATTAAAGAGATCGCGCACCATCGGGATAACATCAATCGAATCATTTGCCAGCTGGCCTGCTACCGCTGAGAGGTCAGCTTCATTTCTCCCGACGATAATTAAATTGTATTGATCTTTCGCGAACAGCTTCGCCAATTCCAGCCCTATACCACTCGTCGCGCCTGTTATCAACGCGTATTTTTGTGACGTTACCATATCAGATTTTTAATTTAAATTGTTGATGATTTCGCCTAATGTTAAAAATGTTATGCCTAAAGTGCCTGATCAAATCCGTACTAGGTTTAAGCCGGTGATTTGTTTGTTAATAATTCTGGTAACTCTGCCGTGGACGGGCAGGGCTGAAAATTCCTGGATAAGGATTAACCAGCTTGGTTATCAGCCAGCAAGTATAAAAGTTGCAGTCTGGGTAGGCAAAAGAGGTTCTGAACCTGCTTCAACATTCCAGGTTATTGATTGCAAAACCTTCAAGTCAGTTTTTACAGGAAAAAGCGGGAAAGACTTTGGAGAGTTTGGGCCTTTTTCAAAAGTAATCCGGCTTAATTTTAGCCAGTTGAAATCAGAAGGTGATTATTTTATCTCGTGCGGCAAAACAGTTTCGCCAGTTTTTCGAGTCAGTAAAGATGTCTATACCGGAGCAGCCGATTTTGGGCTTCGTTATATGCGCCAGCAGCGAAGTGGTTTCAATCCTTTTTTAAAAGATTCCTGCCATACAACTGATGGTTATACGATGTATGGCCCGATGCCTGATACTACCCGTATTGACGTGTCTGGCGGCTGGCATGATGCAACAGACTACCTGCAATATGCGACAACTTCGGCTAACGCTACTTATCATTTACTGGCCGCATACAGAGATTTTCCGGAAGTGTTTTCCGATAAACATCTCGCCAATGGTCTGGTTGGAGTCAATGGAACGGCTGATGTTCTTGACGAAGCGCGCTGGGGACTGGATTGGCTATTAAAAATGCATCCGAAAGAGGATTGGTTATTTAATCAGCTGGCGGATGATCGGGATCACGTTGGTTTCCGATTGCCGACAAAAGATTCTGCGGATTATGGTGTGGGGCCTGGCAAAGGCCGGCCTGTATATTTCGCATCGGGCGTGCCTCAGGGGCTAGGGAAATATAAGAATAAATCTGCCGGTGTTGCTTCAATTGCAGGAAAATTTGCCAGCGCCTTCGCTCTCGGATCCTCTCTATATACCAATTTAAATCCTCAGTTTTCTAAGTTATTGAATCAAAAATCACGATCGTCTTATCAGCTGGGCCTCAATAAACCAGGGGTCGCTCAGACTGCTCCAAACCGTAGTCCTTATTTCTATGAAGAAGACAACTGGTCGGATGATATGGAACTCGGGTCAGCAGCTTTGTTTCAGCTGACCGGTGAAAAGAAATATTTTGAGGAATCATTGAAGTTTAGTTCGCAGGAACCTGTGACACCATGGATGGGAACAGATACGGCCAGACATTATCAGTGGTATCCCTTCCATAATTTTGGGCATTATGAACTGGCAAAAAACTCCGACCCAAGGAATAAAGCAACGATGGCACTTTATTACAAAACGGGTATTCAAAAAGTGTGGGAAAAAGCTTCCAAGAATGGTTTTTATCAAGGGATTCCATTTATCTGGTGTTCCAATAATCTGACAACTTCTTTCGCTATTCAGTGTTATTTGTATCGTCAAATGACCGGTGATAACCAATTTCAGGAACTTGAACAAGCTTGTTTTGACTGGCTTTTCGGATGTAACCCATGGGGTAAATCGATGGTATACGGCTTGCCGGAAAAAGGCGATACTCCAAAATATCCGCATTCGTCGTTTTCGCTTTTATATCAGTATCCGCTTGATGGAGGACTTGTCGATGGTCCGGTTTATGGAAGCATTTTCAAAAATCTTAAAGGTCTTACTCTATCAGGGGAAGACAAGTATGCCGAATTCCAGTCTGATTACGTTGTCTATCACGACGATGCCGGGGATTATAGCACAAACGAGCCAACCATGGATGGGACTGCTTCTTTAATTTATCTGCTGGCTGCCAAGCAGCATCAGTCGGGCGATAAGAAATTAAAGAAAAAGCCTGTCAAAGTTTACGGTGGTATCATTCGCGGAGATCAGACGAGCAAAAAAATAGCACTGGTTTTTACAGGAGATGAGCATGCTGATGGAGGACATTACATTGCCGATGTACTTCACAAGGAAAAAATCAAAGCCTCTTTTTTTCTGACAGGAAATTTTTATCGAAATCAATCTTTTCAACCTGTTATAGCAAGATTGAAAAAAGAAGGGAATTATCTGGGCTCACATTCGGATAAACATCTTTTGTATTGCGACTGGGAGAAACGAGACAGTCTTCTGGTTACCAGGGAGCAGTTTCAAGCCGATATTTCTAACTCGTTCGAGGAATTGAAAAAGTTAAATATAGACAAGAAGCAAGCCAGCTATTTCCTGCCGCCTTATGAATGGTACAACGATTCGATCACGGATTGGACGAAGCAATCCGGATTGCAGCTGGTAAATTATTCACCCGGCACACGCAGCACCGCAGACTACACATATCCTGAACTTGGCGCACGTTATGCAACCAGTAAAACAATTTATAATTCGATCCTGAACCACGAAGAAGATAGCCATGATGGTCTCAACGGATTCATCTTGTTGTTACACATAGGCGTGGATCCAAGACGAAAAGATAAATTTTATAAATATCTGCCTGAATCAATTAATGAATTAAAAAAAAGAGGTTATCAATTTGTGAAAATTGATAACCTGCTTGATTGAAGAAATCTGAGTTTTAAAGTATGGCATCCATTTCGTAGCCCGAATTGAATTTGATACTTCAGGCCTTCCAATTTCACAATTTTTCTACATCGCTCAGGGAAATAAATGTGAGGAGAAATCCTTGTTCTTCCTTTCGGTGTCGGTGCAATGTCGCGAAGCTTTAGCGGCCTTCGTTGAAGAAAATAGCCAGGCCATCTTTTCCTGCAACAACGATATCCTTTTTGCCGCTGTTGCGAAGATCGGCTATTGAAAAATAAATTCCAGCTCCCTTGCCTTCCCCGTACGGGCCATAACTGATGAAATTTTTAGTGAAGGAATCGCCATTCCACTTAAAATAATAGAGACCGACCGGGTCATATTCTCCCGGATCGTTTCCATTATGTGCCCGGAATCTTTTGCCGGTAATCAGCTCATTTTCACCATCGTTATCAATGTCGGTCCATGCCATTGTATGGTATTGCGACTGAAAAGGATCGATGGCATGTTTGACAAAACTTATCGTTTTTCCGTTTCGTTTTTGTTCGTACCAATCCAGGCCATAAGTATGCCCTTGCCCAACAATAATATCGCTCAATCCATCTTTATTAACATCTGCGACGATAATAGGAACACTTGCGTCGCCTAATTTGAAGTCTGAGTGAAGCGTCCACGGTTTGTTTTTTCGATCTTCGGGAGCTTCCAGCCAGCCGTCAGCTACAACAAAATCTCCGCGACCGTCACCATTGATATCACCAAAACCAAGCCCGTGCCCATGTGTATCAGCGACCTTGGTCGGTATAAATTTTCCAGTCGCCTTTTTATTTTGATCACGAACCATCGTGTAATAAACCAACGGCAATTTTGGCGTGTTAGGAACAATTTCCTCGAAACCGTCTCCATCGATGTCCCATGCCCGCGTTGTTTCTATATTCCCTGTTTCAAATAACTCATGTTCCGTCCACTCCCCGTTCGTTCCCGGATTTTCCCGCCAAAGCAATTTTTTATTAAACCATCCGCCGGTGACATAATCCATCTTGCCATCGCCGTTCACATCATAAGGGACGGTCGAAAAGTCATCAAAATATTCACTAACTCGTTTTATCTGGCCGATTAAATGTCGTTTTTGGTATAGCGGGCCTTCATACCAGTAACTTCCCGAAACTATATCCGGCACTTTATCTCCATTCACATCAAAAACACCGGCAGATTCAGCGCTTTCTGAAGCTATCATTTGTTTTCTGAAAGTGAGTTGTTTTAACGTCTGGGCAGGGAGCACTTGTGTGATGGTTAATCCTAAAAATAACAGTATGTATTTCTTCATCGTATTTATTTTAAATCGTTTCAGAGTTACAACTAAAAGCGAAATTTTATTATAAATACTTGAAATAAAACCACGGATAAGCCTGTGTTCTTTAATGATTTACAAAGATTGACAGAATTCAAGAAGTTTTACCAGATCAGTTTCTTTCAAAAAATCGGTCTCGTTTTCTTTTAAATATGCCGTGATGTCCTTACGTTTTTCAGGAAAAAGTTTCAGGAAATTTGCTCTGTTCGGAAGGGCGAATCTCAGATTCTGATCGATCAGGTAGTAATCAGATTTTCGTCGCAGGATTAATTTGTCGTTAGATTGGAGCTGCTGTAGTTCGCCGTTTCTGTTGGAGAAATTTGAAAAACTTGAAACCGCAGCCGTACCGGAATATTCGTTATATCCCGCATATTTTTCATTTCCCATGATCAGAAGCATTTGCTGCTTCCCCAACTTTATCTTACCATAATTCCCAATTTTTTGAATATGTCCATGGCTTCGATCGAAATAGAACGTGTCAGACTGAATGATAATCTTACTTATAAAGTCATTGTCTCCAAGTAATAATGTGTCTTTGGCCGGGCTGATGAACTGGATTTCCCGGTGAAAAAGGCTGTAATTCAATGGTGATTTTGAAATATTTCCATTTCGGAAAAAGACTTTTCCTTCCTTAAATTCTTCATACAGATATCTGTCACGCATCGGAACGGTTTTCCGGATATCAGATCCATTTTTTACACGAATCGTTTTATCCGTGTTCTGGGCATTAAGATTGGTGTAAATACAAATCAGTATACAGAAAATGGAGAAAATTTTTATCATGGCGTTGTATCTTAAAGGGAAGCTTAATTTACAATAAATACAATTATTAGTCTAAAAAATTGTATTTAAAGTTTGTCTCACATTTGATCATATACTGTTTATGGATTGTATTATCCTCCTCGCTCAGGGTATGAATTAGTTTGGTATAGCATGTCGATACATATAAATATTTTAATATGGAAATTTAATTATTGTTTAATCAAAATACGATTAAACAATACGATTTTGATCTAATAAAATAGCATATTTGTGATAATATCGATATTTTCTACTTGAATAATAGTAGTATTTTATAGGTTACTTACAAAGCGTTTTATTGTAATAATTAAATTCTACTATCCAAACAAAATCGATCTTCTACTCCTTGATTTATGTTTTAGAATGACCTTTGTGCAGTAAAATTTAAAGCGGCTCTGGGCGCTTCACACAAAAATTTAATAATGCACAAATTATCTACTTCCATTATCCCGCTATTGCTTTTTGCTTTACTCGCAACGCTGAAATCTTATGCAGAGGGTACCAAGGAAATATCACCAAAATCATCCAGCATTTCGGCGCTTTTGTTAATGCCGGATAGAAATACGGGTTCGTACAAAGGCGCATCGGATGATAACCGTATACGGTTTAATATCGCCAATATCGGCGAGAAATTTTACTATGGATTTAACTGGCAGGAGTACGGCTCTTCCTCTAACGTGGGCACCAATATGTATATCCGGATTTACGCGCCAAATGGAGATCTGGCAGCGGGCCCGATACAATTACCTAATTCAGGAGACGGATATATATCTTCTTACACCCGTGCTGTCAATGGCCCTAACTTGGGAAGTGCAACAAATGGTTATGACGCGAAGGTCTTCATTCCGACGACTACCGGAGAACATTATATCGAAATCTATAGAAGTTCGGATAAGGGAAAAACGCAGGTTGCAGCAGCAGAGAACAATGATTCCAGAAGTAAGTCGCCATATTTTGATTTTACTGTGGCCACGACTTCTGGTGAGAGAAAGCCCGGCAGAGTGTTTTGTAAAAAGTGGGGGCTGGTAGCTGTCAACTCCAAATTTGAGCCGGATGCTGATGCTTCTGCGTCGCCAATCATCTATTCATATTCAACCGATGAGACAATTTTAAAGGTTACCTTTCAGGATGGTTTCAAGCCAATCGCGTATGATATTGCATTGAATGACTACGGCGTTGTAAATAAGGGAAACTGGATCGAAGATCGAAAATCGATCAATTCGCCGGATTCACCTGAACTTGTTGGTGGGTATAAACTTTTTCTCAACAGCCCTGAACGATCACTGTATCCGGTAACGCCTATAACGTCGGCAGCACAATTTGCTTCTTTACCGGTTACGGGTTGTGGCGGTGGATATGTTTTACATTTTGTAATGCCTGCCGCAGGCGATGCGCGTTTGCAGCTAGACTTAAACGGGAAAGCAGGTTTTGATGAAGGAACCAGCGACAGAATTATCGAAGTGCCGAATGCTAAGTTTGGCGACAACGCTGTTGCCTGGGACGGAAAAGACGGCTTGGGCAATGTTGTCAAATCGGGGACTAAAATGTCGATCAGTGCTGTATACCAGCGTGGACGATTTAACATTCCGATCTATGACGCTGAGATTAATGCAAATGGTTTTAATATTGAAACGATAGCACCGATCAGTCTTCCAAATAACAGGTTATACTGGGATGATAGTGCGTTAAAAAATGTAGGAACTGGAAACTGCAACACGAGCAACGCGCAAAACAATTTTACGGGTGCCGGTTTAAACCGGACACTTCTTGGTTCGCTTTCGCCTGCACATGCATGGAACGGCGATGGCAATTTGAAGTTAACGCTGCCCGCTCCGTCTGTGGGTAATAATGATGAGAATGGTTTTCAGTGTGACGATTTCGGGAATGTGCGTGTGATTAATTCCTGGGGATGGGCACTGCAATCTTCATCTTCGTCCACCACGCTGACTTTTGGCTGTTTTACAATCGGTGGAAATGTTTTTCATGATGCGAATGGTTTGAAAAATAATCTTGTAAATCAGACAGAAACTGGTTCAGGAACAAACGTTTCTGGTGCTTTGAACGCTATTCTGGTGGGTACAGATGGTAAGGTTGTGGCTACAGTTCCTGTAAATGCGAATGGAAGTTATTCCTTCAATAATGTTATTGGTTACACTTTTAACGTGATACTGAGCACAACTGCCGGCGTTGTTGGGCAGCTTGCTCCAGGCCCGTCTTTGCCGTCAGGCTGGGCAAATGCGGGAGAACAAATTGGCATTACCACGGGCGAGGGAGTTGACAAGGTCACGGATGGCAATATAGAAATCACTGTTACGGGTAATATCACAAATATAAATTTTGGAATTCAACAGCCACCCGTGGCAGACCCCAAAACGTACTTTGCAGATAATAGTTTGTTCTTCTCTAATCCGGAAGGTTTTCCATCAATTCCAGGATATCAGGCCGTTGCGGCTTCTGCTTTGGATGGTGGTTATCCTACAAAAGGCTCTTTATCAGGAAGCGATATTGAAGATTGTGCAAAAGCCGGGAGCTGCAATGCGTCAAAATCATTCACTATTGAAACCTTAAAGACAAACACAAAGGTTTATTATGATTATGGTTCAGGCCCGGTTGAAATTACTGCCGGAACATCAATTCCTGATTTTGACGTAACCAAGTTGTATATATACGGACAAACAGGATCGGGTGCTGGTGGCAATCCATTCGGATTCACTTATTCGATGACGGACGAAGCAGGATTAAAGAGTCAGGCAACTACCTACGATATTAGTACAAACGGACCTTTGCCGGTCACGCTCATATCTTTTGAAGTGAAATCTGCCGAACAAACTGCTCAGCTTTACTGGGCTACCAGCGAAGAAACGAATAGTGATCGATTTGAAGTTCAACGCAGTATGGACGGTAAAACCTGGTCTGCTATCGGGGAAGTTGACGCGGTAGGGGAAAGCAAAGTTAATCGCGAATATTCCTATACCGACAAAATGCCTGGGAGGGGAGAAAATCTCTACCGTCTGAAAATGATTGACCTTGATGGAACATTTGCTTACAGCCGAATTAATAAAGCAAATTTTGAATTTGGATTTGAAACAGCTATTTATCCAAATCCGGTGAGCGAACAATTACATTTAAAAGTATCAGATTGGTCGCAGGTAAAAAGTATTGAAATCTTTGACCTTAAAGGGAACAAAGTATATTTTTCAGGAACAACGGTATCTGACACAGTAAATGTTCAAAATTTGAATCCGGGGGTATACTTGGTTCAAATTACATTGAAAGATGCTGCAATAGAAAAGCATAAGATCATTCACATAAGATAACCAATCCTTAGGTATCTTGTCAACAGCTTCTCAATTTGGGGAGCTGTTTCTATTTTTTGGCCAGTTATTTCGCCTTTTGATAGCTGTCGGCTTGAGATCGTCCGACTGGAAAATCGCTGACTATTTAAAAGGTTCAATGAAATACGGCGATCGGCACTTACAACATGGAATTTCTATGTGGCATCTAGAGCCGGGAATTTGTATAGGGCAAGTCAGAGCAGTTTTGAGGAGATCAAACAAATAACTATCTTTTTCATGAAAACCGCCTTTTTTATATTTGCAAATTCCTTTTTCTAAATTCCTAAGAATGAAAAAATCAGTTTTAGTTTTTCTTTGTTTATTAAGTTTCTCGTTGAACATTTCAGCACAAACGAAGGAACGCCCGAATATTATCTTTATATTTTCTGATGATCACGCTTATCAGGCGATCGGGGCATATGGAAACAAACTCGCCAAGACTCCGAACATTGACAGGATTGCGAGAGAGGGGGCTTTGTTGAAAAATAATCTTGTCACAAATTCTATTTGCGGGCCGAGCCGTGCGACATTGTTAACCGGAAAATACAGCCATATCAATGGTTACAGAAATAACGACCGGACTAAATTTGATATTACCCAGCAGCTGTTTCCGGATTTGTTGCAAAAAGGCGGATATCAGACCGCATGGATCGGAAAGCTGCATTTAAATAGTCTTCCAACTGGATTTGATTATTGGAATATTCTGCCGGGGCAAGGGATTTACTACAACCCGCAGTTTATTACAGCGCCCAATGATACGATCAGAAAACAGGGATATGTGGCTGATATTATCACAGAAAGTTCTTTGGACTGGATCAACAAACGGGATGAGAAAAAACCCTTTTTTCTTGTGGTAGGGCAGAAATCTGTTCACCGCGAATGGCATCCGGATTTGCAGGATTTAGGTGCTTACGATGATATAGATTTTCCACTGCCGGAAACATTTTATGATGATTATGCGGGCAGAGCGGCAGCGAAAGATCAGGATATGAGCATTGAGAAAACGATGCGATTGAATGAGGATCTGAAAGTGCATCTGGATTATGACAAAGTGCCGGGTTACAAATTTTTCCCGGATGAAAAGAAAAAAATTTTTAAGGATTACTACGATAAGATCACCAAAGAATTTGATAATAAAAAACTAACCGGAAAAGCGCTTACCGAGTGGAAATATCAACGTTATATCAAAGATTATCTGGCAACCGCAAACGGTCTTGATCGCAACATCGGGAAAATTTTAGATTATCTGGACAAAACGGGATTATCAAAAAATACCGTAGTGATCTATGCGTCGGACCAGGGATTTTATATGGGAGAACATGGCTGGTTTGACAAACGTTTTATTTATGAAGAATCGTTGAAAACGCCGTTTGTAATTCGGTATCCGGGTGTGGTCAAACCAGGGACGACGGTAGACAAATTGATTTCAAATATAGACTGGGCACCGACCGTGCTGGATCTGGCGGGCGCGCAAATCCCGGCGGAAATTCAGGGGAAATCATTCCTGCCATTGCTGGATAAAAATGCCAGAGCAAATACTTCATGGCGCGATGCTGCTTATTATCATTATTACGAATTTCCTGAACCACACCACGTTTACCCGCATTTTGGAGTAAGGACGAAGCGGTACAAGCTGGTCAGATTTTATGGCGGGATCGATACCTGGGAATTATTCGATCTCGAAAAAGATCCGCGTGAACTTAAAAATGTATATGCAGATAAATCAAATGCAGCGATTGTGAAAAGTCTTAAGGCACAGCTTAAAACACTTATTGTTCAGTACAAAGACGACGAAGCATTGAAAACTTTTAACGACGGGAAGTAGTTTTGTTGCGACTTACAATTCTTTCTTGAAATAAATACAAAAGGATCCGGTCATAATGGCCGGATCCTTTTCTGTGTTGTAGTGGTACTAATTCCTTGTGAAGATCTGATTTGAGCTGTGCAAAAAAACTGGTTGCCCGTGATTCTTAAACTTCATTGATATGGCTTATAATTAGCACTTGCCGGATAAGGAAGGCGTTTCCCTGATTTGATAGAGATATTTTCTTCCCTGGGCTATTTTCTCTGCAAAACCAAGTTCGACGAGCCAGTTAAGAGAATTATAAACGGAAGCAATGCTGATATCCAGACGTTTCTCTTTTATTTGAATCCACAGCGTTTCTGCGGTAACTTCGTTTTTGTGCGTTTTTAAATACTTTGCAACAAGTAGTTTTTTATGAGCTGTTCTAAGATTATTATCAGTGAAGTAATGTGTGATTTGATCTTCAATATTCATAATAACTAAATTTAATTCATTGATGTATAGCAACCTGACCTGTAAACATTTGGAAAATTATAATACAATCAAATCCAATATCAGTCGGTTTGAAGACCTGCGATCGATTAATCAACTGATTTTAAAAAGCGGGTAACAGGCTAACCCTGAGTCTGAAGAGAAATTTTTGCCTTCTTCTCCTTTTTCGGTTTGCCCCATTTACTTCGTCCCCACCAGACATAGGCGCCTGTCAAAGGCAAAGTAGCGCAGATAAGGCTGGCGATGAAATAAAGTATTTTGGTGGTGATGCCTCCGATGGCACCCACATGTATGGCGTAATTTGCTCTCCGGATCCAGTCTGCCAGGTTTAATTTATCGATATGAACCTGAGTAGAAGGTAGTTCAGCGAGCGTGTACTGGTCCAGATTGACGTATCGCCACGATCCGTTATACATATCTGTGCAAAGCTCGATAGGTTCAGATGGTTTGTTGGGAAACGACACGATGATGGCATCTTTATTTAAGGTGCCGATTTGTGTGATACCGCGCTGAAACGCAATATCGACATTGCGCATGCCGATGTCCGGGACTATTTTGGTCGTATCAGAGCTTGCGTTGATGTAAGGTGCGGGAGAATTACCACCCGAAGTGAGCCAGTAAATACTTTTAGAAATCCAGGCAAACCCCATGGTAAGGCCTGTTATTGTGATGACAAGCGCGACAATCAGAGAATAAAAGCCAAGAACGTTATGGAGATCATAATTGATTCTTTTGAATTTTGCGCTCCATTTAATTTTAAAACTTTTATCCCGGTTCGATTTATTCCATTTTTTTGGCCACCATAATACTAGTCCGGAAATAAGAAGGACAAAAAAAATCAGTGTTGCATACTCGACAATTTCTGCACCAATGTTCAATTCTCCGCGTTTTGCTTCAACCCAAAGCGCAGTATGGCCATCGAGAATAAAATGGAAAAAATCCTCTTCATTGACAATTCCAACAATGGAAGCATTATAGGGATTTACGTAAATCGCCGAATCTGAATTCATGCTTAGTTTGGCAGTTTTGCCATGCCCGTAATACCATATCCCGGATATTTCTTTTCCAGGAAATGCAGGAGCAACCTTTTCTTTAATGACCGAAGGAAGCAAATAAGGGGCATTTTCAGGCCTTTCTGCATGCAACCAGGGTTGGGTGAGCGATTTAAATTCCTGCTCAAAGACTAATATACAGCCAGTTAGGGCAACGATAAAAACAATGATACCGGATGCAAGCCCCAGCCATAAATGTAGCCAGGCGTTTATTTTTTTCAATATTGTCATGGAGCAGCTGATTTTCAACCTGTCTGCCTTACCGGACAGACAGGTTGTTTCTTTATTGCTTTAAGCTTATCTCATTTTGTCCAGACGAAGGACCCAGTCATATCCGCCAACCAGTTCTAATCCTGTTTTTACTGTTTGGGCCGCGATATCATAGATGTACACATAGTCTTTGCCGGTTTCAGCATTCGTGATCATGAAAACTTTTCCATCTTCCACAATGATATTCTGGATATAGGCATCACCGTCAGCGGGAATTTCAGTCAGTTTTCTCGTGATTTTTCCAGTTTCAAGATCCATTACAGCAAATGCATAAATGTGGGTCGAGCCTGTGATAGCCGGATCGATGTATTTAAGAATTGCTTTTGTTCCACCAATATACCACAAACCAACACCCTCGTAACCTAATGTAGACTGATTTACAGTGTAACTTGCGTCCAATTCCGTTGTTCCTTTTTTGATTCTGTAAATGGCTGATTTTCTTCCTGATATGCTGCTCCATTCTACATTTGTTGAGAAATATGTATTTCCGCTTTCGTCAACAAACGAAGATGATAACCACAATTTATTTGTTCCTGGTCCGGCAGAAGTAGTGCTTTCTAGCGTTTTCTCATATTTCAATGTTGCATAATCTACCACACCGATATAAGTTTTGTTCTGCCATGGATTAGGCCAGTCGCCGTTGTATCCAAATTGGAAAAATACTTTCCCGTTTGTAAACTCAATGTTGCCAAGATTGAAGTAATTATACCCCGTAGGAATTGACGGTGCATCCAAAACTCCATTAGTCATTTTCAGCGTTTCGATATCTACAACCGAGTAATGCACCTTATTTTGATCGCCGTTTGTGCCGATAAGGAAAAGCGTATTGTCATTGATCCAGGTAAATCCTGAAACGTCGGCCATATGCGTGTATGGAACCTCCAGAACTGTGTTGTAAAGTTCTTTTTCGTATTTGAACTTAGAAAAACGTCCGCTAGTGGTGTTGTAGTAGTAGTAATAACCTCCTTTTGTAATAATTCCATAAGCCGACTTGCCAGTTACTTCTGCGCCATGGCCTGTAAGGTTAACAGAGCCTTCGGTCAGAGAGTTAGTTCCCAAAACATACTGTGTCGTATTCGGCCAGCTACCGATTTGAAGCCAAACGGTATATTTTTCCTGTGTTTCCTCCACCGGAGTCACAGTTTCGTCGTTATCGTCACTGCCAGAGCAGGAATTCATTATAGAAACAATTGCCACCGCAATCAGAAAAGTGTAGAGTCTGAAATTTTTAAACATGGTTGTATTATGGATAATTATATATGATAGTTAAAATAAAGATGTTCGGGCTATCGTAAGAAATACCGCAGTTTTACAGAAAATGCACGTCCGGGCTTTTGCAAACGAAAGTTGTCAAATGCGAGATTGTTTGTGAAATTCCTGCATTCAATCGAAACATTGTAGCGCCCGTTGTTCCATGAATTTGATACGGAAGCATTATGTATATATTGATCCGGAATGGTACTTTTTCCAGCTTTGTTTCCATAAGCCTCCCAGGTCAGATAAAACCAGTGGACATACTGTGTGCTGAGATTGAGCTGCATTCTGGATGCTTTCCCGAGGATATTATTTTTCCCAATACTAAAATCACCGTTTGCGAAAAGCCATGGCTGATTTGGTATTTTATTTAGATAAGTAGCTTCCGGAGTTCCACTGGTTGTTCCTACCGGATACTTGGTATTGTTGATCGCGTTTTGATAACTTACATTGGCGTTGAAATACAGAAGATCGCCGTAGTTGTATTTTAAATCTCCTTCAAGCCCGGTGACTTTTACCTTCGAGGTGTTTTCGTAACGGCTCACACTAGCATTTGACTTGTAAACCACTGCGTAGATGAAGTCGTTAGCATTGCGGTAAAACCAGGAACCTTCAACAAATAATTTATGCTTGTCAATAGTGATGCCATAATAAGCGCCAATGTTCAGATTCTGGCTTGATTCCGGTTTAAGATCAAGATTTGCGATCACAGTATAGCCATTGCCAAACATTTCGCCGACTTCCTGCAAACGATATGCTTTTTCAAAAGACGCTTTCACGCCCAGATCTGGCAGGATTCTAAAACGGCTTGCAATTCCATAGCCAGTATACGTCTGCGAGTCGTTTGCTTTTGAATATTCACCGGAAGCCGTGACCAGTCTTGATTGCTGAATGTTGATATTATACAACTTGCCAAAAAGCGTATTGGTTAACCGGTCATTTAAAAGATTTTGCTGGTAAGCTCCGCCAACAATATTTTTGGCAAGAATTCCCGGAATGTCGGCCCGGTCGGTGATCAGCTCGTCATAACTTTCATTTTTAAGATGATCAAAGGTGTAGTTTAAATTGAAAGAATGGATTTTTGATAAAGTATATCCAAGATTTGCACGTACAAAAGTTCTCGGGCGATTAATATTAGTAACGGCTTTCGATCCGTTTATTTCGGCCAGACTTGTTTTAACGCGCGATCCATCCCAATAATATTTGTAGCTGGATGTATCTGTAACAACATAATTATCGACCGATCTTGATGCAAAAACATTAGCATTTAAGCCTTTAACAAACAGATTGTCTTTGCGATAACGCGCTGAAGCATTATAAGCGTGGCCATTTTTCGTGACAGCCCCATATACAACATCCTGTCTCGTACCGGTTTGGATATCCTGTTCAGTACCGGAATAAGAAAGGCCTACGAAAAATACGTCAGCCCATTTTTTATTAACTACACCGAGCTCAATCTGCCCCATCGCCGATTGGTACTGGTCGTGAAAACGTCTGAAATCTTTATTTACATATTTGTACTGCGCCTCATCCCAGATCTCCATACCACGCATGATATAGTTGTTATCGGAATAATTTGCAAATGCACTTGCTTTGATAATCAGTCCATTTGCTGTGCTATATTGTCCGTTTAAGGCGAGGCGGTGTGTATTGAAAGACCCGACACTATAACTTGCGTCCAGATAATTATTTACATTTTGGTTAGTGACAATATTTACGGCACCGCCAAGCGCATCAGATCCCAGACTGACCGGTACAACACCTTTATAAACTTCCATCCGTTCAGCAAGGTTTACCGGAATATTATTCAGCGACATCGTGCTTCCCATCAATTCAAGAGGTACGCCGTCGATAAAAAATTTCACAGCTTTTCCTGAAAGTCCGTTGATGGAAAAGTTGAAGTCAGACCCCATTCCGCCTTCTTCACGGACCCGGACTCCGGCAGTTTTGTTCAATACCTGGTTCAGATCCGCTGTTGTATTAGCGAACCTTTTCGTTTCAATTGCATTAACTGTGAAGGCCTGTTCTTTAATTTCCTGCGTTTCGTTTTTGCCATGAACCGTAAGTTCATCCATATTCTGGGTATCGCTTTTCAGTAAAAAGTCGATCGTATGGCCCTGACCTTTTCTTATATTCACCGTTTTTGTCTGAGTGATCTGTCCGACAGAAGAAACGGTAAGTGTGTAAGTTCCCGTTTTCGAAACATTTAATTTATAAAAACCTTCTACATCTGTTACAGAACCAATGGAAGTGCCTTTAATAATAACGTTTACGCCAGGAAGTGAACCGCCGTCTTCGGATTGTATCGTTCCCGAAATCGTTATCGATGTCTGCGACCAGGCTGCCGAGCCCGCCACGACCAAACCTGTAAAAAAAAGAGTAAGTAAAAACCTGCCTGGATACATTGGATTAAGTGATAAATATGCATTATGCAAGGATGGCCTGGAAAACGGTCTCACCTTTTCTGTTGAGAAGTAGCACAATTGAAGCTTTCCCGAAGGTGCCCCCTGAGAAAATTTTATTTTTTTTAAAGACCGGATGATTAGTCATAAAGTCTCGCTTGTTTAACCCTAAATACAAATAACTGCCTGACCCGGAATCTTGAATCCGAATCAGGCAGTTATGTTTTTATCAGCAGTATTTAAAACCTATCTATTAAGGGATGTCGTCATACAGTTTCTCGATCCTGAGAATATAATCGATATCATCTTTAACTTGTAACCCTTTGGTCAACGTTTCATCCTTCGGGTTATATATCCAGATATAATTTCCGCTTTCCGAATTAATTGATAAATAAACGATTCCATTTTCAAGCAGGACGCATTGACGCGAAGTGCCCTTATCCAAAGGAAGGTCAAGTTTTTTTGAAGTTTTTTTAGCCAGATCCAGTACATAAAATTCAATGTGAGGAACTTTGTAATGATCTTCGAAGCCTGTAAACAAGTCTTTTCTTTCGCTGCGTAGGATCGCCTTCCCGTTGCCGATATCCCAAAGACCATAGCCATGATTTTTTATCGATTCAGAAATGTTCCAGTAAAAGGTACTATCCAGCTTGTCTTCATCTTTTTTAATTCTGTACAGCGAAGTAGGTTTTTCTGGCCTGTTGCCAAGAGCAATTCCCGGACAAGCCAGAAAATAAAAATCTCCGTTCTGATCTGTAAACGTATTAGGCTGCGCTGTATTTGCGCCACCCGGATAAGCAGACCGGGCGTCCTTTATTGTTTTGATCACTTTCAGGCCGGGGTAAGTTAGGACATCTACGTAAACAGTGTCGGCCGTGGTAAAATCTCGGGCAGTAATTGCGTGATAGGTGTAACCTAGGAAAAATTTGTCTTTTCGAAGCATTGAAAAGCCTACCGACATAGAATTAAATGGAGACTTTGGCAGTGCTACGGGAATATTTCCTGTTTCTGCTTTCATCGTTTTCACGTTCACACGCGCATACTCAAGCCTGGAAAGCTTTCGATCAAACGATACTAAAAATAGTGAATCAGGATGAACCCATTGATAATTATCAAAATAACTCATTTCGGTGAGAAAAACAGAATCAACCGGGGTATAGCGGTTATTTTGAACTGCATATTTTAAAAAATAATTGGTTTTTCTTTCCAGCCGGTAATAGAATCCATCCCGCACGATCAGGTCATACCAGATTTGTTTGGGATATGTACGCACACCGTTTTTTACAGGATCGAGTTTTCCGGAAGATAAATCGTTTACCTGGCTTATGTGTTCCTTGTAGTCGTCAGCCATCGTGTAAATACTATACTTATGACGTTCGTCTGACCGTTTTTCAGAACAGCCGAAAAGAAAAATTAAACCTGGAAGAATTATGAGTTTTAACGTAATCAGGTTGCCTCGGGCATGCATCGTATTTAAGAGATTTCAAATATTAAACTGATCCATAATCTGCCGTTTAACCATCGGCGGAAGGCCCATCAGTAGTTTTTCGTCCATTACAATTAATTCGTTGTCCTTCTTGTTTCCAAAATTAAGTGCAATGTAAGTTTCACCTTTTTTAAAATTCATCTTCCCGGTATTTGACTTCGTGTTGTCGCAAACGTCATTGAATGACAGCAAAATATCCTTTTTAGGGCTAATCAGTATCGCTCCGCAGAAATCGATCAGGCCGCTTTCGGAGTTAATGCTGGCATTGCTTTCCGGAGCTAAGGAAATAGTATAATCTGACGAATGAATTTCTTTATTGGTTGAGACAGGAATATTTGCCGAGCTTAAAACAGCTTTTTTGTTGTGCGGTTTAAATTCAAAAATGGAAACTGTCAGCAAAATTACGATGCTTGCGGCAGCTGCAAAATAGAGCCAGCCCTGACGGGAGTTGACGATCTTATGATTGGCAGAAGGCAACGAGGAAGAGATCTCATCCCACATTTCAGCTTTAACCTTTTCTTTATTCAGATTTTCCGGCAGCGCAGTTTCAAATTCAGAATCATCGTCAAGAAGCCAATTTTCAACCATAGCAGACTCTTCCGGGGAGCATTTTCCCGAATGGTATTTTTCAATAAGCTCTTTACTAACCTCCATGAAAGCCCCTTTTTAATATCCAGAAGTACTTTTCAGTAAAAGTAGCATATCTGATCGTTTTACGAAGCCGTCACGAAAGAAAATCAACAGGAATATTCAGTAAGGTTGGATTTTAGCGAAGTTACCGCTTTGGAAATATGGTATTCCACAGCTCTCTCGGAGATGAGAAGATCTGAGGCGATTTCTCTGTTGGAGAGTCCTTGTTCCCGGCTCATTTTGAAAACCCGGCGGCACTGGGAAGGAAGATTTTCAATTAGTGCGGTGATGCGTTCCGAAAGAGTGCTGACCATCACTTCATTTTCAGTATAGTTTAAGGAAACAGATTGGCTGGCAATGATATTCTCAAGATGCTGCTCTCTGATTTTTTTATTTCTGATATATTCAAAAACCTTGAATTTGGCGGAACGAACCAGATATCTCTCGACAGACTGATTAATTTCCAGCTCTTCTTTCCGCTCCCAAAGTGATTTGAAAATTTCCTGAACCATCCCTTTGGCCGCTTCCGACTCTCCAAGATTGGAGTAACAAACGGAAAAGACTTTTTCCCAATACAGATTGTAGATTTCCTTGAAGGAATTCTCGTCAATTCTGAATGTGATTTTGTCGGACTGAATGTTATTCATAAGCATTGGAAGTCATAAACAGACTAGCGGTTTACAAATATAGATTGTTATTTATATCTAGTCCAAATAATTGTTTGATATTTTTGAAAAGATTAAAATCTGATTGGTGATTTATGTCTTATGGTTTCAAGATATATTAAGGTCACTGCCTTTCACGCCATGGATCGGTCGGTATGCGCGATTGGATAATAAAATCACCAGAAAATTTGCGTAGTTAAATGGCTACACATATATTAGTAGTCAAATAGCTACACAATGATATTAAGACGAGATGTATTTCAGGCAATAGCAGATCCGACCAGGAGAGCGATACTGATACTGGTCGCTTCACAATCGATGACAGCGGGGGCGATCGCCGCTAATTTTGATACGGCCAGACCGACCGTATCAAAACATTTACAGATACTTACGGAGTGTGAATTGCTGCTGCAACAGCAAAACGGGCGTGAGGTTTACTATGAAATAAATGCAAAAAAGATGAAAGAAGTGGCCGACTTTATAGAACCGTTCCGGAATATGTGGGACGACAGGTTCAATAAACTTGAGGCCATCATGAAAAATTATAAACCTGAAAAATAAAATAATATGGAGCGAAAAACCAAAGTTGAGGCCGAGAATGGTAAGCAGGAAATTATAATCACCAGAGCATTCGAACTGCCTGTGGAATTGCTTTTTAAAGCCTATTCAGAGCCGGAAATTGTGGAGCAATGGATGGGAACGAAGGTGCTGAAACTTGAAAGCCGGAAACATGGCAGTTATCAATTCGAAACTTCGGATCCGAACGGCAACGTGATGTTCAGGGCTAATGGTGCTATTCATGAATTTATTCCGGATCAGAAAATTACGCGGACTTTTGAGATGGAGAATACGCCTTTTGCTGTTCAACTTGAATTTTTAGAGTTTGAAAAGCTAACGGAGAATACCAGCAGGCTTGTCATGCAGATTGTCTACAAATCGGTTGAATTACGAGACCAAATGCTGAAAATGCCTTTTGCACAAGGATTGAACATGGCGCATAACCGTTTGCAGGAAGTTGGGGATCAGTTAAAATAGTAAAACCATGTCAAAAAGGAATAAAATTATTTATTGGGTTGCGACCCTTTGGCTCGCTTTGGGCATGGCCTCAACCGGCATTGTCCAGCTGATCAAATTGGATGAGGAAGTAACTATGATGACCCGACTGGGTTATCCGCTCTATTTTCTGCCGATTATAGGAGTTTGGAAAATACTTGGTGTGATCGCAGTTTTGCTTCCCGGGTTTCCGTTGGTAAAGGAATGGGCATATGCAGGTTTCTTTTTTGCTATGTCTAGTGCCATCCTTTCTCATTTTGCAGTCGGAGATGGCGGCAAGGAGTTTTTTGGACCGGTATTATTATTATTTTTAACAGTGATATCCTGGTACTATCGGCCTTTGGATAGAAAGTTCATTTCTGTTAATCCATAATAATTGACATGACACTTGAAGAAACACTTTCTCAGCTCGAAGGACTGGGATCAGAAAGAATGCGGGAATTTAATGCCAAACACGGTGTCGGGCAAAACCAGTTTGGTGTTAAAATGGGTGATATCCGGGCGGTGGCGAAGAAAATAAAAACCGATCATTCCCTGGCACTGCAACTTTGGAGTACTGAAAATATTGATGCGCGGTTTTTGGCAATTTTGATCATGAATCCGAAAAAACTGACGCATGAGGAACTTACGGAAATGGTCAGATCGGAAAAGTTTACGCATGTGGCAGATTGGTTGTATTCCTACGTTATCAAGGATTATCCGGAGACAGAATCGCTGCGAACTCTGTGGGTTGAATCCGAAAATGTGATGCTTGCCCGGGCCGGATGGAGCCTTACAAGTGGCTGCGTGGCCAGAAACCCGGATTTACTCGACTTGCCTGCTATCCTAGACAGATTAGAATCTGAAATGGCTGATTCAGCACCGGAAGTGCAGTGGACAATGAACTCTACACTGGCAAATATTGGCATACGTTTTCCGGAATATCGCAGCCGTGCACTTGAAATAGGAGAGAGGCTTGGAATTTATCGGAATTACCCGGTATCAAAAGGATGTACTTCGCCTTTCGCTCCGATATGGATTAATGAAATTGTACGCAGGCAAGAACAAACAGCATAAATCCTGACATTTTTTTAATAAAGCTGGCAAGTGGCAGCAGAAAATCGAAAACTTGACATTTGGTTGCGCTTGATTATGGTTTAGGTAAAGCATTAAAATGAGGGTATGCCTGCTACACATCAGAAAGCAATATCGTTCCTATCCATGTTTTTAAAGAATATTGTGCATGTCTATTTTTGACCTGGACTTATGGAAGAATCGAAAATAAGAGAACTTCGAATGACCAGATTGTTTTATGCGCCCTTGGAAAAAATGTGGGCAGTCTGGACGAATCCGGAACTGATCGTAAATTGGTGGGGGCCTGATGGCTTTACAAACACGATCCACAAAATGGATTTTTGTGAGGGTGGAGAATGGAAATTGACCTTGCATGGACCGGATGGTCGAAGCTATCCCAACAGAAGCATTTTTAAGGAGATTATTACAAACAAAAAAATTGTCTTTGAACATTTTAACCCGCACTTCATCACGACGGTACTCTTTGAACCGATGGATGAAAAGACTTGGGTCGACTGGTCGTTGTTGTTCGATACTGCGGAAATGTATGACCTCGTCGTAAAGGTGCACAAGGCAGACGAGGGGCAGAAGCAAAACTTAGATAAACTCGAAAGATACCTGATAAAAATACAGACGCTATGAAGTACGAAAAAAAGGAATTACAGCCGGAACATCTGGAAGAGCTTTTCAAAGTATTAAAGGACCGTTTTGAAAAAAATCAAAAAAGGCATGACGGCTTGGAATGGACAAAAGTGAAAGCAAAATTAGATTCTGCACCGGATAAGGTTTGGTCGCTGGATAAGATGGAAGAGACTGGTGGTGAGCCGGATGTGATCGGGTATGACAAAAAGACCGATGAATTTATTTTTTGTGATTGTTCAGCGGAAAGCCCGAAAGAGCGACGAAGTTTTTGTTATGACCTAATTGCACTAGAATCAAGAAAAGCGAATAAACCAGAAGCCAGCGCTGTTGAAGAGGCCGCCGATATGGGTGTAGAACTTTTATCCGAAGAACAATATCAAGCGTTGCAGGAGATTGGTAATTTCGATCTAAAAACGTCAAGCTGGCTCAAAACGCCTGCTGAGATCAGAAAACTGGGAGGGGCAATTTTTGGTGATCGCCGTTTTGGAAGGGTATTTATTTACCATAATGGTGCAGATTCTTACTATGCTGCCAGAGGTTTCCGAGGTTTATTGAGAGTTTAGCATTAGAGCCAGAATAAATAAAACACGTGGGACATTTTTTTATATTATCAGTTGATTTGAATGATACTGGATGCTTTTTCGATCGCCCAATATCATTCAAAAATCAGATCCGTGATAATCGTATGTGTAATACAAATTTACCGTGCTACATATAGAAACGATTTGGTTACGGACACCCGAAGGGGTTAAATTTGACTTTTTCGAAGTTTTCTTTTGCCGGGTTATTTCGAAGAGTCTAAATGTTTGATAATGGCGATGAGATCTTCATCGCCAAGTGTTTTTTCCGCCTGCCGAAATGATTCATACGCGGCCTCGCCAAGTGGCGTGTCCAGTCCCTGATCTCGGGCCAGACCGAGGTCTTTGTAAATATGTTTCAGGTAAAAAGCCGGTTCGAAATTATTATTCAGAATCGCATCCCCTTTGGTTTTTGTGTAAACATTTGCAAGTGCGCCATTATTGATGATCGTAAGGAAATCGTCAATTTTAATGTCATTTTTTTTGGCAAATAAAATTGCTTCTGACAGACCTTGGGTATAAAAACCGATCATAGAATTTACA
Organism: Dyadobacter koreensis; assembly: GCF_900108855.1. GTDB lineage: Bacteria > Bacteroidota > Bacteroidia > Cytophagales > Spirosomataceae > Dyadobacter > Dyadobacter koreensis. Next base: position 132,738 of record NZ_FNXY01000006.1, read on the forward strand.
GCTAATTTCGCTGCATTTCCTGCACCGGCACCGCCTACAAGTAAGGTGAGTTTGCCGAGTTTTTCCAGTATTTCTTTAACGTTTTCGTAAACATTTTCTTCTCCGCCGACCATGATGACAAGCTGGGCGCTTTCAGCTTGTTTCACACTTCCCGATACCGGTGCATCGAGATAATGATTATTTTGGTTACTGCAGAGTATAGACATTTCCCGACTGATCGCAGAAGAAACCGTGCTCATATTGATGATGGTTTTTCCGGATGTTTTCGCGCTCAAAAGGCCGTCTTCTCCGAGGAAAACAGCATGGATCGCCCGGTCATCTGACACCATGACAATTACGACATCGGATTGTTCGATTAACGCCGCAGGCGAAGGTGCGGTTTGTGCTCCCTTTGCCAGTAACTCTTCTTCTTTGGCTTTGTTCCGATTGTAGACGCTAACCGGCAATCCCGATTTTATCAAATTTTCAGCCATGGGAACTCCCATTTTTCCAAGACCGATCCAACCTATTTTTATTGTACTCATGTTTTTTCTTTGGGTTATATTGCGATCATGCAAAGTGATTAATTTTTCGTCCTATCCGAAAACTCATTTTATGGATTCTTTTGTTCATCAAAAACCAAACCATTATTTTCTCACGCACCATCCGCGGTAAATTTAACAAATCTTATGAGCTTGATTAAAGACATATACTCGCCTTCCTTCTACGGCAAATTTGCAGATGTTCTGGCAGAGGCGGTACCTTCCTTTGATAAGAAAAAATTTATAGAACTGATTTTTAATAAAGATTTTAACTCGATGGAGTGGAAGGAGCGAATGAAACACACTACCAGGGTTTTTCATGAATTTATGCCTGCTGATTTTCCAGAAGCCGTCAAAACTATTGAAAGGATTATCGCCAGATTAAGGAAGAATAATTTTACCGACGATAATCTGGCTTTCATTTTTTTTCCTGATTATGTGGAAGTATATGGAATTGAAGATCTGAAAACATCTGCAAAAGCTTTCGAATTTATCACTCAGTTTATAAGCTGCGAATTTGCTGTCAGGCCGTTTATTGTAAAGTATAATGATCAAATGATCGGCTATATGGTCAACTGGTCGATGCATGAAAGTCCGAAGGTTCGCCGTCTGGCAAGTGAAGGAAGCCGGCCCCGTTTGCCATGGGCGATGGCGATACCTGAATTAAAGAAAAATCCCCGGGCCATTTTACCGATTCTCGAAAATTTGAAAACAGATCCCTCCGAGTCCGTGAGACGAAGCGTCGCCAATAGCTTGAATGATATAGCGAAAGACAATCCAAAGATAGTCCTTGACATTGCTTTGAAATGGAAGGGAATCAGCAAGGAAACAGATGCAATTATTAAACATGGAAGCCGCACTTTATTGAAGCAGGGGCATTCCGAAATTTTGAAACATTTTGGCCTGGATGGAGCGAAAGTTTTGGTATCAGATTTCAAAATACTGACCCCGCATGTGAAAATTGGAGATAGCGTGGATTTCTCTTTTTCAGTTAAAAACGATACTGCCGAGCCTCAGGTTGTCCGGCTGGAATATGCGGTTTACTATTATAAGGCAAATGGGCAGTTATCGAAAAAAGTATTTAAGATCAGTGAGAAAATTTTTCAGCCAAACGAAAAAGTACAGATCCTAAGAAAGCAATCTTTTCGGATTATCACAACGCGCAAGTTCTATATTGGGCAACATAAATTGTCGGTAATTGCAAATGGAGAAGAAAAAACGGCGGCTGCTTTTGAGCTTATCGATTGAAGTATTGGTTTAATTAAAACGCCAAACCTCAATTTTGAGATGTGACTGCCATTTCTAGTTGAGCAGGAAATTCATTTTTATAAGTGAGAATAATGAAAATATGATGATCTGTTAATAGCGGGTTAACATGGCTGATTGTTTCATGCGATATATTTGGCAGGTATAAATCAATTGGAAAATCAGATGAAGAACGGACGGATGTTGCGTCTGATCTTCAATCTGTTATCAGTAAAGTATCGTGATCAAATGAATTCAAGGCGAGATTTCTTAAAAAAGGCAGCACTTTTATCAGGGACTGGTGCGATGGCAAATATGTTGCCTGCGGTTATTGAAAAGGCTTTGGCAATCAATCCGGAGCTGGGCAGCACATTTTATGACGCCGAGCATATTGTGTTTTTAATGCAGGAGAACAGATCGTTTGATCATCAGCTTGGCACATTGCAAGGCGTTCGCGGGTACAATGATCCGCGCGCGATTACGCTTCCCGACAAAAATAAAGTTTGGCTGCAGACCAATAAGGAAGGAGAAACCTATGGTCCTTTTCAGCTGAATGTGAAGGATACCAAAGTCGCGTGGATGGGCTCGATTCCGCATGGCTGGTCGGATCAGACGGATGCGATGAATGGTGGAAAATATGATAAATGGCTCGATGTTAAAAAGGCCAGAAATAAAGAGTATGCGAAAATTCCATTGACCATGGGTTACTGCGACCGCAAGGATTTTCCATTTTATTATTCTCTGGCGGATGCTTTCACAGTTTGTGATCACAACTTTTGTTCAAGTATAACCGGCACGCACCCAAACCGTCATTACTGGATGACAGGTACGGTTCGGGAGAAAAATGAGGTGGATGCTGTTGCGCATTTGTGGAACAACAGCAATTATGAGTATCCGGAATTGAGCTGGAAAACCTATCCCGAGCGGTTACAGGAAAACGGCGTTTCATGGAAAGTTTATCAAAATGAACTGACGATGGGATACGGCCTGAAAGGCGAACAGAGTGCATGGTTGAGTAATTTCGGGACCAATGTTCTGGAATATTATAAGCAATATAACGTACGTTTGCACGAAGGTGGAATTGCAAATTTGCAGACTAAAAAAGAAAATATTCTGCAGCAAATTTCCGACCTGGAAAAACAGCCATCTGATGAGAAAACTACACAGCGACTGGCAGCGGCGAAAAAGTTGTTGGGATTAATTGAAACTGCACAGTCAAGATTTACCACCGACACTTATAACAATCTTTCTGAACAAGCGAAGGAATTACATAATAAAGCCTTCATAACAAATATCAACGACCAGTATTATCATGAATTGGAAGCGTTGAAGTACGACGACGGCGGAAAGGAACGCGAATTGAAAGTGCCGAAGGGAGATGTGTTTCATCAGTTTCGTGAAGATGTGAAAAACGGAACTCTGCCAACAGTTTCCTGGCTAATGCCGCCTGCACACTTTTCAGATCATCCGGGGCAGCCGTGGTTTGGGCCTTGGTACGTAAGTGAGGCAATGGAAATTTTACTTCAAAATCCGGAGGTTTGGAAAAAAACGATTTTCATTGTAACCTATGATGAAAATGACGGCTATTTTGATCATATGGCCCCATACGTTGTCCCCAATCCATATAAGGAGCATACAGGAAAGGTGTCAAAAGGGATCGATCCAAAAATGGATTTCGTGACCCGAAGCCAGCAAACCAATCCATCCATGTCTGAAAGCAATATCCGTGAAGGTGCGATTGGGCTTGGTTATAGAGTGCCGATGATTATTGCTTCGCCATGGTCACGCGGTGGTTTTGTTAATTCAGAAGTATTTGATCATACCTCATCTTTGCAATTTTTAGAAAATTTCCTTGAAAAGAAATTCAATAAAAAAGTGAAGGAAGAAAACATTACGCAATGGCGACGGACGATTTGCGGAGATTTGACCTCTGTTTTCCGTCCTTACAACGGTGAGGATATTACCAAACCTGAGTTTCTCGATCGTAAACCTTTTATTGAAGGAATTCATCAGGCGCAATTCAAAGATGCACCAGCAAATTATAAACAGTTAACTGCTGAGGAAATACAGCAGATCAACACAAATCATTCTGAATCTCCTTATTTCCCGAAACAGGAAAAAGGAATTCGTTCGGCTTGCGCGCTGCCTTACGAACTTTACAGTCAAAGCGTTTTTAATAAGGATAAAAACAGTGTTGAGCTATCATTCAGAGCGGGAAATAAGGTTTTTGGAAACAAAGCAACAGGTTCTCCTTTTCGTGTTTATGCCATGAATCCGTATCAGAACGATTTGATGAAATCATGGGATTATAGTGTAGCTGCTGGTGATATGCTTCAAGATGAATACAAGATCAGTGATTTTGAAAACGGCCAGTATCATTTCCGAGTATATGGTCCAAACGGGTTTTTTCGTGAATTTTCCGGCGATTCAGAAAATCCGTTGGTGAAAATAGCTTGTAATTATGAATCGGCACGGCTAAACCCTTCCAGATTGACGGGTAATGTCGTTGTTTCGATCAAAAATAATGATACGAAACCGCACATTTTATCAGTTCTTGACAACAGTTATAAAACTGCTTCGCAGACTAAAACTGTTGCAGCGGGTGCGCAAATTTCATTCACTCTGAATATTACTAAAAACTATAACTGGTATGATTTCAGCGTAAAGTTGAAAGGATACGAAAAATTTGAGGAGCGATTTGCCGGCCACGTAGAAACCGGGACAATTACAAAAACGGACCCGCTGATGGGTGGGATTGTTTAGACGAATACACAGGCATAATAAAGGCCGGTTGACGATAAGTCTTCCGGTCTTTTTTTTATGTTTTGACTGTTATTTACAATTTGATGTATCCTTTTGCAACTTTCGTTATACTTAAATTATCTTATCAAAACTTTCGTTTAATATTAATTATTTGATAATTTATTAATATGTTTGTGTTAAATGCCGAATAATATATTGTTTTTCGATATTTTGTTCGAGTGAGATAAACGAGTGAATAATGTGTTAACCCGCGACCTACATAACGAAAAAGAATTGCTTGCACTTGCTTCCCAGGCAGATGAAGGTGCATTTACTTTGCTTTTCCATATGTACAAAAACAAACTTTACGGGTATCTTTTCCGCCTGACCGAATCTGAAATGTTATCGGAAGATATTGTTCAGGATGTTTTTATGAAACTCTGGAACGATCATCAATCGTTATCTTCCATTGAAAATTTTGGCAGTTATCTTTTCCGGATGTCAAAAAATCATGTGATTAACCATTTTAAAAGAATGGCGCATGAAACATCTATTATGGCAGAAATGTTTGGTCAGAACTCCGCCGGTCATAACGAAACGCTTGATATCATCGCGTTGAAAGATGTGGAAAAACTTTTGGCGGAAATTCTTGAAAAACTTCCTGCACAGCAAAAGATCGTGTACCATCTGAGCAGAGAAGAGGGCAGGACGCATGATGAAATTGCAAATCTGCTAAAAATATCTCCTAATACAGTCAAAAATCATATCGTTCAGGCGATGTCAACCATTCGAACAAACCTGCGCCGGCATGCGGATACCATGCTGACGATTGCCTTGATACTCTCGCTGAAAAAATAATTTAATTTTTTTCAAAACCGGCTAGTTCCTTAGTTCTTCCTGTTTGTCTTTTATTTGGTTATATGCCCGGATGGGTTTATGTCTATTTTGACTTTGTGTCATTTTATTACAATACGGGCGGTGAATAGCGGAATTTATAGTAGAAAATGGAATTGGTAAGAATTAATTATCTGACTGGAAAATTCTTTGCAGGGAACTGTACAGAAGCGGAAAAGCTGGAACTGGCTTCATGGATAAAACAAAATCCAGATGATGAAAAACTTGCCGCTATCTTGGAAAATTCGTGGCAGGACTTTGAGGCGCAGACAGAGATTTCTGAAAAATCTTCGGACCGTATTTTATCCAATATTTTTTCGGAAAGAGAAATAACGGATGGTGAAGATCAGGTAGAAAATTATCAGGTCAGGTCACTCTGGCCAAAAATAGCCGCAGCAGCTATTTTGATCCTCGGCTTCGGCTTATATTTTTGGTTGGGATCGAAAGAAACACAACAACTTGCAACGAATGAGTCTTTGAAAACTTCGGACTCAGATTTGCCGCCGGGAGGTAACAAGGCAGTTCTGACACTTGGAGACGGTTCCAATATTATTTTGGATAGCGCAGGGAATGGAAATCTGGCAAGCCAGGGGAGCGCGAATGTTGTGAAATCAAAAAACGGAGAGCTTGTTTACAGATCAAATAACAAGGAGAACGAAGCGATCGTCTTCAATTCTTTGGCTACTCCAAAAGGCGGGCAGTATCATATCGTGTTGCCCGACGGTTCGAAAGTCTGGCTAAATGCGGCTTCCAGTTTGAGATTTCCAACTGTTTTTAAAGGTAAGGAGAGAACAGTCGAAATTACGGGGGAAGTTTATTTTGAGGTTGCGCATAACACAAAAATGCCTTTTATCGTAAAAGCAAATAACACAGAAGTCACCGTTCTGGGAACCCATTTTAACGTGATGGCATATCCTGACGAGAAGGTTTTGAAAACTACCCTGCTTGAAGGCTCTGTAAGAATTTCAAGAGAAGGGAAATCTGCGTTGTTGTCTCCGGGACAGCAAGCGAGAATAACAGCAAGTTCCAATAGCATTAATGTGTTGAATGGTGTCGATACTGATAAGGAGATGGCATGGAAAAATGGATTTTTTCAATTTGAAGATGAAAATCTGGAGAGTATTATGCGTCAGGTTTCGCGGTGGTATGATGTGGCTGTGGCCTACGAAGGCAGTGTGAGCAGGGAGCGCTTCACCGGTCGACTTCCGCGAAATGCGAATATTTCGAAGGTATTGAAAATATTATCGCTCAGCGGATTGAAATTTAAAATAGAAGGTAAAACAATCACAGTAACACCATAACCCAAACCAGCACAGATGAAGAAATAAACACCTTTACTTTAATCAAAATCAGGTGTTGTCTCCTTTGCTCTGAAGCAAAAAAGAACGGGAACGTTGCAACCGTCCCGTTCAGCAGAGTCAGCACATTCACAAATTATCTCAAACCGTTTAGTACAAACCCAACAACAAAAGTATGAATCACAACTCTTTAATCCAAAAGAGGCGTGGACTGTCGTATATAGCTGACAGGTATCCCCGGCTCCTTTCAACCAGAACTATTTTGGTTATGAAAATGATCTTTATTTTTTCGCTGGCTTTTTGTATGCAGGTGAGTGCCAGCAGTTACTCACAGAAAATTACACTTGTCGCGCAAAACGCAACGCTGGAAAAAGTGCTAAAAGAGATTGAAAAGCAAAGCGGGTATTCATTTTGGTATAAAACCGAGCTGATCCAGAAGGCGGAAAAGGTGAGTTTCGTTATCAAAGAAAGCAGTCTGGAAAATGCACTGGAAAAATGTTTTAAAAACCAGCCATTTGAATATTCTATCGTAGACCAGACCGTCGTGCTGCAACCGCGAAAACAAACCAAATCGATTGCGCCGGTGAAAGAGATTTTGGAGTTGATTAAAGGTCGGGTCGTTGGGCCCGACGGAAAACCTTTGATCGGAGTTACCGTTATTGTAAAGGCAAGCAAACTGGGAACTACCACGGATACGGAAGGGAATTTTTCTGTAAATGCCGCCGATACGGATGTTCTTGTGTTCTCGTATATTGGTTTCACGACAAAGGAAGTTGTTGTTGGAAAACAAAGTAATATTTCCGTATCTATGGCCGAAAGCAACACTACGCTCAGTGAAGTGGCGGTAATCGGGTACGGTCAGCAGTCACGTAAAAATCTTTCCAGTGCCGTCAGCACAATCAAAACAGAAGAATTAAACCGGGGAGCAATTACTGACGTGGGCCAGCTTTTGCAGGGGAAAGTACCCGGATTGAACATTACAGCGAGTGGCGATCCGAACAAGCCAGCTGCGGTCGTGATGCGCGGTGCGTCGACGATCAATAGCGCGCAGGGACCATTCTACGTAATTGACGGCGTACCGGGAGCTGATATTTCTACTATCGCGCCGGACGATATCGCATCTGTAGATGTTTTGAAAGATGCTGCTGCTACCGCAATTTATGGTAACCGAGCAGCAAACGGCGTGATTATGGTAACCACGAAAAAGGGGAAACCTGGACAAATGCAGATATCGTACAACGCCTATGTCGGCATTGAAAAAGTATCCAATAAACTGGACATGATGACTGCTTCGGAACTGCGGGCATTTTTGGAAAAAAACGGAATCGGTTTTTCTCCGGCCGATGATAAAGGGGCAAGCACAGACTGGCAATCTTCAATCCAGAAAAAAACAGCAGTATCTACCAATCATAATCTATCGTTCAATGGCGGAGGCGAGCATACTACTTACAGCGCTAGCTTAAACTTTGTAAAAAAAGACGGCGTTTTGCTTAACAGTTCATTGCAACGCGTTATCGGGCGTCTGGGAATTGAGCAACTGGCTTTGAAAGATAAACTCAAATTCAGTTTTTCTGTGACCAATTCGCACAGCAGCGCGGATGATGTTCCGTATAGAAATACGGTTCTGTTGCAGTCAGCGATGTATTTGCCGGTTTCACCAATCAAAAATGCAGACGGAAGTTATTTTGAAAATTTCCAGAATACCAATTATTACAATCCTGTTGCGATGATAAACAACAGCGAAATGAATACGAAAACAAACAACCTGATCGGAAGTTTTAAAACGCAGGTTGAGCTTCCTTTTGGTTTGACTTACAATGTTGATCTTTCATACCTGAATTCGACCGCATTACAAGGTTCGTATTATAACAAATATTTTACGACCAATTACAACAATATGTACGACAACCCGGATCCCGGGGTCGGGTTTCACTCGGTGCAGGCATTTGGAAAAAATGGCCAGGCGAGCCGGAGTTCATATCAAAACACCAATAAAATACTGGAAACGTATCTGACCTGGAATAAGGAATTTGGAGATCATTCCCTGAATGCGGTGGTTGGTTATTCATGGCAAAATAATAAGATAGGCGAAGGTTTTCAAGTGACAACCAGCAACTTGCCTGTTGATAATATCAGCTATAATAATCTGGCACTGAGCAATCCTTATGGAATTTCTGGCTATCAGATCAGTTTTGGACCAGACGGTATTTACCAGGAAACACAATTAATTTCTGATTTTGCAAGATTTAACTACAATTACAAGAGTAAATATTTACTTCAAGGTTCTATACGTCGCGACGGAAGTTCAGTATTTGGTAAAAATAACCAGTGGGGATATTTTCCTTCGGTAGGTGCTGCCTGGCGGATCAGCCAGGAGTCTTTCATGGAAAATCAGTCATTGTTCAGCGATCTGAAATTGAGAGCAAGTTATGGCGTAACCGGAAACGCGACTGGATTTAATGCGTATACGGCGCAGTTTATTTCAGGAAGTCTGGGTACTTATTATTATAATGGAACCCTGACTGGTGCATATGGCCCTACAAAATCGGAAAATCCTGATTTGAAATGGGAGAAAACTGCAACGGCGAATATTGGTCTGGATTTCGCGATTTTTGGAAATAAGGTCAGCGGTTCTCTGGAGTTGTATGATAAGAATACAACGGGTATGATCTATTCCTACACGGTGGATCCGATTCTGGTGCCGTCGGGAAGCATCGTGGCCAATGGAGGAAGCGTTAATAACAAAGGGATTGAATTCAATCTAAGCGCAAAAGTTGTTTCCAACAGTAAGTTTAACTGGACAACCGGTGTAAATCTTGCGCACAACCGAAATTTGATCACAAGTTTGTCGAACCCTTTATTTGCCGGCGGTGATTCTGTTCTTCTTTCCCGGCCTGAAGGTGGCGGGCAATCGGGCAGATCCCTTCAGATTTTAAAGGCGGGCAAGCCACTTGGGCAGTTCTTCTCTTTCCAGTATGCCGGAAAAAATGAAAGTGGTGTTTCTCAGTTCCTTGCCGCAGACGGCAGCCTGACCACTACGCCGATTGTTGGAAAAGATTATCACTACATGGGTAGCTCGCAGCCGAAATTGTTGTTAGGATGGAACAACAATTTTAAATACGGCAATTTTGATATGAATGTGTTCATTCGAGGCGCTTTTGGAAACAAAATCTTTAACGCAACGAGGGCGGACTTGTTCAGGCCTAATACGGCGCAGTATACCAATATCCTGAAAGATGCTGCTGATGAATCAGTAAAAGATATCAATGCCTATTTCTATTCATCACGTTTTCTCGAAAACGGAAGTTTCGTCCGGTTCGACAATGCGACTTTGGGTTACAGTTTTAAAAAATTAGGGGCCTTTGTCAAAAACCTGAGAGTTTACACGTCGGTAAACAATCTTTTTGTAATCACGAAGTACACAGGAGTTGATCCGGAAGTAAATCAGGGTGGTATAGCGCCAGGGGTTGATTACAACAATTTTTATCCTAAAACGCGCACGTTCCTTTTTGGAGTTAATATTTCCATCTAATGCTAAAAACTGAAATCATGAAAAAATCATATATCAAAATATTATCATCGGCTTTTATGATTGGGATAATGGCGTCTTGTCATGACCTGGAAGTGCCGGTAACGACTGAGCTTACAACCGATGTTTTCCCAACCACAACCGAGCAATACATTTCGGCTTCGGGTCCTGCTTATGTTGCTTTAAGAGGGAATTTCGGCGCAGAATATTTTCAGCAGCAATCCTATACTACGGACGAAGGCATTATGCCTGCAAGAGGAGGGAACTGGTATGATGGCGGGCAAAATCAAACATTTCACTACCATAACTGGACGGTTGATAACAGTTATATCAACGGTAACTGGACATGGCTTTCTACGATTATCGGAGTTAGTAATCAAACCATTTCGATCCTAAGATCAAAAATGCCTGAAGGCGCAGCAAAACAAACTGGTCTTTCCGAAATCAAAATGGTACGTGCTTTTTCCTATTTCATGATGATGGATAATTATGGAAATGTACCATTGGATACTCTTTACGGTGATTTTACGCCGCGTACCAATACACCCCGTGCACAAGTCTTCGATTTTATCGAGAAAGAGATAAAAGAAGCTTTGCCTTATTTGAGCGATGTGTCCGGAGTGAGTACCTATGGGAGAGCGAACAAATGGACGGCCTACGCGCTGTTGGCGAAAATGTATTTGAATGCGGAGTATTACACCGGTACAAAACGGTACGATGATTGTATTGCTGCCTGTGATAAAATCATGAGCTCGGGCCTTTATGCAATCGAACCAAAGAGCAGTTATTTGCGAATGTTTTATCCATCGAATGGTCCGCAGATGAAGGAATTTATCTTTGCAATACCCTACGATCCTGCTGCAACAAATACATTTCCTTTCCGCTCTGTAAATAACCGTTCGCGCTATGATGTGCCGAGAAGTGAAGTCAAAAAGTTCAGCCTGCCTTTTACGCCAGCTGGGTGCGCGAGTACTCTGCCTGAGTTTTATGCAAATTTTAATGATAAGGACGATGTCCGGAATGGCCAGTGGCTTACCGGCTTGCAATACATGAACGATGGCGTGACCCCGGTAACAGTTACAACAACAAACTTGGGTTATGACCAGTTTTACAAAGGGGATAATCCTTCAGGGGCGTACACTTATCAGGTTAACTTGACACCGCAGATTACGCTGAGACAAGACGTTTCTGCATTCGATGCCGGTAATGATGAGATCGCATGGCATATGGGTTACCGTAATATCAAGTTTTATCCTGATGCTACGTCGATGAACAGAAATCAAAATAATGACATTCCAATTTTCCGCTATTCAGATATCCTGCTTATGAAGGCTGAGGCGATTTTGAGAGGTGGAGCAGCAACGCTGGGACATACGCCATTAATTTTGGTGAACCAATTACGTGCAGAAAGAACATCGGCTGCGGCATTATCGACTGTCGATCTTGAATTTGTATACGCAGAAAGAGCCCGTGAGTTTGCATGGGAAGGGTGGCGTAGAAATGATATGATCCGTTTCGGGAAATATGAAGGAAAGTGGGGCTTTAAGACAGATTCAGATATTAATCACCGTATTTTTCCGATCCCGAGAGTGGCTCTTCAGCTTAATCCTTCATTAAAACAAAATCCAGGTTATTGATTGGTCCGGGATGACTTATTCCTAAACGCTTAACAGGTTGTTTCCCTGGCGAAACGACGGATTTTAAGTGAAGCAATGATAAAAAATGGCGTAACCAATCATCTGAAAGGTTCGCCATTTTTCTATTGTAAATAGTAGAAATTTACGTTGCAGACTTTCTTCACTAAAACAAATGCTTAGTATCAAACATGACTTTACGAATAAGAAATGCAATTTTTGCAAATGTTAATTTTTTAGTTTTTCAAGCAGCGATCCTGGTTTTTTTACTTGCTTCGGGAGAGGCATTTGCACAAAAGGATTTAAAGCTGTGGTATAGACAGCCAGCCAAAAACTGGAATGAAGCTTTGCCAGTTGGAAATGGAAGAATCGGAGCGATGATTTTCGGGAGAGCGGATGAGGAATTAATTCAGCTCAACGAGGAAACGCTCTGGTCGGGAGGGCCGGTCAATACGAATCCAAATCCCGGAGCGGTAAAGTTTCTTCCGGAGATCCGCACCGCCCTGGCAAATGAGGATTACAAACTTGCAGAAGACCTTACGAAGAAAATGCAGGGGTTGTTTACAGAATCCTACGAGCCGCTGGGTGATCTGATTATCAAACATAATTTCACGGGAACGCCAACAGGATATTATCGGGAACTGGATATTTCTAACGCAATGTCATTAACTAAATTCTCGGTTGACGGCGTTGATTACAGCCGTGAAATTTTTATTTCGGCACCGGATCAAATCATGGTTATCAGGTTGAAGTCCAGCAAGAAAGGTACTTTGAGTTTTTTAGCTTCAACGAAAAGTCCGCTGGTATATACCAATGTTAGGATAAATAAAGATGAAGTTGCCATGAAAGGGCAGGCGCCTTCTCACACGGATCCGAGTTATATGCAAACGATGGAAATTCCGGTTGTCTATAATGATCCGTCCAGGTGCAAGGGTATGCGATTCGAACTTCGCCTGAAAGTGAAGGAATCGGATGGGAAAGTGACTTCTGACAGATTAGGTTTACATGTAAGTGAGGCAACCGAAGTAGTGCTTTTGGTTTCAGCTGCGACCAGTTTCAACGGATTCGATAAGTGTCCTGACAAGGATGGGAAAGATGAAGTTAAACTTGTTGAGGGATATCTGCAATCGGTAAGCGCTAAAAGTTTTGAGGCATTAAAAAGCGACCATATTGCTGATTATCAGAAATATTTTGACCGGCTTAGCCTAGTGTTAAATGGAAATCCAAAGGTAGACCAGCCAATGGACGAGCGATTGAAAAACTATACAGAGGGAGCGAAAGACCCGGGTTTAGAGGCTTTGTATTTTCAGTTTGGGCGTTATTTGCTGATTTCCAGCTCTCGTCCCAATGGAATTGCTGCAAATTTACAGGGTATCTGGAATCATGAAGTTCGTCCGCCATGGAGTAGTAATTTTACGACTAATATCAATGCCCAGATGAACTATTGGATGGTTGAAACTGCCAACCTTTCGGAATTGCATATGCCGTTGCTTGACATTATCAAGCAGATGGAAGTGACTGGAAAAGAAACAGCCAGAAATTTTTACAACGCAAATGGCTGGGTTGTTCATCATAATTCCGATATCTGGGCCACATCCAATCCGGTCAGCGGAAGTCCGTCCTGGGCGAATTGGCCAATGGGTGGTGCTTGGCTTTGCCAGCATTTGTGGGAACATTATCGGTTTACCGGAAATAAGGAGTTTCTCTCAAAAACAGCATATCCGCTTATGAAGTCGGCCGCTTTGTTTTGCATCGATTGGTTGATAGAAGACAAAAATGGCAAACTTGTAACCGCACCGGCCACCACGCCTGAAAATATTTTTATAACCGAAAAAGGCTTCAAAGGATCGGTTTCTGTGGCGACTACAATGGATATGTCGATCATCTGGGATTTATTCACAAATCTGATCGAAGCATCTGAAAGACTGAATACAGATGCCGATTTCAGAAAAATACTGATTGAAAAAAGGAGCAAATTATTTCCATTGCAGATTGGTAAAAAGGGAAACCTTCAGGAATGGTATAAGGATTGGGACGATACCGAACCCGAACACCGGCATATTTCCCATCTGTTTGGATTATTTCCTGGGCGGCAAATTTCACCGCTCAGCTCTCCGGTGTTTGCAGATGCGGCACGCCGGACTATGGAACTTCGTGGTGATGGTGGAACAGGGTGGAGTAAAGGATGGAAAATAAATATCTGGGCCAGATTACTGGATGGAAATCATGCTTACAAACTGATTCGCGAACAACTTAAGTTGACTGGCGTTGAGGGTACAAATTATTCAAAAGGTGGTGGTACATATCCGAATCTTTTTGATGCACATCCACCTTTTCAGATCGATGGAAATTTTGGAGGCACTTCCGGGATCACTGAGATGTTACTTCAGAGCCATGATGGAATTATTAACATTTTACCTGCAATTCCGGACGACTGGAAGAGTGGTGAAGTGAAAGGTTTAAAAGCAAGGGGCGGTTTCGAAATTGACGTTGCTTGGGAGGGTAGAAAAATTACTACGCTTACTATACGATCGAAGTTGGGAGGGAATTGCAGAATTGGAACGCCTACACCAATGAAGTCAATAAGGAAAAATAAGCTGCAATCGGCAAAAGGAGAAAACTCGAATCCGTTTTTTAAAACAATTCAACAGCCGATGGAGGGTGGAGCTCTGGTTAAAAAAGGAAGCCTTGCCCTTGATTTTGAAACAGAGCCTGGGAAAGAATATATTTTTAAAGCCGGAAAATAAGTAAAATTGAGAAAAGAGCGGCGAAAAGTTTCGCTGCTCTTTTCTCAATTTTAGCTTTTAGTAAAATTATCGGTTAGTAAAGTTTGTTCACATATTTTTATTAAGATTCAATGACCCACATCCAGTTTCTTGGCCAATAATTTAGATTGATCTTCTCGTGAATTACCAATTCATCATTTACAAATTCGTAGCCCTTCAAACTTCCACCCTGGTTTTCGACATCTGATTTGGCGATGTTGTGAAGCTCAATCCAGGTTTCGGCGGCAATTTCCTCTGTGTCCAGCCATTTTAGTGATTCCCACTTGGGGTCTTCGGAATTGTATACATAACGCAGCACTAAATAGTGAAGATAGGAGTCGTTATTGAGGCCCATGACAGAAGGCTTTTTTTCAATAATTTTCATAAAAGTAGAGATGGTTGATATTGGTGAGAAACATAGTAATTATAGAAAAACTTCCCAAAAAAACCAAGCCAGAACTCAAATTAGTTCTACTAACTTATCGAGCGGAAAAGTGGGATTGTGAAAATAGTTTCCAGTCCTCGCTGTTAAATTGAAATACATTTCGCGAACCAATTCAGTTAAACCTTATAGGAATAATTAAAGTGGCTCTCCTGCCGTGTGAATTATCTTATAGGTGCCTGCTCAGTTTCTGTCAGAATAGATTGATGAACCGGTTTCAGCTGTCCGATATAGTTTTTCCGGTGCGGATTTAAAAAGCGATATCTTCGGAAAATACAAAATGTCGGTGCCTTATACATTTTATTGAATGATTGTCTGCAACTTCTCTTTAATGAAAGTTTTCTCGGTTTCTGAAATTTGAATGTTCATCGCTCCGGCGTTTTCAATAGCTTGTTGCGCATTTCTCGCTCCGGCAAGTACGATGGTGATCCCTGGTTGCACGTCGTCCAGCAAAGTAAGAGTTGTGACAAAGTCGCATTTTTCGAACTGATCAAAATACCCATTCGGTGATCATTGCAAACACCTGTAGCTCTTATTTTTCCATGTTGGATTAAAAGTTCCATCACATAGCGCCGCCTATGGCGAATGCTCCGTACGTTATCGCTGACAGCTTTAACTCGTTCGCTCCTAATTGTCTGTACTCCAATTTTCTGATTTGGCAATATGCTGATAAGCATATGGTCATGTATAGTTTGGTATAAAAAATGCTGAGTTCAATTCTCAGAAAATGATCTGCGCCATTTGCTCGCCTGAATTCTTTTGTAAAATTGGAAGGAAAAGCATTATCATTAAAATAAGTACTTTTATTACTGGATATTATTTAAATGATAGATACAAAATGGTGAATCTGGAATGGTACAGAACCTTTAAAGCGATTTATACAACAGGAACTTTAACAGGCGCGGCTGAAACTTTATTCATTTCTCAGCCTGGTGTAAGTCTGCATTTAAGTTCGCTTGAAAGTTATGTAGGGTATAAATTGTTTGACAGGACAGCCCGGAAAATGATTCCTACCGAACGGGGAAAAGTTTTCTATAATTTTATTATTGAGCCGCTTACAAAACTGGAAGAAGCGGAAAAAAACTTTCAAAAAAGCACCGAAAAGCAGACGCCGACGATTAGTGTTGGAATGTGTTTTGAAACGTTTCAGATCACTTTGGAGCAATATATTTCCACACTGCCTTTCAATGTAATCATCCAGTTCGGCCAGTATCCCGAAATGCTGGAAAATCTGGAAAAGGGAATTCTGGATCTGATAATTACACCTCAGAAAGGATCAAGCGGGAATATAGAGTATGAAGCGTTTTCTTCAGAAACCATTGTGCTGGTTGGAGGAAACGAGATTGATCACGAAAAACTCGATGCTATTTTATCGGAAAATGAGCCGGACTCGCTCGAAAGCTGGTTGAAACAACAAAAATGGTATGGAACCACCGGCGATATGGAACATTTGAGGAGATTCTGGCAACTGAATTTTAACAAGTATCCGGATTTTCGTCCAAACTATATCGTTCCAAATTTGAACTCGATTGTGCGTTGTCTGACGAGCGGCGTCGGTTTAGCGATTATCCCCGATTTTCTTTGCAAAAAGGAGGTTGAAAACGGACAGATAAAGCTGTTATGGGAAGGTAAAACGAAGCTGATCAATACCTTACATTTTGGTACCAGAAAGAAAAATATGTATAACGAGGAAACGGATGTGATCAAAAAGTTATTCAGAGAGGTTATGTAATTGAATTATTTCGATCGTTTAAGAATATTTTTGATCATATTATTTGTTTTTTATCTGTCTTCATGTTTACATTTACATCATGAAAACGCAAAACATAATTTTTTCGGTTTCCTTCTGGTGGCGCAATAACCAACTCTGGTATTGTGAACGCTGGCTTTCCTGTTAGAAAATTCTTCTGATCTATACAAGGCTCTCTGTTCGCAGGGAGCCTTTTTTATTATCTAATCCTCAATAAATTATGTCTTATCAAGTAGATGAAAACGGATTTTATGGTCGTTACGGCGGTGCTTATGTGCCGGAAGTTTTGTATCCGAACGTTGAAGAACTGAGAGTGAATTACCAATCCATTCTGCAAGATCCGGATTTTCAAAAGGAGCTGGAACAATTGCTGAAATTGTATGTTGGCCGGGAAACGCCGCTTTATCCCTCGCATTTTTTGTCAGCAAAACATGGTGCGGCTATATTTCTTAAACGCGAGGATCTTTGTCATTCCGGTTCGCACAAAATCAATAATACGATAGGGCAGGTTTTGGTGGCAAAACGACTTGGGAAAACCCGCATCGTCGCCGAAACAGGAGCCGGTTCGCATGGAGTTGCAACGGCTATGGCCTGTGCGTTGCTGAAACTGCCCTGCACTGTTTATATGGGCGAGGTCGATATGGAGCGGCAAGCCCCTAATGTAGCGCGAATGAAGCTTTTAGGGGCAGAAGTAGTACCTGCATCGAGTGGAAGCAAAACGTTGAAAGATGCAACAAATGAGGCTTTTCGAGACTGGATAAACCACTTGACAAATACTTTTTATGTAATTGGTTCGGTGGTTGGACCTCACCCTTATCCAGATATGGTCGCTCAGTTTCAATCGGTTATCAGCAAGGAATTGCTGGGTCAGGTTCCGTCGCTGACCGGACAAAGTTATCCGGACTACGTCATAGCCTGCGTTGGAGGCGGCAGTAATGCGGCGGGTTCTTTCTATCACTTTCTGGATCATTCTGAAGTCAGCCTCATTGCAGCCGAGGCAGCGGGGAAAGGATTGGATTCCGGTTTTTCGGCAGCTGCAACTTTTCTTGGCAAAGAAGGAATTTTGCACGGGTCGAAAACAAAATTCATGCAAACGCCAGAGGGACAGATTTTGGAAGCGCATTCCGTTTCGGCTGGTCTCGACTATCCGGGAATTGGTCCGTTGCATGCTTACCTGCACGATTGTAAGCGGGTGCGGTTTGTTCCTGTGACAGATTGTCAAGCATTGGATGCAGGTAGTTTGCTGAGCGAAAACGAAGGGATTATTCCAGCCATTGAGTCCGCTCACGCCCTTGCTGCACTCGACCAGGTGCGTTTCAAATCTACTGATGTTGTGGTGGTATGCCTCTCGGGGAGAGGAGGTAAGGACCTTGAAACTTACAGTCAGTATTCATCTTCAAAAAAGTAATTTTATGAATCAGTTAACTGAAAATCGATTAAACAATATCTTTAAAAATAGGAAGAAAAAGATAAGTATTTATCTCACCGCGGGTTATCCAAATCTGGCTGATACGATTGATTTAATTGCGATATTGGAGAAAGCCGGTGTTGATTTTATCGAGATCGGTATTCCATTTTCAGATTCGGTGATGGACGGGCCTGTGATTTTAAACAGTCATAAAATCGCTTTGGAAAACGGTATGACGCCGGAAATTCTTTTTGATCAGCTGGCAATTATCCGTGAGCGAATTACTATTCCACTGATTTTGATGGGATCAATGAATCCAGTATATCAATTTGGTTTTGAGCGCTTTTGCCAGCGCTGTTCCAGAGCAGGTGTTGACGGATTGCTTCTTCCTGACCTGCCATTATCTGATTTCAAGTTGCATTATCAAAATTATTATAGACTAAACAATCTGGCGCCGATTTTTATGGTCACACCACAGACAAGCCGTGAACGTCTGACAGCAATTGACGCGGCAGGAGAAGGATTTTTATATGCCGTCTCGAGCAGCTCAACAACAGGTTCTTCAAACAAGATGGCTGATAGCAGTGACTATTTTGAGAAATTGAAATCTTTGAATCTGAAAAATCCAGTCGCCGTCGGCTTTAATATCAACACCAAAAATGACGTCGAATTTGTTCATGGATATACCGATGCTGCAATTATCGGCTCGGCCTTTATCCGGGAAATTGAAAAGGGAATTGACGAAAAACGGATCAGGGAATTTATTGATGGACTAATAAATTAATACGCGTTATTTCCTATCCTTACCGGAATTTTTTAAGTCATGTGTTGCTTTTCAAAGAGAACACAGCCGGACATATAGTAGTATTCCCGATTCTGCAAAATTTAGCCATAGCAACAATTCCAGACTCAAATTTTGCCAAACAGAACAAAAAAGCGAAAATTTGCGCACCTTTTTGCCAAGACGAGTAAATCGCTATGATTGATTTCACATCCATTTCTTACCTGAAAAATGGTAATCCGAAGCAAAAACTGGCTTATAAAATCCTGAATGAAAACAGGATTATGGACATTTTGCATGAATTCGATCCGATATTGGTCGGGACAGTTCCGATTAATATCGACATCGAAAACAGCGATCTGGATATCATTTGCTTCTGGAAAAATCAGCGGGCTTTCCGGGAAAAACTAATCGCGCAGTTTAGTGAATTTAAAGCTTTCAGAATACAGGACATTTCAATTCACGGCCAGTTAACAACTTTAACAAATTTCTTTATTGATAAAATTGAAATAGAAATTTTTGGACAAAATATTCCTACCGAAAGTCAGTATGGCTATCGGCATATGCTTATTGAAAATAAATTGTTATTGGAAAAAGGAGATAATTTCAGAATGGAAATTATAAAATTGAAACAGCAGGGCTACAAAACTGAACCTGCTTTTGCAAAAATTCTGGGTCTTGAGGGAGATCCTTATCAGGAACTTATGAAATTTGAAACTGCATATCCTGAAACAAAAAAGCGTATCAATTAGCTCATTGATACGCTTTTTTTATTTTACCAGGCGCTTGCTTCGTTCAATTTTTCAATAGATTCTGCACTAAGTTTAAGTGTGGCAGCTTCGATCAGTTGTTTCAATTGTTCCGGACTTGTCGCACTTGCAATCGGCGCAGTCACGGCCGGGTGCGCAATAAGCCAGGCCAGTGAAATCGCTGCAGGGTTGCTATTGTACTCAGCGGCCACTTCGTCCAGCGCGGAAAGAATTTTAAATCCTCTCGGAGTTAAATATTTTTCGACCATTCCGCTCCTTTTACTTCCCTTTAAATCGTCTTTTGATCGGTATTTTCCCGAGAGAAAGCCGCTCGCCAACGAAAAATAACTGATGATACTGAGATTATTTGCAGTAGTAAACGGCGCGACATTGGTTTCAAAATCTTCGCGGTCAAACAAATTAAATTCTGGCTGGAAAGTCTGATAAACCGCCAATCCTTCCTGCTGACTTATTTTGATCGATTCTTCCAAACGATCAATCCGAAAATTCGATGCACCAATAATTCTGACTTTTCCATCTTTCACGAGCTGGTCATATGCTTCGAGCGTATCCGTGATCGGCGTCGCCGGATCGTCATAGTGCGATTGATACAAATCAATATAATCGGTTTGCAGTCTCAGAAGTGAATCCTCAACCGCTGCAACAATATATTTTTTACTTAATCCCTTTTTGTCTTCACCTAATTCCGCTCCAACTTTTGTGGCTAAAACTACTTTTTCGCGTTTTCCACCTTGTTTGAACCATTTTCCAATAGCAGTTTCCGATTCTCCGCCGTTGTTCCCCGGAACCCACGCGGAATATACATCTGCAGTATCCACTGCGTTAAAACCTGCATCAATAAATGCATCCAGCAATCGAAATGTCGTAGCATCATCAGCTGTCCAGCCAAAAACATTGCCTCCAAAAACAAGCGGAGCTATTTCAATTTCGGAATTACCTAATTTTCTATTTTCCATATTTTTAAATTTTCATTTCAATTTTGTTGTTAAATCATTGTGCCAAATCGTTCCGTTCGTGAAAGTCAGAAACAGATCCGGGCCAATGGAGTCAGATTTCGGACTGGCTTGCATCTTCCTCAAACTTACATTAGTTTTGAACTTAATTAATGTTAATTGGACAATATTATCGTTTTGTTCATTATTGCTGAACTTTTTATGATACAATCGATCGGGCGCGCTTTTGAAATACTGGAATATATTGCCTTTAACGGAAATTTCGTCAGGCTCAATGATATTGCCGATGCGGTTGGATTAAAGAAAACGACTGTTCACAATTTCCTTCATACGTTAAAAGAGCTCGGCTATATTGAACAAGACGAATTAACTCCGCGTTATAGAATAACTTACAAGTTTCAATGTTTATATTCCCCGGATGTTTCGCTTTTCCAGATCAAAAAAGAGTTGAAGCCCGTGCTGGAAAATTTGACAGAATCGACAGGAGAAACTTCCTATCTGGCAATTCAAATGGGTTCTTATTTTCGGCACGAGTTGAAATGCGAGCCAAATCGCTCGGTTCGTATCTCGCTTGACCTTGGAAAAGAATATGAGATGACAACCACGGCGATAGGGAAAGTTTTTCTGTCCTATTCAGACCATTTACAGGCAAGTCTGATCAAGTTTAATGATGAGAATTTTAGTCAGGCTTTGAGGGAGGAAACAAAGGAAATCAAAGAAAACGGATATGCACTCGACCTTTGTCAGTATGAAGCTGATCTGAATTGTGTGGCCGTTCCGGTTTTTCACCATCGGAAAGTAATAGCAGTAGTTTGTGTTTCGGGTCCTGCCTATCGTTTCGGTGAAAAGGAGATTCAAACAAGCTTGGTGAAAATGAAAAAGCTACTTTCAAACCTGGAAAAATATTCTGTAAAACAGGTATAGAGGGTTAGTCGGAGTTTATTAAATAGCGATGAAAATTAATAGCAGTACAAACATAAATTATGGCGAGGGCAAAGGAATTTAACGAAGAAGAAGTTCTGGATAAGGCGGTCGATCTTTTTTGGTATAAGGGCTATAATGGGATATCTGCGCAGGAAATTGTCGATGGCCTGGGGTTAAGCCGATCGAGTTTGTATGATACTTATGGAGACAAACGTACGCTATTTATAAAGGCTTTAAAGCGCTACCGGATCAGAGAAACCGGAGCTATGATAACGTTACTCGACAATGCTCAGGACGTTTTCAGCATCATCAAAGATATCTTCAAAACTTCCGGACGCGACTCTCTGGTGGATAAGCTGGGGATGGGTTGTTTTATGGTTAATTCAAGAATAGAGCTTGCGGCCCATGATGCTGAAATAGCAGAAATAATCTCTGAAAGCCGTGCTGCGATGGAGGATGGATTCTTGAGGGCTGTGGAGAGAGGGCAGATGTCGGGCCAGATTTCGCAGAAACAATCCGCACGTGCACTTGCCAGTTTTTTAGTGAATAATCTATGGGGACTTAAAACCTATGGAAAAGCAGATCCGGAAAAAAGTGTGATCGATGATACCGTGAACATTATATTGGCAGTCCTTAAGCCGTGACGGAGAATGACAATTCAATTTTGTCTTAACAGTAAAAGTAGCCTGATTTATAAAATCTGGCTGCTTCAACTGTTTTAAATGGCCCAACAAAAATTAAAGAAACTAAAATCCTGTGGATTTTGTGATCGATTCCCATTTGGAATATTCCTTTTCCAGTCTTTCTAACTTGGAAAACGCGCGTTCGTAGGCGTCATTTCCCAGAAGGAGATAGAGCGGTGGATCTTTTTCTGAAACAATTTTAATCATCGCCGCCGCTGCTTTCTCGGGATCTCCCGCCTGATTTCCATCCATTTTTAAGTATTTGCTATGCGAGTCGCGGACTTCCTGATAGTCTTCGATTGGATTTTTAGTAAGAACCAAAGATTCCTGTGAAAGAAAACTGGTACGGAAAGCTCCCGGAGCAACCACCGTGGCTTTAATGCCGAATGATTTGACATCCTCAGACAAAACTTCGGTAAGGCCAATCACAGCGTATTTTGAAGCCGCATAGACAGCCCAGCCGGTATTAGCGGTTATTCCGGCAATCGAAGCGATGTTTATGATATGCCCGGATTTTTGCTTTCGCATGTAAGGAAGAGCTTTTCGGATAACATTCATAGTTCCAAAAACGTTGACGTCGAAACTGAGACGAGTTTCTTCATCGGTCAGTTCTTCGATGCTTCCTCCGATGCCATATCCGGCATTATTTATGACGACATCGACACTTTGAAATTTCGAATTAGTTTGCTTTAACGCAGCTGATACACTTTTTTCATTGGCAAGATCCACTTCCAACGGAAGGAATGAGTCTATTTCAAAATTGACGGCTGCGGATAATTCAGCAAGATTTCGGGATGTGGCCGCAACATTCTGACCGGCTTCCAGTAATTGTTTAACCAAACTGAGGCCCAAACCCTTTGAAGCGCCTGTTATAAACCATGTTTTTGGATTGTCCATTTTAACAATGTTTTGTTAAAACAAAATTAGTATGGAACGAGATGGTCTGGCTTGCAGGCTTCAAACATATATTTGCAAATTTCAAACAACTACAAACGATCATTTTTTAATGGTCTGAACATGAAAAGTCTAGTTATTTCTTCTGGCCATTTTTAGGAAGCGATTGATGAGAAATACCGAGGCAAGAGTCAGACCTATAATCAATCCGAGCCAGATACCGGGTGCGCCCATGTCGAAGTGGAAAGCTAAAATATAACCTGTTGGCAGGCCGATGACCCAATAAGCTATGGCAATTAAAATAGTCGGTGCTTTCACATCTTTTATTCCACGTAAAAGTCCTGCGCTGATCGCCTGCGTACTGTCAGAAATCTGAAAAACGGCGGCAAATAGTAACAGGTAAGCTGCAAGGTCAAGAACCTGTGCATTGTCATTAAATGCTTTTGGCAACTGATAACGGAAAACAGCAAAACCGATCGCACAAAACGTCCCGTAGATCAATGCGGTGATCATCGTGCTTTTCCCGATTACTGCAATTTTAGGCCAGTTAGCTTGTCCCATGGCATTACTAACCCGGATAGATCCGGCTTGAGCAAGTCCCATAGAAACCATAAAAGTAAACGAAGCGCTGCTTAATGCTATCTGATGGGCAGCCTGAGCCACAGCTCCGATTGTCCCGATGATAATTCCGGAAACGGCAAAAGCACCCGCTTCCATACCAATTTGCAAACTACTTGGAACGCCGATGTGGAGCAATTCACCAAGCGTTTTCGTACGAAGTTTCCACTGATTTTTACGAACGGCTATGTATTTGCTGAATGTTTTATGTTTCAGGATCGTGATTGCAAGGGCTATGAATATGAAAGAGCGCGTGATAAGCGTTGCGTAACCTGCGCCAATTAATTCCAATCGCGGAAAACCCCAGTTACCATAAATCAGCAGCCAGTTTAAAAGTATATTTACGGGCATCCCCGCCAAAGAAAGCAGCATAGCTGTTTTCGTAAATTCCAGCCCATCCGTAAATTGTTTAAGTGTCATAAACAGCAACATAGGAATAATAGATAACCCCATCAGCTGCATAAATGGAAGAGCAAGCGTAACTACCTCCGGATCCTGTCCGAGATGAAAAAGGATATTTTTTCCAAAAACAAGGGTCAGCGAGATCAGTAACGCGGTCAGGGCACATAATAGAAATCCATTAAACAAGTAATGAGAAACCTGTTGAGCATCCCGTTTTCCGTGTGCAAGGGAAACCATCTGGGAAACGGAAATCGTCATACCAATCCCTATTACGAAAGGGATATTCATCGTGTTGATTACCAATGCCGCTGCCGCTAGCTGTTTATAACTGATCGCACCGACCATGGCCGTGTCAATCAGGTGTAACGCCATTTGTGCAAGTTCACCGATGATGATAGGCAGCGCCAGACGTATTGTTTTTGAAGCTTCACTTTTCATAAAATCTGCAATCCACTCTTAAAAAGATGCAAAGTTATGGAAGTTTGAAATAAGGCGGGTAGAGAAATAAAAGTAATTAAGATATAACTGTCCAGGACAGATTTTAAAAAATTTTGCAATTCACATTATTAGAATATGATTTGCTGAATTCTTGGTTTTAGACAATTACTTCTACCAGTTTTTTAACATTTACAGTGGTTTTATTTTTACAGCAAAGGATAGAAAAAATGTTCCGCTGGCCTTAGTGAGGCAAAAAATATCATTAGCATTTACGAGATAATTATCCTTTTGACAGGATTTTCATGATCATGTCTCCGGTTTTAATACCATTCCCAACAGATATCAAAAGAGAAAAGAGCAATGCGGGAAACGAACAAAATGAAACGGTTGGAAGTAATATAAATGAAATTAGAAGATTCCACATGGGTACGGACAATGGAAGCGTTTGCTATTATTGCCATAATTCTCTTTATGTGATTCTTTCCGTAACCTAACAACAATGTCGTGGACAAGACAGCTTAAATTTCCAAGATCAGGTAGGATCTGTGATTTTTATCCACAGTTTTTTGGCAAATCGCACTGATTATTAGATAATTCCACAGCCGCAACTGTGCTGATAGATCAGAGTCGGAGTAATTTTATTCTTGGTATGATTATTTAATAGTAGGAGTAAACCTGATTAATAACTGGAACTAATTCGTTATGGTACAACTACTTAAATATTCAGATGTCTTCGGACCTTATTTCTTCATGATTCTGGTTGTTTTCACGCTTTCATGCGCTTTCTGGCTGATATCCGGATTAAGAAAAAGTACGATGAAAAATGATTGGTTTGTCAAAAGATCGCAGAATCAATTCAAAAGAATGGCTACTCGTTAATGGAACTCGGTTGTAGTGGCTTGTCTTGCACCAATACTTTAAAGCATTGTTACTTTTCGAAGGACCAGTTAACTATTTAATAATTTGCATTTAATTAATCTACAAATAGTTACAATAAGTAAAGACCGCTACATTATAAATTGTTGCTGACAGCAGTTTTTATGACGTATGGGCATAAAAAAACATCCCGGAGGCAGGACCTTGGGATGTCTGATTTTACTCAACGTTATGAGAACCATTTAACTGGTTTTCAGTCACAAAGCTAACTCATTTTTGCAAAATCACCAGCTTTTTTTGTAGAATGCAATTAACAAATGCTTCAAAAATTAGTCAAATGAACAAGAAGCTTTGAAAATTCATATTCTTACTTTATTATCTTTTAGAACAAATATTACAGTAGAAATTCGCTTTTTTTATATTTTAGTACAGCTAATTTTAACCGTGATTTTCGGGATATTAACTGCATACATTGGCGTTTCGATGAATGCGGAGAAATAGGTCGTATTTAAGGAACTTCTACAACTACAAATTGTTCAAAATTCTTCGAATACAGTTTTTTAAAATTTGCCAAAAAAATAAATTTTCGACAGGAAATTTTAACATTTTTATTTTTAGAAAAAATTTCAAAAAAAATAAAATTTTTTCTAACAAAGCGGCAGTTTATTCCATATTTGCCTTTACAGCCTCGATAAATTTCTGCAAATCGGTGGTAGAATAGTGCTCTTTTTTTAGATGCATGAACTCTGAGTGGATCTGGAGCATCTTATTATACTTGGTTAAAGGGCTGTTCGTATGAGACTTCAATTCCCTACCTTTATATTCAAGGTATTCGTCCATCCGATCCACGAGATACGACATCATGTAATAATGCATACCGTTATTTGCATCGAATCCTTCAAATTCAAGACTGCCAAGATCCAGCAATTCCTTATCCTGATCACTCAGTAATCTGATTGAATCATTAATCCGGCTGTACATCTTAAGGATGGTGTCCACCTCCTGATAGGTACTTATAGGAACTTCCTCGTAAAGCGTATTAAAAACTTTCTGATAAAGTCCGGTGTAACCCTTTTCCAGAATTTCGATTCTCCTTTCATATAATGCTTTATCCTGCCCGTCGCCGAGAACAGATAAAATTTTGCATTGGTTAATTAATAATTGGCGGTCCACGAGCGATATAGTCTCGGGAATCATGTTATTTAGCTTTTCGGAATCCATTAAAAGGTTTTGATAAATTATTTGTCAGTGGATGTATGAGGTATACTGCAAAAGTAATTGTTTTGGTAAATCTCAGATAGGAGATAAACATTTTTAGAGATAGCAGATGAATTTTTTCGATAATATATACAATAGAATAAGCGGAATGTCAATTGTCAGGTGCGGTAAAAAAAGTGAGATTTGTTAATTCGGCCCATACCTGGCAGGGATGCTGCTATTAATTAATCACCTGTTTTAATAATTTTCATGGCCTATGCCTGGGATTACATCATTTGAAACGTAAAATATAACCACCAAAAATCTTTCAAAATTGCAAATAAACCGCAGGCTGATAAATAATATAGACTCATATATCTGTAAATTAGAATCTGTAAGCTTATTTGTATTTGACCAAGAAAATTTCGTAACACCAAAGTCCATGTGGAAATCGAGGTTCGTATTATTTTTTCTGCTGTTTTCTACGCTTATATCCGTTGCTCAACAGATACCCGAGCCGATATATGATATTGGTAATCTGGCCGCGCAATTACAAGAAAGCGAAAATGATACAACACGTATACGGTTATTAGTTCAGTTGGCCAATTATAATTATTACAAGGGAGATCAGTTGCCGTCCAGATTGGGCCAGTCATTGAAATATATAAAAGAAGCAATAAACTTATCAGACTCGTTGAGCTCGGACAAATGGTCCTATGAGTCCAGACGTATGTTAGGGATATGTTACATGAAAATGGGTGACTTTGACAAAGGTATCCAAATCCTGAAAGCCGGTATAAGCAGTGCCATGCAGCACGGAGCAAAAGACCAGCAGGCAACGACCATGCTTTGGCTTGGAAATCACCTTCCTTTCTCAGAACATTACTATGCTGAGAAAATCTCGCTTTATCGTCAGGCTGCATTTTTATTCCGGCAGACGAGAAACAAACGACAGGAGATCGTAGCGCTCAAAGAGATTGGAGACGTCCATTTAAACGAGGGAAAGCTTGACTCTGCCGAGACTGAATTTTTGCAGGTTGTGCATATGTATAAAGTAATTGGATATAAGAAATTGCATTATACCTACGATCTGCTTTCTGCCTTGTACCGGCTTCGGGGAGACTTTGATAAATCGCTTTCGTATGCTATTCTCTGTGTCAAAAGTATGCAGGCTACCGGCGATAAAAAATCTGCGGCTTATTTTTACAGACGTCTTGCATATATCTATGACGAATTGGGAGACAGGAAGGTTTCAGCTGACTGGTTCAGACTGGCATTTATGGAATTTAAGAAAATCGGTTCTTTGGAAATGTACGATTCGCTCAAGGACCTTATCCGTGTTTTAATCAAATTGAATAATGCACAGGCTGGACTGAATTTGCTTTTGGAAACGCGAATAGAATACCCTCCTGGCAAACCATTTGATAAATCCATTATTGCCACTGCTTTGGGAGATTCGTATAAGGCATTAGGGCATTTCGATCTGGCGGAGAAATTTTATCTTGAAATGATTACCTGGCAGGAATCTTTAAAACAGGAAAATTTTTTTCTGGCAGATTCTTACAAAACGATTGGTACCTTTTATCTGGAACAAAAACGATACGACAGGGCGGCAGTTTATTTGAATAAGGCTTTGAAGTTGCCAAAGGGAATTTACACTTTATCAAACATCAAGGATATTGAGTTATTACTTTTTAGAGTTGATTCAGCATCAGGTAATTATGTCTCTGCGATACAGCATTATCAGTTGCATAAAGCGTTGAACGATTCCATTTTTAATGAGGCCAGAAGCAAGCAAATCGAGGAACTTCAGGTTCAGTACGAAACGGAGAAAAAGGAACAAAATATTCAGCTTTTATTGAATAAAAGTCTTTTGCAGGAAAATGAACTGCAGCGTGCCAATTTGTTGAGAAACGTGACATTTGCATGTATTTTATCGATGCTGATAATCGTAGCGCTAGGGTATAACCGCTATCGTCTCAAACAGGCTAGTAACCAAAAACTCCAGTTTCAGCAAAAAGAAATTAATCAAAAAAATTTATCACTTCAGAATCTTGTAGATGAAAAAGACGCACTTTTGGAGGAAAAGGAATGGCTGCTGAAGGAAATTCACCACCGTGTAAAAAACAATCTTCAGATCGTGATGAGTTTGCTGAACTCTCAGTCAAATTATCTGGAAAGTGACGCCGCCGTGACCGCCATTCGTGAAAGTAAACACCGTGTTCAGGCGATTTCATTGATTCACCAAAAATTGTATCAATCCGATAATGTTGCTCTTATTAGTATGCAAACATATATTCCTGAACTTGTTCATTATTTGAAGGACAGTTTTGATACGCGTGAAAGAATCCGTTTTGAAGACGTAATTGAGCCGATTGAACTTGATGTTACCCAAGCCGTGCCGATTGGCCTGATATTAAATGAAGCCATAACGAACGCAATCAAATATGCTTTTCCGAATGGAGAAAACGGGCTTATCATTATTTCAATGAAAGAGATTTCAAAAAATCGATATGAACTGATTATCTCCGATAACGGAATAGGTTTACCTGACGGGTTTGATTTTAACAAGATAAAAACGTTGGGTATGAGTCTTATGCGTGGGCTAAGCAAGCAGCTTGGCGGAACCTTTAATCTCAAAACCCAAAATGGCCTGGAACTATTTATAACCTTCGGATTTGACAAAATAAGCAGAAAGCGAAGAACTCCGTCTTTATTTAATTACTCAGAGGTCGGCGATAAATTGACATAACAAACATACAATAGTTAGCCATTATACTAAGTGAAAGAGCACTTTTGGTTAAGCGTCAAAATTGACTTTTATGCGTGAAAAGATTCTAATTGTCGAAGATGAATTTATTGTGGCCAACGACTTGCGCCTCATGCTGGAAAGAGCAGGCTATAAAGTCTGTGGTATCGCGGGATCTGTGGCTGAATCGTTGGAAATTATTGATAAGCAAAATCCATCGTTGGTTTTACTGGATATTCAATTGAAAGGAAAGTTAACCGGTATCGACCTGGCAAAGCAGCTAAATGAGAGAAATATTGCGTTCGTCTACCTTTCGGCGAATTCCAATCAAAGCATTTTGGAGGCAGCCAGAGCGACCCAGCCCTACGGATTTCTGGTCAAACCATTCCGGGAGAAAGATGTCCTGGTCAGTCTGGATATTGCCCGATACCGACACGAACATAGCCTTGAGTCAAAGCTCAGGAGAGAAATTCTGTTACGAAGTTTACTCGAAGAAATTCTGGTCGAGGATTTCGGTTGGGATAGTAAAATGTTAAAAATAGTTCGCGCTTTTCAGTCCGTTATTCCTTTTGATTATCTGGCTATTGGTACCAAAGCAGAAGGAGATATTCCGTACGTTGGAGGAAGTTTTTTAAGGATAGGTTTTGATGAATATCAGTATATCGGAATCGAGGAATTTCTGATCATGTCGAAGACCAAAATGCAGGATTTAAAAAAAATGCAGGAAAAAACTCCGCCAAATGTTACCGGTGCGCGGTACGATGAAAAATCCTTCCTGGCAATATGTATTGAAAATCCGGTCAAGGAGTTGATTGCTAAAACTTTCGGATTGAAATCTAATCTTGATATACCTTTGCCTCTGACGGGCGGCGGCGTTTTCAATTTTTCGTTCTTCAGTCGCAGCCCTGCAATTTACAATGTCCAGCACCTTGATTTGCTGACAAGTTTAAAAAAATCTCTTGAAGCCGCTGCGTACGGTATGCTTGACTTACGGGGACCTGAGATACGGAAGGATAATCTCCCTATCGATGTTACCGGAGAGTCTCCACGACAGTCCGTTGACTTTGAAGGTATTATAGGGAGTAACCATGTTCTGTTAACCATACTGGATGAAATTGCGCAAGTTGCTCCTTTTGATACATCAGTGCTGATCCTGGGTGAAAGTGGAACCGGAAAAGAACGTGTGGCGTACTCGGTTCATCATTTATCACCTCGTAAAACAAAGCCATTTATCAAAATTAACTGTGCAGCATTGCCTGCGAATCTGATCGAATCTGAATTGTTCGGTCATGAAAAAGGCGCCTTTACAGGTGCGGCCGAGCGGCGGATCGGAAAGTTTGAACAAGCTGCGGGTGGTACCGTTTTTCTAGATGAAATTGGGGAAATGCCTTTGGATATGCAGGTTAAATTACTTCGGGTTTTGCAGGAAAAGGAAATAGAAAGAATTGGAGGAAAAGCGCCCATTGATGTTAATGTCAGGATCATTGCGGCTACGAACAGAAATCTGGAAAAGGAAGTTGCCGAGGGGCGTTTTCGACTTGACCTTTACTATCGCCTCAACGTTTTTCCCGTCCAGTTGCCTCCACTCCGCGAAAGAAAAGATGACATCGAAGCTTTATCCAACTATTTTGTTCAGAAATACTGTTTAAAAATGAAGAAGACTACACCAGCGATATCGAGAGATATGATGTCTGAACTGCATGCCTATCACTGGCCGGGGAATATCCGGGAGCTGGAAAATGTTATCGAGCAGTCACTTATCCTGAGCGACGGTAAATCGGATCTGGTTCTTAAGCGCTCGCTTGCTCCGGCCGCTGGTTCCCGTCCTGCATCGCACACCCAGCAACCGGCAATCCAGACTTTTGATGATGTTAAAAAAATTCAGCACCAGACAGAACGTGAATACATTATTTCTATTTTGAGAAAAGTAAACGGACGTATCCGTGGTGAACATGGAGCCGCCAAAATTTTATCCATAAATCCTACAACGCTTGAATCGAGGATAAGTAAATTAGGTATTAAAAGAGAAGATTTTTCATCCTGAACGACAGGACAAAGTCTGATTTCTCCAAAACTGAGTGAAACAATCTCCTGTATTTTCGGAGATTTTGAGACGAACTCCGAAATTTTCGGAGTTCGTCTTTTTATTAAATTATGATTTTTTTATTTTAAGTGATTGTTGATAAGGTAGTTGTGTAATTGTTTTGATTTTATTTATCAAGATGTGATTTTGGCATATTTATGAAGTAACAGTGATAGTAACCGAATAAGAATGATTGGTTTCCTGATTCGATCTCTCACGCAAAACTCCACAGTTATGACCAACAGTTTCCCGAATTATCACAATCCTGCTGTCCGTTTGAATAAAACAGCAACGCCGCCGATGCAGCAATTAAAAACTGGCAATAACGTGCCATTTGAAATACAGACCATCAATTGGATGCGGGAAAATAAATGGAAGGACGATCTTGTGCCTCAACGACATAATTATTATATGATCATTTGGGTTAAGGAAGGCTCTGGGACGCATTTGATTGACCTGGAAAAGTTTGAGATTACGAACAAAACTATCTATTGCCTAAGGCCGGGCCAAATCCATTTGTTTCGTCCGACTGAGGATACCGACGGTTATGTGATCTCCTTCAATTCGGAATTTTTATGTTTACACGAAAACAATTTCGATTTACTTTTGAATACAGGATTGTTCAATACCTTTTCACATTCTCCGGCTTTTTCGGTGCACGAAGAAATGGAGCGTGAGCTGGATCATGCGGCCTTGAAAATGAAGCAGGAATTTGACAATATGTTTTTACTGCGTTCCGAGATTTTGAGGGTTTTTCTCAAAATTTTCCTTATCCATTTGACTCGTCAATATGAAAACCTAAGCTACAAAACGACACAATCCAAGAATGTAGAGTTAGCAAAAAAGTTTCATTCGCTGCTGGAAAAGAATTTTACTAAAAAGAAAATGGTGACAGATTATGCCGAGGAATTGATTGTAACTCCAAATTATCTAAATGAAATTGTGAAAAAGGTATCAGGATTTCCGGCGAGCCATCACATTCAGCAGCGAATTGTGCTTGAAGCGAAGAGACAGGCGGTTTATGCCGATCTAAGTATGAAGGAAATCGCTTACGATCTGGGCTTTGACGATATAGCGCATTTTAGTAAGTTTTTCAAAAATGTATCAGGCAGGAGCTACACTAGTTTTAAGAAAGAAATCAGCGGGCAGCTGGCTTATTGACTTCGCGCATTTTTAAACAACTTACTCTTCATCAAAAAAAATTCTTTGGAAATTAAATGAGCGAAATTCAATTCTCTACATTTTTTCGGTACGTATTTATTCTGCCTACTCACTGGAAATCTTAAATAATTTCTGGCAATAGCATTTTCACGAAATTCGTATTTATACAACAAAAGCCGGATTTTAGACATTTCTTCAATGGTCTGTTTAAGATAAGTTTGCTTACTTTATTTAAGTACTTTTTTCTATATCTATAACAAACTTTCTCTACTTATGGCACAAGTTAAATGGCTGCTGGATCCTGCACACAGCGAGATTTCGTTCAAAGTAAAACACCTGATGATAAGCACAATTACGGGTTATTTCAGGAATTTCAGTCTTGAAGTTACTACTGAGGATGAAGACTTCTCAACAGCATCAAATATTATCTTCACGGCGGATATCGATTCGATAGACACAAAAAACGAGCAGCGGGATGCACACCTGAAATCTGCCGAATTTTTCAATGGTGAAGAACATAACCAGCTCAGGTTTGTCGGAACCGGCATTCATCAGGAAGATGAGGAAAGCAAACTGAAAGGAGAATTGACGATCAAAGTAATTACCCATCCTGTCAAGGTTAAAGTCGAGTTTGGAGGAATCGCCGTTGATCCGTACGGACAGCGAAAAGCCGGGTTTACTGTGAAAGGAAAGATAAGCCGGGAAGACTTCGGACTGACCTGGAACGCAGTAACAGAAGCGGGTAGCGTCGTGGTTGGCGACAAGGTAAAATATTCGGGAGAAATCCAGTTGATTAAGCAAGCATAAATGCAAAATGCGGAATCTTATGCAGATATTTGAGGAAAGTAACCGGTATTTTGAAAACCTAAATTTCTAAACCAAATCTGCCCCTGAAATGAATTATTCTGTCTTGTTGGAAGAAGTTGAAAACTTTATAAGATCTGAAAATAACAAGAAGGTTTCAGGCGAATTGCCGTATCATAATCTTAGTCACACGGAGGAAGTTGTAGCGAATACTTCCAAGCTTGCAAAACAATATAAATTAGAGGATAAGGATTTTTTCATCGTTATTTCGGCGGCATGGTTTCATGATTGCGGGTACTACACAGGAGACGCTCCCGGCCATGAAAAGAGAGGATCAGAGATTGCAGCATCGTTTTTGGCAAAGCTGAACGTAGAGGCGGGAATTATCAAAGCTGTCGAAGGATGTATTCTTGCAACGCATATTCCGCAATCTCCTGAAAATCTGCTAGAAAAAATTATTTGCGACGCTGACCTTTATCATCTGGGCACGGAACAATTTTCCGGGATGAATAAGCTTTTGCGAAAAGAAATGGAACAAAATACGGGCAGAAAAATAGATAAGAATGCCTGGCGGGTCAAGACAATTAAATTTCTGGAATCACATCAGTATCAAACGGAATTTGGTAGAAATTTTTTAGAGAGCGGGAAGCAGGAAAATCTCGAAAAACTGAAAAAGAAAGTGCTGAAAGAGGAAAATTTATTCGATGCTATTCCTGAGCCTGTTAAGCAAAAAGAAAATGTCCAAACAGATAAAAAAGGAGAAGACGACAACGAAACTTCAAAAAATAAAAAGTCAAAAAATGACAGGCCGGATAAGGGAATAGAAACGATGTTCCGGATCAGTTCGGGGAATCATCAAAGGCTCAGTGATATGGCGGATAATAAGGCTAATATTATGATTACGACCAATTCAATTATCATTTCTGTTTTGCTCAGTGTGCTCCTCCGGAAACTCGAAGACAATTCAAATTTAATCGTACCGACTTTGATGCTCCTGACCGTCTGCGTGACAACCATGGTTTTTTCGATTCTATCAACCCGCCCTTCGGTTCCGCACGGTACTTTTTCAAAAGAAGATATTGAAGATAAAAAAGTAAACCTGCTGTTTTTTGGTAACTTTTACCGTATGAGCTTCGAGGATTATGCAGAAGGTATGCAGGAAATGATGAACGATCGTGAATTTCTATATGGAAGTTTGACCAAAGATGTTTATTCTCAGGGGGTGGTGCTAGGAAAGAAATACCGGCTTTTGCGCACCGGTTACAATATTTTTATGTTTGGGATTGTAGCGTCGGTTATCGCTTTTGTAGTCAGTTCTATGTTTCTCGGATCTTAATATTCTTTATTGATGAGTGCTTATTTTTTCGCAGACCGGGATATTAGCTGGCTCTCTTTCAACGAACGGGTGTTGGAAGAAGCAGGAAAGGATTCTGTTCCGTTGAATGAGAGAATTAAATTTTTATCGATTTTTTCTTCGAATCTTGATGAGTTTTACCGCGTTCGGATGCCTGCTCTTTTGGCGTTGAAAAAAATGGATAAGGAGAAAACCGGCCTGACTGTTTACCGGAAAGCTGTTCAGATTATAGATCGTCAGCAGGAAGAATTCGGCCAGATTTTTAACGAAGCGGTTTTGCCCGGCCTGACACAGTATTGTTTCAAACTCATTTACAATGATAAGATACCTGAGAAGCTAAAAGAACACACGGATTATTACTTTTTTACGCAGGTTGCAGGCTTTTTACAGCCGGTTCTTATCAAGCGGAATACGGACTTTTTTCTTGAGAACAACCAGCTTTATAAGGCAGTTATTGTTCAACATACCTCGGGCGACGAACAATTATATCTGGTCAATATTCCAACAAATAACTTGCCCCGTTTTTACAAAATAACGCAGGAGGACGGAGATTACATCGTTTTTCTTGAAGATGTGATCCGGCAGAATTTACAGCATCTTTTTCCTTCCGCGGTTATTGTCGGGTCATATAATATCAAGATTACCCGGGACGCCGAACTTGACCTTCGCGACGAGTTCGGAGATCTGGCCGCTAAAATTGAAAAACAGTTGCGTAAAAGGGATTTTGGTTTTGCCACCAGATTTCTTTACGAACCCGGAATGCCACTGAGACATTTACAGGATATGATCGAGATCTTTAATCTTCAGAAAGCCTCAGTTGTTGAAGGTGGAAAGCATCATAATCTCAAAGATCTGGCGCAGCTTCCGGTTTCCAATGCTTCGCTTTCGTACAAGCCGTGGCCATCCGTGCAAAGTATCAGGCCTTCGGAATTGCAGGAAACGCTTTTTCGGGCAGTTGAAAAAGAAGACCGGATTGTCCATGCCCCTTATCAGTCATATGATACTATAATAAGGTTTTTTAACGAAGCCGCGATCGACACTTCCGTAGAGCGGATCTATACGACAATGTATCGGGTTGCCAGTGATTCAAGGATTGGTTACGCGCTGATCAGTGCTGCGAAAAATGGGAAAAAAGTTTCTGTTCTGGTTGAATTGAAGGCTCGTTTTGATGAAGCAAATAACATTCGCTGGGCCAAAAAAATGAAGGCTGCTGGCGTGAAAATTATTTATAGCGGCAATTTATTGAAGGTACACGCCAAAATCGCGCTGGTGAAAAGGAAGAACCAGAGCGCTCCTTATCTTGGACTTTTGGCAACGGGGAATTTGAATGAAAATACGGCACGTTTTTACACCGATCATATTTTGCTGACGGCGTATCAGCCTATGCTGGCCGAAATGGAAGCGCTTTTTGATTTTTTGAGAAAACGGAAAGGAAAAGCGACACAGCATATCCTGTTTCAGCACTTGCTTGTAGCCCAGTTCAATTTACAGACGCGATTTCTGGAAATGATTGATCGCGAGATTGAAAATGCGAGACGCGGACTGCCTGCTTCTATCATAATAAAAATGAATAATCTGGAAGAAGAAGTATTGATAACAAAACTATACGATGCTTCAAATGCCGGTGTGAAAATCAGTCTGATCGTTCGTAGTATTTGCCGGCTGGTTCCGGGAATTCCCGGGCAGAGCGAAAATATAACGGTCAAAAGAATTGTAGACAGGTATCTGGAACACGGCCGGATTTTCCTTTTTCACAACACTGGTAAAGACGAAGTTTATATGGGTTCGGCTGACTGGATGAACCGCAACATTTACCGAAGAATTGAAGTTTGTTTTCCTATTTATAACGATGTGATCAGAAGGCAGATGATCAATCTTCTGACAATTCAATGGCAGGATAATGTCCAGGCTGTTCTGATCGATAAGGAACTGCATAATGTTTCGCTGCAAAATAAAGATGGTGATCAGGTGAGATCTCAGGAAGCGATTTATGAACTTTTATCATCAGAAATTAAATAAAACAGACCATGTTGTCTGTTTTTAATGAAGAAATATGAACCACCATAAGATTTCATTCTCAGCTCTTTTTTTCTCATTCATTCTTCTGGGAATGGGGTGTAATACTACTGGCGGAAGTGCAAAT
This sequence comes from Dyadobacter koreensis, assembly GCF_900108855.1. GTDB lineage: Bacteria > Bacteroidota > Bacteroidia > Cytophagales > Spirosomataceae > Dyadobacter > Dyadobacter koreensis. The sequence goes on from NZ_FNXY01000006.1 coordinate 169,796, forward strand.
TTTCTGAAAGAGTATGACCTGACCCGGCCCGAGGCTTTTAACATGCCGGAGAGCCTGAAAGAAATTTCCGGAATTGCTTTTAACAAGGGAAAAAACGATGTCGTATATGCAGTTCAGGACGAAGAAGGTAAAGTTTTTCGTTTAACCTGGCAAAATCATAGACAGAAGCACACGAAGTTTTCAGGGAAAGGTGATTATGAGGATATAACATTGGTGAAAGGACAGGTTGTCGTCTTAAAAAGTACTGGCGTTTTGTATACATTTTCGGTTTCGGAAGCTCAGTTTGAAGAAACTACCAAAACAAAAGAGTGGAAAAACCTGTTGCCGAAAGGAGAATATGAGGGCATGTATGGAGACGAAGCTACTGGTAAAATATACGTTCTGTGTAAAGCCTGTTCCATTGATAATCCCGGGAAAAAAGTCTCAGGGTTTATATTAAATGTTGGAAGTACTGTTCAAAAAACGGGAAGTTTTACACTGAATACAGATGAGGTAAAAGCACTAGGCGTTAAAGTTAAAAGAGGATTTCAGCCATCCGCACTTGCGAAAAACCCTGTTTCGGGAGACTGGTATATACTCTCCAGTTTGAATAAAACTTTGGTCGTGACTGACAAAAATTGGAAGCCAAAATTAGCTTACCCGCTTAGCAGCAATAACTTCAACCAGCCTGAGGGGATTGCCTTTGATAATTCGGGGAATCTGTATATCTCTAACGAAGGAGATGATACAAAGGATGGAAATATCTTAAAATTTAAAAGATTGGCGAAGTAACATTTCAGTACCGTATTATTTATTCCACTTGCTCTTTTTCTTAAATGGGAGTTCATGGATTTTATATGCTGTTGAGTTTGCAATTTATGATCACAACGTGTTTTTAAATCGTCGCAATGAAAATAAAACTACTTTCTTTATTCGGGATTTTCGGCCTTGTATTGGCTTCTTCCTGCGCTTCTTATAAAAAAAATCAATACGTAAAAGAGACGGCTGACTGGAAAAATCAAAATCCGGGTCCGGGATTGATATTGACGCATACCATGTATCTTGTGGGCAATGCTGGCGATGATTCGCCAACTTCACAGTCGCCGGTTTTGAAATACCTTAAAACGAAGTTGCCGACAGAATCTTCCAACAGTTCAATCTTGTTTCTTGGAGATAATATCTATGAAAAAGGAATGCCGCCGAAGGAAGATTCGGTAGAACGAAAGAAAGCTGAGTATCGGATCAATTCGGAATTGCAGACGCTGGATAACTACAAAGGACGGCCAATATTTTTGCCTGGAAACCGCGACTGGAAAGGCTGGGGCCTGAAAGGGTTGAAACGTGAAGAAAATTATATTGAAAATTATCTGAACAGCCGCCGGGGAAAAACGGAAATGGATGAGTTTGAGAATTATTTTATTCCGGATGATGGCTGTTCCGGGCCGGAGGTTGTTGAACTTAGCGATCAGGTTGTGGTTCTGGTCGTGGATTCGCAATGGTGGCTGACGGATTGGGATAAAGAACCAACCATTAATGACGGCTGCGATGTTAAAAACCGGGCGACATTCAAGTTTGTTTTTGAAAATCTTGTCAGGAAATACAAGAATAAAAACTTAGTGATCGCTTTGCATCATCCTCCTTATACCTACGGTGAACATGGCGGAAATTTTACTGTGAAACAGCATCTTTTTCCGTTGACAACACTTCATGAAAATTTATACATTCCGTTACCTTTTATCGGCAGTTTGGCTGCGTTGTTCCGCAGCAGTATCGGACCGAAACAGGATATTTCGAACCCATTTTACAAAGATATGAAAGCGGGAATGATGGCAGGTGTTCGTAAAAACGGAAGTTTTATTTTCGCAAGTGCCCATGAAAATGCCTTGCAATTTATTGAAAGCGAATCTCAGAAATTCATTGTCAGTGGAAGCGGTTCCAGAACTGCGCCGGTAAGATTGGGGAAAGGCTCACAATTTGCTTCGGCAGCTCTGGGATACACTACACTGGCTTTTTATGATAACGGAGAATCGTGGGTGCAATTTTGGGAAGTTAATGAGGATGGTACAAAATCTGAGTTGGTTTTTCAAAAGAAAATCAAAGGCAGATCAACCGAAGCGAAAGATGAAGTTCAGCCAGCTTTTACAGAATATAATCAGCACAAAGATTCGACAGAGAAATCCATTTTGGCGAATCCTGTAAAGAAGGTTAACAAGGGACATAATTTCTTTTTCGGATCACATAACCGTGAGCTTTATCAGGAACAATATCCGTTTCCGGTACTTGACCTTTCAACTTATCATGGCGGGCTGACACCAGTCAAACAGGGCGGGGGAAATCAAACGAATTCGCTTCGCCTTCGTGATTCGGAAGGGAAGGAGTATGTGCTTCGCGGAATGACCAAGGATGTGAGCCGGCTGTTACCTTTTCCATTTAATAAGATGACCGCCGCAAAATATATCGCGGAAGACAACTTCCTGTCGACGCACCCATTTGCGCCGTTGGCAATTCCTCCGCTGGCTGATGCGATCCAGGTTTACCATACCAATCCTAAATTGTTTTATGTGCCATCACAGCCGGATTTGGGTGTATTCAATTCGATCTTTGGTGGAAGCATGAGTCTGTTCGAGGAGCGCCCTGATGGGAAACGATGGAAAAATGATGACTTTTTCGGGAAAGCAGACAAGATTGTCGGAACACCGGATCTGATGGAAAATATTCTGAAAGACGGGAAATATAAAGTGGATGAAGAATGGGCTCTGCGTACCAGGTTGCTGGACTTTATCATTGGCGACTGGGACCGGCATGACGACCAGTGGACGTGGTCTTCGAAAAAGCAAGAGGACGGAATCACATTATACCGGCCTATCCCGCGCGATCGTGACCAGGCTTTTTCGAGATATGACGGTTTGTTTACATCCATTGCGAAACTGACTACAATGCCATTTTTAAGGCAACTTCAGACATATCAGCCTGAGATAAAAAGTATGAAATGGACGAGTTGGAGTGCGCGGCTTTTTGACCGTACGTTTCTGACTGAACTAAGTTGGGAACAGTGGGAAAAGCAGGCAAAATTCATTCAGTTAAATCTGACAGATCAGGTTATAGAAAATGCTTTTGCAAGTTGGCCCGATAAGGCGCGTGAACTTTCGGCACCCTGGATCATTAAAAGTATCAAAACCAGACGGGATAACCTGCTGAAAATTGCAAGGGAACATTACGCTTTTGTAAGCAAATCGGTTGATATTCTGGGGACGGAAGAGCGGGAGAGATTTGAAATCGAAAGAATCGACAATGATCATACCCGCGTGACCATTTATGAAATATCAAGAAAAGGCGAAGAAAAGCGGCTTGACTATCAGCGGACTTTCGACCACAAGATCACCAGGACCATCAATATTTACGGCAATGGAAATGATGATGAATTTATAACAAAAGGTTCTTCAAAAAAGGGAATCAAGGTTCGGCTCATTGGCGGAACGGGTAAGGATACCTTTGCGGATAGTTCAATCGTGAGAAGCGGTGCGAAGAAGACGATTGTCTACGACGATCTGGCGGAAAATGTAGTTGTGAAAGGTAACGAAACAGCCGATGAACGGACCGGCCTATATCGCTACAATATTTATGATCGTCGCGGGACAGGCAGCGATTACAATATTAATATGCCTATTCCGATTATAGGCTACAATCCGGACGATGGATTTTTGATTGGCGGAAGTTTGACAATGATACGTTATGGTTTTAAAAAGGAGCCTTATGCGTCGATTCAGCATATTGGCGGCAGTTTTTCTTTCGGGACAAAAGCCTTAAAACTCGACTATACCGGCGACTTTATTAATGCCTTTAAAAAATTCGATTTTTATCTTGACGCATTTTACCACGGCCCGTCTTACGCGTTCAATTATTCAGGTTTGGGAAACGACAGCCAGCGTCCGGTCGATGATCCGAATTTTTACCGCGTTCGACAGAAAGCGATCCACATTTATCCGGCTATTAAAAAGCGAATCGGATTGAATGGATTTGTGGCGCTCGGACCATTATTTGAAGTTTCAAAAATTCAGGAAACGGCTGGGCGGTATATTACGACAACGGACGGCGATCTCGATAAAAGTGACATTTTTAAGACAAAATATTTTGGTGGTGCACAGGCCAGATTTAGTTTTAACAACGTTGATAATATCTTTTCGCCGCATTCCGGTATCCGGTTTCACACTGATTTAAGCTGGGCATGGAATCTTAAAGAGAGCAATAATTTTACGGCATTGCGGGCACAGCTGGCTTTCTATAAGAGTATGGATAAAAAAGAAAGATTCGTTATCGCTTCCCAAATTGGTACAGGCCTGAACTTCGGTGCCGGTTTTGAATTTTTCCAAATGCCAACGTTGGGTGGAAACCAGGAAAGTCAGGGATTACGTGGCTATCGTACGCAACGATTTTACGGGAAAAGCAGTGTTTGGCACAGTACCGATCTTCGCGTTAAAGTTAACAGCAGTTATAACGAGACACTGCCTTTCACTTTCGGCGTCTTCGGCGGATTTGATTATGGCCGTGTCTGGCTAAAAGAATATCCTTCCGAAAACTGGCATTATGATTATGGGGGCGGAGTCTGGTTTTCACCGGTTGATATTGCTACATTATCGCTGGGAGCATTTTTTCCAAAAGAAAAAACCGAAGAATCTCCAAGGATTATGTTACGTCTAGGCTTCTGGTTTTAATTGAAACAACGGTTTCAAAATTCATTCTAAGAAACACCGAGATTTTTATGTTTTGAATGAAAAAACAGGCCGCAGGATAATAATTCCTGCGACCTGTTTAACTATTATTTAACCACAATTATCAACTCTTAATTTCGCCAGCCTCCGCCGAGAGATCGGTAAAGGTCAACGTTAGCAGCAAGTTGCGCACGCTTGATGGCCACCAACTCTAGCTCGCTTTGAAGTACATTGCTCTGCGCGGTAATCACTTCAAGATAATTGGCCATACCACTCTGGAAAAGCATTTTCGAATTTGATATCGCTTGCTGCAGCGTCCTGACCCGCGTGTCGGCGATGGTTTGCTGTTCTTTCAGTTTTTCAATTTTTACCAGAGCATCAGATACTTCGCCAACTGCATATAATACTGTTTGTCTGAATTCCATCACGGTTCTTTCACGTTCTAATTTCGAAACTTCGAACTGCGTTTTTAACTGATTTCGTTGAAACAAAGGCTGGGTAAGTCCGCCTGCTGCGGCGCCAAACAAGGAAGCCGGAATGTTAAACCAGTTTGATGCCTTGAAAGAATTGATACCGCCCGATGCTGTGATCGTTAGAGCTGGGTACATATTAGCTTTTGCGATACCTACGTTGGCATTGGCTACGTCCAGGGCAAGTTCTGACCTCCGGATATCTGGACGGCGGTTTAAAATTGATGTCGGAACCCCAGTCGCCAATGTTTCAGGGAATGAAATCTGATCAAGTTTAAGATTTCTTTCCATTCTCCCAGGCAAATCTCCTGCAAGGATACTCAGCGCATTTTCCTGCAAAATAATTGCCTGCTGCAATTCTGGAATTAGTTTTGATGCTGTCAGTTTTTGAGCTTCTGCTTGCTGGATGGCAAGAGAGGTTACTTGCCCGGAAGCAAACTGAAATCCAAAAATTCTTAACGTACTATCACTTAAAGCAAGGTTTTTTTCGGCGATACCAAGCTGGGCGTCCAGCATCAGCAGGTTGTAAAATCCTTGAGAAACCATAGCTACCAAATTGGTCCGGATCGCATTTTTTACCTCAATTGTTTGAAGATATTCTGCCAGTGCGCGACCGTTTCTGTTTTTGATTTTTCCCCATATGTCGGCTTCCCAGGATAAACCCATACTGACAGTATAATCTTCAATATGCGTAGTATTTAAAAAAGAACTCGCACTTAATCCATTCAAACTATTATCAGACGGACGGTTAGAGCCGGCTGTGATCTGAAGCCTTGCATCCGGGAAATAAGCCCATTTTGTCTGCTTGAACAAAAGCTGTGAAGCCTCGATATTTTTAAGAGCAATTTGCATATCGTAGTTTTTCGCGATGGCGCTGTCAAGTAACTTTTGGAGCGATGCGTCGGTAAAAAAACTGTCAAGCGGCAGATCAGCAATACTTGCCGTGTCCGTTGTTGCGACCGCATTCCTGAAAGTTTCAGGTAATGCAGTCTGTGGGGTTTCCACATTTTTGGAGATCTTACATGCAGCCAGCGCTGTCAGCAACACCAAAAATGTGAGTATATTAAGGTACTTTTTCATGTTGTATTTCTTTAAATTGCTTCTGCCAGTTCGGCTACTTCGTTTTTCACAACAGCAACTGGCTTTCCTGTAACTAGCTCCTGAAGGTATTGGAAGACGATGAACAGAACAGGAATGATAAATAGTCCAAGCACAACTCCGGTGATCATACCGCCGGCAGCTCCAATACTGATCGAATGGTTACCCTGTGCGGAAGGCCCGGTTGCAGTCATCATCGGAATAAGCCCTACAACAAAAGCCAGCGACGTCATAATGATTGGACGAAGACGCAGTTTGGCAGCTTCAAGAGAAGCATATAGTAGTGACTTGCCGACTTTTCTCCGCTGGACTGCAAATTCGACAATCAAAATCGCATTTTTTGCGAGCAAACCGATAAGCATGATCAAGGCAACTTGTACATATATATTGTTTTCGATTCCTGTCAAACCGATTGCAGCAAATACTCCGAAGATTCCGGTTGGGATTGATAAAATAACCGCGAAAGGAAGGATGTAACTTTCGTATTGAGCAGAAAGTAGGAAGTATACAAAAACCAGACATAGCATGAATACGACGACAGACTGACCTCCCGACGAGATTTCCTCTTTGGTCATACCTGAAAATTCATACTTGAATCCGTTTGGTAAATTTTTCGCAGCCACTTCTTCCACAGCTTTGATCGCATCTCCCGAACTGAATCCAGGTTTAGCTATCGCATTAATACCGATCGAGTTAAAAAGGTTGTAGCGGGAAGCATTTTCAGGTCCATAAACTCGTTTCATTTTGACAAGTGTATTAATCGGAACCATTTGGCCCAAACGGTTTTTAACAAGTACTCCATCCATAGAGGCCGGATCGGTACGGTCAGCTATATTCGCCTGGACCATGACACGGTAATACTTTCCAAAACGGTTGAAGTCAGAGGCTTGTGCACTACCGAAATATGCTTGCATCGTTTGCAAAATGTCTTTCACATTGACACTCAACTGCTCTGCCTTTACTTCATCAACTTCCATCTCAAGCTGAGGATAATCTGCCCGGAAAGCTGTAAAGGCAACTGCAATTTCAGGGCGTTTCATCAATTCACCGATAAAGCCGTTTGCTACGCCACTGAATTTATCTAGTGTTCCCCCGTTTCTATCTTGTAAAACAAAGTCGAGGCCGTCCACATTACTGAATCCAGGAACGGTAGGGAAGGTAAAGACAAAGAAATTTGCTCCTTTTATCGCACCCAGTTTTTGACGGACTTCATTCATAATTCCGTTGATGTCTTTCACGGCACCACGGTCCTTCGCAGGTTTTAGCAATACGAATGCAACGGCTGACGACGGACTTGAAGACTGCGTAAGAATATTAAATCCTGAAAGTCCCATCAACGTTTGTTTCGACTCCATCGACCCAAGGATAGTTTCTGCTTTGTGAACAACTTCAGTAGTACGTTCCAGCGAAGCACCAACAGGCATAGATAATGAAATTGCTATGAATCCTTGATCTTCAGAAGGTATAAATCCTGTTTTTGTTTTTGAAACCATAAAGCCGGTTGCAATTGTCACCAACGCCAAGGCGGCAAGACTTAACCATCTGTAATGGATCAGGAAGCGAAGACTGCTTACGTAACGGTTGGTAAGTTTGTCGAATGAGGCGTTGAAACCCATAAAGAATTTCTCTTTGAAGCTCTTTTTAACATAGACGCCGTTTTCATGATGTTTGTGTTCTTTCAAGAAAATTGCACACAATGCAGGGCTTAAAGTCAAAGCGTTAACGGCAGAGATCACAATCGCGATGGCTAATGTAAAGGCAAACTGGCGATAAAAAACTCCGGTTGAACCTTCAAGGAAACCAACAGGAAGAAACACAGCAGACATGATCAGCGTGATCGAAATAATTGCACCTGTAATTTCACTCATTGCGGAGACTGTGGCTGCCTTGGGTGGCAATCCTTTTTTCTCCATTTTTAAATGAACCGCCTCGACGACGACAATGGCGTCATCGACTACAATTCCTATGGCTAATACCAAAGCGAAAAGGGTAAGCAGGTTGATTGAGAAGCCGAAAAGGGACATGAAAAAGAATGTTCCTAAAATGGCAACCGGCACCGCAATTGCAGGGATAAGGGTTGAACGGAAATCCTGAAGGAAAATATAAACCACAATGAAAACGAGGATGAACGCTTCCAGCAAAGTATGCTGCACCTGCTCAATCGATTGATCCAGAGAATCTTTGGTATTATATAGTATCAGGTATTTCATTCCTTTCGGAAAATCTTTTTCCGCCTTTTTCATCAGATCCTGGATAGCGATCTGAATTTCGTTCGCGTTGGATCCGGCAAGCTGCATGGTGGCTATATTTACGCCTTGCTTGCCGTTTACCCGGGTGAAGTTTCCATAAGTATACGAACCGAACTCAACTTTTGCGACATCTTTAAGTCTTAAAATTGAACCATCTGCATTCGAGCGGATGATGATATTTTCATATTCTTCTGGTTTGTTCAGCTTTCCTTTATACTTGATCACATATTCAAAAGATTCCTGGCTGTTTTCTCCGAATTTTCCCGGCGCAGCTTCCAGGTTTTTATCCCGAATTGCGGCAATCACCTCATTTGGAGTCAGATTATAAGTAGCGAGCTGACTTGGTTTCAGCCAGACACGCATCGAATAATCCTTATTTCCTCCAAAAATAATCGATTGACCAACACCTTTAATACGCTTGATTTCCGGAATAATATTGATCTGCGCATAGTTCGCAAGAAACGTCTGGTCATACACGGCTTCGTTTTCCGAGTAAAGGTCAACAACCATAAGCAAACTGTTTTGCTGCTTCGCTGTTGTTACACCCGCCTGAACAACTTCCGCCGGCAGCTGGCTTGTAGCCTGCGAAACGCGGTTTTGAACGTTAACAGCCGCCTGGTCAGGGTCAGTACCCAATTTGAAATAAACGGTGATTACCAACGATCCGTCATTGCTGGCGGTTGAGCTCATGTAGCTCATGTTTTCGACCCCGTTTATAGATTCTTCCAGCGAAGGAGCAACAGAACGAAGAACGGTTTCTGCATTTGCGCCGGGGTAATTTGCGATAACCTGAACTGCCGGCGGTGCTATATCCGGGAACTGCTGCAAGGGCAGGTTCGTAAGTCCGAGCACCCCGAGTATCACCAGCAGAACGGAGATAACCGTGGCCAAGACAGGTCTGTCTATGAATTTCTTAAACATAAAGATTCAATTTGGGTGTTATATTAATTTTGGGCAATCACCGGTTTCGCTTTTTCCGGCGTAATTACAGTGCCCTCCTGTAGGATATCAAGTCCGGCAAAAACGATTTTGTCGCCCGCTTTAACGCCGTCTTTAATAAGGTAATTGTTACCGCTTTTTCCAATAATCGTGATAGGCATTTTCCTGACCTTATTACCTTCCGATACTGTATATACGAAGACCTTGTCTTGCAATTCCAGTGTGGCAGATTGAGGCACGAGAACTGCCGACTCATGCTGTAGGCTTAGACGCACTTTTCCCGTATTCCCGGAGCGAAGAAGCCCTTGTGCGTTAGCGAATGTGGCGCGTAATGTGATCGCTCCGGTGTTTTTATCAAACTGTCCGTCAATCATGTCAACTTTTCCCTGCTTTGGATATACCGTCTGATCGGCTAGCAGGAGCGATATTGGTTCCAGCTTTTTTAATTTGTCATTCAGCGTCGCGCCGTCATACTGTGCTTTGAACTTGATAAAATCAGCCTCGCCAAGTGAGAAGTAAACGTGTACCTCCTGAACATCCGAAAGCTGTGTCAACGGCTCAACGTCTGCGCGGGAAACAAGGCTTCCGTTTTTCTTGGGCAAGCGGCCAATAAAACCGTTTACAGGCGCTTTGATCGTAGTATACCCAACATTGATCTGTGCAGATCCAACAACTGCTTTCGCTTGTTCTGCATTTGCAATCGCCACGGCATTGGCCGCTTTGGCTGCTTTTAACTGAAAATCAGAGATTACTTTGTTTGCAACCAGCGGTGTCAGTTTGTCAATTTCAAGCTGCGTATTGACGATCGAGGCTTGTGCTGCGCTCAAATTAGCTTTTGCATTGTTCAGTTGTTCGCGGTATGGGTTATCGTTGATCTTGAACAGAGGCTGGCCAGCCTTAACATAGGCGCCTTCGTCAACAAAAACTTTATCAAGGTATCCATCCACCTGCGGACGAATTTCAACATTTACTTTTCCTTCGATTGAAGCGGGATATTCTTGGTAAGTAGTAGCCTGTCCTGAAGTGATTTCAACTACCGGCAACGTTGGTGGTGGCGGAGTCGTTGGTGCCTCCTGTTTTTGCGCGCATCCGTATAGCAGGATGGCTAAGCCTAAAATTAGATTTCTCATGAAAGTGTTATTAATTGTAATTAAGAGATGAAAACTTTAAAGACTGTTTTCTGACTTTTTTGCGGTGGTAAGACTATAATGTTTATTTTAGAACGATCGTTCAAAAATTATTCGATTTTCTAAAAAAAAACTTTAAAATCATCCAAATCATGCTCTAATCAGTGCTTTTATGGTTAGAATAGGTAATTCGATTTGATTATTTTGTTGGTTATTTTGAGTAAAAAAAGCCTTACATATAGTTCACGCCGATCCGGATAGCCTTCAATCCGGCGACTCCCTGCAGCTCTTCCAGCTCTAGATATTCCAGGTCATCTTTCAGTAAACCCATCTGCTGAAGGTCCCCGATATAGTCAAGATATTCCTGAGCTTCGCTGTCATTAAAATACACAAGTGCAATTTTTCCTGGTTGGGTCAGGCGCTCGCCACTTTCCCTCACAAACGCCTTGTCGATCCGTTTTTTGATAATTTCATAACGGATATTGTAAGCGCCTTCCACGTCGAATCTTCTCTCATCATTCCTGAAATTTATATTGATCGGATTTGAATGAATAAATATCAGCTGCGTGGTTTTCAGCGGACGTTGCAGTTGGGGCAGAAGTTTTTCAGTAAGCCTTGTAATTTCAGCCATTGAAGTGAGTTGCCACAAACGCAGATTTTTAAGATAGAGGGTATCAAAAGGTTTTTCAGGGGCCATCGACTGCCCGATGTACATGTCATACTCGATTCCATCCGTTCTGAATTTTTCAAAATAAAATGGATAAGCGGATTTAAGTGCTTTTTGAGCGTTATCAATATAATTCGATACCGAGGCATTGATGAGCTGTAATGAAGATTCCAGTTTTCGCCGGTTCTCAAAAAACAGACCGTCGGTTTCTGAAAGTGCCTGAAAATAAGAATCCACTATATCTTTGGTCATCGGATATTGTTCCCTGATCTGCAACAAAAAAGGGTTAACTTCAGCATCCAGAAAGCGGTTGAGTGCCAATTCATCTTCGGAGGAAAGGTATCCGTTTATTTCAGTTGCCCAACGGTCACAGGCACATACAAACGTCTCTGTTGTTTCAAGTTCGATCACTTTTTTGATTGAATGAAAAGTGTTTCCAAGAAATGACAATTGATTTTTGATATCTTCCCGGACAGCACGATTTCTCTCGAAAGTGGAATTTCTGACGTCAATCGCTCCATACAAAGGGTGTACCTTTTCAAATGTAACGGTCTCGATCTCAGCGTTTGGCGAACTGATACTGGTTTCCAGAAAATTCCATGCGGCTTCATTGAATTTCCATTGTACAGAAGGCTGCAACGGCGTGAATTTATCCCGGATAACGTTGTCAATTTTTGCGTTGAATTCGTCCGTACTGTATTTCAACAACTGAGCAATCAGCGGAAGTGCCGTTTGAATTCTCGAAAATAAAGCATCGTCAAGCGCGATCCCATGTTTTGAGAAGACTTCCAGAATTCCTGCTACTTTTTTATTGTAAAAAACAGGTATAAGCGCGAAAGAGGAAATGCCTTCGGATCTCAAAATATTAAGTAAAGGTTGCTCGGAAACCTGCTGATCCGTTATGTTATTAAAAACAGCAGTCTGAGGATTTGTATAATATTTATTAACCAGCTGATTAAATAATTCCTCAGTAACACCGAATTTTTTCGCAGCCTCAATGATCATACTTTGCGAACATTCCGCGTTGGCAAAAACATATTTTCCGTTAATTTGATAGGAAGGAATCAGACCAAAATCAACACGGTCGTCCCCAGCCAAAGTTTTCAGCGCCTGGATGATCGAATCGTTGGATTCCGTTTCATAATTGTGGTTCACCAAGGCTTCTTTGATAATATCTGTAGCACGTTGGATCGTTACATCCTGCAATGTGATAACAGAAAAACCTTCGAAGCGAAAACGGTTTAGCGGAAGAATACTTTCCAGAATTGTAGTATCAGCGCCCCCCTGCAGATAAGGCTCGATCGCTTGATAATCCAGCGCCGGCAATTTTCCCTGCAGCTGAATGTCGATAAACCTTGTATCCGTATTGATATTATAAAATTTAGGAAGATTGGTTACGGCATCGGTATACTCAAATAATATCTCATTCTTGACAAGCGATGGAATATTATAAATTCTTTCGAGGATCAGCCGGTACATAAACTGGATCTGCTGCGCTTTAAAATGCTGGACCGGGCTCAAATTGACTGTCTGACCATCAGTACTCTGTTGAGCCAGAAAATGATAGAAACCGTCAGTGCTGAAAAATATTTTATCAGGAATAGGAGTGCTCAGCGCCCAAAAATTTTCCTTTTCATTTGTCGCCAATGGCGTCAGGATCATGTAAACAAGTTCCATCAGCTCTTTGTATCGAACGTGATCTTTGGCTAAAACTGCCGATCCGTTACCTTTCATTTCATTTTCAAACTTTTCAATTACGAACCGGTAAAATTCAGATTTTACTGCTGGTTCGTCTTTGAGCATGTTTTTCAAATGGGCAACGAATGGCTTAAACGACAACGTAGATTCCATGACAGCAGGCCGAAAATCATTGTTTTTGATTTCAAGCGCTCCTTTCAGGGAATTTGAGTCGGTATTTGATTTAGCCAGATACATGTCCTTTCAAATGGTACTGTTACACTGATAATTTATTCGGAAAATCTAGTCTTTCGGTCCTCTTGTTTTTGTTGTAAAACAAATCCTTGAAAATACATTTAAGATCGGATTTAATACATAATCGATATTGTTGAATGATCGTTCCAAATGTGAAGAGTAATCTTAAAAAAAGATTATTTTTCTTTATATAATTCAATTTTAAATAATTTTATAATAAAAATATGCCGAAACAGATAGCGGATTCGATATTTTTGTAACTGATAGTTATATTCAATATACTATCGAAAAAGGATATACGTTTTTGTTTGGTCAGGTGAAAAAAAATGTTTTTTGTTTAAAACACATTGAATTTACCAGCTGAAATAAAGTGAAATGTTTCCGACATTATGACCATATAAACCTTTGGCATATGCAGTCGTTGGTTTTTGTGTGTAGGATATTCCCAGCGCACCTGATGCGAGTACAAGGCCGAAGTCAACATTTCCCATGACATGGTTGATATCCGCAGTATAAGGCGACTTTTTTTCGTTTGAAAGCTGTGCGTTGTTCTCAATTTCTCCATGCATCAAGGCATTTGAGGCAAGCATGGTAATTTGGGGTCTGACAAAAAAATAGAATTGAATTTTCCTGCGGATTGCAAAATTACTGAACTGACTGAAAAATCCATCAAAATAAGAAGACATATATCCAATTCTAAAAAGCGGATAAATAGAAAGGGAATTTGTTAACGTACCGGCGGAAATCTGTGCGCCTCCAATTACCTCCATATAATGCCCTGCCGCCAGCAATTGTTTCTCCGCCGCGAAATTTAAATTGACCAGAGCCTTTGTATTACATTGATTTTTCCAGCCCATCGGTATTTCGTCCCCGATCATTTGATGGATCCAGACCTGAGTTTGACGTGCAAAAGAAGCAGGGCCGCGAACACCAGCGAGAATTTCTGTCTGGAAGTTATATTTTTTTTCCCTGTTGTAAGAAGCGAGCGAGTGTGTCACAAATAACGCTCCCGAATAAGGATAGTCGTTTGCCTGAAAATCTGGAATGGTAAGATTATTTGGCGTTACCATCATCTGCATTACCGACCAACCGTAAGTGTCAGTACTGTGTTTTCCGGCTTTTGGAAAAAAACGATCGATCGGGAATTTGGAAGGCTTTTTTCGCTCATAAAAGATATCCAGCCTAACTCCGTTTGTGTACGCTTTGTCGGTACCGGCACCACGGAAGTTCAGGAAATCATTGTCCTCATAAAATCTGAAAATTCGGTCGGGACGCGAAGATTGTGCATTAGTTAAAACTGAATTTATGAGGCTTAACAGAAATGAAAAAAGAACAGGTAGCAGATATTTTTTCATGGTCGGAGGGTTAAAGCTGTTACATAATTTGAATTGTTTTAAGATGAAATAAGTATGTGTAAAATTAGGTACAGACTATATTGCGTGCTGCAAGTGTAACAAATTCAAACTGCCCAAAGGTCCACCGAATTGCTGCATTCTACCGCCGCTGGCAAGGTTTCCAAGATCTACCGGCGCGAAACCGATTCGCCTGACAACCTCGGAAAATTCTTTTTTGGCATACTGGTCATCGCCCGACAAGAAAACCACTCTTTTTCCATGTTCATGTTCGGGATATTTTTCCAATATTTTGTAATACAATGTGTTAAATGCTTTGACAAGACGCGCTCCGGGGACGAGTTCAGCGACGCGTTCACTGGACGTACGTTCACCAACTTCAATGGCGTGGGCAGCATTTTCGAGACTGAAATTCGGATTTGTAGCATCTATGACAATTCGGCCTTCCCAGGGAGGAAGATTTGCAAGTGCTTTTGGAAGCTGGTCCCAATGGACGGCGAGCATCACAATTTTTGCTTTCGCAACTTCCTCGGTCGTGGCGGCCCTCACGTTCGAACCCAGGTCTGTAACTACGGAACTCAGCGAGTGAGGGCCTCTGCTGTTACACATTATTACATTGTAGCCAGTGTTGACAAGTTGCCGGGCGAAAGCTCTTGCCATCTTTCCGGCTCCGATAATTCCGATGGTCATATCTTAGTGTTTAGTATGTTTCGATATTTTTATTAACTAATTGGATATTAAAAAGTTGTCTGATAGCATCACCGTGAAAAATGGATTGATAATGGTTTGCGCTGTATAAATAACTGCACATTTTAACCGGTAGGAGATGGTTTATCAATCCTTTCGATAACCACTTTTCCTGTGTCGGGATCGACGACTTTCAGTTCGATGTATACCACATTTGGAGCCAGTTTTGAACCTCCGTCGATATGAACAAAAATTCTCTTCAAAACATGTTCTTTCTGATTTACATGAATATAAACGCGGTAACGGTTGCGGTTATCTCTTCGTAAATACAGCGGTGACCGTGTGTATGCGACTGATTTCAACTCAAATGCTCCGTCACCGATAGGTGTAACTTTTAATCCATACGCAAATTTGTTCTGGATAAAATTCAGCTCTTTTATCGTTCCACCTTCAGGATATCGGATCCAGAAAGCATGTACCGGATTTTTGGTATCAAGCTTGCCTTCTTTGTCAATGTTCAGTTGATAGCAAATCGTGTTGGAATTCGGGTCGCGCTGAATATAAAAAAGTAGATTGGGGATGTTCGGTACAGGCATTGTATCCGGAGAAAACTGCTCCTGAGCGGCTGAGCATATAACTTCCGAAGTTACAAGCAAAAGCAGAATGAAGATGAAATGCTTTTTCATATCGGTTGTATATGAAAGTAAATAAATGACACCGTTTTATAGAAGGCTCCAAAGCTGAATCGTTTCACCTTGCTGGTAAACTTCTTCGAGGGACAATCAAAATTCAATCCGCCTTGTCTGATTAAGGAAATGCAGTCCTTTGCTTTTCCCGACCTTCTATGATCAAATAACCCCAAATCTTTGTCAAGGAGATAAACAGTTTTGGAGGTTATAAGCGGTGTTTATTCTTTAAAAATCAAATTTTACCCTTGCCCTGATTCCCCATTCCGAAACATTCGGATGATCCAGGTAATTTAAACGTTTCACAAGATCAACTCTAAGCAATTTGAAAATGTTGGCGATCCCGACACTTCCTTCGATGTACGGCTCTTTTCGCAAAGTGTAGGTGGCCAGTGTCCCATCTTCATTTGTTGGAAAACGATACAAGGATGGATTTTTAACTGGATTATTTTCATCACGAACGTCTCCCACAAGCCCCCGGAAGCTGAAAACTTCCCTTAATTTCAGTCGTTTTAACAGCGGTATTTTATTGAAAATAAATCCGTTAAAATAATATTCGACATTCAGACTTGCGTAATGATCGCTGACAAATTCAAGAAAATTCATCAGGTTATATGACCCGAGCTGATATGCATAAGTCTGGTTAGCGCGATGAATCGAAAGCAACGGAAAGGGGATCTGATTGCCAAAAATGTAACCGCCTTCGAGTGTCACGTCTGTATATCCAAACTGTGAAAGAAAAATTCGTTTGTTGACATTTCCTGTCAGGTTGTGGTAATTATATTCTCCTTTCAGGAAACCGGAAATTCCGGTGTTGTATCGCATGGTAAAAATCGGATACTTATTCGGGATCGGGATTCTGTAAAGTTTTCCCTGATAATATTGCTCTTTTGGAGCATATCTGAGTTCGACGTTTACCTCCGTGTTATTCAGTTCCGGCACATTGATCAACGCGTCGTTCTCAACATCAAGGTACTGATATTCTAATGCTCCGGCAGGTGTTTGCCGCCATTGTGTAAAGCCTATTTTATATGACATTTTATTTCTGAATTCCCTGACATATTCCAGCTTGTAAATATCATTATACAGCCACCGGTCATTATTTCCACGTTTAAAAGAGAGGAGAAAATTATCTTCCTGAACAAACTGTAACTCCTGGCCTGGAATTTTCGTATCGCGCTGATAGCTGACACGCAGGTAGTGAAGCGGAAAATGATATACTGATTTATTGTTCAGTGAATAAGTCCCGCTCAAAAAATATTTCCATTTCTGATCTTTGAAACCGTATGCTGCATAGGATTCAAAATAGACCCGTTTGCTGAACTCCGGCGTTGTTCTCCCCCCAAATCTCAACCGCAAACCCTCCACTGGGTTGAAGCTGTAAAATGTGTTGACCGGACCCATTTCGACCGCGCCAAAATTTTTGTATCCGGCAAAAAGCAGTGTGATAATGTCCATGGTTCGCTGAAATGACTTGATCGTCTGTAGCGTATCTACATTTTTGTAAATTGCTATTTCCGTTTTTTCCAGCGGAACATGCCTCGCGGCCTGCCAATATTCCGACGTAGGTTTTACTTCAAGATCGTAACCAATCACTTCTGCCGGGCCTTTGAAAATGCTGTCGGGAATCGACTGGTTAATTGCATAATTTTTATAGGTTACCATCCGCTGTCCGTACAAACCGCCACCCTTTTCTCCCAAAGCAAACTCCATAGCCAAGGTTTTTTTCATAGGCCGGTAACGCCCGTCTGCACTTTTCTCATATTCAAGTTTTGCCTCCAGATCCCGCATGAAATTGAGATTAATATCTTTATTTACAGTCAGGTATGCGCAATGCACGCTGTAATGACCGTCTAGTGTAATAAACATTTTTCCCTCAAAAAGCAGGTCTGTTTTGTTTCTGGGAATAAAATTTAATTCAACAAGCCACGGTTGTTCTGTTTTAACCGTGTCACGGATGAAAAATTTGTAAAAAGTCGGTGAATTATTCGCGATCGGACTTAGAAGAAGATTGGTGACGACAGAAATGTTATTGTCATAAATATTTATGTCTTCGTAAAGTCTGTTGAAATAAGTGCTCAATCCGTCGTTGTCAATAAATCTCGAATCATATTCCGCTCGTTGATCTGCCAGGATAACCTGTTTCTTTTTTGTGGGATCCTTACGGTAATAAACCTGGGAAATTTTTTCCTCCAAATATGCCGGAAGAATATTTTTACCGCCTATGGAAGCAGAGTCCTGTTGCTGAAAAAGAAACTGGTAATTCCTGAAAATGCGCTTGTCTTTGAACTTATTTGAAAGGTTACTGAGCGCGAATGAAATTTTCTCATATTGCTCATATTCAACAAAGTCGTTGGCTTCCGGCTGATTTTCCTTTTTGTGATCGATCACATTCTGGATGAGCTCAACCGCCGGATTATTCCTGTTTCGATAGCGGCCTTTGCCTCTCACAACAACCTCCTTTAACAAAGAGGTATTTACATTCAGGCGTAGGTTGATAACCTGTTCTCTTCCTGGCATAAAAGTTCTGGTAATCGTGTTGTAGCCAATATATTGAACCTGAATTTTGTTATAATTTCCCTGGATCTGAATTGTAAATTTTCCGTCGTCGTCAGCCAGAGCTCCGAACGAAGTTCCTGGTACGACTACACTGGCGTAAGGCAAAGTTTCTTTTGAGGCAGAATCGGAGATCACACCACGAATGGTTGTCGTCTGAGCGAACGTCAGATTTGCCTGCATAAAAATGATCCACAAAACCAATATCGGAAGTTTGTAACGTGTCTGCATTCGGTGAAATTTAAGAGACAATGTTATTGTCAGCTATATAACTATTCTGCTATCGCCACATTTGATGCGCGCGGCTGACGCGATAAAATCCAATGCATTGAACTTTGTCTGCTCAATTTTGCATCCGACTTCGTACATATCGGCACCAGCCGCCACGTCATCCAGTCAGACTCCCACCAGCAAGGAGCTTTCTGTCTTTTTGATAAGAAGAGGTTTACACTTTCTTTTAAATGTACGGTATCAGAAATAACGGTCTGCCAACTTATTTTGAGAGGGGTTAAATCCTGAATTTCTGTATTCGAATCGTGATGGTTTTTCTGCTGGTGTTCTTTTGCGCTGCTTTCTGATAAGAATAATTCCAACGCTCGCGGTGATAATGGTAAATGTTTTCGGCTTTAATAAGGTTTCGTTTGTGGTTTATCTATTTGTATTTCAGTTATTTGTAATAAAGTAAACAAATTTAGATCAATACTTTATTTCTGGCAATTGACAAACAAAGGTTCATAATGTATATTTCATGTACTCTTTAAAACCGGCTCTTCAACTAATTTCATCAACTGGATCTCGGCGTTAAAACTGACTTCTTCTCCGATCAGCAAACTCCCTAAATCTGCCATGGTGGTCGCGGTCAGGTCAAAGTCTTTCCTGTTAATTTCGCCATGTACGGAAAAACCAACTTTCGTCAACCCGTCGGGTTCAATTGTTTTTCCGCTAAATTCAACAAGTAGCTCAATCGGCCTCGTGATGTTTTTTATGGTAAGATTTCCGATCAATTTATCTTCATCGAACGAGTTGAGATATTTTTTGCCTACAAATTTCAATACTGGATATTTAGATGAATCAAAGAATCCGGCTGATTTTAAATATGCGTCACGTTCCTTATCAGAAGTGTCCAGCGAATCAATTTTTGCTGTAAAGACGATGCCGTAAAATTTTGTGAAGTCATCCTCCTCCGTGGCTACTTCGAGTTTGATTTTTCGGAAATAGCCGGTAATGTTTTGAAGAAGTAAATGTGTTGTATTGAACAGTACCTCACTGCGATCCGGATCCGCAATCCATTTTGTCGTAGCCATGTCGGTATATGATGCTAGGGTGCCAGAATTTTTTTTCCATACAAATATCTGATAACAGTATCCAAAAAGAAATGTCTATAAGATGGCTGATGATGTACAAATTCTCGCTTTGGGCTGTTGCGGCTGAAAACGTATTCCTTGATTACCCAAGACGATTTTGACATTGATAAAATTGATTACGGTTACCGGAGCGGAAAGTAGTATCAGCCGGAGATAAATTGCCTATTCTTCAAGTAGGATCAATCTATTCACCCCTCCATTCTGCTAAATTTGAATTATAATGAGAGTTTTTGTACTTGTTTTACTAAAAAATAGAAAACATTCTACAAAAATATCAAAAACATTCTATATGATTTAAAAAGTAACCTTTGTAAATTTGTGGCGTTCTTATATACAATTCTGTATTTATTTACACAATTCTCTTTCCCGGCTTCGGGTTGGTAATATAAAAACGTTGAGTGTAATACATAAGACCTGCTATGATTTCACAGCAGGTCTTCTCTTTTTACGGCAACTTAGGAAATGTCGTCATATAATTCCGCGTACCGCCATGATCAGGTATTGCAAACAAATGACGGGTTGAGTAACAAAGTTCAGGCTAACAATTAGTTTTCCGCCAACGAAATATTGTAAATAATGAAGAGTCTTATGAACAGTTTTTCTCAACGGAGCTTTTGTAACTTCTTTTATAATCAAGCCGAAAAAAGCGCAGCATAATCATTTGCAAACTTGTCAAAAGCAATCGGCTCTCTTCCAATTATCTCTCTTAGACCCGATTTAATTTCTGATGCTTCACCCGCTTTATAATGCGCGTAATCCTCGACCAACCCCTCTGCCTGCCATCCCGGGAAGCCAGCCTGAAGCAAGGTGTCATGCAACATCATCGGTGTGATATCAATAAATTGAATAGGCCTGCCTGTTGCGATTGAGAGCTTGTGAGCGACTTCTGTGTGCGTCAACGATTCCGGGCCGGTAAGATTGTAGATTTTTCCTTCGTGCCCCGGCGTAGTCAACGTTTGCGCGGCAACCGCGGCAATGTCCCTGATGTCAATCAAGCTGATTTTCGAATCGCCAACAGCCCCAAAAAACTTTCCTTTTTCAACGATCGTTTGCCGAAATCCCAGCAGTCCCTGCATAAATAAATTCGGTCTTAAAAAGGTATAGGCTATGCCCGACTTTTTTATTAGGTTTTCAACGACCGCATGATATCGTAGAAATCGTACCGGCGAATCCGCATCTGCTGCCCATTGTGAAAGTTTGACGATGTGTTTTAATCCGCTTTGAGACCCTACCTCGACAAAAGAGCATTGTTGCCGTTCAGCAAGTTCTGACGAATTGGTAAGCAAGAATGCTTTTTCGACTCCTTGAAGCGCATTTCTTAATGAATCGTGGTTATTAAAGTCTCCTTCCACAAGTTCAGATCCAGGCAGGCTGGCCAGTTCCTCTGCCTGTTCGGGTGAGCGTACCATCGCCCGAAAACTTATCCCTTTTTCTGACAAAAGTTTAGTCAGTTCCTTTCCTATATTTCCAGTAGCACCGGTAATAAGAATTTTTGGTGATTGTCTATTTGACATGATAAAAATGGTTTATTGAAAGAATAATTTCTATTGCAAAAGTACCTGAGGCAGCTATCCAGAAATTGTAAGAAAACGAAAGTGCCGGTTCGCTTTTAACCTGCTTATATACATGACTTCTTTGTAGCTTTACTTTAAAAGAAAACAGGCCAGCAAAATGGATTCGACCGGATTACATATTAATATTGGCGAGCCGCTAAATGATGTGGTGAAACATTTGTATTGCATCAGGACGTCTGAAAATTTCAACGCCATCGTTCAGCATTTATCGCCAAACCTGGAAATGATGCTGGTCTTTAATTTCGGAAAACCTGTGCGTGTTTCTTTTGCTGATGATGAATTCCAGGATCTGAAAATGGAAAAAATGGCTGTGGTCGGCCCACTTCGTAAGATGCTCAATTATGAAATTTTACCGAACACAAGCCTGATTGCAGTTGTATTTACCGCAGACGGTTTTTATCGTCTGTTTCAATTACCAGTTGATAGTCTAAGCGGAGAAACTGTGATTGATCCGGATGAGCTTTTGGGTATTTCAGGGTTTGAAGCGTTATGGCAGGAACTTAGCAAGCTGAAAGATTTGGAACAAAAAGTAGATTTATTAAAAGCATATGGATTATCTTTCATCCAGCGTGCGGAGGAGGGAAGTATGCCATTACTAAATGGAATTGGCTATTTTCAACAAGAGTCGGTGCAGCCAGTACGCGCGATTGCAATGGACTCTGATCTGTCGGAGAGAACAATACAGTTAAGGTTCAAAAAATATCTTGGTTATTCTCCCAAGGAGCTTTTACGTTTTATTCGTTTTAAAAAAGTTATCCATCAAATTTTGCAAACGGAAAATGAGCAGGTTGATTGGTATAGCCTGATCGAAACGTTTGGCTACCATGATCAGAGCCATTTGATCAAAGATTTTCATCATTATCTGGGGACAACGCCTCAAAAGTTTGTGAGAGATATTGTCGGGAAAGAATTCTGTGTGAGCAAGGAGGGAAAATATTATTCCTAGGCAAGGTCGAAACGTTTTGATTCGACCATTTTAATATGGTTATTGGCTATTTCTCTCACGTATTTTTTCTAATGGCAATTTTTCAGGTTTTTAAAAGCAGCACTAAAAATCAATACCACTATTTATTGAAAGCTACCGGCACGTCACAACTTATACTTTCTTGTGAAGGGTTTTCTTCTAAGCAAAAATGCCTTGACGGGATACTTTTTGTGCAAAAACACGTGGCGGGCGAAGAGGTTTTTGAGCGGCAGGACAGTTATCTGAGCTTCACGTTTATCATAAAAAACGACATTCAGGAAACTGTTGCGAAAAGTGAGAATTACACTTCGGAGTCGCCAAGAGAACAGATTATCGCTTTGATCAGGAAAGATGCAGGAACTGCCATAATTCAGGATCTGACCTAACTGGTGCTTTAATTTCTGCTGAAATGAACAGCCAGATTGTAGCGGCACGCTACTGATTTCCCTTTTACCTTCCCGGGAATCCAGCCGGGCATGTTACTAACCAATCGGACTGCTTCTTCATCGAATTCTGGCACTTCTGGTCTTAAAACATGCACGTCTTCAATTTTTCCTCTTTCCGTTATGATGAACGTGACAAATACCCGACGTTGAATTTCTTCTTTTAAAGCTTCTTTTGGATACCTTAAATTTTTTCTAATATATTCCTGGAGATTTCCGGACTCTCCTCGAAAACGCGGCTGCACTTCCGTGACTGTATACACTGTCCGTTCCGGCGTCGTATCCGGATCGGCCTGAGGCTGCTGCGCCTGAGCGGACAGGCTGCAGAGGAACACGAACAATAAAATTAATTTTAAAGCATACATATCATCTGTATTAAACCGTGGCTTTCTGGAAGTTTGTTTAATATTAATCATAACTAAAAGTAAAATCACTACCACTAAGTAAGATGACATTTTAGGCGGAGGGCTGCAGGAATCAACCAGGATGGGGGAGGATTCAGTATCAGGGAATGCCACTCATCGGAATGAAATTGCTGCCAATAGAACTGACATTGAAAACTGCAAAAAATGGAGGAAGATTGTTGAACAAATCCGTGAATTTCTGGGGCAATACTATCGAAGTCAAAAAACTGGAAATTTATTTTGCAAAATCACTCTGGGAGTGATTCGAAATCTGAGGAAAATCAAAACGCCGGAAGCGTTAATCTTCCGGCGTTTTGGATTGTGAATTTATCCGAAAATAGTTTTTTTAGAACGTATAGGTGAAGTTCGCTAATAAAGCCCGAGGTGTCTGAGGAGCGATAGTAGACCAGCCCTTGTAATATTCTTTGTCAAAAGCATTGTTCAGCTTGAGGCCAATACGATAGCTGTCGGCCTGATAAAATAATGACGCGTTGGCGATAGTGTAAGCAGGTAAAATGAATTCGCCCGTTGATGCATAATTGATGGCGAAGCGCTCGCTTGCTCCATTGCATCCGGCGCCGATACCAAATCCTTTTAATTTTCCAGCCGGTATTTCATAATTTGCCCATACATTGTAAAGCGTTTTTGAGCCTGCCTCAAGAGGTCTTGTATTAAGGATTTCGTTGTTGTCTGACTTGGTAACCTTGCTGTCATTGTTACTGAATCCGGCTCTGATGTTTAATCCATTAACCGGATTTGCGTTTAGTTCAATTTCAAAACCTTTGCTGTATACCTCACCCCCCTGTATCTTATTGAAAGGCGAAGATGGATCAGTAATTACCTGATCTTTAACTTGAATGTCATAATAACTGATTGTCGCGTTCAGTTTATTTTTGATGATGTTGGTTTTGATACCAAATTCGATCTGGTTTGCCTGCTCGGGACGGAAGCTTTTAAACGTCTGCGGACCGTCCGCCGGGTTTCCAACGAGTGCAGGCGCTACGTTGGTAAATCCGTTTTGGTAATTGGCAAAAACAGATATTTTGTCTGCAACTGGCTGGAACAAAATTCCGAATTTCGGCGACAAGGTTGTCTGATTGTAGTCATCATCCGAAGTTGCAACACTTCCCTGGTTATCGAAATGATCAAGACGGAGACCGACCATTACAGATAAATTATTGGTAATGTTCAGTACATCAGAAGCATATGCACTGTAAATATTATATTTCGATTTAGAATTCGATACAGGTTGTGAAGCCAGCACCGCATCCACACCTGCGGTAGAAAGCGGATAAGCCGTCGTTTCAACCACGTCCGCAGTAAACGGGTCATCACCATTGGCACCGCCCTGGGGTGTTACATTTCCGTAAAAAGCATAGCCGGTACCGTTGCTGGTGGAAATAGCCGAGAAATAGTCAAGGCCCAAAACAACTCTGTTTCTCAATTTTCCCAGCTTGAAGTCGCCGATAAAGTTTTGTTGGATATCCGAAGTCCCCGTGTATTCGTTCTGCTTATTTAAAAATCGGGAAAATGTGTCGTTTTCTAAAATTCCAAAATCGAACAGATAGGTGTAATATCCTTTCGTTGAGGTTGCGCTTTTAGAGATAAGCGTTTGCGACTGCCACGTATCTGAGAGGTTGTAATCCATTTCAACGCGGTAGTTCTGAGTCGGGTTTTGCAATGTTAAATCATTACTTGTGAATGAAAGTTTATAGTTGTATCCCAGGTCTTTGATGTTTTTTGAATGCTGGGGAGCGCTTCTGTTCAGGAACAAAAACATCGGATTTGTCTGCTCAGCCTGCGTTATTTCTCCATAGAAAGAAAATGATAATTTGTTGTTCACTCTGTAAGAAAGTGACGGCGCAACAAAAAACGATTTTCTAAAACCAGCATCCTGGAAACTGCGCTCAGTTGCGTAGGACGTGTTTAGTCTGAAATACAAGTTTTTTTCTTTGTTTAACGCGGTATTGAAATCACCTGTGATCTGATTCAATCCAAAAGAACCTGTTGTGAATGAAAGTTCTCCACCAGTTCCAATGTATGGTTTTTTAGTTACTACATTGATAAGCCCGCCGTAAGAGCTCACTGCATTTCCGAACAATGTTGCAGAAGGGCCTTTTAAAACTTCGATCCGTTCGATGTTGGCCGGGTTGATAGTTCCGTTGGTAAGCCCTGGCAGACCATTCACTAACTTCGGCT
The DNA here is from genome assembly GCF_900108855.1 of Dyadobacter koreensis. GTDB lineage: Bacteria > Bacteroidota > Bacteroidia > Cytophagales > Spirosomataceae > Dyadobacter > Dyadobacter koreensis. The sequence continues at coordinate 195,195 of NZ_FNXY01000006.1, forward strand.
GAACGGAGAATCCGCGTAGCGAGAAATACCCGGCTCCATCGCCTCCACGACCTGTGGATGTCCAAAGATTTTCTACTCCCGTTGCATTTTTCAGAGCATCATCAAAATTTGTAACGATCTGAGTTTTTAAAAGGTAATCTGTCACTGTGCTGTAAACCTGCGTGTTTTCAAAGTCCTTTAACGGCAATTTAGAAACATAGGCAGTTTTATTTCGGGAGAATTTATTATCTCTTTCTCCTTCAATAACGACTTCACGCAAGATTTCATCACCCTCGTACAGTGTTATCGTTTTAAGATCGACCTCGTTTTCTGAAATGGTAAAAGGCAATTCTTTGGTTTTGAACCCCAGAGAAGATACCGACAAAATGTAATTACCATCTTTGATATCAGCTATTTCAAAGAAGCCAATATCATTGGTCTGAGTACCAGTGCTTGTGTTTTTGATATGAATCGTTACGCCCGGCAGCGTATTTTTTGAGTTGTCCATCACAATGCCTTTCACTCTGCCCGTCTGTGCAAAAGAAAGGGACGAAAGAAGCACAAGGATTGAAAATGATAAAAGATATTTCATTTATTTAATTTAGAATTAGAATAATTAACTCGGGGCTGCAAATGTATTGTGTGCAAGTTACTCCTGCAAACTATTTGTAATATTTCGGTGATTATTAATTTGGATGGGAAGGAATTGTACATAGAAGGATTAGTTTACAGTGCGCTGCTTTAATTGTCTTAGTGTCAATTTCTTAATCGCCTCTTTTGATCATTCATTAACAACTCTGTTAATAGTTTTACAAACTTATAGCTTGGTATTTACACCGACCGGACATTTTTAGCAAGGTTCAAACAGAGATTGCTTCTTGTACATTTCTACTATACTGCATCAGGACTTTTACGTTTTTTTTAACCGCTTATTTCTTCATCTACATGAATAAATCCCCGAAGAGCTGCTCATAATTTTGTGAAAAAAGAATATGAAAACATTACTTGTAATTAATTCGAGCCCTCGCGGCCCCAGATCGCACAGCAGGAAAATGACACAGGTTTTTATTGACGACTGGAAGAAACATTATTCTGAAAGTTCAATAACTGTTCGAGACCTGGCTTCCAGCAATATCCCCCATATAACCGAAACGTGGATTTCAGCAGCATTTAAGCCTGAATTAGAACGAACAACCGAAGAGTTGAAAGCATTGGAATTTAGCACAGAGCTGATCCTGGAATTAAAAGCGGCTGATGTCATTGTTGTGGGCGCACCCATGCACAACTGGTCTATTACAAGCTCTTTGAAAGCTTACCTCGACCAGGTTTTACGGATCAACGAGACCTGGGCGCTGAATCGGGATAACCGGCTCGATCCATACATTGGTCTGCTTAAAAACAAAACCGTTTTTCTATTATTGTCGCGGGGCGCAGGAGGATATGAGCGCGGGGGATATAATGAAAATATTAATTTTCAGGCACCTTATCTAAGGAGAGTGTTTAATGTTATCGGGATTACGGATGTTCACGAAGTTGCTTTGGACGGAGAGATGTTTGAGAAACAGACACACTTGGTGTCATCAAAAATTGCGGAGGCGGAAATTCAATGGCTTATTACCACAAAATGTTTGTTGTAACATGTATATCAAATCATAAATGCCCACTATTGTCAGCGTTTCTTCGCCCTTAATCCACTTAGAAACTGGGGCGTGAAACCAAGAAATGAAGCTAGCATATATTGCGGGATTAATCTGACAAAATCAGGAAAATCAGTTGTAAACTGTGTGTATCTGTCCTGCGCGGATTCGCAGAGCATAATCTCACTCTTTTTCAGAGCCGCAGTATATGCTTTTTGCATCATCAATCTGAAATAATTGTTGAATCCGGGAATACTATAAAATAACTCATGCGCGTCATTTCTGTTCAATACGAAAACTTCCGTTTTCTCTACCGTCTGGATGTAATATTCCGAAACTTTTTGACTGTCGAAGCTTTGATAATCGCTTAGCCACCAACCAGGAATGCCAAACTGCAAAATTTGCTCAAAGCCTGTATCAACGATTTTATAAAGTCGCAGGCAACCGGATAATACAAAATAGTAACTGCTGCAGACTTGTCCTTCCTGTAATAGAAAATCTCTTTTATCCAGTATTTTATATCGCATTTTCGAGATCAGTAACTGCTCCTCTTCCGTGCTGAGTGAATCAAATTTCCTGATGTGATTCAATAAAAAATCCTGGTGTTTCATAAGATAAGCAAACCTTTTTTGTTCCAAAAGTAACAACTCAAATGATGATTTTTTTTAAAGTATATTAATTTTTAGGGAAATTCTGTTGTGCATATTTGCATCATAAATATTTCAATCACTTATAGTTATGAATAATAGAGTTGTTATCAAAGAGTTGGAGCCAAAAGCTTATGAGGCAATGTTTGGGCTGGAAAAGTATCTTTCAAAAACGAATCTGGATGCTTCGTTAAAAGAGCTTATCAAAATCAGGGTTTCGCAGATAAATGGTTGTGCATACTGTATTGATTTGCACACCAGGGAGGCCAGAAGTATGGGTGAAACCGAACAACGCATTTATGCCCTGAGTGCGTGGCGGGAAACATCCTGGTTTACACAAAAAGAGCGGGTGGTTTTGGCTTTGGCTGAGGAAATTACCTTTATCAGCAAAGGTGTTTCTGATAAGACTTACAGCGCAGCAGCAGAGCTTTTTGATGATCATACGTTAGCTCAGGCAATTATGGCGATCGTTACAATTAATGCCTGGAACAGAATCGCTATCGCAACGCACATGCGCCCGGCACAGCATTGAATCGGTAGCTAAATGAAAAGATTTGTTTTCTATTCCACGCTATTTGGTTGATGAAATCTGGCATTCATGAGTGTCGAAGGATCAAAAGTTTATTTTTTTCGCTTCTTTCAGTCGTATAATTGTACCTTTGCGGCTTCAAAAAATGAGAAGATGATCACAGTTGAAAATTTGGCCGTTGAATTTAGCGGTTCTGTCCTTTTTAGCGAAGTTTCCTTCGTTATTAATCCTACTGATAAAATAGCCCTGATGGGTAAAAATGGAGCTGGGAAATCCACAATGATGAAAATTATTGCGGGTGAACAAAAGGCCAATCGCGGCCATGTACGTGCACCCAAGGACGCCGTTATTGCTTATTTGCCTCAACATTTACTAACTGAAGATAACTGCACCGTTTTCGAAGAAGCAGCTAAGGCATTCATGCAGGTGTTTGAAATGCGTGCAGAAATGGAGAAGCTGAATCATGCGCTCGAAACCCGTACGGATTATGACAGCGATGAATATATGGCAATCATCGAACAGGTTACTGAAATAGGTGAAAAATATTATCAGCTGGAAGAAGTTAATTATGATGCTGAGGTTGAAAAAGCCTTGAAAGGATTAGGGTTCAGACCGGAAGATTTCCAAAGACAAACAAAAGAATTCAGTGGCGGGTGGCGTATGCGTATTGAGCTTGCCAAAATATTATTGCAAAAACCGGATCTTATTTTACTGGATGAGCCAACAAACCATATTGACATTGAATCGGTAATGTGGCTGGAAGATTTTTTGGTGAATAAGGCCAATGCAGTAATGGTTATTTCTCACGACCGCGCCTTCATCGATAATATTACCAACCGTACGATTGAAGTGACCATGGGGCGGATTTTTGACTACAAGGCCAACTATTCACATTATCTGGTGTTACGGGAGGAACGCAGGTCACATCAAATTAAGGCTTATCAGGAACAGCAGAAAATGATTGCCGATAATATGCAATTTATTGAGCGCTTCCGCGGCACATATTCCAAAACAAACCAGGTTTCCTCCCGAGAACGCATGTTGGAAAAACTGGAAATCATTGAAATCGATGAAGTTGACAACTCATCTCTGAAACTTCGTTTTCCACCTTCACCACGGTCAGGGGACTATCCGGTTACTGTGAAAGATGTGTCAAAATCGTACGGAGATCAGGTTGTCTTTAAAAATGCCAGTATGTCCATTTCAAGAGGAGAAAAAGTTTCTTTTGTAGGGCGAAACGGCGAGGGGAAATCGACGATGATTAAGGCAATTATGGGTCAGATCGATGTTGATGGGACTTGCCAGCTCGGACACAATGTCAAGGTTGGCTATTTTGCGCAAAATCAAGCATCCCTACTGGATCCTAATCTGACTATTTTTCAGACGGTAGACGAGGTTGCTGAAGGAGATGTAAGAACCCAGATTAAAAACATTCTGGGGGCATTTATGTTTCAGGGCGAGGATATCGATAAAAAAGTAAGTGTTCTGTCGGGAGGAGAAAAAACGCGGCTTGCCATGGTGAAGTTGCTATTGGAACCTGTAAATCTGTTGATTCTTGATGAACCTACCAATCACCTGGATTTGAAGTCCAAGGATGTTTTGAAAGAAGCACTCAGAAACTTTGATGGTACATTGGTGCTGGTTTCTCACGATCGTGATTTTTTACAGGGTTTATCGCAAAAAGTCTTTGAATTTAAAGACAAGCGTGTGATCGAACATTTTGAAACGATCGATGCTTTTCTTGAACGTAACCGTATAAAAAGTATAGCAGATCTTCAACTCGCTAAATAGATAATGCTGAGATGAAATTCTTCCGGTAGTTGTTATCTTTTTTCGTTCAGATTATTAGGAAATGATTTATTGGAGGGGTACTTATATTTCATATTAAAACGATAAAACGTATAAAGGTAAAAATCCTGTCTGGTTACCAGGCAGGATTTTTACCTTTATACGTTTCGGTTACCACGGGCTCACGCCCGTTTGCGGATTGTTATCATCGCTGAAAAACTGGCTTGTAGGGCCGTCAGCAGCTAGTGTCGCCGCTTTTACGAGTCGTGCTGCGGCATCTTCAACAGTTCCCGGTCCGCTGTGATGATTAAAATCTGTGGCCGTATAGCCCGGATCAACAACATTTACTTTGAAAGCCGTATCGCGCAGCTCGTAGGCCAGCACAATGGTATAGGCATTTAGTGCAGCTTTGGAAGCGGTGTAACATGCACCCTTGACGTGATAATATTTCCAGTGAGAGTCATTATGCAAAGTCAATGATCCAAGGCCAGAGGTCACATTGACAATCCGTGGACCGGAGGATTTTTTAAGCATATCCAAAAATGCCTGGGTGGTCTCAATCGCTCCGAAAAAGTTTGTCTCAAAAACCTGACGGAAGGTGTGTATATCCACCTCGGAGGCCGTTTGCGGAAAACCTCCGCTGATGCCTGCATTATTGATCAATACATCCAGCATTTCAATTTTGCTGCCAAGCTTTTGCCGTGCAGCTTTAATAGACTCACTATTGTCGACGTCGATAACAATAGCCTCTACATTTTCATATCCTTCTGCTTTTAACTGCGCGACAGCCTGTTCGCCCTTTTGTTGATCGCGGCTGCCAATGTATACAAAATAGCCCAGTTGCAATAGTTGACGGGCGGTTTCGAAGCCAATACTTTTATTAGCACCAGTGATTAATACGGTTTTCATAATTCATTTGTTTATGTTGCTACAAATTTAGATTGTCCCGCTCTGGCAACTTGTACACATTGCGCAGCATCACTGGTACATTTCGCAGGTGGTAAGCGTGACAATCATCCGGAAAGCTTTTTAAACAAGGTCGTTTTCTGTTTCACTATTTTTGTAGACTGACCCAGAGCGTTCATTTTAAGTATATTATAGCAGATAATGCTTTTATGATAACGTGAATGGGGTGTTATGAAATACTTTGTGACCTATGCTTTTGTCAGTGAACTATGTATCACCATCACCAGTCTGTGATTAGATATTTTAAAAAAACCAACTCAAATATAAATTATGGCACTCATCAATCCCCACATCAACTTCAACGGAAATGCCGAAGAAGCCTTCAATTTTTACAAATCAGTATTTGGCGGAGAATTTGCAACGATTGTACGATTCAAGGAAATTTCAAGTCCTGAAAATCAGATATCCGAGACTGAGGGAAATAAGATCATGCACATTGCGTTGCCGATCGGGCAAAACGTGCTGATGGGCAACGACGTTCCGGAATTTATGGGACGTGTCGATGAAAATGAAAACAGGTCGAAAATCTCTATCAGCGCTGAAAGCAAGGAAGAGGCCGATAAATTGTATAATGGACTTTCTGCAGGTGGAAGTATTGAAGTTCCCATTAATGATAGTCCCTGGGGCTCCTATTTTGCCATGTTCAGAGATAAATATGGCATTGAATGGATGGTGGATTTTGACCCGAAATACAAAGGGAAAGTTTAAGGGGAGTGCAATCACCTGCACAATAATCAGAACATCACTGGTACATTTCGCGGGTAAGCGCCCGGTATTCGGCGGGCGTTACTCCCGTTTCCCTTTTGAAGAAACGACTAAAATAAGAAGCGTCTGAAAAACCCAGGTCAAAACCGATCTCCTTTAGAGAATACTCCGTATGAAATAGCATGCGCCTGGCTTCCAGCACCATGCGCTCCTGAATGTGTACGATAGCCGATTTTCCACTCTGGGATTTGATTACATCTCTCAAATGCCCCGGCGAAACGGAAAGTAAGGCTGCGTACTCACTAACCTGGTGTATTTTCCGGAAATTTTCTTCGATGGCAGCCTGATACTTTTTTAGCAGGGATTTATCGTTTGGAGACGTGATACTTTTATACTGCTCGTCATAAAGCCGGCTCAGGTAGGTCAGCAGCAATGTCAAGGATGCCGTAATCATTTTTTGCTGCCACTCGCCGGGTTGCATGAATTCTTTTTGCATTTTTGCCAGCATATCCTCGACGAAAGTAACGTCAGCCTGGGCTAATTTCAATTCATGTGTATTCTGTTCATTACGAATGACCGGCAAATGAGCCATAGATGCGTTGTCGTGCAGCGCGAGAAATTCCCGGTCAAATGCAATCGCAGTGCCCCACATACATTTGGGTTCTTCCTTCACGATCACCTGATTAGGTCCGAAGAAATAAAATGTGTTTTCTGTCGTCACATAAGGTGTCATATCAACCCAATGACGGGAATCTCCGCGGCGGGCAAATACTAACAAATAATAGTCTTTTCTATGCGGTACGAGCAGCTCCGACTCATGCGGACGCATACCTTCGAAGTGTCTCATGCTGAACAATTTTCCAGGTAGCACGGGATCATGTTCCAGCGAAAAAACAGGTACATCCTGGTCAATTTTGATTGTATTCATGGTTTAAATGTACGGAAACCGACAGAGATTTCTGCATAAAAAACACCAATGCCTGCGTTGGAGCAGATATTATGGTGCGCCTTCGTTCAATAACGTGTTTATATTTCACATTGCTTGTAAAGCCCTGGATAGATTATTTTGGTTTTCCAGGATATTCGGCCGATGGAAATAGCCCTGGAATCTATTATCTTCCATATCACTTAACCGCTGCTTTTTCCTCAAAAACTTAAATTTTAAGCGCTCCTACGTGCCGAAAAGTATTGATAAGTACGCCTGTTGAAGTTACCTTTGTGTTGACGAAGGCAAGTTCACGCGCATTAAAGCTTTCCGAAAAAATGCGTTTGCCTTTACCAAGCAAAACCGGATAAGTAATCAACACAACTTCGTCGATGAGTCCCTGATCCAACAAAATTGTGGTTAGCGTTGAACTTCCCCAAAGAATCACATCAGGTCCATCCGTATCCTTAAGGCGACGAACGCCTTCAACGATATCCGTGCCGAGATCTTCAACCGGTCCCCATTCAAGGCTTTCTGGGCGGTGAGTAGCGACATATTTAGTTGCAGTATTAATTCCGTTTGCTATCGGGATATTGGCTGCATGCGGCCAGTATCCTGCCCAGATATCGTAAGTTACACGACCGAGCAGTAAGTCAAAAACGTTGCCATGAGCTTCCATCACTGCTTCTAAGCCTGCGGGGCTTCGAAACGCTGCCGTCCAATTATCATATGCGTATCCTTCTCCCTGCTCGATGATCCCATCCAGCGAGATATGTTCCATGATTTTAATTTTTCTCATTTTGCTTTTGGTTTTAGATTTATGCAAAGTTAAGTTGGGACATGGATTTGGGAGAGGGGGGATTGTGACTTGTTTAGGGCGTTTTACGGCGGAGTTTTCCCGGTTTGACTGGGTGACACCGTTACCCCGAGGTGAAAGATCGCAATTTATGATGCCTGTGCCTGATTTTATATTTAATAGTGGGCAGAATGTTCATTAGCATTCGCCTTTTAAAACAACGGAGCTTATCGGTCTGTGGTTCTGGACATTAGGGTGGCGTGACTATTATTATATACTTTTCCCTTTTTCGGGTGCGTAAATTTTATAGCTGACCATATCGAATTAATGCTCAAACAAGTACTTTCAACAAGACCAAACTGATACCCTGTTCTAATTACCTTTGGCAGCGAAAGGTCGGTATCCAGCTGGCCGCCTTTTGGCCAGGAGACCCAAAGCATGCCTTCGGATTGAAGATGCGCCTTTAATTCCGGAAAAACTTCTTCCTGCTCCTTCTGGTTTATTACAAACAGATGAATATAATCAAACTTGCCGGACAATGTAGGCGAAACCTCGATCTGAGGCAGGTTCATTTCATCCAGAATTTCTTTTTGAGCATTTACAAAAAAAACTCTTGCGTGCAGTTTAATACCCATTTTTTGTGCTACCGTTTTCATGAGTTTATTCGAGTTATCTATTGTCTACATGACTTTTTTTATAATAATAGCAGAACCAGTAAAAAACTCTCACAAAAATTCATGCCCGGTTACGCTCTTTGATTGAATAAATTTCGATCTGCTTTTTAATGAATACTGAATTAGGTTGCTTTACATTAACCTGGTAAAGTGTAAAATAAAGCTATTAAAATAACAGTTGTGACTACATTTAACGAGGAAGCCCAGAACGACAATTTAAGGACATATTGCAGATTGGACGCGAGAACTGAATTCAGCTCTGACAGCAGACAGTTTACAGGCGCATTATTTACGCTCACCGGAGGTAAATCTGAGTTTATCTTAACACTTCATTTCTTCGCGTTATTTATTTGATCTTATTTGTCCATCCAACACTCACCTAAATGGAGGACTACAATATTTATATTTCACTTGTAAACAAAAAATCCTGTAAATGCTTGATTTACAGGATTTTTTTTGGTTTTATTTTTTGTTTTGCAGAGAGGAAGAGATTCGAACTCTCGATACGGTTACCCGCATACACACTTTCCAGGCGTGCTCCTTCAACCACTCGGACACCTCTCTATTGGGTAATGTGGGTGCAAAGATAGCTTTTCTGGCTGTATAAGCAAATGAAAAACTATATAGTTAGGTCTTATTTTACGAACAAATAAGTTCTCGGTTGATTGTCAATATTTTAGCTTATTCAGGTTTGCACAGAGAGAGGGATTCGAAACCCCGCGTAGGTTTATGTTAAATAAAAACTTACAAAAAAACGCATTTTTTAAATACTCATTTCCCCACAAACCGGATTGGCCAGCATTTCTACACATTTAAGATGCTCTGTCTCTTTTCCAAAAACGTACATCATTTTTGTGATCGCTGCCTCAGCGGTAATATCAGAGCCGCTGACAACGCCAACTTGCTTCAGATACTTGCTGGTCTGGTAATGACCTTGGGCAACGCGTCCGCCGTCGCATTGAGAAACATTGAAAATAATAATACCACGATTAATCGCGTCGGTTATTGCGTCAAGAAACCATTGTTCAGTTGTTGCATTTCCTGCCCCGTAAGTTTCCATTACGATACCTTTTAATCCGCTTATGTTAAGAATCGAGTGTACTACTTGTTTATTAATTCCAGGGAATAATTTCAGAAATGCCACGTTTGTATCGAGCTGCTGCCGAATTTTCAATTTCTTGTTAGCCTCGTACGGCTTAATGAAAGGTGAGTTCCAATCGATTCTGACACCTGCATTTGCCAGTTGTGGATAATTTTCCGAATGAAAAGCATTAAAATCAGAGCTTTCCTGCTTTTTACTGCGATTCCCGCGAAGCAGCCGTGAATTGAAATAAATGCAAACTTCTGAAAGTACGGGATGTCCTTCATCAGAAACTGAAGCTGCCAATTCAAGAGCTGTGATGAAATTTTCACGTGCATCTGATCTTGCAACCCCGATCGGAAGCTGAGCGCCTGTAAGAATAACTGGCTTGTTCAGGTCTTCAAGCAGAAAACTCAAAGCAGAAGCCGTGTAAGCCATGGTATCGGTTCCATGTAAAATCACGAAACTGTCGTATAAGTTATATTGTTCGTCAATAATTTTTGCAAGCTCAATCCAAATGTCAGGATTCATGTTGGATGAGTCAATAGGTTCGTTGAGTGTCAGAAAAGTGATCTCGAAATCCAGCCGGCGAATTTCCGGTACTTTCTCTATAACCTGCTCAAAATTGAAGGGAACAAGCTGTTTTCCCTTCGTTTCATAAACCATTCCCAATGTTCCTCCGGTGTAAATCACCAGAACAGAGGCGCGGGGAGGCTCCGGAGAAATCGGGTTTATATGTATTTTATTATAAGCCATTTATTCAGTTCAAATTCAGTGAAGAAACGTTCATTTATTTGCCTTCAACAAGGATTTTGCAGTTTCGGTTGTTGTTTCAATAACTTCTTTTTTAGTGATTTGTTTCAAGTCTGCAACACGTTGCGCTACCAGATCAACATAGGAAACTTCGTTTCTTTTTCCGCGATAAGGGGTAGGAGCGAGGTATGGACTATCCGTTTCCAATACCAGATTTTCGAGATCAATGAATGGAAGGACTTTATCCAGTCCCCCATTCTTAAATGTTGAGACACCACCAATTCCTAGTTTAAAGCCTAATTCGATTGCTTTTTGCGCTTCTTCCAAAGAACCTATAAAACAATGAAAAATGCCCGTTAACGAAGGATCTCCAAATTTCTCAATCAGACTGACCGTCTCCCGGAATGCTTCGCGACTATGAATATCAATCCATAAATTGTGTTTACGGGCTAATGCGCATTGAAATAAAAAGGCTTCTTCCTGCTGAGCCTTAAATGTTTTATCCCAAAATAAATCCATACCAATTTCTCCGACGGCGATGAACTTAAATTTATCGAGCCACTCTTCGACTATTTGTAATTCTTTTTCAAAGCCATCTTTCACGTATGTTGGGTGCAGGCCGATCATAGGCAGACAACGATCCGGATAGGATTCTGCAAGTGCCATCATTCCCGGAATTGTCGTATGATCGCAATTGGGCATCCAGATTTGCTCTATACCAATATCCCAGGCGCGCTGCAACATTTCGGTACGATCTTCGTCATACTTTTCGTCATATATATGGGCATGCGTCTCAATCATAATATTTTATTTCTCTCAAAATTAATTCAATAAATTCGATCTTTCCATAGGGTTTTACCGGGAATCACATGGACGACGAGCATAAGACAGCTGATACCAATTAAATAAAACCAGAAAAGAAAAGATGTTTTCAGTAAATCCCATTGGCGTAAAATCATGATTGCTATCAAAACAATTCCTGTTATTAATAAATAGTTTGATACGACCATTCGTATACTGCGCAACGGATCCCATATCGCAATCAGCATAATTCCGGGAATCAATAAAGCAGAGAAAATAAGGCAAAGTCTGATAATCAGTGGAGACTTCATAATTCCCTGCATCCATCGTTTTCGCTGCTCTAGAAGCCCGTAAAAAGAGGATACTGGTTCCGAAACCGCGATAACATCTCTGGAATATGCCTGTACAAAGCCGAATTTTTTCTTTGCAATTGCCATGAAGAGTGCATAATCCTCAACGATTGAAAATCCGATTCCTTTGTATCCGCCGACGGCGTCATAGGCTTTTTTTGTGACTGCCATATTATTCCCAAGACCTGAGACCGGAATGTTAAGCAAAGCAAAATAACGCATCAGGCTTAGCGTAAACAGCCACTCTAGGGAAAGAAAATCGGAAAGGAAACCTGCTTTCGTCATCCGGGTCAAACCAACTACGACCCCGGTATTCCCTTCAAAATGTTTAAGCATACTTTCAATCCAGCCTTCCGGAACCGCTATGTCGGCATCGCAGAAAAATAAATGATTTCCCTGGCTGAAATCCGCGAGTTGCGCCAGCACATTTGCTTTTCCCTTCAAACCAAAAGTCTGTTCAGAGATTTTGTGGTATTTAAAATATGGTTTGTCTACAATGTAATCAAGAATAATCCGGGCAGTTTCATCGGAAGAATCATCATCTCCGATGCAGATTTCTATATTTTCTTTTGGGAATCTTAATGCTTCGAGCGAACGTAAACAACGTTCAATATTTGCTTCTTCATTCCTGGCTGCCAACAAGATACTTACTAAAACAGGTGTTGATTCTTTAGACATAAAGTCTGGTTACTGATACTTGAATACTATGAATGCAGTGTCTTTGAAAGTCTGCTATAACATCGGCAAAGCTTCAAATTGATATCCGTTTTTTCGAAAATGATCAAGAAATCGAGGCAAAGTATATTGCATATTTTTAGCGGCTTTCAGGCTGTCGTGAAATAAAACAATCGAGCCAGGCCGGGCATATTTTATCGATTTCCGCAGACAAACTTCTGGTTTTATTTCAGCAGAAAAATCGCCGCTTAAAACATCCCACATAATTATTTCTTTATTCAGAGGTAGCTGACGAGACTGGCTCTTTTTCATTCTCCCATAGGGTGGACGAAACAAATTTGTATCCAGGTTCAGCTGTTTTTCGCAGAGCTCAATATTTGCCATATAAGCTGAGTCATCAGACTTCCACCCGTTCATATGATTAAATGTATGATTTCCAATGGAGTGGCCTTGTTTTAAAATTTGCTCAAAAATATCCGGATGTTTCCGCACATTGTCTCCGATGCAGAAAAAAGTTGCCTTCGCATTATATTTTGTCAAAGTGTCAAGAACAAATTCTGTCACATCCGGAATAGGACCGTCATCAAAGGTCAAAAAGATTTTCTTTTCCTCTGTATTAACACGCCATTTGTAACGTGGGAACAACGCTTTTAGCCAGAATGGAGAATAATGTAAAAACATTAGTATGTCTATTTACAGATAATCTGAATCAAAAATAGTTGAGTCAAATATAAGGATGATCGCTGGTAATCCGGCCAATATTGAATAGTAAGAAACTGTATAACAAAATAAGCCACTCATCATGAGTGGCTTATTTTGTTATTTTTGATTCTATCTAACGAAAATCAGGCATGAGCAAAAACCGGATTCAGCATTGAAACTGCTTTCGCTTCAAGGAATGATTCTCCCATCAGGTATTCATCAACAGCACGTGCTGCTTCCCGACCTTCGCTGATGGCCCATACTACCAAAGATTGTCCTCTGCGGCAGTCGCCCGCTGCAAAAACTTTCTCGTTCGTAGTAGACTGATATCCGTTTACTTTAATATTGCCACGTTCGTCAAACTCAACTTCCAGATCTTTCAAAAGTCCGGTCTGTTGTGGATGCAAGAAACCAGCTGCTAAGAGAGCAAGTTCGCAAGGGAGAGTTTGCTCACTTCCAGCGACTTCTTTCATTTGCATACGGCCCGTTTCCGGATCTTTCTGCCAGTCAAGTTCTACAATCTTCAAACCGGTAAGGTTTCCATTTTCGTCGCCAACGAAGGATTTTGTGTTAATAGACCAATGTCTTTCGCAACCTTCCTCATGTGAAGTTGACGTGCGAAGCATCATTGGCCAGTTTGGCCATGGTGTGCTTGTATCACGATCTTTTGGCGGAACAGGCATTAACTCGATTTGTGTCACCGATTTTGCGCCATGACGATTTGAAGTTCCAACGCAGTCAGAACCTGTATCACCACCACCAATCACAACGACATTTTTGCCAGTTGCAAGAAGCTGTCCGTTTTTATATTTAGCACCCTGATGATCAACTTCGGGGAAAATATCAGCCACACGTTTGTTTTGCTGGCTCAAAAATTCCATTGCAAAATGAACACCTTTCAAATTGCGGCCTTCAATGTTCAGATCTCTTGGTACTGTTGACCCCATCGTCAAAACCACGGCATCATAATCGTTCAAAAGTTCATCTGCTGTAATATCCACTCCAACATTTACATTGGTGATAAACTCGATACCCTCTTCCTGCATCACGGCAAGACGGCGGTCGATCACCTTCTTTTCAAGTTTGAAATCAGGGATACCATAGCGTAGCAGTCCGCCAATTTTATCAGCACGTTCCAATAGAGAAACTGTATGACCAGCCTGGTTAAGCTGATTGGCAGCAGCCATCCCAGCGGGACCTGACCCTACGACAGCAACTTTTTTACCTGTACGTTTCTTCGGTAATCTTGGTTTAACAAGATTCAGTTCAAACGCCTTTTCAACAATTGATTTCTCAATAAATTCAATCGCAACAGGCGGTTTATTGATACCCAGAACACAGGATGCTTCGCAAGGTGCAGGGCAGATTCTTCCCGTAAATTCAGGGAAGTTATTCGTCGATATTAAAATTTCATACGCGAGTCCCCAGTTGCCATCGTAAACGGCGTCATTGAACTCCGGAATAATGTTTCCGAGCGGACATCCGTTATGGCAAAAAGGAATTCCACAATCCATACAACGTGCAGCCTGTTGTTTAGAGTGCGACTCTACCGGCATGGTCTCAATTTCTTTGTAATCGTGAAGACGCTCCTCGACAGCACGTTTTTTTGGTAATTCCCTTTCAAACTCTATAAATCCGGTTGGCTTTCCCATTCTTATAATTTCCTTATTAATCGTGATTCAATTGGGCTGTATATTTTCTGTGGCGGCCGAAGCTAACAGCGAATAGCTAACGACTAATGATTACAAATGGTCTACGTCAACAACAATGTCCTGATATACAACATTTTTGTCGGCAATTTGCTGGGCAAGTGTGATGCCGCGTCCATCCAGCGCTTTCTTGAAATCGCTTGGCAGAACTTTCACAAATTGTTTGGTCGCTTCTTCCCAATTTTGCAGCAATTGGAATGCGACGTTACTTGTTGTATACTGGAAATGTTTTTCAAGAGAATCACGAAGGATCAGCTGATCTTCTTCGTTGATGGTTTCAAGCGTCACCATTTCAAAGTTTACTTTCTCTTTGAAATCTCCTTTCTTGTCAAGAACATAAGCTACACCACCTGACATACCAGCCGCAAAGTTTCTACCCGTTGCGCCAAGAATCACGGCCAAACCACCCGTCATATACTCTAACCCGTGGTCTCCTAATCCTTCAACAACTACTTTTGCTCCTGAATTTCTTACACAGAAACGCTCTCCCGCAGTTCCACGGATATAGGCTTCACCGGAAGTTGCACCATAAAATGCTACGTTACCGATGATAATGTTTTCTTCCGGCTTGAATTTGGAGTCACGATCCGGATAAACAATAAGTTCTGCACCGCAAAGTCCTTTTCCGAAATAGTCATTCGCATCGCCTTCCAGTTCCAGACGGATACCTGATGTGTTAAATGCTCCAAAACTTTGTCCCGCAGTTCCACGGAAACGGTAGTGGATCGTTCCTTTTGGAAGCCCGGCACCACCATGAATTTTGGATATTTCGTTTGACAACATTGTACCCACTGCACGGTTCAGGTTATTGATCGGAAATTCTCCATATACCTCTTCCGAATTTTCCAAGGCAGATTTCGCCGATTCGATCAGTTTAATGTCGATAATCTGATCGATTCCATGATCCTGATCTTCCTGTTTGTATTGTGCAACCGAAAGATCTGCATCTTTAAACAAGATCGCGTCGAAATTAAGGTTTTTGTATTTCCAGTGTTTAAGATCGTGGCGTGGTTCAAGGTATTGAACTTGCCCAACCATTTCATTCACGGTACGGAACCCAAGCTGCGCCATTATCTCGCGAAGCTCCTGTGCCATGAATGTGAACATATTAACAACATGTTCCGGTTTTCCAGAGAACAAAGCACGAAGTTCCTTATTCTGCGTAGCAACCCCAACAGGACATGTGTTCAAGTGACATTTACGCATCATGATGCAGCCCGCCGCAACAAGAGCGGCCGTTGCAACACCCCACTCTTCTGCCCCCAGCATCGCTGCAATCGCAAGGTCGCGACCTGTACGAAGCTGGCCGTCAGCCTGAACAGTAACACGTCCGCGTAACTTATTTTTAACAAGTGTCTGATGTGTTTCAGCCAAACCAAGTTCCCACGGAAGTCCGGCATGGCGGATTGAACTCAGTGGCGAAGCACCCGTTCCTCCATCATAACCTGAGATCAGGATATGGTCAGCATGCGCTTTTGCCACACCGGCAGCGACCGTTCCAACGCCAGCTTCGGATACCAGTTTCACACTGATACGAGCCGCGCGGTTGGCATTTTTTAAATCGAAAATCAGCTGAGCCAAATCTTCAATCGAATAAATATCGTGGTGAGGCGGGGGAGAAATAAGCCCTACACCTGGAGTCGAGTGACGCGTACGCCCAATCCAGTCATCAACTTTGTGACCTGGAAGCTGTCCGCCTTCACCTGGTTTAGCACCCTGTGCTGTTTTAATCTGCAATTCACCGGCATTACTCAAATAGTGGCTTGTTACTCCGAAACGTCCGGAAGCAACCTGCTTGATCTGAGAATTCATGCTGTCGCCATTCGCCAGGTTTTTGTAACGAAGTTCGTCTTCCCCACCTTCTCCCGAGTTGGATTTCCCTCCAATCCGGTTCATTGCAATTGCCAAAGTGGTATGCGCTTCCCAGGAGATAGAACCGAAAGACATAGCACCCGTTGCGAACCGTTTGAAGATGTTTTCAACCGGCTCAACTTCTTCAATCGGAATTGGATTTCCTTTTTTGAAACGTAACAATCCGCGAAGCGTCAGTGCCTTATGCGTTTGATCGTCAATTAGTTTCGAATATTTTTTAAATTCAGCGTAGCTGTTATTTTTGGTCGAATGCTGTAATAGATGGACAGTCGCAGGATTGAAAATATGTGCTTCGCCACGTTGTTTCCACTGATAGAACCCACCTACTTCCAAACGAGGAGTTAACGTCGATTCTTCATGGTAAGCCACTTTATGACGAACCAAAACTTCGCGGGCAATTTCAGAAATACCCATGCCGCTGATCCGCGAAATAGTACCTGTGAAATAACGGTCAATGACATCTTTGTTCATCCCTACACACTCAAAGATCTGGGCGCCCTGATATGACTGAAGCGTTGATATTCCCATTTTAGAGAAAATCTTCAAAAGTTCCTTATTAACCGCTTTGATGTAGTTATAATATAACTTTTCATCTGTGAACTCACCATCGATCATGTTCTTGCGATTCATGAAGGAAAGTGTTTCAAAGGCCATATAAGGACAGATACCCGCAGCACCGTAACCAATTAAAGTTGCGAAATGGTGCGTCTCCCAAACGTCTCCTGCTTCAACAAGAAGCCCAACTTTTCCTCTCAAACCTTCACGGATCAAATGGTGGTGAACAGCTGCTGTTGCAAGTAAAGTTGGTATCGGCGCATGATCAGAATCAATGGCACGATCAGAAAGGATAATGATTTCAAAACCATCTTCAATCGCTTCTTCCGCATAACGGCAAATCCTTGCCAAAGCACGTTCCAGTGCTTTTCCGCCCTGGTCTGCACGGAAATAGATATTTATCGTTTTTGCCTGGAAGTGGTTTTTATCAATAAACCTCAATTTGTCAAATTCCGAAACCGTTAATACCGGATGCGGCAATTCGATCTGACGGCAATGCTGAGGCGTTTCCGTCAAAATATTTTCTGTACTTCCCACGAATGAGATCAGCGACATGATTGCTCTTTCACGGATCGAGTCAATCGGCGGGTTGGTTACCTGTGCAAAAAGCTGCTTGAAGTAACTCGACATATGCTGGCTCTGCTCGGAAAGAACAGCCAAAGGAACGTCTGTACCCATCGACCCAATCGCTTCCATACCACTTTGCGCCATAGGAGCAAGGATCATACGCAAATCTTCCGACGTAAAACCGAAGGCCATCTGGCGTTTCAAAAGTGAAGAGTCTTCGTATTGTCTGTATGTGCGGATCGGCTGATCAAGATCCTCTATATGCAATTTATAATCATTCAGCCATTGTTGATACGGCTGTGCAGTACAGATTTGTGATTTAATTTCTTCATCAGGAATAATACGCCCTTGTTCCATATCAACAATGAACATACGTCCTGGCTGCAAACGGCCTTTGGTAACCACTTTTGCCTGATCAACTTCCAAAACGCCCGCTTCTGATGCCATAATGATGGTATCATCATCGAGAACCCAGTAACGGGACGGACGCAAGCCATTACGGTCAAGCGTTGCACCTACCATTTTTCCGTCTGTAAAAGAAATAGAGGCCGGCCCATCCCAAGGCTCCATAATTGCAGCATGGTATTCGTAGAATGCCTTGCGTTCCGCATCCATCTGATCGTTACCATCCCAGGCCTCAGGAACAAGCATCATCATCACGTGAGGAAGTGAGCGGCCTGAAAGGTGAAGCAATTCAATGGCATTATCAAGATTTGCAGAATCCGACTGGCCTCTGTCGCAAATAGGCAGGATCATATCCATTTCCTCTTTGCTGAAAAACTCAGACTGGAATGCTTTTTCACCGGCACGGATCCAGTTCACATTTCCTTTTACGGTATTAATTTCACCATTGTGGGCAATGTAACGGAAAGGCTGGGCAAGTTCCCATTTCGGGAATGTATTGGTCGCAAAACGAGAGTGAACAACGGCTAGCGCTGAAACCACTGATTCGTTTTCTAGATCAGGGAAATAATATTTTAACTGTGCAGTAGTCAGCTGTCCTTTGTAGGAAATGGTGCGGCATGACAACGATGAATAATAAAAGAAGCCTTTGGCACCTTTCACCGTGTCATTAATTAACCTCGCAGAAACCTGACGTAGTATATATAACTTGCGTTCGAAAGCGATATCTTCGGTGACATCGTCCGGACGTTTAATGAAAACTTGTTCTACATAGGGCTCAACGGACAAAGATCCTTCACCAAGCGTGTTGTTTAGCGTAGGTACCTTTCTATAACCCAGAAGTGTCAATCCAAGCCGTTTTAATTTACGGTTAACGATATCGCGGCATTCTTCCCTAACGGTTTCATTGTTTGGAAAGAAAATCATACCGACACCATATTCTCCGGCCGGAGGTAATTGAAAACCAATTTTTGAGCATTCCTCAACAAAATACTCGTGCGGGATTTGGATAAGGATACCGGCACCATCACCGGTGTTTGGATCGAAACCGGTAGCACCACGATGCTCCATTCTTTCCAGCATGTGAATGGCGTCCGCCACAATCTGATGTGACTTACGACCTTTGATGTTGGCACGGAAACCTATCCCACATGCATCATGTTCAAATTCCGGGCGGTAAAGCCCCTGTTGTTCTACCATTGTTTCAGACATTTGCGACATATATCGAAGAGTGTAGATTTATTTACAAATTCGTATGTAGAATTTATATAAATAAGCAAATTAAATGAATTGCCCGCCGCTATTGTATTATGAATAGTGTAAAGCCTCGCAAGATAATGATAAAAAATATTTGGTGTAATATGAGAAACACGAAATTTTCTTCAACCTGTATCAATTCGGTTATTTAGTTACAATAAATCTATAAATATTGATAATATGTCAATGATCGGATAAGTTTATTGGAAATTTCCCAAAGGGGAATTGTACAATTATTTGTTTTAGCCTGGAAGATGAAGTGGTATTTCTTACTTATGTCAAGCTACTAAAATTTACCGTAAAATAAAAAAAATCACCCCTGGAAAAGAGGTGATTTAATGTCATTCTAAATTAGGAAACGGTCAGGGTTCTTTTGATTCGCTGACATTATCGTAGTCGTCGGCATCGTAATCGTCGTCACCAGCTCCGAATTCGTTTTCAAGATTATTCATAAAAATCGCATCGATCGCTTCTTCCTGCGTAGGAAGAATGTTGAGATCCGGTATTTTCAAAGATTCAAGCAAATCGATAAAATCGTCATCTTTGGTAACGATCACCAACATACCCAGATCATTAATGCAAAGTCTGTTGATTTTTTTCAATATCGAGGTTCCGTTTGCATCGATATCTTTTGTTACCTGCATATTCACAATCAGGTTGTTGAAACCTTCACGAAAAAGTTCACGTGAAGTTTCTTCGAAAGAAGCTGGAACATCATTCGAAAACGCCGCTTCTTCAAGATCGATGTAGGCGTACTGCTCTTTTTTCTGTAGGCTGTAATTCATACGAGTTTTTGTTAAAACCAGATGATTTGATAGGTTAATTGATTGGCCAGACTGCTATGCTATTGCGCGGAGAATGGCTTTTTCTATTCGTTGTAATGGATTATCTAAATTATTTTTCTGGAATTTTTTACCCGAAACTTTTTCAAAAAGCTCAATATAGCGTTCTGAAATCATCTGGATACGGTCGTCGTCCATAACCGGAACTGTTTGTCCTTCTTTGCCTTGAAACCCATTTTGAATAAGCCATTCCCGCACGAATTCTTTTGACAGTTGTTTTTGCGGCTGGTTTAATCGCTGATTCTCGTCATACACATCTTTGTAGAAATAACGGGAAGAATCAGGCGTATGGATTTCGTCTATTAAATAAATCGTGCCATCAAGCTCACCGAACTCATATTTTGTATCAACCAGGATAAGTCCCTGATCCGCTGCCATCTCCGTTCCCCGGTTAAACAAAGCCAATGTATATCTTTCAAGATGTTCATATTCATCCTGTGATACCAATCCCTGGCTTAGAATTTCCTCACGGGAAATATCCTCGTCATGCCCTTCGTGCGCTTTCGTAGTCGGCGTGATAATAGGTTGCGGTAATTTATCATTTTCTTTTAATCCATCAGGCAGCGAAACTCCGCAAACTGATCGTTTGCCAGCAGAATACTCACGCCAGGCATGTCCTGCCAGATATCCTCGCACAACCATTTCCACCGGATAGGCATTACATTTAATTCCCATACTCACATTTGGATCCGGAACTTCCTGCAGCCAGTTTGGGACGATATCAGCTGTTGCCGTTAAAAAATGTGCGGCAATCTGATTTAAAACTTGTCCCTTATATGGAATAGCTCTTGGTAAAATAACATCGAAGGCTGAAATTCTATCTGTCGCAACCATCACAAGGCGATTTTCAAAGGAATACACATCACGTACCTTTCCTTTGTAAAAAGCTGTCTGGCCTGGAAATTGAAAATTTGTTTCTGGGATACTGTTCATGGAGTTTATATAGTAAGAATTACCATTCTATTGTCTCATTTTTCTCAGACTTCTTTGCATATTGTTTTCGTCTGAGCTGGTAAATATATTGGGATTCGTTCGATTTCATGGCATCCAGAATCAGGCGCGCCTGTTCTTCCGACATGTTCATGGCTCTCAGGCTTTTCAAAAGCTGCTCTCTCTTTGCCGCCTCTTCCTGCTCGAAACCCTCGGGTTTTGGTTCTGGCTGTGAGGGAGTTGGCTGATTTTTGCTTGACTCATTTTTTGCCTGCCTTCGTTCATCACTCTTATTTGATGGCTGTTCTATGCCTGAAAATCGCTGTTTTAAAATTATATAATTTGATCGGGCAAGTGTATTTCTTGGTTCGAGCCGAAGCGCTGTTTTTAGATTTTCGAGCGCAGAAGCGGTATCTTTCTGAGAGACGAGGATCAAGGCAATCTGGCAATTTGCAATGGAGGAGATTGTTTTGTCATTTACTTTTTGTAAAAGCTTGTAATGATACAAAGCATCGTTCAGTTTTCCGGCCTGGTAGTAGGAGTGCGCCATATTCAGACGTGCCGCGGGATCGGAAAAAAGCGAACCATAAGTAATCTGATGGTATAGCTTCGATGCATTGATATATTGCTTTTTATCATAGGCCATCTCGGCACCGATTTTTCGTTCATTCGTTTTAGTAATAGAATCAAACGTACGGTTGTCCCACAGCAAAAGCAGTAAATATAGTAGCAGGGCATTCATAGCGATTCCGGTTAGAGCGCAAAAATAATAATAGTTCCTCAGAGTCGGAATGTTCCGATTGTAATTAAAACATCCATCACTAATAAAAACAGCGCAGCGCCCAGGAAATAATAATATTTATTACTGACAACGGTGACGGTCCGTGTATCGACGAGTGTGCCGTCTGCGTTATTGATATCGGCGATCATGCGGTTTACATCATTTTTTTCATTGTTTAACTGATAATAAAAACCTTTTGCATTAGCAGCCAGATTTTGCAGAAAGTCATCATCAAGTTTGCTTATTACCAGATTATCCCTGCTGTCTTTCAGCGGTTTTCCTTCAGAAGGTATGCTGCTCCCATTTTTTGTACCGATCCCTGCTACATACACCCCGATACCGAATCTTCGAAGATTATTGTACAATGAGCCACCGCAATCCGTCTTGTTTTCGCCATCAGTAAAAATTACCATCATTTTGGAACGGCCGGAAGGATCGTCACCGTTGACCAGTTTTTTATACGCCAATTCCGCAGCTCCGCAAATATTCGTACCGCTGGAGGGTAAAAGGTTGGTTTGTAAGCTTTGGATAAAAAGGTCAAGTGCAGCAGCGTCATAAGTTAACGGAACCTGTACAAAGGCGTCGTTGGAGAAAACGATCAGGCCAATTCTGTTGGATCGCTGATTCTGAACAAAACGATTTATTTCAAACTTAACCTTTTCAAGACGGGAAGGCGTCACGTCGGTTGCGTCCATTGATTTAGACAGATCAACCAGCACATAAATATCTTTTCCTTTTGATTGCAAAGCCTGATCTGCCTCTCCGAATGACGGGCCTAGCAAACTGATGATAAGCAATGCGAAGGCAATTGAACGTAAGAATAATTTTAAGATTAAAGTTCTGGCTGTCGTATTCAGCTGGCGTGCCACACGAATCGTGCGAATAATGAAGGTTACGTAAGCAAGAATGAAAAAAAATATAAAAAAATATTCAGTTGTTTCAAAGGGGTAATTCCAGTTCATAATGAACGTTTTGGCTAATTAAAAGTTTTCCAAAAATAGACATTAGAAGCTTGTGACAAAGATTTTTTTTCTAAAACATTTGTTTTTCTGATTTGCAACCCGCTATATTTGCAACCCAGAACGGAAAGACGGAGGGATGGGTGAGTGGCTGAAACCAGTAGTTTGCTAAACTGCCGTACTCGCAAGGGTACCGCGGGTTCGAATCCCGCTTCCTCTACACTGTTTCTCTTTTAGCGGTCATCCGCACGTTTAGGGTTGTTGAAATTTGACGAAATTAAAGATCAGCAACAGGGCATAATGACTCGGGGAGTGGCGCAGCCCGGTAGCGCATCTGGTTTGGGACCAGAGGGTCGCAGGTTCGAATCCTGTCTCCCCGACAATAATTCAGTGATCAGTTGGCAGTACCATTGAGTAATTTGATTACTTGCTGCATACCACCAACTGTTTTAGTATTACAAGGTCCCGTAGCTCAGCTGGATAGAGCAACTGCCTTCTAAGTAGTAGGTCTTTGGTTCGAATCCAAACGGGATCACCACATTGTCAAGCACTTAACGAAATTCGTTAAGTGCTTTTTTGTTTAGCAGAATGACTAACACCGGATCCCAATCAGCTCTCCATCGCTGTACAAATTTCGATCAGGAAGCCATCAATATCTCTGACATAAGCAACCGTCTGACCCCAGGGTTTTGTTTTAGGTTTTTCAACCAGCAACGCCCCGGAATTCAGCGCATTTAGCAAAGTTTTCTCCACATCATCAACAGCAAATCCAATTTCGATTCCGAAAGGTTTTGAGGTTGTATTACTTTCTATAAAGCCGTCGGAAATATTTGAAGTTGCTAAACTCATTGATGCAAAGGAAAGCGTGGTATCACCTGTCACCAATTCGGCATAATCTTCATCCGGAGAAATAAACTTGCGGTAAAAACCAAAAGCTGTTTCGTAAAACAAGATTGAAGCGGATACATTTTTGACATAAAGAATTGTGTAAGCAAATTTGATCATGATAATAGATTTCGATTAAGCGGAAAACGATTAGCTGTTTTACAAAGGTAAGGTTACAAACTAGCATCGTCTGCTATCCACACTGATTAATTGCTAATAGCTTTAATTTTAACAAGTAAACAATTGGTCATAGAGATTTGATATAACGAGCAACGTCAGGGATATTGGCCGAATGTGAAAAACTTTTTATAACAAAACTTAAAATGATTTAAATACAAATAAAATGCTTTAATTTGTAGGTATGTATGAACATATTAAATCGTTTCTAAACGCTTTTTAATTCAAGGATGAAAATCATGTATAGAACATCTGGCCTGATCTTTGTTTTTTTGGTTATGCTTACCGTTGCAAGAGGGCAGGACCTGCTGAAATTTGTAAATCCGGAAATCGGAACGGCGCATAGCCGCTGGTTTTTTTATACCCCGGCCGCTGTCCCTTACGGACTTGCAAAACTTGCACCATCAACCAATGGCCATTATGGCAATCCGTCAGGCTGGGAAGCGGTAGGATATGATACCAGGCATAATTCAATAGAAGGTTTTGTAAATTTTCATGAATGGCAGATCGGAGGTGTAAGTTTTATGCCGACAACCGGTAAAATCAAAGTTCAACCGGGTGATCTTGACGTAAGTTCCAATGGATACCGATCTGGATTTGACCGTAATAACCAAGTATCCGAACCTGGTTATTACAAAGTATTACTCGATGACTATGGTATAACGGCGGAACTCACTGCTACTAAACGCGTTGGTTTTCACCGCTATACTTTCCCGGAAAATACCCAGTCACATATCATTTTGGATATCGGAAATAAACAAGGGGAGAGCGGTGAAGTTATTGATGCAAGTATTGAAATGATTGATGAAAGACGATTTGAAGGCTACGTGGTAACGTATCCAAAATATGTTCAATTGTACGACCCGCAGGGGAAAATAACGATGTATTTTTCGGGTGAGCTGAGTAAAAAGCCGGATTACGTTGGCGCATTTAAAGGCTCTGAATTAAAAGAAAATATGTCGTCTGTCAAGGGAAAAGGGGCTGGTTTGGTTTTGAATTATTCAACAGAGAAGGGCGAACAGATCGAAATAAAAGTTGGTTTATCCTATACTTCCATCGAAAATGCCAAAGAAAACCTGATAGCCGAAGCGGCGGACCTCTCCTTTGAAAAAGCTAAAAATAATGCGCAGGATATATGGAGGGGAGAGCTTGGGAAAATTGTTATCAATGACAGCAACGAACAAAATAAAATCAAGTTTTACACGGGATTATTTCATGCGCTGCTGGGCAGGGGTATAGCAAGTGACGTTAATGGCGCTTATCCCAAACATGCAGGAACGTCCGGCAAACTGATCGCTAATGGAAAATATAAACGCCCGGAATTTATGAATACAGACGCAATCTGGGGTGCATTTTGGAATATCACGCAGCTTTGGTCATTGGCATATCCGGAATGGTACGGCAATTATGTAAACACGCAGCTTCAATTATATAAGGATAAAGGCTGGCTGGGAGATGGGATCGCGAACAGTGAGTATGTGTCGGGCGTCGGAACCAATTTCGTAGGCCTCGCCATAGTTGGGGCATATAATTCCGGGATTAGAAATTATGACGTTAACCTGGCCTATCAGGCGGTAAAGTCTAATGAACTTAACTGGAAGAACAGAAAAGAAGGTTCTGGAAAAATGGATACAAAAGTTTTTACAGAGCGTGGTTTTGTTCCCTTTATTGAGGGAGAAAAAACAGATTCAACAGGCTCCCAATTTTCAGCTTCCCATACATTGGAGTACAGTTTCAGCGCATTTGCAGCTGCTCAAATGGCAAAAAAATTAGGCAAAAAGGGAGATTTCGAAAAACTGATAAAGTATTCTGATGGATGGAAATTAATTTTTAATCCGAAAAATAAGCTAATGCATCCGAAAGGTATTGATGGCATGTTTATCGACAAATTTGATCCGTATCAGCCTTGGCGAGGTTTTCAGGAGGGGAATGCGGTTCAATATACATTTTATGTTCCTCACAATCCAGCTGGCCTGATTGATGCAATTGGGAAAGAAACCTTTAACAACCGGCTGGACAGTATCTTCACCGCCTCTGAAAAGGCAGGGTTTGGCGGTGGAAAGGTGATAGATGCGTTCGCGGGCATCAAGTCAATTTATAATCATGGAAATCAACCGTGTCTGCACATAAGCTGGTTATTTAATTTTTCGGGAAGACCTTGGCTTACTCAGAAATGGACCCGCTCGATTTGTAATGAATTTTATGGCACAGAGCCGATTCATGGATACGGATATGGCCAGGACGAAGATCAGGGACAGTTGGGTTCCTGGTATGTACTTGCGTCGCTTGGTTTGTTTGATGTAAAAGGATTGACAGATGCAAGACCTATTATTAAATTTGGCAGCCCGTTATTTTCAGAATCATTAATTCGCCTGGGAAATAATAAACAATTGAAGATCGAAGCTGTAAATAATTCAAAAGAGAACATTTATGTTCAGTCTGCTGAATTCAACGGAAAAAAACTGGATAATTGCTGGCTTTACCGCGACCAACTTATGAAAGGAGGAACGTTGCATTTTGAAATGGGAAGCCAGCCAAATAAATCGTGGGGTGTTCAAGTTCCACCTCCATCTGCACAGTAAATTTTAAGGTATAGATCAATTCAAGGCCGAAGACGTGATATTCCAAAATATCACGTCTTCGGCCTTTGTCTTTTTTATTTCGAAATAATCTCGAATAATTGTTGAAATACAGATAAAAAATAACACTGGAAAATATTGTAATTTATTAATTATCAGGCATTTGATTGTTGGTTTCAAATTTGTAATTCTCCCGCTTTATCCTAACAATAACGATATGGCAAAAAATGAAATTTTACTCCGGATTTTCTCTTCGCGCAATCCTCCATAAACAAGTACGAACACCTGTCAGGCTAAATCGATTATCAACTCACCTTCACTTACTCGTATGAAAACAAAATTTCTAACACTGACTGCCTATTTTTTTGCTGGCTTGACTGCCTCTTTTTCGCAGGCTCCCGGGGCAAGTTATAACACAAGCGATTTCAAACTGCAAGCGGCAAAAGTTTACTATGAAATGAAATATGATGCATTGGTTTTTGAAATCAGTGTAGAAGGCCAGGCCGGCAGGACAACACCAAAGCCTGTTGGAAGTATGCATGGTGCGCCGGTACTTGCCTATGTTTTTCCTACCACATTAAAATCAAACGATATTGGGTTTTCAGCTACTGAAGGCATCGTTGCCATGGCTTTGACCTCTCATCCTGATATGGACGACACGCCACTTTGGGATGAAAATATTGATGGGAAATATGATAACGATGGAATAATCTGGCACGCGCACTGGGTTGTGCTTACAAAAGATGAACGAGTTCCTGGCGGACTCAGCGTCAAGGAATTCAAAGACGGAGACAAGTCAGTAACGCTGCCCAAAACAGCACCGGGTATGCCGATTTTTTTCGATTCTCCTGGTTTTAATGTCATCAAATCAGGCAAAGAAATTCGGGTGCTCGTTCCATCATTCAGGATGAAGAATCAGAGAAATTTCAAGTTCGATGCGGTAAGCTGCTATATGGAAATGAGCCACGGTGAAAATCATGATGCTTCCAAAAAGCCAATTTTAGGTGTTTACAATATTTATGGAGTGCTTTCGGGTAATTTATCACTTCCATATGCTGTTACACAAAAACTAGCAGAATCACAGCAAGTTCATTAGGAAACAACTTACGTTTCTCAACGGATTTTTTAGAGGTTTTACGTTAGAAAAACATGTCGCAAATGCCCCTTGATAATGTCAGTTTCACACAGGTTGCTACTCATTCGCCTCTTTTATTTTTGACTTTTCAAACAATTATTAAACGACATGTATCATGGAAAATAGAATTGTTTCGCAAAAGATCACACCCAACCTATGGTTTGATAACAACGCAGAAGAAGCGGTGAGATTTTATGTTTCCGTTTTTGGAAATTCACAAATCGGTAGAATTACAAGGTATGGAAACCAAGGGCAGGAAATCCATAAAATGCCGGAAGGGACCGTTATGACCATTCAGTTTAACATTGAAGGGCAGGAATTTGTTGCATTAAATGGTGGTCCCATTTTTCAATTTAGCGAATCGGTTTCATTCATAATCAACTGCGAAACGCAGGATGAAGTTGATTATTTTTGGGAAAAACTCTCTGAGGGAGGTGATGTCAGAGCGCAGGAATGCGGTTGGCTGAAAGATAAATTTGGCCTGTCATGGCAGGTTGTTCCAACCATTTTAACCGAACTTATGCTGGATAACGATCAGGCGAAGGCTAATCGAGTAATGGCTGCTATGTTAAAAATGAAAAAGCTCGATATTCAGACATTGAAAGATGCATAACGAGGTTAGTTCATCTACCGACTTGATTTCAGGACGATTCTCTGATTTAGAATTGTCCTGAAATACTCGTAATCACGTGCTTATGCAATCCGTTATTTCAGATCTATCCGCAGGATAAAAATGCGTTGGAAAAAACGTTTCGAGGTCTTTGCTCATCCATTGCCGTAACTTTCGATATAACGCTGCATTGAAGATGCAAAAATTTCCTTCGCATTTCCGACCAGGTTCT
This sequence comes from Dyadobacter koreensis, assembly GCF_900108855.1. Lineage (GTDB taxonomy): Bacteria > Bacteroidota > Bacteroidia > Cytophagales > Spirosomataceae > Dyadobacter > Dyadobacter koreensis. The sequence goes on from NZ_FNXY01000006.1 coordinate 223,695, forward strand.
GACCTTCAAAAGCACCATACATAGTGTCAAATTCCAGATTTTTTGTTTTATCAAAAAACGACAGAAATTCTGATTTTGAAAGTAAGATATGGTTGGGAAAACTATACATCACAGAAACATAACGTTTGCTTTTAGAGATGTATAATGTGTCTCCGCTCAGAATTACGCCTTTGTCCGAAAAACCAGGTATTTTCAAAATGCAGCTTCCCGGAAAGTGCCCGCCGGTATTGATTATTTCGGAATCCGCGACAGACATAGAATAACCTTTCCAAAATTTTAAATAATCACTTTTGTACATTACCCAGTTTTTGTCGTTTTCGTGAATGTAAATTGGACAATTAAAATTTTCTGCCCAGACATTCATGTTGCTGTAATAATGAGGATGCGAGAAAGCGATTGCTTTCAGGCCACCTTTTGATTTAATAAATGCAGTCGTAGCTTCATCGAGAAGTGGAATACAGTCCCACAAAATATTTCCCGAAGGTGAAAGAACCAGAAAAGCACGTTGTGTAATCGCGAAATCAGGAATTATTTTCAGGGTATATAAGTTCTCCCGGACTCTGGTTGTTTTAGTACAGTACTGCGCTGACAGACTTTCCAGCTCAATCCATACCTGTCCCAACTCGGTAATATACTGCCGGTCGTCGTTACAGATCGTACAAAGTTCAGGAAGTTTTTGATCGGCGGGATATTGTGTTCCGCAGGTTTTACAAACAGGCTTGATAGGGAAGTCCATCATTTTTAAAGTTTTTAAACCGGACATTTTCTTCGATATATCCTGAAATAAATACAGTTTAAAGATGGAAAACAAATCCTGTTACTGATTGTTTTTAATATGCCAAATCACCTTCATCCTTCTCTGCAAAAGTTCTAAATAACTGATTAATACCACAAGAGCATTGACTTATACCGTTAACGGTTTTCCCCGCCAGACTACCTTTGTCATATTAGAAAAAACAGACCGTTCTGTTTTCCGAAGAATATGAAACAAAGGATTATCAAGCCACGAGAACGTGTTTTAGAAACGGTTTCAAAACTGTTTTACCAGCAAGGATATAATGCTACGGGAATCAACCAGATTGTTGAGGAATCGGGCGTTGTAAAATCGAGTGTTTACCAGATTTTCGGTTCGAAAGAAGAAATTGCCATTGCTTATCTAAACGAACGACATGATTTTTGGTTTCAGGGCTTAAACACATTTATTTCTTCGTCGCAAGGGATCATGTCCAGGCTAATGGCTGCTTTTGATTATATCTGTTTTATGAATAACAAAGAAGATTTTCAGGGTTGCGCATTCTTGAATTTTCTTTCCGAAATACCGCAAGAAAACGTAGCGATCCGCCAGGTTATAATCCGGCATAAAACAGATCTTCGCTATTTTTTTCATACGCTGCTGCTCGATACCGGAATCGATCCCAACTATATCTACATTCTTTTTGAAGGTGCTATACTGGAAAGTAAACTTTTCCGGGAACAATGGCCCGTTGATACTGCTAAATCAATTATTCAATCAATTTACATCAAACAAAATGGAGCAAAAATTTCCTTTACCGCCGTTTAATTTTGAAACCGCAAACCTGAAAGTCCAGCTTGCGGAAGATGCATGGAACAGCCAGGATCCAGTGCGGGTTTCACTGGCGTATACCGTAGATACGGAATGGCGCAATCGTTCCGAGTTTATAAACGGGCGTGAAAATGTCGTACAATTCTTATCCGGAAAGTGGCAGCGAGAACTGGATTATAAATTGAAAAAAGAACTTTGGGCTTTCACCGGCAACCGGATTGCAGTGCGGTTCGAGTATGAATACCACGACGCAAGCGGACAATGGTTTCGTGCATATGGTAACGAAAACTGGGAATTTGATGAAAATGGGCTAATGAAAAAACGATACGCCAGTATCAATGACCTTGCCATTCAGGAATCGGAGCGCCGGTTATAATAAGTGCACGGATGAGTGGGAAAGGCTGAGTTGTGAAAAACATTCAAAATTTCACTATGCCAGTCAGATAGGGACGGCCGGGCCGAAAATCATGAGACTAAAGCTTCGCTACAAAACATGACTGGCCCGAAAATCCTTACCGGACGTTTGAGGTTGAGATATTTATCAGGAAACCCAGATACGGTTAAGGGCAAGGGAAAACCGGCGGAAGAATGTTCAGATTTTTTAAAAAGAGCATTATGCTGCAAGGTTCGGAGTAAGTAGAGTTAAGTTTGATTTTGAGTGGGTTATCATCTTAGAGTCAAATTATTAAACGTATTTATAAGTAATGAAAATAAATTGAATGACTTTCAAAAAAACAGCATAGCACAGGATAGTTGACGCGCACATGTTTGTTTATATTGCCCAAAAATTGTACATTTATTTAGTCGATTATTTATATTGTATAAAAATTGGATGTAGTTCACGGGTGATTTTAATATGCGGAAAACTTCGTTTTTTTTATTCATTGCGGTGTGCCTTGTTATAGCATTTCAGTGCTGCACCAGCAATTCTTCAAATCAACCTAAAGAGGAAAAAGTACCGGAGCGGATAAGTTACAATTTTGATATCCGCCCGATCCTTTCCGATAAATGTCTTGCCTGTCACGGCCCCGACGCCAATAAAAGGGAAGCTGGACTAAGGCTTGATCTGGCTGAAAATGCTTTTCAGGCCTTAAAGGAAAATCCCAAAGCACACGCGCTTGTGGCTGGAAAACCAGAATTATCGGCGGCTTATCTCCGGATCACATCCAAAGATACAGCTCTTTTAATGCCTCCTCCGTCTTCAAATCTGAAACTTTCCCAACATGAAATCAATCTGATCGAAAAGTGGATCAAGCAGGGAGCAAAATATGAAAAACACTGGGCTTTTGTAGCCCCGAAAAAGCCGGCAGTACCAGAAGTAAAAATGACGGACTGGCCAAAAAATGAAATTGACAATTTCATTTTACAAAAACAGGAAGAGCAAGGTTTGAAACCAAATCAAGAAGCGGATAAAGAACGTTTATTGAAAAGATTGAGTCTTGATCTGAACGGATTGCCGCCAGGGCTGCAGATGATGGATGAATTTCTCGCCGATACAAGCCCGGCAGCTTATGAGAAAATGGTAGATAAACTGCTGAGAAACGCGGCTTATGGAGAAAAAATGGCGCTTCACTGGCTTGATCTGGCACGTTATGCAGATTCGCATGGGTATCAGGATGACGGCTACCGGACACAGTGGCCGTGGCGTGACTGGGTTATCCATGCTTTTAATAACAACATGCATTACAATGATTTTGTGACCTGGCAAATGGCCGGTGATCTTATGCCGAAAGCTACGAAGGAACAATTGCTGGCAACTGGTTTTAACAGAAATCATAAAATCACGGAAGAGGGCGGCATTATTCCGGAAGAATACCGGATCATGTACGTTACCGACAGAAACGATCTTTTTGGCAAAGGGCTGTTGGGTGTAACGCTGGAATGTGCACATTGTCATGACCACAAATACGATCCGTTTTCGCAAAAAGAGTATTACCAGATGTTCGCATTTTTTAATAATGTCAAAGAAGTTGGTATTGAATCTGTGATCGGTGGGCCGGAGACTTACGCGAAAAAACCGTTAATGGAGATCAGTAATGAGGACGTAAAGAATATTTTAACTTTTGTCAACAAACAGGATACCAACAGATTGATCGTGTCGGTGATGGGCGATCTGGACACTACCAGAAAAACTTATGTATTAAAACGCGGCGTATACGACGCGCCGGGAGAAGAAGTGCAGCCTGGAACGCCAAGTTCTATTTTACCTTTCAGCAATAAGTATCCAAAGAACCGTCTGGGGTTGTCGCAGTGGCTGTTTGATAAAAAAAATCCGTTAACTGCCAGAGTTTACGTCAACATATTATGGCAGGAATTCTTTGGAAAAGGTATTGTAAAAACTTCAGGTGATTTTGGTATGCAGGGCGAGCTTCCGTCACATCCTGCCTTGCTCGACTGGCTTGCTTCTGACTTTATGGAGCATAATTGGGATATTAAACGTCTTGTCAAACAGATGGTTACGTCCGCGACATACCGTCAGTCAGCTGTTGTTACCAAAGATAAACTGGCGGCAGACCCGGATAATATTTTGCTTGCACGAGGACCCAGATACCGTATTCATGCAGAATTCATCAAAGATCTCGTCCTTTCTAGCAGCGGTTTACTGAACAAAACGATTGGCGGCCCAAGTGTTAAACCCTACCAGCCTGCGGGTTTATGGGAAGGTGCTACGTCTGGTCGTGGGCTACTTTCGGTTTATAATCAGGATCATGGCGGAAGTCTGTACCGGAGAGGAATGTACACTTTAATAAAACGCACTGTTCCGCCTCCGACGATGGGGATTTTTGATGCTAGTAACCGCGATTTATGCGAAGTGAAAAGATTGAAAACTAACACACCTTTGCAGGCCCTGGTGATGATGAACGATCCCGCGGTCCTGGAAGCTTCGCGGGTTTTGGCAGCCAAATTATTACAGGAAAAAACAGAGTCAGAAGCTAAAATTGTCAAGGCATTCAGACTGATCGTTTGCCGGACGCCAAGCGAAAAGGAAGTAGGTGTTCTAACGGCCTATTATAACAAAGAACTGAAAACGATCAAACCTGAAGCTGCAAAAAAAATGGTGGCAATAGGGGAGTATCCAATTACAAAAAATATTGATATCAAAACGCTGGCTGCGCTTATGCGTGTAGTCTCTACGATCTATAATCTGGAAGAAACGATTACGAAAACTTGATTAAGGGATAATTGAGGAACATAGGTATCGTAAGTTTTGAAATAAGCAGGCGCTAAAAAGTTTTTAATTATGGAGAAGGAAATTTTGGAACATGGCCTCAACTTTAACAGAAGGCGGTTTTTATCATCCATGAGTTTGGGAATCGGGGGCATTGCGCTTGGTTCTCTGCTTATGCCTGATCTTTTTAAAAATGGCGAACTGGATGAAGAAGCGCTGGTTGCCGGGATGCCGCATTTTGCTCCAAAAGCAAAACGTGTCATTTATTTATTTCAAAACGGCGCACCTTCGCAGCAGGAGTTGTTTGATTATAAACCCAAACTCAGGGATCTTTTTGGTAAGGAAATTCCGCCGTCGGTGCGCGGAAACCAGCGATTGACAGGCATGACCGCCAATCAGGCTTCTTTTCCTTTGGTAGGCTCTTTTGTCGATTTTAAACAATATGGCGAATCCCGCGCCTGGGTGAGCGATCTGCTTCCTTATACTTCCAAAATTGTTGATGATATCTGCATCGTCAAATCCATGTACACCGAGGCGATCAACCACGATCCGGCGCTGACATTTTTACAGACAGGCTCGCAGCAGGGAAACAGGCCCAGCATGGGCGCGTGGCTAAGTTACGGACTGGGAAATGAGAATAAAAATCTGCCCAATTTCACTGTTCTGCTCTCTCGTGGGGTAGGAAACGGACAAGGTGTTTATTCAAAATTATGGTCAAACGGATTTCTGGATTCCGTGCATCAGGGAGTACAGTTCAGCAAGGGTGAAGATCCCGTTCTTTATCTGCGCGATCCGGAGGGAATGGACAGGAAGGAGCGTCGGGAAATGCTTGATAATTTGTCGGAACTGAACGAAATTTCTTATCAGGAATTCGGTGATCCGGAAATCACTGCCAAGGTAAAACAATATGAAATGGCTTACCGGATGCAGACCGCCGTACCGGAAGTGATGGATCTTTCTAAAGAGTCGGACGATATAATAAAATTATATGGACCCGACTGCCTGGTGCCCGGAACTTTTGCGGCAAATTGTTTGCTTGCCCGTAAACTTTCGGAAAACGGCGTACGCTTTGTCCAGCTCTATCACCAGGGTTGGGATCAGCATGGAAACCTGCCTTTTGAAATAACAAAACAGGCGAAGGATGTTGATCAGGCTTCGGCAGCTTTGGTGACTGACTTAAAACAACGGGGGCTGCTTGACGAAACGCTTGTCATATGGGGCGGTGAATTCGGGCGGACGAGTTATACGCAGGGCAAACTGACCCAGGATAATTACGGACGCGACCATCATCCGCGCTGCTTTACGATCTGGATGGCAGGCGGAGGAATAAAACCGGGCATCGTTTATGGGGAAACGGACGAACTGGGATATAACATTGCCAGTAACCCCGTTCATGTTCATGATTTCCAAGCGACGATATTACACCAGTTAGGGCTCAACCACGAAAAGCTGGTTTTTAAACATCTCGGCCGGAGATACCGCCTGACTGATGTTTCAGGAAAGGTTGTTAATGATATACTTATTTGAGAATCAAATAAATAAGTGCATTTTTTAACTGGTAGAAAGTTTAAATTCATGAATTGAGTTTCTGATGCAGATAAAATTAAAACGGTTTGCTGAGCAGTTATTATTCGCTTCAAATATTCTTATCGCATTTTTATTCTTTTTCGAAGACAAATTAGTTATTCCGGTATGGCTGCAAACCGTCGGCCGGATGCATCCGCTCATTCTGCATTTTCCCATCGTTATTTTGCTGATTGCGATGTTGATGGAATTTTTTCGGTTTAAAACTGAAAATTCTACCAATATGTTTTACCGGAATTTTCTGCAAAACCTGCTCCTGATCGGTGCATTGTTTGCAGCAGTCACCGTTATTATGGGATTGTTCCTTTCCCGCGAGGAAGGTTATTCGGGAGAACTTCTGCTTTGGCATAAGTGGACCGGCCTCGGGATATTTTTCATAGCTTCTTTAATTTATTGGGTACGTAACAGCAGCTGGTACAAAGCGCCTATTGCGCAGTCCGGGGCAATATTGACGGTTATTGGTCTTGTCCTTACCGGACATTACGGCGCATCTCTTACCCATGGCGATAATTTTATTTTTGAGCCCATTTCAAGCCGGCAGGAGATGGCGGCAGTACCTCTTGAAAAGGCCGTCGTTTTTAATGATTTAATCAGACCTGTATTGGAAAACAAATGCGCGAGCTGTCACAATCCTGATAAACTTAAAGGTGAACTCGTTTTAACAGATCCTGAATCAATAAAGAAGGGTGGGAAATCAGGGAAATTATATGTCCCAGGCAATCCGGAAGTGAGCCTGCTGTTGCAGCGTATTCATTTATCTCCTGATGATAAAAAGCATATGCCTCCAGCCGGAAAAGCCCAATTAACGCCGGATGAAATACAGCTTTTAACACTTTGGGTAAAAGAGAATTCAGGTTTTACAAAAAAGGTTGTCGATTTGCCTGTAAAAGATCCCTTAAGATTACTGGCGACAGCGAGACTGGTGCCGTCAGCGAAAAAGGAAGAAGCATATGATTTTGATGCAGTTGACGAAGAAACGGTAAAGAAGCTCAACAACGATTACCGTACAGTTGCGCCATTAGCAAAAGAATCGCCTGCATTGTCTGTAAATATCTACAACCGCAGTGCCTTTAATATCAAACAGCTGGACGAACTCGACGAGGTTCGTCAACAGGTCGTTTCCTTGAATCTGAACAAAATGCCGGTAAAGGATGAGGATTTGAAAAGTATAGCCAGATTTGAAAATCTGAGGAAACTCGACCTGAATTTTACCGATGTAACCGGAAAGGGTTTGAAGGAAATAACGACCTTAAAACATCTGCAAAGCCTGACCTTATCAGGAACGAAAGTTAATTATAAGGATTTGCAAAGTCAGATTTCTTCGTTTAAGAAACTCAAAACGGTATCGGTATGGGATACGGAAATATCGGTTGCAGAAGTAGCGCAATTACAGAAGTCGCATACAAATATTTCTGTTATCGGTGGTTTTCGGGATGATGGAAAAGACCCTTTAAAACTCAATCCGCCACAGATTAAAAACGCCGCGACCGTCTTTTCACAAGCTACGCCATTGTTATTAAAACATCCGATAAAAGGTGTTGCGATCCGTTTCACCACAGACGGAAGCGAGCCGGACAGCCTGAGATCGCCGGTTTTTAGTGATAAAACTATTTTGAATGAAAGTGTAACGATCAAGGCAAAAGCATTTAAAGAAGGTTGGTATGGGAGTGATATGGCGACCTTTGATTTCTTTAAATGCACGTATAAGCCAGATAGCGTCAATTTACTTCTGCCGCTGAACCGCGTGCATCAGGCGGAAGGTGCCAAAACGTTTTTTGATAATAAACTCGGCACAATTGGCGCAAATAATCCTGCTTGGGCCAACAACTGGGCTGCGGTGCGGGATAACGATATGGCGATTGTTTCTGAATTTAAAAAACCTGTGACGATTTCTTCGGTAGGGATGCACTATATGATTGAAGAAGATACAGGAATCTTTCCGCCTGACATTGTTGAAATCTGGGGAGGCCCAAATCCTGATAAGTTAAAATTACTGGACAGAGTCAAGCCGGGTTTGCCATCAAAAGGAGATAAGCCTTCGTTGAAATCATTGGAAGGAACATTCAAGCCGGAGACTGTCACCTATCTGAAAATCGTTGCCCGACCAATAAACAAAATACCGGATTGGAATAAAAATAAAGGAAAGAAGGCACTTTTGCTGGTTGATGAAATGTTTATAAATTAAAAATAATGGCTGTTGTTTTAGAATTAAAAAGTACTAAAAACAACAGCCATTGTGTAACAAATTGGCATTACTATTTTTTAAATGCTTTCTTCAAGGCATCAGAGGCATAAGCCTGCGCATCTTTCGCCTGCGGAACAACAGCAGCCATACCAAAAAACTCATGCGTAACGCCTGAATAGTTTTTTGAATCAACCTTGACGTCAGCTGCTTTTAGTTTTTCAGCAAGCATTTCTCCATCATTTTGTAAAGGATCGATTTCCGCTGTAATGATCGTTGTAGATGGCAAACCTTTAAGATTTGCGTTAACCAGGCTAATTCTCGAATCTTTCGCTTCACTCATATTATTCAAATAATTTTTTACAAACCACTCCATCATCGGTTTGTCGAGAGGCTTGGCGGCTGCGTATTTCTGATATGATTTCGTCGTCATATCCGAACCTGCAACAGGATAAACCAATACCTGATGAACTGGAATTTGTGCCCCTTTGTCGCGCGCCATAATGCTCACGTTGGCAGCCAGGTTTCCACCTGCACTTTCGCCAGCAACGGCAATATTTTTCGGGTCGCCTTTAATCGATGCTGCATTACTCACTGTCCACAGATATGCTGCATAAGCGTCATTATGTGCTGTCGGGAATTTATGTTCAGGAGCAAGGCGGTAAGCAACGGAAACCACAACAGCGCCGGTTTGTTCTGCCAGTCCTTTAGCGGAAGCATCATAAACGTCAAGATTCGCAATCACAAAACCACCGCCATGATAGTAAACAATGACCGGGAAAGGTGCGCTTCCAGTTTTAGGTGTGTAAATCCTCAGATGAATATTTCCACCTTTTGCCGGAATATCTTTACCCATCGTGTCGACCATCGAAGCTGGTACAGCAATGTTATTTTCCTTAATAAGGTCCATAACTGCATCTGTAGGCGTGTGATTTTTTCTGGCCTCCTGCGCTGTAAGCTGTGGAATTGGGGTGTCTTTATAGCTTGCCAGTTTTTCGATTACAGCCTGCATTTCCGGTTTGATGTCAGGAGCCCAGGATGGCGCTTCACCCATTGGTTTGATTGATTTTTCCGACATCGAAGAATCCATGTTTGTAGCCAGTGAATCCGTTTTGGATCCTTTTTCAGAAGAGCCGCCGCATGAAGTCAGCAGAAAACAGCTGATTGTTGCTGCGCAAGCAATTTGTAAGCCAGTTGAAAGGTTTTTTGAAATTTTCATGATGTTGATGAATATTTTTTTACGATTACTTTTTTTGCACACATACGAAAGGTATTAAGGTTTGGATTAAAGAGGAGAAATTTTGATAGCAGGCGGTTTATGAGCGGCACAATTTTTTATGAATTTTGACACAAATTATTTCTAACACATCATTTAAAACATAATGGAAGAAATCGAGGTTAATGGCTTGTCAATCGCTTACAGTCAATACGGTAGCGGAAATGTAACTTTATTATTTATCCATGGATCTTACATTGACCAGACCTACTGGAACGACCAGATGAAATATTTTCAAGATGAATATCATGTGATAACGCTTGATCTGGCTGGACATGGAATGTCGGGAAGGGAACGTGACAACTGGAGTGTTGAGGGTTTAGCTGATGATGTAATTGAGTTCACTAAAAACCTTGATCTGAAAAATGTTATTTTGATCGGGCACTCTCTAGCCGGCAGTGTCAATCTATATGTTGCCACGAAATATCCTGATCCCATTATTGGGTTTATCGGAATCGATAATTTCAAAAATGCAGCAACGCCCCTGCCAGATGAATACGATAGCCAGGTTATTTCTATTCTGGATAATTTGAAGAAGGAGTTTATCGCCACCAACGAGGAATATGCCAGAATGGTGTTGTTGACAGCAGATACGCCTGAGGAAATCAGGCAACGTGTTGTTCAGGATTACAGGAATGCTTATGAGCCTATGGGGCAAGCAATTATGCCGGAAGTTTTTATCATGGATAAAACTGAAAAAGCCCTGTTGCCGGAACTACGTTTAAAACTTTATCTGATCAATGTCAGCTACATGCCCACGAATATGGAAGCACTTGTTGAGCAAGTGCCTAACGGTTTTGAAGTCCGGGAAATCGCAGGAACTTCGCATTATCCCATGCTGGAAAGTCCGGAAATACTAAACGAAACTCTGGATCAGGTGATTAAACAGATAATAAAATACGAAGCTTATAAGTTTTAGCACCTAAAAAGCGGAAGATATTTATCGACTGCTTTTATATCTTAATGAAATGTCAACTATTTCTGAGCTTCATTGCAGCGTTTTCCGGTATTTGTATAACGGGGGATGAGTTCATCAAGGATGTCTATGTAGTTACAAGACAAAATATTTGCCTGCATCACCGGAGATAGATATGATTATCTGACTACGGTAGAGCAAAAGCTACATATCGATCTCCTGATTTTGAGTTTAATTTCCCGCCTCCGCATGCAATCACAACGTATTGTTTGCCATGCACAGAGTAGGTGCTTGGCGACGCATAACCGGCTGCAGGTAATTTCGCAGACCACATGATTCTCCCGTCATCCTTGTCGATGGCCCTGAATTGTTCATCTCTGGAGGCAGCAATAAAAATAAGTCCGCTCGCCGTTACCAGCGGGCCTCCATAATTATCGGTGCCTGTTGGCGCAATCCCTTTTTCGGATAGCTCCTGATATTCACCCAACGGAATTTGCCACCGGCGTTGTCCATTGTTCAGATCAACGGCTGTTAAAGTTCCCCACGGGGGGTGGCTGACAGGATATCCATTGCGATCATACCAGCGGTTATATCCAGTATGCTGATAGGGGATCTCACTTTTAGGGACGGAGGCGATTTTCGCTTCCGAGAATTTTCCGAAAATAAAATCGACAATTGCAGCTCTTTCTCCTCCGGATAGATGAGAAAATGCAGGCATCATACCACGGCCATTTACTAATAATTCACGGACCTGTTTTTCACTCAGACGTTTTTCAATATTGATCAGAGATGGATAAGAGCCATCGTGATTTCCGGCTTTGTCCGCGCCGTGACATGCAGCACAATTCGCGTGGTAAAGCTTTGCTCCGCCAAGTACTTTTGTGTCAGTATTTTCTTTTTTTACGAGGGATGTATAAACAGGGATTTCTTTGGCAGGGATGTACATGATGCCCTCGGGATCCGTTGCTGCGCCTCCCCATTGCGCTCCGCCGTCGGTTCCCGGATAAAAAATTGTCATATCGAACCCAATGGGTATATAAGCGCTTCCCGTTCTGGATTTTCTAATCAAGTTGCGCAACGAATCTTTATCTGCTACAAATACATTGAGGTCGTTTTCTGTAAATTTTTGCCTGGTAAATGGAAGCGGGAATGTTGGAATAGGCTGAGTCGGATAAGTGATTTCGCCGGCAACACCGTCTTGCGGGAAAGACGTTTCTATAATCGGGAAAACAGGGTTTCCGGTCACACGGTCGAAAACAAAAACGTAACCTTGTTTAGTAATCTGGACAACTGCGTCAATAATTTTATTACCAGCTTTTATGGAAACCAGGTTTGGAGGGCAAGGAGGGTCCCGGTCCCAGATATCATGATGAACCAGTTGATAATACCAGATTAATTTTCCTGTCGAAGCATTTAAGGCAATTAAGCAGTTGGCAAAAAGATTTTTTCCCGGTCGGTTTCCGCCATAGAAATCATACGCAGCCGACCCGGTAGGGATATACACGATACCTCGTTTTCGGTCTATTGCCATGCCGGCCCAGGAATTTGCTCCTCCGGTTTTTTGTCGGGAGGGCTGATTTCCCCAGGTTTTATACCCTAATTCTCCTTTGTCCGGAATCGTGTGAAATGTCCAGATTAATTTTCCTGTTAAGACGTCATAAGCGCGTATATCCCCCAGAAGTGCAGTTTCTGATTCATTAACACGTGTGCCGACTATGATCAAATTTTGGTAAATCGTGTTCGGCGTGTTTGACAAAACATAGTCGTCAGCTCCCGGTCTTTCAATACCCTGTTTCAAATTTATTCTCCCATTTTCACCGAAGCCGGGAAGTGGAATGCCGGTTTTTGCATTAAGCGCGTATAACCATTTCCCTGCTCCAAAAAATATTCTTTCACCAGTCTTGCCTGCCCAGTAGGTGACACCCCGGCTCGTTGTTCCGCCGTTGTCTTTAAGATTTGTTTTCCATATTTCCTTACCGGAAGAGGCATCAATGGCAAAGGCTTGTGTTCCCGCAGAAACGCCGTACATTACTCCGTCTATGACGATCGGATTACATTGCATTTGCGATCGGTTTCCTATTGAATCAGCGCCGCCCGACGAGTATGTCCAGGCGACTTGCAGCATTGAAACATTTTTCTTATTGATCTCGGAGAGTTTTGAATAATGATTCCGGTCGCCATTTCCATTGTATTCAGGCCAATCATTGGCACTATTTTCACTTGACAGCAAAAAGCTGACAGCGGAAATGACGATCATGCATGTTGCTATAAATCTCATCAGGATTAATTGTTATGACATTGTCCATAAAAGTTTTAACAAGATCATACTTACCGCTCAAAATTGATTTATATTAAATTGCCAGGATCTTATTTTATTATTGGAGGATTTGAGATAAACATCCTGTCAAAAAATAACACAAGACTTTTTTTATGTATACATTTACGTAATCAGTTACGTAAATTATTTATTATGGAATTTTTTGATCAGATAGGTAAGGTTGCGCTTGGAAGCCGGCTTCGTATGTTAACAGAAAAAATCACCGAAGATTCGGCACAAATTTATCGTCTTTATAATCTTGACATGCAACCTAAATGGTTTCCAGTGTTTTATGTCCTTTCGAAGGGAGAAGAAAAAACGATCACGGCAATCGCTAGGGAAATCGGTCATTCGCATCCTTCGGTTAGCAAAATAATTGGCGAGATGTCAAAAGCTGGTTATGTAACTGAAAAACGTGATGCAGCTGACGGACGTAGAAATGTGGTGTCGCTTTCGGAGACTGGTAATGAGCTGACTACTAAAATTGAGGATTTATATATTGATGTTGCCAGTGGGGTTGATGATATTTCTTCGCAGGCGAGCCATGATTTATGGAAAGCGATTGGTGAATGGGAATTTCTACTGGAACAGAAAACACTGCTTCGCCGCGTTCAGGAGCAAAAAAAAATACGTGAAGGTGTGAAAGTAGAAATTGTAAATTATTCTTCGAAATATCAGAAAGCTTTCCGTGCGCTTAATGTCGAGTGGATTTCCACTTATTTCAAAATGGAAGAAAATGATTACAAGTCACTGGATGACCCGGATGGATATATTTTAAGTAAGGGCGGTTATATTTTGGTCGCTTTGTACGAGGGAGAACCGGTTGGTGTCTGTGCGCTGATAAAAATGGATGATCCGGAATATGATTTTGAACTGGCGAAAATGGCTGTATCGCCAAAGGCTCAGGGAAAGAATGTCGGTTGGCTGCTCGCGCAGGCGATTATTAAAAAAGCAGAAGAACTGGGTTCGAAGAGACTGTATCTTGAAAGTAACACGATCTTGAAACCTGCCATCAATCTATATCATAAACTTGGTTTTCAGAAAGTAGCCGGCAGGCCGACGCCTTATGAACGCGCTAACATTCAAATGGAGCTGATACTAAAATAATGTTTACAAAACCTTAATTCCAGCCTCTTTGAATAGCTGGAATTTTTCATTTTGTGCGTCCATTTCCGTGATCATGTAATCCAGCACCTGAATCGGACAAACACGGTACGAGTCAAAAGTTTCCAGTTTATCGAAAGTACTGAGCGCAATGGACATTCCGGATTGCTGCAGCATCGCCTGCTTCAATTCGGCCTCTTCCATATAACTTGCAGTGACACCTTTCTCCATGTCCAACGCGCAGACACCCATAAAATAAAGATCTGCCTGAAAATTTTCGACCATTTTTATGGCCTGATAACCAACGACAGTTTCGGATTGCTTTAAATATTTGCCGCCCAGAACGATCAGATCCACACCAGCATAAGCAGATAGTGCCGGGATGATTGCTGTATTGTTGGTGATCACGGTAAGTTTAATATCAGTGGAAAGCAAAGAAACCAGTGTGTAAACCGAAGTTCCGCCGTCCATAAAAATGGTTTGCCCTGATTTGATCAGTGTTTGCGCCTTTAAGGCAATTACCTCTTTATCATCCCGCAATTGTCCAATCCTGTCCTTAAATGACAGGGGATTGTGAGAGCGCGGAATTGCCCCGCCGCGAATTTTCAGCAAAAGTCCATTATTCGCCAGGGCATCAATATCGCGCCGGATGGTGTCTTCCGAAACATTCAGATCACTGCTTAATTCGCTAAAACCAACTTCGTTATTGTCATGAAGTTTTTCCAGAATATAGGTAAACCGTTTCTCTCTTACCATTTCAAAAAATGTTTTTGCAAACATATGCAAATTTGCATATGTTTGCAAAATACTATTCGAAATCATCATGGAAAACGCTGTGGTTACAGATGCCGGAAAAACGAAATCGGCAAGAAATGCCAGTTTGTTAATATTTTTAGTCTGTGGAATCGGGCTTTCCAGCTGGGCTCCGATGGTTCCGTTTGCGAAAATTAATCTTGGTCTGGATGATGCTGCGCTAGGTTTGGTCTTGCTTTCACTCGGTGCAGGGGCGATTCTGACTATGCCTTTCACCGGGTTTTTTATCAATAAATTTGGAAGCCGGAGGGTAATGCTTATCTCGGCAATTGTTATCGCGATCATACTTCCTTTGTTGCTGTTAACGTCCTCAGCTGTTGAGTTAGCCATAGCGTTATTTGTATTCGGAGCGTCGATCGGGTCGATTGACGTGGCAATGAATTCTCACGCTGTTCTTGTTCAGGACAGATATGGGCGGCACATCATGTCATCGTTCCACGGTATGTTCAGCCTTGGCGGTCTGGCTGGCTCGATTGGACTTGGCTTTTTAATCAAAATGGGATTATCTCCAACCGTCGCAGCTGTGAGCATTTCTGCTTTACTGGTCTTAATAGCGGTCAGTCAATATCAAAATCTCTTTCCGAAAGCTGAAGAAAAAAGCGTTGATTCATTTTCATTCAGTTTGCCGAGGGGCCCGGTTTTAGCTTTGGGTTTGATGTGCTTCGTTTTCTTTCTTGCTGAAGGAGCACTTTTAGACTGGAGCGCAGTCTTCCTGCAGTTCAATAGAAATTTCGATCCGTCGATGGCTGGTTTGGGTTATGCTGTTTTTTCCGTAGCTATGGCCATCATGCGTCTGACTGGCGACAAAATTGTTCACAAAATCGGTTCTTCAAAAGTAGTTTTGATCGGGGCCTTAGTTTCAGCAGCCGGGTATATGCTCGCTGTTATGGTTCCTTGGCAAGGTGCGGCACTGATCGGTTTTGCGTTGGTTGGACTAGGTGCAGCAAATGTTGTCCCTGTATTTTTTACCGCAGCCGGAAATATTCCAAACATTCCTGCTTCCGTTTCTTTGCCTGCGGTAACAACGCTCGGTTATATGGGCCAGCTCGCTGGTCCTGCTATG
This sequence comes from Dyadobacter koreensis, assembly GCF_900108855.1. GTDB lineage: Bacteria > Bacteroidota > Bacteroidia > Cytophagales > Spirosomataceae > Dyadobacter > Dyadobacter koreensis. The sequence continues at coordinate 239,683 of NZ_FNXY01000006.1, forward strand.
ATTGGATTTATCGCAGAAGCTTCTTCTCTGCCAATCGCCCTGGGTTTTGTCGGTGTGTTATTGCTCATTGTCGCTTTTACCTATAAAGAGGGAAATTGACTTGCTTCAACAAAAAAGACCTCCGCAATGATCAAAAGCCTTTCCACACTAACTCATCTAATCCATTAGTTTCCAATACGGACAATTTTTACCAAGCGTATGTGCTTGCCGGAATAGCAGTTGATGTGTTCCGGCAAGACTTTATTTTTAGCCCACACGAAGATATTCCCCGGCAAGAATTTCCTGAATTTCTGCAATTCTTCTACGTGCGATCGGTAATTGCTGACCGCAACTAAGCAACACACTGTCTGATTCGATTCGTGCGACCAGGTGGTCCGGGTTAATCGTGTGGGATTTATGAATTCTTAAAAAATCAGCGTCGAGCACAGCCACAATCGTCTTCATTGTTTTAGAAACAAGGTAACGTTTTCCCGTGGTCGTGTGTACGAAGGTATAATTTCCGTCGCCTTGCAAATAGGTAATATCTTTCGCTTCTAGTAACAGGACTTTGCTTCCTAAATGCACAGTCACGACATTTTTACGTTTTTTTCTAGTCGGACGGATCAGACTTTGGAATGTCGTATGGTTAATTTGAGTTTTCACAGTTGTGTAAAGTTGAGGTTAAACTGATTGAGTTATGGATTTCCGAAAACGGATACTATGGCTGTGCCGGCACTGGTGAAGTTTTATCAATGTTACTCTTCGTTTTAACGCCTTTTTATGGCTCTCTTCAAGTTGTTTTTTCATGGCTAATCGATGTTTATTTTATACATTTATTAATACAGAGGATTCTAAATAAATCGTCCGCAGCTGATTTTTCCGCATGTCCGGGCCATTGCCAGGATATGGATTTCCTGTGTGAGAGCAGTGAGGCATTCTGCATTTTTGCTTTCGAATTGAAATAATGATTTCCGGCCTCACACATTTGGTTTATCACTACACGAAGTAATAGCCGGTATGACTAAAAGTTGGCTGCGAAACGTTTCATCTATACGAAAGATTAATTTTCTAGGAGGTGCGTTTTTCGTCAATTTCAGGACAGTTGAACGGTTGTTTTATCCGGCCACCTATTCCAGGCATAAAGCAGACATGCAACGAGGAAAAGCATTGATTCGGTTTTGATCCAAAGGTTTCCGAAATCACCGAGCGGCCCATCTTTGAAAATGGTGATAAGACGGGAAACTGCATAAAATCCCCAAAGCATCATCAGAAAGGCGAGCGCGTTTTCAGTATGTTTTCTGAAAGAATAAACCAGACTGATCGCAATCGCAAAACCCGCGCCGCCATATACGCCGCGAATCGAAGAGTAGGCGTCATTATTAGTTAAGCTTACCTGTACCAGATCCATCACCGACTGCGGATCGTCGAAAGCCATGACACTCACCGACAAAATGCTGAGCGCTGATAAGATGATAAAAGACTGTGATAAAATTCGTTTCATTTTCATGCTAGATATTATTATTTCCAATTAGTAAGATATGGCGCTCAGATTCCTTCCCGGCCCTGGCAGCGTGATACAAAATTGGTATCTTAAAGGCCTTATTAAAAACGCATATTGGTTGAAGTGTGAGTTTTGGTCCCTGAAATTTACTTTTCAGGTGATAATCTGTTATTCAGTACTTTCCGCTATCTATAAGTGTTAAAATGACAAAAAATCTGATTGACTTGGCCTTTACAACATTTCAGGGATTATTTGTGACGATTGAAGTCTAACGTTATTCTTTTCCAGAAAAGGCTTATATATTTTTACAACACATTTTGTTTGTGACCGTATGCCGTTTATTTCACTAGAACAGTATTTTGATTCCGTACGGCAAAACCGTCTCTATTTTTATATTCTCTTTTTACTGCTTCCTTGGTTCGTTCCGCTGATTGGATATCTCATGTGGGGGAACTCTTATTTTACGGATCTGGGAATATTTGCGGGAGGGAGTTTTATAAATCTGATTTTGTGTTTGCTGGCAAATCAGATCAACCAGATGACAGCCAAATTTATCGCCGGAGTTTATCCTGATATCGATCAGACTGCCTACCGAGTGACGCTCTGGTTTGTAGTGTATTCACTTGTGAATGTTGTTATTTTATATGTTGTTTTGACGGTTTATGATTTGATAGGTTTATTTGGCTACAAGCTTGATAACGTTCATCTTAAATGGTCTGTCATTACGCTTGTCGGTGTTTCACTGATCGGTGCCGGCTTGTCGGAACTGGCTTATACGTTCATGCAGTGGAAAACGAATCAGAATGAGTTGAAGGAAATGGAGCAGAGACAATTGCAAAGTGAGCTGGAAATGGTGAAGCAGCAGGTTAATCCTCACTTTTTGTTCAATTGCCTGAATGCGCTTTCTGTTCTTATTTCAGAAGCGCCGACGACAGCGGAGAAATTTGTCGATGAGATGTCGCAGGTATACCGTTATTTATTGACGGTCAACGGGCAGGATTGGGAAAGTAATCTGGTATCGCTTGAAGCAGAGCTCAGATTTATCAGGTCTTATATTTATTTGCTTGAAATTAGATTTGAAGAGGGGATTGATATCAAAATCCAGACAGCTGAGTTATGCCAGAACGGTCAAATGGCACCTCTGACCCTGCAAACGCTGATCGATAATGCAATCCGCCACAACATTGTTTCAGCGGAAAATCCTTTGTCCATCAGCATAAAAACTACGGCGACCGGACAACTGGAGGTAAGAAATAATCTTCAAAAAAGGGCTGTGAGAATGCCTGTGACCACCGCAGGATTATCGACGATTATATCAAGATACAAATTACTTTTTAACCAGGCCGGAACGATTCAGGTGAAAGAAGATGAAGAAAGTTTTACCGTTTTGCTGCCTCTGATTTATACATGAGAAACTGGTCTGTTTTTAATAGGTTGGGGAAGCTTATCTGGCTAAGCCTTTTTGGTCGCTGGATGTATGTGTTGCTGTTGCCCTGGTTTGTACCAACGATCAGTTATTTATTAATAGGTGATCCATATCTGGAAAGTTTTTCCAACTTTTTACTGGGAACTTTGATGGTTATGCTGATGACTACACTCGCATTCATCCCACACGACTGGGCTGCGCAGCTGATTGCTGATAAATATCCTTCTATTCATTCTTCAGCAAAAAGAGCATTGTTGACTGCATTTGCTTTTTTTGTGCTGACAGCTGTCTATGTAAGTTTTTATGGATGGCTGATTATTCGCTACCGACCGTTAAATGCAGAGCTGAATTTTGATAAAATGCTCTATGTTTATCTGTTTGAACTGTTGGCAATTTTCCTGCTAACGGGGCTCTATGAGGTTAATTATTCTTTGAAAAAATGGAAAGAAATTAAATCTAATAAGGAAGCGATAAAAAAAGCCGGGATGCAGGGCCAGCTGCAAAGTCTGAAAAGTCAGGTGAACCCACACTTTTTGTTTAACAGCCTTAACACGTTATCGGCACTGATAACGGATGAGCCGGAAAGGGCTGAGCAATTTGTCGATGAGATGGCAAAAGTTTATCGGTATCTCCTACAAACAAATCAGCATGAACTTACGCCGCTGAGCAAGGAAATAAAATTTATCCAGTCATATTATCATTTGCTTAGAACACGCTATGATACGGGTCTCGAACTGGTAATTGACGTAAATGAGGCAGCACTGGCCAGTTATATACCGCCACTTACCTTACAGCTTTTGGTTGAAAATGCTGTAAAGCATAATTCAATTCTGGAAAAAAATCCGCTCTACATTATCATTACATCTATTGGAAACGATATGCTGGAAGTGAAAAATAATCTGCTGGGAAAATCTACGCCTGTGAAATCTACAAAACTGGGGCTGGCAAACATCCACGCAAAGTACCAGATCTTATCGGAAAGGCAGCCAGTTGTAGATTTTGGCCCTGATTACTTTAAAGTTTTATTACCGTTGCTTACTGAAAAACCCGTACATCAATGAACATATTAATTGTTGAGGACGAAAAACTTGCCGTTCGTAAACTTACTAAACTTTTGGAAGAAACTGCACCGGAACTTATTGTCAGAGGCGTTGCACCCAGTATAGCCGCGACCGTCGAATGGATCGGGGAGAATCGTGCAGCGGGAGAAAAGGAGCCGGACCTTATCTTTATGGATATCGAGCTGGCCGATGGACAAAGCTTTGAGATATTCAATCGTATCGATATTAAAAGCACGGTTATTTTCACTACTTCTTATGACGAATATGCGCTGCAGGCTTTCAAGGTGAATAGTATCGACTATCTACTAAAGCCTGTTCAAAAAGAGGACCTGCAAAGGAGCCTAAAAAAATTTCATGATCTGACAGGACAGCAAAGACATGAGGAATCTACTGCATTGCCTTCAAGTCTGGAAACTATTTTGCGGAATTTTCAGATGCAGCAACCTCCTGTGGAATATAGGAAACGCTTTCTGGTGAAACAGGGAGCCAGATTGCTGTCGGTGGAAGTCTCTGATATCGCTTATTTTTATATTGATGAGGGAATTAGTTTTTTCAAAAATCATCAGGGACAAAAGTTCGTTGTGGATTACCGGATAGAGGAGCTCGCCGAATTTCTTGATCCCGAAAATTTCCTTAGAATCAACCGAAGCCTGATCATAACCCATCAATCGGTGGTCCAGATCCAGCCATATTATAACAACAGATTAGCGCTTACCCTTAAACCTGCTTTCGATAAAGAAGCGATTGTAAGCCGTGAGAAATCCAATGAGTTTAAAAAGTGGATGGGGAAATAGAGAGAAGTCGTGATGCAAAACGAACAGATTCCCGGTGTAGAGCTATTTCTTCAATTTCAAAAATAAAGCCCTGTTAATAAGCCTTCATGTTTTGGAATGGTATTTTAATACTCGTTTGAAACGGTTAAATAAGATGGATTTGCGGCTGTAAATTAATTTTAAAATTAAAGGAAATGAAAGATATCAGATATATAGCGGGAGGGCTGGCCGGAGCATTGGCTTTGAATATTTTACATGAAACTGTAAAAAGGCTTGATCCTGACGCGCCAAGAATTGACCTGGTAGGAGAGGAGGCGTTGGCAAAAGCTGTTGAAATGACGGGAGCCGAACCTCCGAAAGGTCAAAATTTATTCGCAGCAACCTTAGGTGCAGATCTCGTGAGTAACGCAATGTATTTCAGTGCCATAGGGTTGGGTGATAAAAAAGGTTTATTAATGCGCGGCGCCGGGTATGGTTTGGCTGCGGGAATCGGTGCTTTGTCGTTGACTGAGCCGTTGGGGCTGGATGATGAGCCTATTACGAAGACTACCAAAACCAAGGTGTTAACTGTGACCTGGTATGTTTTTGGCGGTTTGGTTACGGCACTTGCGATCAAGGCATTGAGCAAATAAGTTTCGGGCCCAGTAATCCGGTTTAAATGAAATATCTAAGTCAGTCGGAATTATATTCGGGCACGAGCGGCCTTATACTACCAGTTAAAAATAAACTTTTTTATCCGGTAGAATATCAGGAAAAAAGCCGGCTGACTTACTATGCCTCTCTATTTAACAGTATAGAAATTAACAGTTCTTTCTACAAAATACCGATGGGTTCCACGGTTAGGAACTGGGCTGACCAAGTTCCGGAAGATTTCCGTTTCACTTTCAAATTGTGGCGCGAAATCACACATAATAAAAATCTGGAATTTAGAAATAATGACGTAGCGCATTTCTTCGACATAATTAATCATTCCGCATCAAAGAAAGGCTGTCTTCTTGCCCAATTTCCACCCAGTCTGAAAGTAGATATGCTGAGGCAGTTGGAAAAGCTGTTGCAAAGTATCTCGCAGGCTGATCCTGAGAGAAGTTGGAAAACAGCATTTGAGTTCAGACACAGCTCATGGTATCAAAAGGAGGTTTTTGAGATGTTGGAGGAGAATGGAATTGGTATTGTTGCTCATGATAAGCCCGGTTCAATCACACCGTTTTTTGATTCCAAAGTCAGCTTTAAATACTTGCGTTTCCACGGTCCGAATGGTGATTATAAAGGTCGTTATTCCGATGATTTTATTCATGAATACGCCGGGTATATCAAAGAGTGGATTCAGGAAGGAAAAACAATTTATGCCTATTTCAACAACACGATGGGCGACGCTATCAAAAATCTGGATTTTCTTAACTCCTCTTTTGTTTTAAATAAAGATAAAAGGTAAGCTTGGTCTTCAATACCATAACTTGGTACCATAGAGCACTTTTATTTCCTGACGATTATCTTTAAATTCTTTAAATTTATTCGCATCGTCCAGGTCCAGTTTTTCGCCGTTGCAGAAATACTGATGCTGATTTGTGGAACTGAACAATGAGTTTTGCACCTCAATGATCTGTTTTTCATCAAATTTGTATAATACTATTGCATTTGTTTCCTTCCCGCCTATGAATTCTTTAAACTGTTTATTCAGCCAGGGTAAATCCTCGATAGGGTTTGCTGTGCCGCATACAAGATTTCCTTCGTCCGTCAGATCGTTATTTTTACAATTGAAAAAAAACGTAGCGAGGATAAAAAGAAAAAGCGAATTATAGATTTTGGCAGAGTATATTTTCATGGGATGATCATTTCTTTTAAAGACACTTTCTTATTAACTGACATTTCAATTTCTTAACTGGTTGGATTTATAAAATAATAATTTCGATTATTTAAATTAATAAAATGCGCGCCCATTAACAAAACTCTAAGTTTGGTGATTTGTTTTTTATTTCATTCGAAAAAAGGTTTGTTTTGTTATTATGCGCAAGTAAATTTCGATTAGTGAGGTTGACGGGTAATTTTTTTATTTCAAAAATCATACAATGAAACTCAACGTTCAGGAAGAATTACAACAGGCATCTGCGCCGGTTCCGGAAAACGAATATGAAAGACTGATAAGTCTGGCGAATCTCGATTTGGATTATTCTGATCATCAAAATAATTTTAAAGACCTTGCAAAGCTGGCAGCGAAAGTTGCCGGGACGAGTATCTCGCTAGTCAACATGATCGATTCGTTAACACAATGGACGATTTCAAATTATGGGATGGATATTGACCAGATGCTCCGTGAAGACACCGTTTGTCAGTATACCATCATGAGCAATGAGCCGTTTGAAGTTGGTGATATGACGATTGATGAGCGATTTAGAGAATTGTCGTACGTAAAGGGGGATCCTAACATCCGCTATTATTATGGTGTTCCATTACAGCTTAATGCCGGATTGAACATTGGATCATTGTGCGTCATTGATAGTCAGCAGAGAGTATTGGATCCTGAAAAGATAGAGCTGCTAAAAATTATTGCAGATGAGATCGTTGGCCGGCTGAAAACTTTCAAAGTGATGGAAAGTCTGAAAGCTAAATTATTGGAAGCTAATAACACTCAGAAAAAAGTTGCACATGATATTCGTGGACCGATTGGCGGAATTATAGGTCTTGCGTCAATTATTCAGGGTCAGGGCGAGAATAATCAGATGGAGGAAGTATTGGAATTTATCAGTCTGATCCATAAAAGTGGAAATTCCGTACTTGAACTGGCAGACGAAATTTTGAGCAGTCACAAGCCAGAAACAAAATCGGGAATACTTTCGTCCAATGAATTTAATCTTTCTGTTTTTAGAGAAAAACTTCTAAAACTTTACGAACCTCAGGCGAGAAACAAAAATATTCATTTTCAGGTTAATACCACACTTGCAACAGAAACAGTACCTTTTTCCAAAAACAAGCTGCTGCAGATCGCCGGAAACCTGATCTCGAATGCGATGAAATTTACACCGGCTAACGGAGAAGTTGTTGTCGATCTGGACCTGGCTGTCAACCAGTTTGATAAGACTCTGGTCATTGTTGTAAAAGATACAGGAATCGGGTTGTCAAAAGATGCGGCCACAGCGATCTTGAATGGAACATCCGGAACAACAGACGGGACCGGCGGAGAATCCGGTTATGGTTTTGGATTGGCGCTGGTGAAACATTTGATCGAAAGTCTGAAAGGAAATCTTCGGATAAATTCACAACCCGGAGAAGGAGCGATGTTCATCGTGACATTACCTCAAAAATAAAAAATGAGCAGCCGCAATCTGCTGTGGCCGCTCATTTATAGTATGTGTTATAATCTATATTCCGGTTAGTCAACAGTTTGCCATCCTGATTCCGATGGCGACAAAACCGGAAGTCTTTCCTTGTAATTTTTTCGGGGAATGAAATTTTCGTCTGTCAGATACAGCGAACGTATTGAAGCACCTTTAACAACTGTCAATTCATGAAAGGAGGACAGGGACCCTGTTTTCCAGGTATTTTCGTTTAACCCTGTTCTAAAAAAAGTTTCTACCAAACAGAAAAAGACATATCCTTCCGGAGTTTCTCTGATTGCATAGGTGTGGTAATCGTCCCGGTTGCTGCTGTTTTCATAGCGGATTATCTTCTTCTTGTTCATTGATTCTGAAAAAAGACTAAAATACTCCTGATTTGTCATGCTTATTCTATTTCGTGAAACAAAGGACTCGTATCCATTATATACGATGCGAGAAGCAGGATAGATTTTTAACAAGAAAAAGTTTGCTGTGTATGAAACATAAGAATTAATGGCTGGAATTAAGCATATTGTTTGTCTGGATCGGTTTTTGCTCAGGTAATAACGTGTATGAATTAACGTTAAATGTTGGTAGCCGGCAGCTTAAATTTTGAACTCAAACTATTTCGACTTCTCAATCCGAAAGAGTTGATAAAATGAATAGTTGCGATGTAAAAATATTAACACTTTTATAATCAGTTATTAAAGCCAGTTTCAACAATAATTCATCTATATTTGAGTTCTATAGGCGAAACGAATAAACATCCAATTAAGGAAACGTCAACGATTTACTGAATCAGGTAATACTGATCAGAGAAACAGGGCAGAATTACTTTGTAAGAAAGAAGGTTTTCTGACCTGATACGGCTTTTAAATAAAAAGATAGCCTTAAAATTAATTATTGATCTTCTGCCATCACACGTCAGTCGATTTTCGATAAGACTGTCAACCCTTTTAATTTATAATTTATTTTTCAATGGCATTTTTAGATCATGTATTACAACCACCGGCATATGGCTGGAAGGATGAGGAAGGCAATTTGGTAAAACCGGGCGTTGGTGAAATTTTCAGAGAGTTTTTTGCAAGACTTAACATATTTGAAACACGCAAGAACTGGCTGCCCTTTTTTAGTTGGCTTAAAGTTCTTTGTTTGATACCTTTCTTTTTTCTGTTTGTTTTCAAGTATTTCAGTTTCTCATTATTTGCTGCTGCTTTTCTTTACAGTATGATTATCATGGGGACGCACGGCACGATCTGGCATCACCGCTATTGCACCCACGGAGCCTACAAATTTCGAAATAAATTCTGGCGGTTCTTTACTCAGAACCTTACTATCAATGTGATACCGGAAGAAATTTATGTAATATCGCATCACGTCCATCACGCCAAATCTGATCAGCCGGGGGACCCTTACAACGCCGAAGCAGGTTTTTTTTACTGTTTTCTTGCTGACGTAAATCATCAGCCGATTGCTAAAAATTTAACAGAACAGGATTATAACCGCGTAAAATTGCTGATGAGCCATACGGGTATCAAGGCAAATACATACGAACAATATCAGAAATGGGGTTCTTATGTAAATCCATGGCGCGCCACGATGGCCTGGGTTTTGAACTGGTCATTTTGGTACCTGACTTTTTATTTAATTGGTGGTCATGGGCTCGCCTGCACATTATTTGGAGCCGCAGGATTCTGGGCAGTCGGTGTGCGAACTTTCAATTATGAAGGTCACGCAAAGGGAGAAGATAAGCAACGTGAAGGAACTGATTTTAGTCAGAGAGATAAATCGATCAATCAATTATGGCCTGGTTTTGTTGCAGGCGAATGGCATAATAACCACCACTTATTTCCGAAAAGTGCCCGAAGCGGATTTAAGGCGCATCAGATTGATATGGCTTTTTATTATATCAAATTTATGAGTGTTATCGGTGCTGTAAGTTCTTACACAGATTCAAAAAAACAGTTTCTGGAACAATATCATTTGCCTTATCTGGAAAGCAAGAATGTCGAAAAAAAGGTTTTAATAAACGATTAATAGAAAAAATAAAAAACGGTCAGCTTGTGTTTCACAAACTGACCGTTTTTTTTATTCACTCTGCAAAGACCTTACCGGATTCATCAAAGCTGCTTTTATGCTTTGAAAGCTCACCGTAAACATCGCTACAAAAATGGCAATTGCTCCGGCCAATGCAAAAATTTCCCACGTCAGTTCGATACGGTAAACGAAACTTGTCAGCCATTTATCTACTGCATACCAGGCAACGGGGATCGCGATGATAATGGAAATAAAAATCAGTTTCACAAAATCTCTCGAGAGTAAGCTGATAATGCTGGCCACATTTGCTCCCAAAACTTTTCTGATTCCGATTTCTTTTGTCCGTTGCTCAGCAGTGAATGCCGCCAGACCTAGCAGCCCAAGACAGGATATAACAATCGCAAGAATACCGAAATACTTGATTAGTGTGTTGACGATCATTTCTGATCGATACATTTTTTCATAATCTTCATCCAGAAAATGATAGTTGAAAGGGTAATTTGGATTGAATGTTTTGGTTACTTTTTCTAAATGCGCAATGGCCTCAGATGTTTTTCCAGCCTTCGCTTTTATCATCATAAATTCGGTATTCAAACCTTTGTAATTGACAAAAATCAAAGGCTGAATCGCTGAATGAAAAGTACTCAGGTGGAAGTCTTTCATTACACCGACGATGGTGCCTTTTCCCATCCAGAAGCTGACCTGCTGCCCAACCGGACTTTTCATTTTCATCATTTTTGCAGCAGCCTCATTAATGATATAATTCGCTGTATCTGCGGCAAATTCTTTGGAAAAATCCCGTCCGTCAACCATCTGTATATTCATTGTCTTGGCGAAATCGTATCCGACAAAAGTGGCATTTACAGTGTTATCAAGGTCCTTGTCGCGACCAGCCCAGTCCAGATCGCCGGAATTAGCCTGAATGTTGGTCGGAATAGCTCCGGTGGTTGTAGCAGATCCAATAAAAGGTGAATCCAGTATTTCCTGCCGAAAGGCTTCAAGTTTATTCGGAAGCTCTCCTTCAAGCGAAATATACATCACATTTTCCCGGTCGAGCCCCAGTTTTTTTGTTTGTATGTAATGCATCTGGCGACTAATGACCAACATACCTGTGATCAGAAATACCGAAAGAGAAAACTGAAAAACAACAAGACCCTTTCTTAGAAACGCACCGGAATTAGTAAAAGTCAGCCTTCCTTTAAGTATACGGATCGGCTGCAAACCTGAAAGGTAAAGTGCAGGATAACTACCGGCAACGAGCCCCGTGATAAAAATTAATCCGATCACCGAAAGCCATAAAACAGGATCAGAAACAGTGAGATTGATTTGTTTTTGAACAACTTCGTTGAAAACCGGCAGTAATAAGGCCACGAATACAAGTGCCAGAACAGCAGCAAGCATGCTCACGATCAAAGACTCGCCCATAAATTGCATAACCAGAAATTTCCGTTCAGCCCCTACAACTTTCCTGACTCCGACCTCTTTCGCCCGTTTAACAGAACGCGCCGTGGCAAGATTCATAAAATTTACACATGCAATCAGCAATATAAAGACAGCGACAAGCGAAAAAACGCGGATATATTCGATTCGTCCGCCTACTGGTTTCAGATTTTCAAATTCGGAATACAGGTAAACATCTTTTAGGTTCTGCAGTATAGGAAAACTTACAAATTGCGGAGGAGAATTCTTTTTTATAATTTGCTGCATCACTTTTTCTGCGTGTGCAGGATCGGCATTTTGGGATAATCTGGCGTAGGTTTTAAAACTGTAATTCCCCCAGGTTTTCATCCAGTCCTGCTCCTGAACTTTAAAATTAACGATCCAGTCGCAGCTCACCGATGAGTTTTGAGGGATGTCTTCAAAAACCGCATTGACGGTGAAATTTGCTGCGTTATCAAGCTGGATTGTTTTGCCCAAAGCACTCGTGGTTCCGAAATATTTCTCCGCAAGTTTTCTGGAGACGGCGATCGATGTTGGGGCGATCACGGCTGACTGCGCATTACCTTCTAAAAATGGGATCTGAAAAACTTTGAAAAAATCAGAGGTTGCATAAAAACCAGTTTCCTTTGTTGATTTCTCTCCAACTTTAACGAGCAAATCTCGGTTATACGTAATTTTAGTTATCGCCGCCAGATCGGGAGATTCCTTTTGGATGGCCTCAAACCAAGGCCCGGGTGTCGTCTCACCCACGTTTTTCTGTCCTTTCCAATCAGATGCGGGACGGACAAAATAGATTTTTTCAAGATCTGGATAAAAACGGTTAAATGACAATTCGTCCTTAACCCAAAGCCAGATAAGCAGGCTGCAAGACATGCCCAACGCAAGGCCAAAAATATTGATGAATGAAAAAAGCTTACTTTTTAATAAACTTCTGATCGCAATTTTAAAGTAGTTTTTGAACATGGCGATATTGTATTATTAAATGTAGGTTAAGGTTTAATAATACAGCAAAAAATATATACCACTTTAAGTCATTATTTCAATTATTTGATTTTCAGCTTGTTTGATAAATTTCAAATTTGTCTTTTGTTCGTTTTTGAACACTTGAACATAGGATCGGACATGAACGAACCTTTCCTAATGTGCCACTATTCCGGTTTGCTAGTTAATTTTCAGCCATCCGGTTATGCTTAGCCGCGTTGTGTTGGTAAGTAAAACTTCGTGTTCCAGTTCACTGCTTTTGAAAAACACACTTTTCCCACTTGTGGGGGCAATATTTTGTTGGGTGTTTTCCTGATGAATACGTAATTCTCCTCCATCCTTTTCCTCCCAATCGGCGTTAAGATACATGATCATCGAATACTGGCGACTTCCGTTATTTCGAAACTGATCCAGATGCTTTTTGTAAAAACTGCCTTTTTCATATAAGGTATAATGAAATTCATAGCCGGTAATTCCGGTGTAACAAGAGCTGTTTAAATGACTGACAAATTGATCCATCAAATCAAAAAAATCGTTTTCGTGAGGGTCGTTATGCTTGCGGTCAAGCCAGTAAATCTTGTCTCCCCTGACCCTTTTGTCCTGCACCACAACGACTTCGTTTCCGGTTCCGGCATCGAGAAGTTGCTTATCAGCATATAAAGTTCTGAGATTATCTTTTAAATGAGAAGCCAGAGCTTCGCTTAAAAAATTTTCTGCGATGCCCACCTTGTTGTCTATAAAGCTGTCGATGAGGGTATTAAAGATTTTTAGCAATGAGCTGAGTTAAGCACTCCGGCAGATCGCCGTGTCCTGGTGAAGGTAGCTGTAAATCGGCATTAAATAAGATATAATTTTGCAGACCGATAACGTTCTGACAAACTAATTTTGGTATAGTTATTTTACAGACTTACGATAGATCAATAATGCTTACGATAGATCAATAATGCTATTTATTAACAACCAACGCATGACAACAGAAGAAACAGACCGGATTATAGAAATGGCCTGGGAAGACAGAACCCCGTTTGAAGCGATAGAGTCTCAGTTTGGGTTATCAGAAAATGAAGTTATAAAACTAATGCGGAATCAATTGAAGCGAAGCAGTTTCGTGATGTGGCGAAAGCGAGTGAATAGCGGCGTTAGTCAAAAACATCTGTTGAAAAGGGAGCCGGGTATCAACCGTTTTAAATCATCGCTGCAACGTATTATCACCCATAATTCGATCAGCAAACGTTAATCCTGATCCGTTTCTTTATTAATTTTTTCTTCCGCCAAAGCGACGTCTTCACTGTCTGCCTTGGGTTCTTCCTGTTGGACGTCTGCATTGACTTCGTATTGCAGAGAAATAAGAATTGGGAAATGGTCTGAATTGAAATTTTCTAACCTTAAAAGTCTGATCAGTTTGAAATCGGTAGAACAGAAAACGTGATCCAGAGGGAATCTCAGGAAAGGGTACTTCGCATGGAAGGTATTGAAAAATCCACGTCCAATCCTTGGATCAAGTAACCCACTGATTTTAGTAAATAATTCGGTTGTATATGACCAGGCAACGTCATTCAAATCACCGACGACGATAGTAGGAAAAACATTTTCTTTCACTTCTTTCGCGACAAGGAGAAGCTCTTTATCACGCTCGGTAGAATACATATTCTCACCCGGTACCGGTGGAGTAGGGTGTACGCAATATAACCTCACCTTTTGGCCGGACAGTAATTTCACTTCTGTCTTTATGGACGGAATCTCATCATCCACCAGATATCTTACTTCTGAATTGACAAGTTCAAATTTGGAATATAGAAGCATTCCGTAGGTATTTTCCAGAGGAACGAGTACCTGATGCGGGTATTTTTCTTTCAGTTCTTCTGTTCCCTTGCACCAGTATTGATCTGTTTCAAGGAGCAAAATAATATCCGGATCGTGTCGGTGAAGCATTTTTAAACACCCTGCCGTATTCTTATTGTCCTGAAAAACATTGGAAGAAATAATACTGACCTGATTTTTGTCGTCAGGCCTCGCAGCTTTTAGCAGAACTTTCTTGGCGAAGAACGTAAACTTATAGATTTGAAAAACAAGATAACCTGCATTACCAATCAGTGCGGCAATAAATACGTATTGAAAGTTTGTGGAAACAGTAAAAAGGGAAGTGTAAACGATAAGAATGATAAGGTTCAGAAATAGTTTCTGTAAACGGGGATATTCGAAAACACGGAAAGCCCAATAATCATTTTTGATCAGTGGAATAACCGAAAACAGGACGATAAGTCCCCCAAATATTTCAAGAAATAATTTTAACGCGTGCATTAATTTAAAGCGTAGGTATTTAACGATGACGCGCGAATATCGAATAAATTCAGTACTGAAAAAAAGAATAATTTTTTTAAGTACTGAATTTCATCATGATATCTCATCCGGATAATGGGTTATTTGGCTAAAAAAGGCTTTAAAAGCTCAATTTCACCTTCCAGTTCCAGAAGCAGTCCGATTAGATTTTCTTTATGAAAAGATTTCATATGTTCCAGTATTCCAGCAATTTCTGTGATTTTTATCAAATAAGCAGCGGATGATGCTCCTTTAAGCTTGTGTCCTATGGCGTTAATCCCGCTCAGATTTTCGGTTGCGACGCTAAATTTCAAATCACTTAAATTTTTTATCAGACTGTCTCTTGTTAATTCCAGGAATTCAGCGATAAATTCGTCATCGCCCATGTAAACTTCTTTCAGTTTATCGATATCAATGTGGTGATTTTCGGGCTTACCGGCTCCGGTTTTTTCGATTGATTCCTGTATGCCCGTTGAGCCAGTATATTTATGAAAGACCTGCCAGATAGCATCTTCGACAAAGGGTTTTGAAATAAAATCGTCCATGCCCGCTTCGAGACATTTATCACGCTCACCTTTCACATTGCCTGCGGTTAGAGCAATTATTGGTATATGCTTGTTCGTTACCAGTTCCCGGATTGCTATGGTAGCTTCGTAACCATTCATTTCTGGCATTTGCACATCCATAAAAATGAGATCCGGTAGTTGCTTTTTGCATAATTCCACTGCTTTTAAACCATTATCGGCTTCCAGTATCTGCGAGTTCGGACTAATTTTCCCAATGATTGTCTTCGCCAAAAACATATTGACGGGATTATCTTCTGCGACAATAATCCGTAATTTCCCATTACTTATTTCATCTTGAACTTCTGTGTAGGTAACTTCCTCTGTTTTTTCTTTTTGAGACAAACGGGTTAATGACAGAAAAATGTCATGAAGTTTAATGGGTTTGATCAGCCGGTAATTGATATTCAGTTCCTCGCAACCTTTGAGGACTGTAGCGTCATCCGCAGAGCTGTTCAGCAATACTATCGGAAGCTCATCGGCATCCATCGAAAAAGTTTCTCTTATTTGTCTTATCGTTTCCAGTCCGTCCTGATAAGGCATATGATAATCCATCAAAACCGCATCAAAAGTTTCCCCCCGGGCGAGGATATTCAAAGCATCAAAGCCATTGCTAGCCTGGTCGGATTCAACTTTTAGAAGCCTGAGCATTTCAGCCAGAATAATACGGTTGTTGTCATTATCGTCAACAATTAAAACACGTTTGATAGAATCCAGATTTTCCCATTCGATTGCTTCGCCAGGCTCAGAGCGCATGGCCAGATCGAAAAAGAAAGTACTGCCGACGCCCGGAACGCTTTTGAGCTGAAGCCTGCTTCCCATCATGCCTAGCAGCTTGTTCGAAATGGTAAGTCCCAGACCCGTTCCACCATATTTTTTGGTCGTAGAGCCGTCTTCCTGCAAAAATGCCTCGAAAATTTTATTCTGCTTATCTTCCCTGATTCCAATTCCGGTATCACGTACAGAAAACCTGCACATGATATGTTCGTTTTCCTGTGGGTCGTATTTCAGAATTTCGATTTTTAGTTCAATTTCGCCGTGCTCTGTGAATTTGGCCGCGTTACTTAACAAATTTATTAAAACCTGTTTTAGTCGGATCTCGTCAACCCAGACAAATCTCGGTAGATCAGAGGGTATATTCAGAAGCATTTCCAAACCCTTGCTTTGAATCGGAAACGAAATTATATCGGCCGATTGGGAAGTTATTTCATAGATATCGCATTTATCAACATCTAGTTCCAGTTTGCCAGCTTCTATTTTCGAAAAATCCAGAATGTCGTTTATAATACTCAGAAGTGCGTTGGCAGACTGATTGACTATACCTAAATATTGCTTTTGCGTATCGGTCATCTTGGTTTTCATAACCAGATCGGTGAAGCCGATAACCCCGTTAAGTGGTGTTCGGATTTCATGGCTCATATTCGCCAGAAACTCAGATTTTGCGATACTAGCCTGCTCTGACTGGATTTTGGCCTGCTTCAGCTCTTCTCGCCGAAGTGCTGTTTCTGTGATATCCTGAGTGAAAATCATAATTCCCCCGACGCTGCCGTCAAATTGATACCATGGCCTGACTTCCCATTTCAGATACTGGTCGTGGTCCCATCCCGGCGGACGCCATGTTTCTTCGTCTTTTGTGAGAATTTCGCCTTTCAGGCTTCGCTGATGGATTTTTTTCCAATTATCGTCAATTCCCGGAAAAACCTCGTAATGAGATTTGCCAATAATGTCCTGACCTACAAGGCGGTACTCTTCCAGCCAACGATGGCTGATAGCCAGATATCTTACATTTTGGTCAAACATTGCGACCGCGGCTGGTGCATGCTCAACGAAAGCAAGTAACCTGGCCCTTTGTGTAACAAGTTCTTCCTCAGCTTTCTTCCTTGCCGAAAGGTCGCTTGCTACGCCAAGATACCCAATAATTTTGTTTTGAATGTCTCTGATAGTTGTAACGACAACTGAAACAGGAAAAAGTGTCCCGTTTTTCTTTTTATATATCCATTCACTTATCTCGGAGCCTTCCCGTTCAGCTTTATATACCAAAGTCTTAAAGCCTTCAACGGGAGTTGAATACAACCGCGATAATTCTTCTGACCGGGCCCGTATTTCTTCCTCGAGGTGAAGCTTGGAAGGTGTCGATTTGCCAATCATTTCTTCGGCAGAATAACCGAGTAGTTTTTCAGCGCCTTTGTTAAAAACTGTGATAATTCCATTGATATCAGTGGCGATCACGCTTACTTCGGATGCTGCATTCAGGACATCATCCAGTAGTTTTTTTGAATTCCTAAATTCCAGTTCAGCACGTTTCTTGGCGTCGATATCCTGAAATGTTCCGTAAAGCCTTTTAC
The DNA here is from genome assembly GCF_900108855.1 of Dyadobacter koreensis. Taxonomy (GTDB): domain Bacteria; phylum Bacteroidota; class Bacteroidia; order Cytophagales; family Spirosomataceae; genus Dyadobacter; species Dyadobacter koreensis. Next base: position 257,419 of record NZ_FNXY01000006.1, read on the forward strand.
AGGTTCCGTTTTCCATTTCCGAGTTACCAATTGCGCGTACCCACAGATCTTCGCCTTTTGAAGTCGTCAGTTCCAGTTCAAGATCGTATCCGGTACCTTCCCGCAATGCGAGGTCGACAGCCTTTTCAAGCTTTTCTCTACTTTCTCCATGTTTGTAAAAATCCATAGCCAATTCAAGGGTTGGCTGATAATCAAGTGCTACCTGATGAATTTCCTTTGTAACCTCTGACCAATTGATTTTTCTGGTTTCCGGATCAACTTCCCACCCTCCGACGCGCGCTGTACGGTTAGTTTGCAACAGCATTTCCTGCGTTTTCTGCAGGCTTTTGGCCATTTGATGACTTTTAGTAATGTCGATAGAATTACCAACGACGTAAGAAATACCGTCCAAAGACTGGACAAGAACATTGTGATAACTCCAAATTCTGTAACTACCGTTTTTGTGTACCGTGGTCATCAATCCGCTGGACTTTCCTGTTGTGGAAATTTCGTGCAGATAATCCGTTAAAATAGTATGATGTTTTGGTGGAATGAGGTCAAAAAGGCTTAGGTTCAAAACTTCTGCGGTCGTATAACCTAATAATTCGGCACCTGCGGAGTTCACGGTCAGGAAATTTCCGTTCATGTCATGAGTGCACATGAGGCCCTGCGAATTTTCAAAAAATGATCTGAAATTTTCTTCGCTAATCCTTAATTTATTTTCGCTGATTTTTTCGTCTGTGATATTTCTGGCAATAGCAAAAATATTTCCGGTCACCGGCTCCGGCGTTGCAGTCCATTGCAGATAAAAATATCGTCCGTTTTTTGCTCTGAACCGGTGTACAAAGTTGACTGTAGTCTGCCCTTCTGCAAGCCTGGCAACTTCCAGATATGTTTTGTCGACATCCTCCGGGTGAATAAGCTCAAACAATGTGGTTTTTAAAAGGAATTTTTCATCCCAGCCTAATATTTCCTCAAATGCAGGATTTATCTTTCTGAAATATCCGTCTGTGCCGGCAATGCAAACAAGGTCATTTGAAAGCTGGAAAAGTTTTTCAAAATGTCTGAGTTCTTCTCTTTTACGCTGGTCAATAATAAGCGAAATTGCCTGTTCAGCAAGCAGTTTTAACGCGTCTTTTTGATATGTAGTAAGTTTGTTTATTTTTTTGTCAATCACGCAAAGTGTCCCCAACGAATATCCTTTCGGATCCACGAGCGGGAACCCCGCGTAAAATCGAATATCAGGGCTTCCGGTTACCAGTGCATTTGTTTTGAAGCGTTCGTCCTGCGTTGCGTCTTCTACTTCAAATAACGAATCACCCATGATCGCATACTGGCAAAATGCAAGATCTCTCGACGTCTCCTGGACATCAAGACCTTTTCTTGACTTAAACCATTGCCTTTTTTCATCAACAAAAGAAACAAGTGAAATCGGCGTCCCGCAAATCATAGATGCCAGTTCCGTCAGTCTGTCAAATTCTCTTTCGGTATGAGTATCAAGAATTTGATAACTTTGTAAGGCTCGTAATCTTTCGTTTTCATTGTCTGGTATGGGGGGAAGTTTCATTTTTTCGTTGAGTATATCACATTCCAAATTCCACTAAATCTCATGATTTTTTTTGGATTATTAAAGAATAATAGGGTAAATGTACTTATCCATGAAAAGAATGTAGTCTGGTGTGATTGAGGCATGATAAATTATATTTTTGTTTAAAAAAAATATGTAAATCGTTCAAGGTTATTGGTAAGTTACGAGTTGGTGTCGGCGTATGGTTGAAACTTAAAAATCTCTTAATGAATGTTCTTAATATGATTACAGAATATCTTGAAAGCACGAAAAAGCAGTTTCGTTATTATAAATTGCTTGGCGATAAAACTCTTGAACAGCTGTCAGACGAGGAGCTTTTTTGGAAATTCAATCAAGAAAGCAATAGCATTGCGGCCTTGGTTAAACATTTGGCGGGAAATATGCTTTCTCGCTGGACGGATTTTCTGACGTCTGACGGTGAAAAAGAATGGCGCGACAGAGACTCCGAATTTGATGATGATTTGAAAAGCAGGCAGGAAGTTTTGAAGAAATGGAACGAGGGATGGAAGTCTTTATTTGACGCTTTGGATTCTTTAAATGAGGAAAACTTTCATACAATCGTCTACATAAGGAACCAGGGACATACGATTACCGAGGCAATCAACCGGCAGCTTTCACACTATCCTTATCATGTCGGGCAAATGGTTTTTATTGGGAAAATGGTAAAAAACAATCAGTGGCAATCGCTTTCTATTCCACGTGGCCAGTCAGGAAATTACAACGATGAGAAGTTTTCAAAGCCGAAAAAAACTGAACATTTCACAGATCAGTATATCAAAAAGGACGGTAATCAGCATTAGTGATTTCAGGAAAGTGGATAGAAATGTTCTGCTGGCGATAGCAATCTTCAAAAGATTAAATCCTTATAATTATTAAAAAACAACTGTTATTGTCGACTGCTGTTACTCGAAAATTATCACTGAACTAATCTTGTCACATAATCAAATTGTATCAAGGCGGTCCATTAATAGCCATCAAACACAAAGGCTGTGATTATCTCTTCGCCATTACGTATTTCCGGGATGCCACATTTTGGACAACAATGAAGGTGTGGATTTGCAGTGATTGTTTAGTATTAATTAACATTTAGTTAATATACTTTTCAATTTATCCGTATACTTTTACGCCATGAAAGTATTTATACAAATCAAATGTTAAATATTTATAAACATTTATTTGGTGATACTTCTTATTTCAACTATTTTTATAGCGCCTGAAATGACAAAATGACTTAATTGTTTTGACATTTCTGTTAAGTACCACTTCACAGTAGTTTTATTTGTTGAAGTAGATAATTGAAATGAGTATTTTGTGAAATTTAGAAATGTTAAGTATTAGTTCACCAATTAAATCAATACAAAAAATGTCAATTGAACTTGTTGTGTTTGACATGGCCGGAACCACCGTTAAAGATAAAAACGCCGTGGGGCTTGCGTTTCAAAACGCGATGAATGCTTATGGTTATGCTATCGCGATAGAAAATATAAATCCGATCATGGGCTATGAAAAGCCGGTTGCGATTAAAATGATGCTTGAAAAGCATGAAACAGATAAGAGCAAAATTACAGATCAGCTGATTGATGACATTCATACAGAATTTGTGACCAGCATGATCCACTTTTATGAAACTTCCGGTGATATCGTCCCTCTACCGAATGTTGAAGAGACATTTGATGTGCTGCGTGAGGCTGGAATCAAAATCGCCCTGGATACAGGATTTTCGAAGAATATTGCCGATGTGATCATCCGACGTCTGGGTTGGGAAGATAAAATCGATATTATGGTCGCCAGCGATGAAGTTGAAAATGGCCGGCCTTTTCCTGATATGATCGACAAGATTAAGTCTGAGCTTGGTGTCGTTTCTTCGGAGGTGATCGCCAAGGTTGGTGATACCGAAGTGGATATTAATGAGGGAATCAATAGTGGATGTAGATATGTGATCGGAATCACGACCGGGGCATTCACACGTGAAGAGTTGATGCCTTACAAGCCGACACATATTATCGATAATATTTCGGAAGTGATTGCGATTATTTCCGCCGATGTTAAAATATTATCTGAAAAAGAAAGCTAGTCAGTATAAACACTATTGAAGCATGAGCAAATCAGCAATTGTGATCGGCGCAGGAATAGTAGGGTTGGCGACTGCCCGTGCATTAGGTGCCAGGGGATATCACGTAACCGTTATTGAAAGATCAAGCAAGGCTATCGGGGCATCTGTAAGAAATTTCGGAATGGTATGGCCTATTGGACAGCCGGAAGGAAAGCTTTATGACAGGGCACTGAAAGCAAAAAGTATCTGGAAAGAAGTTTTGACGGGTGGCAAGCTATGGTTTCATGAAGGAGGAAGCCTTCACATGGCCTATCACCGGGATGAATTTGAAGTGATCCAGCAAATCGTTGATGCCAGCGAGAAAAGGCCGGTAAGTGTTTTGACGCCGGAGGCAACACTCTCAAAATCACGTGCTGTAAATCAAAATGGACTGTTAGGTTCACTTTTTTGCGAAGACGAAATGATCGTCGATCCAAGAGAAGCTATTGCGGGAATTCCTGCATACCTCACTGAAAAATATGGTGTTAATTTTCTCTGGGATACTGCCATTTCAGAAGTTAGTTATCCGACCGTAAGATCGGGTAAAAAAGAGTGGGGGGCAGATGAAATTTTTGTTTGCAGCGGTCAGGATTTTGAAACATTGTACCCGGAAGAGTTTTCTGATACTGCCATTACCAAATGTAAATTACAGATGCTTCGTCTGGAATCACAGCCGGATAACTGGAAAATCGGACCAGCATTGTGTGGTGGATTATCACTGATCCATTACGACGGATTTAAAGCTGCGGCTTCACTTGGGAAATTAAAAGAAAGATATAAAGCTGAATACGCTGACTATTTGAAATGGGGAATTCACGTCATGGCATCTCAAAATGGATTGGGTGAAATAACGGTTGGCGACTCACACGAGTATGCTCTCACGTTTGACCCGTTCGACAGAGAATTTATAAATACAATGATCCTGGATTATCTGGCAACTTTCGCGGAATTTAAATCATCGAAAGTTTTTCAGACATGGCATGGGATCTACCCCAAAATGACCAATGGGAATACGGAAATTGTATTGCATCCAAACGAAGGCGTGACCATCATCAACGGCTTGGGAGGGGCAGGCATGACACTTTCTTTCGGTTTGTGCGACGAAGTTGTCGGAGGAACTTATTAACTATTAAACGATAGTCCGTCTGTGAGAAATACACATAACAAATTTCTCACAGACATTTTGCCAAATACGGATATCATAGAAGGCAGCAAGTCAGTTGGCGTAAACGCAGGCTGATTAATACGACGTTTAACACAATTTTTTCGCTGTGTTTCACAACCAAGGATTGAATAAGCCAAGTCATAAACTCATAAACCTGATTCTGGGATGAAATCTTACGCTACAAGAAAAGTATTGCTGCAAAGCGCTGAACCGGTAGCCTTGGATTTGATGACTTCCATCACCACGATAGCCTTCGGCCGTACGGAGCACCTTGCTCATACTTTCGTTGCTCTGAATGACGGACAGCGCAGATATGTATCCAAAAGCACCAAACACGCTGCACGAAATTTTACTTCGTATAATAGTAATCGTTCAATTTTTGGGAGTACATCACTACAAACCGGAGTGCAGGGAAAAGTGCCCAGTATCAAAGTACGGTCGGTTCCGGGAAGCAATGTCTCTGTTAAAGATTTGCAAAAAAGCACGGCTGCTGACCCTGCCGGCAGTGTCAGGTTTAGCGAGAATTCTGGATCAGAAGTTCCTGGTATTTCATTCATTGGTTATAAAACCCATCAGGTAATCGTTGGTAATCAGACCGGCATATGCCTTGCTGCCGCAGGCCTTGAAGCATGGTCGGAATGGAGAAGAGCAGGAAATTGCAAATATTCCATTGGGACAGGTGGGCCAGGATTATTCACCGAGAAAAATGTTTTATCCGGAAGACGAACTTTGTATTAGTGAGGCTTGATATCAGCAGGCACTTGGTGGCTCGGCGCGAACGATTTAAAATCGCACGTTTGGTGGAAAAATAAATTCAGGAAAAAGATTTATAGCAGCAAAACGATAACATAATGATTTGTAATTCCCGAACCCTTAATTTTCTTTTCTTAATTTCATTGTTTGCCTCCTGTAAAAAGGCATCCGAGAAGTCACCCGCGGGTATTGAGCACGTCATCGTCATTGGCGTTGACGGGCTTAGTCCTGATGGGATTCAAAAAGCCAAAACGCCGGTGATCGATGACATGATTGCAAAGGGGAGCGTAAAATGGAATGTGCGCACGGTATTAACTTCCAGCAGCAGCCAAAACTGGGCTTCTATGATTATGGGCGCCGGACCCGAACAACACGGTATCATCAGTAACGACTGGGAAATGGACGATCACACGCTGCCGCCAATTGTACAGGAAGCAGATGGCCGTTTCCCGACCATTTTTAGTGTTCTACATCAGGCAAAACCAGAGGCTGAAATTGGTACAGTCTATCACTGGGGAGGTTTTGGAAGACTATTTCAAAAAAATGCGCTCAATTACGACAGGAATTTTTCAACAGAGGATTCTACGGCAACAGATTTTGTCCGTTATATTAAAGAAAAAAAACCAGTACTCGGATTTGTTCATTTTGATCATGTAGACCATGCAGGACACCATGGCGGTCACGGTTCACCAGAATATTATCAATCGGTCGCAAAGGCAGATTCACTCATAGGACAGATTTTAAAAGGGATCAGAGATGCAGGAATAGAGGATAATACGCTGGTTATAATTTGGGCAGATCATGGTGGAATTGGGTACGGACATGGAGGTGCAACGCCGCAGGAAGCAGAAATTGCAGGGATTTTTTACGGCAAAGGCGTGAAAAAAGGCTATAAAGTCGAACAGCAGGTTTATACCTATGATTTAGCGGCAACGATCGCTTTTGCATTGGATGTAACGCCTCCGTATGCATGGACCGGCCGTGCTGTGAAATCCGCTTTTGAAGGGTTTTCGGAACCTGAAAAATTGTGGCTTGGAGAAAAAATGGTGATCCAGCCGGTTATCTATCCCGAAAGAAAATTATATCAGCAGGCAGGCGGTTTGTTTACGACTGAAACGGCGATCGTTAAAATCGATACTAAAGCGGAAAAGGGGGTAACACGTTTTACAACCGACGGGAAAGATCCGGATCAATCTTCGCCCGAATACAAAGTTCCTTTTACGGTGAATAAAACGACGGTTGTAAAAGCGAAATCTTTCGACGAAAAAGGAAATGCGAGTTTGTTATCGACGGCCTACTTTCGGCTAGTTAAAGCCGGTTTCGGTAATGGGCTCTCTACTCATTTTTATCAGGGAAATGAGCTTTCCAAAATTCCTCAGTTCAACACATTAAAAAAAGGATCGTCATGGATTAGCCCGGAATTTAATATAAGCCGCGACCAAATTAACAAATTAATAGAAAAGGGTAACGAAAGTTTCGCTTTACAATTTTCCGGTTTTATCCAGATTGATAATCCCGGCAAATATACATTCAGCACACAGTCTGACGATGGGAGCAAACTTTTTGTTGACGGAAAAGTGGTTGTGGATAATGACGGAAATCATGGTGTGATGGAAGAAACCGGATCGATCGAGTTAACGGCAGGCAGACATCCTATTCGTGTCGAATATTACAACAATGGCGGCGGGTTCTGGCTCGACGCTTTTTATAAAGGCCCCGGAGTCAGCAAACAACTGATTCCGGCCGATAAGCTCTTTGTGAAGCAGTAACTGACTATTCCTAAATACTTTATCTTTTAAAAATAAACTGACGCCGACATTTTTGTAAACTGCAATGAGCGAAAAACAACATAACCGTACCGAAGGAGATATCAATTTAACATCAGAGCGGAGCAACTGGTATGCTGTAATCAAAGATGCAGATACACTTTCGCGGCTGGAAGAAGATGCAGAATATTTCCTACATCAGGCATTATCCACGCCTTGTCTGGATGTGCTGGCTTCATGTGAGGGGATTTATCTTACAGATATTCAGGGTAAGAGATATATGGATTTTCACGGAAACAACGTACATCAGGTTGGATACCGAAATCCTCATATCATCGATCGGATTAAAGAACAAATGGATATTTTGCCGTTTTCTCCGAGGCGGTATACCAATGTCCCGGCTATCGAACTTGCTAAAAAATTGACGTCACTTTTATCCGGTGATTTAAGGCGTGTTCTCTTTGCGCCAGGCGGTACCTCGTCGATTAGTATGGCGTTGAAACTCGCAAGGATTGTTACGGGAAAACATAAAATTATTTCGCTGTGGGATTCCTTCCACGGCGCTTCGCTGGACGCCATATCAGCCGGCGGTGAGCTGGATTTCAGAAAAGACATTGGTCCGCTTATGCCCGGCGTGGAGCGAATCCCTCCGCCTATGACGTACCGCGGGCCTTTTAAATCTTCGGTAGATAGTGACATTGCATACGCTGATTATCTTGAATATGTTATTGAAAAAGAAGGAGATATCGGCGCGTTTATCATTGAAACAATTCGCAATACCGATGTCCAGATTCCTTCCCAGGCTTATTGGACGAGGGTGCGCGAAATCTGTACCAAACACAATGTACTTCTGATTTTGGATGAAATACCAATTGCATTCGGCAGGACGGGGAAAATGTTTGCTTTCCAGCATTTTGATATCGAACCAGATATTATCTGTCTGGGTAAAGGGCTGGGTGGAGGCGTGATGCCCATTGCGGCAATTGTGGCCAGAGAAAGTTACAATGTCGCGGGAGGTGTTTCGCTTGGGCATTTTACACACGAAAAAAGCCCTTTGGGCTGTGTAGCGGCTTTGGCAATGCTCGAATTTATAGAACATAATGATATCCTCGCGAAAGTTTTGAATGACGAGCGATTCATGAAAATAGAGACGGACCGGTTAAAAAGGAAATTTCCCTTGATAGGAGATGTTCGAGGAATTGGTCTGTTGTGGGGAATCGAGCTGGTCTGTGATCGGGAAACAAGGGAAAAAGCGGTGCGTGAGGCAGAAATAGTGATGTATGAATGCCTGAAAAATGGGATGAGTTTCAAGGTTTCCCAAGGCAATGTCTTGCAGCTGTCGCCTCCGCTCACCATTACACGCGAAGAATTAACAAAAGCTTTACAAATATTGGAAGCGGCTTTGGAGACTGCATCCGTTTAAGATAAATATTGGATATTTATTCACAGCGTCATGCGAATCAAGAAGGCATTACTGGATTCAAATTTATTGTTTATTACCTGGTCGATTGTCGCGTCGTTTGGAGCATATTTTTGTATGTATGCATTTCGAAAACCCTTTAATTCGGGTTTGTACGAAGGATTGCAGTTGTCAGGAATTGGCTACAAAACGATCCTGATTCTTTCTCAGGTCGCGGGTTATACTTTGTCCAAGTTTACCGGGATCAAGATTATATCGGAGCTCAAATCGACATCACGTGTAAGACTGATTATCCTGCTCATTCTCATTGCCGAAACCGCGCTTTTACTTTTTGGCATGATCCCTTACCCCTACAATTTCGTTTTCCTGTTTATAAATGGGATGCCTCTCGGTATGGTTTATGGCGTGGTTTTCAGCTTTCTGGAAGGACGGCGTTTTACAGAGATGATCGCTATGGGGCTGAATATAAGTATAATTATTGCCTCCGGCGTACTGAAAACTACTTACCTTGAGGTGCATCAATGGTTTCCATGGATATCCGAATTCTGGATGCCTTTTAGCATTGGGTTACTTTTTTTGCCATTCTTTTTTCTGTTTGTCTGGATGCTCGACGTATTACCTGCGCCGACCGATGAAGATATCCGGCTCAGAACGGAGCGCGTTCCGATGACTAACGACGACAAAAAGAATGTACTCGCGGAGTATGGTTTACCGGTTTTTTGCTTGCTGGTTTGTTATATCATGCTGATCGTCGTCAGAGATTTCCGGGACAATTTCACGATTGAAATATGGAATGAAATCGATACAAACTGGGTCAGCAGCGTTCTTTCTCAGACAGAAATGATAACGGGCTTTGTGGTTTTAGTCGTGATCGGAAGTTTAGCGTTTATCAAAGACAATCTGATCGGGTTCAGATTGACGAACCTTGTTATTTTTACCGGGATTCTCATGAGCGCCGTTTCTACCTATTTGTTTGAGAAGCAGCTTATCAATGGTTTTTACTGGATGCTAACCATCGGAACAGGGATGTTTTTGGCCTTTACCGTAATTCAATCCGCTATTTTCGACCGGCTGATTGCGTTGTTCCGGCTTAGGGCTAATGCAGGTTTTTTTGTTTATATCTGTGAAAGTTTCGGTTATCTGTCAAGCGTAGGACTGCTACTTTATAAGGAGTTTTTTATGAAACAATTAAGCTGGTCACATGTTTTGATGCATTTCATTTATTTACAGGCGGCGGTAAGTTTGATACTTCTTATTGTCGCAAATCTCTATCTTGAAAGGCATAGAAGAAATGCGAAAGCTGTTGCGAAAAGCCGGCTTGTCACAGCAATGTAATTTGAATATACAGGATTGCAGATTCAACATGAGGCCGATGCTCTTGTGTATGTTCTCACCAATTAAATTCCGGAGAAATATTCAGTTAAAATGTGAATCATATTCGGATTTATTCAACTAGAAAATGACTGAAGAAGTTTGGGCAAAATGTTCACATTCACAGTATTTCTATTTAGTTTCCTGCTTATACCAAATGTTATGATCTCAACGATAATCAAAACATTGGCATTTTGGTATGAATACATTTAGATCAATTCCCTTCCTTTTACTTTTTTTCGTTATTAACTTCTGGTATCCGTCTCACGATGCAGAAAGGAATGCTGAACCACCTGTTTCGAAAGATCCGGTACTGCGTATTGTTCAGAATAAGTCCTTGGAAACAATCAGCATTTTTCGGGGTGCTGAGACAAAACCGATCATCGTTCAAAATGCGAAAGCAAATTTTCGGCCTTATTTACATCCCATCGAAGCGCCGGATGGAAAGGGGATTTTAACAGAATACAGTCCCGGACATCATAAACACCAGACGGGTATTTACTGGGGTTATACCCGAGTCAATGGACGGGATTATTTTCATCATCCGGACAATGGCTATTGGAGGCGTGTTTCCGCGACGGTTTTGGAAGCGAAAGGTTTGGAAGTTAAATGGCAAACGGTATATGATCTGCTTGATTCGACGGGAACGGCTGTTTTAACAGAAACACAAAACTGGTCGATGAGACAAAAGGATGGGAAATATCTGCTTGATCTGGAATGGAGCGGTGAAGCAAAAACAGATGTAACGATCGGAAAATATGATTACGGCGGACTTTTTGTCAGAATGCCCTGGAAACCCGGAATTAAAGGAGAAGTGGTCAATGCTGCCCGCCAGCGTAATGAAAAAGCAGAAGGTCAGCCTGCCATGTGGGTGGATATTTCCATGCAGATTGAAGGACGAAATGACCTGGCGCATATTGCCATTCTCGATCATCCGGAAAATAAAGGGTATCCGCAAACCTGGCGAGTGGATGGTCAACTTGGCGCTGGTCCTGCAAGGGCGAGAAAAGGCGACTGGCATATTAAGAAAGGTGAAACAGAGGTAATAAAACATGAGCTTGTTATATATACAGGGCTCCTGAATGATGTCGAACTGACAAAAACTTTCGGAGATTTTATCGGTAATAACGGAACTTATAATACCGCAGCTCTGTGGGCAGTTGCACAGAAAGAGGGCAGGGAAGCAAAGTTTTTAAGTGCAACGGAAGCAGTTGCGGCCATGACAGTAAAGGAAGGTTTTGAGGTAAATGCATGGGCTTCTGAACCGATGATGACCCAGCCTATGGCTTTTTGCTGGGATGATCGTGGTCGTATGTGGATTGCTGAAAACAAAGATTATGAATCACGTGGGAAAGGATTTTCCAATTCGGGAGACAGCAGGATTCTGATTCTCGAAGATACTGATCACGACGGGGTGGCAGACAAACGGACTGTTTTTATGGAGGGAATTGCCTTTCCATCGGCCATTGCTGTGGGGTTTGACGGCGTATTTATCGGCGCACCGCCAAATCTGCTTTTTGTCCCTGATAAAAATGGTGACGACAAGGCAGATGCTGATGCCGTCGAAGTCCGTCTGACAGGCTGGGGAATTCGTGACAGGCACGAAACGCTGAATAGTTTTCATTGGGGGCCAGACGGTTGGTTGTATGGTTTGCAGGGTTTCGCGACACCTTCGAAAGTTGGAAAGCCCAATGGCAAAGGTAAAATTTTCAGACATAATGATCCGTTTCCTACGGATACTCTGAAAGAAGGAACTGATATTAACGGCGGAGTTTGGCGGTACCATCCAACAAAAGATAAATTTGAAGTGGTAGCGCACGGTTTCAGCAACCCTTGGGGGATCGACTACGATGCAAAGGGGCAGCTGTTGATGACAGCCTGTGTTATTCCACATTTGTGGCACGTAATCCCAGGAGGAATTTATCATCGTCAGGGTGGGCAGCATTTTAATCCATACGTTTATAACGATATCAAAACCATTGCCGACCATAGCCACCGTTCGGCACATGGCGGAGCGCGTGTTTATCTTTCCGATGCGTTTCCTGAAACAGAAAAGGGCAAGCTTTTCATGGCAAATATTCATGAACATGGAATTTTGTCTGATATCCTGGAACGTAAAGGATCTGGTTTTTCAGGAAAACATGGTGATGATTTCATGATGGCGAATAATGCGCAATGGGTTGGATTCAGTATGGAAGTTGGACCGGAAGGCGGGCTTTACGTGCTCGACTGGCATGACGCAGACATTTGCGGATCTGATGTCTTAAATTCGGAAACTGGCCGTATTTTCCGGATTATGCCAAAAAAATCTCAGGCTGAAAACTGGGAAGGCCGTTATGCAGATCTCGGTAAATTATCGGATCATGAACTGGTCGGCTTACAAACCAGCAAAAGCGAATGGCATGCAAGAAGAGCCAGGATTATTTTGCAGAACAGAGCTTCAAGGAAATCCTTGTCAAAAGAAATTTATAATGAGCTTTTTACGATTTATAAAAAAAATACAAATCCCGACTTCCGTCTGCGCGCACTCTGGGCTTTGCAGATAACAGGCGGTCTGGATAATGAGGCATTACTAAGTGCGCTATCCGACACCGATGAACACGTCAGATCGTGGGCGGTCCAGTTTCTAACAGAAGATAAAAAACCTGGCAAAGAAGCAATCGCCAGGTTTACGCAGCTAGCCCGTGAGGATCAATCCGCCGTCGTCCGGTTATATCTTGCTTCTGCGTTGCAACGTCTGGATTATGACGACCGATGGGATATCGCAAAGGCCTTGTTGTCGCATGGAGAGGACTCGAATGACCATAATCTTCCGAAAATGGTCTGGTATGGAATTGAACCCCTGGTCCAGGAAAACACAGCGCGCGCCCTTGATCTGGCCGTTCAAAGTCGAATTCCGATGGTCACCCAATTTATTGCCAGAAGAACGGTTGATGCCGACGTGATTGAACGAATGGTGACTCTGGTTGGAAAGAAAACATCCAATCAAATTTCATTGCTGGAAGGAATGCGGGACGGACTTGAAGGTAGAACGGATTTGAAAACACCAGCCAATTGGAATGCTGTTTACAATGGTTTGAAATCACAGGATAAACCGGTTGCGCAGCTTGCCTCGGAAATATCTAATCATTTTGGAGATACAGAAGCTGCAAAAAATGCGCTCATTGTTTTAAAAAATCAAAAAACAGCTCCGGAGATTCGTAAAAAATCCTTACAGTTGCTGGCAGTCAGACAGCGGCCGGAACTTGTTAAAGAGTTGCCAGCCCTGCTTGAAGATAAAAACTTAAGTGTGGAGGCAATCAGGGCGATGGCCGGGTTTGATAATGAGGGGCTTGCCAAATTATTGATAGAACGCTATCCAAAATTTACTTCCCCTGAAAAATCGGAAGCGATCCAGACACTAGCATCACGACCAAAATCCGGATGGCTTTTAACGCAGGCACTTTCTAAAAATGTGATTTCAAAAAAGGATATTCCGACCTATGTCGCCAGGCAGTTGAGGCGTGTCGTGGGTAGTGGCTTTGTTGAAGTCTGGGGTCCGATTGATCACGTGGCATTTGACGAAAAGGCATATAAAAAATACAAGAATCTGCTTACAGATAAAAACGTCGGTCTGGCAAATGCCGGTCAGGGGAGGTTGATTTTTAAAAGAACTTGTGCGCCCTGTCATAAAATGTATGGCGAAGGCGGAATCATCGGTCCGGAACTTACAGGTTCTAACCGCGCAAATCTTGATTATCTTCTTGGCAATATTCTTGACCCGAGCGGAGAAATTCAGGATGATTACAAAATGGTCGTGATCACCACACGTGATGGCCGGACTTATGTCGGGAATATTGCCAAGGAAACTGAGCGCCAGGTAACGCTCCGGATTGTCGGACAGGACGCTGTTGCGATCAATAAATCAGATATTCAGACTCGAGAAACAACTCCGGTTTCGATGATGCCTTCCGGATTACTGGACAATTTATCGGACAAAGAAATTACCGAATTGATCGGCTATATGAGAACGACAAAACAGACGGAACTACCAAAATAACTTCAAGACCAGGTTTTCAGGATTATTTATATGAACACGGTACTGAACAATCCCGCTATGAGATACTACCCTTCGCTCATTCTGCTTTTTATATGCGTTATCAAGCAAGCAGTTGCACAAACGAGTCCCAAACCTGGGCTCACGTCCAATTATTTTAGAATAATTCCGGCTTCGGAAAATTCTGTTAACCATCGGGTTGTGCTCTCTTCTGATGTTGACAGCACTTGGGATAAATGGAAAGAACGGGGATATAATTTTGGATTTAATCCAAAGATCACGCCAATGTATACTACAATTGATGGCATTTTGAGTACGCCTTATATGATTCAGGTTCGTGGAAATGCGAATGAGAGAAACCGGAAACGCTGGGGATATCATGTTTTTGAGGGCTATGCAAGCGACGATAAGTCACGGATTACCTTTCTTGTTAATAAACATACGGAGCAGGATCGCCCGGTCGCAGAAGCATACTACTACGGCACTGCTTATGATCATTCCGAAAATGCCTATAACTGGTTTAAGATCGGGTCGGATGTTAGGCAGCATTCATTTCTTTTTGGCAGGGACAAAGCTATTTTTTATGGTTCGCTGAAAATGACAAATTCCCTGACTTTGGGTAACATCGGAAAAGAGGACATACTTGAAAAACAGCCTGAAAAAGATGCTGAGCAAAATTTTGTTGACGACGCCAAACATGTCAATTTTAAAGAATTAAAGGGAGCCGGAAACGGTGCGATGTTTTATGATAAAGATAATAACATCATTGTAATCAAGGTAGATGGAAAATGGATGAAAGTCGTTGTGGAAGCCCTGCCGGAAAATGTCAAATATCCATTCTGAATTACGATAGATTCGGCCCTGACAACACTTTATATTTTATCTGAGTCAGCTTCAAAAATTTTAAATAATATGAAAAATCAGGAAATTTCCAGAAGAGAGTTTTTGGGCGCGTCTTCACTTGCACTGGCTGGTATGGCACTCATATCAGAATCGACCTTTGGTATGCCGGCGTATATAAAAACACTTGGTAAACCGAACTCTCTTTTTAATGGAGTGCAGATTGGCGTGATCAGTTACTCCTGGCGGAGTATGCCAAGCAGTGCCGAGCAGGTTTTGCAGTATTGTCTAGACAGTAATATCAGTGCGATCGAATTAATGGGACCTGCGGGAGAGACTTTTGCGGGAGCGCCTATTGCCCCGCCTCGTCCGACAGGAGCGCCCGGTCAGCGCCCTGAGTTTACACCAGAACAAAAGGCGGAACAGGCGGAATATGCCAAAAAAATTGCAGAGTGGCGGGCGAAAGCGCCCATGGAAAAATTTGTTCAGCTTCGCAAAATGTACAACGACGCCGGCGTGAGTATTTACGCTTTTAAACCCTCTGCGCTGGGCGTTAATAATACGGATGCCGAGGTCGACTACGCATTTCGGGCAGCCAAAGCATTAGGGGCAAATCAGGCTACGGTTGAGCTTCCCACAGACCCTGCGCAAACAAAACGTTTAGGGGAAATTGCCGCTAAAAATAAGATATATGTTGGATACCACGGCCATTTACAGCAGACTTTTACCGCATGGGATGTTGCGTTGGAACAGTCAAAGTTCAACGCACTTAATTTCGATATGGGACATTATGTCGCAGCTGGCTTTGATCCATTGGCATTGATTAAAGCTAAGCATGAGCATATCGTCAGTATGCATACAAAAGACCGGAAGTCAAAAGCGAATGGTGGACAAAACGTGCCCTGGGGTGAAGGTGATACGCCTATTATTGCGGCGTTGGAATTGATGCGCAAAAATAAATATAAATTTCCCGCGACCATTGAGTTGGAATATGATATCCCTGCGGGTTCAGATGCAGTGAAGGAAACGGCAAAATGTGTTGAATATGCGCGGAAGGCTTTGATGGCTTAGAAATATCTCAACTTTAAAATGCAGGTTCTGGTCATCAGAAGCCTGCATTTTTATTTGAGCCTTGATGGCTTTTTTCCTATTTTCGGGCCTACTAAATTTATGGACTTTTTTCTGAAAAGGCGCTATATTAACTTTTTGCTTCTAAAATGGACACTACTGACCTAATCAAACAAATAGAATTTATCAAAGAAATTGATAAATTGAAATATATTCAGCGCCGCACGAGGCTGTTTAATAGTGATCGAAATGAAAATGATGCGGAGCATAGCTGGCACCTTGCGATGATGGCAATTATTTTATCTCAGCATTCAAATACCCCTATTGATGTATTGAAAGTAGTGAAAATGGTTTTGATACATGATATTGTTGAAATCGACGCGGGAGATACTTTCATTTATGATACTGCTAAAAATCACGTCAATACAGCCGACGAAAGGCTGGCTGCAGAACGGATTTTTGGTTTGCTTCCCAAAGAGCAGGCAGACGACTTGATTGCGATTTGGGAGGAGTTCGAAGCGGGTGAAACAGATGAGGCAAAATTCGCAAAATCTATGGACCGCTTGGAACCGCTGCTTCAGAACGTTTCAAACAACGGAGGAACCTGGAAAGAGTATGATGTTGATTACAAGAAAGTATATGAGAAAAAACAAATCATTAAAAACGGCTCTGTCTCTATCTGGGATTATGCTGAAAAACTAATCGAAGAAAGTGTGGCCAACGGCATTTTGAAAAAACTTTAAAAGTAAAAATTGATGTCAATACTCTTATGTTTGGGATAAATTCCTGAACATAGATATTGACAAATTATGCCCACCCGTGTTAAAATAGTTTCATTCTGTTTTTTCTGTTTCTTCAATCCAATATTCGCCCAGCAGCT
This sequence comes from Dyadobacter koreensis, assembly GCF_900108855.1. Lineage (GTDB taxonomy): Bacteria > Bacteroidota > Bacteroidia > Cytophagales > Spirosomataceae > Dyadobacter > Dyadobacter koreensis. The sequence continues at coordinate 274,377 of NZ_FNXY01000006.1, forward strand.
TCCGATATGGACTGCTGAACTTGGAAATAAAAAACCCGTAGACTGGCTTGTTCGCCCGGTAACAGACAAAGCGGGGGTTTTTCAAAGTAGTGATGGTCGTAATATCGTTTTATATAACGGGTTATTGAAGCGGACTTTTCGGATCACTCCAGACCTGGCTTGTACTGATTTTCAAAATTTAAGCAATAATCAGCAGCTTTTAAGGGCCGTGAAAGCGGAAGCGCGTTTAACCATAAACGGAAAGTCATTTCCAGTCGGAGGGCTGTATGGACAGAAGGAAAATGCCTATCTGCTTCCTGAATGGATTGATTCTTTTAAAACCTCCGACAGCGCCTTTCACTACATCAATTATTCTGTTGAAGACATTAAACCCTATCTCAACTGGAAGACCTCCATGTGGACGGGCAACATGAAAAATGCAACAGGAAAATCAGTCACGTTCAATTTTAGGTCTTCTCTTCCGGCATTAAAAGGGTTCAATGTGGCTGTTCATTATTCAATTTATGACGGAATTCCTTTACTCAGCAAATGGGTGACCTTGCAAAATAATACCGGCGAAAATGTCATGCTGGATCAGGTTGTGAACGAGATTCTGGCAGTGGTTGAAGAGGAGAGCGCGGTGGAAGGAAATACGGAACAAATGGCCGTCCCGAACGGAATTTATGTCGAAAATAATTTTGCTTTTAATAATGCGATGCGCTACAAGCTGAGCGATCAGGCGACGCATTGGAAAAAGGATTCGACCTATACTTCCCAGGTAAATTATCGTTTTCAAACACCTTGCCTGCTGGAAGTGCATCCAAAAATTGATGTTGGAATTAACCTGAAAGCTGGTGAAAGCTTTGAATCTATCCGGACTTATGAACTTTTGCAGGATGGCTATGACCGTGAACGGAATGGGCTGGCGATCCGTAAAATGTACAGGACAATTGCGCCGTGGACAACCAGCAATCCGATTTTTATGCACCTTGTCAGCAAGAATGATGCTGAGGTTAAAACAGCGATTAACCAATGTTCTGAAACAGGATATGAAGCGTTGATTCTGAGTTTTGGAAGTCATTGCAACATGGAGGATACCACTGCTTCTAATTTGAAAAAATGGAAAGAGCTTGCCGACTATGCGCATAGTAAAAATATTTTTATTGGCAGTTATTCGCTTTTCAGTTCAAGAAAAATAAGTCCGGAGGATGATGTAATCGACCCGAAAACAGGAAAACCAGGCGGTGCTTTTTTTGGTAATGCACCCTGCATGGGAAGTAAATGGGGACTGGCTTACCTGGAAAAGCTCAAACTTTTTATGCGGCTCACAGGGTTTAATATTTTTGAAAACGATGGTCCATATCCAGGTGATGTGTGTGCTTCCACAAACCATCCGGGGCATGAAGGGTTGCATGATTCTCAATGGAAACAAATGGAATTGCAGAAAAGTCTGTATCGATGGTGTAATGAAAATGGAATATATGTCAACGCGCCGGACTGGTATTTTCTCGATGGGACAAATAAAATAGCACTGGGATACCGCGAAGTGAATTTTTCCTTGTCACGAGATCAGCAGATGTTATTAAACCGCCAGAATATTTACGATGCGTCCTGGAATGAAACCCCGTCGATGGTCTGGGGATTTGTACCGCTTACGAAATATCAGGGAGGAGGCCCCGATGCCATTCTTGAACCACTTTCAGAACATCTGGATGCTTACGAACAGCTGATGACGCAATATTACGGGGCGGGAGTTCAGGCTTGTTACCGCGGACCAAGATTGTATGACACGGAAACAACCAAAAAGACAGTAAAAAATGTAATACAATGGTATAAAAAATACAGAGATATCCTGAATTCCGATGTGGTCCATTTGCGACGCGCCGATGGCAGAGATTGGGATGGGATCATGCACGCGAATCCTTCATTGAAAGAGAAAGGTTTGGTAATGATCTATAATCCGCTGAACGAAGATATTATTCGAAATATTAAGCTGCCCGTTTACTACACAGGAAAACATAATTCAATAAAAATCAGAGAAAAAGAAGGGGTTGAAAAGACATTTTCTGTTGATCGGGACTATTCGGTTTCGATGACAGTCAAACTTGCTGCGAAAGGATACACCTGGCTGGTTTTAGAATGATTTTTCTGATCTGCAACAGGTTGTCCGAACAGGAAATGGGAAATGTTGTGTCCATGTAATCCTGATTTTTATTCAGATACTTACTATTCAGGCAGATAATTATCAGAATAACCTTAAATTCGATTTTGAAACTACTTACCTGAACCCGTTAAAATGAAAAACTTTTTAATATTCCTGATGCTTTGCAGCATCAGGGTCTTCGGTCATACTCCTGTAGCCGACTCAACCTCTGAAATCCGGGGTTTCTGTATCGCTGCCCCGTCCGTTGCAGAACATCAGCGTTTTCTGACTTTTATTGAAAAAGAGCTGGTGTCAAGAAAGGTGAATACCCTGATTCTTCGGGTCGACTGGAATTACCAGTTTAAATCTCATCCGGAACTGCGTGATGAAAAAGCCCTTTCGGGTGATCAGATCAAACAGATTGTAAGACTTTGCAAGGCAAATGGCATTAAGTTAATGCCGCAGATCAATCTTCTGGGACATCAATCCTGGGCGGAAACCGTTTATAATCTGCTCAAAGTTTACCCTCAGTTTGATGAGACGCCTCATGTGAAAATGCCCGAAAAATATGTCTGGCCAAATGCTGACGGGTTGTACTGTAAAAGTTACTGCCCATTGCACCCGGAGGTACATAAAGTCGTCTTCGAACTAGTCGATGAGATCATGGAAGCGTTCGAGTCAAAAGAATTTCATGCAGGTATGGATGAAGTCTTTTATATCGGCGATGAAAAATGTCCGCGTTGTTCTGGAAAAGACAAGGCAGAGCTTTATGCAGGTGAGGTAACCGTTTTGCGGAATCATGTAGCAGAAAAAGGTGGGAAGTTGTGGATCTGGGGAGATCGGCTGCTGGATGGAAAGACAACTGGGATGGGTATGTGGGAAGCAAGTGAAAACAATACTTTCCGCGCCGTGGATTTAATTCCGAAAGATGTTGTGATCTGCGACTGGCATTATGAAAGATCGGAGCCGCCTGCCGCATATCTTGCGATGAAGGGATTTCAGGTAATTACCTGTGTCTGGAACAAACCTGCCGTTGCCTTGAAACAATATGACGATTACAAATCCTACAAAGCAAACGTAAATCCAAAACTAGCCGGCCGGTATGAAGGAATGATGCAAACGGTCTGGTCAGGAGCGGGTACTTTTATGAATGCTTTGGACGCGATGAAAACCGACCTGAAGAAGCCGGACGGCCAGGTAGCGTGCTTTACACAACTTTTTGACAAGATTAACAGCGATACTAAATGACTTTCAAAATTTCCCTGAACCGACTTGATTCCATTGATATTTTCAGAGCAGTGACGATGTTTCTGATGATTTTTGTAAATGATCTCTGGACACTCGAAGGTGTTCCAAAATGGCTGGAACACAGTGCGGGCCCGGACGATGCCATGGGTTTTTCCGATATCATTTTTCCTTGTTTTCTTTTTATTGTCGGCCTGTCAATTCCCTTTGCCATTTCAAACCGAAAATCGAAAGGGGATACCGATACGACTATTTTAATGCATATCGGAGAGCGGACTTTTGCCTTGCTTCTGATGGGATTTTTTACTGTGAATCTTGAAAACGCGCATAGCGAAATGATGATCAGTAAATATGTATGGCAAATATTTATGGTTATTGGCTTCTTCCTGATCTGGAATGTGTATCCGGGAGATTCCGGAAAAAAGTCGTTTTATACGTTGCTCAAATTCATTGGATATATGATACTGGCCGGGCTGGCAATTATTTACAAAGGGGGCGAAGGGGATGATATTACCTGGATGAAACCTCACTGGTACGGAATTCTGGGATTGATCGGCTGGTCTTATCTGCTTTGCGCGACGATTTATCTTTTCATCCTGGACAGGACAGTACTGATTATCATTGCGTGGCTGTTTTTTGTATTATTTAATCTTGCGGATTTTGCCGGAGTACTGAAATTTCTTGATGAACTAAAACAGCAGGTTTGGATTGTGGGAAGCGGATCTATGCCCGGTTTTACCATGGGCGGCGTTGCTGCTTCTGTTATTTACAGAAAGTATTCAAATCGTATAGCTCCGTTAACTTTCATCGCAATTTTGGTTGCGCTGGGCATTCTCTCTCTGATCTACGGTTTCGGAACCAGGCCTTTTTGGGGAATTTCAAAGATCAGAGCCACGCCTTCCTGGCTGGGGATATGTTCAGGAATCAGCTTCATTGCCTTTGCATTTTTTTACTGGCTTACCGACTTAAATGGAAGGAAAAACTGGGCACAAATTCTGAAACCCGCAGGAACTTCAACGCTTACCTGTTATCTGATTCCTTATATATGGTATGCAGTTATTACAATTGCGGGTATCAGTTTACCAATGATTGTGAGAACCGGGTTGGTTGGAATTATCAAGTCCCTGATTTTTTCGCTTCTCGTCGTGGTACTGACCGGATTGATTAATAAAATTGGTATCAGACTGAAAATTTAAATCGCTTTTTTTGGAAGCGGATGACACGGATCGTCAGAACTTAGGCAAACTATTCTGCCGGAATTCCGACGTCCACGTCATCTCAGCGAACTACTCGTCATCACACTCAACCTTTATCTAGCAATTTTTTAGATCAGATGCATCTCCTTCAAAGTAGCGGAGAATGATTTTTACACTAATTACCAATTTGTGTTCATTAATGACCTGCATCATCCTTCATCTCCGGACATGCCTTTGATCTCCGGCTCTGCCACAATGATTCAGTAAAATTATATCCTGTGAAGTAGGGGGACAATAGACAAATACTCGTTAATAATATACATTTCATCGAAGCCGATCTAATGGTTCGATGGTATATTTCAGGTTATTTGTCCTTATAAATAAGGGTCTGCTTTAAAAAAATAAAAGGATGAATACGAGACGCGATTTTGTAAAAAAAGGTGTCGCCGGTCTGGTGGCCGGGACAATGGTTTCTGAGGCTGCGAGTTTTGCCACACCTGTTAAAGAAAAAAAAGAGGATCTTTTTAAACTGGCTATGGCTGGTTTCAGCTTTGTCCATTTCAACCTTGATCAGTCACTCGCGATGATGAAAAAAACCGATGTGCATTATTTATGCATCAAGGATTTTCATTTGCCATATGCGAGCACTACAGAACAAATCACCGCGTTTCATGAAAAATTAAAACAATCCGATGTAACCGGTTATGCTGTCGGGCCAATTTATGCTAAAACCACTCAGGAAATTGACAATGCTTTTGACTATGCAAAGCGGATAGGGGTGAAACTAATTGTTGGTATTCCGAACCATGAAGACCTGCCTTATGTTGATAAAAAAGTCAAGGAATATGATATACGTTACGCTATACACATCCACGGTCCGGGAGATAAATTGTACCCTAATGCAGTGACTGTTTATAATCTGGTAAAAGATCTGGATCCAAGAATTGGTATCTGTTTTGACATGGGTCACAATGCACGTTATGGAAATGACCCGATTGCAGATCTGGAAAAGTACCAGAAAAGAATTTTCGACATACACCTGAAGAATGTGACGGCGGCAACAAAGGAGGGTACAACCTGCGAGCTTGGCCGGGGAGTTATTGACATTCCTATGTTTGTGAAAACACTTCGCAAAATCAAATATTCCGGTATGTGCAGCCTGGAATACGAGAAGGATATGAAAGACCCGTTAGCCGGAATTGCCGAATCTGTCGGATATTACAGGGGCGTCTGTCAGGCAAGCTGATTTACTATTAAGCTAAATTCGTCTTGCACTTTCTATCACTTATCCTGACGTTTATTTTATTGATCCTTAAACATGTTGAAAAACAGTTTGTTAATATCTAAACTTTGAATTTTAAGGTAATTTAAATTATCAAAAGTGGCTTAAAACGCTACTTTTGTGCCGGGCTAACAGTAAATTGTTTTACTCTATGCTTTCATACTAAATTGATTTTCTAAACATAAAAAACGTTCAACTCATGCTTCAGTCGACACCCTTTGATCAAACAGCAGCATATAAGAAGCTGAAAACCCACCATAAAACAATATCTCAAAAGCACTTAAAAGACTTATTTCTTGAAGACCCTGACCGTCATCGTAAGTTTTCGATCCGTTTCGGTGATATCGTTCTGGACTATTCAAAAAACAGAATTACTACCCGTACAAGATCATATCTGATTCAATTGGCCGAAGAATGTGGTTTGTCCGACGCGATCGAGCAGATGTTCAGTGGAGAAAAAATTAATGCGACGGAAGGACGTTCGGTTTTGCATACTGCATTAAGAAACCGTTCTAATACACCGGTTCTTGTGGACGGAAAAGATGTGATGCCTGACGTTAACGAGGTTCTTGCTAAAATGAAGGATTTTTCGAACAAGGTTCGTTCGGGTTCCTGGAAAGGATATACTGGGAAGGAGATTACAGATATTGTAAATATCGGCATCGGGGGCAGTGATCTTGGTCCGGTCATGGTTACAGAGGCGCTTAAATCTTATGGGAAAAAAGGATTAAATGTACATTTTGTTTCCAATGTTGACGGTACGCATATCGCTGAAACTGTGAAATCGCTGAATCCTGAAACAACTTTGTTCATGATCGCTTCGAAGACTTTTACGACGCAGGAAACGATGACAAACGCGTTGACGGCCCGTGGCTGGTTTTTGGAGAAGGCCGGCGAGGAAGAGCATGTCAAAAAACATTTTGTAGCAATTTCTACAAACCGTGCCGAAGTTGAAAAATTTGGTATCGATCCGGAAAATATGTTTGGCTTCTGGGACTGGGTTGGGGGTCGTTATTCTCTGTGGTCTGCTATCGGCTTATCAATTGCCTGTTTCATAGGTTTTCAGAATTTTGAACAGCTTTTGGCTGGTGCGCATGATATGGACAATCATTTCAAAACAACAAAACTGGAAAGAAATATTCCTGTGATTCTTGGACTTTTGGGTGTTTGGTATAATAATTTCTTCGATGCACAGACGCATGCAATCTTGCCATATGATCAGTATTTACACCGTTTTGCCGCTTATTTCCAACAAGGAGATATGGAAAGTAATGGTAAGTATGTTGGAAGAAACGGAGAGGCTGTTAATTATCAGACAGGACCGGTAATCTGGGGCGAGCCTGGAACGAATGGGCAACATGCTTTTTATCAGTTGATTCATCAGGGAACGAAAGTTATACCGGCTGATTTTATCGCACCGGCAGTTAGTCATAATCCGATCGGAGAGCACCACAAAATGCTTTTGTCAAATTTCTTTGCTCAGACAGAGGCGCTTATGAATGGAAAAACGTATGAAGAGGCTAGCGAAGAATTAAAAAAGGCTGGAAAAACTCAGGAAGAAATTGATTTCCTGACACCTTTCAAAGTTTTCCAGGGAAACAAGCCGACCAATTCATTCCTTGTTAAAAAGATCACTCCAAAAGTTTTGGGAAGTCTTCTGGCAATGTATGAGCATAAGATTTTTGTTCAGGGAATTATCTGGAATATTTTCAGTTTCGACCAGTGGGGCGTTGAGTTAGGCAAACAGCTGGCAAACAAGATTTATCCTGAGCTTCAAAATGACTGGCCTGTATCAAATCACGACAGCTCTACAAATGGTCTGATCAATCAATACAAGCGCTGGAGATAACGGTCAATAATCAGAGTCTTGAAACTGTATCCCAGCAAAACTCCAACAGAGTCTGCCACTGCGTCCCACCAGTCAAATGTGCGGTCAAATGGCAGAATCTGTTGGTAAAATTCAATACCAAGTCCATAAGCCATACCTAAAACGATTATCAGTTTGCGCTTGTTTGGATAAGGAAGAAGCCACAAAACGGCCCAAACCACAAACATTCCGCCGTGAACCAATTTGTCGAAATTTGGAAATGGAGGATCGGGGATGTCTTGCCCGGGCCAGGTACATACGGCCAGAATAATTAAAGTCCAAATTATGGCGATCCAAGAATTTTTTGCGAAGACATTAAAGAAACTTTGAACTGCGAAAATGATTTTCATGGATCTGCAAAATGATATTTGACGGTAAATTTATATGGACTTCCGATAAAAAACAGGCCTTATTAGCATGTTCGAGAATTACTCCATCAAATTATTTAAATAGTATTGTTTAAGTAAGCAAAAGCTGTTTTAGGTTAGACCCTAAAACAGCTTTTCACATTACACACTTGCAGAAAGAGGATTTAACTATATTTTCTCAATGGACAGATTCACTTTATATTCTTCCGGATCAGGTTTTCTGTCAGTTATCGGATATGGTAATACTTCATGCACCACAAGAGAATAATTTTGCTTTCCTAGTAAGAAGGTCTGGTGCCCGGACGCTTTGCTATCTGATTTAAACGATACCGGAATGTTCACTTTATTAGTGCCGTCTGAAACACTAAGCTGAAGATCCACACTACCTGCCTGAATACAATCGGCATTTATAGGACAACGGCTGTCATTTAATTCGAGTATATTGACAATCAGAGCTTGTCCCTGAATAGTTACAGATGTAGACTTTCGATAAGGAGCACTGACAGTTTGTTCCTGGATTTCAGGTGCTTCGTCTTTTTTCGTCTCACAGGCGAAGCATGTGAGATACAGGAATGTCAGAATAATGAGCTTTTTCATGGCAGAAGGTTTTATTATAACTTTAAGACCCTCCTAAGTGAGAAATGGTTGCAAAGTGTAGGAAATAAAAATGATATTCGCGGAAATACTTTCGGATCGATTACAACCTAAACAATGCTTCTGTGTCCTTGTCAGAAAGCTAAATGTCAATTAGTTATGAACAGACTAAAAAATGCGATGCTACAAGTTGCTGTGCTGATCTTGATTATATCCGGTTGTAATGAAGACAAAACCTCACCGACTTCTGATAGTGAAAGTTGTTACAGGGGAGAGGTCATCAAAAGTGTACGAGATCAAAACGGGAGAGTTTTATATGATTCTACCGAAAATCAGTATGTTATCCTCGTATCTATTCCTGGAACCTATGATTCAGTAGATGCCGGATTTATCTGTGATAAGGTTGCTGGTATTGAAATTGAAAAAGAAGGAATAACAACGATCAACTTCGATGGGGAATATTTTCCTTACGATAGAAATACAGTCCCACCAATCGCAGGGACGAAATATTATTATCTCAAAATTTCTGATTTTGAGATAATTAAATGATTTGAATTTGGATGAAAAATAAAATAACGGTTGATGAAATATCAACCGTTATCTGCAAATTCAGGATATAGTGTCATTCCCCCGTCGATGTAAAGCGTTTCACCATTTACATAATCCGAATCATCGGAAGCGAGCCAGGCAACTGCTTTGGCAACATCCTGCGGCGTCCCTATTCTTTTATATGGGATCAGTTTAAGCAAATCTTTATATTTTTCCGGATCTGACCAGACCTCTTTATTGATCGTCGTTTTTATCGCTCCCGGGCTAACAGAATTAACACGGATTTTGTGCGGTGCCAGTTCCTGCGAAATAGATTTCATCAACATCATAATTCCTCCTTTTGAAGCTGCGTAATTTACATGGCCAGCCCAGGGAATAATATCATGTACAGAACTCATCAGGATAATCTTTCCGGAAGATAATTCGCTGTGATCAGGTTGTCCTTCTTTGGAAGCTTCTTTTTCCTGTGCAACAAATTGTCGTGCAGCTTCGCGGGTACATAAAAACTGTCCTGTTAAATTAACGTCGATCACTTTCTGCCATTGCTGCAAGGTCATTTCTAAGAATGACGCGTCTTTTTGAAGGCCTGCATTACTTACCAGAATATCCAGTTTTCCGTATTCGCTGATTGTACGATTGAATAGAGCCTTAACCTCTTCCTCCCGGCTTACATCAGCTTTTACAACAATTCCGTTCCCGCCTCCTTTTTTTATTTCTTCTAAAACTTCATTGGCCGCTTCTTCATTCGCGCTGTAATTAACGACAACATTTGCTCCAAGCTGACCTAGATAAACTGCACATGCCTTACCGATTCCCGAACTGGAACCTGTCACTATTACTGTCTGTCCTTTAAATTTTTGGTTTGAATCAATCATATCGTTTCTTTTTCAATTGACTTTAATTTTTTCCAAACGTTTCTGTTTATACTCTTGACTGCCCAGTTTTTGGCAATTAGAACAGCTTTGGAAACAGCGTCTTTTGGAGAAATGTTAGAAGTCCTTAACAAATCCTGTGCAATGGTCATTGCCTTTTCTCGAGTTGTTGGAGACAAATACCGCATCTCCGGCAAGGTCATCATATTATCCATAAATGTAGAACTGGTTTTGATGTTCGATGAATGTGTTGCTCTCAATAATAAAAACTTATGCCAGGATTTTAGCCAACTTAACGTCATACGGATGGAGATTATTTACGCACTTTTCAAAAAATGAGCTGAAAAAAAATCCCCAACTAAAAGCAGGGGATTTTTTATAATTCTTATTCTTTATTTGACTTCCTCGAAATTTACATCGGTGACGTCTTCCGCTCCGGCGCTTTCGCTGGCTCCATTTCCCTGTGGATTTCCAGGAGCACCCTGCTGGCCTTCAGCTCCCTGAGCATACATCTCCTGAGAAGCTGCCTGCCATGCAGCGTTTAATTTTTCCATAGCGGTATCAATGGACGACAAATCCTGGCTCGAGTGCGCAGTACGCAACTCAGCAAGTGCACCTTCGATCGCCGTTTTATTTGGCTCAGACAATTTGTCTCCAAATTCTTTCAACTGTTTTTCAGTCGAGAAAATCAGGCTGTCGGCCCCATTGATTTTTTCAATTTTCTCACGTTCCGCCTTATCGGCAGCTTCGTTGGCTTTTGCTTCTTCACGCATACGGTTAATTTCCGCATCTGTCAACCCGCTTGAAGCTTCAATACGGATTTTCTGTTCTTTCCCAGTTCCTTTATCTTTTGCAGAAACGTGAAGGATACCGTTTGCATCCACATCGAATGTTACTTCAATTTGCGGAGTACCACGTTGTGCTGGTGGTATATCTGAAAGGTGGAAACGGCCTAACGTACGGTTTTGGTTCGCTAATGGACGTTCTCCCTGTAAAATATGAATCTCAACAGAAGGCTGATTATCAGCAGCAGTAGAGAATACCTCCGTTTTCTTCGATGGAATCGTCGTGTTTGCTTCGATTAATTTCGTAGAAACACCACCCAAAGTTTCGATACCAAGTGACAAAGGAATAACATCCAAAAGAAGTACATCTTTCACTTCACCTGTTAAAACTCCACCTTGAATTGCAGCACCAACCGCAACCGCTTCATCCGGGTTAACACCTTTTGAAGGTTTTCTTCCAAAGAATTTCTCAACCTCTTCCTGAACACGAGGAATACGAGTCGATCCACCTACAAGGATTACTTCGCTGATATCGCTGTTTGAATAACCTGCATTTTTCATCGCTCTCTTGCAAGGCTCCATCATACGCTGGAACAAGCTGTCTGCCAATTGTTCAAATTTGGCACGGGTCAATGAACGAACAAGGTGTTTTGGAATACCATCTACCGGGAAAATATAAGGAAGATTGATCTCTGTTTGCGTTGAGCTTGAAAGTTCAACTTTTGCTTTTTCAGCGGCTTCTTTCAAACGTTGCAATGCCATAGGATCTTTTGTAAGATCTACACCTTCGTCCGTTTTAAATTCAGCAGCAAGCCAGTTGATGATAACCTGATCGAAGTCATCTCCACCAAGGTGCGTATCACCATCAGTTGATTTCACTTCAAAAACACCGTCTCCCAATTCAAGTACTGATACGTCAAACGTACCACCACCTAAGTCGAAAACAGCAATCTTCATATCAATATGTTGCTTGTCAAGACCATAAGCCAAGGCAGCAGCGGTTGGTTCGTTGATGATACGTTTCACATCCAAACCAGCGATTTGACCAGCTTCTTTGGTTGCCTGACGTTCAGCATCGTTAAAATATGCGGGAACAGTAATTACTGCTTCTGTTACTTCTTGTCCTAAATAATCCTCAGCAGTTTGCTTCATTTTCTGCAAAATGAAAGCTGAAACTTCCTGTGGGGTATATAAACGATCACCGATTGGAATACGAGGTGTGTTGTTTGGGCCTTTTTCAACACTATATGCGATAGTTTTCATTTCACTTGAAACCTCGTCATATTTTTTACCCATGAAACGCTTGATAGAGCTAATCGTATGCTTGGGATTGGTGATTGCCTGACGTTTGGCAGGCGCACCTACTTTACGTTCGCCGTTATCCATAAATGCAACCACAGAAGGAGTCGTACGAGCACCTTCGCTATTTGCGATTACGACAGGCTCATTACCTTCCATGACAGCTACACAGGAGTTCGTGGTTCCTAAGTCTATGCCAATTATTTTTCCCATTGTTATATATTAAAGTTAAAATTATTTGATTCTTAATTTGTGACGAAGATTCTTTTGAAATTTTCTGTCGTACTCAGGTATTGTTTAAAAAGCCCGTACCAGAGCACGGCATACCCTATGTGCAGTGACAAACTGTCAGTTTTGACAGCATCGGGCAGCCAATTTAAATCAAGTCGCATTGGGGTAGTTTTAACATAAAGTATCCGTACGCTCTATGTCAACCTGCAAGCAGCGTCCGGATAAAAATGCACTTTTGTAAAATTGTATTGAAAATCTCAGTAATACATTGACTAACAGGTTTTAAAACCAATGAAATTTGCAGGTTTTGGGCTTGATAGTAACATTAAATATCATAGCCTTATTGTTTTATGAATTTACTGCTGACACTGCTTCCGTCATGACCTTTTATTTTAAGGATATAGATTCCTGTCGCCAAATTTACCACCGGAATTGAAACTGCATTATTTGCAGACATTTTTCGAAATTTGGTAACCGATATGCCATTTATGTCAGTTATTTCAAATTCGGCACCGTTCGCCAAGTCATCAATCGAGACGTGTAAGAAATCTACAACCGGGTTAGGCCAAAGATTAATTATGCCTATTTTACCCATATCAACAGAAATAATTCGTGAAAAAGTGGTTGTGCCGTCGCGGTCAACCTGTTTTAGTCGGTAATAATTCAACCCCTCGAAAGGCTGCTGATCAGCTGTTTCGTACTTTTTTTGGCCTTTGGAAGAAAATAATCCATCAATCTTGGCAATCGAAGTCCAGTAACGTGCATCCGGAGATCTTTCCACTTCAAAAAAATCATTTTCCTTTTCCTCGGTAGTTTCCCACCGAATACCGACTTTTTTGTTTTCTTTTTTAGCATCAAAATAAGTTAATACCACGGGCAAGGCGCTTTCTTCGTAAAATGCTTTGTAGCTCAAAGCACTGGTCAGCGGAGTAAGGGTGATTTCCGGATCTGTATTTGCTGTCCCATTGCTGTCTTCCCATCGTAAAAAGCGGCTTCCGGGCTTCGCGATAGCTGTTAATTTTAATGGAACATTCTGAAAATAGATGCCATTCCATGGATACGGATTTGAACCAATTCCGTCGGTCGCCGGGGCGATAGTGATAGAATTAACTTTCACATAACCGCGGTTTGGATCTGACACATTTACGGTCAGACTGAGATTTTGATAACTCGATCCGAATTGCGTACGTACATTATCCCGGTAAAAGCCGGGACGGTTGGTTATGAAATTCTGGATACTGGTAACATTTGCATTCCAGGCCTCCATAGTCGCCGGACTTTTCCATCTGGCAATGTGCTCTGGCATTAATGGTTCATACTGTGCTTTTACGCTAGCCAAGATCGAAATCGAGCGACTCGATAAAAAGGTAGTATTTAATAGGTCTGCGAGGCGAGCAAGGAAATATCTTTTATATTCAGAGTTTTCCAGAAGCTTTTTAAATAAAGTTGCGAGAATACTTCGCTGTGCGTCGGTTGCCTCAGGAAAATAGTTATGGCTGACGCTAAAACCGGAACCCAGGCTTAAGTCTGTATCAAACAACATCCATCGCCATTTTCCATCCTGCGCGTAAGGTGCATCGGCAGCAATGTTCGGCACTTTCGTTCTCCATAAGCGAGAGTTCTTCTGGGGCCAGTCAACATTTCCACAAAAGATTTCTGCAATTTCGTAATCTGTGAAATTGTCGATATCAATAAGGTTTTTCAGATTGTTATAGTTGATCGTGTTGCTCAGCGGATTGTTGTTGACGAAGGTAATCAGCTCGTTGAATTTTACGTTATCACCTTCCTCAACCTCTGAATCTTCGATTGATATGAGGTCAACATTATCTTTGTCCACGCCATACTTTTTGGCAAGATAGAATCTGTCGTAACGTTCAGTAATCGTATGAATTCCCCAATACTCAGAATTCAAAAACACGACCGAAGGCCGTGAGAGTTGTGTGTCAAAAGATAAATTCCTGACAACTGTCTGGTAAAAAGCGTCCCTGAACATTGTCGACCCATTATCATTTCCTGAATTTCTTAATAGCAGTCGCTTAGGAAACAAGGTGGGTTTTTCAGGAAAAACGCTAAGATTAAAATCTGTATCGCTATATAAACGAAGCGTTTTTTCCGGAAGCGAGCGTGTACAGCCACCATGTATGCGAAAGGAAATATCCTGATTCAAACGGTTGCTATTATCAAAAAATTCAACAGTACCGCGGCGTTCCCATAAATCTCCGTCACCCGAAAAATTTCCTTCCGTACAAGACCACGCTGCAACCGAGGGACTTGCCTGACGATACAAGTCGAATCTTCTTCCTGGCGTGTACAACCCATCGGTATAGTCGAACAACGAGCGTTCATTTGTACTGACCGAGATAACCGGCACGGGATATTTTGGCCCTCCGGAATTGATAAAATATGTCTTCGTAACCGTCTCGCTTGGTATAAAACCTTCCTTAAAGGCCTTTGCCTTGATTACCGTTCCTTTGTAGATTGGAGTTGCGGGCAGATAGGCGGGCTCAAAAGCAATGGATGAGGTTTTCATCGCAACCCGGTTGGGCTCATTTCTTCTGTCTGTTATCGAAATAGGGCCGGAATAAGAAATTGAAGAATTAGTCTCGACAGATAATCCGGCATCGACCCCCTTGGCAACCAGCTGCTGACCACTCGTTCCATTTTCATTATATCTATTTTTGTACTGCCAAGATGTTGCTGCTGAATTATTTACGGGCTCCGAACCGTCCGTGGTGTACCAGATCGTAACCGTCGGATCATTACCTGCGGAAGTGATTCCCAGAGAGAAGTCAGAGTTCTGAAACCCAGCTGTATGAGAGAAAACGGGAACCGCCAGTTTTGTTAGCTGAATTGTTCCTGTTGCGTTGCTTGCCCGTGGAGATGGCGCAGAATAATACGCCCAATCCGGTCCGCCATCTGCACTACGGCCAAAGGAGACGTCCTCTTGTTGCGGGCCGAAAGATTTTTCATCGATTGTCTCATCGGAAGGAGAGTAAATGCCGACAAATTCTCCGGAAGCGGAAAGGCCAAACGACGTATGCAATGGGCCTCTGGCGGGAGAACTGCTTGCCCAGATAATCAGAAATCCTTTGGCAGGAATCGTGGTTTGTGCGCTAAAATTTGCTGGAACCTGAAATTTTTTATGGTTAGAAGCATTATCAGTTAAATAATAATTGGCAATATCAACCGGCTGGTCGCCCGGGTTATAAATTTCGAACCAATCTTCGGCTTTGCCCGTCTCGTCCGTGATTCCTTTGCTATTGGAGGCAAGAATTTCATTGATGTAAAGTTTCTTTTGTGCAAGAAGCTGAGTGTTTGTGACGGAAAGAAATAAAAGTAATTTTATTAAAGTAGAGTATTTGTTCATATGTTTTCGCGGGGTTAATAAAATGAGATATAGAGTCAAATTTAATCATAGTCAGAGCCTTGGCGAATACCGATTAATAAATGTATCCAGCCAGCAAGCCGGGAAATAGACTTCCGCTGATGTTCGTGTGAGGAAACGGCAGGTTTTAAAATAAAAATCCTGATCAGGCTGGAATTTACCAGTTGACCAGGATTTCAGATTTTTGATTAAGGAAGTTTTGAAGATTATGTCATTGCTTAACAAACCGGCTGCTATGATTAACTCCGTCCTTTGTTTTAATTTTAATCAAGTAAATTCCGGTGGCCAGATTTCCAACCGGGATGGTCAATACGGAAGTCTCCGGCAATTTTTGACGTCTTCTAATTAACCTTCCGTTTATATCGGTAATTTCATACTCTCCGGATTCAACCGATTGATCGAGCGAAATATTCAACAGATCGGCCACAGGATTTGGCCACATTTTATTAATCTGAAAGTTTCCCATATCCACAGAAACAATGCGGGAATATGTTGTGGTCCGGTCAAAATCAACTTGTTTTAAACGATAGTAATTGAGTGTTGGAAATGGTTGTTCGTCAGCTGTTCTATATTCCTGGAGAACTTTTGTCGTGGCAGCACCCTTAACGGTTGCTAACAAAGTCCAGTTTCTTGTATCGGCTGATTTTTCAACTTCAAAGTAGTCGTTATTAACCTCAGATGTCGTTTCCCAAGTCACAATTACTTTATTGTCTGCTCGTTTTGCTTCAAAAGAGCGCAGAGTAACAGGAAGAGGCCCGTCGGCGAAAATAGCCTTGAATTCCATAGCACTGGTTGTGGAAGTCAATAGAATTTCCGGAGTAGTTGCGTAACTGATTCCTGATTTTTCCCATCTTTCAAAATGGCTTCCTGTTTTCGAAACAGCTGTCAGTTTTATTGCATTATTTTGGAAATAATTGCCTGTCCATGGATAAGGCGAAGAGGCGATGCCGTCTGTAGTTGGCAAAATATCCATCGTGTTGACTTTTGCATATCCGCGATTGAAGTCACTGACATTGATCGTAAGTGCAAAGTTATTATACGAAGAGCCCAAGCTTGCTCTGATGTGATTTTGAAGGTTAGAACCTCTGTCGTTTAGAAACGAGGCGATTTCACTAATGCTTTGTTCCCAGAAAGCCTTGTTAACGGGTGACTTCCATCTGGCCAGATGCTCGGCAATCAATGGTTCATAGATTGCTTTTGTTGCAGTCAGCAACGGAATGGAACGAGACGGAAGAAAGGTAGAATTCAAAAGATCAGCGACCCGGTTAATGAAGTAGGTCTTGTAGTCTGGGTTATCCAAAAGTTTGTTAAGGATCGCTGAGGGGGCTCCTCCATTCCGTGCATTTGGAATCGAGTTTACGCTGGCTCCAATATTTAAGCCTAGGGCGATATCAGTATCATAAAGCATCCATCTCCATCGTCCATCCAGACCGTAAGCTACGTTTCCCGCGGGGTTGTAAGCTACCTTGTTTCGCCAAAGTCTTGTGTTTTTATGTGGCCAGTCTGTATTGGCACTAAAAATTTCGACAATCTGATAATCTGTGAAGTTTTCCAGATCGATCATTGTTTTTATAGCGGCATAATTTGTAGAATTCGCAAGGGAGTTGTTGTTAACGAAAGCCATTAATTCGTTGTACTTGACAGCATCGCCTTCTTCTACTTCTATGCCCTCGACGTCAATTAAATCCACATTGTCCCGGTTTACCCCGTATTTTTTTTCGAGATAATATTTGTCATAACGTTCTGTTATATTCTGAATTCCCCAATATTCTGAATTCAGAAAGACAACAGCAGGTCTGGATAATTGAGTATCAAACGAGAGATTTCCGACCAGTTTCTGAAAATAAGAATCACGGAATAGGGTAGAGTTGTTATCATTTCCCGAATTTCTTAACAATAATCTTTTTGGAAAGCGGGTGGGGGCTTCAGGAAAAACTGCGAAATTAAATTCTGTGTTGCTGTAAAGCCGGAGCGTTTTTTGCGGGACGGAACGTGAGCAGCCACCGTGTATGCGAAACCCAAATTCCTGGGATAAAATCAGGTTGTTGTTATTAAAAAATTCGATTGTTCCAGGTCTTTCCCATACGTCTCCGCTGTTGGTGAAATTTCCAACTGTGCAGAAGCCTGCCGGAAGTCCTGGATTATCTCTCCGGAACTGATCAAAAGTTATCCCTGGTGTATAAATTCCCGTATTATAGTCGAAAAACGAAGTTTCAGGAGCTGTAACCGCCACGACTGGAACTGCGTATCTGGTAGCTCCTGAGGGGTTGATAAAGAAAGTTCTGGTAACGGTTTCGCTTGGTGTAAAACCTTCTTTAAAAGCTTTTGCACGAATGACAGTCCCTTTGTAAATCTTTTCGGTAGGCAGATAATCAGGATTGTAGGTTATTGACGAAGTTTTACGAGAAATTTTGTTGCTGGCAGATGTCCGGTCGTCAATTCGTATTGGACTTTCGTAAAGATTTGTTTTATAGGTTTCGAGAGACCAGCCTTCCCCAACGCCGCCGACATCCGGATGAGTACCATTGTCGTTATATCTATTTTTATACTTGAAATCCCGCGTATTGGCGTCATCCTGAGGTTCTGAACCGTCAAGCGTATATCGAATTCGTACCCCCGGTTCCGTATTGGTTATCACAAGGTCAAATGCAGCATTTTTAAAACCGGCAGTCTGCGAGAAGATTGGAACTGATAGTTTTGGAAGAACGACAGGTGCATTATTGTTAGATGTTGCATGAGATGGCGTGGAAAAAAAGGCAAATGTGGCTGATCCATCGGGTTTTCTACCATAAGAAACATCGTCTGTTTGAGCGCCAAAGGTAATCACATCGATTTGCTGTTGTTGAGGAGATGACAGCCTTAGAGTTTCACCGGACGCGGAAAGACCAAAATTTGTATGCATTATTCCTCTTTCTATTTTGTTGCTTGCCCAGAAGATAATGTAGCCTTTTGCAGGAATTTTCGGGGACGTCGCACCAGTTGGAATTTGAAATAATGTCGGTTCGAGAGGTTTGTCCGAAAGATAATATCCACCGAGATCAATCTGATAGTTATTTGGATTGTAGATTTCAATCCAGTCCTCTTTCGAACCTGTATTGTCGGTAGCTCCGTTTTTATTTGATGCTAAAACTTCGTTGATGAAAAGGACCTCCTGCGCCTTTACGAGATTGGGAAATACTGATAGGAGAAAGAATGAAACTGCGAGAGCTAGAAATTTACCCATAGTACAATTGCTGGTTTTTATAGAAAATATTCTATCAAAACTAATTAACAATTTGATAATACAGGTATATTGCCAGCCCTTTTTATTTCGCGGCAAATAACAGGTTCTAACGCCAGCTTTGTAGACTAACGGTAGTCCTTTATTTTAAAAATTTAAAGCATTCTTCCCATAAAAGGATCGCTCTGACTTTCCTTTCCTGTCTCTACATGACCGGCAAATCTTTTTTCTGTAAGAGTATTTCCCGAAATTTTTACGCTGAAATCATACCAGCTAAAACTTTTTTCCAGATTAATAGTAATTAGAGCGGAAGAAGATTTTTGCTGCGCGCTTTCCAAAACTTTCGTTTGTTTCGCCGTTTTATAAGCGTTGTCTACAATCTCAAGGATAGCCTTTTTATCCGGATCAAGGTTTTTTACATGCAATTCAATGTTTCCTGTCGGATTTTTATTCTTATCCAATTGATACTCGCATGTAATATCAACCATCGGATCGCTTGCATTTCCAATGAATTCTCGGAAAAAACCATTAGGACCGTAAGCCCTTAGATGATATTTCTGGTTTCCAAAATTTTCAATCTTATAAGAGTCCCTTAACGAATCCCCGCTTTTTACGGCATAATTCCAAACCTTCACTTTTTCGCTGAGATACTCACCAGGTGCATACACTGCGAAAGGTGCGCCTTCGGATTTGTTGCCAAAAATTTCACTACCGGCTTTTAGAAATAATTCTATCTGTTTTTTATCCTTACTTAATCTTACATCGGCATAAAGTTGATAAGGAAGCGAGCATGCAGGACGTGTTCCTTTTTCCTGTTGCGGCATATAAGGGGAGCTGGAAGGATCCTGATTTATTTTCGAAACTTCTTGCTCTGTTAAAGATTTGTAGCCATTCGGCAATGCCTTGAATTTTGCTTTATGAATTCCTTCAACAAATTCGTCACGTTCGACGAACTTTGGTAGTGCTACTTTTTCGCCGTTATAGGGTTTAAACGTTGAAGTCAGATCTCCGCAAATAGTCCTGCGCCAGGCACTAATGTTCGTTTCTTTGATTTGTTTGCCCGACTTATGGCTAACGAACTTTTCCAGAAATTGAATAATAGAAGTATGATCAAAAACTTCTGAACAGACATTTCCGCCACGATTCCATGGAGAAGCTATAACAAGAGGGACGCGAAAGCCTAAACCGATCGGACTTTCACGTGACTCATTTTTCGCTTTTTTCGTCATGTCCTGTTCCAAGGTCACAAACTCTGCTTTGATATCAATCCCTTCAGAAGTTAGCCCCGTATCCGCTTTATACGGATTCGGAACCACATAGGGAGGAACATGATCAAAATATCCGTCATTTTCATCGTAACATAAAATGAAGACGGTCTTTTTCCAAACCTCGGGATTTTTGGTTAAAATATCCATAACTTCCGACACATACCAGGCGCCATACCAGGGTGAAGTCGGATGATCTGAAAAGTTCTCAGGCGCAACCAGCCACGATACTGTTGGCAATTTTCCTGTTTTAACATCCTCTCTGAACTGATGCAAAACATCGCCTTTGGGAAGTTTGGCTTCCCGATCTGTTTCACCGTCTTTGTAGTTAAAGGTTGTTACTTCGTGGTAATCAGCGTCATTGATATTGGTCGTAAAAGCTTTTTGATGCAGATTTTTTTCACGTTGCGATAGTTTCGCGTAGTTTTCAGGGCTCCATTCTGATAGCTCCTTTTTTACAATTTCATATAAAGCAGTTTTCTCCTTTAAAGATTTTTGCGCAGATTCTACTTCCTCACCTGTTGCGGGAAGAGATTTTATTTTTGCTTCGAGATCAGTAATATCCTTGGGTAACTGCTGCGCCTGCGTTTTCAAATGCTTTTGAAAACCAGTCGAATATCTGACATGATATTGCGAAAACCACTCGATAGGGTTATCTGTAAAGTTGGCAAGCCAGGATTCTTCCTCACCCTTGAATCCCATTGGAAGGCTTAATTCGTTTTGATAAATCCGCCAGGAAACGCCGTTATCTTCCAGCCTTTCAGGAAAAGTAGTCCATTTGGCGGGTTTGTCATAATCGACATTTTCGTTACGAACATTGGCATATGATTCAGGATCTGCTTTCTCTCGAAGTGTACCAGTCCATAAGTAGAGGCGATTTGGCGTAGTTCCGGTTAGGGAAGAACAAAAGTTTTGATCGCAGACTGTAAAAGCGTCGGCAAGGGCATAGTAAAATGGGATATCCTCGCGATTATAAAAACCTTGCGTCAAGGGCATTTTTCTGTAATCCTTATGGCCGGCTTGCTTCGCAATCAGCCATTTATCATACTTTCCATCATTCCGGGCGTCCACCTGATTTGGCCAGGAATGGGGGAGCGAACCCATCCAGGTTGCGTTGGAATCTTTCATATTCAACCGGAAAGGTGTATAAGTCTCTCCGGCTGCATTTGTTTGCATCCAAACCAGATTTTTATTTGGTAACGTGATGGCTCTCGGGTCGTTAAATCCTCTCACGCCACGCAGGGATCCATAACAATGGTCAAAAGAGCGGTTTTCCTGCATAAGAATAACCACATGTTCTGCATCCAGATAGGTGCTTCCGGGTTGCGGATCAATCGCCAGTGCCCTTTGTATTGAAGGAGGGAGTACGCTGAAAAGGCCAGCACCGCCGGAAAGCATAGCGGCCTTCTTTAAAAATTCTCTTCTTGAATCCATGGTCATATTAATGGGTTTGGGAATTCTTCCAGTATTACCTGAAATTTTTGCTAAAGTACCATCGTTTGAGAACACTACGCTGTTAAATAATGGTTATCTTTCATATAGCGAATGAATGGGATTTCTGGCAAAATAAAAAGCAGTAAGCCGGAAACTGTTCCCGACTTACTGCTTTTAATTACTTTATGTAAAGTTTATTTGCCGAATAAGCCTCCGAGCAAACCTCCGAGATCAAGTCCTTCCTTTTTAGGTTCTGGCTGGGAATTCGTGTTGCTGTTGCTGCCAAAAAAACTTCCGCCTATATTCATAATATCGTTCATATCCAGCTTTCCGTCAGCCATAGCGTATCCTATCTGATTAAAATCAAAACCGGAATTGGCTGCCGAACCTGTATTGGAAGTTGCACCTCCGCCGAGCAAGCCGCCGAGCATGCTGTTAAAGTCGATGCTGCTGTCACCGGGATTGCTGACTTTACTGATCAGTCCGCCTATAACACCAGGAAGGACAGAAGCGACCAGCCCGCCTGCTGCACCGTTACTTAAGCCAAATTTCTGAGTAATTGCTGAAATGGCGTTACTGGCAATAGAAGCCACGATTGGGTTGTTCATTAAACCGCCTCCGGTTTCTTTACTCGAAAGCAATCCCATGATACCTTGTACATTTCCTGCTTGCGCCTGTTGCTGCAATCCGCCGGTTATAGATCCCAGCAAAGTTTGCATCACTTCTGTATTTTGACTGTTTGGAATTTCCGGGTTTTGGACGATGGCCTGTTGAGAGTTATCTTGAATTAGGCCCATAAGTTGGTCGAGCATGATCGGTATGTTTAGTTGTATATACCTAAGACTAATATTTAGCTAAAAGTAACGATACCCTTAAACATAAAAAAACCCGCCGAAGCGGGTTGCTGTTTTATTTAACCTGATCAACGATTGCTTTAAATGCATCCGGGTGATTCATTGCCAAGTCGGCAAGTACTTTACGGTTCAACTCAATGCCTTTTGCATTGATCTTACCCATAAGAGCAGAATATGATAATCCGTGCTGACGTGCACCAGCGTTAATACGTTGGATCCACAAAGCGCGGAAGTTACGTTTCTTTTGTTTACGTCCTTTGTACGCATATGCAAGTCCACGCTCAACGGCGTTTTTCGCTACGGTCCAAACATTTTTGCGGCGGCCGAAATAGCCTTTCGCTAATTTTAACACTTTTTTACGTCTTGCGCGTGACGCAACATGATTTACCGAACGTGGCATAATATTAACTGTTTTTGATTGACGGCGCCCGTCGTGGGACTTAAAGGCCGGCTATCGGGTTGAACAAAAAACCGAAATGGTATTTGGTAATTTTTTGGCTTTCGGAATTACTTCCCAAGCATTGCCAACACTTGTTTGTGATTAGACACATCAATAAGACCAGTTTTAACCAATCCACGCTTACGCTTGTTTGATTTTTTAGTCAGGATGTGGCTGTGAAACGCATGTTTGCGTTTGATTTTACCAGTACCAGTAAGCGAAAAACGCTTTTTAGCACCAGAATTTGTTTTCATTTTACCCATGGTACAAAAAAATAATAATTGAAAAAATATAAAACAGCGCGCGAAATTACTAAAATTTCGTTTAAAACAAAAATCGTGTTAAAGACAAACGTCAATAACACGATTTTACAGTCCATTGTAAATAAAAATATATCTATCAAATCCAGCCACGACTTATTCTGACATGTTAGCTAATTTACTGATTAGCCAAAAGCCAACGGCTAAATATTTATTTTTTCGGAGGAAGCGGAGCCAGAATAATCGTCATTCTTTTTCCTTCCAGTTTAGGCTCCATTTCAAGCTTGCCATATTCGGAAAGAGCCTCTGAAAATTTATTCAGCAAATTAACTCCTCTTTCCTTAAAAACAATCGTACGACCAACAAAGTGAACGTATGCTTTAACTTTTGAACCTTCTTTTAGAAAATTGATAGCATGTTTAAGCTTAAAGTCAAAATCGTGATCATCAGTGTTAGGGCCGAAACGGATCTCCTTGATGACAACTTTCTGCGCTTTTGCTTTTATTTCTTTCTGTTTCTTTTTCTGCTCGTACTTGAATTTTGAGTAGTCAACTACTTTACACACAGGCGGTACTGCCGTCGGTGCGATTTCAACAAGGTCAAGATTCTGTGTTTTTGCGATTGCTCTCGCGGTATTGATATCTACAACGCCAGCTTCGATATTTTCGCCTACAAGACGAACTTCCTTAGCTGTGATACGTTCATTGATTTTATAAGGTTCTTCGACAACTCTGAAACGTCCACTTGGGGGTCTTAATGCCATATTACTTGGTTTGGTGATTTTTGTTTTTTTAGTTGGAAATCAGAAATTTAACAATGCTGACACAAAAATAGTGCGTTATTGTGGGAATAATAACAAAAATTGCAAAATCATCCAATTATTTTTGCTTCTTTTTGAAAATAGCTGGCAAATTCTTCAATTGACATACTTCCCAAATCGCCTTCGCCTTTTCTGCGGACTGATAGAGTGCCTTCGGCAGCTTCTTTCTCCCCAACGATCAGCATGAAAGGAACTTTGGTAACTTCCGCGTCACGGATTTTACGGCCGATCTTTTCATCGCGGTGATCGATAAATCCTCGAATGTCGCTTTCCTGTAATTGTAAAAATACTTTTTCAGCATATTCGGCATACTTTTCGGAAATTGGCAAAATAGCAATCTGGTCAGGTGACAGCCACAATGGGAATTGTCCGGCTGAGTTCTCAATCAAAATTGCAATGAAACGTTCCATGGATCCAAAAGGAGCGCGGTGAATCATAACCGGTCTGTGCTTCTGGTTGTCCGAACCTGTATATTCCAGCTCAAAACGTTGTGGAAGCTGATAATCAACCTGAATTGTTCCGAGCTGCCATTTTCTTCCCAAAGCATCACGGACCATGAAATCCAGTTTCGGGCCGTAAAACGCCGCCTCGCCGAGTTCTGTTACAGTTTCCAGCCCACGTTCAGCCGAAGCTTCTATGATCGCGCTTTCAGCACGCTCCCAATCTTCGTCTCTACCAATATATTTTTGTTTGTCGTTCGGATCACGCAAAGAGATCTGTGCGCTGTAATCTTCAAAACCCAGCGATTTGAAGACGTATAACACAAGATCAATCACTCGAATAAATTCTTCCTTCACCTGATCCGGGCGACAGAAAATATGCGCATCGTCCTGAGTAAACCCACGGACACGGGTCAGGCCATGTAATTCGCCACTTTGCTCGTAACGATAAACTGTTCCAAATTCAGAAAAACGCAACGGAAGATCTTTGTAAGAACGCGGTGAAGTTTTGTATATCTCGCAGTGGTGCGGACAGTTCATCGGTTTTAACAAATATTCCTCTCCGGGATTTGGGGTTTTAATAGGTTGGAAAGAATCCTTGCCATATTTATCCCAATGACCAGAAGTTACATATAGATCCTTGCTTCCAATATGCGGTGTAACAACAGGAAGATAACCAGCTCTGGATTGAGCTTTGCTCAAAAACGCCTGCAAACGTTCACGCAGCATCGCACCTTTCGGCAGCCATAATGGCAAACCCTGACCCACTTTTTCGGAGAAAGCGAACAGTTCAAGTTCTTTTCCCAATTTACGGTGGTCGCGTTTTTTTGCTTCTTCCATCAATGTAATATACTCTTCCAATTCTTTTTGTTTTGGAAAAGTAATCCCGTAAATACGGGTTAACATCTTATTTTCCTGCTTGTTACGCCAGTAAGCGCCGGCAATATTTGTCAGCTTAACAGCTTTGATAATACCTGTATTTGGGATATGCGGTCCGCGGCAAAGATCAGTAAATGCTCCCTGCTCGTAAAGCGTAATCGAGCCATCTTCCAGACCATCAATCAGTTCAAGTTTATACTCGTCACCTTTTTTGGTAAAGAAGTCGATCGCGTCCTGTTTGCTGATCGGGATACGTTTGAACTCACTTTTCTGACGTGCCAGTTCCAGCATTTTTGCTTCGATCTTCGGGAAGTCATCCGATGAGATTGTGTTTTCACCCAAATCAACATCATAATAAAATCCTCTTTCGATTGAAGGACCTGTACCTAATTTAACGCCCGGATATAGTGCTTCCAAAGCTTCGGCCAATAAGTGGGCAGAAGAATGCCAGAATGTTGATTTACCATCTTCATCATTCCATGTGAGCAACACTACAAGTGAATCTTTTTCAATAGTGCGCGTAGGATCCCACACTTCACCATTTACTTTGGCCGCGATGACATTGCGGGCCAGACCTTCACTGATACTCAACGCGATACCATGGGCAGTAATGCCTTTTTCGTACTCGCGCACGCTACCGTCGGGCAGGGTTATTTTAATTAGAGACTCGTCTTTCATTCAAAAAAATAATTCTATTACTCTTAATTCTTACAAATCTATTGAATTTTAGCATTTCGCGAGGAATCAATTCGCATATTTATGGTTCCGCGCGGTTTGATCATGTCAATTTTTACCCTTGTGGTATCAATCGTTCTGTAATCTGATTCGATATTGTCATCCGCGTAAAACGATGGATACATCCGTCCATTTTCACGCTGCCTTATGCGCCACAAGCCATACCGCGACATTTGATCCGCCGGATTTTTTTCCATTTCATAGGTGAAATATTCTTTCGCCTTGATATCATTTCCCAGCTTTTCATAGCAAAAAGCAACCAGATAATTAATCTGGGGATGATTCGGATTTATTTGCAGCAATTGCTGAAATGCTAATAAAGCGCTGTAATATCCGTGCTGTTTGATCTCTAAAGCGCCAATCTGGAAAAATGCTTCTCCATATTTAGGGTTTAAAACTGTTGCCTTACGATAGTTCGCAATCGCCGTGTCAATTACAGCCATATTTTTATATATCTCGCCTCTTTCAAAATATAATTCCGGATTATTTGGAAACCGCTTCAGGCCGCGGTTATTAAAGGAAAGAGCATCTGGATAATTTTTCAGTCTGAGGTTAATAAGCGTGCTCTGCTGATATGCCCGTACCAATCTTGGATTCATCAGAATAGCGCTGTTCAAACTCGCCAGACTCGCAAGGGAGTCTCCCTGGCGCGCTTGAAGCATTCCCTTGACATAATAAGCAGAACCATCATATGGAGCCATTTTCATGGCGTGAGCCAAATAGACTCCGGATTCCCGAAAGCGGTTTTTAGCCTGAAAAATATCAGCCATTAAGACATATAAATCAGGCGTGTTTTGCTGTAATGCTTCCGCCCGTTCGGCGTCTTCCAATGCATTGTCAATTTCTCCAAGTTCACGGTTGATCTTCCCCCGCAACAGGAAATACTCCGAAACATTATCTTTTTCACTGATCGCCTCATTAATATCTTCCATTGCCTGAACATATTGTTCGCGATCGTAATATATCCGGGATCTTTTAAAATAGTTCAGGTCTACATCGACATTCCTGTTGATCAGATCTGAAAGCGAATTCATGGCGTCTGTTTGCCATTGTGCTTTGGATTTCTTTATCGTCGGTGGTATACGAGTGGAATTTCTGGCATCACTTTCACATGACTGTATCAGGCTGCCGAGCATGAGCATGGCAGACAATAGACAAAAATTAAATAAAAAGCGACTTTTTTTCATGCAAAACACACGGCTTTCCTTAGAAGCAGACGAACTTACCTTACTGGATATAACTGCAAAATTGTGCAATCTGTTCGTAGTTTAATTCTTTTGATCTGAAAAACGAGAAAAAACTCCGAGCGGCAACTTTTTTCCAAACGAGTCAGGAATAAATAACTCGCCGAATTCATGATTTATCTGATCGCCAAAATGCGCCTTGATAAGATTTTCAAGGATAAGCGCAGAGAAACCAAGAGAGTATAAATTGATAATGAAAAAGAAATTCTCCTTCTTTAATAACAGCGCGCAGAGCCGTAAAATTTCGTTCAGATTCTCTTCTAAAAGCCACTTTTCGCCATCCGGGCCACGGCCATACGCAGGAGGGTCTAAGATAATTCCGTTATACTGATTACCCCGGCGAACTTCACGATTTACGAATTTCAACGCATCTTCAACAACCCAGCGGATATTATCAAGTCCGCTCAGTTCCATATTTTCACGTGACCAGCTGATCACCTGTTTTACTGCATCCACATGTGTAACATCTGCGCCAGATGCCTTCGCTGCGAGGGAAGCAATTCCTGTGTAAGCAAACAGATTTAGAACATTAGGTTTAGTTTCCGGGATCTGTTTAACTTTTTTTGCAATGTAATCCCAGTTTGTTGCCTGTTCCGGAAAAACACCAACGTGCTTGAAAGACGACAATGCCAGTTTGGCGCGCAGATGAAGCGGGCCGGATCGGTATTGCATGATCCAACGTTCAGGCATATCATCTTTTGTCACCCACTGACCTTTTTCCTGGGAATTTTTGTCACGTTTGAAAACGGCGTTTGATTTGTCCGCCCACTCTTTCTCGGTCATGGATTTGTCCCAGATCGCCTGAGGTTCTGGACGGGAAAGAATATATGGGCCGAAACGCTCAAGTTTCTCGAATCCGCCGCTATCAATAAGTTGATATTCTGTATGTTGTTCTGGTGAAAGAAGTATCACAAATATGTATTAAGTTATAAGTAGTATTTTAGAGAACAAAGGTAGTGATAGTAAGCAGGTTATTAGCTTCTTACCAGGTTCTTTAAATTAAAATGAAATTTTGTTCAGGTAATACACGTTGCGTCTGCCGCGGGTTTGGACGTCTCCCTGCGCATTGACAATCCTTTGTTCGCCCCAGGAAAGGTAAAAGTTATCAAACCAGTAGTCGATATCATCCGTACTGGTTTTTCTCACCTTGTCACCTTCAACGGTAGTACCGTTTTCGATTACGCGGTTATTGTCGACTACTTTGCTTCCTTTAATAAGTTTGCTGCGAATACCGCCGTTATGGCTGTAAACCAGTTGCGTTGCGCCATCCGGCTCGCTCTGAACCTTTATCTTTTCACGCAGTTCCATGCTTTTAACATTGTCAAAGCTGATACTGTTGTCCCAAAGTAACTTTCCAGTCTGGTCCACGTCGGCGATGATTGCGTGTGTATAGGTAAAACCATCAAAAACCTGTTGATTATATCCACGGCCGCCATACATCGGATTCCATAAGTACGGATTGTATAACCCCATACCAAACGGATATCCTCCGCCCATCATCATCGAGCCATAACCAAATCCACCCATCATGTTAGGATTTTGATAGCGGTATTCAGGATAAAAGACTTCTGCGACAAGGAGAAACTGGTTGTTTCTTGGAACTATATCGTGTACAAGAAGGCGATAATTCAATTTAAGATCGTCACCGCTGTCTTTCTTTTTACGAATTTTTTTCTCGATTTTTTCTTGCTGCCTTTCGCTCATATAATTGAAGAAATTACTGAAATCCGTAAAGCTATGATATCGCGTAAACGCTACTTCTTCATTCACAATTTTACTGATATAAAGCCCTTGCGAAGCCGCATTGCTGGTGCTCTGCATGTTGCGGTATCCATAGGTACCGATTACCATGCGCACAGAATCGTTTAAAATTTGTAAACGGCCGCTCAAAAGAGAGTAATCATCTTCGGGATCGATGGAAGCCTGGACATACAGCTCGCCGGTTTCTTCATAAGAGCGAGCTACGATTTTAGTCTGACGGCCTTTTTTGACTGCGAAACAAACATTTACAAGATGGTGTGTTGTGTCAACTTCAACGGTTTGAATCGCATTAGATCCTTTGATTGCCGATGGCAACACACGCGTTTGGGAAGTGGTAAGGTTGGTATGGATCAGAACGGGTTCATTTCGAACCATTCCAGCCATAAAAACTGAATAGCCTAGTGTTTTGAAATCTGTAATTTCAAAACGATCCACAGTATTTATTGTAAAGGTTTCAACAAATCCCGGGCCGACATTTACTTTAACGATCTGGTAAACAGAACTTCTGTATTTACTGAATAAAAGAAAAACAGCCTGCCCGTCGTAACAGGAAGCCACGTAATCAAGATTTCCTTCAACCGGTCCGTCGATTGACCAGATCCGTTCAAGGTTGGTATCAAATTTTTGCACATTGTAAGTTCCTCTATCAGGCTTTGAGATAAGCAAAACGCCTTTCTGACCAAGCGGCATCGTTTGAAACGCGGTATTTGCATTTTGCAACGGCAACTCAATTCTTTTGACAACCTGCCCTGATGCTGAATAACAAACTGAAAAAAAGCAAAGCATGAGCAATGCCTGATAAAGAAAACAATGTTTTTTACGCATGTGCTAATCCAACAATATGGTCAAACTCTTCTGGTTTTACAGGAATTACAGACAAGCGGGACTGGCGGATCAGCGCCATATCCTTCAAGTTTTCATCTGCTTTTATTTGTGCTAATGTAACAGTTTTAGGGAAACGTTCAACAGGAACAAACTCCACGACAACCCAGCGATCGTCTTCCGTTGTCGGGTCTGGATAATGTTCCTTTGAAACTTTTGCCAGTCCTACAACTTCCTTTCCTTCGTTGCTGTGATAAAATAGTGCAAGATCGCCTTTTTTCATAGCCATCATGTTATTTCGTGCTTCATAGCTGCGAACGCCATCCCACATCGACTTTCCTTCCTCAACGAAGTGATCCCATGAATATTTGAAAGGTTCGGATTTTACAAGCCAGTAGTTCATTTTTATTTAGTTGAGAGTTGAGAGCGCCTTGCGCCCTGTTGAAAGTTGAAAGTTACTGCGGAAGTGTTATTCCGGAGGGTTGAAATTTTAACAATTTGAAAGAATTATTACGATAACCCATTTCAAAATGTCACACTTTCAACGCTCCATCATCAACTTCCAACTAAAAAATCAAGGGAATTTTGGATATTTGCTGAAATCAGGATCACGTTTTTCAAGGAACGATCTCTGGCCTTCTTTCGCTTCTTCGCTTAGATAGTATAAAAGCGTTGCGTTGCCTGCCAATTCCTGAATACCGGCTTGTCCGTCAAGCTCTGCATTGAAGGAACTTTTCAGCATACGGATAGACAAAGGACTTTTTTGCTGGATTTTTTTACACCACTCAACCGTTGTTGTTTCAAGTTCTTCCAAAGGAACAACCTTATTTACCAAGCCCATTTGCAATGCTTCCTGCGCATCGTACTGATCGCACAGAAACCAGATTTCACGCGCTTTTTTCTGTCCCACTACCCGTGCGAGATACGAAGCACCAAAACCGCCGTCAAAACTTCCAACTTTTGGACCTGTTTGTCCGAAACGTGCGTTTTCAGCTGCGATCGATAAATCACAAATGACGTGTAAAACGTGGCCGCCACCGATCGCCCAGCCAGCGACCATGGCAATAACAGCCTTAGGAATAGAGCGGATCATTCTTTGTAAATCCAAAACGTTCAAACGAGGTACGTGATCGTCGCCGATATAACCGCCATGTCCACGAACAGACTGATCGCCGCCCGAGCAGAACGCTTTGCCGCCTTCTCCTGTCAAAATGATGACATCAATGCGTGTGTCTTCCCTGCAAATGTGCATCGCATCGATCATTTCAGTAACGGTCTGAGGCGTGAAAGCATTATGTTTATGAGGACGGTTGATACTGATTTTGGCAATTCCTTCATGTAACGTAAAAAGAATTTCTTCGTATTCTTTAATGGTTTCCCATTTTATTGAACTTGACATATGAGCAATCTGTGAATGA
Organism: Dyadobacter koreensis; assembly: GCF_900108855.1. Lineage (GTDB taxonomy): Bacteria > Bacteroidota > Bacteroidia > Cytophagales > Spirosomataceae > Dyadobacter > Dyadobacter koreensis. The sequence continues at coordinate 305,763 of NZ_FNXY01000006.1, forward strand.
GTGAATATAAATGAACGGTTTTGATAACCGTAACATTCCAATTAATTGGCGAAATTACGGATTGTTTGTCTTTCCATCAAAAACAAAATGATAACTTTCGGTGCCGGAAAATGGCTATCCGGTTCAGATTTATTTTAAATCAGGATAGAAAGCATGTGACCTATCAGACTTCCAGCGTTTTGGTGTCTGATGCAAGATTAATTTGACAAATAATGATTTGGAATACGAACTCGAATTTAATAAAAACACAACCGGTTCCTGATGATCCGTATGCCCGTAAGGCTTACGATTTCATGATTTCCTGGTTGGCAGGGAAGGAGGTTTTTATTTTGCATACCTCCGGTTCAACGGGAATTCCCAAAGATATAGAAATCAAAAGAGCTCAGCTGCGAAGCAGTGCGTTGTTGACCGGAACGGCGTTAAATTTACCGAAAGGAACGCGTGCACTGGTTTGTCTTAACGTCAATTACATCGCCGGGATCATGATGCTGGTGAGGGGTATGGAATTGGAATGGGAGTTGAGTATCATTATACCGTCCTCAAATCCATTACTCGAATTTGAAAATCCCGGTTTTGATTTCGTTTCCATGGTGCCGTTGCAGCTTTCAACGATTTTGTCTGACGAAAAAACTAAGTCCAAAGTCAACAGTCTGGGTAAAATACTTTTGGGCGGGGCACCCGTCAATGTGAGTTTACAAAAACAGATCGACCATTTGAATGTAGCTGTCTACCAAAGTTATGGAATGACGGAAACCGTTTCGCACATCGCCCTGAAAAAACTAAATAACCCTGTATGCGAGAATGATTACACAGTTTTGCCGGGGGTTAACTTTGGAGTTGACGATCGCGGGTGTATTTTTTTGCAAGGCGCAGTAACAAACGATGACAAAATTCAGACGAATGATCTGGTTGAGATAACTTCGGAGAATACTTTTAACTGGCTTGGAAGGGTCGATAACGTGATCAATTCCGGCGGCGTCAAAGTAGTTTTGGATAAAGTGGATCACGTTATTGCAGAGCTTTTTTACGAATCAGGCTATTCAAATAATTTCTTTTCCTGGTATGAAAAGGACGAAAAACTGGGACAGAAATTGATTTTGATTATCCAGAAAAACGGACAGGAATTACCTGTTTTAAGTCTGTTGGAAGAAATAAGAAAGCGGATTTCAACCTACGAAACACCAAAACATGTTTACTTTGTGGAAGAATTTATTAAAACACCTACTGACAAGATTGATAAACGTAGAACAGTCTACGAGCTTTTGAGCCACTAATCTTAGCAGTTTTATATTTTACGACATTTAAATTTCATGGATAAAAATCTTCAAATACCTGGTTTATACATCATTCGTTTCCAGACGGCACCGGTCGTGCCAGCGCCATATTCCAATTTTCAGACTATCAAGCTGAACCTTATTTCAGAGGATGATTTAAGTGTTGATTTCTCGATAAAATATCTTGATCGCGACGACATGGATGAAGAAGAAATCGTGGAAGAAGGCTTCACGATAGATGACGATTTTTTCTGGAAAGGAGCGTTGCCCGCTAACTGGATAAAGGAATTTGACACAATTTATAATTCTTCAAAAATTATCCGTCAACGGGAAGAAAAAGAATTTGAAGATTTTGTCGAAATCGAGATTGAAGAAAACGATAAGCGTGTGACTGTGTATCCGGTTGACAAAGAACGTTGGGTATATTTTCTTCAGGAATTTATGCAGGCTATCCTGGAAACTTCTGGGCGCGAAATGCCTTTCGAATTGACCTATCTTGATTACGATGCTGAGCCGAAAAGCGAAGTAGCTTTGAAAGCTTCCTTTGCGGATAAAACTTTTACTATGAGTGAAAACGGAGGCCCGTTGAAAAAGCTGGATTGGGGATTTTTACAAAAAGTAATGGATACGGTCTACCGTGCCGAATTTATATACGATAATGCTGAGGAAAAGAAACCAACAAAAAAGGGAAAATATCTTTACATCGGTGATCAGCTTTGGTATCAGCTTGGTATAGCTGTCGTTGAAACAACAGCCAAAAGCAAAGATTTGCAGCAAATTGAATCGCTGTTTTCTAAACTAGTACGGTAATCCTCCGAATGGTTTAGTACGGTTCAGCTCATTTTGAAGCTCATCAACCAGTTGCCCGATTCGATCCATGGAAGGAGAAGGATTGGGCAATTGCGAGCTTATGAAAGCTTTAACTTCCCATACTTCCAAAACGTCATGCAGTGATGCTTCGATATTTGGAATCTCCGCAATATCTGAACTTAAAAGTAAAACACCTTTTGTTTTTACCTGATTATAAGCCTTTCTGTAAAGAAAGCCTTGGTTTTTGAGTACAAATAAATAGTGTGAACCATCCTTGATGTCATACCAGTTGCGAATAAAAGTTCCTACAAGCAATGCACCCGGATACTCAAAATCCGATCCGCTTTCAAAGGCCCGGTAGTAACCTGACGGCAGATTTGGAAGCTGAAAAGACGGGAGATGTGTCAAAAATGCTGGGTTTTGGTAGTTTGTTATATACTCCATCCATTGGTTTTTACCTACCCATTGAATCGTAGGATAATTAGGTAACCGCTCCTCGCGATAGACAGGCGCGGGTTCCGGATTGATGGCATATTGATTATTAAAAACCGGCATCCGGTGGTCAGCCAGATTCGTCTGCGGAATTGATGCCTGCATCTGGCCCGGTCTGGAATGCTGAATAGGCTGGTACGCATCTCCGTTGACTGGCTTAAGTGTTACCTGCCGGGAAACCATACGTATCGACGGTTCCGGCTGCTGGTAGTGATCCATTACTTTTGAAAGTGGCTGCGGTTCCGAATAGGTTGGCATTCGAGGCGGAGCTGACGTTGCACCGGAATGCGAAACGGTCATAGGTCTTTGTCCATTAAGTGGCAAGGACATTTCAGGGGTTTCCCGGATTTTTCTAAGATCGTTTTTTAGTAAATTGTCCACAGAGATGCCAAAAGCCGCTGCCATATTCTTAAGGTTAGTAAGATTAGGGTTGGCACGCGCTTCCTCGTAAGCACCTAAAAGAGACCTCTTAATTGCGATTTTTCGTGCAAATTGCTCTTGTGTAAGGCCATTTAGCCTACGGAGATATTTTATGTTGTTGCTGACTATGCTCATGAAATAACCTTTGCGAGAAAGTTACAAAGAAATGACAAAATTTTTAGCAAAATTTAATTTGAGCAAATTGAAATGGTTTTTTATTTGAAATTAGATACATCTAATCATCTTGATATTTAGCTCTGAAACAGGCATTGAATTCAAGATAGGCGTTATTAATTGCTGTTAATTTAGGGTCAAGTATTGAGATGAACAATGAGACTTGGTTACAGTTGCCATAATATTCATCAACAAATACTAATATTGACCTTCAAAAAGTTCAAGTTATGAGCGGTAATTTCAATACTTTCCTTCACAACCTAGTTGTGTTGAACAGATTAAACAAGGCATTTTTTAAAATATTGGAGATTTAACTGGCTTTCTTCGGTTATTCAGAAAAAGTTTTTTAATCTCAACTTCAATCGACTTATTCATAATTTTCGCGTTATACTTATCAAACTTAGTAAAATTAATCTGTCTGAAAACAGGCGATATCATTCAGTCGAACTTTGAGTAAGAAAGTTATTTTCGTTAAAGCAAAAAGCGCAGAAAATTGAGTATCAATTCCCTGCGCTACAATTTTATGTAATCGAAACTATTTCAAAATATCACTTATATATCTCTTTCCTGGCAGCTTTCAGCGTATTGGTCAATAATCCACAGATTGTCATCAAACCAACTCCGCCAGGAACCGGTGTAATGAAGCTGCTTTTTGGGGCAACATCAGCAAAGTTTACGTCGCCTTTGATTGCAAAGCCACTTTTTTTCGTTGCATCTTCGACGCGTGTAATACCTACATCAATCACAACCGCGCCTTCCTTCACGTAATCCGCAGTTACGAATTCTGGTCTGCCCAATGCTACGATAAGGATATCAGCTGTTTGACATATCTCCTTAAGATTTTGAGTTTTACTATGGGTAATCGTCACCGTGCAATTTCCAGGATATTCATTACGCTGCATCAAAATGCTCATAGGCAACCCAACAATTTGGCTGCGGCCGATTACTACACAATGTTTTCCTGATGTTTCAATTCCGGCACGAATAAGCATTTCCAGAATCCCGAAAGGCGTCGCCGAAATGTATGCCGGAAGTCCTTTACACATTCTGCCAACATTAATCGGGTGGAAACCGTCCACGTCTTTCGAAGGGTCCACAGCTTCCATCACTGTGTTTTCAGAAATGTGTTTTGGCAAGGGTAACTGAACGATAAATCCATCCACATCCGGATTATTATTCAGTGACTCGACTGCTTCCAAAAGCTGAGCTTCGGTCGTTTCGGCGCCAAAACGAAGCAGGGTAGAAGTGAAGCCAATTTCTTCACAGCTACGGATTTTGGATGCAACGTATGTTTCGCTCGCACCGTCTTGTCCCACCAATATAGCTGCCAAGTGCGGTTTTTTTCCACCGGTTGAAACCCAGTTTTCAACTTCAAGTTTTATCTCTGACTTAATCTGGGCTGAAATCGCCTTTCCGTCAAGTAGTTGCATTTTTATAAAAAGGTATAATAATCGTTATTTATATGAAAGCAAGCGGATATCTGAGTCTCAGGCGTCACTTGCAATCCTGAGTTCATTTTTCAGTTTTTCCAATCCAACTGACGCTTTTTCCTGAATGAAGGTCATATTTTTTCTGAAGGAAATGTCAGGTTTGGCCGGATCAATGATGTAGATTGGGTTATAAGCATGTACATAATGCACAAGTCCGGCTGCTGGATAAACTGCCAGGGAAGTTCCGACAACTACAAAGATATCAGCTTGTTCAGCAATTTCAATCGCGACATCCATCATTGGAACAGCTTCTCCAAACCAGACAATATGCGGACGAAGCTGACTTCCCAATTCACACAAATCTCCCTTTTTTAGTTCCCAGGACGTGATATCATAGACAAGCTCAGGGTTTTTTGTGCTTTCGGATTTAAACAGTTCTCCGTGTAAATGAATCACGTTTGATGATCCGGCAACTTCATGCAGATTATCAACATTTTGTGTGATAATCTGCACGTCATAATATTTTTCGAGCTCAACCAACGAGTAATGAGCCGGATTTGGTTTTACAGAAAGGGCCTGTTTTCTCCTTTCATTATAAAACTCAAGGACGACATCCGGATTTTTGCGCCAAGCTTCCGGCGTTGCGACATCTTCAATCCGGTGATTTTCCCACAGACCGCCACTGTCGCGGAATGTACTTATTCCGCTTTCAGCACTAATTCCGGCACCGGAGAGAACAACGAGCTTTTTCATAGTTTATAAGCTTTTGGCAATTAACTTTAAGCTTTCAGTTAAAAGTAATCTTAACTTTTAGTCGTTTTTTTAGCGGCTGGTTTTTTAGCTGCTGGTTTCTTAGCTGCGGGTTTTTTAACTGCCGGTGCTTTTTCCGTTGCGGCTGCTTTTGGCGCTGCTTTTTTGAAACCACCTCGCCCGGTTGGCTTATCAGGCGTGTCGGCTGCGATCTGTAAAATTGCTTCGTAAGTCAAATCTGCGGGCTCCGTTCCTTTTGGGATTTTCAGATTCCGTTTTTCGAAGGCTACATAAGGACCATACCGACCATTAAGAACTTTCACGTCCGGATTTTCTGCAAATTCCTTGATCGTTTTATTGCTATCCGAAATTCTTTTTGTCTCGATGATTTCGATAAGTCTGTCTTCGGCAACCGTCATCGGATCGTCAGTTTTTGCCAGCGAATAGTATTTTCCTCCATGTTTTACATAAGGACCGAATTTCCCAACGCTCACAATCATTTCAGAATCTTCGAAAAGCCCGACTGTTCGTGGTAATTTAAAAAGTTCAAAGGCTTCTTCCAGCGTAATGTTTTCCATTAGCTGACCTTTTTTCAAACTTGCAAACTTCGGTTTTTCTTCGTCCTCCGCATCACCAATCTGCACATAAGGGCCATACTTACCGATCCGAACTGTTATTTTCTTACCGGTTGCAGGATCTTCGCCAAGTTCACGGGACGTAAGGCTTCTATCGATCGCTTCTTCTTCTGCTTCGCCAACCTTTTTATGGAACGGAGTATAAAAATCAGTGATCATTTTTTGCCAGGGCAGTTGTCCCTCGGCAATGTGGTCAAAGTCTTTTTCTACGCTGGCAGTAAAAGAATAATCAATAATATCTTCAAAGTGATTTACTAAAAAGTCGTTTACAACCATCCCTGTACTTGTCGGAAAAAGTTTTGACTTTTCAGTACCATATATTTCTTTAAGTACTACACTTTTTATTTCATCTTTCGCGAGTGTCATTTCCTTGTAAGCGCGTTCGGTACCGTCGCGGTCTTCCTTAATGACATACTCTCTTCTGATAATTGTAGAAATTGTAGGTGCGTATGTGGACGGACGGCCAATACCCATTTCTTCCAGTTTCTTAACAAGGCTTGCTTCCGTATAACGTGGTGGGTTACGGGTGAAACGCTCCGTTGCTTTCATGTCAGCAAGGTTCAGGACCTGGCTGATATTCAAAGGAGGAAGCATACCTTTTTGTTCCTCATCTTCGTCGTCGCTTGATTCCAGATATACCTTTAAAAAACCTTCAAATTTAATAACCTCTCCTTGTGCAACCAATTCTTCGCTGGTTGAAGAAATTCCGATCGTTGCAGTAGTTCTTTCCAGTTGTGCGTCAGCCATTTGAGAGGCAATGGCACGTTTCCAGATAAGTTCATACAAACGCTGTTCGTTCCGGTCACTGCTTCCCTGTAATGTAGAAAAATCGGTTGGGCGAATCGCTTCGTGCGCTTCCTGAGCCGACTCGTTTTTCGTTTTAAAAACCCTTTTGTTATAAAACTTGTCACCGTATTCTTTTGTGATTTGAACACGGGCTTTCTCCATCGCCTCTTCCGACAAATTCGTCGAATCGGTACGCATATAAGATATTTTACCCGCTTCGTATAGCCTCTGTGCAACGGTCATGGTTTGAAGCACGGAGAAGCTTAGCTTACGGGAAGCTTCCTGTTGTAATGTAGACGTTGTAAATGGCGGTGCGGGAGTTTTTTTAGCTGGTTTTACTTCAAGATTTTTAATCGAAAAAGTCGCCTTTATACATTTTTCCAGAAATGTAAGAGCATCTGTTTCCTGAGCAAAATTTTTGGGCAGCTCTGCGTTCAACACTTTGCCGTTTCCAAGATCAAAACGTGCCGTTACCTTAAAACTACCTTTGGCTTTGAAGGCATCGATTTCGCGTTCGCGCTCCACAATAATACGCACCGCAACGGACTGAACTCTTCCGGCGGAAAGATTGGACTTTCCTATGCGTATCTTTTTCCATAATATAGGAGAGAGTTCATAACCCACCAGACGATCCAAAATCCGGCGAGCCTGCTGAGCATTTACAAGATCAACGTCTATGACACGCGGAGTTGCAATCGCATTTTGCAAAGCTGATTTAGTGATTTCACGAAAAACAATACGCTTGGTATCGTCAGGCAACCCTAAGGCCTCTTTGAGGTGCCAAGATATGGCTTCCCCTTCACGGTCGGAGTCAGTTGCGAGCCACACTTCGGCGCCCTTCGCTAATTTCTTTAACTCATTAATGACTTTCACCTTGTCACCTGAGACTTCGTAAGACGGCTGAAAACCATTGTCTACATCGACACCCATATCATGTTCGGGAAGGTCGCGTACATGCCCAAAGCTGGATTTAACGATGAAGTCTGTCCCTAAATAATTTTCTATGGTTTTGGCCTTCGCCGGTGACTCTACGATCACCAGATTTTTTGACATAATTTTGGAATTAAGATACTAGGTGGCTCTTTGGAGCTCAAATATAGGGTAGAAAGCAGCAAAAAATCAAAGTACTCGGTAAAAGGTGTGCAAGAAACTTATTTAAGACAACTTCGGAAATGTGATATTTTATTGTTTTCAGGTCTGAGAATTAGGAGTAGAAAGAACAAAAACCAACGTTTACAGGTTATAGTATTATACGCCTAGTTCATAATGATTGTAAATAATTGCAAAAAACGAACTGTCAAAGGCGAGGTTATAAGGAATTTTGTACTTTTATGCGTTTTATTGATAACAAATAATTTGAATCGTTGAATCACTATGGCTTTTGACTTAGACATGATTAAGGGTGATTATGCCCGCATGCAAGAGCGAGTAGAAGTTGCTCGCAGAGTAGTAGGCAAACCTTTAACATTGAAAAGATTTTTATTATGAATATTTATAAGGATTACATCCAGGAAATTGAAGAAAGAAAGGCGCAGGGACTTCATCCTAAACCGATAGATGGAGCTGAATTATTAAGCGAAATCATTGCGCAAATTAAAGATGTCAACAACGAATACCGTGAAGACTCTCTCAAATTTTTTATTTACAACACATTACCAGGTACGACAAGCGCTGCCAGTGCAAAAGCCAGATTTTTAAAGGAGATCATTCTGGGGGAATCGCTGGTAGAAGAAATATCACCTGCTTTTGCATTTGAGTTATTATCTCACATGAAAGGCGGACCTTCAATTGAAGTTTTACTCGATCTTGCTCTTGGTGAAAACTTTGCTATTGCAAAAGAAGCCGGCGAAGTTCTGAAAACGCAGGTTTACCTTTATGAAGCAGATACGGACCGTCTGAAAGAGGCTTTCAAAAATGGAAACCAGGTTGCGATAGAACTTCTTGAAAGTTACGCCAAGGCTGAATTCTTTACGAAATTGCCGGAAGTACCTGAGGAGATTAAAATAGTTACGTTCATCGCCGGTGAGGGTGATATCTCAACCGACCTGCTTTCTCCAGGTAACCAGGCTCATTCGAGATCTGACCGTGAACTTCATGGCTTATGTATGATCACTCCCAAAGCCCAGCAGGAAATCAAAGCTTTACAGGAAGAACATCCTGATAAGAGCGTGATGCTGATCGCTGAGAAGGGAACGATGGGTGTGGGATCGTCGAGGATGTCAGGTGTAAACAATGTGGCGCTTTGGACTGGTAAAAGAGCAAGTCCTTATATTCCTTTTGTCAATATCGCTCCGATCGTTGGAGGTACAAATGGTATTTCTCCAATTTTTCTTACCACAGTTGATGTAACGGGTGGTATTGGTATTGATCTTAAAAACTGGGTTAAAAAAGTTGACGAAAACGGCGCAGTAGTTCGCAACGAAAATGGTGATCCTGTACTTGAAGAGGTTTATTCTGTTGCTACCGGAACGGTACTTACCATCAATACCCAGACTAAAAAGCTGTACAATGGAGATCAGGAACTGATTGATATTTCTAAGGCTCTTACGCCGCAGAAAAAAGAATTTATCAGAGCCGGAGGATCGTATGCGATTGTATTTGGTAAAAAGATCCAGACAATCGCCGCAAAGATTTTAGGCATTGAACCAACAACGGTATTTGCTCCGGCGAAAGAAATTTCTATTGAAGGACAAGGTCTGACGGCGGTTGAAAAAATCTTCAACAGAAATGCAGTTGGTATAACACCAGGGAAAGTTTTACATGCCGGCTCAGATGTTCGTGTGGAAGTTAATATTGTTGGCTCACAGGATACAACAGGCTTAATGACTGCTCAGGAGCTGGAGTCAATGGCTGCCACGGTTATTTCGCCAATCGTTGATGGTGCGTATCAATCGGGTTGTCACACGGCGTCAGTCTGGGACAAAAAAGCGCAGGCGAACATTCCTAAACTGATGAAGTTTATGAACGATTTCGGACTTATCACTGCCCGTGACCCGAAAGGTGAATATCATGCGATGACGGACGTGATTCACAAAGTTCTTAACGATATTACGATTGATGAGTGGGCGATTATCATCGGTGGAGACTCTCACACGAGGATGTCCAAAGGTGTTGCTTTTGGTGCTGACTCTGGAACAGTTGCGCTTGCATTAGCGACGGGAGAGGCATCGATGCCAATTCCTGAATCAGTTAAGGTAACGTTCAAAGGTGACATGAAAGATCACATGGATTTCCGTGATGTCGTTCATGCTACTCAGGCTCAGATGCTTCAGAAGTTTGGTGGAGAGAATGTTTTCCAGGGTAGAATCATTGAGGTTCATCTAGGAACGCTTCCTGCCGATCAGGCATTCACGTTTACTGACTGGACTGCGGAAATGAAAGCGAAAGCTTCGATCTGTATTTCTGAAGATGACACGCTGATTGAATCCTTGGAGATTGCAAAAGGCAGAATCCAGATTATGATCGATAAAGGAATGGAGAACCACAAACAGGTTCTTCAGGGATTGATAAATAAAGCCGACAAAAGAATCGCGGAAATTAAATCAGGGGAAAAACCGGCTTTGGTTCCGGATGCGAATGCGAAATATTATGCTGAGGTAGTTATTGATCTTGACATTATCGTTGAGCCAATGATCGCTGATCCGGATGTTAACAATAAAGACGTTTCCAAAAGATATACGCACGATACAATCCGTCCAATATCTTTTTATGGTGACGATAAGAAAGTTGACCTTGGGTTTGTAGGCTCCTGCATGGTGCATAAAGGAGATTTGAAAATTGTTTCCCAGATGCTTAAAAATCTGGAAGAACAACAAGGTAAAGTTGAGTTTCACGCACCTCTTGTCGTAGCAGCTCCTACCTATAACATCGTAGAAGAGCTGAAAAACGAAGGTGACTGGGATGTTTTACAAAAATACTCAGGTTTCGAATTCGACGATAACGCGCCGAAAGTCGCTGCACGTACTGAATACGAAAATATGATGTATCTTGAACGTCCGGGCTGTAACCTTTGTATGGGTAATCAGGAGAAAGCTGCCAAAGGGGATACGGTATTGGCAACTTCTACACGTCTTTTCCAGGGAAGAGTTGTTGAAGATTCGGATCGTAAAAAGGGAGAATCCCTGCTTGCGTCAACACCCGTGGTTGTTCTTTCTGCAATCCTTGGAAGAATCCCTAATATAGAAGAATATAAAGCTGCAGTGGTCGGTATTGATCTGACGAAGTTTGCACCTCCTACGAAGCAGTTAAGCAGATAATATCTGTCTTGAATCTTGGGACGCCTGGAAATACATTTCCTGGCGTCCTAAGATTCTATTGAAAAACGCGTTCAACAAAAGTCGTTGGTTCGGTTTTTGATAAGTAAATGTTTAGACATTAATTTAATTACTATGGCATTTGACTTAGATATGATCAAGGGTGTTTACGCCCGTATACAGGAAAGAGTTGAAGCTGCCCGCAGAATAGAAGGGCGGCCGTTGACTCTGGCAGAAAAAATATTATATTCTCACTTATGGGAAGGAACTCCTTCTCAGGCCTATGATAGGGGAAAATCTTACGTAGATTTTGCTCCTGACAGGGTAGCAATGCAGGATGCCACGGCGCAAATGGCACTTTTGCAATTCATGCAGGCAGGCAGACCGCAAGTGGCTGTTCCTTCAACAGTTCATTGTGATCACCTTATTCAGGCAGAAGTTGGTGCTGTAGAAGATTTACAGACTGCCAAAGATAAAAATAAAGAGGTATATGATTTTCTTGCCTCGGTATCTAATAAATATGGTATAGGATTCTGGAGACCAGGAGCAGGGATTATTCACCAGGTAGTGTTGGAAAATTATGCATTTCCCGGGGGGATGATGATCGGGACAGACTCCCACACGCCTAATGCAGGCGGTTTGGGTATGGTGGCGATCGGTGTTGGAGGTGCGGATGCGAGTGATGTGATGTCAGGATTAGCATGGGAGCTTAAAATGCCTAAGTTGATCGGTGTAAAACTGACCGGCAGATTAAACGGATGGGCTGCTCCGAAAGATGTTATTCTTTGGGTGGCAGGTCAGCTGACTGTGAAAGGTGGTACAGGTTGTATCGTGGAATATTTCGGAGAAGGTGCTGAGAGTCTTTCATGTACCGGTAAGGGCACCATCTGTAACATGGGAGCAGAGATAGGAGCTACTACTTCTATTTTCGCTTACGATGAAAAAATGGCTGCATATCTTCGTTCGACTGACCGCGCGGACGTAGCGGATGCTGCAAATGACATTGCTGGTTATTTACGGTCGGATGATGAAGTATATGCCGATCCATCTGCATACTATGACCAATTGATCGAGCTGGATCTTTCTAAACTTGAACCGCATGTAAACGGACCGTTTACCCCGGATTTGGCCTGGCCTCTTTCTAAATTCGCTACGGCAGTTAAGGAAAATGGCTGGCCGGAAGTGCTTTCGGTTGGTTTGATCGGTTCTTGTACAAACTCTTCCTATGAAGATATCAGCCGCGCTGCTTCATTAGCTCAGCAGGCTGTTGATAAAAAACTGGTTGTAACGTCAGAATATACGATCACGCCAGGTTCGGAGCAGGTTCGGTATACTGTTGACCGCGATGGTTTTCTTGATACATTTGCTCAAATCGGTGGAGTGGTGCTTGCAAATGCCTGCGGACCTTGTATTGGTCAATGGGCGCGTCATGGTGCGGAGAAAGGCGAAAAAAACTCGATCATCACTTCTTTCAACCGTAACTTCTCGAAACGGGCGGATGGAAATCCAAATACCCACTCGTTCGTGGCCTCTCCTGAAATTGTAACAGCGTTAGCAATCGCGGGTCGTCTGACTTTCAATCCGCTTACGGACACACTTGTTAATTCAGAGGGACTTACTGTTATGCTCGACGAGCCATCCGGAATGGAACTTCCTTCCAGGGGATTTGCAGTTGAAGATGCGGGTTATCAGGCTCCGGCTGAGGATGGAACGAATGTACAGGTTTTGGTTAGTCCAACCTCTGACCGATTACAATTGCTTGAACCATTTAAGGCTTGGGAAGGTACTGATCTGAAAGGACTGAAACTTTTGATTAAAGCAAAAGGTAAATGTACGACTGACCATATTTCCATGGCTGGCCCCTGGTTGAAATATCGTGGCCACCTCGACAACATTTCTAATAATATGTTGATCGGTGCGGTTAATTTTTACAACGAAAAAACGAATACTGTAAAAAATCAGCTTTCCGGAGAATACGGAGAGGTTCCGGCGGTGCAGCGTGATTACAAAGCCAATGGCATCGGAACGATCGTGGTAGGAGATGAAAATTATGGCGAGGGATCGTCACGTGAGCATGCAGCTATGGAGCCTCGGTTCCTGGGTGCACGGGCAATTCTTGTAAAATCGTTTGCCCGTATTCACGAAACGAACCTAAAAAAACAAGGTATGCTGGCATTGACTTTCGCTGATCCGGCTGACTATGACAAAATACAGGAAGACGATACGATTGATATTATTGGATTGGAAACGTTCGCCCCCGGTGTTCAGTTGACCATTATTTTGCATCATTCAGATGGTTCAACCGAATCATTCCCTGTTAACCATACGTATAATGAACAACAAATAGAATGGTTTAAGGAGGGTTCTGCATTGAATATCATCCGTAAATCAGTGAACGCATAATTTGAAATTAAGATAGTTTTAAAACAGAAAAGCTCTCAACCAGAGAGCTTTTCTGTTTTAAACAAATTGGAATTATCTGATCGTATCCTGTATCACCGGAACGTTCAGTTCTACTTTCACCAGCTCTCCGACGCCTTTTTTTAAAAGATTAAAATCGTTCCGGTTAATCTCAAATATACCTTTGAATACCCCGATCTGACCCGTCTGGTCAAATGTAAAGGGAAATGAGATTTCTTTGCTGATGTCTTTAATTGTCAACAAGCCCGTAACAGTAAATGCAGTATCTGATTTTACAACATTCGAAGATTTAAAACGAATTTCCGGATAATGTTCAGCATCGAAGAAATCTTCTGCAAGCGCATGTTTGTTTTTCATGCCAATTCCTGTATCAATCGTTTTTACATCAACAGCAACATCAAATTTTGACTCTGCAAACCTGATCGTGTCAAAATGAATGGTGCCTGTTAACCCCCTGAAACTCCCTTTTGCCCCTTTCGTTTTGAAAGTAAGCGAATAGGCGTTTTCCTTTATTTGCCAACCAGGAAGTATGTTCGATATAAACGATACACACAATAAAAAAATGCCGTAGAATAAAATCGATTTGTTTTTCATAGCTTTTCAGTCAAGCTGCAAAATTGAAAACAGAAATTGTCAAATCAGCGCTCTGACATCGAAAATTAGCAAGCGGCAACTGCTTCAACATATACTTGAATTTTATGTTACCCGACAAAATAATAATTGTTTCCTTTATCTTTTTGGTTAGGAAGAAATTATTAGTTTTGTAGAGTGATTGGTCAGTCAGGGAACAGCACTGATCATTGCCCTTCAAATTTTACATCAATGAGAAAACGAGTTATAAAAATGTTATTGATACTAGTTGCACTGACGGCTCTCGTCGTTATCTCCGTTTATATTTTTTTACAACAACCCAAGTTTGGAAAAACGCCATCTGGCTCGCGCCAGGCCAGAATTGAGAAATCTCAAAATTTTAAAGACGGGCAGTTTCAAAACCTGAACTTCACACCGGATCTGGCAGAAGGTGTAAGTTATTTCAAAGTTTTGAAGGAATTTATATTTAATAAAAGCAAAAATGCAAAACCAGCGTCTGCATTGCCTTCTGTGCATTCAGATTTGCTACACTTAAATCCAGCGCAAGACATTCTGGTATGGTTCGGCCATTCTTCCTACTTCATGCAGATTGATGGCAAGACAATGCTGGTAGATCCTGTATTCAGCGGGTCCGCTTCACCCGTTAAATTCACCACAAGGAGTTTTCCCGGCAGTGACGTTTATTCAGTTGAGGACTTTCCGGAAATCGATTTTCTTTTTATTTCCCATGATCACTGGGACCACCTTGATTTTGAAACGGTGACGAAGTTAAAATCAAAAGTCAAAAGAATTATCACCGGACTTGGAACAGGGCAGCATTTTGAAACCTGGGGATTTGATATGGCGAAGGTCGAAGAAAAGGATTGGAATGAAGCCGTCGATCTTGGAGATGGATTCACGGTGAATATCACGCAGGGACGACATTTTTCAGGACGTGGCTTGTCGAGAAACCGCGCGATGTGGGTGTCATTTGTGCTTCGGACTCCTTCCAAAAAAATGTTTCTCGGAGGAGATTCAGGATATGATACGCATTTTAAATCAATTGGAGAAAAATTTGGTCCGTTTGATCTGGTACTATTGGAATGCGGGCAGTATAACAAGAATTGGAAGTATATTCACATGATGCCGGAAGAGGTTGTGCAGGCGGCAGAAGACCTAAAAGCCAAAAAGTTGATGCCGGTTCACTGGGCGAAATTTGAACTCGCGCAACACGCCTGGGACGAGCCGATTATTCGGGTATCTGCCGCAAGTAAGCTCAGAAATATTCCGCTGGTAACGCCGATGATCGGAGAGGTCGTCAATCTGGATGAAGACAAAATATTTAGCCCCTGGTGGGAAAAAGTTAAATAATCTAAAAATAACAAAAGGCTGATGTACTAACGTCAGCCTTTTTCGTTGTTTTCGTAAACATCTGCCTCATGTATACGCTGTTGCTTTCCAGTTTGTTATGGATTTATCCGCAAATTCCTGTATCCGTACACGATGACATTTTTGTTATGTTAAGATGTTATAACCAGCATAATGCATCTGGTCTTCCCGGAAAAGTCAGTGCCATTTTTAAAAAAAGCCAACGGATACTGGGGCAAAGCAATGAGTCGGGAATTCTTTTACTGCATATCCCTGATTCAACAAGATACCTTTTGTTTGAAGCGGAGGGTTATGTAACGTCAAAGATGGCGGTAAGTCTTTCAGGGAAAATTGAAAAGGGTACCGAGTTCAATCTGGCTATACCCTTCGTACTGAAAGATTCTGTTAATGCTGCAATAATAACACCTCAGAACTTATTATCACTCTCCTTCGATATAACCGAAAATGAAAGTTTAGGTTTTCTGATGCGCAATACAAACGTCTCTTCCAGATCCAATTATAGTTTTAGTATTCCAAAGGGGTTGCATCCGTTTTTTTTAAATGATGTTTTACCAGGCACTTATAATATGGATGCCTCTGATCGTAAGGGACTTTTAAAAAGAGAAAAAATTGAGATAAACCCCGGTATTAACTTTAAAGCTATCCATGTTGAAAAACGGAAATATTTGCCAGGAGATTCACTAATGGCTTCCGCAGTTTCATTGAACTCCCTAAAAAGCGCCGGAAAAACTATTTATTTTAATCAGAGCAGTTATGAATTAAGACCTGAGGCCAAGATTGAACTAGACTCAATTTCGTTACTTCTAAATAAAAAATCCGAATTGCTGGCTATTGTTACGGGCTTTACAGACAATGTGGGAAGGAGAGATCTGAATATGGCCCTGGCGGAATACCGGGCCAGGGTTGTCATTAATTACCTGAAACAGAAAGGCGTGAAACCACAGCAAACTACTGCAAAATGGAAAGGCCCGGATCTTGCTGCTGCACCCAGTGATTCTCATGAAAATAAAGAAAAAAACAGACGTGTTGAGATAGAGTTAATTACTAAATAATCGATCAGATGTAGATCTGGTACTGCAAAAATTATAACAATCCAACGAACCTCTATAATTAAATAGTAGTTTTAAATATTTGTTTAAATTATACATTTAAACATTTGCAAGTTTGAATTTAATTGAACACCTTTGAATCGTAATTACAAAAGCAGTTAAAAGGATAGTCAGTGAAGTGTATAAGCAGTAAGCCAAGTGAAGAGCGGATTAAGGAGGCAGCAAGGAAAGTTTTCTTGAAAAAGGGTTTCGATGGGACCACTTCAAGAGACATTGCTGAGGAGGCAGATATGAATATTGCGCTTACGAACTACTATTTCCGGAGTAAAGAAAAATTATTTTTGGAGATTTTTAAAGATTTGCTGAATCTCTATTTTCAAAACACACTGGATATTTTAAATAAAGATCTTGATTTCAAATCTAAGATTTACGAAACGATTGATCATACATTTGAAATGGTCAGTAAGGAGCCGGATCTTTGTAATTTTATTGTGAATGAGGTTCATAGATCACCTGAACGCCTCGTTCCGGATATCAATTTTGTGCGCCAGGTCAGACATACAAAGTTTGGCGAGCAGCTTGAAGAAGAGATAAAAAAAGGAAATATCCGTCCTATCGGTATAGAGAATATTTTGCCGATGCTTTGCGGTTATATCCAGTTTATTTTCATGGGAAAAAGTATGCACATGAGGATTTTCGAGATTGGTGAGCATGAGTTCGATGCTTACGCGAAAGATCACAAGGAAAGAATTAAGGAGATGATTATTTGCTATCTGTACAACTGATATTTTTTTGCCCCGATTTTAAACAAACATTTAAAATAAATATTTATTTAAATTACCCAAGATGAAATTTTCATTTCACTATGCATTACTGTTTGTCGTGCTGATGACAACACGTGTGCAAGCCCAGCAACATAATCTCGAACAGCTGGTAGAACTAGCCATGAAAAATAATTATAGTATCCAGTCTTCCATGCTGGATGAAGCAAAGACGAATGCTAAAATCGACGAGGTGAAGTCAAATCTTTTACCTTCCCTAAATGTG
The DNA here is from genome assembly GCF_900108855.1 of Dyadobacter koreensis. Taxonomy (GTDB): domain Bacteria; phylum Bacteroidota; class Bacteroidia; order Cytophagales; family Spirosomataceae; genus Dyadobacter; species Dyadobacter koreensis. The sequence continues at coordinate 323,263 of NZ_FNXY01000006.1, forward strand.
ACAGGTGACTATAAGCGCTATTTCAAAATTCCTGGTCAGGTTGTCCCTGCCAGTGCGTTCGGCGGGCCGGAAGGAACTTATAGCACTTTGGCCTTTGGACTTCCTTATAATTTGTCAACTTCTGCACAAGTGACTCAGACACTGTTCAATCCGTCTGTCAAATACGCGCTGAAAGCGGCTGATTTGAACAGAGATCTGACGTCTCTCACTACTGTAAAAACAAAGGAAGACATCGCATACAACGTTACAGATGCTTATTATAATCTGGTAACTGTTGTTCAGCAAATGGCTTTTTTAGATAGTAACCTCATTTCAACCGACAGACTTTATAAGGTTACAGATTTACTATATCAAAATCAGTTGGCCCAGCGTGTGGATAAGGACAGGATTCTCATCAACAAAACGGCTACGGAAACGCAGCTGAAAACGTTAAAGAATTCGTATGCTCAATTGGTTAATCTGCTGAAATTTTATACCGGAATTCCTCAATCTGATTCGTTGCGTATAGAGATACAGGTTAAAGACGTTTTACTTCCTTCACAAGCAGATAAAAGTGGTTTTCGCCGTACTGATATTACGCTTTTGGAGCGTCAGAAAGACTTAAATGTTTTACAGGATAAGAATTTAAAGTCGGGTTATCTGCCAACCGTAAATGCCTATGGTGTTGCGAACCTTACCTATTTTGGAAAAGGCGGAGAAAATTCAGTGTTTAAGCAGGTTCCGGGATACTGGGCCGGGCTGCAATTAAACTGGAATGTTTTCGATGGAATGGCAAGGAAAGCACAAAGGACTCAGAACAGAATCGACAACGAGAAGCTTTCTGTTCAATTAAAACAGCTCGAACAATCCATTGAAATGGAGGAGATCAATGCACGGAACAAATTCGCCGTCGAACAGCAAAATATCAATTCTAAAAACGAACAAGTCGCGCTTGCGAGCCGCGTTTACAAACAAATTCAGCTGCAGTTCAAAGAAGGAATTGTATCGCTTTCAGATGTGATCCAGTCAGAGCAAACCTTGCTGGATACCCAAAGTAATTATCTGACTTCGTTGGTTCAGCTACTTCAGGCTGAGCTGGAATGGAAGAAAGCAACCGGTTCTTTATTGACAAATATTTCAAAATAGTTAGCTAATAATCTCAATATCAAAAGTATGAAACGCCTTTTAATATTTGTTGCAATCATCGCGGTTTTGGGCCTCACTGCGGCAAAGCTTTTGAATAATAAGGAAGCTACTGAAGCCAAAGTTTACCAGCCGGATCCTAACCTGAAAGTAGGTGTGAGGACAGCCGTTGCTGAAATGCGGAATATGTCTCAGGATACCAAATTTCTGGGTTCATTTTCTCCGAACAGACAGATAGAAATACGTCCGCTTGCCGGAGGAGAAATTGTAAAATTAAATATTCAGGAAGGTCAGCATGTTAGTGCTGGTCAGCTTCTTGCCAAATTAGATGACGACCAGCTTCGTTTTCAGGTTGAGGCTTTGCAGGTAACATTAGAAGGGTATCAAAATGATTTGAAACGTTATGAAGTTTTAGTGAAAGGCGATGCAGTTCCGGCTGTGAATATTGAGAGAACGCAACTGAGTATCCGCGGGACGCAGGCCCAAATAAAACAGCTGAACAAGCAGATTGCCAATACGAGCATTACAGCACCTTTTTCTGGAATTATTACTTCCAAACTGGTTGAAAAAGGATCAGTTGTTTCCATTGGTACGCCAATGGCAGAAATTACAGACATCGCTTCTTTAAAACTGGTTGTAAATGTTCCGGAAAAAGCAGTGAACCAGTTCCGCCTGGGACAGACAATTACAGTACAGACGGAGGTATATCCCGATGCGAAATTTCAGGGAAAAGTTTCAATGGTTGGTGCGCAGGGTGATGAAGCGCATAATTATCCGGTTGAAATAACTGTACAAAATACCACAAATAATCCCTTAAAAGCAGGAATGTATGGTTCGATTGCAAACTCGAACGAGCTGAAAGGCGAATCGCTTGCGATACCCCGTCAGGCCATTATGGGTTCTGCAAAAGAGCCGCAGGTTTATGTCGTGGAAAATGGGAAGGCAGTTTTAAAAAGCGTGATGATCGGTGTGGCGACAAACGAGTTTTATGAAATTACGAAAGGTCTGAAAGCAGGTGATCAGGTTGTGACCAGCGGTCAGATCAATTTGCAAAACGGAACGCTCGTATCAGCTCAGTAAACCTCATTCTCAAAAGAATAAATTATGAAATTTATTGAATCCATAATCAAACGTCCGTCGATGATTATCGTGCTTTTCGCGATCCTCGCCATCGGCGGTATATTTTCCTACCGATTGCTGAGTTACGAATTATTACCGGAATTTTCGGTTCCTATTGTCACGATCACAACGCTTTATCCTGGCGCTGCGCCGTCGGAAGTGGAGTCTGAAATCAGCAAGAAAATTGAAGATGCGGTATCGGGGCTGGATAATATTGATGATGTCACTTCCAAATCTTATGAAAGTGCTTCGTTGGTCATCGTTCAGTTAAAACCGGGCACGGATATCGACAAGGCATTGGAAGATGCGCAGCGTGATATTAACAACATGGTAAGCGATTTGCCGGACGACGCGGAAACGCCTTCTCTGTCAAAAATTTCTCCAAGTGACCAGCCGATCATGCAGCTTCTGGCAACTTCCTCACTTCCCAATGAAGTTTTTTATCAACAGGTTGAAGACAAATATTTGCCCGTTATCCAACAGATTGCCGGTGTTGCAGAGATCAATATGGTGGGAGGGGATCAGCGGGAAATCCGTGTCAATGTAAATGATGATAAGCTGAAATATTATGGTTTGTCGCTCTTGCAGGTTACGCAGGTGATCAATCAGGCCAATCTTGATTTTCCGACAGGAAAAGTAAAAAGTTCTTCTGAAAATATGACGCTTCGTTTGGCTGGAAAATTCAGCTCAGTCGATGATATCCGGAATCTTGTAATTTCGACATCCAAACAAGGAAGCCAGATTCGTGTAGGTGATGTGGCCGATATTACGGACGGTTTAGGAGAAACGGAAAGTATTAGCCGTTACAACGGACAAAACGGTATCGGGCTTTTTATTAAAAAACAATCGGATGCCAACGCCGTAGAGATCAGCCGTCTTGTTCAGTTAAAATTATCAGAAATTGAAAAGGCAAATGCGAAGGATAAAGTCCATTTCGCGATCGCTTATGACAGCAGCATTTTTACGCTCGAATCTGTGGAAGCGGTAACGCACGACCTCGTACTTGCAGTAGTTCTGGTGGCCGCAGTGATGTTGCTTTTCCTGCATAGTTTTAGAAATGCGTTCATCGTAATGGTTTCTGTACCCGCATCTCTGGTGTCTGCATTTTTATTCATGTACGTCATGGGTTATTCGCTGAACCTGATGACGTTGCTAGCTCTTTCGCTGGTGATTGGTATCCTTGTTGATGACTCGATCGTGGTTTTGGAAAATATCCAGCGACATCTGGAAATGGGCAAAAACCGTTGGCAGGCAACGATTGATGGTGTGACAGAAATTGGTTTTGCAGCACTGGCTATTACCCTGGTGATCGTCGTTGTTTTTGTTCCGATTACGATGGTAAATTCAGTTATCGCAGATCTTCTGCGCCAGTTTTCTCTGACAGTTGCCTTTGCGACGATGATCAGTTTGCTGGTGAGCTTTACACTTACGCCGTGGATGACCTCCAATATGGCGCGTATCGAACATCTTGATCCGAAAAATCCATTTCAACGTTTTTTACTTTGGTTTGAAAAACAACTGACTGCGCTGACGGCCTGGTATCATGGAAGTCTGGAATGGGTGTTAAGCCATAAATTGATTTTCACCGGTGGACTTATCGCACTTTTTGTAGTTACAGGCTGGGTAATGGGGCTAGGGATTATTGGTCAGGAATTCGTTGCACAAGGCGATCAGGGTAAATTTTTGTTGACGATGAAACTGGATAAAAGCGCATCGTTACAACAAAATAACCTGACTGCCCGGCGTGTTGAAGAATATTTGAGAAAAAAACCTGATGTGACTACCATTTTTGCCAACGTCGGTGGGGCAAGTACAGGTATGAACAGTTCCGGTCAAGGAGAAACGAACAGGACAGAATTGACCGTCGAGCTGAGGCCAGTGGAAGAACGCGAAGGCTTAGTCCCGACAGAAAAATATATGCTGGATGTTCGGAAAGAGCTTGAAAAGCAGTTTGCTGGCATTGAATTCAATTCAGCGATTGTGGGTATGGTAAATTCAGGATCCGCTCCGATTGAGATATTTTTAGCAGGAAATGACCTGAAAGAAATTCTGGCTTCGGCAGATAATCTGGCTAATCGCTTGAAAAAAACACCTGGCGCTAACGACGTGAATGTTTCGGTTGAATCCGGAAATCCGGAAGTAAGAGTTGACATTGATCGTGAAAAAATGGCTCGGCTGGGATTGAGTATTCAAACCGTGGGAGCTACGATGCAGAATGCTTTTGCAGGAAACGACGACTCTAAATTTCGGGATGGGGGAGAAGATTATGATATCCGGATTATGCTTGATGCGTTTGACCGTAAAGATCCGGACGATGTAAAACACATCACATTTTTCAGCCCTTCGGCCAGTCGCCCGGTTCGTCTGGAAGAATTTGCAGACGTGACGTTGAGCACCGGCCCATCCGTTTTGGAAAGAAAAAATCGTCGCTCATCTGTTACCGTTACTGCAAATACGCTGGGAATTGGGTCGGGAACTTTGGTGGCGAATATTCAGGCGGATCTTGCAAAAAATCCACTTCCTGCCGGCGTGACGATCACATGGGGCGGTGATGCAAAAAACCAGAGTGAAGGTTTTGGATCATTGGGATTAGCTATGCTGGCCGGGTTGTTCCTGGTTTATTTTATCATGGTTTTACTTTACGACAGCTTCATTTATCCGTTCGTGGTACTTTTTTCTATTCCCGTAGCCGTGATCGGTGCCTTGCTTGCCCTTGCGTTATCATCTTCAAATATTGGGATCTTCGCGATGCTCGGTATGCTGATGCTGATCGGTCTGGTAGTAAAAAACGCCATTTTAATTGTGGATTTTGCTAACCAGCAAAAGGAACTCGGAGTACCGTTCAGGAAGGCTATCCTTAATGCTGGTGAAGAACGTTTGCGTCCGATTCTGATGACTACAATTGCCATGGTGATTGGTATGATTCCTATCGCGACAGCTTCCGGAGCTGGTGCAGAATGGAAAAATTCGCTGGCCTGGGTGTTGATCGGCGGACTTACAAGTTCAATGGTACTGACTATTTATCTCGTTCCAATGGCTTATTATCTGGCCGATAGACTAGGTGAAAAATGGAAGTCTTTCCGTTCAAAATCTAAACCGGAAACCGCTGTGGCGTCCGTTGTCCAGTAATTTTTTAATGTCGTAAAAATGAAAGAGCAACTATTTCAATTACTCAGCATGGCGTCGGGATTGCCGGTGTCATCAATATCCAGAGATTCCCATTTGACGAAAGATCTTGGCTTCGACAGCCTCGATACAATTGATCTTGTCTTGCAAATGGAAGACCAGTTTCATATAGCCATACCGGATGAAGACTATGAAAAACTTCAGACAGTAAGCCAGATTGAACATTACTTATCGGAGAAACAGCTGGCGTCAGCCTGAAACGAAATCGATAATGAAAATAATAATTGTTGGCGGCGGGTTTGCAGGCGTCAGGCTCGCCCTGTCGCTGGCGCACAACATCAAATTTCAGGTTAAACTGGTAGATAAAAACAGCTATAATTTCTTTCCGCCTTTTTTGTATCAGGTTGCTTCGAAATTTTTCGAGCCTTTCCAAATCAGTAGTCCTTTCCTGGAATTATTTTCAGGAAAGGAAAATTTGAGTTTTCAAAAGGGAGAGCTTCAGCGTATCGAACCGACTGAAAACCAGATTATATTAGATAACGGGACGCTGGATTACGACTATCTGGTATTAGCCACCGGAATGGAAGCTGACTTTTCCGGAGTGAAAAATATTGAAGAAAATGCATTTTTAATGAGGACCGTTGATGATGCAATGGCTTTGCGTAAAAGGCTTTTGCTGCAAATTGTAAAAGTCTCCGGAATGATGGAAATAGATGAGTTTCGTCGAATAATGACTTTCGTAGTCGCGGGAGGTGGCCCATCAGGTGTTGAAATGGCAGCTTTGCTGGCGGACCTCAAAAGGGACATATTTAAAATCTCATACCCGCAACTGCCAGCCGATTGGTGCGAAATTTACCTGATTCAAAAAGATTCTGTTTTATTACCAACCATATCGGATAGGTCGAGGCAACATTCATTTAAATTTCTTCAAGACCGTGGCGTAAAAATTCTCTTGAATACCAGCGTTCAGGATTTCCGGGATGGTGAAGTTATTCTATCTTCCGGAGCCGTGATACAGACAGAAAATTTGATCTGGACGGCCGGAATAAAAGGAAGAAAATTTAAGGGATTGGCTGATGAGGTGTTTGGAAAACAAGATAGGATCAGAGTTGATGGTTATCACAAGGTCGTTGGGACCTACAATATTTTCGCTATCGGTGACATTTGTCTTGAAACGGATTCTGCTGAATATCCAGAGGGGCATCCGCAAGTAGCACAGGTGGCAATACAACAAGGGGAAAACCTCGCAAGGAATTTCCAGCTGATGGCGGAGCAAAAGGGACTAGGAAAATTTATCTATAAAGATCCTGGAATTTCCCTGTTAACGGGTCGTATGAAAGCGGTTGTTGGCTGGAATAAATTTAACATTCACCTGACTGGAAAAATAGCCTGGGTGGCAAATATTTTTCTGCATTGGTATCCGATGACGGGTCATGTGAACAGATACAAGATGGCTTTTTACGGTATCAGATCGTATTTATTTAAACATCAGTCTTTGGGAAAAATGGATTAACGGCGAAACAATTTGATAAAATGAAAAAGATAGATCTATTTTTACAAACCATAATTTATAAAGCAATCGAAGATCTTTCCGACGCTTCGGTTCATTATCTTATTCACGCAAAATATTTTTTCTACGATATTCAAATGCATGATTACGAGCCGATTCATTTAAATAAAAATTCGATTAAGCGGGTCGAGCTTTTGAATGATGGATTTAAATGCAAGATGATGCTGGACGGACAGGAAAAAGACGATATTTTTTCCATTGTTATCCCATTTCACCTGATCCGGAGTGTCTCCAGGTTTTACAGATCCGAATTTAAGAATGAGGAAACGCTATTTTCCAAAGCCTGATGTGCCCGGATTTTAAAAACGGACGCCATTTTCTATCAAATCTTTTACAGCCGTTTTCTCATGATCAAGGAGTGGGCGCAGGATTTTGGAATCTACTTTCTCGCTGGAAGCCGGAATAAATTTAAAAATTTCAGATTGAGAGAAAACAGCGCTAAAAATAATCTTTGCCCGTTGCAGGTGATAATCCGACGTGACAACTAAAACTTCTTCCGGATTAATTTCTTCTATGATCGATTTCGATTCCGTCGCGTCTTCAACAGAATGGCGCGACTCAACCAGGCTCAAAATCGCCGATTCCGGAATCCCATTTTTCAAAAGTGCTTCTTTCAGGTAAAAGGCGTGCGGCTTTTCTGTTACATTGAAGTGAGTGCCATACCCGCCGGTAAGAATAATGCAGGTATTCTCCTTTTCATATAACGAAAGACAGACCTTTACCCGACTTTCCGCCATTTCACTTAAAACGCCGTCATTTGAATTTGGTGAACCCAGAACCAATATGATCCGCATACCTCAATCTATTAAAATTACCTCAAAAATAGTCAACCATTCCTGTTGAAAAAAAAATTGCCCGAATTTCGTACATATATTTTGGTTTATTAATTTTTGCTTTCGAAATGCTCATTAAATTTTCATGATAGGATAGCAATAGAAAAATTTAAGTGTATTTATATTTAATAATCGAATTCATATTTAAATAATACAACTTTTAGTTAGGAGAATTTACGTCCGTGGCAGTATAAAACGGGTAAGTGATTGTGTCTTTTATACACTTTTTGATTTTTCATAAAATCTTAAATAGCTTATGCAATCGTTCCCGGCAACGTGTGCATAAAAAAAATCAAATAAATAGTTGTATTCTACCAAGTGCCTAAATAGACTTGATCAAGGGTTTTAGCTCTTTTGGCTGCCGAAAATCTCAGTAAATATTGGTAAAGTTATATTTAATAGACACGTTCAGATGACTAAAAATGTTCTACTTATTTTTTTCCTTCTGAGCCTATCGCTTAGCGGGATGGCACAGACCCGCCAGTTGAAAGGTGAGGTCAAGGACGGTGTTTCGAAAGAAAATCTGCCAGGAGTCTCAGTCCTGGTTAAGGGCACGCGTACGGGTACTACAAGTGACGCGGAAGGAAGATTTACCTTGGAAATTCCTGCCGAAGGAAGTTCAATCGTAGTGAGTTACGTCGGGTTTATTAATCAGACAATAGACATTGGTAATCGTACTTTTCTGGAAATCAGTATGGAACCGGATATAAAAGCACTGGATGATGTGGTGGTCATCGGATATGGAGAGCAAAAGCGGTCGCACTTGACTGGCGCGGTGGCAACGGTGAAAATTAACCAGATTGATGAACTGCCGGTTGGTGATATTTCGTCTGCCCTTGTAGGAAAACTGCCCGGCGTGGCAGTAAGCGGAGGAACTGCCCGTCCCGGAACTCCTGCGTCTATTGTCATACGTAACCCGACAAAGGCGTCAAAAGACGGAGGTAGCAACTCACCGCTTTTCATCATAGACGATGTGATCAGGACAGAGGCCGATTTTCAACTCCTGGATGCTTCAGAGATCGAAAATCTTTCGATTTTGAAAGACGGAGCCGCGGCTGTTTACGGTGCCCGTGCCGCTTTGGGAGTCGTGGTTGTGCGTACAAAAAGAGGAAAAGCAGGAAAACCTCAGTTTAATTACACCACAACTTTTGGCGTTTCGGATGCCAGTTACAAGCCGAAAGTTATGAATGGTGTTCAGCTGGCCACCTATCTGAACGATTATAACAAAACCCGGGGACTTGCTGCCACGGATCCGGAATACTATTCTCCAGATGAACTCGAACATTTCAAAAACAACAACTACAATTGGTTTGATATGGCATGGAAACCTTCTTTAAACACACGTCATGCTTTAAATATTAGCGGAGGAACCGAAAAGGCTACATTTTTTGCCGGTGCGACTTATTTTTATCAAAACGGAAATGTCGACAACATCAATTATAAAAAATGGAATTTCAGAGCGAGCGCCGATGTAAAAGTTACGAATAATATCAAAATTGGGTTGGGCGTCAGTGGAAACCTTGCTGATAATAAACTTTTTTATTTGAAACAGGGAGGTGAAAATGTCGAAAAGGATGTAACCAATCTTTTAAATACGCCTCAGTTTATTCCGCCATACGTGAACGGTTTGCCTGTCTTGCTTCCGGGTGGTAGTAATTCAACAGGATTTCATTTTTTTGAGGCTCAAAAATTGAATAATTACACGAGAGCAAGAAATACGGTTTTAAACATTAATGCTTACCTGGAATATAATGTGCCGTTTATTCCGGGATTTAAAATCCGGACAGTTTATAATAAAAACATGGGCAACGATTGGGGTAAACAGTTTGGTACCTATTATAAAACTTACGGTTTCTCTATGCTGGGCGATAACAAGCACATTTACGGAGGAACGCCGAATCCTGCGACCAGGCTTAATAACGGCGACAGGTTAAGGTTTAATCCAGGATATTCGGATGGTTATCAAATGAACGTAAACTTGAGTTATGCAAAAGATTTCGGACGGCACTCTGTAAGCGCATTAGCCCTTGTAGAGCAGTCGGAGATCTATACAGAAAGTATCGCGACGATGAAGGAGGGGGTTTTTGAAGGTGGAAATGATTACCTGATGTCTGCTCTGGGAGCTAAAGACATAGGGCCGAATCTGGCGAATGAAAGCGGCGTTTTGTCGTATGTCGGTAGGTTGAATTATAGTTATGCCGAAAAATATTTACTGGAAGTTTCCTTTCGCCGTGATGCTTCGACGAAATTTGCACCCGAATACCGCTGGGGGACTTTTCCGCAGCTTTCTGCGGGCTGGGTGATTACGGAAGAGAATTTTTTCAAACAGAAAGTGGCCTTCGTAAACTTTATGAAACTTCGGGCATCAATCGGGTTTCTGGGAGGTGACAGGACTGCGAACTGGCAATGGATGCAACGCTATACACCACAAGCATCAAACGGAGCAGTATTTGGAGGAAACAGCGATCGGACTGTTGGTATTAAATTGGAAAAATTGCCGAATTATTTCGGGCGTTGGGACGATGTGACGAAGAAAAATATTGGTTTGGACGCATCTTTTCTGAATAACAAACTTTCAACAACAATTGATGTTTACCACGATCACGGTTACAACCTACTGACCACGCTTTCTTCGTCGGTTCCGCTTACAATCGGTTCTGTGATGCCTTCTGAAAACTATGAGACAATCAACTCATTCGGGATGGAATTTTCTACTGGTTGGAATGACAAAATTGGAAAGAATTTGAATTATAACGTGAACGCATTTTTAGCATGGAATGACAATAAAAATATTCTCGTTGACGTAGCGTCGACGAATATCGGAACGTGGCTTGATCCCACCGGCAAGTCGAGTGACCGGGGAGTTCAGGGATATCACTATCTGGGAATGTTCCGCTCTCAGGAGGCGGTTAATAAATTTCTTGAAACCAATGCCGGCTATACGATTTTCGGACAGGCGCCAAAACCTGGTATGCTCTACTATAAAGACATCCGAGGTCCGCGGCAAACGGACGGGACCTACGCAGATCCGGACGGAAAAATTACAGAAGATGATGTTGACTGGCTGACGCATAAGGAAAATAATCACTACACTTTTGGTCTTTCGTTCGGCATCGGTTTCAAAGGATTTAAGCTGGATATGGTTACGGCTGGCTCATTTGGAGGACAGGCCCTGGTAGAAGGCGACGCGCGGAAAAGAGCTGCAAAAGATATTTCCCGGCCAGCTTTCTGGGCTGATCATTACACGCCTGAAAATCCATCTGCAACTTATCCGGACCCATTTTACGAAGACACGTACTCTGTCGTTTCATCATTCTGGTTCAGAAATTCTTTTTCGCTCCGGATGCGCAGCTTGAATTTATCTTATACACTGGGACAAAATGTAGCCCAAAAACTGGGTGTAAGTTCCCTGAAAGTCATTGGTGTCGCCATGAATCCGATCAATTTTTATAACCCTTACGATTATAAAGACGCCGCCGGATCCTACAACATTTATCCCGTTATGCGTACCTGGTCACTTGGTATAAACCTCACACTTTAAAAGTCAAGAAAAATGAAAACGAGATATATCATCGCAATGCTGACGGCTCTCATACTTTCCGGATGCGAAAAAGTACTGGATAAAACGGACCTTTCAGCTTTTAACGAAGAGCAGGTTTTTAACGATTCGCTGCTCGCAAAAGGATATGTGGATTATGTTTATGACCAGAATTTACCTGTTTGGCCAACTGGTGATTTCCTAAAGGCAACCGACGAAATTTCCGGAGAAACCCGGTTTTTTGAAGGCACCGTACAGGTTAATACCGTTGTAGATTTTGGTACTTCTGTTAATGCTACAAATAATTATGGTAAGATTCGTTCGATCAATCAGTTTTTGGCAAAAATGCCAGCCAGTGTTCTGAGTGAAGGTTATAAGAAAGAGTTGCAGGCACAGATTACTTTTTTCAGAGCGTACCGCTACTTCGATCTGGTGCAGCTTTACGGAGGTGTCCCACTTGTTTTGACTCCCCTGGAAGGTGTTGGACAAGAGGCCAAAGATGAAGCAGCTATACCTCGTAGCAGCACTTCGGAAAGTATTCAGCAGATCGTGAGAGATCTTGACTATAGCATCGCCAATCTTCCTGGTAAATGGTCCAATACAAATGATTGGGGAAGAATCACGAGCGGTGCGGCGGCGGGCTTTAAGGGCCGGATTTTGCTGCATTATGCCAGTCCGCAATTTAATCCAAATGACATAACAGAACGCTGGCAATCGGCTTACGATGCTAATAAAAAAGCGCTCGAATTGTTGACTGCGAACGGTTTCAAACTGCATACCAGCTTCAAAGATCTTTGGTTCACCGAAGCTAATAATCCCGAGGCAGTCTGGGTGACTTGTTACAATAATAAGGTGGGTGATCAGATCAATAAAAATCAGACCTGGGATAACAATACCAGACCCTCTTATCTGGGAACAGGAAGTGGATCAAACCAGCCGACCTGGGAAATTACACAGGCGTTTCCAATGAAAAACGGTAAAAATATCTCGGAAGCAGGCTCAGGTTATGATGCGAAGTTATTCTATAAAAACCGCGATCCGAGATTTGACAATACTATTGCTTACAACGGAGCGACATGGCGCATCAACGGGAATGCGAATTACCGGTTGTGGACTTATTTTGTCGATAATAAAACGGTTGAACAGAAAGCAACTGTGAGTGGATTTTACGTGCGGAAAGCGATTGATCCAAACCTTCCGACAGGGGCGGTTGCAAACAGCGGAACAGACTGGATCGAAATGCGTTATGCGGAAGTGATGCTGAATTTTGCAGAATCTGCCTGTGGAATCAACAAACTTGATGAAGCATATACGCAATTGGCCGAAATCCGCAAGCGCGCAGGAATTGAACCGGGAGCAGACGGACTTTATGGATTGAAAGCAAAAATGACAAGAGCTGAAATGTTTGAAACAATTCTTCGGGAACGTCAGATAGAACTTGCTTTTGAAGGGAAACGCTTCTGGGATTTACGCCGCTGGAAATTATTTGAATCAACACTTAACGGAAAAAGAAGAACGGGTGTAACGATTAACCTGAAAACGTCTGTCATTTCAGCTTCAAACTTTGCCGCGCAGCGTGATGGAATGAGTCTTGATTCTGCCTATAAGAATTATTTTGAAATAGTACCAAAACAACTTGATACAAAATATGCGATCAAATGGCTTCCCGAATATTATTTCTTCGCAATTCCGTCGACCGCCTTGGCCAACAATGCGCGTCTGGAGCAAAACATCGGATGGCCATCGGGCACTTTTGACCCATTGAAATAAATTGAATATAATCAATCCTGTTACTTTATGAAAACTAAACGTTTTTCCTTTTTTTCGATCGTCATTCCGTTTTTAATAGGGGCAGAAGCTCTGGCACAATACCCTAAAATTCCTGCTGCTGCGCAGAAAACCAGCGATTCCTTACTAGCGGAAGCAAATAAAAGATCTGATATTGCCTGGCAAAAAGCCTGGCCAATTATAGAACAGGAAGCGAAAAATGGTAAACCATATATTCCCTGGGCTGCCAGGCCCGTCGATTTGCCGCAATCGGAAATCCCTGCATTTCCAGGTGCCCAGGGAGGCGGCGCATTCAGTTTTGGAGGCCGCGGAGGAAAAGTTTATGTCGTCACAAGTCTTGCAGATAGTGGCCCGGGGACGCTGCGTGATGCGTGTGAAAAGGGTGGGGCAAGAATTGTTGTATTTAATGTTGCGGGTATAATCCGGCTTAAAACACCATTAATAATCCGGGCTCCTTATATCACCATTGCCGGGCAGACCGCTCCGGGAGACGGCGTCTGCGTTGCTGGTGAAACTGTCTGGATCAATACTCATGACGTTGTGATAAGGCATATGCGTTTTCGCCGCGGAGAAACTTTTGTGGGGCGTCGCGACGATTCAATCGGAGGGAATCCGATCGGAAATATCATGATCGACCATGTTTCTGCAAGCTGGGGTTTGGATGAAAATATGTCCATGTATCGTCACATGTATAATGACAGTACAGGTGTCGCCGAACAAAAACTTCCCACCGTGAACATCACGATACAAAATTCAATTTTTTCAGAAACGCTTGATACATGGAATCACTCGTTCGGAAGTACCTTGGGCGGCGAAAATTGTACTTTTATGCGAAATCTCTGGGCGAATAATGCCGGGAGAAACCCGTCAATTGGCTGGTTTGGGATATTCAATTTTACAAATAATGTAGTTTTCAACTGGGTGCACCGCTCGATCGACGGCGGCGATTACAGGGCGATGTATAATATCATCAATAATTATTTCAAGCCAGGTCCGCAGACACCAAAAAATTCACCCATAGGTTACCGTATCCTGAAACCAGAATCGGGAAGAAGCAAATTGAATCACCTCGTTTTTGGCCGTGCTTATGTGAGTGGAAACATTATGGAAGGTTATGAAAACGTGACGAAGGACAATTGGGATGGCGGTGTCCAGGTGGAAGAACAGGCGAGCACAGGCAAGTATCGTGATCAGATTAAGTGGAACAAACCGCTTCCAATGCCGGAATATCCAATTATGACTGCGAAAGAATCTTTTGATTATGTGTTGGCAAATGCGGGAGCGACCTTGCCAAAACGTGATCCGGTTGATACGCGTGTCACAACCCAGGTACGTACAGGAAAGATTAACCCGATTGAGGGCGTAAAATTACCGACGACGCAGTTTGAGCATCGTCGCCTGCCCATTGATTCGTATAAAAATGGAATCATTACCGATATTTCGCAAGTAGGAGGATATCCGGAATACAAAGGTACTCCCTATAAAGATTCGGATAATGACGGTATGCCGGATGAATGGGAAATCAGATATGCTTTGAATCCCAAAGATCCATCCGATGCCCAGAAAGATATGAACGGCGACGGATACTCAAATATTGAGAAATTTATCAACGGAATAGATCCAAAAAAGAAAACAGATTGGAGAAATCCAGATAATAATTTTGACACACTTGCTTCTTCAAAAACTGCGTCAAATAGGAAATAATCTTCCCGTCGGACGGCTTTTTCGCCGTGCGACGGGTAAAAAAACTTGTAAAAGTCTGTACAAATTTCTTTCAAAAAGAATAACCCCAAAAAAGCAAAACCGCTAAACCGTAAAAATCACCATTGAGAAAAATAAATTACACTTCAGCGACTAACATGTTTTATACAACCCTGCTGATCTGCGGGTTGTATTTGCTTGTTGACGTACAGGTTTTTGCTCAAACGAAGATTAAAGAACCCCTTCCGGTAGGGCTTGGAAAAGACGGGAAGCTCCTCTATATACCGGATTCACTGGGCAACAGGATTATTGATTTTTCTCATAGCGGCTACGAAGGAGGCAATTTCGGGATTCCGGATGTTCCTATTAAGGTTATTGTTCCTGTAAAATCCGGTGACGCCACAGGGAGGATTCAATCCGCATTGGATTACGTAGCCTCACTGCCTTTGGATCAAAATAACTTTCGCGGTGCAGTGCTTTTAGAAAAAGGTATCCATTCGATTTCCGGAAGTCTTTTGATAGCAAAGTCAGGTGTGGTTTTAAAAGGAAGTGGAGCTGGCAGGGAGGGTACTATATTATTTGGTGCTGGCAAAACCCGCGAGACGATGATTACCGTTGCCGGGGTCAATGATTTCAGACCAGGAAAAGAAATTTCGATCTTAGAAGATTATGTCCCGGTAAATGCCACGACTTTTAAAATTCAAAATGCGGAATTGATAACAAAGGGAGACCGTGTCCGTATCAAAAGACCTTCTATAAAAGCATGGATTCAGGCGCTTGAAATGGAAGAATTTGGAGGCGAAACCGAATGGCTTGGCTGGAAACCGGGCCAGCATGAGCTCGTTTGGGATCGTATTGTAACGTCGGTTTCAGGAAGTCAAATAACTATAGATGTGCCGATAACGACTGCACTGGAAAAGAAGTATGGCGGCGGATTTATTTCTGCCTACGAGTGGAAAGGTCGAATTTCGCACGTTGGAGTCGAGAATCTGAGCCTGGAATCCAGTTTTGATGAAACAAATCTCAAAGACGAAGATCATCGCTGGATGGGATTGACATTTGGGAATATTGAAAATGGCTGGGTTCGTCAGGTGAATTTTAAAAATTTGGCAGGATCGGCCGTAGCTCTTTATGAAACCGCTTCGAAGGTTACAGTCGAAGATTGCAAATCACTAAATCCGGTGTCGGAAATTGGCGGTCAGCGGCGATATACTTTTTTCACTCAGGGGCAGCAAACGCTTTTTCAACGCTGTTATGCCGAGTATGGCTATCATGATTTTTCCACAGGTTTTTGCACAGCCGGACCCAATGCTTTTGTTCAGTGCGAATCCCGTTTGCCATATAATTTCAGCGGCACAATCGATAGCTGGGCATCGGGCGTTCTTTTCGATATTGTCAATGTCGATGGCAATGCCTTATCTTTTAAAAATCGAGGACAAGATGGGCACGGTGCTGGGTGGACTGCGGCAAACAGCGTTTTCTGGCAGTGTTCTGCTTCAAAAATGGAGAATTTCAGTCCTCCTGCGGCACGTAATTTTGCGTTCGGGAGCTGGTCACAATTTGCAGGCGACGGTTACTGGGAAAATGTAAATGAACACATCCAGCCGAGAAGCCTTTACTATGCGCAACTCGCAGAAAGACTATCCAAAGATGTTTCAAAAAGAGCTTTTTTAATGCCAACATACACGGAAGCATCAAGCAGCCCAATGATTGAACAGGCTGCGGACTTATCCGCTTCGTCGAGTAAACCTGCGCTTCAACTTCCTCAATGGATCGACGAAGCGACGAATAGAAGGCCGATAGCTATTATGCACAACCAGGTCAGGGCAATTGATGAAATCGGAATTAAAAATGTCCCGCCTAAAAAGTATCTGCCGCCTTTGGAGATAAAAAACGGCTGGCTGGTTCGCGGTACTGAAATCGTGACCGGGAATCGGCAGGAAGTGCCGTGGTGGCGCGGAAGTCTCAGGCCTAATGATATTTCAGCTGCGAAGCCGCACATTACAAGATTTGTTCCGGGGAAAAATGGGAATGGATTGACGGATAATCCTGACGAAATGACGGATTCGCTGTTAGTAAAAAACATAACTATTTTGGATCACAATTACGGTATTTGGTATGACCGGAGGAGGGACGATCATGAACGAATCCGTAGAATTGACGGAGACGTTTGGCCGCCGTTTTACGAACAGCCTTTTGCCAGAAGCGGAGTAGGGAAGGCCTGGGACAACCTGAGCAAGTATGATTTGACAAAATATAATGTTTGGTATTGGGACAGACTTCATCAGTTCGTCGATCTAGCGGATAAAAAAGGATTGGTACTATTTCATCAAAATTATTTTCAGCATAACATTCTGGAAGCAGGTGCTCACTATGCAGATTTTCCATGGCGTCCGGCGAATAATATCAACAATACAGGTTTTCCAGAACCGCCGCCTTATGCCGGCGACAAGAGAATTTTTATGGCAGATCAGTTCTACGATATCGGTAATCCGGTTCGTAAAGAATTGCACAAATCCTATATTCGAAAATGTCTTGATAACTTCGTTGATCAAAGCGGAGTCATTCAGTTTATCAGTTCAGAATATACAGGGCCGCTTCATTTTGTAAAATTCTGGCTTGATGTCATTGCGGATTGGGAAAAAGAAAAAGGAAAAAATGCGCTGGTGGCACTAAGTACTACAAAAGACGTTCAGGATGAAATTCTGTCTGATCCGGCATATGCTGGAAACGTCGATATTATTGATATCCGGTATTGGAATAAAAAAGAAGATGGAACGTACTATGCACCTGCCGGAGGAAAGAGTCTTGCACCAAGACAACATGCACGAATTCA
The DNA here is from genome assembly GCF_900108855.1 of Dyadobacter koreensis. Lineage (GTDB taxonomy): Bacteria > Bacteroidota > Bacteroidia > Cytophagales > Spirosomataceae > Dyadobacter > Dyadobacter koreensis. The sequence continues at coordinate 340,896 of NZ_FNXY01000006.1, forward strand.
GAAAACAGGAAAGGTTTCTTTCGACGCAATCTATCAGACTGTTTTAGAATACCGTCTTAAATATCCTGAAAAGCCTGTTTTATATTCATCTGCGGGTTATGATACGAATGCCTGGGCCGTTTTTTTTGCAGGTGGTTCACTAAGCGGAATTCCGAAAATTGCCAGCAATAAATTTATTTCAGATATTTTGAAAATGCAGGTTTCTGTATCGGCGAATGGTCAGTATGGCTTAGTCAATCCAGGACAGGGAATGATCGCATATCAGCCGGCGGGAGAAATTCATGCGCTTGACTTGACGAAATTTAAAGGCAAATTTTTACTCACAAAGATCGATTCGAAAACGGGGAAAATTCTGGAAAAAACTGCAATAGTGCCAGGCGGTAACGTGCTGTCGGTCCCCAAACCGGTCGATAATCCAATTATCTTATGGCTGTCAAAGATGTGATTATGAAAAATAACAAGTGGTTTTATTTTCAAATCAGTTTTGTATTTTTCCTATGTTCCTGCTCCAGGAAGGATTTTGGTCCGGCTATTTTGAAATCTGAAAATTACCGGCATCATGTCGAGCATTTTAACCGGATGGAAGATGAGAATAAGATAAACGCGATTTCAAATGCGCAGTCGTGGGATTGGATGAAAGCAAATATTCCTCTTTTCGACTGTCCTCAGGATAATTTCCAGGAGATCTATTATTACCGTTGGTGGACTTTTAGAAAGCATATTCATAAGACACCTCAAGGCTTTATTCTTACCGAATTTCTTGTCGACAGGAATTACGCGGACAAATACAATATGATCAGTTGTGCACTCGGACACCACATTTATGAAGGACGCTGGCTGCACGATCAAAGGTATTTAAACGAATATGTCCAAACATGGTACCGCGGGAATGACGGAGGGAGAATGAAAAAATTATTGACTTTCAGCAGTTGGACGGCCGATGCCCTTTTCAATCGATACAAGGTTAATGCTGACAAGGATTATCTGGTTAATATGTTACCGGATCTTGACGCCGAGTACAAAACCTGGGAGAAAGATCGCCGAACCGCAAACGGATTATTCTGGCAGAGTGACGTGAAAGACGGTATGGAGGAATCGCTGAGTGGTGGCAGGCGGGAGCAAAACGCAAGGCCGACAATCAATAGCTATATGTTTGGAAATGCAAAGGCAATAGCGGAAATCGCTTCGCTCAAAAAGGATACGAACTTGTCACTGGTTTACAAATTGAAAGCGGACACATTAAAAAAAGTGATAGAAAACAGGTTATGGAATAACGGCAGCAGGTTTTTTGAAACGGTAAAAAAGCAAGGCAATGGTGATTTCGCCAGCGTTCGGGAAGCAATAGGTTTTATTCCTTGGTACTTTAATTTACCTGATGAAAAATACGATGACGCATGGAAGCAGGTTTCGGATCCGGCAGGTTTTAGAGCGCCGTTTGGACTGACAACCGCAGAGCGCCGACACCCTGATTTCCGTACGCATGGTTGCTGCAAATGTGAATGGGATGGAGCCATATGGCCTTTCGCGACTTCGCAGACATTAACAGGAATGGCGAATAGGATGAATAACGACACGAAGAAAATACTGGCAGATACCACCTATTATCGATTGATGGAGCTGTATGTGGAATCACAATATTATCGGGGAAAGCCTTATATCGGAGAATATCTTGACGAGACTACGGGCTATTGGCTCAAAGGTGACCAGGAGCGAAGCCGCTACTATAACCACTCTACTTTCAACGATTTAATAATCTCCGGTTTAATCGGTTTACGGCCCCGAACGGACCAGGTAATAGAAGTAAATCCGTTGGTTCCACAGGAAAAATGGGACTGGTTTTGTTTGGATAATGTTTTGTACCATGGAAAAATTCTGACAATTATCTGGGATAAAACCGGTGATCATTACAAAAAAGGCAGGGGACTGCAAGTGCTTGTCAATGGAAAGAAAGAGGCATCATCTGAAAAAATTGAAAGGATATTAGTTAAGAATCAAGCCGTAAGGCGGTGAAACTGTCCGACGACTTTTTTGTCGTCGGACAGATAGAAAACACAATGATTATAGATATAGAAAGTATGAAAAAACTGACTTGTATAATTTTCCTGGGTGCTGCTCTGAATCTGTTAGCAAGCACGTTATATGCGCAAACCTGGAAGGAAGGCATTCTCAAAGATGAATTTATTTTTGAAAAAACCTCTTTTCCGGAAAGTCATGCAGCAACGATTGCCGAAACGTCGGGCGGATTGATTGCGGCGTGGTTTGGCGGGACAAAAGAACGAAATCCCGATGTGGGTATCTGGACGAGCCGTTTGGTTAACGACAAATGGACTGCTCCGGTTGAGGTCGCGAACGGTATCGTGAATGATACGCTCAGATATGCTTGCTGGAATCCTGTTTTGTATCAAATACCGAAAGGAGATCTTTTTCTTTTTTACAAAGTTGGTCCCAATGTGGCTGGTTGGAAAGGGTATATTATAACCTCAAAAGATCAGGGAAAAAGTTGGTCGAAACCAAAAGCCTTGCCGAAAGGATTTCTCGGTCCCGTGAAAAATAAACCTGTTTTGTTAGCCAACGGCGAGTTATGGTGCCCGTCCAGTACAGAAGGAAATGGGTGGAAAGTGCATTTTGAAGTAACATCCGATTTTGGAAAAACATGGCGGAAAGTCGGCCCGATTAATGACGGAAAAACAATTAATGCTATACAGCCAAGTATTCTCATGCATAATAATGGTGATTTACAGATTTTGTGCCGCAGCAAAAACCGCTCGATAGCCGAATCCTGGTCGCGTGATAACGGAAAGACCTGGTCTGAAATGGAGCTGACGGATATGCCAAATAATAATTCAGGAACAGATGCAGTAACGCTGAAAGATGGAAGACAGTTGCTGGCCTATAACCATGTGAAAACGCCGGAACTGGAGAAAAAAGGATCACGGACACCATTAAATATTGCCGTTTCCAAGGACGGCGAAAATTGGGAAGCAGCTCTGGTTTTGGAAGATTCTCAGATCAGTCAGTATTCTTATCCGTCTGTCATTCAGTCTGCGGATGGAATGGTTCATGTCGTTTATACATGGCGCAGGGAACGGATAAAATATGTCAAAATTGATCCAGCAAAGTTGAAGACTAAGCCCGTTAAAGATGAGTTGTGGCCGAAATGAAGGATATCAAACTGAGCAGAAAATCTATTCAGCCGGTTTCAAAGGTTGATCGTTCCGAAATAAAGGATGATAGATAAAATTTCTTATTCCATGCAACAGACAAATCAATGCGCAGCCAAAACCGATTTAAAACACTACTAATCGCTGTTATTTTTCTTTTTTTTCTGACTAATCTCGAAGCAAAGGACAAACGACAAAAAGAACAGCGCTATAAAATCGCAGTTATTGACCTGATGATTTTGAAGCGTCAAAAAATAAGTGCCATTCCCTTAGCCAAAGAAATTGGCGCTGACGGGCTAGAAATTGACATGGGTGGACTTGGAAAAAGAGAATCCTTCGACAATAAACTTGCTGACGCTGAAATCAGAAAGCAATATATGGACAAGGCGCAACAGCTCAATCTGGAATTTTGCTCCCTGGCGATGACGGGATTTTACGCACAGTCTTTTGCAAAACGGGAAGGTGTAGATAAGATGGTCGGCGACTGTATCGAAACCATGAAGCAGATGAATATTAAGGTAGCTTTTCTTCCGCTTGGAGTTCAGGGTGATTTGGTTAAAAATCCGGAATTACGCCCGTTGATCGTTGAGCGATTAAAATCGGTAGCTAAAATCGCTGAAAAAGCAAAAGTGATTATTGGGATTGAAACTGCACTGAGCGCGTCAGAGGAGGTGAAGTTGCTAAAAGAAATAGGTTCGAAATCGATTCAGGTATATTTCAATTTTTCTAATCCACTGGAAGCAGGACGCGATTTGTATAAAGAACTGGAAATTCTTGGAAAAAACAGGATTTGTCAAATCCATTGTACTGATAAAGACGGTGTCTGGCTGGAAAATAATACCCGGCTTGACATGAAAAAGGTGAAAAGTACACTCGATAAAATGGGCTGGAAAGGTTGGTTGGTCGTTGAAAGGTCGAGGGATGCTTCGAACCCCAGGGATGTTCAAGGAAATTTTAGTGCGAATACTGCCTATTTAAAAAAGATATTTCAATAACAATTTAGAAAATTATGAAAAAGTTTCTGACAGTTCTAACTGCAATTCTCCTGGCTGGAAATGTATCGTTTGGACAAAATAGTAAGGAGAGCGATGACGCTTACGTTAAAACAATAACCCAAAGAGCTGAAAAAATACTTGCTGCTGTCAACCTCACCGACTCTGTTAAGTATAAGAAAGTGAGAGACGTTATTGTGTCACAATATCTGAATTTGAACAAGATTCATGAAGAAAAAAATAGTCAGATAAATAGTGAAAAAACAAAAGAGCCAATAGACAAAGAACAACGTGATAGAAATTTGAAACTGATAGAAGAGGAGGCAGGCAAGCGTTTATTTGTTTTACATAAAGAATATGTGAAACAGCTGTCATCTAACCTGACGAAAGAGCAGGTCGGGCAGGTGAAAGACGGTATGACCTATGGTGTTCTCAATGTGACTTATAAGGCTTACAGTGATATGATCCCATCCCTTAAACCGCTTGAAAAGGAACAGATTTTGACGTGGTTGACAGAAGCCCGTGAACTCGCAATGGACGCCGGTACCTCCGACGGAAAACATCAGATTTTTGGAAAATACAAAGGAAGAATTAATAATTATCTTTCTTCTGCCGGATATGACATTCAAAAGGAACGCAAGGCCTGGGAGGAACGATTGAAGGTCTCGAAATCGAACGGACGGTAGTTCGTTTGATAGATATGCCTGACAAGCAATCAATTAAGCCCCAGCCGCTCCAGAATTTTCTCAGCGGCAACTTTTGTTTTTTCAACAATTGCATCAAAAGAAATACTCTGATCCGATTTTGAGGTGAGTGCCGCGACGGTCAGAGCTGCAATGATATCTCCCTGCGACGTGCATAAAGGAATACAGATATCAGTTACACTTCGGGTGGAATCACTGTCTTTTACGCAATATCCCAATGTTTTAATTTCGTCCAGCAGCGTAAGTGTCTGCTTTTGCTGTTTCGCACTTTGGCTCATGTAAAGATCGTTTCTTCTTAATAAGTGCAGGCGCTCTTCATCCCGCATAAATGCCAGTAAAACTCTGCCGGAAGTAGTCAGCAGCAACGGGAACAAACTTCCCTCTTCGATAGAAAGAGAAATCGCGCCCGGACTTCTGGACTGAGAAATCACCATTAGTTTTTCAATATATAAAATCCCTAGATGGCAGGATTGGTTAATTTCTGATGACAGCTCATCCATCGGGAATTGTGACGCTCTCCGGATATCGTCAACAGGAGAATGACGGTGTGACAAGTGAAAAAGTTTTAGTGACAGTTTATACTTTCCCGAAACTTCATCTCTGATCAGATAACCCCTGTTTTCCAGACAGACCAGCATCCGGTAAATTTCGTTCGGCTTCTTGTTAATTCCCGCAGCAATTTCTGTCTGCGACAAAGAAGTTGCTTTTAAAGAAAGATATTCCATAATATCCAGGCCTTTATCAAGCGCTGGGGCCTGATACTTTGATTCGTTTTCCTTCATGTTTCGGGTGCTGTAAATCTTCGGATTAGTTTATTTGTAAAGGAACGATTTATATTTAAATAGATGGTTCAGAATGCAGCTATTGGAATATAAATGTGTCAATTTTACAATATTCGAAAATTTTCGCTCAACTCATGTGATATAAAATGGAAAATATGTTCTTTTTTATTCAGGGAGCATTAGCGAAATGAAAGTCATACTTAAAAGCATGGAGAAAATAGATGCCAGATGTCAAAGCTTATCATTCGGGAAAACCTGAAATGCAGAATCAAATTTTAATTATCGGTGCGGGCGGAATTGTGAAAGATGCGCATTTGCCGGCCTACAAAAAAGCCGGATTTCCTGTTTTTGGAATCGTCGATATAGTGAAGGAGAAGGCAAGTATTCTGGCAGAAAAATATCACATACCTAACGTATTTTCAAATATTGAAGATGCGGTAAAAAATGCCCCGAAGGATGTTGTATATGACCTTGCCCTGAATCCGGATCAACATTTGAATGTCGTAAAATTGCTGCCGGACTATTCAAAAGTTTTGCTGCAAAAGCCATTGGGCGCTTCCAGTGACGAAGCGAAGGTTTTGCTGAACCTGTGTCACAGTAAAAATTTGTTGGCTGCGGTAAACTTTCAGCTGCGTTTTGCGCCTTTTGTTCTGGAAGCCAGGGGACTTATGGATTCCGGCGTGATTGGAGAAATTTACGATATGGAAATTCGGCTGACAACGCATACTCCGTGGCAGTTTTTTCCAGGCTTAGCCGGCAAGGACAGGCTTGAAATTGTCTACCACAGTATTCATTACATCGATTTGATCCGATCATTTTTAGGTGAGCCAAAAGCTGTTCTGGCCAAAAGTTTTGGCCATCCGCTGAAGCCTTTTTCTTCAACCCGAAGTACAATTTTACTGGATTATGGAAGAAACATACGAGCTGTTATTAATACCAACCACGACCATGATTTTGGGTCCGAGCATCAGGAAAGTTTTATCAAATGGGAGGGAACCAAAGGTGCAATTAAAGCTAAAATGGGTGTTTTGATGGATTATCCAAACGGTGCGGCAGACCAGCTTGAATATTGTTTTTTAGATCAGGACGTAAAGCCGGAATGGAAAAACATAGAGTTGAAAGGTAATTGGTTTCCGGATGCGTTTGCCGGCATTATGTCGCAGCTAATGCATTTTGATAAGGGAAAAAGTGAAAAACTTTTAACCCATGTCGATGACGCTTTCAAAACGATGAAGCTGGTTGAAAAGTGTTTCCACTAATAATTTAGCCTAGGCGGTAAAAAATATAATTATATCCTTAAAAATTTATCAATGATTTTATCGAATTCTCAACGAAGTACAACAGTTTTTTTTCTAACTGTTTTTGTCTCAATCTGCTCCGTCTCTCACGGTCAGCAGAATCTTAAACTTTGGTACAAACAACCATCAAAGCAGTGGGAAGATGCCTTGCCTGTCGGAAACGGAAAGCTTGCCGCCATGGTTTTTGGTGGGGTCAAAACAGAGCGTATCCAGTTCAATGAAGAGACATTGTGGACGGGTGAGCCACGAAGTTATGCACATAAAGGAGCGAGTCAGTATCTGGATCAGATACGTACCCTGTTGAATGAAGAAAAACAGAAGGAAGCGGAGGATTTGGCAACCAGGGAATTTATGGGCGTTCCTATGCGCCAGATGGCTTATCAGGCTTTTGGTGACCTGTATATGGATTTTATGGATCATGAGAATTTTACAGATTATTCCAGGGAGCTTGATCTTCAAGATGGAATAGCACGTGTAAAATATAAAAGCAATGGAGCAACATTTACAAGAGAAGTTTTTGCAAGTTTTCCAGCCAAAGCAATTTACATAAAACTCAAAACGGATCAGTCGGGAAAATTGAATTTTGTATTGCGCATGGACGCGATTCATTTAGACAAAAAAATGACAGCAAACGGAAATGAGCTGACTCTACACGTCAAAGTGGATAAGGGGGTTTTAGAGGGCGTCGCAAAAGTCAAGTTATTGACAGATGGAAAACTTCGCCAAGGCGAAGGGAAAATTACGATTGAAAATGCCACGACTGCAACGGTCATTCTTTCAGCGGCAACAAGCTACATCGATTATAAAACCGTAAACGGGAAGCCTGGCGAGATCACTTCTTCTATACTTAAAAACTCCGTTGATTTTGAACAAGCTAAAAAAGGACATACCGCTGATTATCAGAAATTTTTTGCACGCTTTAATCTTGATTTACCGGCAAACGAAAATTCAGTTTTGCCAACAGATGAACGGCTATTAAAGTTTAAAGATGTTCCTGACGATCCGGCATTTTTAGCTTTGTATGTGCAGTATGCCAGATATTTATTGATCACAAGCAGTCGTCCCGGAACGCATCCGGCCAATCTTCAGGGCAAATGGAATGACAAATTAAATCCTTCCTGGGATAGTAAATATACGGTCAATATTAACACCGAAATGAACTATTGGCCTGTCGAAATGACAAACCTAAGCGAGCTTCATCAGCCACTTTTTGGAATGATCAGGGATCTGTCCAAAACAGGAGCAGAAGTAGCAAAGGAGCATTATAATGCCTCAGGCTGGCTTGTTCATCATAATACAGATTTATGGCGCGGGGCGGCTCCGATTAATGCGGCCAATCACGGAATCTGGGTTACAGGTGGTGCTTGGCTGAGTCTACATCTGTGGGAACATTATCGATTTACGCAGGACAAAGAATTTTTAAAACAGACTGCCTATCCTTTGATGAAAGGTGCAGCCGAGTTTTTTGTTGATTTCCTCGTGAAGGAGCCTAAAACCGGATTTTTGATAAGTTCGCCATCCAATTCTCCTGAAAATGGAGGTTTGGTTGCTGGTCCTACGATGGATCATCAGATTATCCGGGGACTTTTCAAAGCTTGTATCGAAAGTGCGGAAATCTTAAAAACGGATGCTGATTTTGTTTCAAAATTGAAGATGATTATACCTGAGATTGCCCCGAACAAGATCGGGAAAGCCGGACAATTACAGGAGTGGATGACGGACATAGATGATACGACGAGTCACCATCGCCACGTTTCTCATCTTTGGGGTGTTTATCCCGGAGAAGAAATTACGCCTGTAAAAACACCTGATTTACTGAATGCAGCCAAAAAATCCCTGGAATTTAGAGGCGACGACGGAACAGGATGGAGCCTTGCATGGAAAATAAATTACTGGGCAAGATTTCTGGATGGTGATCATGCGTACACGATGATCCGCAAATTATTCAATCCGATTATGGACGCGTCGATAAAAAAAGGTGGCGGAGGCTCCTATCCCAATCTTTTTGATGCACATCCGCCATTTCAGATTGATGGAAACTTTGGCGGGGCTGCGGGAATTCTGGAATGTCTTGTTCAAAGTCATTTAGGAGAGATCAATTTATTGCCCGCCCTGCCTTCTGCTTTGCCTGATGGCAAAATAACAGGGTTGGTCACAAGAGGAGCGTTTGAGCTGTCTATGGAATGGAAAAGCGGAAAACTGGTGTCGGTTAGTATTCTGTCAAAAACAGGAAACAAATGCAGGCTGAGATATGGAAATATCTTTGCCGAGTTCCCGACATCCAAAGGAAAATCGTATCGTTTAACCAGGGAGTTGAAAATTATGTAAGCCCCTTAAATTTAATAATAACAACGAAACCAATTATTTATATTTAATTTTTATGTTTTCTTTCGATTGTTTTTCTTTTATTTGTTTTTAGAAGCATTATTGATGATTTTTACTAATTTCTAGGATTGTTACATGACTAATGGATCTTACGTTCTGGCTATTGATCAAGGTACAAGCAGTACTAAAACGCTCGTCTTTGATCAGTCTGGCGTTGCGGTTGCAAGAGGAGTCGAACCGTTAAGGACGCATTATCTCGACGGAGGTTTTGTTGAGCAGGACCCTTTCGATATATATGAAAATGTAATTTCGTCAGTTAAAAAATGTTTAAAGGATTTTGTTGGTAAGGGTGGATCACTTTTTGAAATCAAAACGTGCGGAATTACAAATCAGCGTGAAACATTCGTTCTTTGGGATGAGAAGGGGCAGCCATTGTATAATGCGGTTGTCTGGCAATGCAAGCGGTCTACCGCAATTTGTAATCGTTTGCAGTTAAATGGTTTTGACATAACGATAAAAGAAAAAACGGGGTTATTGGCGGATCCTTATTTTTCAGGTACCAAAGTGATGTGGTTGAATGAAAATCACAGCGAGATTGGAAAAAAAATCATATTGGGAAAAGTATTTTTTGGTACTGTCGACACATGGCTGCTCTATAAATTAACCGACGGGAAATCTTATCTGACAGATCATACAAATGCTTCCAGAACTTTATTTTTTAATTTAAAGACACTGGAATGGGACCACGAACTTATAGAAAGTTTTGAGCTAACCGGTCTCAATCTTCCAGGGATCCAGGCATCTTCCAGTTACTTTGGTTCAACAGATTTTGGCGGATTATTTGAAAATAAGATTGATATAACCGCCATGATCGGAGATTCTCATGCCGCCGCTTTTGGAGAAGGTTGCTTTTCGTCAGGTATCGCCAAAGCAACCATGGGTACGGGTTCGTCTATTCTGATGAATATTGGGTCCGAGCCTCAGACTTCTCAGAAAGGTATGGTTACAACCATTGGATGGAGCAGTGAAACTCACATAGAATACGCTTTTGAAGGTGTGATAGTAACCTGTGGCGCGACCATCGAGTGGATGAAAAACAGCATGGGGCTTTTTGAAAATATAAAGGATACTGAAAAAATAGCAGCTGAAATCCCGGATAGTAACGGCGTATATGTCATACCGGCGTTCAGCGGCCTGGGTGCGCCTCACTGGGATATGAACAGAAAGGCGTCCATCGTCGGCCTGACATTTGACTGCAACAAAAATCACGTGATCAGGGCTGCACTGGAATCTATTCCATATCAGATAAAAGATGTAATCAATGCAATGGAATCGGAAACCGGGATTTCGTTGCAGGAATTGATGATTGACGGAGGGATGACGTCTAATTTGTTCGTGGTACAATTGCTCGCGGACCTTCTCGAAAAGCCGGTGATAAACCTTGGGCTTGCAGAAATATCAGGCCTTGGCGCCGCTTATCTGGCAGGCTTAAAATCGGGAGTTTATGAAAATATAGAGTATCTGAAAAAATTGAATTGCGATAACCGTGTCAGCGTTATGCCGAATCCAAACGAAAAAGTTAAGGCTGGCTACGAAGGCTGGCAGGCTGCAATTGCTAATAAGATCTGATATATGAATGCAAAATATGTTCTACTTCTAATTTTGGTTTCTGTTTTTTCTTTTTCCGTTGTTGCACAAACAGAAGCGATCGAACGGTGGGATCGTTTTGAGGTTACTTTCTCTGGTCCTCAATCTGGTAATCCTTTTGATGAAGTAAACCTTTCCGCTGATTTTTCCAATGGAAAGGAAAAAGTCAAAGTCAACGGATTTTATGACGGAAATGGAAAGTATAAGATTCGTTTCATGCCGGAAACCCTCGGGGAATGGCGTTATAAAGTAACCAGTAACAGCAAGGTTTTGAATGGTAAAACCGGACATTTTACTTGTGTTGGGGCAACAGGAAATAACCACGGACCGGTAAAAGTGGCAGATACTTATCACTTTAAATACGCTGACGGAAAGAGGTATTATCCCTTTGGGACAACGCTTTACGCCTGGACACATCAACCGCAGGAGTTGGAGGACATTACCTTGCAAACTTTGAAAAATGCGCCATTCAATAAAGTCAGGATGTGTGTTTTTCCTAAATATTATTCCAATGTCGAAAATGAACCAGTTTTTTATCCCTTTGTGAAAAAAGGCGGGATGGCAGGGAAGAAGGGTGAAATTAATTTTGTCTGGGATTTTTCTAAATTCGAACCGGCCTTTTTTCAGCATTTAGAAAAACGTATCGATGATCTCAAATCGCTTGGTATTGAGGCGGATATAATTATTTTCCACCCATACGACAAAGGGCATTGGGGGTTTGACAGTTTGGGTAAGGAAAACGATTTGCGATATATAAAATATTTGACAGCCAGATTGTCATCTTTCAGAAATGTGTGGTGGTCATTGGCGAACGAGTTTGATTATATCAAGACTAAGCCTCGTGAAGTCTGGGATGTTTATACCAAAGAGGTAGTGAATAATGATCCTTATAAACACCTTTGTTCTATCCATAATGGAAGTGTTTATTATGACAATTGGAAGCCGGAATTTACACATGTAAGTATCCAGAACGGCTCAACAGTTGAAGATTTTGGTCGCGCAACCTTGCTTCGAGATGTATTTTTTCGACCGGTGTTGTATGACGAAGTGTGTTACGAAGGAGACCTGCCGCAGCGCTGGGGGCATTTAAGCGGAGAAGAAATGACATCCGCATTTTGGCACGGGGTTATTGCGGGAACGTATGTTACGCATGGTGAAACATATAAGAACAGCGGCGACACCATTTTCTGGGCAAAAGGCGGAAGGCTGATCGGGAGCAGTCCTGCACGTATCGGATTTTTGAAAAAAATTCTTGAAGAAGCACCTGGGCCGATCGAGCTTGCCGATGTTTGGAAAGACCATAAAACGGCTACGGCTGACAGTAGCCATTATCTGATTTATTTTGGGAGGGAAATGAATCAGGAATGGGAATTTAATTTGCCCAAAAAAGGAGGCCCGGCAGCGGGTAAGAAATTTCAGGTTGAAGTGATTGATACCTGGGAAATGACTATCAGGAAACTGCCTGAGGTTTTCGAAATAGCTACACCTGAGACATATCGGATTTTTGACAAAAACAGGAAGAAGATCAGGTTACCAATGAAGCCTTATCTTGCTTTGCGTATTACTGAGATCTGATATTTTGCACAGTTTTCCAACGCTGACCTGGAAATATACTTATTGAAAATCAGTACAGCGTAGAGCACTGATTACAAATTGGTGCCTGCGTTGTCATAAATCAGGGCAAACGTGCTTTAAAAAATCAAAATAAAGCGGATTGTCGATATCTTCGTCATTTGAAATGCTTGCTTTTTAAAACAGGCTCGCCAAATGTTGAAATTGAATTATGAAAACTTGTTTTTGCGGATCTTACCAGCCTTACTCACAATGTTGCGGACCGATTATAAAAGGTGCCGTCAAAGCGAATTCAGCTGAAAAACTGATGCGTTCACGTTATAGTGCGTATGTTATGGGTGAGGTGGATTATCTCTTTGAAACAACGCATACGTCGCAACGCGCAGGACTTGATAAAAAAGATATTGAACAGTGGGCGAAAAGTAATCGTTGGCAGCGGTTGGAAATTATCGGCGCGGAAACATTTCTGGTAGAATTTAAGGCATATTTCACAGACAGATCTGGCAAAAAACAAGTCCATCATGAAAAATCTTCTTTCGTTTTTGAAAATGGGAATTGGTTTTATGTAGATGGCGTTTTCAATGAAAATATTTGAAAATTCATGAAATCTAAATTCTGATGTTTCGACAATTTGTGATTGCCCGGTTTATGATCGGTTTTATTGTCTTTGTATTAACTTACATGGTTGCAGCTTATTCCTACGATAATTTTTTCAAATTCATCACAGTGAGTATGTTTCTGCTTTCGCTTTACATTATGAACGAAGCCGGAAAAGGACAGCTTCTGGAGCTTGCCAAAAAAGAGCTTGAATGTCAGGAGAGGATTCAGGAAATCGAAACACAACTACATCAGAAGGAAGCGGAATGCGAATTTTTAATACAAGCCATCATAAAAGCAAGTGAAGCAAAAGAATAGTTAATTTCACTTGCGATTATAACATTTCCCAAAAAATCGTTAGTGCCGTTCGCGGCATTGCTTATTAAGGAATCGCTTTGCTTTAATCCTCTGATGTAAAGCAAAGTGATTTTGTTATTTGGCACATCCTCTCTCTTCAAAAAAACTTTCTTTCGTTGCCGGACTTTTCAAAATTACCGGTATTTAATTTTCAATGATTTCGAATTGGTATGTTTTGGTATCGTATAAATACCAATATTTGATACTATTACGCGATATACCCTTCCCAAAAAGATCTTTTTCACAATTTTTTATAAAAATAAGTCATAAATTTTACGAAAATATTTTTTCTGTATTAAAATGTTACTAATTTTCGTAAAAAATAGAATAAAAAGAAAAATAAAAGAAAGTATCATGATCATTTATAACCCTGGTTACTACTTATGAAACAATTCTTCTGTATCATTTTTGCATTAACGCTGCTATCGCAAGCCATATATGCACAAAGTCCGACCGTGAAAGGTAAGGTGACGGGCGCGAATGACAACGAGGCTCTTCCGGGCGTCAGTGTTGTAATCAAGGGTACGCAACGGGGCACAACAACCAGTGCTGAAGGAACTTTTCAACTGGAAATTCCTGATGCTTCAACAGTTCTTGTTTTTAGTTTTGTGGGTTATAAATCGGTCGAAGAAGCAGTAGGGAGCCGTTCGGATATTTCAATCAAACTTTCGCCGGAAAACAAATCGCTGGAAGAAGTCGTAGTAGTAGGATATGGAACACAGAGTAAAAGAGCGGTAACCGGATCCGTGATTTCCATCAATTATGACAAATTTAAAGACCGTTCATTTAGTAATGTCACGCAGTCGTTGGCTGGAAGTTTGCCGGGTGTTAACATTTCTCAATCACAGGGGGCGCCGGGTTCTTCCCCGGTTATTAAAATCAGGGGCGTAAGTTCGATCACGGCCGGAACAAATCCTTTGATTGTAGTGGATGGTGTTCCGCTTGAAAACTTCAATTTGAACCTGATCAATCCTCAGGATATAGAGTCTGTGGAGGTTTTGAAGGATGCATCTTCCGCGGCTATATATGGCTCGCGCGGATCCAGCGGCGTCATTCTCGTAACTACAAAAATGGGAAAACCAGGAAAAACAAATATCAGCGCCAACGTCGAATATGGTTCACAGAAAGTAATTCGAAAAGTGGGTATGATGGACGCGCAGCAGTATATCTCAACCTATATTGATGCAAAAAATAACGCCTGGATGGCGCAAGGGGGAAAGGCTAGCGACCCTAACAGCGCTCGGCCGGCAACGCTGAGGATTCCTGAAGATTTTACAAATAATCCGCAGCAGTTCGGTAAAGGCACCGACTGGCAGGATGTAATGTTCCGCACGGCTCCTTCAGTAAATGCTCAGCTATCTGTTTCGGGTGGTACTGAAAAAACGCAGTACCTGTTTTCCGGAGCTTATCTGGATCAGACTGCGGTACTGGACGAAAATTATTACAAACGATTATCCCTTCGTTCCAATGTGCGTACCCAGGTCAGTAAAAAACTGGCTATTGGACTGAATCTTGGTGTAACTGCGATATTTGACAGAACAGAAGGAACGAAAGGGAAGAGCGACGTGATCAGTCTTGGTTTGCAGAGTGATCCGATTTTTCCGGTATATAATGAAAATGGGAACTACGGATTCAGGGATCCGAATTCGACATGGTTTCGTTTTACTTCTTATGCTGACATGAACCTCTGGCATCCATATTCTCTCACACGAGAGGTTGATAAAGGAAATAAATCCTTCAATACTTTGGGGACCGCTTTCCTTGAATACAATATCCTGGACGACCTGAAATTCAGAACGAGTATCAGTGGAAATCTATTCAACAACCGGAATCATTTTTACTGGAACGATAAACAAAAATATGGTTATTCCGCGGTGTTGGCTGCGCAGGGAAATGCAGGAGACGCGTATATGCTGAACTGGCTGAGTGAAAACACACTTTCCTATGATAAAAAGATCGGAGATCATGCTTTCACCGGATTGTTAGGTTACACCATCCAGAAACAGCGTGACGAAACAATGTATGTTGCGGCAAATAATTTTCCGAATGATCTTGTCCATACCCTGAATGCCGGTACGGTGACGGCCGGAAATACCACAGCGAGCGAATGGTCTTTGTTATCTTATCTGGGACGTATTCAATATAACTTTAAGAATAAATATTTCATCACAGGTGCGCTTCGCCGAGACGGGATGTCAAGATTCGGAGAAGATAATAAGTGGGGTTACTTTCCTTCGGTATCAGGAGGCTGGCTAATCTCGGATGAGAATTTTATGGCGGGTGTCAGCGCAGTAAATAACCTGAAATTGCGTGTAAGTTATGGTGTGACCGGAAATAACCAGATTCCAAATTATGGAGCGATCAGCCTTCTCGGTGCTGCTAATTATGTGACCGGCACTAATCTTTCGAACGGTTTGAAAGTGAGCGGTCTGGCTAATTCGGGCTTGAAATGGGAGAAGACGAACCAGTTCAATGTGGGCGTGGACCTGGGGCTTTTTAACAACAGGATCAATCTTTCCGCAGAATTCTACAATTCGATTACACGGGATATGCTGCTATATGTGCCCGTCCCTGACATCACCGGATTTTCTTCACAGCTTTCCAATATCGGAAAAATGCGCAACCGTGGTGTTGAATTTAATATTTCAAGCAAAAATCTTACAGGTGATGGAAACGGTGACGGCCTGACGTGGACGACAGACTTCAACATTTCAAGAAACCGCAACGAAGTTCTGCAGCTCGGACCGGGAAATGCACCGATCCAGTACGTTGATAATGTGGTGACCGTAAGAACGGAAGTGGGCCAGCCGGTATCAAATTTCTTCGGTTATAAATTTGATGGAGTGTTCAAAAATCAGGCGGAGATTGACGCTTATCCGCATCATGCAAGCACAACACCAGGCGACCCCAAAGTGAGAGATGTTAACGGCGACGGCAAGATTACCGATGCAGACAGGACCATTATCGGCAATTATCAGCCAGATTTTATTGCCGGTATAACAAACACGGTCGGTTATAAAGGCTTTGAGCTTTCCTTCATGTTTCAGGGATCTTTTGGAGGAGAGATTGCAAATAACAACATCCGTTATCTTGGCACCTGGGATAATGGCCGGAATTTCTTCTCGAATACCTATGATTACTGGCGTTCAGAAAGTAACCCTGGAGACGGCAAGCATTTCAAGCCAAACGTAAATTACCTGGGCCTTCAGAAACAATTTTCATCTTATTGGGTTGAAGATGCGTCTTTCGTAAGATTAAGAAATATCCGAATTTCTTATTCAGTTCCATCGAGATGGATCAGCAAATTGGCAATGACTAACGCTCGAATTTATGTCAATGCTGAAAACGTGCATTTGTTTAGCAAATACACGGGTTATGATCCTGAAAACACGACTTATGGCACGACTTCATACAGTAGCAGCATGGAAACTTCCGGCTCATACAGTAGTGGCAACGCCCCGGTTCCGGGTGCATTTCAGGGAGTGGATTACGGATCGTATCCGTTGCCGCGTGTAATCACAGTAGGTATCAAAGCTGACTTTTGATTTGAACTTTTAAAAGAATAATCGAAGGTGAAAAACCTTTTAACCGATAAAAATTATGAAAAAAATATCAGGATATCTGGCAATGTTTTGTCTGCTGATGGTGGGCATGAGTTGTGGGGACTCGTTTCTTGAACTGGCTCCGGTATCAAATCCGAATGCAGAGAATTTTTATAAAACCACTGCTGATTTTGACCTTGCT
Source organism: Dyadobacter koreensis (assembly GCF_900108855.1). Taxonomy (GTDB): domain Bacteria; phylum Bacteroidota; class Bacteroidia; order Cytophagales; family Spirosomataceae; genus Dyadobacter; species Dyadobacter koreensis. Next base: position 358,075 of record NZ_FNXY01000006.1, read on the forward strand.
GCTAACGCGGCTTATAATACATTATACACCGTTTACAATCCGGAAGGACCTGTCTCGTATGCCGGAGAATTGATGGGAGATAATGTGACGATTTATAATATTTCTGGGAATCAGGCTGACAAATGGCAGTTCAGGGATTATTCGCTAGCACCCGCGAATACAATGGTATATCAATTCTGGCAGGATTTCTACAAATCATTATACAGCATCAATATAATCCTTTCCAAAATTGAATCCGCTGAGCTAAATGCTGACTACAAAGCGAAAATGCAGGGAGAGATGTTGTTCCTGAGGTCTCTTTATTATTATCAGATGGTACAAATCTGGGGCGATCTTCCTATTGTGACGGCTCCCGTTTCTGCTGCTGAAAGTTATAATATTTTACGGTCCCCGGCCATCGAAGTTTATGCGCAGATTGTGAAAGATTTACAGGAGGCGAAGGTGAAATTACCGATTGCCGCTTCCGCAGTTGTCGGACGGGCTTCGAAAGGTGCCGCCCAAACCCTGCTGGGAAAAGTCTATCTTTCTATGGGTGATAAAAATAATGCTGCCAAAGAATTGAAAGAAGTTTACGATAGTAATCAATATCAGCTCTTGCCTTCTTATGCTTCATTATGGGATGTGAAAAATAAAAATACCAGGGAATCTATTTTTGAAATTCAATACCTTGGAGGATCTGCGATCAATCCTTACAGTAATTATTATCTTGTTTTCTTCCCCAACTCCAATGCACTCGGTTTTTATGGAGCAGGTATGAATCAGGTGGTCAATGATATTTGGGACGAGTATGAAGCAGGTGATAGTCGTCGTGTGGCTTCTATCGATACCGGATATACGGACGCAAAGGGAAATTTTACAGCTGCACGATTTCCAAAAAAGTGGACAGATAAAACCGCGCCGCTTATCAACCAGTCGATTGCTGCAAACAACAACTTCATCGTTTTGCGTTATGCAGATCTGCTGATGTTATTGACTGAGGCGACCGGCGAGGTTTCCTACATGAACCAGGTTCGTAAGAGAGTAAACCTGCCCTTGTATGGAGAGGCTGGTTATCCTGCAAAATACTCATCAGTAGCCCTGGCGCTTGAACATGAACGGCGTGTGGAATTAGCATTCGAATTTCATCGCTGGTTTGATTTAAAAAGAACTAATCGCGCTGTACCGGTTTTGACTTCGAAGGGAAAAAATGTGACCCAGGAAAAACTTGTTCTGCCGATTCCAAATATCGTTCGTGACCAAAACAATAAAATCACTCAAAACACGGGATACTAAAATTCTTAAATATCAGAAAGTTAACAGGCCAAAAAGGCTCTGTTAACTTTCCGGCATTTACGTCAATCCAACATATTGACAGAATAATCAGCGTTATGACAGATAAAAAATTTTCGTTTCAGTGCGTATTTGTTTCACTTCTTTTGCTTTCGGGGGTATTGGGTTGTCAAACTGATAAAAAAGCTGAACAAAAAGAATTGAAACCGAAACTGAATATTTCAGAAAACAGGAGATTTTTCACCGATGAAAACGGAAAGCCATTTTTCTGGCTGGGCGATACAGGGTGGCTTTTATTCAGCAAGCTGGATCGGCAGGAGGCGATTAAATATCTGGACGACAGGCAGAAAAAGGGGTTTAACGTGATTCAGGTCATGATTTTACATTCCTTAAAATTCGCTGATGCCTATGGAGATTCTGCTCTTGTCAATAAAAATGTGGCCAGACCATATATCAAAGAGGGAATTTCAACCGATTCGAGCCAGGATGATTATTGGGACCACGTGGATTTTATAGTCGACGAGGCTGGGAAAAGAGGAATATTCATGGCCATGGTTCCTGTATGGGGTAATAATGTCAAATCTGGTCGCGTAAGTCGCGATGATGCGAAAACTTATGCGTCCTGGCTTGCAGATCGTTATAAAAATAAACGCAATATTATCTGGCTTAATGGCGGAGATATTATGGGTACGGATTCAACAGAAACCTGGAAAATTATCGGCAACACTTTGAAGGCAAAAGATCCAAATCACCTTGTTACGTTTCATCCATTCGGTCGCCGGCAATCTTCTGCCTGGTTCCACGATGAGCCATGGCTTGATTTCAATATGTTCCAGTCCGGTCACCGTGATTATGCGCAGGATATTGATTCCAATAGCCTGAAATTTGGGGAAGATAATTGGCGATACATACAAGACGATTATTCAAAAACACCGGTGAAACCGACATTGGATGGAGAGCCATCTTACGAGGGAATTCCACACGGCTTGCACGATCCGAACAAGCCGCTATGGACAGCCGACGATGTGCGGCGTTATGCTTACTGGTCGGTTTTTGCTGGCGGAAGCGGTTTCACCTATGGGAATAGTGCGGTGATGCAAATGCTGAAACCAACAGATAATAAATCTTCTTATGGGGCAAAATCATATTGGTATGACGAAATAAATGCACCAGGAGCATCGCAAATGATCTTTTTGAAAAACCTGATGTTGTCAAAATCTTATTTTGACCGTATTCCTGACCAGTCGTTGATCGCTGATAACGGAGAGAAATATAACCGGATTGTAGCGACTCGGGGTAAGGATTACGTCTTTGCATATACCTACAACGGCCGCAATTTTAAAGTAAATCTTGGAACAATAAGCGGTGAGAAGATAAAGGCTTCATGGTATAACCCGCGGAATGGGAAAAATGCTGAAATCGGAGATTTTGATAATCAGGGAGTGAAGGAATTTGATCCCCCTGGAAACCTGAAAAATGGAAATGATTGGGTACTCGTGCTAAGTCATTAATCCTTAACAATTAATTATTATAACATGGCCTTTAATCCATTCCGACTTTTTTTGTTCGGTCTAACGGCTGTTCTTGGAGAAATCCAGGCACAGGACACAATCAGCTATACCGGGGCAACATTGGTCAATGTAGATTATCATCATGGACAGCTGAATCCGGTAATAGGCGTGCATAACGTGCAGACTTTACGCGTAAGTCGGGATAATAAAGAAACGGGTTACGACTGGACTTACAACCATGCGCCTATGCTTGCCTATTGGAATAATACATTTTACCTCAATTATTTGAGTAACCCGGTTGGGGAGCATATCCCGCCCGGGCAAACACTTTTGCAGACATCAGCTGATGGGAATTCTTGGTCAAAACCAAAAGTGATATTTCCACCTTACAAAATTCCGGACGGCACAACTAAAAAAGATTATCCGGGTGAGGCGAAAGATCTTTATGCGGTTATGCATCAGCGCATGGGTTTTTTTGTATCCAAAAATAATCGATTGCTGACGCTGGGGTTTTACGGAATTGCGCTGGACGCGAAAGATGATCCGAATGATGGAAATGGAATAGGACGGGTGGTACGCGAGGTTTATAAGAATGGAACACTTGGTCCGATTTATTTCATTCGTCACAATGCATCATGGAAACAAAAATCGGAATATCCGTTGTATTCGACGAGCATGGATAAAGAATTTATTGCTGCTTGTGATGAATTATTATCGAACAAATTAATGACACAGCAGTGGGTTGAAGAGGCTGATCGTAATGATCCAATTGTCTCGCTGAAAGGAGAATACAAGGCATTTAGCTATTATCATTTGCCAGATGGACGTGTTGTCGGATTGTGGAAAAATGCCTTGACGAGTGTTAGCACGGATAACGGGAAGACTTGGTTATATAAGCCTAAAAGAGCTCCGGGCTTTGTTAATAGTAATGCCAAAATATGGGGACAGAAGACTTCCGATGGAAAATATGCCACTGTTTATAATCCGTCAGAATTCCGCTGGCCGCTTGCTCTATCCGTAAGTGATAACGGATTGGACTATAAAAATCTCCTGCTTGTAAATGGTGAAATCACTTCCATGCGTTACGGCGGAAATTATAAATCCTATGGACCGCAATATGTTCGGGGTATTGAAGAAGGAAATGGAGCACCGCCGGACGGAAAACTCTGGCTGACTTACAGCATGAATAAAGAGGATATCTGGGTGTCGTCTGTACCTATTCCCGTGAAAGAAAAAGCCGAACGTCACGCGAATGATAATTTCGCGGAAATGCTGGATGGGAAGGAGCTTGATTCCTGGAATATTTATAGTCCGCTGCTCGCGTGTGTGAAAATTGAGAAGTCTCCGGAAGGTGAGAAGGTACTTTCTTTACAAGACTCCGACCCATTTGATTATGCAAAATCGGAACGTGTTATACCTGCGTCGAAACATCTACAAGCAGAAATCTCAGTGACACCTGAACAAAACTCAAACGGTCTTTTGGATATCGAATTTCAGGATGCAAAAGGAGCTGCGGGTATTCGACTTTCATTCGATTCAACAGGAGTTTTTAGAGCTAAAGCGGGATATAGAAACAAGACTTTGATGAGATATGAAGGAAATCGTGAATACAAAATTGTCGTTAAACTGAATACGGAAACGCGCTTGTATACGGTCGCGGTCAATGGGAAAAATACTGGAAATAACATTCTTTTTGCGCCATTGGAGAGCGTTGAACGTATTGTTTTCCGTACCGGAGATATTCGTCGTTTTCCAAATGCTGACACGCCTACCGATCAAATGTATGATTTGAAAAATGCTGAAAAGCTTGATAAAAAAGCCCGGTACAGAATCAGGTCGCTGAAAACGAGCAGCTTTTAACTAATGAAATTTATAATGTTTTTTTCCAAAAATGTTTTTGGTGTCACTTGTCTGCTGTGCATTTTTTGTACTGAATTGGTTTTTGCACAAAACACGGCAACCTGGATCTGGTATCCGGGAGATTATGAAATATGGCTAGGCAATTCCATGCAAAATCGTCGGACTGAAAGAGGCTCATTTTTGCCGCCGTTCTGGAAATATGACAGTCATTACATCATGGTAGATTATTCTAAGGAATTTAATCTGACAGCGCCGGAAGAAATTGAGATTTACGCAGAGGGAGATTATAATGTAAAAATCAACAGTAATCTAATCCATGGAATGCCTGAAAAGCTGCTGATTCCAGCAGGTAAACAAAAACTCAATTTCAAAGTTTATGCCCAGGAGCGTGTCCCTGCGTTATTTGTAAAAGGAAAAACGATCATCTCGGATCAAACCTGGAAGGTTACTAATGAAGATAAAGAGTGGATCGATGAATCCGGAAAAGTTTCTGATATATCGGGTACTAAATATCTGCTGGCTGGAAGTTGGAATTTTTATGATCCAAACTCTCCGCCTTCTAAATTCAGATTACCGACAGAACCTCAAGCTGCAGCTCATATTACTAAAAATGAAAAGTCATGGCTGGTTGACTTTGGCAAGGAAACTTTTGGCTTCGTCAAGCTGCATGGTTTGAGAGGAAAAGGGAGGTTAACGCTTTATTACGGGGAGTCAGAGGAAGAAGCGTTGGGGACGAAAACGTGCGAAACGCTTGATGAGCTGGAAATTAATAACAGCGTTTCGCGGGATACTACCTTAACTGGTTCGCGGGCTTTCAGATTTGTCAATATCCATTTTGATGATGGAATCAGTTTTGACTCTGTCTCCATGCTGTACGAATTTTTACCCGCCGCTGATCGTGGCGCCTTTAAAAGTTCTGACGAACAACTGAATAGGATTTGGGAAGTTTCGAAGTACACATTGCACCTGAACACACGTGAGTTTTTCATTGATGGTATCAAACGTGACCGATGGATTTGGTCGGGAGATGCTTATCAGAGTTATCTGATGAATTATTATCTGCTTTTTGATTCGCCTTCTGTAACCCGTACACTGTTGGCCAATCGTGGCAAAGATCCCGTGACTAGCCATGTGAACACGATTATGGATTATACATTTTACTGGTTCATGGGAATTTACGATTACTATCTGTATTCGGGAGACAAGCTTTTTATCAGGCAGTTTTATCCCCGGATGCAAAGTCTGATGGATTTTTGTCTGGCAAGAAGAAATAAAGATGGGTTACTTGAAGGGAAGACCGGTGACTGGGTATTCATCGACTGGGCAGAGGGATTAAGTAAAAAGGGAGAGGTCAGTTTTGAGCAGTTGCTTTTTTGCAGAAGCCTTGAAGCAATGGCCCTTTGTGCGAATGTGGCCGAAGATACTGACGGGGCTAACCAATATGGTGCGCTGGCCAAAGACCTGAAGGCGAAAGTTTTTTCGATTTACTGGAATGAAGGTAAAGGTGCATTTGTGCACAGCAGAGTCAATGGAAGCCAAACGGATCATGTAACCCGATATACAAATATGTTTGCGATTTTCTTTGATTATTTCAACGAAGTGCAAAAACAGTCTGTAAAAAAGAATGTGCTCATGAATGATAAGGTACAGAAAATCACGACGCCTTATATGCGCTTTTACGAGTTGGAGGCTCTTTGTGCTATAGGTGAGCAAGAGCATGTTTTGAAAGAAATGAAGGATTATTGGGGAGGTATGCTAAATCTCGGCGCGACATCTTTCTGGGAAAAATATGATCCGAATGAAAAAGGAGTACAGCACTATGCTATGTATGGCCGGGAATTTGGAAAAAGTCTTTGCCATGCCTGGGGTGCCAGTCCGATTTATCTTTTGGGGAAATATTATCTGGGTGTGAAACCAACTTCACCAGCATATCAAACTTATTTAATTGAACCTGTCTTAGGTGGGTTGCAGTGGATAGAGGGAAAGGTCCCAACCGCTAATGGTGACATTTCTGTCTACTGTAGCACAAAGCAAATCAAGGTCAAGGGTGATACAGGAATAGGAACATTGCGGTTTAAAAGCAAAAATAAACCAGTTAGTAAGGGCAATAATATACGTGTAATTGGAAACGGTGTTTTTGAGTTGACAATAGAAAAGGGGAAAGAATATGTCATTGCATATAGTGCGAAATTGTAAAAAACAGTTAAAAGTGATGATGCGAAAGAGATCGAAATATATTCTGGGAGCTTTTGTTTGCACTTTGCTGGCAAGCCAGGAAGGTAACGGACAAAGTAAAGGTCTGGTGAACACATCTAAAAGTTCACATGCAAAACTTTACAGCACGGATATGGATGCGGTGCAATGGACGCAGGGTTTTTGGGCCGACAGATTCAGAGTTTGCAAAGAAATGATGGTTCCTGACCTTTGGAAAACATATACAAATCCTGAATTAAGCCATTCATTCCGCAATTTTGAAATTGCCGCCGGTCTTGAAGAAGGGAAATTCAGGGGGCCGTCTTTTCATGATGGCGACTTTTACAAAACCTTTGAGGCGATGGCCAGTATGTATGCTGTCACTAAAGATGTAAAGCTGGATGCAACTATGGATCATGCCATCGCTGTAATTGCAAAAGCTCAGCGTAACGACGGATATATTTATACGAAAGCAATCATCGAACAAAAGCAAAAAGGTGATTCGAAAATGTTCGATGACCGGCTGAGTTTTGAAGCCTATAATTTCGGCCATTTGATGACGGCCGCCTGTGTTCATTACCGGGCGACCGGAAAAACTTCGCTGCTGGCTGTTGCTAAAAAATCTGCTGATTTTCTGATTGGTTTTTATAGTACCGCCTCCGACGAGCAGGCAAGAAATGCCATTTGTCCGTCACATTACATGGGTCTTTCTGAGTTGTACCGGACAACCCGTGAAGAGAAATATCTTACGTTGGTCAAACATTTGATTGCCATAAAAGGTGCTACTGAGGGAACGGACGACAACCAGGATCGTATTCCATTTTTGAAACAAACGAAAGTAATGGGGCATGCGGTGAGAGCAAATTATTTGTTTGCCGGTGTTGCTGATGTGTATGCCGAAACTGGCGATCCTGCACTGCTATCACAGCTGAATTTGATGTGGGATGATCTCACACAACATAAAATGTACGTAACCGGTGGATGTGGTTCTTTATATGATGGAGTTTCGCCGGATGGGACTTCTTATAAGCCGAATGAGGTACAGAAAATCCATCAGGCGTATGGCCGCGATTTTCAGCTTCCAAATTTTACTGCTCATAATGAAACTTGCGCCAACATCGGAAATGTACTTTGGAACTGGCGAATGCTGCAAATTACCGGCGACGCGAAGTATGCTGATATTGTAGAACTAGCACTCTATAACAGTGTTTTGTCAGGAATAAGTTTGAGTGGAGACAAGTTTTTATATACAAATCCATTAAGTTCTTCCGACGCTTTGCCCTTTGCGCAGCGCTGGTCGAAAGATCGTCAGCACTACATCGGACTCTCGAATTGCTGTCCGCCGAATACGGTTCGCACCGTTGCCGAGGTCAGTCAATATGCTTATAGTGTATCAGATAAGGGACTATATTTTAATCTGTATGGTGGAAATAATCTTGAAACAAAACTGAAAAGCGGCTCCGTTTTAAAACTTTCGCAGACCACTGATTATCCATGGGATGGCAAAGTGAGCATCAAACTGGAAGAAGCGCCAACAGAATCATTTTCTTTATTTCTTCGTATTCCCGGCTGGTGTAGTGACGCAAAGCTGCTTGTAAATGGCAAATCGCAAACCGTGAAACTGACACCAGGCGAATATGCAGAAATAGATAATACCTGGAAATCAGGTGATAAAATTGAGCTTATGCTGCCTATGCCCGTTCGCCTGATAGAGTCAAATCCTTTGGTAGAAGAAACACGGAATCAGGTTGCAGTTAAACGAGGACCTGTGGTATATTGCCTTGAATCCATGGATCTTCCAAAAGGAAAAACCATTTTTGACGTGGCCATTCCGGTAAAAAACAACCTGAAACCATCCCGCTTAACAATTGAAAACAGCCCAATTATGAGCTTGGAAGGTGAGGCAGCTTTGGTTGACAACTCTAACTGGAGTAAAAAATTATATCGCGAAATATCAACGGAAACACCGAAAATGATTCCCGTTCGCCTCGTGCCTTATTATGCCTGGGGCAACCGCGGTCACAATGACATGTCCGTCTGGCTGCCCCTGGTCAGGTGATCAGGCATTGTCCAGTAAAAAGCCAGGATCGATATCCAATTTTTTGTACACAGCTTTTAGAAAAGAAACATCTGGCTCACGTTTGCCACTCAGGATTTGCGAAAGTTTAGGTTTTCCCAGACCCAGCATATCGGCTAAAGCAGCTTGGGTAAGTTTGAGTTGGAAACGTTTTAATTCGACCATTTCGCTAATCGTTTTGGGCATAGGGAAAGGATAAAAAATCTTTTCATAAGCTTGAATGGAAGAAGCCAGTGTTTCGATTTTTTCAGCCTCTTGAATGGTGATATTATTCTCACCTTTCTTCATCAACGAATTAAGTTGATCAAGGGCGTTTTGGTAATCTTTTTCTGTTTTTATGATTTTCATAAAATTGATCATTATAATGTTGTCAGATCCAATTTATCATACGCTTTATGTGTGCCCACGAAACGAATAAAGAGTGTTCGCTTTCTGAAAAATATCCTGGCGATTAGTCGACAATTATTTCCGGAAATGTTTAAAACAAATAAACCGTTACCAACAGAGTCGACGGACTTATAAGAATGTTTTAAATCGCTGAAATTAGACCAGTCGGCTATTGTAGTTTCTCGATACCATTTTTACAACGCGTTTTGATAAAGCGGATTTATTATGCAAAACTCTCTGATGGCACGATGCGAAACAATTACCATAAAATGAATTTTAAGTGTGTGTGTAATAAATATTATTTACAAATATAAAATAATATTTCAAATTATGAAATTTATGAACATTCTGAAATTTTGTACTTGTATTGCTGTTTTAGTATTAATTTCAAGCAGATACGGCTATGTGTCAGCTCAACAAACCTACCAGTCCAACTGGCCTTCTCTGGAAAAACATGTTGAAGTCCCGGAATGGATTCGGGATGCGAAATTTGGAATTTATTGTCATTGGGGCGTTTACGCAGTTCCGGCGTATAACAATGAACATTACATCCAACACATGCATAACGACAGTCCGGATTATTCAAAACTGGGAACTTATAAACGCCATCTGGCACTTTACGGACCACTGGAAAAATTCGATTATCATGACTTTATCCCGATGTTTAAAGGTGAGAAATTTAATGCTGATGAGTGGGCAGATTTATTTGTGAAAGGCGGAGCGAAGTTTGCCGGTCCTGTAGCTGAGCATCATGATGGTTTTGCAATGTGGGACAGTAAGTTGACACCGTTTAATGCAAAAGCGATGGGCCCTAAACGTGATGTAGTTGGTGAACTGGAAAAATCGATACGTAGCAGAGGGATGAAATTTTTCACGTCGCTGCATCATGAGTTGAATTACACAAATGTGAAAATGAAGCCGGGATGGGCCGGAACAGATCCGAAATATGCAAAGCTATATGGTTCTACAATGAAAAAGGCGGAGTGGGATCAGATGTGGATGGATAAGTGTAATGAACTGGTTGATAAATATCACCCGGATATCATTTATCATGACGCATGGCTCGAACAAGTCCCCACAAAGAATATTCAAACTTATCTGTCCCATTTTTTCAATGAGGCCGAAAAGAGAAAACAGGATGTGATTGTCACATATAAAGGCGATGATCTCCCGGCTGGCGTGGGTATGGAAGATCATGAAAACTCAAACCCGACACAAATAATACCTAAACCATGGTTATGTGATTATTCGATCGGAACGGGTTTGTCTTATTCATGGGGGTATACGGAAGGGATGGAGATAAGGCCGGCGAAAGAAATTATTCAGACATTGATTGAAGTCGTCAGCAAGAACGGTCAAATGCTTCTGAATCTTTCTCCAAAAGCAGACGGAACGTTTCCGGACGATCAGAAAGAAGTGGTTTACAAAGTCGGGCGGTGGATGTGGTCGTTCGGGGAGGCACTTTATGATACAAGACCTTTTGATGTTTTCGGTGAAACGACCCAGGCAAAAAATAAGGTTTATTATACGCGAAAAGATAAAACTGTTTATGCGATTTTTCTTGACTGGCCAGGCGACAACGTTGCGATTAATTTGAAACAAATGACAAAGGAAAGTCTTAAAGGAAATGTAAAGTCAGTGCAATTGTTGGGGTTGAAAAATTTGGTGAAATGTGAAAATCAGCTGAATGAAACTGGTTTGAGATTTACGGTTCCAGCAAAAACGAGAGTTCCCTCTGATATCGCTTATGTTTTTAAGATAGAAACGGAATAGTATTTTCGGTACCAGGAAAAGATCACAGATTAAAATTAATTTAGTCTGTGATCTTTATTATTTCCAGCCGCTGCAAAACATGTTTGCACGTGATGAAATCATTCTTCCAATCTACAATTCTCTTACCCAGATATTCCGAAAACTCACGCGGCTGTTATGCTCCTGTAGCCGCAAGGGAAGTTTTGATTCATGGTATTCATATTTTGGATAACCCTGATAAACCATCGGGCCTTTAATTTCCGAATGGTTAAGGATCAGTACGTTATTGTGAAAAACGGTCAGGAATCCAGGTGTTTTCAGTGTTTTATCTTCACGAAAAACCGGGGCGTTGAACACGATGTCGAACGTTTGCCAGGTCTGCGGTTTCAATGACGCGTTTACAAGCGGAATTTGCTGTTTATAAATACTACCTGCCTGCCCGTTATAATAGATGCGCGTTTCATACTGATAGGATTCATATATCTGTAATTCGTATAAACCCATTAGAAACACGCCGCTGTTTCCTCGATTATTGCTTTTATCTTCCTTGGGATTAGGTGTTTTCCATTCAAGATGTAGTTGAATGCTCCCGAATTTTTGTCTGGTTTCAATATCTGTTGTTTTTGGAACTATCGTGAGTTCATTTTGCGAAGCATTCCACTTCACAGGCTCACCATTGATATGCTTCCATTTATCAAGATCACCTTTTCCTCCATACAGAACGATCGCGTCGGATGGAGGGCTTCCATAAGATGCAGGTGTTACCAAAGGTGGTTTTACAGACCAGTCTTCCGTAGCAGATGCTGGCGGAAGTGTCTGGTTGTTGTCAGATTGCGCGAAAGAATATGTACGCGATAGCAGGAAAGTTATCAGCGAAATGAAAATTGAAAACCTTCTCATTATAAAAATGGTTTAAAAGGTTGGATGAGCAGAACAAAGAACAAAATTGAAAAATCTCCTTTTTATTTTACCCGCATAATACCCTTCATTACAAATGAATGTCCGGGGAAACTGCATAGATACGGGTAATCCCCTGCTTTCGGAGCGGTAAAGTAGATAGTTTGAGAAGTCTCCGGCTGTATCAGGCAGGTATGAAAGAGTACTGAATTTGTCGCAGGGATATAGCCGGCGTTCGTGCCATCTAAACCCATATCCATCGCAAGTTTTCCGACTTCTGCACCTTTTCCCGGTGTTGTGATCACAAGATTGTGGAGCATGTCGTCATTATTGTTAAATATTAATTTGACTTTTGCTCCCGGCCTCACTTCAATCAGTTCCTTATCAAATTTTAGTCCGGGTTTTGTTGCCATTGTAATGATTATGTCCGGTCCTTTTTTCCAGTCGGACGGCTGTTCGCGGACCGATTTTTGAGAATCTTCACCGCAACCTGAAACCTCAACTTTGTTGTCATGGTTCATCGCATGATGGTCATGAACACTTCCTTCGGGGAATGAATTTATGGTATAATACGCTTTCGGGTGGAGAATTTCCTCTCCGTCCGCCGATTTGAGATTATCCACTTTTAGTTCATGAATATAACCTTCTCGAAGTCCGTTGATATCCAGTTTTACAGTTTTTCCATCGGATGAAACGGTCGCTTTTTTGATCGTGCATTTTCTGGAATTGATGACCGGACTGCCATATTTTTTATGATAACTGTATGTAAATCCTGTCATAGCATAATTAGAAACGCTTGCAGCCATCTTTTGGTCAACCGGTTTGGTAAATTCCAGGTCAAATCCGTCTTTCGTTATCCGCATTTCCTTGATTTCCATCGGAATTTTTCCATCCCATTTTAGTCGCTGAAGTCCGTATAAATCCTTTCCGGTTGATGCCCAGCCGCGGCTTGTCATACCTACAAAAAGTGAATTGTCGCTACCCCAGGCCATACGTAGAATTCCGGATGAAAAACCTTCCCGAAACGGAAAGCAGGCGCCCTGATACTGACCGTTTACCTTTTCAAGAAATGCTCTCATTATCTTGCTATGTCCTTGATCTCCAACCAAAAGTTGTCCCTCGAATGGTCCGAACTTATCAGAATTTACGGATATGATTGCTGAGGTAGAAATGCCCATAACTGTGTGCGGAAACCAGATCGAAGGCAGTTTGAAGTTTGGCTTTCCTTTGGCATAATCAAACATCAAGCCGGCCGAATCAGGAAATGAAGATCGTTTTAATGCGATAGGGGAGTTTGGTTCACCCGACCAGCGCAGGCCTGCCGGATGGCCCGCAAAATCACCTTGATCTAAGTGCGTTATCCTTCCGGATCCGATCCAGTCTCCCTGATTTTCAGCAAAAAAAATATCTCCAACCTTATTTAATCCAAAAGCTGCTGGCGACCGCATACCTGTTGCGAAGGGAGTCATTTTTCCGTCTTCGGTAATTTGTAGCATCCAGCCCCGCCACTTCGTAAGGCTCTCACCGCGACCAACCCAGGAAAGGTTAAGTGTCACCAGCATATTGCCATTTGGTAAGATCAATGGTCCGTAAGAATATTCATGATAATTTCCTGAAATCGGCCAGGAGTATACTGTGTGAAAATTGTCAGCGAGTCCGTCAGCGTTCGTGTCTGAAATTTTCGTCAGTTCCGACCTTTGCGTCGTGTAAAAAGCTCCGTTTTTTTGAGCCAGCCATAAAGGTTCGTGAAGTCCAGAGGCGAAGAGAGAATATTTAGGTAGCCGATTTTTTTGTTGGTAAGGATCCTCAATCACCCAAATTTCTCCCCGCCGGGTCGCAACACCAAGTTTATCGTCATCGGTAAAAGCAAGTCCGCCCACTTCAAGTTTGACACTATCCGGAATCGGTACAGAAATGATTTGATAAAATTTGTTTTCACGATCTGCAATGTCGTTTTGCGCGAATGATACCTGCGTAAATAAACTTACAAGAATCGAGTAAAAAATTCCGTTCAAATGTTTACAAAAGCGTTTTTTGCTTAGATGTTCTTTTTGAATCAGGTCGGTATTGCAACAATACCGTCTGCGTTTCAAAGAACAGATTTCTCCTTCAAACCTCGAAAAAATGCCAACAAAATTGCTGTCGAAAGCTACCATATTATATCAAACTTAATCATGCTGTTTTCTTGTTGTGCAGGAATTGAAACGACAAGTTTATCTCCCTCGGTTCCATGGTAAACTGTTGCCTTCGTGGCACCCGTTTCCAGGCCTGCGATGTAATATTGTTTATCATCCACTGAAAAATTCCCTTCACTTACTTTTTCAATGACCTTGCCTTCGGCCAGTAAACAATAGGAAGTTTCGACAGGGTTTTTGATTTTCAGCAACCGTGTCAGGCCGGTTCTGTCCTGGTTAGGAACGAAGCTATCTTCTATCGAAACGCCATCGAGTGCATAATAAAATATCGGAAAACCATCGTGACCCAATTTATATCCGCGGTTGGAGTACACACCTTCCGGAGCTTGCACTGAATCTGGCCAGACGGAACTTTCGGGAATTTTTTTTGCGAGAATTGGCTTGCCAGGCAATTCCAGCCTGGCCCCCAGCGGAATTTCCAGTTGCTTCTCTCCACGCTCGGTCCACATGTTGGAAACATCTATGTATTTCCCGTGCCACACAGTCGTCAGGCTGAATTTTTTCATGTCGTAAGCATAGTTCAAGCCTTGGGAGTTTTTGTCGGTCGGAATACCAACGGAGACGATGTATGGATTTATTATGCCATTTTTTAGCATAAAGCCGCGCTGTATAACAGGTCTCCTTCTGACCTTATATTCCAACGGATCAAACTTTTCGCTTAGTCTTACCGATGCGTTCGTGGTTAGCGAATGCCATGGAATCTGGGGACCTTCATAATGCAGAACAAGGCATTCGTCAGAATTTGAATAAACGATCCTGAAGGGAAATTTTCCTTTTTTTAGTTTTTGTTTTGCGTAAAAAGCTTTCTCAAAATCCCGTGATCCTTTATTTTCAATCACTAATTTTCCATCAATAAAAAGCCATGCTCCGCCGCCTGCTGTCAACTTGAAAAGGTATTCGCCATCTGTCGGGATTTCGGCAAAACCATTAAAGACCAGTTGAGATTTTCTATCACCGACTTGGTGCGAGATGGAATCAGTAATTCCGGTTCGTTTCGGTTTGAGACTTAGAAGCGTGTCGATATTCTTATGCAGCCCCGGATATACTTTAAACTTTATATCCGTTAATTTAATCTCGTCTTTTTCATAAATTTTATAGCTGATATTTCTGATTGCGAAAGGTGATATTTCTCCCAGAATGACCAGTGGCCCTGTTTCACTTTCAGTCCTAAAAGAACTGTGTTCCGAAATCAGAATTTTTGTCGATCCCTGAACCTGTTGCCCGTTAATCAGAATTTGCTCCAAAACGGCATCTTTGATCTTCGAGCCTCTGGAATCGAATTCGGAAGCTCTGAAACGCACAGACAGATTTTGCCAAAGTCCTGGTGCTCTCATGGCATTATTTGCATTGCTCAGCCAGGCGTCGGTTATTTTTACCTCATAACGTCCTTGAAAGAGTATAGAAAAAGAAGCAGATTTACTCAATAAAAAGTCCAGATTTAAGTCAATGTCGCCGTGTTTTAGTTTCGTTTCTAATGCTTTATCTCCTTTTAGTTTAGGTAAATAAACTAAAACGCCTTTTCCATTTTTTGTTTCAAGATCATTTTTCTGATCACGATCAGCTGAAATATTCCCGGCAATGATCCATTTCGTTGATTTCGAAGGATGGAACTGGCTCAAATCATCTGTCGTCAACGGTTCGGAAGATAATGAAGGAGAAGAAATATTTTCCTGACTTTTAGCTTTTTCGATAAATGCGAAAGATAGTAAGGTAAGAAAATACAGAAAAGGAAATTTAAAGCTTGTCATAAGAAAATAAAAAGATCGAGGACAGATAGTAATGACATTACAATGATATCATTTAATTTTTAATTGTTGTTTTTTATTTTCTTTTATTTTCTAAAATTTGCTTTTGTTAATTAAATTCTATCTATTTGTGTTGTTGATCTGTATATTTTCAATATGGTGTACTTAGTTAAGTGTTTTCCTTTATTTTTAGGTAAAAAATAAAAGGAACTACAAACAATATAAAAATGCTCGCAAATCAACGAAGAGATAAAATACTTGAATTGTTAAAAGAGGATGGGTCGGCTAAGGTTATTGATCTTGCCAAATTATTCAAAGTAACAGAAGTTACCATCCGTCAGGATCTGGATAAGCTGGAAAAAGATGGTCTGGTAATAAAGGAACATGGCGGTGCATTTTTGAAAAATGTGGAAGATCAGGTTCGTAATTTTTCTCTGGCAAATCAGGAAAATCTTGACAAGAAAGAGCTGATCGCTATTAAAAGCCTGGAGTTTATAGAAAATGGAGACACTATAATTCTTGATTCAGGTTCTACGACAACAGAGATCGCGAAAAAACTGAGAGGAAGTAATCGTCATTTGACTGTGATTACCAATGCGTTGAATATTGCACTATTGCTCGGAGCGGAGACGGGTATCGAGGTGATCATGACTGGTGGCGAGTTTAAGCCACCAACATTGTCACTAACAGGACAGAAAGCAGCTGATTTTTTCAAAGGGCTGAATGTTCAAAAGTTATTTCTGGCCACAGCTGGTCTGTCTTTGAAATCAGGTTTGACATATCCTAGTATCAGTGATCTGGTTGTGAAAAAGGCAATGATCGATGCCGCTGACACTACATATCTGGTTGCAGATTCAACAAAAGTTGGAAAGAGTGCATTTGCCAGTTTAGGAGCATTGTCGCTGATCGATTATATCATCACGGATGCAGGGGTGGAAGAAAAACATAAACAGCTTTTCAGCGATAACGAAATAGAATTAATTATTGCCGGGTAAGAAAGCGTCAAAATATTTAAAGAATAGAGCTGGTAGTTATGCTATCAGTCAACAGTAAAAAACAACATGGGCGAAAAAGGATGTTTAGGTGTAATTATCGGAAACCGTGATTTTTTTCCGGACCGACTGGTGGCTGAGGCGAGAGTTGAGATTATTGAGCTGTTTAAAAGGCTGAACATCAGAGCAATCATGCTGGATACTAACGATACCAAACTTGGCGGGGTTGAGTCATTCCAGGATGCGCAGAAATGTGCGGCCTTGTTCAGGCAGCACCGTGATGAAATATTAGGTGTGCTGGTTGTACTTCCAAATTTTGGAGATGAAAGAGGAATAGCTGAAACGCTTAAACTGGCTGAGTTGAACGTACCGGTTTTGGTTCAGGGCTATCCCGACGATCTGGATAAACTCGATGTTGCCAGACGCAGGGATTCGTGGTGCGGGAAAATTTCAGCTTGTAATAATCTGTACCAGTTCGGAATTAAGTATTCATTGACATCAAAACATGTTGTTCATCCGACTGATCCGGTTTTTATCAACGACTTATTGAATTTTGTAGGCGTTTGCCGGGTTACGCGAGGTCTTCGGAAGGTAAGAATTGGCGCGATCGGCGCACGGCCTGGTGGCTTTAATACGGTCCGTTACAGCGAAAAAATATTACAGAGAAATGGAATTTCGGTGGTGACTGTCGATCTTTCAGAGATTCTTGGCAATGCGAATAAATTGACAAAATACGATATCAGCGTTCAGCAAAGAATTCAGAAAATAAAAGATTATGCACCTGTTGGCCGCACACCCGACGAGTCTCTGATCCAGATGGCGAAACTCGACGTTGCATTGACCGATTTTGTCCAGCTGCATGCGCTGGATGCGACAGCAATTCAATGCTGGACTTCTGTTCAGCAGAATTACGGCTGCAATGTTTGCACGAGTATGAGTATTATGAGTGAAAATATGCTTCCCAGCGGATGTGAGGTCGATGTTACAGGAACGTTGAGCATGTATGCGTTACAACTCGCATCCGGTTCTCCAAGTGCGCTTGTTGACTGGAACAATAACTATGCGAATGATGATAACAAATGTGTTCTGTTCCACTGCGGAAACTGGGCGAAGTCGTTTTTGCCGGATATCGAAATCAGTACCGCGCCAATTCTGGGAACTTCGGTAGGAGAGGAAAATACCTTCGGAGCGCTCTCCGGGCGCACACCCGCTTCTCCGCTGACATTCGGAAGGATCAGTACCGATGATCCAAAGGGAATTATGAAAGCCTATATCGGCGAAGGCAGACTAACGGACGATACTTTAAAAACGTTTGGAAACCGAGCAGTCGCAGAAATCCCGAATCTGCAAGGTTTGATGCAATACATCTGCAGAAATGGTTTTGAACACCATGTAGTGATGAATGCGTCAAAAACCGCCGGGATATTAAAAGAAGCATTCGAAAATTATATGGGTTGGGAGGTTCAATATTTTAAGGACCCGGCTGAACAGCCATTAAGAAACGAATCGGCCAATACTAAAAACGAACTGGCAGCTCAATATTGATTCCCTGCCAGTCCAACGGACTTATTATCTGAGCCGCGGGTTTTTCCCGCGGACGGATTATCAGCGGTTTGTTCATCCCGCAAAGGATTCGTAAAACAAATAATTCAACAAACGATGTCAGAAAAGGAATTGGCTCACAAGTCGGTCGACTATCGCAGGAAAATACTCAAGTATATTGTCAAGGCAAATGCCGGCCATACGGGAGGGAGCCTGTCCTGTATTGATATTCTGAACGTTCTCTACAACTACACATTAAATGTTGATCCTGAAAATTTCAGCTCGCCCGACCGGGATCGCTATATTCAAAGTAAGGGCCATACGGTTGAAGCACTGTACGTTGTGCTGGCTTCCAGAGGGTTTTTTCCTGAATCTGATCTTGAAACTTTGTGCCGGTATAAATCACATTACATTGGTCACCCAACCAGAAAAGTACATGGAATTGAACAAAATACCGGTGCGCTCGGTCACGGTTTATCGCTAAGCGTAGGCGTTGCGATTGCTGGAAAACTGGATAAAAAAAATTACAAAGTTTTCACATTGCTTGGAGACGGAGAGCTACCGGAGGGTTCTAACTGGGAAGCTGCGCTTTCAGCTGCGCATTACAAACTGGATAACCTGTGCGCCATTCTTGACAAAAATAATTTACAGATCACAGGCACGACGACCGATGTTTGCAATACTGATCCGGTAGATAAAAAATTCGAAGCCTTCGGTTGGGAAGTACGCCATGTGGATGGTCATGATATCAAACAATTGAAAGAAACGTTTGATGCGATCCCCTTCGTAAAGGGAAAACCCAGTATGGTGATCGCACATACGGTGAAAGGAAAAGGCGTGAGTTACATGGAAAATCAGCTCAAATGGCATCATGGCGTTCCGAATCAGCAACAATACGCAGAAGCGTTGCAAGAGCTTGACTTTCAGGATAAAAGCATCTGAGAGCGTGGTTAGATATAATGTTAATCAATAAACTTATTCAAGTGGATGCTACCATTGAGAAAATAGCTGTGCGTAATCAGGCGAATCTTGAAGTATTTTCGACGACACTTCAGGATTTGGCAAGAACAGATCGCGACATTATTGTAGTGACCAGCGACTCCCGGGGTTCGGGAAAATTGGTGCCTTTCGGACAATCGTTTCCCGAACAGATTGTGGAAGTCGGGATCGCTGAGCAAAATCTTGTTGGCGTTGCGGCAGGGCTGGCGTCAGCCGGTAAAAAGGTATTTGCAGTTTCTCCCGCCTGTTTTTTGACTGCACGTGCTTTGGAGCAGATCAAAAACGATGTGGCTTATTCCAACAATGCTGTAAAACTAATAGGCATAAGTGCCGGAGTAAGTTATGGCGCATTGGGGTCTACGCATCACAGTCTGCATGATTTCGCAGTACTCAGGACCGTCAACAACCTGATTATCGCCGCGCCCGCTGATAATTTCGAAACTGAGCAGGCCATTCGTCTTGCTGCTGAATCAGATCTTCCAATTTACCTGCGCTTCGGAAAAAAGGCTATGCCACTCCTCTCGACGGAGGAAACGACATTTGAATTTGGAAAGGGCAGGAAAATCCGGGAAGGTGGCGATGTCGTGATCATTGCGACAGGAGAAACCGTCGCGCCTGCTTTGAATGCTTGTGAGAAATTATCGAGAGAGTCTGGTATTGAAGCGGCAGTTATTAGCATGCACACCATTAAGCCACTTGACTACAGGTTGTTATCCGAAATTGCCAACCTTGGGAATCCAATTTTGACAGTCGAAGAGCATAGCATTTTCGGAGGATTGGGTGAGGCATGTGCTTCTTTTTTATTGGAAAATAATTACCGGAATAAATTTAAAATTATTGGCATTCCTGATGAATATACCGTTACAGGTTCTCAGCAGGAAATTTTCGATCATTACGGAATTTCGGAAAATGGCATTGCAGACGCTGCCTTGAAATTGTGTAGGGGTTAAATAAGAAACTTTCAGTCACATTATTATTTATTAAGCAATTCCAAACCCTGGTATATGAAATTGACGAAGATACTCATTGTATTTTTTGCAAATCTGTTCTGCATTATTTGCCATGCACAGGAGACTTCTGTTAAAAAACGGGTGTTGGTTTTGACGGATATTGAGAATGAGCCGGACGATACGCAATCTTTAATCCGATTTCTCACTTATTCAAATCAGTGGGACGTTGAAGGGCTGGTAGCCACAACTTCCATTCATCAACAGAATAAGATTGCAGTAAACAAGATAAAGGAAATTGTTGCTGCTTACGGAAAGGTAAGAGCTAATCTGCTGCTTCATGAAAATGGGTATCCTGAAACAGATTATTTACTTAAAGTAACCAAGGCAAGTTATCCCGAATTCGGGATGAATGCCGTCGGAAAGGGAAAAGATTCTGAAGGGTCTGACTGGATCATTTCCGTCGTCGATAAAAAAGATGAAAGACCCGTTTGGATACCGGTTTGGGGTGGGGCGAATTGTCTTGCGCAAGCTTTATGGAAGGTCAGCATGACGCGATCTCCGGAGGAGTTGAAAAAATTCATTTCTAAAATCCGCGTTTATACGATTTCTGATCAGGATGATACGGGGCCCTGGATACGCAAAACTTTTCCTGACCTGTTTTTTGTAGCAAGCCCGGGTTACCACGCAGCAGGTGCTTATCATTATGCGACATGGTCAGGTATCAGCGGCGACAAATTCCACGGCAGGTTTTCCGGTGGTGATTTTGAAATTGTCGATAATCCCTGGTTGGATGAAAATGTACGTAATCATGGACCGTTAGGTGCCGAATATCCGTTCACTAAATTTCTGATGGAAGGTGACACTCCGTCATTTTTAGGGCTGGTGAATAATGGGTTGAATGATCCTGAGAAACCGAACTTCGGTAGCTGGGGCGGTCGCTACGAATTTTACACGCCACGTACACAAAAATGGTTTTTAGAACCGGAAACGCGTCCATTTTGGACTGATGCTGTGGATGAAGTTGCTGGGAAAGACGGCAGTTATCAGACCAGCAACAAGGCAACAATATGGCGTTGGAGATCCGCGTTCCAAAATGATTTTGCAGCGCGAATGGACTGGACGATAAAGCCTTACAAAGAAGCAAATCATCCGCCGGTTGCCGCCCTGAAGCATGGAAATGCAGTAAAGGCAAAGAGTGGCGAGAAGGTAACACTGAGCGCCGAAGGTTCGAAAGATCCGGATGGCAATACGCTTTTTTACCAATGGATATACTATCCTGAACCGGGTAGTTACGCGGAAAAAGAGCCTTTGAAAATTTTAGATATCCATGCGGTCAATACAAGTTTTGTAGCTCCGAAAGTTGCCAGGCCCGAGACGGTACATATTATTCTCGCTGTCACAGACAACGGAAAACCTGCACTTACGAGATACCAGCGCGTGATTGTTACGGTGTTTCCGGAATAATTATACAGGTGCCGGCAACATAAACATACTCAGATTCTGATCCATAAAATTTTCCCGAATGAGATTTAGTCCCAAATATTTTATAGCGTTGATCCTTGTCTTATTCTGGTTTGCATTAATCCGTTGTAAAACAAGACAAAGCACAGATGAGCCAAAGAAAATGGCCATTGTCGTTTCAACGTTGAACAATCCATGGTTTGTTTTTCTGGCTGAAAGGGCGGCGGCAAAAGCGAAGGAACTGGGATATGAATCGAAGGTTTTTGATTCACAGAACAACACATCCCTGGAAACAGATCATTTTGAAAATGCGATCTCTTCCGGATATGATGCTATATTATTCAACCCAACTGATGCAGACGGTTCCGTTGTGAATGTTAAAAATGCGACGGCAGCTGGTGTTCCTGTTTTTTGTATGGATAGGGAAATTAATTCTACCAACGCAGCTACTTCGCAAATCTTGTCTGACAGCTATTCCGGCTGCGTGACCATCGCAAAATATTTTGTGGAAACATTAAATAAGAATGGTAAATACGTTGAGCTTCTTGGTTTAGTGGGCGATAACAATACCTGGAACCGCTCTAAAGGTTTTCACAGTGTGGTTGATCATTATGCTGGATTGAAAATGGTCGCGCAGCAAAGTGCTGATTTCGATAGAAATAAAGCGATGGAAGTACTCGAATCAATTTTGCAGGCTAACCCTGATATTGACGCGGTTTTTTGTGGAAATGATGCCATGGCGATGGGCGCTTACCAGGCATTGGCAGCAGCTGGGAAATCGGATAAAGTAAAGGTTTTTGGGTTCGACGGCGCGGAAGATGTCGTGAAGTCAATTCAGGATGGTAAAATAAAAGCGACCGGCATGCAGTTTCCGGAAGTTATGGCGCAGACAGCCGCAACCATGGCGGATCAATATTTTAAGGGCAAGCGGGATTTTCCGAAAAAGATGCCCGTCGCCGTTGAGATGGTGAAAAAGGATAATGTCGACAACTACGCGGCTTACGGTAAAAAGTAATGAAAAAAATAATAAGATATGTCGCTTCACTGGTGCTCGTTGCGTTAGTCGCCTATAACTCCGTTTATTTTAAAAAACTGGATGAGGTAAAAGCAGGCACAGCTTCATTTAATGCGGCTAAATATGCTTCCGAATTCTGGACAAAAAAATTGCTTCCGCATACAACCAGAGCAATCGAAATCGGGCAACTGCTTACTTTGTTGCAAACGGATAAGAACAAGGCTTTCTCAGATTATTCTCACGCTCTGGGAATTGGCAACGTCAGGTATTTTCTTGTAAAAGGAAGCGGCACTGTTCAGGCTGTGGAGGAAAATCAGGTTTTGGTTAAAGTCGCCTCTGAGCGTGAAAAGCCGGAGGTAATCTTGGTGACCGAATTTGTTTTTGGAAACGCCGTTCGGGACGCTTCGGGTGAAATTGATATCAATGAGTTTACAAATTCAATGGACTTTAACAACGTTTCAGCAGAAATAAATAAGATTATTAGAGAAAAGATTATTCCTCCGTTTAAGTCAAAAGTAAAAAGAGGAGATAGGATTAACTTCATTGGAGCGATCGAATTAAATAAGGAGCATTTAAATACGCGATCTATCGAAATTATCCCGGTTGATCTGAAAATTACTAATTAACCGCCGTCCCCAACCAAATATATTTTGCGGAAAAAAGATCATTCTATTTTTCATCAGCTATGTTAACAGTAGATAAAATAACGAAGAGATTTCCTGGCGTAATAGCTCTGGAAGACGTCAGTCTGGCACTCGAAGCAGGGAAAATTACTGCGCTTATCGGAGAGAATGGAGCGGGGAAATCTACGCTGATGAAAGTTCTTTCAGGCATTTATCAGGATTATGAGGGGCAAATTATTTTTAAAGGACAGGTTGTTCGTTTTTCAAATCCCAGAGACGCGCAGGAGCAGGGCATCGCAATAATACATCAGGAACTCAATCTCATTCCCTATCTGAGTATTACCGAAAATATTTTTCTCGGGCGCGAGCTGATCACGCAGTATGGCACGCTGGATAAACGGAAAATGAAGCTAAGGACACAGGAATTGCTGGATATGCTGAAACTTGCGGTGAAGCCGGATACTCTGGTTGCGGGTTTGAAAGTGGGTCAGCAGCAAGTCGTTGAGATCGCTAAAGCATTATTGACGGACTCGGAAGTTATTATCATGGACGAACCAACTTCGGCGATCACGGAAAGTGAAGTGGAAGTGCTTTTCGAAATTATTAACGATTTGAAAAAACAGAACAAAGCCATCGTCTATGTCTCTCATAAGTTGGATGAATTGTTCCGGATCGCAGACAATTATGTGGTGCTGCGAGATGGTAAATCGATCGAATCCGGCAAAATGGAAGGCATTACCCAGGATTTGCTGATACAAAAAATGGTAGGGCGAAGTATTCAGGTACAGCGGAAAGCAGTGTGTGAAAATAAGGAAGAAATCCTGATTTCTGTAAAACGATTATTTTTGAAACATCCTGTACGCCAAAAAGAAGATTTGCTTAAAAACATATCTTTTACAGTCAAAAAAGGAGAAATAGTTGGGATTTTCGGATTGATGGGCGCAGGTAGGACGGAGCTTTTGGAAACGATTTTCGGTCTGCATCCTTTCATTTCGACAAGCGAAATTCAAATTGAAAATACCAGGGTTATTATCAATTCGCCATCTGACGCGATCAGGTCAGGGCTGGCTCTGGTTCCGGAGGATCGTAAAAAAGACGGTTTGGTTTTGGGTATGGATGTTAAAACGAACATATGCCTGACTACGCTGCCAGATCTGGAAGACCGCGGCTTTCTGAGTGATTTAAAGGAAAAGACGCTTTCTGAAAAGTATATCGATGAACTGAAAATTAAAACTCCATCACCTTATCAGCAAGCGAAGAATCTAAGCGGGGGAAACCAGCAGAAAATTGTTTTGGCAAAATGGCTCGCCACGAAACCGAAGCTTTTGCTTTTGGATGAACCGACACGCGGTATCGATATTCATGCAAAAAGTGAGATTTATAAACTGATTTCAGGCCTGGCAGAGAAAGGGCTGGGAATTATTTTCGTTTCGTCTGAGTTGCCGGAAATTCTTGCAGTTTCTGATCGTGTCCTGGTTATGGCCGAAGGTGCAATCACTGCTGAATTCTCCTCAATAGAAGCTACGGAAGACGCGATCCTGAAAGCTGCCATACCTAAATCTGTATACGAAAACCAGTTATGAATTTACAAAAATACCGGGCTGACCTCATTCGTTTCCAGTCATTTATTGCATTGTTTTTGCTCTGCCTGGCGTTGAGTATCATGTCTGATAAATTTCTTACCGTTTCCAATGCCTGGAATGTCATGCGGCAGATTTCTGTCAATATTTGCATTTCCACAGGTATGACTTTGATCGTTTTAACGGCCGGAATAGATCTTTCAGTTGGGTCGGTACTTGCCCTTTGCGGTGCTATAACTGCCGGATTGTTAAGAAACGGGATAGAATTCCCGTCCGGTAACCTCTTCATCGGTTTCACACTTTTTGGCGCGGTTGTCGCAGGTATTTTAACAGGTTCCGCACTCGGTGCATTTAACGGATGGGCGATCACAAAATTCAAAGTTCCGCCTTTTGTAGCAACACTTGCGATGCTTACAATTGCCCGCGGCCTCACCATGTTATGGACTCAGGGTTTTCCGATCAGTGGTTTGGGCGACACCTTTTTATATTTCGGAACTGGCTGGTTATTGGGTATTCCCGTTCCGGTCTGGATTTCCGGTACCATCGTTTTGATAGCTGTTTTAATTACGAATAAGACGCGATTGGGAAGATATATTTATGCGATTGGCGGTAACGAAAGTGCTTCAAAATTATCCGGTATCAACGTCAGCAAAGTTAAAATTACCGTTTATACAATTGCCGGTGCACTCGCAGCAGTCGGAGGAATTCTGGTCACTTCACGGCTTGATTCCGCGCAGCCAAATGCCGGTACCAGCTACGAACTCGACTCCATTGCTGCGGTGGTTATCGGCGGGACATCGCTGTCCGGAGGGCGCGGGAGCATTTTGGGAACAGTTCAGGGAGCGATCATCATTGGTGTTTTAAATAATGGACTTGTTCTGTTGAACGTGTCTCCTTTTTGGCAGCAAGTTGTGAAAGGCTTCGTGATTTTACTTGCTGTCATTATCGACAAGTCCAACTCAAAAAACGACTAATGAATTTTCGAAATTTTCTCTTGATACTGATTGGTTTAAGTCAGATTTCCTGTTCGAAAGAAAGCTATGTTTTTACGTCGTTTCGAGAACCGGCAACGGATGGTTTGCATTTGGCATACAGTAAGGATGGATACAATTGGACCGATCTTGGCGGTTCATTCTTGAAACCGGAAGTTGGCGGAAAGCTGATGCGCGACCCGTCAATCGTTCGGGCACCGGATGGCGTGTATCATCTTGTCTGGACCACCAATTGGAAAGGTGACAAAGGTTTTGGGTATGCAAATTCAAAAGACCTGATCAATTGGTCGAAACAGGAATTTATTCCGGTTATGGATCACGAGCCCGATGTCGTCAATGTCTGGGCACCGGAGCTTTTCTACGATGACGTAACTGGTCGGTTTATAATCATCTGGGCTTCGACAATTCCTTTCCGTTTTGAAAAAGGGGAGGAAGATGAGAAAAATAATCACCGGATGTATTACACGACCACAAAGGATTTCAAGGATTTCTCCAAAGCCGCGCTGTTTTCTGACCCTGGTTTCAGTATTATCGACGCTGTTATAGTCAGGTACGTAAAAGGAAAATATGTTTTGGTCTTAAAAGATAATACGCGTCCAAACAGAAATATTAAAGTTGCATTCAGCGAGAAAGTTCTAGGTCCTTTTGAGCATGTTTCTGCACCGTTCACCGGATATCTTACCGAAGGCCCGACCGTTGCCAAAGTAGGTAATGATTGGCTGATATATTTTGATCAATACCGAAATAAAACGTATGGTGCGGTAAAAACAAGCGATTTCAAAACTTTTACAGATATATCAAAGCAGGTAAATATTCCGAAAGATCACAAACATGGAACGATCACAAAGATCAGCAACAGGACATTAAATGGGTTAAAGAATCGAAAAAATTAACGACTCTGTTTTAATTTTCCTGGCGAGTTGTAATATTGATTTTTGAAAGCACGGATGAAAGCTGCGTCACTTTCATACCCAACCTGAAAAGCGATTTCGTTGATTGGTAGGCTTCCGTCCTGAATCAGATCATAGGCATATTCGAGACGTAAAAGCTGGATATATTTAAAAACAGATGTTCCGAAAAGCTGTTTGAAGCCGCTTTTTAGTTTGAATTCATTGAGTAAAAAGTTTTTTGAAAGGCCCTCCAATGTGTGTGTCAGGAGATAATTTTTTGATAGGTATTCTCTCAATTCAAATAGTTTACTTTCATCTGATTTACTAAGTGGCTTTAAGCTGATAGTTTCACCGTTATTGTAATTATTGAGCGTAAGCAGAACCAATTCTTTCACCTTCGATCTCAAAAAAGGAATTTTCAACGAATCCGCCACATTCGGGTTTTGGATAAGCTTTAAAGCATTCAGCTGAAAATTATTAATAATGCGATTGGTCTGAAAAAGTGCAAAGGATGCAAGATTCTGGCTTTCTATAAGTAAGTTTTTGTAATCCGAGCCGCATTCTATAAGTACTTCGTTAAAAAATGCTGGTTTTAACCCGACGCAGATGTACTCATATTTTTTCTGCTTCGGAAATAAAAAAGTGCTAACAGGATCAACACAATTAATCAGGTTGAATTGTCCGGAACCCATATTCATTCCCGGTTTTAATCCTGAAATATCGGCAGCCGAATTTCCTCTCATCTGAAAATGCAAACTCACATGCGTCGTGTCCTGCAACTTTTCAATCTTTACGTCGTCATGAAAATCTGACGAAAGGAAAAGGATATCAAAATTTTCGTCCCTTATATTTTTGCTTTGGCAATCAAATTTTCCTTTAAGGGAGCCCGAGGCCTCTTGCACCGAAAAGTTTTGAACAAACTGCCGGCTTATCAAACTGGAAAATTCATTTCCTTTCAACGTAAACATAATCCGTTTCGGTTAACTTTTGCTCCCTTTGTGCAAGTTCAGACAATGATTTATTCGAGTACTTTGTCCCATGAAAGATACAAAAAACAAAACGAAAATTGAGATCGCAACCTGGAAGAGGCGTGAGCATTATGCTTTTTTTAAAAATTTTGAGCAGCCTTTCTGGGGCGTTACAACAGCGGTAGACTGCACCGAAGCCTATCATTATTGCAAAGAGAAAAACCTTTCATTTTTTGCTTTCTATCTTCACAAGTCTCTCCTTGCAGCCAATACCATAAAAGAATTTCGGTACAGAATCGAAGGTGACGATGTTTTCGAATACGGGGAAATCTCAGGGTCAGTTACAGTTTTGCGGGAAGATGAAACTTTTGGCTTCGCTAATTTTGCCTATCACTCAAATTTTGAATCGTTCAGCGCCGGCATAGAGATTTCTTTATCACAAGAAAAGAAAAGTCAAGGTTTGACACCGGATTTTGAGTTGATCAGCCTGATTCATTATTCGGTATTGCCGCTAGTAAATTTCACAGGTTTTCAACATGCGCAAAAGCTCGGCACAAAACATTCCATTCCGCAAATCGTTTTTGGGAAATTTCATCTTTCGGAAGGTCGTGTAAAACTTCCCGTATCCGTTCATGTTCACCATGCTTTATGCGACGGAATTCATGTTGGAAAGTTTATTCAGCTATTTGAAGCAGCTTTGGCTATGCAAAATATGGAAACCTATCATGGCTTTGGCTCATCTGTCGTTTGATATAACCGACTGCTTTGAAGAAATTTTCTGGCACAAAAAACATTGAAATAAGCGAAAAATGGTGCTGCGAGAACATCCATAGAATAGTGGACGTGCTGAACAAGCAGCAGCAGCCCGACTACGCCCGTGGCAAATAAAACCATCAGTCTGTCATTTTTCTTTTCCAGGCACAGAAATATTAAGAATAAGGTCGCTGTGTGGCCAGAATAAAAAAGATCTTTGGTAATAAATATCTGCCCGTAGAAATAATTACTTAGTGGATCTCTCAGCGGAATAAGTCCGGCCGGAGCGTCTAACGGGACAAGCGAGATCGTAATAATTCTGGTGAGGCATAAGGCCACATACGACCACAAAAATACAATAAAGAGCATGGGATTATTCAAAAAACGAATAGTCGCCAAAGCCACGCAAGACCAGATCAGAATAAAAATAGCTTCTGAGCAATCCTTTGCCGGTAAAATTGAAAGGAGGATATCATCGATCTGAATGCCTTCCCGTATTTCTATCGCCTGGAAAAAAGGATTTAAAAAACACGAAATAATACTAAGCGTAAGCACGCCGGAGAAAAGGGTGGTTTTAAATGATTTATTTTCCCACGTTTTTCTCCATACACTGGAAATCATACTCTTTAATGGTGTCTGTCTTATAATTGGTGGTTGTCAGTCATATGCAAGCAAAAATATTTTTGTTTATAATATTATTGATCACTTATTCTGACTGTAATAATCAACGGTAAAAGTATTCAATTTAGAGCAGACGCGATTTGCCAGATCGGTTGTTTCCTGCATATCTAATTAATTTATAATCTATTTGCGGGCTTCTATTGTTTTTGATAAAGAGTCCCGGAAATTGACAACAAATTTTTCTCTCAATTCATTGCTCAGCAAATCAATGGACAGATACGGATTTAGGTCTTCCAGCTCCACAAGAAGTAAATTCCCATCCTGAGTTCTGCATGCATCGACACGCTGTATTCCATGCGAGAGCGCGTTCCAGTCAATAAATTTTCTAGCGAAACCGAGATCCTGCGAAGTCGGTTCATAAAGTGCCAGATCCCAGCGTTTGCTTTTATCCGGAGCATACAATGCGTATTGAAAATCCTCATCGATGAAATAGAACGAAACTTCGTAAACAAAGTCTACAAAAGGTTGCACAATACTCCCATCAAGATCGATATTCAAAAGTTGTGCGGCACTTACGACATGCATGCCAATCGAATCAGCGCCATTTTTTAGTTTGACCATGTATTGGTCAGTGTGTGGCAGACGATAGAGATCTTCCGGTTTTTCAATAGTCGGGATAACAGGATACCCTTCCCTTGTCATCTCTATCAGATAATCCTTCCCATTCATATCAGCCCTGCCTTGCATGGAATTGTAGGAGAGAATATTTGTGGAATTAATTCTGCTTTTAAATGCATCGAAATAAGTCTTATAATTCATCACCGGACCGGCATTTCTGAAAATAACCAGATCAACGGCGTTCTCAAACTTACATGAATCGCAGGGATGACAAATCAATATTTCAAAATCAGATCGTAAACGGGACGTCAGAAATAGATCTTCCTCGTAATATTTTCGTCCTTTCGCCTCAAAATATAAATCAGTTAGATATAATATTGATCGTTTCTCTTTCATTGTAACCATAACACCATTAAATAGTTCTGCAAGATACAACATCGGGCGAAGCGATGAATTACTTCTTGCCAAATAACATCTGAAAAGTCAGGTAGTTATGCATAATATAATTTTTTCAATATCTTAAATTTATAAACCTGGAAGCCTGCAATTTCTTGTACCTCCATAGAATGTATGGTTAAATATTTAACAAGTCTTTTCTGGTGGGGTATTTAATAATTTTACCAAAAAAATATTTGGTAAAATTGTCATTTTTCGCCTTTTTCTCTATCTTGACAACTGATCAGTATTCCAAATACGATTACAATTTGTGTTATCAAAAATATTATTATTCTTCATCTTATAATTATAAAGATTAGCCGCAACGAATGAAAAGAAGAGATTTTATGCAGATGTCGGGTTTTGGAATTGGCGCTTTAATGCTGCCATCCGTGCCTGTACTTGGAAGTATAGTTTCAAGTGAGCATTTGCTTGAACCGGGAGTTGATGTTGCCATCAAGAAAAAATTTGCGGATATCGCCTTAAATGCTGCCAGAGGCAAGGGGGCTACCTATACGGATGTTCGGATTGGACGTTACTTGCAGCAATACGTTTTCACGCGTGAAAAACAAGTTCAGAATATCGTCAATGCAGAATCTTATGGCGTTGGTATCCGGGTAATTGCAAACGGAACATGGGGTTTTTCTGCCACCAGCGATGTAACGCCCGAAGGAATCGCAAAATGTGCTGAAACAGCCGTTGCGATCGCAAAAGCAAACTCGAAATTTCAAAAAGAACCAGTCGTACTTGCACCGCAAAAAGGGGTAGGGGAAGTGACCTGGAAAACTCCGGTCAAGAAAAATGCATTTGAAATTCCGCCAAAAGAGAAAATAGATCTGCTGATGAAGGTCAATGCCAGGGCAATGGAGAATGGGGCTGGTTTTGTTACCTCAAATTTGTTTTTTATCAATGAACAGAAATATTTCGCTTCTTCGGACGGATCTTACATCGACCAGGATATTCACCGGATCTGGCCAACTTTTACCGTAACGGCGATTGACAAAGCTGCCGGAAAGTTCAAAACCCGCGACGCGATAAGCTCGCCGATGGGAATGGGTTACGAGTATCTGGACGGACTTGCATCTGAAAAAATTGCTGGTCCGAACGGGTTGGTAGGTTACAGGAATTCTTACGATATGGTTGAAGACGCCATAACAGCGGCAAAACAAGCGAAAGAAAAATTAACGACTAAATCGGTTTTGCCGGGAAAATATGACCTGGTTCTGGATCCAAACCATTTGGGGTTAACAATCCACGAATCGGTTGGTCACCCGACAGAACTTGACCGTGTGCTCGGGTATGAAGCCAATTATGCCGGAACAAGTTTCGCGACACTGGATAAATGGGAGTCAAAAAAATTCAATTATGGAAGCAAAAATGTGAACATCGTTGCTGACAGATTGCAACCGCACACACTTGGCGCTGTCGGGTACGATGACGAAGGCGTCCCTGCAAAAGAATGGAATATCATTAAGGACGGTATATTGGTCAATTATCAGGCGATCCGTGATCAGGCAAAAATAATAGGCGAAAAAGAGTCGCACGGCTGCTGTTATGCAGACAACTGGGATTCAGTCCAGTTCCAGCGCATGCCAAATATTTCTCTTAAGCCAGGTACAGAAAAACGCAGCGTTCTGGATATGATCAAAGGCGTTGAGAAAGGGATTTATATCATCGGTAGGGGATCATATTCAATTGATCAGCAGCGCTATAATTTTCAGTTTGGTGGTCAGGTTTTCTATGAGATCAAGAAAGGTGAAATCGTAGGTATGCTCGACGACGTGGCATATCAATCCAATACCCAGGAATTCTGGAACTCTTGTTCACAGCTTTGTGATAAGGATGATTACAGAACGTTCGGATCTTTCTTCGACGGAAAAGGACAGCCTTCGCAGGTCAGCGCGGTATCACATGGAAGTGCGACGACACGTTTTGACGGTGTAAATGTCATTAATACAGCTAGAAAAATCTGATGCGGATCAGTTTAATCTGCGTTCGGAGATAAAATTGAATGATTAATGCGTGCTTAATTGACTGTTTTTCAATATTAAAAAAATTTAAATATGGCTGTCTTATCCAAAGAGGAAGCAAAGCAAATAATTGACAAAGTACTGGCCTTTTCAAAGGCAGATGAAATAAGTGCGGGACTTACAGGAAGTCGCGTCGGTAATATCCGCTATGCAAGGAATTCGGTTTCGACCAGTGGAGAAGCAACGAACCTTTCTCTTTCGGTAACGTCCGTTTACGGAAAAAAATCAGGGACAGCGACGATAAACGAATTTGATGATAAATCGTTAGAGAAAACAGTGAGACGTGCCGAGGAAATTGCTCAGCTCGCTCCTGAAAACCCGGAATATGTGCCGATGCTCGGACCGCAAAATTATCTGGAAGTAAATTCCTTTGCTGAAAGCACCGCAGCTATTAACCCGGATTTTCGGGCGGAAGCGGCTTTTAAAAGCATTGATCCATGTGTCAAAAAAGGCCTTACCTCTGCCGGATACTGGGAAGATCGTACAGGTTTTTCGGCCATGGGGAACAATAAGGGACTTTTCGGTTATAATAAAGCTACCTCTGTTGACTTTTCTATCACTGTTAGAACGAACGATGGATTAGGGTCGGGATACGCAGCACGGGACTATAACGATGTTTCCAAACTTGATACTGCACTGGCTACCGAAGTTGCGATTCAGAAGGCGCAGGCCTCTTCAAAGGCGAGAGCGCTGGAACCTGGAAAATATACTGTTATTCTTGAACCGACTGCCGCGGTTGATCTGCTTCAAAATATGATGGGAAGTATGGATGCGCGTAACGCGGATGAGGGACGAAGCTTTTTAGGTAAAAAAGGTGGCGGAACCAGATTGGGAGAAAAATTATTTGATGAGCGCGTGAATATTTATTCGGACCCGCAAAATCTCGAAATTCCGGGTTCTCCGTTCGGTGGAGGTGGCGGTCGCTTCGGCGGTGGCGGAAGCGATGGACGGGCACAGGAAAAAGTAGTCTGGGTTGAAAATGGCGTTGTGAAAAACATGTATTATTCACGCTATTGGGCTGAAAAAAAAGGTGTTAAAGCAATTGCTCCTCCTTCCGGATTTATTTTTGCAGGTGGAACAGAATCTCTTGCCGATCTTATCAAGGGAACGGAGAAGGGAATTTTGGTAACGCGTCTTTGGTATATCCGGGCGGTGGATCCTCAGACTTTGCTTTATACAGGACTTACCCGCGACGGTACTTTTTACATCGAAAACGGACAAATTAAATATCCGGTCAAAAATTTCCGGTTCAACGAAAGTCCGGTAATTATGCTGAACAATCTGGAAGCAGCTGGGAAACCTATGCGGGCGAGCGGAAACCTGATACCGCCGTTGAAGATCCGTGACTTCACGTTTACAAGTTTATCAGATGCTGTCTAGCCGTCCGATGCAACATTCAGTTTATTTTTCAATCATTAATCGAAACTAAAAAGGAGGGACTCAACTTGAACCGACGCGACTTTATCCAGATGGCCGGACTTGGTACCGGAGCAATGATGTTACCCGGTTTTGCCAGTGGCAGAACTGTTTCGCCCGAAGCTCTGATGGAGCCGTGGCTCGACGTTGCCGTCAAAAAAAGATTGGCTGACGCGGCACTCAATGCAGCAAAATCAAAAGGGGCAACCTATGCGGATGTTCGGATCGGGCGTTACCTGAACCAGTTTGTGATCACGAGAGAGGATAAGGTTCAAAATATTGTCAATACAGAATCTTATGGTGTCGGTATCCGGGTGATTGCAAATGGATGCTGGGGTTTTGCTGCGGTCGCGGATGCACAAAGTGATGCTCAGATCGCAAAAGCGGCAGAGGACGCGGTAGCCATAGCAAAAGCGAATTCGAGATTGATGAAAGAGCCGGTAGAGCTTGCTCCTCAGAAGGGATTCGGAGAAGTAAGCTGGAAGGCTCCTATCAAGAAAAATGCCTTTGAAGTTCCTGTAAAAGAGAAGGTTGATCTGTTGCTTGGCGTGAATGATGCTGCGATGAAAAACGGTGCAAACTATGTCAATTCTGTACTTTTCATGGTAAATGAGCAGAAATATTTCGCTTCAACGGATGGGTCATATATCGATCAGGATATCCATAGAATGTGGCCAAACTTTACTGTCACCGCGATCGACCCTGCATCAGGAAAATTCCAGACGCGGAATTCGCTGAGCGCGCCGATGGGGATGGGTTACGATTATTTACAAACGAATCCGAAAGATAAAGTTACCGGTATCACGACCCGTTACAACATGGGTTATGATATGCTGGAAGATATAACGTCTGCGGCTCAGCAGGCAAAAATGAAATTAAGTGCGAAATCGGTTGAGGCCGGAAAATATGATCTGGTTCTGGATCCGTCACATCTTTGGCTCACGATCCACGAATCGGTTGGTCACCCGTTGGAACTCGACCGTGTCCTTGGCTATGAGGCTAACTTTGCAGGGACTTCTTTCGCGACATTAGATAAATGGCAATCGAAATCTTTCAAATATGGAAGCGACCAGGTAAATCTGATTGCGGACAAAACGCAGGTAGGATCCTTAGGTGCTGTTGGCTGGGACGATGAAGGTGTAAACACTAAAAAGTGGGACCTGGTGAAAGACGGAATTCTGGTTAATTATCAGGCTATCCGTGACCAGGCAAAAATTATAGGTGAAAAGGAATCGCATGGCTGCTGCTATGCGGATAGTTGGAGTTCTGTGCAGTTTCAGCGCATGGCAAATGTTTCGCTGGCGTCAGGAAAAACGCCGCTGTCGGTTGAAGAAATGATTAAGGATGTTAAAAAGGGAATTTACATCATCGGTGACGGATCGTTTTCAATCGATCAGCAGCGATATAATTTCCAGTTTGGCGGACAATTATTCTACGAAATCAAGGATGGGAAAATTGCCGGCATGTTGAAAGACGTTGCGTATCAATCGAATACTCAGGAATTCTGGAATTCTTGCGTGAAGGTTTGTGATGATCGGGATTATCGTCTCGGCGGATCGTTTTTTGATGGAAAAGGCCAGCCTTCGCAATCGAGCGCGGTTTCCCACGGAAGTTCGACGGCACGATTTAACGGCGTTAATGTGATCAATACAGCCAGAAAGATTTAACCAGCAGAAACAATGGCAGTGATATTAACCGAGGACGAAGCAAAAGCTTTGTTACAAAAGGTTTTAAAATTTTCCAAAGCGGACGAATGTGAAATCAATATTTCGGGAGAAAAAAGCGGAAACCTGCGATATGCCCGGAATGAAGTTTCTACCAGTGGGTCGCAACTAACGCAGAATCTAATCGTTCAGTCGGCTTTTGGAAAAAAGGTGGGCGTCGCAACAACCAATGAATTCAGTGAAGAGGCTTTCGAAAAAGTAGTTCGTCAATCAGAAGAACTCGCGCAGCTTGCTCCTGAAAACCCTGAATATGTTGGCGTTCTCACGCCCCAGCAATATAAAAAAACATCAGGTTTTTTTGATTCAACCGCCAACATAACTCCTGATTTTCGTGCAGGTGCCGTTGCAAAAAGTCTGGAATTGTCGAGGACGCAAAATCTTGCAGCGGCCGGCTTTTGGGAAGACCAGCACGGATATTCTGCCATGATGAATTCCAAGCAGCTATTTGCCTATTATCCAAGTACGAACGTCAATTTTTCGCTGACGGTACGGACGCCTGACGGAACCGGTTCAGGATATGTTGCCCGCGGATATAGCGATGTGACTAAACTGGATATCGAAGCTGCGACTAAAACAGCAATACGGAAATCAACAGGTTCATTGGGAGCAAAAGCGCTCGAACCTGGAAAATATACGGTAATTCTTGAACCCACGGCAGCTGCTGTTTTACTGGAAAATATCTTTTTTAATATCGATGCGCGAAGCGCTGACGAAGGCCGTTCTTTTCTGAGCAAGCAGGGCGGAAAAACCAAGCTGGGAGAAAAAATAGTCGATGAGCGTATCAATATTTATTCTGATCCTGCACATCCTGATTTGCCTTCCTCACCTTGGGCAGGTGACGGGCAGCCAATGGAAAAAGTTAACTGGATCGAAAAAGGTGTTGTGAAAAACATGGCTTATTCTCGTTTTTGGGCCCAAAAGAAAGGTGTAAAGCCAGTTCCTTTTCCCAATAACATGGTTGTAGCCGGTGGAACAGCCACGCTTGAAGAAATGATCGCGTCGACTAAGCAGGGAATTCTGGTCACAAAATTATGGTATATCCGCGAAGTTGATCCGCAAACGTTATTGCTGACGGGACTGACGCGTGATGGTACTTTTTATATTGAAAATGGAAAAATAAAGCACCCGGTTAAAAACTTTCGTTTTAATGAAAGCCCTGTGATCATGCTTAATAATCTTGAAACCTTGGGAAAATCCGAAAGGGTTGTCAGTACGGAAACAAATCGAAATTATTTGATTCCACCCATGAAGATCCGTGAATTTACTTTTTCGTCGCTTTCGGACGCCGTTTAAATTTTAGTTTACAGCGAAAGCTAATTTTTCGCTGTAAATATTTCAACCTAACCTATGAAACCGTTTTTCTTTACCCGTCTTCAATATACCTCAGGAAACTGGGATACCGATCAGCGCATGCCATCAAATCTGCTGCATTCGCTGGTAGAGTATACTACGATTCCAATTGATGAGAAAGAAAAAGTGGTTCTTTTAAGTAGTAACGAGATTTTTAAGAGTCCGTTTTGTTATTTAAGCGGGCATAAGCTCGTAGAATTCTCCCAGCAGGAGCGGGACCATTTTAAAAGGTATGTCCAAAACGGCGGATTTGTTTTTGTGGACGATTGCAATCATGACATAGACGGATTGTTTGCCAAATCGTTTGAACAGGAAATGTCCAGAACTTTTGGCCCGAAGGCTTTACAAAAAATCCCCAATAACCATCCGATCTATAACAGCTTTTTCCACTTTGAGGAAGGGCCTCCAACAACGTCTTTTGAACTGAATGGCTGGGGAGACGATCTCGTGCATGATTACCTGAAAGCAGTTACGATAAATGGGCGGATCGGAGTGCTTTACAGCAACAAAGATTATGGATGTGAGTGGGATTATGATTTTAGAAATAAACGGTTTTTGGCCGTGGACAACACCAGGTTCGGGGTCAATATTGTCATGTATGCTTTAACTGCTTAACGATTGGAAACACAGGAACTAACCCATTATAAAGCCTTGGTAGCCAAGCTGCCACTTCTAAAAAAAGAGATTGGAAAAGTCATTGTAGGGCAGGAAGATGCAATTAATGAAATCCTGATTTCCCTTTTGGCGGGCGGTCATTGTTTGCTTGAAGGAGTACCCGGACTGGCAAAAACGCTGATGGTAAAAACGATGTCGGAAGCTTTACATATGAGCTTTAAAAGAGTCCAGTTCACGCCCGATTTGATGCCCGGAGATATTGTTGGAACCGAAATTCTGGAGGAGGATCACGATACAGGGAAGAAGTTTTTTAAATTTAATCAGGGGCCTATTTTTGCGAATGTGGTGCTGGCTGATGAAATCAACCGGACGCCGCCAAAAACACAGGCCGCGTTGTTGGAAGCAATGCAGGAAAAAAGCGTTACCTATGCTGGAACAAATTATGCACTGCCGAATCCGTTTTTGATCATCGCGACCCAAAAT
Source organism: Dyadobacter koreensis (assembly GCF_900108855.1). GTDB lineage: Bacteria > Bacteroidota > Bacteroidia > Cytophagales > Spirosomataceae > Dyadobacter > Dyadobacter koreensis. Next base: position 396,018 of record NZ_FNXY01000006.1, read on the forward strand.
CCGATTGAACAATCAGGTACTTATCCGTTACCGGAAGCTCAACTCGACCGTTTCCTGTTATACATAAAACTGAGTTACCCAAGTGAGCAGGAAGAGCTGGATGTACTGAAAAATACGACGGGTTTCACGAGTATGGAAATCAACAGGATATTAACGGATATTGATATTATTCAGCTTCAAAAACTGACTCGACAGGTACATATCAGCGACGACCAGATAAGTTTTATCAACAGGCTGGTTCGGGCTACCCGGCCGGATGGAAGCCCGTCGAATTACGTAAAACAATGGTGTGATTGGGGTGCAGGGCCACGGGCCGGGCAGGCGCTCGTACTTTGTGCAAAAGCAAGGGCAGTCCTGAATGAACGGTTTTCAGTAATTCCGGAAGACATTCATACGCTTGCCTATCCTATATTAAGACACAGAATTTCAATGAATTTCCGAGCGGAAGCAGAGAATATTACATCGGATCATGTGATTGGAGATTTAATTAAAAACCTGAAATAACTTCGGCTTTCGGCAGTCGGCTTTCGGCAATCGGCAATCGGCTTGCTGACAGCAGGAAATCTGAAAGCCAAAAGCTAAATGTTAAGTAAAATAACAGCTGGATAATAAGCTGTAAGTTTGGTTATGCCAAGATCTGACAGCCGATTGCCGACTGCCGAAAGCCACAAACCTATGTCCCAAAAACGTACCGGGCTCCTTGCTGCGGATCTGATCAAACTCGGGAATCTTCAACTGGTTGGAAAACTGGTGAGTGAAGAACTTATGCTCGGTGTGCATGCGAGTAAGCGATCGGGCATGGGGACTGAATTTGAGCAATACCGCCATTATGAGCCTGGCGATGATCCGAAGCGTATCGACTGGAAACTATTTGCAAGAACGGATAAGCATCTGGTTAAAGAATCGTCGGCTGAAAGTAATCGTCAGATCCGGTTTTTGCTGGATCTTTCTGGTTCGATGAATTACGCTGAAAATGGAATGAGCCGTCTGGAATATGCGAAACTCTTAATTGCATCGCTCGCTTATCTTGGATACATCCAGAATGACCAGATGAGCCTGTATTCTTTGCAGGATGGAAAAGTAAATAGTCTGGCAAGCGGCGCTTCAACTTCCGGAAAACAGGCATTTAATAAAATATTGTTCGGACTGCAGAAAACCGTTGCAGCGGGAGAATGGCGGACTGAAAATATGGAAAGCGGAAAATTGCGATTTCCTGAATTTGCCACCAAAAGTAAAGAACAGCTGGTTTTTGTTACCGATTTTCTGCAAGTAGGAGAAGAGTGGCTGACGCTGATAAAATCCATCGCAAGCCCGCGCCGGGAAATAGTCATTTTTCAGATTTTGGGAGATAATGAAGTCGATTTTAATCTGACAGGATTTTTCCGTTTTCGGGATTTGGAAACTGGAAAAGAGATCGAATTGCAGGCTGAGGCCGTACGTGATGAGTTTAAAAAGTCGTCCAAGGCTTATTTCGATATGCTGGAAGAAGAATTGCGAATTCCTTATGTTAACCTGGTCCAGGCAAAATTAAGTGACCCTTTGGGGATGGTTTTAAAAGAGTTTTTAACGAGAAGGAAAGGCTAATGAATTTCTTGCAACCTTTCATGTTTTGGGGAGCGTTGGCTATTGCCATTCCTGTTTTTATCCATTTCTGGCACCAGAAAAAAGGAAAAGAACTTGACTGGGCTGCTATGCAATGGTTAATCGATAAAAGCCAGCAACAAAGCCGTGGTTTTCGTTTAGACGACCTTCCGCTATTGATTGTCCGTTGTCTGCTACTTCTGCTGCTCGTTTTTTTAATGGCTCAGCCGGTTTTGGAATGGTTTAAAAAAACGGATCATTCAGAGCGGATCCATTTGGTTGAACCTTCTGCTTATTTGGCCGATAATTATCGATTTGAATTGGAAAAAGCGTTTGAAAAAGGCGAAAAGGTCTATTGGATAAATACTCCTATCGAGGAGATAAAAGATTTATCATCTGTTTCCGGTCAGCAAAGCAGTGGGATTATGTATTTGCAGGAAGTGGTCAATAAAATCAATAAACCAGGAGCGAAACTTGATATTTATTTATTGAATAATCAAAAAATAATCAATCAGCCTAAAATTTATATTCCGGGCAATTACACCATACACACAGCCATTGATTCTTCGGAGAATTATACTCACAATTATCTTGATTTAGGTAATGGGAAAAAGCTTTTTGTTAATAGTGCAAAATTGACTGCATCCGATTCGAAATCGGGAAACCAGCCACGATTGGCATCTACGGCAATTCATTCCGGTACGCTGAGTGTATTAGCCGATTACAAAAACAAAGCCGAACGCGAGACTGTGCAAGCAGCATTAGGCGCGCTCTCAACTGTTTATTCGTTACCTTTTAAAATTGATGAGAAAACTGATAACCGCAAGAAATATGATATAGTACTAACGGACCGGGAAATTAAAAAGGTCAGTCCCGAGACGCTTTACCTGCTTTCCGGAAACAGCAGGAATAATGTAAAAACAAGCCTTCCAAATGTAGCAATTCTGGAAGATTCTCTCAGGATTCAGACGTCAGAAATCGTTACTTCCGGTCAGTTGCCAGAATATCTCGGCGATTTACTTATCGACCATTTTAATCTCAATGAGGTTAATGGTACGCTGAGCACACAACAGTTAAACGCTGTTTTTGTTCATGCAAAACCGTTGGAAGGAAACGTCGAAGGAAATTTAAGACCGTGGTTGTTAGTTGTTTTTCTGATTTTACTAATTCTGGAACGCTGGATGGCATTGAAAAAAACGATACAGAAAAGTTATGCATGAGCTAAAAAAATTGATTAATTCAGTAACGGCACAGCTCTACGCCAATGCTTTCATTCGGTGTATCCTGCTGGGTGTTTCCGCTTTTGTTCTGGCATCCGTCGTAGAAAATTCTTCTACGCACGTGCCCGTCATGGCTGCATTTGCAGGGCTGGGTATTGGCGTGTATCTCACCAAATTATATCAAAATAAAAAGCCTCAGGCAATTAACTGGATTCATCAAACGGTGGATGAGTCAGAATATAGTTTGCATTTGCTTGAAAAAGAAGAGCTCAATATCGCCGAACAGTTACAGTTGAACAGGCTCAGTGAAAATGTTTCCGCAACCAATTTTCACTTCCGAAATCTATATGACGGAACAATGATCTATGCCGTTATTTTTCTTATGTCGTTAGTCTTTTACAATTTGTATCCACAACTTAATTTCTCGACAAATAGTCCGGGAGATATTTTGAATAAAACAAAAAAGGGAGAAAATGCGGTTTTGTCAATTCCTCCAACATTTAAAACTGCATCCGTCAGCGTAAACCCACCGGCCTATACAAGCTTGCCGAAGTCGAAAAACGAAGACCTGAACGTCAGTGCCATTATTGGTTCGACTCTGAAATGGGATGTAACGTTTAGTCATCAGGAAAATTTGTCGGTGCGGCTGGCAAATAATCGTGGTGATGAGTTAATGTTCAGGAAATCAAACGGGCTCTTTGAATATCAGGATAAATTGACAGGTTCCGGCCTCTATTCCATTAAGGCATATTGGAAAGATTCTCTGGTATATCAATCGGATTTTTACAAGCTGGAAGCCCGGCCGGATCTTGCACCAAAAATTGAGCCTGATTCGAAAGAATTGTATCAGTATCATTTTTTGAAAGACAAAAAAATAATTCAGGTATCAGCAAAAATTTCTGATGACTTTAAAGTAAGACAAGCGTTTATCGTAGCGACATTAGCGCGTGGTTCCGGTGAGAATGTAAAGTTTCGTGAAATGAAATTTCCGCTGACACCGGCCAATTTTAAGGAAGCAAAACTGTCACAATCCATAGACTTGAACGCGCTGAATTTTACGCCCGGTGACGAACTATACTATTATTGGGCGGCCATCGATAATAAGGAACCCGAAGCAAATTTCACGAAATCGGATACTTATTTTATCGTCTACAAAGACACAGCAAAAGTCGAAGAATCGCAGCTTGCGACAATGTCGGTTAACACAGTTCCTGAATATTTCAGAAGTCAGCGCCAGATCATTATTGATACTGAAAAGTTAATTGCCCGCCGTAAAAAGATCAAAAAGGAAGAATTTAATAGTATATCCAACGAGATCGGCTTTGATCAGAAGGTATTGAGATTACGTTATGGTCAGTTTTTAGGAGAAGAATTTGAACAGAATATTGGTGGCGGAGGTGGAGATGCACCTCATGACGAGGGGCACGGCGAAGGCGGAAATATTCTGGATAAATTTACGCACAAGTCAGATTCGGAAGGTGAAGCGGCTGAAAATCGTAAGTCTCAGCCGGAAGAACATCATCATGAACACGGCGGTGAAAGTCACGCCGATGCAGGTTCGAAAGATGCGATTGCAGAGTTGATGGAGCAATATGTTCATGCTCATGACGATGCGGAGGTAAATACATTTCACGAACAGTCGACGAAGAGTTTATTAAAAATGGCTTTGGAGCAAATGTGGCAATCGGAGTTGCATTTACGTATGTATGAGCCAGAAAAAGCTTTGCCTTTTGAAAATAAAGCACTTGAATTTTTGAAACAAGCGCAGCATAAAGCAAGAGCATTTGTAAAGAAAAGCAGCTACGATCCTCCTCCAATTAAGGAAAAAGAGAAACGGCTAAGCGGAGAGCTGACTGATTTGAGCAAGAGTTTCAACCAGGAAAAAAAGATTGATAAAATAAGAACAGAGCAACTGGTGGCTGAGGTGCTTGGTTTTTTAGAATATGAAAAACTGAATAGCGCGCAGTTAGCAAAATTCCGGCTTGCTGGTGCCCAGTTATCAGATCAATTAATAAGTAGCGGTCCATTAAACGGCGGAATGCAGAATTGGTCGGTACTGGGGTCGCTGCAAAAAATGATCAGCGGGAAAGAAGTATCCGATAAGGAAAAACAACAGCTAAAAACGGAACTTTATAAGAGAGCAGGAGCAACTTTACAAAGCAGCCGTTCTTACGTTAGCGATAAAAAGCTGGAAAATATATTTTGGAAAAAACTTAAATAAACCGGTCCAAGCTGGTTTGGTGATAACGTATGATTGCATTTGATTTTGACTGGTCAGCTCCCCTCAACCTGGTGCTGGTTCTGCTCCTTTTTCTTCTTGGTGGATTGCAGATCTGGCTTTTAATGCGAAGTTCCGGGCATGTTTCAAGGCAAAAATTGAATGTAAAAATCTGCCTCAATCTTTTAGCTTGGCTGACAATCGCATCTTTTATTTTTCAGCCCATTTTCAGATCGAATATCTTAGAAAGTAAAATTCTTGTAGCAGGCAGAGATGTACCGTCAGAAGAAGTCCGTAAAATAAAGGATAGTTTGAAGGTAAGCGAAGTTTTTTCTGAGCGCGACTTTAAGGTAAAATCTTTTGATACGCTCACCTTGGTTGGACAAAATTTTAGTGATTCTTTTTTTTCAAAATTGAGTCAGTCCTTAACAACTAACTCCACGGTGAACTGGATTTCTTACTTTCCTGAAAATCAGGTCCAGTCGGTTTCCTGGAAAGGCTTGTTACGAAAAGGGCAGCTGCAAAAAGTCACAGGATCCATCCATTTAACTAATCCCCAATGGATCAAGATCAAGTTTGGCGATCAAACGCTCGATAGTGCCAGACTGGAAAAAGGTCAGCAATTTTTTACCCTTTCGTTTCCTGTTTTTACTGAAAAAAGGACGAGAGCAGTATTATTTTTGGATGATAAAAGTCAAGGCGAAATTCAATTTTTTGCTCAGTCATTGCCTCCTTTGACGTTTCAGTTCATCCTGGACAATCCTGATTTCGAAAGCAGAACCCTGGCGACATGGCTTGCGAATCAGGGCCATGCCGTCGAACTATCCACGAATCTTTCAAAAGATATCCGCAGTAAATTGTCAATTAACAAAGCAGGAGATCCCGATATCATCGTTACCGATCCGAAAAATGCGGGAAATGCTGTGGTGAAAAAGGCTTTTGCAAGTGGGAAAAGTATTTTATTTATCAATCTCACAGCTCCCTCCTCTGAAGTTGCATCGATAAATTCATCACTGGGGACGAAATTGCTCGTGAAAAAAATCTCGAATGAAGAGATATTGCCGGTCATGGGAGAGCTTACGAAATTGCCATTCGAGTTCAGCAAATCCAATGGCTATATTACATTGCCAAAATATCCGATCGCGGTTGAAAAAGCGGCCGGGAAGATTGCTGTGAGTCTCTTAAACGAAACATTTCCTACTTTGCTAAACGGCGATAGCCTGGTCTACGGAAATATCTGGACTTCCGTTTTATCGGCTATTCATCCCGCCTACAAAACGAATATTGAAGTTGCTGCACCGGTTTACAAAAATATTCAAACGGAGCTTCGACTTAATAATTTAACAGAAAGCCCACGTTCATTGGCGATTGCAAACGATACTTTACTTTTGAATTATTCCGTTATCAATACACAAACGGCTCACGCACTTTATTCGCCAGCAGAATCTTCCTGGCTCACGCTCGGAGAGGATTCTGAAATTCTGGTCAGCGATAGTCTGAATTTTAATCAGGTTTACCAAAGTAAGCGGATCGAAGATTTTGTGAAGTCTCGGGCAGGCATGCAGACAAATCTTTCAGATTCAGCAAAATTATCTGATTCAAAATCTCAACCATTAAGTGAAAGCCGGATACCGGATTGGGTCTGGTTTTTGGCGATATTGATCTGCTTTACTGCACTCTGGCTGGAACCCAAGTTTGAATAAATCTCTGGCTACAAATGTTCCGGTGCTCTGCACCTCTCTATGACAATAATTTATGCTGTTTCTACAAATATTTTAGTGCTCTGCACCTTTTATTGTTATACAAGATTCTGAAAATTCCGGTGCAGCGCACCGGAATAAAGATTCAAAAATCAGGCAACTGATATCCAATCGATATAGTTTTTGATGTTATAAAATCAAAAACAATTACTTTTACGCTCAGCGAAATAGTGTGTTCCCTCATTAAGAATGCAGATTACGCATCAATTGAAATCAAAAACTTATGATTGAAAACGGACCTCAGCTACGAACCGTCAATGTAATACGATATGTGACGCCCTTGCGGGAAGGCGGTTCACTTCCGGCCATTGCTGAGGCGGACGATGACTTCCTGTACGTCTTAAAATTCAGGGGAGCCGGCCAGGGAGTAAAAGCCCTGATTGCGGAAATAATTGGTGGAGAAATTGCACGGGCGTTAGGATTAAGAATTCCGGAAATTGTATTTGCAAATCTGGACGAAATGTTTGGTATGACCGAACCGGATGAAGAGATCCAGGATCTTCTAAAAGCAAGTACGGGCTTAAATCTTGCCATGCATTATTTATCGGGTGCAATCACTTTTGATGCACAGGTAACAACAGTTGACAGCAAACTGGCTTCTCAAATTGTGTGGCTGGATTGTCTTTTGACCAATGTCGACAGAACAGCGAGAAATACAAATATGCTGATGTGGCACAAAGAATTGTGGCTGATCGATCATGGCGCTTCTTTATATTTTCATCATTCCTGGACAAACTGGGAAGAGCAGGCAAAACGTCCATTCATCCAGGTAAAAGATCATGTGTTATTGAAGCAAGCTTCTGATCTTGAAGCTGTTGATGAGGCATTTAGTAAAATTTTAACGGACGATCTGATTCATTCGATCTGTTCGCTTATCCCGGACGACTGGTTGCTTCGTGATGCTCCGTTCGAGACAGCAGAGGAGCATCGTCAGGCTTATGCCAAATTTTTAATATCAAGAATTTCAGTATCAGAGGTATTTGTAAAAGATGCGCAGAATGCAAGAACATCACTTATTTGAGTACGCCGTCATTCGCGTCGTGCCCAGAGTCGAACGTGAAGAATTTCTAAATGTTGGAGTGATCCTTTATTGTCAGAAGCAGGGTTTTTTACAGAGTAAATTTAATCTGGATTCTGGCCGACTTCAAGCCTTTTCAGGTGCATTGGATATTTCCGAGGTAGAAGAATATCTGTTTTCACTGAATAAAATTTGTATCGGAGGAACCAAGTCCGGACCAATTGGAAGTTTGCCCATTGCTTCGCGTTTTCGTTGGTTAACTGCAACCCGCAGTACAGTAGTTCAAACTTCGAAAGTTCACCCCGGGTTTTGTAAAAATGCAGGTGAAACGCTCGACAAGTTGTTTAATGAGATGGTTTTATAATTCGTGATTTGTAAATGATTTGCCATTACATACTAATGGTAGCGAGCATACCTTTCTGAAACTGTATTAAGATAGGAGAAAAGCGTTTAATATAGAAGGTTAAATTTGCTAAATCGGTATGTATGAGCAAATTTACGAACTGAAATAACCGTAATCGGTAAACTTCGCAAGGCTGGAAATCTTCGATTTTGTGAGTGCGATATGTACAAAGTTAGCCGTCATTCATCCATTGTTAAGCAATCTGCGAGCCTTTACATTTGAGTTTTTTACAAAATGAATTCAAGTTTAACTCGTAAACCATATTGCTATGAAACGTAACGCAACTGCCGTTTGGAATGGTTCAGGAAAAGATGGAAATGGATATTTGACGACGCAAAGTACTGCATTAAACCAGACGCAATATTCCTTCAACAGTCGCTTTGCAGATGGTGTCGGTACAAACCCCGAAGAGCTTTTGGCTGCTGCCCATGCGGGTTGTTTTACTATGAAATTAAGTTTTGTGCTGGACGAAGCGGGTTTCACGGCAAATACCCTTCAAACGACAGCTTATATAAATTTTGAAAATGGAAGTGTAACAGAATCCCATCTAGTGCTAAAAGCTGATGTCCCCGGCATTCCAAGAGAAACTTTTGAGGCGAGTGTTAAAGAGGCAGAGTTAAATTGCCCTATCAGCCGTGTTCTAACCGCTAAAATCACCGTCGAGTCATTTCTGGAGTAATGTCCAATTTTTATCTGTTCTTAGCTGATTTCGAAAGTGTTTATCATTAATTATTGAAATAGCAACAATTATTTTGGTTTAGATTTGGTTCAATGGTTTGGTAATGAGATTGTTATATTCTGGTATGTTAATTGTCTATCTACATTATCTGCGTATAAGAATCTAACACATTTCAACCTTGGAGCTATGAACAACATTTCCAACTATGACCGGAAGGCATTTAGATTAGGTTCGCCCGGTAAAAATTTGCCGCATAGTGAAGACACAGAAAGAAAGCTCTTTTTCTATGCAAGCGTTATTGAAAATGAAACGGAAAGAAGTAATCTGAACGTGCTGCAAAGATTAAACAATTATCAGATTGTCTGGTTAACCAATGGCTCAGCGACTTGCGTGGTGGATATGGAGGAACATTGCCTTGAAAGTCAGTCTATGTATATTGTAGCGCCGGGGCAGATCCATTTTCTTCATCCGAAAGGAGAAGTGGAGGGTTATATAGTTTCTTTTTCAGAGGAGTTTTTATTGATGATGAGTGGAAGTTTAAACCTCCCTTTTGATGTACAACAGCAGGTTGGAGATGGGCAGCTACCCGTAATTAGTATTGACGTCGATATGAAGAGTGAAATGGAAGATCTGATTAAAAGAATGATGAAGGAAATATCAGGTCAATTTCAACTGAGGTCAGAGATTTTAATGGCTCTTTTAAGAATTTTGATCATTTATTTTTCAAGACAGGTTGTTATCAGACAACACGAAAAGGCGCAGCATCATGATATGGTCCTGGTAAAAAGATTTAAATATTTGCTGGAACAACATTTTTTCACTAAAAAAACAGTTGCTGATTATGCCAGTGAGCTGGCAGTATCTCCGAATTATCTGAGTGGAAAAATAAAAACAATTTCTGGCTTCTCTGCGAGCCATCATATTCAACAGCGCATCGTTTTGGAAGCGAAAAGAAAGGTAATGTTTTCCGGAGGTAGTCTTAAAGAAGTTGCCTATTATCTGGGTTTTGACGATACTTCACATTTTAGCAAGTTTTTTAAAAATAAGTCGGGCGTTAATTTTTCTGACTTCAAAAAGGCCATTTGCTGAGCAGCGAAGTTTATAGAATCTCACCAAAGAGCTGCACTCGATTGACGGTGCAGCTCTTTTATATTAGCAGTTTATTCAAGATATCAGAAGGATTTTAAGGCCTTGAAAATCTCAGTGTAGGGTTGTTCGCCCTCAAATGTCCTCAGGTGTTTTCCATTTTTATCATACATCGCTATATACGGAAATGATCGGATCTGATAATATTTCTGCACGAGATAAGACGTTCCTTCGGTTCCAATTTTAATGTTGGGATAAGAGGCCAGATTGTATGTCGTTGCAAATTGTTTCACCATCTCCATGGGCTGAAAGGTGATCATAACCAACTGCTTGTTGCTGATCACCGTGTAGTTTTTCAATAATGCTTTCGTAAACTCCTGACAGTGATCACAATCCGGTGAAAAATACATTAAGACTACCGGTCCCGGAGTTAATTGTGCAAAATTGTAAGGTTTCCCGTTTGTCAGCGTCATCTGAAACGGTGCAATTTTTTTTGTTCCAACGGCTGTCTGACTAAAACCCGAAACCGAAAGAAGTATAAAAAGGAAAAGAGGAATTATTTTTTTAGACATCTGAATTATTTTTTAAACAAGGCTGCAAGATAGGATTCTTTTTGATATAGAGAGATTGAAGTATGCAAGAAATAAAAGCATCAAATGTGATAAAGATTCGGTGAACGAGTGAATGACATTATTGCGACTTGAAATTTCCAGAGAGTAAACCAGATCAATCACACGAAATCTTGGGAAAAGGCATTTGATTAAAGATTTTAAAATCATAACCTGCATGATAATCAGAGTCAGAACTTACAGCGAGGTCGGAAAATTTATGGTCATCAGGGTTATTTCTAAAGCCAAAACCTTTTCCGTCTCATAGTCTTCAACTTTTACATTTCCATTACAATGTTTTACAAGCCTTTTACCAAAGGATTTTTGGCGGCCACTACTTTTGATCCGGTTCCTCAAAGTTTATTCATTCACCTTAAAATAACGGATCATGAAAAAGCGAAGTCTTTTGGTAGTCGGATGGCTGGTAGCCAGCGCCGGAATATCGTTCGGACAAAAAACATTCACGAGTTGCTCGGCAGTGTTTCTCAATAACAAAATGGTCGCGAGCGAGTATAGTTCGAGTGGGAAAAGCCAACTGGCTGCAAATACAACAGGAATGCTTACGGTTTGCACAGCGGAAATAACATCTGCAGAAACAAAGGCAGTAGATAAAATATCGTTTAAGGTGGCAATACGTAATCAACGTACAAACACGTTGACCCTATTTTCCAAACAAGATTTCAGGCAGGTAAGTATTCAAAACATTTTAAAAAAATGCACAAAAGGTGATTTTATTGTTTTGATGACCACAGATGAACAGTACGCTTTACCGCATAATGAAATTCTCGTTTTATAAAACAACATTCAGAAACATGAAAAATCAAATCACAAGAATCTTAATGATACTGATTTACACATCGACGATTTCGATTTCGGACGCCTTACCCAAAAATAGTGCGACAACTCGTTTGTCATTGCGCCTGAATGGAAAGTTGACGGAGCCGAATGAATTTATTCACGTAACAAACGGACGCCTGACTCTGGTTGACCACAACTCTAAATATGGCTCTGAAACTGAATTGCAGTTTTTTGCATATCTAAAACGAGCGGGAAAAATCGTTGATGTAAATGCCTACGCACATAATTTTTCAGTCCGTAGTATTGAGTTGAGCGAAATTCTACGATCAGCGCAGGTGGGTGACGACATCATTATTGAACCTGCCAGAAAAGCAGATAATTCGGGCAGAAAAGTAATATATGTGAGATATTCGATGCTTTTCCCGGTTTTTAACTGGTTTCCATTTTTGAACAGAAATAAGGGAGGATGTTAATTCGCAGCATTTTGGTAAGTTTATTATAAAATTTCGAAAAGATGAGTTTCAGAGGTGTCAGGTTGAACACAAAGGCGACATTCACTTTAATGGGGATGATTTTTCTGATATTTTCCACGCAGGAAAAAGTGACGGGTAATAATGAGTCTGTCAGGTTTTCTGAAAAAGTAAATCTTGCTTTACGCCGCACAGCGCATCTTTTACTTGTTGAAAACGGAGATTCTACGTCCGGTATATCACCGGTTAAACAGGAGGATGCCGGCACTTTTGTGGTTAGAATTAACAAACTTTTTGACTATGACAAACTCCCTGGTTTACTGCAAAAATCATTGAAAGTTCATGGAATTGACCGGGGTTATGATGTTTCAGTGTTTCGTTGCGAAAACAGCACAATTGTTCTGGGTTATAATTTTCAGGATTTAAATCAAAAAGAGGGGGTGCCATGTAATGGACGAAAATTGGAGGCTGATTGTTACAATCTGAAAGTTACTTTTTATCCTGAAATAAAAACTGCCTCTGCAAGCACTAACTGGTGGATTTTGCCAGTTGGAAGTTTACTGGCAGGATTGGGCTTTATCGTATGGAAAAGAGCAAAAAAGGAGGAAAAAGTAGTTGATTTCGTGTCGAATATCGAAACAGATCACAAAATAAATTTCGCCAATTCTTCGCTTGATATAACCAGCCTTATTTTAATCTCCGAAGGCAGGATTCACAATCTGACATATCGGGAAGCCAAATTGTTACATCTTTTCGCGAATAATAAAAACAAGGTTTTAGAACGTGATTTCATTTTGAAATCAGTATGGGAAGACGAAGGGATCATCGTTGGAAGAAGTGTTGATGTTTTTGTCTCCCGTCTGAGAAAAATGTTGGCAGATGATCCGAACGTCAAGATTAGTGCAATCCACGGCATTGGTTACAGGCTGGATATTATCCAGTAAAGTAACGGAGTCAGTTTTCAAACGCTGACTCCGCTATTATTGATAACTGACAAACGTAATCTTACAAATTCTGTTTTTTCAATTCCTCGACAGCATGATTCGCAGATCTGGCCGTCATCGCCATGTACGTTATCGACGGGTTTACACAGGACGAAGAAACCATTGCGGCGCCATCCGTAACAAATACATTTTTACAATCATGGATCTGGTTGAATTTATTCAGAACTGACGTTTTGGGATCTTTTCCCATCCTCGCCGTTCCCATATCATGAATTCCCAAACCCGGATGTGTGTCCGTACGGTTGAATCCTGAAACGTTTTTAAACCCGGCTGCATCGAGCATTTCCATAGCAGAAGCCATCATATCTTTACGCATAGCGAGCTCGTTTTCGCCAAAAGCAGCGTCAAAAACAATCATTGGAATTCCCCATTTGTCTTTTTTGTCTTTATCTAAAAACATCCGGTTGGAAGGATCCGGCAAAATTTCTCCGAAACCACCAAAACCCATGGTCCAGGTTCCGGGACGTGTCATATCTTCTTTGAAACTCGCGCCAAAACCATTCATTGTTATGCCGCGCTTCCAGTCACTTTTACTCGCACCTCCCTGATAACCATATCCGCGAAGAAAGTCTTTTTTATCAGTTCCCCAGTTTCTGAAACGCGGAATGTAAAGTGCATTTGGCCTTTGTCCAAAAATATAATCATTTTCAAATCCGTCAACCGTTGCGTTCGCGCCGACGCCCAGGTGGTGATCCATAATGTTACGTCCTACCTGATCGCTGTCATTGCCGAGTCCTGTCGGGAAACGTGAAGATTTGGAATTAAGAAGCAAAGCGGCGGTATTCATTGAACCAGCGTTCAAAAAGACAATTTTAGAAAAAAACTCTTCGACCGCCATCGTATTCTGGTTAATTACCCGGACTCCTTTGGCCTTTTTCGTATTTTCATCATAGATGATTTCAGTCGCGATTGTATCATGCAGTACAGTTAATTTTTGGGTTTTCCGAGCTGCCGGAATCGAGCCGGACAATGAACTGTAATAACCTCCGTAAGGGCACCCTCTTGAACATTTGCTGCGGTATTGACACGAAGCTCTTCCCAGTTCAGTATGCCAGGGCTGCGGTCTTGTAAGATTTGCGACCCGCCCGACTGTAACAGGCCGATTGAGTTTTTTCATCATCGTGTCCCTAAAATAAACCTCGGGCGCGCTCATAGGCATTGCAGGCAAATAATGACCGTCCGGCAACACTTCCCAACCCTCTGCCTGTCCGCTGATTCCAACAAATTTTTCAACATGTGCATACCAGGTTTCCAGGTCTTCATAACGGATTGGCCAGTCGATCGCAATACCTTCTTTTGCGTTTGCTTCGAAATCTTTTTTATTCATCCGGTAAGATTGCCGTCCCCAATGCATCGATTTTCCACCGGTATGGTAGGCTCTGATCCAGTCAAAAGGACGTTTTTCTATATAGGGATTTTTCTTGTCATCCGTAAAAAACTCAGCTGTTTCTTCATTTGCCAAACTCCCAAAACGGCTGTTCGCCCAGTATTCTTCTGCGGACTGGATCGAAACTTTTCCACGGTGATCGAATTCCCATGGCCCTTTCATGGCTGTATCATAATCTTCAATATGTTTCACCTCACGTCCCCGCTCGATCATCAGAACCTGTAAGCCACGCTCTGTGAGTTCTTTGGCAGCCATGCCGCCTGTCATTCCCGACCCTACAACTATGGCGTCAAATGTATGTGCTTTATCTGCTTTTAAATTTAAGTTCATGGTGATGCTGGAAATTAATAGGCGAAGGATTTTTGATTGGGTTTCAGTTTGATCATTTCCAGTTTTCCAGGAATAGGAACATAATCAAAAGAAGATTTTAAACCTTCTTCGGAAGTAAAATAGCCGAGCATTGTGAGCTCTTTCATCAGGCGCCAATAGGGAAGGCCTTTTACCTGTGCAGCCATCTGCTCTCGATCTTCATTGTCGCCCATTTTTGTCTGCTGCACCTGATATGCCTTCATCTGTTCAACTGTGTCATTTTCCACTTGTTTCAGCATTTCTGTTTTTTGTGAAACTGTTAACGATAGAAAGTCTTTCTTTTCCAGGTTTCTGATACCTTCCAGGAAGCTGACATGTTCGGGAGTTTTGTAACAATCTTTCAACATCATCACAATGAAGGCAGGCACGCCGGCATCCTTCGCGCCGGGCGTGCCGGTTTTTGGTATGATCAGCTCCGCAACTTCTGCAATGATAAGCTTCTGATTATCTGTCACGACGAAATCAGCAGCAGAACTCCCCGAGACCGGATTTTGCCAGTGATCCATCGCCAGCAACGTCGGTGCGGAAAATGTTCCTCCCAGCATAAGGGCAACACTTTTTAGGACATCTCTTCTGTTCATTTTGGTATGAATTTTGTTTCTGTATCGTATTTATGACTGACAGATATGAATTGTCACCTTTTTAAGGGGCTTTTAACCCGCTTGGGATTAATATTAACAAGCCGAACCTGCTGACTATCAACTATCCATTTCTTGTGTCGATACTTAAAGAGAATCTTTTGGCGGAAATACTTGGTAAGACAGAAGTGTCAGCTGGAAAGATAAAAACGGTACATAAAAAATCTGCTTTAATTGATTTTCAGAGCGGTTTTCAGATTTATTTATAACATTTTTAAACTGCAAACGGCAGTTATTTGTTGTTACTTTGCAAATCAAATCAGTAATCAGAATTTTTTAGCATGACCTGGAAAACATTAAAGACAGAAGCAGACGTTCAAGAACTTTTCAATGCCAACGAATATTCTCTGATTTATAAACATAGTCCTCGCTGTATGACCAGCCTCATGGCATTCAGAAATATGAAGTCGGGGTCGGAGTCAGATTACAGCATTCCTTTCCATATTGTAGACGTGATTGAGGATCGTGAGGTTTCGAGTCTTATCGCCAAAACCTTTGAAATCAAACATGAATCCCCGCAGGTTCTGATCGTTAAAAACGGCGAGTGTATTTTTAATACATCCCACGAAAGTATAGTTTTGAAGGACATTGTTAAAAAGATCAATGCCCTGACTGAGGCATAATCCTGCTAAGTTCTGTTTTTATTTATCCAATTAACTTTTTGCGCGTGAAAAGAATTTTTGTTGCTTTTCTGTTTCTAATTTCGGTTAATCATTTCAGTTTTGGGCAGGAAGGTATTCTGCCATTGGATAGCAAAAGCAACGCGGTATATTCCGATCTTGGCTCAGTTCAGCTGACGAAAGATATTCTTTTCCAAAATGCTCAGAAATGGGTCGTGAAGACATTTGGTAACTATGAAAATGCCGTGGTTACTGAAGATAAGGCCTCTGGAAAATTAGTCTTGAATACTTATGCGCCCATCCAAAGTGCCGCCTATGAATATCTACGTCTGACGATGACTATTAACTGCCAGGATAATAAATATCAGGTTTCGGTAACTGAGCTGGAAGGGATAGCCAAATCGCAGACGATCACACGTTTAGGAAAAAGACAAAATGACGCCATTCAGGAGAAGTCTGTTTTAGTTAAAACGGAGTCTAACCGTAAGAAAAAAACGGTGGCTGAAAACGAGCTTGAAGAAATGAAGCTGGACAACGACCGTGTAAATGATACGGTTTACGGTTTATTGGCCTCACTTAAACAAATGATGGTTTCTGATGCCGAAAATTGATCAAGGTGAAATTACATCACCTTGATATTATTTTCTTTAAACTTTCGATAAAGCGTTTCCAGGACATAACTTTTGAAGCCAGCCTCCACATAAACACTTTTTACCCAGACGAGAATTTTTAATTCGACGTTATCCGCACCAATACTATTAAAAAGAATCTGGCGTGGAGCATTTTTAATAATATCCTCCGACTTGTCAACCGTTTCAGTGACCAGTTTTTTTACCAGGTCAAGATCGGATTCAACGTTTACTTTGAACAGAATTTCGCTTTTAAGCTGAGCGTTTTTCTGCGTATAATTTGTCAGTCTTCCTGACAGTAGGTCACCATTTGGAATGATAACCCGCGAACCTTGCGAGGTCAGCATTTTGCTCGACCGGATTCCAATATCAAGCACCTTTCCTTTTTTGTCGGCCAATTCGATATAATCCCCGATGTTGAAGGGTTTCTCAAAAATCAGGATGATTCCTGAAACAAAGTTGTTAATAATGTTTTGCAGACCGAGCCCGATACCAACTCCCAGCGCTCCAAGCAGAACAGTTATTTTGTCGAGCGGAACGCCGGAAGCGGTTATCGCAAAAAGAAATCCGATTACAATAATAACGAGCCGAACGAGCGCAAGTTTTGAATTTTTTTCCACCGCCGTGCTGCCAAAGCTGCTGTCCGATTCGCCGAAAAGTATTCCGATGTTCTTTTGAAGAACATTGGATAAATAAATGATAACCGCAAAAAATAGTATATTCCCTAATGAGAACGTGATATTCCCGATAGTCCGTGGTTTTAGAAGAAGTTGCTGTAACAAGTCGACGATAGAGTCAATGATGTTCAGGTTGATCGCGAACACCAGAATCCAAAGCAATACCGATATAAAAGACAGCATTTTAGTAAACTTTGCGCGGCTGCTTGCGACATTAATCCTCGAAAAAATCCCTCCCGAACAAGAACTGACTTTGATCTGCAATTCCATCGCTTCGGCGACAATCTGAACAAAAACGGCGAGACTTAAAATTTGCACAAGCCCGCTGATCGCTGTTAAATGGA
The DNA here is from genome assembly GCF_900108855.1 of Dyadobacter koreensis. Taxonomy (GTDB): domain Bacteria; phylum Bacteroidota; class Bacteroidia; order Cytophagales; family Spirosomataceae; genus Dyadobacter; species Dyadobacter koreensis. Next base: position 413,527 of record NZ_FNXY01000006.1, read on the forward strand.
AAGATTTAGCCAGACTGATTCGTCCGAAAATATTCAATAACACAGCCAATAAATTAAGAATTACATAAATAACAACGACCGGCTTTATGAACTTTTTATGAAAGTTTGCTTCCTGCATCTTTCTGTAAAGCCAGATTCCAAAATATATCGATAGGGCATTCAGCAAGATCAGTAAAGATCTTAACAGAAGTGTTTCATTAACAAATGCGTTGGTGAAAATGACAAGGGTATATAATCCTAAAATTGTAAACCAGACGCGCAACTGGGTTTTAGGTAACCGCCGGAACAAAAATATACTGAGTGTAACAAGTAACAGAAACTGATTCAATTCAATGTAAATAGACGGAGAATCCGGCTCAAAAAGGGGCGTCAGATTAAATAAAACAACCAGTGTCGAAAGGATCGGGACTCTGGCGATGTAACTAAACTGTAATTCTCCGATGCTGGCTGAAAGTTTCGGCTGAGAAGCCAGACGAAAATTAATATATACCCACCAGAAAAAAGCTGCGCAAACAAGGAGCAGTAGAATCCTGTTATCCCAGGTCGAATTGAAAAAATAACGCAAGATCTTATCCTGGCCGAAGTATGAGGTTTTTATAAGTTTTCCAATATTATCAGAATTATTCGTCTTCGGTGCATTCCAGAGATAACGATATTCTTTGCTTAAAACGTTTTTTCCAGATTCTCTGATGTAATCATCGACAACGGTTTGTAAGTCAATTGTTTGAAAATAAAGAGTCGAGACATCTGCAAGAAGCCGGCTAACGGTATCCAGATTGGCAACTGTAACTTTTCCCGTATTTTGGAGTCGAACTCTTAGATCATCAATTTGTTGTGCATATAATTTTCGCTGTGTCGTATCGCTGCTGTCTACAATCAGTAGAGAATCTCTTCCGAATCGGATAACCTCCTCGGACATACGTTGTAGTTCGGAATTGTATTTGGACAAGGATTTGCGCCAGGAAGCCGTTTTAAGCTGCGCGTCAGTTAGCATTAAACGATAATTCAGAAGATTTTTATTATCCGGAATTGTTTTGTTAACCTGCATCGCTGAATCGATCTGCGCCACGTTCAGCTGAATTTTCGTTAGATCATGCCTTATTTTGTCGCCATCATATCCTTTTTTGTTCGCACCATTCATTTCGGTAATTGCCGCCTGATATTTTTCCAGCCGGAAAAGCAAGGTGTCGGGAATGACAACAGTGGAATCCGCTTTGATGTTTTTATTTTGTGCTGATAATAATCCACAGGAGAAAACTAACAAAAAAAATAAAGCGGTGTAGAATAGCCTCGGGCATTTTGATCCTTTTGATGCAATGAATTTCTTCATATCAATTTTTAAATTAACAGATGTGGCAAACCAGCAAATAACATGCCCGATAAGGATAGATTCTATAACGAGACGCTTTTTTGTTTGTAATATCAGAAATTTGAGATTAGGTATCATAAGTATTCGTTTCATTGAATTTTTAAATTATGATCAAGGGAACAGAGGCAGATAAAGATTTGGTTGTGAACATTCTGACCAGTGCTTTTTTGGAAAACAAGAGTGTGAATTACATCGTCAGACAGGATAAATTCATACGAAAAAGAATAGAGGCGCTGATGGCATATTCATTTGATTGTTGTACTCTTTTCGGTGAAATTTATTTATCAGAAGACAGAAACGCATGTGCATTAGTATCGTTTCCAGATCGCAAAAAAACAAGTTTAAAATCGATTCTGCTTGATATTAAACTGATTTTAAAGTCAACCGGCATTTCCAACATTCCGAAGGTTCTGGGGCGTGAAAAATTGATCTCGAAAAATTATCCGGATTCTGGTATCTATTATTTATGGTTTATAGGCGTTGCTCCGGAAAATCAAAATATGGGTCTTGGAAAAAAATTGCTGGCTGAAATTATCGAAGATGCCCATCAAATGAATCGATCTGTTTATCTCGAAACATCGACAGAGAAAAATGTACCTTGGTATCAGAACTCAGGCTTCGAAATTTATAACAAGCTTGATTTTGGATATATCCTCTTTTTACTGAAACGAAAACCTGAATTGAAAAATTGAACTGCTATCAATCGTCGAGTTCTGTGAAAAATTAAGAACTATGCAGACTTAATTTTTAGTTTTGCAGACAATTTTATTTTGCAAAAATGACCGGTTACCTCAATTTATTCGATTTCAAACAAAAAGTAGATTACAAAAACGAGATTTTGGCAGGTCTCACGGTCGCAATGACAATGATGCCCGAATCCTTATCTTTCGCAATTCTGGCCGGACTTCCTCCTCTGGCTGGCTTGTATGCCGCGTTTATTATGGGTTTGGTGACAGCGTTTTTTGGTGGCCGACCGGGAATGGTTTCAGGCGGAGCAGGAGCAACGGTTATCGTGCTGATTTCCCTCATGCAATCGCACGGCCTTGACCATGTATTTGCAGCGGTTGCAATGGCCGGAATTTTTCAAATTTTAGTTGGTGTTTTCAAACTTGGAAAATTTATACGTCTTGTGCCGCAACCCGTTATGTACGGCTTTGTGAACGGGCTCGCAGTGATTATTTTTACGTCGCAATTTGAACAGTTTAAAACGATTTCGAACGGTCAGACTTCCTGGCTGACAGGAATGCCGCTGTATATTATGGCAGGTCTGGTGGCCTTGACAATTGCGATCGTTTTGGTTCTTCCGAAACTGACAAAAGCAGTGCCAGCTTCTCTGGTTGCCATTATTGTTGTGTTTGGTCTGGTTCTTGGCTTTGAAATTGATACAAAAACGGTACGAGATATCGCTTCCGTAAGCGGTGGGTTTCCCACGTTTCATTTTCCTGCTGTACCTTTAAATTTTCAAACGCTACAAATTATTTTCCCTTATGCCCTCATTATGGCCGGCGTCGGCCTGACGGAAAGTTTATTGACTTTAAATCTTGTAGATGAACTGGTGGGTAATCGTGGTAATGGAAATCGTGAATGTATCGCCCAGGGAAGCGCAAATATCTTAAATGGATTCTTTTTTGGAATGGGCGGCTGTGCGATGATCGCGCAGACTTTTGTCAATATTTCTGCGGGAGCGAGGGCAAGATTATCCGGTATTATCGCGGCTTGTACGATATTACTTGTTATTCTTTTTGGTGCGCCACTTATAGAGAAAATTCCTATGGCAGCGCTTACGGGCGTGATGATCATGGTAGCGATCGGCACTTTTGAATGGGGCAGTTTTAAGATCATTAATAAAATGCCCAATAAAGATATTTTCGTGGGAATTCTTGTCGCACTTATCACGATCTGGCTTCACAATCTGGCACTCGCCGTTCTGATCGGCGTGATAATTTCCGCTCTTGTTTTCGCGTGGGAAAGCGCAAAAAGGATCAGAGCAAGGAAATATGAGGATGAAAATGGTGTAAAACACTATGAAATTTATGGTCCGTTATTTTTTGGCTCAACAATGGCCTTTATCGAAAAATTTGACATCGCCAATGATCCTGAAAATGTTGTTATTGATTTCAAAGAGAGTAGGATAGCTGACATGAGCGGGATCGAAGCGCTCAATAAATTGACGGAGCGTTACAAAAAAGCAAACAAGAAATTACAGCTGCGACATCTGAGCGAGGATTGTCGTCTGCTTCTTAAAAATGCTGACTCAGTTATCGCGGTAAACATCCTTGAAGATCCTACCTACAAGCTTCCAATTGAGGTGAACGATAAAAGTTAATTGGAGAAGACAACTTCAATCTATCTTAACAGTAGACAACAGGAGAGTTCTGAAAGGACGCTTGCCTAGATTTACATTGACGATTATACTTTTCGCACCTTAAATGTCTGTAAACGAACGGATATTGATACGCAAAAGTGCACCGGACCAATTGACTTTCAGGTAAAATATTCAGTGATGAAGCACAAGAATTCGATCAGCCGCAGAAAATTCGTGAAAAATGCAGTGTTGTTAACCGCCGCTTTTCCAGCGGCCGGTTCGTTTTCAAAACAAAGTGATATCAGCAAGACACCGGCAGCGGAACCGGTTGCGTTGAAATGGCTGGATTCCGAAGCTCCGGTAAAACTAAGCGGAGCAACTTGGGGCGTTCCCTGGCCAAAAGGTGTTTTGAAAAAGGATGTTTCCCTGAATTTAGAAAATAAAGATGGCAAAAGCATTTCGCTGCAAAGCTGGCCGCTCGCCCAATGGCCGGATGGCTCTTTGAAGTGGACTGCACATGCGATTGGAGCGAATGCGAATTTACCGGAAGGACTTACACTCAAACCTGGAAAGGCCCCTACTTCCGCAAAACAAATAAAAGTCGATGAGACAAGTAAAAGTATTGATATTGATACCGGAATTATTTCCTGTAAATTAAACAAATCAGGAAATATCATAATTTCTTCTATTTCGAGAAACGGGAAACCAGCTCTGCAGCATGGAAAATTAGTTTTATTGGTACAGGATAGGGCGGAGAACGAACCGGGAGAATCTGTTAATTCAGAACTTTTTGACGGCAGGATTGAATCGGTAGCGATTGAACAAAAAGGGCCGGTAAGGGCTGTTGTCAAGATTGAAGGAAAACATAGTACCGGAAAGAAAAATCTACTTCCTTTTGTCATCCGGCTGTATTTTTATGAAGGAAGCGACGCCATCCGGATCATGCACACGATTGTGTTTGATGGAGATGAGAATAAGGATTTTATAGCCGGATTGGGAGTTCGCTTTGCTGTTCCTTTGCAAGATGAACTATACAATCGCCACGTGCGGTTTACGGGCGAAAAGCATGGCGTTTTTTCCGAGGCAGTACGTGGGCTGACAGGTTTGCGACGCGATCCCGGACAGGCCGTGTCTGATGCACAGGTTGGTGGGAAGGCAACTCAGGATGCATCAACATTTCCGGCAACTGTCTCCAAACGATTAAATTACATCCCGGCGTTTGGCGATTATACGCTTTTTCAACCAACCCCCGATTCATTCGAAATTCAAAAAAGAACGAAAGGTGGGCACGGATGGATCCAGTCTGCTTTTGGCGGTAGATCTTCCGGTATGGGATATCTGGGATCTCCTTTGGGTGGTGTTGCGTTCGGAATAAGAAATTTCTGGCAAAGTCATCCGGCACAGCTGGATATACGGGATGCTCAAACAGAACTTGCAGAGGTGACGATGTGGCTCTGGGCTCCCAAAGCTGCTGCCATGGATCTTCGTTTTTACCATGACGGAATGGGACAGGATACGTATGAAAAGCAGCGTGATGCTCTGGAAATCACCTACGAGGATTATGAACCGGAATTTGGCCGGCCTGTCGGGATAGCCCGAACAAGTGAATTATCTATCCAGATTCTAGCCGCAACGCCAACAAATGCGGAACTTTCAAACCTGGCCTCAGCAATACAAAATCCGGCGCAGATTATCTGCGATGCGAATTATTACAGCAAAGTTGGAATTTTTGGAGGAGCGTTCAGCGCGGTTTCCAATAAAAATCCATTGGAGGAAAAGATTAACAGGCAACTGGATTTTTACTTCGATTATTATCAAAAACAAGTTGATCAGAGACGCTGGTATGGGTTCTGGAATTTTGGCGATGTAATGCACACCTACGACGATGACAGGCACGTTTGGCGCTACGATGTAGGCGGATTTGCCTGGGACAATTCCGAATTATCAACCGATCTCTGGCTCTGGTACTATTTTCTGCGAACTGGAAAAAATGATGTTTTCAGAATGGCGGAAGCAATGACGCGGCATACCGGAGAAGTGGATGTACATCACATCGGGCCGTTTAGCCCGCTTGGTTCAAGACATAATGTGCAGCATTGGGGGTGCAGTGCAAAACAATTACGAATCAGCACAGCTGCGAACCGCCGCTTTTACTATTATCTTACCGCAGATGAGCGCGTTGGCGACCTGATGCGTGAGCAGATACACGCTGACCGTACTTTAAGAGAAATTATTCCAGGCAGAAAGATTGGACAAGTGGCGCCAAAAAATGATTCAAAAGAAGAACTTGCCAGTATTTCTTTTGGTACTGACTGGGGAGCTCTCTCGGCAGCATGGCTTACGGAATGGGAGCGGACAGGTGATGAAAAAATGAAGACCAAACTCCTGAACAGTATGGAAACCATCGCTGGTCAGCCGCATGGCTTTTTCACAGGTGTTTCCACCATGGATTTGAATACCGGAAAGTTTGAATCTGCCGATCCAAAGCAATTATCTGTTTCTCATTTAAGTTCAGTTTTCGGCCTCGCTGAAATCTGTGCTGAGCTTATTCAAACTTTTGAGCTTCCGGAATTTGAGAAAGCATGGGTCCGGTATTGTGAATTATACAACGCGACGCCAGAAGAACAGAAGGCAGTTTTGGGAGAAAGTCTGACTAAATTGAATTTGAAACAGGGTCATTCGCGTTTGACAGCTTTTGCTTCGCTGCGCAAAAAGGATAAGGTGCTGGCGGCAAGAGCCTGGAGCGAATTTTATGGAGGAGAGGCGGGTATCAAAAAGCCGGTTTTGAAAGTAACTCAGCTTACTGGACCTTTGGTACTAAATCCAATTGACGAAGCAGAAGGTGTGTCAACAAATGCTGTCGCTCAGTGGGGACTTGCCGCCATGCAATGTCTGGCTTTTGCTGGCAGTGAATTGAAATAAGCCGGAATTGAAGTGTTTCTTGAGTATAAAAGTAAAAAGTGAGCATGGTTTGGCATTAACCTTGTGCCTTTGTTTATAAGTTAGAAATTTTTACCAAACTACTGATCTTCAAAGAACCGGTAAACAGCCCCTGTTTAAACCGATTTTAATTCCTATCTTTTCCTAAACAGAAATTATCTTTCACACTTTTCTGTTAAAACAGAGCGTTGTGCGGGCTTTAACACAGTTATGCCAGGCAACGCATAATTTTCATTCTTCACTACAAAGTTAGATACTTATGGAATACAGGCAATTAGGTGCTTCCGGTATTAAAGTTCCGGTTTTAAGTTTTGGCACTGCTACTTTTGGCGGTGGAACTGAATTCTTTAAAGCTTGGGGCGAGACCCAGCTGGAGGAAGCGAAGAGACTTGTAAATATTTGTCTGGAAGAAGGCGTAAATCTCTTCGATACAGCTGACGGTTATTCCAAAGGATTAGCAGAGGAAATCCTTGGAAAAGCATTGGGAGGGCTGCGGAATCAGGTTTTAATTTCTACCAAAGCAACATTTCCAACCGGTGACGGGCCAAATGATTATGGCTCATCACGTTTTCATTTAATTCAGGCCTGTGAAGAAAGTTTGCGTCGCTTAAACACGGATCATATTGACATTTATCACATGCATGGCTTCGATGGCAACACGCCTGTGGAGGAGACACTCCGGGCGCTGGACGATCTTGTCACAAGTGGAAAAGTGCAATATATAGCCTGTTCTAATTTTTCTGGCTGGCATTTAATGAAATCGTTGTCGGTTTCGGAACGGTATGGCTGGGCCAAATATGTTGGGCATCAGGCTTATTACTCGTTGTTGAACAGGGAATTTGAATGGGAATTGATGCCTCTCGGCCTTGACCAAAAAGTGGGAACCATCGTCTGGAGTCCACTTTCAGCAGGATTGTTAAGCGGAAAATTCAAAAGAAACCAACCAAAACCAGAGAACAGCCGATTAAGTCAGGGCGGCTCACAAGGGCCGGAAACGAATTTTGAGCTGCTTTATAATATTGTCGATACTATGGAAGAAGTAGCTGGCGAGACTGGGAAATCCGTGGCGCAGGTTGCGTTAAACTGGCTTTTGCAGCGCCCAACCGTTGTTAACATCGTCATCGGTGCCAGAAATGAGGAACAGCTGAGACAAAATCTCGGCTCTGTTGGCTGGAATCTGACAGCTGATCAGATCAGAAAACTTGACGAGGCGAGTAACGTGCCACCTATCTATCCATACTGGCACCAGCGCGGAAACACGACGTTGAATCCAATTCCTAAATTTTACTGAAAACTTTTTTGCCACGAATGCACGAATTTTTCACAAATTGTTTGCGTATGTTTTTGTGAAATTTGTGTATCCGTGGCTAGAAATGCTGTTTAAGTGTCAAAATTTAACGGGATCAGGGAATTAAAGAAAAAATCTTGAGCCAAATTTGTTTACTTACTAATAAGTAAGTAATTTTGGTTTGTCAATAATTAAGAAGATAATGAAAGCAAGAACGGAGACTAAAGAGAAAATCGTTGAACTGGGAACAGACCTGATGAAATCGATTGGATATCCTTCGTTAAGTTATCATCAGATTTCGTGCAAGCTCGGTATTAAAAATGCTGCGGTACATTATCATTTTCCAAGCAAGGAAAGTCTGGGATTAGAGATTCTGACTGATGCGATCATCTCATTTGAGGAAGTTATCTTCAATGTTTCCGGTCTAGGCTCCTGGGAAAAGCTGGACCTTTTTTTTAAAAATTACAGGAGACATTTAGAGAGTAACAATAAGATATGTTTGATCGGCGCCAGTGCCTCCGACTACCAGGAATTGCCCGAATCGATGCAAACGGCAGCTACCGAATATCTGGTTTTAGTTAAAGGTTGGTTTGTTGAACTGCTCGACAAGGGTAGGAAGGAAGGTAATTTTCACTTCAAAGGTGAGCCTGAGAACAAAGCAGCAGTTATCGTTTCTGCATTGGCGGGAGGATTGCAACAAGCTCGTCTTATCGGAAATGCTCATTTCGACGGCATCGTAAATCAATTAAAAGAAGATTTAAAGCCGTAAAAATTTTTGTAAGCATTACTTACTTATTAGTAAGTAAAATATTCACTATTTAATTTTATATCTACAATCGAAGTCATGTCAACACAAAAAGTAGCATTTATCAGCGGAGCCAATCGCGGAATTGGATTTGAAACGGCTAAAAAATTAGGGAGGCTAGGTATATTTCCTGTCATCGGGTCAAGAAATGAATCGGCTGGAAAAGAAGCGGTTGCCAAATTAAAGGCAGATGGAATTGAGGCTGATTCTATTATTTTTGATGTCAACAATAAAGCGGATTATTCCAATGCTTATAATTATTTTGAAAGTAAATTTGGAAAACTGGATATACTCGTCAACAATGCCGGTGTCTCATTGGAGGGTGATCCCGTTGCTTCGATGTCCAATGTGAATCCAACCACCGAAATTTCAGAAGAAACACTTCGAGGAACACTGGAGGCAAATTTTTTCGCGCAGGTTTTCAGTACCCAGGTACTTTTGCCGCTGATCAGAAAGTCAGAAGCCGGCCGGATTGTAAACGTATCCAGCAGACTGGGATCTCTGTCACATCATTCTGATCCTGCATCGCCAATATATCCGATTCAAATGTTCGCTTATAATACCTCAAAAACAGCACTGAACGCTTTTACGGTACATCTTGCTTACGAATTAAAAGATACAGCGATCAAAGTAAATTCTGCACACCCGGGTTGGGTTCAGACGGAACTGGGAGGTTCTTCGGCTCCTGTTACACCTGAGGACGGAGCTGAAACCAGCGTTCGTCTGGCCACAATTCCGGCTGACGGACCAACAGGTGGATTTTTTTATTTGGATGATGTCATTCCGTGGTAGAATAAAAAACGGATGGGTTCGGCTACCAGGTTTCACAAGAATCTGAAGTCTGCCACGATAACTATTTTTTGCCATTGGGAAGCTTGGCTGTGAACCGGCCAAGTTTTTTTTCTTCATTTTTTTATATTCTCCGGACTAAAAAAGACGCGTTTACTAAAATATTGAAGCACGAAAGTCAGTTATATATCAAAAATAATTGTCTATGAATTTCAGATTTATCGGATTCCTTCTGTTCATTTTGTGTGTTGAAAATAGTCAGTCTTCGCTGGCTCAGGTATTGAGAAGTAAGGGGAAAATGAACCAGCAGTTTGTGATGAACGACGAAACCGTCATAATAAATCAAGCGACCGGAAAACGTATCAGTTATAATGCGTACGACGACTTACTGAAAAAAAATCCGGGCAGATACCGTACGCAGCCGGTTTTTGACAAGTTTGGAAAAGCATCATCCTTCGCATTGATCCCGAAGACAAAATCAGAAATTGAAACGGGTATTACTCTGACGGTTGACGAGGACGGAATGCCGGAAATCGGGCAGCCGCTTCCGCCATTTATTATGACAGGTCTGGACGGGAAGACTTATGATTCTGAAAAACTTCGTGGTAAATATATTCTTCTCGGATTTTGGGTGAAGTATGAAAAGCCAATGTATACCTGGGAAAGCACTAAGATTATTTCCAATTTTATACAGCAAAATGAAGAGAAAGGTGTCGAGATAGTTTCTTTGGGAACAACCATCAACACAGACGAAGAATGCAGGAAGTTCATCCCAAAACGGAATTGCGGATTCATTCCTGTACCAAATTCTTACGGTTTCAATCATCGATATAAAATAACCGAAACACCTTTTTTTGTTCTCGTCGATAAAAAGGGAATTGTAAGGGCAATGGCTCCGCATACCGAATTTGACAAGATCAGCGAGTTGTCTCTGCGCTGAAACCTTTGCGTTCAAAGATGATATTGGGATTCAGAAAACTTCAGGGCGCGTAAACGCCTACCCTGAAGTTTTGATTAGTCATCTAAACAGTAACGACAACCTTTCCCTTGGTTTTTCCTGTTTCAACTTGCAGATGAGCTTTTCCCATTTCTTCGAATGGAAAAGTTTGCGAGACGTGCGCTTTCACAATTCCGGTTGACAGAAGTTCAGCAACAGATCTCATATCTTCGCCATTAGAACTTACAAGAAAGAAAAAACCATTGATACCCTTTGCCTTAGCCTTTTCAGTAATTGACTCGGCCATGCCGGATGGAATTGTAATCAATATTCCACCTTCTTTGATCGTTTCAAGAGATCGATCCATATTGTCACCACCAATGGTATCCAGTACAAAATCAGCGTCTTTAACAACGTCTTCAAATTTTTGAGCTTTATAATCAATATGTTGATCAGCACCAAGTGAAAGAACGAAGTCCTTATTTTCGACAGAGGAAGTGCCGATTACATAAGCGCCAATATGTTTTGCCATCTGGACCGCAAAATGTCCTACACCACCAGCTGCAGAATGAATTAAAACTTTATCGCCTGCCTTAACTTTTGCATGCGTTGTCAATGCCTGGAAAGCGGTAAGAGCGGCCAAAGTTGCAGCGGCAGCTTCTTCATGCGAGATGTCTGCGGGTTTGGTCGCCAAATGTGAAGCGGGTGCGGCGATATATTCCGCGTAGGCTTGTCCATGACCAGGAAAATTGACCATACCAAAAACCTCGTCTCCTATCAGAAATTCAGTAACTGCGGAACCAGTTTCTACTACAATTCCGGAAATATCCCAGCCCAGAATCAGTGAATTCACCTCCTTTAGGCGGCCATACATACCTTTTCCTTGCCGAGTTTTCACGTCAACAGGATTGATACTGATCGCTTTAACTTGAACCAATACTTCATTTTCAGTGATGGTAGGTTTTTCTATGTTTGATAAAACCAGATTTTCTACATCTCCGGGACTTTTTAACACGTAAGCTTTCATAAATTTTGAAATGTTTTATATTTTTTTGATGCAAAATTATACTGATCTTAACTGTAATTTCTAGTATAATTTTGCCATTAATCAGTAAATTGCGTCTGCTATGAATGAAAATATATATCAGCCTTTTGAGATTCTTTTTAAAGAAATAGATCAGAGTCCGAAAGAAGGGCACAGACATAATTTCTTTGAACTGGTATACATTATATCCGGAACCGGGAAACAGTGCATCAATAAAAGTTCGTTTAATTATCATGCCGGGCACATGTTTCTGATCACTCCGGAAGACTGCCACTCTTTTGACGTTTCAACGACTACTAAGTTTTGTTTTATCCGGTTTAACGATCATTACATAAAATCCAGTTATACCAAAACGCATCAGCCGTTTGCTGCTGAGCGGGTGCAAAAACTTGAATTTATTCTTCAGAATGCCAACCATCAGCCTGGCTGTATACTTCGGCAGCCGGGAGATAAAGCATTAGTAAAACCGATGGTGGACAGTATCTTCCGGGAGTATGTGAACCGGGATTTATATAACCGGGAACTGATTGAGCAGTTGGTCAACACGCTCATTATCATAGTTGCCAGAAATATCGCCAAGATAATGCCTGAACAGGTTTTTGAAGGAACAGAGGAAAGAGCGGTTAATATCTTGCATTATATTCATCAGCATATCTTTGAACCGGAAAAGATAAGGACAGACTTAATCAGCAGACATTTTGGCGTTTCTGAACATTATCTTGGGAAATATTTCAAGAAGCAAACCGGAGAAACATTACAGCAGTATGTGATCAATTATAAGCTTAAGATGGTAGAAAACAGGCTTCTTCACAGTGAAATGAGAATCGGCGAAATTGCAGCAGAAATGAGTTTTACCGATGAGAGCCACCTGAATAAGTTATTTAAAAAATACAAAGGTGTTAGTCCCTCGGAATTTAGAAAAATGTTATTGCAGGATGCTGGGAGAATTGATTTTGGTAACCCTGTTTAACATCATTTTTGTTATTTTTTTGCTTTGTTATATCGATCGAACATCACTTCCACTCTCGTAATTTGGACTTAAAATCAGCTGACAGAATACATGACAATGAATGCTTTGAATGAACAATTCTATTCGGGGTTACCTGTGAATGAGATTTCGCTGAGTGACTTGCTTCGGGCTGATCATTTGTTTTTCCGCGTGCCGGACGATTGGCTCATTGTTGTTACGGATGTAAAAAATTCTACCCTTGCAGTGCAAAGCGGTTTACACGAAACTGTAAATCTGATTGCGACAGGATGTATTGTTGCGGTACTTAACATTGCCTACAAAAATCATCTGAACATACCTTTTTTCTTCGGAGGCGACGGGGCAACCTGCATTATCCCACCTTCTATATTGAATGCGGTAATTCAGTCTCTTATAATTCACAAGGAAAATACTTTCAACAATTTTGAAATTGATCTGAGAGTGGGGTATCTAGCTGTCAGCGAAGTTTACAAGCAAGGATATGAACTTAAACTGAGCAAATTCAAGAGCTCGGCCACTTTTTCAATTCCTGTTGTTCTGGGCAACGGGCTGATGTTTGCAGAGAAAATAATAAAGGGTGAAGATCACCGTCTTTCTATTATAAAATCTGACGAAGAGAACCTGGATCTTGAAGGGATGCAGTGCCGGTGGGATAGAATAGCGCCACCAGAAAATTATGATGAAGTAATCAGTTTGCTTGTGGTTGCAATGAACGAACAACAACAAGGGATTGTGTTTGGTAAGGTTGTAAAATTACTGGATGAGATTTACGGAACGTCTCAAAAGAGGCAGCCGATCTCTATTGCGCGGCTTAAATTGAAAGGGACCATGTCAAAGCTTGATCTGGAAATGAGGGTGAAGTTTGGACACATCCGTTTTATTTACGGTCTGTATAATTTTATCATGACTTGGTTTGGCTGGTACTATTTCAGTACAAAAGAAGGAAAGACTTACCTCAGCAGTATCGTTGATTTCTCCGACACACTGGTCATTGACGGAAGGATAAATACCGTCATTTCTGGCACCGGCGCACAAAGGGTTGCACTGGAAAATGAGTTGAACGAGCTGGAAAAAGCAGGTGAAATCAAATATGGCTTATTCGTAAGCAAAGAATCCGTAATGTCGTGTTATGTACCGGATGCTGATAAGGCACACATCCATTTTGTGGACGGCGCCGAAGGAGGTTATACCAAGGCCGCAGGAGTTTTGAAGCTAAAAAGCCGATATAGTTAAGAAGCTATATCCCTTCTCATTCGCTGGAATCGCTGTTTTTTTGTTTACTTTTTGTGTATCTTAGATTTTCAATTTCCTGTTCTTCCGAATCATACCTGGGTTCAAAAAATCTTCCGCATTTAGATTAGTTTTTGTCTGAAATGACTTTGATAGATATAACAAACACAATTCACCATGGCGTTATTAAAATTGCAAATCAATAACCGCAGCTACGAAGCAGATGTGGAGGAAGATACTCCGCTTTTATGGGTACTGCGCGACAATCTTGGTCTTGTGGGCACCAAGTTCGGATGTGGAATTGCTCAGTGCGGTGCCTGCACCGTGCATCTCGACGGAGAAGCGGTTCGTTCATGCGTCTTGCCGGTTTCGGCAGTTGGCAAAGGAAAGGTAACAACCATTGAAGGCTTGTCTGAAAATGGCGATCATCCGGTACAAAAGGCCTGGGAGGAAGTGGATGTGGCACAATGTGGTTATTGCCAGGCTGGGCAGATCATGACAGCCGCTGCATTTTTAAAGAAAAATCCTAAACCGACCGACGCCCAGATTGTCGAAACGATGAGCGGTAATCTTTGCCGTTGTGGAACTTACCACCGTATAAAAGAAGCAGTGAAATCGGCAGCATCCAAAACTAAATAAACATGCAGAGCATAGAACAAACATCAAGGAGAAATTTCCTAAAAATAGCTGCTGCAACCGGTGGAGGATTGTTTTTAGGTTTTAACTGGTCGAATGCGGCAACACTTCCAATTGTTGTGAATCCGGAGGCACTTGCTGCCGGTGCTGTCAATTTTAATAGCTTTCTGAGCATTGGTACAGACAATATTATTACAATTTTTTCTCCAAATCCGGAGATCGGGCAAGGAATAAAAACGGCGTTTCCGATGATCGTCGCCGAAGAATTGGATGCTGACTGGACTCTGGTAAAAACGGTTCAGGCCAATCTGGATACAAATAAATACGAACGCCAGGTGACGGGCGGGAGCGGGGCTGTACCACATTCGTGGGAGCGTTTGCGCAAAGCCGGAGCTACGGCCAGATATCTGCTGGTTGAGTCCGCTGCAAAACGCTGGAATGTTCCGGCTTCTGAAATTACTACGGAAAAAGGAAAGGTTTTTCATAAAACTTCCGGGAAGTCGCTGACCTATGGCGAGCTTGCCGAAGATGCATCAAAAATCGCTGTCCCAAAAGAAATAAAATTAAAACAGGAGAAAGATTTCACATTGATCGGACAGAGCGTACGCAATGTCGATAATAAAAATATCATTACCGGAAAACCGCTATTTGGTCTGGATTTCTACCGGGAGGGGATGCTGTTTGCATTGATTCAGCGCCCGAAGGCTTTTGGTTTGAAACTAAAATCCGTGGATTCGGCTGCTGCCAAAAAAATGCCGGGAATTGTCGATGTTGTGACATTTGAAAATAGTGTTGCCGTTGTCGGCAAATCGACCTGGCAGGTTAAAAAAGCTCGTGAGGCACTAAAAATTGAATACGAAAAAGAATTCGATCTTGAAAGTTCTGCAGATCATAACCGGATTTTCAAACAGTTGCTGGAAAATGGAGAAGCCACTGTTCGCAGAAAAAATGGGAATGTCGAAGAGGCCTTTAAGAATGCTTTCAAGGTTGTAACGGCAGAATATCAATGTCCATTTTTGCCACATAGCCCGTTGGAGCCTATGAACTTCTTTGCACATGTCCGCGAGGACGGAGTTGAATTGGTAGGTCCGACCCAAACTCCGGATCGTGCACGTAATGAAGCGGCAAAAATAACAGGATTTCCTCCAGAAAAAGTAACAGTTGAAATCACCCGGCAGGGTGGAGGTTTTGGACGAAGATTGTCCGCCGATTATGCAATCGAAGCAACGCACGTCTCCAAACTTGTGAAGGCGCCGGTAAAAGTAATTTGGACGCGCGAGGATGATATGACTGGCGGTACGTACCGTCCGGCAGTGCGTTACAGGTTCGAGGCGGCTCTGGATAAATCCGGTCAGATGATTGGTTATAAATTAAGAGGAGTGGGGATGAATTCAGGTAATCCAACGCGAGAAGATAATTTCCCGTCAGGTGCGGTAGACAATCTGTTAATCGATTCAGTTGAACATAAATCTCCGATCACAACAGGACCGTGGCGGGCGCCTATCACCAATTTTCTTGCTTACGCTGAGCAATCATTTCTGGATGAAGTAGCGGAAGCTGCCGGAAAAGATCCGATCCAGTTTCGTCTGGAATTATTTGAAAAAGCGAAAAAATCTCCGGTTGGAGAAATAAAGTATGATATCGACCGTATGGTGGCCGTAACAAAACTGGCTGCTGAAAAAAGTAACTGGGGAAAGAAAAAAGGTGTTCACCAGGGATTTAGCGTGTATTTTTCTCACCGTTCCTATGTCGCTCAGGTGGGCGAGGTGGTGGTAGAAAAAGGAAAACCGGTTCTGAAAAATGTTATTGCGGCCGTCGATTGTGGTATTGTTATCAATAAAAGCGGTTCGCTTCAACAGGTCAGAGGTGGCGTTGTCGACGGAGTTGGCCACGCGATGTATGGAAATATGACATTTAAAGACGGAGCTCCGGACCAAAATAATTTTAATGGTTTCAGGCTGATAAGGATGAGCGAAATTCCCGAAGTCGATGTACATTTTGTAAATAACGGAATATCGCCGACCGGACTTGGAGAGCCAGCTTTGCCACCGGCAGGCGCTGCGGCAGCCAATGCTTTTTACAAGGCAACGAAGAAAAGGCTACGTAATCAGCCATTCACAGAGGAAGAGGCCTTTAAGAATATTTCGTAACGACAGCATACAAATGAAGGTTTCAGGCAGGTGTTTCGACGCATCACCTGAAACCTTTCGTTTTTTGGGTATGAAAAATGTTAGTATTGAAATTGTGGCTTAATATTTGTACAATTATACCTGAGTTAAAAGCTTTAGCGACCCTTAAATTCACCAGGTTATGGATACAGAAACAGCTATCGTTATTCTTGCTGCCGGGCAATCTTCAAGATTAGGCCAGCCAAAGCAACTGCTGCCTTTCAAGGGTAAAAGCCTGCTTTTGCATATCATACAAACCGCAAAAAAAGTCTCCGATCAGGTTTTTGTGATCATTGGTGCCGACAATGTCCGGGTTCAATCGAATATTAAAAATGCTGACGTGAAAATTGTTTTCAACGACAAATGGGAAGAGGGAATGGCATCCTCAATACGTTGCGGCTTATCTGTTTTGAAAAATGAAGTGCCTGACCTGAAATCAGCGATTTTTATGGTATGCGACCAGCCTTTTGTTACAAGTGATCTGTTGGAGAATTTGATAAGGGAAAAAGATTTATCGGGTAAAAGTATTGTCGCAAGTTCCTATTCTGAAATCGCTGGCACTCCTGTTTTATTTGACGAAAGCATTTTTCCTGAATTGATGGAGTTGAAGGGCGATATAGGGGCAAGAAAAATCATTGCTAAAAGTAGAGATCGACTTGCAACCGTTGATTTTCCATTAGGAAATGTGGATATGGATACTGCCGAAGATTACAAAAGATTATTGGCACAGAAAGCTCTTATGTAGCCTGACTTTTTTGGTAACTCTACTTTTCCAGCACAGCTTTGAGCTTACTGCTTTCCTCAGAATTTAAAACAAATGTTCTTGTGGAAACCTCGTCTCCGATAACGGAATCTGCCAGAATTAACCTGATCATAATATTGTAGCTTTTTAACCACACGCCTCGCTCTTTCAAAAAATCGCCCGACGTAAGCTTTTCCTGAAAATCATAAAACGGCTCCTGAAATGCAACAGAAAGAATCGGTTCATGATTACTATAATCGATATGTAAGGAAATTTTTTGCTTCTCTGCCAGAAGATCCTCTTTAAAATGAGTGTTCTTTAATATGATATTCAGCGAATTTTCCGTGGGAATCACCCGGGTGAACTGGGAATGTACAAAGAGCATGTTACGTCGTATGGTCAAAAATCGTAATTATTTTACTTATGGACACAAAATTGAAATATGGATTTTAGGTCATCTTCATCAGGCACGGTTTTATTAAAAGTAAACAATATCATCAAAAACTAAAAATCATGAAATCATCAGCAGAACACATTCAGGAGACTAATTTTAATGTAAATGACGACTTCGAGCAGTTTCAGGACAGTACGAATCCATTCCTTCCAAAAGTGAGAAACACGGAGTCGGCACAGTTAAATAAACCCGGAAAGCGTCGACGGATTATGAAGCCCTTGTATAGCGTACGGCTCAGTTAACCGACCGATAGCATTGAAAGAACACTTAGTCACTCAGTCGCATATCCGGTTTGTTTTTATTGGAAATAGTTAAGAAAGTACCCGCAATTCGATTCGTTCATTGTCCGGGTGCTTTTTCTTTTATATCTAAACTACATCGGCCCGATTCCACATACATTTGAACCCTCATCTTCCACATTTGCTACAACTTTTCTTTTAGCACGTTTTTCGTTTGATGGTGCTGAATTTTTTTCAGATCGGCTATGGATTACGTCTTTCTTCAAACGCAGTGAAGTACCTGTTTTTCTATTTAAAACTGCCTTTATTTCAGCAAGAACCGACAATGCGATTTCTTCGGATGTTTCTGCTCCAATGTCCAGGCCGACCGGACCATAAATTCTCGTCTTCTGGTCGTCTGTGAGAATAATTCCTTCTTCGCTCAATTCCTGAAACATTTTTTCAAGTTTTTTCTTTGGTCCAAGACTTCCGATATAAACAGGAGTATCGGTAAAAATAAACTGTTTCAAAACACCAAGATCATAATTGTAGTTATGAGTCATCAACACAAAGACAGTCTGGGGATCACAATCTATCTGAGAAATAACATCGTAAGATTTCGCAACCAGAATTCTGTCCGCCAAAGGAAAGCGTTCAATAGTGGCCTGATTTGCCCGGCCGTCTGCGACTGTAATCGTCCAGCCTAAAAGTGCTGCCATACCCATTAGTGGAATGGCATCATTTCCAGCGCCTACGATTACCAGCGATACGGGAGGTTTAAGGAACTCTATAAATGCAGTTAGTTTTTGCTGCGAAAAATAATAGGTTTTAAAAATAGATTCCTGGTTTTCAAATGCTATTTCAGAATCAGCAGTGAATGTGCCGATGTATTTTGAAAAGTCATCAGCAGAAGTAATTTCGGATTCATCGCTTATCAATAGTATGCCTGTTCCGGGCTGGTTCGTTCGATTAGTCATCGAAAACAAGGTGATCAAAACACTATTAATTCTTTTCCTGGTAGCCTTGATCAGGAGTTCGACGGGATGATTTTTTTTTAGCGGATCGATTGGTTCGAATAATATATGAACGATGCCATTGCAGCCTAACTGAACGCCGAATTTTGCATCGTCATCATCGTCCATCGTATCATAAGTGACCAGCTTATTACTTTGCTGAGAAATTGCCAGCAGCGCTTTTCGCAACGCGTCTCCTTCCAGACAGCCGCCACTGATCGCACCCGTCAGCTGTCCGTCTTCGGTAACCAGCATGCGGGCTCCCGGCCTGCGATAAGACGAACCCTCGACGTGAACAACAGTCGCCAGCGCCATTCTCTTTCCTTCCCTAAGTGCCTGTTGGTAGGCCGCGATAATATCGGTGATCTCTTTCATTTATATTTTCACAACAGAAAGTTTCACAATATTCCTGTGTTTTTCGACAATTTCGGACAACGTACTATAACTATATTCAATTTCAGAAAGTGTGGTGAATCTTCCAAGGCTGAATCGAAAAGAACTAAGCGCAAGCTCATCGGAGATTTTCATCGCATTTAAAACGTGGCTTGGTTTGGAAGTAACCGATGAGCAGGCAGAACCTCTTGATACTGCTACTTCCTTACATATTTCCAAAAGCAGATTATCTCCATTCACTTTTTCGAATGCGATATTGGTGATATGTGGCAATCTATTTTTGATACTTCCGTTAATTTTTGTCCCGTCAATTTTGAGTAATTCCCTTTCCAGCTGATCACGAAGTTTTGTAAGAGCCTCGTTCTCCTGACTAAGATTTTCCAGGCAAAGTTCGCAAGCCTTTCCGAATCCGACAATTCCGGGAACATTCAATGTGCCGCTCCGCATATTTTTTTCATGGCCGCCCCCATGAATCTGGGAGGAGATTGAAACCTTCGGATTTTTCCTGCGCACGTATAAGGCACCAATTCCCTTAGGCCCGTATAATTTGTGGGCGCTCAACGAAAGGATATCAATTCCATCTTCTTCAACATCAATCGGTACTTTTCCTGCAGCTTGCGTTGCATCCGTGAAAAACAGAACATTGTGTTTTCTGGCGATTTGGCTAATATCGACAACCGGCTGTATAACACCTATTTCGTTGTTTGCATACAGTATCGAAATTAGAATCGTTTCCGCTGTCACTGCATTTTCTAACGCATCCAAATCAATCAATCCGGCTTCGTCAACCGGAAGGTAGGTTACTTTTCCACCATTTCGCTCGATCCATTCACAGCAGTCAAGCACAGCGCGATGTTCGGTCACGCAGGTAATAATGTGATTTCCTTTTTCAGCGTAATTTTCAAAGGTCCCTTTGATTGCCAGATTGACCGCCTCAGTCGCACCCGACGTGAAAACGATTTCTGTCGCATGCGCGCCGATAAGATCGGCAACCTGCTCGCGTGCGATATCTACTGCTTCTTCCGCAGTCCAGCCATATACATGTGAACGACTTGACGCATTGCCGAAATTTTCCAGGAAGTAGGGGAGCATTGCTTCCAGAACTTTCGGATCCATTGGTGTTGTGGCACTGTGATCAAGGTATACGGGTAATTTCAAAATAGGAAATGGTTAGCGTTTTAGCAATAACGAATCAATCAAAAACTTCATTCCTGAAATAAAGATAAACGTATAAAAATCTTTAAATAAGCGATAAAATGCAGCCTGGCAATTTATTGGTTTATTCTAAAAAATGTATAAAAATGAGTAACTAAATACCCTGCTGTTCAGTTATTAACAATACTTTTTTTTTGAATTTTATTGCTTATTCTATGCCGGCGTACGGTCTGCGCGATGTTCGACTTTTCGAGATTCTGACTGTCAACGGTTTTGTTATTCAGTAAGTTATTAAACTGTACCCAACAAATGTAAAATGAGCTTCGAGTTATTTGGTGTTATTCTTTGAAAAAATATAAAAAATATAGTACATTTCATTTTTTTGTTTAAACGATTAAAACTTACTTTCAAGAGGCTTTTAAAGTTATACTTTTATGAATGCTAAAAAGGTTTCCTTAAAGGATATAGCTTTGAAAGCAGGGGTGTCTACGGCATTGGTTTCTTATGTTTTGAATGGAAAAGAGAAGGAAACCAGAGTAGGGCAGGCGATCGCCCAAAAAATTAAAGAGATCGCCAGAGAGCTGAATTATCAACCTAATCATCTGGCAAAAAGCCTGAGAAGCGGAAAGACGCATACGATTGGTCTGATTCTTGCCGATATATCCAACCCGTTTTTTGCAAATATCGCACGTGTTGTCGAAGATGAGGCAAAAAAAAGTGGATATACAGTCATTATAGGAAGTTCTGACGAGAAAGCTGACAAAGCCTGGGACTTGTTAAACGTGTTAATTACCAGACAAGTTGACGGATTCATCATTGTATCATCCGAACATTCTGAACCTCATATTCATTACCTGAAAGAGAGAAATATTCCGTTTGTTTTGCTTGACAGGCATTTCCCCGATTTGCAGACTGATTTTGTAGCAACGAATAATTACAAAGCTTCCTATGATGCCGGTGTTCATCTGGCCAAAGGCGGATATGAGCGGATTGGAATCATCGCTTACAAAACGGATATGTATCATATGCGGGAGCGTATCCGTGGATATAAACAAGCACTGCAAGACCACAAGTTTACTTTTAAAAATAACTGGCTGAAAGAGGTTCAGTTTGAGAATATTGAAACAGAAGTAAAGATTGCCATTGATGAAATGACTTCTTCAAAGGATCCGGTGGATGCAATTATTTTTGCAACCTATGGTCTGGCTATCAATGGTTTAAAATATATTAATGAATTGATGCTCAAAGTGCCGTCAGATCTGGGAATAGTCAGTTTCGGACAGGCAGAGGTTTTTGATCTGTATTATTGTCCGATAACATACCTGAAGCAGCCTCTGGAGTTATTGGGAATGACGGCAGTGGAATTTCTTTTGAAAAAACTTAAAAACCCGGAAGAAGGTGTAAAGCAAATCCTGATGGAGGCAACATTAATTGCACGCGACTCATCCATGTTGAAACCAACATAGCGGTTGGATCATGCATCTTTCGGTTTAATCGATTAAGAACTTCTTGAACACTATTCCTAAACCTAAAACATGTCCTGTGTGAAGGAGAAATTTTATCAAACCTTTGCCAACGGGATCAGCTGTTGTTTTGGTCAATTTTTAGAGTGAAAAGCCGAAGCAGCCAGCTAATTGAAAATTACTAAAACAAGAAATTTGCGTGCACCGGTTTACAACATGCCACTTTTTTCATGCCCGCTGTCTTAACCTTCCAAGCTTAAACCTGGGAGGAAAAGTCCGGCATTGTCTGCCGGTGGGCTGTGATCGCATCGTATAGGTCCTACCGGTTGGGAGTGTTGAAGGGGCAACTTTATCCGTGATCCTGAACTTGTAATAGTTAATATTTTATGGCTAAACAGTTTGATAAATAATTTGATAACCGAAAGTGAAATATCGAAGCTAACGTCTTCATTTCAGTATTTTTTTCCGTTTGCGGATTTTGGTAAGCATATGCACTGTCAATTTACTGATAAGCAAAACCGCGTGGTACAGGCAGGCCTGATCAGGTTGATTACGATGCGCTTAATTCAGGTCATTTACAAGGATGGACCATAGGTGCAAAAGGATTATTATCTGCCGATAGACTGTCGCCAACGCAATTTGCGGAAGAGTTGTGGATGAATGTGCCTGCGAATTTCCTTGTGAAGTAACCCGCTGATTGGATTTGATACGATTGGAATTCTAACCTTCATTAGTGTCTCGCTCGAATACGACGGCAGGGATTATCCGAATGACCAATAAATTTTCAGGTTGTCTAATCCGCCTTATCCACGTGAGAATAATTTGTTTACTTTTATTGGTAAAATAATAAAATGCAAAAAATGAAACAGAAATTTATATTCCTGGGTTTGGTTATCAGCTTATGCAGTGCCATTTTCAAACCCGCTGATTTTCCGGAAGCTGACATCACCAATGGCATCATCAGGGCTAAATTATACCTACCCGACGTTAACAATGGCTATTATCAGGGGACACGGTTTGACTGGGGCGGCGTAATCCCAAGCCTTGAATATAAAGGACACACATTTTTTGGAAAATGGTTCGATAACTATGATCCCAAACTCCACGACGCAATCAGTGGTCCGGTTGAGGAATTTACGCCGCTGGAATATAATGACGTGCAAACCGGATCAGAATTCGTGAAAATCGGGGTTGGGATACTGAAAAAACCAGACGATAAGCCCTATTCGTTTGCACGTAATTATGAGGTGGTTGACAATGGCAAGTGGACGGTGAAAAGGAAAAATGATGTGGTTGAATTTACGCAGGAGCTGGCGGACAAATCGGGTTATTCGTACATCTATCATAAAACCGTAAGACTTACCAAGGGAAAGCCGGAGCTTGTTTTAGAACACAGTCTGAAAAATGTCGGCAAAAAAGCTATTTCAGCGAGTGTTTATGATCATAACTTTTTTATGATTGACAATGAACCAACGGGTCCCGGTATCAAAACAACGTTCTCATTTGACGCAGCAGCTGAGGGGAAAGGGTTTGGTACGATTGCTAACGTTCAGGAAAAATCATTGCTCTTTACACGAAATCTTGAAAAGAAGGAAAACGTTTTCACCGCCGGTATACAAGGGCTAAGCCAGTCAGCAAAAGATTATGATCTCAAAATCGAGAATTTAAAAACGGGAGCCGGCGTTAGAATTACCAGCGACCAGCCAATTGAAAAACTGGTATACTGAGCCTGTTCAACAACTGCATGTCCGGAACCGTATATCAAGCTGAATGTTGAGCAGGGAAAAGAGATCAAATGGACAATCAATTATGAATTTTTCGCAAAAGACGATAAATAAAAACGCCGGACCTTTGTTTGGCTCTTGTTAAAGTAACTTTTGGGTTTAGTGCCAGAATACACTGAAAGACAATGAGCTAGGTATTATTTTGAATAAATACGTAATGAAATATTTTTTCATTATAAAACTTCTATTTTACTTGTCCTCCCAACCATTTGCGTGGAATAAAGATTGGAAATGAGTTAATTTACCAGGTAATTGCGCAAAATAAAAGCCTGGTTATTGCAGCGGAAATAGTTTATATGAGCTAAATAAATTAGTAATAAGACTTAAATCTCGTAAAGAAATTAAAACGGTTTAGGAGATTTAGTTGATAAAACGACAGTAGCAGAGCAAGTAAGGAATTATTAAAGTCAGACATTAAAAATGAATAAAATATAAATCATGAGTAAAAATTCTTTTTCACAGGAATTGTTTAAAAAAGCACCGATTGTAGGTATCATCAGAAATCTTTCGCTGGAAGATGTGAAAAAGATTTTGCCGATATACCGCGAAGCTGGTCTAACGACGATTGAAATAACGATGAACACGCCCGGAGCAGAAGAGATGATCCGGTATGCGCTGGAAAATGAGAGCGAGGGGTTGAATATAGGCGCGGGGACGGTTTGTACAAAAGAAGATTTAGAAAATGCGCTGGATGCGGGAGCTCAGTTTATTGTGACGCCGGTGATCAATAAAAAGATCATCAAGTATTGCGCAAAAAATGGAATTCCGATTTTTCCTGGCGGGTTTACACCCACGGAGCTTTATAACGCATGGACCTACGGCGCAGCAATGGTTAAGATTTACCCGGCAACTTCTCTCGGACCAGACTATATCAAAGATTTGAAGGCACCTTTAAATAAAATGAAAGTGTTGCCGACAGGGGGGATAAATCTTGACAATATGGACCAGTTTTTAAAAGCCGGTGCAGACGGATTGGGTATTGGTAGCCAGCTTTTTGATAAAAAGATGATTCAGGAAAAAGATTGGAGGGGTCTGAAAGCATTTTTCGGGCAATTTGCCGAAAAGCTGAAAGCGTTTAACTAGAATTTCCGTTTGCTGCGGGTCATTTACGATTATCGATTTACTAATTTCATCTTATAATTTCATTTCTGGTCTTCTTTTAAAGATTAAAAATCAACGCAGTATCATAATAAAATCGTCACTAAATCTGGCTATACCATAAAGATCATTTTTTTGGAATATCGCAGGCATCCTGCGCGCCTCGGTAAGAAGTGAATTCGCTTTGCTGTTGCCCGTGTTGGTCTCGGCAGAGAGTTATCCGGCGATGTTGAAAACGATTGCAGAATGCCTTCCGCAAAAGAGCGTGCATCGGCGACCGGAGTTTTTAATGCCGGAACAAGTATTGTGAAATAGTCGAGTTATTCATACTTCCCCAAGACTTGGTCATATATCAAAGGAAAATGTTTAATTGATCCAATATATTGGTTTTTTCTTCTGGCTTCTGCTTATTTTCATGGACATTCAATCGGGACCTTAAAATCAGACTAAACTATTTTTGGCTCCGTCGTAGTTGCTTTGCGCATCCCGGAATAACAGATAATTTCTATTCACTCGCCACGTATAATTTTCGCCGGATTGATATATATTATCCTAAACGTCTGGGAAACGACAACAGCTGTTCCAACCACCAGGACAATGCCGAATCCGATTAATAGGTTGTAAAAACTTAAATCTACATGAGAGCCGAAGCGTGTTTTTAGTAGATTTCCGCAGAACCAGCCCAATGGAATTCCGAAGACTCCTGACAGCAGCAAAAGTTTTAAAAATGGCTTGGTCACCGATGCCAAAATTTGTTGATTATTCGCTCCAAAGGTTTTTCGAATACTGATCGGAAGCTTACCGGATTGTACAGCGTAATTCGCCATGCCCAGAACTCCAAGGCATGCAACGAGCATAACTACACTGCACAAAACGCCAAAAGGTAAACTGAATTCAGCCTCGCCAGCCTTCGATTCTGAGATTGCATTTTCTCTGTAATTGTAAATTGCCGGACTGAAATCAGGGAATGTTTTCTGCCAGATTTTTTTTAATAACCGGATGTTGTCTGAAGAAGCGGGATGACTTTTGATTGCGAGAAAATTCGCGTTCGAATCGTTATACCGATAGATCGTAGGAACCGTAAATTCAGAGTCAAATTCATTTTCGGCAAGAATTCCAATGATCTGGATATGTGTCGAATCGACTGCAATGATTTCTCCGATAAGGTCATTTTCCCGACCGTTTTTCTGTTTGATCAAACGGGCTGCCGATGTATTAACGAGCGCATAATGCGCGTCTTTTTCTACGGCTTTTCCAGGGAAATTACTGCCGGCTTTTAATTTTAAGTTGAAAATTTCGAGGAAATTCTGGTCGACAAAAGCAGAATAAACCACTGTTTCTCTTTCCGGCGACGTGAGTTTTAACGTGCATTTTTCAGAAGGGTTACTGAATGGAAGACAATTTGATAAAGCGATTTTTTCAACTTGTCCAAGTCTTTCAATTTCTGATTTAATAATAGTCGCCTTCCTGTTTTTTAATTCAACAATAATAATATTTTCCGGCAGATTACTCAAAAGAAGATCGTGCTGCTTGCCCATGCTATCTTTCAGTATAACGAAGAAGATCATGAGCATAACAGTAACAGAGAATTGAATGACGATGATAGCTTTATAAAAGTTGATCCTCGTTACCAAACGTATTGTTTTTAGATTTTTTAAAACATCAACCGGTTTGAATCTGGCAAGGAAGAAAGCCGGAATAATTCCAGCCACAAAACCCGTGATAACGGCATATAGGAATAGTATTGGAATAAAATACAGATCAGGTTTAATGTTCAAATCTGCACCTATGCTAAATCCTCCGGCTTGACGAATGGAAAAAATTCCAAGATAGGCAATGATCAGCGCTAAAAATGAAATCACGATAGCCTCAACGATAAACTGCGAAAATATCTGTTTCTGCCGTGCACCGTTTGTTTTTCTTATTCCAACTTCTTTGGCTCTCGAAAGAATTCTCGCTACGGACAAGCCTGTGTAATTAAAGGCCGCCAGTAAGGTTAGTCCCAAAGCGAGAAAAATCCACATATTCATAGCTTGCTGATGCATACCTGCATGGAGATCATTTTTTACAGCTGGATTCCATGGTGTTATTTCTTCAATATTCTGAGCAGAGAAAATGTATTTCTCTCCGCCGTTTCGACTTTCGACAGATAGATTTTTAAGAGCATTATTTAACTTTTCGACATCTTTAGAAGCTTTGGTCAGTACGTAAAGTGAAACACTTTTATAATCTTCGCTGGTCGAGAGTTTTTGTATCAGATTTCTATTTTCCAGCGCCGTCGCTGCTTTCAAAGAAAACATTACTTCGACGGGTAAATGAGTTTTAAATAACGGTTTCTTGATTATTCCACCTACTAAAAAATTTCCCCAACCGTCAAATTTTATTGCTCTCCCCAGCGCATTTTGAGTATCAAAAAGTTTTTCCGACATCTCTTCGCTTATCAAAACTGAATTTGGATCATCCAGCGTTTTTCGGGAATCTCCGCTTAGCAATTCGAAACCAAAAATTTCAAAGAAGGCAGGCTCCGAAAATGTCACGGAAGCAGAAACAGCGCCTTTTTCTGTTGAGACATTCATCAGGCCTCCGTGCCTCACAAGTATGGTTTTCTCGACAAAACTCAGCTTTGAAATATTTTGGACAATCGTTGGCGGGGAGGTTGCCCAAAGTGTATTTTCTTTCCCCTTAACGGAAGTGAGTATCCGGAATGTTCTCGCAATATGACGATGAAAATGATCTGTTTCCCAGTTTGTTTTCACCATGGCAAACAGCAGTACACCGATGACCATACTTACAGAAAGTCCGACGATATTGGTTAACGTCGACAGTTTATTCTTATAGAGAGAACGGAAGGAAACCTTGATGTAATTTTGTATCATCTTGATTACTGGTAATATAACATTTAAGCTAATATAAAAAACAATAAAATATAAAGTTAAATTATATATTAAAATTATAAAAAAAATAGATCCGCAATTTTGCGAATCTAATTTTCACCTTCGAAACTTATAAAGAAACATTAATCAATTATACCCCGGCGGTCCGCAAAGCTTTCGCTTCTTTTCTGTATTTATCCAGATTAATCAAAACAACACTTCCTAAAATGACGATCAGGCCGATTATTTGAATGGAAGATATGGTCTCTTTTGCAAAAAATATCCCTAGTAAAACAGCGATGACCGGGTTCACGTACGCATAGGTACTCACTTTTGTTGAAGGCTGAACTTTAAGCAGCCAAACGTAGGCGCTATATGCTGCAATTGATCCGAAGAAAATTAAATAAATGACTGACAGCCATGTCGCTGTCGGTATATTGTTCCACTGAATTATTGAGAATTCCCCCTGAATCAGACTTCCGGGTATGAATGCAACGCCTGCGATCAGCATTTGCCAGGAAGTATTTACCATCGAGGAGCCACCTGTTGTGTTATATTTTGAATACAATGAACCGCCGGCCCAGGAAATTGTCCCGATAACGAGCATCGATAAACCGATCAGCTCAGATCCGTTTTGTATGGACGAAAATGCGGCGATCAGATGTTCGCTCAATAACAATATGACTCCCACGAAACCAATTAAAAGCCCTATAATGGTTGATCTGTTGTTCAGGTTTTCTTTCCATTTTGGTTTGTCAAGAAGGATAAACCAGATTGGGGAAGATGAGATCATAATGGCGACCATAGCGCTTGGCAGTGTCTGTTCAACCCATATAACAACGCCATTTCCAACAAAAAGCAAAAGCAAACCCGTGACTGCCGCAGTCTTGATACTGGGGAAATCAAAAATTTTCTCACCTTTTATTGCACACCAGGCCATCATTAGCAAACCTGCGGCAATAAATCGTAGAACACCGATCAGAAACGGCGGGAAGCCCGTAAGTGCTTTTTGAATGAAGAAATAAGTGGACCCCCAAACGATATAAACCGTTGCGAAAGCCAGAACCACCATGGCGGTCGAGGCATTTTTGTTTTGGTTAGATTCCATGAGTACTATTTTTCGGGTATTACCAGTTGTTGTTGTTCTTTCACAGTTTCCAGAACGATCGTTGTTCTGGTAGACAGAATATTAGGGATCTTACTGAATGAATTTCTCATCAGGTCCATCAACGTTGAAGAGTCACTTGTTCTGACTTTGATCAGATAACAGTCGTCACCTGCAATACAATGAACTTCCTGCACTTCCGGAATTTTAGCAAGTTCGATCGCTGCATTATTACTTCCAAGACCATCCGCAGCCTTCATTGAAATAAACGCCACCAGATTTTGTTGTAATGCTCCGGGGTTAATTCGGGTGGTATATTGCAGAATCACGCTTTTCTGTTCGAGTTTTTTCACTCTTTCCAGAACCGCCGAGGGGGCCATCTCCAGCTCACGTGCCAAATCTGCATTTGAAATGCGTGCATTTTCCTGCATCAGCCGAAGGATGCTCAAATCCACTTTGTCAAGTATAATATCTATTCCGTTCATTGTTCTGTAAATTTATTTAAATTCAGAATTATATTCAAAACATAATCCATTAAAATTTATAATATTCGATTTTGAGGTACTAATGAAGTATGTTTTAAATTTAATCAGGCTGGAATTTTCTTTGTGTAACCTTCGTTTCCTATGTAGTTTCCTAAAGTTTTAACTTGTAAGTTGCCTATCAATCTCATGGCTGATATTTTAAATGAAGAAGTGAAAATGAGTAGTATGATCTCCGCATCGACGACATATCAGGCTGCCCAGTCGGTAGCAAAGACAGTGGAGGAACATTTTCTTTACCATCACGAATCTGCGAAACAACATAATGTGGATGATTTTGCACCACGGCCAAGTGCAGAAGTGATTGAGGCAATCATTGATACTACTTTTTGGGCAAGTTTGCGTCGGGAAGAGGGGCATTCTCCTTCTGTTTCCCTGGCTTTTCTGCCGCCGGAACGTTCTGGGCAGCCCCTGATTTTTGAAAAAAGACTGAATTTTTCGCCGGCCATTCTGACCAAGCTCGCGCCCGCTGTGGAGCGTTCGGGAATACATCTGGGTATTTGGATTGAAAATGGTGAGTTATATATTTGGGGAACCACCCGTGTTATTCCCAATTTATGTTTTGTTCTTGAAGTAATTGAACCCGGAATGCTGGTAATCAAACACCGCCGGATCGATGGTTTCGGCAAGTTTGTCAATGTGGCAGTTCTTAAGGGTGATCAGATAAAAATTGTGGATGATATCAGCGGGAAAATTCCTGATTGTCCGAATTTGGTAACGTCATTGATCGGTTTTAATTCATCATCGCTTTGGAACGATTCATTGAATGTAATGGTGCAGTTGGCCGTTTCAATGCGCGATCATAAACGCGGTGGCACTTTACTGGTCGTTCCTTCGGGTAAGGAAACGTGGCGCGATTCAATAATTCACCCGATTTCTTATTCTGTTACGCCGACTTACACGGAACTCGCGGACCTTTATAAAAAACATGAAACTGAAGCGGAACATCCCGTTTGGCTGAATAAAATTACCAGCGCCGTTAACCATGTTGCTGGCCTGACTGCCGTTGACGGCGCTACGATTATTAATGACCGATTTGAATTACTGGCCTTTGGCGTAAAAATCGGTCGTTCAGGGTTTTCGTCGAGGGTGGATAAAATCATGGTTACTGAGCCGATTGTTGGAAATGTGGCTTCGGTCGTTCATCCGGTTCAAAATGGCGGTACACGGCATTTGTCCGCCGCGCAATTTGTTTACGATCAGCGCGATAGTCTCGCTCTGGTTGCTTCTCAGGACGGACGGTTTACAATTTTTTCCTGGTCGCCTTGTGATAATATTGTACAGTCGCACAGGGTTGATGCTTTATTGTTCTGATAGAAATTTTAGATAAGGCTGGTCTTTTGATTTTCAAGATTTCTCTGTTCTGTTTATTACCTGTCCAACGGTAAAAAAAACCGTCGGACAGGAAGCTCGACAAACGTTTTCCCAAATTTTGAGATCCGGTTTTCAAACTGGAAATATTACGAAAAATAGCCTTTTGCTGTAAGCTTTATGATGGCTATTTCGTATAGTGCCGAACGTACCCCCTTTAATAATCTCTCGTAACTTTATTAAAAAAAATCAAAACTTTTAAAGTAATATCAAAAATCATCCGTCTTCCTGAAAAAATTGGGAAATGCTTAGCCAAGGAATGACAACAGACACCGGAAATACAATTGGGGATACAATCAAGGAATACGGAAAACGTCTCTTTGGTTTTATCCGCAATAAGGTACGTTCGGAGGAAGATGCGGAAGATATTTTACAGGACGTTTGGTATCAGTTAAGCAACGTGATCAATATTGACGAAATTGATCAGATGAGCGGCTGGTTACACCAGGTTGCGCGAAACAAAATCATTGATAAATATCGAAAAAAAACACCCGAGTTAATTGAAGATTTCAATTATGAAGACGACGATGACGGGTTTAATATGGGTGAAATTCTTCTCGCCGATAATTATACGCCCGAAACTGAATATATAAGAGAGGCATTTTGGAAAGAATTGTTTTTGGCACTGGAAGAATTACCGGAAAATCAGCGTCAGGTATTTGTGTGGAATGAATTGGAAGACCTTACTTTGCAGGATATTGCAAACCGTACGAATGAAAATTTAAAAACAATTATTTCGCGTAAAGGATATGCAGTGAAACATTTAAGGAAGCGGATGAAGCGCTTGTATGATGAATTTTTTAATTAAAGAAACTATAAAAGATGTACGACGGTCCCAAAGATTTTAGAAAAAACAAGGCCAAATTTTTGCTGATTGTTCCGCTTATCATTTGTCTGGTAAGCGGTGTTGTGATGCTTCTGTGGAATGCAATTCTCCCTGAACTGCTGGGTGTAAAATCTATTACTTTCTGGCAATCTGCCGGTTTGCTCGTGCTTTGTAAAATACTTTTTGGTGGCTTTGGTTTTGCCAAGCGCCATGATGGTCCTGGGATGGGCTTCCGGGAAAAATGGCAGAGAAGTTCAGAGGAGCGAGAGAAAATTCGTGAGGAATGGAAGAAGCGCTGCGGACAATGGAAGGATAAGGGATAATGAAAGTTTTATGAATAATTTTCATTTTTTTGCGTAAAAACTTTTGCGTCTATCATTTCATAATTTAAATCATAAAAGGCCGACTTAGGAGATGTCAAGGCCAACTTTGGTTCAGGTTGGTGTTGGTGTGTTGCTCTTTTTTGTCTCGTTTTACATACTTCATTTTCTCGATTTTTCCTTGTGTTCGGTGAGCCCGGTACAGTTTTTCCGCAGCACGGCATAGCGGGTTTACTCGGTTCGGAGCTGGCTTCGGGCCGCAAGAGAGAGGTTTTTAGTCCCCGCACGGAATGGCCTTCGCCGATAATATCAGAAACGTGAGCGAGAAGGAGTACAGCAGTTTCAAACAGAGATTTTAGAGTGGCGAGTATATCGCGGTCGTAGTCGTGGCAGCAAAGACAATCCTTTTAGTTTTAAAAAACTAATATTAAAAATATTTTCGTCATGAAAAGGAAACCAGATCTTTACCAGATTGGCGGCGGACATGGTTGGGACGCCATGGTCTTTTCAAGGACAAATTTGAGCTGAAATTTAAACATGCAGATAAATCTTCCCGGCCATCAGGTGCAGAAGAAATTTACAAAGAATTTCCCCGGTAATTTTTGAGATAAAAATCAAAACTAAGTGTCAGGTGTAGAAAGGTTGCTCGCAATACGGGTTGCCTTTTTTGTTTTTTTACATGTTTTTGTCTGTCAGTATTGTCTTATACCTGATTCGATTTTCAAACGTGAACTTAATTTGAAAGTATGGTAATAAATGTACTATTTTCGGGATATAATCGCGAATTTCGGCTTATTCCTGAAAACGGAAAATGAAATATTTTGAAGAATGGTGATTTTTGTATTTTATAGATTACCAGTTGATAATCAGGAAAGGTAAGCTCAACGATGGACTACTTAAAGAAGGAATTTTACAATTTAATTAGCAGACGTGAGGATATATTTGATTTCATCCAGCAATTTGGTCTGGATGGCTTCTGGTATTGGGATTTGGAAAAACCTGCTAATCAATGGGCTAATCCTAAATTGTGGAACAGTCTGGGTTACAATGCTCAGGATATTCCTCTTTTTAAAAATAATCTACAAACCATTGCCTATCAGTCAGATATCGATGAGTTAGCTGAAAGTGCTTTCTTGTATTGTGGTATTTTTGAATCAGTTTTTGAAAAAGTGATTCGATTTGTCCATAAAAATCAATTTACGATCTGGATGCGCTGTCAAATGAAGTGTATTCATGACGAGCAAGGCAAGCCGATTCGCTTTGTATGCGCTGCGACAATTATTCCAAACGAAGGCGAGGAGGATGTAGACGCCAGTGAACAGGCGCGTTTTTACCAGTCCGTATTGAATAATCAATCAATTTACATCACAAGGATCAACTGGGAAGGTAAGTATACGTATGTCAACGAATACTTTTGCAAAGCTTTCGGAGTGAGTCGGGAAGAAATTTTAGGTACCAGTGCGACAGCTACAATCGTAGAAGAAGATCATCAAAAGTGTTTTGAAGTAGGAAGGTTTTGCTTCGCAAATCCAGGGGAGCCTCATAAAATTATTCTCCATAAGTATACCAAAGACAAAAAAATTAAGGCAAGTGAATGGGAGTTCACCGGAATTCTTGATGATAAAGGTTACGTAACTGAAATATTGAGTGTTGGTTATGACGTAACCAGGAAGATCAAAATGGAAAGAGATTTTTCAGCTCTTGTTTCCAATATGACTGATGTCCTCTTTATCATTAATCCGGAGGGAATATTTACCTATACATCACCAAGCTGGACGAAGTTGTATGGTTATGAAATTTGCGAGACGATAGGGCATAGTTTTACCGAATTTGTACATCCCGAAGATATTGATCGCTGTTTTGTGGCTTTGAGATCGACAGTCGAAAATCAAACTTCGGCACCTCAGGTTGAACATCGCATTCGTCATAAAAATGGAAATTGGTTTTGGAGTAATACCCAGGCAAGCCTAGATCCTACAAATGGTGAAATTGTGCTTACCAGTCATGATATTACCCAAAGAAAACTGGATGAAGAGAAATTAAAAGAATTGGCCCTGGTCGCTTCCAAGACAACGGAAATGATTATAATTTCAGATGCGAACGGCCTTATTACCTGGGTTAACGAAGCTTTTGAAAAGAGGTCGGAATATAAACTGAGTGAAGTTACAGGAAAAAAACCATCTGAGCTGGTTCAGGGGCCGGAGACGAGTCAGGAAACAAAACAACGTTTGGCTAAGGCCATTGCAGAAGGGCTTCCGGTTCATGAAACCATACTGAATTACAGCAAGTCGGGAGTCAAATACTGGATCGATCTTAATATCAATCCAGTCTTTAATGAACGTGGTAAATGTACCAATTTCATTGCCGTTATGCGGGACATCACGGTTTTTAAGCAGGCCCACGAAGAGCTAAAACATACGAAGGAGCTGTTGGAGCAAACCAGCAAGGTTGCGAAGATCGGCGCCTGGGAATATGATGTAGAAACTGAGTTATTGGTTTGGTCGGCATTAACAAAAGAAATTCATAAGGTTCCGCAGGATTTTGTTGCGACCGTTGAAATAGGATTAAGTTTTTATAAAAACGATGTTATCCGCGAAAAGGTAGTGGCAGCTTTCCAGGCTTGTCTGGAACATGGAACACCAATGAATCTGGAAGCTGTGATCGTGACGGAGACAAAAGAGGATATCTGGGTACGAATCATTGCAAAGGCGGATCGTAAAAATGGAAAAACCATAAGGGTTTTCGGTATAATTCAGGATATCGATGAGTTGAAAAAGGCAGAAGAGCTAAGTCAGAAAAATGCCGTGTTGCTTCGAAAACTTTCGGCTCAAATTCCGGGAACATTGTTCCAGTTCCAGGTTTTTGCTGATGGGACCATGTCTTTTCCTTACGTCTCAAAAGAAAATCTGAGCTCCTATCATCTTACGAACGGGTATACAGTCAGTGATCGTACACAACTTTTCCAAAAAGTGCATCCGGACGATGTAATAAGATTCAGTGATTCGATTGCCTATTCGAAAGAAACACTTGAAAAGTGGAGCCTGGATTATCGTGTCGTGAGCGATTCAGGCGAGATTCGCTGGCTAAATGGCGAGGCTGTTCCCGAAAGCCTGGAAGATAGTTTATTATGGCACGGGTATCTCCAGGACATTACAGATCGAAAGTTGGCGGAGCAGGAAATTTTAAACGCTCGTCAGTTAGCCGAAGCCGCAAGTAAATCCAAGTCAGAATTCCTGACAAATATGAGCCACGAGATACGTACCCCTCTGAACGGTGTCATTGGATTTACTGATCTTTTAATGAAAACGGGTCTTGATGAAACTCAGCATCAATATCTATCCATGGTTTTTCAATCTGCCAATTCGCTGCTTGATATTATTAACGATATCCTTGATTTTTCTAAAATTGAAGCAGGTAAATTGGAACTCTCGGTTGAGAAAACTGATCTGTTGGAACTCTGTGGGCAGGTTACTGACATGGTGACTTATCAGGCGCATCAAAAACATCTTGAAGTTTTACTGAATATTTCCTCGGATGTTCCCCGATTTGCGTGGGTCGATCCGGTTCGTTTGCGTCAGATATTGATCAATCTTTTAGGAAACGCTGTTAAGTTTACCGAAGAGGGAGAAATTGAACTTAAAGTAGAAGTGATCGAAAAATTGGAAAATGGAGATACGGTATTCTGTTTTTCTGTGCGCGATACCGGAATTGGAATCAATGAAAAAAATCTGCTGAAAATATTTGAAGCATTTGCCCAGGAAGACGCCTCTACAACGAAAAGGTTTGGAGGAACCGGACTCGGTCTGCCGATTTCAAATAAGCTTTTAGCGCTGATGGATAGCCAGTTAAAGCTTGAAAGCCGGCCTGCGCAAGGGAGTAAATTCTTTTTTGAAGTCACTTTTAAATCTTATCAAAGCGCTTTGCCTGACTGGTCGAATATTGAGTCGGTTCATAATGTGTTAATCGTTGATGACAGTGTAGCAAATGGTTTGATACTTAAAGATATGCTTGCCAATCGGCAAATTGAATCGCAAATCGTACATACCGGCGCAGAAGCGGTTGATCTACTGAACTCGAAAAAGAAATTTGACGTCTTGTTAATTGATTATCATCTATCGGAAATGACTGGTGTTTCGACCATCCGGGAAATAAGGAATAGTACAGATCCTATAATGCGGGACCAGCGAATTATTTTGATGTATGGTTCTGCGGATGATCAGCATATAAGTGATTTCAGCAGAGAGCTAAATATCGTTTACCAGCTTGTGAAACCAGTTAAAATCCAGAAACTTTTTAACGCACTGCAAAAATTGGATACTAATGATAAACCCGAGTTGCTGCCGGCAGCGAAAACAAAAGTCGTCGAAATTCCTGAATTAGATCGAGGAGAAATTACGATTCTGGTCGCAGAAGACAACCGGATTAATATGATTTTGGTCAAAACATTTCTAACTAAAATACTAGCCGGCGTTCGAGTTGTTGAAGCCTTAAATGGCAAGGAAGCGGTATCGCTTTTTGCAAAGGAACAGCCTGATCTGGTGTTAATGGATGTCCAAATGCCGGAAATGAACGGTTACGAGGCATCCGTTGAGATACGGAATAAGGAATCTGGCGGAAAACGCACACCAATTATTGCGCTGACAGCCGGGACTTTAAAAGGAGAGCGCGAGCGTTGTGTAGAAGCCGGGATGGATGATTATTTAACGAAGCCGGTCTTGAAAGAAACGCTTCAGGCCACATTGGATAAATGGCTTGTCAAACACGTTTAGCATAGCTGTGCGGGGACATTCGCGTTAGACGAATGTCCTTGTGCCAGCATAATTCTCCCTGAATTCCTTGGGTGTACAGCCGTTTTTATTTTTGAAAATCCGGTTAAAATAGGAAAGGTTATTGAAGCCGCATTTGTAGGCAATCTCAGAAATAGTATTGGTTGTATCGATCAGCGACCGTGATGTGTGTCCGAGCCTAATCTCATTCAAGCTTTCAATAAAGGTTTTTCCTGTCCTTTTTTTAATAAACCGGCTGAAAGATACTTCTGTCATTCCTGCGAGTTTAGCAACTCCCTCCAAGGTGATTTCCTTGTCATAGTTATCGCGCATGTAAGCAAAAACTTTCTCAATTCTCCGGCTGTTAAAATTGATATTATCATCTGTAAATGTACTGTTTGAAAGTACACGCATATTACGTGATATGGAGAGGTCGTGCAATATGGACATTAGCTCAAGCATGGAGTCAAAGCCGCTTTTTTGATTCAGCGACATCAAACGGGGCATAATTCTCTCTATTGTGTCTTTCGAAAATGCAATTCCCCGCACCGCCTTTTCCATAAGAGACCGAATAAAAAATAACTGGTTGCGGCGAAGCAGCTTCTCATCAAACAGGTCCCGGTGGAACTGAACCGTAATTTCTTCAACTTCCGGCATACCTTCTTCCCATTTATACTGATGCGTAAACCAGCCGTGAGGAAGATTATTCCCGACCAGTACAAGCTCTGCGTTTTCGATCACTTCGGTATGATCGCCGACAATTCTCTTCACACCTTTCCCACCCATAATCAGGTTTAATTCAAACTCATTATGATTGTGGAGCGGGAAGTCGAACGTCTTCTTTTTTCTGGAAAAAACAGTAAAACAATCATACTGCGTTAACGGTGTTATTTCCCTGTAAACTTCGATCATGTCAGTGTTTCAAAATGTAAAATAGAATCAAATATATGTATTAATAATGACTGTAAGTATTATGATTTTCCAGAAATGTTTTGTTAAAATATCAATATTAATTATTTAATATTTTAAGAAAAAGAGATTTCAAAGGGATTAATACTTATTATTCTACAATATTAAACCAAAATATGCATGTTATTCTGTTTCTATCAATTCATGGATAGATAAAATAGTATTAGTTAAAGGCGCAGTTTTGTACATAATTTTGCCGTTGCCTAAATACCGATTTCAAAACTTCATTTTTTATCGGTTCTGGAATTGGAATAAAATGTCGACAAAATAGATTTTTAAATTACTCAGGATGCTTTTATGAAAAAAAATACTCTTTTTACTGTGCTGCTTCTCTGCATAAGCCATGTCGGCATTTCCCAGATCGACACAAAGGCTACGAAAGAAACCAAAGCGCTCTACCGTAATCTGGGGAAAATCGCAAGTACGAACATTTTGTTTGGCCACCAGCATGCCACCGAGTACGGCCACGGATGGTCTGGTGAGTCAGATCGTTCCGATGTAAAGTCTGTAACTGGCTCGCATCCGGCGATTATTGGCGTGGATATAAGCGGATTGTCGGGCCGTCCCGCTGATGAGATCTTAAAGAATAGCGAAGTTCTGCGCAAAAATGTTGTTGATACTTATAACCGTGGTGGTGTAACGACGGTCGCCTGGCATTTTTCGAATCCGGCTTCCGGCGGAGGATTTTATTGGAAAGACTCTGTGTCGGCACGGGCAATTGAACTGATAAAACCAGGTGGGTCTCATCATGAAAAATACAAGGAAATTTTGAGAACGATCGCTGATTTTGCAAAATCGGCAAAGGGAAAAGATGGCTCGAATGTCCCGATGTTATTCCGCCCTTACCATGAGTTTGACGGGGACTGGTTTTGGTGGGGTAAAAGCCATTGTTCCAGAGAGGATTTTATTTCAGTGTGGCAGTTTACGGTCACTTATCTGCGTGACACATTAGGCGTGCATAATTTCATTTACGTTTTTTCTCCTGACTGCAAATTCAATTCAGAGCAGGAATTTTTGGAGAGATATCCAGGAGATAAATTTGTGGATATGGTCGGAATGGACAATTATGCAGACTTCGGCAGGGATGGTAAATACAACTTAGAAGCCGGCATAAAAAAGTTAAAAATTGTTTCGGACTACGCGAAAAAGGCAAATAAAGTCGCCGCATTCACTGAAACCGGTCTGGAGAGTATTCCTGATAAAAACTGGTGGACAGAATCTCTGTTAAAATCCCTGAAAGCCGAGAAGATAAATCTTGCTTATGTTCTTGTCTGGAGAAACGATACAAGGAGTTCCACTCACTATTATGCTCCATTTCCCGGTCAGGTCAGCGTTCCGGATTTTAAGGTTTTTTACGACGATCCGTACACGTTATTTGAAAAAGATCTCGTAAATATTTATCATTAATTTTAACTCCGGCTGAAACTGATTGTGAATTTTTCACGCTCCAAAATGTTATTGAAAAGATTGCAGTTTAATGAATGTATATTGCAACTTTGATGCAAATAAGTTAATAGTATGAAATCACAGTCAACAATTAATGTATATCTGATCACCGGTTTTTTGGGTGCCGGAAAAACAACTCTATTAAATCATCTGCTGAAAAGTCTGGAAGGCAGCCGGAATGTAGTGATTGAAAATGAATTCGGCAAGGCTTCGATTGATGGAAACCTGATCGCCAAACAGTATAGCCAGCTTTATGAATTAAATAATGGCTGTATCTGCTGCTCGCTTGACGAGGAATTATACGATGTTTTGAATGTACTGGCTTTCAGTGAACAACGTCCGGATAATTTGTTTATCGAAACAACGGGCGTTGCAGATGCCGGAACAGTCGCCGAAATTTTCAAGAGAGAGGACGTAGGGAAGGTTTTCAAACTAAAAAAGGTTATTTGTGTTGCAGATGCCGAAACAGTGGAAGATTATATTACCGAAACCGAAGAAACGATTCGACAGATTGTAATTTCAGATTTGATCATCATCAATAAAATAAATTTTGTTTCACCAGAATATGTCGCAAAACTGGAAAGCCTGATGCACTCATTGAATCCATTCGCTGAAATTATTTTATCAGCTGATGGTAAAATTTCGATAGATGCTTTGGAAGGCGAAAGACAGGAAAAGACGCCAGATATTTCAGAGATTGAACAGAATTTTAAGCATACCAACGTTCACAAGATCAAAACAGTAACTTACAAAACGGAAAATGTATATTACCGGGATTATCTTATGCATGCGCTGAATGTGTCGCTGATGATCCATTACAAACAGATTTACAGAATCAAAGGCTTTGTTAAATTTGAAGGAAGTAATGAAAAAGTGCTGGTGCAATCGACTGGGAAAAGGTTGACGTTTGAAAATTACGGGACCTGGGAGGACGACGATCCAATCTCGGAACTGGTGTTCATCGGTGTCGGGTTGGAGATGGCGGCAGTCCAGAGAATCTTACGGCCGGCGATAAAAAAAGTGACGAACGATAAGTTAAAAACTATGCGGCTTGCCATAAAAGGCGGCATCTGACCCGACCACGATACACGAAAATGTCATCGGATTTCTGACATTGGAATTTGTTAAACCGGATTAGTGCAAATTTGTGTATTCGTGGCAAGTTTTTACTAAATTAGCTTGTGAACTCACTAAGCTATTTAATTTTGAAAACAACCGCCTTTTCGTTCAGTGGATCAGATTTTCATTTGATCAAAAAACACAATTCTCTCCGTCTTGCTTTTCTTTTAATTTTTCTGTTTTCAGCAACCGCAGATCTCTTCGCACAAAGAGGAAAAGTTAACGAAGATTCACTTTACATCCGCGAACATTACAATAAAATCGAAAAAATGATCCCGATGCGGGACGGTGTGAAGTTGTTCACGGCGATCTATATTCCGAAAGATATTTCGGCTTCCAAGAAATACCCCATCCTCCTTAATAGAACTCCTTACAGTTCTGCACCTTATGGTGAAACGATGTTCAAAACGGTGTTAGGCCCATCTATGAATTTTGCCCGGGATGGATATATTGTTGTCTATCAGGATGTTCGGGGGAAGTATATGTCGGAAGGCGACTTTGAAGCATATCGCCCTTTTATTCGTGAGAAAAAAAGCAAAACTGATATTGATGAAAGTTCTGACACGTTTGATACAATCGACTGGCTGATAAAAAATATTCAGGACAATAATGGAAAAGTAGGAAGCTGGGGAATATCAGCTCCGGGATATTATGCAACGATGACAGCTGTGGATGCGCATCCTGCACTTAAAGTTGCTTCGCCTCAGGCACCGGTCACGGACTGGTATATGGGCGATGACCGACATCACAACGGTGCTTTTTTCTTGATGGGAACATTTGCTTTTATTTCTTCCTATGGCGCTCCAAGGCCTGTTCCGACCCCAAAGGGCACACCTGCTTTTTCTAATTATGGCACACCGGATTCTTATGAGTTCTACAAAAATTTGGGGCCGTTAAAAAATGTCAATGAAAAAATCTTCAAACACGAGAACCGCATCTGGAATCAGTTGATGGAGCATGAGGTTTATGATGAATTCTGGCAATCCCGTACTCCGGTACCTCACTTGAAAAACATTAAACCGGCTGTTATGGTCGTTGGTGGCTGGTTTGATCAGGAAGATTTATACGGACCATTGAAAACATATCAGGGCATAGAAAACAATAAACCTAAATCTCCCAATCTGCTCGTGATGGGACCCTGGATTCATGGGGGATGGGCGAGAGGAACGGGAGAGTCGCTTGGTAATATCCGTTTTGGTTCTAAGACAAGTGCATTTTATCAGTCAGAAATTGAATTGCCATACTTCAATCATTTCCTGAAAGACAAACAGGATCCGAAACTTCCGAAGGCATTTATCTTCGAAACCGGATCGAACGAATGGAAAAAGTACGATCAATGGCCACCAAAAAATTCGGTTGAAAAGAAACTTTATTTGCATGCGAATGGAAAGCTTTCGTTCGAACCTTCCGGGGGAAATGCTGCAACTTCTTTTGATGAGTATACGAGCGATCCGGCAAAACCAGTTCCCTACACTTCAGAGATCCGGATTATTCGCGGTAGTGATTACATGTATGAAGACCAACGTTTTGCTGCGACCAGGCCAGATGTACTTGTTTACGAGTCTGATGTTTTAAAGGAAGATGTGGCAATTTCCGGAAATGTTTTTGCCGATCTTTTTGTGTCAACCACGGGAACAGATGCAGATTTTGTTGTCAAGCTGATCGATGTATATCCCGGGGATGCACCTAATGACAGCCCTGTGAATCCGTCCATGAAAATGGGTGGTTTTCAGCTACTGATCAGGGGAGAGGTGATGCGTGCCAAATTCCGCAACAGTTTTTCAAAACCCGAAGCAATGACTCCTAATAAAGTGGAACGTGTGAAATTTGACATGCAGGATGCCGCACACCGATTTAAGAAAGGTCATAAAATTATGATCCAGGTACAAAGCTCCTGGTTTCCGCTCGTGGACCGAAATCCACAGAAATTTGTGAATATTTACCAGGCAACCGAGGCAGATTTTCAGTCAGCTAAACATAGAATTTATACGTCGGGAACAAGCGGTTCATATGTTGGAGTCCGCGTTATCGAATAGAAACTACTTGCTAAAAATATTTGATAAAAATTAAGATCCGCTATCAGAATTTTCCTGATAGCGGATTTTTTAATCGCGGGTATCCTAGTTCTCCTGATGGATCAGCTTGTTCAACCGGTCAATTAAACGGATCAAGTCTTCCTCCGCATCTGACAGCTCTTTTAACTCGCCTCGTTCAATCACATTTCCAGCAGGATCATAAAAATTCTTGAATTCCTCACTTACATCGGGGTTTTCGCGGTTTTCTGAGGCAAATTCAGTATTAAGATCAATCTCAGTCTTTTCAAACTCGACCTGTTGTCGCTTAGCCATAATTTTTTCCTGCAGCTCTTTTATTTCCCTCTCTTTCTGATTTTCCATGGTAGATTTCTGTTTTGTCCTGACGGCAAATACTCAAAAACCAGGCCAGTAGCAATGGTACGGGTAATCTGTTTTTGTGTTTTGAAAATCAGTATTTTAATTGAATTGTAACGTTCGCTCAATCTCAAACTGATAAAATTCTTATCGTTTTGATAGGTATAATTTGCTAGTCAGAGTCTTAAAAAATAAGTAAAGTATTATTATTCAAAAGTTTACGACATTTAAACTTTTTGAGGAATAGAAATGATACAATCATCATCAGCATTTAATTTGATTGATTATGATAACACAATTTCAAATCATTGGTTTATTAAAACACGAGCTTCCCAAAATGAATGGGAAAGCCTATTTCTCGGAAATTCCGAGAGCATTCTCGTCCATCCATGCTTCAATTTATTGCTTGTCTGATTTTACTCGAAAAAATCTTGAATCAAAACATTTCAAAACGGCCCGTAAGTGTTTCGCACTGGCAGAAAAAATCTATCTGGACGGAGATATAATGGTGCAGCTGTTGATTGAGCGGGTTTTTATTGATTCTTTAATTCTGGAAAAAACGATAAAGGGAAAAAATCATCTGGAAACACTTATTCCGCCGGTTCTTCAAAAGATATATCTCACGCACCAGGAGCAAATATCTCCCAGCCATACTTAAAGATCATAAGGGTAACGACCACCAGGAAGATGATACGTACGAAATCGTTGCCTTTTCGTAATGCAAGTTTGCTGCCTATCATGTTTCCGGCCATGTTCATGGCCGCCATGATCAGCGCAAGTTCCAGCATATAATTTCCCTGACGGATGAAAACAAACAAGGCCGAAATATTGGTGACGCAGTTGACGATTTTTGCATATGCAGAAGCCTGAACAAATTCAAATCCAAGTACAACAACGAAAGCCAATACAAAAAAGCTGCCGGTGCCTGGACCAAAAAAGCCATCGTAAAAGCCGATTACGAGGCCAATCAGACCGCCATAAATAAGTTGTTTTGTCAAAGGAAGTTCCTTCGTTTTGATAGATCCTAGATCCTTCTTGAAAAAAGTATAGAGCGCGATAGCTATTAAAATAAACAGAATGATTGGTTTGAGCACATTGACATTGATCATGCTGACGATCCGCGCGCCGGTGAACGAGGAAATGAAACAACAAAAAGAAATGACAAACAAAAGAAGGAAGTCGAAAACAATTTTCTTGGCATAATGAAAAGCAGCAACAGCCGTTCCGGCGAGAGCGGCAATTTTATTTGTACCGAATAAAGTTGCAATCGGAGCATTGGGGAAGCCGATCAAAAGAGCTGGAATCTGAATCAGCCCGCCGCCTCCGACAACGGCGTCAATGAAGCCTGCGATAAAGGCGAGTACACCAAGTATAAAATAAGTAGTAGAATTATAATCTGTAAAAAGTTCAGATAACATAGCAGATAGGGACGTGCCGGAAGATGCGGCGAAGCTAGGTATCTGTCAGGTAGAAAAAAAATGCCGGAATACATTCCAGGGTAAATTATAATTTCATCTTTAGGACGTTCAACTTCTGAATTTATTTTTTTGAAAAATAAAAACTTAAAATGTTGAATGTGAATAACCTCATGGATCTAAGCTTATCAAAAATAGATTCTAATCATGATTAAATTTTGTTTATTTTAGTCAGGGGAATTCGTTTCTCGATTAAAAGGAAAAGAAAATTTAAACAAAAATTCAAGGACAGCATGAAAAAGGAAATTATTGCAAAAGGTTTTATGATGACATTTGCGATGTTGCTAATGGCAACTCTCACATGGGCTCAGGGCGATAAAGCAAGTAGACCAAGCCCGCCGCAAACTGCATCGGGAAAAGTGGGTGGCGCAAATATTACGATCAGTTATTCAAGTCCTTCGGTGAAAGGACGCAAAATATTTGGCGACCTCGTTCCGTACGACAAAGTATGGAGAGCTGGCGCAAATGAGGCAACAATTTTTGAAACGGATAAAGCTGTGACCATCGGCGGGAAACAATTGCCGGCCGGAAAGTATAGTCTTTATGCAATTCCCGGCGCGAGTGAGTGGACATTTATTTTCAATTCTGAAACAGGTCAGTGGGGGATAAAACGTACAGGTGATACGAGCAAAGATGCCTCAAAAGATGTTTTGAGCGTTACAGCTAAACCAGCCAAAAGCGCGTCTATGAATGAAAAACTGAAGTATGAAGTGACATCAACTGGTTTTACACTGTTGTGGGATAACACCGAAGTGCCGGTTGCAATCAAGTAAATTCTTTAATGAAAAGGCCAGGGAGGATTTCTGTCTGAAGTCCTCCCTGGCTTTTTTATTAGA
The DNA here is from genome assembly GCF_900108855.1 of Dyadobacter koreensis. GTDB lineage: Bacteria > Bacteroidota > Bacteroidia > Cytophagales > Spirosomataceae > Dyadobacter > Dyadobacter koreensis. Next base: position 458,385 of record NZ_FNXY01000006.1, read on the forward strand.
TCGATTATTTCAAAGTAAAATCACTCTGTGTGGTTCAGGAAAACTCTCCACGGGCGCTTCCGGATATTCGAGCGAGATGCGCTTTCCTGATTTTTCGGCTTCTTCTAAAAGCTGGAAAATTTTCTCCTCGCCTTCAATTTTCAAGGCCTGATACAAAAGGTTTCCGTACTGGAACTCATTAGAACCAAAACCGTTTACCTGCGCAGCGAATTGGTATTGATCGAATAATTGTTTTCCTGTCATGGCTATTTAATGTTTTTGGAGTGTTTCTTTGCCTGAACAACAGATGTAATTATGAAATCAAAGGTTGCATGATAATTTTTGATCTGAAATAAAATTATGAGCAACGGTAAATTCAGACTATATGGTGCCCCCGCCCAGGCGATCGGTAATTATTGCCTGCCATTGTTGTGATCGATCGTTGGCTTCCTCCATTTGGGTAGACAGTAAATTTTGTTTAGAAGTCAACATATCAGTGTAATCTGTGGCCGGGCAATAACGCATAAGTTTTTAGTGAAGTCAACCGATTTTCTCAGAGCCAGCAACTGTTTCGCACGAACTGTTTGCTGCTCCAAAGCTGTCTGTAAAAAATAATGCAGATACTGTGAACCGTGTTCTGAATCAAACTGTTGATCATAAACTCCGGCAGCCACCCGGTCTGTATCCTGGAATTCAAGTTTATGGTTCAAAAAATTATACATAACTACAAGGTTTCTTTCAGCGGCCTAAGTAAAGAAACATGGCTTTTGAGTTTGGTAATTCTCATCAACCGATGCGGATATATGGCCGTGCCTTTTATGAGTATGTATATTACGCAAAGCATGCACCGAAGTATAGCCGATGCGGGGTTAATCATTACGCTATTTGGTGTCGGTTCGGTACTTGGCGCCATGGCTGGTGGATATTTGACTGATAAAATAGGGTTTCATACAGTCCAGATTGTCAGTCTGATAACAAGCGGTTTATTATTCGTTTTATTTGGACATGTCGATGACTTCAATGGTTTATGCGCATTAACGGTTGTGCTTAGTTTTTTTGTTGAGGGATTTAAACCTGCCAATAATACGGCTGTGGCTTCTTATTCAGCGCCTGAAAACCTGACGCGTTCATATGCTTTAAACAGGCTTGCGCAAAATGTTGGTTTTGGGTTTGGTACTTCCGTAGGCGGACTTCTGGCAGCTATTGACTATCATTTATTGTTCTGGGTGGATGGGGCAGTTTATTCCTTTGCAGGATTATTAATTCTGCTTCTTTTACCAAAAGGAAGAAAAAATGAAAAAATAATAGCAGGCGAAAGTGCTGATGTTCCGTCCTTATCTCCCTGGAAAGATCCTTTTTTTACCCGCTTTATTTTTCTAGTAACCGTCTATATGGTCAGTTTTGTATTACTTTTCAGACTGGTGCCTGTTTACTGGAAAGAGCAGTTACATATTGGAGAATCGACGATCGGAATTTTGTTGGGCATGAATGGCGTCGTCATTGCGCTCTTCGAAATGGTTCTTATCCAAAATCTGGTAGGTCGGAAACCTGAGACTTTTTACATTGTCGCGGGGGTGGTGTTTACTGCAGTCGCCTATGTCTTTCTCGTGCTTCCCGGCGTTGGTCCTGTAATTATTGCTGCTGCAACAGTATTATTTTTTACAACGGGTGAAATGCTGACACTTCCTTACATCAGCACTATGATCATGAGCAGGGCAACTGAGCTGAATCGTGGGAAGTATTCTGCCGCTTATTCCTTGTCATGGGCAGTTGCTCAAATTATCGGTCCGGCAGGCGGAGGATATATTGCAGCGCATTGGGGATACAATACGCTGTGGATGGTGCTCGTCGTTTTTAGCGTCGTAACTGCAATTGGATTTAAATTATTATTTCAAAAACAGATACGTCTGGGTTAACGGCTATTTTAATTCGGTTGTTATAAATTCTAAAATGCCGTCTCCTGTATTTTCGAGGTCATGGATTGCACTTCCATTGACCAGAATATTTTGAAATGATGTCTGGTTTTTTGTAAAAGTAAAACTTACTATGCTGCCATCTTCCTGATGTGAAATTCCTTTTCCATCCTGCAAAACAACCCAGAAATAATCGTAATTATGGCGGTGATAGTGAATTCTTTCTCCGGGTTGAAGTCCTATATGCCAGACTTTTACTTTGTCATTTTCAAAAAGTAAAGTATCTCCAACATTCTGATTTTCATTGTTTTGGATAAGCTCTTCATGCAAATCTTCTGGTGATAACGGTGACCTGGACATAGTAGTGAAAGTTTAAAATGCTTTTGAGTAATGATTTGTCAGGATAAAAGTCAGAAAATTGATAAAATTACTGTTCGACTTACTTACCATATATACAGCTTTCGCCATGGCACGAGTCGGAAATATAAATCACCCCTCTTGATAATCAGTATATTAAGATTTCATTATCATTTTTTTATGCTCTTTTCCCCAATCGATCATTGCCAGAATTATATTTCCAAAAGTTTTACAATATTCAGTTGATTCGTATTCAACCAGGACCGGAGACTCTGGATAAACCGTGCGCTTCACCAGCTTATTCAATTCCATTTCCTTCAATTCCCTAGATAACATTCGTGTAGTGATCCCAGGAATACTGCGCTCAATTTCTCTGAATCGCTTGTTTCCGTTACATATCGAGTTAATAATGGGGAGTTTCCATTTGCCTCCGATGACATAAATTGTGTCCTGGAGAGCTTTTACTTCCTCTTGCTGATTTCTGATAAATTCTGTTTTTGTTTCCATGACCTTGTTGATACACTCTGTGATACTGATTACAAAGTTATATCAGTATTGATTATTTCGACATCATCAGGTAAAAATTATGAAGCAGTCGATATAGAACCCCGATAAACATAAATAACGGGTAAGCTCGGTTAATCATAAATTCTGGCAAAGTTCTTTTGTAAAAAGGGTTTTGGGCGACCAAAATTTTTAAAGAAATTTTAAATCGGGCGCATGCCAAGTTGATCAGGTTTTTAAAATATACAAAAAGATTGAATTCATTCATTGTAGTCCGGGTAAAACGGGAGGCACTTTGCTTCCCGTTTTCTTTGTAGCCTGAGCAACCAACAGGATCATTCATTCGTATGTTCATTGAGGTTGGCGATATTAAATAAGCACTACGCCTTGTTCTCATCGAAAATACTTTATATACTAGTGAAATAGTTTTATCAAGTATAAAAACTTGTATGCTCATCGACAGAAATACTTTAAAATTACTGAGAATACCATTTTCATTCTTCCTGATGCCGTTGTTTTTGTTTGCTGTCAGTCAGGCAGAGTCTGTTTCTATTTCAAAGGCTATAATCTCATTTTTATTAATTCATTTTCTAATTTACCCTGCAAGCAATGGCTACAATAGCTATATTGACCGGGATGAAGACAGTATCGGCGGTATTGAAAAACCACCTATGCCAACAGAAAAACTTTTTTACATAACTGTGGCTCTTGACGGTCTGGCAATAATCCTTGCAGCATTTTTTATCAGCTTTTTGTTTGCCTTTTGCCTTGCTTTGTACATTGCAGCTTCCAGAGCTTATAGCTCAAGACAGATCCGGCTGAAAAAATATGCAATTCCCGGGTTTCTGATAGTTGCGATTTTCCAGGGCGCTTTTACTTATTACATGTCTGCTGTTGGCATAACTGGAAACGCGTTAAAGCTCGACAAACAAGCCCTTTTTGTATTATTGGGATGTTCATTTCAAATTGCCGGCGCTTATCCTTTGACGCAGATTTATCAGCATAAACAAGATTTACGTGATGGCGTTGTTACGCTCAGTTACAGACTGGGATATCGGGGAACGTTTATTTTTACGGCCATAATGTTCGCTTTATGCAACACTTTTTACTATTTGTATTTTGAGGGTAAAAATTCTGGAACGGTTTTTTTTATCATTCAAATGTTCTTTTTGCCGATCGTAGCTTATTTCTGTTACTGGTTCTATCTTGTCAGTAAGAACGTTACAAATGCTAATTTTAAAAACACGATGCGCATGAACTGGATCGCAGCAATCTGTATGAACAGTTGTTTTTTTGTACTCATTATTATCAATCATTTCCTTTGAGTTATATCACCGCTATTGAAACCGCAGTTCCTGAAAATTGTTTTTCACAAGACATTTTGAGCACATTTTACATGAACTCGACGGACGACGAAACATACAAACGTAAGATCAAGATTGTCTCGGCGAAAACAGGTATAGAAAATCGATATTCTGTTGTAGGGGATTTTGAAGAAAATGTGAAGGAAATAGAATTATTTGACCAATCAACGGATCGCGAACCTGGCCTGTCAGAAAGAATGCAGGTTTACAAAAAATATGCGACGGAGCTTTCAATTAAGGCTATTGAAAAGATTCCGGATTTTCATCAACGAAAAGATCAGATCACGCACCTTATTACTGTAACCTGTACAGGCTTGTTCGCACCAGGTCTGGATATTGAGCTGATCCGCGACCTTGATCTGAATCCTGCCACGCAACGAAGCAGTGTAAATTTCATGGGTTGCAACGCAGCCATTATCGCCCTGAAAAATGCCGATGCTATTTGCAGAAGTCAGGCGGATGCGAATGTATTGGTCGTATGCACTGAACTTTGCACGATCCATTTTCAGAAGCGGTTTAATGACGATTATTTGCTTTCAAATTTAATTTTCGGCGACGGTGCTGCGGCGGTTATATTGAGTTCGCAACCTCAGGAAGAATATTCTGAGAAGAAAGTCCAGGTTAACAGATTCGATTCGATGATTCTTCATAACGGATACCGGGATATGGCCTGGCAGTTATCAGAGACAGGTTTCATCATGAATCTTACCTCTTATGTTCCGGGGCTAATCAAGGAAAATATTCTACCAATGTTAGATAAAATTAGACTTTCGCCCTCGTCAATCGCTTATTGGGCGATTCATCCCGGAGGGAAGAAGATCGTTGACGATTTTGCCACTGCTCTTGATCTGGATAAATCATTACTTTCGGAAACTTATGATGTCCTTAGAAATTTCGGAAATATGTCGTCTCCAACAGTATTGTTTGTCTTGAAGAGTGTACTGAAAAAAGCAGATCGCGCAGAACTCGGAGAAAAGATCTTTGCTGCCGCTTTCGGTCCCGGATTGAGTATCGAAACGATGCAGCTGCAATATGTTTAAAAAACGAAGTCAGGAGAAGGAGCTGTTGGATCAGGAGGAAATTCCTGAACAGGATTTATTCAGGAATCTGCGTGAACTTGATTTTATAAATCACTGGCTTGGCGGCTACAAAATATCCTTTTCAGGCTTGAAGAATATTATAAAACCTGGACATCACTACAATTTTGTTGATATCGGATGCGGGGGAGGTGATACGTTAAAGCGGATCAAAAAATGGCGAATGAAACACGCTTACTTGCTTGATTTATACGGCGTTGATCTGAAACCTGTTTGTGTTCGGTATGCAATGAGTAACCCTGAGAATAATGGGATCACTTTCATCTGTGATGATTACAAAAATATGAAAAAACATATTGAAAAAATCGATATCATTCATGCCTGTCTTTTCTGTCACCACCTTTCGGAAACGGAATTAATTGAACTTATAAAATTTTCGGTTTATAATAACGCGATATTACTGATCAACGATCTCGAAAGAAATCCGATTGCATATTATTCGATTAAAATTCTGACCCGGCTTTTTTCCAGATCTTATCTGGTAAAGAATGATGCACCGTTATCTGTTTTACGGGGCTTCAGGAAGAAAGAGTGGGTTGACATTCTTCAAAAATCCGGTGCCTCCAGGTATACTGTGTCTAATAAGTGGGCATTCAGACATCAAATAATTATCCATGGAAACGAAAGCTAACCACTACGACTGTGCCATTATCGGGGGAGGGCTGGCAGGGCTTTGTCTATCCATTCAGTTAGCTGAGCAGGGAATTTCTGTGGTTTTATTTGAAAAAAATGAGTACCCTTTTCATAAAGTTTGCGGTGAATATATTTCAATGGAAAGCTGGGAATTTCTCGAAGGTCTGGGTATGCCTTTAAGCCAGCTAAATCTTCCCATTATTAATGAAGTTGGAATAAGCTCTGAGAAGGGATTTATGATAAAACATAAACTTGATCTTGGTGGCTTTGGCGTTAGCCGCTTTACCCTGGATTCACATCTTGCCAGAATTGCTGCTGGCAAGGGAGTTGAAATAGTACAAAATTGCAAGGTGAGTGCAGTATCGGAACCGGATGCTTTGAGTCGTAAAATTGAAACATCTCAGGGGCCGTTCAATGCCCGTATTATATGTGGAAGTTATGGAAAGTATACTCCTTCATTTGTCAGCATGCAGGAAGATTTCAAAAAAATAAGTTCTTCGGAATCACGCAAATTTATCGGTGTTAAATATCATATCAGTGCTAATACCGCCGATAACCGCATTGAGCTGCATAATTTCAAGGATGGTTACTGCGGAATATCAAAAGTTGATAATGGAAATTACTGCTTATGTTATCTGACTACGGCAAAAAATCTTCGTGAAAATCGTAACGATATTAAAGCAATGGAAGAACAGATTCTCTATAAAAATCCGTTTCTGAAACGTTACTTTACAGAATCTGAATTTGTAAATGCTCAGCCGCTTGTCATTAGTAATATTCAATTTAATAAAAAACAGACCGCTGTAAACGGTCTGTTTTTACTTGGAGATGCGGCAGGTGCGATCACACCTTTATGTGGAAATGGAATGAGTATGGGTATGCGAGCATCAAAGTTATTAGCCAGCCAGTTGAACGCTTATTTCGCAGAAAAAATTAACTGGAACGAAGCTCTTACAAATTACAATAAATCCTGGAACGCGGCCTTCAACAATCGGATAACGGCAGGATATTATCTTCAAAATCTGTTCGGGAAACGGAACACTACCGATATTGCGTTGAGGATACTGGATAAGCTTCCCACACTGATGGATAAGTTGGTATCGCTGACGCATGGAAGCAAATTTTAGGCCCTAAATTGCGTTTTTGTCACCGGCTTCTGTTTATCAAGGGATGCTTTCGCTTCTCTGAAATATTTGAACGAAACCCACAACATACCAAAACACTCGCCGTCGCGTTTCCCTAAATGTTTGTGGTGCACCTTGTGCGCTTTTCTGATTGCTTTCAAATAGAAAGATTCGGTATTTCTGAAAATTTTAAAACGCTGATGAATGAAAATGTCATGAACCAGAAAATAGGTCATGCCATACAATGTAATACCGGTACCAATCCAGAAAAGAGCATTGAAATCGTTTTGTAAGCCGATAAAAAGACACAGGATTCCGGGTGTGGCAAATATTAAAAAAAAGAAATCGTTTTTCTCAAAAAAATCACCGTCATCCCGTTGATGGTGATCGTGGTGTAAGAACCAGAACAAGCCATGCATCAGATACTTATGCGCCAGCCACGCAACGCATTCCATGCCTATAAAAGTTGCAACAACAATCGAAATATTAATCAAAACCGGACTCATAAATTGTTTAAAGTTTAATTTTACTCAATACCTCGTCGAGGCAAATTTTGAACCATTCGGTGTAAATATCAGGACGCTTTTTCATGTCCTCCCTGAGTTCCTCGGGTGTGATATATTTATAGTCGAGAACCTCGTCTATATTTATCGTCGGCGTTTCGTCCGAAACGGCCCAGAAAATGTGATCTAGTTCATGCTCAATGAGACCATTATCCACCGCCGCCTCGTACCGGAATGAGTACAGAAAATACAACGGAGAATGAATCCCCATTTCTTCATAAAGGCGTCTTTTTGCAGCGCTTAACGTGCTTTCGTTCGGATAGGGGTGGCTGCAGCAGGTATTTGACCAAAGTCCTTCTGAATGGTATTTTCCATAGGCTCGCTGCTGAAGCAGCATTTCTCCCCTCGTATTAAATATAAATATTGAAAAAGCACGATGTAAAACACCTTTTTGATGGGCTTCCAATTTGGGCATCAAACCGATTTCATCATCATTTTCATTTACTAAGACAACCTGGTTATTCATTTTGATCGGGATTTAGGTTTTATAAAAGCAGCATATATTTTGTCCAGCTTTTATATTACTGATTATAACAACAAAAAATTGTTATAAAAGATCAAATTGATGGCGGAACAATGACTGAAACATCAACCCGATCTTGTCGTAATCCGGAATTCTGATCCTGGCAGTCATCACTTTTTCAGGCGGGCATTCTTTGATCCGGAGAAATAACTTTTTGTAGTAAAAATAGGCAAGATAAACTCCGCGTCTTGCTCCCGCCGGAAGCTGTTTGATACCTATCAAGGCCTGATTGAAGTCGTCTTCAATTTCATTCTGAATCTTCTCTTTATCTTGAAAATTAAAATAACGAAAATCTATATCCGGAAAATAATTTCTCCCAAGCATCTGATAATCAGCCATGAGATCACGGAGAAAATTTACTTTCTGAAAAGCTGATCCCAATTTCATGGCATAGGGGTTTAGGTCACGGTAAGTCACATAGTTCCCCTCAGTGAAAACACGCAGGCACATCAGTCCGACAACCTCAGCTGATCCCATAATGTACTGATTATAGGAATCGACCGTGTGTGTAGTTTTATAAAGATCCATTTCCATACTTTTTAGAAATGTATCGATGAGTTCCCACTCAATATTATATTTATGAACGACGTCCTGAAAGCTGTTTAAAATCGGATTGATACTGATTTTCTGCTCGATTGCCTCAATGGTATCCTTTCGTATTTTTTCCATTAAAAACGGCTTGTCGTAGTCGTGAAAACTGTCAACAATTTCATCTGCCAGGCGTACAAATCCGTAAATCCCGTAAATCGGTGCATGGAATTTCTTATCCAGAAAGTTGATTCCCAGGGAGAAAGATGTACTGTATAATTGGGTTGTTTTCTTACTGCAAGAGGCAGAAAGAGTGTCGAAAATCACTTTCATGGTTTTTTATTTAGGAATTTAATAAGTTCATGAGCAGCGATTCTCCCCGATATTATAGATGGAGGCACGCCGGGCCCTGGCACGGTCAATTGACCTGCATAGTACAAATTGTCAACTTTTTTACTTCTCATCTTCGGCTTAAAAACCGCCGTCTGCATCAGGGTATTGGCCAGGCCGTATGCGTTTCCTTTGTACGCATTATAATCGTTTACAAAATTGGAGACAGAATAACTTCTTTTGTAGACCACGTGGGATCTGATATCTTCTCCTGCAAATTTTTCCAGTCGAGCCATTAACGTGTCGTAATATTCTTCCTTGATTTCTTCTGTTTCAGACAAGCCTATCGCAATGGGCATTAAAACGAAAATATTTTCACTGCCCTCAGGCGCAACGGAAGGATCTGTTTTTGACGGACAGCAAACGTAAAAAAGTGGATTGGTAGGCCACTTTTTCTGCTTGTAAATTTCAACTGCATGCTGCTCGAAATCCTCATCGAAAAAGAGATTGTGATGTCTCAGTTTATCTATCTTTTTACTTACACCCAGGTAGAACAAAAGACAGGACGGAGCGAATGTTCTGCTTTCCCAGTAATCTTTGTCGTAAGATCGAAAAGATTCAGGTAATAAACTATTTTCAATATGTTCATAATCAGCGCTCCCGATTACTCCGTCGGTTGCGATTGTTTCACCGTTTACGTGAATATGGCTGATAGCACCCGAACTGATTTCAAGTGACTCGACCCTATTTGATGTCTGGAACCGGACACCGCAATCTTCCGAGATTTTTCGGAAGGCATCTGCAACCTTTCCGAAACCGCCCATAGGATAAAATGTTCCCTGTTTAAGTCCGGCAAAATTCATCAGACTATATAATGCCGGAGTGTCTTTTGGCATGGCCCCTAAAAAAAGGACAGGAAATTCGATGATGGCAAGTAACCTCGGATCTTTGAAATATTTTCGTACGTGATCGCTGAAAGATGAGAAAAGCTGAATTTTCAGTGCATCCCGAAAAAGTTTTAAGTCTAAAAATTCAGTGATTGAATGGCTTGGTTTATAAACCATGTCGCCCATGCCAACCCGGTATTTAAATTCACCTTCCTCTATAAATTTTCTGAGTTTTGAGCCGCTTCCTGTTTCAATACTTTCGAAAAGAGAACAGATAGAGTCGAAGTCTGCGGGAATGTCTATAACCTCGTTTTGTCCGAACACAACGGCAAAACCCGGATCCAATTTTTTTAGGTCGTAGAAATCGCTTGTTGTTTTGCCAAATAAATTAAAATAACTCTCGTAAACGTCAGGCATCCAATACCAGCTTGGCCCCATGTCAAAAACAAATCCCTGACTTTCGAACGAGCGGGCACGTCCGCCGATCGTTGCATTTTTTTCGAAAATAGTAACGTCGCTACCATTTTTTGCCAATACTGCCGACGCGGCCATTCCGGCAAACCCGGAGCCGATTACGGCAATTTTTGACTGGTCCTTATGGATTACATTACTTTTTCCCTGACTCATTGTGTTCAGATAAAATTTGGATTAAATTTTCAATCGTGTAAATCATTCGTGCGCCCTTTTTTTGCGTGATTTCGGCAACTTTGAGATCTCCGCCGGAAATGTAAACACCACAGCTTCCGAAATCTTCGGTGAGTTTGTCAACCAGATCAATCAGTTCTCCACCATTGGGATTAACTGTAAAAAATGTATAAATGTGTGTGGGTTTGCATTGTAAAACCACGTCGGAAAGGTCAGCATACGGAACCCGCTGTCCAAGATAGACTGCCTTTTTACCATATTGCCTGATCAGATAATAGGAAAATAGCAATCCGATTTCATGATCCTCTTTCTCATTCAGAAACAATATCCAGCTTTGGTCAGAACTTTCAGGCAGCGGCAATGCATCAATGGCTGCATATAATTTCTGCTTGATAAGATTAGAAAAAAAGTGTTCCTGAGCCGGTAGCATATCATCCTTGATCCACATCAGGCCCGTGCGAACAAGTAGCGGATAGACAATATTTACATATGTTTTAACTAAACCAAATCGCTTGACCGAATTCGAAAATAATTGGTCAAAGAGAACCTGGTCATATGTTGCGACTGCAATTAGAGCTTGGTTTATAATTACTTCGACATGTTGATCGCTTTGGAAGGATTGAACAATTATTTTATCAATTTCCTGTGCTAATTCGCTCTTGCTGAGTTTGCTAATATGTGAAATTTTCATTCCGTGCGTCATCAGCATGCAGACGTTAAGCAATTTCTTGAGTTGCTGATCATCATAAAAACGGATGTTGGTATCCGTTCGCTCCGGTTCCAGCAATCGATAGCGCTGCTCCCATATCCGTATGGTATGAGCCTTCTGACTGGATATTCTTTCCAAATCTTTAATAGAATACTGCGCCATGATTTTGTTTAATGTTTTTTAAAAATAGTTAAACAAAATATATAAATCAATTTTTTTCAAAAAAATGAATTTAGCATTGTCCCAAATTAGAAATGAGTATAGAAATTTTATCCGGCAAAAAGTAATCTATTGCCAAAACTTTAAAATCACCGGGTGGAAAATATTTTTTTTATACGGAGTAGGTTTTGTTTAAAAAGTTACTACATTTGATATCTAAAATATCTATTGATTGATTTCAAAAGTATCTGATACGTTATGGCAGCTCAGCAATTATTTTGGTCAGGAAACATCAGGCACCTTCGGCTTCGTAAAAAAATGAGTCAGGAGACATTGGCCGAGAAACTGGGAATTTCCCGTGTAAAGCTTAATGCGCATGAAAGTGGCCGGACGGTGAATCCCACGGTGGAGGATCTGGTAAACACTTCCGAGTTTTTTAAAATGAGTATCGATTGCCTTCTGAAAATTGATCTTACGACGCTTACAGAGCAGAAGATCCAGGATCTGGAAGATGGTAGCGAAGCCTATATGTCGGGAAGTAAAATCCGGGTACTGGCGATCACAGTAGATAAGGAAGAGGCGGAAAATATCGAATACGTTCCGGTGAAGGCAAAAGCCGGTTATCGGTCCGGATATAATGACCCGGAATTTCTAGCTGGCCTTCCGAAGTTTAATCTGCCGAATCTTCCTAAAAACGGAACATTCAGGATGTTTCCAACTGTTGGCGATTCGATGCTTCCGGTTCCCGAAGGTAGCGATATAATCACACGTTACGTTCAGGATTGGAGGTTGCTTAAAAAGGAAACGCCATGCATCGTGATTTTGAAAGGAGATCAGGACTTCGTATTCAAACAAGTGACGATTAATGATGATGGGACCATGTTGCTTCAATCGTTTAACAAGCAATATTTTGCCTATACTGTTCCGGTATCTGACGTCATTGAGCTCTGGGAGTATTATAGTTTCCATAGTAAACAGCTTCCTGAGCCGCAAACTGATATGCAGCAGCTACTGAAAATGTTGCAGGAGGTTCAACATGAAATTAAAGACTTGAAAAAATAAATTGAGAATGGGTGTAGGTTGTATATAGAAGCTCCGGGTTTTGGTTCAGCCCAGGAGCTTTTATTTTGTAATGGCCGTGATCATTCCTTTAAAAATAAAAAAATGAAAGGGCAGGGAAAGGTACCAATAAAGCCGGCCATAAAGCCCTTTTGGCCTGAAAGTAGCTGTCTGCGTGAGGTAGTTTCCATCTATTTTGAATTCGAGCCAGGCTTCTCCGGGAAGTTTCATTTCTGCAAAAAGTAACAATCGGCCTTGTTTTTTATCAGCTAACAGAACACGCCAGAAATCAAGCGTATCACCAGCATGAATGTCAACGGCCGACGTTCTGCCCCGACGCATTCCGACACCTCCTGCGAGCTTATCAAAATATCCTCTAAGCTGCCAGAGCCATGTTGCGTAATACCAGCCTGTATGACCTCCGATTGCCCAGATCCGCGACTGAGTATCCAGCCTGTTTTTAAATTTAAAATTTTTAATATCCTTGAAACACCCGTCTACCGGAACCTGCACATACTGCGAGAGTTTAGTGTTAATCCGACCGCTGATCAGCGAATCCTTCCAGCTGGAAATAATCGCATTTTGCTCAATTTTGGTAAATGCCGCCGCAATGGCATCGCGGTAAGACATCGGTTGCAGGTCTAAAAGCCCGGCGAGCCGGTTGTCGTGACAAACTACTTCAACTTTCATGCTGTCGACCAGTTTTGTAGCTAACGAAAAAGTCGTTGACGTAACAAAATAAAGCCAGTAGGAAGAAAGTCTGGGCGTCAGTACAGGCAGGGTGATAATGTATCGTTTCAGCTTTCGGATTTCTGCGTATTGCAGCAGCATCTGTTTGTAGGTTAATACATCCGGCCCGCCGATATCAAAACTTGATCCAAATGTTTTCTCATTAAAAAGTACTTTTTCAAGCATCGTAATTACATCCCGAATTCCGATCGGCTGCGATCTGGTTTGCAGCCATCTTGGAGTAATCATAATCGGAAGTTTTTCTGTCAGGTCACGGATGATTTCAAAAGAGGCACTTCCTGACCCGATTATAATTCCGGCGCGCAGTGTGGTAAAATTGTAAGACCCACTATTCAAAATATCTTCCACATTTTTTCGGGAAGCAAGATGCTTTGACAGGTTCTGATCGTTAATGATGCCACTCAGATATACAATGTGTTTTACACGCGTCTGATTCATACGGTTCCGAAAATTTTCCGCCGATTGATCTTCCAGTTTGGCAAAATTTTTGGAATTGGATGACATGGAATGGATAAGATAATAAGCTCCATCGATATCATCAGGAATTTCGTTCAGACTTTCAGGATTAAGAAAGTCGATCTCAATAATGCTTACCTGATCCCGGTGTAATTCCGGCACAGTGAATCTACCTTTATCGCGAACACAGCATACCACACGGTGACCATTTTCAAGCAAAACGGGCAGTAATCTTTTGCCAATATATCCGGTTGCACCGGTTAAAAGTATTTTCATTTGATTACTCAATTTACGGATGAAATATTCATATTCCTGCCAACCATACCTACGAAACCGTAATAAGAAAAGATTATATATTCATGCAGCATTAAATGTTACTATTTCGTTGTAAAACAGTCTAATATTTGCCGTATTGAATTAATTGAATAACGTTAGATAAGTTTTTTGATAATTTTCCATTGAATTATCCGATATTTTTACAATTTAAATTATTTTTATATCAAAAAAACTAATACAAAATAGCCATGGTACATGAGAAAGTGTTCACATTGAAAAATCGGAGAGAGGTGAAGGTTATATTTAAATCCATTCCAAATCCGATCACACAGAAAATAAAATTTGAATATGAAGTCCTGATCCGGGAGCCGGGAGAGAAGTCGTTTAGAATTCCGATCGGAGTAAGTCATCCAAAATATTGGAAGTTGCAGAAGTCGACCAAAGAGCAGGCCAATGAACTTATATTAACGTATAGCGGAATAACCCGGAGACATCTTCTTGAAGTGGAAAGAGAATTTAACAACCTTTTTCTGGTACCGGCCTGACGCTCAGTCAAAAGTTATTTCACCAGCTTCTTTCTCGAAAGAAGCTGGTTTTTTGTTTCTCAGTAAATACGCTTAACAACAACTTTACTATTGGTAAGCTGCGCGGCGTAAGCGCGGGCATTTTCGTTAGGCAGTGAGATAAAAGTCTGCTTCTTTTTCTTGCCATCCGTTGTAATCCAGTTAGCAGAATAGATTTCAAACGGAGGAGCCCCTGCGTATATCGGGCGATTATCTGAATGCACGAAATTATCTTCCTCTTCGTAAGCCAGTTCAAGATCGCTTCCTTCCAAAACCTCACAAATGATCCTCAACTTTCCAAATTCGTCGTCAGCCAGACCTTTGATGCGAGCTTTACCAAAAAATGGCTCTTCTCCAAATTCCCAACGGTCGTAGTACTCTATAATATTTCCAATCTGAGAATCGATATAATCTGCACTCAATTTTGTGTCCTGGTCCATGGTAGTAACGGCTTTGTTTAACATTTTTTTTTCGGGGTAATCTTATCACGGATTTGAGTGATTCAGACTTTTAAGTATTTATGTTATTCAGGCCATTTAAGTCAAAAAAGCTGACTTTCAATTTATGAATATCTGCAAATATATGAACGCCCGTATATCTACAACACAAAGAGCGGTTTTTATTAATGTATTTACAGTTAAAATAGAAATAAATTTTATTATTCGGCATTTAATTAAAAAAAAATCCCGAAAATAATATAAAAATAATATTCATAAGTAGTTGTCAATCATCAATTTACAACATAAATTTTTCAAAAAGGTTACAAAAAATATGCAAACTTTGACTAAATCTAAATTGCGGCAAAAAATAGAAAAATCCCGTGTTAACCGAATCTTATCAGAAAAATGATGAGATCCGGTCAAAACGGGATTGTAAAAAATAAATTATTTATCAGAAAATGAACTTCGTGCTTAGGAAGTTGGAACTATCACTCTTGACGATTTCATTAATTAGATTTGTATTACTTTCATTCATTTTAAAAGCCACCAAAGAGCGGATTGAAAATGAGCGGATTGCATCGGGAATAGAAAGTGTTCCTTCTGCACTGTCCTTACGACCTGTGAACGGGAAAGCATCCGGCCCGCGCTGCGACTGCGTATTGACATTAACACGACTTACCAGATTTACAAGCGGATCAATCAGCCAGGCAACTTCATCAGCGTTTTCACTGAAAATACTAACCTGCTGTCCGTGTGTCGATTCGATCAGAAAGTCGATTGTTTCTTCCAGGTCATCAAAAGGAACAATCGGGATGATCGGTCCAAATTGTTCTTCACGATAAAGCTTCATTTTTTCGTTCACCGGATAAACAACCGCGGGATAGAAGAAAGAAGCCGCTGAGGTTCCTCCGTTTTCGTTCATGACCTTCGCGCCGTTTGCCTCTGCATCTGCAATACACTCGTTCAGATATTCAATTTTGTTAGGTTCTGGCAGGGGAGTCAGCGAAACGCCTTTTTCCCATGGCATACCATATTTTAACTGTGCAACGGCTGCGCTGAACTGTTTAATGAATTCGTCAGCGATGCTTTTATGTACCCAAACAATTTTCAGGGCTGTACACCGCTGGCCATTAAAAGACAAGGAACCTGTTATGGTTTCCTTCACCGCGAGGCTTATGTCGGCGTGTTTGGTAATAATAGCGGCATTTTTTGCATCAAGTCCCAAAACCGCCCGAAGCCTGTTCACTTTTGGGTGCTGTTTTTTTAACTCATTTGCAACCTTGCTGGATCCGATAAGTGTTAAGACGTTTATTTTTCCTGATTGCATAAGACCCGGGACGATCGCGTTACCACGGCCGTAGATCACGTTGACAACTCCCTTCGGAAAACAATCCCGGAAAGCTTCCTGCAGTGGATAATGCAATAAGGTGCCAAATTTCGGAGGTTTAAATAAAATGGTGTTACCCATGATCAATGCCGGAATAAGCGTTGTGAAAGTTTCATTCAAGGGATAATTGAATGGCCCCATACAAAGAACAACGCCGAGCGGGGAACGCCTGATCTGGGCAGCGATTCCGTCAACAATTTCAAAACCGGAGGAATCCCGGTCCAGATGTTTCAATGAATCGATTGTTGCATAAATATATTCAACGGTGCGATCAAATTCTTTCGTAGAATCAGCAAAGGATTTTCCAATTTCCCACATGATGAGCTTGACGATGATATCCTTTTGCTCAATCATTTTTCCAGTAAATTGCTCTACATGTTTAATCCTGTCTGATACGCTCATTGTCGGCCATGCACCACGTCCGTTGTCATACGCAGCTACCGCAGCATCCAAAGATTCCTGCGCTTCGGCTTCGGTACTGACCGGATAGCTTCCGATCAATTTTCGTTCTAGCCCATTTTCAGTTTTGATACATATCGGAGAAAAAACTTCATGAACCGGGCCGTTCCATTGTTTCATCTCACCATTGCTTAGGTATTTGCGCTGATGTACTTCCGAAGGCAAAGAGAATTCTTCCGGGACATCTTTGGCTTCAACAAAGAGGTTTTCTAAGGTAGTTTTGAAATCCATTATCTAAGTTTAAAAGTAGTTAATAACAGTTCACCTTCTTAATTATATGTCTATTTGACAATTAATAAAAATGATACAAGAAACCCTAAGCTAATTTGTTGGTTTTTTGCCTCGATTTAATAATTTGCCCCAAAACTATTTTTAAATATTAACTATTCCAATGATTAATATGTATTTATAAATAATTATTCTGTAACGAATTCTTACAGAGTAACCTATACGTGCCAACATTGTACTTGTAAAATTGGTTTACAAAACCGACGAAGAAGTTTTTCAGAATTGTATCAGCTATCGGTGGCTGGCAAATGCTCTATAAATAATGGGTACATGGGTAAATTTTCTCTCGGTATTAATGAGTCGCCAGTGAATTTATAAAATCAGAAATTCCCTTGATATCTAATACAAGATCAATTTCCATATTCGAAATGGCGTGCTGCGGCATGAAAGGCATCTGTGCAGATTCCGGTTTCTGGGCTATCGCAAATCCGTCAGTTTTTTTTACAGCGATAAGTCCTTCAGTACCATCATCGTTTGCTCCGGATAGTAAAATCGCGGTCAGGTCCGGGCCAAAAACATCAGCAGCGGATTCAAATGTGACATCGAGGCTTGGGCGGCTGAAATTTACTTTTTCTGAATAATCAAGAGAGAAAATATAATCCTTTTCAATTAATAAGTGATAATCAGCCGGTGCCAGATATATATTCCCCGGCAGGATAGGATCTTTATCTTCAACCTCTCTTGTCGGAATTAATGTTTTGGTTGAAAGCAGTGCAGACAACGAGGAATCAGCCGAGTTTTTACGATGCAGAACTAGAATAATTGCAATAGATAAATCAGTCCGCAAAGCAGGAAGCATTTCAAATAACACCGAAAGACTTCCGGCAGAGCCGCCGATCACGACTACCTTAAACTTATTTTTTAGATCATTTTCTTCCATATTTTTTCTTTATCCAACTGTCTGAATCTCGATTGTATGGTTGAGAATTTCAGTGTTTCTTTTGATCCAAGTGCAAGAAAACCTAATGTGCCCAGGCTATCATCGAATAATTTTAAAGCACGTTCCTGCAGATCTTTATCGAAATAAATAAGGACATTACGGCAAAGTATCAGGTCAAATTCATTAAACGATCCGTCGGAAACCAGATTATGGGTCGAAATGATAATTTTCTCAGACAATTCCTGGTTCAACTTGGCCTGGCCATAGTTAGCCGTGTAATAAGTTGAGAAATCTTTTGTTCCGCCGGAAGCGATATAATTTTCCGAATATTGCTTCATTTGCGTTAAGGGGAAGATACCCTTTCTTACTTTTTCCAAAACGCTTGGATTCAGATCGGTAGCATATAACAGTGATTTTTTGAGAAGATTCGCTTCATGTAACATAATCGCCATGGAAAAAACTTCCTCGCCGGTAGAACATCCGGCATGCCAGATTCTTATGAACGGCTTCGTGCCAAGAATTGGCAGAATATCTGTTCTTAACACTTTATAGAAAGAGGGATCGCGGAACATTTCGGTCACGTTTACCGTGATTTCCTCAACAAATCTTTTCAAATAATCTTCCTCGGAACGGATTCTGTACCTTAACTCAGCAAAACTTGGGAATTTGTCCAAGGCGCATAACCTGATAATTCTTCTTTTAAGCGATGCCCGGGAATAACTGGTGAAGTCATATCCGTAAATCTCGAAAACATCATTTAGCAGTAAATCTATTTCCTCATCCTCAATCGTCATATTATACATTTCTTAGCAATTGCAACAAGTTGTCTACATTAATAGGTTTTGAAATATAACCGTCTGCTCCGGCCAAAAGACATTTCTCCCGGTCGCCGACCATTGCCTGAGCGGTGACAGCAATAACAGGCGTATGTTTTCTTGAATCAATATTTTTGATTAACGGAATAGCTTCATACCCATCCATGTCCGGCATCATCATATCAATCAGCACTGCATCGATTATTTCATCTTTTGCTAATAATTCCAGCGCCTCCCTGGCTCCGGAACATGAAACACAATCGAAAGATTTTGCGCGCAAGGTAGCCGAGAGGGCAAAAATATTTCTGGCATCATCATCAATGATCAATACCTTTTTCTTATGCATATTTCTTGATTGTTGTGGGGGTTGGAAATTTTACAATTTAATTATTTCCCTACGATTTTTCATAAAGCCAAACACGTAGCAGTGACATTAGCTGGTCTATATCGACCGGCTTGGTAATGTAATCCGACGCGCCTGCATTTATGCATTTTTCCCTGTCGCCAGTCATGGCTTTGGCTGTGACAGCGATCACCGGAAGATTTTTCCATTGGTAATTTTCACGAATCCTTCGTGCCGTTTCGTAACCATCCATCTGAGGCATCATCATGTCAAGCAACACCACATCGATTCCAGGATTGTCATGCAGCTTTTGAAGTGCTTCCTTGCCGTCCAGCGCCGTGATGACGTTCATTTTGTAATTCTCTAGTGATTTCGTGAGCGAGAAAATATTCCTCACGTCATCATCCGCAATCAGCACTGTTTTGTTTTTCAGGATCTGCTCAAGTGCGCCAAGTTTTTTGAAATCTCCATCGCGAACGGAAGGCTTCTTGCTTTCTTCAACAACATGTAAAAAAAGAGAAACTTCGTCCAGCATGCGTTGATAAGAATGGGCCGTTTTTACAATGATAGAATCTGCATATTGTTTGATCCGCAGCTCTTCTGACAGCGAAAGACTTTTTCCGGTGAAAATAATGATGGGCAGATTTTCAAATCCAGGGTTCTTTTTTGCCTCTTCCAAAGTTTCGTAAGCTCTCTTATCCGGAATGCCCATGTCGAGTATCACACAGTCAACCTCCTCTGTTTTAAGTGCTTCGATACCTTCTGAAACATTACTTCTAAGTTCAGAATTAATATTAAATGTTTCCAGGAAATAGGCCAGTGCTTTTGCATGCTGCGGGTTATCTTCTACGATCAGAACCTTTTTGGATTCCCGGCTTAATACATATTCGATCTTCTTGAAAATCTCCTGCATTTTTTCCAGCGCCATCGGCTTGTCAATAAAATCAACAGCACCCTTCATTAAACTTTCGTTCTTCAACTTATGCGAAGACATGATATGGACCGGGATATGACGCGTTTTCGGATTTGTTTTAAGCTTATCCATAACTTCCCAGCCGCTCATGACAGGCAGCTGAATATCCAGCAAAATCCCCTGCGGTCTGAAACTTTCTGCCAATTCCAAACCCTCATCACCGCGAACGGCAACAATTCCCTTATATCCTTTTTTACGGGTATAGTCTAGAAGCGATTTAGCAAAATTGGTATCATCTTCGATAATCAGAATGGATTTTTCACCCTCTGAGACCGCGCTCCGATCATCCGGAATACTTTCCGGAATTGATGTACTCAGATAACGATAAGCCGACTCCTCAGGTTTTCTGACGGGAATCTCTTCTTTAGCTGCCATGAAAAAGTTCGCATTTTCAGGTGCAGAAGCAACCGCTGACTGAGAAACCGGGATTGTCAGGACAAACTCACTTCCTGTACCCGCCACGCTGGTAAGAGCAATTTCTCCGCCAAGCAATTTTACCAATTCACGGCTGATCGACAGTCCCAGACCAGTTCCTCCATATTTCCTTTTGGTCGACCCATCTGCTTGTTGAAATGCCTCAAAAATCAGTTGTTGTTTTTCTGGCTGAATACCAATTCCGGTATCCTTAACAGCAAAACAGATTGATTTTTTATTTCCCGGATTCGGCTTAATAGTCAATTCTACTGAACCCTGGGAAGTGAATTTCAATGCGTTGGATATAAGATTTTTTAAAATTTGTTCCAGACGCATTCGGTCCGTTTCGATAAGTGCCGGAATATTTTCGTCAATAGTAATCCGGAAATCAAGATTTTTTTCTTTGGCAACCGGGCTGAAAAGTCCATTAAGATCGGATGTGATATCTTTGATGAATACGTTGGTATAATCGAGATCCATCTTTCCTGCCTCAATTTTTGAAAGATCAAGAATTTCATCAATTAAGCCTAGAAGCCCATTCCCCGACGACTGGATTACCGTGGCGTATTCTACTTGGTCACTATTCAGATTTTTCTCGTCGTTTTCAGCAAGTAAACGGCTAAGCAGCAGGATCGAGTTTAGCGGCGTGCGGAGTTCATGGGACATATTGGCCAGGAACTCAGACTTATAACGTGTCGTCAATTCCAGCTCTTCCGCTTTTTTCTGGATTTCTAAATTTTTTTCTTCCAGTAATCCGCTGCGTTCTTCAAGTTCTTCATTTGTCTGCTGAAGTTCTTCCTGTTGCACACGCAATTCTTCTTCAGATGCCTGAAGTTTTTGCGCTTGTGCTTCCAGCTCCGCATTCAGATTTTCAAGTTCGTTGTGCTGCGTCTGCAATTCTTCCGATTGCGCCTGTGTTTCTTCAAGAAAATCTTGAAGTTTCACATAATCGAGTGCGGCGTTAACTCCGATAGAGAGCATTTCAAGATTATTCGTCAGGAAAAGCATTTCCAGTTCGTTTGGCTCACGGAGCAGCCCAAGTTCAATAACCCCGATACATTCATTTGCATACACCAAAGGTAAAATGACCAGACATACCGGCGGTGTTTGGCCAATTGATGAATTAACCGACACATAATTTTCAGGCAAATCGCGAATAATAACGGGCATTTTGCTTTTAATAACCTGTCCTGAAAGTCCCTCGCCGCCTCTGATCAAATCCGGAGCGTTGGTTGCCGCGAATGATCCGGCAAGTTTGTAGTTCCAGTCTTTGTCCAGAATGTATACCGTTCCAAGCGGCGCATTTATATAACCCGTAATGATTTCGATAAGGTTTTCTGCCAGTTTAAGCAAGATTCTTTCGCCACGAATGGCATCGCTTAATTTCACTGTACCAGCCTGGAGCCAGTTTTTATTAGACAAATCGTTGAAAGTTTGTTCCAGAGATCCGGTCATGCTGTTCAATGCTACCGAAATCCTCCCAAGTTCGTCGTCGTTTTCATCTGTACTTCTGACTGTGTAATCTCCCTCGGAGACTAGTTTTGTAATACCTTCAATGACGTTGATTCTTTGTCTGGTATGTTCGTACACCGCCTCTGCTTCTTTTTGTTTTCTTATTCGGTCGTCCAGGTCTTTTTTGATTCTGATATATGCAAAACCGGTTATCAGAATCGAAATGATAGCAGCCAGCAAAAGCAGGATTGGGGTATAAGTGATATAAACCTGCTGCGCTTCTGTGCGTTCTGTCAATATTTTGTTTTCCTCAAGCTTGATGCGCTCAACGACCAGACGCAGCTGGTCCATAACATTTTTTCCCTTGATCATTTCCTTTTGACGTTCGGCGACGTCAAAAGCGAAGGCTTCATTCTTTTTTGTCCTGTCGATGGTTTTTTGCATTTGAATAAACTTAGCTTCGTAAAGCTTTTTTACCTCTGCCAAATTCCGATGCTGAACAGGATTGTCAATAGTCAGATCTGTTAGCGAATTATAATTGGCAGTTGTTTTTTCATAAGCGCCATTGTAAGGTTCAAGAAAGGATTCGTCAAGAGTCACCAGAAAGCCGCGTTGGCCGGTTTCTGCGTCTTTAATATTGGAAATAATATTTTCAGCTTCTATCAAAACCTGGTTGGTATGATTGACGAGCCGGGAATTGGAGATTAGTTTTTGAGTACTGTAAAATGATGCGACGAGGCTTAATATCAATAACAGTACCGAGAAAGAAAAGACAATTTGTAATTGCTTGATAATGGAAGTGGAAGAAGAGGTATTTGGCATAGCATTATTGGTAAAGCTTGTCTGTATTTAGAGCGTTTACAGCTTGATTTGTCTGGGTTAAAGGTAAAATTAATATAAAACTTGCACCTCTATTCTCGCTGCTTTTTGCAGAAATAAGGCCATTATGTTTATCCATAATTTTTTTAGCAATCGCCAGTCCGATTCCCGTACCTTCATAACTGCTCTGATTGTTAAGTCTTTGAAAAATGACGAAAATCCGGTCCAGGAATTTCTCGTCAAAACCAATACCGTTATCGCTGATTGTTATGCGACAGAAATCTCCGGTTGGTGAAACTGGCGAATCTTCATTCAGTGATTCAATAATTTCCCCCGTTATGGAAATTACAGGAGAGATGTCCGGCTTGGAAAATTTCAATGCATTGCTGATCAGGTTTTGAAAAACCTGGCGGATCTGGCTTGGGATTGTTTCTACAACAGGAAGGCTGTCAATAGTAAGAACTGCGTTTTTGTCCCGTATATTTTCCTCAAAATCTCCCAAAATCTCATCAATCAGCTCGTTAAGATTCGTCTGAGAAAAATTCGCCGAAATAGACAGACGGGAATAATCCAGCAAATCGCTGATCAGGCTTGACATACGTTTCGAGGAACTGATCGATCTGTCGAGATAGGATTCGGCTTCAATGTTTCCGGTTAAAAATTTGTCTTTTATAATATGGTTAAAAGTCTGAATCTTCCGCAAAGGCTCTTTGAGGTCATGTGAAACGACCCAGGCAAATTGCTGAAGCTCATGATTTGTTGTTTCAAGTTCGGAGTTTTTCAATACCAGTTCCCTCGTTCGCTGCTCAACTTTATGTTCCAGCACTTCATTTGCCATTTTTTGCTGATGTATATCGGTATAGGTTCCAACCCAGCGAATGACATTTCCCTGCTGAATAACAGGAATGATTTTTAGCAGAAAATATCGGTATTCTCCGCTGGAAAGTTGCTTTAAACGAAGATCACAGGAAAATTCCGAACCTTTTAGAAGTGCTTCTTTCCAGCTTTCGCAAGAGGGATCATCCGGATGCGTCTCAGGTAAATGGAGTGTGTCTTCCGAATACTGATACCAGTGCTCATTGACATATTCAATTTTCCCATCGGTTGACATGGTGAAAGCAATCTGCGGGAGAGATTCAAGAACGAACTGCAGTTCCTGCATGTGCGCTGCAAGATTTTCCTGGGCCTGCTTCCGGGTTTCTATTTCATTCTGAAGGGAAAGCTGAATCGCTTTAAGTTCCTGCTGTTGTTCGTATAGTTTATTAAACGTTTTAACCTTCAGCAGTAAAATATCCGGATCGACCGGCTTGGTCAGATAATCGATACCGCCGGAAGTATAACCTTTCGTAATAAATTTTTTCTCCTTATTAACAGCTGAAAGAAAAAGAATTGGAATGTCTTTGGCCTTATTGAAGCCTGAAATGGCTTCGGCAACTTCAAAACCATCCATACCAGGCATCTGCACATCCATAATGATGAGCGAATACGTATTGTGAAGTATTTTTTTTAAAGCCTCCTCCCCGGATTCAGCACTGTCAGTTTTAAAATTATGCAGTTCAAGAATTTTCTTCAGCGGGAGGATATTTTCGGATCTATCGTCAACAATAAGAATCATAGGCAGAAAGCGAAATTTTCGAGAAACCAGTCCTGGTATCGGTTCATACCTTTATCCAACTTTTTCATGGGATAAATTCTTCTCATTACTAAAAATTATAGATTTATATGTGTATACGTAAATATCATACCAAAGACGCAGTTTTATTTTAAAACCTGGCCCTCTAAATGCCAAAACAATTTGATATCCGTGAATATTTAATAAATAGCTATATCTTCAATAGCCCATCATCTTTTAGGTACTTAATGAACTGAGCGATATCATAACCATTCATTTCTGTAACTTTCTTCTTGAAAAGCGAATGTCTGCTACCATATGTAAAATCGTTTATCGCTTCATCTGTAATGAGTTTTAGTTCATCAATCCATTTCTGAATTGTGATCAGCGGATGTATGTACGGTTTCTCAAAATCGTCAGTGATGGCTTTTCTGTGTTTTACTCTTGTAAGCTCTATGATCGCGTCAACAATGTATTGCTGATCTGTGGAATATTTTGTATCCTCATTGCTTTCCTCGATTTTTGAAAGAAAAACGTGAATTTCTTCCAGCAAAGTCTTTTCTATTTTGGATTGCTGCGGCATATTTTGAACATTTAGCATTAAAACTGGGGAATTATTTCCCTTGTTACCACTTGTTTTCAATGAGCGGTTACACACCTGGATATGTTTACAGACTTGTTTGTATTAATTCAAATATTATTCCGATTATAAGGGTTAGTGGAACAGAATTTGAGAGCCAGAAAGCACTAATTAGGTAATATTGTTTTAATTATATTAATTATTAACTTAATAAAATTATGGCCAAAGGAAATCATCTTAGCGGCCTTGATATGACGACAAGGCGAAAAGCATCATCCCGCGCTTTCGAGGATATGAAAGCAGGAAAAGGTGAGACTGCCAAAACAAATAACCCGGTTACTCAGGAGAAAAAGTTGGAAAGAGTAGGGACAGGCAGTCGGGAAAAGAAAGTAACAGCGGAAGAGCCTTATTTCAAAGCCCGGCTCACCGTGCGTGAAAGAAAAACAAGCCGCGTAAAAACCGGTGTCAGTATTGCAGACGAATAGTTTGAGTGAATAACCTGATAGTTTAACGAGCGGCCGGTAAAATGGCTGCTCGTTTTTTGTTATAGTTTTGGATACATTATCAATCTATGAATCCCGGAAAGCGGAAGGCGTTGCCCCTGTTTTTTTCTTGAATATTCTTGAAAAATAAAATTCAGATTCAAAGCCCGTCTTGTAAGCAACTTCGGAAACCGACAGCGTAGTTTCCCGAAGCATCTGTCCGGCTTTGTCCAGTTTTAATTTTAAATGATATTGGCCGGGGGAGATACCTATCACTTCTTTGAAAGCTTTTCTGAACCACACGTAACTTACATGGTGCTTGGAAGCAATTTTCTCCATATCAAGCGCTTCCATCCAGTTTTCATGAAGCTGGTAACGTATGTGATGAACGATCTTTTCTTTCCGCGATCGCAGGGTGTCGGACATAAGGGCGGATGCGTAAACCAGACCCAGAAGCTGTATGACCAGGCAGGAAGAGATTTGTTTGAAGGCAATCCCTTCAAATTTCAAAGTGTCGATAAGTCTGATAAATACATTCAGAAGCTCAGCGTCAAAACCAATATTGATAATGGGATTGCCCGCTTTGAAACAATCCTGGCGCATGATATATTCAGAATAAGGTCCTCCGAAACCAACCCAGAATTCTTCCCATCCTGTATCTTCCGAAGGTCTGTAACGGTGCCAGACGTTCGGGAAAAGCAAGAAGGCTGTACCTGCTTCTACAATTGTAGGCGGGACATTTTCACTTTCAAAAACCCCAACTCCATTCGAAATATAAACCAACTGAAATTCATGGATAACGCGCCCTTTTTCCCAGTTGAAACAATATGCGTCCGGGTGATTTCCATCCGGATAGTTTCTTTTCGCCTGATGTACGTTATGCCCTACATTCAAAATAGAAACTCCCCAGTTAGGTTCTGAATCGACCAGCTGCTGAAGCTGTTGCGTATTGAAATACTTTCGGTATAGCTCCATATATCAATAAGTGTAAGTAATTCATCAAAATCTACATTGAACATGAGATTGACTTTGTCCTACTTTTGTCTGGTAAATTACTAAAATAAAGTCTTTTAAAAGAGAATCCGGCCACAGTTTATTTTTCGTATTCAGTTCCAACTTTTCCGACCTTACTCAACATATGTATTTTTTGATATGGCAAAAACCGTAAATTATTCGTTAAAAGCTGGGCTGTTCGGGATAGGATTGGAGGCTTACTGGAATCAATTTGAAGGACTTGAAGAGCGACTGAAAAGTTATCTTGAAATCGTCGAAAACAATCTGACAGCATTTGGTGCTGAAATCGTTAATCTGGGTTTGATCGATACGCCTGAAAAGGCAGTGCAGGCCGGCCATCAGTTCAGGCAACAGGATGTTGATCTTATTTTTTTGTATGTAACAACTTATGCGCTCTCTGCTACTGTTTTGCCTGTAGTTCTTCGTGCCAAGGTTCCGGTCATTGTATTAAACCTTGTTCCGGAAGCGGCGATTGATTATAAATCTTTCAACCTGATCAGTGACCGAACGCGTATGACAGGTGAATGGCTTGCCTATTGTTCCGCCTGTTCTGTCCCTGAAATTGCCAATGTATTCAAGCGTTCCAATATCCCGTTTTTCCAGGTCACCGGTATGTTGCGCCACGATCCGGCTGCATGGGATCAAATCAGGGAATGGATTGAAGCTGCCCGGGTAGCGAATATTATGGCTCACAATCGGCTGGGCGTTATGGGGAATTATTATAGTGGCATGCTAGACATTTATTCTAACCTGACGCTGCAATGTGCTACATTTGGCGGTCATGTGGAAGTTATCGAAGTCGATGAGTTGTCGGATCTGACGCAGCATATTGATAAGGGAGAGGTAAACGCAATGTTGAAAGAATTCGATTTGCACTTCGATATCCAGCCGGATTGTTCTTCTGAGGAATTGGTTCGGTCCGCAAAGACAGCTGTGGCCCTGCATAAACTTGTGGAGAAACATAAGCTCGGATCTATGGCTTATTATCACAAGGGGACTGGAAATCCGTTAAATGAAGATGCGATGAGTTCGGTGATTTTGGGGAATTCACTGTTGACGTCAAGAGGAATTCCGGTTGCCGGTGAATATGAGATCAAAAATGCTCAGGCGATGAAAATCATGGACAGCTTCGGATCTGGCGGCTCTTTCACCGAATACTATGCGATGGATTTTTTGGATGACGTAGTTTTAATGGGGCACGACGGACCGGGACATATCGCCATTGCCGAAGGAAAAACCAAGGTCCGTCCGCTTTATGTTTATCATGGTAAGGTTGGAAATGGCCTTTCCGTAGAAATGTCTGTGCGGCACGGCCCTGTTACATTGTTGTCAGTCGTCGAAACTTTTGACGGTAAAATTTCACTGCTTGTCGCAGAGGGCGAGTCGGTGGAAGGCCCGATTCTGGAAATTGGAAACACAAACAGCAGGTATAAGTTTTCGATCGGAGCCCGAAAGTTTGTAGAAGATTGGAATGATCAGGGGCCTGCCCACCACTGTGCAGTAGGTATCGGTCATATCGCATCCAAAATCAGGAAACTTGGGGCACTGTTAAATATTAAGACCGTTCAAATCTGTTAACCGGTACTATTCAATATTTCGGATCTTGATATTCATATCGTGCGGTGCGGTTTCATCACCACCAAAATAGGGAAGAAGTTTGTAGGATATACCCAGGCCGCCAGAACAATGACGGGGCATGACAGTTGTATTTCCGTTTAGTACAAAAATATAAGTATTATTTGAAGTGCTGAGTTTGTAGCTGGAAGATTTTCCAAGTTCGACAATCCCTAATTCTCTTTCCTGACGCTGGCCGGCGACGTAAACATAAGCATAGATACGCAAGGCATTTTCCCGCCAGTTCCATCCAAAACGCGCGCTGTTTTCGTGATGCTGCGTATTGCAGTCCGAAAATCCGAGGAGCTTGTTAATATCATGCTGATTGCCCGCGTCAGCCGTCTGGTATATACAGGTACTATCAAAAATCGCCTGGAATTTCAACTCGCTTCCGGTAAAAAGGCCGTTGGAGTTATTGTCGATCTCATGATTTCCCTTGCTGATTTTATAGGTAATATAATCGTCTCCGAAGCTCGGGGAATTTCCAAGCCATTGACATGAAGAGAATGAAAATAAAACAAATAGAACTAAAAAACTGAGTTTCATCGGATCCGGTTTACAAGTCACAAAAACAAAAACTATGAAGTTTCTGATTGTTTCAAAACTTCATAGTAACGAACCGTTCTGTAGAATAATGTGTGACGACTACTTATATTGATTCAGGAGCGGTGTTTTTCACTGCACGCGTTCCTTCGTATAGTTCATATTCAAGCAACCGGCAGTCGATCGTACTTGTGTAGAATTCAATTCGGCGTTTTGCTTTAAGGCCAATTTTTTTGGCAAGATCAAGGTTACCAGTGAAGACATACCCGAAATAACCTTTGCATTTCTGTTTCATGAAATCTCCGATACGTGCATAAGTTTCTTCCAGTTCATCAATATCACCCAGTCTGTCTCCGTATTCAGGGTTTACAAAGAAAACACCTTTCGCACCCTCAGGAACTTCGGTATCAGCAAAATCGCAAACGCCGAATTCAATCATATCGGCTACGCCAGCTGCTATTGCATTTTTCCTGGCATTGTTGACAGCGAGTTCACTTAAATCGGTAGCAAGGATTCGAAGACCAGGAACTTCCGCGATCTGATCTTCAAGTTTATACATTTCGTTGTAATAAATTTCCTTGTCATAACCCTGAATATGCATAAAAGCAAAATTGTCGCGGAATAAGCCCGGACGGGTATTGCTGGCAATTAAGGCAGCCTCGATTGCAAGTGTTCCGGAACCGCACATCGGGTTGACAAACGGAGATTTTTTATCCCACTGACTGGCAAGAATAGTTGCGGAAGCCAGCGCTTCAAGCATCGGAGCACGTCCCGGAATCTTACGGTAACCATGACGCGCCAGGGAATCGCCTGACGTGTCCATAAAAATTTCCGCATTTTCATGTTTCCAGAAAAGATGTACAACGGCACCTGTCAGTTCCGAACCAGTTGATGGTCGGGTACCGCGTTTTTCTCTTAAACGGTCCACAACGGCGTCCTTCACGCGTAAATTCGCAAACATCCCGTTGTTAATCGTTGGATGCTGAACATTGCTGGTCACTGAAAAATAACCTGGATCCGGAAGTATATTTTCCCATTCCATTTTCAGTAAGTGATTGTAAACTTCATCAGGATTATTCGCTTGAAATTTTTCAAGACTGTATAACACCTGGCTGGCGCAATACAAATTCAGGTTAAGGATAATGCAGTCGTTTAAGGTGCCGTTCACCCGCACACCGGTAACAAAAGCTTCTTCAATTTTGAATCCGAGATCCTTCACTTCCTGTTCCAGATAAGGCGCAAGACGTTTGTTACAGGTAATGATAATCGAAGATTCGGTAGTATATAATGACATAAAAATGTGGTGCAATGCAAAAGTAAAGTCGCAAAGGTAACGCTTCGTGATGGAGTATTAATGCGTTTTTGTTAAATGTTTAGTTTCAAGTTTTGCAGTTTAGTGAGTTAAACTATTGTAATATTTCAATTTGCAATGATCAGTTATATGATTTCAGTAATTTTTTATCTATTTTTCCATCTGAACGAAACATTCTTCTGATGACACAGGAAATTAACAATCCTTTACCGAGTGCTTACGAGGCTATTGACCTGGCTACCAAAGCTTCGGGTTTTAATATGGCGTCTGATATTCAGACTTGTTCACTTTTAAAAACGCTGGCGGCTTCAAAACCATCCGGAAAATTTCTGGAACTCGGAACTGGCACAGGATTGTCTACTTCATGGATTCTGTCGGGAATGGATAGAAATTCCTCGCTAATATCAATCGATAATGACGAGAAGTTTCTGGACATTGCAGACCGGTATTTGTCTCAGGATTCGCGTCTCGCGCTTGTACTTGCGGATGGGGAAGAATGGGTTGAAAATAATCTGGAAATGAAATTTGATTACATTTTCGCTGATACCTGGCATGGGAAATATTTACTGCTGGACGAGGTTTTGGAAATGTTGAACAAAGGCGGAATTTATATAATCGATGATATGATGCCGCAGCCGAACTGGCCGGAAGGACATGACCAGAAAGCAAAAAATCTTATCAAAGATCTGGAAGCGCGTAAAGATCTGGTACTAACCAAACAGGTTTGGGCAACGGGGATAGTCATTGCTGTAAAACTGTAAACCCTAATAAAACCAAAAAGCCTGAGTTGGAATTTAATTCCATTCTCAGGCTTCTTCGTTATATTTTTAAAATTACATTCCGTTCAGCTCTTCGACGGTAAAAGCTTTTTGGCGATTGGTCAATTTTTTTCTTGTTGATGCAACCTCCTCCGTGCTTATTTTATCGCCGTTATTTCTCCATGATTTTCGAATAAAAGTAAGTAGCTGCGCTACGTCTTCACTTGGCATATCTTTGTCGTACCCGATTCCTGGCATATCGCCGCTTACTTCCGGCGTTTTGTAAATGTGCCCGTTAACTTTTACCGGACCGGTGAGACCGAACAGAACAATTGAAATCAACTTGTTTTTATCACCCGTTACCCATTCCGACTGATTCAGAGGAGGCCCCAGCGATTTAACGCCATTGCCATCCGGTCCGTGACAAGTCTGACAAACAGTATTGAACAATGCTGCTCCTTTCGGATATTCTTTCAATAAAACTTTCGGGTCGCGGTTTGCTCTTGCATTGGCTGCCTGTGCAATAATTTTGCCGAGTTGTTTTTGAATCAGCGCATTAGAATCAGGTAGTGAGGCTGTCAGTTCATTTTTGAAAATGTCTTCGTTATCCTGCAAGTTACTGATCACTGCATCCGCCACATATTTGTTGCCCGGATATTTTTTAGCAACACTTACCAAAAGATTATTTGCCGCGGCTTTATCAAAGGGCTTAACAGAATTTGCCAGAAAAGCAATATAGGGAGCGCTCAGTGTGTCATTTTGCGTAACCATCTGGCTCAATGCTGAGGAATATTGCTTAACAGTCTGCTCGTTTATAACGGAAGGTAAAACTGCCAGTGCTTCCATCCGGATTGGCCATGAAGATTGTTTTAGCAATGCCAAGACCTCATCTGTTTTTAAGGCATCCAACCCCTCCAGCGTCCAAAGTGCATGAATCGCAAGCAATTGATTTGTAGTTTGTTTTGCTGCATTTTCCAGTGCCGGAATTGCCTGTTTCATTTTTCCGTCAACCAGTGCTTGTTGAGCGTAGTCGCGGATCCAGCCATTTTTATTACTTAATAATTTCACCAAACCATCAGCATCTGTTGCCAGAGCCGGTGCTTTCGGATCGGTATTTTTTGGAACGACTTTATATATTCTTCCGGCTGAGAGAGGCTGTGTTAAGTCCCTTTTGTCAATTTGTCCTTTCAGATAAGGCGTCAGATATGTTTTATGCTGAATAATTCCCCTGTACATGTCAACGATATACATCGCTCCATCGGGTGCATTATACAGGCTTACCGGACGGAAACGCTCGTCTGTACTGGCCAGAAATTCTTTTCCTTTATACGCCTGCTCGCCCTTAACTACATATCCCTGATCATTTAAAATATTACGTTTGATCAGGTTTGCAGAGGGTTCCGCGACAAAAACATTGGATTCATATGCACTTCCAAATATATCTCCACGGTAGACAAGTGGGCTACACGCAGCAGTGAAATCTACCAGTCGCAGACTGTCATCTACCACACCTTTCATATAGGCCCGGTTAACCCCGGGAGTGGGACGGATTGGATATACCTTATTATTAGCGACTGATTTTTCATTAAAACCAGCTACATAGCGCTGATTTTTATTTGTTGCTCCAAGCCCGGGCATAAAGAAATCACTCAGAACGTTTTGAGAATTGTTATTATAGTAAAGTCTTCCATAATTATCTTGTGAAATTCCCCACTGTCCGCGGAAATGAGTTTGTTCGATCAGCCATTTATCACCTTTCCGACGATAACGTTTGCTTGATTTGGCATTGTAAATCCAGTTATCCATCGCGCGCAGCAAGCCGTTTGGCTGATGCTCAACATTTCCGCCTTCGGTATATTTATCGTCAACCAGCGTCTTACTGACAGGCTTGTCATTTTTAATTTCATAAAACCACAGATTTGTCGGCTCGCCGATCAACACTCCATTTTCGATCAGGCAAAGTGCTCGTGGTAAAACCAGAGAATCCAGGAAAACTTTGCGGTCGTCCATTACGCCGTCTCTGTTTTTGTCTTCAAGAATTACAATTTTCCCATTCGGCACATCTTCGCCGGTACCCACCGTGTCGGGCATATATCCCGTCATTTCAATCACCCACATTCGCCCTTTGTTATCAAAAGAAAAAGCAACGGGCGTACTGATCAGTGGTTCGGAAGCTACAAGTTTTATCGCAAAGCCGTCTTCAATCCTGATTTTTTTCATGGATTGCTCAGCGGTAAGAAAGGGCGACTTACTGAAATCTGTTTGTTCAGGTTCAGTTTTCGGAACTTCCGTGGTAGAAGTTGCCGACAGTGATGTTCCGCTTTGCTTGTTTGACTTGCAGTAAAACAAAGTTCCGGCAAGTGCGATCAGCAAAATGGGATAACGTAACTTTTTCATTTTTAAGGTTATACAGTTAATGGGGCAACGCAGATTCTTACAAATAATCTGCCATGGTATAATAATACGTATATTTTTCAGGATTAGTATAACTACAAGTCCCTCAGCGCTTCCTCAACAGGAGTCATCTTCTTAGTCAGTAGTTGAATACATGTCCATGCAATGAAATAAGTGCACCCGCAGATGATAAAAAGGATATTATAACCTGCACCAATATTTCCTGCAGCTTTATAATAATCCAGTAAAGCACCTACTAGAAGCGGGAACAGCGTCGAACCCATCGAACCTACAAATCCACCCATACCTACCACAGAACTTACGGCGCGCTTCGGGAATAAATCCGAAACGATTGTGAAAATATTCGAGCTCCATGCCTGATGCGCCGCCGCCGCAACACTGATAATCCCGACAGCAACCCAGACATTGGTCGCAAATTGTGCAAGCATGATTGGTAAAACAGCAAACGCAACAATTAACAACGTAATTTTTCTGGCGCGTAACGGTGCCCAGCCTTTTTTAATAAGATAGGACGACAGGTATCCGCCCCCGATACTTCCAAATGTTGTTGCGGTGTAAACGACAACCAAATGGATACTAGGTTTTTTTAGATCAAGAGAAAACGTGGTTGCGAAGTAGGATGGGAGCCAGAAAAGGAAAAACCACCAGATTGGATCGGTGAGAAATTTCCCGATTATGAAAACCCAGGTCTGTTTTAATTTTAATAAAGAGATCCACTTGATAGGCTTGTCCGTGGCGGAAGTATCTGCTTCATTATCACTGTGGATATACTCAAATTCTGCTACCGATAATCTTTTCTGACGAGAAGGAATTTCATATAAAAACCACCAGAAAATCAGCCAGACAAAACCAAATGCGCCTGTGATAATAAAAGCCATCTGCCATCCATAGGTTCCCAAAAGCCAGGGTACAATAATAGGTGCGGCAACAGCTCCGATGCTGGTTCCCGAATTGAAGATCCCGGTTGCCAGTGCGCGTTCCTTTTTAGGAAACCATTCTGCAACGGATTTAACCGCCGCCGGAAAATTTCCTGCTTCTCCCAATCCTAAAACCGCTCGGGCAGCTCCGAAACCAAAAGTACTTTTCACGAAAGCGTGGGCGATCGCGGCAATACTCCATATAATGATCGATACAGAATAACCCAGTTTCGAACCTATTTTGTCAATGAAATTTCCAAAAATAATGTAGCCAAAAGCATAACATCCGGCGAAGACAGTAACAATATTGGCATAATCCGATTCCGTCCAGTTAAATTCAACTTCAAGGGTTGGTTTGAGATAACCAAGTATCTGGCGGTCAACGTAATTAATGGTAGTTGCAAAGAAAAGGAGGGCGCAAATAACCCAACGGTAATTACCGGTTTTGGTGTTGTCCATAGCGAAAAATGACTGTATTTACTGGAATTAAGGGTTTTGGGATAATTATCTTCTTTGGAAGTAAGACGGTGAAATCTAATTTCTACCCCTTATTGATTCCGCAAACGTTTTCGCTGCCGAGATAAAATTTGCTGAAAATCAAAAAACCTATCACCGGAATTCGAGATTCCAGGGATAGGTTTTACATATCGACAATAAAATTTAAGCTATTGTAAGATAAATATTGTCGATAACAATGTCGTATTATTTACGCTATTGGGTATTTCAGTTGTGCTTTTACCAATTCAGCTTCATTCGTCAAATCAAGCCTTAACGGAGTTATCGAAACAAAATCATTTTCAATAGCCCAACGATCTGACCCTTCTTCAGCTGCCTCCAGAGGCACCACCGTGAACCAATAGCTTTTCCTTCCCATCGGATCCAGTGCCGGAACGATTTTATTATCATATAGCCTTACCGATTGCCTCGTCCAGCGTACACCTTTCGGGTTCTTTGGGAAATTTACATTAATCAGATTAAGATCAGGATTTTTGAGCAAAATATCCAGCGCCTTCTCAACGAATGGGTCAAGTAAATCAAAGTCTGGTTCCACATCACCCACGGGCGTACTTAAAGCGATGCCCTTCATTCCAAAAAGAACGGCCTGTTTGGCTGCGGCTAATGTTCCCGAGTGCCACATCGCATTCCCCAGGTTTGGCCCCATGTTGATACCGGATAATACCACATCTGTTTTTTCCCAAAGATGCTGCCCAAGGGCAACACAGTCAGCAGGCGTACCATTTACACGGTATGCGTCGATACCTTCAAAAACAATGGGGGATTTCTTATAGGAAAGGGGACGCGATGCCGTAATGGCATGACCCATAGAGGATTGTTCGATGTCGGGCGCTACAACCCTTACCTCGCCAAAGCGGGAAGCAATCTTTGCAAGGGCTGCAATTCCCGGGCTATATATTCCGTCGTCATTTGTTACCAGGATTCTCATAAGCGTATGATTTTTTCTTTCTGCCTTAAAAAAATGGTGCCTGGTATATTTTTATTAGGATTGTTTTAACTTAAATCTATGCTATGAAACGTGCTCAGCTATTACATAATCCGCGTGCCGGAGAAAAAGATTTTTCGAAGAAAGAGCTTACAAAGCTCATAGAAGCCGAAGGTTTTGATGTTGCTTATTCGTCAGTGAAGAAAGATGGCTGGGATGATTTTGACGACAAGACTGATTTCCTTGTGGTTGCGGGCGGCGATGGAACGGTTCGTCGTGCCGCTAAAGCGCTCGTAAACAGAAAAGTGCTGGATAAACAATTTCCAATAGCACTGCTTCCTCACGGGACAGCTAATAACGTAGCGACGACCCTCAATATTTCTGGCGAGGTTTCTGACATCATCCGGTCCTGGCATAAAGCTAATAAGAAGAAATTTGATGTCGGAAAGGTTCTCGGCCTGGATGAAGATGTTTTTTTTCTCGAAGGATTTGGTTTCGGTATTTTTCCAAAACTGATGAAAGTCATGAAGAAAATGGAAGATCAGGTGAATGAGAACAGGGATGAAAAAATAAAAACAGCCAGAGCTGTTTTATACGATGTGGTATTATCATATGAACCGCGTCAGTGTAAAATTATCGCTGATGACGTAGACCATTCCGGAAAGTATATTCTGGTAGAGATTATGAATACAACTTCAATCGGGCCAAATCTTGGGTTATCGAATTCCGGAGATCCGGGTGATGGTGAATTCGAGGTCGTGCTGATTTCAGAGGGTCATCAGAAAAAATTTGAAGAATTTCTGCTAAGCAGGATTAACGGAAAAGAAGATAATTATTCTTTTTCAACACTAAAAGCAAAAAAAATCGAGGTTTCCTGGGAGGGGAAAGATGTACATGCAGATGACGAGATTCTCAAAATTGAGAAAGCAACCGCAGTATCAATAGAAATACAACCAGGAGTTTTAGAGTTTCTGGTTTCAGAATAAATTTTAACCCATCAGCGTGAAATTAAGATTTCTGCTGATGGGGCAAAGATGAGAGAAAGCGCTATTTTTGATGGAAGAAATAAACTATTAACATATGGCAGCTTTCCTGGTACTTATTTTTTGGAACGTGTGGTAATCTGCCATCAAAAAATAATGAATCTCCGGCGCTCAGACTGTAAATATCTCCGTTGATCAGATAATCAACCTGTCCGCTTAAAATATATTTAAATTCAAAGGCTTCCGTATAAACTTCTTCGCGGTGAGAATCCGGCAATAACTCCAAAAGAACAAAATCAATTGTGGTTGCCTGAAGGCTTTTGGTAAAAATCCGCTGATAGTTGAAACCCTTGGTATTTTCCTTTTCAAAACTTTCATAATCATCCCTTTTTTGAAGGATAATTGTTGGTTCAATGAGATTAAGATCCTTGAAGAAATCGCCTACATCCATTTCCAGCGACTGGATAATGCTGAACATTACTGGCAATGAAGGTATGCTCCGGCCGTTTTCGATCTGTGAAATCAGACCTTTACTGACGCTTGATTTATCGGCCAGTTCCTGCAAGGTCAGTTTTTTTTCAATCCTTTTTTCTTTAATTCTCCGGCTAACTTCAAGTAAAAATGCACCTTCCATATGATGTCGTTATTTCTCTGGATTCATGATATAGTTGCCAAAGTTAAAGTCTTCCGGCATTTACGCATTAATTATTTTAATACTTCACATAAAGGTAATTCTATATGAACACTCCGTCCCGAGAAAATCCTTCTGATTAGTACCTGTTAAAATAATTTTTTTACTTCTGGACTTGCTTCATCCACCCAAAGTTGATGCATTTTTCCTGAATAATGAAGACCATCTGTCGCCACAAGAGAGATGTCTGTCAGTGCTTTTTTTGAAGTCGGCGTTATGTCAATAAAAAGAATTTTTGCCTTGGCGCACTCTTCCTTTGCCACTTCATTATATTGATCAATTTCTTTCCCGATCAATTCTCTACCACTTGAACCAGCAGGAGTACTGCCCCAGTCCGGTATGGATAATACAAAAACCCTGTTGTTTTTTCCGCCGGCAAAGCTTATGCTTTTCTGCAGTAATTTGACAAATTCTGAACGGTATTGCTGCAAGCCTAAATTTTGATACTGATTATTCACGCCAATGAGAAGGGACACCAGATCATACGGTTTTTCTGAGTTTACCGCACTTATATTACTGAGAAGATTAGCCGTTGTCCAGCCAGTTTTAGCGATAATATCTGGCTGAGCTATTTTTAGACCATTCGCACTTATAGTTTTTGAAAAAAGTACAGGCCATCTTTCCGCCTCGGTAACGCTTTCCCCGATCGTATAGGAGTCTCCGAGAGCAAGATAAGTCAAACCATTTTTTGTGTCAGGATCTGTATTTATTATTTTTTCATCATCCTTCATACAAGCGATGCAGGAACAGATGAAAAGGATAAAAACGAGATGAAGTTTCATAGTTTGTTATGTTTTTGCCGCGTTCGCAGCGGATTTCTTTTTTCTATATACCTGAATTTTCAGGATTTGGATTGAAACCTGGCGTGCAAATTGCATATTTATCTGTTTATGATTTATGGTTCAACCGGATCGGATTTTTTACAGCAACTTCCTTTTATTACTAAACAGTTGTTTAAAAAAATGATTTTATCAACAATTTGCAGCTTGAAAGGCAATAAAAAGCCAGGCACTGTTATTTAATACATTTATAATTAATCGAAAATTGATTAACTAAAAAACAAATTAAAACCCTGCTTAAACAGAACGGTAATTATGACCATATTCAGATCAATATTGACAATCACACTGGCTTCTGTGTTGTGCCAATTCGTGGATATAACTAAAGTAAGGGCACAAGCGGTAGACTCAACAAGCGAAATTACTTACAGGCCGATCTATCATTTTTCCCCGCCTCAAAACTGGACGAATGATCCGAACGGACTGGTTTACTATGGAGACAAGTATCATATGTTTTACCAATACAATCCCGAAGGCGATACCTGGGGGCATATGTCGTGGGGGCATGCAACGAGCAAAGACATGATGAAATGGGAACATCAGCCGATAGCCTTGCAGGACTACCAGAACGGGGACGGCACCAGCACGATGTTTTTCAGTGGAACCGCTGTTGTCGACAAAAACAATACTTCAGGCCTTGGCAAGAATGATGGGGAAATCCCGTTAGTCGCGATTTACACGGCACATATTGATAGTGCAGGAAAGGGGATTTCTCAAAGCCAGAGTCTGGCGTATAGCCTCGATGGACAACATTTTACAAGATATGATCATAATCCTCTGATCAATTTACGAACGACAGATTTTCGTGATCCCAAGGTTTTCTGGCGTGAGGAATCCAAGCAATGGATTATGATTGTTGCGCAGCCGCTCGATTACCGCCTGCAATTTTACGGATCGTCGGACTTGAAAAAATGGAATTTGCTGAGTGAATTTGGAGATAAATTGGGTGACAAAAGTAAAATATGGGAATGCCCGGATATTTTTGAGCTGCCCGTTGAGAACGAGGCTGGTGTCAGTAAATGGATTATTACATTATCAGGCGGACATCCTCAGCAAAACGGAAACCTTGGGATGCAATACTTCATCGGGAGCTTTGACGGAAAAACGTTCATAGCTGATCCATTGCCTTATCCGTTGTATCTGGATAATGGTAAGGATTTTTATGCGGGAATTATCTTTAATGATCTTCCAGAAACCGATAAGAGAAAGATTATGATCGCCTGGGAAAATAGTTGGGAATATGCAGCTGCGACTCCGTCCCAGGGCTTTCGCGGGCAAATGGCAGTTCCGCGTGAGCTGACACTTTACAAAAATGAGAAAGGTGAGTACCGGATTAAATCATTTCCGGTGCGTGAAGTAAATAATTACCGCGGAAATCTTCTGGCGACGCAGAATTCGGTTGCTGTTACGGGAAGTAAATTACTGAATTCAGTTACCGGAAATGCGCTGGACATCGAATTCGTGATAAAACGAAGCTCCGCGGAGCAAGCGGGTATCAAGTTGTTAAAACACGGGGAGAATCAAACACTGGTTTATTTCAATAAAATTGACAACACGCTTAAAATCGACAGGACTAAAAGTGGAAACGTGAGTTTCAGTCCTAAATTTCCAAGTATTGAGTCAGTCCCGCTCCCGGATGATGGAGGAGATATTGCTATCAGGATTTTGATAGATAATAATAGCGTGGAAGTTTTTGCAAATCGTGGCAAACAGGTACTTACAGATCTAGTATTTCCGGTGTCAGATAAGGTAAGTTATGAGTTGTTTTCAACGGAAGTAGCGACGACTTTTAAAGATCTAAATGTCTGGGAGATGAAATCGTCAATGGAATAAAAATGTATCAGCTAAAAACGGGTTTGTTGCAGATTCATCTGTAACAAACCCGTTTTAGATATCAAAATGTAATCGGCACGGATACTACGGTGTTTTCCCAACCAAAATTCATTACGGCTCCGGCGCCTTCTTTTGCAAATTGAAGCGAAAAGTTTTCAAGTACTGTATCTGATTTTTTAGCTGGGGCTTTTACGCGCAATACGTCATTTTCCTCTTTGTATTTATAAGCGCCCCAAAAATCAACATCCTTATTCAGAATAATAGTCCATTCTGTCTCACCAGGAATAGCAAACAAAGAATAGATACCTGCTTTAACTTTTTT
Organism: Dyadobacter koreensis; assembly: GCF_900108855.1. Taxonomy (GTDB): domain Bacteria; phylum Bacteroidota; class Bacteroidia; order Cytophagales; family Spirosomataceae; genus Dyadobacter; species Dyadobacter koreensis. The sequence continues at coordinate 498,430 of NZ_FNXY01000006.1, forward strand.
CCCACCGAAAGTAGCGTCCTGATAAAACTTGATTTCAGGAGACTCGTCTGCACCCATACGCCAGACTTTTCCGAACGGAACAAGTTTTCCGATCACTTCACGGTTATTTTTTGCAGGACGGCTGTAAGTCACTTTGACAAGGGCTTTTTCGTCACCTTTTCGGTCATGGGCGAAATTGTCAGGATAGTAGGCAATGTCCGTCGGACTTTTATCAAGTCCTCTGAAAGTCTGGGCATTTGCAGAAAGTGCTCCTATGAATAACATAGAAGAAAGTAAAATTGCTTTTTTCATTTTTCTTTTAGTAATAGATTGGGGAATAGTAACCAGATTATCTGTAAAATTTCAATTACTTTTTATTCATAAAATTAGCCAGGCTTTCCATCGCTGTTGTCTGCACTTTATTTTTGAAATAAGGCGTCCAGCCGAGCAGAAGTCCGGTGAAGCCAAAGGCCTGTTTCGCCCAGACATAAAAATCAAAAGTATCCGTATGGCCAATTATCTTGCCATTTTCGATCTCAAATCTGGCATGAACATTATTGACAACCATTTTGCCGGTTCGCGAAAAAAGATAGGAGGCTGTCCACTCTGCGGTTGCGCCACCGTTTGTTTCAGAGATATTCCCAAAGGTTAATTTCAATTCTTTGCCTGTTTTACAAAGCATTTCCCACATCGCTTTTACCTCATTGCTGTCAAGATTCTTAAAGGCTTCGTCATTAAAAACGGCCTCATCTGCATAACATTCCTGCATTCCCTGGTAATCTTTTTTCTGAAAACAGGTATAAAAGGTAGTGATCAATTCTTGATTAGACATTCGGGAAGTAGGTTATTGTAGCTGGAAAATCTGCCAGGCAAAAGCCGATTAAAGCCGTTTTTCCCATAAATGTACAAAACCCGGGCACAAACCCTAGTCAAGCCTGTTATATTAATTATTCGATAAACCTTAAAGCAGACTTTTGATTTGTTATTTTTGCGGGGAATTGATTTATTGCGAAATGGGAGGGATTATTTCGAACACAAATCCTTCCATTACTTAAAGTTGACACAGAATTATGACTTATTGCTTAGGTATCAAAGTAAAAGAGGGATTGGTTGCGATCGCGGATACACGCATCACCGCTGGCACCAATACGACTACAAAAAAGAAAATGTACATTGCTCAAAAAGATAATTATTCACTTTTCATCATGACAAGCGGACTACGCTCTGTAAGGGATAAGGCGGTGCATTATTTCGAGGAATTGATTGATGAGGGAGTTGTCTATAATAAGCTATATAAGGCTGTAAATGCCTTCGGAGAGCAGGTGAAAAGGGTTGCCGTTGAGGATAAGGAGGCATTGGAAAGAGCCGGACTTAAATTTAACCTGAATACAATTGTGGGCGGGCAACTGAAAGACGACGCCGAACATAAGTTATTTTTGCTTTATTCAGAGGGCAATTGGGTGGAACTGGATGAAGGTTCGCCTTATGTGATCATTGGAAATTCGGGGCAGGGAAAGGCTATTTTAAATCGCGTTCTGGCAGACGATTCTAGTATGAAACAGGCCTTGAAAGCAGGTTTTCTGTCATTTGATTCTACTCGGGTCAGTAATAATGATGTAGAATTCCCTATTGACGTGGTGCTGTACAAAAAAGACAGTTTTGCCATTGTGGAACATCGTTATGAGAAAAAGGATATGGAAAAAGTATCAGAGCTCTGGGCACAAAAGCTGAAAGAAGATCTGGACGAAATCCCGGAAGACTGGATGGATGTTTCGTTTGATAAGATTAAAGAGAAACAGGATTGAAAATTTGGGTGAAAATAAAAGAGCAGGCCGGAATCAATTGATTCCGGCCTGCTCTTTTATTTGGTTTTACTTATGTTATTCTACTCCATATTTATCAACTAAATACATCATCGCCGCCATTGCAGCACCGCCAAGTTCAAGTTCGCGTTTGCTGACCTTATCGAATGTATCGTTTGATGCGTGATGATAATCAAAGTAACGCTGAGAATCTGGAATCAAGCCTAATAATACGGTTCCTTGCTGAGCCAGCGGGCCAATATCCGCGCCGCCACCACCAGGGCCGATTTCATGGATTCCATAGGCTGCGAACAATTTACTCCAGGCAGCAATTTTTGCTTTCTGGGCAGCCGTTCCTACAACCCCAAAACCGAGCGGCGTAAATCCGCCGCGGTCAGATTCAATCGCGGCAATATGTTTTTCATTTTTCGATTTAGCTGAATCTGCATAAGCAACACCGCCTTTCAAGCCGTTTTCTTCGTTCATATACATCACTGCGCGCAATGTATTTTTAGGTTTATACCCCACATCTTTCAGCAAACGAACAGCTTCCATCGCCTGAACACAACCAGAGCCGTCATCATGCGCACCCTGGGCAAAATCCCACGAATCGAGATGGCCTCCGACAACAATATATTGAGCCGGATTTTGAGATCCTTTCAATTCGCCGATCACGTTATGGGAAGGAGCGTCTGAGAGCGTTTCTGAAAATTGCTCGAAGAAAATTTCAGTGTCTGGATTTTCTTTAACCATTTTGCTTAGAAGTTCAGCGCCATTAGTGCTTATGGCAGCTGCCGGAATGATAGGAGCGCCGCTGGCATAACGCATGCTTCCGGTATGAGGGATATCATCCAGCCTGGTAGTCATAGAGCGAACGATCGCTCCGACAGCGCCAAGTTTCGCGGCTTCGCTGGGTCCTGAACCTCGCTGATCAACTGCTCCTCCGTAAGCCTCAAAAGTATTGAGCTTGGTCGGGTCCATCGGACGATTGAAGAATACAATCTTGCCTTTAACTTTTTCCGTTCCTAAAGCGCGAAGTTCCTGAAAGTTTTTTACTTCTATAACTTTCGCTTTTGTTCCGCCTTTTGGAGTGGCAACTGATCCTCCGAGCGCTGCAATCGGAACATTGATTTTTTGTTTTCCGGAAACAATGTAAGCTTTTTCCTTTGCACCGCGCACCCAATGAGGGACCATTACGTTTTGCAGAAACACGTTGTCAAATTTCGCATTGACCATCGCATCTTTGGTGTACTCCACCGCCTTTGCAGCTCCTTCAGAACCACTTAATCTTGGACCGACTTTCTGGGTAAGATCACGGAGCCATTCATAGGAACGGCCATCGCTCAGAGCGGAATTGAAAATCTGGCGGATGAAAATTGAATCAGCCTGATAATCGGTTTGAGCATATGTCATGCCCGTTGAGCCAAACGCCAACAGGGCGATGGAAAGGAAGGTTTTTCTCATTATTTTCGTTTATAGGAGTGTTTTTGTTCAGCGCAAAGCTATCAAAAATCAAACTGGTTTTTCACCTTTTTTCTGCCATTTTGAAATAGTCAGAAGTAAAGCAGGCAACAAAATGAGATTTGTACACATCGCAACCAATAACGTGATCGAAACCATAACACCCATAGCAGCGGTACCTCCAAAACTTGACGCTGAGAAAATAGAGAAACCGCAGAAAAGAATTACCGCAGTATAGATCATACTAAGTCCCGTTCCGAAAATAGAATTCGTAACAGCCTGAGAAGCATTCAAACCTTTTTCATATAGCTCCTGGCGATATCTTGTCAGGAAATAAACAGTCCCGTCCGAGGCTATACCGAATGTGATACTGAAGATAAGAATTGTTGTAGGCTTGAAATAAATTCCGAAATATCCCATGATACCCGCTGTCAGGGCAAGCGGAATCAGACACGGCAATTTTGACAAAAGAATGATTGGAATTGAACGGAAAAGAACCATTCCAACGATCGCGATCAGCACGATAGCGATGAGCAAACTTTCGTATAAATTACCCAGGAGATAATCATTACTTTTCAGGAACACAAGGCTGTGTCCTGTCAAACTCACCTTGTATTTAGCAGGATTGAATATGGAATCAACTTTTGGACGTATCTGGCTCATCAAAACTTTAATGCGTTCGGAACCGATATCGGCCATTTGGAAACTTACCCGGGTTACACTTTTGTCTTCATTCAGAAAGGAATTGATTTGCTTCGACGCGCCTGTTTCCTGGCCCTGAACAAAATTCGTCAGTTTGGATAATTCCAACACGCCCGGTAATGCATAATATTTTGAGTCTCCCCCGCGATATGCCTGATATAAAAACTTGGAAGCTTCAACAACAGATACAGGTTTGGAAAATTCTTCATACTTCGCCAGCTCATTTTGCAGCGCTTTGATTTTATATAACGCAATTGCCTGATCCCCGAAAACTCCATTTTTTTCTTTGGTATTGATCATCACTTCAAAAGGCAGCACACCATGGAAGTTTTTCTCCAGAAAGCGCAGATCAGTGTAAACAGGATCGTTTTTTGGAAGATCGTCAACCACATATCCGATCGCTTTAATTTTCGTCATTCCATAGGCGGAAACGATGATCATGATCACCATGGCGATGTAGATTTCCCTGCGACGGTTATGAACCAGATAATTTACTTTTGAAAGGAACCCAAATGCCCACTTTCCATCCAAATGTTTTAGATGCCTTGGCTTAGGCGTGTCCATGTAATACAATGTAATTGGCAAAAGAAGCAGGCAAAGTACATAGGTCACCATAACGCTGATAGCTGCCACAATACCGAATTCTACCAAAAGGGAACTATTAGTAAAATAAAAGACCCCAAAACCAATGGCTGTCGTGATATTTGCAAGAAAAGTCGACAACCCGATCTGCCGCACCATTTCCAGAATAGCGTCGTTTTTGCTTCGGTTTGCTTTTAATTCACCCTGGTATTTGTTAATAAAAAATACACAGTTAGGTACTCCAATAACAATGAGAAGCGGAGGGATAAGCCCTGTAAGCGCAGTGATTTTATAGCCGAAGAGCTGTAAAAGACCGACCGAGAAAACCACGCCGATAAGAACGACTACAATCGAAAGAAGTGTAAGCCGGAAAGATCTGAAAAATGCCCAGAGGATAAACAGCGTTACCAGAACAGCAAGTCCCATGAAAAGCTCCATCTCTCCGGAGATCTTTTTCATGTTGACCGTTCTGATATATGGCATACCGGAATAATGAAGGTCAGTTTTATATTTGATGGCAAATTCCTCAGCCATCGCTTCTATATCACTTACGATGGTAAGACGGCGCTTGGAGTTAAGTGATTTATCGTTAAAGGTGATAACGATAAGTGTGGCGTTTGTTTTGGAATTCAGTACCAGACCTTCGTAGAAGCGAAGGTTCAGAATTTCCTTCTTTAAACTATCGACCTCTGTTTGTGTTGTTGGGATATCGCGAATAACGGGAGTGAAATCGAAGCGTTGAAGGCTGTCATTTCTAACTACTTTCTGGAGATTTGCAAGTGATAATACATTTTTGATACCTGCTGTATTTTTGATCTGCTGCGAAAGCTTGCACCAGTCCTGAAATTTGTCTACTTCAAAAAGACCGGGATCCTGCCATCCGATCACCATTACACTACCATCTTCTCCAAAAAGTTTCCTGAAATCCTGGTATTCTTTTTCAACGGGGTCGTCGGAGGGAAGAATGCGGGCAAACTGATAAGAAAGCTCAATTTTGCTTGCCTCGTAAGCCATAAAGACCGTAGAGACCAATACGAATGCAACCCACCAAAGCCGGTAGCGGATTATGTAAGTTGCTAATTTATTCCACATATTTAAATCGGTAGGTTTTCTGCAAAAAGCTGCAAATATACGCAGCATGTTTAGGAAATGGTCGGTTTGAAACGTTTTATCGTCAATTAAAGACCGTTTTTAAAGTTTTTGAGGGCTCGTTAACGAGTTAAATTCCTTTAAGACAATTACTAATGTAAATTCCCGTGCCACTCTGTCAAATTCCGAGAATTCTTTCCAAATGATGATACTCAATGCCAAAATAAGCCTTGGCATCTTTTATTTTTTTCAAAAGAACAGCCTTGTCAGGCTTTGATTTATTATTTTTTATCCCAACAATCATAACATTTTTCGGTGTGTGCGCATCAGAGATAAATTCAAATACCTTGGTTTTATAACCCGAGTATTCTAGAATCATCGCCCGTATGCCATCGGTTACCATTTCAGCCTGGCGCTCCAGAAATATGCCGTATTTTGTAAGAAAATCGACGTCGTTATGCGCCTTATGTTTTTCGATCTCACGTCGAATCTGTTTATGGCAGCAAGGTGCAACAACGATAAGTTCTGCCTCTGCTTTAATCCCTTTATAAATGGCGTCATCTGTGGCCGTGTCGCAAGCGTGAAGTGCGATCAATATATCCGTACCCATGCTGTCGTAGGATTCTATCGTTCCTTCTACAAAATTAAGTGTAGAAAAAGAAGCATTTTTTGCGATCGAATTACAAAGAGTTACAAGATCTTCCCTGAATTCAACACCGATCACGTTGGCTTCAAGCTTTAAAACATTTTGAAGATAATCATATAAAGCAAAGGTCAGGTATCCTTTTCCTGAACCCATATCCACTACTTTGAGCGAATTCTTAGCGGGGATTTCCTTGATCAGTGAACTAAGTATTTCAACGTAATGATTGATCTGCCTGTATTTGTCCTGTGCATTTTTGAAAACATTTCCCTCAGTATCTGTTATTTTCAGCTCTGTCAAATAACCCTTTTCATTCGCAGTGATCAGTCGTTTTTTATTTTTATCATGATCAAGCGAGGGAATGGCTTTGGACGCAGGATTTTTCTTTTTAAGGATAATTTTGCCGTTGTTCTGAATTTCAAAAAGGAGATCAAAATCAGTTGAAAACAGCGTCGCCACTTTAAAACCGACGCTCAGATAATCCTGAATAAGCTTAATACCTTCTTCAAAAGAATAGTTTTTAACAATATCCCGGGTTTTGTAGCGGTAAGTGAAGCTTAATTTTTCCTCCTTCTTGATTAATATTCTTTTGGCGTAAAGATTTTTGAGATTTTCTTCGGAGCCTTTGTAGTTACCAAGCGATATGCTGACGAAAGTTTGATTGGAAATTGTTTGTGCAAGTGTGGTCACAAACTCTTGCACTTTTTCGGAAATATTCATTAGATCGGTTTATGTTTCACCCTTTAAACCTAACGCAGTGAATAGCAATACAGTTTACGGCGCGAAGATTTATTTGTCTTGTATACTTTTGGACTAAAAAATATGAATCAAAAAGAGCCTATTTAATACCTGGCTTGGGAATTTCAATTTCAATTTTTGTACCTGGATTTTCCTCTGTCGAAATCTTGATTTTTCCCATAAGACTTTGAACCCGGCTTTTAACATTTCCAAGGCCGACGCCATGACTTGACTTACTTTTCATTCCGGAGCCGTTGTCGATAATAGAAAGATTAATCGTTTTCATATTTTCTTCCAGATTAATACTTGCGGTGTCTGCCTGTGAATGTTTCAGAATGTTATTTGTCAACTCCAGTACGATGCTATATAGTTCAAATTCAACTTTTTTACTCATTCTGTTTTCCAGGCCGCTGATATTAAAAGTAAAATGTATGGAATTGTTTTCATTCAGTTTGCCTACTAACCTATGAAGCGCCATAACCAGCCCGTGCTCTTCCAATTCCATGGGCATCAGGTTATGAGACAAACTCCGTACTTCCCGGTACGCTGCGCCGACCATTTGATGCACACTGTTGTATGTTTTTTGTTCTTCTTCGGATAAAAGCTTTTTATCCATTCCGTATAGATACCAGTTTAGAGATGCCAGTGTCCCGCCAAGATGGTCGTGCAATTCAGCCGCCACGCGCTTTCTTTCAATTGTTTGTCCCTGTATCAATGCTTCTTTAATTGCAGCATTTTTCTGGCGAAGCTTTTTATTATTTAGCCAAAGAAAAGCCGCAAATCCCACAATCAAGCATGAAAATCCAACCAGGAATCTTTGTATTGTTGTTTGTTCACCGATGATTTTTTGCTGTATCTCCGAATCCATCTGCTGATTTTCATAGATCAGCTTATACATATTGTACTCTCGGGCAATGCGCTCAATATGTCGGGTCCTTCGGATATAATCGACTTTTTCCAGGTAAAAAAGAGCCGTTTCAATATCATTTTTTGCCTTATAGGACTTATATAAACAAATAAGTGCCCAGTTTGTTTGCCGCGAAGATTTATAAAGGTGAGAAAGTTCCAGCGCTTCTTTTTCAGTTTTTATCGCATTATCGAAATCATTTTTCAAAAAATAAATATTCCCTATGTCATTAAGGCCATTAAGAATCCCATAGCGGTTATTCATTTTTCGAAATATATCCAGCGCCTCATTTACATTATCTTCGGCATTGTCTAGTTCGTCTTTTCTCACATAGAGGTAGCCACGGTTTTGTAATGTACTTGCCATTCCCCATTGTGAGCCTATTTTTTTATACGCAAAAAATGCCTGGTCATAATATCGCAAAGCCTCAGGATACTCCAGTTTTTCACGATAAAAATTTCCCAGTGTTTCGAGAGAAACAGCCTTCAAACTATCCTGGCGAAGCTCGGTGTAAATCTCAATTGCACTTTGAAGATTGGCTTTTGCAGCCTCAAACTGTTTGTACTCTGCACTTGCTTCGGCTAAAAACCTTTTCGCATTTGCCGTGTAAAGCGGCATCTCAGTTTTTTTGGATAGAATCAGTATTTCGTTCGAAACTTCACGGAGGATATCATAGCTGCCATCAATCACATAATAGTTGCTCATAAGATCGTAGGCCATCATTTTGCCTTTGTTCCATTGATGTTTTTGGGCGATCCTTAAAATTTGCTGTGAGTATAACAGCGATTTTTCGGCATCATAATAGAGATTGGCAAGTGCTAGATTATAATATTTTTTGATAAGAATGGTGTCGGCAGGAAAAGTCTTGTCATGCTTCGAAGCGGCCAGATCATTTTCAGCACGTGCGGTTTCAGCAAAGCCAGCAGGAATTCCTTTCAGGAAAAAGTAGAAAGTAAGAAATATTATTGTGTAAAATTTAGCCATAGAAATATTCAGCATGTATGGCAAGACACGAGGTTAGACCATTATAATAAATTGCTGGATTCAATAAAACGCTGAGTATTTTTTACTAGGCCTCAAAGATAGATAATGAAAATGCAAAATGGCAAAATGTAGCAATATCTTTTGCCATTTTTGTAGAATAAATTTTGGATAGAATTCGATGTAGCCAACTATTTGCTAACAAATCGATTATTTTTGACCGTATATCGGTAAAGAAGGTCTGCGCCTTGCGTAATGCCGATTCGCTTGGAAATTTCGATCTCAAAATGGCCAAGGATTTGAGGACGAATGTATAAACTGCTCGTATCCAGAGATTGCGCGTTATGGATTGACCTGTCTATCCCCATCGCCTGAACGAGTTTTCCCGGGCCTTTGCATAATTCCCGGAGTGCGACAGGTTTCGGCACAAAACCAGGTAATAAATTTTTTCTACTAAACCGACGGCGCATTTCCATCAGCTCGATACCTTCCGTCGGTTGCAGCGCTCTTATCAATACAGCTTCTGCGCAGCCATCCTCTCTACTTACAATGTTGACGCATTGATACATTCCGTAGATAAGATAAACGTAAATTGTTCCGGCTGCGGAATACATAGGTTCTGTCCTCGCAGTGCGTTTCCGGTATGCATGGCAGGCAGGATCATCCTGCAAATAAGCCTCCGTTTCAACAATAATCCCGCTGGTCAAACCTTCGGGACTATTGTGAACGAGTTCACAGCCAAGTAATTTCTGGGCTAGTGTACGGGTGTCGTAAGCTTCGTAAAAGGAGAGGGGCAACCGATTTTCCTCCGATATCATTTAGATAATGTTCATGGTTTGCTCTTTGATCTTTTCCAGTTCGTCTTTCATCTGAACAACCAGACGCTGGATTCCTGAGTCGTTTGCTTTCGAGCCAATGGTATTGATCTCACGGCCAATTTCCTGTGCAATGAAGTTTAGTTTTTTACCATTGCTTTCAGGAGATTGAAGTGTCTCGTTGAAATAGTTCAGGTGATTTTCCAAACGAATTTTTTCTTCTGAAATATCAAATTTTTCAATATAATAGATCAACTCCTGCTCGAAGCGGTTTGGATCGAAGTTATCATCTGACAATAAATCCCGCACCTGCTTTTCCAATCGCTCGCGGACGGCGGGAATCCGTAATTTGTCCTGTTCTTTTACACCTTCAAGCAGCGAAGTGATTGTTCCGATGTAATCAACAAATTTATCAGCGGTCATTTTTCCTTCCTGCTCGCGGAAAATTGTACATTTTCTCAGGGCTTCATTAACTGCTTCTTTGATTTGCGACCAGTCGTTCTCACGATTTGTTTCACTTACAGATTCAGTATTATAAGCATTTGGAAGTTGTAAAGCCATTCTTAACAATTCTGTCGAATCGCCTGAAAAGCCCAGGTCATTGGCCGTTTCCGCTAGATCTGAAAAATAAGCTTTCACCAACGGACGATTCACCGCAGTTGTTGCGATCGCTTTTCCAACCGGTTGAACCGTTAGAGAAACCTCAACTTTTCCGCGTTCCAGCGACTGCGTTACAAGGTTGCGGATTTCTATTTCGCGTTCTGAATAGTTTCTCGGAACCCGGCAGTATATATCTAAAAACTTGGAATTCAGTGTTTTAATTTCAACAGTGACGTTGATCGATTCGGATTCGATGTTTGCTACACCGTAGCCGGTCATAGATCTAAGCATGTAGGGGCTTTTTTATTAAATATGAAGAATTATAAATTAAGAATACGCCATTGAAGGTATTTCTACTTATTTATTAATTCAATTATTATGTCTTGGTTTCCCTGATTTGGCGGGGTGCTGACTTTCGGACTGCTGAGGTTTTCCAACGAGTGCATTTTTATCGATGGCCTGGCTTTCTGTTCTGTATTTTGAAACATCACAGGCCAGATAAATTGCCTGTAAAAGTGAACCCGGTTCTGCCTGATTTTTTCCAGCGATATTATATGCCGTTCCATGATCGGGAGAAGTCCTCACTGCGGAAAGGCCTGCCGTAAAATTAACTCCTTCGTTGAAAGCCAAAGTTTTGAAAGGGATAAGTCCCTGATCATGATACATGGCCAAAACCGCATCATACTGCTTATAAGTTCCTGCTGCGAAGAATCCATCCGCCGGAAAAGGCCCAAATACGAGGTTTCCTTTTTCTTTAAAGGTTTTCAATACCGGGTTTATCACGTCGATTTCTTCACTTCCCAGGAGGCCATTTTCCCCGGCATGAGGATTCAGGCCTAAAACTGCAAGTCTCGGTTTTTTGATACCAAAATCACCTTTAAGCGATTGAAGCATTTGTTCGATTTTAGCAGTTAACTTTTCAGCTGTTACCTGAGCTGCCACCTGGTTTACAGGAATATGCCCGGATAGGACACCTACACGTAAATCGCCAGAAACCATGAACATCAAACCTTCCTGTGCTCCAAAGGCTTCTGCCAGGTATTCGGTATGCCCCGGAAACTTGAATTCGGCACTTTGGATATTGTCCTTATTAATCGGCCCTGTCACGATTGCGTGAATTTTCCCCGCTTTCAAATCGTCAACGGCTCTTTTCAAAGAAGATAAAGAAGCCTGCCCAGCTTCAGGCGTAATCTTCCCTGGTTGAATTTCCGTTTGATGATCATGCCAGCAGGTAATGACATTCGTAAGTTTATGATTAGCCTGTTCGGGGCGCTGAATACCGTGCAAAGTCCAGTCTTTCATTTCTAAAAGATTGCGGTATTGATTCAAAACGCGAAGAGAACCGTATACGATTGGTGTGCATAATTTAGCTAACTGATTACCTTCCAGTGCTTTCAGGATTACTTCCGGCCCGATGCCGTTGTAATCGCCCAGTGAAATTCCGATCAGGGGTTTATCTATTGATAGTTCACTCATTTAATTGATATAGTATTGATTGTTATTTCTCACTTTTTGAAATTACTTCGCAAGGTACTGATATTAATAATTTTGTCCCGGTTTAGGTAGTTTAAACTATCAAATTGCCTCTGAATATTGCTTTTTGGCACCCCTTGTCTGTATTTCTGATTACTTTTGTTAAAACTAATCAATCGGCAAGTTACAAAAAATCCATTGCTCCTATGAAAATCCTGATAGCAGACTCGATGCATCCTTCTCTTTTTTCCATGTTAGAGTCACAAGGCTGGGAATATGCCTATCATCCGGAATATAAAAGAGATGATATTATCCAGGCGCTACCCGGATTCGAAGGGCTGTTTATCAGAAGTAAAACCTTTGTGGATCAGGAAGTTATGGAGAACGCTCCGCAATTGCGTTTTATCGCCCGGGCAGGCGCAGGGCTGGACCTGATTGATCTGGAAGTAGCCAAACAGCGCGGCGTGGAAGTATTTCATGCAGGAGAAGGAAACAGAGACGCAGTCGCTGAACATATGCTCGGTATGCTGCTGGGTTTGTTAGCGAATATTGTAAAAGCAGATAAAGAAGTCAGAGGCGGTGTATGGGACAGAGAAGGCAACAGAGGAGTGGAACTGATGAAAAAAACGGTTGGCCTGATCGGTTATGGAAATAACGGCGGAGCAACCGCGAAAAGGCTTAGCGGATTCGGGTGCAAGGTGTTGGCTTACGATAAATACCGTGAAGATTATGGTGATGAGTATGCGCAGGAAGCTTCGCTGGAGCAGATCATGCAGAAAGCTGATATTTTAAGTCTCCATATACCATTAACGGATGAAACAAAATATCTGATCAATCAAAAATTTATTGAAGATTTTTCAAAACCTTTCTACTTGATGAATCTATCGAGAGGGAAAGTGGCAGATCTTACGGCTGTTGTAGAAGGTTTGAAATCGGGAAAAATAATTGGAGCATGCCTCGATGTCCTCGAAAATGAAAAACTTAAAACGCTTTCTGACCCGCAGCAAGCTGTCTTCGATTACCTGTCCCAATCAAATCGGGTTGTTCTAACTCCCCATATCGGTGGGTGGACTCATGAAAGTTATGTTCGGATAAATGAAGTTTTGCTTCGCCAGATAAAAGACTGGCTGATTGTAGCGTAACTATTCTTTCAGGATGACACTAATATTACCTGTTGCCTCGAGGTAGCAGGTTTTTACTTTTTTATAATCATCTACATCCTTTTCCCGCAGCAGCGCAGTCAGCTCTTCTTCGTCGATGAGCTCCTTTTCCATATTTTTATGAAGTAACCTACCATTTCGTACAAGTAATACCGGATCAGGTTTGGCGAACTTTCCAAAGATCACTTTTTTGTATCCCATCCAGTCGATCGCATAATCCCAGAAAAGCAGGGTCAGGATCAGGACAGCTCCCTCGCTGATCGAATTATAGGTTCCGGCCATTGCATTTTGTGCCGCATCGGAAATCATAGTGATCAGTAATAAATCTGCGATACTTAATTGCCCGGTTCCGCGGCGGAAAAGTCGCATACACAAATAAATGACCCAATATGTCAGCGTTCCCCGCAAGAATATTTCAAGCAGCGAGAGGCTGGGAATAAACATCGAATGCCAGTCCACATTGAAAAGCTTATCCATCGGAGAACTATGATTAATTATTTGTCCCGTTAAGTTAAAAAAGAAATTGCCTGGATAACAAATATGCCGACCAAAGGTCGGCACGTTTGCATCTATTAGCCATGAAAAATAAAATACTTATTATTTACCCAAAGTACCGCGAAGTGCACGTGGGATTTCAACTGAGGCAATCGGGTTGCTAATCGCTGTAAGGATAACAAATCCTTCCGGCTTGATAGCTCCAACCTTAACAGATTTTCCAAGATCGAGTTCAGTTACATCAACTTCTACATAATCAGGAATATTTTCTGCCAAACCTTGTACGCGCAATTTACGCAATTTTTGGTTCATTTTACCACCTTTCATTACACCAGAAGATGCGCCCGTCAATTTCACAGGTACGTCAACTTTAATTTCCTTGCCATCAATGATCTGAAGGAAATCTGCGTGTAACAACATATCATTTACAGGGTGGAATTGTTTTTCCTGCAAAATGGCATTATATATAGTTCCCTCGATATTCAAGGTTACATTAAATACATCCGGTGTGAAAAGCAATGTGCGGAACAACATAGCAGGTGCATAGAAATGCACTTGTTCGTTTCCACCATACAGTACAGATGGTACATAACCCTGAGCACGTAACTCCTGAGCTTCCACCTTACCGAGATTCGCTCTTTTAAACCCTACAATCTCATGCGCTTTCATAAGAATAATAATTAAAGTTAAAAAAAATAAAATTTACTGATAATTTATAAACAATGAACTAATAGATTCATGATCTCTGATACGTCCGATTGCTTTTGCGAACAACTCCGCAACTGACAATACGCGTATTTTATCATTCTGTTGCTTCAGAGGGATCGTATCTGTAACAATTAATTCCTCAAGAACAGAATTGGCAATATTTTCGTGCGCCTTTCCGGACATGATCGGGTGTGTACTAATGGCTCTTACCGAATTTGCACCTTTACCCATGATAATTTCAGCTGCCTTGCACAACGTTCCGCCGGTATCAATAAGGTCGTCCACCAAAACTACATCCATTCCCTCTACCTCGCCAATGACCTGCATACTGGCAATTTCATTAGCTCTTTTTCTGTGTTTGTCACAAAGGATCATATCCACATTCAAAAACTTGGCGAAATTACGAGCTCTTGCAGCACCACCCATATCAGGTGAGGCAATTAAAAGATTTTTTAAACCCAATGACTTGATGTAAGGAACAAAAATCGAAGTTCCTTCCAGGTGATCAACGGGTAAATCGAAAAAACCCTGAATTTGCCCTGCATGAAGGTCAACGGTCATTAGTCGGTCTACGCCCACAGATGTCAACAAATTGGCAACCACTTTCGCTGCGATAGCAACGCGTGGCTTATCCTTTCTGTCCTGACGTGCATATCCAAAATAGGGAATAACAACCGTTACGTAATGTGCGGAGGCACGTCTCGCTGCATCTACCATCAAAAGCAGTTCAAGCAGATTGTCGGCCGGTGGGAAAGTTGACTGAATCAGGAATACGTCACAACCGCGTACCGATTCTTCAAAGCTTGGAGATAATTCGCCATCGCTGAACTTGCGAAGTGTATAGCCTCCCAGCTCTTTGCCATAATACCGTGCAATGTCTTTTGCCAGGTATTCTGACTGACTTCCTGAAAATATTTTTACTGTATTAAAAGAGCCCATGGCCAAACTAAAATTTGCGCAAAATTAATAAAAATCAATTAATTAGGATAGTATTTCTTTAAAAATATTAAATAAAGTTGAACACATATCCACCCAACAATAAGACCAACCAGGGCTCCGACGAGAATATCACCAGGATAATGTACGCCCACATAAACCCGGCTATATGAGTAAAATGCTGCCCATGCAAACAGCCAGCCCATATTATTGATCTTATTCTTAGTGAGTTGGAACCACACAATGGCCAACGAAAAGCTTGTTGCGGCGTGTGCAGATGCAAATCCATAGAGTCCTCCGCAGCCTCCGACATTATGAACTAGTCCTGAAAGTAATGGTTCATGACAAGGCCTGAAACGCATAAAATAAGGTTTCATCAGGCCAGATGTAACTTTATCTGCAAGGATTACAGCAGCAAGAACGGTTGCAATAATGGCAATAGATCTGAATTTCTCTGCCCTGACCGTTAGAAAAAGCAGAACAATGTACATGGGAATCCACGTAAATTTAAACGTTCCCCAGCACATAATCGTATCAATCCAGGGCGTATGTTTTCCATTTAACCACAGAAATAAATCCTGGTCGCCATGAATGACTATGTCAATTGCTGTGGTCATGATCCAAATCCGAGAACACGGCGGACTTTGGAAATTGTCCGACGGGCGATCACACGCGCTTTTTCTTCGCCAGCTTTTAGAATACCTTCCAGTTCGTCATTATTGTTCATGTAGTAATTATAAAGGCGACGAGGCTCAGCATACCTGTCAAGGATTACTTCCAACAGTGCCTGTTTAGCATGGCCATACCCGTAACCACCGTTCAGATAATTCTGGCGCATGGTATCAATTTCTGCATCCGATGCCAGCAGCGAATATAGTTTAAACGTAATATCAGTTTCAGGATCCTTCGGTTCTTCCAGAGGTGTCGAATCAGAAACGATCTTTTTTATAACTTTTTTCAATTCATTTTCCGGAAGAAAAATATTGATGTAGTTATTGTAAGATTTACTCATTTTCTGCCCATCGATTCCGGGAATCGTCATCATTTTTTCATCGATTCTTGCCTCAGGAAGAATCAATACATCTTCGCCCGCAAGCTGATTAAATCGTGAGGCAATGTCCCTGGCCATTTCAAGATGCTGTTTTTGATCTTTCCCAACTGGAATAATATTGGCATCGTAAAGCAAAATATCGGCTGACATCAACACAGGATAAGTAAATAATCCGGCATTAACATCTGCAAGTTTTTCAGATTTGTCCTTGAAAGAAGTTGCATTTTGCAGCATCGGGAAAGGCGTGAAGCAGCTCAGATACCAGGAAAGTTCTGCATGTTCCTGAACCCGGGATTGTCTCCAGAAAACATTTTTGTCAGTATCAAACCCAAAAGCAAGCCAGGTTGACGCAATGGAGCGAACATATAACTCACGCTCGGCGCCGTTTTTCAGAGTGGTCAGCGAATGAAGATCCGCGATAAATAGAAATGATTCGTTGTCTGGATTTCTGGATAGTTCGACAGCGGGCTGGATTGCGCCCAAAAGGTTTCCCAAATGAGGCAGTCCGCTACTTTGTATCCCGGTAAGAATTCTGGCCATTTATTTAATTAACTAATTTACTTGTATTAAATTACAAACGTGGTTTTCGGCGATTATCCCAGAATTGGAGTAGTATGACTACATCATTTTCAATCTGGTAAAAAAGGGAGCACCGTTTGTTTAAGAAACCTTTTCGAATAGAAGAATTTGAAGCTGATGCCTCAAAATACGGTAAATTGGCAATTTCTTATATCGTGTTGTTAAGGGTTCTTACAAATTTTAGTGCTTGTTTTTCTGATCTGTGCTCTTCGGTGTGTGTGTGACATAACCGAAGCTTCTTGAGCTTCGATTTCAAGTTGTTTTTTGATCTTATTCCAATATTCAATCGGTATCACGCCAGCTGTCTTTTCACCCTTTTCATTTAACAAAATTGAAGGTTCATAATTTTCAGTTGATTATGAGTTTTAAAGAAACTTCGTTACTTCAATTCGTAAAATTCGTTAAATTGATTCAGAAAAACGTGGTAAATTTGATATTTGTAAATTGTTTCAGGTTTACAAAACCTGAAAAACAGATTCTTATCTCAGAATATATTTTATGCTTCAATCATCAACACTGAAATTTCTGACTGACTTAGTTCAAAATAACAATAGGGAATGGTTTCTTGAAAACAGAAATCGATATGACGACTCCAAAGCAGATCTCGAAAAATTAGTCGGTACCCTGATTACAGAAGTTGGTAAATTCCACGATTTGGGAAACCTTCAAGTGAAAGATTGCATTTTCAGAATTAACCGTGACGTCCGTTTTTCAAAAAATAAAGATCCATACAAAAGTAATTTAAGTGCCGGTATTGGTCCGGGCGGAAGGAGTTCTGGCCGTGTTGATTATTATCTCCACATTCAGCCAGGCGGACAGTCATTTTTGGGCGGCGGAATGTGGGATGCGACAGCGGAACAATTGGCTAAATATCGTCAGGAGGTGGATTATAATGCTGACGAATTAAAAAGCATTATCAATGACAAGGAGTTTCGTGAATATTATCCTGAAATCTCCGGTGAATCTTTAAAAACGGCTCCCAAAGGTTATCCGAAAGATCATCCGGAAATTGAATTGCTGCGAAGAAAACAACTATTTTTTATACATCGGTTTTCTGATAAAGATGTGACCTCGAAGGGTTTCGCGGATTCTATTGTTAAAGGAATGAAATTGCTGAAACCTTATACCGATTTTATGAATTATATATTGTACGATGCCAATCCGGAAGCCGAGGATATTCAGTTGTAAAGATTGAATGATAGAATTAGTGATTGATTGACTTGAGCGAATCTTCAAATAAAAAATATGCAATTTTCCCACTTACACTGCCACACCCAGTTTTCACTTCTCGACGGCGCTGCTGATATCAAAAAGCTTTTTAAAAAGGCGAAGGAAGATAATATGCCGGCCGTTGCCATCACCGATCACGGAAACATGTTTGGTGTTTTCGAGTTTGTGGCGGAAGGTAATAAGCAAGGTATAAAACCGATTGTCGGCTGCGAGTTTTATGTGGTGGAAGACCGCCATATCCGGCAGTTTACAAAAGAGAAAAAAGATGTTCGCCACCATCAGCTGCTTTTGGCAAAAGATGAGATCGGATATAAAAATCTTGTTAAAATGTGCTCGCTCGGATTTATCGAGGGGATGTATGGGAAGTATCCGCGTATCGATAAGGAGCTTATTGTAAAGTATCATAAGGGACTTATCGCGACAACTTGTTGTATTGGTGCGATTATTCCTAAAACGATTATTCGGAAGGGAGAAGCAGAAGCTGAAAAAGAATTTAAATGGTGGCTGGATCTTTTCGGAGACGATTTTTATGTTGAATTACAACGCCACGAAATCCGTGACCAGTACATCGTAAACGAAGTCCTGATTCGTTTTGCACGAAAATATAATGTCAAGATTATCGCTTCCAATGACTCGCATTATGTTGATCAGGAAGACTGGAATGCCCATGATATTTTGCTTTGTATCAACACCGGTGATAAACAAAGCACACCTTCGGCGAAGGATTTTGATGATGACAAAGGAATTCCGAAAGGGTCCCGATTTGCATTTTTTAATGATCAATTCTATTTCAAGAATACCAGCGAAATGATGAAGTTGTTTAACGACCTGCCAGAGTCGATAGACAATACCAACGAAATCGTTGACAAAATTAAAACACTCAATCTTAACAAAGATATTTTACTGCCAAACTTTCCAATCCCGGAAGAATTCAAGACGCATACGCTGTCTGAAATGGTTGGTAACAAGGAGCTGACAGCTGACGTTTTGAATCAGTGGGAATATCTTCGCCACCTGACTTTTGAAGGAGCAAAATTTAAATATGGTACAATAACAGCCGAAATTGAGGATCGTCTGAACTTCGAGTTGAACACAATCCGAAATATGGGTTTCCCGGGTTACTTCCTGATTGTGGCAGACTTCATAGATGCCGGGCGTAAGATGGGCGTATTTATTGGTCCGGGACGCGGGTCGGCGGCCGGTTCGGTCGTTGCTTATTGTACCGGGATTACTAATATAGACCCGATTAAATATGACCTTCTTTTTGAGCGTTTCCTGAACCCTGACCGTATTTCACTTCCCGATATTGATACCGATTTCGATGACGAAGGCCGGCAGAAAGTGATTGATTATGTAGTTAAGAAATATGGTTATAACCAGGTTGCGCAGATTGTGACCTATGGCACAATGGCGGCTAAATCTGCGATCAAGGATGTTGCGCGTGTGATGGATCTTCCCCTGCAGGATGCCAATATGCTTGCTAAACTTGTGCCCGATAAGCCTGCCTATAACATGACTTTGTCGAGAATTTTCTCTGCGCCACTGGAAGGTGAAGGAAGCTTGACAAAGAAAGAAGGAATTGCGCCGGAAGAGCTGGATAATGTGAAGAAGATGCGTGCCATTATTTCAGGTAATGATCTTCAGGCAAGCGTTTTGCAGGAGGCCCGAAGGCTGGAAGGGACCGTTAGGAATACAGGTATCCACGCTGCGGGAATTATCATTGCGCCAAGTGACTTGACGGAAATTATTCCGGTGAGTACTTCAAAAGATTCCGACTTTTTGATAACCCAATATCAGGGAAAAATCATTGAAGATGCCGGTGTAATTAAAATGGACTTTTTGGGTCTGCGAAACCTGACGATTATCAAGGAAGCGCTTCGTCTGATCAAACGGAATCATGGTGTGGAAATCATCATTGATGATGTGCCGCTGGATGATCCGAAGGTATTCGAACTTTTCCAGAGAGGTGATACCAACGCAATTTTCCAGTTCGAATCCGACGGTATGAAAAAGCATATGCGGGATCTTATACCGGATCGCTTCGAGCACCTTATCGCAATGAACGCTTTGTATCGTCCGGGGCCAATCGCCTATATCCCAAACTTTATTCGCCGGAAAAATGGACAGGAGGAAATTACTTACGATTTGCCTGAACTGGAAGAATATCTGGCAGATACTTATGGTATTACGGTTTATCAGGAACAGGTAATGCTTTTGTCCCAGAAACTGGGCGGATTTACCAAGGGACAGGCCGATACCTTGCGTAAGGCGATGGGTAAAAAGCAGATCGAAACCCTGAACAAGATGAAGGGGTATTTCATGAAAGGTGGGGAAGAAAAAGGCCTTGACCTAAAAAAACTTGAAAAGATCTGGACTGACTGGGAAGCTTTTGCATCCTATGCGTTCAACAAATCTCACTCAACTTGTTATGCTTTTGTTGCATACCAAACGGCGTATCTTAAAGCACATTATGCGGCTGAGTACATGTCTGCGGTATTGACAAGTTCGCTGGGTAACATTGAAAAAATTACCTTCTTCATGGAAGAATGTAAAAATCTCGGCATTACGGTTCTCGGTCCGGATATCAATGAATCGGATCGTCAGTTTAATGCCACGGGGCGCGGAGAAATTCGGTTTGGACTTGCCGGCGTAAAAGGGAGTGGGGACGCTGCGGTTGAATCGATCATTGAAGAACGTGACGCAAACGGGCCGTTTAAAGATATTTTTGATTTTATTATTCGGGTAAATTTAAGGACTGTAAATAAGAAAACGCTGGAAAGTCTTGCTTACGCGGGTGGGTTCGATTGCTTTGAAGAATATCATCGTGCACAATATTTTACCTCGGAAGCGGGCGGTGATGTTGGAACATTTATTGAGCGTCTGATTCGTTACGCAAATAATTATCATGCAGAAAAAGCATCTGCCCAGTCATCGTTATTCGGAGCTTTTGGCGGAAACGAAGCTTTGATGGTGAAACCAAAACCAGCCGATGTTCAGCCTTGGGATGATTTGGCTAAATTGCGTTACGAGCAGGAGGTGGTAGGGTTCTACATTTCTGGCCATCCGCTGGATACTTTCAGAATAGAGCTCGATAATTTCTGCAACGGTACACTGGATGAACTGATGGTGATTCCCGAAGGTGAACGAGCGCCGAAACATTTTGGAAAGGATATCAGCGTCGGTGGAATTGTGACAAGTGTTATGGAGCGGATGTCGAAAAACGGAAACCCTTTTATTATTTTCAAAATAGAAGATTATAAGGGTTCTGTTGAAATGCTGCTTGGAGGCGAAGATTGTGTAAGGTTTAAGAACTACCTTGAAATCGGCCGCTTTTTATATATAAAAGGTAAAATTCAAAATCGATGGAAGCAAGAAGATCAGTTTGAATTTAAAATTTCTTCTATTCAGTTACTGACCGAAATCCGGGATAAGATGTGCAAAAAAATAAAAATTAGCCTGACGCTAGACCAGATCGATGCGGAATTTATAGAACTGTTAAGTGACACATTTAGTAATAATCCTGGTCAATGTCCTGTGAATATGACAGTTAAAGATCCGGAAAGTCACCTTGAAGTCGAAATGGCACTTAGAAGTTACCGCGTATCGCCGACGAATGAGTTATTTAAAACGCTGAAGGGATTTCCTGGTGTGAATTTTTATCTTAATTAGAACGGAAATTCAAGAATTCCGGAACTTTTATACCGCTTATTTCATTATTATCTCAACTAATTAATATCAAAAAATAGACACTTATTGACATGGGAAAAGCACTTGAAATTACCGATAGCACCTTCGAAGAACTTATTCAAGGCGATCAGCCTGTACTTGTTGATTTCTGGGCTGAGTGGTGTGGTCCTTGTAAAATGATCGGACCGGTTGTTGAGCAATTGGCTGGTGAGTATGAAGGAAAAGCCGTTATTGGTAAAATGGACGTAGATATGAATTCAGCTATCCCAGCTAAATTTGGTATCCGTAGTATCCCTACTTTAATGATCTTCAAAAATGGTCAGTTGGTAGATAAAGTGGTAGGTGTTGTGCCTAAAACTACATTGGAAGATAAATTAAATGCACAGATCGTAGCGACTGTTTAATTCAAGCAGTCTGAAGATTTATATAAAAAGGGCTCCTCACGGAGCCTTTTTTATTGATGTTCGGTATAGCGAAACCTGCCATGTTTTTTGCAGGAAAGAAAGCACTTGCGGAGCCAAACCGACAGCGTGGGAGCTAATTTTATTACCAGGAAACTCCATAAGCTTGCCGTAACGTGTTACTTTACATTCAAATAAATCATCTCCGAAATCCCGGCCAGCATTTTTTTATTTGATTTTTCATCATCCCAGTCTTTTGAAAGAAGAACAAGTACATATTTTCGTCCGTCAGGTAACAACACAATACCGCTATCATGTTGAACTTTTGAAATTGAGCCGGTTTTGTGGGCAACCCTAACATTCTTTGGCAGCTTTCCGGGAATAATATCATTGAATTTTTGGTCCAGCAGAATTTTAATCATTGCGTCACAGGATTTCTGATCAACAACCTTTCCATTCGCTATGCCTTCAAATATTATCTTAAGATCGTAGGCATTAACAGTATTGTTCAAATTCTGTTGGAACGCTTTGGAATCTTCAACGCCGCGCAGAATCTGAATATCCTTCGCTCCAAAATCCCGCATAGTCTGGGTAACATTCTTAGCGTCAATCAGATCGATAATAATATTAGTCGCCAGATTGCTGCTGACGATAATCATTTCGTATACCAAATCTTTGATTGCCCTTTTTTGGCCGATCTGCCGATAGAGAACATGGTCACTGTCCTGAATTGAATCAAGGCTGAATAAACTTCCATCGACAATACTTTTAAACTCATTTTTTATCGTAACAGAATCCGTCAGCGCGAATTTTCCCAAAGCTGCCTGTTTGAAAACTTCGATCATAACCGGTGTCTTCATTGTACTTGCAGCGTGAAAGTTCTCATGCTCATTGATCAGCAATTCATCACCAGACGACAAATCTTTGAAAGCGACGGCATACGTCCCTTTATATTTATGAAGTTCAGCTAAAATTTTCTGCTTCAGCTTAATTGTATTCTGCTTAGGTTGAGCAAAAACCGGCAAATAACTAAACCAGGCCAGGATAATAAAGAGACTCAGTTTCTTCATGAATTATTCTTTGATCTCAATCGAATAAGAGGCTTTAAATGTGTTGCCTGCATCCAGTTTCAAAATTCCTTCTTTTGTTTCAAAATTCTGATCACTATCAGCAGTTTCTGCAATACCCAGCCAAGGTTCGATGCACACGAAATGCGCATTTGGTTTGGCCCAGATTCCCAAATATGGAAAGTCTGAATATTCAACGTGTAAAACCTGGGAAGATTTTTTGCTTTTCAGACTCACACTTTTTGAATTCAGGTTTTTAAAAATTAATGCATCGTTATCAAACATGCTGGAATCCAGCGGAAGGATATTTGTGTTTTCGATCATCAGCTTAGTTTCCCTGCCGACCAAACCGTCTTTGGCCAAAAGCCATGTAGAGGCATTTTCTGTTTTTTCAAATTCGAGGTAATAATCCTCATATACTTCGTCGTCGTTGACCGGACATTTAAATGCAGGATGGCCTCCCAGTGAGAAAAACATTGTTTGCTTACCGAGATTGACAATCTTGTGAGAAACAGTGATTTTATTTCCTTCTAACGAAAAAGTGATCAGAAAATCAAATTCGTACGGATAAATCGAAAGAGTTTTTTCACTGAATTTCAGTCCGTAAGTCAAACTGTCCCTGGATTCTTCGATAAGTTTCACGTTCGGGTTGTTCCTCACAAAACCATGTCTGGGAACTTTAAATTCTTTTCCTTTTATTAAGACATAACCATTTTTAACTGCACCGATCACCGGAAAAAGCACGGGTGCGTAGCTACCCCAGATATCCGGATTAGCGTCCCACATATATTCTTTTCCAGATAATTTCGACTGGATCTGGCAAAGTTCGGCACCAAGTTCATTTACGCCTATTTTGAGGATATCGTTTTCTATTGTAGCCATGGTTTTGTTAGTTTAATAATGCCGGTCGTATTCTTTTAAATTAACTGAAATTTAACCCAATACTTCCAAAATAACAGCGCATCCCTCGCGAATTTGTTCTTCCGTGATAATCAACGGTGGAGCAAGCCGCATGGAATTGTCGCAAAACAGGAACCAGTCAGTGATCACACCTTTTTCGATACACTGATCTATGGTTTGTTTCAAGGCGTCGAATGATTCCATTTCTGCGGCAAGCATCAATCCTTTTCCACGAACTTCCTTTATCTTCGGATGAACTAAGAGTGACTTAAATAATTCGCCTTTGGCAATCGCTTTTTCCGGCAACTTTTCTTTTAAAGTAACCCGTAAAGCGGCAAGTGCTGAGGCGGAACTTACCGGATGCCCACCGAATGTAGTGATATGGCCGAGAATCGGATTGTTTTTAAAAACGCTCATAATTCTCTGAGAAGACATAAAGGCGCCGATCGGCATGCCACCTCCCATTCCTTTTGCGCTCAAAAGGATATCGGGATAAATGTCGTATTGTTCAAAAGCCCAAAAGGATCCGGTACGGCCGAAGCCGGTCTGAACTTCGTCCAGAATTAAAAGTGCGCCAACTTCGGAGCATCTTTTCCGTAACATTTTGATATAATCGGCGGACGGAACCCTAACACCCGATTCTCCGCCAACGATTTCAATAATTACGGCCGCGGTTTTTGAAGTGATTTGTAGTAGATCTTCTGGATTTCCGTGGGTGATATTTTTAATTTCAGGAAGTAGCGGGCGGAAGCTTCGTTTGAAATGTTCAGCACCGGAAAGGCTCAGTGCGCCTTGTGTCGCACCGTGGTATGCGTTAAAACAAGAAATAAATTCGGCGCGACCTGTGAATCTTTTGGCAAGTTTCATGGCGCCTTCCACTGCTTCCGTTCCGGAATTCGTAAAATAGACGTTGTCAATTTTCCCAAAAGGAGAAGCAATTTCAGGTTCAAAAGAAAGTGTGTCAACAAGTGCTTTCGCCAGCTGAACCTGTGTGCTTTGGACAAATTCGCCATAAACAAGCAAATGCATATGCTTATCAAGCTGCTGGTGAATTGCGGCAAGTACTTCCGGGTGACGATGACCAACGTTGCTGACACCGATTCCGGAAATTAGATCTAAATATTTTTTTCCATCGGTTCCGTACATGAAAACCCCTTCGGCACGGTCAATTTCAAGAGCAAGCGGATAGTCTGAGGTCTGGGCAATATGGTCAAAAAAATGTTGACGGTGCGAAATATGCATTTAAAATATTTTATACTTTTTAAAATTATCTTACTTATCCCAAAACCGGGTGGAACCTGATTATTTTTCAAAAAAACAAGCGGTTCCACCGACCCAGGTGAAATCCTTATTGAATCGAACTCCAATCATCTCACCACGGCTCAGTCGACTTAGACTGGTAACCAGTTCAGGTTGAGACGCTCGGTCCGGCCAAATGTACATCATCCTGATTTCGCATTTTACAAGTCCGTCGGGTGCCTGAATAACGGGCTCGTAGACAACCTTCTTTTGGAGAATATAATTACTTGGATCTGTTATACTATGAAGAATTTCTCTGGTAACATGTAATTGAACACCGGCTCCTGCAAACGAGAATAAGGGTTTTAAGACATAATTGTCAAGGTCAGCAGGAAAATTTCCCATATAGTCGGAAACGAATTTGGTTTCAGGAACATATTTACTTTTCAAAAAAGGTAAAGTAAACTTACTGATCCGAAAAAACCAGTTGGGGTGACCAACCCAGGTAACATCGACCTCATCCGTGAAATGATAGCTTGTTTCCAGGTCTGGATAGTTTTGAAGGTCGTCAAATATAAGGCGGTTGTAGATTCGTTTCACCTTTATCTTTCGCCCATCCTTTTCATAGAACAAACTTTTTCCCTCTTTGATCAGTTTGGTGTAACAGACAGCCTTTACGCCCAATAATTTTTCGGTTAAAGCAAAGTCAATTCTGGTTTTTTGCTTTTCCGGAAATATTTCAAGCAGGATCACTTGCTCGGGATTTTCTTCTCCAATAATAAGATCTCTCAGTTTTCCTACGTAAGCGTTAAGGCTGTCAGCGCCGAAAGTATACTGAAAGTTATCCTGAATCGAGAAATGAGCTTTAAACTTTTCGGACAAATAACCCTGGTAGGCATAAATGGAAGCAAACCCCTGGAGTTCAATTAATTGAGGAATCAGCCCGCCATTTTCGTCTTTGCAAACCGCGAAATCAATAGCCAGGAACGAAGAATGTTCATTTTCGCCCGGAACGTTTTGGTCAGCGGGAATCGCCCGTTGTGTCTTGCCTTTAAAGTCATTTGCAGTAATCGTCGCAATGATTTCTTCACATGCTTCGATAAGATTTTCCTTCAACTTTGCAGGAACGAAAACAGGAGTTTCCGCAACGCGAAAGTCCAGCTCCCCAGGGTAATCTGACTCGATAGCCTGTAAAAATGCCTGATATTTATTTTCTGTAAAAGATTCGTTGTAAGCCTGGCGCGCTTCTTTATGCATCTTTTGAGCTGGTTAGTGTGAAGGTGAAGCAGTTCGTTACCGAATTTCCTCTGCTGATACTGCTACTGGCATTTTATCCAATGCAATTTTTAAAAACGTCGGGATGACAGTCGCTTCCGTCATCCGGATCTTATCCGGGTCGTTCAAATGCTCTATCATATCGTTATATTTTGCCTCGCCGTGGTTTGTAATTATGCTGGTTTTCTTGTCTTCTCTTAAAAAATACCGCAGCATACCTTCGGCGTCAGCTTCCGGATGAAATTGTGTTCCCACAATTTCCTTAGAAAAACGAATAGCCATTATGGCGCGTTCAAGACTGACATGCGGCCGGATCTTTTCCAGGCAAAGAATCTTGGCGCCCATGTTGTCTATTACCTGCTGGTCTGGCTGGATAACCTGGAAATCTCTGGAATCAACAATCCAGAAGGGATCATTCAGGGGATTTAGTAATGGATCTTTTCGGCCACCGGATGTTTTGTGAACCGGAAATGTCCCGAAAGAGGTTTTTCTTCTTTTTCCAACCGCACCGATCTGCCAGTGGATACAGGCCATTTGAAAAGAATGGCAAATCAAAAACAGATGTTTTTTTGTTCGGTTATGCCTGCTTGCATTATATTCAGTTAATGAATCGAGAAAACGGAAAAATTTCCTTTCCCAAGCTTCTCCGGCAGGCGCAGGATTTCCTGGTCCGCCCGTGGAGATATAGGCATCGAAATTCATTCCAGGAACTTCCAGTTTCTGGCGTACGTCAAAAATTTCGTAGCTGAGATTTAATGATTCTTTTTCACCAAACTCTGTAATAATTTTCTTAATACAACGCATCCCCTCATTTTCAAAGCCGTTGTACATATCCAGAATAGCAATTCTGAACTGTGTCTTGTCGTTGTTCATTTTGTTTTTTGGGCCCAAAAATCTGATAAAATAACCT
The DNA here is from genome assembly GCF_900108855.1 of Dyadobacter koreensis. Lineage (GTDB taxonomy): Bacteria > Bacteroidota > Bacteroidia > Cytophagales > Spirosomataceae > Dyadobacter > Dyadobacter koreensis. The sequence continues at coordinate 525,840 of NZ_FNXY01000006.1, forward strand.
TGGCATTCCCTGTGTTTACATAAAATAAAACGCAAATTTCCGTATTTGATTCAATAAAAAGAAGAATTCTCTTCGCACAGGCAAGAAAAGAATTCTTCTTAGTTACAGAAAAATCGAAGATCCGGTTCTTAAATAATTCCGATTTTCGTCTCGGAAACAATGTAGTCGACTACCGCTTTCAGGTCATTGGTTTGCTCAAAAACTGCCAGCTGTCTGTCTGCTCCTGTGCCCATTTCCAGGATCTGGTGAATATATTCTATTTCTTGACGACTTCCGAGTTCATCTACGACGTCGTCAATAAATTCGAGCAGCTCAACCACGAGCAGCTTGTATTCAACTTCTTCCTGTTTTCCGAAATCAATCAATTTCCCCTGTATGCCGTAACGGGCAGCCCGCCATTTATTTTCGTTGATCAGCATGCGGTGATATGGGCGAAAACTTAAATTCATACGATGAAGTTTGTGAATTTTTGCCACGAGAGCCTGCATGATTGCGGCCAGGCAAATCGTCTCATCCGTGCGCATGGGCACATCACACATCCTGAACTCGATCGTATTAAAAAATGGATGAAGCCTGATGTCCCACCAGATCTTTTTCCCGTTATCGATACATTTAGTTTTAACCAGCAGGTTGACATATTCGTCGTACTCGGCCGCGCTTGAAAAATAGTCAGGAATACCAGTTCTGGGAAATTTATCAAAAACTTTTGAGCGATAGGATTTAAAACCGGTGTTACGACCGCACCAGAAAGGTGAATTAGTAGAAAGTGCGTAAATGTGCGGTAAAAAATAACGGACCGCATTCATTATCTCAATACCTTCATTCCGGTTTTCTATTCCCACATGGACATGCAGACCAAAAATTAAATTGCCACGCGCAACATCCCGCATCTCGTCGATAATTTCGTCATATCTGGGATCGGGCGTGATCAATTGTTCGACCCAATCGGCGAAAGGATGTGTTCCGGCTGCCGCAACCTGCAAATTCTGCTTCGCTGCAAGATCCAGTATCATCTTTCGCAGGTAGGTAACTTCCTCTCTTGCTTCCTGGATATTATGACAAATGTTAGTACCAACTTCCACCACCGCCTGGTGCATTTCAGCTTTTACCCGCTCTTTCAGCGTTATTTTCCCGTCCTCAACCAATTTGGACATGTGGGAACGCAGATTTCTTGTATCAGGATCGATTGTTTGAAATTCTTCTTCAATACCGAGTGTGAAAGTCGCCATACAATGGAGCTTGGGTTAAAATTGTTAGCCTTATTTTTTCTTCGGTGCCTTTGTGCCTGCTTTCTTTGCCGACTCCGGCGCCGGAGTTTTAGGTGTACCCGCTTTTTTTGCGGGAGCAGGGGCAATAGCTTTTGTTTCAGCCGCTTTTTTGGCCGGTGCTTTTTCTTTGGCTTTCACGGGAGCAGGCGCTATTGGCTTAGGCTCCTCCTTTTTCTCTGCCGAAGGTTTTTTTGGTATATCCTCAAAGGGAACCGGTGCTGGTGCTCCAGCTTTTGTAGTAGCAGCTGGTTTTTTCGTTTCCGTGGCTGGCGCTTTAGCCGGTGCAGCTTTTTTAGGCGCTGCTTTTTTAAGTTCAACTGGTTCGGCGACCTGAATTTCAGCCGACGGTTTCGGAGCGCTCGCGACAACAGAAACAGAATCTTTGACAAAGGTTCCCCACGTAAGATTCGTCTGACCTGGCTTATGCTGTTTTGCTCTCTCGATGGCCATATTGGCAGCAGCTTCTACAACCCATTCAAAATTATCTGCACCTACCGAATTTACATCCGCATCCGGCGCAGGATTACAGAAATCGATAGCAATTGGAATTCCATCGCGAACGGCGAATTCTACGGTATTGAAATCGTATCCCAGTGCGATATTAAGTTTTAGCGTATAATCTTTTACAGTCGCAAGAAGTTTTTCAGCTTCCTCGCCCTGCGCTTTAATTTCCGACGCATAACGAAGGTGGTGCGGATTTCTTGGTTCATAAGGCATAATCAAAACATCCTTTTGACCGATGCAATAACACCTGAAATAATCTGTAAACTGAATTTCCTCTTGCAGCATCATGATCAGCTGGCCAGTTTCCTCATGTTTTCTCCACATATCGTGCGGATCATTTACCTGGTAAACACTTTTCCAGCCGCCACCGTCGTGCGGTTTCATATAGGCAGGAAAGCCGATATATCTAAACATTTCCTCCCAGGCCAGTGGAAAAGCGAGGTTTCGAAAGGAGGTTTCGGAAGTATCTGTCGGACGCTCCTTTGAAGGGATAAGAACTGTCTTTGGAACAGGAACACCGATTTTTTCTGCAAGTGCGTTATTGAAAAATTTCTCGTCTGCGCTCCACCAGAATGGATTGTTTATTACGGCTGTTCCGCTAAGTGCAGCATTTTTAAGATATGCTCTGTAAAACGGAACGTCCTGAGATATTCTGTCAATAATTACTGCATATTCTGTCGGATCTGCCTGAACAACTTTTTCTATGGTAACGGCTTCTGCAACAATTCCTTTTTCACCTTTGCTGTTTACACGATCTATAAATGCTTGTGGAAAAGTATTTTCCATTCCGTAAAGTATGCCTATCTTTTTCATGATCAATTGATTGTTAATGAATTTGTTTACAGGTTGTTACTACATCATTTTACTCAAATATTCGGGGAACATTCTATTCCAAAGCGGCCAGTCATGTTTTTCCCAACCCCTGATGTCGAGCCAGTGATCAATCCCTTTGGTATTGAGAATATCGGACATCTTTATATTGCTGTTCAGGCAAATATCCCATTCAGAGGTCCCCAAGATAATTTTCATGTGATTAAATCGCCAGCTTTGTTCATTCGGCATAAAATCTACCGGGTTGCTGAAATAGACATTATCATCATAAAATCCATCCATAAAGCTTCTGACATCGAAAGCGCCGCTCATGCTGACAAGATATGCAACCGCCGATGGATGCCTGAATGCAAAATTTGCTGAATGGAATCCGCCGAAACTGCAACCAGCGACGCCGATTCTATCAACGTTACACTCATGCCTGATGTATGGGACGAGCTCCTGGTCCAGGAATTTGTCATACTGGATATGGTTCAGAACCCGTGCCTCGGGGTTGAGATGTTTGGCATACCAGGAGTCTGCGTCCATAGAATCTATACAGTAGATTTTGTATTTGCCGGATTCAACCAGTCCGCGGACCGACTCAATCAGTCCCATGTCCTTCGCCTGATAATACCGGCCAAGCGTAGTGGGGAAAAGTAGGATCGGATAGCCCCAGTTTCCAAAAACCAACATGTCGATATCACGACCGAGGTGGTGCGAATAGTACTTTATGTGCTTCTCCTCCAATATGATCTGTTTTTAGTTGTTTCTGAAATATACGAAACAAATTATAACAAGCAAATTATAGTGAAAAGAGGTTTTTGACATAACTGGAATGTGTTTTTTGAGTTTTCTTTTAATAGTTATAAAACGAAGACATTGATTTTTGATCTCATTTTGTATGAAAAAACTGAGGTATGTTAAAATTATTTCCTCCGTTGATCAGAGTGTTAAAAATCACTGAATTTCGTCGATTTTTATAAGATTCACATTTACATTATCTTGCAGTTTTATTTTGATATAATTGTTTTGCTTTCATCCGATCCTCAACTTTTGTCCATCGAACAAAGTATTTCTTCTTTGTTTCTTCTCCGGGAAGTTCATGTTTCTGTCAGGTTGCCGCTGCATTATAATGACGCCGGTATTTATCCGTTGTTACTGATCAACGACGGGCAGGATTTTGAACGATTAAACCTGAATACGATCCTGACTGACTTACAAAAAGAGGGAATTATTGATCCGGTAATTGTTGTCGGGATTCATGCCGGCGCCGATCGCTTGCAGGAATACGGGACAGCGTACAAACCGGATTATGCAAACCGGGGGAGCAAAGCCGGAAATACCACCGATTTTATCCTGAAAGAATTACTTCCCTTTCTGGAGAAACATTATGCTTTTGACAATGCTGACATTTCATATGCCGGTTTTTCGCTCGGCGGATTGATGGCTCTGGATATCGCCTGGAATCACGATGCAATTTTTTCAAAAACAGGTATTTTCTCTGGTGCACTTTGGTGGAGGCAAAAGGCTCTCGACGCGGGCTATCGCGATGCAGATAGAATTATGCATGAGCAAATCCGTAATTTCCCGATCAAGCCCAGTTTGAAGTTTTGGTTTCAGACGGGTACCAATGACGAAACGGACGATCGTGATCAGGATGGGATTATTGATTCAATTCAGGATACTTTGGAATGTATCGCTGAATTGGAGTATAAAGGATATAAGTGGGGGACGGATATTGCTTATTGTGAAATAGCGGGAGGAGAGCATAATCCGGAAACCTGGTCGGTAGCGATGCCGGAATTTTTGAAATGGGCTTTCGGTAAGAACAAATAATGATAAGTGAAAGGAGAAACTCCCCTCACTCATTTGTTATAAGTTTGTCAGGAACGCCATCGTGTCAACTGAATCTGCATAATCTGAAATTTCAGGCTGCTGTGTTTTTCCATAGGGAACCGTATTTGGGATCGCCTCAGCACTACTCACGATACATTGAATTTTCTCAGCATTTTCGGTCAGATACTGTTTTACGGTATCAAGCTCTTCATAAGTCTCATAATGTACAACACTGATGGGAGACACTGTCGCTGCGCTTTCCGTTAACATTAAAAAGCCGTTATCGTAGTGTGGTACGCCGTTAATCAGCAAAATGGACTTGTTGTATTCGTAATTGTTAAAATACTTATGATGGTTAAGATACAGTTTATCAGCGGATTGTATGGCTTCGAAAAACTTGGTAAAATCATATCCTTTCGGCACAAACAGCTTGGAAACGTTGCGGCATCCCAGCCCGTAGTACTGTAACATATCCTTTCCCAGTGCAGTCAGTTCCTCATCGGTTTCCAGGCCGGTAATGACTGCAAGCGAAGTCCTGTTTTTACGAATAACATTGGGTTTCTTCGAAAAATAATAATGAAAATAGCGTGCAGTATTGTCGCTTCCGGTAGCAATGTATGCGTCAGAATCGTTTAGTCTTTCAACAAAATTTATGTAATCCGCATAAGCCGGCTCGATTTCTACCAATTTTTTCAGCAGCGCAGGGATAAGGACCGGATCGTCAGAGCTGGTTTTTGCCAGCAAAGTATGCCCCGTGATTAACACGCAAAGTACATCGTGAAAACCGACGGCTGGAATATTCCCTGCCATGATAACCCCGATTTTTTGTGGTGATCTGACTTCCGGATACTGATTTAACCAGGGAAGAATTTTCTCTTCAGCAAGAAACTTTTCACCGATGGCTTTTAAGGATTCAATCGTATTTTCAGGCGTAAACCAGTTGTTTTTTCTGTATGCAGCAGTTGCCAGTTCTTCCAGATAATCTGCATTCAGAGGATCTGTGAGAAATTTTCCCAGATTAATAAAGGCATTTATTCGTTGATTTCTTGATATCATTCCAGGGTAACTAAAAATAATTAAATTTAAAAATGTGTTTTTATTTTTCTGATTGTCGGGAAACTATAAATAGTTATATTTGTTAGTCTATTAAGGAGAAAAATAGGAACAAATATAAACAATCCGGCGACTATGGCTATAATGATAACCGATGAATGCATAAATTGTGGGGCGTGCGAGCCAGAGTGCCCCAACACTGCTATTTATGAAGGAGGTGTGGAATGGACTTGGGGAGATGGAACGAGTTTGGACGAAGTGGACTTTGGTGATGGAACCGTAATTAGCGGTAAAGAAAAGCAATCACCGGTTTCTGACGAATTCTATTATATAGTAACAGATAAATGTACAGAGTGTGTCGGCTTTCATGAAGAACCTCAATGTGCGGCTGTTTGTCCGGTAGATTGCTGTGTACCTGATCCGGACAATGAAGAAGAAGAAGAGACTTTATTTGCTAAGAAAGCATGGATGCATGGTGAATAGTTAATATGTACTCGTTAAAGAAATTTGAAAGCCCGCTATCAGCGGGCTTTTTTTGTGCCCCACCTTTTTTAAATGGTAAAATTATAATAAAAAATCTTCGGCCGGTAGCATATTGACTATTAAGAATATTTTGTATATCACACCAAAAACAGAATAAATTAAAAATTCTTAATAAATGTCATTTGCCTTATTTATGTTTATATATTTATAGAAAAGAGTAAAAAAAAAGGAAAATTCAATTTTTTATGATAAAAACTGACTATTATATTTGATAAATATATTTTTAATACAATATTTGATCCAAAAATAATCCGGATAAGTAACAATAACGTAAACAGAAGAAAATTATGAAAAAGGTCTATTGTACAGTATTATCTTTAATGATCCCCTTTTTGGGTTTTAGTAAGTCGGAGTTGGATGAGGAGAAAAAAACCAAAACAACAGAAGCAAGTAAAATCGAAGAGGTCAAGGAAGGTGAAGAAGGAAAAGGATCTTTTGCGTTTTCAGGTTATCTGGATTCTTATTACATGGCTAATTTCAATAAGCCGGCATCCAGGTCGAACCTGGGTCAGGCAGGAACAGCCCGTGTATTTGATCAGAAATCAGGTCAGTTCCAATTAGGGTTGGTACAGGCAAAAGTTGCTTATACAAATTCAAAATCTGAGGCAGTTGTGGATTTGACGTTCGGTCCCAATGCAAACCTTGGAAACTATGGTAACGCTGCTTTCAATACAGCATTAGCAATCAAACAAGCATATTTTACTTACAAGTTTACAGACAAGTTCTCGATGACCGCAGGCCAGTTTGGTACGCATATCGGCTACGAGGTAATTGACGCGCCTGCTAACTTTAACTACTCACTTTCAAACTTATTCAACAACGGGCCTTTTTACCACACAGGTCTGAAAGCAACTTACGCGTTTACAGACAGAGTTTCTTTAATGGTCGGTGTTGTTAACAACGTCGATGGATTAGGAGACAATAACCGTAAAAAGGGGATTATTTCTCAATTCTTTGTTTCTCCTGCTGCAAACTGGAATGTGTATCTTAACTTTATTAATAGTAACGAAGCAAATCCTGACGAAGAAGGAGATTCTCCAAGTGCTCACTACCGCGTATTTGATGTAACAACCAGCTACCAGGTGACTGAGAAATTCCTTATCGGTCTGAATGCGGCTTACGGTTCTCAAAAAGGTGATTATCAGGGTGCTGGTGGTCCTGTTGGATCTGAATCCTGGGGCGGTGCTGCCATTTATTCAAATGTAGCTGTTTCTGATAATTTTGCAATTGGTGCTCGTTATGAGTACTTTAATAACGATAATGGCGTGAGAGGTTTGCTGGCGTATCCTGACGGAACTGAGACTGGAGACCCGGTTGGAACTCACGTAAATTCTGTAACTTTAACAGGTAACATTACTTTGGCAGACGGACATATCTTGCTAAAACCTGAATTCCGCCTGGATGCATATCCAAAAGCTGCGAACGGAAAGCTGGAGCAATTTGAAGACTCGAAAGGAGCATTCACAAAAAGCAGTCAGACAACCTTCGGTCTTGCATTTATTTACAAGTTCTAATTCATCGAATACCTTCTTAAATTATATAAAAACAATCTCTACAAAAAACAATGGAAAAACGTAATTATCTACCACTAATTATCCTGCTGGTCATTGCTCTTCTTGGAGCCTTTGTTCCCAGCGTGCCGACCAAAATTGTTACGGAAGGCTTGAATTCAGGTGATATTGCCTGGATGTTAGTATCATCCGCACTGGTACTATTAATGACGCCGGGTCTAGCTTATTTCTACGGGGGAATGGTAAACAACAAGAACGTTATCTCGACAATGCTTCAAAGCTTCATTGCAATGGGGGTTATCAGCGTTCTTTGGGTAGTTGTTGGTTTCAGTCTTGCATTTGGTGATGACTTCGGCGGATTTATCGGCGACCCTACGACTCACTTCATGTTCAAAGGTGTTTTGGATGGTCCTGCTTTCGGAACAATTCCTTTCGCTCTTTTCGCGATGTTCCAGATGAAGTTCGCTGTGATCACGCCAGCGCTTATCACAGGTTCTATGGCTGAACGTGTAAATTTCCGTTCGTATGTTCTTTTCATGATCTTGTTCTGTATCTTCGTGTATGCGCCGCTTGCTCACATGACATGGCATTCAGAAGGAATTCTTTTCAAAATGGGTGTGCTTGACTTTGCTGGTGGTACTGTTGTTCACATGTCTGCTGGCTGGGCTGCATTAGCTGGCGCGCTTTACCTGAAAAGACGTAAGTCGGTACTTGACGCGCATGTATTGCCTCCTGCAAATATTCCTTACGTTCTTTTGGGAACAGGTTTACTTTGGTTCGGATGGTTCGGTTTTAACGCTGGTTCAGCCTTGACCGCTTCTCCTTTGGCTGTTTCGGCTTTCGCTGCTACGAACACAGCTGCTGGCGCTGCCGGTTTGGCTTGGGTATTGTTTGATGTTGCAAGAGGCAAAAAAGTATCTGCTCTTGGTTTCTGTATCGGAGCGGTTGTAGGCCTTGTGGCAATCACACCAGCTGCTGGTTTCGTAACGGTTCCTTCTTCAATCTTTATCGGTGCTGTTGCAGCTTGTATCAGTAACTACGTAGCTCACCTACGCACACGTTCAACTTTGGACGATACACTTGACGTATTCCCTTGCCACGGTGTTGGCGGTATGGTTGGTATGTTGATGACAGGTATCTTTGCAACAGGCGCAGTGAACCCATTGGTAACTGATCAAGGTCTTGCTTTCGGTGAAACTACTCTGTTCATCAACCACGTGATCGCTTTGGTAGGTGTGTCTGTATTCGCTTTCGGAGGTTCGTTCCTTCTTTTGAAAATCACAGATCTTATCATGCCACTTCGCGTATCTGAGTCAGATGAAAAAGCTGGATTGGATATCAGTCAGCACGACGAATTTCTTGTAGAAGCATAAGAATTCAATCATATAAAGAAAAACACCGGACAGTATATTCTGCCCGGTGTTTTTCTTTATATGATGTTTTGTAAAATTATCCTGATAAAAAACAGGAGTGATGAACCGAGATTCTAATTGAACTGATCTGAAAATTAAAAACTAGGTAATCAGTGTGCAGGTTCGTAATGCTCAGATTCCATTACTTCCATTAAACCGGCATCATTCTGATAAATGTACTGAACCTCCTTGGTTTCGTTGATCAGCAAGGGATCATATTTAACAGCAACACGTACATAATTTTCAGTGAAACCCAGCATTTGTCCATTTTGAATTTCGTCTTCAAATAAGACAGTTCCGGTTTTACCAATCTGCTGATCGTAGAAATGTCTTTTTTTCTTCTCAGAAAGTATATGCAGCATTTTTGATCTTTCAGCTCTCTCAGATTTTGGTACAACAGGTTTGATCGTCGTAGCCAAAGTATTTTCTCTCTCAGAATATGTAAATACGTGCAGATAAGAAATATCAAGTTCGTTCAGGAATTGATAGCTTTCCAAAAACAACTCATGGGTTTCACCTGAATGTCCCACAATCACATCTACGCCAATGCAGCAATCCGGCATTAGAGACTTTATTTTTGCAACACGTTCCACATACAATTCTCTGCGATACCGGCGTCGCATTAACGACAAAACTTTATTAGAACCTGATTGTAACGGGATATGGAAATGTGGCACGAAACGTTTCGACTGCGCAACAAATTCAATTACTTCGTCTGTCAATAAATTAGGCTCAATTGACGAAATCCTGAACCTGGAAATTCCTTCTACTTCATCCAGTGCCTTGATCAGATCAATAAATGTTTCTTTTCTTTCTCCGTTCTGGATACCAAAATCGCCGATATTCACGCCCGTTAGAACAATTTCTTTCACATCTCTCGCGGCAATATCTTTCGCAGCCTTGACGATATTAGCGATACTATCCGACCGGCTTTTGCCACGCGCAAGCGGAATGGTGCAGTATGCGCACGGATAATCACATCCATCCTGCACTTTCAGGAATGTACGTGTCCGATCGTTAAGTGAGTAGGAAGTATGATAATCTACTGCATCTTCAATGGAAGAAGCTAATATTTTAGCCGTTTGATTCACCGGCTCTTTCTCAAAAGTATCCAGTAACTCGACAAGACGAAACTTTTCAGCTGCACCCAGAACAGCATCGACGCCAGGAATTTCCGCGATTTCTGCCGGTTTTAACTGCGCATAACAGCCAATGATCGCAACATATCCGTCCGCATTTATTTTCTGCGCTTCCCGGACAATCTTGCGGCATTTCTTATCTGCATTTTCAGTGACTGAGCAGGTATTGATTATAAATATATCTGGCTTGTCGTTGAATTCTACCTTTGAATACCCCTTGTCTTCAAACATTCTTCCGATCGAAGAACTTTCAGAGTAATTAAGTTTACAACCCAACGTATAAAAAGCGACTTTTTTCATAGTATTGACAATAAGGTTGCAAATTTACACCTTTTCCTTTTAACGCTTCAAATAATCACCAAAAGAAGCTTGCAAATAGGATTTTCCATATTCCGTCTCGGCAGCTTTAAGAGCCCCGCCTTTTTCCGTAATATTTCCTCCGATGTTATCCCGGACAATAAATCCGTTAGGTCTCATCCATCCAAATCCGTTAGTAAATGCAAAATAGGCGAAAGGGATACGTTTTGGCATAAAAATATCGTTGCTCCAGCTAAATGCTTTCGAAGGAAGATTTAACTGGTTTAACAAGGTAGACGCCAGGTCCGTTTGTGAGCAGAGAGAATCAACGGTAATATTCTTTTTTTCTAAAACGCCACCCAGCCATAACATCGGAATGTGGAATTCATTTGGTTTTGATGCTGGCTTTTCCGGAAGTGGGTGTCCGTGGTCCGCTAAAATCACGACCAATGTGTTTGCCCACCAGGATTTGGTTTTAGCCTGCCGGATAAAGTCCCCGATTGACTGGTCTGAATAATGATGAGCGTTCAGAAACAAATGCTCCGGATCATTACCGGGAATAACGGTCTTTACAGGTACTTCGAAAGGTTCGTGACTGCTTAATGTAAAAATCGTTGTAAAAAATGGTTGCTTTTGCTTGTCAAGATCAGCGAGCAGGCGATTTAGCACCACATGATCATGAGCTCCCCATTTCGAATTCATATCTTTTTCTTCGAAAGCATTTTTATCAACGATTGTATTAAATCCCTGTTGCAGAAAATATGTTTTCATATTGGCAAACTCCGTTTCTCCGCCGTAGTAAAAGGAAGTAGTGTAACCGGCGTTTCGAAATTCTCTCGGCAGGGACGGCAGCGAAACTGTTTTTGTCGGAATCTTGATAATAGAAGTCGTCGGCTGTGCGGGATATCCGCTCAGAATTGCAACCATACCTTTATCGCTGCGGTTGCCGCTTGCGTACATATTTGTAAACAAGATCCCATCCTTTGTAAGCGCGTCGAACTGCGGCGTTATACCTGGTACTCCATTTAACTTGGCAACGACTTTAGCGGTGAAACTTTCCCAGATAATCACAAGTACGTTTACCGGCTCTGCCCCGACTTTTATGATCTGATCATGTAAGGGATTTTGGTGATAAAATGCTGCCACCTGTTCATTCGCCTGCTTGTCTTCAAAATAGACAAATGGATTTTTCTTGTTATAACCTTCGTGAAGCACCGAGCGGCTGTAATTCCAAGGAACATTGACAGCCGCATAATTTGCAAAACTTTTATCAGAAAAGAATACAGCACTTTCGTTCATGGGGGCAAGTTGAAATCCTCCCCTGATCGGAATGATCAGCGCGCCGGCCAGAAATATGAAAAGCAAGGCTGTGAAAATCGGAGAAGATCTGTCAAAAAAAGGAATCGTCCTTTTTTGAATAGTTAGAAGTACTCTGAAAACAAGGAAATAGAGCCCTGCTAGTAACAGTAAAAGCGGGATAATCGGTGCAGCGCCCATAGAAGCAAGCGCTTCTTTGGGTGTTTTTAGGTAAATCAGTGACGATGCATCAATACGATAACCCCAGGCCCGGAATAATTCAAGATCAAAAACAGTCAGAGTAACAATGAGGAATGTAACAATTCCTGTAAACCACACCATCGTTTTTTCGTACCAGTTCCATCTTACACTTGACGCGACGATCAGTAAGGTTGGAAGCATAATAATATAACCGGCGAATGAAATATCCATTCTAAGTCCATGGAACATACTTTGTACCAATAAACTTCCGCCAAGTTCAACTGATTTCTGTGAATGATAAGCTAAAAAAAGAATACGGAAAAGCTGAAAAAACAATATCCAGCTTAAGCCGTACAAGGCAAGAAATTGAATTCTTTTAAGCATGATAGGGGACAAATAATTTGCAAAAATTCAAAAAATATCTTGAATTTGAGTGGTGTACTAATTTATAAAGTGAAAATTCAGAAAATTTCATGCAGTTTTGGTACTTAGTGTGCCGAATTAAATAATTTTGGCAAGAAATACTATAAAATCAATATCCTTATGACATTTCGTTCCAAAGCTTTTGAGATCGCATTAAACCGTATAGCCCCGGTATTGACTCCGCCACATGAAAAAGTAGCGGACCTGTACGGAAGTAACACGTTTAGTGACGATGTAATGAGAACACTACTTTCTCCGGAAGCTTATGTTAAAATTTCAAATGCAATCCGTTCTGGTTCTACTATTGACAGAGAAGTTGCAGAAGAAGTTTCCGCAGCGATGAAATCTTGGGCAATTTCCAAAGGCGCGACACATTATACGCATTGGTTTCAGCCACTTACAGGGAGTACGGCCGAAAAACACGATTCGTTTTTTGACCTCACAATCGATGGGAAAGCGGTCGAAAAATTTAAGGGAAGTGCGTTGGTGCAGCAGGAGCCAGATGCTTCCTCGTTTCCAAGCGGAGGCTTACGGGCAACTTTTGAAGCAAGGGGTTATACTGGCTGGGATCCAAGTTCACCGGCTTTTTTGATGGATAACGGGGCGGGAGGGAAGACACTTTGTATTCCTTCCGTGTTTATATCCTATACAGGTGAGGCGCTCGACTACAAAGCACCGTTGCTTCGCTCACTGGTAATGCTCGATAAAGCGGCAACTTCCGTCTGTCAGTTTTTTAACCGTGATGTTGATAAGGTAACACCGACACTGGGTATTGAACAGGAATATTTTTTAGTCGACAAAGCTTTATACTATGCCCGGCCTGATTTGTTGATGACAGGCCGTACAGTTTTCGGTCATAGTCCGGCCCGTGGGCAGCAGTTGGATGACCATTATTTTGGATCCATATCTCCACGTGTAAATGCGTTCATGGTGGATTTTGAGTTTGAAGCATTGAAACTTGGCATTCCCGTTCGCACCCGGCATAATGAGGTGGCTCCGGGACAGTTCGAATGTGCGCCAACTTTTGAGGAAGTAAACCTGGCGATCGATCATAATGCTCTGCTGATGGATTTGATGCAGAAAATTGGTGAAAAACATAATTTCCAAGTCTTGTTCCATGAAAAACCTTTTGCTGGAATTAATGGCAGCGGAAAGCATAACAACTGGTCTTTGTCAACAGACACAGGAATTAATTTGCTGGCACCAACAACGAAGCCAAAAGAAAATCTTCGTTTCCTGACGTTTTTGCTGAATGTGGTAAAGGCCGTTCATGATCACGCTGATTTGTTACGTGCTTCTATTTCATCTGCCGGAAACGAGCACCGTCTGGGTGCAAATGAGGCCCCGCCTTCGATTGTTTCTGTATTTTTAGGCGGAGAGCTTACGAGCATGCTGGAAGAACTGGTAAATAAGGGCGAAATTACACTGGAAAAAGGAGAGAATTTCTACTATAAATTAGGCATAACGCGTATACCGAATCTGCAGCGGGATAACACAGACCGGAATAGAACTTCACCTTTTTGTTTTACGGGTAACAAATTCGAATATCGTGCTGTTGGAAGTGCCTTGAACAGTGCCTCTCCAATGATCGTTCTGAATACAATTGTGGCTAACCAGCTGGCGGAATTCAAGCGTGAAATGGACGAAAGGCTAAGTTCAGGAGAAGAAAAGAAGGTTGCGACAGTAGCGATTTTGAAAAGATATTTTACAGAATCGAAAAAAATACTGTTTGAAGGAAACGGATATTCCGAAGAATGGGTTGAAGAGGCTAAAAGAAGAGGATTAAGTAATATCAGTGCGACGTATGATGCATTGTATGCTTACGTGACGGAAAGCACAATCAGAGCCTTTGAGAAAACAGGTGTATTGACTTCCAGAGAGTTGCATGCACGATATGAGATTGAGCTTGAAAATTATGTAAAAAAATTGCAGATCGAATCGCGTGTAATAAGTGACCTGGCACTGAACCACGTCGTCTCTACGGTTGTGAAGTATCAGTTTAAACTGGCGCAAACGGCCCGGGCATTGACAGATCTCGAAATGTTGGAAGAGGCGGAGCCGATTAAAGAGATTATAAAAGACATTTCATCGCACGTGGTGGTCATTAAAAAACTGGTGCATGAAATGACTGAAAAAAGAAAAGTTGCCAATAATCTGGAGGATCTTCTGGAACGTGCGCGAATGTATGGTTCTGAGGTGAAAGGATTTTTTGAAGAGATCCGTTATCATGTAGATAAACTTGAATTATTAATTGACGACGAAGACTGGCCTTTGGCAAAATACCGCGAAATGTTATTTTTAGAATAATTTTTACCCATTGCTTAAAAGAACAATAATCAAATTAAAACTATGAATCCGGGATTCGATCCAGAAGAAATTGCACAGCTTAAACGGGAATGTAAAGCTGAACGATTGAACTTTGTGTATGTGACAGACGAGTTCGAAGACGAAGAAGAAAATAATGAACATGCCCACGTTCAATTTGTCGGTTATTATAAGGACAAGGAAGTGGTTTATGACGCATTGATCTACACTCTGAGATTGCATCATTCGACCTTGGTATACGACGCAGCACTGGAAAGATTGAAAGTCCAGATGCCCGACTACGTTTCTCCGGACGAAAGAGGTGAAACTGATCCGGTTGACTTTGAGCAAGATGAAGAAGCCGAAATTCTTCTAACAGAATTTATCGAGGAAATTGAAGAAAATGAAGAGATAACCGTACGCGAGCACGTTGAGGTTGATGATAAATTTGACTATGGTATTGGTCTTGAAGTTGGCCTGAATAAAACCGAAATCAATGAAAAAATCATCAACGATTTTATCATTCGTTTCAATTCAGGACGTTTGCAGCTTGATACGAATGTATATTCGTTCACGACGGAAGACGAAGAATAATTTTTTTCAGAAATTACTGATAACAAAAAAACCACCATTAGGTGGTTTTTTTGTTATCAGTAATATGTATCTCTTAAAGAGCTCCTTTTACAGTTTTGATAATACGTGCTGCTACTTTGTAAGGATCAGCCGCTGAATTTGGACGACGATCTTCAAGGTATCCGCTCCATCCTTTTTGAGGAACAAGAACAGGGATACGGATAGAAGCACCACGGTCAGAAACTCCGTAGCTGAAATCATGAATACTTGCAGTTTCATGTTTTCCTGTCAAACGAAGATGGTTGTCTGCACCGTAAACTTCGATGTGTTCTTTAACAACAGGACGGAAAGATTCGCAAACTTTGTCGAATACTTCTTTGCTGCCGGCAGTTCTCAAAGCAGTGTTTGAGAAGTTTGCATGCATACCGCTACCGTTCCAGTCAAGGTCGCCAAGAGGCTTGCAATGCCAGTTGATAGAAACGCCATATTTCTCACCGATACGTTCCAAAAGGTAACGTCCCAACCAGATTTGGTCACCAGCTTCTTTTGCGCCTTTTGCAAAAATCTGGAATTCCCACTGACCTGCAGCAACTTCCGCGTTGATACCTTCAACGTTAAGACCTGCATCAAGACAAGCATCCAGGTGTTCTTCGATAATTTCACGCCCGTATGCATTTTGTGCACCTACCGAACAGTAGTAAGGGCCTTGTGGTGCCGGGTAACCATTTGCCGGGAATCCAAGAGGTTTGTTTGTTTCAATATCCCAAAGGAAATACTCTTGTTCAAAACCGAACCAAAAATCATTGTCATCATCTTCGATAGTAGCTCTGCCGTTTGTAACGTGAGGTGTTCCGTCAGCGTTCAAAACCTCGCACATTACCAGGTATGCATCTTTACGTTGCGGATCCGGAATAATGTAAACAGGCTTTAAAAGACAGTCAGAAGAACCGCCAAGTGCTTGCTCAGTAGATGAACCATCAAATGACCAGTTGCTGCAATCTTCCAGTTTACCACTAAAGTCGCTTTCGATTTTTGTTTTGCTGCGTAAACCTTGGGTTGGCTTGTGGCCATCCAGCCAAATGTATTCCAGCTTAGATTTTGACATAATAATACTAGATAAAGTGGTGACGAATTGATATTACGACACAATATTAATGCTAAATTGTATTTCTAAAAAATAAAATCTAGGAAAATTTACTCGAATACCGAATATAATTGTGTTTATGGTAGTATTGTCAGTAATTAATGTATTATTTTAATAAAATCGGCCAGGATTTAAAAATAAACCTTTCAAAAGGCAATTTTATCCTTTGCGCAAAATCGGGCTTTTATATTCACGGTATTAATTAAAAAAATTGAAAAAATACAAAAAACAGGATTTGATCGAGGCCTTTGTAAATCTTGGTATTGTCACTTTTTGTATTGGACTGAATATATAATAAATTCCTACTTTTGGGAAGTAATCAGGAGAGCAACCATACCTGGAATTTAAATTATCTTTATGCATTTGTTTTATCAGCCCGATACCCGGATTTTTGAATTAGACGAAGAAGAGTCGCGCCACTGCACAAAAGTGTTACGGCTTTCAACAGGTGATATTATTCACGTGACAAACGGAAAGGGCCTTTTACAAAAATGTCGTCTTAATATAGGAAGGAAAAATGTTACCTATGAAGCGGTTGAGTCCATCACCATCCCGAAGCGGTCCTATTCGATAAGTATTGCGGTCGCACCGACCAGGAAAGCGGAAAGAAATGAGTGGATGGTAGAGAAAATGACCGAAATGGGTGTCGAACGAATCGATTTTATAGTCACCGAGCACACGCATAAAGAGACTGTTTCCCGCGTTGTTAATCTTGCAAGATTGAAAAGAATCGCAGCCTCTGCAATGAAACAATCACAGCAGTATTATATGCCGGAAATTTCGTTAATTACAGATTATAATTCTTTTATAAACGAAACGGACGCAACAACCCGGTTAATTGCATACGTTCCCGATAATCATCTGACGGAACATGTTGTAAAAAAGGTTGTTAAAGATTCGGGTACCATTTTGCTGATCGGCCCCGAAGGAGATTTTACTCCCGAAGAAGTAAAATTGGCGATGGAAAACGGCTTTGAAGCGGTTTCCTTGGGAGCTACCCGACTGAGAACGGAGACTGCTGCTGTGGCGGGCTGCCATTCGATTAATGTGGCACAACTATTATAAAGTTTGTTAAAAAATATTCATCAGCTATGGCGCGCGGCATTTTCAGGATTACGTATTGTATAATGTTTTTTTTGCTGGCTTCTATTACAGCAGGCCGGGCTCAGTCTTCTTTAAAAATTGCCAAGCTTAAATATGGCGGGGGCGGAGATTGGTATGCAAACAAAACCTCATTGCCAAATTTGATCAGTTTCTGCAATTCAGAGCTGAAAATGAATATAAATCCTGCTGAAGATGTTGTGGAAGTCGGCAGTCCTGATCTCTTTACGTACCCGTTTGTGCATATGACCGGGCACGGAAACGTTGTCTTTACAGACGCAGAAGCAAGAAATTTACGAAACTATTTACTGGCTGGCGGTTTTCTCCATATCGATGACAATTACGGCCTGGATCCTTACATCCGCAGGGAAATGAAAAAGGTTTTCCCCGAATTATCCTTTGTGGAGCTGCCTTTTGATCACCAGATTTATCATCTCAAATATAATTTTACCAATGGGCTTCCCAAAGTTCATGAGCATGATGGAAAGCAGCCGCAAGGTTTTGGTTTAATTTATCAGGGGAGACTTTTATGCTTTTACTCTTTTGAAACAGACTTGGGTAACGGCTGGGAAGATCAAAGTGTGTACAAGGATCCGGAAGAACTAAGGAGGAAAGCCTTGCAAATGGGAGTTAACCTTATGGCTTACGCTTTTACAATTTTGTAATTTTCCAAGTCAAGTATGGTACTTTAAGTGTTTTCTAGAATGAATATAAATAAGTAGCTAAATTAACCGGTAACAATGATGGGATTTCGACTTCTTACACTTAAATTTGTGATTATCGATTTTTAACCATCATACCTTTTCATGTATATAGTTCTTGCCGTCTTTGTTGTACATTGGTATTTGTCTCTATTCTGCCAAACATTCTTTTTGCACCGTTACTCTGCTCATAAAATGTTTATCATGAGCAAGCCATGGGAGCGGTTTTTTTACCTTTTGACCTATTTATCACAAGGTTCTTCGTATTTAAGTCCTCGTGCTTATGCGATCTTACATCGTATGCATCATGCTTTCAGTGATACTGAAAAAGATCCACACTCGCCGCACCATACAAAAAATGTGTTTACGATGATGTGGGAAACCAAAGATATCTATAATGCTGTCTTAAACAGAAAAAGAGCAATTGAGTCCCAGTTCGAACGTAATTATCCAGAATGGAGACTAATTGAGAAATTGGGTGATTCTTGGGTTTCGAGAGCCGGATGGGCAATTCTTTATTCTGCTTTTTATATTCTTGCGTACCTTTACCTGGATATGCACTGGGCATTTTTCTTCTTGTTGCCAATTCATTTTTTAATGGGACCGATACATGGAGCTATCGTTAACTGGAGTGGTCATAAATATGGCTACCAGAATTTTGATAATGACGATAAATCTAAAAATTCATTAATTTTCGATTTCCTGATGATGGGAGAGTTGTTTCAGAATAATCACCACAAACGTCCAAACAGCATTAATTTTGGATCAAAATGGTTTGAAGTCGACCCGACTTATCCGGTAATCAAAATGCTTAATAAGCTGAAAATTATAGAGATTAGAAAAAAGATCTAAATACAGATAATTTTATATGGAAAAGCAGTGGACAAAAATGTTCACTGCTTTTTTGATTGCACTGCTGGTCAAAAGCTTTTTCGACATTTCCTTATTATAATTCACAGGGAAATCTATTTGTCAATCGCCTTAAAAAAACTTTGGCAGGTGTGAGAGACACCTGCCAAGTTTGCTTATTAACACCACAAAAAATGAAATCTAATTTTACGCGTTCGATTATATTGTCTGACGCTTAAAAGAACACTACAAATAAAGAAAGTAATACTTAAGATGGGCTTAACAATAAATTAGAATTTGCTTAGAAGCGTAAAAAATTCAGTATGAAGGTAGTTCCCTTTGGCTGATTCGTTTGAATTGACACATTCCCGTTGTGCAGTTTCACAATTCTTTCAACCAGCGACAGCCCGATTCCATAGCCTTTTACATTTGCTGTATTGTCGCCCCGATAAAATGGTTGGAAAATCAAGCTTTGATCCTGGGCGGGAATACCTTTGCCGCTGTCTGCAAATTGTAGAACTAGCTTTTTTGCGGAAGCCCTCAATGTAACTTTTACAGTCTGGTTTTCGGAAAATTTACAGGCGTTGTCCATCAGGTTCAAAAATGCTGTTTTAAGCAATGTCGAGTTTCCTGCAATTTCAAGCCAAGTATCGTCTTCCGGAAGTTCTTCCAGATCAACCTGAATGTTATATGCTGCGTTTGCCTGGCTCAGGCTTTGACGGCAGTCCCATAGCAGATCATCAATCCGGACAATTTCGGTCAACAGGTCGCGCTGATCTTCGCTGACTTTCGCGAGTTCCAGCAGGGTATTAGAAAGTTGAGCAAGTTCCTGAATATCTTCTAAAACAGATTGGATCGTCACCTTATAATCTTCCGGACTCCGTTCTTTAAGCATACTGACTTCTAATTGTGACCTAATCTTGGTCAATGGATTTTTGAGCTCGTGAGATACATTAGCCACAAAAATTTTCTGCATTTTAAAGGCTGTTTCGATTCGGTCCAGCAACTTATTGAAAGTCGTCGAAAGGCGGCCTATTTCATCTTTCTGATTCGGTATATCCAGGCGCGTGTCCAATTTCTGAGGCAGGATACCTTCTACCGCATTCATTACTTTTGAAATGGGGCGAAGGGCACGTTTTGCGAAGACCCATCCGGCGAGCCCGACGATGATGACAACAATGAAAAAGATGACCGTAAGCAGCGTTTTTAAGTTTGCAAGGTTAGCTTGTCCATACAGATCCTGGGCACCAAGCATAACGACTGCGCGTGTAAACGGATATTTGTAATAAAGTCCGACAACCTTATAATCTCCATCGGTGTAACGGATCTGGCCAGACTTTCTAATCTGATCGAGCCAATAGTTAGATACGTGAATTGATTTGGTTTTCGCCGTAGTGTTGGTATAGATAAGCCTGTTTTGCTCATCAAAAATAAAAATGTTCTCGTTGTATATGAGGTCCCTGTTTGATCCTTCAAAGGCCCTGAGAACATCTGTGTTCACCTGCGGTACAGTTGATAACAATTCCGTTGTCGACCGGGCTTTTGATCGAAGCCGGTCGTAGAAATCTTCCGTTACGTTATAATACGTGAAGAAATAAATTGCAAAAAACGTCACCGCGAGGATACCGCTTACCAGCAAAAGAAATTGGAAAGTAAGTCGGGTGCGGATCTGCATAACTACTCGATTTTTAAAACATAACCCATTCCAAACTGCGTGTGAATGAGCTTGACAGGATAATCTTTATCGATTTTTTTACGTAAATAATTTACGTAAACTTCGATAACATTTGTTCCCGTGTCAAAACCAATATCCCAAACCTGTTCTGCGATTTCGACTTTAGAGATAACTCTTCCCTGATTTCTTATAAGGTATACCAGCAGATTAAATTCTCTCGCAGTAAGATTAATCTTGTTGCCTGACCGATGGACCGTTTTGGCATCCATAGAAACTTCCAAATCAGCAAAACGAAGAATTTGTGCAGTCTGCGAAATTGTTGAACCGCGTTTTGTCAGTGCTCTTACGCGTGCCAGTAATTCTTTGAATTCAAACGGTTTAACCAGGTAGTCGTCTGCGCCGGCATCGAGTCCTGTAACCTTGTCATCTGTCGAGCCGAGAGCAGTTAACATAAGTATAGGTGTCTCGTCTCCCCAGTTTCTGATTTCACGACATAATTCGATTCCATTGATACCAGGAATAATAATATCACTGATAATCAACTGATAACCTCCTTTTTTTGCCAGCTGTTTTCCAATCAGACCGTCATAGGCGATATCAACTTCGTAACCATTTTCTTCCAAACCCTGTTTCAGGGATTGCACTGTTTTAGGTTCGTCTTCTATTAGTAGTAATTTCATTTATTCGGTAAGAATAATTCAGCAACTTCTTTCCAATTCGCTACTCTTCTATGTGACCTATCGCGGAGATTATGCGCTGCTGAGAATAAAATTCCTTCCCCTTTAAAAGCATCCAGATTCCGAACCTGGTCATCGATCAGGTAGTCTGAGTGGATTATGCTTTTGTGACCGCAAAAAACAATATTGGACCAGGGGATGAAATCGAAATGTTTTTTTAACCAGTCAAATTTATCTTTAAATGAATTAGGAAATTCCATAGCTGCCGTGGCAACGTAGATTTCATAATAATGCGATAGTTTATATATGGTTTCTCTGGCATCCTGCTTAACTTCAATATCAGCAAAGAAACCAGGCTCGTCCATGATTTTCCTCAGCCTTGCCAGTTGTTTTGGATGAAGCAGTTCCCGGATCGGTGTTGCCTCAAAATCTTTTTCAAATAAAGTTGTTTTAAAATCTTTCAGGATAATGCCGACCAGCTTTTTATGTGTGTCGGCCATGACATCGTCCATATCAAGTGTTAGTCTCAGCATTACAATAGCGTTCTGTGAGCATCATAATTTTCAAGGTAATCAGATACTCTTTTCAAAAACATTCCACCCAGTGAACCGTCTACAACGCGGTGGTCATAAGAGTGGGAAATATACATAAGGCTTCGTATTCCCAACAAATCGCCTTGTGGAGTTTCAATTACAGCAGGTTTTTTCTTGATAGCACCAAAGGCCATGATGGCGACCTGCGGCTGAACAATGATAGGGGTTCCCATCAGGTTTCCGAAAGCGCCGATGTTGGAAACGGTGTATGTCCCACCGGCAAGATCATCTGCTTTCAATTTGTTTTCTCGCGCCCTTTTCGCGAGCTCATTAACTTTTCGCGCAAGTCCTGCCAGGTCATACTGGTCGGCGTGATGAATAACCGGAACAATTAAATTTCCGTCAGGCAAGGCGACGGCCATTCCAATGTTAATATCTTTTTTCTTGATAATGTTATCGCCTTCAACTGAAATATTAATCATCGGATAATCTTTAATCGCCTTCACAACCGCCTCGATCAGGATAGGCGTGAACGTGATACTGTCACCTGATTTTTTTCTGAAATCATTTTTTACCGCTTCCCGCCATTTTACGACCGTAGTCATATCAGACTCGATAAAAGAAGTTACGTGGGCAGAAATACGTTTTGATTCAACCATTCGGGATGAAATCATTTTACGCATGCGATCCATTTCGATAATTTCAGTAGCCCCGTTGATCGAAGCCGCTTTTTTAGGAGCAACATCTTTCCTCGTTCCGCGATCGCTCAAATAAGCAATAATATCGTTCTTTGTAACGCGATTTTCAACGCCTGTTCCTTGGATACTGGATAGTTCCTGCGCACTTAGTTTTTCTTCACGTGCAATACTTAAAACCAATGGAGAATAAAATGTATTCGAGTCTGCGTCATTTTTTAAAGCTGATGGAGAACTTCCCGTTTCATTTGTCCGGTGAACTGCTTTATGCAGATCATTTTCAAGAAAAGCGACCGCATCAAACTCTGGCGCTTCTTTATCCAAAACAGGCTCAGAGCTTCCTTCTTCCTGGTCAACATCGTCTTCAACCTGAAAATTAGCAACAGGACTACCGATTGCAACTACGTCACCTTCCTTGACCAGCCACTCGGTTAATACGCCTGAATATGGGGAGGGAACTTCGGTATCCACTTTATCAGTAGCTACTTCCAGAACGGAATCGTCGGCCGTTATAGCGTCGCCAGCTTGTTTAAGGCGCGTCAGAACGGTGCATTCCATGATACTCTCACCCATCGGGGGCATTAACATTTCAACTATTTTCATATTTTTCTATATTTCATCCCAAACTTCCGGCCCCTCGATACGAATACTATATCTACAAATAAAATTAAAATATCAGATTTTTTCAGCTGCCGTTTTCAATATCGTTTTTCTCAACAGATTTAAAACGTAGGAAGAAGTCAGCTCAATATTTACTTTTCTTATACTTCTCAAAGTCAATAACTGTGTTACGGTTTCGGTAGGTGTTGCGCAGGCGATCCAGACAGTTCCGACAGGTTTTTCGGGCGTTCCGCCATCTGGTCCGGCGATTCCGGTGGTAGAAATTGCATATGTAGTATTTAAAACTTTACGCGCACCTTCCGCCATTTCCCGTGCCGTCTGTTCACTGACTGCGCCGAAATCTTCAAGAGTTTGTTTTGAAACACCGAGCACATTCATTTTGATCGTGTTGCTGTAACTAACCACCGAACCCTCGAAATATCGCGATGAGCCCGGGATATTGGTCAGCTGGCTCGCTACAAATCCTCCCGTGCAACTTTCCGCAGCACCAATTGTGGCATCCCTCTCTATTAATAACCGTCCGATCACCGATTCAAGTTCATCTGCGTCATAACCAAAAACAAAATCCTGAATTAAAGGCAGCAGTTTATCAACCTGATGTTTTAATTCCGAATCAAGTATTTCCTGATTATTTCCAGTCGCCGTCAGGCGCAATTTAACTTGGCCGAAATGAGGTAAGTAAGCCAGTTTAATATGGGTTGGCAAGGCATTTTCCCAATCCTCAATGGTTTCTGCCAGAAAAGATTCACCGATTCCGATTGTCCGGATAATTTTATGCTGAATAATGTTGGCAACGAAACGGTCTTTAAGTCTGGGCAGAATCGCGTGTTCCATCAGACTTTTCATCTCATATGGAACGCCGGGAAGCGAAACATAAATGACTTTATCTTTTTCAAACCACATTCCTGGTGCCGTTCCCCAAAGGTTTGGAATGTAAGTACAGTTTGTAGGAAGGGCCGCCTGTTGTATATTAAGCTCGGTCATTTCACGGCCTCTCTTCGCAAAGAATTCCGTGACCAATGCCAGCGCATCTTCATTTATTTTTAATTCTGAACCAAAATATTTGCAAAAAGTATGTTTTGTGATGTCATCTTTCGTCGGTCCGAGACCTCCGGTGACAATAATAACGTCCGCTCTTTGGCTTGCTTCTGTCAACGCTGATATGATATCTTCCTGAAGATCTCCAACCGAAGTTTTGCGAACCGGCCGAATGCCAATATTAGTGAGCTCAGCACCAATCCATTGTGTATTTGTATCCGTGATTTGTCCAAAAAGAATTTCATCACCGATGGTAATTATTTCGGCCCTGATAATGGGATTCATAAATGCGAATGAGGTTGAATTGAACCGTTTATTTTTCCAAAAATAAGTAAAATTAATCGTTATTGATTACGTTTGAACCTTAGTATGCATTAAACAGAGTAACTCCTATGAATAGAAAAATAACATTAATAATCTTTTTGATGATTTCATCCAGCTGTGCTTCAATGGCTCAGTTCAATCTTGGAAAGGTATTGGACTCATTTAAAAAACCAGAAGGGAATACTTCATTGTCGGAGGGAGATATTGTTAAAGGACTGAAAGAAGCATTGACTGTCGGAATAAATAACGGCTCTGCGGAGGCTTCTAAAAAGGATGGTTTTTTCAAAAATGAGCTTATCAAAATCGTAGTGCCTCCGGAAGCACAGAAAGTAGCTGAAACATTACGAAAACTGGGTTTGGGAAAACAAGTTGATAAATTTACACTGTCGCTTAACCGTGCTGCTGAGGACGCTGCGAAAAAGTCAAAACCGATTTTCGTGAAGGCAATTACTTCTATGACGATTACAGATGCTGTCAGTATTTTGAAGGGCGAAGATGATGCGGCGACTAAATATCTGCAAAAAACTACTAACCAGGACCTTTATAACACATTTTTTCCGGTTGTCGATAGTACGCTAAATTTGAATAAAGCGACTCAGTATTACGGAGATATGGTAAAGACCTATAATGAGATTCCATTGGTTAAAAAAGTAAATCCGGATTTAAAAGCATACGCGACGCAGAAAACTATTGATGGATTATATCTGCTGATTGCTCAGGAAGAAAAGAAAATCAGGAAAGACCCGGTTGCACGTGTCAGCAGTATTTTAAAAACTGTTTTCGGACAATCAGGAAAGTAACGAACCTGAAATTGTCAGGAATTGTTACTTTGTCTTACTTTTGCGAAAAATATTAATCCTTTTATGAAAAATTCTGAGATACATTTCACCGTTGAACTTGACAATCAAAATATACCTGAAAAAATTCACTGGAACGCGACAGACAATCCAAACGAAGGGATCAATGACACGCGCGCGATTGCGATCGCTGTTTGGGATCACTACCACAGGGGAACTCTAAAAATTGACCTTTGGACAAAAGATATGGAAGTGTTCGAGATGAAACGTTTTTATATCGAGATCATGAGTGGAATTGCAGACACATTGCTTACTGCAACTAACGACAAAGTTATGGCTGACGCAATTGAAGGCGTTTGCGAAACATTAAGCAAGAAATTGGATGAGGAGATGAAGGCTGCTAAATAATTTGGAGCTGAAACTAATGACAACAAAAAATGGCGACCATATTGGCCGCCATTTCTTGTTGTGCCATGCCATTTCTAAGACTGTTCTTGCAAAGCAGCCTTGTCCTTTTTTGGTAAACTATTTACAACCAGATCATAAGAATCTTTCACCCATGAAAACAAAATTTCCGAAGGAATATTTCCGGTAATGTAAACCGTATTCCAGTGTTTTTTATTCATATGGTATCCCGGCAGTACATCAGAAAATTTCTCTCTTAATTCCTCAGCTTTCTCAGGGTCGCACTTCGCATTGAACTGTGGCCTGGCGCCGTCAATAGGAGTCAACAAGAAAACTTTTCCCATCACCTTAAACACCAGTGTATCCGGCCCAAAAGGCAATTCTTCTGTAACCCCGGGCAGTTCAAGGCAAAAGTCACGAAGGGTTTCCAGATTCATCTTGTAAAGGCGCGTACGATCATTACAATTAAACAGAACAAGAACATAATGATTGAAATACGGTTAATGCCGTGCATCATCCTCAGGTTGAACGAACTTGGATCATTAGGATTTGGTTTTTTGAACACCCGGACGAAATAATAAAATACGTCTCCAAGCTGAAAATACTTTTTCATATCAATGGTTTTTAAATATGAGACTCTGTTAAGAAAGATTGTAGGTTTCGTCCTGGCCCGGATCAATCCAGCGACCGTCTTCACGGATCAGTTCGATAAGTTCTTCCACTGCTTTGGCAGCTGTCACTGAGCGCTTTATTACTTCCTGACCTCGGTACAAAGCAATCTTATCCTTGCCCATACCAACATATCCATAATCGGCATCGGCCATTTCGCCCGGACCATTTACGATACAGCCCATGATTCCAATTTTTATTCCTTTCAAATGTTCCGTATGTTTTCGGATCATGGCAGTTGTTTCCTGCAAATCAAATAAAGTACGACCGCAGGACGGGCAGGAGATATATTCTGTCTTAGACATACGGGTTCTGGCCGCCTGTAAAATTCCAAAAGCGATACTATTGTATGACGCTGCCGACTGAAGTTTTTCCTTCTGCGAAACCGGATATTGAAAATCCGGCGAGAGTAATGTCCCGTCACCAAAACCATCAACCAATAATCCGCCGATGTCGGTTGCAGAATATAAGGTCAGGCTATCGCCCAGATCAGTTTCGTAGGTACGCTGGATAATGACCGGTGTTTTTACCTTCATCTCGACCAGACGGTAAAAGAAACGCCTCATTTCCGGCATCGCATGGTGATTTTCCGAATGAATAAGTAGTACAATATTTTTTTCAGAACGGGTTTTTTCAAGAAAATCAATCGAGAAATTATGGATTGTTCCTTTAATAAAATTCAGTTGTGGAGATATCCTGGACTTGTCACTATTTTCCCACTCCTGCACATTGAAGAGAGGAAACTTATTTGACCGGTCGCTATGGTCGAGCCATTGTTCAAAATCGATGATCTCTTTTAGTCCGTTCGGAAGCATAAAAGGGATAGGATCTTTTCCGGAGTAGATAAAATCTGCCCCCTGATCATTCATCGCCCATTTATCAGGAACAGGTAAAAAGAAGTGTCCAATGCTTTTCAAATCCTCATGCTGCTCAACGGAGAGATCAGAATAATCGGCAATAACGCGGGGAACATTCAGTCCGCCAATATTGTAAACTTCTTGCGTTTCTCTTCTGGTATACTGAAAAGGATTAATCGGGCAGATTTCAACCGGATCGATCGGAGCGTGCGGGCTGCGATGTTCGTAGCGTTCAACGAGTGCTCTTGCAACAGGCGCTTCTTTTTCAGGCGCTTCCGTCAACGAAACACGGACAGTATCACCCAGCCCGTCTTCCAAAAGTGTTCCAATTCCGACGGCAGACTTGATTCTTCCATCTTCGGCTTCTCCTGCCTCAGTTACACCAAGATGCAACGGATAAGGTTTTAACCCTTCTTCGTCCAGTCTTTGAACAAGTAAACGATAGGCTTCTACCATCACTTGTGTATTGCTGGATTTCATCGAAAGGGCAATGTTGTAATAATTGAACTCCTCGCAAATTCGTAAAAATTCAAGAGCTGATTCAACCATTCCGAGCGGAGTATCGCCATAACGGCTCAAAATACGATCGGATAAGGATCCGTGATTTGTTCCGATTCGCATGGCTGTGCCATACTCCTTACAAATCTTGATTAGCGGAATAAACTTTTCGCGAATACGTTCAAGTTCTGCTGCGTACGAAGCGTCGGTATAATCAATCACCTCAAAACGCTTTCTATCGGCATAGTTTCCCGGATTGATACGCACTTTTTCAACGATACGAGCTGCTAGTTCAGCCGCATTCGGAGTAAAATGTATATCGGCGATCAAGGGAACAAAAATTCCTTTTTTATGCAGACCGTTACGAATATTCTCTAAATTTTGAGCTTCTTTAACACTAGGCGCTGTAATTCGGACATACTCACAACCTGAATCGACCATACGAACCACCTCATCAATAGAACCCTGTGTATCCATCGTGTCAACGGTCGTCATAGACTGAATCCGGATTGGATAGTCTGATCCCATGGGAATGTCGCCAATCTTTATAGTGATCGTTTCCCGGCGTTTGTATTCCGTCAGGGATGGGCAATATATATTCAATTTATTTTCTGGCGCTGTCAGGATGGACATTTTAATCTGTTGTTTTTCTCCGGCAATTTTTGACTTGCCAAAATAATTAGTCTCTCATTCTTCGATTCAGAATTTTCTGAAATCAAAGTACAAATTACACAAATCTAAAACACAAATGGAATTACAATCGTGCATTTAAGTTAAAATCTGAAAGATTCTTTATAAACGAAACCGGCCCGGGAATTAATTTCCTGAGCCGGTTTTTTATATTCTTGAACTGAAAGTGGGTTAGTCATCCACGCTACTTCCGGAATCAACGTTAATGATATAGCTTTTTCCTCCCGCTTTTTCAATAGCCTCTGCGACTTCTTCGGCTTTCGACGGCGCGTAAACAAACATGCAACCTCCACCACCGGAACCATTAATTTTCCCTCCTAATGCACCGGCAGATAATGCGGCATCCATCATAAGTTCAATTTTAGGCGTAGAAGTCCGCTTGTGATCGCGAAGATTTTTATAATGGCGGTAAAGCAATTCGCCGAGATTTTTATCAAACTCGGCGGTATCCGAATCCGCAATGGTCTGGGACAGCAATTCTTTCCCTTTTAAAAGAATATCACGATCATCAACATTAGCCTGCAGAAGGCTGAATTCATCTTGTGTCAAAACCTTTTTGTAGTCGGCGATCTGCGTAAGTTGCGTTTTGAAAATGGAAAAATAAGGATCATACTGCGTCACTTTTTTGATCACGTCTTCCATACCATACCGGCAACGCGCCAAAATTCCCAGCGTATCTTTGGGTTCAAGCGAATCGCCCAGCACAAATTTCCCCAGTTTTGGTGTCAGGGTTTCGACGTAGATCTGAGGTCGGGATTCCAGGTAAATCACATTCCCGATTGAGGTTGAATAATGGTCCATCATCCCGCCGGGTTCTCCGAATTCCAGCACCTCTGCTGCGTTAGCAATTTCTCCTAATTCCTTCAACGAAAAATTAGCGGGATCATCGCTCATTTTGTCAAGAAAATGAGCCCACGAAACGATCAGTGCCGAAGAACTTGAAGTCCCTGAATTGATCGGGATGTTTCCGTGAATCACACACTCAAAACCTTTTGAAAAGTTCAGGCCTTTTCTTTTCAAAACGTTTATAGTACTTCTGAAATAATCTCGCTGAATGATATACGGAAACGTTTCTTCCAATGAGAATTCGATTCTTTGATCTAAATCCGGAAGATTCAGAATAATTTGATCGTCGTTTCTATGACTTCCGTCAATACTGATTCTTCTGGAAATAGCCGCAGCAATAACCGGAAGTCCTAGATAATCCTGATGCTCTCCAAAAAAACAAATCCTGCCTGGTGTTGAAATTTTCATGAACTACCAGTTTTTCTTTTTGTGGCCTACAAGACCAAAGTATACGATAAAGGCGTAAAGAGGAAGAACCAATAGATATGCTTTTTGAGTGCTTCCGATTGAATCTGCAATACCTCCGTAAATTAGAGGCATAATGGCACCACCGGAAATACCCATCACTAACAAGGCAGAGGCAATTTTAGTAAATTTACCCAAGCCGCTAAGCGCAAGCGGCCACAACGCAGGCCAGATCACGGCATTTGCAAATCCAAGCACAGCAATACACATTACTGATGTAAAGCCAGTTGTCAAAAGTGCAATAACGGTCACAACCAGTCCCAGGGTTGCGGAAAAAATCATATAAGCCTGTTGGGACACATATTTCGGTATGAGCACAATACCGAGAACATAACCAAACATCATTCCGCCCAGAGTATACGCTCCGAAAACTCTTGCTTCACTTTCCGGTATGCCCAGGGAAACACCGTAGCTGATGATTGTATCGGCCGCAATTACTTCCACACCAACATAACAGAATAAGGCAGCTACACCTAATACTAAATTTGGATATTGAAAAACACTCGTTTTCTGAACTGTAACCTGATTAACACCCGCTGGTTCGTCTTCTTCTTCGCTCACTTCGACAAGGCCCTTAGTCATTCTGATAACCAGTGCCAGAGCAACAAGGATACCTGTCAGGATCAGATACGGAACCACAACCTTGTCAAGCTCGTCTTTCGGATCTGCTGATTCAACGCCTGCAAGAAGAAGCTTACCAATAACAATCTGACTGATAATACCCGCTCCCTTGTTGGCGATTCCCATGATACTGATTCTTTGCGCAGCGCTTTCACGAGGCCCCAGAATTGTAGCATAAGGGTTAGATGCAGTTTGAAGCACGGTAAGTCCAATACCGATGGTAAAAAGCCCAACGAGGAAAAGCGGATAAGAAGCCATTTCCGCCGCGGGAATAAAGATTAAAGTTCCGACAGCCATTACCATGAGTGCCAGAGACATACCATTTTTAAATCCGGTTTTTTTTACAACCATTGAACATGGAATCGCCATGATCGTGTAGGATATAAAAAAAGCGAAGGTAACAAGGTAAGAACTGGTGTTATCCAGAGAAAATGCTTTTTTAAAAAAGGTGATCAGCGTCCCGTTAACCCAGGTGATGAAACCCATCACGAAGAATAGAACACCAATAATGACAAGTGGGCCTAGGTAATTGTTCTTATTATTAGTCATTTAGGTAATTAGTTAAAAATTATAGGGTTATGATTGAACAAGTTATTAATAAATTAAAATTCATCTGTCAAGCCGAAAATACGTTTGTTTGTTTTCCATTTTCCTCTTGTAAAATCGGGTATTTCAACCGGTGAGCTTCCACGGGCAACCGATAATTCAGAAAGCGGACTTACTGCACTCCATACTGCCGCATCATACACATCAATCGGGGGAGCAACTTGTCTTTTTACGGCTTCAATGAAACCACGGAAAACAAAATAATCAATTCCGCCATGTCCCGCATTCTCGGCCTCTTTTTCATATTTCTTCCAAAGCGGATGATCGTATTTTTTTAGGTATGGTGCGTCCTGCTCGGCTTCATGCTGCTTTGGTGAGATACCTTCCAGGTATATCGTATGCCCATCGTTCATCCAGATTCCTTCAGTTCCCTGTGCACGGAAACCGAGCGAATAGGGGCGGGGCGAGTTGGTATCGTGGATCAATACAATATTTTCACCATTATGGCATTGGATAGT
The DNA here is from genome assembly GCF_900108855.1 of Dyadobacter koreensis. GTDB lineage: Bacteria > Bacteroidota > Bacteroidia > Cytophagales > Spirosomataceae > Dyadobacter > Dyadobacter koreensis. The sequence goes on from NZ_FNXY01000006.1 coordinate 557,283, forward strand.
CGTCGTAACCACATCACCCAGTTTGAAATTTACCTTTGCATTCGGATGTTTTTCACCGCCATGATCTACGATATATTTATGGAGCCCACGCGATTTGGTAGCAGTGGAAGTCAGGTAATTAAATTTATTTCCGCGATTGATATCCAGCCAATGCGCTACTGGTCCTAAGCCGTGCGTCGGATAGATATCGCCGTTACGATCGACGGAATGCTGTGTACGCCACTTCGCTTCTGAGTATCCTTTCTCGCCAAATTCGACGCCGTAACCTTCGTTACTTTTTCCGTTGTTTAACTTGATACCGCGTAGATCATGCTGATAACCGCAATGTGCATAGGTCATTTCGCCAAACATTCCTTCACGTATCATTTTTAAAATTGCCATCACGTCACGGCGATAACAAACGTTTTCCAGGATCATACAATGCGATCCGGTTTTTTCATATGTATCGACAAGATCCCACGACTCCTGCAAAGTTACTGTCGCAGAGACTTCCACAGCTGCGTATTTTCCGGCATTCATTGACGCGATCGTCATAGGCACATGCCATTGCCAGGGCGTGGCGATCAACACTGCGTCCAGATCATCCCGCTTGACCATATTCAGAAAATCTTCGTCACCCTTTGAATAAACGGCAGGTTCCTTTCTTCCTGCTTTCTTAATCAGGTCTTTGGCAAAATTAATGGATGATGAATCGATATCACAGATAGCGTTCACCTCCACATCAGGCCGATATAAAGCTTGCTGTAAATGGTTGCGCCCGCGAAGCCCGACACCGACAAAACCGATCCGAACCTTATCTCGGGGTTTTCCGGTTTCTTCTTTTAATAGTATCGATGGCAAAATTCCGGTTGCAGATCCAGCCAATGTTGCTTTTTGAATAAAATTTCGTCTATCCATGAGAAAGCCTAAAGAAAATATTATAAGGTTTAGGAATTTATGCTGTAACCGCGCAAGATACGACCAAATACCATATTTTTAAATTTTTTTATTAATTAAAAATAATTATAAAATGAAGGCAGGAAAGAATGTTTCTCGATAATTACAGAACGTTTTGAACAAATTATGTTAATATCGTGTTGGGTTAAAAGTACACTCCGATGGGCAGAGACGATCCCGCCCGACGGCTTTAAGTGTGTTGGACACATACTTTGTTACGACATTTAAGGCATTTTTTTGTTTAACGTTATCATTATATATGGCTCATAAAGTGGCTGTGTTTCGTAAAGAACACTTTAATGCGGCTCACCGTCTCCATAATCCGGCATGGTCGGATGAGAAGAACGGGGAGATTTTTGGCAAGTGTAACAATCCGAATTTTCATGGTCATAATTATGAACTGATTATCCAGGTAGTAGGCGAACTCAATCAGGAAACTGGTTTCGTGATCGATATGAAGGAGCTAAGTGTTCTTATTCAGGAACATGTTCTGGATCGTTTTGATCATAAAAATTTGAATCTTGATGTTGCAGAATTTCACCATTTAAATCCATCGGCTGAGAATATCGCCATTGTTATTTATGACATTCTCAGACCAAAAATTGATGCAGAGCTAGCTCTGAAAATTAGATTATATGAAACAGAACGGAACTTTGTTGAATACCCAGTCGATTGAAAATTTTGATATTGAAGAGATTGGTGACGAGCATCTTTTTTCTTCTATTGAAACACCGATGCGTCCCGATGCTTTTGCGCTGGAAGACGAGGTGAAAATTGAACTGATCGAAAAACATTTTCGCCATATCATGGAGATTATGGGTTTGGATCTGACAGATGACAGTTTGAAGGGAACTCCGAAACGGGTTGCAAAAATGTATATCAAGGAAGTTTTCAGTGGACTAGATCCTAAAAACAAGCCGAGTGTAGCATTATTTGAAAATAAATACAAATACAACCAGATGCTGGTGGAAAAGGATATTTCGGTATTCTCGAATTGCGAGCATCATTTTGTTCCGATCTACGGTAAAGCGCATATCGCCTATATTTCAAGTGGAAAAGTAATAGGGTTGTCCAAGTTGAACCGAATCGTTGAGTATTTTTCTAAACGTCCGCAAGTTCAGGAGCGTTTAACGGTTCAGATTGCAAATGAATTAAAACAGGCATTACAAACCGATGATATTGCGGTGGTGGTTGATGCGAAACATATGTGTGTGCAATCCCGCGGTGTTCGTGATGCCGGAAGCTCAACAGTAACAGCTTACTACGGCGGTAAATTTGAAGAAGAAGCTACGAAGAAGGAATTTCTGACGTATCTGGGAATGTAATTATTGCTGGATATGTGAAAAATCAGAATAACGGATAACATAAGAAGCCGGAATCAGGATGATCTTGCATCGTCCTGGTTCCGGCTTTTATCTTTATACTAATGGTCCGACTCTTTCAAGAAGTGCTTTTGTCGCTTTAATTCCATCGCGTTCAGAAAGTTTGCTTCCTTCGTATTCTATACCGGCTATTCCTTTAAATCCGCTGTCTTTAACGATTTTAAGAATTTTTGTGTAGTCAGTTTCAATACAGTTCCCTTTTTCGTCAAAGTCATAAGTTTTAGCACTCACGCCTTTTGCGAAAGGCATAAGCTCTTTTGTCCCCTGGTAACGGTCATAAGATTCTTCACACTCGAAGCTTCCCTGTTTTCTTTTGATGCAGAAATTTCCGAAGTCAGGTAACGTTCCAACATTTTTCATGTTCACCTGCTTCATCACGCCAGAGAGCCATTTTCCATTAGAAGAAGAACCGCCATGGTTTTCAACAATTACGTTAATGCCGGTTTTCTTAGCGAATTCGCCAAGTTTACCCAGACCTTCTACCGCAGCTTTCGCGATTTCTTCGTCGCTTCCTTTACCAAATGCATTCACACGAATTGTTTTGCAGCCAAGGTATTTTGCGCATTCAACCCATTTGTAGTGGTTTTCGACTGCCTTATTGCGAACAGCAGCGTCAAGTTCCCCAAGACCGCCTTCTCCGTCGATCATAATCAGGTTGTTCGTCACGCCGTTGTCTTTACATCTCTGCAAAAGCTCGTTCAGATATGTTTTGTCCTCTGCTTTATCTTTGAAAAACTGGTTTACATATTCAACAATAGAAATGCCGAACTCCTTTTTAGCAAGTTCGGGGAAATCCATATTAACAATTTTTTTTGCGAATAATTCCTTATGCAACGACCACTCGGCAAGTGAAATTTCGAAGAACATTTTTTTTGCAGCCTGTTCAGCAAACAGGTCAGTAAGCGTTGTCGCGGCCAATGCAGTTGCACCAGCTTTTTTTAGGAAATCGCGTCTTGAAAAATACATTTTCGGTTAGAATTTAGATTTAGTAATAAAAATTGTGAGTCGGCTACATGTTCATGTAGTTGGGCTAGTCCGTAAAGTTTCTGATTTTTCTCGATATTCACAGCATTTTGGCCAATTTACTGAAAATTTTATTGGCGCGTTCATACCAATAAATATCAGAATTGAGATTTAGCTTTAAGTGTAACAAGCGCTACAAAAGATCAAAGTGTAACAGGTTCTTTACGGTTTTTTGGTTTATTTGCACCATTGAATGAGTGTCAATAAACCATGAATACATAGAAATGCGGGTTATGAGTACAGAAAATAATTGGAAAACGCTTTCCTCGGAAACTGTTTATGAGAATGCGTGGCTTGAAATCAGTCACCGTGAAGTGATTAACCCTGCCGGAAAAGATGGTATATATGGTGTGGTGAAGTTTAAAAATAAAGCGTTGGGAATTATTCCTGTAGATGAAAATGGGTTCATCTATCTGGTAGGACAATTTCGCTATACGCTGGATGAATATTCGTGGGAAATTCCGGAAGGTGGCGGTCCCTTTAATGAAGATGTGCTGGATGCCGCAAAGCGTGAATTAAAAGAAGAAACCGGTTTAATTGCTTCAAACTGGACTCGTTTATCCCGAATTCATACTTCGAATTCTGCGACAGATGAGGAAGGATTTCTTTTTATGGCAGAAGGATTGAGTCAAAGTGAAGCAGAGCCTGAGGAAACAGAAGAATTACAGGTAAAGAAAATTCATCTTTCAGAGGCGGTAGAGATGGTAATGCGCTCGGAGATTACTGATGCGATTTCGATTGCCGGGATATTAATGGCTGCGAGGCTGAAAGGAATCTAAGATGCTCGAATCACTCTTTTATGGTATCCTGACAGGTGTGGCGTTATGTCTGACTTTCGGAACCGTATTTTTTTCTTTGGTACAAAATAGCGTCGACAATGGATACCGAACCGGAATCAAAATCGCCTTGGGTGTATTTGTCTCGGACGTGATTTTTGTTTTTTTTGCCATTTTTGGCACTTCCTTATTGCCCGATATTCATAATTTTCAGAAGTGGATGGCAGGGGCGGGCGTATTATTTTTACTGATCTTGGGTTTATCAAATTTAATTAAAGGTCAGCCAAAAATTGCTTACCCGACGTCAAAATTGGGTAATCTGGTTTACTATTTCACGACTGGTTTTTTTCTGAATGCCTTAAATCCTGTGAATTTTATCAGCTGGGTAACCATCGCCTCCTATATCAGATCGACTTTGCATTATAATTATAATCAGGTGTTGCTTTTTTTCGGAGCAAGTGTAGTCGCCGTATTTTTTGTTGAATGCGCCATTGCAGTTTTTGCACATAAATTGAAGCGGATTTTTACACCAAAAGTGGTAACGATTTTTAACAAGGTAACCGGAATTGTTTTTATTTTGATTGCTTGTCAGATCGCTTATATTAATTTCCTAAAGTAGGTTTAATTAAAAATGGGATCAGACTTATGAATTCTGATCCCATTTTAAATATGATTCTTTAACCAATTCATTCCTCCGCAAAAACCTCATCCGAAACATACCCCTTGCTCTTCAAATAATCCTTCCAGTCCTGTATCAAAAAGTTTTTTAATACACGCGGGAATTTGTGCTGGCCTCCCATCTTGCCCTTAGACTCCATCCAGCCGTAAAATGCGCTGTTTGGAAGTACGGTAACAAAAACGTCTTTTAAAGCATGCTTCCGCTCGACTGCATAGTCATCGTTAAGCTCGGCGAGTTTTGCATCAACTTTATTTCTCAAAATCTCAGGATCGACATTTTCTTCTTCGACGCCGATATACCAGTGGTGTGCGAAAAGCGAGTCGTGTTCAACCCCGCAAACGGTAAACTCTTTCACGGTCAATCCCAGTTCGTCAGAAATCAGATCAATCGCTTTATTCATATTGTCAACGGAAAGATGTTCCCCGCAAAGACTTAAATAATGCTTTGTTCTCCCGGTGATCACAATTTCCGCTTTCGATTTATCGACAAATTTTAAAGTGTCACCGATCAGGTAGCGCCATGCTCCTGAGCATGTGGATAGTAAAAGTGCATATTCCTTTCCTTCCTCAACCTGGTCCACCATCAGTGTTTCCGGCGAGGGGAGAAGTGTTCCTTCTGAATCAAAATTATCCTGATTGAACGGGACAAATTCATAGAAAAGTCCGTTATCCAAAACCAATTCCATTCCCTGCGCATTCGGCCGGTTCTGATAGGCGATAAACCCCTCGGAAGCCAGATAAGTATTGATATAGATCAGCGGTCTTGCAAGTAGTTTTTCAAAACCTTTTCTATATGGCTCGAAAGAAACACCACCGTGTGCGAAAACCTGAAGATTTGGCCAGATATCGTGAATTGTTTTAACCTTATAATGAGAAATTATCTTTTCCATCAAAAGCTGGATCCACGCAGGAACACCGACAATAAAGCCAATATCCCATTCATGCGCCTTCAAGGTAATTTCTTCTAATTTCAGTCCCCAGTCCTTTTCAGATGCAATTTTTTCGCCAGGTTTGTAATAAGGGCGGAACCATGCAGGAATCTGACTGGCCGTGATACCGCTTAAATCTCCTTCATAATGCGAATCCTGATTGTTCAGATTTGTACTCCCGCCAAGCATCAAAAAACCTTTTTCATACAGATCATCGGGTAATTCTTTGTAATGACCCAGGGATAAAATCTGACGGATACTCGTTTTCTGGATCGCCTTGGACATTGCTTTTGTTACCGGAATATGCTTTGTCGCAGCCTCCGATGTGCCTGAGCTTAACGCATAATATTTAATTCGTCCCGGCCAGCAGATATCTTTTTCTCCATCCAGCGATCTGTGCCACCACTCTTTAAAGATGGCGTTATAATCATAAACCGGAACTGATTTTTTGTATTGTTCATAAAAAGAGCCTTTCTCCCCGAATAAAATCGTAGATAATAACTCGTCGAAATTGTATTTTTCGCCGAATTCTGTATACCTGGCCTTCGCCAGCAATTTTGCTAGAGTCTTTTTCTGTTGTTGATGAATAGTCGCCTTTCTCCGGTTCGCAACAATATTACTGATCCGGATTCCTCTCTTGAGCAAACTTCCTACAAGGGCCATAGCTATTTTTTCTAACGTGGGTTTATAAATCCCAAGTTTCCAGCTGTTTTAAAGCTTTATACTCGGTTAAATCGTATTGACAAGGCACTACGGAAATGTAATTATGATCCAATGCCCATACGTCTGTGTCTTCTTTTTCAGTGTCAAAATTCACGAATTGCCCCGCCATCCACAAATAGCCGCGACCATTTGGATCAACACGGTAATCAAATTTTTCCTGCCATTTGGCGTGCGCCTGTCTGCAAATTTTGATGCCCTTAATAGGTTCATCCGACTTCATCGGAATATTAACGTTCAAAGCAACGCCTTTTGGTATACCATGTTTCAGCGCCGATTCAGTAATTGACTTGATAAAAGGAACGCCATGACTAAAATCAGCATCTTCTCGGAAATCAGATAAGGAGAACCCGATAGCTGGAATTCCTTCAATCGCTCCTTCGATCGCCGCTGACATCGTCCCGGAATATAGAACGCTTATTGAGCTGTTGCTTCCATGGTTAATGCCGCTTACGATGAGATCTGGTTTTCTATCGTGCAACACATAGTTTTTTGCCAATTTAACACAATCTGCCGGTGTTCCCGAGCATTCATATTCTACAACTCCTTCAAAAATGTGTGTTTCATATAACCTTAAAGGCTCGCCAATGGTTATGGCGTGGCCCATTCCTGATTGCGGACTATTGGGAGCGACAACGATAACGTCTCCCAAAGTTTGCATAATGTTGACAAGTGTGCGGATTCCCAGGGAAGTTATTCCATCATCATTTGTAACTAAAATAAGTGGTTTCATATATTAATTCAAAATTTACCGGGCTTTTGATCCGTAGAGGCTATTTTTTTACGGAAGATATGTCGATGAATTTTATTTAGTTTGTGAATAAAAAACGTTTTACGGTTCTGAAAAATCAAATTTAAACAATATGCCTTCATTCTCAATAAAGCATGGAACTCTATCTGATATACCTGTCGTGATCGGAATTCAGGAGAAAACATGGGAACCGACTTACCGTGAAATCCTTAGCCCTGATCAGATCGATTATATGTTTGAAAAAATATATTCTCCCGAAGCGCTGGAAAATCAGATGACCGAGGGAGGGCAGCAATTTTTACTGTTATTTGACTCAGAAGTTCCGGTAGGATTTGCTGCAGTCGCACAGGGAGAATTAGGTTATTTCAAGTTACATAAGATTTATGTACTTCCCAACATGCAGGGTACCGGAGCGGGTAAATATTTACTTGCTGAGGTGGAACAATATGTTAAATCTGTTGGAGGAAAAAAACTTGCTTTAAATGTTAACCGCTACAATAAAGCCAGATCGTTTTATGAGAAAATGAATTTTGTTACGGTTAAAGAAGTAGATGTTCCAATTGGTCCATACTGGATGAACGATTTCATCATGCTGAAACAATTGGAACCGTAAATTTCGTCACTATGCTTTTGCAGCCAGTTTTAATTTTTTCAGCGTTTTTTTTAGGCTCTTCATTCCTTGCAGCGGATTGTAGTGATTACTGTTGCTGACATAGTAACCTGTTCCGTCATAGACTCTTTTATTTGGATGCGCTTTGCATTCCGGAGAACACGCGCCTTCCATTTCTTCGCCGCACTTATGGCAAACCGGAACGTGCGTATTACATTCCGCATTCGCGCAGTTGATCATCCTGTCGCAGGAATCATTACAGATGTAACATCTTGAAATAACGGTGGGATTGACTTGGTTCACATCGACTGTGATCCTGTTATCAAAAACATAACATTTGCCGTCAAAATCCTCACCACCCTCTTCCAGGCCATACCGAATGATACCGCCGTGAAGCTGATAAACATCAGTAAATCCTTTTTCAAGAAGGTAAGCACTAGCCTTTTCACACTTGATGCCTCCGGTGCAATACGTTACAATTTTTTTATCTTTTAAATGTTCGATCTCGTGAACATGATCCGGAAGTTCGCGAAGATTGTGCATATCAAAAGTGATAGCGCCTTTGAATTTGCCAACTTCATGCTCATAATCAGAACGCATATCGACCAATACGACATCAGGATCCTGCATCATTTTTTTCAATTCAGACGGTTCCAGGTGTTTTCCTGTCCGTACGAGCGGATTGACGTTCAGATCAGAGTTTACGATCTCATCCTTAACACGGACATGTAACTTTTGAAATGCAATTTCATCATGATAATCCACTTTAAACTGCACGTCTTTAAATCTTTCGTCCGACCGCACGTAATTCATATAAGCTTCACATGCCTCAGGTGTGCCGGAAACTGTTCCATTCAAACCTTCAGGTGCAATGATAATGCGACCCAAAAGATTATTTTCTACACAAAATAAATGATGCTCATCGCGATACACTTCGGTGTTTTCGATGGGTGCATAATAATAATAAAGTATTACTTGGAAAGGCTTCATTAATCTAATTTTCAGGGACTAAATAGGAGAGAAGCTGTTTTTACCTCTTTCCCGTTAAATCAAATGCAAATATACGAATATCTGAAGTTTATCGAAAATCTGAAAAACTAACTTTCGTCAGTCTTAGATTTCTCAGTCAATTACATATTTTTGCACATCAACGTTATGCTGCTTACTTATTAATCTACTTCTTAAAAAATTAATTCCATGCATATAGCAATTATTGGGAATATCGGCGCCGGCAAGACCACGCTGACGCAAATGCTTGGCCAACATTATGGATGGGAAGTGATGTATGAGGCAGTGGAGGGAAATCCTTACCTCGCAGATTTTTATGAGGACATGGAGCGCTGGGCATTTAATTTGCAGATATTTTTTCTAAATAATCGCTTTGCGCAGGTTCAAACGATCCGGTCAACCACGTATGCGACGATTATCCAGGACCGAACCATTTATGAAGATGCATTTGTATTCGCCCGCAATCTTTATGACTCGAAGATCATGACCGAGCGGGATTACAGAAGTTATTTGTTGTTGTTTGAATCAATTATGAAAACGGTATCGCAGCCGGATCTTTTGATTTATCTGAAAGCCGATATCCCTAAACTGGTTTCGCAGATCAAAAAGAGGGGACGAGAATTCGAGGCAGACATTTCTGAAGAATACTTGCGAAATCTGAATCACTATTATGAGGATTTTAGCCAAAATTACGACCATGGAAAATTGATCACCATTGATGTCAACCAAATGGATTTTGCCTCAAACCCCGACGACTTTGACTCAATCGTGAAAACGCTTAATAAAGAATTGTTTTACGTTTAACTGTAAATAAAAGAAACGCCTGCAAGTTTACTTTGCAAGCGTTTTATTTATAATGTTTTTAGGATCAAAAACGGTCTGTGATCGCTAATCCACGCTCAACAACAGCAATCAGATCTGTGGAGGTCTTTGCCTGATCAACCGCCGTTTTCATTGCCAGAAACTCAAACTTTTCCTTTTTATCCAATTTCATTTTTAGGAATTTCCCAATCGCTTTTGCCAGATAACCTTTCACCTTATCGAGCTGTTTGATATTGGAAGCCGCAAGTTTGCTCAGATCTTTTCCCTCTTCTATATCGATCAGGGTTGTCATCTGGATGCTGTGCTCGCCATTTTTCCCTTCTGATGTCACATTTTTAAAAGCACGACGAATGAAGGTCTCGTACGCGTATCCATCGTTATAAGCATTTTCATTCGTCATTATCTTTTCGATTTGAAATTGTAAAAAAGTGTTAGAAAACAAAAAGGACTTATCAATTCTGATAAGTCCTTTTTGTTTAAGAGCCTCCAGTCGGGATCGAACCAACGACCTACTGATTACAAGTCAGTTGCTCTACCAGCTGAGCTATGGAGGCGTCTTCTTTTTATGATGCCGTTTGTTATTCCGATATCATGGTGCAAAAGTAGAAGAATGAGATATATAACGCAAGTTTATGGGAGATTATTTTTTTTATGTCTATGAAATATTTTGGAGTCGATCCTGGACGTTCCTGGTTTTCAGAGTATTTGGTGTAAAAAAAATGCGATAATAATTCCTAAAAAAATAAATATATGCAATTGAATTGAATATAAGCTCGCTTAATTTTAATCTCATCCGGATACCATATCCCGAAATAATTTGCACGGGGAGTTTATGATTTGACGACGGATTTATTTCAAGGCAATGCCTAAATTGCTTAGCTCGATCTCAAACCTACGCCTGCCCGGCATTTTTTCTATTTTTCCAATCTGATTTCTAAATACAGTGCTATCTTCTTTTACCGCGATCGCCTCGAATAAACCGTTCTCTCTAACCTGAAAACTCTGGTCCAGGAACGCGATCTCTGCGCTTGAATAATACGGTATACTTGGAGTCTTTAAAGGATAGTGATAAACAGAATCGTAAGCGATGTGTTGACCATTTTCAACCGTATAAGCGATTACTTTAATTTCCTGAAATATGGTTTTATCTACATTGGTAAAAACAAAACTTATCATTTCCGGCTGCTTTTCCGGTTCAAATAAATTACATGAAAAGCAGAATGGTGCGATCAGGATCAGAGCAATTTTCTTATACATGGCGGGGTATTTGTATTCAGTGATTAAAATGTTTAGCTAACAATAATACCTAAAAGTATTTTATTGATACTCTGAAGATATTGATAATAAAATCAAATTGAACATATCGGTTGTAGGTATTACTTCAAATACTGAGGGCAAACGCGACGTACAGGTGCGGGGAGTGCACAATCCACCATGCGATCTTAAAAAATCTCAGAAAACAAAAAAGCACCTAACTTTTAAAGTCAAGTGCTTTTTTTAGAGCCTCCAGTCGGGATCGAACCAACGACCTACTGATTACAAGTCAGTTGCTCTACCAGCTGAGCTATGGAGGCCTCTTTTGCATTGCGATAGCGTTTGTTATTCCGTTATCGTGGTGCAAAAGTAGTAGAATATTTAGTACTACATAAACTTTAAGACAATTATTTTTAAAATATTTTTGTCGATTTATATAGCCTCCTGAATTATAGACAGTTGATGTTTCAACTCTTCCAGCTGCGCCTGAGCGCTGCTGATCTTTCTTTCGAATTCAGCTTTCAGACGGTCCGAAGTTTTCGATTTGGCAAAGAATTCGATGTTGTTTTGCCATAGAGAAATGTCGTTTTCAAGCTGCGATACTCTGCGTTTGATGTCGTTTTCTTTACGGAAAAGTCCACGGCTGCTTTCGCCGTCACGGACAAGTTCCACTTCGCTCTCCAGAACAGCCTGTTCCTTCTCTTTGGAAGATAACTTGCCAATTGCGCTCACATACGTGTTTACCGCGGCGATATACCGTTTTTGTGTGGCCTGCATATCCTTTTTAGGAACGAAGCCGATTGAACTCCATTCGCTTTTGAAGGCGCTCAAAAGGTCAAGAGAAGATTCATCCTTATTCGCAGCAGCGATCTCGATACGTTCGATCAGATCAATTTTGCGTTTCAGGTTTTCTTCAAATTCTGCTTCAACTTCTTTGTTCTTGGCACGTTTCTGATCGAAGTAAGAATCACAGGCTTTTTTGAAACGGTCATAAATCGTATCCTTATATTTTTCAGGAACCTGACCAATCGCTTTCCATTTTTTTTGAAGTTCGATAATTTTCTGCGTGTTCGATGCATTGTCTTCCCCTGTTGCCAGGATTGCTTCCGCGTCTGAACAAAGCTGGTTTTTCAGTTCCAGATTCTGCTCGCGTTTAGATTCCAGCTGTCGGAAAAATTCTCCTTTGTTATGGAAAAACGTTTTCAGTGTAGCCCAGAATTTCTTGCTCAACTCTTTTCCTTCCTCTCTCGGCATTATGCCTTTCAATGCAACCCACTGATCCTGGAACGCCATAACCTCTTTGGTTTTTGCATTCCATTCTTTTATACTGCCAGAGTTATAGGTAGTAAAAGGAACGATCGCTTCGTAAATTTTAAGCTTCTGATCATAATTTTCCTGCATGGACTTCTTTTGCTCGGCAAACTGACCGCGCTGTGCATCATACAAGTGATCCAAAGCAACTTTAAAACGCTGCCAAAGTTTTTCCTGCTCCTCTTTTGGCGCAGGACCAAGGTGTTTATATTCTTCAAAGACATGGTTTGCTTCAGCAAGAATTTCGCGCGTCATAGGACGGGATTCAAGGGATTTTACCAGCTCTTCAACTTTCTCACACAGCTCTGCCTTCAAATCGGCATTACGGCGGCGATCCAGTTCTTTTAACTCAAAATAGATATTACGATTGCTGAAATAGCGGTCAATTAAGGCATTGTATGTAGCCCAAAGCGTACCGTTATGAGGCGAGGCGATATTGCCGGCGGATTTCCATTCCTCCTGGATTTTCTTAAACTCCTCCCAGCTCGTTTTCATTCCGGAAGCGTCCGTTTCACGCGTTCCTTCATCTTCCAAAAGAGTGCGAAGCCGTTGTAGAAGAGATGTTTTAACAGTGAAATTCTTCTCTTTTTCTTTTTCTACACTTTGATAATAAGTATTTTTGAGCCCTCGGATTTCTCTGCTGAGGGCATCAATTTTTTGCGTTTCCGCGTCGTATTTAAATTCAAATCCATCTTCACTTCCCGAATCCGCAACGAAAGCTTTCAAAGCTGCTTCGCGGTCGGTTTGCTTGATATGATCCAGAACAGGACGGATTTCACGAGCCAAAGCTTCTGCTTTTTTCAATAATGTTGGTTTGACACCTTCACTATTGATTAGTGATAATTCGTTCTCTAATAAGTTAACGAGTTGTTCCTTAGATAATTGGCTATAATCTACATCTGGCGCTTCTTCTTCCAGTTCTTCCGTCAACTCATTGTTAAGATCAATTTCAAGGGTATCAATCGTTTTTTGTGTCAGGTCTTCCTGCGCATTGCTTTCGACCCCTTCTTGTTGTTCTTGTGCCATCGTGATTAATGTTTCGTAAGTACGTCCTGTTATAGAATACAAATCTAACAATCTTTCCTATGAATTGGCTAATTTTGAGCCCGTAACATTGATATATTACAGACAATGAATCACAAAATAGCAAATATCAGGTGCGAGTATAGTCTTAAAGGGCTGCACGAGTCGGATCTGGATAAAAATCCTTTGAATCAGTTCAATAAATGGTTCGATGAAGTGCTCAAATCAGAACTTTCAGAGCCCAATGCCATGCTGCTGAGTACCGTTTCCAACGGACGCCCGACAGGAAGAATTGTACTTCTTAAGGGAGTCGATGAAACCGGTTTTTCTTTTTATACTAATTACGAAAGCAAGAAAGGAAAAGAGATCGAAGAAAATCCCCAGGTTGCGATTACTTTTTTCTGGAAAGAGCTTGAACGTCAGGTAAGAATAGAGGGAAAAATTGAGAAAACATCAGCGGAAGAGTCAGATGATTATTTCGCAATTCGTCCTCGCGGAAGTCAGATCGGGGCCTGGGTATCCCATCAAAGTGAGAAGATTGAAAACAGGGAATTTTTAGAGCAGAAGCAGAAGGATTTCGAAGCAAAATTTGAAGGTCAAACGGTCTCACGTCCACCACATTGGGGAGGTTATCGCATTATTCCGCATTATGCAGAATTTTGGCAGGGCAGGCCTAGCCGGCTACATGACCGGTTAGCCTATACATTATCAGAAGGTAATGTTTGGAAAATCGAAAGGCTTTCACCGTAAACAGCGTCTGTCGGAAATAAAACAGGCCGCGTCAAGGTTATCCTGACGAGGCCTGTTTTATTATATTTTTTGCTAATTATCTTTCGCTGATAGCAACATAATCACGACGCGGAGCACCAACATAAACCTGGCGCGGACGGCCGATAGGTTCCTTATTAGCACGCATTTCTTTCCACTGAGCAATCCAGCCCGGAAGACGTCCAATAGCAAACATTACTGTAAACATATTTGTTGGAATACCCAATGCACGGTAGATAATTCCTGAGTAAAAATCTACGTTTGGATACAATTTACGCGAAACGAAATAAGGATCTTCCAAAGCCGCTTTTTCCAGTTTTTGAGCGATTTCAAGAACCGGGTCATTAATGCCAAGTTTATTTAGAACGTCGTCAGCTGCTTTTTTAATGATCTTCGCACGAGGGTCAAAGTTTTTGTAAACACGGTGACCAAAACCAAATAAACGGAAGCCACTTGATTTGTCTTTCGCCATATCTACATATTTCTGAACATCTCCGCCATCATTTTTGATCGCTTCAAGCATTTCTATAACTTCCTGATTTGCTCCGCCATGAAGTGGTCCCCAAAGCGCGCTGATTCCAGAAGAAATCGAAGAATAAATATTAGCCTGAGACGAACCAACCAATCTTACTGTTGATGTAGAACAGTTTTGTTCGTGATCAGCGTGAAGAATAAGCAATTTATTCAAAGCCGCCGAAACAACAGGATCAACCTTATATTCCGCTACCGGCAAAGAGAACATCATGCTCAGAAAGTTTGAACAGTAATCCAGACTATTTTTTGGATAATTTACCGGATGCCCCTGAGATTTTTTGTAAGACCAGGTGGCGATAGTCGGCAATTTCGAAAGCAAACGAATAATGTGAAGTTCCGTCGTTTCAGGACTGTCAAGATCAAGTGTTTCAGGATAGAATGCACTCATAGCGCTCACCAGCGACGACAAAACACCCATTGGATGCGCATTTACCGGAAAGCCTTCAAATATTTTGCGCATATCCTCATTAACAAGTGTATGCGTTGTGATCTCGTGTTCAAAAGCTGAAAATTGTTCCTGAGTCGGCAACTCACCATATATAAGCAGATAAGCAACTTCCAAAAATGAAGATTTTTCTGCAAGCTCCTCAATTGAATAACCACGATAGTTCAAAACACCTTCTTCGCCATCCAAGAATGTTATCGCACTTTTTGTAGCCCCTGTATTTTTGTAGCCCGCGTCAATGGTTATATATCCTGTTTGATCACGCAATTTGGCAATATCAATGGCTTTTTCTTTTTCACTACCTTCTATTATTGGAAACTGGTAATTTTTACCTTCAATGATTAATTCAGCTATTTCTGACATATAAATTAAGAATAAAATTAAAAGGTTAGTTTACTATATATATGTTGATGACGGTTGATTAGTCCAAAGACCCTTCATACCTCTGATATACTGTGACGATATGTTAAATTAAAAATAATTTTAAAATCGTGGCTAACCGTCGTAAAACCCGAGTCGCAATATCTTAAAAAACCGCGTACTTTCTATTATTATCGATGTTTAATTTGTGTGAATTCAAGAAAGCAATAACAAAATTTAATAATTTAAAGTAAAAATTAGAATATTCTATTGTCTCTTTTCAATATTTCTATTTGGAAGCAAAAAACACAGAAAATTGCGTTTGCAGATCAGGAAGCCATTTTTTTGCTGTCTTCAGACGTAGCTAGTTCCGTTTTTTTTCTCAAATGCAGTTGTGTCTTAACTAAATACCTTCCAAAAAGTCCGATCAAAATGATCGGGAGCAGATGCGCGCCATAGATAAATGCTTTTCCCGTGATCCGGTAACTGAATGAAGAGAATGTTACAAAGACATAACCGAACCAAAAAACGCTGATCGATAATAACACGCCATAAGACAACGTCGCTTTTTTATAACCTGTAAAACGATACAAAAGCTCTGCGATAAGTAATGATATTCCGACTACCAACAGAACAGTTACCAATGCTTTTGGGAAAGTTTTGATGTAGGAATGTTTGTAAACCAATATGCCTATTTTGCCGATCAGGTTGGGATGTGCAAGCAGGTATGCATCGGTGACACTTAAAACTAACAAAAGCAAGACGGTGCTTAATTTGATATTCATAACGGTAAATAATATAATTTCGAGAAGCCCTTTGGCGGCTACTCAGTTAATTAGTTTTGGTTGGTTCGTGAAAATAAATTATATGCCTGGATAATCTGCTGAATATTTTCCTCTTCTGTGTTCGATAGTTCAAGCCAGTTAATTATTATCCCGTCTTTTTCCATTTTGCGGAAAAAGGTCATTTGCCTTTTTGAAAAACGATGAATTTCTGTTTCAAGCTTTTTTGCCATTTGCTCATATGTCAAAACGCCGGTCAGGTATTCAGTAATGTATTTATATTCAAGCCCGTAATAAATGAGTTGTTCCGGCTCTAAACCAGATTCTAAAAGCGCTTCTACTTCCTGGATCATCCCATTATTTAATCTATAACTTAGCCTGCGACTGATACGTTCACGACGAATTTCTGATGAAGGGTTCAGGCCAAAAATAATAGGAGCATGTTGATGTGGAGGTACATCGGATATCTGCTTCTCAGTTTCAGGATGCTTCGTCAGATAGGTAGAAATTTCAATGGCGCGGATCAGCCTTTTTCTGGTCGAAGTATCTGCCAGATCCAGATACGAAGTCTCGAGTTGAATAAAATCCAATCTCAGTTCATCGTTTGTTTTAGCTTCCAGCGATGCCCGTAGTTTTTCATCCACGGGAATCTCGGTATACTGCTGGCTTTTTAACAAAGCATAAAAATAAAATCCTGTACCGCCGCAGGCAATCGGCACCTGTCCCTGATCGACTATTTTACAATATGCGTTCTGGAAATCCTGCTTAAACCGACTGACATTATATTTTTCCCCGGCGTCCACAATATCGATCAGATGATAGGGGACTGCTTTGCCATCCAGCTGATATTCGTCCAGATCTTTTCCTGTACCGATATCCATTTTTCGGTAAATCTGCCTGGAATCAACACTTAATATTGCTCCATTGATTTTTGCGGCAACACGAGCCGCTAAACGGGTTTTCCCTGAGGCAGTCGGACCTAAAATGACAATTAATGGATTCAATTTAAAATAAAAAAGCAGTAAGGATTACAACGTGTTGAACGAGGCGAAAATTTCCCTGACAAATTTACGACTTCCGCCATTATAAACCTCAATTAAATTGTCATTATCCATCTTTTCTGGTCTCCTGGTGCGTTTCAGCGTTTTTTTGTCCAGCCAAAACGGTATAGGGGCTTTATCGGATACTGCTTCAAATCCAAGACGCTTGTAGCTCGCTCCGTCTGACCATTCCATATCGGCATACGTCATGATGTCATCAGGTTTGCAGTCTTCCTCAAAAAATCGTAAAAGTTTATCCAAACCTCCGATCACGGTTGTATCAAGCAAATTGGCAAACCGGATCAGTTCATAGGAGCGGAAGGGTTTGCCCTCGCGTTCAAAAATACGCGCATGACTAAACGTTGCGACTGCTACCAGGAGTTCGGGTGCTGCTCTATTGAATTGATAATCAGCTTTAAGGACACGGAAATAGCGATTTGGAAGAAAGAGGCCGTATTTTACTTTGGACGTAACAGCTTGTTGCAGGTGGTTTTCGCGGAGAAACTTATCGGCTGTTGGTTTATCAATTCGGCGTACTGCTGTCGTCCGTGCCGGGATGCGGTGCGAAATACCCAGCATGGCGCTAAGTCTGGACTTTGCAACCGCGTTTTCTTGAATCCAGATATCTTCCCACAGGGTAACAACTGATATTCCAAATTCGCGGATTTCTTTTTGGTCCGCAGAAAAAGCTGCCAACTTTTCAAACGCCTTTTCCTGCAAAATTATCCAGGTACTCAGGTCGATCAGCCGTATCACCATTCGCAGTTGTTTATCCAGTTTTACTTCGATTATTTGAAATGAATCCGTTGAAACGAGCTCAACAGCAAATGACATCTCTAATGAAAGAAGCCATTGTTTAACTTGCTGCGAAAAGTCCTGTACAGCCTTCAATATTGCGAATTTTATGGTTGAAATAAGCGGCAAGGTAGAAAGCCAGAGCGTCTGAAACAAAACAAGACGCAGCTGACTGAAGCTGCGTCTTGTTTTTCAAGTAAGGACATTTAAAGTCTGCGGGCAGCTTATTTCTTTCCACCCAGGCCAATTATAAGTCCGACATTTACACCACCAAATTGCTTGGTAGATTCAAAATCAGCATTTCCTACGTTTCCAGCGTTAGCACTGTTGTCCTTATTTCCAAAGATAAAATGGTAAATACCTTCCACCTGCAGACCTAAATTGTCATTCAAAGCGAAGATAACACCTGCGCGAGGAGCAGCTCCGAAATTGCTGTGTTTCTTCGATTCTGCGATTTTATCTCCGTTAAACTTGGCATCGTATTTTGAGAAATAAACACCGGCATCACCACCAATATAAGGACGGATAAACCCAGTTCCGAAGTAGTAATCCAACGTTCCTGTAACCGGTACAAGATTTCCTGTATAACTTAAAGTCTGTCCGGCGACAGTGTAATCGGTTCCGTCTGAATAAATTTTACCGGCAACCCCTATTGCAAAGTTCGGAGAAGCAAACACGCGTAAATTTACACCACCTCCGGCAATCGTTTTTGAATCTTCAAGATCTGACTTGGCGATACCCCCTTGGAGGCCTAAAGAAAATTGCGCAAAACTTACGGAGTTCAGTATTAGCATCAGCGCCGCGACTCCTGTGAAACGAATCAAAAAAGTTTTCATATTCCAATTTTTAGTTATGTGGACGATTGGAAACCAGATAACTAATATTGATCCATCTCAGAATTATTTTATTGTCAGCTTAATCATAATTGCTGATTATCAGAATTATGTTTGCCTTTTGGGGAATTTGGTAGCTGGTACTTTGTGGTTAGAAACTGTGTAATCCGATGCAAATTTTCATCAACCTGGGGCAGATCAGCACAATTTTGTATTTTTACAAAGCCAAACCTGCGTCTGTTTTTGCCGCTTCCCAACCGATCAATGCCTTTTTTCTGAGACTTCCCCAACGATATTCTCCTAAAATCCCTTCTTTTCGAATGACCCTGTGACAGGGAATGAGAAACGCAATCGGATTATCGCCCACAGCTGTCCCCACCGCTCTGACTGCTTTTGGATTTCCTATGCTTTCGGCAATTTGCTGATAAGTGGTCACAGCTCCCTGTGGAATCGTCAATAATGCCTCCCAGACTTTAAGCTGAAAATTCGTCCCCTGAACCATCAGCGGCAATTTATCCAATGAACTCAGGTGTGGCGAAAATATCTTGTGGATGTAATTTACAGTGGTGACCTGGTTGGCTTCAATCGTGGCAAAATGCCATTTTTTACCAAGCATAATCAGCTGCTGATCTTTCGAGTTTTCATCGACAAAGGCCATGGCACAGATACCTCTCTCTGTTACGGCTATAAAACATTCGCCGAAAGGAGTCTGGTGAAACCCGTAGGTGATATGGAGTCCTTTTCCGCCGGTTTTATATTCCTGAGGAGTAACGGCTTCAATTCCGGTGAACAGGTCATACACACGGCTTTGACTAGAGAGGCCCGCTGATTCAGCCAGTTCGACCAAGTTTGTCGATTCCTTTATTTTATTTTTTAAATAATCTGCCGTAATATATTGTAAAAATTTCTTCGGACTGACGCCTGCCCATTCTGTGAACATACGCTGAAAATGAAACTGGCTGATGCTCACTTCTTCAGCGACTTCAAATAATGATGGCTGTCTTTTTGCATTTTCGGTTATGTATTCGATTGCCTTTGCAATCTTTTCATAATTATATGTTTCCTGATCCATTTGATAATTAATTTGTTGTACAAAAGTGCCTGTAAAAAGCCTTCGGTTCAACCCAAAACTTGCGGTTTGTTTTCAAAAATACCCAAAATGCAGATACGGAAACCTGAGGGATTCCAGTTATATTTAAAGACAGATATTACTAATTCATTAAAGAAAGCACAATGGAACTAAACCCAAAAGAAACCGCTCTTGTTTTGATTGAATTTCAAAACGATTTCACCTCGGAAGGAGGCATATTCTATGGTGCCGTGAAAGGAGTGATGGATCAGAATAATATGCTTCAAAACACCGAAGACACCGTCAAAGCGGCGCGGCAGGCTGGTGTTAACGTTGTTTTTGTACCGATATCTTTCACGGAAGATTATCACGAAATTACCACGAAACCTTATGGGATTATGAAAGGTGTAATTGACAACGGCGCCTTCAAGAAAAATACCTGGGGAACTGAAATTGTGGACGTGCTTACGCCTGAAAAGGGGGATGTAATTATCGAAGGAAAACGCAGCTTCTGCGGATTTGCGAGTACAAACCTGGATTATATTTTAAGAAGCACAGGCGTGAAAAACGTGGTGCTGGCCGGCTACTTAACAAATTGCTGTGTGGAATCGACGATGCGTACCGCCTATGACAAGGGTTATAATGTGATTACGCTCACCGATTGCTGTGCAACTTTGAGTCAGGCGGAACATGATAACGCGCTGAAAAGTGACTTTCCGATGTTCAGTCAGCCGATGACGCACTCGGAATTTATTGCAGTTTTGGAAAATGAAAAGGAACTGGATTTAAAAGGGAAGGGATATGAATAGGAGTCCTTTGGTATGAAAATTTCAGAATTTATTTCAAAGAAGCTTATCTCGGTTTTTACAAACATAAGGTTCTGAAAAGACCTATTTTGCAATTGACGAACTTACGGAATGAAATCAATCAAAAATTTTCTAGTACCAGCGCTTTTTTTATTTGTACTCTCATCCAATGTTTTTGCTCAGAATTTTCGGAGTGAGCAGCGAAAACTTGAAGCGACTGTAAACCTTGCCTACAAAAACAAAAAACTGACCGCAAACGAATATTCTAAATTGAAAAGAGAGCAGGAGGTGATCAAAGGAGCTATTGAAAAAGCAGAAGCGGATGGAGTTGTCACTCCGGATGAAAAAAATAAAATTCACTCCAAATTGGTGCGCTCCAGAAAACGCCTGGCCAAGTACAAAACCAACAGAGAGATTTATTAACATAACTTTTATCAAAAGAGCTGCCTTACGTTAGTAGAGCAGCTCTTTTGATTGAATATTAGATTGGAAAAACGACTAATCAATAGTCTTTTTTGCTATCTTTTTTCGCCTTTTTCTCAGCGCGTTTTTCCTTGAGATTCTTTTCGGGTTCTTTTTTAGTACTACCCTTGTCAAGATTTTTACCCTTTGCCATGACTATTAAGATTTAGAGTTATGATGTGCAAATAACATAATTAACTGCATATTTTGTACGGCAAGCTACCTAAATATTTTCAAGCAATGGTAACCTGATTACCGATTACTCTTCGTGATCCAATCCATGATCTGGTTTGCTCGTGCGCCCGTCAGACCGGTACTTGGACTAACGCCCTCACCCCTTAATTCTTTCACGATAAGTTCAATGAGTGGCTGTTGAACATGGGCGGGATAAGGGATATTATAAGTTTCAGCGCCGGATTCAGTCTCTACAATGATGTCAAATTTTTCAAAAAAAGAGAAATTAATTCTGCCTTTCGAGCCAACGATCTGCGCTTTGTCTTCGCGTTGCCCTTTATTAATGGTAAAACACCAAACGCCATTTCCTAAAATACCTGACTCAAATTCGAAGTTGGCTACCGTAATATCGTCTGCTTCATACAAAGCCGCCTGATTCCGGGCGATACCCTTTGCAGATTTGATGGGCCCCAGAACATATTCAAGAAGATCAAACTGGTGAGAGGCCAAATCATGAAAATGTCCGCCACCTGAAATTTCTGGCTGAACGCGCCATTTTGGTTTACGCAATTCTCCAATTTCTTCATCATACGGCTGCCACTGTAAACAAATATTTACGTAACGGATATCTCCGATAACACTACTGTCGATCAGTTCTTTAAGTTTTACAAAATAGGGCAAAGAACGCCGGTAATAGGCGACAAAGAGCGGCACTCCGGTTTCTTTGCTCACCGCATTCATACGACTGCTTTCAGCTGCATCCAGAGCCATTGGTTTTTCGACATATACCGGCTTGCCGGCACGCATAGCCTTTTCTGCATAAACTTCGTGGACGTTAGGCGGCGTTGCGATGTAGATCGCATTCACATCCGGATCATGAATGAGCTTATCTACATCACTATACCATTTAGGAACGTTATGGCGTTTGGCGTAGTCTTCTGCCAGGGCGGCGTCCCGACGCATTACTGCTACAAGTTTTGAATTTGGAATTTTGCTGAAAGCAGGTCCGCTTTTAACTTCTGTCACATTACCGCAGCCAATTATTCCCCATTGAATCTGATCCATACCGTCTGATTTTACATTGAACTTCTAAGTAAGTACAATAAGTATTTATTCTAATCAATTTTCCTTTTACCTTTAACATTATACTAAATTTTACGCATGGAAGGCCAACCGAATAACCCGCTTCACGGGAAAACACTGGAAGCAATTTTGAATGAATTAGTTGAGTATTATGGATGGGAGCAGCTTGGATTTCACATTAATATCAATAGTTTTCAGCATGAGCCGAGTGTTAAATCCAGCCTTAAATTTTTAAGAAAAACACCTTGGGCAAGAAAAAAAGTAGAGGATTTGTACCTGAAAATGCTGGATCATAAATAGAATTTTATCTATTCCCTTTTACTTACATCTGTATACATTTTTTAATCTTGCCGGATAATTTTTAAAGATTTAGATTGAAGTGATGGAAGCTGAATAATAAGAAAGGAAATGTTAAAGAATAAAATCGTTGATAGAATATACTGATATGGAAGAATCAGCGGTCGTAAAATTGAAATGAATTACAGTAACTTAATAGCGAATAATTTCGTCAGATAAAACCATGGCTTTCGTTGATTATTATCAAATTTTAGGAGTCGATAAAAGCGCCTCCGATAAAGATATAAAGTCCGCTTACCGGAAATTGGCAAGAAAATATCATCCGGATGTCAATCCGAATGACAAAGAGGCACAGAAAAAATTTCAGGAGTTAAATGAAGCTAATGAAGTGTTGAGCGATCCTGAGAAACGTAAAAAATACGATCAGTATGGCAAAGATTGGGAACATGGCGCGGAATATGAAAAAGCGCGCCAGTCCAGGGCTTCTGCGAATCAGGGAGGGAATTATTATGGCGGCGATGACAATTTCTCTGACTTTTTTGAATCTATGTTTGGCGGTTCTTCCGGATTTGGAGGAGCGCGGGGAGGTCGTCAGACACGTTTTCGCGGACAGGATTATCAGGCCGAAGTACATCTGACGCTTCAGGAGGCATATGAAACGCATAAACAAACTTTAACCGTAAACGGTAAAAATATCAGGATTACAGTTCCTGCTGGCATCGAAAACGGGCAGACAATTAAAATTCAGGGACATGGCGGTCCGGGCAGCAATGGTGGGCCGAACGGGGATTTGTTTATAACCTTTACGGTGGCAAACGATGAAAAATTCAGGCGTGCTAAAAATGATCTTCATATTACTTCCGATATCGACTTGTATACGGCTGTGCTCGGAGGTGAAATCATTCTTGAAACGCTGAGCGGCAAAGTTAAACTTCCGGTGAAAGCTGAAACGCAGAACGGCAGCACCGTCCGACTGAAAGGGAAGGGTTTTCCGGTTTACAAGCAGGAAGGTCAGTTTGGAGATTTGTATGTTACTTTCAATGTGAAGATACCGACGAATCTGACCGAAAAGCAGAAAGAATTATTTACAGAATTATCTAAATCCTGATCATATGGAAACCGACCAACTGATTGCAATAGATCTTTTTTGTACTAATTATAATGTTGAATATTCATTCGTGCAGTCGCTAGGCGAAGCAGGCCTGATTGATACGATCATGATTCAGGAAACTAGGTATATCCACATTCCACAGTTGCAAAAACTGGAAAGTATTATCCGTTTGCATGAGGATCTGGACATCAATCTGGAGGGAATTGAAGTGGTTCATCACCTTTTGAAAAGGGTCGAAACCATGCAAAACGAGATATTGATACTAAAAAACAGACTTAGGTTTTTTGAAGGGAACTAATTGACATGTCTGATATTGAACATGGATTTTTCTGTTATGTTTAAATCGGGTCAGTATGGAACAATCCACGTTTTGTCAATTAATTTCACGCGATTTAAAATTACATTCTGGTTTTTGAACTGGGAGGAATATATTCTGTCCTGATCAAAAAAACTCTAATGCGAAATAAGGACGTATCTTTGCGATACGTTAAATGAAGGCGAATGACTATTTTTCGCCCGGTCATATCTATATTTATGAAATTCGAAGATTATCACATTGTCCCTGAAATAAAAAGAAGCCTGGAAAAAGCAGGATTTAAGAAGCCGACTGATATACAATTTAAGGCGATTCAACCTATTATGAAAGGGGAGGACGTACTTGCGATTGCGCAGACCGGAACGGGAAAAACCGCAGCATTTGCCATTCCGGTTATCGATATTTTACATCGAAAAAAATCTACTAACCGTCCGGATGGTATTAAATGTATCGTGATGGTTCCGACACGCGAACTCGCGATTCAGATCACAGAAGTGTTTGATAGAATCGGGCAGTATACCAAAGTGAAAACATTCAGTGTGTTTGGTGGTGTTGAGCAGGGCCCGCAGATTGCACAGCTTGAAAAAGGAATTGATATTCTGGTTGCAACGCCCGGACGGATGTTTGACCTTGTCAGTCAGGGGTATATAAAATTGAACCGCATTGAGATCCTGGTTTTGGATGAGGCCGATCATATGCTGGATCTTGGGTTTATTAAAGATATCCAGGATCTTATCAAGTTTCTGCCCAACACACGGCAGACATTGTTCTTTTCGGCGACCATTAACGAAAAAATTAAAAAACTTGCCTATTCACTGGTCAGAAATGCGATCCGTATCCAGATTTCTCCTAATGATAAAGTAGCAAAAAATATTACGCACTCGGTTGCATTTATCGGGATGGATGACAAACGCTTTTTTCTCGAACGCGTCGTCGGAGAAAACCCGGAGAGTAAAATTCTGGTTTTTGTTAGGACCAAGGTCCGTGCTGAACGTGTTTTTAAAGCACTGGAAAGAATGGGAATCAAAAGTATCACCATTCATGGGGATAAAGTGCAGGACGACAGGCTGGAAGCGATGAGTCAATTCCGAAAGGGAGATATAAAGATCCTGATTGCGACGGACGTAAGTGCGCGCGGCATTGATATCGCCAATGTCGATTTTGTTGTCAATTATGATCTGCCGGATCAGGCTGAAAATTATGTGCACAGAGTAGGACGTACCGGGCGTGGAACTCAGAAAGGTATTGCTGTATCGTTTTGCAGTCCGGAGGAAAAACCAATGCTCGATGAGATCCAGGGATTTTTGGGTAAACCGATCGAAGTGCTGAAAATTACAGCAAACGATTATTCAGAGACCATTGATTTCAGCGCGGACCCCAAAGATGATTTGAAAGCACTTATGCAGGAAGTTCAGGATTATGAATCAAAAAAGAAGAAGAAAAAGAAGAAGTAGCATCGTATTATAGAAGAAAAACAGCCCTGAAAAGTTAATTTCGGGGCTGTTTTTGTTTGGCCAAAATCATATATGCCATAAATCGCTTTGTCTGACGTAAACGATTTTATTATCCCAGATAACGCGGTCCCAATGATCTACGGATCCCACAATAATCAGTTTGTGCCCCTTTCCCACCTTTTCAACAACCTGTGAGGCCGAAGAAGGCTCGTCCCGCAAAAATGTGTTTTCGTTGACGATGATGCAGGTTTTGTAAAGAGAGGGAACATTCAGCAGCCCTAGAAGCGCTACAAGATAAAAAATAATGGAAATTTTATGAATTCTTAAAATGGGTTCCTTTCTGCGTACTTTCATAACCATGATCAAAACAATATAAGCTCCAAGTGTCAGCAGTAACATAGGAATATAATCGCCATAGCGTCGGTAGAAAATGATGAAATAATTGTAGTCGTCAAACTCATATCCTTTGAGATTTTGCTCAGAAGCTAGCTTATCCATTTTTTCAAACAACCTTCTGGAAGGGGTAACAAGGGCAAGTTTGCTTAAATAATACAGGCAATCGGTATAGTCATTTGTCTTTTCGGACAAAAAAGCGAGCTTTAAAAGCAGGCTTTGGTTATTTTTTTGATCGTTTCCGAAATTTTTTTTGTAGAGTGTTGAAGCCTCCGTATATCTTGCCATAGCGAACAGAGAATCAGCCCTTTTTAACTCATTTCTATTCGCAGAAAACACTTCACATTTGGGTAATATCAGGCCAAGAATCAGCCATAAAATGATCTTTTTATTCAACTGGGCTTGCATTTGACTATTAAGAATTCTACTTTTGCATCGCAATTACGGAAAACGCTTCGGCTATTCCAACTCAAATTGTTTGATTCCGTAGCTCAGCTGGTAGAGCAATACACTTTTAATGTATGGGTCCTGGGTTCGAATCCCAGCGGGATCACCTGATGGGACAAATCTGAAAATAACAGATTTGTCCCTTTTTTATTTCCATTTAACTCGCTGTTTTTCTGATAGATAATATTGAGCACTTCATTAATTCTAGTGGTTCGATGTTGCACACCATCAAAAGTGAGTTTTTCCGGGAAGATCGAACCAAGAATCTTTCGCTTTTCTTCAATATTGCCGTTTTCATAAAGCAAATCCAGTCCTGAAAGGTTTTTTAAGGCTTTTTCAAGTAGAACACCTATTTCCTTATCCCTGCCTTGTAGAGTGTTAAGTTTCTTTTCGAACTCCTCGGTTTTGCTGGCTGATTGCTCCTTGATCATCTTAAAGTCTGATTCTTCCAAATCGCCATCTACCTTCATGATTCTGGCCTTTTGCATGCGAATGCTGATGCTATCCAGTTCAGAGAGTATCTGTTTACGCTCCGTTTCCTGATGTTTTACTTTCTGCTTAAAGTCGTTCATTATCGCTTGGGTGAATATTTCTATCCTGCCAGGTCTGGGAATCAATTCCCTGAGCTCATGCAATAATCTTTCGTTTGCTAGCTGGGCTTTAAACCGCACCTTACAGGCGGCTGAGCAGTGGTAATAATAATAATACCCTCCATTTCCTTTGGAAGCACTTCCGGTGAGCATTCTGCTGCACTTTGGGCATTTTAAAAACCCACGCAATGGCAAGTCATCCAGTGAACGAACTTTGGGCTTTTGATTAGGATTACGTCTTCTACCGTCGAGTGACTGCTGCGCCAATTCAAAGAGCGATTCTGAGATAATTGTTTCATGAACACCCTTTACAAAATAGCCAGCCTCATCTTTGTAAGGAGGAATAAATATTTTACCGCAATATACAGGGTTGCGTATCGCTACCCAGAAGTTATTTTTACTACTTCGTAGTCCCTTATATCTGGCCATTTTCCAAATCTGCTCGGTGTTATAAGTTCCGGCAGCAATTTGCTCGAATACTTCTAACATAATTGGCGCATTAACAGGGTGTGGTGCAATATGCTTTTTACCTTCTGGTGTTATTCTATTGATATAACCAATAGGCGCTGTGGCCATCCAGCGACCTTCTTTTTTGGCACGCCTCATTCCGTGAAATACATTCAATGCCCGGCGGTCATTCTCTACCTCGGGTGCCGCCAGGTACACTGCCAACATCATTTTATTCTCAGGGATGGACAAATCTAAAGGTTGTTCAATTGCCTGTGGTTCTGCTCCCAATTTGCCCAGTAGACTGATCATCTGGTATGCATCACCTGTATTGCGGCTAAAACGGTCCCATTTCGTGAATAAGACCAATCTCGGCTGCCGCGATTTTTTTAGATGTGTAAGAAGGCGCCGCCAGGCCGGGCGTTCAAAAGTTTTGGCCGAATAGTCTTCAATAATGACTTCGTCGATTTCGATGGATTGCAGTTGACAATGTCGCCTGAGCCTTTCTTCCTGATCTCTTTGGGAGTAACCTTTGTCAGCCTGCTCATCGGTACTGACTCGGATATATAAACATGCCTTTCTCATCTTTAAAAATCGATTAATGAAATAATAATTATTCGATTAAAATCAGCAACTGTAAAAATCTAACTTTTGGTATTTCTAAGATACTGATTTACTGCGATACCGGCAAGCAAATTCACCATTTCTAACATCCTTTTCGCCTGTTGGACGGTGATAATTTCATGATGTCTTGCCAGTATTTTGACAACCCTCTCCGGTGTCATTCCTTTGCTTTCCTTATGCTCCTCTTCCATATCCCACTGTCTTTTAAGTTAAACAAGCCGGAAACTAGGAAAAGAGGATTTGTTGAGCGTTCCAAAAGATCCCGACGGAATGAAAAGAATCTTTTTTATTGTAACGCAGATGGAAATAATGCTATTTATCTTCAAAGAGCCTGAAAGTGTATGACTTATCAGGCTCTTTGAAGGATAATTCAATAGTCTGCGAAAACATGACCATCATATTCACTATACCCTTCCAGAAATAAATCCCTTGCAAAGGCTTCGTAATCAAAATATCTTTGCAACAGTTCTGGTACGTCTGACAGCATTCCTGTATCTTCTATGTACTGATAGGTAAACTCCAACTCCGGATCTTTTATCGTTCCTGAAAAATAACCTTGGTAAGATTCTTCAAATCCTTGTAATGTTTCATCAAGATCATTTCCATTCGATGGCCATAAAACGATACTTGAGCAGTAAATCTCGAATGCCTCTGCTCGATCTTCATCCATTTCATCCGTAATTTCAAAATACCTGAACGTGTCTTCGTGTAGCCAGGATTCGGAAATCAAAAAATCTGGAATGTATTCCCAATCCTGGAACATTAGTTCTGGCAAGAATTCATTTCTATGGTATTCGTAGCAGTCTTTATAAAACGCTTTGCTATCAGAGTAGTCTGAGAGATCAAACCATTTACCGAAAAGTGATCCGTCGTTATACTGCCCGTAAGTTCCAACATAAATTTTTGGAGTGTTTTCAAGATTTTTCATGATTGAAAGACTTTAAAAGTAGCTTAGCCCGGCGTTGTGCTCAGGGCAATCGCTATCTCCACTCAAAGAAAAAATGACGGGTTCACCCCTTGGCTGCAAGGGTAGCCAGCGGTTTAAGGAGCGGCATTAAGCCGGGGGCGCCCAGCCGCGGTAAATAGCGGGTTACTCTTGTAGCCGTCATTTTTTGCTTTGTAACTTTCGTTGCACTGACTGACAACCTGTGCGGCTGGTGTTTTCCATTAAGCATCAAACATTAATTGCTTATGCTGCTCTACATATATTGGTTATCAATACTCTGAATTGAAAATGAGGCATATGAGATGGAGCCCAAATAGTGGTATGCCTTATCCACCTGAGTTTTTATACATATGCTTAGAGGGCTAATAACTTCGTTGGTACAGGCACAGTTAACAGATAGATAGCGACATGCTTATGGGATGTTGCAACATTATTACTATTAAATTAGTAATACTTATTACACTTTTAATCCTTAGCCATGATCCGAAATTATTTAAAAATTGCTCTTCGCAATTTGCGTGCAGGCGGCTGGTATTCTGCATTGAATATCGGCGGCCTGGCCGTGGTGCTGTCCGTGAGTATACTCCTGTTTTGGTGGGTTCGAAAGGAGCTGAGTTTTGACCGTTTTCATAGTGATGCCCAGCGGATTTACCAGGTTAATGTTCATTTTGGTAAAGGTGAGAATGAATATACATCCACCTCGACGCCCGGGCCGATCGCAGCCGTAGCCTTCAGGGAAATTCCCGAGGTGGAAAGTGCTGTGCGCATGGGTGATTATCTATCAGCAACGTTCCGGGCAAACAACAAAATATTTACGGAAAAAGATAACCTGGCCTATACAGACACAAATTTCATTGAAATCTTTGATGGCTTTAAAGTGCTATATGGAGATAAAAATACACTTTTCCCGTCCCCTGATGCGGTTGTGATTTCCGAAAAACTCGCCCGTAAGTTTTTTGGAACGGCTGATGCTATTGGGAAGACATTCACTAACGTTCAAAACAATACCGTCTTCACAGTAAGCGCAGTTTTAGAAAATGCCCCTGACAACTCATCATTTAGACGAGATATTTATCTGAATCTAGCCATTTTGAAAACCCTTGATTCAAAAAAAGGTGCTCGCCGCTCTGTGGACGAGAATTGGGATGATTATGGCTTTGGAACTTATATCAAACTGGCTGCCCATGCCGATCTGTCAGTGGTTGAAAAAAAGTTAACTTCCTTGCAGATTAATGCCCAGGTAAACCCATCTAATCCGTCTGAATTCCTGTTACAGCCGCTTACCGAAATCCACCTTTATCCGGTTGAGGGCAGTGAGTCAGAGAGCAAGCAAGTGGGTATGATGGGAGCCGTTGCGCTGCTGCTGCTCAGCATTGGCTGCATCAACTATGTGAATCTTACCACGGCCCGCGCTACCAGGCGGTCCAAAGAAATCGGCATTCGCAAAATCGTAGGTGCCGGATCACCGCAGTTGGCCATGCAGCTGCTGGTGGAATCATTGCTTACATTAACCTTGTCTCTGATTTTGTCAATCGGACTATTGCAGGCGATGCTGCCATTTTATGCAAGTATTACCGGCAAGTCGGGCAATTTTTCACTATTTGATATACACACCTGGCAAATTCTGCTGGGTGCGCTTACATTCTGTTTTGTTATGGCAGGGGTTTATCCTGCATTTCTGATTTCAGGGTTTAGTCCGGTTCAGGCCTTAAAAGGCCGTTCCAACCAGGTGAGTGGCGCTTTGCTACGAAAATCGTTGGTCGTAGCGCAGTTCGCACTGGCCACTATGCTCATTGTAGGCACGTTTGTCATTGGCAGTCAAATGCGTTTTATCAGAGATCGTGACCCAGGCTTTGACCGGAAACATACCTTCTCTTTTGATGGGCGTAATTTTACACTTCAAATCAAGCAAGCACTCCGTGGCGAGTCGAGCATCCTGGGTGTAAGCACCTCTACAGATACACCCGTCAATATTTTAACGGGGACATTATCAACGGATTGGGATGGAAAACCGAAGGATAGGGCACTGATTATGGCTCAACTCAGCGTAGACCCTGATTTTATTCCAAATTTTAAATTAAAACTGCTAGCCGGACGGAATTTCAGAGGTACCAAAGCAGATTCAACTTGCATTATTTTAAACGAGACGGCTGTCAAACAAACCGGAATAAAAGATCCAATCGGCAAGCGGTTCAAGCTGAATGACACCGAAGGGACCATCATTGGTGTTGTGAAAGATTTTAATATCACCTCAATTCGCGAGCCGATCATGTCTTTGGTTATATTCAGTCATCCAAATCAAAATTATAGGGTTCACGTGCATACAACGCAAAAGCTAGCACCACAGGCTTTAAAGAAAGCCGAAAGGTTGTGGAAGCAGTACATGCCAGCTTACTCATTCGAGTATGCTTTTCTGGATGCGGACTACAATGTGCTCTACCGTACTGATGAGCAAACCAGGCAACTATTTAATTTTTTTGCAGGTATCGCGATTGTGATCTCATGCCTTGGACTTCTGGGGTTAACATCCTTTACCACTGAACAGCGCACCAAAGAAATAGGCATCAGGAAAGTGCTTGGTGCAACGGTATTGAACATTACTACGCTACTTTCCAAAGATTTCGTCAAACTTGTCCTGATTGCCATCGTGATCGCTTCGCCCATAGCCTGGTTTGCCATGGATCATTGGCTCAAGGGTTTTGCTTACAAGGTGGAAATTCATTGGTGGATTTTCATGTTGGCTGGCTTGTTAACAATGACAACGGCACTTGTGACTATTTGTTTTCAAAGTGTCAAAGCGGCAATGGTCAACCCGGTACAGTCAATCAAGGCGGAGTAAAAAAATAAAGTTTGCTGCCATGAATTCCGCTGGCAGCAAACTGATTTCATCGAATTAATGTGCTCCGAGTTAACACTCCTAGGTGCTTAATGGTATATATGCACTGAGAGAACAAGAAAAAAGGTGCAGGCTTAGGTTTGCAATATATTGTTTCGTCTCATCAATTTTACCCCTGGATATAGAAATCTCCGGCCCATCCGTCAGCAACAGAAAATCACCGGATTCTTTTTTCCGGCTTCTGATGGCTTCCTTGTTTACTCCATTTGGTCTTGCGGATTTAAGATTCCATTTTGTAACAGACAAACGAATCTATATTTTAAAAATTAGGTATACTCCTGCATTCATCGAAAGCAAATATGCATCTTTGGCGGGTGTGGCACTCGGTTTCGGATGGCGTTAATACAACCTTTTAGGTTTAAAAAGAGTCTCTTATTTACAGAAAAATATGAACCTTATGAACAAGCTATTTATTTATATACTCTTGCTTACTAGCGGTTTCTTTGCTTCATGTGAAGAGAAAATAGAAGCTCGCTCGGAAACACAATGCTTACAGGCCAAATTTATATCCAAGTATTGTAACGGTACGAGCGAACCCCTTTACCTGGTAAAGTTTCCATCACCTACTTCCTTAACTAAAAATTATTCTGGTGATGATGCCAATCCCACTTATGTTGCTGCAATGCTCGATTTGCCTGAGTCTGTTCAAATAAACGATACCACTTTTTACATGCAAATTTACCGCGATCCACAGAGGGAGTCAAAAGTGATAATAGGTATTTGTACAGCGAACTTTGGGCCAGCCAGTATACTTGTGTGCGAAGGTGTTTCGCAGTCCTGCCCTTAATAACAGAACACTAACATGCAAACACCCATTGTGTGACGTGTTCTTTGAACCTTGCGAACCATTATCTATACATCGCCATACCTTGGATCAGTGCGAAATTTCCGGTAAACCAATAATTGAATCAGTTTCTGACGTCGGGTTCTTCATAAACCTGCATCAATTTATATGGGGGTTCCGCGATTATAATTACCATAAACCGCAATCAAAACCGAAAACGGCTTATGGTAATCTGGCATTTATTACAATGCCTTGGTACGCGTGATCGGCTAAATTTAGAAAATCTATTTTTCAATTACAATCCATCTACGCTTGAAGATCGGCGTAGAAATTTTTGCATCTGAAATATTATCTGGTTGATTGTATATCTTTGACACTTAGGTAAATGTTGTATCCATTTCCCATAC
Organism: Dyadobacter koreensis; assembly: GCF_900108855.1. GTDB lineage: Bacteria > Bacteroidota > Bacteroidia > Cytophagales > Spirosomataceae > Dyadobacter > Dyadobacter koreensis. The sequence continues at coordinate 590,369 of NZ_FNXY01000006.1, forward strand.
ACTCTTTTAACTACGAACAGCCGGAGCCTAGGCTTGAGATTTAAACTATAATTATAAAATTGTATTAACTTTCTCAAAATGAAAATTGCATTTCTTGTCTATCATGACATAACAGCGCTCGATTTATTTGGACCCTTAGATATCTTCAATCGTGTAACGTCTTGGAAAACAATGCTGGTTAGTTGCACTTCTGGTCCTATCAAAATTGGTCAGGGTATACACATTGAACCGGCGGAGATACTTACCGAAAATAGTAGGTTTGACGCATTTGTAATTCCAGGAGGCTTTGGACAAATTGATTTTTCATATAACCCTGACAATTTGCGAATAATACGGAGCGTGTGCTTGAATAGTAAATTTGTGTTAACTGTTTGTACGGGATCAGTAATTTTGGGCTTGTGCGGCTTGCTCATCGGAAAAAAGGTTACTACTAATAGATCCGCTTTTGATATTCTCACGCGCTTAGGAGCGACGGTGATTTCCGAACGGACTGTTGAGGATGGGAATTTTCTCACTTGTGGTGGGGTTTCCGCCGGCATCGACCTTGCTTTTATGTTTGTCAGAAAATACGCTGGTCATGCGGAAGCACGAAGAATACAGGCAGAAATTGAATACAATCCCCAACCTTTGTACGTATACCAAACACTGGAGGATGATATACAACTTCAAGAGGTTCTAAAACGCCAATCTGGTAAAGTAAATAGTATTCGTCAGGCACAGGTTGATTACTTTATAAACGCCAGCGGGAATTGAAATAAATGTCCAAACAAGGTATACAAATTAGAGTATGTTTCCTTATTTGTAGCGGCATTGACCACCGCATTTATCGCTATTTCTTTTGCTAATTTTAGCCAAGTAAGTTTGTTTTTAGTCTGTACCAATTCAATTAATAGGTCCAATTTTCTTTCCAGATCATCAAGCCGGTCGGCTGGAAGACCGATTTTCTGAACATGTTTTTTGGAGATATCCAGATCATGCTGGTCAATAATTTTTCAGGTTCTGAGAATGGTACGTTTTCTTTGAAATCAATTGTTTTAATCCCTGAACTCAGCTCTTTCGGAAGCTTATATCTTTTGTATCTTTTTTCCCATGGATCCATGTAGGATTCTTCAGTGGTCCACTTCTCAATACAATCTATCCAGGTATTGAGTTCAGTCATAACGCTGTCAAAATCGATACTTTGAGCGGTTTTAACAGGATAATTCTTCTCGAATCTTGTTCTTTCGATGTTAAACCAGTGAAAGGATGTGGTTTCGGTAATTTTGATCCATAACTGCTGATTTGGATCAAAAGTTAGTAGTATTCCATCTGTCACATCACTTTTCAAGACTTTTTTTTCTAATCGGTTCTGGCGAATGATCTCGTAAATTTCGTCGCGATACGAGTTTAACATAAGAATTTATCTACGGAGTAAAATTATACTGAACTGAAAAAAAGTTTGTAAAGTAGTAAAAGAGGTTCATAGATATTCCACTGAAAATCCTCTTACTTTTAATTTTATTGCTTAAATTTACAGATACTTCGCAAAATTGCAACTTAAAATGATCCATTATCTAAAAATTAGAAATTTTGGCGCAATCAAAGAGGAAGCCGAAATAAATTTTGAGGTAGCCGAAGGTGTTGAAGAGGATGCCTATGAACAGGTGATGGCCGACGGTCGAAAATTGTTGAAGCTGGCATATATTTATGGTGCTAACGCTTCCGGAAAGACTACGTTTTTGCAGGCATTCGAATTTTTGAGAAAATTGCTGCTGAAACCTATTGAGAACAAAGCAGGTGAGCTGGCATTTGATCCCTTTCTTTTTTGCGAGCAGGCCTACAAGAAACATTCTTATATGGAGATGTCCTTTTATAAGGAAGGCCTCCGCTATGTATATAGTGTAAATTTTAATAAGCAGTCCGTATTAGATGAGCGGCTGGTATTTTACCAGACTGTACGGCCAACCGAGCTTTTTACAAGAGAAACCGATCTGGAAAAACGCCTTGCCAAGATCCAGTTCGGAAGCAGGATCAAAATACCGGCCAGAGAAAAAGACCTGCTGGAAGGTAACACCTTACACAACAATACGGTACTGGGCGCCTACGCTAAAACCAATGCTGATATTCCCGAACTGGAGGAGTTAAACAAATGGCTGAACACCTATTTTTTAGGGTTGATTACCTCAGCAAACAACTTGACCGAAGTTACAGCACAACTCATCGACAGAAATCCAGGCATTAACAGCTGGATAAACGATTTTCTTAATAAAGCGGACAGGCAAATCATGAGCGTGCAGGTACCGGAATCCAACGATCAGATCGGAATGCCGCTGGAAGATGCTTTTCATAATGAATTCAAAAATAGTATTCTGGGGACGGATAGAAAGTTTGCCAGCAGCGCTGGCGTGGCTGGTATAACTAATGTAAAATATTATGGAGGCCCAAGTGAACGAAGAATAGAGTTCATCCATCAGGTAGGCAAAGAGGACAGGTATGCGCTTTCCATACAAAAGGAGAGTAGTGGCACAAAGAGGTATTTCGGCTTAGGTGGGCCATTGTATGAATTGATTCATGGTTCACACATTGTGTGTATCGATGAGCTTGAGACATCCTTACACCCTGACTTAATGAAGCACTTTTTACAAGTGTTTCTGATGAATTCGACGTACTCTCAATTATTGATAACGACCCACAATTTCTCGCTGATGGCTGATCAGGATTTTATCCGTCGCGATGCGCTGTGGTTTAGCGAAAAAGCGGTCGATGGTTCGGTGTCACTATTTGCCGCATCTGATTTTGATACAACTACGCTGAGAAAGGAAGCGAACCTGATTAACGCCTACAAGGCAGGAAGACTGGGTGCTAAGCCCAATTTAGGCTCTCCGTATATCACCCAGTAAATATTATGGCGAGAGCTTTTAAAAATAAGAGAGCGAAACAGACTGTTGCATTGGTTGGAGATGGGCAGACGGAGAGAATTTATTTTGCCAACGTCCGTGATAGTGATAGGCCAGAAAACCTGTCTATTTTCCCTGACTATCCAAGAAGAATTGGTAGTTACAAGGGGGTGCTGGATCGGGCTCTTGCACTCAAAGGGGATGGATACGATCATGTTTATGCATTGATTGACATGGATAAAATAATAGATGAAGACCGAATTTTGGAATACCGCCGGGTAAAAGCGGCTGTACAAAAAGCTGGGGTGATTGTCCTTGAAAACAATCCGTGCTTTGAAATCTGGATATTACTTCATTTCGTGGCCACCGGAAAGCTTTTTGCCAACTGCTCCGAAGTAGTCGCCGAACTTAGAAGAGTAAATGATATGGCTGGCTATGAAAAAGGGGAACGTTATTTAGTAAATGCAAGGCTGTATGAGCGCTTTAAAACACAGCTGTTGGAACATGCAGTTCCTTATGCAAAAAGACTGGAAGTAAACCGGGAGGATTTTGATATCAGGTACCCCCGCTGTGAAACTTACCGCTTTTTTGAATGGTATTTTGAAAATATCTTAGCAGGTCAATAAATTCGATTACAAAATCTCTTTTAAAGGTTTCTAAAAATCAGTTTTCCCCTTCAACAACTCCACTTTTTCCCTCTCACTTTGAAGCAAGCGTTCAAGTAATGCTACCTTTTCATCATAAAGCTGAATAATCTTCTCGAGAGGATTAATGGTGCATAAATAATTGTTATTATTTGAGCTATTATCGCCAAAACTATTTCCAATAATATTGAACACAGCTTCTTCGCTAAAATTTTTAATTCCTTCAACGGGCACTCCTAAGATTTGTGCAATCTGTTCTAATATCTGTTCTTCCAAAGTTTCGCTTTGTTCAATTTTAGACACAGTCTGCTGACTGACTTTCAGCTCAAAAGCTAAGGCTTCCTGCTTAAGTCCGCGGAGTTCGCGGATTCGGCTTATTTTGTGTCCTATGTGGTTGGGTTTTGTTGATGTGCTCATAGTTACAAATATAAAAAAACTTTCAGGGAACGGCAATTTATCCGAGCAGGTAATATACGCATCAAAATTGGTAGAATACAAGTCCGTTTGGTTCTATACCTCCCTCGCATGTTTTTCATTTGCTAAAAAAATAGCATATGGAAAATTTAAACAATGCATCAAATCAGGAGCCGACCAAGGCCAGCGACCAGCCAACAGCAGCTACGATAAATCATATTACGTTATGCAAGATAATAGTCTGGATCGAAATGACAGTTGGACAGGGAAAATTACCTCCCTAGCGCGTGGTGCGTCTAATCAATTTAGGCTGAAACCAATTGTGGATCTTTTAATAGCCGCTATCTCACCGGAGCGGATATTTATGATTAGCTACAAAGGCCTGCCGCAGCATCATATTGACAGCTATACCGAAATACTCGTGACCCTTGATGATGATGAACATGTAGATGAGGACCAATATCTGAATTTTGTTAAAATGGCCTTCTCTCAACATCCGGATATTTTAGTCTCTCTTGGAGGTGCTTCGGAGGTTAAAGGATATCTCCAATTTGGTAGCCCATATCACTGCTCACATTTTCGAAATCAGTTTCAGGTCTATTCCCGTAAAAGATCTGCTATTACTGAAATGGACCAGGATCAATTAGATAAATTAAAAGCAGAAGCGGACGCGCGTTTCCTGGCTACCTTTTCCAAGGCTCAGCAATTATTGGCCGTGGCTAATAAATTTTTGAAAGAAGACAAGATGGATTTAGGTGCCTTCATACTTTATCAGACGCTCCATCTGCTGTATCAATCCGTCATTAACACTTTTAAAGGTCCAATACCTGAAACATTTTCCGCGGCTGAATATCAAAAGCTCGCAGAAGAGTATTTACCAATCATGGCCAGGAATAACCGCTTCACTCATTTATTAAATAGACTGGAACAGGCCTGCAGCCTGCAGGGGCAGCATAACTTTCAAAATAGTAAAGTTTCCATGGAGCTGTTGTTAATTGATGTTAGCATTTTGATGAACATCTGTGAAACAGCCATCATGTGTAAGCTCAGCCAATTCGATAGCCCCTCTGCAATGCCCGAAACGAAGATTTAACTCATTTAAACTTTGTAAATCATGAGCACAATATTCAATATCAACAATTTCTATGGTGGTAAGGTTATTATTTCCGATTCCGGTAACGAGTGGAGAGCGCTGATCGAAATTTTTATCAGTAAACAGCAGCAGCGCAACGACCGCATTAACCAGTTACTGGAAGTGCTCGCTAATGCAGAACCGGAAGAAAAGCAGAAAGCCATTTCTACACTGCACCTGCTTCAAAAGGATAACGAAGCTTATCTGGCAGCATTCAAGCAAGTCACAAACGGCGAATAGCACTGGAATGTCAACTAATCATCATAAAAACCTTCAAGGGAAATCATGGAAAAGCTTGAAACCAATCGAACTGAAACCGGTTCATTGAAGGGCATCATTGGTCAGATTATCGCGTTGGTCGATGTGGAAAGGATTTATGTGCATAAGAATGAGAAAGAAGAAATCTGTCATACTGTGCTGACCATCCTGATTGCAAATACCTGCACAAAGTCTCCTGCCGAACTGCTGCCCCTTGTCAATATTCTTTTTAACGAGCAACACGAACTGCGCTTCACCCTGCATCCAGCCCATCAAATCAAGGACGCCATAAGCAAAGGCAATCTTTATTTTTACAATATATGTACAGAAGCTAATCTGCGTTACGGTAAAGCCGGGTCAGATTATGAGCTCATTTCAACATCTTTGAACCGGCACGAAATGCTGGGAAATGCCCGGAAGCAGTATGACTTGGAAGAAGAAAAAATCAAAGCGTTTGTTAGTGGAGCAGATTTTTATCTGGAAAAAGAAAACTACGCTCAATCAGCATTTATGCTTCATCAAGCAATTGAACTTAACTACCGGGCTATTGAGCATTTTATAACCGGAAAATCAAAAATCACGCACAGCATCAAGGCACATCAAAAATATCTTGAACCCTACTGCACAGAACTGAGCAACATCTTTTTAGCAGACTTTGAAAGGGATATGGAACTTCTGAGATTACTGGATGATGCGTATCTCGCTGTCCGTTATGAAAACAGCTACCAGATTAATAAACAGGATCTGTCGGCATTGCGGGTAAAAGCCAGCGAAGTAAAATTGGCAGCCCTTAAAACCTATCAGCAAATACTGAATAACTTCCAGCCGTCATCAACGGTCGCTAAACTGCCGGAAACAGTTAAACAACAAAATCAAAAGTTTGATGATTTAGATGTGCCATTTTCATTAATTGAGCAAATATGCGGAAGTTTTGATGTAGAGCGGATTTATTGTTTCGGAAAACGAACGTATCTGGCTTCCCGTTCTAATCCGTTTTACAATATCCCGGCTGAGCATATAGAAAAGGACCATTATGATTTAGTGGTGATTACTTCGGAAAAGGCAACTGAGAAAGCTTCGGATGTACAATGCAGAATAAATGATAACAGCGGCAATCTCTACACAGCTTTACTACTGGCGCATACCAAGCAATCATTTCAAATATCTCTGAAATCCAATAACCGCTTTTTCCATAATCTGCTTCTTTATGGCGTACCAGTGTATCATAAAAAAGGGCTAACTACCGAACCTGCATTACCAGAATATGATCCGTCAAACACATCTTTTCACTGCCAAATGCATTGGCACCAGCGTTACTACCGTGGTAAAGCATTTATTGAAGCAGCTGGCAGCGTATGGGATGAAGGTGAAGAAACGGTCGCTTTATCTCTTCTTAATCAAGGCATTGAACAAATTTGCCTGGGACTCATCTATGTTTTTCTTGGCTACCGGCCAAATCAACATTCTCTATCCCAACTCTTTGACCTTTGCTTTAATTTTACCCCCCTGGCAGACTCTATCTTTCCGCGCAACACGCCCGAAGATCTGAGAATTTTCAATATGCTGTCCAAAAGTGCAAATCATGGGCGGTTCATGATTAATGTATCAGTTGATCCTACTGATACCGGATTAATATACCGGCGGAGTAAAATTTTGATTGAAGAATCGGAGCGTTTGGTTACAGAGAAGCTGAATAAAATTAAGGGGAACCAGCCCAGCTCATACGTTCTGTGACACTTCCATCGCATAAAGCCCGTTACAAGATCACTATTTTGGGTGAGAACCATGCAATGAAATTCACAAAGTCAGGCATGTATTCCTACTAAATCAGTTGACTCTATGAACTTATTCCTTAGTTCGCTGACCTTACGGATTAAAAAAGACAAGTTCGTACTAGATAAGTTTATTTCTTATCAAATTCAGTTTTAATCACTCCGTTTGAAAGAATTTAACGCGTTTTTATTCTCACTTCCTTCCCGGGAATTGGAACTCCTCCGAAATGAGCATCTTAAAAAACCGGGTCGTGTACAAAATGAATATACAGTGTATCATCAGAAAAGTAGCCCAGCGACCAGCTATTAAAACGGAATCATACAATTTGTTTACTACCGACCGATTAAACGCAGTCACGTCCGTCTTAGATTTTGGCCAGTAACTACGAAGCAGATGTGGTGTTAATAGCAAGGATAGCCAAACTAGTGAGGATCCAAAATGTTTTTTTGTTCATTGACAACATGATATTTAAAATTTAAAAGCAAAGGGACATTACCTGAAATATAATGATAATCCCAGACGAAAACGGTTGCCTCTGATCATATCATTTTTTTCATAGTCTACAAGTAGCGGTAGGTTATATTGAGTCTGCAAACCCATATACTTGCCGATTCGACAACTTAATCCCAGTGCCCCAAACATGACGTAATTGTTCGTACTAATTGAAACTTTGCTCCCTGACAATCCATCTATAAATGAAAGCTGGCCTATGTTATACCCTGATGACAATTGTACAAACGGAGTCAGCCGGAAAGGAAGCACATAATAACGGGCGTACAGCTCTGGTGTGAAAGCATATTCCCTTACCCCACCACGATTAAAGCTCGCCCAGCTATTCCCCCGCTTAGAAAATCGATTGGCCACAGACATTTGGAGGCCTACAACCAGGCGGTCAGCAACCACATAGCCTGCCTGGGGGGTCAGAGACCAGCCAGCAATATGCTCACTATTATTTGCAGAAGCATTCAATGAAAAGGTAAGAGCTCCCTTTTTTAAGTTCTTATAAGTGGGACTCTGTGATGACACCTCAATCTGTTCCGTGTTTTGATTTTCCTGCGCAATCAGGTTATTGGTAAGTAATAAAAGGCTGACAAGAGAGAAAAGACGTAATGTTTTCATAGCTGATATTAATTTAAAATTTAAGCGTGTAACCTATATAAGGCAGTATTGGGAAAAATGAAACCTGCTTTATTGTAATCTTCGTTGGCACTAAATCCTGATTCCGCTCAGTTTTCATATCCAGATACAGTGGGTTGTTTCTATTATAAGCATTGTATAGACCTAATCGAAGCTCTGCATTACGTTTGCGGGGCGTTATCAAAGATTTGCTTGCGCCAATGTCCAGCCGGTGAAATGCAGGCATTCTGCCGTTGTTTCTTTTATCATATATAAATCTGGGGCCGCCGCTATTTTCAGTAATAAAGGCCGCTTCCGGTAAAGTGACGGCATGTCCGTTCTGGTAAATAAAACTGGCACTTAACTTCCATTTTTTGCCAATGGCGTAATTTGCGGTTATCGCTACATTATGCCGCCTGTCATACTTCATTGGGTACCATGCTGCATGATTAATTTCCGAAAACTTTCGTTCCGACTTTGAGAAGGTATAAGAGACCCATCCATTGAATTTGCCAGCCTTTTTACTCAACATCAATTCAATTCCCTTCACACGCCCCACACCGTTTTTGATGACAATGTCATCCCAGGAATCAGCAAGCAAGCCGCTAAAATTGGTACCATCAGGATAATCGATCAGGTTTTTCATCTTTTTGGTATAAGCTTCCAAAGACAGTTCCAAACCTCCCTTTGAAAAAGTCTTGTACACACCGAATGACAATTGCGCGCTTCGCGAAGGAACTACCTTCCCTGTGGAAGGAAGCCAGGCATCATAGCCAAAGCCAAAACCGTTGTTGGTAAGTAGATGAACGTATTGATTCATGATGGCATAGCCGCCCTTGAGTGCCCAGTTGGCCGGAAGCGACCAGTTCAACCCCAGGCGTGGTTCCGGATTAAAAAAAGTCCGGTTATTGACATGATACGTACTATAGCGAAGACCGGGATTAAAGTGCAACCTGTCAGTTAGGCTGATATTAGCATCCACGTGAAAGTCCAGCTGCGTTGCGGGGAGCGTTCCCTTTCCGGTCTCAAGCTGTGATCCACTGTAATTGCTATTTGTAACAAAAGGACTAAAAGAATGCCTGGTGAGGTCCAGGCCAAACTTAAGATTCGCACGATTGGAGAGAAAATAGTCAAACTGAGCTTTAGTACCTAAATCCGTTACCCCCGCGTTGGTGTTCCGATAAAGTTTCACAGGTTCCGCGTCCACATTGAGGTCTTCAAAGTTATTGGCCAGCTCGCTAGTGTACTTGGAATAGAGCAAAATGAACCTTGCAAAAAGTTTTTGAGAGAATACTTTGCTATACCTCAGGGTTGCGGTCGTGTTTCCCCAGTTGTTACCCAGTGAGGTTTCCGTTGACCTTCCGTTTATAGCGCTCCATTCCCCGTAGATAAATCTGTCAAAACCATTGTAAAGACTTACGTAAATTTGATCCGTTTTATTAATCTGATAGTTGAATTTTGCGTTCAGGTCATAAAAACGATACTTTCGGTATTCACCATATCCGCTTGTTTTCTTAGGCTGTAATAAGGAAGAAAGTCCCAGTGTGGAAACTCGTCCCGACACAATAAATGAAGCCTTGTTTTTAACGATCGGCCCTTCCAATGTCAGACTTTGGTTGAGCAGGCCAATTCCTACTTCCCCGCCAAATTTCTGGTTGTTCCCATCTTTCATCGTCAGGTCTATCACCGAAGCGAGCCTGCCGCCATACCGGGCAGGGAATGCGCCTTTGTATAAATCTACCGATTTGAGAGAATTTGGATTAAAAACAGAAAAGAATCCACCCAAATGCGTGACATTGTAAACAGGGACTTCATCCAGTAAGATCAAATTTTGATCCGGTGTTCCTCCCCGGATATACAAACCGGCACTTCCTTCCGTTCCGGTGGAAACGCCGGGTGTAAAACTTAACGCCTTCAGTACGTCCACCTCACCCAAAAGCGCAGGCATTGATTTTATTTTGTCCATCGGAATCGATAAACTTCCATTAGGCGCATCCATAGTTTTGATTTCTTTCACAGTTACCTCTTTCAGAAGGTTGTCCTGCGTTAACTTGATATCCAAGGGGAACTTATGCCGGGCAAAATCCTTGATGTATAAAGGCGCATAGCCAACAAAGCTGACTTTAAGAGCGAGGCTATGCGTAGGAATTTCCAGACTAAAAAATCCGTATGCATTTGTCTGCACGCCCGTTTGCGACAGAATGTCCCGCACGGTGGCACCTATGAGCAGTTCTCCGTTTGCGGCATCGCGCACGGTTCCACTGATAATTAATTTTTGAGAAAAGGCTATTTGTACGCTCGTTAACAGGAAAAAGGCAATTACTAAGTATTTTGTCATGGTATTTCGATCACCTTTTCGTTGGAAGCAAAAATAAGCCCGTAACCATTTTTGATATTGGTCAAAGCCCTTTGGGGAGGAAGCACGAGCAGATCGATGCCCTCGGGTTGATCATATTCTATTTTGGCATAATCAAATGCCTCTTTTGTAACAACTTCCACGCGCATGGTAACCTTAGATGCCCATTGAGGAGTGTCAAAATTTCCTTTGCTTGTCTGAATATAGAATTTTATAGGGGTATTGAGCTCCGGTAAGCATTTACTTTTCATCAAAAAGACCCGGGCCGAAAGATCGACTGTAAGTCCCGCGGCCTCAATGTAATAGGTCGATATTTTTTCTGTTGCCCAGGTATGGCAATCTTCTTCCTTCGCAGGTATATTGTCCGTGGCACCGTAAGGACTAGCCGAAACGGTATCCTTATCAAAGTAAGATAAAAATGTAAGTGTGTAATAGCTTTCTACCTCAGCCTGCTGCTCTTTAAAGTATAGACTTACTAAATCTTGGCGCGTCTGATGGTTAATTTCACCAGGTACATCGCGGATTCGTACTACATCAACATCCGGTACATCCAACGGAACCAGTACAGGTGCTGATTCGGCGGCTGGTAGTAAAGGAGCCGAAGCTTTTACAATATAGGTCAACCCTGCTTCAATCACACGATCAGATACGTAAATACCTTTTTCACTGGCCAATGATGATAGTTCAATAGCTTCTTTACCATCCACCAATAATTCCACTTTTGCATCCGAAACGGTGGCGTCTTTTGGAATAGACCCAACGGGATTAAAGGTTTTGGTTACTTGTATCCTAATTGTAGCCCCCGCTTTAAGCTTCCCCCATAAAACCATCTTATCTCCTGCATACGGGATATCCATATCAAGGCTGGCCTCTTTGCAACCAGCCAAAAACAGCAATAGTAAAATAAATGTAAACCTCATTTATTGAAATATGAATAAATATATAAACAGCTAAATATGAGCATATTGATGAGAATCATTCCATAATAATATTACTGATTCATAAGAAACGACTATTGCCTTCGGAAGAATAAAGGTAGTAGTGAAAACAAACCCGTAAAATCGCATTAGACAAAGAGAAGCAAATTTTCGATCAGCTTGCTTTCTCGGAAGACCAATCGACGAACAAGAAAGAGTGAATTAGCGGCTAAAAGTAATATGCAGCGAAATTTGGTAGTTACTCTCAGATTTATGAACCTCAACGAGGTGCTGATCAGGATAATATAGTTGTAAGCGCTTGGTTGTATTTTGCAGGCCAATGCCACCTTGTGATTTATTAAGCTCTTTGCAAGACTGGTCGTCCAGTACAGAAAGGCTATTTTCCACAGTGAAATATAAACCCTGATCCTCGACATCGACGAAGACACGTACGTAAGAATTTGATATAGTGTCCTGAACCCCATGCTTGAATGCGTTTTCTACAAATGAAATTAGCAGTAAAGGAGGAATAGTTATATTTTCCGGCGAGCCTTGCAGTTGAAAGGAAATCTCGACCTGATCCGGGTGGCGAAATCGTTCCAGGTCCAGGTAATTATTAATATACCTCAGTTCATCGCCCAAAAGCACTTTGTCTTCCTTTGTATTGTACAGACTATATCGCATCAGTTCGGCTAATTTCAAAACCAGCATGGTGGCCTCCTGATTGGTATCAAGGGTACGCAGATATATGCTGTTAAGAATGTTAAAAAGAAAATGCGGGTTAATCTGAGATTTTAAGAAGTCAAGTTCCAGCGATAAGTTGTCCCGTTGCAACTCCATTGCCTTACTTTCCAGACTAAGGTTATTCTTCTCAAGTTGTAATTTTTCATTTTCCAGCCGCAGTTTATCCCGCTCCAGCCTTAACTCCCGTCCCAAAGAGATCAATATGTCCTTCACTACTTTAAACAAGAGCATGATGCTTACCACAAAAAACGACCAGGCATAGGTAAAATGCCAGATATTGACATCTTTGAACACACCCAGTAGTCCGTTTGGCTCAAAATATCTGACCCATAACTTTTGAATATAGGAAGGCTTGAGCGGGTCACCGTTGGAAAACTGCTTTAAATAATGGAGCTCAAAATAATTGACAACATGAGCAGCATTTAACAGGATGAACAAAATCAGTATAACCGATAAAAATTTTTTCCGGTACAGAAACACGGGAAACACATAACTTCCAAGAATATAATACACAGCCATCGTCTGACCATACACCACCAGACAGGCATGTGTGGAGACGTATTCTGTATCCTGAATAAGTTTGGAAATGAAAAAGTACTTCAAAAACAACCAGGGTGTAGTCCACAATACAGCAGTAAGCAGCAGACATCTCAGGCGGTCTGACTTAAATTTTGGAAGATATTTCATCATAACACCAGTCACTTCTTATGTTTATTCATAAAGTGCTGAACGGCATCTCTGTATGTAATACCAATATCAATTTTTTTTCCATTGACAGTAGTAATTTCATTTCTATCTATTTCCATGATCGCACTTTCCCTCACGATATAGGACCGGCTAATCCGTAAGAATTTCTTCTCAGGAAGAAGTTCCGCCATTTTTGTTAAAGTTCCATGCGCAATGACCATTTTTTGTGTTAGATGAATTTTCATGTAATCCTTCATGGATTCAATGTAGATGATCTCATCTATTTCCACCCGGACCAATTTTGTGCCTTGTTTTACCAGGATAAATTCCTGCCCGGTTTTAAGAATAGCTAAACCACTCCGTTCTGTTTCAGCTAAATCAGAGGCAACATCGTTTTTCGGAGTTAGCAGCCTGACCACTTCCTTTTCTGTATCTGCGTTTCTTTCAAGGCGGCCAATAGCTTTTAAGAATCGTTCGAAGGACACCGGTTTTAGTAAATAGTCCAATACCTGATGTTCAAATCCATCTAATGCAAATTGAGGGAATGCGGTCACCATGATAATTTCGGGCTTCACTCCGCTAATGCTTCTGATGAACTCAAATCCTCCGATTTTAGGCATTTGAACATCAAGAAATAATAAATCAGGGCTAAGTTTCTGAATCTCAAATAGGGCCTCAACTGGGTTGCCGGACTCTCCGCATATGGTAAGAAAAGGAATCATCTGCACAAATTTTTTGATCACTTCGCGCGAATCACGTTCATCATCAATAATATAGCATCTAAGATTATGTCGCATAAGGGTACCACTTTCAAGTATTCAGACTGGATCATTACATGACCATTATGTAAAGAAATGGAAATTATAACAAACAATCAGTAACAGAAGCATCTCGCTGCACGATATACCGCATCATCACGATTCAGCCCACAATCTGCGGCGAGAGCAGAATTTGTTTATTTTCTCGGCCGGTTTCTGCTCAGAAACAACCAGGTAATTGTGTCACTTTTGATCATTCGTCGATTTGTCGAAAAACTGTATACATCAGAGGAATATTCGCTGGAATAAATCGAATCACGTTTCGGCTTTCCGTCATGGCTGTTACATTAGCTAGCTGTTAACTTGTGCAGTAAGGGTAACTACAACATGATTGAAGATCCATTTCTTAGCTTAACCGGAAACCATGAAAAAAAATATATTGCTTATATCACTACTTCTGTATACACTTATTGTATCAGGCCAAAACAAAATTGATTTTGACGTGCATGCAGGTTACGGGTTATCGTATCTCAAAGGAAGCAATACAGGCATATCTGCAAACTCCGATGTTAAATTGGGTTTTACCGGCGGCATAGGTATGGCGTTGCCATTAGTTAAAATGTGGTTTATTCAGCCTGAAATAAATTATCAAAATATAGGTGGCGGGCAAGATAAGACAGCCATAATTCCCTTGCAGAATTATAAAAAATTTACGCTACAATATGTAAGCATTCCGGTATTGATCAAATTTAAAATACCTCAATCGGGGCTTGGTCTATTTGCCGGGCCTCAATATGGATATCTGTTCAGCAAAAAGCTTAAAACTATCTCTGACACTTTCGTAGGGACAGATAGACTAAGTAAAAGTGATATTTCCGCAATTATTGGGACAGAGTATTTTTTTCCGTTAAAAGGTGGGAATCAAATTGGCTTTTCGGGGCGGTACCAGTTCAGTCTTGATAAGATCGACACTTTTAACAATGACGAGCTTTATATTAAGAATAGGGTATTTACGCTAACCTTGGGGTACCGTTTTTAAAGATATGGATATGAGAAATATTACTTATTGCTTAATTATATCTTTTGAGTTTACCGAAGACGAATTCGTTGGTATTTTATCCTGGCTTAAATATTTTAACGATCATTATAAACAGTATTACAAGCAGGCTATTCCAGGAGTAATGAATCCAGTAGTATCAAAGCGGCTCCGTCTTGATTTTGGTTTATATATTGTTTCTTGCGACAACGAATCTAATCGGGGTAAGTTCGTATTGTACATTTCTGAAAATAAAACGTCTGGCCCCAAAGTAGCAGTACCAGACGTTAAAAGTTTAATAAATACCTGGCATTTGTAAGACTTTCTTGAAAACAAGCTGCAAAAAAGCTACCTATGAACCAAGTAATAAATTCCTATCAAAAGCCCACGATTGCTGTAAACGTATCTAACCCACTTGGAGTCCACGTTTCCTTTCCCTTTTAAGCTCCTTCTTCTCAGTCTGTTTCAGCTCTTCCTGCACTTGTTGTCCTAACCGCTTTTCAAGGTTAGTCAGCGAATAATCCCTTCCAATCTCAGAACCCTTAATCTTGGTTCCGTTCTTAGTATTGACAAAGGCAATACCACGACCAAGATAGGTTTGGTAATTCTGCTCTCGAAGTTTTTCTTTCAGCTCCTGCAATGTGCGGACTTCCCTCAAATTATGATCGATGAGCTCCTTAAGTTTCAGGATCGCTTTGTTAGTATGTTGCTGCTTTTGCCTTTCAGGATCGGTCAGATACATTTCTGGCGTAACTTGAAGCCCCAAAGTCAGCTCCATCTTCCGGCAAAACTTCCCCGTCCGGGCGTAATTGTTAAAATGATCTGCCGTGTTTTTACCATTGTAATTAATCCGGTTCGCGGCGATATGGATGTGCTCATGCGCCTTATCCAGATGCCGGAAAACAATCAGCTGATTGTTTTCAAAACCGAAATCTTTGGCAAATGCTTCGGAGATTTCCCTGATCTGTTCGGCAGTCGGCTTTTCGCCAGGCGGAAAACTGAATGACTGGTGCCATACAAATTTGTTGAGCTTTTTATTTTTATCCCGGTTACCCAGAAACTGGCTCGTCAGACTATCCATGTTGTAACGTCCGTCCGGTAGTTTTTCCAGTGATAGATTCTGAATATAAAGGATTTCGCCCCGAACATCATCCGGACCTAGTTGCTTGCGCTGCTCCGGAGTCAGAAGTTTGTCATAGTAGCAGTAATAAAGCAGCTCTTTGGGGTAATTTCCCAGGTTAACGTTTCCGATCATGACTCTCTGTTTTTTAATAGTTCCTGCAAGGACTGATTAACCGCCTCATGCACCAACTGAGGATTTTCCTGCCGGATATGTTTCCAGGCTTTCACTGCATGGACAACTTCTTCCGTCAGATAATAGCCTTCATATTTTTCGAGGAGCTCTTTGCTTACTTTTAAAATATCGGCTGTCTTTTCCAGCACACTGGCTTTGTTTTCACTTTCAGGCAGTACCTTCCCCAAATACATTTCAAGCTGCTGCATCCACTGCCGAATATCCGACAGGCTTTTTCGGATCGTCCAGATCTCAAAATCTTCAAACACCCATTTGGTAATCAGATCGGAAAGCATCCGTACATTTTTACTGCTGTCCTGCCAGCGCTGCGAGAGCATATCCGCATCTCTGGCTTTGAGTACAGCAAGCGAAAGAATACCCGCCAGCTTTTCAAGGATCAGGATCGTTTCGGCAGTCCTTGCCGGAAGCGATTTTTTCTGTGGCCGTTTGATCGGGCTGTTCAGCGCGAGCGTCAAAAAATACTGGCTGGCTGAAAGCCCGCTTCTTTCAATGTGCTGGTTCAATAGTTCCTTTTGTTCTTTGGTAGCCCATATCGAAAAATGGGATCTTCTGACAATCTTTTCATTTTTGGCTGGTCTGCCTTTTGGTTTCTTTTCCATAATCTTGAAAATTTTTAAGTGGTCTAAAACAATGAGCTATGAGCCCAAAGGCGAATAGCTGGGGGGTCAAGGGGGCTCTGCCCCTTGCAAGCTTCCGCCGGTCGCCGTTTTTACGGCGTATCGGCGATAGCTTGATTTGGGGAAGCCAACGCCTATGATCTATTGCAGCTGAAATGTTTCTATAATGGCTCTTATGATTGCCCTCTCGGGCTGACTTTGGCTTATTCTTGCCTACCTGGATGTACTTGTGCTTAATTTTTGGACTGTTTGAGATCAACAGGAAAGGTTTTAAGTCATTGTAGCCGTTTAAGGGGCACTTTGACCACTTTTTGCCTTTCGTCAAACTCGTAGGTCTGCCCGAAGATGTGTCTGCCCTTTTTGACCGGCTTTAAGATCAGGTAAACAACGCCGTCGTCCTGGGTTAATTCCCCCCGACTGATCAGGTATTCATAGCTGGTCACATTACGGTAGCTGCGGACAGTGTCTTTCAGATTTTCATAATCTTTATACGTACTCATGTAAACGTAAAAGAAAATACCCAGGATCAACGCGCAGACAGCGTACGGAAGACTCCGCCCAAAACCGTAGCGGAAAGCTTCCGGTTTTGAGGCAAAGTGTATCTGTTTGATCGAGCCTTTAAAGGTTTCACTGACACGTTTGTTTTCTCTCAGGTTTGCCAGCAGCTGCATATTCATTTTATCAAACTGCACCTGATTGTCCAGCATCGTGATCGCCGTCCAGTCATCCATCTCCATGCCGTAGCGGGCCAGGTAATCTGCCTTGATAAGCAGCAGCTCTCTCTTCTGCTGTGGAGTCTGATCAGTCATAGCGAAAGTTGATATCGAGTTCTCTTAGCAGTCTTTTTCTTGGACCACGATCATAATCTTCCGGGGCTAGTCCTTTGCTTACTCCAGAGAGTATTTCTGTACCAACGTATGTCTCCGGTTCAAAGTCACCGAACCTTCGGAAAGTGATCCCCATGTTCTCACAGTTCTCAGCGAGTTCCTTTGCCAGTTCAGGGAACTTACGAAATCCGGTAACACTTTCCCACACCGTAATCTTAAAGTCATCTCTTACAACTTTTACCATTTTAAGCAGATATTCAACCGAGGCATTGTATGCACCCGCGCCACCTATGACAATATGAAATTCTATGTCCATATCATCGGCGAATTCCCGTAGTGGTAATTGCACATCATCAAATTCAATTAATGCCGGAAGCTGCTCGCTTTCCGGTGCGCCCAGGTCAATGTAAATTTCCTGATAATGGCTCCGGGACAGCTTATCCAGATAGACAAAAAGATTGTCCCGTTGAATGGCTGCTCTTTCATTCAAAAGACTTACTGTGTCAAGCTTGTCTTCATCTACAAAACTAAGCTGACGTCTGCTTGTAAATGTAGAAGCGTCCATGTCTACAAAAAGACAATTTTCTTTGTGGTGGTTTTTAAGAGCCATCAGATACATCAGAAGCGATTTACCAACGCCTCCTTTGGACTGGGCAATAAAATGTAGCTTTTTCATAATGAGTCAAGTTTAGATCCTGTGAAAATTGGATTTTTCAATTCTTCCTGGTTTGTCCAGATTTCTTTCTTTACGCTCTTCTTTTCTACCGTGTGCTGCTTTGTTTCAGCAGTTTCTGGCTGAGCTGTTTTCCACTGATTGCAATGGGCCCGGATGTATTTGACGTCCTGACGGTTTACCAATGCAATGCCTAGATCGGCATTGATCAGCTCGATGGTAAATCGGGCGGAGTGCTGCTGCTGAAAATAGTGCTCGTAATACTCGTATAGCTTCCTTCGTCTTCTGACATCCCTGCTTTCTAAAAGCCGGATGAGCTGTTCTTTGCTTGCTTTCATACCGGCTGGGTTTGAGATGATAGAGACACATGCTGCCAGCCATTTTGTATTTTCCACTGCAGCAGGACGTCTTTAAAAAAATACAGCCGTCCACCCTGACGGACGTGCGGGATCCTGTTGTGAGCGCATTGGTAGTAAAGCGCGTGTTTTGAAATCCCGCCCAGAAAGACGCGCGCCTGGCGGGTGTCCAGAAGCATAGCGGCGTGTTGTCCGGTGTCCGGTGAAGTAACCAGGACTAAAATGGTTTCCAGATCAGCAACTGTTAGATCGGAGACTTTGGTTTGACTGTTTATCATATTGCAGCTCGTTTTATTAGAACATGCAGCAAAGTTGATCCGAGCAGATGGCAAAAACATTCCCGCGATTCCGGCGGGAATGAAAAGAACATAAAAGTGAAATTTCACGCTCGGATCGGCACTATAAATCCCGAATCAGCAACTTACAATCCTGGACATATTTATGTCGCGGCTGGCGGACACTGCAATTAAAAGCATCCTGCTGCTCGGGTTGAAACGCCTTGACAAATGAGTCTTTTGAAATATGATGAGAAAGCCAGCTATCAAAGAGCGCTGCGACCTGTGTAGCCATGAGCTCCTGAGCGATATGGCCTTGTTTATTGAGCACATAATACAGAGCCGCCAGTTGCAGTCTAGCGCCTCGGCCGATATTTCGGAATCTATAAACGCCATCATTATCTGTTGGAGCGATCCACTGTTCCCGCATCAGGACTGAAATCAACCGCTCAAATTTTTGCTGCTTCGCTTTCTGATCTGCACCGGAAAATATCTGGTAAAAATGTTCATACGCAGACTTTTTCGAAGATTTTACCGGCATTGTCTGAGTGGATGCTGATAGAACAGGTGCCATTGCCGTTTCTAACTCCTGTTTCCATTGGTCGAAATCGATATCTGAGGGTAGCAGGATTCCGGATGGTAACTGTTCAAGCCATCTGTAAATTTCAAAAATTGTCTGCTGCTTGGCTTCCCAAGAGCTGTAATCCTTTCGGGCTAGAAGCTGATCAAAGACCCGGCGGTTATTTTTAAGAAGAAAATGCATTCTTTTCCTTACCATCTCAATCCGCTCTCTTTTGAAAGCCGTCAGATACCAGAAGTTCAGGGGTTTTTCCAGATACTTTTCATAATCATCCAGGTAATTTTCGGTATCATCATAAATCGAGAATACATACCGGTTATGGTAAAGAATTAGCATCCTGTTCAGACATGTGAGCTCATTCTGGTAAAAACTACCTGCGAATTCCTCTGATAGATATTTGAGTAAGGGGTACTGTAAATTTGAATGTAGGTTCATCTTTCTCTCCGTTTTCGTTCTGCACAATTAAACCTGGGTAAAGTCCATCAGGGACCTTAATCACACGAATATAAAAAATATTGGGCGAATTAGAAGACCGAATTGAAATCTAGATGAGACATGTATGCCCTGTATGCATTAATCACAGTAGCGCAATAGGAATGAATAATTTAAGTTTTCCTACTACCAACTCAAAACCTTGGCTGTCCTCAAGCATCCACACATTAGGAAATGTAATTATTTTATATGAAATATACATATTAGGGATATCTAACTGTCAGTATCCTGCTAAGATATGCCAGAACCACTTTTTAACTTTAAAATGAACAACATCAGCGAATTTTTTTCTAAACCGTGGTGGCAGGGTATTTCTGTTATACTGACAGTTCTAGGCATAGCGGTCACTCTATTTCAGTTTCGAAAGAAGAAATTAGGTTATCTGGTGCAATTTTCTGAGTCGATTTTCAATGATGAAGATCTTGATATAGCAAAGCAACTTTCAATTTCTTACAAAAATAACCCCGTTGAATCATTAAGAGTAGTTTCGATAAAAATTATGAACTATGGTTTCTTGCCAATAAAAAGAGATGATTTTCAAGAAGCTATTCAAATTAAACTACAAGGGAATTTAAAAATTCTTTATCATGAGGTAAAATCAATAGTTCCGAATAATCTAAAGATAGTGTGTGCGCAGGACTTGCAATCGATTTTCATTGAACCCACGCTGTTAAATTCAAAAGATACCTTCTCTATTAAAATTGTTTATGACGGAGATGATGCTCAAATCGAACCGGCCTGCAGAATTGTTGGAATAAGCCGTATCAAAGATTTAGAGCTCGTTCGACTCGCTGGCCGTAATCTGTTCGCAATAGGTGTTTTTGCGGCCATCTCGATTTATGCTCTATTTAATTGGGCTTTCTATACAACTCAGCCCGGTTATGTTTTTCAAGTCCTAGGATGTTTATTATTACTAGCTGTTATTTCTTACATCTCCATTTATCGGGATCGGATGATTGAAAATCTATGATTTCAGGAATTTTGGAGTTAAACGGTCTTCGGCAAAAGCTAATTATGAACGAACTGCTTAATATTACAAATCAGGATATTGCAACATTGGAAGATCGGGGTTTTGAATAAGGTTTACTTTATACTGCAATGTAGAATAACCTTTCTACCCGCATATTCTGCCCATCGTGCAGAATATGTGGGTTAAGCATTGGGTAAAATTTAATGTCCACTACTCTAAATGTTACTAAATAATGGCAGTAACATGGATTTACACACCAAATACTTAATCCAAATTTCCCGATGACGCCTATCACAATTATATCCTGAGCTGATGCATCAACTACAAGTAGGTTGACCCATTTTTTATAGTTCTCAATCCTAAAATTTTCCAAATCTCATGTAAGCTAACTCATTGTAATTATTATTAGAAATTTTATGACTAGATATTTAAATGAGATGATAGTTCTGGCAGAAAATATACATTATGTCTCTTAGGAAGTGAGCTAAGAAACACTTAGATTTGAGAATATCAAATTAAAACCTTCCTAATTCTATCTGGATTTGGCACCATGCTCCAGATACTCATAATTTATTATATGTCTGAAACATTACTTCCAAAACTAGAAGCATCAAGAAAAGAACTGTTAGATCTGGGGATGAGAAATTCCCTACTTAACTATAAAATACCTCAGGGGAGAGGCCTTCATATAGTTCAAGAAAAATCTTCTGCCATATACGACATCTTGGTTAGACAAGCCAAAGCAATGACCTTTTTGGGAAGGCCAGGTAAAGAAGAGGATAATGAAACAGATCTGCCGGAACTGACAGAATTGGAATTGACTGATGCATATAACGATACTAGACTTCAAACAAACGAGACAGAGAAAAAGCTTCAGGCAAAAATACTAAACACCTATTATTTCGCTCGCACAAGTATTGAGGAGCAAGGGGTTAACATTCTCTACATCTCCTTGGGAATGCTCAATTGGTATGAGGAAGGAAATAAAGAAAATGCTAGATAAGCCCCTTTGATTTTGATCCCTGTGTCGCTTGAAAGGTCAAGTGCGAATGAGCGTTTTCGTCTGAGGTATACTGGTAGTGATGTTGGAGGTAATTTATCTTTACAAGCCAAAATGCTTGCTGATTTCAACATTACTTTACCAGAACTTCCCGAATTTGAAGAACTTATGTAAGCGGTAACTAACAATGCACCAAAAATGGAAATTAGGAGTGCACCAAAATTGGCAACAGGAATGCACCACTTTGGCAAATATACATGGGTTAATTTTGGGGTTCAAAAAAAGTCTTTCTGTTTTTCATTCGGTAACTTTTTCCACTCATACTGATCACGTCGCATCTGTAAAGCAATCGGTCCAGTAAAGCCGTTGCAAGCACTTCGTCATCCAGCATTTTGGCCCATTCCGTTGCCATTTTATTGGTTGTAATAATAAAACAGGTTTTCTCGTAGAGCAGGTTGATGAAGTTAAACAATGAGACCGCCTGACTTTTTTCTACTGGAAAGAGCATGATAT
>NZ_FNXY01000002.1:0-486336 GCF_900108855.1 Dyadobacter koreensis
TGTTCACCTCTTCCCATCCCGAACAGAGAAGTTAAGCGCGGCGGGCCAAGCCGGGGGCGCCTATATCAGCGTGATCCCGGCCAAAACCGCCGATGATACTTGGGTCTGAGAGACACGGTCAAACCTGCGCGGTTCGACCTGCGTGGTCCGACCTGCGTGGTCCGACCTGGTAAAGTAGGAGGCACGCCTAGTGTAGTCGTCACATTACTATTACAAATCAAAAGATCATCCCGAAAGGATGATCTTTTTTGCTTTAGACAATCTCCTATCCGTTCATACATGAGCAACTCGGACGAGGTTATTGAGAGCACCTAGTCCCGGTGAAGGCCTCGCAATTCTTGGACAGTCAAAACTGGAAAGTCAAGCTTGTATCTCCTTTTTTTACGTATTAACTCTCAACTTGCTGAGCAACTTGTTCCCACGCAAGTATTTATGGATCGTACTACTCATTTTTTGTGGTTAGCTTATCTGGAAACCGGAATTTACGAGCTGAGAACAGGTTTCTAAGGGATATTGAAACGCAAAATAGCAGCAGAGAAGACAACAATATTCAATCATTCATCTTGAAATGAAAGTAATTATCGAAGCAGAATAAAATTACTAGACTTTCTGAGTTATTAGCCAATTACCAGAGGCTAATTAGGCTAATTATTACCTGGGGTGAAGTTTAATAGATATCGGAAGTCCTGGCGCAGACTTTTATTTTAAAAAAATAAAGGAACATGTTAATCAGTGATATATGGCACGAATGACGATAATGAAGCTTACGTCAATTACCCACGGCAGATTTTTTGGTTGAGATAGAGCGTAAATAATTAATTGCGAAGATAAATCTCAGCCCATCTCAAATCTTCAGGTGTCGTAATCTTGATATTCTCATACGAACCTTCTGTCAAATAAATCGGGTAACCTTCAAATTCGAGAACACTGGCACAGTCTGTAAATATCGGTTGATAAGGATTTCTGAATGCTTTTTTCATCCAGTCAATTCGAAAAGTTTGTGGTGTTTGAATTAGTCGAAAAGCAGAACGGTCCATGGCCGTATTTGTTTCGGAATTCTCTATAATCCTGATAGAATCCTTTAAAGCAACACTTACGACAGCTGTACCAAATTGAGCGGCTTTCTGGAAACTTTCCAATATTATTTCTTTATTGATCACTGGACGAACGCCGTCATGAACTGCCACAAATGCATTGTCATTATCCAGGATACTGTTGAGTCCGTTTTTTACAGAATGAAACCTTGTTTCCCCGCCTGTTACAAGTGAATAGGATTCATTAAATGAAAACTCGGCACAAAGTTGATTCCAATACGTAAAATGAGCTTCCGGAAGGACCAGAATTATCCTTAACGAATGAGAATAATTTCTAAATGCTTTAATTGTATGCATGAGAACGGGTAATCCATTGACAGTAATAAACTGTTTTGGTATATCACTTTTCATCCGGCTCCCCGAACCACCTGCTACAATAATTACATACTCCTGCATAACAAAAAAGACTTTGGTATATTCAAAAAAATGTCATTTATCAACACAAAGCTGAGCTCAGATGTTAATAAATGACAAAAGTATTTTCTATCAATTCGAAGATCAGATGATCAGCATTGCGTCTCCGTATGTGAAGAATTTATATTTTTCTTTGATCGCCATTTCGTAGGCTTTCATTACTAAATCAAAACCTCCAAAAGCACAAGCCGACATCAGCAAAATCGATTCTGGAAGCTGGAAATTAGATATCATTGCGTTCGCAATTTTGAAATCATAAGGAGGAAAAACAAACTTGTCTGTCCATCCTTCAACTGCTTTTAGATGTCCGCTTGCCGAAACCGATGACTCAATAGCCTTAAGAGATGTTGTTCCAACTGCACAAACACGTTTTTTTGCATCCAAAGCTGCATTTACAATATCAGCGCTCGGTTGGCTGATACGATAATTCTCAGAATCCGTTTTATGTTTCGTCAAATCTTCTACATCAACAGTACGGAATGTACCTAAACCAACATGTAACGTTACAGGAGCAAAATTTACACCCTTAATTTCAAGGCGCTTCATCATTGCTTTTGTAAAATGCAAACCAGCAGTTGGGGCTGCTACTGCTCCGATATGTTCAGCAAAAATAGTCTGAAAGCGTTCGCGGTCAGAGTTCTCTACTTTACGACGTGAAATGATTTCCGGAGGAAGTGGAGTTTCGCCTAACTGGTCAACAAGTTTCATGAACTCGTCGTTGTCTCCATCATATAAAAAACGGATCGTACGACCACGTGAGGTAGTGTTGTCGATTACTTCAGCAACTAGGTCACTGTCACCAAAATATAACTTGTTGCCTACACGGATTTTACGCGCCGGATCGACAAGAACGTCCCAAAGACGCATTTCGCGGTTAAGTTCGCGCAATAAAAATACTTCAATTTTAGCACCTGTTTTTTCCTTCTGACCATAAAGACGCGCTGGAAAAACTTTGGTATCATTGATTGCCATTACATCTCCATCACCAAAATAATTGATAAGGTCAGGAAACATTTTATGTTCTATTTCTCCGGTTGCACGGTTTACTACCATTAGGCGCGATTCGCCGCGGTCGGAAGGATGAAGTGCAATCAGGCTTTGAGGAAGATCAAATTTGAATTCGGATAGCTTCATAGCTTGTTAAATCGGTGAAAGTCGATAAGTCGTGAGACAAAAATGGGGCGGTCGAAATTTTTATTAAAAATAGAATAACTACTGAACTTTCAATCAACTGTATCTTGCTGGTCAATAATCTCTTATCTTATAAAGGATAAATCTTTCTATGGATACTTAATTTTCAGATAAGTATTCCCGCAAATTCTCAATAATTTTACATAGTAAAAAATTAAGACCGCAAAAGTAGGAATTTGTGGGCAGAATTCCCAATTAAATCTTATTTTTTAAATTCCTTTCAACCTTTGTGTTTTCCATTTTGAAGACTGCGGCAATTCTCCGTTGTTCTGGGATGGTTTTTCTGGGTTTTTCTGTTGCATGAAATATGCGCTTATCATGGCGGCAAGTTGCATAGCTGGTTCGCTCGCCGCTGGATTTAGATATTGAGGAAGAAAAAACCGATTTACGAAATTAGTATCAAAACGCCCCGATGTAAATTCATTATGCTGCATAACAAAACGACAGAATGATAAAGTCGTCTGAACGCCTGAAATGTGATACTCATCAATGGCCCTGATCATCTTCTGAATTGCTTCCTCTCGATTTTGTCCATAAGTAATTAGTTTAGCCAGCATAGGGTCATAATAAATGGGAATCTCCATTCCTTCTTCAAAACCATCATCAACTCTAACGCCATTTCCCTGTGGTCTGACATATCTTTCCAGACGCCCGACATCCGGCAAGAAATTATTTGAAGGATCTTCGGCATAAACCCTTATCTCAATGGAATGGCCTTTCAGGTGTAATTCATCCTGCTTAATCGCAAGAGATTTTCCTTCTGCTATAAAGATCATTTGTTTAACCAGATCAACGCCTGTTATCAACTCAGTGACCGGATGTTCGACCTGAAGACGAGTATTCATTTCCAGAAAATAAAAGTTTTTATTTTCGTCCATAATAAATTCAACAGTTCCTGCTCCATAATATCCGCAAGAGCGCGCAACGTCGATAGCGCAACGGCCCATTTCTTTACGTATAGCGGGCGTAATAGATATCGATGGGGCTTCTTCAACTACTTTCTGATGGCGGCGCTGTATGGAACATTCGCGCTCAAATAAATGAATGATATTTCCATGCTGATCACCCAGGACCTGGATCTCGATATGTTTAGGAGAAGTGATATATTTTTCAATAAAAACCGCTCCGTCGCCAAACGAAGAAATGGCTTCACTGACAGCCCGGTCCATTTGCTCATCAAACTCTGCCTCATTTTCCACAATCCGCATTCCTTTGCCTCCACCTCCGGCACTTGCTTTAATCAAAATCGGATAACTAATCTCATGAGCAATCTGTTTTGCCTGTTCACGGTCACTGATGGCCTCTGCGGTTCCCGGTACCATCGGAATGTTATAATGGGAGGCAGCTTGTTTCGCTGCAAGTTTGCTGCCCATGATTTCAATTGCTTCGGGTGACGGGCCAATGAAAATCAGGCCGGCTTCTCCAGTTTTTCTGGCAAAGTCGGCATTTTCCGAAAGAAAGCCGTATCCAGGATGAATTGCGTCAACATTTAGTTGGTGGCAAACTTCCAGAATTTTTTTTGTATTTAAATAGGACTCAGATGAAGGTGCCGCACCAATGCAAACAGCCTCGTCAGCGTATCGAACATGCGGTGAGTTACGATCAGCTTCACTGAATATTGCAACAGTCGCAATATTCATTTCACGTGCTGTACGCAGTATTCTAAGGGCAATTTCACCACGATTGGCGACCAGGATTTTTTTGATTTCAGACATGTAATCAGATCACTATGAAGCAACAAGATATGTGAAAATTATTCAAAATATAAAAGAAGTATTTCTATTATTTTGGTAATTTACAATTCCTTGAATATAAGGTTTGTACTTAATGTATTATATTTTTTTTTATTTTTGCATTTATCTAACATAAATTACAAGTTGTTACCCACATAAATTAAGAGAGAGTGGACATTTTTGAGAAACTGCACAATAACTCAGGCCCGATCGGAACACCAGCTAAAATGCTGAATAGCCATCATTATTTTTCGTTTCCAATGTTGGAAGGTGATCTGGGTCCCAAAATGCGGTTCATGGGGCGTGAAGTTTTAAACTGGAGCCTTAATAACTATTTGGGTCTGGCGAATCATCCGGAAGTGCGTAAGGTTGATGCCGAGGCTGCGGCGAAGTGGGGATTGGCTTATCCGATGGGTGCACGTATGATGTCAGGTAATTCAACGTTGCATGAAGTATTTGAAAAGGAACTTGCGGAATTTGTAGGTAAAAAAGATGCCTTTTTGCTGAATTACGGATACCAGGGTGTGATGTCGGCAATCGAGTGTATCTGCGATCACCGCGATGTAATCGTGTATGATGCTGAATCTCACGCTTGTCTGATCGACGGAATTCGTTTGCATAAAGCAAAAATGGGTCAGTATTACAAGTTTAACCATAATGATATGGCTAGTCTTGAAAAAAATCTGATCCGTGCTACCAAAGCGGCAAACGAGAAAGGTGGAGGTGTTTTGGTTATAACCGAAGGTGTTTTTGGTATGTCTGGGAAAGTGGGCGATCTAAAGGCAATTGTTGAATTAAAGAAAAAATATGAGTTCCGTCTGTTGGTTGATGATGCACACGGATTTGGAACGATGGGTGAAACAGGTGCAGGTGTCGGTGAAATGCTTGGTGTTCAGAAGGAAGTAGATCTTTACTTTTCAACGTTTGCAAAATCAATGGCGGCAATCGGGGCTTTTATAGCTTCTGATGATCCTGAAATCATCATGTACCTGAAATATAACATGCGTTCTCAGACGTATGCAAAAGCGCTTCCGATGCCTTATGTAGAAGGTTGCAGAAAGCGTCTTGAAATGATCAAGACAATGCCTGAGCTTCGTACCAAATTATGGGAAAACGTAGCGGCTATGCAGAATGGATTGAGAAGCCGCGGATTCAATATCGGAGAAACTGAATCTCCTGTGACGCCTGTTTTTTTACACAGCGAAGGAGGAGTTCCGGAAGTGACGCGTATGGTTCGTGATTTACGCGAGAACATGGGTGTTTTCTGTTCGATCGTTGTTTATCCGGTTGTTCCAAAAGGACAGATCATGTTGCGCATCATTCCAACGGCATCACATACATTGGAAGATGTAGAATATACGCTCGACGCATTTACAACTCTGGCAGACAAATTGAAGAACAGAGTCTATCAAATCGAAGACGTTCAAGAAGTTGCTGAATAGTAAAATCATTGTCTATTGAGTTAAGAGGCCGTTTTTTTACAAAAACGGCCTCTTTTTTATTGGTAACCTGAAAAATATTTATTTAACGTAATTATCTGGTATTCAATTTGTTAAGTATAGTATTTAATACAAATTGGATTATAAGATTGTTTTTTTTTGTTTTTAGGGTTGCGGTAATGCTTTTAATTACTAAATTTCGGGCAAAACATGCGTTTCTAGCGTGTTAGAGGCATTTTAACTAAAAACAAACAAAAACATGGCAAGATTTGATGAAGTTAAAGATTTGATCCTATCGCTTGAAGGCGATTTCGATAAGTTTTACAATAAAGCAAACCAGGCTGCTGGAACGCGTGTGCGTAAAGGAATGCAGGAGCTAAAAACTTTGGCTCAGGAAATTCGCTCTGAAGTACAGAACAAAAAGAATGAAGCTGAATAAGTCACATACTTTTCAGGAAAGATAAATAGCCCGGTTCAAAACCGGGCTATTTATCCTTAGAATTTCTCCTGGTTAATCATTGTGGCGACACCTCGTGTCACAATTTTTTTCGTTGTCGCGTCAATAATTTCAGTTGATATCTCAGCAATATGTTTTACAGGATCAATGGTTTTAATCGTGAAGACCGCCTTGTAGTCCGTATCAACGAACATCGGCCGTAAGTATTCTACTGTTTGCTTAAGGTAAATCGAACCAAAGCCCGGGAACTGCGTTCCTAAAACTTTTGTAAAAACAGTTGTGCCCAGCATTCCATGGATGATCGGCCTTTTGAAGCTTGTTGTGGCAGCATATTCCGCATCAAGATGAAGCGGATTATTGTCACCGGTTAGTTCCGCAAATTGAATAACCTGCTCCTGCGAAAACCGAAAAGGATGATCAAAGGTGGCGTTAATAACAGGCTCTATATTCATAAAATAAAGTTATAGTTAGATTTTTTGCAAAAATCGTTTAATTCAACGACCTCTCCAAACAGGTGCGGCAATTGCTTTTAAACAAAAGAAGGCTGCCTTTTCAGACAGCCTTCTTTTGTTGCATATATGATTTTATTCTTCTATGTCCTCCGTTATAGCAGCGACTTCGTCCGCCTGTAAAACTCCATCCGTTATTTTTGGAGCCCTTGCCTTGTTCCGTTTATCTTTAAACTTTTTTACCTGCATTTTTAAAGTGTCAATCGCTAAATCCGTCGCCTCTTCAAATGTTGTCCCTTGCTCCCTCACAAACATTGTTCCGCCCGGGACATATATTTTTACCTCAAGAAGTTTAGTATGTAACTTTGCGTTGTCGCTCTTATCCAATTTAAGAAACACTTCACCACTCGTTATCCGATCGTAAAACGTATCGAGTTTATCCATTTTCTGTTGAATAAATGTCAACAATTTTGGGTCAGCGTCGAAGTGAATTGCTTGCATTTGCAGTCTCATAAGCACTTAAGTTTTATGGTAAAACATTACTTCCAACCGGGTCTAAAAAAATCTTTTTATTTACTAAAACGGCTTGCATCTCACGTAGCAAAATTCCAATCCGCCATTTCTTTCCAAAAGATTTCGAAGACTTACGGTATATTAAATAAAGAGAAAGATTACCGTAATGTCAAGTGATTGTAAAGGTTTTGTTTAAAAACTTTTTCGGGCTTCCAAATTCTCAAGTTCTTTTTACGCTTCCTCTAAAAGTGTCCGGAAAGAGACATATTGGCCATTGAATTTCTGATGATGGCTCTCTTGCAGATCGCCCTGAAACTCTGTCTGGTAGGCCATAAAATCTTCCATTGTACGAAAAATGAACTGATTGGTATATGTTGCGCCTTCATTTTCTATTTCTGTGAGAAGCCGCAGCAATTTGGTTTCAACCGGCAATCCGGTGGCCATGATCGCCGGGATATGCGTTTCTTTCATATATTTTAGCCATTCTTTTTCAGCGGCATGGCTGATATTCACCGTGATATTAAAAAGGATCATTTTTTCTTTCTGTTTCAATTTAAAAACTTGCGCAAATATCGCGCTTTAAATATTAATCGTGACAATTATAACTTCAGTTACAGCAATTGTTGTGATATGCTCAATTGGCAATTACCTTTGCAACCTTACGATTCACCATAACCCGTTTTACATATGAACGCTCTGATACGTGCCCATTCGGGCTTACGTTACGTTGTCCTTGGATTATTGATTGCAGCTGTTGTAATTGCTTATTCAAACTGGCAGAATAACAAACAAGGCGACAGCAAAGTTTACTTATTTGCTCTGATTGCCACACATACTCAGTTATTGATTGGATTAGTGCTTTATACGATGAGTCCGTTGGTGAACTTTGGGGAGATCAGCAACAAGGTGATACGTTTTTATTCCATCGAGCACGTCTTTATGATGGTTATCGCGATCATCCTGATCACTGTCGGACGCGTTCGTTCAAAGAAATTGGCCGGGGCAGACAAACATCGTACCGTTCTTTACTTTTATGCGATGGGGCTGATCATTATTTTAGCCGCTATTCCATGGCCTTTCAGAAATTTAGGCGCTGCCTGGTTCTGATCTGGGAAACGGCTTTCGGCGGTCGGCCATCGACTGGCCGCTGAAAGCCAACTTTGTGTTTAAGAACTTTTAATTCTCTATATCGAAGTCGAAAGCTGATTGCCGAAGGCCGATAGCTTACCCAAACAAATCGCTTGAAAGATACCGGTCTCCACGGTCGCAGATAATAAAAACGATTGTCCCGGATTCAAGTTCTTTTGCCAGCTCAACTGCCGCCCAGGCAGCTCCTCCACTGCTCATACCTGCAAAGACTGCTTCTTCTTTTGCTAATTTTCGTGTCATTAAAGTAGCATCATTCTGAGTCACTTCGATAACTCTGTCAACACGGTTTCTGTCAAAGATTTTAGGAAGATATTCTTCAGGCCATTTACGGATCCCCGGTATACTCGAACCATCCGTTGGCTGACATCCAATAATCTGGATATTTTTATTCTGTTCTTTTAAATAACGGGAAACCCCCATGATAGTACCGGTTGTGCCCATAGAAGAAACAAAATGCGTTATTTCCTTATTAGTATCCCGAAGTATTTCAGGGCCTGTTGTGTTATAATGAGCTTTCCAGTTGTCCGGATTCGCGAATTGATTCAACATGAAAAAATCTCCTTTTTTTGCTTTTTCTTCCGCATAATCTCGGGATTCTTCCATAGTTTCGATTAAAGTCACTTTTGCGCCAAATGCCTCCATGGTCAAAACACGTTCCCGCGTCGAATTTTGAGGCATTACCAACTCTATTTCAATATCAAATAATCGTGCGATCATGGCCAGTGCAATTCCTGTGTTACCACTGGTTGCTTCGATCAATTTTGTACCTGGCTTTATTTCGCCGCGGTCCAAAGCGCCTTTGATCATACTGTAAGCCGCGCGGTCTTTGACACTGCCACCTGGATTATTCCCTTCCAGTTTGCCGTAAAGCTTAACGTTTGGATTTGGATTGATGCGGTTTAATTCAACTAATGGGGTATTGCCTACTAAATCAAGAAGTGCGGACATGGGGTAAAATATAAAATGTGATATGATGTTGTTTATTCATTTTATGAACAAACAACATCGCACACCAGTATTCCGGTTCACTTCGAACCGGTTGTACGAATAGGAGATATAAGTAATTTCTGACACAACCATATTTGTCTGATAGACTAAATTGATTGCAAAGATAATGGTTTATTGATATTTAGAATCCTGAAAGAACAGCAAAGTTCCTGCAAGGAACGTTGTGATCGATGAGGAATGGGTACCGCCAGGAACCGTTATAAGTTCTACGTCAGCCGCTCCAAGTTTTTTCATGGCGTTAACTGCGTTGACTGAATTAAAATAAAATACCAGCGGATCTGCATCACCGTGATAAAGACGGGTAGGTGTTTTTGGTTTCCAGTTATAAACATCATTATCACCAATGGCATTTACAAAACCTGTATCAGTACCATCATTCAGCGCTTTTTTAAAGGAATCGTTTAATATTGTACTGAAACTGACGTTAATCGGATTCGATATCCCAAGCTGAGCAATCTGTGCAGCGAATGGTTCTTTAAAATAATAAGTAGTTGGTTTATTAAGTTTGTAAATCCGGTCGTAAGTAAGCAAAACCCATAAATAAAGGGAGTTATAGGAAGCGACACTATTTGTGGAGCTATTAATTACATACTTCATAAAAGCAGTTTTGTCGTAAGCACCGGCTCCGCAGCTTGAGGCTTTAAGATTAAATTCGGACGACGCTTCTTCCTCAATTTTTTTCTGCAACGACATCGTCGCATAACCACCTTCCGAGTAGCCGGCAAGATAAAGTTTTTCATTCCATTTCACCGCGGTCTGTCCTTTGATTAATTCTTTTGCCGCACGAAGCATATCCAGCGTAGAGGAAGCCAGGCTTGCGCGATGCTCATATGGATGAGGGAAATCTTTTGATGCGCCATAACCAATGTAATCGGGATAGACGATAATGTACCCCAAAGAAGCAAATAGCGTACCAAATGAAGCAGCTTCCGAGCCCGGCTGGAAGTTGGAAGGAGCACTGGCGTCGGCAGTTATCGTTCCGTGCTGAACACTGATCATCGATAATGGCTGATCTGAAACAGGCATAATTACCGCACCGGACGCTGTAATCTCAGCTCCATCTGTATTTGTAGTTTTGTAAGTGATCTTGTAAACTTTAACAGGGTTTCTAACATAAGAGGTAAGAAGTGGACTCGTTGCTGCGACCTCCTTAGTTATTTCTTCTTTGGAAAGGTCTTTCAAAAAAGTGCTTTCTTTCAGATATTTATTTTCTTCTGAAGGTGTGGGTTCAACCGGATTATCATTATCGCTGCAAGCAGTGAACAGGAGCAAACTCCAGATTAAAAGTGCCCAGGTTTTACGGAATAGAAAGGTAGTAATGTTCTTTTGCATATCGTTATAAGGAAACAAGTCAGTGTTCTGTCTGAGATAACGAACACTGACTTGTTTTTTTGATAAATATAATCTGATTTTCTGATAATTATATTTTCCCCATGTACCAACTTATCATGCGGGCGGATGCGTCGGGTCTTTCTACCATACCCATATGTCCGGCTTCTGCCAGAATGAAGGGATAACTTTGTTTCGGATATTCCGAAAGGCTGATACAGCTCTCAAATGGAATCAATTTGTCCTGCATTCCAATAATAAATAAAACCGGAAAAGGCATCGCAGCTAAAACGGAGGTCCGGTCGGGGCGTTCGCGCATTGCATTTATTCCTGCGATTAATGCCTCTGCGGGAAGCTTTCCATAACGCTCAATATGCTCTTTAATCTTATCGGGATGAAGTTCTTTGAAACGATCTCCATACAAATTTGCGGCTGTATTTTTTACAAACATTTCTGTTCCGTAGTTACGCAGCATATCGATGGTTTGATTGCGCTGATGTTTTTTCGATTCATCATCCGGATAAGCTGTAGAATGAAATAATCCAAAACCTTCCAGCATTTCAGGATATTTCTCAGCGAACGCCAAGGCAATATAGCCACCCATGGAATGTCCGATCAGTGTGCATTTCTCAATCACAGCGTTGGTAAGAAAACGATGCAACTCATCAGCATATTCTTCGACAGTCTGGCAAAATGTGAAAAGGGAAATATTAGGTCTTACGACGGTGTAATAGTCATTTATTAAAGCATCAATGTTATCCCAAATCGCATCATCAACGCCATGGCCGTGCAGTAATACAAGTGTTTTTCTGTGTAGATTCATAGCAATTCACGCTAAAAGGTTGAGTTATTCTTTGCTTAAATATACATAAACCAAAAAGGAAATCAGCTTTTAGGAAGGAATTGGTTGTAAATTAACGAAGACTTTATATTGAGCGAAAAAGAATAACCTACTAAAATTAATATTTTTTAGTAGGTTATTCTTTACATCTTGTTCAGCAGATTTTTGTCAGCTCTACTTCATAAATCAGCAGTTTGATTTAACTGACACTTCTATTTATTCAGCTTCGCTATCTCCTCCTCCCTCAGAGCTCTCCGTAATATTTTACCTACATTGGTTTTTGGTAATTCTGTTCTGAATTCAATTTTTTTAGGGCATTTATAGGGAGTGAGATTTTCTTTACAGTAAGCTTTTACCCGTTCCTCAGTTAGTTCAGGATCTTTTTTTACGATAAAAAGTTTTACCAGTTCTCCTGATTTGTCGTCGGGGATCCCCACACAAGCAACTTCCAAAACTCCCGGGCATTGAGCGACGACATCTTCAACTTCATTTGGGTAAACATTAAACCCGGAAACCAGAATCATATCCTTTTTACGGTCAACAATCTTGAAATAGCCGTCGGCATCTTCAAAGCCTAAATCTCCTGTTTTGAACCAACGCAGACCATCTTTTTCAAAAATGACCTGAGCAGTTTCATCCGGCCTGTTAAGATATCCAAGCATAACTTGCGGACCAGCAGCGCATATTTCGCCAACTTCACCGAGGTCTGCCCAGGTTCCGTCTTCTCGCAAAATACGCATAGCAGTGCTTGGCCAAGGAATACCGATTGTCCCTATCCGGTTTTCACCGACAAGTAAATTTGAAGATAAAACGGGAGAAGTTTCAGAAAGACCGTAGCCTTCTGTTGCTGCGCATCCGGTTGCTGCCAGCCATTTTTCGGCAACAATCTTTTGCAGTGCCATACCTCCGGCAGAAGTTGCCCGCAACTGACTAAAATCGACTTGGCCGAAATTAGGGTTATTCATCAGACCATTGAACATGGTGTTGACACCCGTGAAAACGTTTATTTTATATTTTTTTAAATCGGCTATAAAAGCATTCATATCACGTGGGTTAGTGATCAGAATGTTCATTGCACCAGTTTTGACTCCTGACAATGCGTTAACAGTAAGCGCATAAACGTGATATAACGGAAGAGCTGCTACGAAAACCGGCGCGTCCATGTCGGTCATAATCGGTTTCAGCCAGGCACTGTTCGCTTCTACGTTTGCAATAAGATTGCGATGGGTAAGTAATGCACCTTTTGAAACGCCCGTTGTTCCACCCGTATATTGTATGAAAGCTATATCAATATTAGAAACTACCGGTTTTTCATACGTAAGACCTGACCCAAGTGAAATTGCCTCACTGAACGCAATCGGGCCCTGAATGTGATACGCAGGGACCATTTTTTTTACGTATTTAACGACAGCATTAACAATCTGCTTTTTAGGAAATCCAAGCATGTCTCCAATTTGAGTGATTATCACATGTTTGATCTCCGTATTAGCAATAATTTTTTCGAGATGAGAAGCAAAATTTGCGAGAATAACGATCGCTTTCACTCCTGAATCCTTAAACTGATGCTGCATTTCCCGTGGCGTATATAACGGATTGGTATTAACAACCACAAGTCCCGCGCGTAATGCACCGAACATCGCTATCGGGTACTGGAGCAGATTAGGCATCTGAATTGCAATGCAGTCACCTTTTCTTAAACCCAGACTTTGAAGATAGGCAGCGAAATTCCTCGAGAGCTCTTCCAATTTTCCAAAACTGAGTTCCTTGCCCATATTTGCATATGCCGGCCTGTCCTTATATAACCTGAAACCGGTCTCCATCAATTCGATCAACGATGAATAAGCATCCGGGTCGATTTCATACGGCACTCCCGGCGTGTAAAACTTTAGCCAGGGATATGTTTCTTTGGATATGGCAATCATGCGTTCTGTCTCAAAAGTTGATAATGTCGCTCTTTAAAATTTAAGTTAAACAATTGAGACAAAATAATATTGAATCTGTCCAATTATTTTTCACTTACTCTTTAAACGTCATATTTGCGGCGAAGTAATATAAAGCAACAATAGTTTATCGTTTTGAAATTTCCCAGCGCCAGAGCGGGCCTTCGTCCGGATCGTTGACATCGTCCGTTCTTTCAAAGCCGAGCTTTTCAAGAATATGTCCGGAAGCATTTTCTTCTGCCAATGTATGTGCCAACACCTTTAAAACTCCGCTTTGTGAGAAAGCATGTTCTAATAGCGCGCGGGCGGTTTCCGTACCAAGGCCCATGGAGCGATAGGAGGGCATAATTTCATAGCCAATCTCAACCATTCCATTAGAGTCCGGCTCTCCTTTGTAGCCACAGGAGCCAATTAAAATATTACCCGGTTTGTATATAATTAAATAAACCCACCAGAGACGAAGTGGTGGGTGAGCCTTCCAACGATGATAGGAAGGCGTAAAAGTATCACGAAATTCAGTCCATTTTTTTGGAACATTTACACCCATTACACGACCCAGGACGTTATTGCCCATTCTTATCGCATCAAAAAGTGTGTCGTCACACGGAACAATATCTAAACGAGGGCTTTGAAGCATTTTTAAGTTAAATAGTCAAATCAAAGCCGAATTTACGAAAATCACAATGAATTGTTCTCATCGAGCTGGTCTGAAATCGCTTTCCGTATGGCCTGATGAGGGCGCATTCCAGAATTTTTGGAACGAGTAACAGCTCTGTCGGATGGATTTGTTTTTGCACGTAAGGCAAGATTCGATACCGTCATATGACCATTTCTCCAATGTTCATATTCTTCCTCGGTCATGATATCTCTTGTTACTTGTCCGTGTGCATAACCGTCTCCAAACGACTGTATACGGCTATCAGTCAATGCAAGTTTCCGTTCTTCTTCCAGGTTTTCGATTTCAGTACGTATATCAGCTTCCTCCTGTTTTAATTCTTCCCAGGTAGGTAATACTGCCAGGTCGTTTTCGAGAATACTTTTCTGTGCAAGCTGCTGAGTCAGTGTTTCCTGCAATTCATCCAGTTGTTTTTCGATTTTTTTCCTGCGTCTTCTTAATCTCCATAATTTGGGATCAATTTGCAGCCAGCGCATCCAAAAACCTTGCAGTACAGGCAAAGCCATACCAAGCGAAATTGCACCGGCGATGGCAAAAAGAACTCCACTCAAAACGAAAGACAGGAGTGCCCAGGGACTATTTACCAGATCAAGGTTTAGCTGATCAGAATTCCGAAGTGCCTGCTCAATTTTATTGGTGAGCTCAGGACTGTTGATAGGTGCGCCGGTCATTGGATCGACAGCATTTAATTGCAAGCCTTTCACCGATTTATTGATGGCTTCCTTTAATTTATCTGTGCGGTATGCTTCATATCGAAACCAACCTAATACGATCAAAGTTACAATTGCGAAAATTGACAGGATTAGTTTGAACCGGGCATAGCGGTTTCTAGCTTTTTCTGTACCCTCTTTTTGATACGGCTCTTCAATTAACCGGTCATAAGCCGGTTTCAACAAAACGGATAACATCGCCAGACCGATAGCAAAAGCCCATGCCTCATTCGGGTTACGAATGTTTAATGCATATGCAACGATTTCATGAGAAATGATAAGGTCACCAGCAATAAAGGAAATACCTGCAACGAGGAAAATCAGACCGGCAACTAATGAATAATTGGGGGCTGACTCGGTTCTTTTCTCTTGCAGCTTTTCAGTCTGCTGGCCAATATTCCAGACAGAAGTATCGAGATCTTTAATTTTTTTCGCGCTTTGGTTTACGCCCATCACCTGATCCTGAAGCTTGTCGTAAGACTGCTTATGGACACTGATTGTTTCCTGTCTTTTATTTTTAATAGCATCAAGTTCAGCACGTTTTTGATTCAGGCGGTCCAGCACCCAATCGTGGCTGACATTACTCGACAAATATGCTTCATAAACCTGGCGGTCTAATCCTTCAAGACCGCTGGTATAGCCATGTTGATAGTCGCTGTTTTGTTCGTCCATAACTTGTAAGGTTTTATAACACAGAGTGTGAGATTCAAAAAAATTATTCCGCACTTTTTCTGATCTCCTGCAATTGTTGTTTGGTCAACTGATTTTTCATCCGTCTTGCCAGAAAAAACTCGCTTTCAAAGAGTTTGATCAACATATCGCGTCTTGCGTAAATACGGTCACGCTCGGTTTCGGCCTGACCTTGTTCGCGTAGAACCTGCCACTTTTTGACGCGTAATTCATCAATTTCTGCTCGTAAAATCTGGATTTCATTTTCCCAGTTTGCGGAGTTTTCTACAAATTCTCGTCGATCGCGGTTGATATTGAAAAGGGCAAGCAAGTCATTTCTCAAAACAGTAACATTGCTGAGCAACAATTTTCCGGCAAAAAGAAAGAGGAAAAAAACGAATACAAAAAGTGCGGTTGCCTGCCAGGTTCCCTGATACGGTAATGCGTTGGCAAAAACAAAAAGCGCCGCTGCAAACGGCAGACCAATTTCTTCTAAAAGCGCCCGCCACGAAACGCGCGACTCCGTATCATGAAACATAGAAATTCTTCCAAACAAGCTGAACATACCTGCTAAAAAGACGCCCAGGGCTATCCATGAACTTTCAGCAAAAGCAGGTTTTAACGATTCTTTGATCAGAAAAAAGTTGCCGACACACATCGCCACGGAGAGAGATAATCCAATTAATGTACGTGGTAAATGGTGTTCGCCACCAGGTTTCGAAGCCACCAGATTTTTAAGTTTTTCATCAAGCTCTTCGAGACGGTTATTTTTGTGCCCGATGAATAAATTCAATTCCTGAATATGTTCATTATGCTGCTCGATACTGCTCAGATGTTCCGCCGCCAGATGTGAAAAATACTTATGAATAATATCCGTTTTTTCTGTCGGGTCCGATTCTGATAATCCAAAAAGGACGCCTTCGTCACGAAGTGTATCCTCGTCTTCCAGCCAGTAAGGAATAGTTACTTCGGTGCGTATTATCTGAACAGGATTTTTTTCTGACTGGGATATATTGTTTTTAAATGCTGCCGGATAAGAGACAGGTGAATTTGTGTTACTTTGAGGCATGGTGTCTTTGAAGCCGGAGGGAGCTTCTGTTTGTGATTCAGTTTCGTCGTCGTAAAAATTGTCTTCGTCGTTCCTCGAAGAACGGAGCCAGCTTGTGATACGTTCAGTGAATTTTCCCATAAATTTTTCATGGTTAAGCCTGCAAGTATCCATCAAAACTGACTTATTGCCAATATTATTGTGATGGCCGGTAATTTTTAGTAAGTAGAATGTTCTCCGTTAAGACTTTAAGAACATTTGTTTTAGTGCAATCCATAATTTTTTCTTCAAATCACGGTCTGCTTCGATTACAGCCAAAGGATCGGTTAGCAAAAACCAGATTCCTTCCACTTGTTTCGGCGTGTAGGGTGGGAGTAAAAGATCAAGCTGAAGCTTTATCAACGGAACGCCGAACGTGATGAAATAATTAATGCGTTTTTCGGAAAGAACACTCCGGGCATCCGGGCCTGAAAGAAAACTAAAATTGAGAATATCCGAGTTTTCGGAAGAATGACCAACTGCTTTCAAAACATTATCCAAAAACAGTGCTTCCGAAACGAGCATTTCCCGTTGTTTTGGTTCATCAATAAGTATCAGAACTTTGTGACTTAAAACAGGGAATTTAGCTTGTGGAATGACAGGCATGGCCGCTTGCTCAACTGGTTTGGTAATGTTCGCTGCCGGAATCGTAACTGTTTGTTTAAGCGCTGGTGGTTCATTTTTTACAACCATCGGTTCAGGAGTATCACGATTTTCGTGAACGTTTTCCGCCTCCCGGGAAGGAGTAAGAATTTCTCCCGGGATGTGAAAAAGAACGTCGTTTTGATATAATATCTGAAAAAGGGCTGCTGAACTCATAATCTTATTTTATACTAAACTAAAAATTACTGAAGACTCCAGATTCCCAGTTTTTTCTTTTGTGCGCTGATTTCGAGATTGGCATATTCCTGGCTTGTCGAATATTTTTTGAAATGAATAGCCAACCCTCTTTGCACCAGTTCCTTGTTAAGAACCGAGCCGTTTGGTAAAACTACTTCTCCTAACAACCGGCCATATCGGTCAAATTCACCGTTATGTTTTATCGTTACAATTTTACCAAAACATTTTTCAGACGTGTACTGTTTGGCAACTTTATAAAACGGCTTTCCTCTCTCCGGGGAATTGATATGCAAAAAACGAATTCTGACCGCTTTGCCCTGACGAAGACCTGCTTTTTTTCCATCGAAAATAAACTTCAACTCAATCGTGTCTCCGTCCTGGATGCCGATCACTTCTGCCTTAAGTGGATTAGGTAAAGTACTGGATTTTACGATTCCTTTATACTTGTCGCCGGGCTGGTTTTTCTGTTTTAAAGAAAGCAATCCCGGGAGCAGGGAAAGGGCAATAAGGTAATGGACTAATAATCTGTAATTTGAATTTCTGAGACTCGGCACGCGCATTTATTCTTAATAAGTTGGAGGGCAAAGGTAAGAATACTTCGCTGACTGAAACTTATTATTTCAATTTCAGATCATACCATTTGATATCTTTCAAAGGCGCGCGTCGTGAAACCATTTGCTGAGGTGCATAGTTTTTCTCCAGATAATCCAGAACTTGTTTTTCTGTTTCCCCTAAATCCCAAAGATTGTGGTTTGCCTGCATCCAGCGGATCTTCTGCTTCCAGCCATCTCTGGTGAAATGATTTGCACTGATCAGTTTTGTAGAGTGACAGCCCGTGCACTGTGCTTTGACCATGTATAAATTTTCATCCACCACAAGCCCGGTTTCCTTATCCAGTTTGGTCGTATCCGACGCAAATGTATTTGTCGAGATCAATGAAAAGTCGTTCGAGGAAAATTTAATATTACTTTCCGTTTCCGGACGGAAAGAGCTTAATACAATTCCAAGTCCCAAAAAAACGATGAGGGTTACTTTAATTCTCATTTATATCTTATTTTTTGAAACAGATTATCCTACTTTAACGGCAATTCTCTCACAGGCATTGTTCAAATATCCGCCCGGATTCCAGGCTGGAATGACCATCGGTTGTGAAACTCCTTTGGTATCTGTTGCACGGACCCAAACTTCATAATAACCTTTTACCGGAAATTTAATGCTCGTATTCCAATGCTGCCAGGCCAGACGGTTTACTGGGCCTTCCAGCTTGCAATCCTGCCAGGTCGCGCCGAAATCGATTGAAACTTCCACTTTTTTTACAGCGAGATCCCCCGCCCAGGCATGTCCGCGAAGAGGCAGAACGTCATTTGCAGTTATTGTAGCGCCTGTTTTAGGAAATGTTATTAACGATTTCACCGGCATTGATTCGATGATTTTGTAATATTCCTCAGTTGTCGGAATTTCAGTTCCTGGCGGGACAGGACTTTTCGGCATCTTATAGCTGTGTCCCTCCATTTTTGCTCCGTCATGCACCTTATTACGAACCGAAATTCCGCTCAGCCATTTTCCTGAAACAGAAGCAGGCCAACCGCCGATAACCAACCTTAACGGAAATCCATGAAATTCAGGTATATCTTTTCCATTCAACTGCCAGGCTACCAATGTTTCGTCTTCCATTGCCTTTGAAATGGGAACACCTCTTGAAATAGCTTCTTTTTTTGGATCTTTACTTAAATGCTGATCTTTTCCATGATATCCAATATAAACTGCGTCACTTTTTACGCCCACATCAGCAAGAATATCTTTTAATCTGACGCCGGTCCATTCTGAACAATGTACAGCACCTTGGCCCCATTGGTTTCCGGAAGCAGCAGGGAAATATCCTGAGCGACCGTTTCCGCCACATTCAAGCGTCAATTGATAGGTATAGTGTTTGAATTTTTTCTTTAAATCGTCCAGTGTATAAGTCTTTGGCGCTTTTACTGACTCACCGTCAATGGTTAGTGTCCACGTTTTTACGTCGATAGTTTCAGGAATCAAGCCATTGTTACGAATAAACATTTTGTCAACAGGCGTAACACGGTCATCCAGCAAATCAAGAGGCGATTCGACATTCCATGGGCGGTCTCCCTGGACGATCAGGTTTGCATTTTTACCTTTCAGAGCATCTTTTTCACCGAAAGCAACTGGAATGTAGTTTTTTGGAAGATGTTCGGCAAAAACAATTTCGCTTCCAAGGGAGGCAACAATTGCAGCAAGACTTGATTTTTTTAGAAAACCGCGTCTATCAAAAAGGTACTTCATAATATGGGGTTCAGCTTAAAACAATTATAACGGCTTTGTTCAGAAAACCTTATTAACAAAGTTGTCAGAAGTTCAAACTTACTGAATTTAACAATAAAAAAAGGTCATCCTATGTGAAGGACAACCTTTTTTTTTCTCTGAATTATAGCGTGTGAACACTGATTTTGAACTTCACTTGCACTAGTCGTGTATGTATAGGTTCAACAGGGTGGGTTATTGCTC
The DNA here is from genome assembly GCF_900108855.1 of Dyadobacter koreensis. Taxonomy (GTDB): domain Bacteria; phylum Bacteroidota; class Bacteroidia; order Cytophagales; family Spirosomataceae; genus Dyadobacter; species Dyadobacter koreensis. The sequence goes on from NZ_FNXY01000002.1 coordinate 20,063, forward strand.
ATTCATTCAGTTACCTGTATTTTATAGGAACAGCCCTGCAATAGCAAGTACTTGTTCTTTTGTAAGCGGTTCGTCAAATGCTTCAGTAATCGCAGCGTCTGATTTTCCTGCAAGACCTGTCAAATCTACACCGCCTTGTGTTTTATTGTCTTCGCCAGCGTAAACTGCCGCAGGAGCTCCGGCGTTTCCGGTTATCCAAGACTTAATTGAAGCATTTCCAGTAGCAGCACCAAGCAATTTACGTACGATTGAAGCATGTCTTGCTTCTACGGAGTGAACTTGTAAAGCATATTCCAATAGAGCAGGATCAGCCATCAAACCACCAGCTTGTCCTTTGTAAGCTCTGACTCCGGTATCTTCCAGGGCGTGTGAAACGGTAAGGAACGTATTGTAATCTGTAAAAACAGAAGCAAAAGCACCTTTTCCTGTAAAATCAAAAGTAGGTTTTGCAACGGCCTTTGTTCCAAGCGCACCTTTCAAGAATGCTACGTGCTGTGTTTCGTGTTTACCAATCTGAGTGAAAATTACTTTATCGGCTGCAGGAATCAGGTTAGCAGTGCCGTTTGCCTGCTTGTAGAAATCATCTTCCAGATATTCCAGCGTAAGCGCAAAGTTTAAGATATCAATAGCTCCTGCTGACTGTGCATAAGCCTTGTTAACAATGGAAGCAAAAACTGTGGGAACAGCCACAGCTGCAAGTTTACTTCCTATTTTGCTCATAAAATGACGGCGGGTTGCATGTTCCAGGCGGCCCATTGCGTCACCATCTATTTTTTGAATTTCGTCTACTATTTTGAAAATGTCCATATCGGTCAAAAGTTGAAGTCTGTTGGGAAATTATTTAGGTAGATTAGCACCGCTGATCTTCGTTTTAAGATAAGGCTGAACAGCTGCAAGAATCGTAGCTGATGGAGTTGCTTTATCTAATCCGTTTGTGTCAATCTGCGTATCACTTGCAAAATCAGCAGTTTTAGGTGTTATCAAATCGCTGATTGCTGCTGCGTGACGAGCTTCAACCGAAACAATTTTTCCGGCCAATGTCAGATATGTTGCATTCTTGATGAATTTTCCTGCACCGTTATAAGCCGCAACTCCGGTATCTTCAAAAAGTTTTGCAGCGCCCAGTACTTTCGCACGGTTGGTAAAATCAATGGAAGAAAAATCAACTTCCAAAGACGGGATGATCTGTGTTGGTGCAGCTGCTGTAAGTGCTGCCTTAAAGAAATCTCTGTGGATAATTTCGTGATCACGAATGTCGGTAAGAATTGCAGTTTCTGCTGCAGTGATCCCCGTATATGGTGTTTTTACAACCTGCTCATAAAATGCCGCTTCAAGTTGTTCCAGAGCGTAAGCGTAATTTAAAATACCTACATCGTCTCTACCCAAATCAACGGTAGTTCCAGTCGAAGGTGTCATATCATCGTCGTCATCTTTACATGCGCCGATAGCGAGCGTTCCAACTGCTGTTGCAATACCAGCTGAACGTAAGAATAGTCGTCTGTTCAAAACGGATTCGTCGCCTTTCTTGGTATCGGAATCTTTCTGTGAAATGTTATTATTGATCATAGCAATTAAAGGTTACGATTTTCTTTTCGCCCATCGAAAAGAGTATTTGAAAAACCTACGCCTGGAAAAATGCTTTAGATCGATGTATCAGAAAAAACGTGTAATTATTTATTATTTAATATCTGTCTTATTAAATGCTTTGATTACTATACAAAACAAAAATGCCCTGGAATCAATTTCCAGGGCATTTTTGTTTTATATAGTAATATTGAAAGCTATTGCTTCACTATTTTACTTGTGACAACTGTTCCATTCGTACGAACCATCTGAACAAGGTAAATACCGGAAGATAAGTTCTCAACATTGATTTCTCTGCTTGGTACGGTGAGCGACTGATAAACAGTTCTACCACTTGCATCAAAAATCATTACACTTTTTACCTTATTGAAATCATTCGACTTAATGATAAGCTTTTCAGCTACCGGGTTAGGATAGAAAGAGGCAGCTAACCCTTCGAAGGAGATAGATTCTATACGGCTATATGCGAATGTTCCATCAAGGTCCACCATTTTCAGACGGTACAAGTTTTCTCCATTAAGAGGTTCGCTATCAACAAAGTTGTAAGTTTTGATTGATGTACTTTCTCCATTTGATTTTTTAGTACCGATTACACCCCACTGCTTACCATTTTGGCTTCTTTCGATTTCAAAACGGTCACTGTTTGTTTCTGAGGTTGTGGCCCAGTTCAGCAAGGCAGCTTCACCTTCTTTTGCAACAGTGAATGTGGTAAGCGTTACTGGAAGTGGACTCGTTGGGTCTACAAGTAAATGTAGCGTCGCAGTAGCACAGGCAGATGGTGTACCATTGTCACACGTCGTATAAGAGAAGTTTTTCGGACCGCTAAATCCGGATGCGGGAACGAAGGTGAAACTTCCGTCAGACAACAGTGTGAAGGTACCAGTATTATCCGTGATAGATTGAGGTGATACCAATTTATCATTTCCATTAGGATCTATATCATTAACAGACACGTTGCCTGTGGAAGTAATACCGATTTCAGAATTTATATAATCGTCTGTAGCAGATGTAGCGTTCGCGGCGTTAGGTTCTCTCACGGAGATATAAACCGTTGTGCTTGTACATAAGCCTGATGGACTTTCGCAAACCGAATACGTGAACATATCGGGGCCATAATATCCTGCGTTAGGCGTATAAACGATGTTACCGCCTGATACGGATGCTGTCCCATGCGAAGGTGTGGAAGGCGTAGGATTTCCTAATACACCGCTTTTGTTTCCAACTCCATCATTAGCTCTGACATTTATTACCACTTGCCCGGGCGAAGTAGCGGCACCGGTTACAAGAGCAATGTCAAAATTAGCAAATGGGATATTGGTATTTACAACCGGGTCTTTAACTGTTATCACTAACGGTACATTTGTGCAAGGAGTTTCAGGGATACAAACTGGTACATCGTAGCTATAAATCCCCTTCGTAGTAGCTGTGAACGTGTAAGTGCCGTTTGTGTTCAATACCAAGGTGGCACCTGATGGATTCCCCGGGGCTGCCGTGGCCGACGGTCCATATGTACTTCCTGCCGGTAAAACATCGTTGGTCGAAACACTTGCGGAAACAGGAACATTTATCTGTGTCGCCGAAAAGTCAGGATTTTTTATCGCATTACAACTCAAAGCACCACCACCAATTGAAGTTCTGGTATCAATAAATGCACCAAATACATCAACAACATTAATTACGCTAGCAAGAGATGAGAAGACGATTCTTACTTCATCAAAAGGCTGGGTAGTAATAAAACTTGGATTAATCTGAGTACCAACACCAACCGTAATTATGTTTAACAATTCAAGATTAAGCAGCGTAGAACCCGCTCTTGACTCCTGCAAAACGCCGTTGTTATAAGTCTCAAGGGTAATAGAATTCAGAAGATCCAATTGTGCAATGCTGTTAACATTCCTGATTACAAATCCGGCAGCAGTACCAATAGGATAAGTTGAAATTGGATCGACTACTGAGATTGCAGCGGAAGCTCCAACATTGGCTACCAATGTCACCCGGGAGAAGTCAGAGTTGCTTGAAGATATTACATTCCATGGATCGCGTACCGAGCAACCTACACATGCCACTCCGGAAATACCAGTTTTTTCAGCGTCGATAACGACCGGGAATTCTGGTTGCGTGAGTAGGTAACTGTTATTGCAGGCAATTGTTCCCTGGCATAATCTATCAAAAATGGCTCCATAAATTTTTATGTTACCCAGATCTGCGCCAACCAGCTGCGTAAAGGTAATTTTTACTTCATCGTAAGCTTGGTTTGCTACGATTCCTACAATCTGGCGGCTGGATCCGGTTAGCAGGGAAGTACCTGCGCCGACGATAAGCGCATTCCCTGTTCCGGTTTGCACCAGGCTTCCATTATTATAAAGTGATATCGTAGCGCTGCTCAGGGCGCCTGCGGAAAGTAAGGTAGTAGTTTCTACATCAAATCCTGCAAAAGAATTGGCGTTGTATGTATTAATCGCATCTCCTACCGCAAAAGTCGCAGAGCTTGCAACACCCGCCGTCAACACAATTGTTGCTGCGTTATTAAGATCGCTGTCAATCACATTTCCGGAATTATTAATGGTACACGCAACACACGCCGGTGAAGTTATTCCCGTATTTTTTCCATCAATATAAACAGGAGAACTTGGATTAGTGACAGTGGTTAGTGTGTTACATGCCAATGGAGTTCCGGCACAGAAAGTAGTAAATATTGCCCCATAAACCTCGGTTGTACCAACAGTCAACCCGGCAGTCTGGTCAACAGTTAGCTTAACCTCGTCAAATTCTTGCGTCGCAACAAAACCTATAGTTTGTCTGCCTGACCCGCTTAAAAGAGGTGCTCCAACGGATAACAGACTTCCGTTGCCATAGACGTCACTTGTAGCAACACCATTTAAGTACGTTTGAATACGTAATCCACTTAGTGCATTTACCCCTATTATGCTCGGGGTGTTGATGTCAAAACCTGTAAATGTTCCGGCCGGGTAAGATTGCTCAACACTTTTGACCGCTACGGACCCACTTACACCTACTGCTGCAGTTAACACAATATCGGTGTGACTGGCAGGGTCTCCATCAATTAAATTACCAGTGTTTGTAATCTGGCAATTAGCACAAACTGCTCCGGCGATACCGGTATTTGGCGTGCTAATTATAACAGGATAACTTGGGCTTGTAAGCGCAGTCGGCGTATTGCAAGAAAGTGCAACCCCATCGCAGAAAGTCTGGAAAACAGCATTATAAACAAGGGTTGCTCCAAGATTTACGCTTAAAGTGGCGGCAATTGTGATCTGAATTTCATCAAACGGAAGGCTACTTACAAAACCAACGCGCTGTCTGCCTGAGCTGCTCAGCAATCCAACGGAAAGCAAACCTGTTGTGGAGGTTTTTGTTTCCTGAAGAGTCCCGTCAAGATATGTCCTTAGTGTAATGTTATTAAATACCCCTAAATTAAGCACAGCTGTGTTTTCTATATCGAATCCCGCGAATGTTTTTGCAGGATAGTCTGTGATTTGATCTTTGATTGAAAGAGAAGCGCTTCCAACTCCGGTTACAGATAAACTTGCAGCATTTGTAGTGGTTGCATCCACTGCATTTGCGGAGTTCGTCAATGTACCAAGACCAGCAGTAACTGATCTTGCAGGAGAAACGACTACCGGAAATTCCGGATAATTTACAGCAGTTGCTGTGTTACATACTAAAGCAGGCCCCGCTTTATAAGCCCGTTGCACGGCATGAAAAATGTCATATGTAGTAATGACGCCAAGTGGACTGTCGATGGTAATTTCTACCCGATTGTAAGTCAATGTCGTATAAATACCAACCTCCGTTGCATCTGAAACCAATGACGAACTAAGACCTAATAAGCTTGATGAAGTGCTGGTTTCCCGTAATGTATTTCCGAGATATGTTTTGATAGTAACTCCGCCCAGCACGGAAAGGCCGACCAGCGAGGTGTTTCTTATTAAAAAACCTACAAAGTTTCCTGCCTGGTAAGTGTTTGCGTCGGCGACTGCTATGCTGAGAGAACCGCCGATAACGATGGTTCCGCGTGCTGGATCCGACAAGTTATTGTCAATTGCTCTTGGAGCCGTATTTTCTGAACAAAAAGCTCCACAGCTGACATTCCATGTACTCAGACCAGGTGAAGTACTGTTTTGCGTAACGGTAAAGCTCGGTGATGATCCGTTTACCCACGGTGTTGAAGTAGTTGGGTTCAGCGGGAGGTTGGCCTGTTGGGCGAAAGCCTCAAAATTCGAAACAAAATAGCATATAACTGCTATACAGCAGATAACAAACGTGTTTTTTCTAAAAACCGTTTTGTGGATATGTGAAACCATGACAATTCAAATTAAAGGGTTTGTAGTGTGATTGTGTTGAATGTTGAAAATTCGGATTGAGAATATCCGAGATTAAGAGTGGCATACCCATCATTTTTTGGTCGAAATCTCTGCAAAACGACGGGATCGGGGGACTGTTCAGACAGCGTGATCTGCCATCTATTTAAAATAGAAGTTTTCATGAATTTAAATTTTATAGTGAGAAATATTTAGTAAAGAATTCTTGAATGAGCAGGACATACCTTTCCCAGCCATAGTTTGATCGATTTCAAACCTGTTATAGGAAATTTATGACTTGGGATTTAAGTTGTTTAAGCCAAATGGACTGGCGGAGAACAACAATGGAGGAATGGTGATTTTAATACACCGTTTCCGGACTGAGTGCAGCCGATTGCCTCGGTGGGCTGAAAGAAAAATAGTAGTGGTGTGTTTTTCATAAAAATGTACTATGTATGGTGAGAAATATATGTGCAATCTTTTGAACTGGTTTCCATGTCAACGATATTAAATCCCTGATTTTCATTACAGGATTTATTACGTTCAATACTAGTATTGCAGACACCGTTCGCTGAGTAGCTATGGACCAGACTGTTAAGCCGAAATAATATTTGACAAACGGCAAATTTCTGTGGGGTAAGGTATTGTAATCAGATAATTATGGCCAGCCAATATTATGAGCTTAATTATCTGATAGGTCTAACGTAAACTTTTTCCATAATCTATTTTGCAAATCGATTTCTAAAAATGTGCTAGCTTAAGTTACATGTCGGTAACAAAAAATATGCTACCATAAACATAGTAAAATTTCTACAATTTACAATAAGTAGTTATCTTTTTTATGGAAATTAATTCTTGAATGACAGCAGAATTTATTTTTCGGTAGAACGAAGTGTATTCCGAAGGGAAGAAGTGCTCATACTACAATCCTGGATTGTACCTTATAACGCCGGACTATTCGAAATTCGAGGCGAGTGGCAGTACTGAAATAAAAAAGGATGAACAGGCAAATACATATTGCTGCTCATCCTTTTAGAAAGACTTATATAACGTTGAGTAAAGGTTGTTCTATTGATATGAAATTTATGTTCGGAAAATATTATTTACATTGTTTAAGCTAATAGCTGTACGCTTGTGTAATATTTGTACTACGGGCTAATACTTAATTTCTTCGCTGTAAATATATAAATATTTTAGATTTTTATCAGATGCCACAATAAAAAAAATAAATATTTTCCAAGTCTGTCAGATTTACAAGTATCCTGATAATCAAGTCTTATATGAATTGCTTTGATTTAATTTCCTTCCGATATATGTTAAAAAGGATTCATCTTGTAGAAATAATTTTATATTATTATTTTTTATTTGTATTTTCATAAAATTGCATGAAATTCTAATATGCTGGCATAGGTTTTGAACATTTCTATGTTAGCGAACAGATTTTTACTTTGAACTAAAACACGGAAAATTTTATGAAAAATATAGCGATCGCTTTGGTTATACTTGCTATGACGACTGGCAGCCTAAGCGCAAATTGTTCTACAAGCGAACCAGTTGTAGAATTTATATTACAGGATAAAGTATCTGTGAAACCGGAAGATTTGCCGCAGCCAATAAAAACGACACTGGCAACTGACGTTTATGCAGGATGGGAGATCACAGAAGCGTTCATTATCACGAAGGAAGATAAAACTCAATTTTTCGAAATATCTCTAAAAAAAGGTAGCGAAACAGCAAAAATTAACCTCGATAAAGACGGCAGAAAGGTAGAATAGTAATAATTGATCATTTAACGCCAAAAAGCCGGATATTTCTCCGGCTTTTTGGCGTTAAATTTTGCAATTTTGTAATCCCGTAAATCGTTAACTTACGAATATTTTTTTTACCACTAACTTATTTTGCCCTTATGGCTCATTTGCTGCTTGTTGAAGACGATACTACATTTTCCAAACTACTAAGCAACTTTCTTGGTAAGCATGGCCATGAAGTACAGGTTTGCTCAACAATAGCCGGTGCGAAGGATGCCATTCGTTCAAAGGCTGGTGCTTCTGATGATTTCGCAGTACTAATGCTGGATTATCGCCTTCCGGATGGAAATTCGCTCGATCTTTTAAAATCCTTGCGCGAGGAGGGGAACAGGACTCCCGCCCTGATTATGACGAGTTTTAATGATATCAGAACGGCCGTCAATGCGATGCAAAGCGGAGCATTTGACTATATTACCAAGCCGGTCAATCCGGAAGAATTATTGATGGTTTTGAAAGAAGCTTTAAACCGGAAGACAACTGTCTCGGTCAAAACGACTTCCAGGAAGCCTGAAAAACAATCGCTTGATTTTATAGAGGGGAATAGTAAAATCTCTAAACAGCTTTATGAATACGTTCGTCTCGTTGCACCGACAGACATGTCTGTGATCATACAAGGCGAAAGTGGAACGGGAAAAGAGCACGTTGCTAAATCTATTCACAGACTAAGCAAGCGTGCGGACGGTCCTTTTGTTGCTATTGATTGCGGCTCTTTGTCGAAAGATCTGGCAGCCAGCGAACTTTTCGGACATAAAAAAGGAGCTTTTACAGGTGCATTAACTGATAAAATCGGTCAGTTCGAGGCGGCAGATGGTGGAACTTTATTTTTAGATGAGATTGGTAACCTTGGCTATGACGTACAAATAAAACTTCTTCGTGCATTACAGGAGAGAATTGTAGTACCAATTGGAAGCACTCAGCCTGTGAAAGTTGATGTTCGGCTTATCGCTGCGACCAACGAGGATCTGCTTACAATTTCTTCCAACGGAGATTTCAGGGAAGATTTATATCATCGTTTGAATGAGTTTAAAATTCAGGTTCCTGCGCTTCGGGACAGAGGGGAGGATCTTGGGGTGTTCATCCAGCATTTTGTCGACAAGGCTAATGAGGAACTGGATAAAAATGTCCGCCAGCTATCGAAAGAAGTCATGGATATTTTCATGAAGTATGATTGGCCTGGCAACTTGCGTGAGCTTAATAATGTCATAAAACGACTGGTATTGCTCTCGAAAGAAGAAACTGCTGACCTTAAAGCACTACCGCAGGAGATGATCACAACCATGGAAAATATAGCAGCAAAACCTGCTCTCGCAACGGGATCAGATCTTAAATTGTTGCAGGAAACGCATGAAAAGGAGATGATTGAGAAGGTTTTGCAGGATGTCCGCTACAACAAAAGCAAAGCCGCCAAATTACTTAATATTGACCGGAAAACGCTCTATTATAAAATCGAAAAGTATCATATCGAATAATAAACGATTTTCTCATCAATATGTTCAATAAGGGAATCTGTCTGAGATACGGCAGATTCTAACTCAGCCCTTAAAATACTTTCAGGATCAGCGCGAAGAGAAACTTCAAATCGCCGGAAAGTTGAAGAAAGAGCCGAAGCTCCGATCTGGCCAATCCTTCCCGATAATTTGTGAGCGATTTCAGGGATACTTTCTTTGTTGTTTTCTTCAATAACCTGTTTTAGCCTATCAAGATCAAATCGGGTATCCTTCACAAATTGTTCCAGGATTTCTTTCAAAAGAGCTTCATCGCCAAACGTCATTTCTTGGAGAACGCTCAGATCCGGCTCGCCGGAATCATCTACGATATTATTTTCCGACACAGCCTCAGGGTTATTATCGGAAGTTGTTTGGAGCAGATCAAGAAGTTCATAGGAATGGAAAGGTTTCATCAAAATTCCATCAAAGCCCATTTCCATTAACTTTACCTGCTCCTCCGGTAAAGCTTGTGCTGTAAGCACATATATTTTAACAAATGACGGAATAATTTTTCGCAGCCGCATACATAATTCACCGCCGTTCATACCCGGCATACGCATATCTGTTAGCACCACAGTGACATCATTATCCCACTCGGTACTTAAAACTTCCTCCGCGGATGAAAAACTTTCATGCGGGATGTTATTGGAGGCCAAGATCGATGCACACCATTTTAGAATGAAGGCATCATCGTCAACAAGCCAAACCTTCCCGTGAATATTATATTGTTTTTCTTTTAATTCGTCTGTTTTATTCAAAGGTGCACTGGCTTTCTCAAATGGGACGTCAACTGTAAAAGTGGTACCTTCTTCCAGCCGGCTCGAAACCCTGATGTCTCCGCCCATGCCGTCCACCAACGCCTTAACAATACTTAAGCCCAAACCGCTCCCGCCAAATCTCCTGGCAATTGAAGGATCAGCCTGTTCAAACTGATTAAAAACCCTTTGCATCTGCTCTCTCGACAAGCCGATTCCCGTATCAGTGATCTCGAATTTTACTGAAATTTTTCCGTCAAATTCTACACTGCTGGTTCTCAGACTTACCTCGCCGCTTTCTGTAAATTTTATAGCATTCGTAAGAAGATTGTATAAAATCTGCCGAAGGCGGAATGGATCACCAAGCAAATAAGTATCAGCCTCCAATCCATTATCTAACGACAAATTTAATGATTTAGCAGAAGCCGTCGGACGCAGCATTTTTACTACCTCGATCAGTAGTGGTGTGATGGCAAACGTCCTTTCTTCGAAGGTAAACTGATCAGAAATAATACGGCTGTAATCCAATACTTCATTGACAAGATAGAGCAAATGTTCGGATGCGGAATGAAGCGTTTCAAGATCTTCTTTTTTCGGTTTTTCGTCTTTTGTCAAAGCCTCTGTATAACCGATAATGGACTGTAAAGGCGTCCGGATTTCATGACTCATGTTGGACAGAAACCGCTGTTTGGCCATGCTGTGATATTCTGCTTCTTCTTTCGCTTCTTCCAGCTCGTATCGGTATTTATTGCTTTTTGTAATATCCGTAAAAATCAGATAAGCTAATAAAGCAGTCAAGAACAAAAACCCGATCATGACATACTCGATCAGATTGATACTGTTGCCGACTGTATTTTGTACCTGTAATCCATCAGTACTAACCTGGCGTACAACTTCTCCCTGCACTTCCTGCATCACATTTCGAAGCTGGCCTACAAGAGCATTTCCTGCCGTAGTTAACTCCTGTTCACGGCTGACATACTTATTTGTACGCATACGCTGCGACTTCTCAATGGCCTGAACTGCGACTTCAACTTTTTCAATAACGCTATCTTCCCGAGCGACAGAAAGTGTATCAATGTGTGACGTTACTTCTTCTTTTCTAATAATTTTAGGGACGGGTACAGGCGCGGGAGTCTTCGTTTTTTTTGAACCAAAAACCCGATTTAGAAATCCTTTTTTTTCCTCGGGCACAACCGTCGGGACGACGGGTTCTGTGTATGTTGTGGTAGTGGTGGTACGCCTTTCTGTAGTGATAATCGTACTGTCCGGTTTGGCTCTTTTTTTTGTGGTAATTAATCCTGAGATAGAGTGTACCTCATCCGAAAGATCCTTATTATTAACCAGCTTGGAACGTACTTTCACATAATCGCTGTAAATGCTATCCCGGGCCATCAGCAGAATTTTCATAGAATCAATTCTGCTCACCTGAAGTTTACTGTCACGGCAAAGAAAACTTAACGTATCTAGAGTGCTCTGGAGCTGTGCGGATTGATTAAAAAATATCTGTTTAATCGAATCCTGTTTATCAATTGTCGGCCTTGCGTTCTGTAATTGATCCAACTGCAAAATATCCTTGAAGACTTTATTGACAATCCTTAATTTCTCATTTGGTGTTGAAAGCACTTCAAGTTTGTCCACCATGTTTTCAAATGCGAGTTTACTAATAACCCACGAAGAGCCAAGGGCAACAAATGCTACCAGAAATCCCAGTAGTACCTTGCCTTTTACAGACTTGGAAATCGCGCGGTTACGTAAAGAGGACATAGATGAGAAATCAATGATTACTAGTTAGTAACGCAATTTTGCAAAAAAAAAGTTTATTTCTCGAAACTTCAACAATGGCTGTCATTTACGGTTGATTTTGAGTGAATAAAAAAATCAGGCCGCTTCTGAAAAGAAGCGGCCTGATTTCAAAAAAAGAAAAAATTAAAAAATTACTTCGCCAATGAATTGATCCATGCAGCAATTTTCATTGCTTCAGCCTTCGGAACCTGTGGCATAGGCGCCATTGGAGTTGAATAATCCGGCCAGTTTTCTGGTTTCGGAGCGTAGATCAGTTCAACGATTTTTTCATTGCTGTATTTGCGTTTTGCAACATCAGCATAGGCAGGCCCTACTACTTTCTTGTCGATTGCGTGGCAAGCCAGACATGTATTTTTTGCAAGAAGTGGTTTTACTTCTTCCCACGTTGGCGCTTTTGCCGTTTTCGTCGGAGCTGGAGCTTTTCCTTTTCCATCCGGAGAAACGTGCTCTTTTACCGGCGCAGCTTCCGCTGGTTTAACGTTGCCTGATCTTGTCGTTTTCAAGTCAGATGCTTTGAGTTTTTCGCCGTCAGGAATATTATTTAAAGTGTAGTAAGCATCCGGGTGAACGAGTGACCAGTAATTATTTTCAGCACGTACGCCTGCCAGCTCAATTTTGTGTACAAAATATTGGCGCATACCGTCCAGAACAATTCTTACTTTTTTGCCATCTTCTGATAACTTCACACCTTTCACAGTCACATCTTTTGTATCGATCGGAGGACTTCCGTACACAGGATAGTGCTTGTACAAGTAGCTGCTCACTTTGTAAGAATCAAGATCTTCTGCTGATTTACGATCAACAGGCATTGTGAACTCAATTTCAAAACCGTCTGGCATTGCTTTCACAGTATACATTTCAAACGGCATTTTTCCATTCCAGACAAGACGCTGCAAACCTTGATTTGCATCACCTGCAGAACCCCATCCGCGATTGGTTTCACCTACGAACATCGAACCATCTTTATCAAAAGCCATACGCAAAACGCCTGACTGGAAACCGCTGCGGAATCCGATCGAAGCGCCCTGATATTCACCTTTTACTTTTTCAAGAACGATACGCATAATGTTACTTTGTCCCTGGTCTCCCACGAAAACCTGACCTGCAAATGGACCAAAAGCTCCGTTGGTTTCATCCATGATCAATTCAGAAGTAGAAACTCCGTGAACTCCATAAGGCAACCATACCGCCGGAAGCTGTACCATATCATATTTTTCTTTCAACTGATACAAGAACTGAGGTTCTTCGTTACGCGTATTTTCCGGTTTGATCGCACGGTTGTTTTCATCTCTTTCCTGGCGGTTATCACGCTCAGCGAAAAATTGTTTTTCAGTTAATTTTACAGGAGAATTTGGAAGTTCAGCCCATTTCAAACCTGCCGGGTGACCCATGAAACCACCTTTTTTTACAGGGAAAATTCCACCTGTTCCCATCCAGTCACCCTGGTTGTCTGTATACCAAAGTTCACCTTTCAACATACTGATTCCGGCTGGAGAGCGAACACCTGTTGCATAAGGTTCAAACTTCCCTTCTGGCGTGATACGGAAAATCCATCCGCGGCCAGGTACGCGGCTTTCGCCTCTCCACCATTCTTCATCACCGAAAGCTACGTTTCCACTAACAAAGAAACTTCCGTCCGGAGCCACTTTTGGTCCGAAAGAATATTCGTGGTAATGACCTGATAAGGGCCATGAATAAACAGTTTCATAAACATCTGCTTTTCCGTCCCCGTTCTTGTCTATCAATTTTGTAAGCTCGCCGCGTTGTGCACAATATAGAACTCCGTCTTTATAAGCAAGACCAAGAACTTCATGTAAACCGGTTGCGAATTTTCTAAAATAAGGCGTACGGCTGGTCGGATTATCTACGATCCACACATCTCCGCGACGTGTCGAGATTCCCAGTGATCCGTTTGGCAGGCTGGTCAGACCACCAACTTCCAGCACAATTCCTTCCGGAATCGGCGGCGTCACGATCTTGTAAAAATCTTCTTCTTTCGGCGATTCCTGGGCTTTTGCCATCGGCAGGGCCGCCAAAATGATTAATGCTATCTGAGCAATTTTTTTCATTGTTATGTATCAGCTTATAGCTTTGAGCGTAGGCCCGGAGCTTTGGGTAACTTTAAATTAGAATAAGATGGCATATTTAACCCCACCATTCTTCACAGGAATGATCAGTTCTTGCTGGCCGTTAACATTTCTGATCTCAGGTTTTACTGATTTGTCAGCCACCTGGATAAAGTAAGATTTGTTATTCACCGCGTAAAGTCCTTCTGAGACTTTTTCGATAGACGTTCCTTCTGCTACTCTTGCAACGAGATCTTTCACCGGATTTGCAACTTTCACTTCGCGTTCGAAATATTTGTTGTCAACAACCGAAAGATGGTCAGATACTGGTGAACCGAAAGCGATATAATTGAAAGTAGGAGCGTCCGTTTCATCCAAAGAGTAACCTTTCTGACGGAAACCACTTCCGGTCGTATCCGCAGTCCAGGCTGATTGTCCGCTTGCTTTCCCCAAAAACATTTCGTTGTTTAGAAGCGTCACACTTCCACGCGGACGGGATGAACCATCGCCGCGTTCATGCCACATCGGCGTTGCATCAAGGAATTCTCCACGCCAGATTTGCAAAACAGCACCTTTTTCAAGGTCATACGTGTAATGTATATTTGAAGGGCTTCCCACAGAAATTGCATGAACGATTCGTACGTTTTTAGCCGTTGGTGTTTTTTTGAAATCCATGAAGCTGCGCATGATCGTGTTAGTCGGAGATGTTATCAAAATCGGATCAACGCCACCGCCTGTTGTTACAGAACTTGCCGTGTTCAGAGATATTTCTCTGAAACCGGGACCAGAAACCCAAACAGCCAGGCCGGGTCTCATATAACCTTCTGTTTTACTGTTGAAAATTTCAATTGTATGTGCTCCGGCTGTCAAATCAACTTTTCCCGTGCGGAAAGTATTATTGTTTTTTGATTCAGCAGGCAATACATTTTTACCATCAATTTTGATATACGCTTTTCCGGCAGCCTGCAATTTGAAATTGTATTCACCAGCCGTAACCGCATTGAATTTTCCGTTATAAACGTAAGCGTAGTTGTTGTTTTCTTTCAGGATTTCCCAGGTAATTGCATCCGTTTTGCCAGTTTCAGCAGGTTTGGATTTAAGGAAATCTTCTGAGGAAGCGAAAGTGCCGTAAAAAGTCTTATAAGTCAGGTCTGATAACGTTCCCGGCTTTTTGTCAAAATTATTGATAATAATATTTTTGATAGCCAACGAACCATGATCCCCCTGGATACGCAATGGTCCTGACGCTACATCTTCTGCTGTAAGAGCACCACGTGTCGGGCCGCTTACTTCTACATTTTCATGAATCGTAACACCATTCAGAACAATTTTCAAAAAGACAGCATTTGAGATTTTCTTCCCAGCCGAGTTGAAACGGGGAGCCTGGTAAGAAATCTTGATGTTTTGCCACAAACCCGGTGCTTTTGAAACATTGAAACGAGGAGCATACCCTTCGTAACCTTTTTCACCTTCCGGTTTTGAATCATTCCAACGCTCGTAGATTCCTCCGTTATCGTTGTATTTGGCGGTTTTTTTACCCCAGCTGTCGAAAAGCTGGACTTCATAATTTCCCTGAAGATAAATTCCGGAATTAGACTCTTTTGTCAGCATGAAATCCAGTTCCAGGTCAAGATCTCCATGCTTGAAATTTGATACGAGTTCATATTCCTGGCCGTATTTGCCTTTTTCGTGCAGACACGCTAAAACTCCTTTACCAGGTTTAGTGCTTAAAACATTGACTTTATTAATGTCGACAGAGGCGTCGCCAACAATCTTCCAATTGCCGGCTTTGTTTGTAAATCCGCTTAGGTCGTTCAGCGGGATAGCTTCCTGTGCAAAAGATGTTTGCACAGCTATCACACCCAGACCCCAGGCGATAAATTGAAAAAAGAAACGGGTAGGTTTAAACATACTCTACGTAAGCTTAATTGGTTTATAAATAAAAAGAGCACAAATTACGATATAAGAATCGGGAAAATCACATTTCTTTTGAACGGAATATAATTTTCTGATCCATTTTTTAATCCGCTTATAGTGAAGTAATAAGAAAACTCGGAAAGGTTTTGTTTTTCATTATAAGTGTTTTGCGAAATTAACAAATCCAACGCCGGTTCGGAGAGCGGACCGGCGTTGGATTTTAAGAAAAGTCAAGCGAAAGGAATAATGAATTCTTAGTTGTATCCGTCGTTCTGTTTCAGATTTGCATTAAGCGTAATCTGTCTGCGCGGGATCGGGAATAATTTCTTGTATGATTCTGTCGGTTTATGATCCCACCAGCTACCTGTTGTGAATTTGTCAAAACGGATCAGGTCATCGCGACGGAAGCCTTCAAAAATAAATTCACGACCGCGTTCCGCTAGTAATTCATCCATTGTTAAAGTCGAGGTCGTATATTTTTCTGTTGCCCAGGCATCAGTAGTATATGCACGTCGTTTAACCTGATTAACCAGTTCAACAGCTTCTGCGGTAGCAACTTTGCCATTTTTACGCATTAAGGCCTCCGCTTTCGCAAACATCACCCACGACAAACGGTAAATTGCCCAGTCACATCCATTGTAATTAGGATCTTCAAGTGCGCCCAACTTATACTTATTGAAACGAACGCCGCTGTTTTCTTCACCCTGCGTCATATCGGACGGCAAAGAATTTGGATCCTGGCCAGGCTGTAAAGTTTTGTTTTTACGGATATTGTCAACAAAAACCAGTGGCTGGTTGTCATATTCGTTTCCACCCGTTGCCAAAACCGGTTTCGTTGGATCAGCATACTGATACTGCGTTCCTTCCAAAATCCATTCTTTTTTCCTCTTGTCCGTATCTTTGAACGTGGTGTATACACCTGGAATTACCACAACACCATCATTTCCGTTACGCGCACCGCCATAAATAAAACGTTGCTGAAAATGGTAAAAGTCGCTTGTCCATTGTGGCTGGAAAGTCGCTTTTTTAAATTCATAAGCAAGTTGGAAAAGAATTTCCTTTGATTCGAAATTCGCTGGTTTATAGGTATCCGTCAGGTTAGCATCCAAAACCGGTGCGCCATTTAGGCCTCCTGCTTCACCATTGATCAGCTTGTTTGCTGCGGCAACGCAATCATCCCAACGCGCAGTTCCTGTCCAGGCTTCTGCATTCAGGTATAGTTCCACCAACATCGCATAACCACCTGCCTGCGTCATACGGCCAATCATAGCTTGTGAAAGCTTTGGGGCTGCATTGATATTATCAAGGATTTCTTTCTCAATAAACTTGAAAACCTCAGCGCGAGGCTGCGTAGGAGGGCTGACAGGATCTCCAACTTTTGTAACTGTTGGGATATTACCGAACAAGCTCATGATTTTAAGGTAATGGAAAGCGCGTAAAAGTTTCAATTCAGAAACATAAGCTGCTTTTTCAGTATCGGAAATTCCCATAGATGCTGAAGTACGGCCTTCAAGCGCTTCAATCGGGTCGGTACAGAGACCAAGTCCCCACCACATCAGTCTCCATGCGCCCCAAACTGCATCTTCATCGGCAGTCCAGGTATGGTAATGAAGGCGAAGCCACTTACCGCCATCTTGTCCGTGCCGACCTTTCACCGGCCAGGCAAGCTGATCAGCAGAAAGTTCGTTCAGTCGCCACCAGCCGTCCTGTCCCGGAGTAGCCCAGGCGTTTGCATGGGTATAAGGACGGAGCACGGCCGAAATAACTTCGTTTTTATTATTGTAAAAATTATCTGTTACCAGCTGATCATAAATATTTTCATCAAGATCAGTACAGGCCGTTGTTGCAAATAATGGCAAAGCCATTGCAGCAATTTTGAATGCTTTCTTAATATTTATCATTTTTATTAATATTAAAATCCGAAACTAAGACCTACTAAGAATGAACGGGTGTTTGGGTAAGCACTGCGGCCATCGATACCCAGGCGGCGCTGACCATCTTCTTCTTTTCCAAGTCCTGTGTCATTGACAAAGTCAGGATCATTACCGGTGTATTTAGTAAATGTGGCAAGGTTCGAACCTGTCGCATACACGCGAAGCGAACGGATAATATCGCCTTTGATATTGAAATTGTAGCTAAGCGTGATCTCGTCAAGTTTCAGAAAACTTCCCGATTCAAGGTAGTAGTCAGAATATTGATAGGTATCATTCAATTGCGAATACTTACCAAATGTGCTGTTCAAAACATTGTTCGGAAGCGATACTTTGTTGGCATAAGAAAGCGCCATCGTATTCAGGATATCGTAGTCAAAACGTCCTCTGAAAAACACGCGAAGGCTTAGGTTTTTATATGCAAAGTTGTTGGTCAGGGATGCATTGAATTTAGGAATCGCATTTCCGATAATCGCTAAATCCGATACATTAGGATCGGTTGAGTTATTGATCTGATCGAAACGTACTTTTTCGTTATTGCGGTTGTAGAATAACCACTTTCCGTCATCCGTGAATCCTGCAAAACGCTTTCCGTAGAAGTTCCCCAATTTTCCGCCTTGCTCGATGCGCATGGCTTGTCCAAGTGCACCATAACCGCCGATATCTCCTGTGGCGATGGCTTCAACTTTAAATACATCATTTGAAAGATCATCCGCTCTGTTGGTCACAAAACTTCCTGTCGCATCGATATTCCAGCTGAAATCTTTTGTTTTTACAGCAACGCCACTTAATGTAAGTTCAACCCCTTTATTAGAAATCGATCCAACGTTGGTATAAATTGTTTCACGAACAAACGGAGGAAGCTGTGAAGTATATTCATATAACAAGTCGTTGGTTACGCGTTTAAACACGTCAAGCGATCCGCTTAATCTCTTATTCAATACAGAGAAATCAACCCCGAGGTTATATTCTTTTTTGCGTTCCCATTTCAAGTTCGGATTCGGATTTCTGTTCGGACCGTAAGTTTCTCTCCATTGCCCGTCAGGATTGATATAAACACCACCGGTTCCCAAAGTCACAAGAGACGAATAGTTTGCAATATCCTGATTACCAGTTACCCCAAATCCGGCACGCAGTTTCAGGCTGTTCACAAACTTGATGTTTTCCATGAATTTCTCCTTACTCAGGTTCCAGCCGACAGAAGCAGCCGGGAAATTTCCCCATTTGTTGTTCACCCCGAAACGCGAAGATCCTTCGTGACGGAGAATTACAGAAACTAAATATTTATCCATGAACGAATAATTGGCACGTCCAAAAAATGCGATCAGGGTATTATCGCCTTTTCCGCTGGACATCGTTGCTTTTCCGGCAACCAGCTGGTTTCCTGCTTCCAGATTATTTTCTTCAAAAACATCATTTACGAAACCATAATTAACAGCCTCGAAATTTTCTTCAACCGCATATTGGTAGCTGTATCCACCAACGGCGTTAATGGTATGGTTCGCACCGATTGACTTATCAAAGGAGATTGTCGGTTCAACCGTGTAGTTGTTTTTTAGATAAGTATATCTCCTAGCATAACCCCCGTTTGGATAAACGTCATTTTCTTTGGAAAACTCAGAAGCCAACGAACGATAAACTCCGTCGATGTAACTATCTCTTTGCACCGCTCCAAAGATCGAAGCTTGCAAGCCTGGCAAAATCTGAAGGCTCATTTTCGCATCCGCAGAAGTCGTTTGCTGTTGGCGACGATTTTTTTCCTGATTTAAACGGGCGACTTCATTTCTGCTTGTCTGCTCGAAATAGTAAGTTCCATCCGGATTATAGAAAGACAAGGTAGGATTTCTGATCAAAGAGCCTTCCCATCCTTCACCACCCAAAAGGTTGGCTTTGTTGAAGTTGGTTGCCAGGTTAACTTGTGCAGTCAAACGATCTTTCAAACCCGTTTGCATGATACTCAAACGTCCACCATATTGCTTACGGCCGTTTTCTTTGGCAATTCCCTGTAAATCCTGATAATAAAGACTTGCGCGGTAAGTTGTATTTTTGCCGCCGCCGGACATGGCTAGGTTGTGGTTCTGGCTCAGATTTCCATGATTGATCAGAGCATCGTATGCGTCTGTCGTCGCGCCGTAATCGGCACTTGCAGGAATTGTTCCGTCAGCAATTTTAGCACGATACTGCGCAGCAGTCATGAAATCTGCACGGTTGCGGACGTATTCTTTTCTGAAATATGTATTATAATCAAACTTTGCACTTCCGGAAGCACCTTTTTTGGTTGTTACCAAAATTACCCCGCCATTAGCACGTGTACCATAAATAGCAGCTGCCGAACCGTCTTTCAAAACACTGATCGATTCAACGTCATCCTGTTGTAAAAGGTCAAGATTACCACCCGGAATACCGTCAATAACGACAAGCGGAGCCAGACCGCCGGTTAGCGAAGTTACTCCGCGAAGCTGCAAGGATACACTTGAGTTCGGATTTGAGCCGCTTCTGTTAATGTTCAAACCGGCAACTTTTCCCTGAATAAGGTCCATCGCATTACGTGCACCAGATCTGTTGAATTTGTCTGAAGTTATATTGGCAATAGCAGAAGTTGTTCTTTCTCTTGTCTGCGTACCGTATCCAACAACGACAACTTCATCCAGTAATTTTGAGTTTTCAGCAAGGTCAACGTCAATTACAGATTTATTGCCGACCGCAACTTCCTGCGTAATACTTCCTACAAAAGAAAACACCAGGACATCCTCGGGACCATTCACTGTGATCGTATAATTTCCTTCAACATCGGTAGTAACCCCTTTCTGTGTTCCTTTCAAAATAACAGAAACACCAGGAAGACCGGATTTATCTTTCGCACTCACTACTCTACCTTTTACCTCAATCTCGGCTGCGGAAATTGTTTTTGTAATCAGCGGAGTAATCGATTTTTTCCCGTTTCCTGCATGCGCTGCCGGTGCGGAAAAGCATAATGCCAGGGAAAGTGAACCCAGGCATAACATCCTGAATTTCCCACTTCTCGGCCTGAAATGATTTACCAGTACTTTTCTTTTCATGAAACTTAATTGTGTTTAAGAATAATTAATAGGCGCTAAATCGTTTTAGTATTTTGTTAGGTTTATTTTGAATTTTTTATCGTCATGCAGTTACAAAATTTTAGATTGAGACTTGAACAGGCTTCGGATTCAGGCGTAAGTCAAACTTGTCTTGGTTTTTTAATATTCCAAAAATTACATTTTAACTTTAACGCTAAATCGATTTAGCAATTTTCTAATTTTTAATGTTTTATTTTTGATAAATAGTAATTAAAACAGAAATAGTAGGGATTTTTGATATGAGAACTGAATATTTCTAAGAACAGCACTAAGTGGCCGCCTGACTCCAATTCTGGCGCCAAGTTAAATGTTATCTTAGTATCATGCAAACGTTATGTTAAAAATACATATTTGTCTGCGGGATTTTTGAAGCTTTTTAAAGGGAAGATGATTCTCTCACGATCAGTTTCGCAGGCAAGACGATTTTATGAATTTCACTATCTTTTTCGTCTAAGGCGTTCAACATTAACCGGATGATATGACTCGAAATTTCAGGAACCGGCTGGGCGACGACGGTTATTGAGGGACTATAAAATTTGAAGAGATCCTGATCGTCGAAGGATATAACAGCTATATCATCTGGTATCCTGAGATTTAGACTTTTTATCGCTTGTAATCCCCAAACGCCGATGTAATTTGTTGAGAAAAATATGGCGTCTATATTTTTATTTTCTTTGAGGAATGAGGCAATTTCATTTACATTCTGTTCGCTGCTGTCGTGAAAACCCACTTTTTTAACATATGCGTTCAAGCCATGTTCGGTTATCGCCTTTTGGTAACCTCCCAAACGGTCGGCCATTTGCATCTGATCAGAATCCAGCGTCACAAAAGCGATATTTTTAAACCCGTTTTTGATCAGGTGGTTTATGGCCTCGTTTGTACTGTTCAAATTCTCAATCACAACATGGTTACAATCCAGCGAAGGCAAATTCCGGTCGATCAAAACAACAGGTATACCTTCGTCTAATAGTGACTGGATTTCTTTTTCGATTCCTTCCGGAGGTGTGATAATATAGCCGTCGATGGAACGGTCGCGGAACAACCGGATTAGCTCGATTGCTTTTTCCTTTTTGTTATCGGTACTGCAATAAATTATTCTGTATCCGCTGTTATGAGCTTCTTCTTCAATAAGGCGCGCAACTTGTGCAAAAAGGAGGTTATTTGAAATATCTTCCACCATCAGGCAAATAATCTTGGACTTTCCCGTCCGCAATCCCTGAGCCATCATGTTGGGTTTGAAATTTACTTCCTCTACAAATTTTAATACTTTTTCAGTGAGCGCTTCACTGATCCTTTTCTCTTTTGCTTTTCCATTCAAAATAAACGATACCGTGGTGATCGATATCCCTAATTCTTTCCCAATGTCACGAATGGATAGTTTTTTGCTCATCTTACTGGCCGGCATCAGACTTGTTATTAATGGAGTAAAAATGAAAATTCATCAGAATCAGCAGACTCCAATGAATTTTCATTTCCATTATCGTTATATAAAAAATTCAGAAAGCAATATACACAATCATTTCCTAATCGCCTGTGCTGATACTCTTTTCTTATTTGGCTTAGCACCCATATAAAACCTGATCTGGCCGCCATCCATGATTTCAGAATGCGTAATATAATTGCGGGTCAAAACTTTACCGTTCAATTCAATTTTTTGAACGTATACGTTTTTGTCGCTCTGATCTTTTACATCAACCTCAAAAGTTTTTCCGTTTTCCAGATTAATCTTCGCATTTTGTATAGCAGGACTACCAATAATATACTGATCCGAAGCCGGCGCGACCGGATAAAAGCCGAGAGAACTAAAAATATACCAGGCGCTCATTTGTCCGAAATCATCATTTCCACCCAATCCGTCAACGGTAGATTTATACATTGCTTTCAGGATCATCCGGATTTTGTCTTCTGTTTTCCAGGGCTGGTCCAGCCAGTTATACAGGTAAGCTACGTGATGCGACGGTTCATTTCCATGGACATAATTTCCAATAATTCCTTCGCGGGAAATATCCTCTGTATTTTCAAAATATTTATCCGGCAAATTCATACTGAAAAGAGAATCCAGATGCGCTGTAAAACGCTTTTTGCCACCCATCAGCTCGATCATTTCTGCCGGTGCCTGAGGTACATATAGGCTGTAATTCCAGGAATTCCCTTCAATGAAACCTTGTCCGTGCGTATCAAGCGGATCAAAATTTTTGCGCCAGCTGCCGTCATCCAATTTCGGGCGCATAAAACCGATCGACGCATCATAGACATTTTTGTAATTACCGGAGCGCTTGGTAAATTCTTCGTAAATATCATTACGTCCTAGTTTCTTCGCCATTTGAGCGATGCACCAGTCGTCATACGCATATTCCAAAGTTTTCGAAACAGACGAGGTATTTTTATCATCCGGGACGTACCCTTTTTCCATATAATAATTAAGACCGTCGTAATATTTATTTCTTGCGGTTGTAACGCATGCGTCCAAGGCTTTGTTAACATCAAAATTAGCATTCCCCTTGATCACTGCGTCGGCGATAACTGGCACAGAATGATACCCGATCATACACCAGTTTTCATTGGCATAATGCGACCATACCGGCAGCATTTTATGTACACTCTGGTCGTAATGCGCCATCATGGATTTGATCATATCCACATTTCTGGCTGGTTGTAAGACGTTAAAAAGGGGGTGCAGCGTTCTGTAAGTATCCCAGAGTGAGAAGCTTGTGAAATTTGTTGAGCCCTGCGTTTTATAGATATTCATATCCAGACCTTTGTAAGAACCATCCACATCCATATATGTCGTTGGCCCTAAAAATGAATGATACATCGCGGTGTAAAAATTCACCTTGTCGTCTTCACTGATTGTTTTTACAGCTACTTTATTAAATTCTTTATTCCAAAGTGCCTGTCCTTCCTGCTTCACTCGGTCAAAGTCCCAATGCGGAATTTCAGCTTTCATGTTGGCTAAGGCACCTTGTGTGCTAACCGGTGAAATGGCAAATTTGATTTTGATTTTTTCGTTTTCAGCAGTCTGGAAATCAAAATACATTTTCAGGTTTCTGCCGGCTACTTCAGGGAAGTTATGTTCCTGATCGAACTTTTTCCAGAACCCTTTGTAGACGTTATTATCATCAATTTTAGTACCATAATTTTTAAATGGTTTACTGAAAGTCATCGCGAAATAAACGGTACGCGTTCTGGCCCAGCCATTCGTCTGGCGGAAACCGGTGATCAAAGTGTCGTTTTCAACGCGGACAAAAGTCCAGACATTTTTATTGTCGTACTGATAAAGTCCGGCCATCAAATCCAGAATAACGTGTGCGTCATCAGCTTTTGGAAAAGTGTACTGATGCATACCAACGCGATTGCTGGCTGTGAGTTCGGCGGTAATATTATGATCATCCAGTTTTACCTTATAATAGGAAGGCTCGGCAACTTCATTTTTATGTGAAAAGGCTGAACGGTAACCGCTATCAGGTTTGTCTTCCGTGCCAGGATTAAGCTGCAATTTTCCGGTTGTCGGCATAATCAGGAAATCACCCAGATCGGAGTGTCCCGTGCCGCTGAAATGCGTGTGGCTGAAACCGACAATCGTTTTGGAATCATATTGATACCCGGCGCAAAATTTATAAACGTCCGGATTATATTTCCCATTGACACCATAAGGCAGCGTATCCGTATCGGGCGATAACTGGACCATTCCGAAAGGAACTGTCGCTCCCGGATATGTATGTCCCATTTTTGCCGTTCCAATTAATGGATGAGCATACTGTACAAAATTCTCATTTGTATTTTGGGCTGAAACATTCAGCGATGTGAAAATAACAGCCGCGGAAAGCAGTTTTCGCAAGGTCGGTTTGCTATCTGTTTTTAAGAAAAATAGGGACATAAAGGCGAAGGTCAAAGATTAACTTTACGTTAAAAGTATAAATAAATCGTTTTAGCAGACTTGTAAGCAATTTATATTTTTAAAATTTGTGCTAATTATCCAATTCAAGAACTGTAAATTTGAAATCTCTCTTGAAAGTTAACGTTTATTACCAAATTTCAATGGACGAATTTCGTAGCTTTCCCGGAAGAATGAGTAAATCATTATCGTTTAAACCTTATAATTTCCAAATAAAAATCGATTGATAATCTATGAAAAAAATTACAATGATTGTGGCTGGTATTTTGACAGCAGCTGCATCACATGCACAGTTACAGCCCTCAAAACAAACTCCTGAATCAAGTGAATTATGGACTCCGGTTCCGCGTGTTATAACTCCAGGTAAGCCTTCCACGGCAGTTTCAGGATTTACAGCCCCTTCGGATGCAACTGTATTATTCGACGGAAAAAATCTTGACCAGTGGGTTTCTGCAAACGAAGGCGGAGGCGCTGCTCCATGGACTGTTGCAGACGGAGCTTTAACTTGTGCACCTAAAAAAGGAGATATTCAAACTAAAAAAAATTTTACAGATTACCAGCTTCATATTGAATGGCGTACACCTGCAAAAGTTGAAGGAAGTGGTCAGGGACGTGGCAATAGTGGTATTTTCATGCAGGGAATTTATGAGCTTCAGGTACTTGACAGCTACAATAACCCAACGTATTCAAACGGACAAGCAGGTTCTATTTACAAACAAACAATGCCATTGGTAAACGCGACCGTAGGACCAGGCGAATGGCAGACTTACGACGTTGTGTACACAGCGCCGCATTTTAACAAAGACGGACAAATGACAATTCCTCCATACATTACTGTAATTCACAATGGGGTAGTTGTTCAAAACCATACTGCAATTCAGGGAACAACGCCTTATATCGGTCAGCCAAACATTACGCCGCACGGTGCAGGCCCGATCAAATTGCAGGACCACAACAACACAACAAGTTTCCGTAATATCTGGATTCGCGAGATCTAACAGGAAAATGCTGAGATAATCAATATTTTTGAATCAAAAGAGAAGTCGACTTTTTAAAAGTTGACTTCTCTTTTTTTGTATCCATGAACCACCTTAAACCTCTTTTTTGTTTTAAATTCAAAGGATTAATTCCTGAACATACTTCATTGAACGACAAACAAACATGCAGGAAATAGAGCCTTATTACAACTGGGAGAAGCATTATGTGGCAAGCCGTGACCGAAAATCTCCGTTTTATGGCCGGACCTACAATCTTGACTATTACGAGAATGCAATCTATGGATATTATATTCATCCGCTTTGGGATCATATCGGATCAGAAACCCTTTATGTCAAAATTCTTTACGCCGACTACAACAAGCATTTCGTAATCATCGAACTTTTTGGTGAGTGGAATGATACGCTGCATAATGACATTATGTATTTTAAACGGCAGGTTGTTGATCCTCTGATTGAGGAAGGAATTAATCAATTTATCCTGTTAGGTGAGAATGTCATGAATTTTCATGGCGCGGAAGATGACTATTATGCTGAATGGTTTGATGATGTTGAAGACGGATGGATTGCCACAGTCAATTTTAGAGATCATGTCGAGGAAGAATGGAAGCGTTTCCGGCTTGATTATTATCTGAATTTTGGCGGAACACTACAATTGGACAACTGGCGAACGCTTCAGCCAGACATCTTTTATGAAATCGTTAAAAAATTGATCACTAGAAGGTTATCCTAGTAAAAAGGTATGCTTATTGCTTGCAACCTTGATAAGTCCTTTGTAGCTTACGTGTTCAACCTTTTAATCTATTCCATCCAAACATCATCCACTCATATGGCAGACAATGAAAAACCTAAACCAACCGATGCAGACGAGTCGTTGGATAAAAAAATTGAAGACATTAAGGACAAATCGATCGAAGTTAAAGATGAAGCTGCCGAAGGTATTTCGGAGATAAAAGAGGATGTGGAGATTGGAGCTGAGACGGAGGTAGAAGAAGTAAAGGCTGAGACTTCGGATAAAATTGAAGAAGTAAAAGCAGAGGCGGCTGAATTGAAAGATGAAGCTGCCGACAAAGCTGAGGAATACAAAGAAACTGCTTCTGAGAAAGTTGAGGAAGTGAAAGCTGAAGCGACTGACTTGAAAGATGAAGCCGTTGATAAAGTTGAAGAATACAAAGAAATTGCTTCTGAGAAATTTGATAATGTGAAAGCGGAAGCGGGCGATAAAGTGGATGAGTTAAAAGCAACCGGACAGGAAAAACTGGAAGATGTCAAAGAAACTTTTGCTGAGGCAAAAGATTCGGCTGCTGAAAAAGTGGATGAGGTACAGGAAATTGCAGAGGAAAAAGTTGAAGATGTCAAATCAGAGGTTGCCGATATCAAAGCAGATGCGGAGTACAAGGTTGATGAATTGAAAACGGAAGCCGCAGAAAAAACAGAGGCTGCTCAGGAAAAGGTTGCAGAAGTTAAGGAAGAGGTAGTTGATAAAGCCGAAGAAGTTAAGGAAGTGGCCGCTGAGAAAGTTGAAGAAATAAAATCTGGTTTTTCAGGCAAGGTAGAACAGTTGCAGAATGAAGTTGAGTTAAATATTGCTGCTGGAAAAGTTAGGGCGGAGGAAATTATTTCTGACCTGTCGGGAAGAGCAGATCATTTGAAAGAAGAGGCTGCCGATAAATTTGCTGAATTGAAAGAAGAAGCAACGGAAAAATTCGCTGATCTGAGAGAAGACGCCGCTGAAAAATTTGCTGACGCGAAAGAACTTGCCTCTGAGAAATTGGAAGATGCGAAAGAAATTGCAGCAGAAAAATTAGCAGAGGCACAAGTCAAGGCGGCAGAATTAAAAGCCAAAGCCGCAGAAGAGATTGATGAACTAAAACATTCTGCTTCGGAAACTTTCGAAGAAACAAAAACAAAGGCCAAGGGATTCTGGGCACGCTTGTTTGGGAAATAAAAGTCAGATTACAAATATTTTCACTGCCTGTCGGATCAAGTATATTCCGGCAGGCAGTTTCTTTGTAAATCCAATCTGATGAATTAATTGCTATCGGATTTCATGCAACAGTCTGATTTTCATTGCTCTATTGCTATCTGAAGATATTGGCGTTGACGGATTATTCGATAAGGACCTCAAAATTTATACATGAACAACAGAAATATAAGAATCAAAGATATTGCCTTAAAAGCAGAAGTTTCTACCGGGACCGTAGACCGTGTTTTGCATAATCGGGGAAAGGTTTCTGAGAAAGTTAAGGAGCGTATTCTGCAAATTATTGAGGAGAGTAATTATGAACCGAATCTTATGGCTCGCGCTTTGGGGGCTAACAAAACTTATCAAATTGCCGCGTTAATCCCGGATTACACAGTTGATTCCTATTGGAAGGCTCCCAAATCGGGAATCGAAAAAGCTGAGAAAGATTTGCGTCAGTATGGAATAGCAGTGAAGCAATTTGTCTTTAATCCTTATGACGTTAATTCTTACATTGAAAAGGCTAGCGAACTGACGACATTTGAGCCTGATGGAATTTTACTTTCGCCCATTTTTTACCGGGAAACTCTTCCTTTTTTTCAAAAATGGAGTCGGGATAAAATTCCGTTCATAGTATTTAATACCCAAATTACTGAATTTGGAGCGCTTAGTTATATTGGCCAAGACTCATATCAGAGCGGAATGCTTGGAGCAAAGTTGCTTCATTATGGTCAGCCGGAACCATGTTCGATCCTGATTGCTCATATTGATGAAGAGATCAGCAATGCTGCCCACCTTATAAAAAAGGAAAGCGGTTTCCGGTATTATTTTGCTCAGGTCGATCCGGATAATCAATACAAAATTATCCGGGTTGAACTGAATCGGGCAGATCCAAAAGCTTTTTCTAAAAAACTGGATGATCTTATTGATAGTACTCCTGATTTAAAGCATATTTTCGTAACGACTTCGAAAGCTTATGATATTGCTGACTATCTTGAGAAGAGAAACGCTACAAAAATAAAAATTGTAGGGTATGACCTTATTCCTAAGAATCTTGATTATCTGAATTCTGGATTTATTTCTTTTCTGATTAATCAAAATCCCAAGGGACAAGGTTATTTCGGGATAAGTCTGCTGGTTGATTTTCTGGTTTTTAAAAAGAATATTCCGGCACTTAAATTTCTTCCGCTTGATATCGTCACCAAAGAAAATCTGAATTATTATGTAGACGAAGAAGATTTCGTCGGGCAGCTCGCCGACTGAAAATCAAGACCAAAGCTGGGAATCAATGCTGACGAAAATTAGATTTTAAAATCAAATTATTTAATTAGCTTTATTATTTTCATATTAATCTTGTTAATTCACAATTTAATCTTTGTATGCATCTGGAAATAGAAGAATTACTATCAATAGCCAGGGATGCCGGAAAGGTTGTTCTGGATGTATATGGCGATGAAAAGCAGTTTGAAGAAGTCAAATTTAAATCGGACCAATCACCTTTGACTTTGGCTGATGAGGCTTCCAATAATCTGATTGTTGAGAGGTTAAAAACATTTACTCCTGAGATCCCAATCCTGTCAGAAGAAGGGCGAGATATTTCGTATGAAGAACGAAAATCCTGGGAATATTTCTGGTGTGTGGATCCTTTGGATGGAACAAAAGAATTTATAAACAGAAATGGTGAATTTACGATCAATATCGCGCTGATTAAAAACCGTGTCCCCGTTTTAGGAATTATTTATGTTCCGGTTAGCAATGTTATGTATTATGCTAATCAAGAGACCGGCGGCTGGAAAATTGATTCGGAGGGTATAAAATCACATATAAAAGTTGATAAAAATAGTATAGACTGGGTTTCTGTGGGCAGCCGTTCTCACGCGTCCGATGTCGAAAAAGAAGTGCTTGCCAGATACCCTGTTGTCAAAAATGTTGCGATCGGCAGTTCAATTAAGTTTTGTCTGGTAGCGGAAGGAACGGCGCATATCTATTTCCGTCATGGTCCGACTATGGAATGGGATACTGCCGCCGGACAAGCAATTCTTACATTGAGCGGAGGACAAATGACGACGCTCTCAGGCGAGCCGTTTTTATATAACAAACCTTCATTGCTGAACGGAAGTTTTATTTGCAGCGCACAATATCTGACTTTACGGGATTAAACTTGGTAGATCGAAGTGAACAAGAGCGGATCATTCTGATACAGTATAATCAGATTGATCCGCTCTTTTTTATTGCAAACTCTTTCCAATCAACAAACTACTATGAAAAATAATCGCCGGTTCTTTCAACCAGGTTTGTTGCTTTTTCTTCTTTTTATTGCCAATAATGTAAATGCGCAGCAAAAAGCGCTGATAGCTGATATGACGGCATGTGTTGAAGATTTTATCAAAAGTCTTGACGCAGGACAGAGGAAAAATGCCAGCGTAACTTTCGCTGATTCTCTTCGTTTCGACTGGAATTATGTGCCGCGGTCCCGGAAAGGATTGACGTTGAAAAACATGAACGAAGGTCAGAAAGCGAAAGCTTTTGCGATGGTAAAATCCGTTTTGAGCGTTGGCGGCTACAAAAAAATTACAGCTATCGTGGACCTTGAAAATGTTCTTCGGGTGATTGAAAATAAGTCATCTACAGATACATACCGTGATCCCGAAAATTATTCCTTTCTGATTTTTGGTAAGCCCGGACCGAAGGAGCCATGGGGATGGCGTATGGAGGGGCACCATATCTCACTTCATTTTACAATTGCAGGCGAAAACATCACTTTTACTCCTGGCTTTTTCGGATCAAACCCGGGAAAAGTTTTAGCTGAGGTTCCTCAAAAAGGCAAACGGATTTTGAAAGACGAACAGGATGTTGCATTTGAGCTGCTGCATTCTTTTTCTCCTGAACAGCAAAAAACGATAATTCTTTCAGAGAAGGCGCCGTGGGAAATTTTGACCACCAACAAAAGAAATAATCTGATCACGCTTAAACCGGAGGGGATAGCGATGAAAGATATGTCAAACACTCAAAAGGCGCTTTTTATTCGTCTGATTTCTGTTTATCTCGACCGGTACCATGTGACTTTGAAAGATCAACAAATGATTAAATTGAAGGAATCTGGGCTGAATGGCATACATTTTGCTTGGATGGGAGACATGGAGCCGCAAATTAAAGAGGGCGCAGGATACTATTATCGCATCCAGGGACCAACGATTTTGATTGAGCTGGATAATACCCAAAATAACGGCAACCATATTCACACCGTTGTAAGAGATTTAACAAACGACTTCGGTGAAGATTTACTGCGTTTGCATTATCAAAAAATGCACGCCAATCATTAGAAAATATCTTTCATTTTAATCACTCTTCGATGAAGCAGCCATTTTCTGTGCCATTCCAGCATCCGTTTAAAGCGGATAAAAACTATACAAAATCAGTCGTTTACTTTTCCATGGAGTTCGCTCTGGATCAGGCTTTAAAAACATATTCAGGTGGTCTGGGTTTCCTTGCAGGATCGCATATGAAAAGTGTTTATGCCTTAAATCAGAATCTCGCCGGCGTAGGTATGTTGTGGAAATATGGATATTATGACCAGGGACGGAAAAGAGATAATAGTATGGAACCACAATTTCATGAGAAGATTTATCACTTTCTGGAAGATACAGGAATCCATTTTTCTATTCCGATTTTGGGAAAGGATGTCTGGGTAAGAGCCTATTACCTGGCGCCGGAAGTTTTTAAAACCGCTCCAATGTTTTTTCTGACCACCGATACTGACGGAAATGATGAAGAGGCGAGAGCTATTTCTTATTCACTATACGATGCAGATGTTACGATGAAGGTAGCGCAGTGTATGGTTTTGGGAATAGGGGGGGCGAAATTACTGGATGAGCTCAAATATCAGCCGGATGTTTATCATTTCAATGAGGCTCATGCAATTTCAGCTGCATTTTATTTATATCAGAAATATAAAAAACTGCCTGAATTAAAGAAACGGATGGTGTTTACCACACACACGCCCGAAGAGGCAGGAAACGAAAAACATGATATTAATTTTCTTGAAAATTTAGGATTCTTTTCCGGCCTCAAAATGGATGTAGTAAGGAAGATAACCGGAATAAAGGATAATATCTTTAATCATTCACTTGCTGCGTTGAGGTTAAGCCGAAAGGCGAACGGAGTATCCAAGTTACATGGTGAAGTATCAAGAAAGATGTGGAATGTTTTTCCGGGCATTTGTGAAATAACGCATATTACAAATGCTCAGAACAATACATACTGGGTTGATCCTGTTCTCGAAAATGCAAGAATCAAGAAGGATTCCCAAGCGATTTCAGTAAGAAAAAAAGAATTGAAAACTACACTTTTCAAAACAGTTGCGGATCAGTGCGGAAAGATTTTTGACCCCAATGTGTTGACGATTGTGTGGGCCCGTCGGTTTGCTGCTTATAAACGCCCTGATATTTTGACGTGGAATGTTGAACGATTCAAAACGCTGCTTGAAAATGCTGATTTTCCAATTCAGATTATTTGGGCCGGTAAACCATATCCAAAAGACGAAGGCGCTATCAATACCTTCAATCATCTTTTTTATCTGAGCCATTATTTTCCAAATATGGCAGTTTTAACTGGCTACGAACTCGGACTTTCCAAATTGCTGAAAGATGGTTCAGATGTTTGGCTTAATACGCCGGTTGTAACGCGGGAGGCATCCGGAACAAGTGGCATGACAGCCGCTATGAATGCTTCTCTCAACGTTTCAACGTTCGATGGCTGGATTTGTGAATTTGCTAAAAATGAGGAAAACTCTTTCATACTTCCCGTAGCAGAAGGAGACGATATAAATAAGGTAGACTGTGATAATCTGTTTGAAGTAATTGAAAACAAAGTTCTTCCGACATATTACAAGGATCAACAAGAATGGCAGCGTCTGGTTTTAAATAGTATGAACGACGTCAGCGAAGAATTTAATTCAGATCGGATGGCCAGGGAATATTATGAAAAGCTGTATTGATTTTTCACACATAGCATAAAAAGTAAAAGAGCGCAGAGGTTAAACTTTTGCGCTCTTTGCTTTCTGGTTTTGCGCGAAAACTATCGTTGCATAAGTTAACCGTCTGTAAAGAATGAGGTCGGAAGCTAATATTGTCGAGTTTAATTTTATCATATTATAATTTACAATATTAGTTTCAAATGAAGCAATATACTTTTGAATATACCGATTCGAGATTCATGCTGGTATTGGTAGGTATTTTTATTGCGATCTTAGTCACTCTATTATCGTTGATGAGATATATTGTGCCGGCAATCAGGAGAATACTTCGGAGGTTGCGAGGATTGGATCGGTATTCGAGCAAAAGTGGATGCTTCCTTTTCTTGTTATCGCAACGGCGGATA
Organism: Dyadobacter koreensis; assembly: GCF_900108855.1. Classification (GTDB taxonomy): domain Bacteria; phylum Bacteroidota; class Bacteroidia; order Cytophagales; family Spirosomataceae; genus Dyadobacter; species Dyadobacter koreensis. Next base: position 53,069 of record NZ_FNXY01000002.1, read on the forward strand.
TCGCCTGGGTCTTTACACATGCCTTCATATCAGAAAAAGATTTGCTCAAATCCTTTTATACTTCAGTTGCGATTTTCATTGGTTTGTGGATAGCTTATTTCAAAGCCCGGCAAAAAAAGTGAACTCAAAATCCCGAATTCAAATGATAGTTAGTAGATTTGAGAAAGTCAAAAATCTAACCTTCACTCCTAGATGAAAATTATTTACAGCATTATTTTTGCGCTTTTAATTACTCATACTTCTTTCGCTCAGGATTATTCTGATAAAATCACCTTGGTAATTCACGGAGGTGCCGGAACGATCACGCGCGCCAACATGACCCCGGAAAAAGAGAAAGCGTATAGAGAAGTCCTTAATACGGCACTTCAAAATGGGTACGCAATTTTAAAAAAGGGAGGCACAAGTCTGCAAGCCGTCGAGGCCACCATTATGGTTATGGAAAACTCACCACTGTTCAACGCTGGTAAAGGTGCAGTTTTCACGCATGAAGGAAAAAATGAAATGGACGCGGCAATTATGGAAGGTAACACCCTGAAAGCAGGAGCCATTGCAGGCGTCACGACAATAAAGAACCCTATCAAAGGCGCGATCGCGGTGATGGAGAAGTCGCCGCATGTCATGATGGCTGGAAAAGGTGCAGATCAATTTGCAAAAGAACAAGGTTTAGAGATCGTCGATCCATCCTATTTTTATACAGAAGCGCGTTACAAAGCGCTGCAAAAAGCGTTAAAGGAAGAGAAAGTAGAATTGGACCATACTGAAAACAAAAAAGACGAAATCAAAAAATCACCAAAGACAGGCTATCAAAAAGAAGAAGATCTGATTTTTACGGAAGGCAAAAAATTTGGTACCGTCGGTTGCGTGGCATTGGACAAATTTGGAAATCTGACGGCTGGAACTTCGACCGGCGGAATGACTAATAAAAAATATGGGAGGGTGGGAGATGCGCCAATTATCGGTGCAGGGACATATGCCAATAACGTAACCTGTGCTGTTTCCGCAACAGGACATGGCGAATTTTTTATCCGATCGGTCGTCGCTTACGATATTTCTTCGTTGATGGAATATAAGGGTTTATCAGTAAAAGATGCTGCTGACGAAGTAGTGATGAAAAAGCTGGTTGATCGAGGAGGAGAAGGCGGTGTAATTGCCCTGGATAGAAACGGGAATATAGCGATGCCTTTCAATAGTGAAGGTATGTACCGTGGTTATATCAAAGATGGCAAAAGCGAAGTAATGATTTATAAAGATGAGAAACGCTAACGCTGATTTGCAATCAGTGTTGCTTGGTTTCGCATTTTTAACGCGCGTAAAAGAAGTGGCAGTTAAAATAAATCCAATAAACGAAAAATAAACCTGACATAGAGAACACGCGTTGCAAACGCTGCACCATAACCGCACCGATTGCAAATCGGTGCGAGCCGCTAGGCGCCAATCTGGGTTGCCAGCAATGCGATGCCTTCCAGGAATGAATGTGGCTTGTATCCAAGTACGTTTTCTGATTTCGTTAAGTCAAAACCGGTACGTGGAGGTCTTTTTGCCGGTTGAGAAAATGCAGATGCATCCGTTTGAGAAATCAGAGACTTATCTAGACCGAAATAATCGGCGGCTGTAATTGCCATTTCGTACGGCGTGTAAAGTTCTTTTCCGGAAATATTAAAAATACCTTCTGCCTCCTGATCTGCAATTAAGAAGCAGCCTTGGGCAAGATCTTCTGCAAGCGTCGGAGTTCTAAACTGGTCAGTTACGACTTGAATATTCTTTCCTTCTTCCAGTGATTTTTTTACCCAAAGAATAATATTACTGCGGCTCATATCGTGAGCAATTCCGTACACGAGAACTGTTCTGGCAATTGCCCATTTTATATCCGAATGGATAACGGCTTTTTCGGCAGCATATTTACTCCATCCGTAAAAACTGATTGGATTTGGTTTGGCTTCTTCTGTGTAGGGTCCCGCTTTTCCGTCGAAAATGAAATCTGTCGAAACATGAACAAGAAATATATTATGATTCTTACATGCTTCGACTAAAAACTCTACTGCGGTTACATTCTGTTTCCAGCACGCCTCTTTCTGCATTTCGCACTGATCTACATTCGTCATAGCGGCGGTATGAATGATAACATCAGGTTTCGTTAAAGCAATAACAGTTTCAATCTGATGAGGATCTGTGATATCCATGGCGTGATAGTCATACGAATCGGTGAAAGGTAACCGGTTATCGCCACGGGCTGTCGCGATCGTTTGAATGGAAGAATTCTGGCAGAGCAGTTCAACCAGTTTTTGTCCTAGAAGTCCGTTCGAACCGGTGATTAAAACACGTTTTTTATTAGAATTTGAAATAGCAGAATTCGTGGAAGTAGCGGTCATGAAGAGTTCGCAATAGTTGTTTTGGAGCAATATAAAATATAAAAACCAAAAAAAAATGAAGCTGCCCTTCATGTTGAAAGGCAGCTTTTATCAAAAAGCAAGTCCGAAGTTCAAATCTTGAATCCAAGCGTTATGCGGAGCATATTATTTTTTGTGTCACTGTCTTTGAAATATTTTGTGATACCTCCCTCATAGTTGAAATCCAGCGAAACTAAGCCAAATTCAAGGCCAATGCCACCGTTTAAACCATAAGAATATTCGTTGATATTTTCCTTGGTGAATTGCGCCAGATTATTCTTGTCGACCGCCAGAATATAATTTCCGACAACTCCCGCTTTTAAGTTTAATTTGAAAAATCCGCTATTGGCCTTGGTAAGATAAATACCCAGAAGGAAAGGTAATTTCAGGGAATGAATTCTGGGTCCGTCGAAAAATTTAGTATGCGCGACACTGTCCTTGTCGATCAGCGCCATGGAGGAATTTAAGTAATGGAGTCCTGGCTGAATAAAAAATCTCTTCATGCGCATCCTTACGTCGACACCGGCATTCCATCCTGTTCTTCCGGATTCGTTGTTGTTATTTTCATCTGAACCTAAAACCGAAGCGTGAACGCCTACGACCGGAATTATCCAGGTTCCTGAATTTCTCGCCGGACGTTCGCCGAATCGCTGCTGAAATGTTACTTTCTTTTTATCTGTATTAAAATTGTTTTGTTGATCGCTAATCTCTGAAATGCCGCTCTCCGCAACGGATGCTTTTTGCAATTTTCTTTCACGAAGCCAGGTCTGGTAATCTTCATCATCCCGAAGGTCACGTGAAGTATGATTTGCTATATTTTGTGGAGCTGGCGAAGACGTTTGTTGTTTATAATAATCAGGCGGAACGATGATGTTGTTGATAATAATAGTTGGTTGTCCGCTTTGCTGAGGATAATTTCTGTATGTTGCTTCAACCACTTTTTCGGTGATATCCTTAACAGTTTCTTGTTTTTTTACGGAATCAACTAAGATAGTGTTTTGAACCACTTTTTTGTCTTCCGTTGTTACCTGACTTTTACCGGCAGGTTGGGCGGAAACATTTTTAGAAATGATGCCGGCCAGAAGCAAAGCACAAATAAGTTTATTTGTCATAATGAAGTGTAATTTGACAGCACGTTGACTGAGTAATAGAATTTATTTTACTTCAATAAGACGTAGCATTTGATTATCGTCACAAAGTGACATGATGTTGTTCCACAAAAAAATACCCCAATTCCCTATTTCAGGACTTGGGGGATTTTATCAAATTGGGCAAACTTTTTATCTATGTTGGCTATCAGAAGCTAGCTGGCAAAAACGTATCCATATTTTTTGGTAATCTTTTTCTTTCTCATTTTCTTGACGGAAACCTTCATTTTAATGTCTTTATCCGGTCTGTCGCGTTCGTCTTTTGGTTTAGTGCTGATCGCATCAACAACGTCCATTCCGTCGATAACTTGGCCAAAAACGGTGTATGCTCCGTCCAGGTGAGGTGTGCCACCTTCTGTCTCATACACTTTTTTCTGAGCATCTGTCAGTTTTCTTGCTGCACGGGCGGCTTGTTTATCCAGATCAGCTTTGCTCCATTTTCGTCCTTCTACAATATAGAACTGACAGCCGCTTGACTCTTTCTTCGGGTTGTTATCGCGGGCGGCAGCCAGGGCGCCTTTGCGGTGAAAAAGATTCGGTCTGATTTCTTCCTGGATTTTATAGCCATTATCTCCTCGTCCCAGAACGTCATCAGGTTTTGCATTTTTCGAATTAGGATCGCCGCCCTGAATCATAAAATCTTTAATAATCCGGTGAAAAAGCAGCCCGTCATAAAACTTGTCTTTTGAAAGTTTTATGAAATTCTCCTTATGTTTTGGAGTTTCATCATATAAGATCACACGCATTTTTCCCAGATCCGTATCGATCGTTACCAGATAATCTTTTTTTGATTTTTTCTGGGCAAAAGTATTTAGTGCAAAAAGACAGAAAACTGTCAATAACGTCAGTCGATTTAATTTCATTTTAAATTATTTAGCTGCAAGTACATTTTTATCAGGCGTGAACTGAAATTTTAGTCCATAATCTTTCCCTTCCGATACATCTTCCATTGTCACATGTACGGAATTCTTGAACCAGGATATGGTTTTATCTTTTTCCTTCGGAGCTTCGTACAATTCGGTAAAATGTCCTTTTGCTGCGTTCCATAGTTGTTTTGTCGCATCCGGACTGTTCAAATAAACGTCGATCATAATTTTATTAACCTTCTTATCGGTGGTAATAAAATATTGGATATCGATCGTTTCAAGCTTTTCGGTTTCTTTGGTAAATCCGACATGGTCTGCCGCATCTTCAAACATTTCGTATGTTTCGGTTGCTTTCACTTTGCTCAGCGGATCGCCGAAGGTGATTCCCCTGAAAACGCCTTCGGTTGATGTGCCAAGAATTTCCTGAAGCAATGCGGACTGGTCGCTGTTAAGTTCTTCCGGTGCCGGCTTGGTTAGAGAAGCAGAATCTGTAACGGTTGCTTCCTGCTCGTCTTTCGTTTTGGTTTTACAGTTTTGAAATGCAACTGCCAGAAGAATAAGTACTAAAATGTTTCTAAGCGTGATAGAGTAAGTCATGTTTCGCTAAAAGGTATATGTACCGCAAATCTAACTATTATGATTTTCTTTTTTTATAACCGCTTTAATTTATGGTAAAATGGTAGTCTGTTATTGCATGATTGATAAAATTGTGTGCCGAATGGTTATAAAATAACCGTAAACCAACTTTCAGGAAAACTTTACACAGTTTTTTGAGAAAATTAAAACTCTCTTCCAATATTGAAAAAGAACCTTCGCTCACCTTTACCATTGACGGTGAGGTTGAAACGCGCGACAATGTTATAGAAGGTGACAATGTCCACACCAGCACCCGCGCCATAGATAAATTTATTCCCCAATCTGGTGTTACTTAACTCAGGATAGCTGTTTTTGACATAGGCTGCGTCAGCGAAAGTATTTAGATAAGCGGCCAGTGGGATTGTGTTAAACTGGCGTATGGGAATCCAGGGTATCGTTTTTTGTGTAGAGAAAATTTTGTACTTCAATTCGTTTTTTAGCAAACCATAATTTTGGCCGTCTACCACGTATAATTCATATCCCCGAACAAGATCGTTGCGATAACCCAGTCCGATCGTCTGGAGATAGGGTTGTCTTTGCGGCAACGATGCGCGTGCCCGGATACCGGAATTCGCGAAAAACCGCTCGCTCAACTGGAAAAAATGTTTATAAGACCCGTAAACGTAAGCCTGATTTATTTTATCAGAAGGCAGCAATCCAATTTTCGATACCTGAATACCTCCCACTTTTCCACGCAAGGGATACTGGAAGTTATCCCGTTTGTCGTAGCTGAAAGAATAAGTCAACTGAAAATATTGTTGATCTGTCCTGCTTTTTAATAAGTAATTGGGGTTTAAGATAGCTATCGTATCCGAAATCTGGGTATTGCTCCAACGCAGATCTAAGGAATGAAAGGTGTAATATTTATTACGACGGGTTAATGAAACGAACGTGTAAAAGCGTTTTTTATTGATATCTTCACTATTAAGATAACTTAATTTATCACGCCACGTCCGGTAAGCCATCGTCTTATTAGTCGAATAAGATGCACCAACTGTAATGCCGGTTTTTTGCGCTTTATCAAGATAAGGCAAAGAATAAGAAACTTCGAATTTTGGTATAAAGCCAAATTCTGCGACTACCCGTAATTTGTCGGCCCGTCCCGTTACGTTTCCGTAACTCATATAAACGCCGTAAATAATTCTGCTGAAATCACGGTTCCTGTCATACCACCATTCATTAAAATTCCTGTCTGCCAGCTGGAAAACGGGTGTAGCAATGAAATACCAACGTTCCTTAACAACAATCCTGATATTGGTACGGATCGAATCCTGATTTAATTCAGGAAAAACTTCTACCGTTATAAACAGGTTGGTATTAATTATTTTTCTCCGGTCAATTTCCAAAGTCTCAGCCAGCAAATTTCTTCTGATTGTATCACCCGTTTTAATAGCAAGTTCTCTGGTAATAATACTGGTTCTTGTCCGGTGATTGCCTTCCACAAGAATATCTCCCAGAATGACCTGCGGTATGGTATCCGCCGGAACCTGAGCATGCAAAGTTTTGGTAAAGAGTAATAAAAAAAGTAAAAAGTAAGTATTTTGATAGCGTAGGGTTTCCTTCATTCTGCTCTTTCCACGTTCTGTTTTGAAACAATTTTGACTTTGTTTTACTTTATATTTTTTCAAAAATACGCTTAAATCATTTGGAATAATGCGTCAGCGCTAAATAAACCCGTGCTTCTCCTCTAAAAGGTCAGGTAGTGCCGACATGTTACGGAATCGTTAAGTTTTAAAAAAACAACTACAAATAATAGTCTCTTCTTTCCAGCTTTAAGTATCCTATCAAAGACAAACAACCTAACAATATGACACCTTCCCGGGCTGAAAATCTGATCAATAAACTGATCGCTAACAAGCTTTCCGGGGAAGAATTGGCGGAATTGCTGGCAGGTATAAATAACGAAAGCGAACAGCAAAAATATTCCGATGCTCTTGAAATTTATTTCAATCAGCTTCTCAAAGAAAACGGAGGGGAGCCTGAACAGAATTTAAGAGAAGAATGACATATGAAATTAATTCCAATCCCAAATCATCAATCTATGTTTTTAACAATTACTCTCTTGTAAAATGAACTCAAAAACAATTATTCAATCAACATTTCGATGTTTGATGATCCTCTTTTTACTGGCAGGATTCAATGCGTCGATTGTGTTTGCAAACAGCCTTAACGGCAATTTTGTAAATAATGCATCAATGCGCCGTCAGAATGCTCTGTTATTCCCAAAAAAGATAGATCGGACAATTACCGGGCGAATTACGTCGTCCAATGACGGAGCCGGAATTCCGGGGGTCAATGTAATTTTAAAGGGAACGCAGATAGGAACGACTTCCGATGCATCAGGTAAGTATTCCTTATCAATTGACGAAGCCAAAAATCCTGTTTTGGTATTTTCATTTATCGGTTTTGAAAATCAGGAAATTCCGGTTGGAAATGAATCCGTTATCAACGTGGCTTTAAAAGAAGGAACGGAAACGTTACAGGAAGTTGTGGTCACAGCACTTGATATCAAACGCGAAGCACGTTCATTGGGTTATTCAGTTGGTCAGGTTGATGGAAAAGAAATCAGCAGAGTTGCTCAGGAAAATATTTTGAATTCGCTTTCCGGAAAAGTTCCGGGTGTTTCGATCAGTGCAACGGGCGGAACAGGTTCGTCGGTTAGCATGATTATTCGTGGTGCTACTTCACTAAGTGGTGATAATCAACCACTTTTTGTGGTAGATGGGGTGCCGATCGCGAGCACTTTGAATAATATCAGTCAGGTTGGTAATGACAACCGTGTCGATTACGGAAATGCCATTTCCAGTATCAACCCGGACGATGTTGAAAGTGTTTCGATCCTGAAAGGTCCTAGTGCAGCAGCACTTTATGGTTCAAGAGCGGGTAGTGGCGTCGTTCTGATAACCACAAAAAGCGGTAGTAAAGCGAAAAAAATGACGGTTTCTATTACTTCAAATACCGTGTTTGATAAACCGTACCGTTTTCTCAAAATGCACTCGAAATTTGCGACAGGGGTTTTACCTTTTACACCCGATAACAATCCTTTCCCGGGGGGAATATTGGAAATTGAAGAAGGGTCGTCAGGGGGCGTTGGCCCGGAACTGGATAAAGGATATAAAGCAATTCAATGGAATAGTCCGCTCGACGCGAATGGAAATCCGATTGCGACAGAACTGGTATCGCACCCAAACAATGTCAAGAACTTTGTCCAAACCGGTATCACAACAACCAATGGTGTTTCTATCGCAAATAATACCGAGTCGATCACTTATCGTCTTTCGTATTCAAACATGACGAACCGCGGCATTGTACCTAATTCGGATCTGTTTCGCAATTCTCTAAACGTGAGCACATCTCTTAAAGCGAGCAAAAAATTAACGATCAGCACAAATATCGATTTCAGTAGAAATAATTCGAACAACCGTCCATCCGGAAACCGGGGTACAAATCCGCTTCAATGGGCTTATGCCGTTTCTCCACATATCGACATTCGTGATCTGAAAAATTACTGGGTGCCAGGGCAGGAAGGACTGCAGCAATTATCTCAGGCTCAGGGAGACTACAATAATCCATACTTTTTGGCTTATGAAGTAAACAACAGCTTTGTCCGTGATCGTGTTTTTGGAAACCTGAAAGCTGATCTACAGATTACTCCGCATCTGAGTTTAATGGGGCGGTATTCCCTGGATACTTACAACGAGCAGCGTGAGACAAAAATCGGAAACAGTTACACCAACGATTCAAGAGGAGGGTATGGTATTATCAATTTGAAGAGATTTGAACGTAACGCAGATTTTCTTGCAACGTACAAAAGAGATATCAGTGATTTCAGCTTGTCGGTTTCAGCTGGGGGGAACACGCGTTATCAAAAGAATACAGATGTCAATAATGCAACAAAAAACGGAACAGGTCTGGTTATACCTGGATTATATACAATTGCAAATATTGCTCCTGCCAATCTACGGTATGAAAGTTATTTTTCTGAAAGAGCTGTGTTCAGCGTATATGGCTTAGCGAACTTCGGTTACCGTGACATGGTTTTTCTTGACGTCACCGCACGTAACGACTGGTCCAGTACTCTTCCCAAGGCAAACCGTTCCTATTTTTATCCGTCAGCGTCACTTAGCATCCTGTTAAATGAAATGATTCCGGTTTCTGAACAGATCAATTTGTTTAAATTAAGAGGAGGTGTTGCACAAGTTGGAAAGGATACCAATCCTTATAGTCTCTTTGCAACTTTGGAAGACGCCGGCGCCTGGGATGGCCTTACGCGTCTTTCGAAATCAGGAAAAATATTACTTCCTGATTTGAAGCCGGAAATCGCTACGTCCTATGAAGCGGGAATTGATCTGAATATGTTCAAAAACAAACTTCGTTTCGCGGGAACATACTACCAGGTTGAAAACAGAAACCAGATCATTCCGACAACTTTACCAGGATCCAGTGGATTTACCTCTAAAAATATTAACGCAGGTTTGTTAGTAAGTAAGGGCGTTGAGCTTTCACTTGGTGGAACACCGCTTGATAAAAATGGCTGGCGTTGGGATATTACAGCCAACTGGTCGCGCAACCGGACTACCATCAAAGAGCTTTCTGATGGACTGGAATTCTATGATCTTTGGTCTGATGCAAAAGGAGGCGCAAGAACGTATGTCGGTGAGCAAATCGGAGATTTATATGACGCAGAAATTGTCACGGTTACCGATAAATCATCAAAATATTATGGATATCCAATTCTTGACGACGAAGGTTCCTGGCAAAGTGTAAGTTATTCCAATACCCGAAATAAAATTGGAAACTTCAATCCCGACTTTATTTTAGGTATGCAGACAACGCTGGCCTATAAAGGATTCAGTCTGAATATGACTTTCGACTGGCGAAACGGTGGAAACTTTGTTTCTCAGACTTACCGCTACTCTGAGTCAGATTTAAAGTCTCAAAGATTTCTGGATCAGTTGATTAATCCAAACGGGCTTTCGGGAGATGCGCTGGCAAATATGTTAACTTCTGATCCTGATAAATATATTAAAATCAGTGGAAACCACTTTCCGATTGTCGGGGGCCCCACGGCTGAATACGGCGGTTTCCCTTATAAATATGGAGGGAATACATACAATTATGCTGTATTTAATCCGGGTGTGATAGCGACATACGATGAAGGAGGAAATATCACAGGTTATACGGAAAATCTTGGCGGGAAAGACACAAAATATATTCCATATGGCGATAATTATCCCTGGAGTTTTATGCGTGCAGCAACCTTTGATGCATCGTTTATCAAGCTTCGTGAAGTGTCTCTGGGATATGAACTTCCTGCCAGTTTTGTGAGAAAAATTGGTGTACAGGCTGCTAACATTTCCGTATATAGCCGCAACATTATGTTATGGACAAAGGCGAAGATCGGTATCGATCCTGAAACGGCGTTTCAACAAGAATCATCTGCTCAGGCCGGAACTCAGTTCCGTCAGGGAATCGAACGTTATAATGTAACTCCATGGGTAATACCGGTAGGTTTTAAACTTGGATTAACTTTCTGATAATCAAAACGTAACTGTTTGAAAAAAAATCATTATGAAACGAATTAGCAAAAAAATCATAACATTCTCCTTACTGTTCTGCGGCCTTACTTTTTCATGTAAGGACCTGACTGAGCTCAACGAGAATCCCAACGGAGTAGGTACTGAATCCGTAAATCCGAATCTGATCCTGCCGACAGTTTTGACCGAAGCAGCAAAAATTTATGTAGATCTTGGTTATCAGAATATTGCCGGCGTTGTGCAGCATACACAAAAAGACGCATGGGCGACTGAGCACAACGATTATGAGTGGGGCGGCGATCAGAGCTGGAACAAATACTATGATGTTTTAAGAAATAACGATTTGCTTTACAACCGGGCTGTCGAAATGAAGTTTGAATACCATCAGGGCGTTGCTTTGGTAATGAAATCCTTTATGTTCGGTCTGATTACGGATTTGTGGGGAGATGCTCCCTATACAAATGCACTCAAAGGAGAATTAGGCGGTACAGACAATATCACACCGGTTTTTGACGATCAGTCCGTGATCTATGCCGGTATCATTGCAGACCTGGAGAAAGCGAATACATTATTATCAAAATCAAAAGGTGAATACGCTGGTATTGTAGACAATGTTGATGTTTATTACAGTGGTGATCCTGTGAAATGGAGAAAAATGGCGAACTCCCTGCTTTTAAGATACTACATGCGTATTTCTTCGAAACAGCCGGATATCGCAAAAGCCGGGATTGAAAAAATTATTGCAAACGCCGATAAGTATCCGTTAATCCTTGCTAATACCGATGATGCCACAATGGGTTTTGCCGGAAACAGCCAAAATGATTCCTGGCCTGCAGATACCGTATTTGACGCGAGTGGAAGTAATTACAGAAGATTAAAAATGTGTGCAACTTTTGTGGAAAAACTTCAGGCATTGAAAGATCCGCGACTTGCAATATGGGCAAATAAAGTTCAGGTTCCGTTGGTCGTCGATGCATCACTTCCGGCGGGCACTGACAAAATTGTGGATGGAAAAAGAATGCTTTCTCCTGATAAGGTTGGAAGCGCACAAATTGATACCGATCCCGAATATGTTGGTTTGCCGCCTAGCTTCTCTGCTTTGCCTTCCGCTTATAATCTTAATCCAACACCGGGGCAGACGTCATATAATCCGCACGTTTCTTTTTTAAATAACATGTACAAGTTAGCAAAAGGGCCGTTGCTGAGAGTTCGTATGATTTCGGCTGCGGAAGTGCATTTTATTCTGGCAGAAGCGGCTTTGAAGGGCTGGGCAGCAGGAAGTGCAAAAACACATTACGAGGAAGCTATTAAAGCGTCCTTCAATACCTGGACGGTTTCGAATTCCTATGCCGCATATATGGCACAGCCAGGCGTTGTTTTTGATAATACGTTAAGGCAAATAATTGAGCAAAAGTGGATCGCCGGCTGGACAGCTGCTACCGAAGCCTGGTTTGATTACAGGAGGACAGGTTTTCCTGAACTAAAAGCGGGTCCTTCTGCAAAAAGACAAGTACTTCCTGTGCGCTTCTACTATATGCGTGACGAGATCAATATTAATAAAGCCAATGCGCAGCAAGCGTTAAGCAAATTACAAATCACGAGTTTTTCACAAGCTGATCAGGAAAATAGCCCCTGGTCAAAACAGTGGCTGATCCAGGGTACAAATAAGCCCTGGTAACCGAAATTTAATTGTAAACAAGAACGGGTCGATTAGTTTTCGCCCGTTTTTGCTTTTCAAAGGCATACGTTCTTACCGTTTTGTGCGAGAAAGTTTAAGTCTGTTTATTGAACCCGATGCGCCTTCCCGGTATGGATGAGAAGATTAAATACTAAACCTCCATCTAATGAAAAATGACCCTTTGAAATTGCTTTTTTGTATTCTGATTATTTGCTTGCTGTGTGGCAGGAATCTGAAAGCGCAGGTTTCCACAACACCGGAAACTGCACTTCGGGATTATCTGAATAATGGCGATAAGTCACTGAAATGGGAGCTGAAAGAAACTTTTATGCAAGGGGAAAATACATTTTACAGCTTATTAGTAACCTCGCAGAAGTGGCGTGAATTCACCTGGACGCATCAATTGACCATCATTGTTCCAAAGGAAAACAAGTTTGATGGCGCCTTATTATTTATTTCAGGCGGATCAAATAAAGAAGGCCTACCAAACTGGGGTAATAAGCGGGATGATAATTTACTTAATTCTCTGAGTACCATTGCAAGAGAAAATAAAGCCATCGTGGCACTATTAAAACAAACACCAAACCAGCCGTTTTTTGGGGATTTAACTGAGGACGCCCTGATTTCGTATACGTTGCATCATTTCAAAAAGGACAGAGATTATACCTGGCCACTGCTTTTCCCAATGGTAAAAAGTGCTGTACGAGCCATGGATGTAGTACAGGAATTTTCGAAGCAAAAACTAAATCATGAGGTAAAAAAGTTTGTCGTTTCGGGCGCTTCAAAACGAGGCTGGACAACCTGGCTTACGGGTGCTAATGACAAAAGAGTTGCGGCGATCGCGCCAATGGTTATAGACATTTTGAACATGCCGGTCAGCCTTGATTATCAAATTAAATCCTGGGGAGATTACAGTATTCAGATCGAGGATTATGTAAAGCTGGGCATACCACAAAATAGCAACACGCCCGAAGGATCTGCGATCACGATTATGATTGACCCTTATTCCTACCGGGCAAAACTGACAATGCCAAAACTGATCGTGATGGGAACCAACGACGAATATTGGGTCGTAGATAATATCAAGAATTATTTAAACGGCATTCCCGGTAATAATATGCTGCATTATGTGCCAAATGCAGGCCATGATTTGGGTGGAGGAAGGCAGGCGATGGAAGCTCTAGGTGCATTTTTTGGGAATACACTTACAAATACGCCATACCCATTATGCGAGTGGACGCAATCGACTGATAAAAAGGGAGTGAGTCTCTCCGTAAAAGCCTCCTCGGATCTTTTAGTTGACGTGATTTTATGGTCAGCCGACTCGAAAGATCAGGATATTCGCGATGATAAATGGACCGGTAAAAGTCTGGGAATTAAAAATAAATCCAGCATTAACATAAATCAGGCATTTCCATCAAGCGGTTTTCGTGCATTTTATATTGACCTGAAATACAAGGATAAGAACGGCGGGACTTATACTGAGAGCACACGAGTTTTTTTAACGAATAGCAAAGCCTTATTATAATGTTTTTCGATTCCAACCTCCTGATTATGAAAAGCTATTTTAGCCTGAAAAATTTAACCAGCTCGCTCCTGATATTTTTTATTTATTGTTCATGTAAAAGTGAAAAAACGGAAAGTGCGCATACTGTCAGAGAAGTGATGGATCAGGTTGTAACAAGACTTTACAATGATCTCAATGCCCAGCAGCTGGACACCATTCGTCAGCGTTATATTCTTAATTTTCTTACCAATGATGAAAAGCATGTTCTCGCTACCAAATTCTGGACATTTGAGGTGAATACGCCCGTTACAGTGTCCTTAATGCGAAACACAAAACAGCTGGAAATCCCTTTTTGGCTTAGTGAAACTGGTTTTAAGAAGACACAAATGGTCGTGAAAAACGAAGAATATGACTATGAAGTCTGGCAAAAGGATTTTGATAAGGGAGCTGTTGAACTTGGGATTAATGGGTTTGATAAGCACCGCCCTGTGTACTTTATAAGCGTCGCAGCTCGCGAAAAAAGTGCGGATCTTCAGGTGACAAATGTTTATCCGTCCGAGTTTCCCATGTCTGTTATGAAAAAAGGTGCATTTACCTATCATGATTGGGATAGTTTGATCCTGACGGAGATACCTGCCGAGCTGGATGGACAAATTCTTTTTACAACCGTTCGCGGCCGTGCACGTGAAGCACATCTTGTTGACGCTTTTAGAAAAACCATTGCACCCTCCTCGGAAAAACCGGATCAGATTATGCTTACCATGAGCGGTGATCCGAAAACGGCGATGGATATTCAATGGCGCACCAACGCATCTTCGGGTCTTGCAACAGTTAAATACTGGGAAAGTAATGGAAACGATACTCTGGTGTCAAAGGGTTTGTCGTCTAAAATAGAAGACAGGTTATTACAAAATGACCGCTATATTTTCAGACATACCGCAAGACTTGATAAACTAAAACCGGGAACAGTTTATAATTACAAAGTTGGTTGTGAAAACGGAGAATGGTCGCATATCGCGAGTTTTAAAACAGAGAAGTCAGGTAATGACGGATTTTCTTTTATCTGGTTTGGCGATACGCACGAATCCGGGATCTGGGGTGACATGGCTCAGAAATCATTGAAACGTCACCCTGATATTTCATTTTTTGATATCGCCGGGGATCTTGTCAGTACCGGTCTGAACAGAGATGAATGGGATGAACTCTGGATGCATTCCGGTGACATTTTTCAGAGCAAACCTTTGATGCCTGTTCCGGGGAATCATGATAGTCAGGACGGACTGGGTGCTGGGATGTATCAGGAAATGTTCAGCCTGCCGGCGAATGGTCCGGAAGGTTTGCCAAAGGAAATGACATATGCTTTTAACTACCAGGATGCATTATTTATCATGATCGACGCCACACTTTCTGTCCCCGCACAAACACAGTGGCTTGAAGAAAAACTAAGAACTTCCAAAGCCAGATGGAAATTTGTTTTCTTTCACTTTCCTCCCTACAATTTCGTCGAACCTTATGATGAGATTCGTAGAGAATGGTGTACGTTATTTGACAAATATCATGTAGATATGGTTATGAACGGACATATGCATTACTACCTCAGAACAAAACCAATGAACAACGGGAAAGCGATGGCCTCGCCTGCGCAGGGAACAATTTATACGATGTCAATAAGTATTCCAGGAAAGCAGGAGGCGTGGCCTGCAGAAGATTATGCAGTAAAGAGATACCAGGACGGGCCTCTTTACCAGCATATTGCGATGAAGGGAAATACCCTAACGTATCAATGCCTGGATCCCGACGGGGTGGTGAGAGATGCGTTTGAGATTATTAAGTAGTTTGAAAATCGCTACTGGTTTATAAATAAATCTAATACAAAAACGGGATCAAGCCGCTGGTTGATTTTTTATAATCCAGATATTCATTACCAAACTGTTCGATCAAAAGTTTCTCTTCAATCTTAATCCGGTAAGTAAATACGGTTAAAACAGAAACAATAATTAATAACAGGCTTACCCAATTGTTGAGCGCAATGCCGAAACCTGCGAAAGACAGAAGCGAAGCAAAATAGGAAGGGTGACGGAGATATTTATACATCCCGTCCCTTTTTAATTTATGATCTTCGCGAATGGTAACATCCACCGTGAAAAATGCTCCAAGCGAGAAAACAGCAGCAAATCGAAGTACTATACCGGTGATGATGATACCAAGTCCGATATAGTGAAACGCGGGCGTCGAATAAATAAAAAAACGAAAATTCATTGCGATATAAACCGCAAGAACATTGGCCAGTACGACGGTTACCCAAATAATTGCAAGCGAGTTTTTATCCGTATGCTGTCTGTCAGTGCTTTTTGAACGAAGAAGACGATTAAGTAAAGCTTCGGTCAGAAACCAAATGACATAGGTCGCGGTAAACAATGAGCTCATGGGTCAATTTTGTTTTTTCATCAAAATATCTGTTTGTAAATCGTTGCCAAGTTTAAAAGAATGCTTATCAAAAACGGTAAAACCATTCTTTTCATAAAATTTTATGGCTTTAAGATTTTTTTCCCAAACACCGAGCCAGACGTATTTCAATTTATGTTCACGCGAAATCTCCATTGCTTTTGAGAAGAGCAATTGTCCCGCCTTTTGTCCCTGAAATTCTTGCAGAACATAAATTCGCTCAATTTCCAGACTATCGGGGTCTTGCAATTCGGTTTGTGCAGAACTAAGATTTACTTTGAGATAACCTGCCGTATTGTTATCAATGTTAATAAAATAAAACTGGGAGTCAGGATTATTGATTTCAGCAGTTAGTTTCTCGGAGGTGAAACCGGAATCAAGGTAAATGTCAATATCTTCCTTTGTATTAACGGGAGCGAAAGTTTCAGTGAAAGTCTGGATTCCGATTCGCCGTAATATATCTAGATCCTTAATTGTTACTCTGGTTATATCAATTTTGTTGTCTTGCATGCAAATTTGTTTTAAACCGGTTATGAACACTCATAAGTGCCGTCTGCGAATTTACAGCAACTACAGACAGAAGTGCTATAATTGTCATTAAAAAAATCCGTGTGGATCACACACTTTTAGAATACATAAAGAATCATTTTTAACGTGGGTTTATCTCTCCAATCAGGTAAAGATATTGTCCATGACGAGCGTAGTCAGATTCCCGCGCAAATAAAAAGCTCGGCCCTGATAACCCACCGCCAAATTTTCCCAAAATCCTGCGATAGGAGGAAGCATTGTCAAACCATAAATACATTTTACAAATTAGTGCTGCAGTCATAGCTGACGACGATACCCTCCGCATCCGCTATATAAGCAGCCGATTTTTCAGAATAAAACTTCATGGTTATGCCATTCCGGACGAAGTGGATTGTACCCAAACCGTGTGGCAGATAGCTGATCAGGCCTTCATTTCCGACGCGTCTGGGAAAAGCGAAAAGATGCGGAGGATTTGTAGAAGCTGTTCTTGAAGGTTTAGAGGAATGAAATAAATGGCTGAATTATCCACATTAACTTTCAATCAACATTTCCGTCAATATTTAATGAATAAGAAAAGTATAAAACATCTACTTTGCCACTTTGTGCAATATGAACTATCTTTAAATACTTCGTTTAAGGAAATATAATTAATATATATACAATTTGTACAGAATTTAGTTTTACAAAATATGCGTACTGTAATTTTGATAGGCACTATTGTGATCATTCTCGTTTTAGGTAAAATCTATGTGTTTCCTAAATCTGAAAGTGAGAAATCCGGTAGCGTTTCGGGCGGAGGGAAATCGGGTGGAAAGTCAGCCGGAGCAGGTGCGATTCCTGTTGATGTTTACGTTGTGGGGATGGAGACGGTCGACAATCAGATTTTTGCGTCTGGCACCGTGTTGCCGAACGAAGAGGTAACGCTGATGTCTGAAATTTCAGGAAGACTTGTAAAACTCAATATTCAGGAAGGTGCCGCAATCACAAAAGGGCAGTTGATTGCTAAAATTAACGATCGCGATTTAAAGGCACAACTTCAAAAAGTAGAATACAACCAGGAGCTGGCTAGAAAAATAGAAATGCGCCAGCAGAAACTTTTAAAGGTCGAAGCGATAAATCTTGAAGAATACGATGTCACGTCCAACAACATCCGGGTTCTTGATGCGGAAAGAGAAGTAATCGAATCACAGCTTGAAAAAACAGAAATCCGCGCACCGTTCAGCGGGCGGATTGGATTGAAAAATATCAGCGAAGGTGCATACCTGGCTCCGGGTACGCCCATCGTTACCATTATTCAAAGTAATCCGATTAAAATAGATTTTACGGTTCCCGAAAAATATACTTCCAATATTCGTGTGGGAAGTCCGGTTACCTTTAATCTGGATGGGGATCTTTTTAACTACTCTGCAAAAGTGATCGCACTGGACCCAAAAGTTGATGAAAGTCTTAGAACGCTGCGAATCCGCGCTCTTGCTTCAAATCCTGTCGGCAAATTTGTTCCGGGCGTGTTTGTGAAAGTGAAGGCAAATCTTGCAGCAAATAATAAGGCGGTTATGATCCCGACAGAAGCAATTGTTCCGGTATTGAAAGGCAAGAAGGTGTTTGTCGTGAGAAATGGAAAAGCGGAAGAGTTGATGGTTACTACGGGTCTGCGTACCGATAAAAAAATCCAGATACTGGATGGTTTGCAGCAGGGGGATTCGCTGATTACTTCCGGAATTATGGCTTTGAAACCAAGTTCGGCTGTCAAAGTTAAATAATCAATTTTATTCGTCAGATTCTTTTGCGGCATCGTTCGCGTTCAAATAAAATTAACTTATGAGTATTTCAACGCTTTCCATCAAGCGACCGGTTTTAGCCATTGTGATGAATTTGCTCATCATACTTTTTGGTTTTCTTGGTTACAAATTTCTGGGAATGAGGGAATTTCCTTCGATTGATCCGCCGGTGGTTTCGATTCGTACGAGCTATACAGGGGCCAATGCGGATATTATCGAATCACAAATTACTGAACCACTAGAAAAACAGCTCAATAGTATTGAAGGTATCAAATCCATCAATTCAACAAGCAGCCAGGGAACAAGTCAGATCACAGTAGAATTTGATATTGGCGTTGATATGGAGCGTGCTGCGAATGACGTGCGCGATAAAGTAGGATCTGCTTCCCGTACTCTGCCTCTGGATATCGACGGTCCGCCTGTCGTCAGCAAGGCAGATGCCAACTCCGAGCCAATCATTGTATTAACCTTTAAAAGTAATACGAGATCACATCTTGAAGTCAGTGATTATGCTGAAAACGTCATTGCCCAGCGTCTGCAAACGATCGAAGGTGTGAGCGAAATCCGCATATTCGGGCAGAAAAAATATGCGATGCGTATCTGGATGGATCCTGTAAAAATGGCTTCTCTTGGTGTAACAACGCAAGATGTGAAGTCGGCTCTGGATAAAGAAAATGTCGAACTTCCAAGTGGGAAACTTGCAGGTGACAATACAGAATTAACGGTTAAAACGGTCGGGCGTTTCAGAACCGAAGATGACTTTAACGATATGATCGTTAAAAATACAACGACGCAAACGATTCATTTGAAGGATATTGGTTATGCGCAGCTAGGGCCGGAAAATGAGGAAACTGTTTTAAGATTGGACAATGTACCCATGATCGGTCTTGCGATTTCGCCGATGCCCGGAGCAAATTATATCAATATTTCGGAGGAAGTAAATAAACGACTGGCAGAAATAAAAAAGGAACTGCCGAAAGATTATGAACTCGGAACATTGATCGATAATACCATTTTTGTAAAACGTTCGATTGAAGAAGTCGGGGAAACTTTGCTGATTGCGATTGTACTGGTTGTGATCATCATTTACTTATTCTTCCGCGACTGGCTGATCGCATTCCGCCCGCTGATCGATATCCCTGTTTCGCTGATCGGGACATTTTTCATTATGTATATTATGGGCTTCTCCATTAACGTACTCACGTTGCTGGCGATTGTTTTGGCAACTGGTCTGGTAGTCGATGATGGTATTGTGGTCACGGAAAATATATTTAAAAAAATAGAAGAGGGGATGGGGCCGATCGAAGCGGCCATCAAGGGATCAAACGAAATTATTTTCGCAGTTTTATCAACTTCAATTACATTGGCTTCTGTTTTTTTGCCGGTAATTTTTATGCAGGGGTTTGTCGGTAAATTATTCAGGGAATTTGGTATCGTTATTTCCGCAGCTGTACTTGTTTCGGCGTTTGTGTCGCTAACGCTGACGCCGATGCTGAATGCCTATCTTGTTCGTAAGACGCATAAGAAAAGCTGGTTTTATGAAAAAACTGAACCGTTTTTCGTCAACATGACCAATAGTTACGGCGAAGCATTAGGGTCGTTTTTAAAAGTGAGATGGGTGGCGATTCCTCTTATTTTCTTGACACTTGGAATGATCTGGTTTTTTGGGAAAGATCTGCAATCAGAACTAGCGCCTTTGGACGACCGGAACTGGTTTCGGATCCAGATGACTGCGCCGGAAGGGTCTTCCTTTGAATTCACAGATAACTACGTTCAGAATGTAGGGCAGATGCTAATGGATTCCATGCCTGGGAAAAAGGGTTTGATGTTAATTACTTCACCCGGGAACTCAGGTCTTGGCGCAGCCAATACGGGAAGTGGGAGAATTGCCTTGACGGACAGGATGGAACGCAAAGAGTCTCAGCAGGAAATTGCTGATTATATAACAAAACAACTCAAACGCTTTCCTGATGCAAAATCTTTTATCGTGCAGCAGCAGACGATTGCTGTGGATTCAAGGGGAGGTTTGCCTGTTCAGTATGTGGTCCAGGCCCCTGACTTTGAGAAATTACGCGAATATCTGCCCAAATTTATGGAGGAGGCTTCTGCTGATCCAACGTTTGCGATCACAGATGTTAACCTAAAATTCAGTAAACCCGAATTGCAGATCATGATTGATCGGGAAAAGGCAAAGTCGTTGGGTATTTCTGTTCAGGACGTCGCTCAAACGATGCAATTTGCATTTGCCGGACAACGTTTCGGATATTTTACAATGAACGGAAGACAATATCAGGTAATCGGCCAGTACGATCGTGTCAATCGGGACGAGCCGCTTGATCTGAAAAGTATGTTTGTAAGAAGCAGTAACGGTAGTTTGATTCAGTTAGATAATATTGTCAAAACAGTGGAGGAGAGTAGTCCGCCACAGCTTTTTCACTTCAACCGGTATATGAGCGCAACTGTACAAGCCTCACTGGCACCCGGGAAAACGATCGGCGATGGAATTGCGGCTATGGATAAAATAAGAGATAAACTAAAAGATGAGGCAATTCAGACGTCTTTAAGTGGTTCTTCGCGGGATTATGCTGAAAGTTCGTCCAATACGATGTTCTCGTTTTTCCTTGCCCTTGTGTTGATATATTTCATCCTGGCCGCGCAATTTGAAAGTTTTATAGATCCCTTCATTATCATGATCACAGTACCACTCGCTATTGGCGGCGCGGTATTCTCATTATGGTATTTTAATCAAACTTTGAATATTTTCAGCCAGATCGGAATGATCATGCTTATTGGTCTGGTGACAAAAAATGGAATCTTGATTGTCGAGTTTGCCAATCAGCTACGGGAAACCGGCCTGGGGGTAAAAGAAGCCGCCCTGGAAGCTGCCACACTCCGTTTTCGGCCTATTCTGATGACAAGTCTTGCGACGATCCTTGGTGCTTTACCCATTGCCATGGCGCTGGGTTCGGCAGGCAGAAGCCGGATGTCTATGGGTATCGTAATTATGGGCGGTCTGCTATTCTCTCTGGTACTGACGCTTTACGTTATTCCTGCGATGTATACGTTCCTATCAAAAGAAAAGGATTTGAACAAGATGAAGATGATTGAGAAAATAGCCAGAGAAAGTGAAATGGATGAGCCAACAGCGCATGTTTAGGCACGATCTCGACCGGTGATGACAAAATGAATTTTGACTGAAATTTAGTAAGATTAGTTTGGCAATAGTCTTTTGATTTATCGTTAAACTAATCCCTGAATTTCAAATGTGTTGTTTTAAGCTAATGCAATGCGCTCTGTCCCCATCTTCCGCAGCATGCGTACATGCGATCCTAATGCATTCATAAAGTCCGATTTTGCATTATAGTCCAATCCAAATTCCTTCGCTGTCTGGCTGACAATCGGGGAAAGTGCATGATAGTGAATATGGGAAATCGAAGGGAACAGATGGTGTTCGATCTGATAATCCAGTCCGCCTATATACCAGGATAAAAATCTGTTTTTCCCTGCAAAATTAGATGTTGTTTGCAGTTGATGAACTGCCCAAGCATTTTCTACACTTCCGGCATTATCAGGAACAGGCTGATCTGTTCCTTCCACGACATGTGCCATCTGGAAAACTGTACTCAAAATCATTCCGGCCGTGCAATGCATTACCATAAATCCAATGGCCCATTCTCCAAATGTTAGTGAGGTAAAACAAAGCGGTAACACACAGATAAATAAAACGTAAGCCAGTTTACTTACGATCAATCTAATCAATTCTTTCCTCGGATATGGCTTTGTCATGCCTGATTCTGACATTTTGTTGAAAAGCGATATTTCCTTGAAATCCTTCCATAGAAAAGATATCGTCATCAGGCTGTACAACAAGAAAGCGTAAATATGTTGAAAGCGATGAATGTATTTCTGTTTTTCCTGGTATGATAAGCGTAGCAAAAATTTGCCGGTTATATCTTCGTCTACTTCGTGAATGTTAGTGTATGTGTGATGTAGTCTGTTATGCTGTACTTCCCAGTTATATGCATTGCCGCCCAGGAGATATATTGACCCGCCGAAAATCTTGTTTAATACATTGGATTTTGCCAAAGAACCGTGAATGGCATCATGCATAACTGACATCCCTACACCTGCGACACCGATTCCCATAATAACCGAAAGTCCGAGCATTGTAAGGTTAGAGAAAAGCCCGGAAAGAATCAGCAAATAAGGAATAATGTAAAGGCCTAACATAAACAAAGCCTTATAAATAATTTGACTGCCACCGGTTTTACACAGATCATTTTCAGAAAAGTAGAGATCAACTCGTTGTCTTAGCGTGGGAAAGAAAGTGGATTTTTCTTTGTTGGTAAACTTGATTTTCTGATACTGCATAAAGGGTATGACGATCTGGTCAAGAAGAAGAATAATTTTTATCCGACTTCCTAACAACGAATAAGAGGGTTGATTATTAGCTAAAAGTACACATTAAATGAGTATTCGAGAGAATTATTCTAAATAATGGGCAAAATTCATAATAAAATAATGTGGAAATCCTTAAAGCTGACAAAAAATTAGGCCGGCTCCAAGAGTCGGCCTAATTGTAACTTATATAACTATTAGAATTTAAAGAGCAAATGCCTCTTTAATTTTATCAACAAAATCAAGTTTTTCCCAAGTGAAAAGCTCAACTTCAACTTCTTTTTCTTTTCCGTCAGCACCTTTAAATGATTTCTTAACGACTTCATTTTTGCGACCCATATGGCCATACGCAGCGGTCTCAGAATAAATTGGGTTACGCAATTTCAAACGTTGTTCGATTGCATAAGGACGTAAGTCAAAGATCTGCTCAATTTTAGAAGCGATCTCGCCATCGTGTCCTTCAACTTTCGCTGTGCCATATGTATTTACATATAAACCGCAAGGCTGAGCAACACCGATTGCATAGGACACCTGAACTAAAACTTCGTCACAAAGTCCGGCAGCAACCATATTTTTAGCAATATGACGTGTCGCATATGCCGCAGAACGGTCAACTTTTGAAGGATCTTTTCCTGAAAATGCACCACCGCCGTGAGCACCTTTTCCGCCATACGTATCCACAATGATTTTACGACCCGTAAGGCCAGTATCACCGTGAGGACCACCGATAACAAATTTACCAGTAGGGTTAATGTGGAAAGTAATTTCTCCTGAAAACAATTCCTGAAGTGATTCTGTCAATTTTGCCTTTACACGAGGAATCACAATATTGATAATATCTTCTTTAATTTTGGCAAGCATCGTTGCCTCTGAATCAAAATCGTCATGCTGTGTAGAAACAACGATCGTGTCGATACGTAGAGGAACATTTTCGTCGCTATATTCAATCGTTACCTGAGATTTTGCATCAGGACGAAGGTATGGAATAAGTTCAGGCTCGTTGTTACGGATATAAGACATCTCCTGAAGAATCTTATGTGCAAGATCCAATGCCAGAGGCATGTAGTTTTCAGTCTCGCGTGTTGCATAACCAAACATCATTCCCTGGTCACCAGCACCCTGAGCATTCGCTTTTTCCTCAAAGGTCTCGCTTGCAACAGCACGGTCAACTCCCTGGTTGATGTCAGCGCTCTGATCGTGAATTGCCGATAAAATACCACAGGAATTTGCTTCAAACATATATTCGCTTTTAGTATATCCGATTTTACGGATTACCTCGCGCGTAATTTTTTGTACATCCAGATAGGTATTTGTTTTAACCTCTCCTGCCAATACTACTTGACCTGTCGTTACCAAAGTCTCACAGGCTACTTTACTGTTTGTATCCCAAGCTAAAAAATTGTCAATAAGCGCATCTGAAATCTGGTCAGCTACTTTGTCGGGATGTCCTTCAGACACGGACTCCGAAGTAAATAGATATGGCATAGTATGTACTAAGTTTTATGTACTGTATTTAATTTATGCTAAATAATTATGGACTCTCTTTAGAGTAACAAAATTGAATTTTTTTAAGACATTAACCAAATAATAAGACGGGAAAAATAAATAAGATAGGGGTTTTACGTCATTTTGTAGAAGAATCTCTGGTTCAGGTAATAAACAACCGAGCCTGGTCATGCTTAAACATGGCCAGGCTCGTTAAAAAATAGTTAACAGTGGAAAAAATCAAATTGGAACATTCACATGACGTTCTGCATGGTAGCTTGAACGTACCAAAGGACCGGATTCGACATATTTTAAACCACGTTTAAGACCTTCTTCTCTGTATGTATCAAACATATCAGGTGTGATCCACTCGATTACTTCGTGATGCATTTTAGTCGGCTGAAGATACTGTCCAAGTGTAAGAATATCCAATCCGTTTGCGACCAGGTCATCCATTGCTTTGTATACTTCGTCCATCGTTTCACCTAAACCAAGCATGATACCTGATTTAGTACGTTGCCCAAATTCTTTTGTTCTTCTTATTTGTTCCAGGCTTCTTTCATATTTGGCCTGTGGCCTAACAGCACGGTATAAGCGCTCAACAGTTTCCATGTTGTGAGAAACTACTTCCTGACCTGCTTCGATCATATGGATCAAAGCATCCCAGTTATTTTTTACGTCAGGAATCAGCGTTTCAATCGTCGTTTCAGGTGTGGTTTGTTTCACCTGAACAACCGTCTGATACCATATTTCCGCACCACGATCTTTTAATTCATCACGGTTAACAGAAGTAAGAACAGCATGTTTTACCTGCATTAATTTAATTGCCTCTGCTACACGGCGCGGTTCATCTGTATCATATTCATTTGGTCGGCCGGTCGCCACAGCGCAAAAACTGCAGCTCCGCGTACAGACATTACCCAAAATCATAAATGTTGCCGTTCCGGCTCCCCAGCATTCACCCATATTGGGGCAGCTGCCACTCTCACAAATCGTATGTAATTTATAGTTGTCGACCAACTGGCGGACTTTACGAAATTCTGGTCCTGCCGGAAGTTTTACTCGTAACCAATCCGGGCGTTTTTTTCGTTCGGAAGGTATTACTGGAAGTTCAATCATGATTTTCTAATCAAAGTCAATAATCACCGGCTACGATAGTAAGCTGGTGGAAATACTATATAAATTTAACGACTTATTTCTTGCTGCCAAAATATAAGGTAATGAAGCCTGATGTATAGAAGCTTTTATTCTGAGCATATGCCATAATATCAATTTTACGGGTAAAAGTTTCAGCAAGAAAGCCTATTTCAACACCTGTAACATTTTCTCTGAAAGCGCTCAGTTCGAAACTTAGTGCGGTTTTTATATGCAAGCCCGGCACAACTTTGCTTTGTCCAAAACCAGAAAAAAAGCTTCCAACTCCAACGAAGCCTTCATATGGATCTTGGGTAGAATTCGGATCAACACGTAGCGGGGTTGTAACAACTTGTCCGCCTGCTACTTGTCTTTGAATCATATATGGTTTTTCGAAACCCAACGACGGGCCGGCAGCGACAATCGCGCTGATCGCAATTCCTTCATCCTCGTGGCGATTGAATAATGTTATTTCTCTTCCATATTCAGGACGTAACACAAAAAGATAATTTTGCTTGCCGTAAACGAAGCGGGCACCCGTGTTGAAACTTTGCGCAAGCTCCTTAGGATGTCTTACATTAACTAATTCTACTGCAAGATAACGATACTGGTTTTTTCCAAATAGTTTTCCCGGAATTGCATTAGATCTCCGGAAAACGGCACCTCCCAAAATTCCGGAGTTTGTATTTGTTGTCAGGCCAAAGGAAGTAAATGATTTATAAACCTCTTCAGTATCCTCGCTTTTGGCCCTGCGTTGGGCGTATATATCCGTGGATAAGGCAACCAGAATACAGATCGAAAGTAAAAGTTTTACACGAATCATATTTACACGAACATATCTCTTTGTGATCACTATATAAAAGCGAATTAAGGAGTGAAATTACGAAATAATCGTATATCCCATCTTATCCCAACTCCACATTAACGGTTTTTTGTACATTTATGTTCTTTAAACGAAAAAAGAATCTGAAAAGCCTGTTTCAAGCGCTGTTTGTTCAATTAATTCTGACAGGATACCACAGTCAAAGAGTTATCGAAATCAATACCTTGAAAGCTTTCCTATTACTATAATTTTAAGTCAAAAATTTTAATATTCCAATCGTTTTGTCCGAATTTTTGTATCAGCTGGCCATGAGCGCCTTTTTAGCGGTGATGCGGTTTGCAGCCTTATTCAGCTCAAAAGTAAAGCTTGGCGTTACAGGTCGGGATGGCCTGCTCGATAAACTTGAAAAGACTGTCCCAACATTGCTTAACGGTCGCCCGGTGGCATGGTTCCATGCTGCCTCCCTGGGTGAGTTTGAACAGGGAAGGCCTGTTATGGAAGCGTTCAAAAAAGAGTATCCGGATTTTTTTATCCTGTTGACATTCTTTTCACCGTCCGGGTACGAGGTGCGGAAAAATTATGGCGGCGCAGATTACGTCTGTTACCTCCCGATTGATACGGCCGAAAATGCGAAAAGATTTGTGACGCTCTTTCAGCCTGAAATTACTTTTTTTATCAAATATGAGTTTTGGTTTAACTATTTGTCAGAATTGAAAAAACAAGGTTCTCATATTCTTTCGTTTTCAACAATATTTCGTGACAACCAGCTTTTCTTTAAATCTTACGGAGGATTTTACAGGAGAATGCTCACTTATTTTGATCACCTTTTTGTTCAAAATGAAACTTCGCTAAAACTGCTGAATGCCATTGGCATTAAACATTGTTCTCTTGCCGGAGATACTCGTTTTGATCGCGTTTATGCTATCGCCCGGGGCATTAAAGTTTTACCTGAAATTGCAGGTTTTAAAAAGGAAACTGCCTGCCTGGTTGCCGGTTCCGTTTGGGAGGCTGATATGCAGGTACTTATCCCTGCGCTGAATGAAATTGAAAAGCCTCTGAAAGTAATTTTTGCGCCTCATGAAATTGACAAGTCCCACATGGAAACCTGGCGCAAGCAGTTAAAAGGATCGGCGATGTTGTATTCAGAATATAAAAGATCGTTTGACGTGGAGGCGCAAATTCCTGATTTTGATTACTTGATCATCGACAATATAGGAATGCTTTCTTCCTTATATCGTTATGGCGATATAGGTTATATAGGTGGCTCATTCGGTTCCGGTTTACACAATGTTCTCGAAGCTGCAACATTTGGTATGCCTATTCTTTTTGGGAATAAAAAATATCAAAAATTTCAGGAAGCAAATGATTTGATCAAAGAGGGAAGTGCGAAGGCGATTGCGGATACCGATGAAGCAAAGCGATATATCAGCGAATGGATAACAAATACTGAACTCCGGAATAAACTTGATGCGATCAGCGAAAATTATGTTGCGTCAAGGATCGGGGCAACTGATATTGTGATGAAAAAGGTAAGAAGCCTTCTGAGCTAATTTTTTAATATCCGGAAGATGAATTTCATCTTCCGGATATTAAAAAATTATAATGAGGAAGAAAATTCCTTAACAATCAGATGCTCAAATAAATGCGCCTGAGTTCCCAATAGTCTTGCTTTTGGACCCAATTTAGAAATATGGATTGAAAGTGTATTTTTAAAGTCAGATAAGCAATATTTATTGATCGCCTGCTCAATCGGGTTTGAGATGAATGGGCCTGCTTCTGCTAATAATCCACCTACGATAATAACTTCCGGATTGAAAAGATGGACAGCTGTTGCCAGTCCTTTTCCTAGCTCGGTTCCGACGGTGCTTAATAAGTCAATCGAAAATTCATCTCCTGCATGAACAGCTTCAATAAGATGACTTGTTTCAAGCAAATCCAGATTATGGTTTACGAGTTGCGAGAGTATAGTCGCCTGGCCGCTATTAATTCCTTCCTTCGCTCTGCGAATCAGGGCCATTGCAGACGTAGTTGTATCCAGACAGCCAATTTTACCACAGTGACAAAGTAAGCCATCCGGTTTTACCTGAATATGACCCAGTTCACCTGCGAAACCGGATGCGCCGTTAAAAACTTCGCCATTCAGCAAAATTCCCAAACCAACTCCCCAGTCAATATTTATGGTTAAAACCTGCGATTTATTAACGGCATAACCGAAACGATGTTCTCCAATCGTGGTTGCTTTGGTATCATTGCATAAGCAAACAGGCAGATTAAAATGATCACGTAAATAGGTTGACAGCGGAACGCCGGGAGGTGTAAGGTTCAGATACGTAAGATTTATTCCTTGTGTCGCGTTGATCAAACCAGGCATTGAAACGCCGATTCCCCAGAGTTTTTCACGGGGTATGTCGTGGAATTTGAGAAAGATATCTGTTTCTTTAAACAGTTCTTCCAGAAAACTTGAAGAATCATCGAGTCGGATATCAACTTTGCGCTTTACGATAATCTGATTATGTAAATCAAAAATAACCAGATGCGTATCATGGCGGTTTATATCCATGATCAGTGTCAGATATTTTTTACTGTTTAACCCATATAAAACCGGGGGGCGGCCTGCTCTTGCCGGGCCTGTCCCGCTTTCGGTGATCCAGCCTTCGCGAATAAGTTCGTTCACAATACCCGTTGCAGAAGGAATACTGGCGTGAAACAAACGGGCCATTTTATTAATGGAGGTGTCCCCTGATTGGTATAACTCTAAAAGGAGATTACTTCTAAGACGGTTTTTTCTAATATCAATTACGGAATTTGGCTCCTCAACAGCAGAATTCATAGCATAGTTAAAACATGTGGCGATTTAGGGGTTTAGACTATTACCGGCCAATTAAAATGATAGTCAGGGACTAATATATAAAATAATATACTAAGTCAACCTATTTTATTAAAAAAACTTAATATATTATTTTCAATTTGTTAATACTATATCAAGATAGTAGGTAAAGTCACCGATTACAAAAAAACTACTTTAAGTCTGACAACCTTTTTACAATAATTTCTATATCACGTCCGACAACCCTAAAAGTTCTGTTATATTCGTTATTATATAAGTTATTGAAACAGTTCGAATGGAGTTTGAAAAAGGATTAGTGATTCGCTCAACAGGTTCCTGGTACGAAGTCCGGGACGATCGCGACGGACATATCTGGCAATGCCGGTTGAAGGGAAAATTTAAGACGATGGGGTTGAAAGTAACGAACCCGATCGCGGTTGGAGATTTTGTGCGTTTTGAAATCGAAGACGAAAATCAGAATTCAGGAATTATTTACGAGATTTTACCAAGGATTAATTATGTGGTCCGCGCTTCGGTGCACAAGACGGCTCATTCGCATTTAATTGCAGCTAATGTTGATCAGGCGATCCTGATCGCAACCTTGGTTTTTCCCAGAACGTCACTTGGTTTTATCGACAGATTTCTAGTTGCTATTGAATCATTCAGGATACCGGGCGTAATCATTTTCAATAAACAGGATCTTTTGAATGATGAGATCAAAGAGTTTCAAACCCAGCTGATGGATCTGTATTCCAGTCTGGGTTATACCTGTATGGCGACAACGGCGGTGACCGGCGAAGGACTCGAAGATTTCAGACAGCTTTTGAGAGGAAAGGTTTCGCTTTTGTCAGGCCATTCCGGTGTCGGGAAATCAACTTTGGTAAACACGATTGCGCCTGCTCTGGATATTAAAACCCAGGAAGTTTCAACATTTGCAAATAAGGGGGTTCATACCACAACCTTCGCAGAAATGTTTGAATTAGAACCGGGAACATTTATCATCGATTCGCCGGGAATTAAAGAGCTCGGATTATCAGATATGAAACCGGAAGAAATCAGTCACTATTTTCCTGAAATGCGCGAACGATTGAATGAATGCCGCTTCAATAATTGTCAGCACATCAACGAGCCCGGTTGCGCAATTAAGGATGCTGTAAGTGACGGAGAGATTGCTTTTAGCCGTTATGAAAGTTATTTGAGTATGGTTGGGGGAGGAGATAACCGAAGATGAAATCCAAAACCTCCGGGGCATGAAAAATGTAGAACATATCGGAATAGCAGTCAGAGATCTTGAAGCGGCTGAAAAATTATTCAGCACTCTGTTTAACAGTCAGCCTTATAAAAAAGAAACGATAGCTTCTGAATCCGTTGAAACATCATTTTTTAAAATAAATCAGACGAAAATAGAATTGCTGAAGGCGACTGGTGCTGAAAGTGCGATTGCTAAATTCATCGAAAAAAAAGGAGAGGGCTTTCATCACGTGGCTTTTGAAGTGGACGATATCCTCTCAGAAATGGGTCGGCTGAAAAACGAAGGATTTACTTTGCTAAACGAATTTCCTAAGCAGGGAGCCGATAACAAACTGGTATGTTTTATTCATCCAAAAGGAACAAATGGAGTACTGATAGAACTTTGCCAAGAAATAAAAAAGCCGGATTCTTAATCCGGCTTTTTTATTTAGGTTAGAATGGAAGTCCCACAGCAATATTCAAGACCAGATTCTCTTTTCTCCAAGCCCTGCTTCCAAAATTGATTTCGTTGAACACCCATGGATTTTTGTATTTGACTGGCGCATCTGGATCAAAAGGTGCATTCGGATCCGTATCAACTGGGGTCACCGTATACCATGGCTTTCTGAAAGGTGTGGCCAGATCCAGACGGAAAACGAGGAATGAGAAATCCAGACGGAGGCCTATACCACCTCCTACTGCAACCTGGTTTAAGAAATTTTTCTTGAAAACAGATTCAGGGCCATAACCTTCCGAGGCATCACCTCGATATGACCAGATATTTCCGGCATCGACAAAAACCGCTCCGCCAATAATATCCGTAAATTTCACCCGTACCTCAGAATTAGCTTCCAGTCTGATATCTCCAAATGCCTGATACCCGAAAAGTCGGATCGAAGATGTGTCCTGGTTATAAGCACCAGGACCCAGAGCCCGGGCCCGAAATGCACGAAGTCCTGTACTTCCACCGCCGAAATATTGCTTGAACTGAGGCATTTGCATTGTTCTGGAATTTCCAAATGGAATACCGACGCCGGCCAGAAGACGATTCGCCCATTTTATTCTGGAGTTGATCGTCCTGTAATATCGAATATCTCCGTCCAGTTTGACGAATTGTAAGATTGGTACACCAAAAAGTTCTTTGGCTGGATTTGCCATAGTATCTGATTTTGGTCTCTTTCCGAGTAAACTCAATAAATTCCCACCATAATCGATCCCTCCCAGCATTACAAACTGGTTTTTGCTAAAAGGTCTTGGTGTCGGTCTGTATGAAACAGAATAATTAGAACCCATAATGAAATACTTTGTTTCAATCAGGTCAATATATCTTCTTGCTTCAAGTGGACTTAAATTCGGATTGAAAATTATTTCCTCATATTTTAAGGGATCAACATTTCGCGGCTCAATAAAATTAAGGGCGATCGGAGTTAAATTATGTTCTAATCTTGAATTTTTACTCCATACATAAGAATAATCAAAGCGAATCGACCGCGTCGTGTAGAAACCTCTCTGAATCCTGTTTTCATAAGTTAGTGCCATTATAGTTTTCGGCAAAACCTGGCTTCTTTCAGGGCGGATTTTAACGAATGGAATAACAAATCTTGGAAACGAAAGGCTGGCAATTGCTCCATACCTTACATATTCATTTCCTACTCTGCCAGGATTTTCTACCCGATTTCCACCTAACTGTACGTCAAATCCGAAATAAGGACTGAATGTCAAGATCTCACCGCCTCTTAAAAAATTTCTGTTTTTAAGATTGACTCTTAGTTCTGATCCGCCCAGGTTGTTTGATTTAGTACTGGCACTTAATACCGTTTGAAGCGACTTTTTCTTTAAAGGCGCAAGATTATAATACACATTCAACATGGCCGAATCTGATCGTGGAACCAGTTCGAAACTGTTTTTTACAAATTTGAAATTCTGAAAGTTAACCAGCCGGGTTACAGAAAGATCCTGCTGCGTATTCGTGTAAAGATTCCCTTTTCGAAAGGCAATTGCATCATAAAATATCCGGCGTTTGTAGAGTTTTCCAGGATCGTTAATGTTCAGCCCTCTTCTTGCAGGGCCTCTGTTTGTTGCACTATCTGCACTTTTGTCTTCATTTGTTCCGGTGTTGACAAAAATGTTGTTAATATAATATTGCTTTAAAGCTGTCTGGGCGGTTTCTTTTTTTACTTCCAGATATAAGTTAACCTGCTGAGGGGCCAACGTCGAATCCTGCTTGCCAATTGTGGAATCCACGCGCATGATCAGATAATCAGGATTGAAATAATAATATCCCTTGCCTTTTAATAGCTGCTCAATCCGTGAACGCTCTGACGTAACTACATCCAGACGTATCGGATCGCCTTTTCTTAGATAGGTATCCTTTTTTGTGCGCACAAGATCTTTATTGAACTGCGCGCTATCCGGCACAACAAAGTTGATCTCGTTAATAAAATAGCGGGGCATTACATACGCTTCATACTCAGCAATTGCCGTTCGTTTCTTTTCGTTAAGTTTTAATTTCCCTTTTGCAGAAGACTTATAATACCCTTCATTGTCCATAAACCCAACCATATTCGTCGCATTGATGTCTACAATTCTCTGATTGGCATATACAGGCGGTTGTCCCAATTTTTTCCTGAACCAGCTGCGCAGACCACCTTCGTCCTTTGGTTCACCGATCCAGTAATAAAACCAGACTTTCCAGGGAAAGCCAAAAAGTGTTTTATTTGGCGGAGGTTTTATAATTCCTTCAAGGCTCGTTTCCAACTCCCCGACTTTCGGTTTGGTCAGTGAATCCGGCGTTACTTTTACAGTGTTCCCAACATACAGGCTTTGGCCAGCCGGGACGTACTTTCTTACTGAGCAGCTACCCAGCAGGATACATATCACAAAGATGGCTAAAGTATTAATCTTCATTTTTTTGCTTTTGAAAAATTTCACGGAACAAATCGTAATCTGCCGTTATAATAAAACTCACTCCTGTTTCTACAATAAACCCTTCCAGAATCGACTGATATTGGTTTTTTCTATACCCCCGGAATAAATACCTACCGTCTTTGCTTAGCGAATAATCGAGTGCTATGTTGTCAAATACTTCCGATGAACTAGGCGTCTGAGATTTACTTTCCAATTCGAAGTTTTTACCCACTGATATTTTTAACCTGTCTCCGAGGAATGCTTTGCTCAAACCTACATTCAGATCAGTTCTCGAACCTGCAACCTGATCGGTTGAAGAGTTAAGATTTAAGTCCAGATTCACGCCTTTTACCAGATCACCCGCAAGGTTATTAAGCTGATCGCTTAATAACTGGCTCACACTTTGGCGAGCTATCTGTTCTGCGCTCGATCCGATATTAAAGCCTGAAGAAGCCTGGTCGGTGATGAATTTATTGGTGATCAATAATGCAAAGGCCTGTTTGTTCATTTCGGAAGGATTGTTTTTCATATCATTCCAGAATGTCTGATCGGATATATCTTTTTTGACATTCTCGGAAACTTCCGCACCAGGTTCCACATTGAAGGTGATATTTGGCGAAGACAAGTTTCCGGTAATGATGATTTGAACTTCAATCGGAATCTTGCGATCTCCCCGGTAATTGTTGTCGATTGATCCCGGATCTACCATAACCGGGTAAACTGCTGTAATATTTAAATCAGCTTTCATTGGGTCGCCGGTCCAAATCAGACTGCTTCCCTTTCTGATCTCAAAATTTCTTTTCAGAATTTGCAGTGTCAAATCGTAGGAGCCCTGGGTCACATCATAAGCACCGATTAAATAAAGCTGCCCGTTCGGCGCGATACCGGTGTTTAATTTTGCATTACCTCTGAGTTGAATGTTGTCCCCATTTAATTCATCGATAACAACCTTAAATTCAGATTTATCGTCAACGTCAATGTCGAGAGAGATTTGAGAAGCAAAGTCAACCATGATCTGTGCCGCAGTTTCAGCAGAATCCACTTTCGCAACTTGTGTAGAATCGCTCATGTCAACGAATTCGATCACGCCTTTGCTCGCGTCTCCTGCTTCGGAAACGCTGTTTGACATCACCACAGTTACATTACTCTCAGGATCAACTTTCACATTTCCGTCCACAACGGATCTGCTTCCTTTTCCTTTTACGGTCAGGTTAGCATCGATCAGCGCCTTACCATAGAAAAGATCATTT
Organism: Dyadobacter koreensis; assembly: GCF_900108855.1. Lineage (GTDB taxonomy): Bacteria > Bacteroidota > Bacteroidia > Cytophagales > Spirosomataceae > Dyadobacter > Dyadobacter koreensis. The sequence goes on from NZ_FNXY01000002.1 coordinate 87,633, forward strand.
TCTTTCTGCGTGGAATTAAGAACGGTGAAGTTCTTTGCGTCTATTTTCAAATCATAAGCAACATCCGGAAGTGTTGAGATGTTGACGTTTCCATTAACTTTCAATTGCTGATTGAGCGAATCGGCAACAGTAAAATTATTGAAGTTGATCCGCTGATCTGCGAATTGAAGTTTTTGGTTTGTCAATGAATAACGGGTACCGAGCTGTGTGACATTGAAGGCAACATCATCAAACCCCATATTTCCGTTTAGTTTCGGACTATCGGTTGATCCGGTAATGGCTAGCTTGCCTGAAAGATTTCCTGTTGCCCGCTTCAACTGCCCAAAACTAAATGCCTCGATGGTCTCTGCACCGAATTTTTTCATGTCTAATGTAAAATTCAGCGGCTCTTCTTCTTTCAAACGATAGCTTCCGTAAAGGCGCATATCATTTTTGTCGCTGATCAAATTAACACCTACACGAATCCGGTCTTCGGTTTCATTTGTTGATCGAATCGATAAGTTCCCTATTGGGATTTTTGTAAATGCAAAATTATTGATGTCGAGACGGCCCGTATAAACTGGCGACGTCATATAATTACTTAACTTGATTTTTCCACTTAATGTACCCGAAGCCATCGTTGAATCACGCGTAACCAATGCCGCAAACGGACCGATAGAAATACTGTCGGCGACGATATCCAAAGGACTGTTAGGTTGGTCCGTCGATGAATTGATAGATATTGATTGATAATCCTGACGAATTACGAAGTTTTTTACAAGAACACTATCTGGTGCATATTGGATATAACCTTCTGAATCTGTAGCCCATTTCCGATAGTCAATCAGCAACCCCTCGCGCAGACGTAACTGATAGCGGTTATCAACCAGTGCCAAATCTCCATTGATCCCATGACGATCTGTATTTACAGAATCTTTAACGATAAAATTAAACTTGATATCGTTTTTTGCAATGTCCGTAGTCAAACCAGCATTCTGCATTCGGAAACCTCCCGTTTGCAAATTTCCTATATTTGCTGTCATGACTGCTTTTTCTTCCACGCTGCTCAGGTTTACCAAAATGCGTTCGGTATGGATGCTGTCATATTCAACCAAAGGAATACTAAGATTGGCAACCAGTGAAGAATCCTGCTGATTATTCAGCTTCGCATGAAGTTGAACAGGCTTTAATTCTGTCAGCTGCGGAGCAAATATTTTGAATAACGGATGATTCGTTACAGTAGCATCAAGCGTAAAATTAACTGGTTTGGTAACTGGATTGTAAGTCAAGCCAGGAACGGCAAAGTGTTTGCTGGTCTCGGTGAAAATAGCATCTGCAATTTCAGTGTACACAAAATCACCTTCCATCTTCGCATTTAAAAAAGGAGACGCGATTGTTGCTCTCTTGTTGCCGGCAGTATCGCTTAATTGAACCGTCATCTCAGAAATACTGACCGGCCTTTTGTGGTGGGTCATGACAAAATCATTTACGGAGACAGTTCCAAGAGGATTTTCAGGATTTGTCGAAGGCATATCAATCTTAATTTTGCCTTTGACCTGCAAGGAATCATTGTATAAATGCAGCGCCGTCAAATTCAGGTTGTCAATGTTTGCCTCACCCAGCACACTCGGGAAATCCTTCGAAAGGTCCGCTTCTCCTTTTAACGATAAATCAATATTTTGATCTTTTATATCAGCTGTTACATGTGCCAGATTATGATCAATGTCTCCTTTTAATACTAAATTTTTATAGATGTAACCTTTGATATCGGCGCTTTGGATTGTCCCGTCCAGATTAGCTTTCATTCTCGACGGTGTATAACCAATTCCTTCAAGCTTGGTAGACAACGTTAGTTTTCCGAGTTCTTGCGGAGGCTGTTTCAACATTTTCCCCATATCGAAATCTGTAAAACTCAGCGTTCCATCGTATTGTGCTCTGATGCTATCGGTAATATTCTGAAGATTTCCATCAAATGTTCCATTTCCAAAAGAAGTAGCGATGGTCGTGGTCATCGTAAGATTCTCCATCGATCCATTGACCTTGCCTGAAATCTTGATCTGTTCAGGAAGTTCAATGCTGGAAGGAACTGCACTGTCAGGAAGCATTTTCATCAAATCAGCTTTTGTAGATGACAATTCATTGATTGTCATATCTGCCGATAATTTGTTGGCATCGGGTAAACCTTTGATGCGACCATCCAGACTCAGGACGGTTCCATCAAGCATACTGAAACGGGCTTTGGAAATCAGCATATCGTCAACACTGCCGGTCACCAAACCAGATCCTTCCACCATTCCATTTGGTTCTTTGTTGAAAGGCGGCGTTGTTGAAAGATCGGGGACAAGTAATAAAATATCAGAAAAGGCAAGCCTTGTATCTTTAAGGCTTAAACGTATTTTGACATCAGGCAAATTTTTTGTCAGGTCATCAATACTGTTATAACGAAGCGTTAATTCATCACGAAGTGTCGTCTTTGGCGTTTTTACAAGAAGGTTGCGAAGATATGTCTGTTTCGCGCCGTAGCCGAAATCGGTTTGAAGTGTTAGAAGTTTGAAGCCACTTTTTTCTTCAAAAGATCCTTTCTTTAATTTTCCGGTGATATTGTCTGTCGAAAAAAGGAAATCCTTCAAATCAACATTTAGTTTTTTGACGTTCAGGTGAGCATAGTCAAGACCTTTCGGAATCGGTTTTGAATTGAAGTCATCATAACGCAGGCTATTATTAACCAACTGGATATCTTTCACAACTGCAAACCAGCCAGGTGTTTCCGTTGACTCCGCTTTGGTATCAGGAGGACTTGTTTTTGCAGCTTCTTTTTTTGCAAATTCTGCGTAGGCGGTCATGTTTTCAACCAAAACACTTTCAACATTAACACGTTGACTACCCAGATATATGCTATTTATTTTTCCTTTTAACTGACCAACAGTTATGCCGTTATTTAGTCCGGAAGTTTCATCTGTAAAAACCCAATTGAAATTATTAATATCAATATCGCTCAGCTTCAGATCCAGAGAATCTGCAGGATTTGAGGCACTTTCGGTCGTATCAACCTTTAATGCCTGGTACATCCTGAGTTTCGCAGCACTATTGTATAAAGCAATTTTTGTCGGATGATATTGTGACAATGAAGGATTGAATTTATCAAACTGCACGTTGGCAGAATCGATATTTGCGTCTGCATCGGTACCAATTACTGCATCCTTATATGAAAGACGAACTTGTTTCAACAATATTCTGTCAAGACGCATTTCCATCGGCGCTGCTGTTGTGTCAACAGGAGCAGCAGGGTCTGAACTTGCAAATGCGTCAGCGATAAATTGAAAATTAAAAACAGTATCAGGTAAGGTTCGTGAAATATTGGCCACAGCCCCTTCTAACTCAATTTTGTTGATTCCAACATTTCCTTTGATTAACGAATACATATCCAAATCGACACGCAGCATTTTACCTGAAACGAGTGTGTCGCCTTTTTGATCGGCAAAGAAAACGCCTTCTAAGACAATCCAGTCAGGAACATCGAAGCGTATTTTTTCAACATTGAGTTTAGTTTTAAGTTTTTTGCGCAAATAAGTATTTGCTTGTGCGGTAAGGAAATTTTGTCCCGCGGGAGTTTGAATTCCCCAAATCAAAACACCAATCAGGATTAAAACTGTCAGTACGATTATAGCTAATACTTTAAGTGCTTTCTTCATTCTATCGAGTTATTCCATCCATTTCAAGGAATCAGGATGGGTGAAGTTTTCGTTAATAGCTGGTCTTACAACCACATGAGTAGGATATTATCTGCGGACAGACGAATATGCTACTCATGTATTAAAGTCAAAAATGATTAACGCTTGAATAATTCCGGGCTAACCGCTTCGTTAATGGTGACCACTGACGTAATGGTGATCGGCTTTTTGTCGGCGCTGTTAATTTCAACCAGTTTTGAAGGATATAGAATTCCAAAAGCTGATTTTGTATAGTTTGAAAAATCAGTCACTGTCTCTATTCCTGCCAGTGATTCTTTCTGACGAACGAGCAGCCCTGAATTTGCGTCAAAATATAAATTGTATTTTACCCCTTTTCCCTGAAGCTCTACATTATTTGTAGCCACGCCATTAACTGTCTCGGTACCCACAGTGGATGCAATAAATCCTCGTTTCTGATAATCAATAAAGGGAGCCAGATTTTTATACAGCTCAAAATTCATGTTATCCTTATCTGCCTGACTAAGATCTTTTACGTCCGTCCGGTTTCCCATAGGCACCTTGATCCAGCCCTCAGAACCTTTTACTGCATATACAAAACTTCTGTTCATGATGGTTTTCGATTTGTAAATCGAATTATCTGCGACAGAAGCAGAAATGTTTGCAGTGTATGGAGTTGCCGTAGCTGAGGTATAATTTCGCTTTACGTTATAAGTCTTTACGCCGTCCCAAAGTGCCTTACCTCCGGTTGCGTTGTAATATTTATTGAAAATAGAATCTGCAGGGATTCTGGTTTGTGCAAATGACAGCGTAGCTGCCATTAATATGCTCAACGATGTACCTATGAATTTCTTCATACAATGAATTATGTTAAATGTTAAAAATAGGGTACGGCTAAATTTCCAATAAGTAACCAGTAATTTAGCCTAGTCAGAAATTATATTAAACATTCCTGATAAAAGTAAAAATACCATATTTATTGTAGCATGAAGCAAAAACTGTTCCAGATCAGCAACCCTGAACGTATAGGGATGGATGAAGTATAAGCTTTTTGATATTTGGTTGTGATATACTTTTGTTAATTCCGCGGTTCGAATTATAATTAAACGATTTATTACTGGAAATAAAAAAACAGAGACGAGCGACATATCATCGCTCGTCTCTGTTTTTTAGAGGATAAACCCAATATAAGTTTATGATTCGTCGCCGTTCATTGAGATTTTACCAAAACGGTATTGAAAGGTCAGATTGACAAGGCGATTTGTTTGCTGCCAAAGTGAATTTTGCATATACGTATCCGTGGCAAGCTGGCTTTTATATGCTCTGGAAAGAAAAATGTCCTGAATATTGAACGAAAGTGTTGCCTTTTTTTCCAACAGATCCTTTCTGATACCCATGTTGGCCACAAACACGCCTTGGCGAGTGCCTTGTGCAATTGCTCTCGGGCCTTCGTAATTTACATAGGCAGATGCGCGGAAATTCATTGGCAACGTTACAAAAGCGTTTAGATTACCGGAATAGCTCCACGTCCGGTTGTCAATATTAGCTAGTGCGGATACGACTTCACTGCGAAAAACACGGCCGCTGCCGTTGATTTTTAACACGTCGCCAATTTTCCGGGAGAAATCAGTTTCGAAACCATAAGCCATTTCTTTACCGACATTGTCATATTGTGTCAGAGAAATCCCTTCTGCGTCAACGGTTCTTATGCGCGTGATGGCGTTATTGGAATAATCCATAAATAAGGAAGGGCCCCATCCGCCCGCATCTTCATAATTGGAATATGCCATTTCGGCCTTATGCGTAAATTCAGGACGGAGATCAGGGTTCCCTGTTTGAAGATTTCTAGGATCGGAAACATCAGTATATGGATTTAACCAATCTGCTTGTGGACGCTGAACCCGACGGCTATAATTTAATTTTAGAAGCGAATTGTCATCCAGTTTTCTCGATAACGAAAGTGAGGGAACCAGTGTTACAAACTGAACTGAAAATTGTCTGTTCGTATTAACCTGATCGATTTGCTGATCAGAATCGGTAAGGCGTAAACCCGCTCTCATTCCCCAAAGATCTGTTTTCTTGGAGAATGTCATATATCCTGTATAAATCGAGTTCTTGTAATTAAAGATATTACTGATATTATTATCGAACTCGAAATTTCCAGTTTCACTGTTTAATAAATAGAAATTATTTGTGTTATCGTTGGTATTAATACGTGTGCGAAAGCCAACTTCCAACGTTGCTTTCGGCGTTATCGGCCAGGTATAATCTGAATTCAGGAAAAGCGATCTGCTGTTATTATTTCTAAGATTCTGTTGGAAACGACTTAGGCTGTCAATAACATTTTGCTGATCATAGTTGGACGTCCCCTCGGATTCTCCCTGAGAATAATTAGCCGTAAAAGTTAGCAGCTGATCGGTTTTGTTAAATTTATGACGGTAATCAAAACTGGTACTCAGATTACTGCCATTACCTGTACTTCTGTTTATTCTGTCAAAATGATCCAGAATCTGCCCTGTTAACAGTTCGGAATTATTCATCAGGTCACTTTTATTACGACTTTGGTCACGGGAGTAATTAACACCAATTTCAACCGCGTTTTTATCATCAATATCATAATTGGCCCCAAGTCTGCCAAAGAGATTTTTGTTGGTATTATTTCCCGTTCCGCGTTGTTCCAGACGGGACGGTTGGTCTCCCAGGAAATTATCGCGATTTAATCTGCGTTTCCAGAAAGTGTTGCGTGTCTGACCATTTACCGAGGCATTCAAGCCCAGTTTGCCCTTACGAAAACTTACATTACCGTTTGCATTATTGTTTTCTTTCAAACCGAGGCTCAAACGGCTGCTGCCGTTTATTCCCCTGATTTTATTTTTCTTCGTTATAATATCGATAACACCGGAGGCGCCTTCGCCTTCATATTTGGCAGATGGCGTGGTTGAAACATCGATCCGTTCAATCAAATCTGCAGGAAAAGACTGCAAAACGGTTGGCAGGTCACTGCCATATAATGTTGAGGGTTTCCCGTCAATCAGTACAACCACATTACCTTTTCCTCGGACTTGGGGGTTTCCATTTTCATCCAATGAAACTGCCGGTACCTTTTCCAGTAAATCACTCACATTGTTACTCGTCGCGAGCATATCTTTTCCAATATTGATCATCTTCTTATCAATATCTTCCACGATCATACTTTTCTCACCTTTAACAACAACTTCATCAAGTTTCTGAGCGGAAACAAGTACCGTTAACGTACCCAAATCAATAATGTTTGATTCGGTTGCGACACGCACATTGGGCACAAAAAGTGTTTCGTATCCCATGTTGGTTACCCGCAATATATAATTTCCTGGTTTTACATCAGATATAGTGAAAACTCCATTCTCATCCGTAATGACACCATTGGTAATACTCGAATCTTTGGCAAACAAAACGGCGATAGTTGCAAAACTTACAGGTGAATTTTTAGGCGCCTCAACGATTTTTCCAACAAGCTTTCCTCCATCGATCGGAGCATGTTTTGGATGGTTTTCAAAAGCTTGACTTTGGAGAGCTGCGGTGATAAGAAACCCGGATATGGCGAAGACACGGAGCCGTAAAGGATTAAATAAATCTTTAATCATTATTAATTTTTATAGTCGTTAGGGATAGGAATTGGTTCGGGACTAGCTTGCTGTAAACTGTATATCCAATTGATATATACTGCATAAAGCACTTTATCCGACAAATATAATCAACGGGTGGTATTTAAATTTCATTGTATAAAATTATCAAAAAATTAAGAAATATAGTATTTTAAAATGTAGTAGCATTAAATTGCATACTTTTTAAAAATATTTAATAAATACGTTTTCCTAATTCTTTGTTTAATGAAAAGCTTTCTATTGATGGTATTGTGCCTGGTATGGTTTTCTAATGCCGGGGCGCAGCCAAACATTATTCCCAAACCAACTCAAATGCTTGTTGCCAAGGGTGAATGGACACTCGGCAACAAAACAAAAATCGGTGCTCCTGCAGATGATAAATGGACAAAAGTTGCTGAAATTCTTTCTGGTCAGATTTCAAAAGCCAGTGGATATTCTCTGAAAACAGTGAAGGGTAAAGGGAACATTACATTCAAAATTTCTTCTGATGTTACCTTGGGAGAAGAAGGATATCGGTTACTGGTAACCCCAAAAGGTGTTACCATTCAGGCACAGACAGCAAAAGGAGCCTTTTATGGTGTTCAGTCTTTGCTGCAATTATTGCCCGCTGAAATTTTTAGTCCGGCTGTTGTCAGTAATATAAAGTGGACAGTTCCATATGTGACGATCAAGGATGTTCCGCGTTATCAGTACCGTGGTTTGATGCTTGATGTTTGTCGCCATTTCATGCCGTTGGAATTTGTGAAAAAGTATATTGATCTTATCGCGCTGCACAAACAAAACCAGTTTCACTGGCATTTAACGGACGATCAGGGATGGAGAATTGAAATAAAAAAATATCCTGAGCTGACAGCCATCGGTTCGAAGCGTAAAGAAACAATGAAAGGTGCTTACAAAGACCAGAAATATGACGGGACTCCTTATGGCGGTTTTTACACACAGGAAGAAATTAAGGAAGTTTTGAAATATGCGGAAGAACGATTTATCAATGTAATTCCTGAAATTGAAATGCCGGGCCACGCATTGGCTGCTTTGGCTGCTTATCCTAAACTGGGAAATAATCCTGACAAAATTTATCAGGTAGGGACTAAATGGGGAGTTTTTGATGACGTATTTATGCCTCGTGAGGAAACGTTAAAATTCCTGGAAGATGTTTTAACGGAAGTAATTGATCTTTTTCCAAGCAAATACATTCATGTCGGTGGTGATGAATGTCCGAAAGTACAATGGAAAGAAAGTCGTTTTGCGCAGGATCTGATCAAAAAAGAAAACCTGAAAGATGAGCATGGACTACAAAGTTACGTGATCAAACGCATTGATAAATTTATTACGTCAAAAGGTCGTCGCATGATTGGATGGGACGAAATTCTTGAAGGAGGACTTTCTCCAAACGCTACCGTTATGAGCTGGAGGGGAACGGAAGGTGGAATTACTGCTGCGAAAGAATTGCATGATGTGGTGATGACGCCAGGTGATTTTGTATATCTGGACCATTATCAGGCAGATGAAAAGACACAGCCTATAGCTTTCCCGTCGTTTACAAATCTGGCAGAGACCTATTCTTATGACCCAACGCCGAAAGAACTATCCGCGGAAGAAGCAAAACATATTTTAGGTGTCCAGGGAAATGTGTGGACCGAATATATGAAAACGCCTGCTTACGTCGAATATATGGTGTTTCCACGCGCCATAGCCATAGCTGAAACAGGCTGGACTTCGGCTGATCAAAAAGATTTTGCTGATTTCAGCAAGCGTCTTGAAATGCACAAAAAACGCCTGGATTACCTGGGTGTAAATTATTTCGGAGCACCGGGTAATGATAAATTTGAATACGTTTGGCCCGCGAAAAAATAAGGCTTCCATTATTTTATAAAGAAAAGCATCTCACCGGTTGGGATGCTTTTTTGTTATGTTTTCGCAATGATACTTTTGACTGGAGATGGCGAAGAAGAAGCGAATTGTTATATAAATATAAAAACGATCCTTATATCGAATCTTTGCGTGAAGGGAAATTGGATACGCCTGAGAACGGTACATCAAATTCTTCGAGAACAGGAGAAGGTTTAATGAGTTTACGGGGATAAAAAAGATTCAAATGCTAAAAAAAGATTGATATAAAGAAAGTTACCTGGATTTAGAAAGTAACGAATTTCTCGAATTTACCAGAAAATGATCTGCGAGAGCTGCCAATATTGGCGCGTCAGCCACAAGATCTAAGAGATATTGTTATGATTGATGATTTTTTTGATAAGGATAGCTGAATAATTCAAAATATATAATCAATTTCCTATTTCAAGTTTTGATCTAAAAAATGACTCAAGTTCGTTAAGACAAAAATAAAAAACCTCACACCTTCCTTCCCTTCCCCTCAAACATTCTATTTTTGCAGAATGTATAAATATATTCTTCTACCGATCTTTTTCCGGTTCGATGCCGAGCAAATTCATTACTTCGTTTGTGATCTGCTGAAGTTCGCTTTTAAAATTCCTGGTGTTCCGGCTTTGTTGAGGAGCTTATATACTTTTGAACATCCGGATCTTGTTCAGGAAGTGGCAGGTTTACGCTTTCGGAATCCGATTGGGCTTGCGGCAGGTTTTGACAAAAATGCTGAAATGGTCGATCAGCTGGAAGCACTGGGTTTTGGTTTTATTGAAATAGGAACCGTAACGCCACGCCCTCAGCCGGGAAATGATAAACCACGCTTATTTCGTGTGAAAGAAGATGAGGCATTAATTAACCGGATGGGATTTAATAACAAAGGTGCCGCCGTTGCTGCTGCAAAGCTTCGTTATAGAAAATCTTCGATTCTGGTAGGTGGGAATATTGGTAAAAATAAAGATACGCCTAATGAACAGGCGTTAAGTGATTATATTATTTGCTTCAACGAATTATTTGAAGTTGTTGATTATTTCGTGGTTAATGTGAGTTCTCCGAACACGCCAGGCCTGCGTGATTTGCAGGAAAAAGGACCATTGACAGAACTTTTGAGAGAGCTTCAAATCCGTAATAAACAAAGGCCAAACCCAAAACCGATCTTTCTGAAGATTGCTCCGGATCTTACTTTCAGCCAGCTGGACGATATTATTGATATTGTAAAAGAAACAGGAATTGCAGGTGTTATCGCAACAAATACTACAATCAGCCGTGAGAATTTAAAAACATCGAAAGATACGCTTGATAAAATCGGTGCAGGAGGATTAAGCGGCCAGCCGCTTAAATACCGGGCTACTGAGGTTATTCGTTACCTTTGTGACAGGTCGGGAAATGCGTTTCCTGTGATTGGTGTCGGTGGGATCGCTTCCGCGGCTGATGCACTGGAAAAACGTAACGCCGGAGCTGGTCTTTTACAGATTTATTCAAGCTTCATTTACGAAGGGCCAGGGCTGGTTAAGAAAATTTGTAAGGCGATGGTAACAAAATAATAGCCTTCCTGATTGACAAAATAAAAAGCACTTCATACATTCATAAAAAAATAGAGCCGAGATAAATGTCTGTAAATAAGCCGAGAGGAAACACACAACGAGCAAAAGGAGAGGAGGGCGTACGACCAGGTTTTCACTTATCTCTGGATTGGGACAGTATTTTTTCAAGTCCAAAAAGTACGCTTGCATGGGGAATATTCTTTCTGATGACAGGAATAATTCTGGAAGTTTCCTTTTTATCCTACATCGTTACCGGACTTGCTGATCAAAGCGTTGTCGATGCTTTCGGGCAGGAATCAATCCGAGATGCCGGCAGACAAACGCGCAATTTTCTGGGCGTAGTCGGTGCAACTTTTTCGCATATTTTTGTCTATCGCTGGTTTGGCGTAGGAGCATTGTTGCTTCCCATCGTACCGATACTGGCTGGTTGGAAAATTGCTTTTGGAAAAGAATTATTGCCACTGACCAGAGCGACTAAGGAAGTTGTTTTTTACATCCTGTGGGTGAGCGCGTTGATGGGTTATATCGTTTTGATGAGTAATACCGAAAATACACTCAGTTTTGTTTCAGGTGGTATTGGCTATATGATCAATGTCTGGTTGTTCGACTGGTTGAAATGGGGAAGCATCCTGCCTATCATTTTTGCGTTATTTGTGTTCGCGGTTTATTTCTATGATGCAAAGAATCTGTTGGATAAATGGCAAACTAAACCAGAAAAAGAGGAAGAGCCTGAAATAGCAGTTGCAGGAAATCCAGCAACAATAGTTACTGAGGAGCAGGGGACGGATGTTGAAAGCAAACCTGAGCCTGTGAAAGAAATTGAATATGTGTCGGTTGTTAATGATACGTACGATGACGATGTTGTCCCGGAAACTGAGGAGAGTAAAGAAGAAGAAGAACCTGTTATTCAGAACAACAGCCATGTTCTGGAGGTTATCAATAAAGAAGAAGTCAGTAAACTCGCTGTGACGCCGGTTATTACTCCGTTTGTAGCAACGCAGGTAAATGGTTCTAACGTTGACGTGGAGCTTGAACTTGAAGTCGCCGATGCGCTGACGCCGAAAGACGCTGTTGAGATCCCAGATGATGAAGATGTAAATGCTTCGATTCTGCGTGAATTCGGACAATATGATCCGATGCTAGATTTGCCTTCTTACCAGTTTCCGACGTATAACTTGCTGAGTGATGTCATTGATAACCAGCATGAAAAAGTAACGCAGGAAGAACTTGAAAGTAACAAAACCAAGATCGTGGAAACGCTTGGAAGCTACGGAATCAATATCTCGAAAATTAAGGCAACCATCGGTCCGACTGTAACGCTTTATGAAATTATTCCGGAAGCAGGTGTTCGTATTTCAAAAATCAAAAACCTTGAAGGTGATATCGCGCTAAGCTTAGCTGCACTGGGAATTCGTATTATTGCGCCGATGCCGGGACGCGGTACAATCGGTATTGAAGTTCCGAATAAAAACCGGGAGACCGTTTTTATTCGTTCAGTTCTGATGAACGAAAGATTTCAAAAATCAACTTACGATTTGCCGATCGTCCTTGGAAAAACAATTTCCAACGAAATTCATATCGCCGATCTGGCGAAAATGCCTCACTTACTAATGGCCGGTGCGACAGGACAAGGAAAGTCGGTTGGTTTGAACGTAATTCTTGCTTCGCTGATTTATAAAAAGCATCCCGCAGAATTGAAGTTTGTGCTTGTCGATCCTAAAAAAGTGGAATTGACACTTTTTAATAAATTGGAAAGACACTTCCTGGCGAAACTTCCGAATGCGGATGAGGCCATTATTACAGATACTAAAAAGGTGATTTTTACACTGAACTCTTTGTGTATCGAAATGGATTCCCGTTACGATCTTTTGAAAGAGGCAGCTGTAAGGAATCTGAAAGAATATAATGCAAAATTCGCTCAGCGGAGATTAAATCCTGAAAAGGGACATCGTTTCCTTCCATACATCGTTCTTGTAATTGATGAGCTTGCGGATTTGATGATGACGGCCGGAAAAGAAGTGGAAACGCCGATAGCACGTTTGGCACAGCTGGCCCGTGCCGTTGGAATTCACCTGGTCGTTGCAACGCAGCGTCCTTCGGTGAAGGTTATTACCGGCTTAATCAAAGCCAACTTCCCGGCCCGTTTGTCGTTCCGTGTAACATCCAGTATAGATTCCCGGACGATTTTGGATATGGGTGGAGCTGAACAATTGGTCGGTCAGGGGGATATGCTTCTTGCTATTAATTCAGAAGTGATCCGTTTGCAATGTCCGTTTATTGATACAAGAGAAATTGAGGATGTCTGTGAATTTATTGGTGGGCAGCGCGGATATGATGAGGCCTATGCTTTACCAGAGTATGAAGGTGACGAAGGATCAGAGTCGCGAAGTGAGGTTAACACGGATGATTTTGATGGATTACTTCCCGAAGCTGCGCGTTTGATCGTGACACATCAGCAGGGAAGTACGTCGCTTATTCAGCGTAAAATGAAATTAGGATATAACCGGGCAGGTCGAATTATGGATCAGCTGGAATTGATAGGCGTCGTAGGTCCATTTACAGGAAGCAAAGCACGTGACGTAATGTTTCATGATTTGAATGGTGTAGATGATCATATGCGGTCTATGGGTATAAGTGGATAATTCCTGAAAATTAAATTTGTTTAACTGTCGATTCTGATGTGTGCGGATATATCAGAATCGGCAGTTTTTATTTATATGCATTCGATAATAAATCACTTCCAACCAATTAAGATATCAGTAAACGGAATTCAATATCTGCTTTTGATCAGATAGCGGGATCCCCGCTTTTCAATTATAGCTAACTGAGAATTGAATGAAATGTAGTTGCTGGTTACTTTTTCTATTATCAATACTAAATACTGTATCATATAGTCAATCGGCGTATCCTCTGCTTCCTGATGCTTTGACCTTTTCAGACGGGAAAAAGGTTACGACAACAAACCAATGGCAGGCCCGCCGTGAGGAAATTTTGAAAATATTCCGTTCTGAAATGTATGGCACTTCGCCCGGCAGACCAAAAAACATACGTTTTGAGACCTTTGATATTGAAAAAAATGCACTAGGAGGGAAAGCAACCCGAAAACAAATTTCGATTCATATCACAGAAAATGGCAGGGAAGCGAAATTTGATCTTCTCGTTTATATTCCAAATAAAGCCCAACATCCTGTCCCTGCTATCATTGGCCTTAATTTTATCGGCAATCAGGCGATCAACGCGGACCCCGGAATTAAACTGACCGAAGCCTGGGTGGAAAATAGTAAAATGTTTCCATGCTCGGTTAACGGCAAGGCAACCGATGCTTGTCGCGGCGTGAATGCGAAGCAGTGGCAGGTTGATCGTATTCTGGACGCCGGTTTTGCACTGGCAACGATGTATCGTGAAGAAATTGCTTCGGACCGGAAAGAAGAAATGTTTAAAACCGGAGTTCATCCGTTATATCCTGAGTTACAAAATCGCGAGGACAACTTTGGAACAGTTGCTGCATGGGCATGGGCCCTGAGTAGGGGAATGGATTATTTGGAAACGGATAAGGATATTAATTCAAAAAAAGTTGCTGTTTTTGGATTTTCAAGATTAGGGAAAGCTGCGCTCTGGGCGGGAGCAAATGACAGTCGTTTTGCCCTGGTCATAAGTAACGAATCCGGCGCTGGCGGAGCGAAATTATTTCATCGGGGAATTGGAGAAAATATTCGCAGACTTAACACTGTTTTCCCGCATTGGTACGCCAAAAGTTTTAGAAAATATATGGACAAAGATACATTGTTGCCTTTCGATCAGCATTTTATTGTTGATTTGATTGCTCCGAGGCCAGTCTACATTGCTAGTGCCGAAGGCGATAAAGGCTCTGATCCTGCAGGTGAATTTTCAACTGCTCTGGAATCTGACAAGGTCTACCGGTTTCTAAAAAACGATGGTCTTCCGGTGAAAGAAATTCCCGGCCTGAATCAACCGGTTATGGGACAAATCGGGTATCATATTCGGGAGGGCGGACACGATGTTACAAGTTTTGATTGGAAACAGTTCTTAATTTTCTCTAATTTACGCCTCCAAAAATAAAAACATCTAAACAACTAATCTTACAATATATCAATGCAAACAACTTCCTCGTCTGGTAAAGAAATTACCAGGGCCCGATTTACCGAAGACAGATACTTGATTACCCTTATCTTCGTCACTTCTCTTTTCATGTTTTGGGGTATCGCCATTACGATGGGCGATGTTTTAAATAAACACTTTCAGACTGTATTGAGCCTCACAAAAACGCAGTCGGCATTTGTACAATTTGCGATTTTTGGCGCATATGGCGTGATGGGTATTCCGGCGGGACTTTTCATGAAACGTTTTGGCTATAAAAAAGGCGTGCTTTTCGGACTTTCACTTTTTGCAGGTGGCTCATTCTTATTTGTTCCGGCGGCGGCGGCGGCTTCATTTCCGTTTTTTGGAGTTGCATTGTTTATCCTGGGATGTGGTATCTCGACGCTCGAAACCGTTGCGCATCCGTTTGTCGCTTCTCTGGGCGATCAAAGAACGAGTGATATGCGTATCAATTTTGCACAAGCGTTCAATGCTCTTGGTACGATCATCGGGCCGTGGATGGGTTCTTATTTTCTTTTTGGAAACCACGTGGAAGGAAGCACTGACCTGACGTCGGTTAAGATGTTGTACATCGCAATTGGAACTGTGATCGCCACGATTGCGGTTTTGTTTTCCTTTGTAAAAGTGCCGGAATTAATCGATCCGCACGTGGCAGTGGCAAATCCTGATGCAGCCAACGTGGATACTCATCCGGAGAAGGGACTTTTTGAACATAGCCATTTTAAATGGGCCGTAGTAGCACAGTTTTTCAATGTGGCAGCACAGGCAGGTACCTGGGCATTTTTCATCAATTACGGTCATGAGAAAATGGGATTTACGGACGCCGTTGCGAGTAAATGGATGATCCTGTTTTTTGTACTGATGCTTACCGGACGTTTCGTAGGCACTTTTTTAATGCGATTTATTGCTCCTCCAAGATTGCTGGCCATTTTTGCGGCCTGCAACATCGTGATGTGTCTTCTGATCAGCCAAAGCCTGGGATGGCCTTCCTTCATTGCTTTGCTGATGCTGAACTTCTTTTTTAGTATCATGTTCCCTACGATTTTCAGTTTAGGTTTAAAAAATCTGGGAGCACATACGCAGCAAGCTTCTTCATTTATTTCAATGGGTGTAGTTGGCGGTGCTCTTTTCCCTTTTGTTATGGGAGCAGTTGCTGAACACGACGTAGCTTCGGCGTATTACCTGCCGATAATCTGCTATCTTGTGATATTTTTGTTTGGTTATAAATTTTACAAAGTTCGATAGTATTTAATGAAACTCTGGGGTATAGATTTAGGGGGCACGAAGATTGAATGTGCCGTATTGGATTCTGAAAATGATTTAGCAGTTGTTGCCCGTAAGAGGCTTCCGACCGAATCCGATAAGGGATATGACCATATTTTATCCCAAATAAAAAAATTGATTGATCTGGTTGCGGAAGAAGTCGGAGAGAAGCCGGTTAAAATCGGTTTTGCAACGCCGGGAGTTTCTGAGCCGGAAACCAATCTCATGAAAAACTCAAACACGACTTGTCTGAATGGAAAGCCGATGCAGAAGGATCTTGAAGACATATTGGGTATTCCTGTGAAACTGGCTAACGATGCAAATTCCTTTGCATTGGCAGAAGCTTTGATGGGCGCAGGAAAAGAATATCCGAATGCTGAGGTTGTTTTCGGTGTTATTATGGGTACCGGAGTTGGCGGTGGATTGGTTGTCAATAAGAAAATTATCGGCGGACATCATGGAATTGGCGGCGAGTGGGGCCATAACATTCTTGAAGAAAACGGGCATCCATGTTATTGTGGTAAAAAAGGCTGTGTGGAGCAGGTTATTTCCGGTCCGGCCTTGGAACGTTTTTATGAACAGCAAAGCGGTGAAAAATTGTCTATGAAGACTATTTTGGAGCAATACCGCCAGGGAGCAAATGTTCACGCTTCGGCGACTGTCGAGCGGATGCTTGAATATTATGGTCGTGCGATCTCTACACTCATTAACGTGCTGGACCCGGGTCTGATCGTAATTGGCGGCGGAGTTGGTAATATCGATTTGCTTTATACCGAAGGATACGAACGTATCAAAAAATATATCTTCAACGATGGTATTATTACAACGCCAATTTTAAAGCCGAAACTTGGCGACAGCGCAGGTGTTTTTGGAGCTGCGTTGCTATAAAGTTAAAAAAATAGACAATAAAAGAGTCCTGGTTATATTGTCCGATGCTGGAAACAGCGTTTGACAATGTGGCCAGGACTTCTCTTGCTGTTTAAACTAACGTCTCGCAGTTTTGTCTAAATTTGTAGTCACCTTTCAACCTGGCATACTTTTTAAAGAATTTAATTAGAATTAAATAATTGATTATGAAAAAAATAACAATTTTCTCGTTTGTGCTCGCTATTGTCGTGCTTTCTAATGTGTTTACGACAACCGTTCAGGCGCAGGGAGATAAAAAATCAACTGCGATTTTAGAGGCGATGAGTAATAAGTACCAGAAAATAAAATCATTTAAAGCAATTTTTACATACACTCCCGAAGGCGGAAAGGCATTGAAAGGCGATGCGACGGTGAAAGGGACAAAGTTTCGTTTGAAAATGGCCGGACAGGAAATTTTCAATGACGGAAAACTAATGGCAACTTATATCAAAGAAACCAACGAAGTGAATTTACAGGATTTCGATCCGTCGGCAGGTGGTGATCTGGATCCGACAAGAATTTATTCTGCCTATAAAAAGGGGTTTAAATATGCCTTCCTCCAAGAAAAGAAAGAAGGTGCGAAGACTTATGAAGTGGTTGAACTGACGTCGACAGGAAAAAATAGCCAGGTTGATAAAGTTCAGATTGAGGTAAACAAAGCAGATAAATCGATCAACAGCTGGAAAATTTTCCAGAAAAACGGACAAAAGGTAACATATAAAGTGGAACAATTCCAGCCAGATGTTGCTGTACCGGATACTTATTTCACATTTAACTCGAAACAATTTCCAGGTGTAGAAGTTGTTGATCTTCGGTAAGCGATAAGGTTAGATAATTTTATAGTTAGGGGAGGCTGGTATCAGCTTTCCCTTTTTTGGTTTTAGTAAAAAATAAATTTCGACAAATAAAATGATGTGTACAGTACAACATTTAAGCAGTAAGTTTGTTAACATTTTAATATGTGAAAAATTACAGCTTCTGAATTTTTCGCGCAGTAAATTCTTTGAGTGCATTAATGTTATTAGTAGAAATTTCAAAAAAAGTGGATCCTGTTTTCGTAAAACTCGACAAATGGTTTGATCTCAGCATTGGTTATATCCCCAATGTGGTCATGGCTATTTTGCTTCTCGTGGTTTTTCGATATCTGGCAGGATATGGCGGCCGGTTAATGGCAAAAGTTTTAGCGAAAGCCTCTCAAAACGAAGCATTGGTCAGTCTTGTGTCTTCGCTGACAAGAATTGTGATATTGACCACCGGATTATTCTTTGCATTGGGAATTCTGGGTTTAGAAAAAACGGTGACGTCTATGGTAGCAGGTGCGGGTGTTATCGCCCTTGCACTTGGATTTGCATTTCAGGATTTAACGACCAATTTTATTTCCGGTGCGTTCATTGCAATTCAGCGTCCCATCAAAGTTGGAGATATTATTGAAACGAATGGATTTACAGGAAGAGTTAAATCGATAAACCTGCGGTCTGTGATTATTGATAACCTCGCAGGTCAGCAGGTTGAAATTCCAAGTAAGGATATTTTCCAAAAGCCTATTACCAATTTTACGCATTCAGGAGAGCGAAGAGTCCAGGTTGAATGCGGTGTCGCCTTTAATGAAGATCTTGCCTTTGTTGAGAAAATAAGTCTGGAAGCAGTTCAATCGTTGGGTTTTCTAAGTAATACGAGACCCGTTGATTTTAGTTTTACCAAATTCGGAGCAAACACAATCGATTTCCAGGTTCAGTTCTGGATCGATCAGATAAAAATCGGTCCGGGTTCAGCAAAGAGTGAAGCGATAAAAGTGCTGAAATCTGCCTTTGATATTCATGGGATAGCAATTCCGGTCAGAGCGCCGGAAGGAGCTGCGGAACCAAAGAAAGAATAGATGAAACTTGCCAAGCACCATATGAAAATCCCGGCCAGGAATTATCCGGGCCGGGATCTAAAGCTAAAAGCCAATTGCTAAAAGCTAGTACAAATTAATATCTGTAAGTATCCGCTTTGAAAGGACCTTCCGTCGGAACACCGATATAAGCAGCTTGTTCAGCAGTCAAAACATCAAGTTTTGCACCAACGTGAGCCAGGTGGAAAGCAGCTACTTTTTCATCCAGTGCTTTTGGAAGAACGTATACTTTTTTCTCGTAAGCAGCAGTATTAGTCCAAAGTTCGATCTGAGCAAGTGTCTGGTTAGAGAACGAGCATGACATCACGAAAGATGGGTGACCCATTGCACAACCCAGGTTAACCAAACGACCTTCAGCAAGGATGATGATGTCTTTTCCTTCAACCGAATAAATATCAACCTGTGGTTTGATCTGAGATTTTGTAGAACCGTAAGCAGAATTCAACCAAGCCATATCGATTTCATTATCGAAGTGACCGATGTTACAAACTACTGCTTTATCACGCATTTTAAGGAAATGCTTTTCCGTGATGATACGGAAGTTACCCGTTGCGGTAACGATAATGTTAGCACGCTCAACAGCTTCGTCCATAGTTACAACTTCGAAACCATCCATTGCTGCCTGAAGCGCACAGATTGGATCGATTTCTGTAACCAAAACACGGCATCCTGCGCCACGAAGAGATTCAGCAGAACCTTTTCCTACATCACCATAACCTGCTACAACGGCAACTTTACCAGCAAGCATCAAGTCTGTTGCACGACGGATAGAATCTACAAGCGATTCACGGCAACCATATTTGTTATCAAATTTAGATTTAGTAACCGAGTCATTTACGTTGATCGCTGGCAAATGAAGTGTACCATTTTTAAGACGGTCGTATAAACGAAGAACACCTGTTGTGGTTTCCTCAGAAAGACCTTTAATGCCTTCGATCAATTCAGGGAACTGGTCGAATACCATGTTAGTAAGGTCACCACCATCATCAAGGATCATGTTCAATGGCTGACGATCTTCACCGAAGAAAAGAGTTTGTTCGATACACCAGTTGAATTCTTCCTCGTTCATACCTTTCCAGGCGTAAACTGGAATACCCGCTGCTGCGATTGCCGCTGCTGCGTGATCCTGAGTAGAGAAAATGTTACATGAAGACCAGGTAACTTCTGCACCCAAAGCTGTAAGTGTTTCGATCAAAACTGCAGTTTGGATCGTCATGTGAAGACAACCAGCAACACGTGCACCTTTCAAAGGCTGTGATGGACCGTATTCAGCGCGGATTGCCATAAGTCCTGGCATTTCAGCCTCTGCCAATGTAATTTCTTTGCGACCCCATTCGGCCAGCGTTATGTCTTTAACCTTGTAAGGAATGTACGTTTCTGTTGACGTTGCCATTTTCTATTTAGATTTTGTTGTCAATTTTAATGGTACAAAATTAAGTAGAAAAACCATCAGGATTAATATTTGTAGATGAATATTGGGGTTTTGATTTAAAATTTAGATATTCTATCTAATTACGATAGAGATACCTGGTTTTTAAAGCAATTCAATCAGTTAAAAATTAAGAGTATAGATATTTTGTCTGCTTGCCGGATGTCGGGAACCTTGGTATAACGCCCTCGATGACAACTTATCCTGTCAAAAAGAACTTTTCTATTGATTATCAAAAGAATAAACTTCCCGAAAATCAAAAAGCGCTGCCTTTTGAGCAACGCTTCGTATATAAAGATATCAGTTAGGTTAATAAGCCGCCTTGATAAGAAAATTAAATTAATACAGTGAAGCTCTTGAAGATAGCTCCGATACGAACTGCGTCAAAGATACGAGCCTGAGTTCCGCCATGATTAAGTACAGATTGTTCATGGGAAGTTACACACATTTCACAACCGTTAAGTGCTGAAACAACCAGACTTAATAGTTCGAAAAACTCTTTGCCCAGCACAGGATTAACCATGATGCTCATTTTAATCCCGGCAGGAGCGTTGTTGTAAAACTCCTTGTCCATAAAATGTCTGAAACGATAGAACACGTTATTTGCATTCATCAAAGAAACACATGCAGTGACTTCTGCAATTTCTTTTTCGTCAGCACCTTCGGTTACAGCAAGCTCTTCGATTGCCGAAATCAAAGCTGTATTTTTTTCATTGATCGCAACAGAGAGAGCGATTAATAATGCCTCTTTGCGGTTGATGTTTTGTGATTTCAAAACATTACCAATGTTGATCTTCAAGTCCTTAAGGTAGCGGTGATCTAATGCCGCTAACTTGTTCATTAGCACGCTTTCAAATTCTGCGGGCAGATTGATTTCCTTATACAGAGAATCTTTCGTGTTCCCTGTTGCTGCAAATGGATACATTTTTAGTGAAATTGGAAGTGGGGAGAAATGAGGCGCTTACTTGCTTTTAGCTATCAGCGGTTAGCTTTTTAAAATGAGCCGGATTTAATGCCCGGCTCATTTCTTTATTTTAACTTATATCTTGAATTAAGCTAACGTAGCTTCTCCTTTTACCCAGTTGCAAGGGCAAAGTTCGTCAGTTTGCAAAGCGTCAAGTACACGAAGAACTTCATCAACGTTACGTCCAACTGAAAGGTCATTGATACATACCCAACGAATAATTCCTTGTGGATCAACAATGTATGTTGCGCGGTAAGCGATTTTTTCGTTTGCTTCAAGAATTCCTAATTCTTCTGCCAAAGATTTTGAAGTATCAGCAAGCATAGGGAATTGAAGATCACGAAGATCGTCATGGTTTTTTCTCCATGCCAAGTGAACGTTCTCGCTATCCGTCGAAGCACCGATCAGGATTGCGTCACGGTCCGCGAAATCAGAAGTTTTTTTGTTGAATTCAGCAATTTCAGTAGGACAAACAAAAGTAAAATCTTTTGGCCACCAGAACATTACCATCCATTTCTCTGCATTGATATGATCCTCAGACGTGATATCGTAAAATTCATTTCCTTTTTCAAGAGAAACGACTGAGATTTTTTTGAATTCAGGGAATTTAGATCCAACGGATACAATTGTATTTTTCATTGTTGTTATGATTTCTGTGGTTTGTATTATTTCTGGTTACAAAACTACGCACAACAGGAACCCAAGGCAAGAATTGGTGTGGTACTATTTAAGGTAATGCTTGAATTAAATAAATGAATTCATATTTTCTATTTAAAAATACAGATCTATAAATGGTATCTATAAGTATATAAATTTGTACTATATAATTAAACAAATAAATTAAGTAATAATACAAATCGAAGACGGTTACTGTGCCATCACACCCAAAACAGATTCCAAAGCCATTCCCCGTGAACCTTTAATGAGGATCAATGTTTCATGCTGGGGATTATCCATCACCCAGTTGTGCAGTGAAAATTTGTCTGGGAAATAGTATGCTTTTGGTAAGGCAGGCAATGCAGACTGCATCTGTTTTCCTGACAAAATCACGAGGTCAAATTTTGCGTCAGCAACCAGTTTTCCCAGAGCCAGATGTTCCTCTTCAGAAGCCTCGCCCAGCTCGAACATATCGCCAAGAATAACCATTTTATGTTTAGCTTCCATATTAGCAAAATTCTTAATCGCGGCGGCCATGGATGATGGATTGGCATTATAAGCATCCATAATCACGGTATTTGTTCCGCGCTTAACAATCTGAGAGCGGTTATTGTCCGGCTGATAATTTGCGACAGCTTCGTAACCGTCTTCGTCCGTTACCCCAAAATAATTCCCGACCGCCAGTGCAGCACAGATGTTATCAAAATTGTATTGTCCAGGGATATGCGTGGTAACAACTTTTCCTTTATTGCCCTCAAAAGAGACAACCGGACTTTCCTGTATTAACTTTGGATTCACAGGGCTGCTTGCGGTGCAGTAAAAGACGATTTCACCAAACGCCCTGCGCTTGCTCACCATCTCCATTACCGCCTCATTCTCTGCGTTGACAAATACAGTTCCTTTCTTTTTAGACAAATAATCCAGAAGTTCACCTTTGCCTTTGACAATACCCTTCACGCCACCGAACCCTTCCAAATGGGCCTTTCCAATATTGGTGATCAAGCCGTGCGTAGGCTGTGCGATACTGCTCAACAAAGCAATTTCTTCCTGATGGTTCGCTCCCATTTCCACGACAGCCATTTCATACTTCGAAGCATCTATTGAAAGCAATGTCAAAGGCACGCCGATATGATTATTTAAATTACCTTTTGTTGCATAAATTTTGTACTTCATAGACAAGACTTTTGCAATCAATTCCTTCGTCGTTGTTTTTCCGTTTGAGCCTGTTAGAGCAATAACAGGAAAGGTAAATGTCTTGCGATGATGGCGCGCAAGATCCTGAAGAGCGGTCAGTACGTCTTCAACCAATAAAAATTTACCATCAACTGCTACGTCCGGATTGTCGACAACGGCATAAGCTGCACCTTTTTTCAGGGCTTCTGCGGCGTATGTGTTGCCATCAAAAGTATCTCCTTTTAAAGCGAAAAATAGGCAGCCAGCTGTAATCTGACGTGTGTCGGTGCTGATGGTGTGGCCTTTGAGGTAAATATCGTAAAGCTGTTCCAGAGAGGTATGCATGGGAATTTTCAGACGGTAAAAAATCGGTTCATAAACTTTGCCCGTTTCGCTCAATCAAATGCTTTGTAATTTCGTTACGTTTACGGTAGCTGTGATCGCCCGAAGGGCTGACAAAATTAATAGATTATTATTCAACGATGCGTACGAAATTTACCTGCCTCTTATTCTTTATATTTTCGGTTATTCTGATTTCGCAGAGCCAGGCTCAAATGCCCTGGTTTAAAATGGATACCACCACGGTACTTTCTGCTAATGGAAAAAAGTTGATCAATCCCTGGGCTGGTGGTCTGAATGCTGCGCAGTATACCAAGATGGATCTGAACAATGATAATGTTGAAGATCTGATCGTTTTTGAAAGAACCAGCGGTACCATTTCCACATTTCTTGCAGGTGTCGATCCGGCAAATTCCCAAAAAAAAGTATGGATACATGCTCCGGCTTATCAATATCGTTTTCCAAAAATTGACAACTGGATGATCCTGGCCGATTATGATAATGACGGATTCAAGGATCTTTTCACGTTCACTCCGCTAGGAATCATGGTTTACAAGCAGGTACGGGATGGCGCAGTCTGGTCCTGGAAATTAGTGAAAGATGCGCTGTATACTGAAGGATTGTCTACCGTGGTAAATTTGCAGGTTTCCAGTCAGGATATACCAGGTATTGTTGATCTTGATAATGACGGCGATCTGGATGTGATAACCTTTGACTCCCAGGGTGTATACATAGAATTTCATCAGAATATGAGCATGGAGCGTTTTAATGTTCCGGATAGCTTAGTTTACAAAAGAAATGGAAATTGCTGGGGTAATTTTCATAAAGGCGATGGGGAGGATTTTGTGCTGGGCGAGGACTGCGGTGTCGTAAATATTTCGCCGAGACGTGTTATGCATGCCGGCAATTCTATTTTACTGCATGATTTTGATGGAGACGGGAAAAAAGACCTGATCATTGGACATGTAAGTAATGACCATATCTCTTTTCTGAAAAATACGGGCGGAAACCTCGTCGCTGATTTCACAAGTTTTACACATAATTACCCGACGGCAGACCCAATCTCATTTTATATCTTTCCATCTGCTTATTACGAGGACGTAGATTTTGATGGAGTAAAGGATTTGATCGCTGCGCCAAATGTGCCGAATAACGACGGTAATTTAATGAATTATCAATCTTCCAACTGGTTTTATCATAATTCGGGAACGAGTGATAATGCTAATTTCAACCTCGTTCAAAAGAATTTTCTTCAGGACCAAATGCTGGATGTTGGCGAAAATGCCGCGCCTTCGTTTTTCGATGTAGACGGCGATGGTGATTTAGATATGCTAGTAGGAGCAGGTGGTACAAGGGATGGAAACAATTTTCGCGGACGTTTTTGGCTGCTTCGGAACGTTGGGGATAAAGTCAATCCGGTTTTTGAAGTTGCTTCCGACAATTATCTGAACATCCCGGCGTCGCTGGATATGTATAATCTTAAACCTCAGTGGGCCGACTTTAATGGCGACGGAGTTCCGGATCTGGGTTTTTCCGGGACGACAATACGCGGTCTGGCATATTACTATATACCAAACAAGGCTGCGAATGGACAGGCAGTTCAACTAAACCCTGCTAATCTGGTCGCGATTGCTATGCCGGCACAGTCGCAACTAGCAGACTTTCCCCTTTTTTATGATGTGGACAATGACGGAGATTTGGATTTGCTGGTGGGAAAACCGCAGGGAAATGTTAATTATTTTAAAAATACAGGTACCAACAAACAGTTTGCCTTACAGCTTGAAACGGAAGCTTTTGCCGGAATTACTCCAAATTATGAAGGGAGAAACGTACAGTTGTCCGTTGCAGACATTGACCTTGATGGAAAGCAGGATATGGTAACGGTAGACTTTTCCGGAAAGTTGAGAATTTTTCATTCAGCAGATTTTGGGAAATGGTCGCAGCGGGAAAGTTTGCTGATCGACAATAATGGCACCGGTGCTGATCCTCTTTTTGGAGCGTATTTATATGCGGCCGTTGGAGATTATAATGGTGATGGGAAACCGGATATCGCCATTGGTAACGGAGCGGGCGGTTTGCGGCTGCTTAAAAATAAACTCGATGTCACGATAACGCCTGTTGAGCCGCCAATTGAGCCAAGCGTAAAAGTATATCCAAATCCGGCAAGAGATTTTGTAAAAGTGCTCTCTGCTCAAAATGCGAATGTCACAGTGTTTTCTGTCAATGGAACAATGATTCAGCAAAATATTTCGATCAGAGCGAACCAGGAAAAAGAGATTTCCACTTTAAACTGGCCATCTGGATTGTACGTGCTTGAATTCGATACGGGTGCGGCAAGAGTTGTCAGAAAGATCGTTATTCAATAGCAGGAATAGCTGGCGATCTATTTTGAGTTGAATTAATTCTAAAAAATACTCAAAAATTATAAATATCCCAATTGCCAAGTAAATACTTAGGCTCAGATACTTACCATACTGCAACCGCGGAATTATGTAAAATTTAATTCGAAAAACCGTATTTCGAGCAGTACGGTACAGGATGCGCTATTTCGACATGGATAGCAAATTACGTGTTAAATGAATGGTACAGTTGGACTTACACATTCACTGGCCAAAAAAACATTAAAATCCTGTACCTCATGCAAGCACTTCTTGGTGTAATTTTTCATTTTATTGGCGGCTTTGCTTCCGGCAGTTTTTATATTCCATACAAAAAAGTAAAAGGTTGGGCCTGGGAAACGTACTGGATTGTTGGCGGGTTGTTTTCCTGGCTAATCGTTCCTCCGCTTGCCGCATATCTTACCATTCCGGGTTATATGGACATCATCGCACATACCGATGGCGGCATTTTATTTCTTACTTATTTCTTTGGTGTACTTTGGGGAATCGGCGGTTTGACCTATGGTCTCGGCGTTCGTTATCTGGGTGTGTCGCTTGGTAGTTCGATCATTCTCGGACTTTGCTCTGTTTTTGGCGCTTTGATTCCTTCCGTTTATTATTTATTTGAACCAACGCCTGGAAAAGATTCTATTAAAGATCTGATTACCAGTGATTGGGGGCAAATGGTTTTACTAGGTTTGCTTGTCTGCGTGATTGGTATTATAATTTGCGGTAAAGCTGGTGCAATGAAAGACAACGATTTGAAAAGAAGCGGCGTTGTTTCTGATAGTAATACAGAATTCAAAATTGGTTTAGGGTTAACCGTTTCTATTATTTCGGGGATTTTGAGTGCCTGTTTTGCGTTTGGGATCGATGCAGGAAAAGTTATGGCAGACGAGGCAAACGAGATTTGGCAGGCAGCAAATCCTGGTCAGGGTAATTTCCTTTTTCAAAATAATGTGACCTATGTTATTATTCTGTTAGGTGGTTTGACTACGAATTTTATCTGGTGTATGCTGCTGAATGTGCGTAATAAAACATTCAGTAACTATACCGATCAAAGTACACCGCTGTTATCAAATTATATTTTTTCAGCTATCGCCGGCACAACCTGGTTTTTGCAATTTTTCTTCTACGGAATGGGGGAAAGTAAATTAGGTAACGGTCCGAGTTCCTGGATTTTGCATATGGCATTTATCATTTTGATCGCTAATACCTGGGGATTGGTATTGAAAGAATGGAATGGTGTTACCAAGAAAACGCTGAATACAATCATAATCGGCATTCTGGTTATCGTTTTATCGGTATTGATCGTCGGCTACGGAAATTACCTGCACGAATGATTATCATTTAATTATCCAGATCAAATTTCGATCCGGCAGTAAGCTTTTAATACATCGAAACAAAAATTCAAAAAACTACAGAAGAAGATAGAACAAGCCAGGAAAGTGCCTTCGGGTATGACCTGGCTTTTTTACAAGCTTTCAGGTATAATTCTAATAATCGTGGCTTATGTAAACGAACCAAATGTTGAATCGCTATGAGGATAAAATATGAAAAATATTTCAGTCTGTTTTGTTTGACGCAGGTATTGATTCTTGGAGTATCTGTCTGTTTTGCTCAGAAAAAAGCAAGGCCGACAAGTTTTGAAAAGCATGTTGTTACAACCGATTTTATAGCCGAAGGAGCTGCAATCGGTGATGTAAATAAAGACGGCAAAAAAGATATTCTCTCAGGCGCTTATTGGTTTGAGGCTCCGGGCTGGACAAAACATGAAATTATGCCGCCGAAAACATTTTCATGGAAAGACGGTTACAGCGATTCTTTTCTAGATTTTAGTGCAGATGTAAACCAGGACGGCTGGGTTGATTTGATCCGTATCGACATTGCCGCAAAACCTGCAGTTTGGTATGAAAATCCAAAAGGAAAATCCGGACATTGGATTGCCCGCCAGATATATCCGTCTATCGGAAATGAATCTCCTATGTTTGTTGATATAGACGGAGATGGCCGCCTTGATTTGTTGGCTAATGATCCTGAAAGTAAACAAGTGATTTGGCTAAGTCAGCCCCGCAAAAAAGGAGATTTTGAGTGGGAGAAAAATATTATTAGCAGCGATCCGGAACTTGCTACGCATATGTATACGCATGGCATGGGATATGGCGATATTAACGGAGACGGGAAACCGGACGTGCTTGTTAAAAATGGTTGGTGGGAAGGAACCGGTAATCCTAAAACAAGAAACTGGAAATTTCACCCGGCAAATCTGAGCCAGGATTGCGCGCAAATGTATGTCTATGATGTTAATAAGGATGGTTTAAATGATGTATTAAGCTCTTCCGCACATAACTATGGCGTTTGGTGGCATGAACAGGGAAAAGATGAGCAGGGAAATACGACCTGGACTGAGCATGAAATCGGCAGGGAGTTTTCACAGTCACACAGTTTGGGATTTAAAGATGTGAACGGTGATGGTATTCCGGACCTTGTCACGGGTAAGCGATGGTATGCCCATAATGGTGGTGACCCTGGTGCTCAGGATGCGTCTCTGACATATTGGTATGAGTTAAAACCTGGAAAAAATCCCACATGGACTGCTCATCAGATTGACACCGAAGCGGGATCTGGACTTCACGTTGAAATTGAGGATATGAATAAAGATGGCTTACCGGACATCGTCGTTGGAAATAAAAAGGGTGTTCATTATTTTGAGAACCGAAGTACAAAATAATTTAAATTGTCGCCAGTTACACACTTTCAATTCCATATTCATGAAATTCGGTATCAATACCTATCTGTTTTCCTCTCCATTTACAAACGAGAGCATTCGTTTTTTTCCAAAGTTTAAGGAATGGGGTTTTGATTTTGTAGAAATAGCCATCGAAGATCCAGCAAACATTGATCCTGGTGTGATCAGAAATGCTTTGGATGAAAACGGACTGGAATGCCGATCCGTTTGTGCTGCAACAGGACCAGGACGCGACCTCCGGGGAAACAGAAAAGAGCAGGTCGTCTCTATGGAATATATAAAGAAACTGATTGATATCGCACCGATCCTGGGAAGTTCACTCGTCGCAGGACCGATTTATTCCGCTGTTGGAAGAGCCGAACTGGTATCTGAGGAAGAGCACCATAAACAGTGGCTTACTGTTGTGAAACATCTGAAGACTCTTTGCATTGATGCAGAAAAGCAGAATGTAAGATTGGCAATCGAGCCGTTGAACCGCTACGAAACGGATTTTATCAATACTTGCGATCAGGCCCTAAATCTGCTCAGAGATGTAGACAGCGAATCACTCTATATACATCTTGACGCTTTTCACATGAATCTGGAAGAGAAAGATCCTGCTTTGGCAATTCTGAAAGCAGGCAAAAAACTTGCTTTACTTCATGCATCCGGCAGTGATCGCGGTACTCCAGGCGGTGATCAGATCAATTGGGAGCGAATCTTTGTGGCGCTTGACAAAATAGATTACCAAGGAGACATTGTTATCGAATCTTTTACCCCAGACGTAAAAATAATCGCAAAGGCTGCTTCAATCTGGCGTAAAATCGAACCATCAAAAGAATCCATCGCCATCGACGGGTTGAAATTTCTTAAATCTTTAAACTTATAATTTTCACCATCTGAGACATATATGATCACCTAAGATTATTCTGTAATTCTCAAATTATCTAATATGTCTCAGATGGCATAAGAAAGAAAAAGTTTATTAAAATTTCTCGCGGTTAGAAAGTAGCAAAATCTTCTGTTTCACCATAGAAACGTTAAGCGCCTAGAATTTTTAAAAAATTTAAGAAAATGTTTGCACAGGAATTTTTTCTGTTACAACTTTGCCTATCGAAATAGTAGATTTATAAAGAACGAAGGGAGAGGTTAGGCTCAATGATCTTCTGGCAACCTATGACTTATAAGGTGCCCCAACCTAATTCTAATGATAAATCTTTAGAATCCACTGAAAAAAATGTACTGAGTGTCGCCTGTTAAGGTGTCTTTGTCGTTGTTCACGAGAAAGACTTGCAATAAGTGAATTTTTTGTTTTACGGTCTAGTTAGATTGTAGATAATATATACTAATAATTTAAGTTAAATCTTACATATATGAAAATCAATCGTTTATTATTCATCCTGGTAGTAATGGCCTTGTGTTCTTCATTATCAATTAAATCTCAGGCACAAAACAAGCAGATTAAGGAAGGGGGCTGGCGGGGAGAGTTTAAGGTGGGTGAGTTGGATGTGCCGTTTAATTTTGAGGTTAAAAAGAAGCAAGGCAACGAACTGGTTGTAACGGCCATCAACGGTGATCGCCGGGATGATTTCAACGCAAAATTTATTGCCCCGGATTCTCTCCTGATTACGCTTAATACGTTCGAGGCAGGACTTTTCGCCAAAATCGAAAATGACGGAAGTTTAAGCGGCGCACACAAAAGCCTGGTTCCGGGCGCGGGTAGAGTGATTCCTTTCACTGCGAAGCCCGGACAATCTTACCGTTTCGTAGAACCGGGAAAAGAAGTGAAACCAACTGCCGACATTACCGGAAAATGGCTGGTCAAAATTAAAGGAGACAAGCCGACGGCTGATCGCGTTGCAGTTTTCGAACAAAAAGGAAATAAGTTGAACGGTATCATTCTTTCAATTACAGGCGATAGTCGTGAGTTGCAGGGGAATGTTCAGGGTGATGAATTTGTACTTTCCGGATTTACAGGGTCTGGTCCTTCTTATGTGAAAGGGAAAATTATTGATGGAAAAACAATTGAAGGAGCGATAGGAGCTGGTGCAACGCCTACGAAATTCAGTGGTACCAGAGACGACAACGCAGCACTTGCCGATGCTTATGCCCTGACGTTCCTGAAACCGGGTTATGAAAAACTGGATTTTACATTCCCGGATTTGAACGGAAATCAGGTTTCTCTTAGTGACGAAAAATACAAAGGCAAAGTCGTGATCATTGAATTACTTGGTACCTGGTGCCCGAACTGTATTGATCAGGTTCAGTTTATGGCGCCATGGTACAAAGAAAACAAACACCTTGGCGTGGAAGCGATCGGTTTGGCCTTTGAAGCGAAAGATGATCTTGAATTCGCTAAAAAGACGCTGACGAAATTGAAAAACCGCTACGATATCCAGTATGATTTGCTTTTCGCTGGTAAGGCAGACAAAGAAGTGGTTGCGCAAAAATTGGTAGCACTGAAAGAATTTCTCGCATTTCCAACCACAATTATTGTTGGCCGCGATGGCAAAGTGAAAGAGATCCATACCGGATTTTCCGGAAAAGGAACGGGTCAGTTTTATGACGATTATGTAAAAAAATGGAATGCTGATCTTGCCAAATTAATTGCTGAACCGCTTCCTTAATAGAGAATACTCAAGTTAATCTTCAAACTAAAAACCTTACTATGGAAATTTACTGTGATAGCGCTGCGACGACAGCCATCGATCCTGAGGTGATTGAAACAATATTGCCTTTCCTGACAACAAACTTTGGTAATCCTTCATCCAGCCATTGGGCTGGGCGAAAAGTGAAAGAAGCGGTCGATGCTTCACGCCAGAAAATCGCAAAATTGCTGAATGTAATGCCCCAGGAAATATTTTTTGTTTCCGGCGCAACGGAGGGGAATAATCTTGCTTTGTCAGAATCGATCAGAGAATATGGTTTGCGTCACGCGATCACAAGTAAAATTGAACATAAGGCTGTTCTTGAGCCACTTCTAAAACATGAACGTGAAGGCGATATCGAGATCAGTTATGTGAAACTGGACAAGAAAGGCAACGTTGATCTTGAACATCTGGAAAGATTGCTGGCAGCCAATCCGCAATCGCTGGTCAGTTTGATGCATGGAAATAATGAGATCGGGAATCTTACTGATATTCAGGCGATAAGCCGGCTGGCCAAAAAATATAACGCTGCTTTCCATACAGATACTACGCAGACGATCGGGAAAGTTCAACTGAATCTGGCTGAATACCCAGTCGACTTTTTAGTAGGATCGGCGCATAAATTTCACGGACCAAAAGGTGTGGGATTTATTTATATCAACAAAAGGCATAAGCTAAAGCCAAGAATCCTGGGTGGGGGACAAGAAGACGGACAACGCGGCGGAACTGAAAATGTGATTGGAATCGTAGGTTTGGCAAAAGCTCTGGAAATTGCATACCGCGATTTTGACCTGATCCATGAGCATACATTGACCTTGAAAAGACGTCTTATTGCCCAGCTGGAAAACAGCGAAATCGGGAATATTACTTACAATGGCGAGAGCGCCTCGGAGCATAAAAGTTTAAGCGCAATTTTAAATGTATCTTTTCCTTGTCTTCATATAGGGAGTATTGTAAACAATCTTGACCAGTTGGGTATAGCCGTGTCGGGCGGAAGCGCGTGTTCTAATCTGGGTAACGGCGGATCGCATGTGATCAGATCGATAAATCACGAAGCTGAGAAAGAAAATGTACGTTTTTCTTTCAGTAAATTTAATACCGCTGAGGAGGTTGACCATATCGTAGAAACGATTGTGAAAATTTATAATGCTGATTCAACGCCTTCCGAATCAGGTGTTTTGCAGCAATCTTTCACCTGGATTCATTAATTCTTCGCTGAGTATAACGATTTTCTCTCGCTTCTAGTCAAATACCGTTCACGCGCAGAACTTTCAAATGTTTTGTAAAAAACCAAGATAGACTATATTTGTATATTAAATCTATCTTTTTAATAGGATAATAAATTGAATAACAATTCACCTTACAGTTAGTACCAAGTAGTATGAAAAAAAATCTAGTTTATTTATTCCTGATGATCTTTTTCGGGCAAATAAGTACTGTCTTCGCTCAGAACATCACAGTAACCGGGAGAGTTACATCGCAAGCTGACAGGGAGGCTTTACCGGGCGTTTCAATTTTAGTAAAAGGAACATCCCGTGGGACAACAACAAATGCAGAAGGAACTTATAGCTTGGAATCGGAAGCCGGAGCGACGCTTATTTTCTCTTTCATTGGATTGAAAACGACAGAAGTTATTGTGCCGGCAAGCGGAAAGCTGGACGTTGCTCTTGAAAGTGACAATACGATTTTACAGGAAGTGGTCGTGACAGCCTTGGGTATTGCCAAAGAGAAAAAATCGCTGGGTTATGCGGTGCAGGAATTAAAGACAAAAGATTTGGCGGAGGCTCGAGAAGGCAATTTGGTGAATGCATTGGCGGGCAAAATCGCCGGTGTAAATATTACAAGCAGCCAGGGCGGGATGGGCTCTTCAAGAATTGTAATACGCGGAGAAACTTCAATTGCAGGAAATAATCAGCCTTTATTTGTAGTAGACGGAATTCCTGTCGATAACTCACAACTGGGCGCTGGAGCAAACGGATCACGCGATTTCGCCAATGCCATTGCCGATATAAATCCGGATAATATTGAATCGATCAGTGTTTTAAAAGGTCCGAATGCAGCTGCATTGTATGGTTCACGCGCTTCAAATGGCGTTATTCTGATTAAAACAAAATCTGGGAAATCGACCCAGAAAGGGTTGGGGGTAACGCTGAATATTGGTTATACACTTGACAAACTGCTTGTTTTGCCAGAATATCAAAATGTTTTTGGACAAGGCACAGGTGGACAATTTTCTTATAAAGACGGAAAAGGAGGAGGAATTAATGACGCTACTGATGAAAGCTGGGGGCCGAGGATGGACGGTCGTCTGATTCCGCAGTTTTTTTCAAACGGAGAGGCAGTTCCTTTTGTTGCCCATCCTGATAACGTGAAAAATTTCTTTGAAACAGGTCATACCAGAACGACAGGCGTTGCGGTTTCAGGATCAAATGAAAAACTGGATTATCGTTTTTCATTCAATAACAGCAAGCAAACAGGTGTTATTCCGAACACAGATATTTCTAAAAATTCATTCGGCGCCAATACCACATATCGAATCAATGATAAACTTACTTTGTCGACAAGCGCGAATTTTGTTCGTACAGGTTCCGACAACTTACCGGGAACATCAGGGCGTGGAAGCAGTGTGATGCTTCAATTTTTATGGTTCGGGCGTCAGGTCGACACGGAATTGCTGAAAGATTATAACAAAGGTGGATTTGACTATAACTGGAACCACAGCTATTACAGTAATCCATATTTGCTTCAATATGAAAATACAGTGGAGCAGCGCCGTGACAGATTCTTTGGTAATGTAAACCTGAATTACAAAATCACAGACTGGCTGACCGCAACGGTTCGTACTGGAAATGATTACTACACGGATAGGCGTAAATTTAAAGTTGCATACGGAACAAACGGAACGCCGTTCGGATCGTATACGGAAGATGGTTACGCTGTAAATGAGAACAATACAGACTTTAACTTCAATTTACACAAGGCAATCGGAGCTGATTTTGAAGTGGATTGGTTGGTTGGAGGAAGCTTTCGGTACAATTTTAGCGAACAAAACTATCAGCAGGCGCCTAAACTGGCTGTTAGCAATTTATATACTTTGAATAACTCGCGCGATCCGTTGGTTTCATACAATGTCTTGCGTAAACAAAAAGTTTACAGTGGATTTTCATCGGCTCAGATCGGTTTCAGAAACTATGCTTTCCTTAACCTTACAGCCAGAAACGACTGGTCGTCGACGCTTCCGGCGGGAAATAATTCCTATTTTTATCCGTCGGTTAATGCGAGTTTGGTACTTACCGATGCATTTAATATCAAAAGCAATGTATTGACATTTGCCAAGATCCGCGGTGGATGGGCGGAAGTTGGAAAGGATACTGACCCGTATCAGTTGATCAATACCTATCCATTTAATCAGCCTTTCGGAAGTAGCCCGTTGCTGACGGTTTCTGACGTACTTTTAAATTCAAATCTGAAACCGGAAATTACCCGCTCGACAGAAGTAGGTTTGGATCTTGCCTTGTTTAAAAACAGAGCCAGACTTGATTTTAGTTACTACAATACGGACAGTTACAACCAGATTTTGAAGGCGGATGTAAGCCCGACAACAGGCTACAAACAAAAACTTTTGAACGCAGGTCACATCAACAACCGCGGTTTTGAAGCGATGTTGAATATCAAACCGATTGAAGCCGAGTCTGGTTTCAAATGGGATGTGGGAATTAATTTTTCTAAAAACGTAAGTAAAGTAATTTCGCTGGATGACGAAGGATTTCTGAATGACTACAAACTTGGATCAAACGGCTCCGCAGCTGTTTATGCAAGCAAAGGGCTTGGTTACGGAGCGATCTTTGGAACGGCCTACACAAGAGACGCGACTGGAAATATCGTGATCGGTGCTAATGGTCTGCCAGTTCGCGATGCTAACTTGAAGGTTTTAGGACATTATACTCCAAAATGGTTAGGTGGTATCACCAACTCATTCTCGTTCAAAGGATTTAATCTGAGTGTTTTAATCGACACGAAACAAGGCGGCTCAATTTATTCTGCTACAAATGCAACCGGAAAATATACCGGCGTTTTAGTTCAGACGCTTGAAGGACGTGATGCAGCGCACGGGGGTCTGACTTACTACTATCCGGGAAATAATAAATCGGGAGCGGCAGTTCAATTAGGTACGGGCGGCAGTGCGCCGGCGGGTGAAGTTGTATACGACGATGGAATAATTGCAAAAGGTGTTACTGCCGACGGAAAACCAAATTCCACAATTGTTTCTGCGGAGCGTTATTATAAAGGTGTTTACAGCAACAGTGCAGGTATCAATGAAGCCAGTGTTTTAGATGCTTCATTCATCAAATTGAGAGAAGTAAAACTGAGTTATGTATTTCCGCAGAGCTGGGTTGGAAAATACAGTTTGCAAAATGTAGTGCTTTCGGTTTACGGCCGTAACCTGGCATTCTTGCAGAAAAAAGCGGATAATATTGATCCGGAAACTGCATTTAATACTGGAAACACAGGCCAGGGCTTGGAATCACTTCAGTTGCCGACAACCAGTTCTTACGGTTTTAACTTGTCAATTGGATTTTAATTGTTGGCCTCAGGCGACGCAGTTCCACTTTTAATTACAGAAATAATGAAATATAAAAATATAATTTTCAGAAGCGTTTTCACTTTGGCTCTTACAGCATTACTGGGCGCTTGCCAGGATGATCTTGAAGAAGTGAATAATAATCCAAATGAAGCGATCGTTGCCCAGCCTGAATATTTGCTGGCAAATGCGATCAAATCCAATGCCGATATTATTTTAGGATCAGACGCGTCGATGGAAACTACGACTTTGTATGTTCAGCATTGGGCGAAAATCCAGTATACAGATCCTGATAAATACACGGCCAGCGTAACCAATATTCAGAACGTCTGGACAAATTTTTACTCCCTTGGTCTTACTGATTTTGACAAGGTTATCAAGCTGGGCGAGGAATCAGGAAATGTGAATTATCAAGCCGTTGGTTTGATTTTGAAATCCTGGTCTTTCCAAATGCTTACAGATTTGTATGGAGATATTCCGTACAGTCAGGCAGTGAAAATTGACCAGTATTTAACGCCAAAATACGATGCTCAAAAAGATGTTTATCTCGGTTTGCTGAACGATCTGAAAAAGGCAGGTGATTTGATTAATACGAGTGGGAGCCCAATCAGCGGCGATTTGGTATACAACGGAAATCTTACGAAATGGAAGAAATTTGCCAATTCACTACGCTTGCGTATCGCGCTTCGTATCGCAGATAAAGATCCTGCCACTGCGAAATCGGTCGTGGCAGAATTGGCGGCAAATCCAAGTTTACTTATTGCAGGTAATGATGAAATTGCCCAGCTGATTTATTTAAGCTCGCCGAATCAAAATCCTGTGTCAAGAGACCGGGAAACACGTGATGATTACCGTGTCAGCAAGTCGGTTGTTGATAAATTATTGGAATTAAAAGATCCTCGCCTGCCCATTTTTGCAAATAAAACAGTTGACGCTACGCCAAATAATTATGTCGGCGTAACGAACGGCTTGCTGGCAGATTCAGCGGCGAAACTCGGCTTTACAAAAACTTCCAAGCTTGGCGATTATTTCACTGCGCCAACGTCGCCCGCAGTATTTTTAAGTTATTCAGAAGTACTTTTCAACCTGGCGGAAGCGGCGCAACGCGGATTTATTTCAGATGACGCAGCAGCCTTATATAAAAATGCAGTTACAGCGTCTTTGCAGCAGTTTAAAGTAAGTTCGGGTGATATCACAGCCTATCTTGCGCAGCCCATCGTTGCTTATAACGCAGCCAACTACAAAAAATCGATTGGTGAGCAAAAATGGATCGCATTATTCAGTCAGGGTTTGGAAGCGTATACTGAATGGAGACGATTGGATTATCCACAGCTAAAACCAGCTTATGCAGGTGTTTTGAACGGAAAATTCCCGTTGCGGTTAACATATCCAACCGGCGAACAGGCGTTGAACAGCGCAAGTTATAAAGCAGCAGTTGCGAGTCAGGGAGAAGACAAGCTGACAACAAAATTGTGGTTTGATGCCCAGTAGTCAGGGAAATAAGCTAAATAATCCACACTGAAATGTTCTCTGCCGAAAGCCGCACTTTCGGTGGAGAACATTTTTTTTTTAAAGAATGAAGATTGTTTTGGGTACGATACCAGATTTATTTACGTTATTAATATATAAAACTTGTAGACTATATAGGATAATTAAAAAGAGTTTGTAAATTTGAGTATTCCAATGAGGATAAAATTTATTAACGAATACTTGAATCATCAATGACTATAAACTTCACAATCAATGAAAAACACGTATCAAATAAAAATTGCTTACCGTAATAATTTAAGTCTTCACAAAATCACTTCGCTGATTGAATCTGTTAAAGGTGTTAAAATCAAACATTTGAATCTGATGAGCAAAGGAAAAGACTTCGTTGGGGTTCTTGCTGTTGAAGTTTCACACCTAATCGAGCTTGATTCTGTTGTAAGATTAATTCAGTCCAACCGCGAAGTTTCTGCTGTTGAAAAAGTTTATCCAAACCCGTTTGCTGCCTCGACAGAAATGTGGTGTACTCCCTGAGTTTCTTCCCATCCAAGTCTGACTATAATATTTTGACAGCCACCTTATAGTTTGATCTTCCATTTTCTGTTTGAGTACCAAAACGTTTTAATGAATTAATATTAATTCAGTTCTCTGAGCATTTAATTCAATAAGTTTTTTATTTTATGTAGTCAACTACATATATTTGTACATAAAATAAAAAATGATGATTGATATGCCTCAAATCGAACCTGTGGGAAATCTTTATTCCCAGCAAATTGTCGACTTAATTATCCCTATTCAGCAGATCGAGTTTGGTGTTCCGATCACTCTTGAAGACCAGCCGGATTTAATGGATATTGAAAATAATTATCAGGCGACGGGAGGAAACTTCTGGGCCGCCTTACAGGATGGAAAGGTAGTTGGCACTATCGCACTGATTTCTATTGGAGATGGAAAAGGAGTGATCCGTAAAATGTTTGTAAGTAAAGATTTTCGTGGTAAGGAATTCGGAATCGCCCAAAAACTACTTATAGGCCTGATTGATTTTTGTAAAAAAAATGGCATTACCGATCTCTATCTGGGTACGGTTGATATCCTGAAAGCAGCGATTCGCTTTTATGAAAAAAACGGCTTCCTTTCGCTAGAAAAGAAAGATCTGCCGTCATCATTTCCGATTATGTCAGCGGATAATGTCTTTTATCATCTTGAAATAAAATAGTATGAACAGTATAGACCAATCCGGAATTTTGGCAATCTCCACACGTTTACAAAGAATTAGTGACAGATTACGAAAAGACGGCTTACAGATTTATAAGGAAAACGGAATCGATTTCGAACCGAAGTGGTTTCCGGTAATTTATACTTTAAAAGATAAACCGTGTCTTAGTATTGGAGAAATTGCTGCTGAAATTGGTTATGCACATCCTTCCACAATCAGTTTGTTAAAAGAACTGGAAAGGGAAAAGCTGATCTTTTCGACAAAGGATAAAAAAGATGATCGCAAAAGGCTGATTCAGCTGACCCCAAAAGCAGAAGAATTAATCAAGCAGATGCAACCGGTTTGGGAAATTATGATCGATGCCATGACGGAACTCACTGATACTAAAAACAACATTATGCTCGCGATTAATGAGGTGGAAGCATCGTTTAAAAAGAAGAGTTTTTTAGAAAGAGCGTTGACTATTATGGAAAATAAGAAATCGGATTTGATAACGGAAAATCCTGACAAGGTAGAA
Organism: Dyadobacter koreensis; assembly: GCF_900108855.1. GTDB lineage: Bacteria > Bacteroidota > Bacteroidia > Cytophagales > Spirosomataceae > Dyadobacter > Dyadobacter koreensis. The sequence continues at coordinate 126,668 of NZ_FNXY01000002.1, forward strand.
GTTGAAAAAATTACAAATCCGGAAGATTTAAAAACTGCATTCGCAATCCGCCGACAGGTTTTTGTTGTTGGGCAAAATGTAAGCGCAACGGCCGAAGAAGATGGAAATGACGAAGCCACTCATTTTCTTGCAAAAGTTAACGACCTACCCGCTGGTACTGCGCGATGGCGAAAAACGAAAGACGGCTATAAGCTGGAACGTTTCGCCGTATTGCACACCTATCGTGGAAGCGGAGTGGGAGGTGCATTGGTTCAAGCGTTGCTTTCTGATTTGCCAAAAGGTTCAAGAACCTATCTACATGCCCAAATCAGGGCGGCTAAATTTTATGAAAAAAACGGCTTTTCTCAATTTGGAGAGACGTTTGTAGAAGAAAATATTGAACATATAAAAATGGAGCAGTATATTTAAATGAACTGAAAAGTATACTGAGCCAATTTCAGTATTTTTCTGAAAAACATACAGCATTCGTTTTCTAAATTGATGTTGTCATTTGCATAATATCTTCTCGGCTTTGTCTTTTTGTATATCAACCCTGAAAAAATCTCATAAAATAGTTGAAATACTTGTAACTGTTCTGGTTGCCGATATCCTTAGATATTTGTTAATGATGAATGAAACGTATATTGTTGAAGGTTCATAATTTACTTTTTCCTCCTTCCAGCTGATTGTTTGAAATTTATGTTTTACCATCGAACATCGGTCATTTGACCAGCACAGGCCCTTGCTGATCCTCACACCTAATCAATTGCTTGATTCTACATTATCATGACCAAAATAGGACAGTATACATAGTTTGTTTAGAATAAAATCGACGTATAAATTAGTAATCTGTTTTTTAATCTACTGGTAATGAAGTAATTTTAGTGTCTTGATTTATTGCCAAATTGAATTATTTCAACAAAATTCATAATCCTCATTAGAAATTTATGGTAAAGTGTTTTTCTGCCAGTTTTGCATCAACAATTTGTGAGGTCGGCAGGACTGTTATTACCGCTTTTTTCATAATTTTTTTATACTCTTGTGATACTCAGGAGAGGAAGGATTCCGATCATATTGTTTATGTCGACAATATTCGTGAGCAGGCAAACAGAATGCTTGATAAAGGTGAAACCACGAAGGCACTCGCCTTTTTTGATTCAGCCTATCAGGAGATTGAAAATCCCGGCACTGGCGACGAAATCAGGAAATTTACATTTAAAGGACAAAATTATTATCCTAAAATAAAAGATTTTAAGAGTGCAATTACGCATATAGACAGCATCTTTTTACTGCTGTCTACTGAGGAATTAAAAAAAGAATATATCCGGGATTACTCAACTTCGTTTTTTCAGAAGGGAGATCTGCTGTTTGACTTGAAACGGTTTAATGAGTCATATCAATACTATTACCGCGGAAAACTGATTGCGCAAACGATACTTGATCCTTGCGCTGTAAGTGAATATACGTATCGCCTTGGTATGGTTAGCTATAAACAATCCAAGTTCAGTGAAGCAATAAATAATTTTAAACAGTGTTTTGAACATTCCGCTTATTGCATCAAAGACTTTCGGAATTTTGCTTTAAGACAAGAGTTACTCGCTAATATCTCATTAAGTTACGGCAGATCAGGCATGGTGGACAGTTCCTTAAGTTACAGTTATAAGGCGCTCGCTTTCATCGCGGAAGGGAGTAAAGATTATCCGGACCGTAAAGATTACATTGATATGGCACGGGCAGTTGTTTTTGGAAATCAGTCGGAGCAATATTATAAAAGAGGAGACACGCTTACTGCGATAGCGTTGTTACAAAAAAGCATCGCAACAAATACGCGTAAAGGTTTTGATCTTTCTGACGCCCAGATGGCTATGGCTAAGCTTGGAGAATTGTATGTTGAAACCGGCCGTTTAGATGAAGCTTGTGAGCTCAAAGAAGAATTAAAGGCATCGCTTGATACGAGTTATAATTTGTTTGTCGATATCGGATTTAACAAATTGAACTGGAAATATAGTGATAAACTTGAAGAGCCTAACGAGGCGTATCTATACCTTCAAAAGTATATCAAATTAAAAGATTCGCTGGATAAAATAAATAAAAAACTTGTCAGTGCAGACGTTGACAGGGAGTTTCAGAATATTGAGCAGCAGTATAATTATACGCTACTGAGCAAAGCAAACGATCTGAAAAAAGGATACTTATATATTTTGGCGCTGTTTGGTGTCATGGCTTTTGCTATTCTTTTGCTCATTTGGTATAACTGGCGAAATACGAAATCGAACGTCGCAGCTTTAACCAAATTGAATAAGCAAATCATTTTTCAGAATACGCAGCTTGGGCAAACACTGGACGATCTGAAACAAAGTAATAGTGACAAAGACAGAATTCTGAAAGTGGTTGCACATGATCTCCGAAATCCACTAGGGGCAATCGTTTCCATTTCATCGTTGCTTTTGGATGAAAATAATTTTACCGAAGAGCAAAAGGAATTGGGAAAAATGCTGAAAACGCTGGGTCTGCAATCGGTTGAAATGATCAGCGATCTATTGGCGGCAAACCTGAGTTACCGTGCGGAAGAAATGAAGATGGAGCCCATCGAAGTATCACTTTTGTTGCAGGAATGTCTTGAACAGCTGAAATTTAAAGCCGATGAAAAAGATCAGAAGCTGGAACTGGAAATTTGGGAAGATGTAAAAATCGTCGGTGATCGCGAAAAATTGTCACGTGTGTTGAGCAATCTTGTCGTCAACGCGATAAAGTTCAGTGCTCCGAAAGCTACGGTGAAAGTTAAAATGGAATTGAAGAACAGTAAACTCGAAGTTGCTGTTCAGGATCATGGGATTGGTATTCCGGATAGTTTAAAGGATAAAATCTTCGATCCCTTTACGGAAGCGAAACGCTCAGGAACATTAGGAGAACAACCCTTTGGCCTGGGATTGTCCATTTCCAAACAAATTATTGAAGCACACGGAGGAAAAATCTGGTTTGAAAGCAAGGAAAATCAGGGGACTACTTTTTACGTTGAACTTCCTGTAAAATTAAAAACACTGGAAATTGAAGAAAAACCGGCTTTGACGGCTTGAATTAACTTTCAGCAAAAAATAACCCCCGGACGAAAAATTCATCCGGGGGTTATTTTTTACTTTCGTAACGATCTTACGCGTGAATCTCTTCTTCTTTTTTGGAAGCACTCAACTTTAAGACTTCTGTAGTCCAGGCGCGTGTTTTGGCAGCAAGTTTTGCGTCTTTTGCAAGAGAAGTTCCGAAGGAAGGGATCAGTTTTTTAAGCTGCTGTTTCCATTCAGCACTTTGGGTTTCCTTTGCATAACAACGGTGAATCAAATCAAGCATGATAGAAACCGACGTTGAAGCTCCGGGAGATGCACCAAGCAAAGCTGCAAGAGAACCATCTGAGGCGGTTACCATCTCAGTACCAAATTCCAAAACACCACCTTCTTTTTTATCTTTTTTAATTACCTGAACACGCTGGCCGGCTTTTTCCAGATCCCAGTCTTCCAGGCGCGCTTCCGGCATGTAATCTTTTAATGCAGCCAGACGATCCTCAGGAGATTGTCTAACCTGATCGATCAGGTATTTTGTCAACGGGATATTGTGTATACCGGCAGCAAGCATTGGTTTAATATTATTCAACTTAATCGAACGCGGCAGATCCAGGTAAGAACCGTTTTTCAGGAATTTGGTTGAAAAACCTGCATAAGGTCCAAATAATAGCGCTTTTTTACCGTCAATTACGCGTGTGTCCAAGTGAGGAACGGACATTGGAGGAGAACCCACAGCCGCTTTTCCATACACTTTTGCCTGATGGCGTTCTACAATTTCCGGTTTATTGCAAACCAGCCATTGCCCGCTTACAGGGAAACCACCGAATCCTTTGCCTTCAGGAATTCCGGATTTTTCCAAAAGAGGAAGCGAACCGCCCCCAGCTCCGATGAAGACAAACGGTGTCCGAACTTTCTGCGACTTCCGTGTTCCAAGGTTTTTAATTGCAATCGTCCATGAACCGTCCGATTCGTGCTTGAAATCTTCTACTTCGTGATTCAGGTAAAGATTAACACCTTCCTGTTTTTCAAGATAATCGAAAATTGTTCTGGTTAAAGCACCAAAGTTTACGTCTGTTCCAAGTTCCATACGCGTTGCTGCAACCGCTTCGTTTGGATCTCTTCCATCCATGATCAACGGAACCCAGCTTTCAATTTCTGCATTATCTTCGGAATATTTCATTCCTTCAAATAAGTGGTGAGCAGTTAGCGCTTCGTAACGTTTTTTCAGGTAATCGACATTCTCATTTCCCCAAACAAAGCTCATATGAGGAATGTGGCGAATAAATTCTTCCGGAGACTCAATTATTTTATTTTCTACAAGATACGCCCAGAACTCTTTTGATACTTCGAAAGATTCGGCGATTTTGATAGCTTTGGTTATTTCGACAGAACCGTCGGCTTTTTGCGGCGTATAATTCAGCTCACAAAATGCGGAATGTCCTGTTCCTGCGTTGTTCCAAGCATCGGAACTTTCAGCAGTTACACGGTCCAGTCTCTCAAAAATAGAGATTGTAAAAGCAGGATTTAACTTTTTAAGTAAAATGCCCAACGTTGCACTCATGATACCGGCCCCAATCAGTACGACATCAGGAGTAATCGATTTTATAGATTTTATGGTACTCATTGTGTAAGAAAGAATTATAGTTCATTAGGCCAGTCAGCCCGGAAAAATCCAAAATCTCTTTAATGAACAATATTGCTTGTATTATTTGTTTCCAAAATAAGCTAATTGAAAAAATAAATTGACCTTTTTTCGAAAAGTTCTTTTTTTAGATCAATTAAAACATCGTAGGATTCTATTAATTTCCGCACAAAAGTAGATTTTAAAAAGTTTAGCTACAAATAAAAAAATGTTGCCAGTATTCATCTGACAACATTTTATGTAACCAATCTATTTATGTCACTGATTTTATCTAAATACTTTACTTACTTTTTCACTATTTTAAAAATTTGTCCGTTTATTTTTACCAGATATAAACCTGCCGGATATTGAGTCATTTCAAGGGAGTAAAAGTGAGATTTCAGAGACTCAGAATGCATTTTTGTACCAATAGAATTAAAAATTTCAACTGAGTTTATTTCTATTTCTGATTGAATCGATAATAGGTCTGAAACTGGGTTCGGGTATACTTTCAAAGTTGTCTCAGAGCCGGTTTTGACGCCGATAATACGGCTGTATTCAAATGTCTGGTCCTTATCAACCTGTTTCAAACGATAATAATATAACCCGGCTTGTAATGTATTATCCTGGAACGTATACTGCTTTTCTGTTTGGGAATCTCCGGCAGCCAGGACTTTTCCGATAGGCTCAAAATTTATTGCATTACTGCTTCTTTCGATAATAAAATGAGATGCATCAGTTTCGGACGATGTGGCCCATTCCAGTGAAATCGATTGATTAATTGAATATCCGGAGAAACGGGTTAGCGTAACCGGCAGCGGGTTGCTATTGACGCTGACGAAAAATCCGCCGGCTGCATTCATATCAAAACTTATTTCCCAGCTGTTAAGTATTGAATTCCACGAAACATCGGACGGGGTTATCTCCGTGCGGTTCCCGTTGTAACTTCCTAGTGACCCATCCGATGACGATCCCTGAAATTGAATAATACGTAAATTGCTTTTTCCGCTCTGATCTGTTGGTGTTTTTGGTAAATCAGTCGTGCTGACAAGGTTGAATGCATCAAATTCCGATTGCAAAACATATATGCTGAATTTTGAATTCAAATTCGTCTTGTCGGTTTTTATATCAAAATGGCGCTGTAAATATTTATTGTTAAGATAAGTTCCGGGAGCTGCATCGATCATTACTTTTGTAGTCAGTGTGCCGTTTATCAGACCCGAATTTGACTGCGGGTCAATCGTTGCGATAATGCGGCAGTCGCTCGCTAACAATTTATTTTTTGCGTCGTAAATTACCTGCTGTACCAAATCATTGTTGTTAGCAATGGCGGTAGGTGTTGTGTTTGTAGGAATTCGCAAAGCAGGAGAAAAAACTGTATTATTCAGATTGTCTGTAACCTTAAGTTTAAAATCCCCGGAGGTAGAAGTCCATTGCTGGGTACCTGACAAATTATTGTGGCAGTCATTTGAGGATAACCAATTGTAATTAAGCCAGCCGTTAGGGGCGTTAAGGGTCACATCAGCTGTTTCTGAGCGAAATACAGAAACGTTTGGGGGAGGAGTAGCCGAGTAAGGTGTGGATTGAGTAAAAAAGTCGGTGTTCAGCTTTTCTTGCCACCAATCAGCCAGGCTTATAAGTCCGGGGCCTGAGAAGTGGACTTCATCCCTTCTGTAATTAATGTCATAAAAAGGATCTGTTTCAGGACCGGCAAAAACTCCGGGCAATTTATATGCTGGGTCTGCACCATTACTACCAATTCCTATTACGTCGTTTTGTGCGTCAATAACAGGTTGCCAGGTACGTGTACTTCCGCCAACATTAAAACGGGATACTCTGGCAACAACCCATGCAAGATTGCTTTTTCCGGACAGATCCCGGGATCCCTGAATCACGTCACGGATATCTTTTAAATAATCAGCCCGGGTCCGTTCTGCCAGATTATCAGTTTCTCCCTGATGCCACAAAATTGCCCTGACGCCCAGCTGAGCCACATAATTGTTTAAGGTTACACGCATGTGACCGAAAGGCAGGCCGGTAGGAAATGTGTAGCTGAATTCACTGGTCGTAACACCATTCGGATTGATTGTTTCCTGCCAGTTTCTGATTCCTGTGCTTGACCATCCCGCGTTAAAAATCATTACCGGAACCTGTAATTTCTCAACCATCTTATCACCAAAAGCGCCCCAGCACCAGGCGTAATTTCCAAAAGGAGCAGTTTTTGTGTCTGCATCCAGATGAACAAATTCCGGACAGGGAAGTTTGATGTCGGAATAAGGAGCAATCCCGGAGTAGCCGTTTGCATTGAAGTTCTGGAAATTTACACTGTTGACCCGGTCGTCAGTAGAGCCTGGCCCGTTTGGGTTGTCATCGCCACCGGTTGCATTGGATTGACCAGCTACAACAAAAACTTCTCCAACGCCAACGTGTTCTACTGAATTTGAGCCAACCGAATTGTTATCCAGAATCGCCCGAACTTCAAGCTTATACCATCCGCCGGTTACAGGCATCGTTCCGTAGAAATTACCGCCGACAGGATTACTTTGAATAATTGCCCAGCTTCCGTCAGAGGGAGCCTGAACACCTTGTCCCGCGACACGGGGAATGAAACGTGCTTCGATTCGATCGACACAACCTGAAAAATACCCTGCAACGGTTAATACCGCCTGATTTGAATTATTTCTTTGGAAAACCGCTCGGTCGGATGGAAACGTAACCGATATTTGACCTAAACTAATTTTTGTAATCGAAAGAAGGATTACAAGGACCTGTAAAAATTTAAATTTCATAAAATAATTGAGCGACGATTTACATGGCATAAGGTTCCTGTCGAGCGAACCTTTGACGATTGAGTAATTGGTGATAAATTAATTTGCAGAATTTGTTGAGTCATCGGGGAATCGGAGAAATCTGACAGCCCTTTTCCAGAACTGTTGCTTTACCATATCCTCCGATATTTTTTGATAATGCGCGGAGCTCGGATGCTGACCCAGGGCAGATAACCAGGTTTTTGCTTGCTGTCAGAGATTTTGATAGCTGAGCATATCCTGTTTGATTTAATTTGGCAGAACCTTGCGGGACTATGATTCTATTGTCGCTGCTACTGATAAGATTCATTACATTGGTTAATGAATTTTCACCAAATATTACCTTTGCGCTTTTTGATTCAATTCTTAGGGTTCCGATTGTGGCAGATCCATTATTCACGAAAGTCGCGTTTTTTCCAATCAGGATCAATTCAGACGCTCCCCAGTCCATTTTACTTTCAGATGTTTCATTAATAATGTAACTATTACTATCATTTAATTTTACGTTGCCCATATACGTAATTGATCCATTATTACTGAGCGTTACATTATTTAGGGTCATCGAGGGTAAAAGTGCAGTACTTGTTCTGGTAATCAGGATTTTACCTCCATCAATTGCCAGGTTATTGATCCTTGAATTTCCATCAATAATCAGTGTGCCCCCTTCCAATGTCAGATAGGTAATTGTGGAATTTCCTGTAATACATTTTCTTTCGCCTTTTTTGATGACAGAATAATCTTTCGCAGGATCGCAGGAAGAGAGGGAGTTATTTTGAGATTGACCAGGTGAAGAAATGAAAAGCTGAATAAGAAATGTCACGATGAAGCCTCTGATGGATAAATTTTGCATTTGATTGAGGAGGAATTAGATACTTGTTATAGATTAGTGTGTGTAGTTTCAATAGGAATTTTGTACCGTATAGATTTGTGCCGGTAAAGCTATCAATAAAAATCGTGATCTTCGTTAGAATAATATCGACAATTGTATAGAAGTGTATCGACATTGATCGTGGGAAGGCTTTGTATTCAGTATGCTGGTAGTCATGACAACTACCAGCGATGATTACTATTTGCTCAATATTTTCGAGCTTATGGAGGAGGGTTAATTTCTTATGAGGACGAAGATAATTCGAGTCTATTTATCTGACTTCAAAATTAGACGCATATTTATCTGTAAGCAATCACCCATTTTGGGGGATTTTAGATTTTACTTATTTTAAATCCATGAAAATGAAGTTGCTCTGCTTAATTTTGTTGTGACAAAATCCAAAGTATGATTCCTGAGAAACTGATACATTATTTCCTTACGCCCGCAATGCGTAACCAGCTGCATCCGGAATATGATCAGGTACGTACCATTGTCAGTGGAACCATCGTAGCGACAGCTCTTCTGCTTATTCTTCCGATACCATTGTTCTTTTTTCCTCCTCCTCTGATTGGTTATTACGCGCTGGCATTTTTAGGAATTTGTACTTTACTGAGCTTAAAGTTTTACGGAATCTATTGGCCTCCACTGATTTTAGCACTTCTGACAAGCTATTTTGTAATCGTAACTGATACATTGGAAACTGGCGCTATTGATTCACCCGCTGTCACGACGCTGTATCTGTTATTGCTGACTGGCTTTTGGTTTAATAGAAAAATTGGTCTTGTGATGATCGGTTTGAACATTATTGCGATAACCATCATATTTTATTCTGTACCTGAAGCAAGCGGACAGAGCCTTTATGCTGTGGTTTCACACATTGTACTTACAATATTTTTCGGGGCTTTTTTCTGGTTTGTGCAGGAACAGCATGATGCTGCCCGGTTGCAGATCAGAGAACAGCAGCATATAAGGATCAACTTATTAAACCGGGCAGTTAAAGACCGTACTCAGCAGTTGTCGACCATGCGTCAAAACCTGGCAAGCGATTTTCATGATGAAACGGGAAATATGTTATCAGCGATTACCCGGCAGGCTGCCATGCTCAAATTAAAGTTGAAAGATAATCCCTCAGTTATACCGGTTGTGGATAACATTATCTCGAATAGTGACCAATTGTATGCTTCCAGCAGAGATTTCCTTTGGAGTGTAAATAATAACAGCGATGATCCGCGGGAGCTTTTTGCTTATCTTACTTCTTTTGGGCAAGTTTTTTATAATCAGTTTGATATAGCATTCTCTGTTAATTCCGCTATCAATTCAGGAAACGAGTCTGCACAGTTAGAGGCCTTTGCTGCACGGCATATTATTTTTATTTTCAAGGAAGCAATGACCAACGTTGCAAAACATGCGAGGGCGGCAGAAGTAGTCCTCGAGATGTCCGTTTATCAAAAACACATCAGCATTGCGCTGCAGGATGACGGCAGCTGGAAAGAGCCGGATAAGGAATCGCAGCATAACGGATTGCTGAATATGCAGGAGCGGAGCAAGGACAATGGATTTAAGCTTAATATTTACGGCAGTCCGAAAGGAACAAGATTGCAGCTGGATGCTCCGGTACATTTTACAGTTGTTGAATAACAAATTCGGAGATGAAAAAGAGAATAATAATTATTGAAGACAATTCTTCGATTCGCGAGGGGTTCAGCGCAGTGCTTGATACTGTTGAAAGTTATGAAGTTGTTAATTTGTACGGAAACTGTGAGGATGCGTTAACCAGTATCGAAAAAGATAATCCAGATATTGTCTTGATGGATATCGAGCTGCCAGGGATGGATGGTATCGCGGGCACAGCAAGAATTAAAAAACAGCTTCCAAACTGTATTGTGCTGATTATCACAGTTCTTGAAGATAGCGAAAAGGTTTTTAGATCTTTATGTGCCGGAGCAGGAGGTTATATCGTGAAAAATTCGAACATATCTGAAATTGTACAGAATATAGATGAAGCACTGGCCGGCGGTGCACCGATGAGCTTATCAATCGCTAAAATGGTCGTTCAGTCTTTTCGGCAACAGCAGGATTCTCCTCTGACAGAAAGAGAAACGGAGGTATTACAAAGCATAGCGGAAGGTAAAAGCTATTCCAAAATAGCGCTGGATCTTTTTGTAAGCAAAGAAACGATCAGAACACATATCAAGAATATCTACCGGAAACTTGAAGTATCCAGTAAAGCGGACGCCATAAAAATTGCGAATTCTAATAAATGGGTGACGGGAAGACCTTTATAAGTCGACGTCAAGCTATTTAGCAAACATCGACTCATAAAAATAATCTGAAAGTCATTTAAGCTAGAATAGTCTGACGTTCTTCCAGATATTCCACCAGGCTTTTTACCGTTACAATTTTCGAGTAATCATCATCCGGAATAGCAATATTAAACTCCTGTTCGAGTTGCATCATCAGATCAACCGTATCAAGGCTGTCAAATCCAAGATCCTTAATGAAATTAGCGTTATCTGTAACTGCGCTGCTATCAACGCCAAAATTGTTAAGTATTTTAATAATACGTTCTCTCATTATCCTTGGGCTAATATGTAAAATTTACAATTTCATGGACTACTGATTTTCGTAATAAACGAAATTAATATAGGATTAGTACCAGTAAATAGTGCAAATCGTTCCAATTAAACAGAGATTTTTTCAAGTATCTGATAGATAGATATTTATGTAATATTAAAATATTTTACTGATTAAAATTGAGTTTATAATAAATTGGATTAATGATGTTTTATAAAATTTTCTGATTTAAAAGTTTCTATCAGATAAATATGACTAAGTGATGATTTTTTAAATTTTAAAGATGGGGCTGAGAATAATTTAGCGCGATACGTTGTATGAAGGGAAACTTATCTAATATAGAAATCTTGTATGACGCAACTAAAGTTGATAAAACAAAGTAAAGAATAGTGACTGCCGGTACTTATTCGAAATATTACTTGTACAGATATTTAACTTGTTGTAATTTTATCGACAATTGATTAAAAGTTTGCGGATGCTATGCGTCTGTTGTTTAATAATTTAGACAGAATAATGATTATTAGTCATTTGGATAAATGAAAATATCGTAACTCAAAACAAATTACACATTATGCACAAAAAATTTACTTTTCAGGTAAAAAGGTCAATTGCTGTCGCAGCACTCGTCCTGTTAAATTTCATTTCCCCAGTTACTGATAGTTTCGCTCAGGTTAAATGGAGCGGAGTATATGGGAATGAGTGGCTCGCTGGGAAATATGGGCCGAACTGGATTAAAATCAGCGTTAGTCAAAAGGGAATTCATAAAGTAACTCTTCCAAGCAATTTCCAGAACAAGCCGGGGCAGTTACACCTTTATCATAGAGGCGTTGAAGTGGCTCTTACCAGTGCTACCAATACTGAAATACAATTTTATGGAGTTCCTAATGATGGTGCTTCTGATGCGCTATTTTACAGAGACAAGAATCATAATGTAGATCCTAGTCAGCGAACTAATGATAAGTATAGCATGTTTTCTGATGTTAGTGCCTATTTTCTAACCTATTTTTCTTCGACGGACGTGGAAAGGGCAGTTTTACTTAATGATCCAATTACTGCAATTGAGTCAGAAAAATATCATTTGCAAACAGAGTTGAAGCTTTTTACCGACGAGTATTCATACAGTATAGATAAAAATTTCTTCACCCAATCTTTGCAACAAAGTTATTTGGAGAATGCAAAGGGAATGACAAGTACCACTTATGGTAGGCACGCGACATTAACTAACCCGTTGTTATTAAGTGATCCAACACTTCTTTTTCCTGTAAAGAATTTATATGCAAGTACGGAAGCTAATGCAGAGGTTGAAGTGTTGCTGTATAGCAGAACACCAACATCCAATGACGTAAGTATTCAGGCTGGGAAGGATGCAGGTAGTTTAAGATCTTTGGGATCGTCAATGACCTTTGCTGGCTTCGCCAGTATCAAGAGGCAGTATACATTAAATGTTTCAGATCAACCAGCAAATTCAGATGTACCAGTAAATGGTAATCTTAATGTTAAACTTGTTACAAATAAAGTTACATCGGATTATAATACGGTTGGCATATATTCAATGACATATGTCCAGGTAAAGTACCCTCAACAAATTAATATGAGTGGTCAAACTTCTGCTTTGTTAAATTTACCAGCGAAATCATCAGGGATTACGATGAGTAAGGTGACTGTTACAAACGCGCCAGCGTCTGCAAAGGTTTTTGATGTAACCAATCCCGACAAGCCTATTGAACTGACAGCCTCTTACGCTGGCTCTGATTTAAACGTGATGATTCGCAGACAAGCAAATCAACCGGTTACACTGTTGGTAAGTTCGGCTGCAGCGACTGATGCTACTTCTTCGATAGCTACTCCCGTAATGGTCGATTATGATCCACAAGGATATAATTATCTTATAGTGACAACAAATAACTTAAAAGCAGCCGCAGAGGAATATAAAACTTATAGGGCTTCGGCAGCAGGCGGTTCTTATAGCCCATTGGTTATTGACATTGCTGACGTATACAATCAGTTTAATTACGGAGAACCTAGTCCCGTAGCGATTCGTCGTTTTGTTGATTTTATGATTTCTAAAGGTATTAGGAGCACACATAACTTACTTCTTGTCGGACACTCAATTACAGAAGGTGATCAGACTCAAACAAATAAAGAACTTCCTAATCAGGTACCTAGTATAGGTTTCCCTGGGTCGGATGTATTACTAGTTGAAGGTCTGGGCGGGGTAGCAAAAGATGTGCCAGCAATTCCTGTTGGTAGGATTACAGCTACTACTGTCGAGCAGGTTAGAAATTACCTTGAGAAAGTCAATTCTTATGAGCATAGTACCGAAAATCTTACTTATCGAAAGAGGTCGATGCATATCAACGGTGGTGTTAACAATGGTGAAAGTGACCGTTTCGGGGCTTATTACACAAATACGTTGAATACAAAAGTTACTGCTGCTCCGTTCTCAGGAAATGTTATCACTCAAAAAAAGCCTAACAACCTTCTGGGGAGCCCTGAACCGCTGGATATAACACAAGATGTCAATTCAGGTCTGGGCTTTATGAGCTATTTTGGCCACGGTAATCCCCATTATACAGATTATAATTTAGGCTATATATCAGATAGTAGGAAAGGATACACAGCTAACGACAAATATCCGGTCATGTATTTCAATGGTTGCGGAGTCGGAAATATTTTTAAAGGTAGTACGACAAGTTATCCATCAGGATATACGGGCAGTGATAAAAATCTTGCGAAAGAAATTATGCCGATGACAGCAGATTGGATGCTTTCGAAGAGGGCAGGAGCTATTGCAATTATTGGAAATAGTTTTTACGCTTTTGAGTCTTCTTCCAGAGATTATTTATTTGCCTTATACGATCAAATATTTCCGAAAAGTGAGAATGAAAGACCAAATATTGGTAAGATTCATCAAAGTACAGCTAGTTACATTATTACTGTCAAATCAAACAATGCACCGGATGATTACACTCTGGCAAACACGCATCAATCACTGCTACAGGGAGATCCGGCTCTACGAATTTTATCAACATCGGCAACACCATTCCCGGTCGAGCTTTTTGGATTTAAAGGGAAATATGCATCAGAAAAAGTTAGATTGGATTGGAACACAGCGTGGGAGATTAACAACCGTAAGTTCATTATCGAGCGTAGTTATAACGCTAAAAACTTTGAAGAGATTGGTAGTGTAGAAGGAAAGGGAGACTCAAATCAAGAAAACGCGTATAAATTCTTTGATGCTAGTCCGTCTAAAGGAACAAACTACTATCGCCTAAAACAGGTAGATTTTATGACTACTGGTAGTGATGTAGAAAAAGCAACATATTCCAATATCATCTCAGTTAACGTGTCCAAAGAAGGGGCAATATCAGTATATCCTAATCCAACAAATGATTTGGTGAATGTTGAAATGGATATTCCTGCATCCCTTCAATCTTGGGAGCTGATCGATGTTAACGGACGTACTTTATCACGAGGAACTTCTTCAAATGAAATATCATTGAAAAACCTTCCGCAAGGTGAATACATTTTGAAAATGAATACCAGCAATGGTGACGTATACAGCAAAAAGCTGCTAAAAAATTAGAAAATACATACTATTCTTAATAATTATGTCTAGAAAGCACTCTATTGTGTCAATTATTGCTGTTCTATTTTGTTTCTTATTTAACACGGACTCGCATGCACAGTGGGGTGCTCCTTATTCAAATAGCTGGTTAAACGATCGCCATAAACAAGAATTTGTAAAAGTGGCTATCAATAAAGACGGAATATATAGGATTCCAGTTTCTTCACTTCCTGCTTCGTTTCCTAAGAGCGATCCGTCAAAATTTCAACTGTGGAGACGAGGTAAAGAGGTAGCGATTATTAGTGCTAACAGCACTGAGATTATTTTTTATGGTGTGAAAAATGATGGGAAGTCAGATGAGCTGCTTTATAGAAATACCTCATTTCAACCAGATCCAGCTGCGAGAACAAATCCTTATTTAAGTCTATATTCTGATGAGAGTGCTTATTTTCTTACTAATGCGGCAAGTGGCTCTGTAAGTAGAGCAAAGAATGTTTCGAGACCTATTGATAATGGACAGGCTCCTGTAAGTTATCACTTACAATCCGAGATTGTCACTTTTACCGATCAAGATTCTTACAGTCCCCAGAACAACTTTTTTACCTTAACTTTAATTCATAGCTTTCTCGAGAGCGGGAAGGGTATGACGAGTAAGATTTATGGAAAAAACGCTACTTTAACCCACCCGTTATTATTTGGCGATCCTGTCTTTTCTTACAAGTTTGACAATCTTGTCAGAGCTGAAAATCAGAAACCGGAAATAGAATTGTTGGTATATGGCAGAACAAATACCAATAATGATATATCACTTCAGGTAGGGAAAAATGCGGACGCGCTAAGAACCCTTTCCGGGAATTTAACAGTTCAGGGTTTTGGCGACGGAAAAAAGAAGTATCAATTAAATGTTGCGGATGATACTGATATTTCGTCTGATGGAAATTTTACTTTTAAATTGTTTTCGAATAAAGTTTCTTCTGATTGGAATGCAGTCGGGATGTATTCTCTTACCTATTACAAAATAGCATATCCTCAGTCATTTGATATGAAGGATAGAAAAAGTAAATATTTTACTCTGCTACCAACCGTTGAAAATAACAGCCGGATAAGAATAACTAATCCAGTTGACAGTCCATTAATTTATGATGTAACTGACTCTGAAAATCCAGTTTTATTAAATGGCTCTCTGATTAGTGGCATACTTGAAGTAACAGTGCCACGTACTGCCGCTCAGTCTCTTTCTCTATTAGTAACAAATGAAAAAAGTGAGGTTGCATCTTCAAAGATGGAGATTGTTAACATGCCACTAATTGAACCCTCAGAATATGATTATTTAATTCTGACGACTGAAAAGCTTAAAGAGGGAGCTATTGAGTATGCCAATTACAGGAAGTCGGCCGCCGGAAACTCTTATAACCCATTGGTAATATCGATTAATGACGTCTATAACCAATTCAACTATGGAGAGCCAAGTCCGGTAGCTGTACGACGATTTGTTGATTATATGCTTTCGAAAGGAATAAAGACAAAACATAATTTATTGCTGATCGGAAATTCAATTTCTTATGGTGATTCAACCATCAAAAATAAAGAGTTAAAAAATCAGGTTCCAACAGTTGGTTATCCGGGATCAGACCTCTTATTAGTTAGCGGTCTGGCGGGTGCCAAACTTGATGTCCCGGCTATTCCTGTTGGAAGAATTTCTGCAACTAATATAGCTCAGATACGAAATTATTTAGACAAGGTAAAGAGCTACGAGGAAGCGTCAAACGTAGATGTAGGCTGGAAAAAAAATGTGCTGCATTTGTCAGGAGGGAAATCAGCAGGTGAAATTATTCAGTTAAGAAGTGCATTAGAGTCACTGGTACCTTTGGTAGAAAATGGAAGTGTGGGAGGTTCAGTGAAGGTGTTTCAGAAACAAAGTACCATTGATGTAGAAAAGGTAAACATAACTCCCGAAGTGAATGATGGCGTAGGGATGATTTCTTATTTTGGACATGGTTCACCAACAATTACTGATTTGGACATGGGCTACGTATCAGATGCAACCAGGGGCTATCAAAATATCAATAAATACCCGTTGATGTATTTTAATGGCTGCGGCGTTGGAAACATTTTTAAAGGAAATACAGATGAGGATTATTCTTCGTCACTGCGAGAGCCATTGTCAGCCGACTGGCTATGTGCAAGGCAAAAAGGAGCAATAGCAATTATTGCCAATTCTTATTATACTTTCTTAACGTCATCCTCTATTTACATAAAAGAATTGTATACAAGAGTTTTTGAAGATCCATTAGGAGCTGGTTCGTCGATCGGTTTAATTCAAAAAGACATGGCTGCAAAAATTACGAGCGGCTCGTACGGTGCATATGAGCTTTCTAATTTACATCAATCTGTTCTACAGGGTGATCCATCAATGATCCTGATTCGTGAAGAATTACCTGATTATACTGTAAATCGGAATTTAGGTATTGTAATTCGTGCAGAAGAGAATAAGACAATTGCCCAGTCTTCAAAACTTAGCGTTGACGTAGCTCTACAAAATCTTGGAAGAAACGAAAATAAGATATTGCCGGTGCGAGTGCGATACATCTATTCGGACGGATCAATAGATACCAGAACAGAAAGTGCCGGCCCTATCTCCAAAGATGATACGGTTCGTCTGACATTTTCAAACACACGTCCGGTACAACGCATTGAAGTAAAGCTAGATCCGGCGAATACAATTCAAGAAAGCAACAAAGCAAATAATGATTCAGAATTACTTATTGAGTGGGATCTGATCAAAAATGAAAGAAGTTTTCCAGGTGGGCCGGTAAAAGATGTTATCGCTCCAATTTTAAATATCACATTTAATAATGAGGCTCTTAAAAATGGCGAAACGATTGGGAAAAATCCTGTTATCAGAATAGTCCTGGAAGATAATTCACTTGTCTTGAGTGATACTTCATTAGTGGATATCTCGCTCAAACTCTGTGGAGACAATTCATGTGATTTTAAACGTGTATTATACTCCGGCAATCAAATGCAGTGGTCATTAATATCCGAAAAAACTTTTGGTATCGAATATTTACCTGTAGGGCTAGTACCTGGAGAATATGAGCTCCTCGTTGGTGGCAGAGATTTGGCAGGTAACACTGCAGTTTACCAATATAGGATAATGTTCAAAGTATCTGATTCGCAAAATGGGCCGGTAGTGATAGCTAGTCCTAACCCTGCTACGGATTATGTTCAATTCAGAATCGATGGACTCCAAAACACAACTCTCGGCTCAGTAGAAAGCTACATATACGATACTCGAGGAAATATCATCGAAAGCAAAACTGTGATCGATGGAAGAAGGAGCTGGTATTGGATGCCAACGGGACGATCAGGGCTTTACTTATACAAAATAATATTTAAAGATAGCGCGGGAGAGCGAAGTTCAGTAACCGGTAAGATTATTGTAGCTAAATAGCTTGCAAAAACTAAAAGTTTTTATTTTTAATCCAATCCAACCACACCGCCAACGATATAACTCTTAGAACAGGAGAAGTAGCCCTGCCGGGCTGTTTTTCTCTATGCAGTAGGGTTACAAATGAGTTGAATTTTTTCAAGTCGACAAAATTCCATACCTGACTTTGGGGTGTTAAAAAATCAGAGGACTGCTTGTACAACCTTATAGCCGCGTCTCTTCCGTACAAACTAAATTTACCCTTATCTCCCCGACTTCTGATACTTTCTGGAAGAATGCCCTTCATTCCTTCTCTTAAATAGCCTCTTCTTCTTCCCTGACTATATTTAATTTCTAGGGGAACAGACATCGTTAATTCGAATAGATTATGGTCGAAAAACGGAAATTTTTCGATTACTCCATAATGTTTTCGAAGCGCATAAAGATGTTCTGCTGCGGATAAGGATTCGCCACCATAAATATCTTGAAAAGATACATTATCAACTCCGTGCAAACCACGTGACATAGTCTTGGGAAGATCTATTGCGTAACTGTCAATTTTAAGATTCTGGGAAAGCTCTTTGTTTAGCACAGTATTCGGATATACCTTCCCATTCCTTAATTTTTTTGAAGCGACAGACGCAATTTTAAGGAACAATGCGACACTGGAAGATATACCAAAAAAATCATGCACCTTGTAAACATGCGTTATAAAATCCGGAATACTTAGTTGATTCATTTTTCTTTGAAGCTGCCTGTAAAGAAAATGATTCAAATAAACCTCTTTCTTCTTTTTAACTGAGAAAGTATTCCATTGTTTATCTATGTGATAATATGGATAGACACACGCAGCAATACTAAGGATTTCAGCTAATTCAGTCCACTTAAACTGATCGTAAAGAATCTCAGGATATTCAATTCCAATCCCTACTATACCATCTCCATCGTGCCCGTTGAACATCGTATTTCCTCCAAGTTCACTGGCTTTTTTCAAAAGTGTATGAGTAATTGCAGATCCCGAGATCATATGTTCGGGGTAACCGTATAAGGACGTGTGAAGTATCAGGGCGTCCAAGTCATGTTCAGAGGGAGGAATAACATGATGCTCAGATTGAATTTTTTCAGCCACTTCAAGCGCCAGATGTTTCTCACTTTGTACTATTTTTTGCAGGTCAAGAAATAGGGTATGGATAGGTTGATCAGGATATAGTGCTCGTACCATACAAGAGATGGAGGAAGAATCTAACCCACCGCTTAACTGAGCGATAATTGGTTTGTTGTCGATTACACCACGTTCAATGGATTTGGCAAATAAGCTTTTGAATGCCTCTCCATACTCGCCAGCAGATTGAAGATTTGACCACTTTTCCGGCTTAAAAGTGAAATATGGAGTTTGCTTGAAGTTAGATCCAGCTTGATTAACCAGGATATTATGCCCGGGCAAGAGCCTTTTGATATTGGAATATGCCGTATCCGGATTGTAATAATTACTGTCATTGCTGATCAGATAATTTGATACCCAGCTTTCATTAATCGATACCTTATCAACAAGACCGTTGATGTTTATTAAAGAATGGATTTCTGTAGAAAAAGCAAATAGCTGAGAAGGTATGTATACGTAATACAATGGTATTACACCAAGTACGTGTCTGGATATACTGATTTCAGCAGTGGTATCATCATACCAGATAGACAGATATGGCTGACGCTCACTTGATTTGACAAACTCGTCAAAATCAAAACGACTTGTAAATTTTGAATCTTGGAGAAGATTAGAATTTACAAGTCGTTTTGAACTAGATTTAGTGTTGATGACTATACAATTATGATCATCTGGTTGTTCCTCAATCGAACAGATAGTTAAAGAAATATTCTCTAAAAGAAAGTTATTTCGTTTTATTCTGTCGATGAATAATCCTTTTTTTGACTTAATTTCTTTAAAAAAGATTGAACCCTCAATTACCACGATTCTTTGTCCTAAGAAAGGATTAGCCGTTTTTCTGAGTTTGGAAATTATCTGATGATCCACCAGTACCTCCTTTTGTCAACTTAGAAACAGTTCCTCTTTTTACTAATACCGGTTTGCGGTAAGATTTTTTCGTCTGTGTAGAGTGCAAATTTGTCATTTTAAATGTTTTTTAATGGTTTACAATATATCCGGTGTAAAATTAATAGGATTTTTTTTATTTCCAAATTTAAAAATTGAAACGACAACTTATTGGGAATATTTTAGAAATTTATAAGTACTTCATAAGCTTTACATTATCACTGTAAACGACCATATGATACGATGGTTCTAACTTTTCTAGATCCGGAATCAATAATTCCTTGCCCAATACAATCTGGGGTAGATTGGCAGTATTCGAAGGAAGCCTGTTCGTCATAAACCAGACCTGCATTGAGTCCATAACGTTTTATTCCGAGCGAATATGTAATGACTGATGTTGTATCGCTCTGTTCAACCACTGTTATGCCTTTTTCAAAAGGCAAATTACCAGACTGTAATGGCTGATCAATCTCTTCATAACGATACTCTTTGCTATCCAATGTGTTATACATATTTCCGTTCCATTTTAATTTCGAATCAATTGGGAAAATAAATGGAACGGTTATTTGATTATCTATATTTAATATCAATTTATCTGGAAACTGCTCTATCGAATATTCTTTAACTTTCAACCAGCTATCTGTCGCTGTATTGCGGGAATATCTGGAAATGATGAAAGTGGAAATCCCGTTTGCGCTTTTTGTCTCACGCACCACTTCATCTCTTTCCTGCCACGTTTTGAGAGATGGGCCAGTCTGCCCGGATGAATAAACTTCCTCTTTTACATCATAAACCTGATATACTCCAATTGATAAGGGGACATAACTTCGAGAATTTACCGGCTCAGTTGATGAATCTCCGCAAGATGTGAACCAGCAAGCTGTGAGTAGAATCAAGGCAGCTTTAAACCAGTTGGGCATTACGCGTGTGTGATGTATGTAAAAGTGGTGCATACTATTATTTGAAAATATGAAAGGTTTTCTTCTGTAAATTTAGCTTATATCAGAATTAAAAAATAATTTTGGATGTCAATAAAAACGCGTGCGTAAGAGAGTTAATGTTGCGGGTCATACTAATACTCAGTTTGCTGCATCATTCCGCTCCGCCAGCTTCTTCTTTAAAAACCCAACCAAAACATCCAATCCGGTATCAAACCTTGTATTATTATTAATGATGATATCTGCTTCAGACCGAAGTGGTAAAATATACTTGTCGTACGTTGGCGCTACGTGATGCTCCCAGCGGTAAAGAACATCATCCAGATCGTAACCGCGCTCGTTATTATCACGAATAATCCGTCTTTTTATTTTTACATGTTCTTTCGCATCGACGAATATTTTTAAATCGATAAGACGCGCAATATCAGGAAAATAGAGGACGAAAATTCCCTCAACGATGATAATCGGGCGAGGCTCGAAAACCAGAATTTCGGGTTTGATCAACGGGTTATTAAATGTATATTCTTTTTGCTGTACTTCTCGGCCTGCGCGAAGAACGGCAATATGCTCTGCAAAGAGATGGTGGTCAATCGTTTCCGGTAAATCAAAATTTTCAACCCCATTTTCATCTCTCGGAATCTCATGAATCGGCCGATAATAATTGTCCTGTGAAATTCTGCACACTTGCTCGGCTGGAAAGGAGTCGATCAGGCATTTCATGAAGAAAGTTTTTCCTGATGCGCTTCCGCCTGTTATACCGATGATATAGGGTTGTTTGTCGTGGGTTGTCATTATAATTTAAATTTCGGATTTACTCCGGATGGGCACACCAATGTGTTTAAGTAGTCAGATCAATTAATTTATTATGGCCAATTTTCCAGCTGTCTTTTCACTTCTATCGGAAGATACAACGATTATCAGATAAATTCCTGCCCGGGCTCTTTTGCCTGTGTAATCATTTAAGTTCCACGACGCTGTCCCACCTTGTGAACGCGTCTCAAATACCAGTCTCCCTGACAGGTCGGTTATCTTAATAATCGTATTATCCATAAGTCCTTTCACGCCGAGGTTACCCTCAAAATCTGGACGAACGGGATTTGGGAAGATGTTTACAGACGATATATTTTCCTGGGCCAAAGAAGCATCACTCCGGTATGCGACCATTCCGTTTGGAGTTTCGATAAATAACATACCGGATTCCTTCTCAAACTTTAAATCTTTTATACGACTGGAAGGCAAGGGACTATTTTCGGACGTGAATTGTTTAATAAGTTCTGTCCCATCCGCTGTAAACTGAAACAGACCGTTATCCGTTCCAATCCATTTGCGATTTCCGGACTCAACTGATATCGCGTTGCTGCGTTCATTCGCAAAAAGTTTACGCTGTCCGTAGATTGGTAAAATCGCATCGAGCCTGGGAGTGCTCATAACTTCATCCGGGATAAAATAACCAACGCCGCGGTCACTGGCAAACCAGATTAATCCGTCCTCATCGCTGGCCAGGCTATTAATTGCCGAAGAGGGCAAACCGCCATTTCCCGCTGCCACTGAAAGTATTCGTTGCTGGCTTGTAGAAACATTTTTAACCGAAATTCCGCCTCCCAGATATGAAGGAAGTTTTGTCCAAACCAACCCATTGAAATCAATTACAGAAGAATCCGTTTTTACTGTTATAGTTGTGTCACCTTCGAAAGGACTGTAAGATTTGAAGGCTCCATCCTTGTTACTCAAAAGCCCCTGCCGGGTGTCAGCGGTCCAGAAAAAATTATCGTTGAGCAAGGATGATCCCAGCAAGTTGAATAACGGGTTTTCATAAACATCCGTTTTTTCCTTATTGATGACCAGAATTTTATCTGACAACGTCACAAGATTTTCTGAGAAGGAAATGTTCGAACTTTCAGAAGAATAAACTAATTCCCAATCTGTGTTTTTCCTTTTAAAAATTCCCTTTCCGCTGAAACCTGCATATAACTTTCCATCTTGAAAAGAGATAGATATTGTCCTATAAGGTGCAGGAATCATTTTCCAGTTTGCAAAATATTGTCTGTTAATATTCGCCGAAAGTGAAGTTGCAAGTAATCCCTGAGAAGTTGCGGCAAAAAGCGAATCAGCTGTAAAAGTTATATCAGTAACCTGGGCTTCTGCGCCGTTTGGTCCGATATATCGATATGTCTCAACGACTTCACGTAATTTTGGGTTTAAAACAACAATCCCGAAGTTCGTTGCCAGATAGGCCCTTCTGTCTTTAAAAAGGATTTTGCTAATATTTTTGCCAGCCGGAAGATCAGTGGCATTTAACAGAAAAGACCAGTTGACAATCTGATCCGCTTCTTGATTTTCATTTAGATACGCCAGATCGAGATTCCCATTCCGATAAGCAAGCATCAGCAAATTTTCCGTAGAATCATAAGCCATCGCACTGATTCCAACATCATTCAGTCCGGTAGATTTCGAAAAGATCGTTATCTGATCATTATTTGGATCAATGCTGAAAAGCCCGTTGTAAGAAGAACAGAAAAGTTTGTTTCTTACTTTTAATACTTGCTTTGCCGAACGATAACTGAAATGAGATTCCCATGACCCGATTGGAATCTGTTGTGCAACTGAATAGGTTTTAAGAAAACCCAAAAGCAAAAGCAGTACAAAAGTGCGTATCATTCCACTTTTTCTTTTGGGTTAAAAATTATTTGTCAACCGTAACAATGGCCGAACCCGTTGCAACTCCTGTTCCGCAGCCACTTTTTAAAGAACTGATGGTATATTCGGTCGTTACTTTAGGAGAAACCGTGATCAGATAAGGGTTAAGAAAAGTGCCGTTTACAGCCGTTCCATCCGATAAGGTAAACGACCAGGGAGGTAAACCGTTTTTAAATTTAAGCGTAATACGCGTTGACCTTCCCCCTGAAATAAATGCTTTTCCGGAAACCTCCCCGATAGCCTTATTATTGGCAATAACCCTGATTTCTTCTTCTTTACTTGAAACCGCTGGCGAAGAAGAGATAATACGAATTTTTTGGGCTCTGACGGTATCGCCCGGCGAAACTGCCGAAGTGACTTTTGCAGTAAAGGTTGTTGGTGTAACAGTGGTAGGCAAATCAACAAATCTTCCGCTTTTATCCGTTATCTGAACAACAAACCGGTTGGTCGTTGAATAACGTCCAATGGTTTTATAAGGTATTTCGATGGTACTTCCCGCGCAAACCATAGACTGCGGTAGTTTTTCCATCGTAATACTCGCAGGCGGTGTAGTAACGGTAACTTTCGCACGTCCCGAGAATTTCCCAACACCGCAAAGCCCACCGGCTGATGAAATTTGATAATTGGTGTCGTGATAGGGTTTTACAGTAACTTTGTGAGGAGAATCCATGATGTTATTTTCATACGTTCCATCTGACAACAACACGAACCAAGGGCCGCCTCCATCAAAACGAACAGATAAATCTCCGGAGCCATTTTCAGGCAGATGCAGAGAATCTCTCTGCAATGTCGCAACGGTTGGCGCTGCAATACTGATATTGGCAACCTGACTGATCAAGTATGGAGCCGACGACATTACGCGTAACCGATAATCACCCGGCTTGTAGGTTGTAGGAATTTGTGTTGTAATATATCCCGTCGTGTCCGGCGAAGATATAGTTTTAAATGCCCCGGTACGTTCTGCGATCTGAACGACAAATTTGTTGCCAGCTTTAAATTTTCCGGTTGCACTAAATGGAACCTGGAACGGAATTCCGGAACAAACTCTGACGAGCTTGTCAACCTCTTTAAGTTCAAGCTTAGGTTCAGGATTATCATCTACATTAACAATTGGTTCACCAGTAGACGTTCCGCTTCCGCAAGCATTCGAAATGCCCACAATACTGTAAGCCTGAACATGTGTCGGTTTAACCGTCAGATAATGAGGATTAGATAAAGTCTGGTATACCGTTGTGCTATCTGAAAGACGGAAAGACCAGGGAGCCGTTCCATACAAATTTACTTTTAACTGAACTTCATGCCCTGGCATTACCCGGACAGCCTGCGTTCCATCAATAATTTCGATTCTGGCTGTCGGCGTCTGGAGTAGGCGAATTGGGACTTCCTGGCTCTTAATGACCGGGATTGTACTTAACACCTGAATTTTATAGACCTCTCCTCCAATTTTATAGGATGGAATAACGGCACGGATCGGTCCTGCTTTACTAGGTAAGGAAATTGGAATGGATTTTCCAGCCGGATCAATTAAATGGACAATGAAATTATTATCGGCATCAAACGGGCCTTCTGGTATAAATGGAACAGTGATCGTTGTGCCCGGACAAACTGTCAGATACGACAAATCGCCTGTTGTTATTTTATAAGCGTAAACAGTATCACCATTTGCCTTGGCAGCCTTTAAAACCTGTTCCTCTGCTTCTGCCTCAGTTAAAGTATCAGCAACTACTTCATTGGATTTTTTATCCTTTTTTCCTGTCGGATTGGTTAAAGTACTATCAGTCTGCGGCGTTGAAGGTACTTCCTGCGCAAGAACCCATGATGTGCTTATGAACAAAGCAAGGAAAGCAGTGATGAAGAATTTTGACATGTACAGTTGTTGAAACTTAATAATTAACGATTTTGAATATCAATTCATGGCAACAAGTGTCGTTCCTCTCAAAACAGGAACAACGTCATATAAATCTTTTTGCAAACAATATGCTATATCTTTCTGGATGCCCAAACGCTGCAACCTTCTAACGTGTGAAGAATTTGAGACTGCTGAAAGCAGATTTTCTTTACTTTGATTGTAAAGCCTTTGCGCCATCAGCGTTCCATCTTCTCTTAACATAAACTGATCCTTCAATTCTTCAGCGAGCGCTCCTGCAAACAATGTGTCTTCCAGGTTTGGTCTTCCTTTCCAGCCTGCACAAAGCACCAGCACATCGTACTGTTCGGATCTTAAATGATTAGCTAAGGCACCTAGATTTAAAAACGCACCTACCATAACCTTTACAGCGGAGGCCCGTGCTTTTGCAATAGACAACGTTCCGTTGGTCGTTGTCATTGCAATTTCAGATCCAATTAATCTCTCATTCATATAACTGAACGGAGAATTGTCAAGATCAAAACCTTCTACTTTATGTGCGTCGCGTTCGGCAGCGGCGATAAATCCTCTGTCCTGCAATAACTTACATTCTTCAACGCTGGCAACGGGTGTAATGCTTTTCACGCCATAAGCAAGGCCGGTAACCATGCAGGATGTTGCCCGGAAAATATCGGCAACAACAACAATCGAATTATCGAGTTTATGTAAGTGTAATAAGTCAGGCGTCAGACAAACATCAAGGTGTTTCATACTAAAAGTAATACGGAAATTTGAGTATTAAGTTTGAGAGATAGTGGAAGGTACCGGGCTGCGTTAAGGCCCGGTATCCAAATTTTTTAACCTTTTACGAAAGGTAATTTTACAACTTTCGCTTTTAACAGGCGGTCTCTCACCTTAACAAAAACTTCCGTTTCCGGTTTGCTGTAAGCCGTCGGAACATAACCCAAGCCGATTCCTTTTTGCAAAGTTGGCGATTGAGTTCCTGATGTTACGTCGCCCAGTTTATTTCCTTCTGCGTCACATAATTCGTAATGACCGCGAGGAATACCACGGTCGATCATTTCAAAACCAACCAGTTTGTTTTTCAAACCAGCTTCTTTCTGGCCTTTCAAATCTTCGGAATTGATAAAGTCTTTTGTGAATTTAGTAACCCAGCCCAGGCCAGCTTCCAAAGGAGAAGTTTTATCATCGATATCATTTCCATATAAACAGAAACCTTTTTCAAGGCGCAATGTATCACGTGCACCCAGACCAACCGGCTGGATATTAAATTCTTTACCTGCTTCAAATATGGCATTCCACATTTTCTCCGCATCTTCTTTCTGAATATAAATTTCGAATCCGCCTGCGCCGGTATAGCCTGTAGCTGAAATAATCACACCTTCGATGCCGGCCATTTTACCAACTTTGAAAGTATAATATTCCATGGAAACGAGATCCACTTCGGTAAGTTTTTGCAAAGTTGCTGTTGCATTTGGTCCCTGAACAGCAAGAAGACACAGATCGTCAGAAAGGTTTTTCATTTCAACACCTTCTGTATTGTGGCTTTGAATCCAGTTCCAGTCTTTTTCGATATTGGAAGCATTAACCACCAGAAGATATTCTTCAGCATTATATCGGTAAACCAATAAGTCATCAACGACGCCACCATCTGCATTCGGCAAATAGCTGTATTGTACTTTTCCGTCAAACAAAACAGACGCATCATTAGCAGATACTTTTTGGATCAAATCCAGTGCTTTGGGGCCTTTAACGCTAAACTCACCCATGTGCGAGACATCGAAAACACCTACATTATTGCGGACCGTGTGATGCTCTTCCATATCTGAGGAATAGCGTACTGGCATCTCAAAACCTGCAAAGGGTACTATTTTGGCACCTAATTGAACATGGACCTGATGTAGGGGAACAGTTTTCATAAAATGGTTTTTGGTTCTCTTTAAAGTACAAAAGTATGAAAAGCAGAACAAAGCGACGCAAAAATGTATGTTTAGAAATGAAGCTAACGAGGTTTTTGAAGTATATTGTGAAAAAGTAGGCTTTAAGACTTCTACGTAGGTCGAAAAATGAAAAATTAATCTATGAAAAAACAAATATTACCTTTCGTTATTCTTTCTCTTTTCCACCTTAGTACCAGCGCGCAAACGGCAACTTTTAAAGGAGAAGTGATCGATGACCAAATCAGCATTGGATATGGTGTGGTGACGGGCGATGTGGATGGAGACGGCAAACCGGATATTCTTCTGGCAGACAAAAAGGAGATTGTCTGGTATAAAAATCCGGGAGAGAAAACAGGCAAGTGGATCCGGTATGTAATCGCGAAAGATTTAACGGAACAGGATAATGTTTGTATTGCAGCGCGCGATATTGACGGTGACGGAAAAGTTGAAGTTGCCGTCGGGGCGCAGTGGAATCCTGGTGAAACAAAAAATAATAAACTTTCAGGAGCAGTATTTTATCTGGTCCCAACTGAAGACCGGACAACGCTTTGGGAACCAGTTCGTTTACATCATGAAGTAACGATTCACAGAATGCATTGGGTGAAGAAAACGGATGATACTTTTCAACTTATCGTACTGCCTTTGCATGGTGAAGGAAATGTGAATGGAGTAGGAGCGGGTGTGAAAATGATTGCTTTTGATGTTCCTGAAAATCGTAAAGGTCTTTGGGGGTATGATCTTATAGAAACCAATATGCATATGACACACAATTTTCAGCCTATGGAAGTTTCGGGCCGGTTTGCAGGCCTGGCTGTCGGCAGTAAAGAAGGTGTTCAGGTTTTTTTGAACGGCGTGGACGGTTGGGCACCTTCAGGAAACTGGATGGTACCTGGGCAGGGCGTTGGTGAGATCAGAATGGGGACGCTTGGGAAAAATCAGTTATTTTCCACCACCGTTGAGCCTATGCATGGAAACTCACTGGTCGTTTATTCAAAAGATAACCGTACAGTTTTGACTGATAAAATGAAGGAAGGACACGCACTTGCCTGTGCCGATTTCTTCGGGCAGGGCCGTGATCAAATTGTCGTGGGGTGGAGAAATCCGAATGTTGCCGATATAATGGGCGTGAGAATGTTCGTAGGCATGGACCCTGAGGGAAAAAAATGGCAGGAATATTCGCTTGATGATAAGATCAAAATTGCGTGCGAAGATTTAACGGTAACAGATCTGGATGGCGATGGCGATTTGGATGTAATTGCTTCCGGGCGTTCTACACACAATGTCGTGATTTACTGGAATCAGAAAAAATAGCATGAAAGTATAGTACTAACATTAGCTCTGTAGATTTAATAATATTTTCTGCCGCCTGAAATCCGATCGCGACGAGCTTCACGGTTTGAGCCCCGTGATAGCTCATTGAGTGGTGAAGTATTTGCTCAATATTTCCTTTGCATTGGCGATATGTCGACGCGCTTCTGATTGAATCCATAATCTGAATTATTAATCGAACTTTATGAAAGAATAGGCAACAAAAAAGAAACGTCAGCCTTGAATGGCTGACGTTTCTTCATATAATCTCAATTCGATTATTCCTGCAATTAGTCTCTCCTCCCCATTAACAGACTTACATAATAAAGTAAAGTTGCAAGAGAACCGATTGCAGCTACCAGATATGTTCTTGCTGCCCATTTCAAGGCGTCAGCCGCCATCACATATTCTCTTTCGTTAACAATCCTGTTGTTCTGAATCCAGGCCAAGGCTCTGTTACTTGCGTCATACTCAACTGGAAGTGTGATAAAACTGAATAAAGTGGTTACAGCAAATAAAGCTACACCGATCGCTAATGGAATTGGAGTTGTATTTAACAATAATACACCACCTAAAATAACCCATTGCATATAACGTGATGAAATACTTAAAAACGGTACCATCTGAGATCGGAATTTCAACCATTGGTAAGCCGTTGCATGCTGAACAGCGTGACCACATTCGTGTGAAGCGACCGCTGCCGCCGAAACGCTTCGTCCGTGAAATACATCCGGACTGAGATTCACAGTCTTGTCTTGCGGATTATAATGGTCAGTCAACTGGCCCTCCACAGACACCACTCTTACATCATAAATATTACTATCCCGAAGCATTTTTTCAGCAATCTCACGACCACTCATCCCGTTGCTCAGGCCAACTTGCGAATACTCTTCAAACTTACTTTTCAAACGCCATTGCACATACATGCTGATAGCCATGACGAGTATAATAATTACATATGAACCAGCCATATTTCTCTTTTTAGTTTTGTTACGAAAAATTAAATTTTAAAATAAAATGAGAGGAAATATCGGCACTTGACATTCAAGAAATCCTCTTTCCTAATATCCTTCTTTAATCTTTTCAATAAGTGCCGAAGTTGAATAACCTTTTACCAGAGCTATTGTTTTTACCTCGCCTCCATTACTTAGAACAAAATCTGCGCCAGCGATTGTTTCGACTGTATAATCGTCACCTTTTACCAAAATGTCAGGTTTTAACGCCTCAATTAACTGACTTGGGGTCTGCTCATCGAACAAAATGACAGCATCCACGAAGGACAAAGCTGCCATCAGACGCGCCCGTGCATATTCATTAACTACCGGACGAAGCGGCCCTTTCAAGCGGCTGACCGATGCGTCTGTATTCAATCCTAAAACCAAACGCCCGCCCAAGGCGTGCGCTTTTTCAAGGTAATCGATATGACCTAAATGTACAATATCAAAACAGCCATTCGTAAAGACAACCTTCTGGCCGGCTCTCTGCCAGTCTGCAATTATTTCTTTGGCTTCTTCGATACGTAAAATTTTACTTTCTGTTGAGTTCATTCTTCAAAACGGTTTCAGGTTCTATGACGGATTTAGTTATTCTGAGTAACGACTGCCGGTTCTTCTTCTGTTTTATTCTGGATTAAAACATACAAAAATGCAAGTGCTCCGACGACTAACATGAATAACATTTGTGTGCCATGTATGAATGTGGCCAGTGTGATACCGTCTTTCTGGGTCAAACCATATAACACCATTACGCTTCCAACCAACAAATGGTAAGCGCCGATGCCGCCCTGGGTAGGTGCAGTCATTCCGATGGATCCAACAACGAGTAAGGTCAGACCAGCCAATAAACCAAGCTGAGAAGTTTCCGGAATACAGAAAAACAGAACATATGAAACCAGATAGTAAAATACCCAGATCATTGCAGTGCTCAAAAAGAACATTCCTGGATTTTTAAGCTTTCTGACGCTCAGCAAGCCTTCCAGCATGCCTTGTAAAAAAGTGGCTATTTTTTGAACAATCGCATTTTCCATTAATTTGTTACGTAAGGAAGCACTGCGGAAAATAATGATTGCACCAATGATTACAGCAATAAAACCGATGCCTAAAATAATCAGTATCGGACTCGGGCCAGTACCTGGCTGTCCGTTACCCTGTATTTTACTCTGAAAAATTTCAGTAAAAAAGCTGCTTAAACGGTCAAATTCAAGAATGAAGTTGAGACCTATTAATCCCAGAAGAATGATAACATCGAAAATGCGTTCTGCTACAACCGTACCAAAGCTGAGGTTTACCGGAATTCTTTCCAGTCTGTACAATGTTCCGCATCGGGTAACCTCGCCCATTCTCGGAACAATATAGTTCGCAAAATAACCTGTTAATACAGAAATTGAGCTATTGACAATTCCCGGTTTATATCCAAGTGGTTCCATCAGCATCGCCCAGCGCCATGCTCTTGTAACATGCGCACATAGCAATAAAAAGCATGAAATTGCCATCCAGCGCCAATCAGCCTGACTAAATCTGTCAAGCATATCGGCTAGATTGATATCCTTGAATACAAACCAAATCAGACCACCCGCCAGTCCAAGCGAGATGATATAGCGAAGAGCGCTTTTCATAAAATTAAATCGTGATGATGAGTAGTAAGTTTGTTTTAACCTCGGGCTGTAACACTGATAATTTCGTTATTCTGATCAGGAAAAACAACCATCGGTTTGAAAGTTTTGGCTTCCTCCGGCGTCATGCTCGCATATGCAATGATAATGATAATATCGCCAATTTGCACTTTCCTGGCTGCTGCACCATTCAGACAAATCATCCCGGTTTTTCGTTCTCCTTTAATGACATACGTAACAAACCGCTCGCCATTGTTATTGTTTACAATATGAACCTGCTCGTTTTCAATTAAACCGGCAGCGTCCATCAAATCTTCGTCAATTGTGATACTTCCTACGTAATTCAATTCTGCCTGAGTCACCTTCACACGGTGAATCTTCGATTTCATTATGGTTATTTGCATTACTCAGCTAGATGAGTGAATATTAATATTTATGCATATCATTCCGGCAAAGTTACGGGAATAATACACACCCTTCAAAACATCGGGCTATCAGGCGTAGTTCCAATTTTAAAAATGCGGATAATTGTGAGATTTTTATTCAGATTAAGTGATTGTTAATCAGTGTAATGTGAGGTAAAGATTGATGCTTCAAATCCATGTTTAAATCTTAATTATGAATTAATGGAATATGGCGTGAACATATATCCGAACATCATTATATTTAAGCTCTGATTAATTCAATTCAGTATGAATGGATGAAACAACGCTTTTGACTATTATTAATCTTTTTTTTTAGACCAAACCCGATGAGTACAGAGAATAAACCAAAAGGTGTCACCCGTCGTGACTTTCTGCAGAAAACTACCGTGGCGGCAGTGGGAAGTTTTTTTATTGTTCCCAGAAACGTTCTTGGGAAAGGATTTATCGCACCGAGTGACAAGTTGAATATTGCCGGTATCGGTGTGGGAGGAAAGGGATTTTCGGATACCAATAATGCATGGAATAAGGGTGCTGAAAATCTGGTGGCGCTTTGCGACGTAGACTGGAACCAGGCTCAAAAGAATTTTGAATTACATCCTACTGCAAAGAAATACAAAGATTTCAGACGCATGTTTGATGAAATGGGGAAAGATATAGATGCGGTTACCGTTTCTACTACGGATCATATGCACGCTATTATTGCAATGGCCGCCATGCAGAGAGGAAAACACGTGTATGTTCAAAAACCACTAACACATGATATATACGAAGCGCGTATGCTTACGGAAGCTGCGAGAAAATATAAAGTCGTAACGCAGATGGGAAATCAGGGTGCTTCTAACCCTGCTCAAACTCAGATGAAGGAATGGTTTAAAAAAGGACTGATCGGTAATGTGCATGAGGCGCACGTGTGGACAAACCGTCCGGTTTGGCCGCAGGGAATTCCCGTTCCTGTTGGAAAAATGCCGACTCCGGAAGGATTGGATTGGGATCTTTGGGTGGGTTCTGCTGAATGGGTAGATTATAATCCGGCATGGCATCCATTTAAATGGCGTGGCTGGTGGAATTTCGGAACGGGAGCTTTGGGCGATATGGGATGTCACCTGATTGACCCTGCTTTCAGAACATTAGGTTTGGGTTACCCGACAGAATTGGAATGCAGTGCAGGTTCAGTTTTTATCAAGGACTGGACACCGGAATATATTCCCGAAGGTTGTCCGCCATCGTCACGCGTTCAGTTGAAATTCCCTGCAAACAAAATTAACAAGTCGGAAGTAACACTGACCTGGCATGATGGTGGTTTGCGTCCTTTCCACCCAGATTTGATTCCTGCAAACGACCCTCTCGGAGAGCCAGACAGTAGTAATGGTGTTTTATTGATCGGCGAAAAAGGAGTTATGACTTGCGGAACGTACGGTAAGGATCCAAAAGTATATCTAAAAAACGGAACCAAACTTGAATATAAGGATGGTGATTTTGGTAATAAATATACAGTAATGCCTGAATTCGGTCATCACGTTTCCTGGTCTGACGCTTGTAAAGCTGGTTACCAAAGCAAAGAACACAAAGCGCTGACATCATCGTTTGATTATGCTGGTCCTTTGACTGAAACTGTTATTATGGGTAATCTTGGTATCCGCAGCTACAACCTCCGCCAGGCAAGAGCGGATGGAAAAGGTTTTGACTACCCGGGACGCAAGAAACTGCTTTGGGATGGCAATAATATGAAAATTACAAACTTCGATGAAGCGAATCAGTTTGTGAAACGCACGTATCGTGGTGATTGGAAGTTGGAATCATAAAATTTAATAGCAACAAAAAAGGCCTCGTTCGAGGCCTTTTTTGTTGCTATTAAATTTCTAGAAAATAATATTATCAATCAACCGGACAGGGCCGAGGAAAGTTGCAATACAAAGTGCTGTCGTACCTGCTTCTGCGATGGTATGTATCGGCTGCAAAGTTTTGGTGTTGACAACCTCGAAATAATCAAGTTCAAATCCAGCCAGTACGTGAAATTCCAGTTGTACCGATTCTTTTACCTCTTCGATGTCGTCGCCGTTCTGTATCTTATCCTTTGCGTCGAGAAGTATTTTATAAATAATCGGAGCATGAGCTCTTTCTTCCTCACCAAGACGTCTGTTTCTGGAAGACATCGCCAGTCCATCCGTTTCTCTGATTGTAGGACAAATGATCAGTTCGAGATTGAAAGAAAGATCTTCAACCATTCTTTTTACTATCATTACCTGCTGCAAGTCTTTTTGTCCAAAATAAGCCCGGTGCGGTTCAACAATATTGAATAGCTTCGATACTACAATACCTACACCATTAAAATGTCCTGGCCTTGAAGCGCCTTCCATCACCGTTTCAAGCAAACCGAAATTAATCGTCAGCGTCGGTTTTTCAGGATACATTTCCTCAACCGAAGGAGCGAACACCGCAGAACATCCCGCATTTTCAAGCATCACACAATCCTCTTCCAATGTCCTTGGATATTTGGCAAGGTCTTCCGGATTATTGAACTGGGTTGGGTTAACGAAAATGCTGCAAACAACAATATCATTTTGTATTTTTGCAGTGTCTATCAGAGAAATATGACCTTCATGCAGCGCACCCATCGTCGGGATCAATCCAATACTTTTATTTTGGAGGCGTTGTTGAAGAAGAAAATTTTTTAGACTGGGTATTGAAGTAAAAACTTCCATGAAAAGAATTATAAGTAGGGAAGGTGCAGGATTAATTACAAACTGAACCTGTTTTTCCTAAATGTGAAAAGTGGTTAATCCGGCTTGTTCGCAGGGGGTTTCTGAAATATTTGGCATAGATAAGCCCAAACTCTGCGCAATATTACAATTAGTTTTGAATTTCTATTGAAAATGCAGATTTTTTTATGTAATTTTGCAAAACTTTTTTTCACAAACTGCTTTAAATATCTATGGACAAACTACGAATTTTGTATGTAGCCAGTGAAATCAATCCTTTTCTCCAGACCACAGATGTTGCCGATTATGTAAGAAGACTTCCGCAAGCAATGCAGGAGCGCGGGGCAGAGATAAGAATTTTGGTACCTCGATTTGGTCTAATCAATGAGCGTAAAAACAGGCTTCACGAAGTAGTTCGATTGTCAGGAATTAATATTACGGTTGGTGATGAAGAAAAACCACTTATAATTAAGGTTGCTTCTATCCCAAACGCGAAACTTCAGGTTTATTTTATAGATAACGATGATTATTTTCACCGTAAATCTGTATTCTTCGACAAGGAGAATAATTTCTACGATGATAATGATGAACGTGCGATTTTCTTTTGCAAAGGTGTTTTAGAAACAGTTAAGAAATTGGGATGGGCGCCTGATGTTGTGCATTGCAACGATTGGATGACTGCTTTGATTCCGATGTATCTTAAAACTACTTATCGTAACGATCCGATGTTTAAGGATACGAAAAGTGTATTTACAGTGCACAATAATGCATTTGATTATAAATTCGACGCTGACTTGATGAGCAAGGCAAAAGCGATTGATGTGAGTGATGAGGCCTTGTCTCACCTTCATTCAGCAGATTTCGAAGGTTTTGTTAAAATTGGGTGTGCATATGCTGATGCGGTGGTTAAAGCGGAGGAACATTGCAGCGAAAGTTTAAACCAGATTTTCAATGATGCACCGAAACGGGTAGAGCTTGACGAAGAGGAAGAAAAATTCTCAGAATCATATTATAATCTGTATACTGATTTGATGAGTTAATCAGAAATAAAATATAAAAAAAGCGGCGGCCATAATCTGGTCGCCGCTTTTTTTTATCCAGTATTTTCTTGAATGGCAATAAAGGTAAATTTTTAGATCATCACGAAATTATCCAATCTCGAATTTTTAATATTTTTTAAGATGTAAATCCTTCATAATGAATATACTAGTGTGTGTTCGAACACTCTGTTGAAATTGGATAATTTTCAGTATTTTATTTGTTATCGACTACTTATTGACATTTATTTGCATTCAATATTATACACACATTTTAAAATTAATTGCAAAAACATGTGCGGAATTGTTGCTTATATTGGGATTAGGGATGCCTATCCACTAATTATTAAAGGTCTGAAAAGACTGGAATACCGGGGGTACGATAGTTCCGGCGTTGCCTTGCTGGAAAATTCGGAATTGAATATTTATAAGAAAAAGGGAAAGGTTTCAGATCTGGAAAATCAGCTTGCTGATAAAAAACTGAATGCGAAAATTGGCATTGGTCATACGCGTTGGGCAACACATGGAGAACCTAATGATGTCAATGCACATCCACATTTTTCGAATGATCACAAGCTGGCAATTATTCATAATGGAATAATTGAAAACTACGCTTCAATTAAACAAAACCTGATCGGCAAAGGCCACATTTTTCAGAGTGCAACCGACACAGAAGTTTTAATCCATTTCATTGAAGATATTCAAAAAGAAACAGGCACTTCACTGGAAGAGGCAGTAAGACTTGCCTTGCTTGAAGTTGTCGGAGCTTATGCCATTGTTGTGATATCGGTCGATTTTCCTGATCAGCTGATTGCTGCGAGAAAAGGGAGTCCTTTGGTTATAGGCGTCGGTGAAAATGAATTTTTCTTTGCTTCCGATGCTACACCGATTATAGAATACACAAAAGACGTTGTGTACCTGGATGATTATGAGGTTGCCGTTATTCGTGATGGACAGCTTAGTATTCAAAATCTGGATAACACACAGAAAGTCCCTTACATCCAGAAGCTGGAAATGGAACTCGAGACCATCGAAAAAGGAGGGTATGACCATTTCATGATCAAAGAAATTTTTGAACAGCCACGTTCTATTGCTGACAGTATGCGTGGGCGTTTAAGGGCAGAAGAAGCACATTTGCAGCTAGGGGGCTTAGCTGGTTATATAGATAAATTGGCTGCATCAGAACGGATTGTGATTGTCGGCTGCGGTACTTCCTGGCATGCTGGTCTGGTGGCCGAGTATCTTTTTGAAGAACTGGCGAGAATCAATGTGGAAGTCGAATATGCTTCCGAGTTTAGATATAGAAATCCGGTTATTAAGGAAAATGATATCGTCATCGCTATCTCACAATCTGGTGAGACGGCCGATACGCTGGCTGCCATTGAGCTGGCCAAATCAAAAGGTGCAACGATATTTGGCGTTTGTAACGTGGTAGGTTCTTCTATTGCACGTGCTTCACATGCTGGTGCATACACCCACGCAGGTCCGGAAATTGGAGTGGCAAGCACCAAAGCATTTACAGCACAAGTGACGGTTTTGACATTGATTGCTATCGCAACTGCAAAAAGGAAAGGGACGATTTCTGAGGAAACATATCGTCAGCTTTTGGTTGAGCTGGAAACAATTCCGGCAAAAGTGGAGCAGGTATTTGAAAACGCTTCTAAGATCAAGGAAATAGCCTTCATCTTCACCTATGCGAGAAATTTTATATACTTAGGAAGGGGTCTTAATTTTCCGGTTGCATTGGAAGGTGCGTTAAAATTGAAGGAAATTTCTTACATACATGCAGAAGGTTATCCCGCAGCTGAGATGAAGCATGGGCCGATCGCCCTGATCGATGAAGATATGCCGGTGGTTTTTCTGGCAACCAAAGACAGCTCGTACGAGAAAATCGTATCTAATATTCAGGAGGTCAAGGCGAGGAAGGGACGCGTAATTGCTATTGTTACCGAAGGTGATAGCTTAATTCCTGGAATGGTCGACTTTGTTATTGAAGTGCCCAAAGTACATGAAATACTTACACCCTTGGTTTCAGTTATTCCCTTGCAATTACTTTCCTACTATATCGCGGTAATGCGTGGCCGAAACGTGGACCAGCCAAGAAATCTTGCAAAATCGGTGACGGTTGAATAGAATTATTTATTTCTCATCTCAAATATAAATAAGAAACCCGTCCTTGTGGCGTTGGTTTCTTATTTGCTTAAGCTGACTTCGATTAATCAATAAGTAAAAATAATATAGAGCAGATTTCGTTAGCTTTGCAGGCAAAATTTCTGTCGAAAGAATTAATCTGATCAATGCGAAACCATTTCTCTGCATTCTTATTTTTTACTGTTTTATCAATCCTGCTTTTCTCTTGTGGAAAAGATGATCAAACCTACGTTCCCAAACCAAAAGGTTTTAACCGAATCGAATTACCGCCGCAGCTTTATCAGAAATTAACGGAAGATCACCCTTATTCTTTTGAATATTCCAAGTCGGCCAGAATCCTTCCCGATACTTTTGCACTCGCCGGAAAAGACTGGATATATATCTATTACCCGCAATTTAATGCGAATATTCAGCTTACTTATAAACCTGTAAAAAATAGCCAGACGCTTTTGAAAGACTATATCAATGATTCTTTCAGGCTAACCGGAAAACACCAGGTGAGGGCTTCATCTATTCAGGAGCAACGATTATTGACAGACCATAATCTAACTGCGATGCTTTTTAAAATAGAAGGCGACGTTCCAAGCCCTTATCAGTTTTATACGACTGATAGCACAAAGCACTTTTTGCGTGGCGCTATCTACTTTTCAACGGCGACTAAAAACGATTCTTTAACGCCCGTTATTAATTTTATACAGAAAGATATGATCCATCTTCTCAATACTCTGCAGTGGAGATAAAGTATCTCAGACTGTTGTAGTGAAAAGCATTAGGATGTATCTTTGAAATCAATACTTAACACTTCTCAAAAAATGGCCAGAAAGCAAATCAAAAATCAGCTCCCGCTCGATTTTTCAGTCCGCGGAAACAGAATCATTCTGCATTTGGGGCAAATGGAAAGTCAGCGTGCTGCCAACGAACTTTTCGAAGGATTGGTAGATGGAGATTGGATTATTGAACCGACCGGAGAAGTTGCAGATGTTTCGTATGCACAGGATATTGTACATCAGATCGGGCACAAATTGCCCTATCCCGAAGGAATCAAGATTGCGCAGCTCCACAACATTGATCCGATCTTCAAGGGATTCTCATCGATGTATCACCAAAAAGGCTGGGTTTTTGTAAATGCGGCTTCTGAAATTAACGAACGGAATTATCATATTCACCTGCTTACTGTTTCCCTTGGATTGCACAGCTCTTATGCAAATCCGGTGTCGCTGGCTAATCGTTCCGAGCAGTTGATTTTCGATGCATTGCTTCCATACAAGGATGTGGAAAGTTTTTTTAGAGATGATATCTCAAAAATTCCTGGATTTTTGGCATCTGATATTGCTAACTTTTTTAAAGTTCCATTCCCGATGGTATTGAAAAGGGCACTTCAATTGAGGATTATCTCGGATGAACAATATAGAAATTTCATGACGGTGAAGCCGGCATCCTCCGCAAAACCGAGAGAACTCTTTATTTCAAAAGAAGGAAATATCGACGATCTGGAAGCTCAGTTATTTGCGGAAGGTTTGGGTGAAGGAGAATAAAATTTACTTTTATACATCCAGATTACTCAAGTCGGGCAAAGGGCTGACGGAGGTCCAGCCTCCATCTACGATCAAACTTTGACCGGTAATATGTCCGGAATGCGGAGAGAGCAAAAATAATGCGGCATTGGCGATATCTTCACAAATCGCCGGTCTTCCCATCGGCGTAATAGATGACCACGTTTTCGGATAAGTCGGATCGGTGGCCAATGTTCTTTCGGTTAAAGTTGCGCCGGGCGCCACTGCGTTAATTGTAATTCCATGCGGAGATAATTCCAGAACAAGATTTTTGGCTAGCATTTCCAACCCGGCTTTTGTCATCGCATAAGCGCCAAGAAATTGGTGGGACTGGTGTCCAACAACAGAGGACATTAGTAAAATCCTCCCGCCCGACTTCTGTGACCGGATTTGCCTTGCCGCTGCCTGGGTTAATAGGAAAGATCCCATTAAATTGACTTCGAGAACTTTTTGTAAATTCTCTTTCGGGTATTCAAAAAAATCTCCAAAAAGGGTAATTCCAGCATTTGCCACAGCAATAGTCAATTTTCCAAAACAGCTGACTGCTTCCTCAACCATTCCATCGATTATTTCGGATTGCGATGCATCGCCACCAAATGCGATGCATTCGCCACCTAGTCCGCGTATTGTTTTGGCAGCCTGAGATGCGAGATCTGCGTCGGCATCGTTCAAAATTACTCCAGCTCCCTTAACAGCTAATTGTTTTGCAATCTCAAATCCTATTCCTTGTCCTGCGCCGGTGACAATAGCAACTTGATTATTAAATAGTTGGGTGCTCATGATTTTAGTGGGGTTGGTTTTATTGTCAGTCAGGTGATTTGATATCTTTTTCATCACTCGGACTTTTTTACCGGTCGGATGGCGAAAAGCCGTCCGACCGGGTCGCTCGATCAAAATTTTTATGTGCGACCGGTCCAACGGTTTTTTTTACCGTCGGACCGGTAATGAAAACTATTTTGCAGTTCGAGTATAAATTACAATCTATTAAAATATAAACTCTTTCATTTTCTCTGATAGAACCTGTTTTGAAAGTTTTAAAAATTCGGACCTATCCTTTGGAATGTTAAGTACCAAGTGAGCTTTTTCATGATTACATAACTTTTCATTCCTTGTTAGTGTATACTCTTTTACAGAACTAAATTCCCACCTCTCAATTTCTTTAACCAAACCGGCTTTTAATGGATTTTGGTGAATATAATGAAAACAAGTTTCAGCGTATAAACCGTAATGTTCCAGAGATTTGGCTTTTGTATGTTGTTGAAATAACGAACCAGTTCTGTTTTCTTGTTTATTAATAGCTTGCGAATACGAGCTTAAAATAATTTGAAATGCCTTGTTAATTTCCTTCTCCTGAGATTTTTCTTTTGGTTCAATCAAAAAATGGAAATGATTTGGCATTAAGCAATAGGCTAATAAATCACAATGGATCAGAAGATACTTTTCTATTTTCTTGATAAAATAAAGATAATTTCCATAGTTGAAAAAGATCTTTTGCCTGTTATTACCTCTGTTGTACACATGGTACAATGTATTTGGTTTGAATTCCATGAAGTGTGTGTTAGTTGTGTAATTTTTTACCGGTCGGACGGCGAAAAAGCCGTCCGACCGGGTCGCTTAAATTCAGATATTTCTCCAAGCCACCCGTCCGACGGTTTTTTTCACCGTCGGACGGGTAATAGATAGTTAACAGGGAGCTAACAAATAAATTCAACCGCATCAGTGCGAG
Organism: Dyadobacter koreensis; assembly: GCF_900108855.1. GTDB lineage: Bacteria > Bacteroidota > Bacteroidia > Cytophagales > Spirosomataceae > Dyadobacter > Dyadobacter koreensis. Next base: position 167,570 of record NZ_FNXY01000002.1, read on the forward strand.
TCCCGTGTCACTTTATCTCCTGATCCTCCTTTTAGGAAATCAAGATCAGCACCCTCATGGGCTTGCATCACGTGATTTATATGAAGTTTAACGTAGCCACGGTTATAACCCATATCAAGGGGTTTCCATAATTTTCGACGTTCTTCCAGTTCTGCATCAGAAACTTCCAGATTAAGTTTTCTGTTTTCGACATCCAGTTCGATGAAATCACCATCCTGAACCAGAGCTAAAACTCCCCCCACCGCAGCTTCCGGAGACACGTGTAAAACGACGGTGCCAAAGCCCGTTCCGCTCATCCGGCCATCAGAAATCCTTACCATATCAATTACGCCTTTTTCCAAAAGTTTTTTTGGTAAAGACATATTTCCAACTTCCGGCATCCCGGGATAACCTTTTGGGCCAACATTTTTCAAAACGAGGATACTATTTTCGTCAACGTCAAGGTTCGGATCATCAAGTCTCGCCTTGTAATCATCGATATCTTCAAAAACGACGGCCTTACCGCGATGCTGCATCAATTCCGGTTTCAAAGAAGCAGAAGGTTTTATAACGGCTCCGTGGATACTTAAATTTCCGCGAACAACAGCCAAACCTGTTAAGTCTTTCACTGGCTCTTCCAGTGTTGCAATTACCTCTGAGTCGAAACATTCCGCAGATTCACAGTTTTCCGCGACCGTTTTTCCATTTGCAGTAATGGCATCTTTATGTAGAAGTGAAATCATTTCCTTAATCACAACAGGTAATCCGCCTGCGTAATAGAAGTCTTCCATAAAATATCCTCCTGAAGGCTGCAGGTTAAGAAGCAACGGAATTTTTTCACATAATGCGTTAAAATCGTCCAGAGAAAGATCTACGCCGATACGGCCGGCAATTGCCAATAAGTGTATCACAAAGTTTGTCGAGCCGCCGATCGCTGCATTCAGCATAATTGCATTTTCAAATGCTTCACGTGTCAATATTTGAGATAACCTCAAATCGTCCTTTACCATTTGGACGATACGGCGTCCCGATAATTGTGCGATCACTTTTCTACGCGAATCAGCCGCTGGAATTGCTGCATTTTCAGGCAAAGTTAACCCCAGTGATTCAACCATACAGGCCATTGTCGAAGCTGTTCCCATTACCGCACAATGTCCCTGGCTACGACACATACAAGCTTCCGCTGTTGTCAATTCGTCCTGGGAAATTTCTCCCTTTCTATACATTTCACTAAAACGCCAGACATCGCTCGTGCCGATCGTCTTACCGCGATAACGACCCGTTAGCATGGGTCCTCCCGACACAACAATCGTAGGAATATCTACACTTGCAGCACCCATAACCAATGAAGGAGTAGTTTTATCACACCCGCAAAGCAGCACCACGCCGTCGAGCGGATTGGCGCGGATTGACTCCTCTACGTCCATGCTGGCAAGGTTTCTGTACAACATCGCCGTTGGTTTTATCAATGTTTCGCCCAAGGACATAACGGGAAATTCCAATGGGAATCCACCTGCTTCCCAAACGCCTCTTTTCACAGATTCGGCCAATTCACGGAAATGACCGTTGCATGGTGTCAGTTCTGAAAACGTATTACAGATACCGATGACGGGGCGCCCTTCGAACTCATCCGCAGGAAATCCCTGGTTTTTCATCCAAGCTCTGTATATAAAGCCGTCCTTTCCAGACTTGCCAAACCAACCGCGGCTGCGCAATTTATTTTCTTCCATTATTCGCCATTGTTTATATTCGAATAGTAAAGGCAGAATGTAGTTAAATATAATTCCGCTCATCCTTTAAAAAGTAAAATATAGTATCTTCGTTAAAACACGTGCTCCCGGTTACCTATGATTTCTTCAGATAATATCAGATCACTATTATTAAAAATACTTACCTGCTTTTTTCTCAGCATGCTTTTCAATTCGGTATCTGCCCAAATTCACAACGGACAATTTCTCGAGAAGCTTCTTAAAAAGCATTCGCAGCATTTGACGAACGTCCTGGATCATCCGGACAAATATGAGGTCCAGATTCTGTATACCAAAATTGATAGGAATAAGAAAAATGAGCCACATTTTACGACCTATGGATATCATGTAAATAACAGCCAGTATTTTTATCCTGCAAGCACAGTTAAATTACCAGCGATATTATTGGCCCTTGAAAAGATTAATAAACTGAAAATCGATAAAACTACACCGATGATTACCGGTGCCGATCGGCCGGAACAAACGGCCGTAACTGTTGATACAACTGCTGAAAATAAATTACCCTCTGTTGCGCATTATGCAAAAAAGATTTTGCTGGCGAGTGATAACGACGCCTTTAACAGGTTGTATGAATTTATCGGGCAGGCAGATTTTAATGATTCATTACATGCAAAGGGATACAAAGATGTAAGAATTACACATCGTCTCGAATCCCCGATCGGAACGGAAAATAATCGTTATACCAATCCTGTCAAATTTGAAAAAGATGGAAAAGTGATTTATGAGCAGCCTGGTAAATATGCAGATAAGCAATATACCTCATCAGAAATAATCAAGAAAGGAAAGGGATATTTGAAAAACGGCACCTTGATCAACGAGCCATTTGATTTTACGGAGAAGAACTTTTTTGCTTTAGAAGAACAACACAAACTCCTAAAGGCCATATTTTTTCCAGAATATGTCCCTGCCCGCCAGCGATTTGATCTATCGAAAGACGATTACAGCTTTTTGTATCAATATATGTCGCAGTTTCCGGTTGAGACGGAATTTCCTGCAAATTATACGGATGATTATTATGATGGATATTGTAAATTTCTGCTGTTTGGAGGGACAAAAACCCGCTTGCCACGACACATAAGATTATTTAATAAATCAGGCGATGCTTATGGTTTTCTGTTGGACAATGCTTATATCGCAGATTTTGAAAAAGGAGTTGAATTTATGCTGACTGCTGTAATTTATTGTAATGAAGACCAGATCTTCAATGATGATAAATATGATTACGAAACGATAGGACTACCTTTTATGCGTGATCTTGGAAAGGCGGTTTTTGATTATGAATTGGGAAGACACAGATCCGTTCGTCCGGATTTAAGTAAATTCGAAGTCAGATATGATAAATAATCAGGAAACTTTGAGCTTTGTTTGAGAAGCGATCTGGCAGATATACAGATTGATCAAATGTCCTGCGATCAATAGGGCCGAACCTGCATAACCCAGCCATTGGAAAATAATATTTTGCTCTTCAAAAATCAGCGAAATTGCAAAAATCAATAGTGCACTCCAAAGTAAAACTTTCACAAAAAGGGATTTGTGATCGCGCGTTGCAAAATAAACTGCAACTGCATTCACTAAAATGAAAAAATAATCAAGGGAAACGAAACCTATATGTGCGTGATGTTCATGGCCAAAACTTGACCCCAAAGCAAGTACAGGCATGGCTACACAATGAACGATACAAAGTACCGAGCCAAGTATACCGATATAATCTGCTTTGTTGTGAGCGTGACTAATTTTCATGTGTAAATACAATTGGGTTGCAAAAGTAACAGTATTCTGTATTATATGCAACGATGTTGCAGTGTATTTTGTTCAATATTTATAAGGAAGCAGAAAAGAAATTATCTTTGTAAGGATTTACTGAACTTAGAACTTAACTTTGGCGTGTGAGGTTTTTAACATAAGGAAAACCAGACAAAGAATTTAACTTGGTTGAAAATGGAGCAGTTAAGAGAAACATTGAAAGGTCATCATCTACGTACAACGACGTGCCGGGAAGATGTACTTTCTACGTTTATGAATAGAAAAAACGCACTTTCTCACGGTGATTTGGAAGGAGCGTTAGGTGAAAATTACGACCGTGTGACCATATATCGTACGTTAAAAACTTTTTTGGAAAAAGGTATAATCCATAAAGTCCTGGATGATGAAGGATTGAGGTATGCTCTTTGTTCGCACCAGTGCTCGGAAGAGAAACACCAGCATGATCACATTCATTTTAAATGCAATGAATGCGGCAAAACGAATTGTCTTGAAAATCTTCATATTCCAAATGTGGCTTTGCCGACCGGCTATCAGCCCGAAAGTTTCAATTTGCTGATACAGGGAAAATGCCCCGAGTGTCTGGCCAATTAATTAGTCATAAAAAACGGGTTCAGAAATCCTGAACCCGTTTTTTATGACTAATTCTACCCTATTTAACTACCAAGTTAAAATCAAGGTTCACATCATCACTACCGGGGGTAGCAGTACCGTTTTTCGAATTTGGCTGGTGACGAAGCTGAACTTTTAATTTCCCATTTCCCGCCGCGCCTGCCTTAGCAGTTCCTGTCAAGCCGACTGGAAAATTATTGCTGTCTTTGTCTCCATACGTGTAAGTAAGCAACGAAGTTGGATTCGGCGTATAAATCAGTAAATGCTCAAAATCTTTCTCTTTAATTTCCTCAGTTATATTTTCAACGGGCGTTTTGCTTTCATCAAGAAATTCCGGTGTCACTGTATAACTTGCGTTGGCTTTTAAAGAGATCGTGTCAAATTTCGTTGGCGCATTTCCGCCATCCCCATCGGGATCCTTGTATGCGAATTTAGTAATAGTTCCTGTGCCAACTTCTGTGAAAGTCAAGGTTACTGAAGTAATCAGCTCATTTTCATCGTCAACTTCAACCTCGTCACCCGAGTCTTTGCATTGGGAAAATAAAGTGGTCACACCAATCAGCAACATCCAGGTTAATTTACGGCTCATGTTCATGTGTTATAAAATTTATTGGTAGAAAGAAAAGATTTAGAAAGTCAGGCACCAAATTTCCATTTGATCCGCAGTGAAGCATTTCGGCCGATATCATCCGAGTAATACCGGAAACGGTTCATGTAATCCCTATAAACAGTGTTGAAGAGATTTGTTACAGAGATACCAATTTCCAACTGCTGTTTTTCTGAAACATGCATAGTCCCTCCGGCCTGAACATTCCATAGTGAATAAGCTGCGGGAGGAGGCGAAAAATCACTGTTTGAAGGAACGCGTTTTTGTCTGGCTACCCACAGATTTCCAGCGGAAAGAAATAGATTATGCCATTTTCCGAATTCAGGAATAGTGTATTTTAACTGATTATCCCAACGGTTCGACGGGATCATTACCAGGTAATTATCATTGCGAGTATCGTAGGCTTTCAGATAACTAAGCTTACTTGTCAGCCTTATATTTTTTATGAATTCCCAATCTGCTGAAACATCAACTCCCTTAAAAGTGGCGTCCGTTTGTGTGTATTTAAAATAAGGAAAAGCACCTCTAACCGTCAGAATTGGGTCAGGTTGTGGTTTGAGATAAATAAAATCTCTGATGTAATTGAAATATCCGCCAATCTCGATGGTTAGTTTTTCGCTCTCATATTTTACACTTGCAATAGTATTAATTGCTTTTTCAGGATGCAGCGTAGAATCTCCCCGCTCAAATGCCGCGGCACCATGGTGTACGCCATCGCTGAATAATTCACTGACGTTCGGCGCACGCCACGCACTTCCGGCGTTTAACCGTGCCGAGAAGTTTTGAGAGAAGTTTCGGGTAGCACCGATAGTTCCGGATGCATTGGAAAAGGTAAAGTCGTTAGAAACTTTTTGTCGGCTTACGATCCTATGCGTGCTAAGTGTCCGGTAATCATAGCGCGCGCCGGCCTCGAATTCCCAATTGTTTCGGACGTATCTTTCAATCCAGAAAATGCCAATGTTAAATTGATTGAAATTTGGGATTAATGGACGACCCGACATCAGATTGTATTGATATAAACTGCTAACGCCAACCTGGCCTGTAATCTTTCCGGCAATCGGTTTATGATCCCATATTAAGTCGTTGGTAAGAGTATTTAATTTGAATGTCAATTCCGGATGATTCAACGAAGCTATGGAATCGTTGCGGGGAACATGCAAATCATATTCATTTCGATTGTTAATTTGCTGGGCGATAGTCCATTGAAGACGGTTTCCATCGTTGAAATGATAGTGAGTCTCTGCTTTCAGTAAATCATGTGTGACATTTTGGTTTGGTCTACCGATGTCGTAGGTAAATCCTGATTTGACGAATGGCTCGCCGTTATTGATAACGTTGAGTAAATCCGTAACACTACCGATATGAGATCCGGAAAAAATACCGATCCTGGTATCAAACCGACTGTAAAACAAGTCTACACCAAAACCTTTGTTGCGATATCCGGCGCCTAAAGAAAAGTTTTTCTCATTTATCCCCGTATTGTCAAGAAAATAATCCGGTGTCCGGATATTTCCGCCACGTTTGATCGTTCCCTGTGCACGCCAGCCAAAACCTGAAACGCCTTTGATTCCGCCTTGCAAAGTTGAAGAGGCGACCCCCTGGCGACCATTCGTAAACCCCACCAGATTAACTTCACCGCTTATCGTTTTGTTAAAAGGCAATTCTTCCGGTTCAACTAAAATCACGCCCCCGATCGCATCCGAACCATAGCGAACACCAGCAGCACCTTTGATAACAGACATGCGCGTTGCTACAAAAGGATCAATTTCAGGCGCATGCTCCGATCCCCATTGCTGCCCTTCCTGGCGAACGCCATTGTTCATAATAAGAACACGGTTACTGTGGAGGCCATGAATTACAGGTTTGGAAATAGATGATCCGGTCTGCATGGTAGTGACGCCGGTAATTCCTTTCAGACTTTCTCCAAGACTTTGGCCACGCGTTTTTTCAAGATCGCTTCCTGATAATATTGTCAAAGGTTGAGAGCTTGGCGCATCCGTCCGGTGAGCCGTGATTTCAACATCTTTTAGATGAACTTCCTGTTCTTCCAGATTGAAATTTTCTTCATGCCCGGCGGTAAGATCTATCGCTTGTTTGTAAGAGTTATATCCTACAATCCGCGCTTCCAGTTTATAGCTTCCCGGACACAGATTACGAATTTCATACCTACCTTTTTCGTCAGTAAATACTCCATTGGTTGTTCCTTCCAGTAAAACGGTCGCACCAATTACGGGCTGACCGCTGTGTTGATCGCGAACAACGCCCTTGATGAAGCAGGCACAATCTGTGTTTTGCGCCTTGCTTAGTGAAAAAATAGCCAGCGCAAGAATCAATAAAAAATATTTTTTCATCCGGTATTTGGAGAACAGAATTATCTAAATCCTATTATCTCCGTCTTATGTTCTATAAAAGGAGTGAAAGCGGTTTACAGTCGAAATCTGTAAGTGTTACAACGTTGCAAAAGTACAATTCATGCAACTGTGTTGCAATTTTATTTTACAATTTCTTTTAAACCTTTTATTATAACACCGTAAATTTGATCGCTGATTATGAAGGAGAAAGCCTCGATCGGTTTACTATAAATTCTTATAATGTGTCAGATCTTTTACTGATAAAAATACTTTTAATGCCCCCGTTAATTGCAGGAGTAACGATGAGCGTAAGAAAATGGGGAGAGGGATTTGGCGGTTGGATAGGAGGGTTCCCCTGGGTTGCGGGCCCAATTTCCTTTTTCATTGCGATGGAAAACGGACCCATTTTCGCGGCCTCAACGATCCCTTCTGCTTTAATGGGATCTATTGGAACTACCTTTTTTGCCTTGATATATTCCGTTGTCGCGCCAAGGCTATCGTGGCTTCCAAGTGTTTTGATTAGCTATGTGGCCTTTTTCATCGTGGCGTTGGCTTCATTAGGAAGAACGCCGTCGCTACCATTTGCTATTGGGCTCAATGTGCTGGTTCTTTCCGGTGTGTTGTACATTTTTCCAAAACCGAAAGGTAAAGCAGAATATAGAAAGCATCCCGTTTATGATATTCCACTTCGGATGTTTGTTGCAACCTTATTCGTGGTTTTGTTGACGCAACTTTCTGATAAGCTTGGACCAACGTGGAGTGGAATTCTTACGCCGTTTCCAATTATGACGTCAACTTTAGCCGTTTTTACGCATTCGCAGCAAGGTCCGCAAGCAGCAGCGCGGATACTTTATGGACTGCTGCTTGCAGGATATGGCTTTGTGGTATTTCTTTTGGGCGTATGGTGGATCGTGCCCAAAATGTCCATTGGATTGGCTTATGGAATTCTGGCGATCGTAACAATGACTGTGAATGCCTTGATGATCAAGTTGGTCCGGTAATAAATTTGTAATTCTAGACCCGTTCCAGTTTTACCGGATAAGTCTTTTTTGCATTCCATTGACACACATAAATGTTTTCGTCCTGATCAATACAAACATCGTGGCAGTGCATGAAGATCGGTTTGTCCTGAACCATCATTTGCAATTTTCCACCAATGTATTCAGGTTTGGTACCGCCAGGATTGGAAATTACTTTATTGCTTTTATCCAAAATCGTAACAAATCCTGAATTGGGAGTCTGGTTGTAATATCGTAACCGCGACCAGCAAACGCCGGCATATAGCGTATCGTTTTTAATAACAGGGCGACAAACAAAAGCTCCGGGCAAGAATAATGTTGATAAATATTTTCCGTCAAGTGTGAATCGTTTAAAAGAATTATGAACGCGGGAGGTCACAAGCAATGTCGGATTGGCTTTGTCGCGGTAATCGACCGTGATACCATGTGCCGTTGAAAACTGGCCATCCAAGTCTCCCGAGCCGCCAAATTTATCAATGTATTCACCTTTTGGTGTATATCTCAAAATCCATTGTGAACCGTATCCGTCCGCGATATATATCGTTCCGTCCGGGCCGATCGCCGTTTCCGTCGGTTTAAAAGGATCAGATTCTTTGTAAGCGCCAACTTTCGAAGGGTGTTCAATCGTCAATAAAATATTTCCTTTTAAATCAGTCTTGAAAACCTTGCCGTTGGTGTCGCATATGAACAAATACTCGGCTCCGTTCGCGTTCCAGAGGGTTAACCCGTGACCACCCGGAAATTCGTGACCCCAACTATCGAGCAATTTTCCTGAACGGTCATAGATCAGAATATTGTTTTTAACCTCATCGCCGACCATAATCAAACGGCCTTTGCTATCCTGAACCATTTCATGGCAATTATTGATCGGAAATTTCGAAGAATCAAGATTTCCCCAGCCTTGTTGGACACGGTATTTATGTGAACCATGACCGATAATTTCTCCATCCGCTTTGGGCTTGGCATGAAGGATATAAAATGGCTTAAAGGTTATTGCAGCTGCAGTGGCAGCAGCAAACCGGGCGAATTGGCGACGTGAATATTTCTGATCCATGGATTAAGGTTTTCATGAAAAAGACGAAGGAATTAATTTTCTCCCTATTCTCAATGAAAAAGAGCTTGTCGTTTTTTGACGGCAAGCTCTTTTTAAAATTATAAACTTTATAAAGATTCTTATGAATTTCCGGAATATCGTTTTCCATAACGGTTTAACCAGTCCATCAGTTTGTTTACATCCTGCACTTTAAATAACTCACTTCCGGCACTCATTGTGGCAGCAGATCCGCAGGCGACGCCCATACGAACGGCTTCACGCAAAGATTTTCCTTGTGAAAGGGTCCAGACTATTCCGGCCACCATACTGTCACCTGCACCGACGGCACTTTTTTTCTTCACCGGCGGAGCTGGAATATGCTCGACTTGATCTTCGGTTACAAGCATGGCGCCCATCGCTCCCATGGAAACTACGACCACCTCACACTGGTTACGAATAATTAGTGCCCGGGCTGCATCATCAACGTCATCCATTTCAAGTTTTTCAACACCAACCAGCTGACTGAGCTCGGTAATATTTGGCTTTAACAGATATACACCGGCTTCTGTTGCTGATTTCAATGCGTCACCGGAAGCGTCTGCTATAAATCGGGCCCCTTGCTTGTGTGCAATTTTTGCTATTTGTCCATAAAAATCGGCCGGCGCTCCGGGAGGTAAACTTCCGCTGGCAATGATGTAGGATGGTTTTGGATCGAATTCTTCAATCGTCTCCAAAATCGAACGAACTTCTGTCGGCATTAACTCGGAACCTGGAACACCGAAACGATATTGGAATCCGGTACTCGTTTCCAGTACGTGAAAGTTTTCGCGGGTCCATTGTTTAGTTTCTATAACCAGTGTTTCGACACCCTCACTTTTAACCAGTTTATGAAGGCGTTGTCCAGTCGGGCCGCCGATCGTGAAAATGGCCGTGGGATTTCCGCCCAAACGATGAATCGCTTTTGCTACGTTGATACCACCTCCGCCTGCTTCGAAATTAGGGGTGTCGCAGCGAAGTTTGTTCTCCGGTACGATGCGGTCTACGTTGGCACTTTTATCCAATGCCGGGTTAATAGTCAGCGTTACGATGGGTCCGGTAGCCATATTTTTTGAAATAATTTAATATAAAATTGAAACCAGTTACGAAGAATCGTGTCTACTTGACGAAATTACGTGAATATAAATAGAAAAGTGACCGACCCCAGTTTCATTTTAAATAATCTCAAAGAAAACCGGCACAATTCTTCCTTATCCTTCGGTAAGATTCCAGCCACCATCGACGGTTAGAATTTGCCCTGTTGTGAATTTTGACATATCAGACATAAAGTAAACAGCAGCTCCATCAAGATCGGCCGGCAGGCCAAATCGTCCGCCATTGAGCGTTTGTTTTGCACTTATAAATTCTTCGATCTGCTGATCTTTATTTTCAGGACTTTCAATAATCGAAGGCGCAAGGACATTTATACGAATATTGTTCGGTGCGTAAGTCGCTGCAATGGACTTCGAAAATCCAAGTACCGCAGATTTCGCCGTTGCATAAGCATGTGCAGAAAAATGTCCCGGAAAAGGAGTGAAATCGAGCGCCGAACTCATATTTAAAATTGTTCCACCTTTACCCATACCAAGAAAAGCCTGAACGGCAGCTTGGTTGGACAACATCAGGGATGTTAAGTTAAGGTCCAGGGTATTAGTCCAACCACTTAACGTCAGTTGATGCAACGGGCCGTCGCCAAATTTTTTTCCGCTTCCGCCGGCGACGTGGTATAAACCATCGAAACTTCCGAATTCCCGGATGCACAATTGAATTGCTTCCAGTGCTGTATTTGGTTGCGTCGCATCTCCCTGTTTCGCCCTCGACTGGCTTCCCAGCTGTAATTCTGCCACCAGACAGTTTTCCGGATTACGGCCTACGACGATCACGTTTCCACCGTGTTTTACAAAAGCTTTGGCAGCCGAAAATCCCAACCCCGTAGTTCCTCCAATTATAACGATATTCTTATTTGACAGCCAATTTTCCATAATGCGTTAATTTTTTATGCAAAATAGAACTATTGCCATAGAATATAAAATAAAAAACACCCCGCATCTCTGATTAAGAGTCGCGGGGTGCCTGTTATTGAATATAAATATCTAAGCTACGGAACGAAGCAGAGACATCGATGATTTACTGAATTTCTCTTGTGCGTAGTCCAATGTCATCGTGAACTCTTTAACATCTTTTTGAGACGGCAGGTCAAACATAGCATCAGTCATGATCGATTCACAGATTGCACGGAGACCACGAGCGCCCAGTTTGCAAAGCATCGCCTGATCAACAATGAAATCAAGTACCTCTTCCGTAAAATGAAGCGTGATGCCTTCCATAGCAAAAAGTTTGCTGTACTGTTTAACCAAAGCATTCTTTGGTTCAGTCAAAATACGGCGCAATGTTTCACGATCAAGTGGGTTCAAATGTGTAAGAACGGGAAGACGTCCGATCAATTCAGGAATTAATCCGAATGATTTCAAATCCTGAGCCGTTACATAACGCATTAAATTACCCTTGTCAAAAATTTCGATGATACGGTTATCACCTGAAAACCCGATTGGTCGTGTATTGATACGTTTTGCGATATGGCGTTCGATACCATCAAATGCTCCGCCACAAATGAAAAGAATATTTTCAGTATTGATCGTGATCATTTTCTGGTCCGGATGCTTACGGCCACCTTGCGGCGGTACGTTAACAGATGATCCTTCCAGCAATTTCAAAAGAGCCTGCTGCACACCTTCACCACTTACATCACGAGTAATAGATGGATTGTCAGATTTTCTGGCAATTTTATCCATTTCGTCAATGTAAACGATACCGCGTTCTGCTGCTTCGACGTTGTAATCCGCGGCCTGCAAAAGACGAGTCAGAATCGTTTCAACGTCTTCTCCCACATAACCTGCTTCCGTAACCACGGTTGCATCTGCGATGCAGAAAGGAACCTGAAGAATACGTGCGATTGATTTTGCAAGATAAGTTTTACCAGTACCGGTTTCTCCAACCATAATGATATTTGATTTTTCAATCACAACATCATCTTCTGTTACAGTTTGATTAAGGCGTTTGTAGTGATTATAAACCGCCACAGCTAATGAACGCTTGGCTTCATCCTGACCTATCACATATTGTTCAAGAAAACGTTTGATTTCCGTCGGAGGAATCGATTTAAGTTTTGGCAACTTCGTTTTCTTATCCTTCTTATCATCTTTTGAATTTAACTCCTCAGTAATAACCTGATATCCCTGTGCAATACAATGATTGCAGATGTGGGCATCAATACCAGAGAGTAAAAGTTCAACTTCATTTTTTTTGCGTCCGCAAAACGAACAACTTACTTGTGCCATTGGTGAATATATACAGTTATTAATTTTACAACTATTAATCAGATACTTATCAAAACAACTGTACCGTGAGAAATATTAATGGGTATTTAACTACAACAAAAGTATCGGGGGCATTGTTCAAAAGACTAAATTTTATCTCCTGAATTTGATATACGCGCACTTATACTCCTGTAAGTTGTGCTGGCTTGAAATGAATTAGTAACCTTGTTCTTTTTCAATGCACTAGCCATTTTCCCCAAAGTTCCGGCTTTTTCAACTTGTTACCAAATTCATTCGCAGTCGCAAAAAGAAAATCGCCCGAAAGTTTGATTCTCGGGCGATTTTATAACCATTGATTTCAAAAAACTTATTTATCGCGTGTTAAAACTTCATCGATAAGTCCATATTCTTTTGCTTCGTAGGCCCGTAACCATTTGTCACGATCAGAGTCGATACCAATTTGTTCAGCAGTCTGACCAGTATGTTTCGCAAGAATCTCGTAAAGCTCATGACGAAGTTTTACGATTTCACGGGTTGTGATCTCGATATCAACAGAAGTTCCCTGCGCTCCGCCAGATGGCTGGTGGATCATCACACGAGCATGAGGAAGAGCAGAACGTTTTCCTGCCGCGCCGCCTGCAAGCAATACAGCTCCCATTGAAGCAGCAAGACTTGTACAAACAGTAGCCACGTCCGGACGGACATATTGCATGGTATCATAAATACCCAAACCTGCATAAACAGATCCACCGGGACTGTTGATATACATAAGGATATCCTTCTTGGGATCCGCTGATTCCAGGAACAAAAGCTGAGCAACAATTATATTGGCAATATTATCATCAACACCGGTTCCCATAAAGATGATACGGTCAGCCATTAATCTTGAAAATACATCCACTTCACGAAAGTTCATCGGACGCTCTTCAATAACCGAACGGGTCATGTTTTCAACAGTGTGGTTCATGTAACCGTCAACTGTAAGGCCACTCATTCCTAAATGATGAACGGCATATTTTCTAAATTCATTTCCGTGATTCATGAATAAACTTTAAATTTTAAAATAATATGTAATGGATAGAGTACATCTCTCAAAGAACAAAAAGCCGCACTGCTTAGTTTCGAAATACGAATATGCTGATTTGTTTCTTTGTTCTTCACAAAATTGACTATTTCATTGAATAATCCTCGTCTGTTTCAGTTATAATTTGTCGAAAAATCCGAGAAGCGATTCTTTGAATGCTTTTTAACTTGCATACGTTATCACTAAAAAGCCAATAATACGAGTAAAATTTAGTCTTTCAGAAATTCGGTGTTAAAATTTATTCTGTCGAGCAGACTATGAACAATACGAACAATCCATCAGAAAAAATACGGCAGCTGCGTCTGCAAAAAGATTTGTCGCAGGAGAATATGGCCGATATGCTTGGACTTTCCACGACGGCCTACGGTGATATGGAAAGAGGGAGAACTGAACTATCTTTTTCCCGACTGGAAAATATTGCCAAGTTATTGGATGTTTCATTACCGGAACTGCTGGGTTTTGAGTCAAAAACACTTTCGGAAACAGAATGGCTTCGTCAGGAAAATGAAAGGCTTTTAACGGCTAATGCCAAACTGCAAAATGAGCTGGATCTCTGGAAGAAAAGATTTGGATCTTTGGTGACTTTGGAAATTGGAAGACAGGTACAACAGCATCGGGAGCCGATTGGATTTTGAGGTTCAAGCTTTTTATAAATTATACTTCATACTTAAATTGATAACCAATTTTTGTAAAAGATAAATTTGCGTCTTAAAAAAGCTAACCACGATTTTAGATGGAAAAGCATATAAAATTTGATAAGCCGATTCCGGAAACGATCAAGATGGCATTGAAGTACAAGCGGCAATGGCGAGAAAAAGTCTAGTCGGGAGAAATTAAAGTGAATCCATCTCGAAAAGCTTCGTAACTCTTTTAAGTTAAGTGACGGAACACATGACAAGGGCCGGGCAACGGTTTTTGGAAAATTCTTGTTTTTGTACAAGGAGAACGCACTTTTAAGATTGATAAATGATGTATACACAAAAAGAAAAAAGTAATGAGAAACCAGGGGTGTGGTTTTTTCTTTTGATGTTTGGACTGGGATTTGCCTTTCTTTTAATTACGTATGGAATGTATCGAGATTCTGCTTGGAAGGATGAAATGTCAACCCATAGTCCAACGGTTTGCATGAAAATAGCATATGGTACCAAAGGAGCTGGGACGGTGAAAAATCCTGATAATATTTATGCTGAATACCAAGGTAAAACGTACAATTTTGAAATGGGGAGAAAGTATTATCGTAGTTTGCTTGGTGTTGACACTATTGAAGTTTACTATGATAAAGCCAGCGACAGAGCCTTTCTTTTAGGATCGGGGAATGTCCGACATTTTACTGCACTATATTTTTTTGTTGGCGGAATTGGGCTTGCAATAATTGTCGGAAGTATTTCGGAATTTATTAAGCTTATTCAAGCAAGCCGTGAAAAAGGATTTAATGCTTAAAACTAGTTTAACTTGTCGCAAATAACGTCCGTTTCCTAAGACCGGAGCCGCCGTGATTTGACTGTCTAAAATGACTCAAAAAGTGTATCATTTTGTCATTTCACAAATCAAAATAACGTTTTAATAGTTGCCCTAAGTTAGTGAGACTAAATTACCTTTCACATTCATTCCGGATCTTCCGGGTGCCGGGTGCAATGATTATTCTTTTCCTTTTAAGCGCTAACTTGCCACGGCAGCTTTATCAACGCGAATTATAGTCATAAAATAAAACGAGGTCAACTTTCTAAAAAGTTGACCTCGTTTTATTTATATCACAATGAAATACTTATAAACTAAGCAACTTCACCCTTTGCAAGTTTTTCGAATTCAGCCACATCAATTGTTTTTTCATCCGTAGCAACCTGGCTGCGAACGATATCGATGATTTTGTTATCAAAAACCTGATTGAATATTTGAGAATAGTTATCGCGTTCTTTGTCTGCAAGATAGCCAGCCGCAACACGGTCAATGGTATCAGTCATACTGTCGTCGTCTCCGTACATACCGAACTGGCCGCGAACCATCTGTTTTGTAAATTCAAGAATTTCAGGGTATTCAACTTTAACACCTTCTGAATCTGCAATTTTATTTTTAATCAAGCTCAATTTCAAAGACTTTTGGAAATCTTCGAATTGTTCTTCGATTTGTTCACGAGTAAATTTGCCCTCATTAGTGCGTTCCAACCAATCTTTAAGGAATTCACCTGGAAGTTCGATCTGGATTGAATCAAGCAAAGCAGTTTCAAGATCACGACGAAGAAGCGCTTCTGTTTCGCGTTCGTAATTTCCTTTAATTACTTCCGTAACTTTTTCATTGAAAGATTCTTCGCTGTCAGCAACGCCTGGTCCAAGAACCTTATCGAAAAACTCCTGGTTAACTTCTGCTGGTGCAGAGCGCGTGATATCTTCAACGATCAAAGTGAAATCACCTGAAAGTTCGCCGATATCTTCTTTTTTCTTACCAGTAACGTGCGCAATCGCAGACTGGTCAGCAAAAGTATTCTGGATATCAAAAGTTACAACGTCGTCTTTTTTCAAGCCGATAAATTTAGCCTGATTTTCTTCTGCTACCTGTTTTGTAGGGATAGCAGTACGTGTTGTAAATTCAGTAGATTCTTGTTTCAATTCACCAAAAATCATGTCACCTAATTCACTTACTTCCGGGTGAATGCTATCAGCAAATCTTTCACGAAGACTGTCAACGGTTTTTGTTAACTCGTTTTCGTCAGTTTCAATCGTATAACGTTTTACCGCAGGAATTTCAGAAAGATTAACTTCGAAATCAGTAGCAACACCAAGATCGTAGCTAAATTCGAAATCACCTGGTTTGTCCCAGTTCGCTTCTTCTGCTTTTTCGCGGTTAGGAATTGGATCTCCAACTACCTGTAATTTATTTTCGCGGATATAAGTGCTTACTGCATTGCTCAAAAGACTGTTTACCTCGTCCACTAATATGCTTTTTCCATACATGCGCTGAATTACATGGGATGGTACTTTGCCAGGACGAAAGCCTTTTAAATTCACACGTTTTGAGTAATCCTTGATAGACTTATCAACTTTTGGCTGATAATCATCTTTGGTTAGCGTAACTTTAAGAGAGGCCAATGTTGGCGAATTCTTCTCTAATAAAACTTCCATGCTTATTGCTATTAGTAAATGTGCTTTTTTAAGTAAAACGCAAACAAAAATGCCCTCAAAACAGTGTCCTGAGGGCATTTGACGGGTTTACTACGGAGCAGTTCATCTTCTTATTTCAGATAGGAAACATGACGCCCCGTCAATCCCTTGTTAGTTGTACGGGCGGAGGGAATCGAACCCCCACGCCTTGCGGCACTAGATCCTAAGTCTAGCACGTCTACCAGTTCCGCCACGCCCGCTCTTATTTTCTCTTTAATCTTCAACCCTTGTCGTTGGTTGGGAGTGCAAAGGTAGCAAAGTTTATTTTAAACATGCAAACTTTTTGAAAAATATTTTTTGAAAAATAATTTTGTTGAATAATCTCGCTAAAATTTGTTATTTTGGTGAAGCGTACTAATTACTATTAAGCATTGGAGCAACTCGTTGAAACCCTGAGCATAGATCTGGAGCAGGAGCGTAAGGATATCCTTAAAAAATATCGCAGGTTGTTACGAACAGCCAAGCCGTTTTTGAAGGACAATGATGCAAAATTAATCAAAAAGGCCTTTTATACATCTGTCGACGCACATAAGGATATGCGTCGCAGGTCTGGCGAACCTTATATTTACCATCCTCTCGCCGTTGCACAAATCGTTGTGGAGGAAATTGGATTAGGTACTACCGGTATCGTTTCTGCTTTATTGCATGATGTGGTTGAAGATACGGATATGCGTATCGAGGATATTGACCGGTTATTTGGAAAGAAAGTCGCCAAGATTATTGATGGGCTGACCAAGATTTCCGGAAGATTTGAATACGGAACTTCTCAACAAGCCGAGAATTTTCGAAAAATGCTGCTTACTCTTTCAGATGATGTTCGTGTAATTTTGGTGAAACTGGCCGATCGTCTGCATAATATGCGTACGCTCGACAGCATGCCGCGCGACAAACAGCTGAAAATTGCCTCGGAAACTATTTTTATTTATGCTCCGCTGGCACACAGACTTGGACTTTATAGTATCAAATCTGAGCTGGAAGAGTTATATCTGAAATATACCGAGCCGCAGGAATATCGTGCGATTTCGCGGAAACTGCGAGAAACGAAAAGTTCTCGCGATCGCTTTATTTCCAAATTTACAGAGCCGATTGCTCAGGACTTGGAACAGGCGGGGCTGAATTATATTATTAAAGGGCGGCCAAAATCTATCTATTCGATCTGGAATAAGATGCGCAAGCAGAATAAGCCTTTCGAAGAGATTTATGATTTGTTTGCAATTCGTATTGTGTTGGAATCTCCGCAGGAAGGTGATCGTGAAAAGGCACTTTGCTGGCAGGCGTATTCTATTGTGACGGATCATTATAAGCCAAACCCTGACCGCCTTAAAGACTTTTTGAGTACGCCGCGTGCGAATGGATATCAGTCCTTGCACTCAACGGTTATGAGCAAAAGCGGGCAGTGGGTTGAGGTGCAGATCCGGACTTCACGTATGGACGAAATTGCCGAAAAGGGATATGCGGCGCACTGGAAATATAAAGGAAATGATACGAAGGTCCGTGGCAATATCGAACAATGGATCAGCCAGGTGCGCGAAACTTTGGAAACCGGCTCAGGTGATAAAACTGCGGCAATCGAATTTTTGGATGAATTCAGAACAAATCTTTTTAATGAGGAAGTGTTTGTTTTTACTCCAAAAGGCGAATTGAAAGTATTACAGAGCGGCGCAACGGCCTTGGATTTTGCGTTTGATATTCACTCCGAGGTCGGTGTCCATTGTATGGCGGCAAAAGTCGGGGGCGTTTTGGTTCCGATCAGTTATGTGCTGAGCAATGGAGACCAGATCGAAATTATTACCTCAAATAAACAAAAGCCAAACGAAGACTGGCTTAGAATTGTCAGGACATCGAAAGCCCGGGCAAGGATCAAAGATTTTCTTAAAGAGGATAATCGCCACTATGAGACGGATGGCCGTCAAATGGTGGAGAAGAAACTGAAAATTCTTGGTATTGAACTTACGGCCGAGGTCGTAAATCAACTGCGTGCTTTCTTTGAATGCAAAACGGCGACTGACTTTTTCTATAAGATTGGAAAAGGATATGTTCATCTTGATGAATTAAAAAGATTTAAAAGAGATAAAGAGGCAAAGGAAAGAAAGGCTGTCGTTGCCACGATTGTTCCACCGATCGAAGGAGCGGATGGCAAAGCTTACACCAAACTTCTGAAAAACCTGCATGGCGACCGCGTCGACAGCGATACGTTGCTGATCGGGGATGACATGGATAAGATTGATTATAAACTTGCGCCCTGTTGCAATCCAATTGCAGGAGATGACGTTTTTGGTTTTGTAACGATTAATGAAGGGATTAAAATTCACAGAACGACTTGCCCGAATGCTGCCGAGTTGATGTCAAAACATGGTAATCGTATTATTAAAGCCAAGTGGGAATCGAACAAAGATGAAGCTTTCCTTGCCGGACTTTATCTCTCAGGGACAGATAGGGTTGGTCTGATTAACGACGTTACCAGGATTATTTCCAACGAACTGCATATCAACATGCGAGGGCTTACAATTGATACCAAAGATGGTGTGTTTAACGGTGATATCCGTCTGTATGTGCAGGATACGCGACATCTGGATGTATTGATCAGTAAACTTGAACAGGTTGAGGGGGTTTACCAGGTTCAGAGATTTGATACGAATCTTTCAGGAAACCAGTAAATAAGGAACCATTATGTCTGTGACTTGTTAATTAATTGGTTTATAGTGTCACTGACTGGTCAGACCGGGACAGGACTAGTCACAACATGAAGCTTCAAATGACTACCGCAGCATAATTGCCACTGTGATTTAAGAAAAAAAGCACGTAATTTGCGCAAGATTTTCAAAAGATATGCCACAAGCCAGCAAACCAAATTTTGAAGCCGCCAAGAAAATTCTGACGGCTTACCTCGAAAATAAAGGACTTCGTAAAACCCCTGAAAGGTTTGCGATATTGGAAGAAATCTATACCCGTGAAGATCACTTCGATGTGGACGAGCTCTACATCAGCATGAAAAACAAACGTTATCGTGTGAGTCGTGCAACGGTGTATAATACCCTGGACGTACTTGTAGACTGTGATTTGGTGACCAAGCACCAGTTTGGTAAAAATCTGGCACAGTTCGAAAAATCGTACGGAAACAAGCAGCACGATCATTTAATTTGTACGGATTGTCATAAGGTAATGGAGTTTTGTGATCCAAGGATCCAGTCTATCCAGAATATGGTAGGTGAAATGCTTAACTTCAGCGTGATGCATCATTCCCTGATATTCTACGGCAATTGCACAAAAGAAAATTGTCAGAACCGGAAAGAAATTTCTGAGGAAGTATCAGAGGGGCATGAAATAAGAGAGTAGGTTTCGATGAGGCGTAACAAACATTTGATGGTTTGTTACGCCTTGTCATTTTAGCAAATAGTAGTTTTTAATAACCATTTATTGGATGAAAGTTGACGTATTGCTTGGTCTCCAGTGGGGAGATGAAGGTAAGGGTAAAATCGTGGACGTACTAGCGCCACGCTATCAGGTAGTAGCAAGATTCCAGGGCGGTCCAAATGCAGGGCACACTTTAGAATTTGATGGTATCAAGCATGTTTTGCACCAGATTCCATCCGGTATTTTCCGTAGCGAAATCCAGAATATTATCGGAAACGGGGTTGTTTTGGACGCCATCGTTTTTAAAAGAGAAATTGAAAATCTTGCCAAATACAATCTGGATCTGGCTGGAAATTTATTTATCTCGAAAAAAGCATCGTTGATTTTACCAACCCATGCTTTACTTGATGCAGCTTACGAGCGTTCAAAAGGAGATTCGAAAATTGGTTCGACACTTCGTGGGATCGGACCTGCTTATCAGGATAAAGTAGCTCGCTTAGGGTTACGTGTCGGGGATGTTTTATCGCCAAATTTTGCTGATAAGT
Source organism: Dyadobacter koreensis (assembly GCF_900108855.1). GTDB lineage: Bacteria > Bacteroidota > Bacteroidia > Cytophagales > Spirosomataceae > Dyadobacter > Dyadobacter koreensis. Next base: position 188,192 of record NZ_FNXY01000002.1, read on the forward strand.
ATAAGAAACTTGTTGACGCCCATAAAGTTATTCTTGACTTTTATTCCTTCGATTACGCGGCGGTTCTTCCTCAGGCTGAAGAAAATTTCTTTGCTGCTGTTGAATTCATGAAGCAGTTTAAAATGGTTGATAGTGAATACGTTATCAACGATGCGATTGCGGAAGGTAAAACAGTTTTGGCTGAAGGTGCCCAAGGTTCTTTGCTCGATATCGACTTCGGTTCGTATCCTTTTGTTACCAGTTCTACCACAATGGCGGCTGGCGCCTGCACGGGTCTAGGTATTTCTCCAAGCGCTGTCGGTGAAGTATTTGGTATCTTCAAGGCTTATTGCACACGTGTAGGCAGCGGGCCTTTCCCAACAGAGTTACTCGAAGAAACGGGTGAAAAAATGAGACAGGAAGGACGTGAATTCGGAGCTACAACCGGTCGTCCGCGTCGTTGTGGGTGGTTGGATCTGCCAGCTTTGAAATACGCGATCATGATCAACGGGGTTACACAGCTTATTATGATGAAAGTTGACGTGCTCACTGTTTTTGATAATATTCGTGTTTGTACACATTATCGTTTGCCAGACGGAACCTTGACAGATCAGCTTCCTTACGACCTTTGCGATAATACGGCTGAGCCAGTTTACAAAGATTTTGCAGGATGGCAGCAGTCTCTTGACGGTATCCGTGATTTCGATGCGATTCCGGAACAACTTCTTGCTTATGTAAAATTCCTGGAAGCAGAACTTCAGTTGCCAATTACCTTTATTTCAACAGGACCAGATCGCGAAGCTTTGATCACGCGCGAAACTACCGCTCTTTTGAACTAAGAGATATAATTATATTAATAAGTAAAAAGGGGCCGAAACATATTGTTGCTGCCCCTTTTTACTTTTTTGTCGTTAATGTTATTCAAGAAGAGACAAAACATCTTCTCTTGACAGCGATTTTATAAATCCGTCTTCATTTGAGATCAAGTCATCCGCCAATTGTTTCTTGGTACGCTGTAACGCCAGAATTTTCTCTTCAACTGTATTTTTGGTAATAAACTTATATGTAAATACCGTTCGGTCCTGACCAATCCTGTGTGCTCTGTCCACCGCCTGGGCTTCAATGGCGGGGTTCCACCAGGGATCAAGAATAAATACGTAATCCGCTGCTGTAAGGTTAAGACCTAGTCCGCCGGCTTTTAATGAAATTAGGAATATTTTGATATTCTCATTATTCTGGAAATTTTCTACTTCTGCCTGACGGTCTTTGGTTGAGCCATCCAGATAGGCGTAAATAATATTGCCTTTATCCAGATAAGCGCGGAATAAATCAAGGTGTTTTATATACTGGCTAAAAATCAAAATTTTGTGATTTTCACTGATTGCCGTTTCCATCTTATGTAAAACATCCTCAAATTTTCCTGATCCGTCAGCATATTCAGGGTCAACCATTTTAGGATGATTTGCTAATTGACGCAACTTTGTTAGCCCTTGTAATACAACGAGTTGTGATTTGTTTATTCCGTCGGAATCAATGCTTTGCAGGATCAGGTTGCGATAATATGCTTTTGCTTCTTCATATGCTTTTTCCTGCTCCTCAGACATCTCGCAGTATTGAATACTTTCAACTTTTTCTGGCAGATCCGTAGCAACCTGTGATTTGTGTCGCCGTAAAATGAAAGGTTTTATAAGATTGTAAAGTCGTCTTGATTTTTCCTCGTCATTTTTCTTTTCTATCGGAACTTGGAATTCATCACGGAAAAAAGTCTGGCTACCCAAAAGTCCCGGATTAACAAATGACATTTGCGACCACAAATCCAACGTGCTGTTTTCAATTGGCGTTCCGGTAAGGATAAGTCTATGCGCTGAATTTAATTTTCTAACTGCCTTCGTAATAATCGATCCTGGATTCTTGATCGCCTGCGACTCATCCAGGATCACATAATTGAATCGGAAAGATTGCAGAAAATCAATATCCAGTCTTACGATACCGTAAGAAGTAAGAATTAAATCAAAACCTTCAAACTGTTCCGTATTCTTCTCCCTGTATGTTCCGGTGTGGAACATTACTTTTAATTTGGGTGTAAAACGTTTTGCCTCCAATGCCCAGTTATAGAGCAGAGACGTAGGCATGATCAGCAGCGATGGTTCTTTGATACCGGCCTCTTTCTGAGATTGAAGTAATGCGAGCGTTTGCACCGTTTTTCCAAGCCCCATGTCATCAGCCAGACAGCCTCCGAATCGGTATTGATTCAAAAATTGCAGCCAGTCGTAACCCGCTTTCTGATAAGGTCGTAGTGTGCCTTTAAAATGTTTGGGAGCATCTGTCGGGTCAATTTGGTTAAAATCTCTCAATCTTTCCAGCTTTCGGCTGATAATAGCTGTGGCCAGACTTTCTTCTTTTAATTCCTGAACAAGTGCCAGATGGTGCATACGTAAGCGAATTTCGTCGCTTTCATGATGATGCTCGGAGAATGCAAACAGTTCTGAATACTTGGTAAACCACCATTCAGGAATTACCGCTATTTCGCCATTTGGTAGTGTAAATTCCTTTTTCTGACTGAGAATATAATTTCTTAATTGAAGAAACGGAATTTCATACTCTCCGAATTGGACACGTGCATTGATATCAAACCAGTCTCGGCCTTCCTCAATCGATACATCCAGCGAAGAGTAACCAAGGAAATATCTTTTTGCATCCGCGTTATTCTGACGGATACTGAACCCATGTTCAGTCAACGTTTTTGCGTGACTTTGGAGCCATCCAAAGGCCTCAGATTTTGGTAGTACGAGCTGTCCGCTTTTGATAGCCAGCCCCCAATCTTTAATTTGATTAAAATTATGTCGTTCAGTTACACTATCCCGTTTTACCTTATAGAAGGTGTAGTCTTCGCCTCTCTTATCCATAAAGACGCTAGAGGCCGTCGCGAAACTATCAAACGGAAAAGTATAATTTCCGTACTGAAAAGCCATTCCAAAAGAAACTTCCCCGTCTTCGTATTCCATTGCAGGCGTTTCTTCGCCATCAACTTCTGCGAAAAGAAGGGCAGGGGTTGTTTTACTTTTTACGGCAACGTCGGTTATTGTAAGAACAGGTTTTGGAGGCGTTGAAATATTACGGATATCGAACCCTCGTGATACAACGTCGTAGGAAGCAATAAGCGGCGCGACAAAACGCTCGTAATAGGTTTCCTCAACTTTTCGTGGTATTGCAATAAATTTCTTCGCTAAGAAAGGCTTAATCTTTTTCCCGTCTACATTGCCTTCAAAATGATACAAATGGCCATCAACGACAAGCCAGGCAGGTTCTTCGCAAAGGATAATTGCATTTTTATACTGAAAATCGAGTTTTTGTCCTTTGTGCCTTATTGCCGGAAAATAATGCGTATTGTCTTCATTCCGCATAAAATGAAAGCGGATCGTCGCTTTTTCATTTTCCCACTCGACTGGCTTCCAGAGCGGATTCCCGTCGCTACCCATAATAAATAGATCTTTCCCTGCAAGTTTGGCAAGAATTCGGGCTTTGCTGTTTTCAAGATAGGCGGTAATTGCTTCCTGGATAATTTTATCACCCTTTTGAGCATCGTAGATTTTTAGGAAAAAATCTACGGGGGAAAGTCTTTTTGTATTGAATTTTTTTAAAATCGTGTCTTGCTGAATATCGTCAATAAGACTTACCAGTTCGAAATCCGTTTCATTGAGTCCTGAACTAAATTCCTCTATATTTTTTGAAGAAATGTTTTGTATCTGGTACGAGAAGTCACCCTGGCTGTTTAACTGAACTACAAAGGACTCGAAGATGTAGCCCAGATATTCGTGATCCAGAATAGAGTATATTATTTTAAATGGCTCAGAGGTAGATACTTTCATAACTTTCAGTTCACAAAACGATGACGCAGCGTTCGAAAGCTATCCAAACGTGAGATAGTTCGCTTCGTTGGGATTTGAAAAATATCAAATATAGGATAAAGAGGGGCAAAAAAAAAGACTTCCAAGTTGGAAGTCTTTCTAAGTGATGTACCGGGGACGGGAATCGAACCCGTACGAGCCTTACAGCTCACAGGATTTTAAGTCCTGCGTGTCTACCAGTTCCACCACCCTGGCATTTTGCCCACCTTCAAACAAGTTTGTCGGTTTTTATGAGAAAAAGCACCGTTTCCGGTGCTTGATATCTCTGAGCAGAAGACGAGGTTCGAACTCGCGACCTCAACCTTGGCAAGGTTGCGCTCTACCAGCTGAGCTACTTCTGCGTTTTCTGGTGTCGTTATTTGATTAACGTGGTGCAAAGGTAGTCAGCGAGGGTATTCAACGCAAGTGTTGAGAGAAAATATTTTTGAAAAAAAAATGATAATTTTATTAACAAATTGTAAATCATGATAGTTATCCCGAAAAATAATTTTAATATATTTTTGATTATGATGCACCTATACATCATACCCAGGTGTAAAATGACTTTTATTGCAATTTAGAACAACTGATTCTATTTTGTCGAAGCAGTCCAGTTTTGGAAAACCGGGATAAACCAAGAATTTTGACAGTGGAGAATTAATACTTTGGCGCCTCCGTACTTCCGGCTAATTCCAGCGCTTAAATTATACTGTCAACCGTTTGTCCAAATTCAGCCCAGCACTTCAATTTTTGATTACCTTTGTATAGCCTGGAAAATAATGAATAATATTTCCTGCCGCCTGGTATTTCAGATTGATTTCTTTGTCCCAGCTTTATCGAATTTAATTAAAAATAAATTTTCATGTTTTCTAGCGAAGTTCTGTTTTTTGGAGGTTTTCTTGTTGTGATAAGCATTATGCTCCTTTTGGATTTGGGAGTCTTCAATCGAAAAGATCACATAGTTAAATTTGGTGAAGCCGCTGCCTGGACCGTAGCTTGGATTGCCTTAGCACTTGTCTTTTACCTAGTTATCAATACGCATGGTGATCTTGTCCATGGCGTAGATAATTATGCGCAGCTTGAAACAATAAAATCGAAATACGCACCACATCTTACATTGATTCCCGGGGACTTTGAAGGAAGTCTTGAGATATACCGAAAAAACATGTCACTTGAATTTATCACGGGTTATTTGCTGGAATATGCACTGTCTGTTGATAATATATTTGTCATTATCTTGATATTTGCTTCATTTGGTGTTAGAGCTAAATACTACAAGAAGGTACTGTTCTGGGGTGTTTTAGGTGCTATCCTGATGCGTTTTGTCTTCATCTTTGTTGGCTCTGCGCTTATTCAACGTTTCGAATGGATCATTTATCTTTTCGGAATTTTGCTTGTATATCAGGGAGGTAAAATCTTTTTTCAGGGTGATGAAGATGAAAAAATCGATCCTGCAAAACATCCCGTTGTAAAATTTGCGTCTAAATATCTGCCTGTTTTCCCACGTTATGTATACGAACATTTTTTTGTGAAAAAGAATGGAAAATGGCTTGTCACGCCACTTTTTGTTGTTGTTTTAATCGTGGAGTTTACAGACTTAATTTTCGCAGTTGACTCCGTTCCGGCTGTTTTTTCTGTAACGAAAGACCCATATGTAGTTTTCTTCTCAAACATTTTTGCCATTATGGGACTTCGTTCCATGTTCTTCTTCCTGAGTAACATCATGGGACTGTTCCGCTTCCTGAAATACGGATTAGGAGTTCTTTTGGTATTCATCGGTGGTAAAATGCTTGCGCATAAGCCTCTGGAAGAAATGGGATTTGAGACGGTTTATTCTCTTTATGTAATCCTGGGAATTCTTGCGGTAAGTATTCTAGCCTCTGTTATCTTTCCGGAAAAGAAAGAAGAAGTTAAAGAAATTGCATCCAATAGTTAAACGGTAAGGATCGTTTTAGACTCTATGAATCGAATCCTTAAAGCATATTTAAAACGTCTTACCAATCTCAGCACACGCAATAAGTCGTTATTGTTAACGACATTGCCTGCCGAACAGTTTTTGGATATAAATGAAACTGATTTTCTTCTGGGTAAATCTTCTTTTGAGTTTATCCAGAATCTCATACACAGAAAAACCAGAATTCCGCTTTGCGATGTCCAGGATCCGCGTTTTGAAAAAGTGAATGAAGTCAGTAAAAGGCTGAGGAAAATAGCCCGGACTGAACATTTTATTGAAGAAGAACGTGGTTCAAGAGATTTGTATGTGGGTTATCCTTTTGTCAGGGGGAAACTTTCTGATGGAACTCCGATACACGCGCCACTTTTATTCTTTCCGGTAACCCTTCGTATTGACCGCGAACAATGGTGTTTGTTTGAAAGGGATGACATTGGAATTACGCTGAACCGGAGTTTTGCTTTGGCTTATGCGCACTTTAATGAGGCAATTATTTCTGATGAAACACTGGAAAAGTCTTTTGAAGATTTTTCCAGAGATATCTTGGAATTTCGTACGCAGTTGTATGAGTGGCTGAAAGAAACACCGCTAAGAATAAACTTTAATCAGCAACTTTTTGAAGATAAGCTTAAACCTTTTGATATTCAAAAGAGCTCAGACTTACAGCTTTTGGAAAAAAATGGAGAATTGAAACTCTTTCCGGAGGCAGTTTTAGGAATATTTCCTCAGGCTGGATCTTATCTTGTTCCTGATTATGATGCGCTTTTGGAAATGTCTGAGGATAGCAATTTTAACATGTTGCTGCTGGAAAACGAAGTTGAATCAGATTCGGTCATGGAAGAGCTTGGAGAGAGTGACCCGTCTAGTTATCCGACTCAGCTAAAAGAGGAACAAATTCTCACCCCTTTCCCTATTGATGAGTCTCAGGAAGCAATAATTCGATCCGTGAAATCCGGAAAGTCGGTTGTCGTTCAGGGCCCTCCCGGCAGTGGTAAATCTCAGCTGATTTGTAACTTGATGGCCGATTTTGCTTCTCAAGGAAAACGGGTGCTACTTGTTTGCCAAAAAAGAGCTGCGCTTGATGTCGTTTACCAGCGTCTTAAAACAGTTGGTATGGATCCTTTTGTGGGACTAATTCACGATTTTAAAAATGACAGAGCAGAACTTTACAGGCAGTTTGCTGTACAGATCGAGCAGATAGAATCTTATCGCCAGCAGAATTATAGCCTTGATGCCGTTTTTTTAGAAAGGCAGTTTACGCAGGAAAGCAGACAAATTGATAGGACTATTGGCGAACTTGATTCATTTCGCGAGGCACTTTTTGATGAAAATGAATCAGGTGTTTCTGTGAAAGAGTTGTATCTGACCAGCAATCCCAAGGGTGAATATGTAGACTTGAAAGATAACTATCGCTATTTCCGCCTTGATCACTGGGATGATTTTAAAAGACGTTTCAAGACATATTCCAGTTATAGTTTACAATTCAACAAAAAACACGACTGGTTCAACCGCAGAAGTTTCGCAAAATTTGGACTGGGTGATCTGCGGAATATAGAGCGTATGTTATCTGACTGGCCGGATGCGTATATTCACCAAAGCCGTGCGTTTGAAAATATAACCGGAAGACCGTTTTCCATTGATTACATCCGGTACAGAAATGAAATTCTGGAAAGGCTGGCGGATGTAGCACAGCTTGTCCAAAATGAAACAACTTATTCGCTCTTCAAAACCTATTTATTTTCGGATAAGAGTAGTGCGGAGCGTTTGGCTTTTATACGGCAAACTTCAGACGCGTTGGAAGGATTTGCCGAAGATGGAATCGAAGCTACATTAGTGCGATCACAATTATCTGTTTTTCGCGGGCAACTTAGAAAGGCAATTGAAGCAAAGCAATCTTCGGTTTCTTCGGTTTGGTGGAGTCTGTTCGGAAATGAAAAAGCTATCGTTAATGATATCGCTCAGAAAAATAGCTTGACTACATCACTGCAAGATTTGGAAAAACTGGATCTTCGTGTGCGAAACCGAATGGAGCTGCAAAACTGGCTGGAGAATTCACTGCTTTGTTTTGATGAAAAATATATGGAATTCAACGCGTCTTTCGAAGCGCAGCATGTTCAGTTTTTTCAGTTGGCTGAAAATGCCGCAGACGCAGTTTCAAGGTCGGCAATAAAGCCCTGGAACGAAGTTATCAAAAACCTGGTATCGAAATCAACAGGGATATATGAATTTAAGGATACCATTGAAAGCCTTTCAACCTGGATAAAATCCTGGAATCGTTTGGAAGAAATGATGCTTCCATTTTTACTCCCTGAGCAAATTGAGAGATTAATTAAAGATCCCGAATTATATAGTCAGCGACTTTTATCATCCATAAGCAAAGATTTTGATTCTCTGGCAGAAATGGACCGGACATTTTCTGAAATGACCGCGCAGGAACAAACGGTTTCTAACATAGTACTTTCGAAAAGTGAAAAACTAAATTATAGCCATTCGGACGACGTTGTCAGACTGTTTGAAAATAGCATCATACTTGAATGGATAGAGCATATTGAAAATAAATATCCCGAATTGCGCGCTGTAACTTCTTTAAAAATGCAGCAGTGGGAGGAGCAGCTGCAAGGTAGTATCGGCCGGAAGGAAGATTTAAGCCGAGACATTACTACAATGAAATTGCGTGAAATCACCTATAAAAATATTGAGAAAAACCGGCTTGGAAATAGAGTGACCTATCGGGAATTGAATCATCAGGTCACGAAAAAACGTAAAATCTGGCCGATCAGAAAATTACTTGAAAGTTATTCCGAAGATGTCTTTTCACTGATTCCATGTTGGATGGCTTCGCCCGAAGCAGTTTCTGCCATCTTTCCAATGGAGGCGGGTCTATTCGATCTTGTTATATTTGATGAAGCTTCTCAGTGTTATGCGGAATATGGTTTGCCGGCAGCTTACAGAGGGAAACAAGTGGTTGTGGCGGGAGATAGCAAACAGCTTTCACCAAGCGATCTCTACAAAGTTCGTTACGAAGATAAGGTAGAAGAGGAGGATATAGTGGTAGCTCTTGAAGTGGTCTCATTACTGGATCTTGCGGCGCAAAGTCTTGATCAATATCAACTTACGGGACATTATCGAAGTTTATCCCTGGATCTTATTGATTTTTCCAACCATCATTTTTATAAAGATTCATTGCGTTTACTCCCCGACTTTAATCTGATCAACAAACAGCAGCCGGGAATCACATACATAAAAACGGATGGCGTATGGAAACAAAATACTAACCTTGCTGAGGCAGAAAAAGTTGTTGAATTAGTTTCTGAATTAGCTAAAACAGATAAGTCAATTGGCGTCGTAACGTTTAATTTCTATCAGCAGCAACTTATTCAGGAGACTTTGGAGGAAGCTGACGTTAAAGCAGATGGACTTTTTGTCAAGAATATTGAAAATGTGCAGGGAGACGAGCGTGATATTATTATTTTCTCTATGGGATATGCTCCTGACGAAAAAGGAAAGGTTTCTGCTAATTTTGGTAGTCTGAATGCGGGTGGGGGAGAAAACAGGCTCAATGTTGCCATCACACGTGCGCGGGAGAAGATTTATTTTATTACCAGTTTGTGGCCTTCGCAATTACAAACAGATAACGCGGCAAATCAGGGACCAAAATTGCTAAAAGCGTATCTTCAATATGCCCAGGATGTATCGGATGGAAATTATAAACCGAAACCTTTAGCTACGGATAAATTCAGATCTAACTGGTTACTGAAGGATCGCCTGGCAAGATTGAAACCGGAACTGCAAAAAGAATTGCCCTTTTCTGACCTTACCATAAAACAGGAAGGGGTATATAAAGGTCTGATCCTGACGGACGATGATTTGTATCACCGAAGTAAATCGTCAAAAGAGCCACACGCTTATTTACCCCTTCTGTTACGACTGAAAAACTGGCCGGTCAGGCGAATTTACAGTCGGGAATATTGGAACGGATCCATGAATCTGGATTAAAGTTCTTTGATCCGGATATTTCTGAAGGATACTTTGTTTCCGTGATCCTGCAAAGCAATTTTTCCTTTTTGAGAAACCCCGAAACCATCCCAGGTTTTGAATTTGCTGTTGGCTACCAACTTATCCCATTCAGGGCCCATAGTAGAGAATTCAACAAGTTTTTTGCCATTTAACCAGCTTTCGCCGTGGCCGTTCTTGATTACAACTTTCGCTTTATTCCATTCGCCGGCTGGTTTTGTTACAGTGAAGTCGCTTGGAGGCAACATGTCATACAACGAAGCTGATTTATGATTTCCATCTTTTCCCGCTTTCGCATCAGGATGTTTTACATCGTCCAGAATCTGGATTTCAGGACCTGTCGAATATGGGCAGCAATATTTCTTGTCTTCGATGACGTGATAGATAATTCCGCTGTTACCACCTTCACTGATTTTCCATTCAAGTTCCAGTTCGAAATCTCCATACTCTTTATCTGTTACTAAATCTTTCCCGCCTTTTTCAGCAAGGACAATAGCACCATCTTCAACTTTCCATCCTGGATTAACAGATGATTCCTGCCAGCTATGCCATCCCGCCGTTGTTTTACCGTCAAACAATTTTACCCATTTTCCTTTTGACTGAGCTTGTGATTCGTTTCCGATAAAGGCTAATGAGAATAAGGCGATTAAGGCCGTTTTGCCAAATCCTTGCCATTTTGTCAAATTCATATTCAATATTTTTAAAAGTTTTGGAACACAATATTAAGTACTTTTGGACTCGGAACTACTTAAAATCTAATTAAAGTTTAACGTATTCTGAAAGTCAATTATTTATAAAATTTGAAAACAAATCAATTATGGCTTCCATATTTTCAAGAATTGTAAGTGGCGAGATTCCGTCCCATAAAATTGCAGAGAATGATGAGTTTCTAGCTTTTTTAGATGCTTTCCCGATCGCTAAGGGACATACGTTAGTAATTCCGAAGAAAGAAGTTGACTATATTTTTGATCTTGAAGACGATCTGTACTCGCGACTTTTCTTGTTTGCAAAGAGTATCGTGCCAGCTCTGGAGAAGACTGTACCTTGTGTAAGAATAGGCGTTAGTGTGATTGGTCTCGAAGTACCTCACGTCCATATTCACCTACTTCCACTGAATTCAATGAAAGATGCAGATTTTAGTAAGAAAATAAAGATCACACAGGAAGAGCTGGCTGAACTTGCGAGGCAGATCCGCCAAAATATATAAGACAATTAAAGTAGGTATCGTTAAATCTTATTACCTGCTCAAAAGGCCCTCCTTACGTAATCCAAGTGTAAAGCCGTATGTATCTGGATAGAGCTCTCCAAGATCTGCCGCCACAGAGCCTTTTAAAATGGTGCCTCCGAACAGGTTTATTTTTCCTTGCATGGTTATGAGGCCTGAGAATTGGTTTATTGAAGGGAATGGCTGGTCATAGGTTCCGATATTGCTTGAATATGACATTTTAGTTGTCCAAACCATTTTCCGAAGAAATGTTCCTCTAAGCCCCAAGTGATACACTGCAACTCTATTATTGCTTGTGAAACTATCTGCATATTTTGGCCACTTCCATTGAGTATCAGTTGTGGGAGCAATAAACGGTGTTCCAATAGTGCGGTCGTAGTACGACCAACCATCGCGGACTTGAGTGTGGTTAAAGTAATTATCTCTACCTAAGCTTCCTCGTGGAGCGTTCAAATCACCATAAATAAACTCAGAACCGCCTTGATTCTTAGTATACAGAAATTCAATGTTTGCCTCGGTAATGGAAAAGCTAGATCCGTAAAAGTTTTTACTACGGAACCTAATACCATTTAAACCATCTGCGAGACTTTTAAGGGCAAAGAGAGAACCGTCTTCGAAAATGTTTTGACGATAAAAAAACCAAGAATTGGAAAAACTCTCGATTTCCATTCCCATGTCTATGGTTCCAAGATGGTTACCTACCCGGTTGTGATTATCAAAATAATTTTCTTGCCCAACATTGGAGTCTCCTGATCTACCTATAATTAGGTTAACGTAGTTGCCAAATCCAGTTGGCATCTTTCCATTGATAGTCTCATAAGGTGAATTGCCGCCCCATTGAACTTGATGATTAATACCACCATACAGCTTCAGTCTTGAGGATATTTTCCCTACACGTAAATAAAAAGCCTTTTGGTGTAACTTAAGGTTGCTGGTAATAGGCCGGTTATTTTCAAATAGTCCTTCAGAATAAAATGTGTTAAAGGATATCCAGCCTTTGGTAAAAGGAACTGAAACAAACCCTACGGTGCCAATTTGAATCTTTGGAATGGGCATCGCATTATTGGACCAAATATAGGAACCTGTTCCTAATGTTGAATCTGCTAGGCCGATCCATTGTTTTTTTCGTCCAGCAAAAAGTTCCCAATTTTTAAAGCGGATGGTACCGTGAATCTGCGGAAGAAGTAATTTTGATTCTTTGGTTAAGTTGCCGACAGCTTGAATACCTCCACCAATTCTCCATTTATTTTTTTGGTCACTACTATTTAGTGACCAAAAATTTTCCAGCTGAATATTTAAAGTTCCTGTGGGACTTGTTCTGGGAACAATGCCGAACTGATTGGCTTGAATCCAAAATGGTGTTCTTGAAGTCGAACTGGCCATACCCAATACTTCGATGAATGAATCTGTCGTGTCCTGGTATACGATAGGAAATTTAGTATTTGGTTGTGAGTAACTCTGGATGGCTAAGGTAGCAGTAAATAAAAATGCAAGGCTAAGAGAAAATAACTTCATAAGGCTACCTTTCGTTTTTTATATTAGTGGTGTACATCGTATTTCAATAGTATAAAAGTATGAAGAAGTTTTTGCTAGACAATAGTGGGCAGTAATAACTTTAATTACGCACATAACTTAATTTATATATCCACTTCTTCGAACACCAATGGTGAAACTTGTGGCATTTGGATATAACTTTCCGAAATCAGAATAAAGCCCGGCCGTAACTGTTGTATAATTGAGCTGTTTTATACGCTTTTCAGCATTTAGTCCCAGAGAAACTTGATTCGAGTTATTGGAAAACGGACTTATATACGTTCCCTTATTTACAGAATAGGTTGCGCGAACGGTTATCACGGTATTAAGCCAGGAAGCACTAACTCCTGAGTGAACTGCAGTAATCCGATTATTATTTGTAAACTCAGTACCAGATTTTGGTAAATTTTCGTTCGTCAGATTTTTACTCGGACTTAACGGTGTTCCTATACCTCTATTTTTGTAGGACCAACCGTTACTGTAAATAAGCGAATTGAAATAATTCCCTTTCTCGAAAATTAATAATCCAAAATCAGGATTCGTATTAGTTTGATTTTGTGTACTTAAAAACTCAACCAAAAAAGAGTTGATTATGAAGTGATTTCCAGATTTATAAATTTGGCTATTTCGCTGAATTTTTATTCCATTTAATCCGTCAGAAAAATTATTGATTTTAAACAAAGAACCCGTCTCGTAAATATTCTGTCGGTATATGTAATAATTCCAATTTCTATCTTTGTACGTCGCAGCTAAGTCAATTGTGCCAAAGTGTGTGCCGATCTTTTTATAATCCAACGTTTTTCCTGTGATCACATGCCAATATGCCTTAGAACGGGTTAGGTTATATACTGGCATAATTTGGTCCTCCCCTCCCCAAATCGCCTGATGATTAAAGCCGGTTAAAATGTTAATTTTATTGCGATGATTCCCAATTCTTAAATAAAATGATTTTTGATGAAGATAAGTTGACGATACATAATCCGTACTTCCATAAACGATACGGCTACCATCCAGAATTCCGTCTGAATAGGAGGCCTTAACTGCTAGAAAATCATTCGTAAAGGCAAGGGGGAAAAAATCAGGAATTGAGATTTGAACTCGTGGCATTGGTCTGGAATTACCTGATACAGCAAGTGAACCCGACGTCATCAAACTGTCAACCAGCCCTGTCATATTCTTCTTTTGCCCAACCATCAGCTCAACTGGCCCTGCTTTTCCAGCTACGAATAAATCTGTAAAAAATACGTCCGCCTTATTACCATAATTTGTAATAAGTTCGACTCCTGCAGACCATTGAAAAGCTCGGGGATTGCTTGGGTTATATATTTTATTTAACGCAAATTGTCCGTTTGCAAAGGTCCCGTTCAACGGTATCATCCCACTTTTATTAGCATGTAACCAAAAAGGTGTTTGGTCATTTGAGCTTGCGACTAACAGGCCTGCTTTATAGGTTATTGTAGAATCTTGTGCCCTAAGTTTTAGGGTTAAAAGGGTGAAAATCGAAAAAAAGAAAACGCGTATTATATGGTTCGATACTAACATCTAAGTATAAGAATGCATATGAGTTTTATTACTGATCTCATGATAAATTGTCAGTAAAGTTCTTATGGGTCTAATATACATTATTCAATTAAACTAATCGATAAAACGGTCAAACTTCTAATAAAACGAGATGGTCCAAATCCAACAGAAGTTTTAAAATTAAAACATGTAAAATTATTTCAGTACGTAAACTTTATCGACAGCCTTTTTGACTATTCGGGTATTGATAGCTATTTGAACGTTAAGGCAATAAAAAAGCTTTCCATTGATTAATGGAAAGCTTTTTAAAAGACAAATTTCCTTTATATACCTTTTCTCCCTAAAATTACCCAGACAGTAAGCAATATGATTTTGAGTTCAAGTTTAATGCTCCAATTTTTGATGTAATATAAATCGTACATTAACTTATGTCTTGCATCAAAAACTCCGCTCCCATAGGGATACATTACCTGTGCATATCCGGTAATTCCTGGCTTAACCTGATGTCTGACATTGTAATAAGGAATAGTTTCATCAAAAGTCTCGGTAAAAACTGGCCTTTCGGGGCGCGGCCCTATAAGAGAGAGGTCTCTTCTGAAAATGTTATAGATCTGTGGTAACTCGTCAATTCTACTGGTTCTCATAAAAGCTCCATAAGAAAATACGCGGGAATCCTTTCTTGTAGCAAAAGTAGCTCCATTGGACTCTGCATCCAGACGCATGGATCTGAATTTAACGCAGTAGAATGTCTTGTTATTCATTCCTACGCGTTCCTGCCGAAAAAACACAGGTCCCGGAGACTGCATTTTTATTCTTATATAGCTAAGAATCCAAAGTGGAAGGCTTATCAAAAATAAGAATGCAGAGGTTGTAACATCAATCACCTTTTTAGGATAACGGACTCTTCTTTTAAAGGTTAGCAAAGAGTTCAACGAAGGATTACTTTCTCCAACATTGTCAGGAATGTAAACTTTGTAAAGGTAATCTTCACAGAAATCGAAAACGGTGGTAATTTTTATGGATTTGTTTTTACGAACAACCAACTCATATATTATACGGTTACGTTGGTCATGCTGGGGATTTGTGACAAGATGTATTTTCTCAAACTTGTCCAGAAGAGGGCTCACAGTTTGATTTAATAAATAATCATCGTCGTCTGAATAAGGGATCAGAATAACTTCCTTATACAATTTTAGAAGTATTCCGAGATCGCGTTTTTGAAGGAAATAATCATAACTCGTAATGATTAAAACCTCGTTCGTTGTTGCAGTCTTACTGCGTAACGTGTGGGTGTAAGTGCGGCTAGTAATAAATGTTTTGTCCATAGAAATGGAGATAGTTGTGTGTTAGTGATACAATTATAAAAAAATAACCTCTAATTATGAAATCATTGTTATAATTATTTATTGCAATATAAAGCCTGTACCATAAAAAAGTGCCTTGTTATTTATTCAAATAGAAAAATATAATTAATTTATACCGGATTCAATAAAATGTAAGTAAGATATTCAAATATATCACATCAGACTTAATGAAATAATCTTATAGTTATTTCAGTTTTTCGGCAAGAACATGATATCCTATTGTGAATCTTTTTTCACTATCATACCTATCGAATATCGGAGCTAAAATGGCAGTTAATAAAATTATAGGTGTTAGAATAAGCCAAATAGGGAAATATAAGAAGGAGATAATATTTTTGAATGGGTGATTCATTCGTATAAATCTGATACCTTCTTGGGCAAAAAAACGATTGAAAAGACCATTTTCCTCTACAGATATATTTGCGAAATTATTTTTTCCGAGAAAGTGCTTGTACCAGAAAGGAGTATAGCCGCCATAAAAGTGATACGGCTCTTGGTGTATTCCAGATTGTAACGGTGCGGTAAGTATTAGTTTGCCACCAGGTTTGAGAATTCGCGCAAACTCTGCTACAACAGGTATTGGTTCAGGAATATGTTCAAAAACTTCGGTGCAGATGATAACGTCAAATGATGCGTCTGGAACCGGAATTTCTTTGATATCACTTACGTAATCAATCTGACCGTAATCTTTTCCCAACAGCTGGTCAGATCTCAACTGAACAAAATCATGTGTTTTATATTCACAATGTTTAAATAAGCTACGATACGGGCAAGAGCCAGCTCCAACATCTAAAACACGAGAATTGTCAGGGATTTGTTTCACGATCTTTATAATCCATTGATCACGTTCGTATTGATTGAACCTAAATAATTTTCTGAACCAGCTTTTTTGTAACATTATAAAGATATTTATTAGTGTATAGTAGAAAAAACAGCAATTCAAGATGGACAGTCTAATAAATCGCTGATAACTAAAATAGTTTATAGGAGGTAGAATCTATTTTATGCTCTGTCCAGCCTCTATTTTGCTATAACCACACTTCCCCAGCCATCTGCTGTGGGCGTGTAAGGTATTTTGTTCTCATTGCAAAAATCAAGAACTGCTTTATTTGCACCTGAATATTCTTGGTTGTTAAAATCATGGACAAATATGTATCCACCTGAGCTTAATTTTGGGTAAAAATATTTCAATCCTTCATAAATTGGTTGGTACAAATCAGCATCTATACTTACAAACGCAAAGGATAAATCGTTACTCAAACCAGCTGTTGTATTTGGAAAGAATCCTTTATGAACTAAACACTTATCTGGGGAATACATTTTGCTTAAAACGAGCTCCACACTTGTATCAGAAAAATTTTGATCACCCGTAGAAAATTTATTTTTTTTCTCATTTTCGACATCTCTGACATCAAATCCTTCAAAGGTGTCAAACAAATGTAAAGGACGGTCTGGAAATATTCTATTCAAATATTTAGCAAATTCGCCTTTAAAAACGCCAAGTTCTGCAATCTGTCCTTTTACATTATTTTTTATTATTTCATGAGCTAATAAATCTAAAGTTGCAGTACGAGTATAGTCCATCCTTTCTGAAAGACTGATATATCTCTCTCTTCCCAAATTGTTGTTTGGCCTGGTTAGTGCCAGGTTAAAATTATTTAATACTTGTTGGACTAATTTTAGAACGCTTCTTTTCATGAGGAAGTTTAATTTATGTGTATAGGTGATGTAATGTGGTATTATCAATCAATTGCTTCCAGTATCTTCATCATTAAGTGGACCAATATCATGTGAATATCTTCTGAAATTTGCATGTCATTCCGATTGGCATTAACACTGTAAGTTGCCAGCTTTTTCAATTTTCCCCCATCAAAACCTGTGATACCAACGGTGGTGTTACCCTGTCCGTTTGCAAATTCAATAGCTTTAATAATATTTTTTGAGTTGCCGCTTCCTGATATTCCGACGACGACATCACCTGTTTCAATGAAATTTTTTAACTGCTCTACAAACACGTCATCGTATGACATGTCGTTGGAGTAGGCTAGCATTATGGGTATGTTATCCGTAAGGGCAATAATTTTATGCCTTTTCTCTTTACCTAATGACGCACCCTTATTTATATCGCAAGCAAAATGAGTCGCGGTTGATCCGCTGCCGCCGTTTCCGAAGATAAAAACTTTATTGCCGTTTTGTCGGGCTTGTTCAAGAATCGATGCGAACTTTACGATTTCTTGCTTATCTAAATTATCAAGAGTTTCTTTTAGTTCTTCAATGTAATTTGTTACAAAGTTCTCTGTCATGTTATATATGTTATAGTATATGTATCTACTTCTGGTCTGCAAAAACTATTGTACTTCCACTAAAATCAAATCGGAAGGGGAGTTCATTAAGTTCGGCTAAAGCAATTCTTACAGCCGTTTGTTTTTCTTTTTGAACGTAAAATAAAAGGAAGCCACCTCCGCCCGCACCCAATAATTTTCCACCTTCGGCACCGGCAGCACGCGCTTTTTCATAGTAAAAATCAATTTGAGGATTGGATATTTGCGATGCCATTTCTTTCTTATATAGCCACCCTGCATGCAATATATCTCCGAAAGTGCTTATATTATTTGTCTGTAACTCTTTTTGGAGATCATATGCCAGCTTAACCATCTTGTGTAGATTATTGTTTTTCTTTTCGTCGCTAATAATATTTTGACGCTGCTCCGATAAAATAGCACTCGCACTTCTGGTATTGCCCAGATAAAACATGAGCAAATTACTTTCCAATTCCTTCTGTTTGTCAATATCAATATGAATTTTGTTAATTACAACTTGTTCATCTTGTTTAAACTCAATGAAATTAAGACCGCCAACTGCACATGCATATTGATCTTGTTTTCCGATTGGTTCCCCGAGCTGTTCAATTTCGACTTCGCAAGCAGCTTTTGCAATTGCCTCCCTATTAATGAACCTTCCAAGATAAGCTTGAGACAGGTTTATTAAGCCAGATGTGAAGGCAGATGATGAACCTAACCCCGTCCCAGACGGAATATCAGCACTAGAATTAAAGTCAACCCCGGAGATATTTAAATTAGTAAATACCTGACGAATAATTCTATGTTGAATTTCGTCAATCTTATCTACCAACTCATTATGAGAATACTTTAAAAATATTTTCTGATCATTGAAGTATGGGTGCATGGAAAGATACACATATTTGTCTATCGTTACACTTAATACCGCACCGCCGTAATTACTGTAATATTCCTTCAAATCACTGCCACCGCCTGCAAAGCTGATTCTGAATGGAGTTCGGGATATAATCATTTAGAATTTTTATTATTTGAGAGAATCCAGTTTACAGCATGACCTAGGCCAGGTGCAACAAAATCAGGTGTTACATCATAACGCTTATCCTTACCTGCATATCCTGTTTCAACTAATACTGAGGTGAGACCAGCATTTTTGGCTGTCCTGATATCGGTCGTAGTATCACCAATAAAAAAAGATTTGGACAAATCAATGTTATACTCAGCTTTCGCCTTTAAGATCATTCCAATCTCAGGTTTTCGACAGTCACAGGATATTTTAAGTTCGGCGACCTCACCTTCGAATCCTTTTTCTGGATGGTGGGGGCAAAAGTATATTTGATTTAAGAAAGCTTTTTCTTGACCCAAGCTTGTTTCTAGAAGTTTATGAACCTCTTTTAATTTTTCAATACTAAGAAACCCTTTCGCGATACCGGGTTGATTTGTAACCACAACCGCAAGGTACTCTGATTGGTTAATACGGCGTATTGCATCTGAAACACCAGGTAAAATTTCGAAATCTTCCACTCTTCTCAAATTGTCGACCTCTCTATTGATGACGCCGTCCCGGTCTAAAAAAATGGCCGGTCTTTTATTTCCCCGGTTCCAGTTGGCAACCTTTCCACTACTATAATCTTTCTCGACTTTATGTAAACGGTCAGGTGTTCCTAAATCCTTTATATATTCTGGGGTATTGTACGCACGTAATCGTTCGCCATGGTCTAAAACCAGCGGAAATATATCCTTCCCAAAATCTGAAGAAATATCGCTTTTTATATACTTAAAAATCTTCGGGCTTAAAATATATACAGCAGCGTTTACCAAATTTTCATACAGTAGCCCCTCTGGATGCGGTTTTGATATAAAGCGTGTAATTAAGTCACCTTCACGTTCTACCAAGTCACTATCATAGGGATGATCGTTAGGATGGACGATTAATGATCCTAATGATGGAGCTTGTCTGTCAAAATCCTGAAACCGTTTTATGTCAAAATCCATCACGACATCACCATAAAGAACAAGAAATCGTTCCTTTAAGCTTGGCTCTAACTGTTTCAAAGCGCCGGAAGTACCCAATGGAATATCTTCGCGACAATAACTGACCTGCATATCCCATTGCGAACCATTTCCAAAATATCCTTCAATTTTTTCAGAAAGATAGCCGGTCAGCATAATAACCTGATTTATACCATATCTTTTTAACAGGAGAAGCTGATGTTCCAATAAAGGTTTTCCGGCTACGGATACCATTGGCTTGGGTAAATCATCTAGACCAAGTCTGGTTCCTTTTCCCCCTGCTAGAATTACGGCAATCATAAGTTAATGATTTGAGGAGTAAGAAGTAGTATCTGTTGGACAGCTTTTCGTACGGCCTCCGTTGAAGAATGTTTTGCCTTCCATCCAAGATTTTGGATCTTGGTAAGATCATATTCAAACTCCGGAACATCGCCAATCCATCCAGTATTACCGCCAGTAAATCTAATCTCACGATCGAGCCCTGCTTCTTTTAATACGATTTCAGCCATTTCTTTAACTTTTGTTCTGGAATCGACTCCGATATTAAATATATTTATTTGATCAGAAGTATTATTCCAAACAAAAAGAATAGCTTCTACCAAATCCTTTACATAGACATAAGGCTTATTTTGTTCGCCGTTTCCAAGAACTTCTAAAAATATATGATTTTTGTATGCCTTTCTTATGAAGTCAAAAATGGCTCCGTGGGTAGCTCTTTCTCCTACAACATTTGGGAAACGAACAATCCATGCCTGAATCTGATAATTTGCAACATACGAAGATATTATAGCCTCCGAGGCAAGCTTAGATGCTCCATAATGTGAAACAGGGAGCAACGGGCCAAAATTTTCTGTTAGCTTTTTTCCCGCCGGATCGCCATAAATTGCAGAAGTTGATGCAAATACAATCTTTCGGACACCATAAATTCTCATCATTTCGAGAACTCTATAAGTCGTTAAAAAGGTATTATTCACATCTACTTCGGGCTTGGTATGGCTGATAGCGATATCAGAATTAGCGGCCAGATGAAAAACAATCTCGAAATTTGACTTTGCAAAAACATCCGAAACAAATCCTTCATCTAAAATATCGCCTTGAATAAATTCGAAATTACCGTTGCCTGATAAGTGTTCTATGTTGGCAAGCCTGCCCAAGGACAAGTTGTCTAGTACTGTTATGTGATTTTCGTTATTTTGTAATAGTGCGTCGCAAAGATGGCTTCCTATAAATCCAGCTCCACCTGTGATTAGTATTTTCATTATGTTAATAGTTTGTATATAAGCAAGTTATATAGTAAGTGAAAAGAGAATTCGACCAGACTCTGTATCGATTCTATGCCAATTTTTTATAAATATAATTTTGTAAAGAAATCGGGGTGAGGATATATAAATAGATCGAAAGGATTCCAACGGTACTTTCAAAAAGATATTGAAATGAAAAATATTTCTTTTTAAGTTTAAGATTCATTTTCCAGTTTAACTTATCTCTTTTTTCACCAGTTGCCATTCGATAATCCATTAGCACTTGTTGAAGATTGTGAAGTTCAATTTTATTTGCGCTTGCTCTTAGCCATAATTCGTAATCTTCTGCTCTCTTAAAATCTGTGTTGTATGTCCCTATCTTGTCGAAAATATCTTTCCGAATCATGACAACGCTGTGACAAAGAGGGTTTCGAAGATGTAGGTATTTACGAATACTCTTATCAGTTTCAGGGTAATTACGCATTTTTATATGATTGCCTTGGTCATCGATGTAGTTGATATTACACCCGAGAATACCAATGGATTGGTTTTTCTCAAGAAACTCGACCTGGCATCTTATACGGTTCGGAAATTGAATGTCATCAGCATCAGCTCTGGCGATATATTTGCCGCTAGCCATGGCTAGCCCGTCATTCAATGCTTGCGGTAGTCCTCCTGTGTGCTTGGTTCTTAAAATTTTGACTCTGGAATCTGATTTGAAAAAATCTAAGGCCTCTATACTCGATAATTTATTGCTGTCATCGACGATTATTATTTCAAGATTAGAATAATCCTGATTGATAATACTGTTCATGCTTTCATGAATATGAACAGGAGAGTCATTATATACGGGATATAGGACGGTTACAAGAGGAAATTCCATTTATAATGTTAAGTGTGTAAAGTATTTAGCTTTTAAAGCGTACAAATATAATCGTATTAAGCAAAAATAATGAGATAATGGTATGTTAAAATTTGAGGAAGGTACATAATTAAATATTTACTGTTTCAGTCGGTCGTCCGGATTACGTTGGTTGACGATCACTAGACTTTGAAATACACATCTCATATAGATGAAAGTATTGTTGGCGCATGTTTTCCCAATTATATTTTTGAGCATACGTCAGACAATTAGACTTTAAAATATCGTACTTGTTACTATCTGTAATATCACTAAAAGCTTTAATCTCATTTACCTCTTTGAAAATAAACCCTAAATTCTCTCTTTGAATTACTTCCTTAAAAATTGGAATATCAGATGCAACAATAGGTAGTCCGTAAGCAATACTGTCTTTTAGTGTTCCGGCCCCACCTGTGTAGGTTTCTAAATAGGGAAGGAGCATAAAACTGTGTGATCGAACAAGATCGATTAATTCTTCGTCGGTAATAAACTTATTGATTATTTCTAAATTTGGGTGATTCAGATTTAGTATTCTTGGATCATGTATTTTACCTGCAATAGTGATATTCAAATCCAACGTTTTCGAATTCGACAAAAACTCAAAAATTCCTTTGTCTTCTCGTATTTGCCCGTAGATTAGGAATTTGGCAGTACTATTATTTTTTGTCTGATTATTATTGTGCGAAACCTCTGGACAAGGGTAATTGATAACGTAAATTGCCTTTACATATTTATTTCCTATTAAGGAAATTAATTGGTTTCTGTGATGTTCATAATGAGTAACAAACGTAGCTCCCATCATTGCAGCCTTCCTTAACGTATATTGATAAACTAATCTTTGAAGATATGATATTGCATCTTTCAATTTGTTAGCGTATCTCATCCTTTCAATAGAGTGAATGGTAATTATTAATAGTGGAATGTGATTTCTCTTAAATAACAGCAGGTAAAAAAAAGAAAACGGTTCGAATTCTAACAAATGAGCCACAGAAGGTTTTTCATCCACTAATTTTGAATAAGCTTTAAAGGAATCTAAAAAGCGACCTTTTATAAAATCAGTAAAAGTTCTGAAGTCTTTTTCCTCCGCCTCTAAAAATGTGGAATTTGGGTAACTTTGTTTTTTCGATGAACAGTATATGTAGAAAAAATCATTGGAAATCAAATTTTCAAAATATTGTCTATAATGTCCCTTCCAGGAAAGATATTGTTCAACTATGAAAAGCTTTTTTTTAATCATATAGATATAGTTGATAATCGCAGTGAAGATGGAGTCTACTTAGTATCGGGTAAGCCGATTACTTTTCCATTAAATTGATTGGCATTTAATTCAATTTTTCCCCCCATATTTTTTAAGGCAATACTATTCTTTGAATTTATTATGTTTCCAACGAGTATCGCGAAATCTCCATTTTTTGAAACGCCAGTACTTGCTTCAATAATATTATTACTAACAATATTGTTATTGCTTGATAAATCGATTCCAATAGTGGGATTAAGGCGGATTTGATTGTTACTAATAATGTTCGAGTCTGAGCTTCCGCTAATCATTATTCCCTTGCTCGAAGATTGGAATATTTTACCAATAGTTGCTACACCTCCGGTAGTTGATTGCGTAATACCTTCACCTTCTCGAAACTGACCGCTTGTGGTCTGAATCAGAGCTTTGTTGGTTAATATATCATAGCCAATTAAGTATCCTTTTGCTGAACTTAAATTTCCTGAAATAATAAGATTTGGATTGGCTCTAAGCGTTTTACTGGCTTTTGCTAAGCTTGTTTTTATTGGTAAAGATGCAGAGTCAGGTACGATAAATATATTTCCATAAATTATATTTGCACTGCCCCCGCCTTTGGACCCATCTATTTTAAGACCAAAAAGCTCTCCATCAAATTTTGCTGATGGCTCATACTGCACGTACGGCATAAGCATGTTATTACTAATCTTATGCTCGCCTCCTCCTGTTCCCGTTATACGAATTGCCGCTACTTTACTGCCTTCTAAGTGACAATTAGTAATGAATCCTTTATCTGACCCATCCATATAAATACCGAATTTTGACCCATCAGTCGTTAACCTGTCTATGTACGTATATCGGCAATTAATTAACTCTACTCCCGCATTGTTGTGTCCTTCATTGACAGATTTACCACCGCTGTAGCACCTAATAATATCTATCCCGAAATTTTCTGAAATCCCCTCACCAATTTTAAGATTAGATTGTGTAGCCCCGGTAAGTTTACAATCAATTATTTTAAAGTTCGCGATATGATTTGCATTAATGCAATGAGCTGCTTTTGCATTTCCATCAAGTTCTAAATCTTTTATCAATACATTACTTTCTCTTCCTGTAAACGATTTTTGTCCTTTGATCATTCGCAGAATGTCTTGCTCGTGTATAGCTTTTATTTTAGTTAAACCCGATCCAGCCCCTTCCAAAGTTAATCTATAGGCAAATACGGGTCCGGGTACTACTATTTTTGGTACTAATGTTATTGACGTAATGTAGGTACCTTCTGAAAATACTACTTTCAAACCTCGTTCGGTGGCGATATTTAAAGCTTTTTGAATTGATGGACCATCATCTTTATCATCATTGGCATTGGCGCCAAAAAATTCCGGCTTAATTGATAGATATTCTCTTTCGTATCTTCGTTTTCCAACAACGATAACCATTGAACTGTCATCTTTTGACCTTGTATTTTTGTCGTTATATCTGAAAATCCCTGACTTAGTTCCATCATTGATGTAGACTACCTCCGCTGTATCTGCGTTTCCCATTCTCAACTCATTCATGTTAAGGATGGGGGTAAAGTTATTAACTCTTTTGTTTTTATCAGAATACTTTCGCTGCAAATCCTTTTGGTTGAGAGTTTGTTTACTTTCAGATGTAGTTTTCTGTCCAAAACCATTCAAGTGTAGCAATAGAAAAAGAATTATGAATTTATCCATTGTAGTGTGTATTTGACGATTGGAAAGTGAGAAACAATTTGTGTGAAATGAACTATTTCAAACTTTAATTTATAATTAAAACCAAGACATGAACTGAGGAATAATAGAATTGTCCATTTCGAAATCTCTTTTTAAAAATATCAGTGTTATAGTAAAAGTCAAAATTATTAAGCAGAGTGATAGTATTAATATTCGGTTTCTAATCTTCAAAGAATGTAAGTAAAATAGGGAAACAATCATTGGAGAGTACGGAAAGATATAGCGAAAAGTGATGTTGGAATTAATTATCGTGGTCAGTATTCCTATTAAAGTATAGATAAAAAGAATTTGTGTTTCCCTATTGACGGCAGTTAGTGAGACAATTTTTTTATTTAAAAATGTAATAATAAGAGCAAAGTTGCAAGGAAATAGAGCGTATGCCATTAAGGTGTAGCCTACATCCAAGATAGGGTATGGAATAGAAAAAAAAGAATTTGGCCTGACTATGGGTGTAAAAAGAATTAAGCATGTTTTTATCGCAAAAGCTGGAAATTGAAGGATTGGATTTTGGTTCATAACCTTTAAAAAAAGAGCAATTTCATAAAGGTTTGACGTTTGAAATGAATACAACTCTTCACCTTGAAATTCTGTTATGAATATGTTGATCGGTGGAATCGAATTAATTGTAAAATATCCAAGTAGTATAATCAAAAACACGTTAACAGGATTTTTGACTGCATATGTTAGTGGGGTGATTAAGATCGTGATTATCAAAGTTAAACCAAATACCGGGCGAACAAATAAGGCTGAGACCGCAACCATAAACGCTAGGAATTTGAGTGTTTGCAACCTTTGAAAGTATAAGTAGAAGCATAATAACGAAAGAAATACTAAAAAGGTCTCCTTGTTTGGACCAACTGCTCCGATGAGCAAATAGGGATTGAAAACAATTATAAACCGCGCAAGAGAAACAGATTTTTCAGAAATTACCGCAAATACCTTACATAAATAAACACAGCATAGTAATAGGATTGTGTTTATCAAAATAAATATAAAGGGGCCTATTCTATAGAACAAGCTATTCAACGATGTGAAAGCGTCTGCAAAAGTGTCAATATTTCTTTCATACAATACCCTTAATTCATAAGTATAGGAATCGTATACAAAATGGTTTGTAATTGGTAAGTATTGATACCTAGCACAAACCTGAAGTAACAATGTTGTTGCAAGAAAAAATAGCAGTATCAGATACCATTTATATTGTCCTGCCATTTTGTAATGAATTTGGGGAATAATAATTTGTTATCGAAGAAGTATCCGGGAGTAGGCCATTGACTAAACTATATCTTTCTCAGAATGAATATCCCACACCCGTATTTGCATCCGAAGTTATTTTCAACTTGTTCAGGATTGAGATCCTGATGCATGAAAATATTTTTATTATCATCTATGTATGTGAAAGATTCTACAACGAATTTATCTTTAAAAATATCTAGGAGGTATTTGACAGCAAAAACTCGATGCGCATTAAATTCGATCCGTTGAGTACCAATCGGGACAGCGAAATAGAACAGGCCTTTATTGATCAATAAGCCAAAAATATTGTTTATGGCCTTAATATGTCCATCAAGATCAATCGGATCTCCATACCTGCCCAAACCAAAATGTTCAATCGCATGTAAAGAAGATATTGAATCATATTTGTCGTATAAAGTTTGATCTGGCTTTTTCATCATATCTGACTGTCGAAACTGAATATTTGGGACAATACTATTAATGGCCCGGATATCGACGACATCAATTTCTCTAAAGGTAGCAATGTGAGCCACGAAGCCATCCGTTCGAGACCCAATATCTAGATGTCTGACCGGATTATTTTTGTATACTTGCTGAGCAACAAATAAATCTTGCTGAAAATACACGCTTTTCATATCACCACCTTGCTCATACCGATCACCTAAAAACGGAGAAATACTTATCTCCCCAAATTTTGGATATTCGCTCTTGGCATTAGATATCTTGATATAGTCACTAATGAACGCAGGGATTCCCTTTAAAGAGTTAAAGAGCTGAATTGGATTAAATCCAAGTCCCAGGATGGTTCGGGCTATAATTTTCATCGTATAGTATGTTTATTAAAATTTTCCGTGTTTAACTTTTTCAAGTTTTTCGACAAGTACACAAATATTGATAGTGAAGATGTGTACAAAAGAACCTGAACTGCAATTTTATAATTTGAAAGGGAGAATCCGACCATTAGGCTTATAGCAATGGTAATGAAAATTATTTGTCCGGTTCTTTTTACAACATTCCCCAATAACATATTATTTTCTGAATGCACTTTTAGAAATGGCTGAATCATTACCTGAGTAATGGAGAAAAACGTATAGGGAATAAGAAATATTTTTAAAAATTCAAAAACACTCTGCGTATCTCGGTCATTGAACTGCCCTCTTTCATATAGAATGCTAATTATGTAATTCCCGAAGAAGTATAGCGCTGTATTAGCTAATACTGCTATCAAGAAGGTCAAAAGAATTGTTTTTTTAAGGGATGAGGAGTCAGAAACGGATGATCTGTAAAGAATTATTGAAGCTATATTGGATACAATCATTAGCATAAATGAGGAAATGATTATAAAAGAATATTGATAATAATTAATTTGATAATCGTTCTCAAAACTGATTAAAAGCCTGCCCGTAAATCCAATGAAAATTGCATGATTCACAGAGATGAGACGATGGAAGTTAATATCTTTTAACTTGATTAAATGCTCAACCCTAGATTTTTCTGTTTTGTTGAAATTTGAATTTAAGCCTCTTTTTAAAAGGAAATTAGAAAAGAGAATACCAAAGATGGAGGCAACTAAAATGGATTTTAGCCCTAGCTGTCCAATTGATAAAAAAATTATAATTAAAGTAAAGACTGCATTTAAAAATGATTGTGTTGAGTATTTTTGGAAATTTCCAATTGTCTTTTGCAACGAAAACAAAACACTATTTGACAAGTTGATTGCCAGATAGGAGGAAAACAATAGTACCCAAATTACCAAATCTAAATCATAAATGTCAGTTTTAAGATAAGATACAAAAAACAGAAGGATAACCGATAAAAGAAATAAATATTTGGAAAAAAGTAATGTTTGGTTCCAGATCGGTTGAAAATTGATCGTCTTGTTTTGAAGATATAATCCTGCATACTTAGGAACTAAAATGCTTTCCATAACCGGAACTCCTATTACAAAAGCCAGGAAAAAATCAACGATTGACCTTAGTGTATTAAAGGTTGCAAACTCGATAGTATTTCCTATCATGTAAGCTATAATAGATTCTCTGAGTACGCCAAGACCTTTAATGGCTATTGAGCTGATAAATAGCCAGCCGAAGTTAATTATTGATTTGTTTAACTTCATTCAGTTACTTATTTCTTATGGATAAAGTAACAAGTGTTAGTATAGAAAACACAAAGGCGCCAACGATTGCATAAATTATTCTTGTTGGACTGCTTTTCTTTACTGGAACAATTGGGGGTTCGAGAATTTGAATTATTGGCCGTCCTTCTTTTTCAGCAAGCGTAGCCTTTTCTAATTGGTTTAATAAATCATTACGAAGGTTTTGTGAATGGATGTAATTCGATTGTAATTTTTGCTCCTCAATTTTTGCTACATTATTGAATACATTTCTATTATTATCTCTGTAACGCTGAAGGGCATATTCTGCATTTTTGAGTTGATTATTAGCTTCTTGTACTCTGGATTTAATAAATTCAGATTCATCATGCTTTTTTTTGGAACGATAACCAGAGACATAATCCGACAAATATTGTATTGCTTCTGAAAGAGTTGCCGCAGCAATAACAGGATCTCTCATTTCTACACCGATATAAATAATACCAGTCTTCTTATCGAAATTAGTTGTAAGAGAGGATTTTAAATTTTGAATTAATCTAATCTCATCCTTACTAAAGTTGAGCACCGATGTATCTACGGTTTTAGCTAGAATAGCACCAATTTGAGATTTCTCCTTTTCCTTATTTATACTTTCAAGATAGCTAAGCAGATTTGGAAATTGCTTATTTTCAACTGTCTTTACAGGCTGTTTTAAAAGATGAATAATCGCAGGTGTACTCTGCAGAATATTTGGATATAAATCGGGACGAATGGCATCGCTTTCAGATGAATTAGCCAGGTCAATTCCAGCAAGATTTGCCAATGAGCTAAATCCTGAAAACCGGCTTTCTTTGTATTCAGGAAGCAATTCAGCTTTTGCTGTAAATTTCTTGGGCAATAAATAGGTAATCGCACCGCCTAAAACACCTCCAATAAAACCGGCGATAATGATTTTTTTTAAATTTCTCTTAAATAAGGAAATTAGGAAAAGTACTGACCGTTCCAGGATATCTGCTTCTGGCGGTGTTTTCTTAATTATATCTTCCTTCATGATTAAATTGTATCTGTACAGTTTTCTTCAGATTAAGTAACTGTGGTTTATCTAAATAAACTGATCAGAGCTAACGAAATAGTAGTAACCAGTGATATAATAGCTATTCGTTCTGACGGGCTAATTTGGCGTTCTTTTTGTGGATCTTTGACCGGCACTGTCAAAACAGATCCAGATTCGATTTTCGGATATGATTTGAAAAAAAGAAACTTTTTAGTTCTGAACGTGCGTCCGTTTGGATATGAAACATAAATCCGGCTTTTCCAGGCATATTCAGCAAATCCACCTGCCTGGGAGATATATTCCCGGAATGAAAAATGAGGATCAAAATTTACAATTGATGGATTTTGGACACCACCTTTAATTCTAACTGTTTCCGATTTTGTTGGAATCAACAATGTATCACCCGTTTGCAATAAAAGATTTGCAGAAAGTGATGGTTTTTGAATAATTGCTTTAAGATCAACGGCAACCAATTCTTTATTTCTGTAAAATCTCGCTCCGCTTATGTATGCTTCTGCTTTCAAGCCTCCTGCTTTTGGAAGAAGGTCGGTAATTCTTTCAAAATTGTTTAATATTGTATATGTACCTGGATACATAATTTCTCCTAAAATTGTAACTGCCTTTTGCGGCTCATATCTCGGTGACTTGCGTACATAAATCACATCGAAGGGAGACAATTTGAATTTCTGATCTTCCTCATTTAATGTCAGATTTTCGCTGACCTCCAATGAAAAAATACGTACATTTTGAGACTGTGGAATATTTGCAGTATCTCCTTTTATCCTTCTTGATACTTCAATTCTATAGGGAATACCTCCCTCTGTATATCCACCTGCTTTAAAAATGGCATCAGCTACGGTAATTCCATCATGATAATTGATTGTTCCTGGGTTGATTACCGAACCCAGAATAGTTAAATCATAATTTTCTTTAAGCTCATCAATTGTTTTAATATAGATATGATCTTCGCGTTTTAAAACTATATCTTCAATTTCTCCATTCATCAGCTTTCCAAGATCGAAAGAAATAATTTCAGGGCGAAGCGTTGCTGTTTTGCGTTCAATAATTGCGCGATTTAAAAAAGCATCTTCTCGCAAGCCCTCTGATTTTGTTATCAGTTTTTTAACGGTATTTGTCTGCTCGTCAATTGGATATTCACCGTCTCTGAAAACTCCGCCTTCGATAACAACCCGGTTTTCTATTCTGTTGAGAATTTTTCCAATTTTGAAAACATCACCGTTTTGAGGAATGAAATTTGCGACTTCAGTTTCCTGAACGGAGCCAACCATAAGCTCTTTGCCTGTATTTCTTCTAAATTGAATAGAAGCAGAATATGCAGTTGGAGTATAGCCGCCGGCGTATCGAATCATGTCTTTCAGCGTCTCACCATCTTTTACTTCGAACAATGCGGGATGTTTTACTTCTCCAAATAATTCAATTCTCTTCGAATAAGGCCTAACCAGGATGATATCCTGATCCTGCATAGTGATATTATCTTTCAGATTCGCATCAACTAAAAAGCCGTACAAATCTATTGTGCGTATCGTTTTGTTATTTCGGATAATCTCTATGCTTCTATATGAACCATTATTATTTGGTCCGCCAGACTGATTAAGTGCATTAAATGCAGTGGCAAGCGATGAAATTGTATAAGATCCCGGACGTGTTACTTCTCCGGTTATCATCACCTGAATACTCCTGACATTTCCTAGGGTAATAGTCGAATATGTCCCTCCACCAGGCCGATTAAGTGCTGAATATGCGGATCTTAGTCTATTTACAATTCTTTCAGAGGCTTGTTCAATAGTCAAACCGTTAACCTGTACAGGTGCAAGATTCAACATTTTAACAGTTCCTTCCGGACTTATCTTTAACCGAAAATTATCAACTGAATTTCCGTAAATGTCTACAACCAATTCATCGTCTGGCCCCAATATGTAATTTTTGGGTGTGGCAATTCTGAGATTTGGTTCAAAACTTATAGATGAACTTGAAAAAAAAGAAGCTCCAAAAACCTGTTTAACGCTGTCTGAATTTGGGAGAGCGGATACTGGCTTTGCCTTTACCAGCATGGAATCAGCGATTTGTCTTCTGCTTTCATCTGTACCGCTTCTGTCTGGCCCTGTTGGAGCAGAAGTTTGTGCTTGCTGCAATCGATTCCTCATAGCACTGATTTGATCCAGTGTATATCCCTTTTCCAAGGCAGCCTGTTCAATTGCCATATCTGTAAGACCGCTCGCCTTCGCTCTTTTATAAAACTCTAATGCCTGCTCATTGGAGATGGAGTTAGGGTCAATATTTTGAGCATACGACTCATTATGAACCAGTGCAAAAGATAAAAATAAGATACCCGAGAAAATGGATTTTCGAAGCAAGGAGAAGTACATGTAATGTGCGTAAATGTTTATTAGATTCTATGAAACACCTTTATATACTTTGATAGGATCTGAGAATCTTCTCAAAAGTACATAAAGATATTAAAATTGAAAGTCGTTTGATAGAATTTCGTAATTCTACGTTGTTTTCAAAGGAACTACATTTATTGACAACTCTTTTAATTGTTTTTCCTCAATTGTAGACGGCGAATCAATCATTACGTCACGTCCGGAATTATTTTTGGGGAAAGCAATAAAATCTCTGATGGAGTCGATGCCACCAAAAATTGAACATAAACGGTCAAATCCGAAAGCAATACCTGCATGAGGAGGTGCGCCGAATTCGAACGCATTCATCAAAAACCCGAATTGTTCCTGCGCTTCTTCCTGACTGAATCCAAGAATTTCAAACATTTGCTGCTGCAAATCACGTTCGAAAATCCGAACGGAACCACCACCAACTTCTACACCATTGATAACCATGTCATAAGCATTTGCGCGCACCTGACCAAGATCGGTTGCGAGCAGTGCAATATCTTCCGGTTTAGGACTTGTAAATGGATGGTGCATCGCGAACCAGCGGTTTTCTTCTTCTCCATATTCAAGTAACGGAAAGTCGAGAACCCATAATGCGCGGAACTCATTCGGATTACGGAAACCGAGACGGGAGCCCATTTCCAGACGAACTTCATTCAATTGTTTGCGGGCTTTGTCGGCTTGTCCTGAAATAATAAGTATCAAATCGCCCGGCTTTGCATCGAATGCAGCAACCCACTTTTTAAGATCTTCTTCCGAATAAAATTTATCAACGGACGATTTTACCGATCCGTCTTCATTGTAGCGAACGTAAATAAGACCTTTTGCGCCAATCTGCGGACGTTTAACCCAATCCGTCAATTCATCCATTTGTTTGCGGGTATATACCGCACAGCCAGGTGCACAGACACCGACAACAAGTTCAGCATCGTCAAATACTCCAAAGCCTTTTCCCGAGGTAAGATCCTGATCTTTCCCTTTTAATTCGACAAACTTCATGTCAAAACGAATATCCGGTTTGTCAGAACCGTACAGACGCATTGCATCTGCATAAGTCATGCGCGGTACTTCCGGCAAGTCTAATCCTTTTACTTTGCTGAAAAGATTGCGGATCAAACCTTCGAAAGTATTTAATATATCTTCTTGTGTCACAAATGACATTTCACAGTCAATCTGAGTAAATTCCGGCTGACGGTCCGCACGTAAATCTTCGTCACGGAAACATTTAACAATCTGATAGTAACGGTCAAATCCTGCAACCATCAAAAGCTGCTTAAATGTCTGCGGCGATTGTGGTAATGCGTAAAATTCACCTGGATTCATACGACTGGGCACAACAAAATCACGTGCACCTTCGGGGGTCGACTTGATCAAAACCGGCGTTTCCACTTCGATAAAATTTAAATCATCAAGATAAGCACGTGTATGACGAGCTACCTGATGGCGGAGTTCAAGATTTTTACGAACTGTATTTCTACGCAAGTCCAGGTAACGATATTTCATGCGTATATCATCTCCTCCGTCCGTTTCGTCCTCAATTAAAAATGGAGGAAGTTTAGCCGGATTCAGAATTGATAATTCTGAAACACGGATCTCAATTGAACCAGTTGCTATCTTATCATTTTTGGAAAGGCGCTCGATTACTTCACCTTTTGTGGAGATCACAAATTCACGTCCCAAAGAACGAGCTGTTTCCAATACCTCCGGTGGTGTTTTTCCTTCTTCAAAAAGAAGTTGTGTTAAACCATACCGGTCACGTAAATCGAGCCATACCATTCCTCCTTTATCACGGATTCTCTGAACCCAACCACACAACACAACATCTTGATTTACATGCTCTAAGCTTAACTCACCACAGGTATGTGTACGTAACATATAATTATTTTAATACTGATATAAAGAAACTGCCTGATAATAAATGCCGCAAAAGTACGTATTTTTACTAAATGTAACATGAAACGTTTTTTATGAAATTATATAAATTCAGGTTCTTACTGCAAAATTTTTTAGTATTCACAAGCTTTGTAATTTTTTGGAGTGCTTGCGGCGATCCTGAAGTGAATCCAGATACCGGAGAATCGATTGACTTTGAAACGGTTCCACAGCAATTCCCTTTACAGCCCGGAATTATCGATGAGGCCTCAGGTTTGGCAAATAGTTTCTCCATGGATGGCTTCCTGTGGACTTTGCAGGACTCTGGCCGGCCCAACTCACTGTACTTGATCAGTAAGGACGGGAAATCCATTAAGGAATTCAATATACCGGGTTCCTCGAACCATGACTGGGAAGATTTGGCAAGTGGTCCCGGGCCTATTGATGGGGTTAAGTATTTGTATATCGGTGAAATCGGGAATAACAACCCTCCGATGACTTCAACCAATATCATCTACAGGGTTCCCGAGGTCAGTGCGATAAATGAGTCATTCAGCCAAAGCGGAATGGAAAAAATAACATTTAGTTATCCCGATGGCCCGCGTGACGCTGAAACGCTTTTATTGGATCCTATAACCAAAGACATTTTTGTCGTTTCAAAAGAAATGAATCAAGCGGGCTTATACCGACTTGCTTATCCTCAATCTACCTCAGGTACTGTGGTTGCCGAAAAGCTTGGCGTAATTCCTTCTGCTGTTTTTACAACAGGAGGAAGTATTTCAGTTAATGGCGGTGAAATATTGATAAGAAATTATACTTCTGCGTTTTATTGGATAAGAGCTTCCGGCGAAACCGTAGGTCAGACTTTACTTAAATCACCAAAAAAACAGATGCTTCTTGCACCTGAACCCCAGGGAGAGGCAATTTGCTTCGATCGTGAAGCTAATGGTTTTTACACCCTCGGAGAAATTGGTCAGGCAACGAGTATTAATCTTAATTATTACAAAAGAAAATAAGGGCCAATTTTATGCGGATAAATTTATTGTTTTTAACTTTTCTATTGATATCTGGGACTCTGCATGCGCAGCAGGCACCGGCACAGGAAACCTTTGTAAAGGATAATTATTTAAAAAAGGAATTCGATATTCCGATGCGGGACGGTATAAAGCTGCACACAATTGTATATTCGCCAAAAGATGCGGCTGCATCAAACAAATATCCTTTTTTGATGCAAAGAACTTGTTACAGCGTTGCGCCTTACGGTGATGACTTGTATCCGGCTCGTTTGGGGCCTAGTACCGCTCTTATGCATGAAAAATATATTTTTGTTTATCAGGATGTCAGGGGGCGGTACAAAAGTGAAGGCATCTGGACGAATATGACTCCGCATATTGATTCTAAGAAAAATAAAACGGACGTTGATGAAGCCTCTGATACATACGATACAATTGAATGGCTTCTGAAAAATATTCCTGATAATAATGGACGAGTAGGGCAATGGGGGATTTCCTATCCAGGTTTTTATACAACTGCCAGTGCTTTGAGCAATCATCCGGCATTGAAAGCATCCTCGCCGCAAGCTCCGATTGCCGATTTTTTTCATGACGATTTTCACCATAACGGTGTTTTTACACAAGGTTATTACCTGACATTTCCAGTTTTTGGCATTAAGCCCGACTCCCCAACTGACGCTTCATGGTTTACAAATGATTTCATCAAGCCTGAACCGGATGGGTATACGTTTAATCTAAATCTGGGTCCGCTGAGGAATTTTGATAAATATTACTCCAAGAATTTTTTCTGGCAGGAAACTGTAAATCATCCAAATAAAGACGACTTCTGGAAAAAAAGAGATATACTTCCTCACCTTAAAGGCTTGAAACATGCATTTATGACAGTTGGCGGCTGGTTTGACGCAGAGGATCTTTATGGTCCGTTAAATACCTATAAGACAATTGAGAAAAATAATCCGGGTATTTATAATACTCTGGTTGTTGGTCCATTTGGGCACGGGAGGTGGAGCAGAGAAACCGGACATACTTTTCACAACGATATTTATTTCGGAGACAGTATTGCAACTTTTTACCAAAACAATATTGAAGGGAGATTTTTCGATCATTTTCTAAAAGGCCCGGGTGATGGCAAGACAGGCTTGCCGGAAGCTTATCTTTTTGATACGGGGAAAAAGGAGTGGAAGACATTTGATAAATGGCCTGCCGCCAGTGCAGAGAAGAAAAAACTATATTTTCAAACCAATGGTAAGTTAGGTTTTGATGCTCCCGCAAGTGTAAAATCATATTCGGAGTATGTGAGCGATCCGTTAAAACCGGTTCCATATACTACGAATTATAAGCAGATGTCTGGCTTTACTCCGTTTGAGTATATGTCAGAAGACCAGCGTTTTGCCTCGACGCGCCCCGATGTTCTGGTTTTTAAAACCGAAGTTTTGACTGAGGATTTAACTTTGGGTGGTGAAATAATGGCACAGTTGAAAATCAGTACTTCGGGTACAGACGCTGATTTTTTTGTGAAATTAATTGACGTCTATCCTGACGACGAGAAAAATAGTCCTTTTCAGCCGAATCCAAATGTTGTTATGGCGGGTTATCAGCAAATGGTAAGAAGCGAAATTGTAAGGGCGCGTTTCCGTAATAGTCTTGAAAAGCCTGAACCGCTTGTTGCTGATAAACTGACGGATATTGGGTTTCGTTTGCAGGATGTGCTGCATACTTTCAAGAAAGGCCATCGTATTATGGTGCAGGTTCAAAGCACGGTTTTTCCGTTATTTGACCGAAATCCTCAGAAATATGTAGACAACATTTACAAAGCGGAGGAAAAGGATTTTATAAAGGCGACGCAAAAAATCTATCACCAGCGAGGAGCAGAAAGCGGGCTTGTTGTTGACATACTAAAATAGGCAGATACCGGGTGAAGAATTATCTTTTTTCACCCGTTTTTATGACTTCACAGTTTGATCAAGAATCTTACTCAATAATTGATCCGGATTAAAAGGCTTGGATACTATATCTGTCATTCCAATGCTGAACATGTCCTGTTTTACATCAGGAGCCAGACTTGCCGTCAATGCAATGATGGGAACAGTTTCTCCACGCTCACGTAATTGTTTCGTAGCCTGATAACCGTCCAATACCGGCATATGCAAATCCATCAGGACAATTTGATGGCGTGTCACGTCAAAATGATCAAGTGCTTCCTGGCCATTAACAGATACATCCGACTCCGCTCCCCATCTTCTCAAAAAACTCTGAACAACAAGAACGTTCATTCGATTGTCTTCTACAATAAGTACCCTTACGCCTTTAAGAGGTTTCTCATTAATATTTTCAGTTGATGTTTGCTGCTGTTTTTTATCTTCTTCCAGAATCGGGAAGGTCTGGACAAAATAAAAATCTGATCCTTTTCCTTCTTCACTTTTAAGCTGTAATTCTGATCCCTGCAGTTCAAGCAGACGCTTGCTGATGGCGAGGCCTAATCCGGTTCCGCCGAAACCGCGTGTGGTGGAAGATTCAATTTGAGTGAACTGATCGAAAATTAATTTCTGCTTTTCTTTCGCTATACCAATGCCCGTATCCTGCACGGAAATTTTCAGGGTAATCTCTTTTTCATGCTTATTCAAAATTGAAACCTCTAATCTGACCCAACCCTTGCTTGTAAATTTAATCGCATTCTGGACCAGATTACCAGTGATCTGCGAGATCCTTTTTGCATCACCGGATATTTTGGCAGGCAATTCATTATCAAGTTTTAGCATCAGGTCAATACCCGTGTCTGTGGCTGACATTTTATAGGCGGATATAATATTTGAGGCAATTTCTGCGATATTGAACGGTGCTTCGATAAATTGTATTTTTCCTTCCTCGATCGTGTTGAGATCTAGAATGTCATTGACGATTGTAAGTAAATTGTTGGCAGAAAAAAGAAGTACGTCGAGGTGCTGTTTTTGATCTGGCCTCGGCGCTTCCCTGATCATCAAATGTGTCATTCCGACCACAGCATTAAGCGGCGTCTTGATCTCATGGCTCATTGTGCTTAAAAACTCGCTTTTTACTTTCAGTCCCATTTCTGCGTCTGCTTTTGCTTTTTTCAGAGTGTAAGCGAAACGGAAGGAGAGGATCAGTGACTGGCAAAAGAAAAACCCGAGATAGCCAATGAACAGCGCTAATTTTTCAGGATAAGTGACGTCGTAATATGCAAGAATCAGCGCGATGAAAATTATAAAAATTGCTCCGGTGCTTATTAATGCATATGTTGCTCCGATACGCTTGTTCCTGTATGCCTTTATATAGATCCATGTAGCGAACAGGATATAAAATACCAATAATCCTATAAAGGGATTGATGAGTTTCGAAAATAAAATGGGTGGAGAAATCAAAGTAATAACAGCCAGCGCGAAGCAAATACCGGTCATTACGAAAATGATTCTGTGGGGTGTGTCATCCCAATAAAGATTTCGGGTATAAAGGGCAAACATCGCCACAGCAAGAAAGAGCGATATGTATTCGCAATGAATGGCAAGATGCCAGTCTAGCGATGGGAAAATGGAATGGATGGCATAATCGCCGGCGCCAATGATCCGGTAACTATAAAAAAAACAAAACAGAGCAAAATAGAGTGTAGCCTTATCCTGACGGCCCAGCAAATATAATCCTAAAAAATACAGACCGCCCATAACCATACAGCCGGTCAGCAGAAAATCGAATGCGTAATCCAGGTTACTGTCGGCTTGGAGCGAACTGAATGAGCCGATCTCAATTGATTTGGCGTTTCCTCCTTTTGAGTGGTGAAAATTCGCGATTTGTAATGCTAAATGAAGTGTGTCAGCTGATGGAAATGGTTTTACCTGAGTCGACCAATAAGGCACAGTAGTTTCTTTACTGACGCCCGGAATACCATTGGATGCGATTAGTTTCCCATTCACATATAAGGTGTAGGCGCTATACATATCCCGGATATTGAAGGCAAGTTGCTGCTTTTCTCTCGGTAAAAGAATCATTAATTCATACGTCGCAAATCCTTGCGGAGGTAAAAATTTACCTTTCCAAAGTGTGTTACTCCAAAGTTGGGGGAATTTTGAAATTTCATGATAAGTTTCCTGAGATCCTGGCTTTTTTAATTGTTTCCAGTACAGCTTCCACTGTCCGTCGATTGGTATAGTGAAATTTTCCAGATCGATATTTCGAAGGTCCAGCACGCCGGCCTTAGCTACAGGTGTGGGGATAGGATTGGCCGCAATGCAAGGACGGGCAAAGAGAGCCACGTTCAGAACCAGTAAGATTAACGTCAGGTATGATACACAGTGCCGCGTCATTTTTTCATAAATAAGGGTTTGACCGGGAGAATGCTTGTATCGGGTTGTATGAAACTATATATTCCACGCAGTTATTAACTTCGTGAAGTAACTTTAATTCGATTAAAATAATTAAAATGTGTTTTTTTACTTTAAGGTCGTATAAAACTTTAAATAAAACGA
The DNA here is from genome assembly GCF_900108855.1 of Dyadobacter koreensis. GTDB lineage: Bacteria > Bacteroidota > Bacteroidia > Cytophagales > Spirosomataceae > Dyadobacter > Dyadobacter koreensis. The sequence goes on from NZ_FNXY01000002.1 coordinate 227,262, forward strand.
ATTAATCTTATCAATTGGTAATACAAAGGGTATTCAGCTTGTTTAGATCATAATAAAACAAAATATATGAATTATAAATTTTTAGGAATGACTGCACTTACTGCGACCTTGATCGGTACTGATGGCTCCGCTCAGAAAATAACCTATCCCAAAACAAATCAGGTTGAGCATATAGATGAATATCACGGAACAAAGGTTTCGGATCCTTATCACTGGCTTGAAGACGACCGTTCACAAGAAACAGCTGCCTGGGTGAAAGCCGAGAATGAAGTAACGTTCGGCTATCTGGATAAAATCCCTTTCAAAGGCAAGATTTTCACGGATTTGGAAAAAGCTTACAATTATCCTAAATATTCTGCTCCTTCAAAAAAGGGAGATTATTTTTATTTTTACAAAAACGACGGTTTGCAAAATCAGGCTGTTTTGTATCGTCAAAAGGGCTTGAACGGAACTCCCGAAACCGTACTTGATCCCAATAAACTTTCGGCAGACGGTACAACCCGATTGACGGTTTTCGAACTTTCAAAAGATGGAAATCATGCAGTTCTGGGTTTTTCAAAAGGCGGATCTGATTGGCAGGAATATCAGGTGATGGATATGAAAACCCTGAAAATGTTATCGGACAAAGTGGAATGGGTGAAAGTTTCAGGAGCTGCCTGGCAGGGCGACGGTTTTTATTACAGCAGTTATCCAAAACCGGAAGGAAGTGCTTTGGCTGCTAAAAATGAAAATCATCAGGTATTTTATCACAAAATCGGTACTGCGCAGTCAGCTGATAAATTAATATTTGAAGATCCGGCTAATGGCCAAAGATTTCATACGGTCAGCACGACCGAGGACGAACAATTTGCAGCACTTTATGTGAGTGACCGCGGAAAAGGGAAAGATGGAAATGGCTTATGGGTTATGAAAAAAGGCGAAACGAAATTTACGCCGATCAAGGAAGAGATTACCGATTTCAGCTATAACATCATTGAAAATATCGACGGTGGATTTTTAGTAGAAACCAATGAAAATGCGCCCAATGGAAAAGTGATGGTTTATGAAAGTAAATCGAAAAGCTGGAAGACATTTTTACCGGAAAAACCAGAGCCTCTGCAAGGTGCCGGAACGGCGGGCGGGAAGGTTTTTGCTTCTTATTCCAAGGATGTGACATCAAGAGTATATGTTTATGATTTGAAAGGAAAACTGGAAAACGAAGTGCAGTTGCCCGGGTTAGGAACGGTTGGCGGTTTCGGTGGTGAAAAAGAGGATACGTTTGTATTCTATACGTATACTTCTTTCAACTATCCGCCAACAATTTTTAGGTATGACATTGCTTCTCATAAAAGCTCCGTTTTTCGTGAGCCTGAAGTTTCCTTCAAGCCGGAGGATTATGAAACTAAGCAGGTTTTTTATCCAAGCAAGGACGGGACAAAGATTCCAGCCTTCATTACTTATAAAAAAGGCTTGAAGCTGGACGGGATGAATCCAACGATTTTATACGGGTATGGTGGATTTAATATCAGCCTGACGCCCGCGTTCAGTCCTACTCGTATTCCGTTTTTAAATCAAGGTGGAATATTTGTTCAGGCTAATTTGAGAGGTGGAAGTGAGTATGGCGAAAAATGGCACGAGCAGGGAATGAAGTTAAAAAAGCAGAATGTTTTTGATGACTTTATCGCGGCGGCAGAGTTTCTGATCAAGGAAAAATATACCTCTGCGGAACGTTTAGCCATACAGGGTGGGTCCAACGGAGGTTTGCTCGTCGGCGCTGTGATGAACCAGCGGCCAGAATTATTTAAGGTTGCATTTCCGGCAGTTGGCGTGATGGACATGCTTCGTTTCCATAAATTTACGATTGGCTGGAACTGGATTGCCGATTACGGAAGCAGCGACAATCCGGAAGAATTTAAAATGCTGTATGGATATTCTCCATTACATAATATCAAATCGGGGGTCAATTATCCGGCGACAATGGTCACCACAGCCGACCACGACGACCGGGTTGTTCCGGCGCATTCATTTAAGTATGCGGCTGAGCTTCAAGCAAAAGCGGGCCAATCTTCTACAAATCCACTTTTAATTCGCATTGACACAAATTCCGGACACGGAGCCAGCAATACTAAAAAGGCATTAGAAACCCAGGCGGATATTTATGCTTTTATGTTTTATAATATGGGGTTGACCTGGAAGTAATGTGGTTTAATCATTAACATAAGTAACCGAAAATTAAGTTATCGATCGGTTCATTTGATTTACTGATATTTTGTTTGAAATTTGAACGACTAAATCGGCAGTGGCATGTGTCACTGCCGATTTTTCTTTTCGACTTCTGTGAACAAGTTCTCTATAACATCCTGACAGAAATGATGCTGTTTCATTCTGCCGGATTTTTACTGCCTTTTATTTTTTGTTCACACTTACATTTAGCACTATGAAACACTATTACTTAATTTTTGCCCTGCTGTTTTCCGTTACGGGTAGTTTTGCACAGACGTTGGAAGATGATCGGCTGGCTTTAATCACATTTTATCAATCGACCAATGGTGACGGTTGGACGAATAAGACAGGGTGGAATCCATTGGGTACAACAAAGGCTTCCGGATCGAACGAAGTGTTGATGCGAAAACATTTGAAAATATAGGGTTTGTAGATGGGCTGGGGGATAATCTGGGGGATAAAACCTATACCTTTCTGGATGCAAAACCGTATTTCAAAAGTTATTACCGGCTCAAACAACTGGATTGGGACGGGAAATCGGAATATTCGAGAATCATTACCGTGAAACAGGATAAAAATAACCTGAGCGTCTACCCGAATCCAGCAAACACTGAGTTTTTCGTTTCCGGATTGGATAGGGAGGAGGCCGTCGAAATCAGGAATTCCGAGGGCAGAATTGTGCTGAAACAGAAGGTAAATCCTGGGCAACCAGTTCGGACCGACAAACTATCAAATGGACTTTATTTGATCAAAGTAGGGGAAGAAACGAGGAAAGTAGTCATTCAGAATTAGACGGTAAAAAATACTTTTTCGCTGAACGGCCTGGGTAGATTTCTCTGCTCAGGCCGTTTTAATTAAAAAATAACTTATTTATCTTATATTTTTTTAGTATGCAGGATACCACAGGACGGTACCCAAAGCGAAGTTTTCTAATCTTGTATCGTAATAAAAAGTCTAATAACCTGAATTATCCACCTGTTACTTTTAAGTGATTTTAACCAAAACGGGATTATAAAAAACAAAACAATATGAGCATTTTAAAAGCAGAGCAGTACAAGTATGTGAGTTATCTTTGGGATGAAGAAAAAGCAGCTTCCCTGGGTGATGATCAGGTGGAATTACTTCTATATCGTTCCAATTTGCTTGGAGCCGACCTTCGTCTTACCAATTATGCCGGTGGAAACACCAGCTGCAAAACCATTGAAAAAGATCCTTTAACCGGAAATTCTGTTGAGGTGATGTGGATCAAAGGTTCTGGCGGAGATATTGGAACTTTGAAAAGAAGCGGATTAGCTGGTCTTTATCAGAACCGCCTGCATGCTCTGAAAAATATATATCGCGGTCTTGAATTTGAAGACGAAATGGTTGAGCTCTTCAATCATTGTATTTATGATCTAAAATCGAAAGCGCCGTCAATCGACACACCTTTGCACGGTTTGCTTCCTTTCAAACATATTGACCATTTACATCCTGATGCTTTAATTGCTATTGCGGCTTCGAAAGAAGGCGAGGCAATTACTCAGGAATTATTTAACGGCGAACTTGCGTGGGTACCTTGGCAGCGTCCAGGTTTTGACCTTGGGCTGAAACTGGAAAAAACACTTGCAGATAATCCTGGTATTCGCGGAATCGTTTTGGGGGGACATGGATTATTTACCTGGGGTGACACAGCCTACGAATCTTATATCAATACGCTGGACGTGATTGAAAAAGCTTCGGAATATCTTGAAGCTAATTACGGTAAAAAACGTCCTGTTTTTGGCGGTGCAAAACAGGAAAGTCTGGATGCAGCTCGTCGCCTTGAAGTAGCAGGTCAATTGGCACCTTACCTTCGCGGCCTCGCTTCCGACCGTCAGACAATGGTGGGTCATTTCACAGATGATGCACGTGTTCTGGAATTTATCAACAGTAACGATCTTGACAAACTGGCTCCTTTGGGAACAAGCTGTCCTGACCACTTCCTTCGTACAAAAATCCGTCCGTTGGTATTGGATCTGTCGTTGGAAACTTTGTCTGGCGATGCACAAGCAATCCTGGATGCAATTCGTCCACAATTTGAGGCATATCGGGTAGATTATCAAGCTTATTACGACCGTTGCAAACATGACAACAGTCCGGCAGTTCGTGATCCGAATCCGGTAATTATTTTGTATCCGGGCGTTGGTATGTTCTCTTTTGCAAAAGATAAACAAACTGCGCGTGTTGCCGCAGAATTTTATACCAACGCGATCAATGTAATGAAAGGAGCAGAAGCGGTTTCTTCTTACGTTTCGTTACCAGAGCAAGAAGCTTTTGATATCGAATACTGGTTGCTGGAAGAAGCAAAATTACAACGTATGCCAAAAGAAAAATCACTTTCCCGTAAAGTGGCTTTCGTTACCGGCGGATCAGGTGGAATTGGTAAAGCAATCGCACAGAAATTCCTTGAAGAAGGTGCCTGTGTTGTGATTTCGGATATTGATGACAAAGCATTGGCAGAAACAAAAAATGAATTTGACGCCAAGTTTGGTAAGGATTTTTCAGCAACTGCTAACGCAAACGTGCTGGAAGTTGACCAGATCAAACAAGGTTTGCATACTACAAAATTGAAATTCGGAGGTGTCGATATCGTTGTAAACTGTGCCGGACTTTCGATTTCTAAACCGCTTGCAGAAACCACCATTAAGGATTGGGATATTTTACAGGACGTTTTGGTAAAAGGCCAATTCCTGGTTTCTCAGGAATCTGTTGCGATCATGCGTCAGCAAGGTTTGGGTGGAGATATTATCAACATCGCAAGTAAAAATGGCTTGGTTTCAGGACCAAACAATGTTGCCTATGGAACTGCGAAAGCAGCGCAGCAGCACATGACAAGACTTTTGGCAGCAGAATTAGGACCGGACAAAATCCGCGTAAATGTTGTTAATCCGGATGCTGTAATTTCCGGAAGCAAGATATGGGAAAGCGGTTGGGCGGCTGGCCGTGCAAAAGCTTATGGAATCAAAATCGAAGAATTGCCAGCATACTATGCAAAACGTACTGTTTTGAATGCTGAAATTCACACAGAAGATATTGCAAACGGCGTTTTTGTATTCGTTGGTGGATTGTTAGGGAAAAGTACCGGAAATGTCTTGAACATCGACGGTGGAGTGCCGGCAGCCTTTGTTCGCTAGTACTCAAATTAAAAGCTGTGCCAAAAGTAGAGTTTGCTTTTGGCACAGCTTCTTTTTTATAAAACAGGGTAGTAATTGAAATATTGAAATTGGCTGGAAGTATTCGGTTGTTTTATTTTTCATTCTGCTCAATTTTGAAATCTTTAATACTAAAAAGATGAAAATAGAACAATATCGTATCGACCAGCATAATGAACGTTTGCTAGGGAAACATAACAATCAATTTATATTTGCAAAAGAACAATTGGGAGAGCAGGGTATCGATGCCAACGCGGTCGTTAAAACACTGCAGGCATTTCAGGTTGCTATTCCAAGCTGGGCTTTGGGAACGGGCGGAACGCGTTTCGGCCGTTTTTCGGGTGCGGGCGAGCCAGGGTCTTTGGTTGAGAAAATTGAAGATGTTGGTATTCTGCACGCTCTTAATCGTTCAAGCGGCTCGATTTCACTGCACATTCCGTGGGATATACCAAGTGACGCCAATGCAATGATCGATCTGGCTACGTCGCTGGATCTAAAATTTGATGCGGTCAATTCCAACACTTTCCAGGATCAGAAAAACCAGGAATTATCTTATAAATATGGTTCGCTGTCGCACGTAGATCCGAAAGTCCGGAAACAGGCGGTTGAGCATAATATTGAAGTAATTAAATACGGAAAAGAACTAGGTTCAAAGGCACTGTCGATCTGGTTGTCGGATGGATCTTGCTTTCCCGGACAATCTAATTTTGTAAGATCTTTCCAAAATACGCTGGAATCTTTGCAGGAAATATATGCTGCTCTTCCAGACGACTGGAAGGTTTTTGTGGAATATAAAGCTTATGAACCCAATTTTTATTCAACCGTTATTCAGGATTGGGGAAGTTCTCTGCTTTTCTGCCAGAAATTAGGACCAAAGGCCGATGTTCTGGTTGATTTAGGCCACCATTTACCGAATGCAAACATTGAACAAATTGTTGCTACGCTGATGATGGAAGGCCGTTTAGCTGGTTTCCATTTTAATGATTCCAAATATGGTGACGACGATTTAACAGTCGGAAGCATCAGGCCCTACATGTTATTCCTGATTTTTGTCGAGCTGGTTGAAGGCATGAAGCGCGCCGGAAAAGGCAGCGATGGGTTTGCCTGGATGATCGATGCAAGCCACAATGTAAAAGATCCTTTAGAAGATTTGATGCAGTCTGTTGAAGCAATTTTGCTCTCTTATGCGCAGGCACTTATCCTGGATAGCAAAAAGCTGGAAATTGCGCGTCAGAATAATGATGTTGTTTTGGCTCAGCAGTTATTGCAGAATGCATTCAGAACAGATGTTCGCCCTTTGGTAAGAGAAGCCATGCTGCACAGCGGTGGTTCACTGGATCCGATCGGTCTTTTCCGTGATCTAAAAATCAGGGAAAATCTGATCAGCGAACGTGGAACGGTAACGGTTGCTACCGGTCTGTAGTAATAAATTTTATTAATAAAACGCCATTCAGGGAGATCTGAATGGCGTTTTTCTTATAATGATTTTCTTCTGATCAATGTAAAAGGATTTTTAATACTTTCGGTTTGGTTTTGCATCACAAGGCGCGCAGCTGATTTTCCCATTTGATCATGGTCTGTCGAAATCGTCGTGATACCGTCAAGTAAAATTTCTTTAAGAGGGGTTTCATTATAAGAAATAATCCCAACGTCCTTACCTACGACAAGTTGCTGTTCGTGACATTTTTTGATAAGGTTCACAAGATCTGTTTCTTCAATAATCACATAAGCGGCGTCTTTTAAAACCGTTATGTTTTCATCCGTTTCGTACATAATTTCGTGCTCAAACTGATGTTGGATACAGAAAAGCCTGAACCCCTTTATGATTTCCTTAGGATAAGGAATCAGTGTCGGGAAAATCAGGATTAGCTTTTTATATACCTGCAGCAGGTCAATCGCCTCATTAAGTGCATGCAAAATATCCTTTTCGAAATTCTGGTAAACTGCCGAATGTTTTGTAGGGCTGTTTTCTAAAATATCTTTGTCTAGCAGTATTAACTTTTCAGCAGGTATCAGATTCAATATTTTAACAGCTTCTTCTTCATTTTCATAAAAATGAGGCATGATCACGTAGTAATCATATTCACCTAAGCTGTTTTTGATTAAGTTGTTGAAAATGTTAATGTTGGAGTGATGAATATGAAGGTCGACGATCACATTGCGGCCGACGTTTTCTACAAAAGAATTATAGATCTGTTTTTTATAATTACTGATCTTGTTAAAAACCAGAAGGATCCGGGATGTTGTTTCAATATCAACGCGGTTGATAAAATATCCTTTTCCGCGCACAGAAATTAATACCCCGTCTTTGATAAGGTGTTTGTAAGCTTTTTCAACGGTATCGCGTGAAAGTAAATATTCTTCGCTTAACTGGTTGATTGACGGTATTTTATCCCCTCTTTTCAGCTTTCCCTTACCGATGGCCAATAACAGCGATTTGATAATTTGCATGTATTTTGGCGCACTTTCCTTAAAATCAATGTCAAACTGGATCTCCATTAAAGCGTCATGGGTTAAAAGTGTGCTAAAATTACCACATTTCCTTCAAATTTGACTATTTAACTAAAAACGTAATAAATCGGAAACGTAGTAATAATAAAAGTATAATACATGAAAAAGCTCCTCAGAAAACTTGAATTTTCATTGAGGAGCTTTTAATTTATTTCACATGATTATCTCGGAGAACGCCCACCTCTTTCACCTGCATTTTCATAAGAACGCCCTCCGCCGTTTCCACCTCTGGGAGATTCGCCCGAGCTTCTTTCGGAAGGGTTTGAACGAACCGCAGGAGCGCTGTTTGACGATCTTTCGCTATTTCCGTAATCTCTCGTACGACCAGAATTGTAAGAAGGTTCGCTTTGGCGAGAACGATTCTGCTCCACATTTGGAGTTGCGCGAGGTTGTTCGTAGGTACGATTTGAACGGTTATCGTAGTTACCAGGCTGTTCCTGATTTCTTGAACGGTTCATATCCCGAGGACTCTGGCTTGGCGTGGAATAACCTCTTTCTGATGTTGCGCGTTCGGCCGGGCGATCAGGAATGGATGAACGGTTGTCACGATCATTTCTGATTTCCTGACCTCTGTTATTTCCGTTTCCGCCATCGTAAGTTCGGTTATTTGGGCTATAATCATTATTTCTGTTGCCAGGATTATTGCCTGAAATTGTTCCTCTGCGGCTGTTATTATCATATCCGTAACGGCTATTATTGCCGGGCTCGTTATAAGTTCTGCCGCGGTCGTTTCCATAATAATTGCTGTTTCTTCCGTTCGAACGGTCAACAATCACTGTGCCCCTGCGGTTACGATCGATATCACGAATAACAACAGAACGCCCTGTAACCCGTTCGATTTCATTGCGGCGAGGACCATAAACGTACGTACGATTATCATTCCTGTAATAATTATTGATTATAGTTGTTTGACTATAAATCTGATTATAGCGTCCTCTTGGGGCACAGTAGTTATACCAGCCACGTGTGGCAATATATCGTTGCGGAACGAAAACCCACCAGAACGAAGGAATATTGATAGAAACGTTTACATTGACACCAGGTCCCAGAGGTGCCCATCCATAATATCCTCCACCGGAACGCCAGTTTACCCAGGCAGGACCCCATTCATAACCCGGAATCCAGAACCAGCCATTGTAATCGTCAAACGACCATCGACCGTAGTGAAACGGAGCCCAGCCCCAATCGTAGTCGGAAACCCAGGTATTACCAAATTCGGTCACTTCCCAATAGCCATTTGTTGAGTAAGGCTGAAAACCCGCATCAACATACGGAGTCCATACAGAGCCATATTGAGGTGTATTGATCCAGCGGCCGTATGGAGACAATTCGTTATAAAATGTTTGAAACGAGATAGAAACTCCTGGCTGAGCTTTTACCTTTTCCTGAATCGAAATACCTCCAAGAAGTAAAATTGACAAGGCGAAAATCCGAAATTTATGCATGTTATACATGGCCGTATGAATTAATAGTTTTCTGATTAAAATCGATTCTTTGACATAAAAATTTTAAACTGGTTTAATGTAGCTTTTCTATTCAAAAACGGGATTATACCAATTGATTTGAATTGAAAAGATTAATTTTAGCTTTTAGATAGACAGGGTATTTTGTATAAATATATGATAATTAAAGTTTTATATATTTTTAATGAAATTTTATCGTCTGATTTTTTATATGCTGAAAGCGTAAAAAGATACCAAATTCGTATACACCTTAACACACGTTAACAATATTTGAAACCACGCCATGATCAATCCAGAAAAATTACATTCCGAACTCGTTTTTCAAACAGCCAGAAGTGGTGGGAGTGGTGGACAAAATGTTAATAAAGTCGAAACGAAAGTTGAGCTTCGGTTTGATATTCCGAACTCGAATTTTTTAACAGACGAGGAAAAACAGACATTGATTAACAAGCTTAGCACCAGGCTGACAAATGAAAATATTCTGGTCATTTATCATCAAACGGAACGCTCACAACTTGCTAATAAAGATAAAGTGGTTGAAAAATTCAATAAATTAATTCAGCAGGCATCCTTTATTCAGAAAAAACGAAGACCAACCCGACCGACATTAGCCTCCAAACTCGACAGGCTGGCAGGTAAACAAAAAAAGTCGCAGGTAAAATCGATGCGAAGAAAACCAATTGATGATTAAGTAATTTGTTAATACTTTTAGAAAAAGACTCCTGTTATCTTGCTCTGCTTAAAATATGAATTCAATTTCCGCTTCGAATAATACCTCTGCGCTTCGTTCTGTACTTTCACTTCCTGTCATCGTAGCCTCGCTGGGTTACTTTGTGGATGTATACGATTTGCTTCTATTTAATATTGTCAGAGTGCCGAGCCTGAAAGATCTCGGTCTTTCCGAAGCGGAAATCTCATTGATTGGCGCAGAGATTTATAACTGGCAACAAGCGGGATTATTAATCGGAGGTTTTTTCTGGGGGATTTGGGGGGATAAAATGGGAAGGCGTTCAGTGCTTTTTGGCTCCATTCTTACTTATTCCCTGGCCAATATTGTTTGCGGTTTTACAAACGATGTAGAGTTATATTCCATTTTAAGATTCGTTGCAGGTCTGGGTTTGGCAGGCGAGCTTGGTGCAGGGATCACGTTAATTGCCGAAATTTTGCCAAAAGAGCATCGTGGATATGGCGCGTCTGTTGTTGCCAGTGTAGGCTTGGCTGGGGCGATTGCTGCTTTTTTCGCAGTAAAACTCACTGATTGGCGAATGGCTTATTTCATTGGCGGAGGAATGGGCTTGATCCTTTTAGCGCTTCGTGTCAACGTTCTGGAATCTTTCCTCTTTGAGAAAGGGATCAAAAATAATATTTCAAGATCCGTACAGTGGTGGACGATTTTTACAAAAAGAGAGCGGTTGATTCGCTATTTACGCTGTATGGGAATCGCGTTACCAACGTATCTGGTCATCGGCATTTATGCCACCTTTGGAAATGAATTTGCGAAAGCACTCGGAATCCCCGGGGATATTCCGGCAGGTACCTGCGTATTATACACTTATATCGGTATTGTAACCGGAGATTTTTTTAGCGGATTTTTAAGTCAGTGGCTGCAATCGCGAAGAAAAGCTATCCTGGTTATGATGATGATGACTCTGGCTGGTGCTGTGGTGTTGCTTTACGGAGAAATAAAATCAGCGGAAACACTTTATTTTTGCTACACTTGGCTCGGTTTTTCCATTGGTTATATAGCAATGTTCCTTACAACGACTGCCGAACAATTCGGTACTAATCTTCGTGCAACCGTTACCACGTCGGTTGCCAATAATGTTCGCGCTACTGTTTTGATTACGCTACCCATATTCCAGTTCCTCAAACCGGATTGGGGTGTTCTTCAGGCAGGCGCTGCGGTTGGAGCCGTGTGCTTTTTGCTTGCCTTACTTTCTCTGTGGAAAATGGAAGAAACGTACGGTAAGGAACTGGATTACGTCGAAAAATAATTTAGACCAAAGCTTCAAATAATATCTCGGCAGGATGCAGTGCTTTACGACCAGTTCCGTCATGGATCTGGTGGCGGCAGCTTGTACCAGGAGCGGCAATGATCACATCTTCTGCCTGTTTGCGAACTGTCGGGAAAAGCACGAGTTCGCCGATTTGCATTGAAATATCATAATGCTCCTTTTCATATCCGAAAGAACCGGCCATACCGCAGCATCCCGAAGGAATCAGCTGCACAGTATAATTCTCCGGCAATGACAACATTCTCTTCGTAGGCACCATGCTGGAAATTGCCTTTTGCTGACAATGTCCATGCAATTTGATCAGGCGTTTTTCTTTGCTGAACGAATTTTTTGAAATGTGTTTTAATTCAATTTCGCGCGATATAAACTCGTCAAACTGCAAAGCGTTCATGGCCAATTTTTTCGCATCTTCTATCAAATCTTCACCGACCAGATCCGGATATTCGTCACGGAAAGTAAGGATTGCTGAAGGTTCCAAGCCAATAAGCGGCGTATCATAGGAAATGATACCTTTCAAAAGTCTTATGTTTTCTTCGGCTATTTTCTTCGCGTCTTTTAACAAACCTTTTGACAACTGAGGTCGTCCGGATGGTCCGTGTGTTGGGATAATTACTTCATATCCCAATTTCTCCAAAACCTGAATTGCTTTTTTGCCAATCTCAACATCATTGTAATTGGTAAACTCATCGCAAAAAAGATACACTTTCTTCTCAGAAGTGATGCCCGGTTTTTTTCGTTTTTTATACCATGAAATTAAGGTAGTATCATGTAAAAGAGGCATTGTACGTTCCGGATGGAAACCTACAACGTTATTAGCAATTTTACGAAGCGGCGCATTTTTGAAAATCATGTTATATGCCCAAGGAACATAACTCGCCAAACCGTTCAGTTTAGAGAAATTTCCAACCAGCCATGAACGTATCGGGACACCGTGTTCATCATGATAGTGCTGCAAAAACTCCATTTTAAGTTTAGCTACATCCACATTCGAAGGACATTCGCCCTTGCAGCCTTTACAGGCAAGACATAGGTCGTAAACTTCCTTTATTTCCTTATTATCAAAACGATTTTCTTTTGGAGAGTTTGTCAACATCTCACGAAGAATATTAGCGCGTGCGCGTGTTGTATCCTTTTCATTTCGCGTTGCCATGAAACTCGGACACATTGTTCCGCCGCTCATTTCGGTTTTACGACAATCGCCGGATCCGTTACATTGTTCCGCATGCTGCAAAACCGTCTGATCCTGATAACGGAAATACGTTTTAAATTCCGGTGTCACGTGATCTGCCTCGTAACGAAGGAAGGTGTCCATCGGGGGGGTATCCACAATTTTCCCCGGATTCAGAATGTTATATGGATCCCAGGTACGTTTCAGTTCTTTGAATAACTCATAATTATGCTGACCAACCATTTGCGGAATAAATTCTCCGCGCAAACGGCCATCGCCATGTTCACCGGAAAGTGAGCCCTGAAACTTCTTCACGAGGGTTGCAATTTCCTCGGCAATAGTCCTGAACTGCCCGTGGCCTTCTTTGGTCTTTAAATTAATGATCGGGCGAAGGTGCAATTCTCCGGAACCGGCGTGCGCATAATGCACGGCCGACATTCCGTGTTTTTTAAGAATGTCATTAAATTCAATAATATATTGTGGCTGATCATAAACGTCAACTGCGGTATCCTCAATCACTGCAACTGCTTTTTCGTCACCGGGAAGATTACTTAATAATCCTAATCCTGCTTTTCTCAACGTCCATATCTTTTTCGTGTCATCACCAAAAAGCAAAGGGTAATGGTAGCCCATTCCAGCCTGAATAAAATCCGCTTCCAGGGCCTGAGCCAATGCTTCAACTTCGTCCTTCGTTTCTCTCGAAAGATCTACAACAAGAATGGCCGGATATTCACCCGAAGCAGTATTCTGGACAAAAAATGCGTTGGCTTTTTGTTCTTTATTCGTAGCGGCACATTCCAAAACGTAGTTATCGATTAACTCGACTGCCTGCGGTTTGTATTTTAATGCTAAAATTGTTGCTCTTAAAGCCTCGTCAATTGAAGTAAAGTGCGCACAAAGCAAACCTTGTGTTGTTGGAGGCAGCGGAATGATGTTCAGTTTTATTTCTGTCAAAAAGCAAAGTGTTCCCTCCGAACCGGCGATTAGCTTACACATATTAAAAGGTACGACTTCCTGATTTTCCGCTGCCGGTGTAAACGGCTCCGTTTCCAGAAGCATATCCAGGGCATAACCCGTGTTACGTCTTTCAACACTACGTTTTGGGAATTCTTTTCTTATCTCATGCTGATTGGCTGGATTAGAAAGTATTTCGAAAGTTTTTGCGTAAATTTTACCGGCAAGAGAATCAGCGGAATCAGTTAGGTTGCCTTGAAATGTTTCCAGCGTTTCTGTTCCAAAGGTTACGTCACTTCCGTCCGCCAAAATGGCTTTTACTTCAAGTAAATGTTCTCTCGTGCTTCCATAAACCACCGAGTTCGATCCGCAGGAATTATTTCCCACCATTCCACCGATCATCGCGCGGTTGGCTGTTGACGTTTCCGGACCGAAATACAGGCCGTAAGGTTTCAGCGCCATATTTAATTCATCACGGACAACACCCGGCTCTACTCTCACATATCGCTCCTCCGGATTAATTTCCAGAATTTTTGTAAAATGTTTCGAAGTATCGACAATGATACCGCTTCCCACAACCTGTCCCGCCAGCGAAGTTCCGGCAGTACGCGGTATCAAAGAGATTTTCTTACTGGTTGCAAAAGCAATCAGCGTTTTAATGTCTTCAAGCGTTTTGGGAATTGCAACCGCCAGCGGCATTTCACGATAAGCGGATGCATCCGTCGCGTATAGGGTACGCATGGTATTGTCATCATAAAAATCACCGGTAAGCTGACGGGCCAATTGTTGTAATTCGGTATTCGAAACGGAGGACTGCGGTGTCATAAACAAAAAAAGTACAGAAACGAAACTGCACCAAAGTTACACACAACCGATGATCAAATCATGAAATTTTTATAGAAAGGTTTACAGAACTCAATTTCCAAAAACAGAAAATAACAAATGTAACTCTTGGTATACTATAAGTTATCTTAGAAAAAATAAAATAATTTTTTGCTTAATGTTAAGCAAGTTAAATTCGTAAAAAGGGCCTCTATTTGCATTAAAGTGACAAATTGAATATTTAATAATAATAATCGAATATTTCTTTGTCACTTATACTTGTGATATTTCAACTTATTTTATTAATTTAGTCGACTATTTGTCTAAAATTTCAATTGATTCTTTGAATTATTCTTAAAAGCTCTGGCTGAACTTTTATTTATAATCGTTAAATTGGAACCAAAGGCATGTAGTAAAAGATCGAACAAAATCAATTAACCTATTTATGATGAAATTTTCCAATTCTGACAGACTTATGTATGGTCAACACAAGGCAGCGAGATCCCCTTGGGGCGTCATGTCCCTCAACAGCCATCGATTGGGATCAGTTTTACTAACGCTTGCATTTGCACTATTTACTTTAACAGGTTATTCCCAAAATGCTGTTAGCGGGAAGGTCACAGACTCGAAAGGTTCAGGTCTTCCAGGTGTAGCAATTACCATTAAAGGAAGTACAACCGGAACCAACACAGATGTTGACGGTAACTTTCAGGTAAATGTTGCTCCAAACGCGACACTTTCATTCAGTTCAATAGGTTTTGAACCTCAGGATGTTCCTGTCGGTAATAAATCTGTAATTAATGTCACACTTTCGGAGGATGTTCGTGCTTTGGAAGAGGTGGTCGTTGTAGGTTACGGAACAGTCAGAAAAAAGGATGCCACAGGTGCAGTATCTGCCTTGGGATCAAAAGATTTCCAGAAGGGTATTGTGACTTCGCCTGAGCAATTAATGCAGGGAAGAGTAGCCGGTGTCCAGATAACTCAGTCAAGCGGCGAGCCTGGTGGTGGTATTAACGTACGTATCCGTGGTACATCTTCAGTGCTAGGCGGAAATAACCCGCTGTTTGTAATTGATGGTGTTCCTTTAAGTGGTGATAATACTTCAAGCGGTGGCGATAACCAGGGTGTTGGCCGTCAGCCTGCGAAAAACCCGCTTAACTTCTTGAATCCGGATGATATCGCAAGTATAGACATCCTGAAAGATGCTTCTGCAACGGCAATTTATGGTTCTCGGGGAGCTAATGGTGTGGTTTTAATTACCACGAAACGTGGAAAAGGAAAAGGTTCTCTTGACTATGGCTATTCATTGGGTATCAGTAATATTACTAAAAAATATGATCTGCTTAATGCTCAGGAATATGTTGCCGCTGGTGGACAGGATCAGGGGGCTGAAACAGACTGGCAAAAAGAGTTGTTCCGAACTGCCATGACACATCAGCATAACCTTTCTTATGGCGGTGGAGATAATTCAGGAAACTACCGTTTTTCACTCGGTTATTTAAGCCAGGATGGTATTGTTCAAACTTCTAATGTGAAGAGATATAGTGTTGGTTTCAGCGGTACTAAAAAGTTTATCAATAATAAACTGACTATCGGAAGTAATCTGAATTTTGCCAACACCTTAGACACGGGTGTTCCAATCTCTGAAAATATTGGTTTTGAGGGCGACTTGTTAGGTAGTATTCTAAAAGCCAACCCAACAAGATCCGTTTATAATGCCGGTGGCGGTTTCAATCAGGTCACAACTACGGAACCAAACCCGATGGCATTTGTAAAGTTATCACGTGATAAAAACAGTACACTCCGTGCTCTTGGTAATATTAATGCTGAGATGGAAATTTTCACCGGATTAAAGTTTAAGACTGTACTTGGTTTTGACAAATCAATGTCTTCCAGAAAACAGGCTTATGGAAGAGATTTGCTTGTTACTGGCATTACAAATATTGGACGCGTTTACATCAGAGATGTTGAAGCAAACAACCAGCTTTGGGAAAATTACTTTACCTATGATAAAGAGTTTGGAAAGGTCACTCTGAATGCTTTGTTAGGATATTCTTACCAAAGTTTCGAAAACAGCAGCAAAAATATTCAGGCAGCTAATTTCAGAACAGATAACCTTGATTTGATGATCAATAACCTGGGTATCGCCGGAACGGTTGGTATTAAAGATGCCACTGCTTTAAGCAGCGTAGGCTCAGTTGTTCAAAATTCCAGTTATGTAAAAGATGAACTTCAATCCTATTTTGGTCGTGTAAATCTTGGCTTTGGAAATAAATATCTTTTCACGGGTACTTTGCGTGTCGATGGTTCTTCGAAATTTGGTGGAAACAACAAATACGGATACTTCCCGTCGGGAGCGTTTAAATGGAAGCTAGTTGAAGAGAAATTCATACCTAAAACCGTGTTTACAGACCTTTCTTTAAGAGTAGGATATGGTGTAACTGGAAATCAGGCAATTCCTCACAACGTATATGACAGAAGAGATCGCTACTCTGACTATGTTATCAACCAGAATGGAGACGGCATTACAGGTGGTGGTTTAAATGCTGTCGCTTTTAACAACCCTGATCTGAAGTGGGAATCTACTGCTGCATTTAACCTTGGTATCGACTTTTCTATTTTGAAAGGCAGACTGTCGGGTAGCATTGATGCGTATAATAAGAGTACAAAAGATTTGTTGTTCAAAGTTGTTGCTGCACAGCCTGCTCCAAACCCATTTGTGTACAGAAACCTTGACACAGATATTCAAAACCGTGGTATAGAGCTTGCTCTGAATGGTGTTGTAGTTGAAGGAACTAAGTTTTCATGGGAAGTTTTGGTTAACGCATCTTACAACAAAAACCTTGTTAAAAACCTGATTGGAACGTATGATACAGGTGAGATCAACGGACAGGGACTTTCTGGTGCATTCGCACAACGTCTCGCTGAGGGACAGCCTTTATTTGCCTATTTTCTTCGTGAATTTGGTGGATTTGACGACAACGGTAATTCGATCTATCCAAACGGAGATTTCCAGCAATTCCTGGGAGGGAAAAGTCCTCTGCCGAAGGTTAACGCAGGTTTGACAAATAACCTAAAATACGGTAATTTTGATTTAAGTATTTTCTTTAACGGTGTTTTTGGAAACTACCTATACTCCAATACTGCTAATGCATTCTTTACTCAAGGTTCATTTGCAAATGGACGTAACGTAACCAAAAATGTAATTGGCAATGGTGAAGGTGCGTTAAATGCACCGGACGTATCCACGCGATTCCTTGAGAAGGGTAACTTTATCAGAATGCAAAACTTTTCATTAGGATACCGTATTCCGATGAAGAGCAGTAAAGTGTTATCTAACGCAAGAGTATTTGTGTCAGGTCAAAACTTATTCACAATTACAAAATACAGTGGACAAGATCCAGAAGTAAGTACTAATAAATCATTGAATGACATTCCTTCTTTTGGAATTGATTACACGGCGTATCCACGTTCTAGAACTTGGACTATTGGTGCAAATTTCTCATTCTAATTTTCAATAACCTACGATAATGAAAACAAGTCATATATATAAATTACTGGTACTGAGTGCTAGTATTGCAACCTTAACTTCCTGTACCGACCTTGTTAATGACGAAAAGGACTCTGTTGTGAATGAGGTAGTAGAAGGAGGGTTTGCACCTGTTAATGTGCCGGAAGCACTTGCTTCTGCCTATAAGGATCTTTCAACTTATTCAGATCAGGCAGGTATTTATGCATTAGGTGAGCACACTACGGCAGAAATGATTCCGCCAACACGTGGAGTGGACTGGGGAGATAACGGTGTTTGGCGTACGCTTGATGCGCATACCTGGGATGCTTCCCACTCGTATATTTTAAGTGCCTGGAATGCACTTAACCAACGTGCATATAAAGCAACTGAAATTATTGCTTCAAACCCGACACCTGTTCAAAAAGCAGAAGCTCAGTTTTTGAGAGCTTACAATATGTACTGGGTAATGGATTATTGGGGCGTAGTCCCGGTTAGGGAGGTTACGCAAGGGGTTAATGATCTTCCCAAAGTATTGTCACGCTCGGAAGCGTTTGATTACATCGTAAAAGATCTTGAAGAAGCTTTGCCTAATTTGACGAAAGCAGGACCGTCTGCTACAAATGGTATTGCTACCAAAGCAGCCGCTAATTTTTTATTGGCGAAACTTTACCTAAACAAATCTGTATATAAAGGTACGACTCCGGGTGGGCCGTACACTTTTGACAAAGCAGATATGGACAAGGTTATTGCTTATGTTGATGCAATAACGGCTGACGGGTATGCTTTGGAAAAAGATTACTTTTCGACGTTCTCATCCGCTGCTAAAACAGAGCCGATTTTGCTTGTTTTGGAAGGAACTGCGCAAAACCGTTGGTTTATGACTCTCCATTATGGTCAGAATCCATCGGGCTGGAACGGATTTGCTACCTTGGCAGATTTTTACGATACGTTTGAATCAAAAGATACGAGAATAGGCGCGCCTGCAAAGAAAGATGGGACGCAGTATTCCGGTATTGGTCTTGGATTCCTGATTGGACAACAGTACGATGATAAAGGCGCTCCTGTCATTGATGTTCGTACGCAAAAGCCATTATCATTCACGAGAGATGTGCCTCTGGCAGGTGCAGCGACAGACAAGGGTATACGTGTGATTAAATATCACCCTGCAAATTCGGGGAAATATATTTTGATGCGTTATGCAGAAGCTTATCTAATGAAGGCAGAAGCTCAATTGAGAGGCGGAGATGCGGGTGGTGCTTTGACTCAGATCAACACACTGAGAACAACACGTGGTGCTACTGCACTTGGTTCGCTGACAGAACAAAATCTGTTTGATGAAATTGGAAGAGAATTGTACTGGGAAGGTGGTAAAAGAACAACCGAAGTTCGGTTTGGTAAATTTACGACCGGTGAAGGTACTGCTGTAAAAGAAGCTTATACCACGCTTTATCCTATTCCTTCTGCAGCTTTGGTTTCAAATGCTAATCTTGTTCAGAATCCAGGATATTAAAAAAAAAACTTTTTTCTGCTTACAAAAATGCTCGAAATATTCGAGCATTTTTGTTTTTATTTGACTTTTAGATTCATGAAGTATTTTAAGATTATTTTTTGTTTATTTCTTACTGCACCAATTTTTATATCCTGTACTTCGTCAGGAGAAAGTGACGCGATTTACAAACAGCTGGGAGAAAATCAGGCAAAGGTTATATACAAGATTGATGGTAAAGAATTTTATCCTCAGGAAAGTATATTTAAGGGCGAGGTAAATGCTTCTGATAAACTGCTGAGTATTACGCTTATTGACCAGTTTGACGGCAGGAGTATAGTGAGTTTTGGAGGTGACGATTGGTATTTGTCCATTCCTTCCCAAAAGGAAGTTTTTTCTGATGACCAGGTGAATGCCGGCGTCAAAATGGGTAAACTGGTCGATAAGCAGAAAATGATCGGTGAAGCTTTTATAATGACGGATGGTGCTGTGACACTTGAAGAATTTTCTAAGAATAAAATGATTCTTAAGATTAAGGGCAAGGTAGGTAAATACAGTGATTTCGAACAACCAACAGAATTTAAAACGTTTGATGCAACAATAATTTATAAAAAGCCTGTTTTTAATCTGTTAAATATTACTGAGGAAGAATTATTCAGCGCTATTAAGTCGTCAAAATAACTATGAGCTATGTATCCAAACTGATAAATTTTGGAGGTGTCCTGATTATAGGCTTTTTATTTTTTTCATGCAAAAAAGATCAACATGAAAAGGCCATATTTGAATTGATAGATGCTGCTGATTCTGGCGTCGACTTTGAAAACAAGGTTGTCAACAGAGACGATTTCAACATTTTCACCTACCGTAATTTTTATAATGGGGGAGGCGTATCTGTGGGAGATATTAATAATGATGGACTTGCTGATATTTATTTTACCGCCAACATGGGCGATAATAAGTTATACCTCAACAAAGGAAATTTCAAGTTTGAGGACATAACAGAGAAAGCAGGCGTTGCGGAAAGTATGAAATGGAGTACTGGTGTCGTAATGGTCGATATCAATGCTGACGGCCTGCTCGATATTTATGTTTGCAACGCCGGATACCAAAAGGGAGTAAGTCAGGAAAATGCTTTGTATATTAATAATGGCGATCTGACGTTTACAGAATCGGCGGCACAATATGGTTTGAATGAAGACGGCTATACCACCCATGCAGCTTTTTTTGATTATGATCTTGACGGAGATCTTGATGCTTTTATTTTAAATAACAGTTTTATTCCGGTTAACACGCTTAACTACGCGAATAATCGTGATTTAAGAGCAAAAGACTGGCCGGTCAAAGATTTTTTAAAGAAAGGCGGCGGAGATAAATTATTGAGAAACGACAATGGTAAATTTGTTGATGTCAGCGAAGAAGCCGGAATTTATGGTAGTTTAATAGGATTCGGTCTCGGAGTTACTGTAGGCGATATAAACGGGGATCAATATCCTGATCTCTACATCTGTAATGATTTTTACGAAAAGGATTATCTCTATATTAACAACAAAAACGGCACTTTCTCAGAGGAGCTGGAAAAAAGAGTCAAACATACCAGCCTAGCGTCTATGGGTGCTGATATGGCAGATATAAACAACGATGGTTATCCGGAATTGTTTGTCACCGATATGCTTCCCCGGGACGAATACAGATTAAAGACCACAACCTCATTCGAAAATCATTATCTTTTTAATCTAAAAAAAGAAAAGGGTTTTTATAATCAGTACATGCAAAACAGTTTGCAGTTTAATAATCAGGACGGAACGTTTAGTGAAATTTCTAATTATGCCGGCGTAGCCGCGAGCGATTGGAGTTGGGGTGCTTTGATGTTTGATGCAGATAATGATTCTAAAACCGATATTTTCGTCTGCAACGGTATTTATCATGATATCCTTGACCAGGACTTTATCGATTTTTTTGCGAATGAAGTTGTGCAGAAAATGGTGATGTCGGGAGAGAAAGAAAGTATGCAGAAAATCATCGATAAAATGCCGTCAAATCCTGTTGCGAATAATTTTTTTCATAATGAAGGGAATTATAAGTTTCCGGAGAAGGCATCTGAATTCGGTTTAGATCAAAAATCGTTTTCGAATGGAGCGGCTTACGCGGATCTTGACAATGACGGCGATCTGGATCTTGTTGTCAATAATGTAAATCAACCATGTTTTGTCTACAAGAATAAATCGAATACTAAAAAAGAACGTGCTCATTTCCTCAAAGTCAGGCTGAAAGGTGAGGGCCGGAATACCTTTGCGATTGGTGCAAAAGTTGAAGCATTTGCCGGAAAGGAAGTTTTTGGCAGACAAATAAATCCTGCACGAGGTTTTCAGTCCAGCACGGAGTATCCGGTCACGATTGGGTTGGGAAGTATTAAAAAGATTGATTCTCTCCGGGTCATTTGGCCAGATAGAACAGTAACGGTTCAATTGAACCCAAGAATTGATACCACGCTTATCCTTTCTATAAAGGATGCAGGGAAGAGGAATTTTTCACCACAAATCGTTGCCGTTGATTATCTGTTATCTCAAACAACATCCTCTTTTGAATCACACGTAGAAGACCGTTATGATGACTTTTTCAACGAGCGCAATATTCCCATGCTGCTTTCCCAAGAGGGGCCAAAGGCCGCATTCGGTGATGTAAATAAGGATGGGAAAGAGGATATTTATATTTGCGGAGCCAAAGGGCAGGGAGGTCAGTTATATCTTCAGACGAGCAATGGATTTAAGAAATCGGAACAGAAAATTTTTCACGACCTTGCAGGTTTCGAAGATACTGCTGCTCAGTTTTTTGATGCTGATAGCGATGGCGATCTGGATCTGGTTGTCGGAAGTGGCGGAAACGAGTCGGCACCAAGAACTCAGGAGTTGCCAACAAGATTATACTTGAATGACGGAAAAGGTAATTTCACAATAAATACAAGAGCATTACCTCCTAACGGGATGAACACAGCCGTTATTGTTACTTCGGATTACGATCAGGATGGCGATATAGATATTTTTGTAGGGAGCAGAAGTGTTCCGAGAGAATACGGGCTCACTCCGACAAGTTATTTATATCAAAATGATGGAAAAGGCAATTTTAGAGAGGTAGGGAAAAATATTGCGCCTGAGTTGACGAAAATCGGCATGATTCGTGATGCTTATTGGGCTGATGTCAATGGGGATAAAAAATACGAGCTGATTGTTGTTGGTGATTGGATGGCTCCCTCAGTTTTTACATTTTCAAATGGTAAATTTAAAAAATTGGATTCTGGCCTGGATCAGTATAATGGCTTTTGGGGAAGTCTGAAAGTTGTAGATCTTGATAAAGATGGTGACCTTGATCTTGTCATGGGCAATATCGGTGAGAACTTTTCTTTGAATGCATCGGAAAAAGAACCGATTAAGATCTGGATCAATGATTTCAACAAAAATGGCAATATGGATAAAGTTATGACAAAGACAGTTGGTAGCCGTGACATGCCGGTTTTGTTGAAACGTGAATTGACAACACAATTTCCATTCCTTAAAAAGAAAAATATCAAGCACTCTGAATATGCGAAAAATTCTATTCAGGAGCTTTTTCCAAATGATCTGATGGAGTCCAGCTATGAGAGATCAGTAAATTATCTTAAGTCTGCGATTGCGATAAATGATGGAAAGGGCAATTTTAAACTTTCCGCATTACCTGATATGATGCAATTCTCTTGTCTGAATGCAATTGAAAGTGCAGATTTAAACAAAGATGGAATGCCGGATTTAATTGTTGGCGGTAATTTTTCTCATTTTATACCTCAGTTAGGAGCTCTGGACGCTTGCAGGGGAAATGTTTTGATTAATAAAGGAAACATGAAATTCGATGTTTTACTTAGCACACAAAGTGGCTATTCCATTGACGGAGAGTTAAAGCAAATCAGTTCAATTAAGATTAATGGGAAACCCTATCTGATAAACCTTATTAATAACGCAAAACCAGTTTTGTTTCGGGTTAATAAGGGATAGTATTAGCGATTTATGAAAGAAATATTTTTTAGGATAGTTTTTTTTAGTGTTGTGTTCGGTCTGACTTCCTGTTCCAAAAAAGAAGACCAGAGAGATTATATATTCGAGTTATTATCAGCCGAGAAAACCGGTATTGATTTCTCTAATACGCTTAAATCCTCCAAGCAGTTCAATATTTTTAACTACATGTACTTCTATAATGGAGGCGGGGTAGGCGCAGGTGATCTGAACAATGATGGTTTGATAGACTTATGTTTTACAGCTAATCAGGAGGCAAACCGAATTTACTTGAACAGGTCGGGGATGAAATTTGAAGACATTACTGAGAAATCAAATTTTAAAGGAGGAAAAGGCTGGTCAAACGGAGTTTCGATTGTTGATATCAATCAGGACGGAATGTTAGACATTTATATTAGTCAGGTTGGTGATTTTGAGGGTGTAAAGGGGCATAATTTATTGTTTGTCTGTAGGGAGATAACCAAAGAGGGTATACCCGTTTACGAAGAAAAGTCAAAAGAATATGGCTTGGATTTAGTCGTGTTTGGAACGCAGGCTGCATTTTTTGACTACGATCTGGATGGTGATCTTGACATGTTTCAAATGAGCCATTCAGTTCATCAGAACGGAACTTTCGGGCGACGGGCACTTTTCGACGGAACTTATCATCCGCTTGCAGGGGACAAGCTTTTCAAAAATGACAATGGAAAATTTGTGGAAGTTTCTAAAACAACCGGAATAAATAGCTCTGTTCTGGGTTATGGTCTTGGTTTAGGAATTGGTGACATCAATTTTGACGGTTATCCTGACATGTATGTTGGTAATGATTTTCATGAAAACGATTACCTCTACATCAATCAGAAAAATGGAAGTTTTAAAGATGAAATGGAAACTTCTATCATGCATACCAGCCAATTTTCTATGGGTGTGGATATTGCAGATATCAACAATGATATTTTTCCTGAAATTGTCTCTCTGGATATGCTTCCTTCAAATTACGAGATTCTGAAAAAATCTGAAGGAGAAGATATGTACAGTATATTTAAATATAAGATCAGGCAGGGATATAATTATCAGTTTGCCAGAAACAATCTGCAATTCAATAATGGCAATGGCACATTCAGCGAAATCGGTATGTATTCAGGCATTCACGCAACAGATTGGTCGTGGTCGGCACTTTTTACTGATTTTGATAATGACGGGTCAAAAGATCTTTTTATTTCAAACGGTATTCCGAAACGAATGAACGATACTGACTATATAAAATTCATATCGGATGATGTGGTTCAGGAAAGATTGAAAAGAAAAGATATTGATGAAAACGATCCAAGGCTTGCCGATAAACTCCCTGAAATTAAGCTGCTTAATAAGTTTTTTCTAAATCAAAAAGATCTGATTTTTAAGGATTTGGAAGGTAGTATTAAAGGTGATAAAGTTTCCTATTCCAACGGTACGGTTTATGCTGACCTTGACAATGATGGTGATTTGGACATTGTTACCAATAATATAAACGATAAAGCCTTTGTTTACGAAAATCTGGCAAATACAAAGACTTCGAAAAACGATTTTATGCGTATATACCTGAAAGGAGCCCAGGGAAATTTAAACGCAATTGGTGCAAAATGTCTGGTATTCAAAAAAGATAAGGTAGAAAGCTATGAGAAATTTCCTGTCCGTGGATTTCAATCAAGCATGGAAGTGCCGTTGAACATCGGATTAGGAAAAAAATCAGAAGTTGACTCCATGCTGGTTATTTGGCCCGATAATAAATACCAGATCGTGACCAAATCTGCATTGAAAGACTCATTAAACCTAACTTATAATAAAACATTGCCTGCTTTTGATTACACATCATTTAAGGGAAATCGTAAAGCGAAAGAATACTCATACGAAGATATTGCTGCCAAATTAGGTTTGGATGTTCGTCATGAGGAAAATAATTTTGTCGAGTTTGATCGAAATTCATTGATTCCTTTTGAAGTTTCAGCGGATGGTCCGGCTCTGGCTATCGCTGATATAAATCATGATGGCCTGGACGACATTTTTATAGGATCATCTAAGAAATTCAGGTCTCATTTGTTTACGCAGACCTCGGCAGGGTTGTTTAAAGAGTCGGTTCAGGCCGCCCTTACAGCAGATAGTACTTATGAAGAAATAGATGCGCAGTGGGTTGATGTTAATAAGGATGGCAATCCGGATCTCGTTGTTGCAACAGGTGGGAACGAATTTACCAACAATTCTGAATATCAACTCCCCCGTGTTTATTTAAATGATGGAAAAGGCAATTTGAAAACCAAATTGGATGCTTTTTCCAATGTATACGTGACTGCGTCATGTGTAGTTCCTCTTGATTTTAACGGGGATGGATCGATCGACTTGTTCATTGGCGGAAGGGCGGTTCCTTTAAATTATGGGGAAATTCCGAGATCATATCTATTAGAAAATGATGGTACCGGAAAATTCAAAGATGTGACGAATCAGTATGCAGAAGAGCTGGGCTCGATCGGTTATGTGAAAAGTGCGAAACTTGCTGATTTAGATAAGGACGGTGACCAGGATTTATTATTGGCATTGGAATGGGACGGGATTTGCATGATGGAAAACAACGGAAAAGGTTTTACTAAAAAGATGCTAACCGAACGTAAAGGATGGTGGAATTTTGTAATGCCTTATGATTTCGATGGAGATGGTGATCTGGATATACTTGCGGGCAACCTTGGATTAAATAGCCGTATTAAGGCTAGTAAAGAGCAACCTGTTAAAATGTACATTAACGACTATGACAATAACGGGAGGAAAGAGCCTATCCTTACTTACTATCTCAATGGGGTTGAATCGCTTTTCCCGACCAAATTGGAAATCGAGAAGCAGATGCCGGTTATTAGAAAAAAGTATATCTATGCCACCGAATTTGCAAAGGCAGGCATGGCTGATATTCTCGGTAAAGAGAAGTTAAATGAGGCCAATATTTTAGAAGCAGATTACTTTGCAAATTCTATTTTGGTTAATGATGGAAAAGGTAATTTTACTCTTAAACCACTCGAATTTAGCGCGCAGTGGGCACCATATTATGATGCTCAAATCATCGACGCAAACGGAGACAAACTTCCTGATATTTTGGTGATGGGGAATTTTTATAATATCAATATTCAAATGGGGCGATATGATGCGGATTATGGAACGGTTTTGATCAATCGCGGAAACTGTGATTTTAGCCCTCAGCCTCTAAATGGTTTGCAGGTGAAAGGTCAGGTCAGAAAGTTGCGTGAAATCAGATTGAAAACCGGAACTGCGGTTGTAGCGGCTAGAAATGATGATAAATTAGTAATTATAAAAAAGAAAAATTGATTTTCAAAAGACAAAATTATAAGCCACTGTAACGATAGGGGTTGCGAAAATATTCAACTGATAGCTTTTGGTAACCGTATTTTCAGTTTTGAAAAAAACAGAGTACGCATTTTTTCTTGCATACAAATTGTAAACCGAAAAGGTCCATTGACCTTGCCATCTACGGTTTTTCATACTCGGATTGTAGATATTCCATGCGAAATCAAGCCGGTGGTAATCAGGAATTCTTTTGTTATTTCTTTTGTCGTAAAATGGATAAACGTTATTTTGATAATTAATAAATCCAATAGGTTCGCTGTATGGTCTGCCTGAACTATAAGCAAAGGTGAAACCAAAAGAATTGTGGCTGTCCACAGTAATATCCATCGAAGCATTGAAAGAGTGTGGTTTATCGTAATTAGCTGCATACCAATCCCCCCGGTTCACAAGTTCAATTAAAGTGCCTTGATCAGTTCTGTTGAATGATCTTGCAAACGTATAATTTGCCCAGCCTTTTAATTGCCCCTTCTTTTTTGACAGCATAACTTCAATACCATAAGACTTGTTCTTGCCTTGAATTAATTGTGTTTCGGGATATTTTTGAAGAAGAAAATCTGCTCCGGGCTTGTAGTCAATGATGTTATTTGCAAATCGGTAATAACCTTCAACGGTCATCTCGTAAATGTTGTCAGTAAATGTCTTATAAACTCCGGCTGTAAATAAATTGCTTATCTGGGGTTTGATATGCGTATCGCTGGTTTTCCACCTGGAGGTAGGAATAGGTGTTGCGGTATTGGAGACAACCTGGATATATTGCCTCATTAAATTGTATCCGAATTTTAAAGAAACCTGATCGTTCAACAAATAACTTAGGCCAAGTCGGGGTTCGAAGCCGCCATAAGCCTTCGAGATTTTTCCATTGCCGATGCTGGTAGAATCAGTTACCGAAAAATCGTCCCTTGGCTGTCCGGAGACGTAATTTCTGATTATCGATTTCCCAATCGCCATAAAATAAGAATATCGTAAACCAAAGGACATCGCCAGTTTTGGAGAAATCTTTATCTCGTCGTCCAGATACCAAGCCAGTTCATTAGCCCTTTCAGTCGGGGTCGTGATATAATTTACGCTTTCGCTAAGTCCTGGCACCAAAGTACCAGGTCTGATTTCATATCGCGTTCCAACGATACCAGTTTCAATTTTATGATTTTCGAGCTGATAATTCAAGTTCGACTTTATCTGTTGCTGCGCTACGGACGATTCTAATTGTACAATATTGTCTGTAGCTTTTTCCTTTGTGCCAATTTCCGGAGAATATTTTGCGAAAATGAACGATGTCTGCAAATTCAGACGTGATGAAATGACGTGAAGCCAACGCGCCATTCCATTCAGGGTAATGTGCTTATAGTAGGTATCCGTTCCAACGACATTTGGCAGATTTGTCAGAAGGTCTGTTTTGAAATAATCATTACTGTAATATCCCATTAAAGTGAGAGTGTTTTTATCATCAATCCGGTAAAATGATTTAGCTGAAAGTTCACCAAACTTTGCCCGGATATTACTTAGCCGCTTATCTAATTTAGGCAGAATAAAGTCATTAAATGCGCCTCTTCCGGCAATGTAAACACCGAGTTTCCCTTTTATCACCGGCACATCTATCATCAATCTGTTCGAAACCAAACTGATTCCTCCAGAAATTTTGAATTTATCCAGACTCGGATTTTTTGTTGAAATATCCAAAACAGATGCAACCCGGCCGCCAAATCGAGCGGGAACATTTCCCTTATACAAATCAAGACTATTCACAGTATTGGGAGGTATCACAGAAAACAAACCGAACATATGCGTCGGATTGAAAATAGGTGTATCGTCAAGCAGGATCAGGGTTTGATCCGTTGTTCCGCCACGAATATTTACTCCATTGGAAGCTTCCCCGACGCTGGAAACACCCGGCAGCATTTGAAGACTTCGTAAAATATCAAGTTCTCCGAACGCAGAAGGGAGTTTTTCAAGAGTTTTGATATTGATTTGAAGAGAGCCTAAAATAGGCTGTCTAATGGTCTGATCGTATCCTTTGCTGGTAACAATTACCTCTTCAAGCTGACTGGAAGTAGGTGCTAAAAGAACGTTGAGATTAAGTTTTTGAACCCCGCTTTTTATGAAGGTTCTGAAAGTTTCATAACCGATATGACGAATCGTAATGACATGGTCGTCGGTGGGAAGCTCGATTGAAAAATTGCCCTTTTCATCCACTTTGTCCGTAGACAGGTTCTTGCGGTAATCAATAATAATTGTCGCGTCAGGCAACGGAGCATTCGTCGCAGAATCTTTAACGGTTCCCGTTATTTTCAGACCTTGCGCATTAACGCCAAATCCAGTCAGTAAAAAACAAATCAGATAAAGTGCCTTCATAGCGGTGGCTTAATATTTATTGTGTCCACTTCCAGTCCTTGGGTAAAAACGGAGTTCGGGATCTGCTGTTTTTACAAATTGCCAACGGAATGTAGGGACGCTCAGGAGATCGTTCCTCGAAGACAGGATCCCTGTTGTGAATTGTTTTAAAGAGTTGATTCAAAACGGCCAGGTTACTTATATTTTTTCGCCAAAGCATCGTTTTATATTCGGCGACGGAAGATGCGGTGAAGAATCCGATGATCAACTCATCTTTATTGCGCACATTCAGCACATTTCCCTGTATAGGTGCGGGCGGGGTATCGGCTAATGTTCCGGCATTAACCGCTTGATCCTGAATTAATTTTAAAAATCGATAAGCATTGGGAGTAAGTGAGTTTTGCTGCAAACTAACAAGACACGGATTGGATTGTAATAAAGGAATCTGAGCCACTAGCTTGTCTTTTTGGCTTTGCCCATTGGTGTAAATGTCAGAGAAAATGGTGATCTCAGAACTGTAAAAAATGTCCCAGCATAAATCTTCACAGGCGTAATCGTAAATATTATTGTATTTGAGCGTGAGATCTTTAAAACAGTTGCCGTCAACGCCGTTTTCAGATTGAAAAAGATAATACTTACCCTGATTACAGGTTGCACAGTTTTTCTGAGTTTCCCATAAAGTCCACTGCCAGCGATAAAAATTTTGCTCACCAGACGGATCATCGAAATTTACGTAAATGTCATTACTTGGCGTAAAATCCCGATAGTACTCTGAATAATTTGGTAAACCTTTCGGATTAAATACATCATAGGCAGATTTCACCGGCGCGACCGGCAGCATTTTTTCCGCAGACGATTCGTAGCTTGCTCCTGTTTCGGTTTCAAACTGCAACTGGTAGGAGTCTCCAACTTTTCCTTTCAGAACGGCGGGAAGCAAATAAACGCCGGGATCAGTCTCGGTAAGATTGAAGATTTGTGAACCATTGACTATGATTTTTACTTTTGCTTTTGAAAGCGGCAATGTAGATTCACCGGTTGTCCAGATCGTTTGTGAAAACTCGGAGCTTTCATTTACAGCATCAGGGTTCGTTTTGGAAAGTTTAAGATACTGCGGACCTTCCATATCAGTTACCACGCCATCTACCACGATATATTCCTTCGCTGTGTCAAATTTGACACTGAACGGTTCCACGCATCCTGACAGATAAGTGAAGAATATTGCAAGCAAAACTGAAAACTTTATAGACATAAGAACTATTCAATGACGACTGTTTTTGTTTGAATTTTATCTCTTTCATTTTTAAGCTTGAAAATATAAGCTCCTCTCAGTTTCTGCACGTCCAGAGCAAAATCCATTATACTTCCTTTCTGTTGCTTTCCTAAGTATTTGTCAGCAACTATTGTCCCGGCATTATTAAAAACTTCAAGACTGTAAACACCAGATTCTATAAATTTTATTTTAATAGACAAAGGATTTTGAGAAAACCCGGGATTGGGGAAAACAGTTAAAATATTTTCTTGTGTAGGCGGTTCAGTGGCTGTAATAACAGCAAGCCCATCTCGGGTCAAAGAAATAACTAACGGATCTTTACATTCCCAGTCACACCTTATTTTCAATTCCTTATTTTCTAAATCATAGTAGGCTGCGTTGTTGGTAAATTCATTGGCATAGCGAACAATCGGTAGGTTCTTACCATTAATTTTCAAAGTGACAGGAGGGGAGGTAAGATTTTTAATTTCATAAATGAGACTTCTTCTGACGATAGCTTTATCAAAGCTCTTCGTTCTTGCTGTGGTTATTTGAACACTGTCTGTTGAAATCCGTCCTGTAAAATCAACTAATTCATATTTCCCGTTTGTGAGCGAATTCGGATCTGTGCCGTCATCGTTGAACATACGGAATGTCGGAGAGGGGACAGAAATATCCTGGAAAAACTTTATCGTCAAACTGTCGGAGGTATAGTAATCGGTCGATTTTTTTGTGGAAGATGAAAGTGGAATGATAGCTCCTGCTTTGGCGTAGACAGGAATATGATCAACCGAAAGCATCGGGAAGATATTTTTATTTCCTTCATACAATTCATCCGTCCAGAAATTGAACCATTTTCCTTCCGGTAAAACGACTTTTCGTGAAGGCATTCCATGCAGAAGTACCGGAGCCACGATAAGATTCTCACCAAAAAAATATTGATCATTAACATCACCCAAGTCTCTTCTGTTTGCAAAATAATCCATCGGCATACAGATTGGCCTACCGGAAATGCTGTTTTCCCACGCAAGTGAGTAGGTATAAGGAAGCAGTTGATAACGTATGCCGAGATAGTGTTTTACAATACTGTAAAATGGTTCGCTTAAATTAAAAGGCTCAGGGTCCGGGCGTTGTCCGTGGTTTCTGGTAATGGGAGAAAAGGTGCCTAACTGAAACCAGCGTAAATCCAGTTCTTCGTCTTTATCTGTTTTATCAGACATCGTTGCAAACCCGCCAATATCTGAATGCATATAAGCGATTCCGGACATTCCGGCTTGAACCATAATAGGAATCTGCAACTTCAACCCCGCCCAGTAACGCGCGACATCACCGCTCCACGGCAGTACTCCGTATCGTTGGGAACCTGTCCATCCAGAGCGCGTAAGATTAAATAATCGTTTTTCAGGAAACTCAGCCTTGTAATGATCATATAGATTTTTGGACCAAAAAAGAGGATAAAGATTATGTACCTGGCGTGCATTCCCAAGAACATGATACGCATCAAATGGATGATAATCCGGCTCAATTTTATCATTCCACCATCCACTGACACCCTGTATGCTGAGTTTTTTGTATTTACTCCAAAGCCATGTTTGCGTTTCCGGTTTGAAAATATCCAATAACCCCACTGTGCCATTCCATATGTCTTGTGTGTAAGTTTGGCCTGAATCGAATCGTTTGGCAAAGAGCGATAAAGTTTCTGCAGTTTGATACTGGTCTGACTTTGTGCTGATATAGGGGTCGGTAATTAATATCGTTTTCACGCCTCTGGCGCTTAATTTTTTCATCATATCTTCCGGCGACGGCCAGTTTGGCGAATACCAGTCAATATTTCCCATTTTAGTTTCGTCGCCGTACCAATATAAATCCAGCCCGACTGCGTCAAGAGGAAATCCCTGATTTTGTAATTTACTGACTGCATTTGTCGCTTCACTCTGATTTTTATACCCAAATTTAGACTGGATGTACCCAAGTGCCCAACGCGGAGGAAGTGGTTGTCTTCCGGTTAGCAGTGTATAATTTTCCAAGATTTTGTCGTTGCTGTCGCCGTTAATGAGGTAATAGGCCCATTTGCCGGAGCTAACCATTTCGATGTTAAGTTTGGTCGAATCAAGCGAACCGATGTACATCCGCATCAACCCAGGCTTGTCACTATCCAAAAGGAGACCATACTTGTGAGAAGAGACGATGAATGGAATATTAAAACTTTGGGATAATCCGGTAGCTTGATCATAATACGCATACTCCCATGTATTGTAGAATTCAAAAGCCTTTCGATTTAAATCGGGCCCAGACGGACGGCCGCCAGCGCCATGAAAAACGTCAGATGGATTGATCTCAAATGAAAGGAATACTGAATCCTTTAAATATCGGATGCCCTTATCTTCTTTTATTTTAAGTTCATCACCTGATCTTAAAGCAATAGTGAGCGGCGTTTTGTTTATTTCAAGTAAACAATTTTCAAATAAAAGCTGGATTTTATTATTGGATTCAACAACAGTTTCAAAAGGAGTAATTGATTTCAGAGATACGGAATAAGAACTATCATAGGCTTGGCTCGCCTTGGAAGTGAGAAATTGAACTTTAAATATCTCCGGCGTAATTGCCTGGACTTTCAGTGCCCCGCCAGTTCCTTCTATGATAAGACTTTCCCCTGATTTCTCGTAACTAACAAAGTTGCCAGCACTTTGTCCA
This sequence comes from Dyadobacter koreensis, assembly GCF_900108855.1. GTDB lineage: Bacteria > Bacteroidota > Bacteroidia > Cytophagales > Spirosomataceae > Dyadobacter > Dyadobacter koreensis. The sequence continues at coordinate 260,241 of NZ_FNXY01000002.1, forward strand.
TATGAGAAATTATAAAACAGTATCAAAAAAAGCAACCAGTAAGGTTTAGTCATGAAAGATTGAAAGGCAAAAATTCATGTTTAAGAAAATTTGAATAACTTAAAATTAAATGTCTTTTATCCAAATTTAAAAAAAAGTATTGGTATTTATTAGAATAAAATTTACACTTCCGGATTGCTATAAGTCACTGCAGGACAATAGTTTTGTCCAACAATAACGCGGAAATTTCTATTCTAATATTATGGAACCGATATTGAAGATTTTACAGACTGTCTTATGAAATTATTCATAGAAGCTAAAATCCTTCTCCTAAAATTATGTACAAGTTAGCTCCGCTGATGTTCCTTATCTATGCCAACTGGCGGGTTTAAGATTTCATTTTGTTAAAGAAAAGTTTATTTATGTCCTGAAAGCGCGATATACTCTAGCATTGATTGAAAGCCGATATGCTTCTGTGGCTGGTATGGTGCTAGGTTTTGGGTGGCGTTGATGCACTGTGATCATCCAAATAAATCTGACGTTATTTCTTTGCGCTGATATTTTCAATTAGTAATTTTAAAGTTACAAATAGCTATGAAAGTTTACTATGAAAAAACTCCTTTTTCTATCCCTGATCCTTATAGCTCAGTCCTGCAAAAACCATGATCCAATTCCCGATTATACATCAAAACTTGTAGGAGAGTTTGATATTGCATATCTTATTATTGATCTGGATACAAAGGAAGCAGCCTCTTCTGATCTGGGCGTTTCGAAGCTTGCTAAAATTAACCTTCAACGGAAAAGTAATCAGTATCTGACTGCAACCGTCACGATCGACGATTCTACAACAAAATTTACTGATACTTTTGAGCTCGTTGTTTCCGAAAGTCCAGATCAGACTGAGGTATATGGAAAACCTGGTTTTCTTGCTAGTTATAAAGTAGGATCAATTGCTTCAAACGCTATTTATTACAATAACTGGAATTTATACGAGGATGGAAGTTTGATCGGTTTTATTCAGTATGGCGATGACAAGTCAATTAAAAGATTTGCAGTAGGGACCAATATTGATTAAGAGGACTGGTTAAAAGGGCAGGATACCGAATTTTCGAACCCTTTTAACCATTAATTCTTTCTACATACTTTCCGTTTTCCCTCCATCCACAGGCAAATTGACCCCGCTGATACTGCCAGCTGCGGGGCTACACAAAAAAGCCACCGCTGCACCAACTTCTTCTGCCTCGCTGAATCTTCTTATTGGAATTGTCGCCTCCATTTGATCTGAAATTTCCTGAACAGATTTTCCCTGGGCCTGACTGCGCATATCCAGAACGGCATTCAGCCGAGATGTTTTTGTAAAACCGGGTAACACATTATTAGAAGTAATTCCAAACGGTCCGAGTTCGAGCGACAAGGTCTTGGACCAGCTTGAAACTGCTCCCCGAATCGTATTTGAAACACCCAGTCCGACAATCGGCTGTTTAACTGAAGTGCTGATTATATTAACAATTCTTCCAAATCCTGCCTTCTTCATACTCGGAACAACAGCTTGCGTAAGGATTTGATAATTAACCAGATGCATCTGAAAGGTTTTAACAAATTGCTCCGTTTCTGCTTCAATGATCGGACCACCGGCTGGTCCGCCTGTATTATTGATTAGGATATGCACTTCCGGACAGAGTCTTAAATAATCGTCAATAGCATGTTTTACGTTTTCATTATCAGAAAAATCGGCAACTACATAACGGTGCAGCTGATTTCTGGAAATATCTAATGTCTCCACCGCTTGTCTCAAAGATTCCTCATTTCTGGCCATCAGGGTAACGTTTGCCCCCATTAATGCAAGTTCAACAGCGGAAGCAAGTCCAATGCCCTGTGTGCTTCCGCAAACTATCGCCGTTTTTCCGGTAAGGTCAAGATTCATATTCTGGTAATGATTAGTGTTGGATGGATAAGGGTTAATGTTGAGTGTTAGTCATCAACAATTAATTTTCTGCCAATTAACCACTAATAATTAGACATTAACAATTAACCCGTAACAATTAAAAAACTATCTTTGCGGTTTATTTTTAATAAAAGGGATGCCAGGGAAAAAAGATGCGACTTAAACAGCTTTTACAATCCTGAAAATCTCATAATTCTGTAATGTTTACTGTCAAATTCTGACCAATGTCTAAAAAAATACAATCCGCTCTGATCTCGGTTTACTACAAGGACGGTCTTGAACCGCTGGTTCGTCTTTTACATGAAAATGGTGTAAAACTATATTCGACCGGAGGTACTCAAACTTTTATCGAAAACCTCAACATTCCGGTTACCGCAGCTGAAGAGCTAACGGGTTATCCATCAATTTTTGGAGGAAGAGTGAAAACTTTGCACCCTGCCATAATGGGTGGAATTCTTTACCGTCGTGATGATGCTGGTGATGTTGCTCAGGCGGCTCAGTATAATATTCCAGCCTTGGACATGGTGGTAGTTGACCTATATCCTTTTGAAGAAACCGTTGCTTCCGGCGCTGGTGAAGAAGATATTATAGAGAAAATTGATATTGGCGGGATCTCGTTAATTCGTGCTACGGCGAAAAACTTCAAAGACACTTTAATTGTATCTTCACGTGCTCAATATGAAGGCGTTGTTACGTTATTGACTGAAAAATCGGCAACAACAGATCTTGAAGATCGTCGCTGGTATGCAGGCGAAGCATTCGGTGTTTCTTCTCACTATGATGGAGCAATCAATGATTATTTCCTTGGTAAAAATGCATCAGCAGATGAGGCTCTTTTTCAGTTTGCAAAGCTTCCGGCTCAGACGCTTCGTTATGGAGAAAATCCACATCAAAGCGCGACTTTCCATGGAGATTTAGAGCAAATGTTCGACAAGCTTCACGGAAAAGATTTATCTTATAACAACCTCGTTGACGTTGATGCCTGCATTGGCCTGATCGATGAATTTGAAGGCTCAGATCCAACATTCGCGATTATAAAGCATACAAACGCTTGTGGCGTGGCAACGGCTATTACTGCAAAAGAAGCGTATCTGAATGCACTTGCATGTGATCCGGATTCTGCTTTTGGCGGTGTTGTGATTACAAACGTGAAAGTAGATTTGGCTACGGCTGAGGAATTGAACAAGCTTTTTATGGAAATTCTTATCGCTCCGGATTTTGAAGAAGGTGCTTTGGAACTACTGAAATCGAAGAAAAATAGAAATTTATTGAAACGTAAATCTGTGGAGCTTCCTGGAATTATGTTCAAGACAATATTAAATGGTGTGTTAGTACAGGACAAAGATCTTGCCACTGAAACAGCAGATCAAATGACGACAGTTACTGAGAAAGCGCCAACAGCTGATGAATTGAAAGCGTTGGAGTTTGCCTTGAAAGTTTGTAAACATACCAAATCGAACACGATCGTTCTTGCCAAAGAAAATCAGCTTTTTGCTAGCGGAACAGGCCAGACTTCGCGTATTGACGCATTGCGTCAGGCAATCGAAAAGGCTAAACATTTCGGTTTTGATTTGCAAGGTGCAGTGATGGCATCCGACGCGTTCTTCCCATTCCCTGACTGTGTTGAAATTGCGTCACAAGCAGGAATTACCGCAGTTGTACAGCCGGGAGGTTCTATTCGTGATAAAGATTCGGTTGCTTTCTGTAATGCAAACGGTGTCTCGATGGTAACCACTGGTGTTCGTCATTTCAAGCATTAATTTTGAATTTTAAACACAGCGTTTCGTTATATAGGAAACGCTGTGTTTAAAACCAATATATTAAAGATTGCCCTTTTGAAAACCAACCAATTACCAGATTCCCGTCTTGCTGCTCTTGGCAAATTTCTTCTCATCGGGCTGGTTTTGGTAATTCCGGGCTATTTTTTCCTTTATCCTCAAATCTTCCATTGTGAAATTATTGGTTTTTCAGACTTAGAAAAAATCAATAGCAACACCTACGCCAGTCCCGGGCTCAATGCCAAACAACGTTCACATATTGTAAAAGTTATCAAAAAAGCGGAAGCGCGTGTTGATTCATTCTGGCTTGGAAAACAAGCATCTCCTAAAATTATTCTTTGCGGAAATCAGCAGGAATATGAAAAATACTGTCAGAGTAAAGAAGGAGCGGGTTGCAGCCTGGGTACACCCTGGGGGCAGTCGTATGTGGTACTGAACGGTCAGGGTTTGAATGTCGACGTGATCAGTCATGAGATGAGCCATGTCGAACTTTTGAAACGGCTGGGCTGGTGGAAAACCACGATGGATATTCCTCAATGGTTTAATGAAGGAACAGCTTTGATGCTGGATCAGCGTTTTGTCAGCAATCCTGACTCCATTGCTCGCTACTTCGACTATATGGATGAATGGCTTTATCAAACAGGCGGCGGACAGAATATTTTGGAATTAAAAGATATTGCTTCGGTAAAAGGTTTTTTTGCAGGAAGCTCAAAACATGTCATGCTTGCGTATATGACTTCCGGGTTAGAGGTGTCTTTCTGGCTATCATTTGCAGGTAAAGACGGCTTGCAACAATTGCTTTCAGAAATAAATAATGGTAATGATTTTACGAAGAGTTATTTCGAAATTGAAAAAAAAGCGAGGTCGAAGAATAATGTCAAGCTTCCTGCCAATCCTCTGCGCTTTCAGGATTTAGATAAAAAAGATGAGTAAACTCGCCAGTTATTCTACTTGTTTAGCTGTTTTTGCAATTTTGTGAAAATAAAGGTGGCAAGTTGGGTACTTACTGGAATTTCTTACTTGCACTATTTTCTGAAAATAGTGTACCTTTCGGTTTGAACAGAAAATCGCTTATCCATTCATCTAATTTTTTATATTTGAAATGCAACAATTACAAACCCTGGATTACATAGTATTCTTCTTTTACTTTATCCTGGTCTCAGGCTATGGATACTGGATTTACCAGAGAAAGAAAACACCTAACGAATCTACACAGGACTTTTTCCTTGCAGAAGGTTCACTGACCTGGTGGGCAATCGGGGCCTCATTGATTGCCTCCAACATTTCTGCCGAGCAATTTATCGGGATGTCGGGAAATGGTTTTTCGATGGGATTGGGTATTTCTACCTATGAATGGATGGCTGCCGCAACGCTGATTATCGTCGCCGTTTTCTTCATGCCGATCTATCTCAAAAATAAAATTTACACAATGCCACAATTTTTAAGTCAGCGTTATAACCCGACGGTGAGCTTAATTATGGCTGTTTTTTGGCTGGCATTGTATATTCTTGTAAACCTAACATCGATTCTTTATCTGGGGGCCCTTGCGGTTTCAGGTATTTCTGGTCTCGACTTTACATTCTGCATGATCGCATTGGCAGTTTTTGCTATCATCATCACGATCGGTGGAATGAAGGTGATTGGTTTTACGGATGTTATCCAGGTTTTCTTTCTTGTTATTGGTGGTCTGGCCACCACGTATCTCGCCATAAATCTGGTTTCTGGTGATACTGGAATTGATGGTTTAATGAGTGGTATGAAAATGATGCGTGAAAACCATGACGATCACTTTCATATGATTTTTCCAAAAAGCAGTCCTTTCTATATGCAGCTGCCCGGACTTACCGTATTGCTTGGCGGGATGTGGATTGTGAATCTAAACTATTGGGGATGTAATCAATATATCACACAACGAGCTTTGGGTGCAGATTTGAAAACGGCCCGTAATGGTATTTTATTTGCCGCAGGTCTTAAGTTATTGATGCCGGTTATTGTTGTTTTGCCAGGTATCGCTGCTTACGCGTTGTACAGCAAAGGTTTATTTCAGGCCGAAATGTTGGGGCCGGACGGAATGATCAATCCTGATAAAGCTTATCCTGTTCTTCTGAATTTGTTACCGACAGGATTGAAAGGGTTATCTTTTGCCGCTTTGACCGCAGCCGTTGTTGCCTCTCTTGCCGGAAAAGCAAATAGTATTTCAACAATCTTTACACTTGATATTTTTAGAAACTATATCGGAAAAGATGCAGACGAGAAAAAGCTGGTCTGGATTGGCCGTTGGGTGGTAGTTATTGCTATGGTCCTTGCAATCGTCGTATCTCCTTACATGGGGATTGATAAAAAAGGTGGATTTCAGTTTATCCAGGAAATGACTGGCTTATTGTCGCCAGGGATCTTCGCTTCATTTATTATGGGCTTTTTCTGGAAGCGTACCAATTCAGCAGGTGCATTATTTGCTATCGTTGGCGGATTTATAATTGCATTGGGAATGCACAATAACTACCTGCCGTTTGCAGACTGGACACAGGTGCCTTTCCTTGATCGTATGGGATTGGTATTTCTAATATGTGTTGCAGTTATGTTTATCCTTGGACTGGTGCTTCCGGATGAGAAAAAAGGCCTTCAAATAGATGCGTCGATGTTTATGCCTCACCGCAGCTTTGTGATCTGGGCTTCGATTGTGATTGCAATTATAGCATTCTTATATTACCATTTCTGGTAGAAACCGAATAAGCCTTTCAAACAAAAGCGGCCCGGAAAATTTCCGGGCCGCTTTTGTTTGAAAATAAGTGCCAAATTAAGCTACCTCTTCTTCAATAATATTGATCTTCTGAATTTTGTCACCCTGACGGATCAAATCAACGGTATCAACACCTTCGACTACCTTACCAAAACAAGTATGGTTTCCATCCAGGTGTGCTGTATTGTTGCGGCTATGGCAAATGAAGAATTGAGATCCGCCTGTATCGCGGCCGGCATGTGCCATAGACAATACACCGCGATCATGGTACTGCTTTTCAGCATTTACTTCACATTTGATTGTATAACCAGGGCCTCCGCGTCCGGTTCCCTGAGGATCTCCGCCCTGAATCATAAAATCATTAATCACGCGATGGAAAGTTAATCCATCATAAAATCCCTTTTTTGAAAGATCTACAAAGTTTTTCACAGCAATAGGTGTTTCCTTATCGTAGAACTCGATAAGCATTGTACCTTTGTCGGTGATCATTTCTGCCTTAGTCATAATAATCAGGTATTTGGATAAAAATTTATTGAATGATGCGCTGTCAAAACAGCGGGTTTTTCATAACAAATGCAAAGAAAAGCATATTAAAGCCGTTTCTTTGCATTGTGCTGCATATTGTAACCAAAGAATTTAAGAATCAGTTGCGGCTCTTGCTAATTGTTTCGAATCGCTCTTCAATTCCGAGAGTTTTTTCTCTTCACGGATCTGTACCATTTTTTCCAAAACATCACCGCTTCCCCATTCGCGGCTTCTTTCAGGATTGGAAAACCATTCTTTTACTGCAATTATTTTATAAATATATTTAGTAGTTTCTGCGTTTAACCGAAGCTTAAAATAGTCGTCTTTATTTTGTGAGTTCATTCGGTTCTGGATGTGCTGTGGTCCCGCGTTGTAGGCAGCTGCTACAAGTGTCCAGGAACCAAGCTGGCGGTGAAGATCTTTAAGATACTTACCTGCTGCATGAGTGGATTTAACCAGATGTTTACGATCGTCAACCGTTCCGTTTACGGTTAAGCCAAGTGATTTGGCTGTTGCGGGCATTAATTGCCAGTATCCGCCGGCCCCTCTGTGAGAAGTGGCTTCGTTACTCATGGCACTCTCAATTATTGGAATGTATTTAAAGTCGGATGGGACTCCGTACTTTTTCAGGATCGGTTCTATAACTCTCATCCTTTTTTCTGCGCTTGTCATCAGTTTACGAAAAGCATAGGTATCGTAATTTCTGATCATTTTCTGGTACCGCTCGGCTATGCGCATTTCCGAAAGGGGCACCTTTTCGCCACAAAAATTAATGGCAAGAAGGTTTGAGTTGATTGTTAGTTCAGACTTTAATTCCTTCTTTTCTACCTTCAAGTTGCTTAGGGAAAACATCCCCATCGATGCAATTGAGAAGGCAATAAAGATCATTCTAATCATCCATTTTTTGTTTCGTTCAACATAATTTAGTCGGTTTCCCGGGGAGCAAAGATAACGCTATTGAATTAATAATGTTTCATTTTTAGGTAAAAAGTTGATTTGCAGGTATTTGTATAATTTTGATTTAGCACTAATTTAAGATAGTAAAATTTCGTTGTATTTGCCGGTGACAATTCGATTTCATTTGTTAAACGCATATTTTCTAAAATATTCGTTGGAAATCACTTTTAGATACAAACAGAATTTTTCATGCTTAAAATTGTAATTAACAAAGTCTAAATTCCTGCATATTTTTTCAATCAAATTTTTTCATCAACCTCTCACCCGATTTTTGCCTTACCTTTTGACTCATTTTGGAAAATAAAACGGCTGAAATCCTGAATTATTTGATCTGTTAAATCAATTTTTAAACTTGTATTCTTATGTGTTTTAAATAGTAACTTGCATTGTTTGACAACAAACTCGGAATATGGTCACAGTTGATGAAGCAAAAAGAAGAGTATTAACTCATACACGAACATTAAGTGCTGAAAAAAGAACTGTCTTAAACGCGGTCGGTTATGTTTTGTCAGAAAATGTTTTAGCAGGATTTTCTTTGCCTTCTTTTCGGCAGTCATCTATGGATGGTTACGCGGTTTTACATACGGACATTATACACGCAGATGTCGTTCTTCCTATTGCAGGAGAGTCGAAAGCCGGGAAAGCGGAGAAGGTTTCTATGAAGCCAGGCACTGCATTCAGAATATTTACAGGCGCTCCCGTTCCGGATGGCGCGACGGCTGTTGTCATGCAGGAAAATACTTCTGTGGCGAATGGAAATGTGACGATCGGTGAATATCCTGTGCCTGAAAATAAAAATCTGCGAAATATAGGGCAACAGATACGGGAAGGTGATATTGCTCTGCCGTCCGGCACTTTTATATCCGCCGGTACGGCTGGTTTTTTGAAAGGTTTAAATATTGATGAAATTCCTGTTTTTCGTAAACCCAAAATCGGAATTTTGGTAACAGGAGATGAATTGGTGAAAACCGGAGAAACTTTGTCGCACGGACAAGTTTATGAATCCAATTCTTCCATGTTGGTTGCCGCTCTGAAGCAGGAAGGAATTACGGATGTCGAAATTTATTATTCTGAGGATGATTTGTCGGCGACCGTTCAAAGTCTTCTTACATTATCGGAAAGAAATGATGTGGTAATTGCAACCGGGGGAGTTTCCGTAGGGGACTACGATTATGTTGGGAAGGCGTTGGAAACGATTGGAGCTGAGACGATATTTTATAAAATAAGACAGAAGCCAGGTAAACCTTTACTTTTTGCCAGAACAGAAAATACAAATTTTTATGCGCTACCGGGGAATCCTGCATCCTCATTAGTTTGTTACTACGAATATGTATTGCCTGCTTTAAGATTAATGTCGGGCCGAAAAGAGTGCTTTTTGCCAGCATATCAGTTGCCGATCAGCCATGCATACTCGTTTCGCGGTGAGCGAGATGAATTTTTGAAGGCATTTGTTAGTAACGGAAAAGTAACCTCGCTGGAAGGTCAGGAGTCCTTCGCGTTAAGATCTTTTGCAATTGCGAATGCCCTGATTTATTTGCCTGTTTCTCAGCAAACGGTGCAGGCGGGGGATATGGTAGAGGTGCATTTGTTGCCTTTTTGACTACTAAAAATGAGATGGGTATAAATATTTTATATTTTGGAATGCTGGCGGAAATAAGCGGCCAGGCGAACGAAATCTGGACCATTAATGATGGTCTGTCGGTTGGTGATCTAAAAAAACTGATTTTGGAAAAATATCCTGCTATGGGGGAAAAGAAATTCAAAGTTGCTGTGAACCAGCAGATCGCAGATGATCAAACGTTCGTTTCAACTCAATCAGAGGTTGCTTTATTGCCACCTTTTGCGGGCGGCTGATTTGTTTATCATCCAAGAAACCTGATAGAACCTGGGTTTTGTATCACCGGATTTTGGTAAGTTTTGTAAAAATGTTTTTTCGGGTTTGTTACCCGTTTTACATAGAGTTTTTATTTTTAAATCACTTAAATGTTCTTCGATGAAAAATCGAAAAATCTAAAAGTGGAGTACATATATCATGGAGAAAATTCATAAGCCTAAAAAGGTTTTCATGGAAGGCCCGATCAGTCCGCAGTTTGTTGCAGATTCGATTGCTAAACATCAGTCAAAAGTTAATATTGGCGCACATGCGATATTTCTAGGCCAGATTCGTGCAGATGAAAAGGAGGATGGTTTTGTTACAGGAATTGAATATTCGGCTTATGAAGAAATGGCAGAACAGGCTTTTCATGCGATACGCGAAGATGCATTTTCAAAGTTCGATCTGACCTGCATGCATATTTATCATAGTCTTGGGTTGGTACCAACAGGCGAAGTAAGTCTTTTTGTATTTGTATCTTCTGCGCATCGTCGCGCTGCTTTTGAGGCATCGGAATACATTGTCGATGAAATTAAGACTAAGGTTCCTATTTTTGGGAAAGAACTGGTTGGTCCTGCCGGAGCATATGTGTGGAAGGAAAATAACTGAAATTTAATATCTTCATCACCATAGCCAAATTATTGTTCTCGTTGTTTTCATTCTAATGGTTGATATTACACATAAGACTAATACATTAAGAATTGCCACGGCGCAGGCTACCGTTCAGGTAAGCAAACCTGAAACCATTCTTGCTATTCAAAATAAAACGGTCCCCAAAGGTGACGTTTTTGAGATGGCGAAAGCTGCCGGGTTTTTAGCAGTGAAAAAAACTCCGGATCTTCTGCCCGACTGCCACCCGATTCCAATAGAATATACTGCCGTTGCTTATCGGATTGAGGAGCTAACGATCATTATTGAATTGACTGTCAAAACGATTTACAAAACCGGCGTGGAAGTGGAGGCAATGCACGGCGCATCGGTTGTGGCACTTACCCTTTATGATATGCTCAAACCGATTGATAAAGGGGTTGAGATAAACAATATCAGATTGTTGGAAAAGAAGGGTGGGAAAAGTGACAGAAAGACAATTCCGGCAAATTTGAAGACGGCAGTAATCGTGTGTTCCGATTCTATTTCAGGAGGAATTGGAGAAGATAAATCAGGGAAAAGGATAATTGAGAAATTTGAAACGCTGACTATCAAAGTAAATGATTACAGCATTATTCCCGATGATAAATCAACGATCCAGGAAAAGATAAAAAGTCTTTGCAGTTTATCTTATCAACTGATTGTGATTACAGGTGGAACCGGATTGTCTACTCGTGACGTTACACCGGAAGCTGTCAGTGAATTAATTGATCGCGAAATCCCCGGGATCGGTGAAACGGCTCGGCAATATGGCCAGGAAAGAATTCCAACTTCCATGTTGTCCAGATCGGTTTCGGGACTAATCGGCGAGACTTTGGTTTTAACAATGCCAGGAAGCACTGGCGGCGTGACAGAATATATTGATGCACTTTTTCCGCACGTCCTGCACGTTTTTAGTGTTATGGAAGGAGGAAAGCACGAATAAATCATTCAATAAAAAATGTCTCAACCCATTACGGATACATTTGGTCGTAAGCATACTTATCTGCGCATCTCGCTGACAGACAAGTGTAATCTGCGCTGCACCTATTGTATGCCCCAGGAAGATATGCAGTTTATGCCTTCCAAGTGGCTGATGCAGGCAGACGAAATCCAGACGCTTGCGGGAATTTTTGTGGATATGGGCGTTGAGAAAATCAGATTGACGGGTGGTGAACCCCTGATCAGAAAAGATGCGAGTCAGATTATCCGAAATCTTGGTTCGTTATCTACCTCGCTTACTTTAACTACCAATGCAGTTTTTGTTGACCAGTTTATTGATGATCTGAAAAATGCTGGGGTTCGTTCATTAAATGTAAGTCTGGATACGCTGAATGAGCAATCGTTTAAAAATATTACAAAACGTGATCATTTTGGGAAAACGTTAGATAGTATCCGATTGTTGATTTCTGAAGGATTTGTTGTGAAGATTAACATGGTGGTGATGCGTGGCGTGAATGACGAGGAAGTTAACGACTTTGTCAGGCTGACACTCGACGAACCTAATCTGCACGTTCGTTTTATAGAATTTATGCCTTTTAACGGAAATAAGTGGGATATGTCTAAGATCGTTTCGTATAATGATCTTCTGGCCGATATTGGCACACAATTCTCGTTTAAAAAATTGCAGGGAGAGCTGCACGATACAGCACATAATTTCCAGGTAAACGGCGGAAAAGGAACTTTCGGGATTATCGGGACAGTCACGCATCCGTTTTGTTCGGGCTGTAACCGTATTCGTTTAACTGCGGATGGAAAACTTAAAAATTGCCTTTTTGACACAACAGAAGCAGATTTACTAACTCCTCTCAGACGTGGCGAAGATGTCAGCTCGTTAATTTATTCTCATTTTCACAAAAAACATTTTGCTCACGGCGGACATATCGATTTCACGGAGAAAAATGCCAGAGAAGATTACGAGCAAAATCGGAGGATGATCTCTATTGGTGGGTAACTTTTTTTGGTAAAACCACTTAACCCACATTTTTAACCGCTCATAAAATCGATGCAACATGGCCTGAACTGAAGACATCATTGGTGCAAATAATTAGCCAATATAACTCTTCAATGCCATGAAAAACTTCCGGAAAATCTTTGTTGCGGCACTCTGCGGCGTATTAATTACAAATCTTGTTTCAGCAGGACAGTTACAGGATTCAGACAAAGGAAAATATTATGAATCGTTTCGGGTAGGGATGTACCGCGTAAAAAATTCGCTGGTTATGAATCTTCTTCTTGAAAAGGATAAGGGCGTTTCGATCAATATCAAACTGGTCGATTCAAAAGGCAAGGTTCTGCATCAGGAATACATTGCAAAAGGACTAAGAAAAGTAGGGCAGAAGTTTGACTTCTCTGATGTAAGTGATGGAAATTATAAAATTGAGATTACAAACGGCGACGAACGCATTACCAAAAACATAAGTTTATCTACATCTGAGATAGCGGAAGTGTCTGGCCGCAGACTCGTTGCTTTCAACTAAAATAATTGCCGGATAAGGATTTCTAATTTGAGAGTCTTTATCCGGCTTTTTATTATTTCATCCAGTTGTTGGCTTTTAGCCAGCCTTCCAAAGCTGCGGGCCAGTTTGCCAGGGATCCTTTTCCTTCTGTGCGCATTCCATAACCATGTCCGCCTTTGGGATACAAGTGCATCTCCGCCGGAACCTTTACCTTCTTTAAAGCCAGATAATAGGCGATACTATTTTCAACAGGAACGGCCGTATCATCCATTGCGTGTACCAAAAATGCAGTCGGCGTTTTGTCTGTTACCTGCAATTCATTGGAATAATACTTAATCAGCTCATCCGATTTATCAGGTCCTAAAAGATTGTCCCTTGAACCTCCATGGGCCAGTTCAGGGAGCAAGGAAATTACCGGATACATTAAAATTGAGAAATTCGGCTTGGATTCGTCCGATGCTTTTTCACCCATGTTATAATGCGTGGCAAGCGTCGCTGCTAAATGCCCGCCGGCCGAAAACCCCATAACACCAATTTTATCAGCATTGATATTCCATTTTTTAGCCCCCTGACGAATAATTTTCATTCCCTGCATAGCGTCCAGAAGAGGCGCTTCATGTTGATGCTCCATAGCTTTTGCATCAGGCAAACGATATTTTAGAACGAAAGCAGAAATGCCACGCCCGTTAAACCATTTTGCCAGATCGCTTCCCTCATGTGAGGCAGCGAGAATACCGTAACCTCCACCCGGACAAATCATTACCGCTGCGCCGGTTGCCTTTTCTTTTGGTGCAATATAGGCAGTGATAGTAGGAACCGTCACACCGCTGATTCGCAGAATGCCGTCTGTCGTAACTGATTTTTCCTCGATTGTGTTCGTCTTATTATTAGGTATTTTCCCTTCCGGCCATAAGGATATCACTTCATTCTGCGCCATAGATTGCAGGGATAAAATAGTAAGGCCTGCCGCCATTATCATCAGTTTTGTGTTTTTCATAGAAAAAAGATCTTTGAATCAAAAGACGCGCGTCGTTGATCTCTACCCTCAATTTGTATAAGCGAGTTTAGGAATACTTAATTCGGGCCAGCAAAGATTATTGTGGACTTTTTTCGCAAAAATTATGCAGAAAAGGGGTGGATTATTTTTAATATAATATAAATATTTATTATTCCAAATACGAGAATTATATGGAATTAAATGAAGATTACTTAATTATATTTTGATAGATGAGTAGTTTTGATTTAATAACTCTTTCATAATCAGCTATCATTGAGATAAATATTTACATCCTGCTTACAAATTCAGCTAAAAAATTGCAAAATATTGTAAATAGGATTGTATTTTTCTTTTTGGATTAAGCTAAGTTGTTAAATTAGGTGCATTATGGTGATCATACGGATTGTAAGAATGACTTTTTTACCCGAGAAGATTAGTGAATTTCAGAGTATTTTCGAAAAATGCCAGAATGATATCAAGCAAATGCCAGGCTGTCTTCATCTCGAACTTTGGCGAGATCTAGATAATCCTAATATCTTCGTAACACACAGTCATTGGGAAACCGAGGAATATCTCAATACGTATAAAAATACTGAATTTTTTGGATTGATATGGAAAAGGACAAAGGCGCTTTTTGCAGACAAACCTTTGGCCTTTTCAGTTGAGAAAGTATCGTGACCCTACTTTTTTGCAGGATTTATCATGATATGTGCACGGTGCGTTCCGGGATCCATAATCCACGGCATTCCGGGAACATCCGGTTTCAAGGGTAATCCCGTTGTTTCAGCGGTTGCAAATGGAATATAAACTACATAACGTAAATAACCGTCTTTTACATCGCCTGTTTTGCTATCATAGTTTTCCGGTGATCCTGAAAGTGAAAATAAGGTAGAGGGCTGTTTTGGCATAGCAAGTTTTCCTCCTTTTACTTCCTTCTCACGAATATCAAAGATCTCTTTTTGATTCTTTCCTTCTTTGGTCAAAATACGGCCTCTTTCCATGAATGGCTCCAGATCTGCATGGTAGCAGGAGACGTTAATTCCTTCTTTCTTTGGGTCGTCGGCAATACAAACAAAGTCGTTGTTTCCGTTTCGTAATACTTTAAACGAACCATCCGAACCGTAGCCGTAAACTTTCGCACCGGCTTGTTTGTCGGTCGGTGCAGCAAGCGATGCCGTTTTGATCTGGACTTCGGCAGGAGGAATTATAGTCTGCGCGTTTGCCTGGAAGGCTATGCAGACAATGACCGCAGTAAAAAAAATCTTGTTCATGGTAGTAAATGATACGTGGCTAGTTTCTTATTATCTAAATTTAGTAATCTTTACTAAAACTATATCACAAAATCCTTTTACAGATGATTTTCGTCTGACTTAGGCAAAATAACCGATTAACTTATATCACCAATGAATTTTAAAAACCCGCTGATTCTATCTGTATCAGGCATGCTGGCGTTCGGCGTACTAGCGGCGTCGTATATGCGAACGAATCCAAGTACGATTAAAAGTACAGGTCTCGACAGTTTATATGAAAATCTGAGCGCCGAACAAAAACGCTCTCCTAAATATGCTGTTGCCGGACTAAATGTAGCTGAGGGTTTGGCGGCAACACTTTTTGCATCAGAACCTACCTTGACAAATCCGACAAATATCGATGTCGATCAGCTTGGCCGCGTCTGGGTTTGTGAGGCTTATAATTATCGTCCGGCAATAAACGGAAATCCGACCAAAAATGAGGGCGACAGGATTTTAATTCTGGAAGATACAAACGGTGACGGAAAGTCAGATAAATCAACGGTCTTTTACCAGGGGCCGGAACTGAATTCTCCGCTTGGGATCTGGGTGATGGGAAATAAAGTAATCGTTTCTCAAAGCCCATATGTTTGGTTATTTACAGATGCAGACGGCGACGGAAAAGCAGACAAAAAAGAAGTTATTTTTGAAGGAGTCGGTGGAACGCAGCATGACCACGGTATGCACGCATTTGTATTTGGTCCGGATGGCAAACTATATTTCAATTTTGGTAATGAAGGCGGGCATTTGCTGGACGGAAAAGGAAATCCGGTAGTTGGACGTGATGGGAAGGCGATCGATTTTAAAACAAACAAACAAGGTATCGTTTTTCGCTGTGATCTTGATTTCAAAAATATTGAAGTGCTCGGGAATAATTTCCGGAATAATTATGAAGTTGCGGTAGACAGCTACGGAACCATGTGGCAGTCAGATAATGATGATGACGGCAACAAAGGTGTACGAATAAATTATGTTATGCCTTACGGAAATTACGGCTATACAGATGAGATGACAGGAGCAGGCTGGCGGGCAAATCGTACTAATATTGAAGATTCTATCCCGTTCCGTCACTGGCATCTGAACGATCCCGGCGTTGTTCCAAATCTTTTGCAAACAGGAGCAGGCTCGCCTACGGGGCTAATTGTGTACGAAGGACGCCTGCTGCCGAAAGTTTTCTGGGATCAGATGATTCATTGCGATGCCGGCCCTAATGTGGTACGTTCATATCCTGTTCAAAAAGCAGGTGCAGGTTATTCTGCCAAGATTGTAAATGTATTGGAAGGAAAACGCGATCAATGGTTTCGCCCTTCTGATGTTTGTGTAGCTCCGGACGGTTCGCTGATCGTTTCCGACTGGTATGATCCGGGTGTCGGAGGTCATCAGGCGGGAGATCAGAATAAGGGGAGGTTATATCGTTTAGCTCCAGAAAATACCCCTTACCGAATTAAAAAAGCAGATTACTCGACAGCAGCAGGAGCGGTTGAGGCTCTGCAAAATCCAAATCTTTCAGTTCGTTACCTGGCCTGGGATGCACTGACGAAAATGGGAACAAAAGCGCTTCCTGATTTGAAAAAATTATTCGAAAATAAAGAAAACCCAAGAATGCGCGCACGTGCTTTGTGGGCTATTGCGACGATCGACAAAGTTGGAACAGAAGATCTGGAATCAGCATTTCGCGATGCGAATCCGGATATCCGAATAACAGCGTTACGCGTGGTTCGTGAAAAGAGAAATTCTGATATAATTAAATATCTAAAATTACTGGCAAGTGATTCGGATGTACAGGTTCGCCGCGAATGTGCCTTGGCATTGCACGGAACCGTCTCTCCGGATGCTCCGGAAATCTGGGCACAGCTTGCGCAGCAGTATGACGGAAAAGATCGCTGGTATTTAGAGGCACTTGGAATCGGAGCTTCCGGGCAATGGGATTCGTTTTTCAAAGCATGGGTAAGTAAAGCGGGTGCAAATCCAATCGCAACAGACGCGGGAAAAGATATCGTTTGGCGTTCAAGGAGTAAAGAATCAGTTAACTTGCTGGCCTCGCTGGCAAGCGATGCCGGCGTGGATTTGAAAAGCCGTCTAAGATATTTCAGAGCATTTGATTTTAACCCAGGCGCGAAAGAAAAATCGACTGCACTTTTGAAAATCATGAAAGGCACTGCACAAAACCAGAATGAGATCAATGAACTTGCGCTTCACCATTTGGATCCTGCTTTTGTTAAACAATCACCGGAAGCAATGGCCGCTTTGAAAAAATTACTTGACGCGACCTATGGCAAGAGCACCTATATGGAACTGGTTTCAAGGTATGAGCTTCCTTCGGAAAATAGTCGTTTATTGAAACTCGCGACAACCCAGGCAAAGACGAATATTGGTCGTAGCGCCGGACAGCAGCTTTTGAAGCAAAATGGCTCAGCGCTACTCTGGACTGCTATCAAGGGAAAAGATACCGAAAAGGCATCATCTGCTCTGGCATCTATCAAAGGTGTTGGCAGTAAACAATCGCTGGATATTTTAAAATCAGTTGCGATGGATCCAAAACAACCAGCGGATTTACGCACGGAAGCAACCCGTTCCTTAGGTGGTACGATGAGCGGTGAAGATCTTGTTTTGGTTTTATTAAAAGAAGGTAAAATCAATGGCGATTTGAAAGCTGTGGCTGTACAAGGTTTGAGCGGCGCGTGGAGAAAATCGGTGAAAATGGAAGCGGCAAAATATCTGGACGGGCCTGGTGCAGAAGTGAAGAAACACCCTGACCTTAAAACATTGGTTGGTATGAAGGGAAATGCAGCGAAGGGAAAAGAAATTTTCTCAATGTACTGTACAGTTTGTCACCAGGTTAATGGCCAGGGAACTGATTTTGGGCCAAAGCTGTCTGAGATTGGTACTAAACTTCCGAAAGAAGCATTGTATGCCGCAATTTTTGAACCGAGCGCAGGTATAGGATTTGGTTACGAAGGTTTTGAAGTAACCTTAAAAGATGGTTCTTCGGTATCGGGAATTATTTCAAGTAAAACCGAAACCGATCTGATCATGAAACTTCCCGGCGGAACCACACAAGAATTTAAAATGACTCAGGTTAAATCAATAAAACAAATGGCTGATTCGATGATGCCGGCCGGTCTTCAGGATGCAATGAATACAGACGAACTGGTTAATCTGGTCGAATATATGAGCAGCCTAAAGAAAAAATAATTTATTTATTTTTCAGAGCCCGCTCCCGGTCAATAATAGGATTGCAGCCCGTTAAAACACTTTTGTTTTAGCGGGCTGTTTTTTTATTGTCACCTGTAATCTAAATCTTGGTTTTTGTTTCGTTAATCTAAAAAAGAACTGGTAATTTTGAGGTTGTCCCATAGTACTTGCTCCATTGAATTTCTGTTTTGAAACGAATAAATTATTTTAAGTCCGCATTTTTGGTTGCCACAAATCTTTGCTTTTTTGTTTTGAGTGGTACGTGCCAAGTGGTTGATTCCCTGATTGTATTACATCCCGACAGCGTTTACGCGAAGTTTTCTGAATCTGAAAAAAGATTTTCAAGAAATGCTGTGGCCGGGCTGCAAACAACTGACGGGCTGGAAACCACTCTTTTTGCTTCCGAGCCCTTAATTACAAACCCGATCAACATCGACGTGGATCATCGGGGCAGGGTATGGGTATGCGAATCCTACAATTATCGTCCGGCCGTTAATGGAAAGTCGGAGCTCAACGTTGGTGATAGGATTGTGATCCTGGAAGATACCACCGGCGACGGAAAGGCGGATGTTACCAAGGTTTTTTACCAGGGTTCTGAGCTGAATTCTCCGCTTGGAATCTGGGTGATGGGTAATAAAGCTATTGTTTCGCAAAGTCCATATGTCTGGCTTTTCACTGATACCGATGGTGACGATAAAGCGGATAAGAAGGAAATTTTGTTCAAAGGAATTGGTGGGACACAGCAGGACGCCGGTGTCCATTCTTTTGTCTTTGGTCCGGATGGAAAATTTTATTTCAATTATGGAAATGCCGGGAAACAACTTGTAGATGGTCAGGACAGACCTTTACTGGATAAATATGAAAGACCGATAGATTTTCGTCAATACCGCCAGGGCGTTGTTTTCAGAGTTGATCAGGAGTTTAGAAATGTAGAAATCCTGGCAGAAAATTTTCATAACGGCTTCGAGGTCGCCGTGGATAGTTACGGGACGATGTGGCAGTCTGACCAGGAAGAGCCCGGCAACGGAGCCGACCGTGTTAGTTATGTCATGGAAAACGGAAATTTCGGATACATTGATGAAATGAACGGAGCGAGTTGGCGGATCAACCATACCAATCTCGAAGATGAAATACCTCGTCGCCACTGGCATCAGAATGATCCGGGCGTGGTTCCGAATTTACTTGAAATTGGATCCGGACTGCCCATGGGAATGGTAGTTTATGAAGGTGATTTATTGCCAAGGAAGTTTTGGGATCAGGTTATTCTTGCTGATGCAGGACAAAATGCTGTGACTTCATATCCGGTTGTGCCGGATGGGGCCGGTTTTAAATCCGTTGGAATCAATCCTGTTGTTGAGGGAAAAAGAGATAAATGGTTCCGTCCGACGGATGTTTGTGTCGCGCCTGACGGTTCTTTGATCGTGTCGGATTGGTATGATCCGGTGGCAGGATCTCATAAAATGAAAGACCGCAGCCGTGGTAGAATTTTCAGAATTGCACCTCCTGAAACACCTTACAAAATTCCTGTTTATGATCTCACAAATCCGACAGAAGCTGTAAAGGCATTACAAAGTCCGAATTTGTCCCAGCGATACCTTGCCTGGAATGCCTGCGTTAAATTGGGTTGGGCGGCTGAACCTGAGCTTGAAAATTTATTTAGACAATATAACGGAAACCCTAAATTGAGAGCCCGCGCTCTCTGGGTCCTGAACCGGATAGAAGGCTTTAACCACAGAAATCTGGATGTTGGTTTCCGCGAGTTAAATCCAAATTTACGTATTACGACTTTAAGAGCCGTTCGGCAGCGTAACAGCGATCCGACGGAGTATATCAAAAGATTAACATCCGACCCAAATCCTCAGGTCCGCCGTGAATGCGCACTGGCAATTAATCATAATCACACATATGAGGCTTTGGATGTTTGGCTGCAACTGGCGCAACAATATCCGGGTCACGACCGATGGTCTGTCGAGGCATTGAGTATCGGTGCGATTGGTCAGTGGGAGCGTATTTTTCCGGCATGGCTTGCCAGAGCCGGGAAAAATCCGGGAGCTACAGATGCAGGAAAAGATATAATATGGCTCGCCAGAACGCGACAGGCAATTCCTTATTTAACTGAACTTGCTGCGGATACAAGCGTTACTTTCAAGAGCAGATTACGTTATTTCCGTGCTTTCGACTTTTTCCACGCGGGTTATGAAAAATCACAGGCGTTGATGCATGTGATGGATGTGAAATCTTCTGATAGAATTGAGGTAAGTAAACTGGCTTTGCTGCATTTGGATAAATCCTTTGTCACAAATTCTCAACAGGGGCTAACCGCGCTGAACAAATTGCTCGACGAAACCTACGGGACAGAAGACTATATCGAATTAGTAACTCGCTACGCACCTGAGTCTGAAAATAACCGACTTTTTCAAATGGCGATTAATAAATCAGGTGAAGTATTAGGTCGTGATGCTGGCGCACTGTTGCTTGATATCGCTGGTGTTTCTTTTATCACAGATAAGCTTAATAGCCTGAATGATACTAAAAAATCGGCTCTTCTTGCATCATTACAAACGGCTGGAAGTGCTGAATCTGTTTATCTGCTGCGCAATACAGTTTTGGATGTAAATGAAAAAGAATCTGTACGCGCGGATGCTGCAAGATATCTGGGCGGAAGCTGGCCGGGGGAAGATGCAGTAGTGAAATTGTTGAAGCAGAACCAGATTGATGGAGCTATTAAAGAAGCTGCTTTGCAAGGTGTGAAAAATGCCTTTCGGGAAAATGTTAAAGCAGATTTAGCTCCTTATTTCCCTAAACCGGTCGAAACAGTGACCGTTGCAGATGAAGTTCTTCCGAAAGGAAAAGGTAAAAAAGAGAAAAAAAGACGGAGAAGAGATTAAAAATTTCACGCAAAGCAAACAAGAAAGGGCAAAGATCGCAGAGAGTAAAACTTTGCGTTCTTTGCCTTTTTCTTTCCTCTTTGCGTGAAACCTTCTTATAATTGAAATTTCAATCGGTATAAAACACATCCGGTTTTCTTTATTCCCTAAAACCATAACACAAAAATTAAATCATGCTCCGCAGAAACTTTGTTAAATCATCACTTGGGTTAGCTGGCGCTGCACTTGTGGCAGGAGAAGCCAACGCTTTCTCAACATCACCAATGGCAAAGAATAAATTCAAACTTAAATATGCTTCCCACTTCGGCATGTTCCAGAACAGTGCCGGAAAAGATGTGATTGATCAGCTGAAATTTATGGCAGATCAGGGATTTATGGCTCTGGAAGATAATGGAATGATGGGGCGCCCGGTAGAAGAACAGGAAAGAATTGCCAAAGAAATGACTCGTCTGGGCATGGAAATGGGCGTTTTTGTTGTAGATAAGGGAGGTAATGGAGCGAATACATTGGCTGCGGGAAAAAAAGAATATATCGATATTTTCCTGAATGGCTGCAAAAAAGCGGTGGAAACTGCAAAACGTGTGAATGCGAAGTGGATGACTGTCGTGCCTGGTGATTTTGAACGTAAATTGCCAATCGGTGTACAAACAGGGCACGTAATCGATGCGCTTCGCAGAGGTGCAGAAATTCTGGAACCACATGGATTGGTAATGGTATTGGAGCCGTTGAGTGATACACCTAATTTGTTCCTGCGCACTTCCGATCAGACATATGAAATTTGTCGTGGCGTAAACAGCAAATCCTGCAAAATTCTGTATGATATTTATCACATGCAGAAAAACGAAGGACGGATTATCCACAACATCGAAGCAACATGGAGTGAGATTGATTATTTCCAGATAGGAGACGAGCCTGGAAGAAATGAGCCAACGACCGGAGAAATAAACTATAAAAATGTATTCAAATACATTTACGATCGCAGCAAAAGTGAAAACAAGAGTTTCATTATGGGGATGGAACACGGAAACTCCAAAAAAGGAAAAGAAGGAGAAGAAGCTTTGATTAAAGCTTATGTTGAAAGCGATAATTTTTAAACTGCTAGCAGCCGGTCAAGAGATTAGCTTATAGCTTAAAAAACAAAAAATGGCCAGTAGATAACTCCACTGGCCATTTTGCAACAGATAACAGCTAAAAGCTATTAAAGAACTACTACTGAATTTTCTTCTGCATCTACACCAGCAGATACATACTTATCAGCTTCCCAATCATTTTCCCATTTCTCGTTATCTAAAAGGTAACGGAATTGGTATTCTTTACCAGGAACCAGGTCAAGACTTCCTTTAAAAGAACCGTCTTTTTGCTTTTTCAACGCTACTGCTTCTTCTGGGTTCCATCCGTTAAATTCACCGACAAGTGAAACTTTTTCTGTTTTTTCAACGGCTTCAGCTGGCAAGGTAAACGTAACTTTTACAACGGGCTTGCTTTTCAAATACTGTTTTGTAATCGCCATATTATGTAGTGTTTTTTAAGTTGATGGGACAAATATACAATCAAAAATTATACAAATTGATGAATATCAGCAGAATAAATTTCGTTTGTCTTTGAATAGTTATATGAAAATATTCAAAAAATGGCTTCTGGTGCAATTTTATAAAGCATTTTACTAAAAATCAAATAAAAAAACAAAGTGTTCCGCTCGTATTTGCTTAGATGAGAAAAGTGCAATCTTGGTTGTGAAAGGTTTGGGAAATAATTGATTTATTCCATGCTTAATAAGAATATTTTTCCATAGCTTGATACATTGGAGTATAAATAGACATGTTGAGTACTTTAATTTCCAAAATGGCGAAAAAGCATGGTTTTAAATTTATGGTTATTTGACAATAGATATATACACAATCGAGTTTAATCTTTATAGCCTGAGACATTTTATCAAATGAAGTTGCCAATATTCTTCATATGCTTTTTCATTTCCATAAAAAGCTTTTCACAAGAAAAAGTGGTGAAAGTAAACGGCATTGATTTTAACGTTTATACCAAAGGATTTGAGAATAGGAAAAATAATGTTCCTGCACTGATCTTCGAGAATGGTATGGGAGTTGGGCTTGATACTTGGGACTTAGTAATTGATGAATTATCAAAAGAAGTCCCTGTTTTTGCTTATGAAAGAGCGAATGTTGGGAAATCTGGTAAAGATTATAAGCTGCCGGCGATAGGAAAAGTTTCTGAAAACTTGAAATGTATTCTTACTACATTAAATATTCAGCCTCCATATATACTTATTGGTCATTCGATGGGGGGATTGTATACCAGAGCATATTCCGGACTTTATCCAAACGATATTGCAGGACTGGTATTTATTGATCCTGCTGATTTCACGGAAACGAAAATAACATGGAATGAGATCTTTCAGACGATCGGAGTTCCAGAAAAGAAAATCGAAGAAATGATTTATGATCGCCTTTACGTCACTTCAAAAATTGATTCTCTACATTATGGTAGTTGGAGTGAGAGTCAGATACTAGGTGAGCTAAGACGTACTGATTTTTTAGAAATAAATTCACTCCCTATACCCCAAGTTCCCATCTACTTTTTTATGGGCGGTAAGTTTGAAGTACCCTTGGATAGAAGAAGCAAAGATTTTGATCAGGAAGCATTTTTTATGGAAAGAACCCGTGTGACTATCGAAAGATGGAGGAAGTTTATTTACGCATCAAGTAAAGGAGGATCTTTAATTT
Source organism: Dyadobacter koreensis (assembly GCF_900108855.1). Taxonomy (GTDB): domain Bacteria; phylum Bacteroidota; class Bacteroidia; order Cytophagales; family Spirosomataceae; genus Dyadobacter; species Dyadobacter koreensis. The sequence continues at coordinate 284,231 of NZ_FNXY01000002.1, forward strand.
ATCTTTCGCAAAGTGGCCATTTTATTCACCGTGATGATCCAAGAGCAGTGATAAGTAATATAAAATTTTTGCTAGATACCATATTGTCAAAATGAGGATATAATCGAAAAAAAACAACTTGCAAAAATCCCTCACAACCACAAAGCTGCAAGGGATTCAAACAAATCATATAATTCTAAATAAACTACTGCGACCATTCCGTTGGTTCGCGGTCCCAGCGGTGTTGTTTTAGCGTTTCTTTTAAAGAATCAGCAAGCCTTACGCCGTCGCTGGTTGCGATGTTGGATTTTACGTGAGCAAGTTTACGCATACCGGGAATTGTCGTATGTACATCCGGATTTTCCAGAATAAAACGAAGTGCCAGTTCTGGCATCGTCATGTTTTCAGGAACAAACGGACGAAGTGCTTCTGCATGATCAACACTTGCGTTCAGGTTTTCAGGAACGAAATATGTTGAACGCCAGTCGTCTGCCGGGAAAGTGGTTTCTTTGGTAAGATTTCCGGATAAGGTTCCTTCGTCCAAAGGTACGCGGGAGATAACGCCGATATCCATTTTTTTACAAAGTGGAAATAATTGATCTTCCGGAGCCTGATCAAAAATATTGTAGATCACCTGAACAGCATCGATCAAGCCGGTCTCCAATGTTTTCAAGGCATTGTTTGGCTCCCAGCGATTAATACTTAATCCCCAGCGTTCCACTTTACCGTCCTTCGTAAGTTTCTGAATCGCTTCTTTCCACTCATCTTCTTGCGCCCAGGCATCTTCCCAAACGTGGAATTGAAGCAGATCAATTTGTTCAACACCCAGATTTTTTAAACTTTTCTCTGCGTATTCAATAATGTAATCAGCAGGAAAAACCTCTTTTAATGACGAGGTTGGTTTTGAAGGCCATTGACGATTTTTTGGTGGGATTTTTGTTGCCGCATATAACTTCTTATCCGGATTCCGACGGATAAGATCTCCCAGAATAGTTTCACTGACGCCATCGGCATATGCCCATGCAGTGTCAAAAAAATTACATCCTGACGCTACGGCCAGGTCAAGCGAGTCCTCGATTTCTTTTCGATCGGAGCCTGTCCAGCCTGCTAAACCCCACATGCCATAACCTATCTCGCTGATCTGCCAGCCACTACGTCCAAAACGGCGATATTGCATCTTGTTTATATTTAGTTGTTTTACTTTAAAGGAATTAATAGCACATTTTTAATGCTATTGAAATACATTTGCTGCAATTTATTATATTTAGGAAGATGCTTGGGTTTGTTAGAAATAAAATGTCGTTTAGCGGAAGAAAACTGTTTGAGAGTTCAATGAAAAGAATAATTGGCTTACTGCTGATTGTGGGGATGGCAGGATGGAATACGCAGACCATTCCGGAAAATAATATGCTGATGTATTCCAGCACTTTCCGGCAGATCCAGGAAGATATCAGAGATTGTGTGATCACACCGGATTCAGCGGCAAGAGCGTGGCAGGAAAATATGAGAAATATCCGTGCGACTTTTCATAACGGAGATACTTGCCGCATGGGTGATTCGACTTATTTTGTTTTTCCTATCAAAGGATATACGCCTCAAAAATCGATTGGCGGACGAGGGATGGGCTACCGGGCTGAGGGTTTTGATCTTTTTGATATGGATGTGAGGGGTAGTCACCCGGCACACGACCTTTTTGTTTTTGACAGAAATCAGGATAATATAGACGACAGAACCTGGAAGCCGATTGATGTGCTCGCGTTTACATCAGGAATTGTGGTTGCGGCAGAAAAAGACTGGAAATATGACAGTGATTTGAGAGGTGGCAACTGGATATGGATTTATGATCCCTGTCTTGACGGATTGTTTTATTACGCGCACAACAACGTTGTTTTTGTTGAGCCGGGACAATGGGTGAATGCCGGAGATAAAATTTCCGAAATGGGCCGCAGCGGATATAACGCTTTCAAGAAACGTTCTCCTACGCATCTGCACCTGATGTTTTTGAAACTAAATAAAGATGCCTTGCCAGAACCAGGCGATACCTACGACTGGCTGATGAATTCTATAATAAAGCAATAGCCCCGCGAAGAGATTGAGGAAAAGGTGGCTGAGTAACGAATCAGAGTTAAATTCTATTTAATAATTCATATTCACTCCATTTTTACTACTTCCTAATCTCCGTTATTATGAACAACCGCCGGTCTTTTATGAAAAAAAGTGCTGCCCTTGGCTTGGGCGCATTTGGTATCAACAGCCTTTTTAATGAACTACATGCCGCTGATTTTCAGAATGCTGAAAGATTCTGGGATCCGGGCAGTGAGACAAATGATGATTACTGGGCCACGATCCAGGAGGCGTACACTGCCAGTAAAAGCGATGTCATCATTTTGAATAATGGCGGTGTTTCGCCATCTCCGCTTGTCGTTCAGGAAGCTTTGGAAAAATATAACAGACAGGCAGCACAAGGCCCTTCATATTATATGTGGCGGATTATGGATAAAGGACGTGAGCCGTTGCGCCAGCGTTTGGCTGCCATGGGAGGCTGCGACCCGGAAGAAATTGCTATAAACCGAAATGCCACCGAAGCTCTGAATACTGTTATTTTTGGCTTGCCTTTGCAAAAAGGCGATGAGGTGATCGGTATGAAATATGATTATCCAAACATGATGAACGCCTGGCGTCAGCGTCAGTTGCGGGATGGAATTGTTTATAAACAATTGTCCTTCGATTTTCCAATTGAAAACGACGCCCAAATCGTTAAAGCTTACGAGGATGCAATAACACCGCAAACGAAAATTATCCATGTAACACACGTCGTCAACTGGGTGGGTCAAATTATGCCGGTGAAAAAAATCAGCCAGATGGCGCATAAAAAAGGAATTGAGGTAATCGTGGATGGGGCGCACTCATTTGGATTGATTGACTTTAAAATATCAGATCTGGAATGCGATTATTTTGGCACAAGTCTTCACAAATTTCTGAGTGCTCCGGTTGGAAGCGGAATGATGTGGGTTAAAAAAGATAAAATTGCGAAAATATGGCCCTTGGTTTGTAATCATGAACCGACAAGTGCCGACATTCGGAAATTTGAAACTTTGGGAACACGAAGTTTTTGTATCGAACAGGCCATTGGTGAGGCGATAAATTTTCAGGAGGGAATCGGTACGAAACGCAAACAGGAACGTATTCACTATTTAAAAAAATACTGGGCAGAAAAAGCACAGCAAATACCGGGTGTTAAAATCCATACGTCTTTAAAACCGGAATATTCCTGTGCAATTGCCGGCGTTAGTGTTGACGGTCTAAAACCCGGAGAACTTGATAGCAAATTTTTTAATGACTTTAAAATCCATACTACGCCTGTAAGTTATGAAGGTGTACATTGTGTGCGCGTTACGCCACACGTTTATACCAAGATCAGTGATTTAGATAAATTAGTTGGCGCTCTGGAGAAGATTTCGAAAAAGGCCTGAGTTAAAATATTTGAAGTAAAATTGAAATACAGTAGGGACACTTTGGTGCTTTTGCTGTATTTTTTTGTTATAATAATCAAGGTTAACCATTTATCCCAGTAATTCGGGCCTAAATGATTTGAAAATTAGTGTTTATAACCGTTTGACCAAATTGCTTTCAGTACTGTTAAGCAAACCATTACATTTGAAATATTCTTTAAAGGGACCAATTTTAAGATATTATGACACAACAACGAAAGGGTTCTTTCATAAAAAGGGCCAAAGATATTACACTTAGCAGCGCCTTGACTCTGGCTATTTTATCAGGAACTTCCATGATAACTGGCTGTTCTTCAAATGAGGACGAGTCAGATTATAGCTACGAGGAAACAACTTATTCCAAAGGAATCCGGTCTCATATTAAGGAAGTGAAACCGGGCGAATTCAAAATTACTGATGAGGAGAGTGTCGCGGCGGATAAATCTTTGGCCATAGTCACATACCTTGACGGGCATACGGATTCACTCAGTACAACTGCTGCGAAAGCACTGATTGATAAAGATATTCAAAATAATCAATCTTATGTGGGCCACCACAGCGGGCTTTCCAGTATGCTTTTATATGGTGGGATGGGTTATATGCTCGGTCGTAATTCAGGCTTTGGGTATATAAATAATTACCGTGATCAGAACCCAAACAGAGGTAATGTTTACAGCAGTCCGAGTACTTTTAGCAAGTCACAAAGTGCAGTGCAGGATGTAAATTCTTCCCGTACGACAAGGACGGTCTCGTCTCGTCCGGCAGGCGGAAGAAGTGGATTTTTTGGCCGTTCCTCAGGAAGAAGCGGAGGTTGAGATCAGAACGTTTATTTTCTGATTCAACTTAATTTAAATTATTATGATAAAATTAAAATCCTTACCGCAAAGCCCGGAAAGCGGGCTGCAAAAACTTGGCTGGAATTGGATGCTGGGGACCGATACCACGCCTTATCTGGTTAAAGACGTCGTTGTGGTCGATGAAGAAAGCGCCACATCTTTATATGAAGCAGCGGCTACATTGTATGATATGTTTATCGAAGCGGGTCAGTATGCGATTGATAATCAGCTATTCAAGGAGATGGGGATTTCTGAAAATCTGATTGAACTTATAAAATTATCCTGGGAGGAAGACCGGAATGTTCATCTTTACGGACGTTTTGATCTGGCGGGCGGTTTTGACGGGCAACCTGTCAAATTGATTGAATTCAACGCAGATACTGCCACTTGTTTACCGGAAACTGCCGTTGTTCAATGGGCGCATTTGAAAACGAACAATGAAGACGATTCGCAGCAGTTCAATACACTTTATGAAACTCTTGTGAAGCAGTTTCAGTATATAAAGCTTGTCAATAGTGATATGACTGCTTCAATATTGTTTTCAACCATGCGTGGCTATCCGGAAGATGATACCAATGTCAACATTCTTTCAGAAGCGGCAAAAGAAGCTGGTTTTGATGCAGACTTTGCATATGTTGACGAAGTTGAATTTTCTCAGGAAGGTATTTTTAAACAAGATCCGTCGGGTAACGGAGATTTTATCCGTTTTGATTTCTGGTTTAAACTTGTTCCCTGGGAATACATTGGTGGCGAAGAGCCAGATTTGGCTGCCACATTAACCGATATCGTAAAAAATCGTAAGGCAGTTGTCTTAAATCCGGCCTACACTTTACTGTTTCAGTCGAAATATATTTTAAAAATTTTGTGGGATCTGTATCCCTATCATCCGCTTCTGCTTCAAACGGAACGTCATCCGATCACGCATAAAAAGTCGGTGAGCAAGGTGTTGTTCGGAAGAGAAGGTGCAAATGTTTCGATCCTCGAAAAGGGTGGAGAAGTGCTGGAAAAAGTGGATGGCGATTACGAAGAACAGAAAAAAATATATCAGGAATATGTGGAATTCCCCACGGACGCTGACGGGTTTTCATATCAGGCCGGTGTATTTTACGCAGGGGAACCTTGTGGATTAGGTTTTCGCCGGGGTGGAAAAATCCTTGATAATACGGCACAGTTTGTCGGACATATTGTTGAATAACTTGATACTGACTCAACTTTTATGAAGATTTCTATTAAAGCTATTGCTTTCGTTTTTTGTACATACAGCACTTTTTTGACCTCATTTGCTCAAACTGCAAAACCTATTGTTTTCACAATTGATGGTCAAAATAAGGCCCAGGTTATCGAAAATTTTGGTGCGGCGGGTTGCTGGTTTTCCGAGGGAATCGGCAAATATTGGCCGGAACAAAAAAAAGAACAAATCGCAGAATGGCTTTTTAGTAAATCTTTCGATAAAAGTGGAAATCCCAAAGGTATCGGCTTATCTGCCTGGCGTTTTAATATAGGTGGCGGAACCGCTGAGCAGGGCGATAGCAGCGGTATTAAAGATTTCAGAAAACGGGTTGAAAGTTTCCAGAATGCGGATGGAACGTATGACTGGAACAAGCAGGCGGGATATATCTGGTTTGTAAAAAAAGCAAAATCCTACGGCGTAGAAAATCTGATCGCATTTTCTAATACTCCTCCGGTTCATTTCACGCAAAACGGCTATGGGTTTAAGACAGAAAAGGATTACAAATCCAATTTGAAAGCAGACAAATATGGTGCTTATGCAGGCTTCCTTGCTGATGTGATTAAACATTTTGATGCCGAAGATTTGCATTTTAATTATATAAGTCCGGTTAACGAACCACAATGGGATTGGTCAAATAAACCTGGACAGGCAAGCCAAGAGGGAACTCCGTGGAGAAATGAGGAAATTTATAGGGTAACCAATGCACTCGACAGCGCCCTGACTTCTCAAAAACTGACATCGAAAATTATGCTGGTAGAAGCAGGTATGCTCAACTATTTATATGCGGGATCAGGGCTGGCTAACCGCCAGATTCAAAACTTTTTTGGAAAGGATAGTAAGCTTGAAGTCAGAAACTTAACACACATGTCTGACTTTATTGGAGGACATAGTTATTTCACGGAAAACGGAGATAGCAGCATGGTGAAAATCAGGAAAAGTGTTGCAGATACTGCGCAAAAGTATAATGTGAAATTCTGGCAGACGGAATATTCCATGCTGGCGGACGGTTTTCGGGAAGGAACAAAAGGAAAGCGCTCAGCGATCGATTGTGCGTTATTTTTAGCCAAAGTGATTCATCATGATCTGGTTGTAGGCAACGCATCTGCCTGGCAATTATGGAATTCCTACGAACCAGGCAGTCCTGATTTTGATACGCGTTATTTTCTTATTGCTTTAAAGCCAAATGAAAAACATACTGACGGAGACTATTTTCAAACAAAAGGTTTGTGGTCATTTGGAAATTTTAGTCGGTTTATCCGTCCCGGAATGCAGCGTATTATCGTTGATCGCAGCGATAAACTGACTGACTTACAAGCAGCTCAGGATGTGATGTTATCTGCTTACACAGATCATAAAGGTAAAGTGGTTGTGGTTGCTATAAATTATTCCACTGTTCAAAAAGCCGTAAAACTTGACTTGAAAAATCCAGGGAAAGCTGGTAAAGTGAAAAGATATGTAACCAGTGAGTTTGAGAATGATAATCTCAAACTTTATCCTGATCAGAAGTTAAAAGATACAATTATCTTGCCTGCCAGGTCGGTTACGACTATGGTAGTTGAATAACATCTGGGCGTTAGTTTATTTAATGCTCTTGCGTATCTTTGCCCCAATGAAAATATTCAAGCTCATATTAAGTCTTTACATTCTGACATTGTCATGCTTTCCGTGTGGCGACGTCAGGGAATGTAATGATCAGGCTGAACTTGAAATTTCGGCAGCTTCGGAGCATAAAGATCATGCGCATACGACCGAAGCCTGCACTCCCTTTTGTACGTGCAGCTGCTGTGCGGCATCGACCGTTTTCCAGTATTCAGCTGCAATCGTTAATACTCAGAAAGTAGTTTTTGCTTCTTTAAAATATCCGGGTTACAAAATTTCAGATCGTCCGGAAGTATCTTTTACAATTTGGCAGCCGCCGAAAATTGCCTAATAACGTCTCATTTTTTGGTTGAAGTTTGAGGTATCAAGCCTGTTTGGGCTTATTACCAAGACTTTGCCTTATTCGTTATTTGGCAATTAAATTTCCATGTTAGATAAAATCATTCATTTCAGTATACATAACAAGTTTATCATCGGCTTGTTTATGTTGGCACTGATAGGGGTTGGCAGCTATTCGCTCAGCCAGCTTCCTATTGATGCGTTACCTGATATTACCAATAATCAGGTACAGATAATTACCACGTCGCCTACTCTGGCGACGCAGGAGGTCGAACAATTTATTACTTATCCAATCGAACTTGCCGTAAAACCAATTCCTAAAATCGTTGAATTACGTTCAATCAGCCGTTTTGGGTTAAGCGTTGTTACCGTCGTTTTTGAAGAAAAAGTGGATATCTATTGGGCCAGGGCGCAAATTTCGGAGAGACTCAAAGAAGCTGAGGAAGCAATGCCGAAAGGTCTGGGAAATCCTGAACTTGCTCCGATCAGTACGGGCCTTGGCGAAATTTACCAATACGTAGTTTTTCCTGAAAAAGGATATGAAAAGGAATATTCTGCCACTGATTTAAGAACAATTCAGGACTGGATTATTCGTCCGCAGCTGATCGGCACTCCTGGAGTTGCAGAGGTAAATACGCTGGGTGGCAGCCTCAAACAATACGAAATCGCCATTGAACCAGATAAGTTGAAGGCGATGAACACGACCATCGCGGAAATACTGGATGCTTTGGAGCTCAACAATGAGAATACAGGCGGCGCCTATATTGACAAAAAACCGTACGCCTATTTCATTCGTGGCATTGGTATGGTCAACGGTATCGACGCGATTAATAAGATTGTTGTTAAAACAAAAAATGAAATCCCGATTCTTATCCGCGACGTGGCGACGGTTCAGATTGGCAGCAGTATCCGTTACGGCGCCGTCACCAAAGATGGAAAAGGAGAGGAAGTGAGCGGAATGGTGATGATGTTGAAGGGAGAAAATAGCGCCGAAGTGGTATACAGAGTGAAGGCAAAAATGGAGCAGATAAAAAAATCGTTACCCAAAGGTGTTACTATTGAACCCTTCGTTGATCGAACGAAACTGGTAAATCGAGCTATCGGAACAGTGGAACGAAATCTTCTGGAAGGCGCGTTGATCGTGATTTTTGTTCTGATTTTGTTAATTGGAAACCTTCGTGCAGGGCTTGTTGTCGCTTCCGTAATCCCGTTATCTTTATTATTTGCCGTCAGTATGATGCATTTATTCGGCGTCTCAGGAAATCTTATGTCATTGGGAGCAATTGACTTTGGGTTGATAGTTGACGGCGCTGTAATTATTGTTGAATCAATCATTCATCGTTTGCAAACCAGTACTCGGGGCAAACTTACTGCTGCACAAATGGATGAGGAAGTGTACGAAGCTTCGGCGAAAATCCGGAGCAGCGCGGCTTTCGGGGAAATCATTATCCTGATTGTCTATTTGCCTATCCTTGCACTTGTCGGAATTGAAGGGAAAATGTTTGGCCCGATGGCGCAGACGGTATCCTTTGCTATTCTTGGTGCCTTCATATTATCGCTGACGTATATTCCAATGATGAGTGCGCTGGTTTTGAAAAAGCAGACCGGCCACAAGATCAATATTAGCGATAAGATCATGAATGTGCTTCAAAATATTTACCAGCCTGTTTTGATGGGGGCACTTAAAATGAAAGGGATTGTTGTCTCTGTCTCAGTCGTTTTTTTAGTCATCGCTATATTTATCTTCAATTCTCTGGGCGGTGAATTCATTCCGACTTTGGATGAGGGCGATATCGCTACGCACCTGATTATCGCTTCCGGGAGCTCACTTTCCCAGGAAATCGAGGCAACTACCAAGGCTGAGCAAATTCTCAAAACCAAATTTCCGGAGGTGAAAATGATTGTGACTAAAATTGGGAGCGCGGAGATTCCGACGGATCCGATGCCAATGGAAGCCAGTGATATGATTATTATTCTGAAGGAAAAAAGTGAGTGGACTTCGGCAAAAACCAAAGAAGAACTGATGGGTAAAATGGAAGAGGCACTGGAAACAATTCCCGGAGCTACAACAGAATTTTCCCAGCCAATCCAGATGCGTTTTAACGAATTGATGACGGGCATTCGAAGTGATGTTGCGATCAAGATTTTTGGAGAAGATATCGACAGACTTGTCAGTGCGGGCGATGATGTTTTGCAATTAATTCAGGAAGTAGAAGGTGTAACAGGAGCCAAAGCAGAACGGGTTTCGGGATTGCCGCAAATTACAGTCCGATATAATAAGGACAAACTCGCATTGTATGGATTGAATGTTGGAGATCTTAATAAAGTGATAAGAACTGGTTTTGCCGGTGAAAAGGCAGGCGTGGTATATGAGGGAGAAAAACGTTTCGATATGGTTGTTCGCCTGGCAATTGAGCACCGACAGGATATTTCCAGCCTGAAAACGCTTTTTGTTTCGTTACCGTCCGGAAGCCAGATTCCTCTGGAACAGGTTGCCGATATCAACTACGAACCTGGTCCCATGCAGATCAGCCGGGAAGACGGAAAGCGTAGGATTGTGGTTGGCTTTAATGTCAGAAACAAGGACGTGAAAACGGTTATTGATGAAATTGAAAAGAAACTAGATGCAAGATTAAAACTTCCACCCGGCTACTATGTAACGTATGGCGGACAGTTTGAAAATCTTGTAAAAGCGAATCAAAGATTGGCAGTGGCGGTTCCGGTAGCGTTGCTTCTGATTTTTGTGCTGTTATATTTTACATTCCGCTCAGTCAGACAATCTCTTCTGATTTTTTCAGCCATTCCTTTTTCTGCCATTGGTGGCGTTTTCGCGTTGTGGATTCGGAATATGCCATTCAGTATTTCGGCCGGAGTCGGATTTATTGCCTTGTTCGGTGTAGCCGTATTGAATGGAATTGTACTGATCGGTTATTTCAATCAACTGAAAATCGAAGGGAAAACAGATTTGATGGAACGTATTAAATTGGGAACACGCGTTCGTTTACGCCCCGTGATCATGACAGCTGCTGTTGCGTCATTGGGTTTTTTACCCATGGCATTGAGTACAAGTGCAGGTGCGGAAGTTCAAAAACCACTCGCGACGGTTGTAATCGGAGGCCTTGTCAGCGCAACATTTTTGACATTGATAGTACTTCCGATTTTGTACTGGTATTTTGAAAAAAATATAAAGCTGAGCAAACACGGTATAACAACGGCGCTTCTTTTGCTGCTGACGTTAACTGTCAATGCCCAGAATTCAAACACATTGAATCTGCAACAGGCGATTGATCTGGGATTAAAAAACAACCAACTTTTATCCGCAGGAGAATTGGAAATAAAAATGCAGTCGCAACTTACCGGAACCGCATTTGATATTCCGAAGACAAATATAGAAGGAATGTTCGGGCAGTATAATACAAAGGCTTTCGATCAGAACTACGATATTTCTCAGACATTCAATCCGTTTCTTTACGGCGCAAGAAAAGATGTTTTAGTCAACAATCTCAAAGGAAGCCAGCTTAAACTTGAACAGTCGAAAAGAGAAATTATTTATCTGATTCGTCAGAACTGGAATACGATTATTTATTTAAACAAAATGAATCAATCGTTGAACAAACAACGAGCGCTGTTGGCCCAATTTGTGAAAGCGGCCTCTCTGAGATTTCAGACAGGCGAGACAAATCTGCTGGAAAAAACGACCGCTGTAACCCGTGAACAGGAGATTCTGCAACGGATCAAACAAAATGGAAGTTTAATCACCGTAGAAAAATCAAAAATCCGGGTGCTGCTGAACCTGAATTCTGATTTTTTTGTCAGTGATACCATCTTCGATTCTCAGCCAATAAGCCAACTTTTAGACAGCACATTAATTAAACAAAATCCTGCTTTTTTGCATGCGGCCCAACAAATAGAAATAGCGAAATCGGGCAAAAATCTGGAAAGGGCGATGCTGCTTCCTGATTTTACTGCCGGATATTTTGTTCAGTCGCTGACTGGAAATCAGGATGTAAGCGGCCAGAATATAAATTACAACGGCGTGCCGCGCTTTCAGGGATTCAGGGCTGGAATTTCGATTCCTGTTTTTGCTAAAAATTATAAATCCAGAATTCAGGCCGCGGAAACCAATATTCAATTGCAGCAAAAAAATGTTGATTACATGCAAACACAATTGCAAAGTCAGTATCAGCAGCAACTGACACAGCTTTTTACCTATCAGTCATTGATTGACTATTACAAAACATCTGCCCTTCCGAACGCTCAAACGATTTCGCTAAATGCTGCAAAAGGATATGCAAGCGGAGAAATTTCGTACGTGGAATATCTTCAGGCAAACCAAACGGCATTGGATATTGAAACGAATTATCTACGGGCAATTGCAGATTTTAACCAGGCGTATGCCGGGTTACAGTACTTATTAAATCAATAATTAAAGAGATGAGATTTAGATCGAAAATATACGGATGTCTGCTGTTGGTATTTTTTGCAAGTGTTGCTTCCTGCAAAAAAACTTCCGAAGAATCTAAGGAGCATGGTGATCAGCACGAGCATGCTGACGAAAAAGGAGAACACAAAGAAGCTGAGAATAAGGAGGTCGAGCTGAATAGCGCTCAGTATGACGCATCGGCTATTGTTCTGGGGACTTTTGAGCAAAAAAATCTGAGCGAAGTGATTAATGCAAATGGTTACACCAAACTTCCACCGCAAAACCAGGCTGATGTTTCTGTTTTTATGCCCGGAATTATTAAAACCATTAAAGTCATCGAAGGTCAGCACGTAAGAGCAGGAGAGACCATTGCGACGCTTGAAAGTCCGGAATTTCCGAAGCTTCAGGAGGCATATCTAACTGCTGAAAGTAATATGGAATTCCTGGCAGCTGAGTTTGAAAGACAAAAAACGTTGTCTGAAGAAAATGTGAACGCGAGAAAATCTTTTCAAAAAGTTAAAGCCGATTTCGAAACCGAAAAGGTAAAACTTAATTCGCTTAAAAAACAATTAAATATGCTTCATTTGGCAAGTTCGGGCACGGCAAGTATTTCGTCAACAGTTGCTGTTACCGCTCCGATTTCAGGTTATATCACAGAAGTAAATATCAAGATCGGCAGTAACGTCCAACCCGGAAATCCTCTTTTTAGTATCGTGGATAACAGCAAAATGCACGTTGATTTGCTTGTTTATGAAAAGGACCTGCAAAAGGTAAAACCTGATCAGACAGTTCGCTTTGTTCTGACCAATCAGGATAATTCAGAGATACAGGGAAAGATTTTCAGTGTTGGAAAGGCATTTGAAAATGAGACGAAATCTGTCGCCGTTCATGCAGACATATTAAATGACAAACAAATTCTTATTCCGGGTATGTACGTAAATGCGCTGATCGACATTGGTAAAAACCGGGTAAACGCTTTACCTGTTGATGCTGTTGTTAAGGCAGATGGAAGAGAATTCATTTTTATTCTGGAAGAAATTCATAATGTGAGTGAGAAAGATATTGAAAATAAGGAGGCGGAAAGTGAAAAAAAGCTATATCATTTTCAGCGTATTGAAGTGAAATCAGGAACAGCGCAGTTGGGATACATTCAGGTGACACCCCTTCAAAAATTAGCAGAGGACGCCAAGATCGTTTTGAAAGGCTCCTATTATATTCAAAGTCACTTGCTGAAAAGTGAAGGCAGCGGCGGACATGAACATTAAGAAAATTCCAGGGATTGCTTAATCGAGATAGAAAATTATGTATAGTATCATCACCGCTACGATATTGCTTGGGTTAGTGCACGCGCTGATTCCCAACCACTGGCTGCCATTAGTCGCTGTGGCGAAGGCTGAAAAATGGGAAAAAACCGATTTGTTAAGTGTTGGGTTTATTATCGCGTTGGCACACGTTGCAGGAACCGTCGCGCTTGGCATAGTTCTGGGAATTATTGGAACACGGATCGCCAATCAGTACAGTGCATTTGTAGACATTATCGCACCGGTACTCCTGATTATTTTCGGGTTAATTTATTTTTCCGTCAATCTTCCGCATCATCATCATGGAGCTCAGGAGGACGTGAAAAATTATGAAAAATCGAAAACGAGATGGATTTTTATTTTTGTCATGATGATGTTTTTATCGCCGTGTCTTGAAGTCGAAAGCCTGTTTCTCTCAGCAGGTGCTTTCGGCGTGAAAAATGTTTTGCTGCTCGCCGTGGTTTATGCGATCACCAGCATTGCCGGAATCGTAAGTCTGATTATGCTGGCCTATAAAGGGATTCATCTTGTAGATACCGATTTTATCGAACACAATGAGAAACGCATCACAGGCATTATCCTTATTCTTGTCGGGATTGTTACGTTTTTTGTCCATTAAAGCAGTATTTGGAAATCAAATGAAGTTGTCTCGAATCCTGAGGCAACTTCATCTAAAAACAGCGGTAATAAAAGTAAACGAAACACAATGGTTCTCAAACCCTGGACTAGTAGGACTCTACTTTGTTCACCAGATCGACGACATTTTTAACCTGCATTTTTCGGTAAATTTTAAATTTCATCGTACTGATTGTAGAAGGGGCCAGTTTGAGCTCCTTCGCGATTTCAGCAGTGCGGGACCCTTTAAGAAGAAATTGCAGAATTTCAGATTCTCTGGTAGACAGCAACGTCATCAGGTTTTGATCCATTAATCCTTCCAGTAAAAAGTCAGCTATTCTGTCGAAAATGTATTTTTTCCCCTTGATTATGGTACTAAGTGCTGATTGAAATTCAAATTTTGTCACCGTCTTCAGACAAATCCCGTCAACTCCTTTTTTCAGGTATGGAATCGCCCAGACTTTTTCATTTTCTTCTCCCAGAATAAGAATTTTAATATTCGGCTGTATCCGCCTGATACTATCGAAACTATTCAAATTTGAAAGATTTGAAAGTTTGATATCCAGTACCAGAATGTCAAAATAAGATTTTTTTAGTGCAGCCTGAAGGTTTTCCCAGCTGTCAGTTTCTGCGATTGATGCGTCACTAACATTTTCCAGAATTGAGGCCGTTATTCCCAGACGGAAAAAGTCATTTTTAATTAAAAGCAATACTCGTGTCATGTCATTTAGTTATAAGTTGATGATAATTTGCGCTGCGGGGCATAATTATTCGATGGAACGATCCGGCGATCTTCCGTTAAATGGTTTTTGGAGAGATTTTTCGGTATGAAAACCGATGCTCTCGACTTTCAAAGTTTGATCAGGTAATAAAAAAACATTCGGTCCGAAAATCCGGAAGACTTTCGTTGGATTGACAAAATGAAGGAATAATGAAGTTATTGAAGCGTTGAGAAGTTAGTATTTGACTTTATAGTCCGGGGGGCAAAATTGCTTTGATAATATTTTCTTTCATAGTTCTGTCGTGTGCGTTTGTGATATTCAATTTTCCTATCAAATCTAACGGACATTTTTGAAAGCATTTGTCGAGATACTGGATCAATCACGTAGATATATCTCGATCGGAATCAACGATTAATTATCGAGATAATTTAATCATATCATTATTTTTTTCGATTTCAGTTGTTAAAAATTTTTCAGCAGCGAGACTTTTTTCGATAACTCGATCTCATCTGTCACTTCAAGCTTGTCAAAAATTCTTCGTTTATACGTACTGACGGTATTTTCTTTCACTTTCAATATCAATGCAATTTCCTTTGTCCATTTCCCCTCGGTCAAAAGCTGCATCACGAGCATTTCCCTGGGCGATAAAGTCGTAATAGGATTTTGAAGCTTTTTCGACGTAGAATCTCCAAGGTCATTAAGAAGTGTTTGCTGTATGTGATAACTGACGTATTTACCCCGGTTTATCAGGGCTTTATAAGCCGCCTGAAATTCGTCGTGCGAAGACGATTTCGAAAGAAATCCATCGGCACCAGCCTGCATATATGGAAGCGCATATACATCTTCGTCATATCCTGAATGAATGAGGATCAATATTTCCTGTTGACGTTTTCTGACAGTTTCCATCATCCGAATATTTTCTCCACCGGGAATATCAATATCAAGAATCAGCAGGTCAAATTTTTCAACGTCCAGCAGTGAGAGGCCGGAAGGAAAATTGCCGGCTTGTGAAATGGTCGCTTTCGGATCAGACTCGGCGATCAGCTGTTTCAGTCCCAGCCTTATCAAAGGGTGGTCTTCAATAATTAGTATGTTCATGAAGAGTGTGTGCTTAATATTCACAAATCTAATTATTTATGAACATTGAGCTGATCGAAATGTATCTACAAAAACCGTCCGTTAAGTGACGGTTTAGTATAGACTTTCTTGTATAAAAAAACTAAAACCCTGGGAATTAGCTTCCAAGGGTTTTAGTTTTTTTTTATTGGATAAAGAAAATTATGCAACGAAAATTTTGTCCATAAAATCTTTAATCGTTTGCAATCTCTTGCGATCGCCGCCTGAAACTTCCGCAGATGCCCAGCCGGAATAACCAACTTTCTGCAAAGCTTTATTTACTTCCGGCCAGTTGCAATCTCCGTCAAAAAATTCTACGTCGAACCCTTTCCAAAGACCCAGGTCATTCTGTTTTTTAAAACTGAATTCTTTCAGATCTAATTTCAAAATTCTTTTATCCAGAACTTCAATCCAGGAAACTGGCCAGCCATAACGAAGCACATTACCTACATCAAAATACCAGCCGATCATTGGATGTTTGAAGTCGTCAACATATTTTGCTGCTTCGATAGGACTGATCAAAAACTGATTCCAGACATTTTCGAGTGCAATCTTTACCCCCGTTTTTTCTGCGATCGGCAGCAATTTTGTTAATTCTGCACGGGAACGTTCATAAGCCTCAGCATAAGAAACCGTTGCATTAACGACGCCAGGAACGACCAGAACCGTGGTTCCGCCATATTGTTTTGTATCCCAGAGTGCCTTTTCAATTGATTTGACACACTCTTCACGTTTTTTCGGATCCGGATCTGACAACGGTAATTTCCAGTGCATCGAATTAACAGTACCCGGAAGTTCGAGTCCTGTTTTATCCCGAGCCGCCAGAACTTCTTTCATATCAAGATTATCCGGAGAATCCAGCTCAACACCGTCGTAACCGATATCTTTCAGCATTTTAAATTTGTCCATGACAGACAAATTTTCCTTTACCATACCCCATTTTAAGCTTTTCTTAATCATGGGTCTGGCCGGATTTACAGCCTGATTTGGAAAGTTACTGACGATTGGAGCAGCTGCGGTATCTGTTATCGAACTGATTCCTATGACAGCACCCGTAGTTGCCGCGGTTGCAAATGCAGTATTTTTTAAAAATTCTCTTCTCTGCATAAAAGATTATGAGAATGACGTGATACCAGGTCTGGCAACTTCAACAACCGGAGGTTTCATATCAAAGCTGAAATCAGCTGAACTTTGAGGTCCCAGTTTTTCAGTTGAATTCATTGCTTCTTCCCACGTTACCCGCTTTCCTGTGTAAGCAGCCATTCTTCCCATGATGGCCAAAAGCGTACTTTGCGCCATAAATTCGCCATCGTTTAGCGGAGTTCCTTTACGGATCGATGCAAACAATTCGTCATGTTCTGTTTGGTACATGTCGTTTTGTTTTCCTTCATATTTCCATGGATTCTGACCGTAAATTTCGTGAACGTTACGTGCACAGTTTACCATCGCTCTTCCTTTTGTTCCGATTGTTTCAACAAGATAACTGTTTTCACAGTTTGCCTGCTGTCTTGAATGGTGGAAACCTTTTACGCCGTTTTCATATTCATAGGTTACTGCGAAATGGTCGAAAATATTACCAAAAAGTTCCTCAGTTCTTACTTGGCGACCACCTGTTCCGGTTGCAGAAATTGGTAATTTCCCACCCATTGCCCATGACATCATGTCAATACTGTGAACGGCTTGTTCCACGATATGGTCACCCGCAAGCCAGGTATAGTAAGTCCAGTTACGCAAAACATATTGTGCATCCGTCCACCCCTGAACGCGTGGGAAAGACCAAAGTGTACCAGTATCGTATGTATTATATATTGCAGAAATATCGCCAACCGCGCCGTCGAGTATCTTTCCGAAACTCGCGCGTTTTGGTTCATGATATCTCCAGCAGAAACCTGACATCAAAGAAAGATTTTTCTGTTTTGCCAGTTTGGCGGCGTCCAAAACCTTGCGTACACCAGGTGCGTCAACCGCGACCGGTTTTTCGCAGAAAACGTGCTTTCCGGCGTTAACAGCAGCTGTTAAGTGTTCAGGGCGGAAATGTGGAGGTGTTGCAAGAATAACTACATCAACACCCGATTCCAAAACTTTTTTATAGGCGTCAAAGCCTACGAATTTATGCCCGTCGTCAACCTTAACTTTTGAACCGTGTACTTTCGTCAGGTTTTCAAGTGAAGATTGAAGTTTGTCCGGGAATATATCGCCCATTGCATGTAACACAACATTTGAATCAGCTTTAAGTGCCTGGTTGGCAGCTCCTGATCCGCGTCCGCCACACCCGATCAAGCCAACTTTTAAAGTGTCAGCATTAATTCCGCCTGCGAAAGCTTTGTTAGGATTAAGAATTGTAATTGTCGGCAAAGCGCTGCCTGCTAATGCTACGCCAGCCATTTTTAAAACATCTCTACGAGAGGCATTCATGTTTATAAGGGATTAGGTTTGATAATAATTTTACATAAAATCCTGAAGCAATGACACTTCTAATACTATTCTATGCAAAGGTTTAAAGTTAAATAAATCTGTCAATTGTTTTGCTAATTAATTTCAAAAATCGTCAGTGCTGTTCCCTGGTTTACAAATTTAGTATCAGAGAAAATCGTCTTAAAACGCGTTAAATTGCGTAATATTACATGATCCTTACTTATTTAATACGTCAGATTTTTAATAAAAACGTCCCTTTGGCTTATGGCTCAGGATACTGTACAAGATAATTTACTAATCGTCATTTCACTTTTATTCGGGGTATCCATGCTTACCATGCTGAGTGAAAAGCTGCGGATCTCTTATCCTATTTTTCTGGTAATTGCCGGACTGTTGATTAGTTTTATTCCGGGAATTCCTCACATTTCACTGGAACCGGATTGGGTTTTCCTTTTATTCCTGCCGCCGCTATTATATTTCGCTGCCTGGAACACATCCTGGAAAGACTTCTGGTTTTTTAAACGATCAATAGGTCTCCTGTCAATCGGTCTGGTTGTTTTTACCGCGACTGCCGTAGCTTATTTGTCTAATGCAATGATTCCGGATTTTACGCTTGCGATGGGTTTTGTACTGGGTGGAATTATTTCTCCCCCGGACGCAGTTGCTGCTACGTCAGTTCTTCAGGGACTGAAAATTCCAAGGCGGGTTGTTACCATTCTGGAAGGCGAAAGTCTTGTCAATGATGCTTCATCACTGATTGTTTTCCGGGTTGCGCTGGCAACTTTAATGACGGGTCAATTTGTGTTCTGGAAAGCAGGTGTCGACTTTTTTGTTGTGGCAATCATGGGTATTATCATCGGATTGGCGATCGCACACGTTTTATATTACGTGCATAAATTTTTTCCGACCACATCGAGCATTGACACAGCATTGACTTTTATTGCTCCCTATCTGATGTATATCGGTGCAGAACATTTTCATTTTTCCGGGGTCCTGGCAACGGTGAGTGGAGGATTATTTTTAAGCTATCGTTCAAATGAAATTTTCTCATACAATTCCCGGATGCAATCTCAATATGTCTGGGAAACTGTCGTCTTTTTGTTAAACGGCATTGTCTTCATAATGATCGGATTACAACTTCCGGATATCATTGACGGACTAGGACAAAACTCAATCGGAGAAGCCGTGTTTTATTCGGTAGTGATAAGCATCGTTACCATACTTATCCGGATAATATGGGTGTTTCCAAGTACTTATCTTCCGAGAATTTTAAGTTCGAGAATTCGTGAAAAAGAAGAAAGACCGTCCTGGCAGCCTGTCTTTATCGTGGCGTGGAGTGGCATGCGGGGTGTGGTTTCGCTTGCGTCGGGTCTGGCTGTTCCCTTGACACTGACTAACAGTACCGTAGCTTTTCCTCAGCGTAACCTGATTCTTTTTATCACATTTGTCGTAATTCTTTTCACTCTGGTATTACAAGGATTGAGCCTTCCATATCTCATCAAATGGTTGAATATCACAGATGATGGCGGGAATGAAGAAGAGCAGGAAATTGCTGTCCGGTTACGTTTGGCAACGGCAAGTTTGAGTCATATGCAGGCGTCTTATGGCGAAGAAGTTCAAATGATCGATGCATTCAGCCGGTTGAAAGAACGCTATGAGCGGATGATCGACAATGCAAATAACCGCTTGGTCGAGAAGGATAATAAGAACGCAATTGCAGATTTTCTACCAAAATACCGAAAGATGCTGGTCGAGATTGTCTCAATTAAAAGAGATGAACTTCAAAAATTACGAAGGGAAAGAATTTATTCTGACGAAATATTAAAAGCACGAGAGCGAGAGCTTGATTTTGAAGAAGCACGTCTCCGGGATTCACCATGAAACAAAAAACTCGTTCGAAAAAGAATCGAACGAGTTTTTTGTTTGCCTTCAAAGATAAAAAGACTCCCAGAATCAATCTTATTTCGGGACAGCTAACGGCTTAAAGCTATACGCTAAAATCTAATTCCACTGCACTTCCACTGCATAATCTTTCAGATCGATCGTCGTGAAATGTTCTCCATTCTGACGTCTTAACGAAATTTTTCCATTTTGAACCTTTGCAGTCTGCTGCGACATAACGTCCTTATTATTCTTCTTGCGATAAATAGCAACCAGACTTTCATCCGTCGTTACGTCTACCTCACAATTTCTTCCTTTTGCAGTTATAAGTTTTGATTGATTTGGCAGGTAAGGGGCTTTTGCCAGCGCCAGTGCACGTGATGCCAGCGGTACGCCATAACCCACAAAATTATTCCCATAAGGATAGAGATGAGCAGACTTTTCTATCAGATCAATCAATTCTTTGTTTGTTAACTTAGGATTTGCCTGCATCAAACATGCAGCAAATCCAGTAATTACGGGCGCAGACAGTGATGTACCATACAAGGAGTAGCAGGAAACATTAGGTTTAACATAAGGTAAAAATTCAGGGCCTACGCTGCTGTAACCGATCCGGTTCCAAAGTTTCGCATTGGTTGCGCCAATGGACAAAACGCCTTGTGCATCTGCAGGAGCCGAAATAATTTCCCAGCTTTTATCCTCGCCTTCATTTCCGGCAGAAACCACGATCATCATCCCTTTTTTGTCTGATGCGATCTGCGCTGCACGGGTAATCGCGCTTGTTTTTCCATCCATTTGGGACGGCTTGTAATTTTCCTTCGGGTCAGAAAAACCTTTCGCATAACCCAGCGACGTATTAATTAAGCGCACACCCAGGCTGTCCATCCATTCGATTGCGGCGATCCAGTTATCTTCTTCGCCGCGCCATTCACGTAAGGAGTAATCTGTACGGGCCAAATAAAATTTAGAGTTCAGCGCAAGTCCATATTGCATCTGATCCTGGTTATCAATTCCGGAAATTGCGGAAAGCACTTCCGTTCCATGCATATCTGAAAATGACTCGGCAGTACTGAAAAGCAATTCGCCCGATCTTCCAGGTTTTACATAATCATGGATACCTAAAATTCTTTTATTTTTAAAAATATGCTGCAGGGCAAGTGAAGAGTCAGCGCCATAAAAACCGGCGTCAATGACTCCAATCGTAACATCTTTTCCATTAATTCCAGCTTTTTGAAAAGCATTAGCCTGAACTTGCGACATCACCTGAGCCATTTGCGCTTTTTCGACAGGCTGCGTTTGGGCGATGTAAAAACCGGATGTCATCGGAATGACCTCCCTGACAAAACCTAATTGGCGTACTTTTTCAGCCTGATCATAAGTTAAAAACGCAGAAACTGCATTAAGCCATTTTGACCGGTTAACAATATTGACTGCGTTTTCCTTTAACTCTTTTTGATACTCTTCGCGAACAGGAAGATCCGTTTCATCAGAATAAGGATTGCCAAATTTCTGCCGGTTTTCAAGGGTAGTCTGCGAAACTGCAGGAGCGTTGGATAAGTTTTTGTCTTTCAGATAGATCCAGTATTTTGGCTGCGCAGAAAGCAGAGCTGGGATACATAAAAACGCCAGTAAAAATAATCTCTTCATGTACTTTTTATCTTAATTAGGTTGCTGTCTAACGGGGAATATGTAACCGAATCTTTAAGGTATATTCTATAAAGATCGCGGATGCAGGACTTTACTTTTTGTACTATTTAAATTAAGAAGTAAAACGTAATTTTACAAATTAAATTACCAGTTACAAAAATTTAGAATTTATGCGTTATTCGTCCATAGATAAAAACCTGTTTATAGAAAACCGTCGCAGGCTTTCCGGTTTGCTCAAACCAAAATCATTGGCCATTTTAAATTCCAATGATATTATGCCGACTAATGCAGACGGTTCTATGGGTTTTCGTCAAAATACGGATCTTTTTTATCTTACCGGAGTCGATCAGGAGGAGACAATTTTGCTTGTTTTTCCACAACATCCCGACGAAAAATTCAGAGAAGTTTTGTTTGTCCGCGAGACTAATGAATTGATCGCGGTTTGGGAAGGTGAAAAATTAACCAAAGAACAAGCCCGCGAAGTTTCAGGAATTAAGACGGTTTTCTGGACACATCAATATGAAACTGTTTTCAGGAATATCGTTTATGAAGCTGAAAATGTATATCTGAATGCTAACGAACATACCCGAAACGATTCATCGGTCGTGACACGCGATGCACGTTTTGTTCACGAATTTAAAGAAAAATATCCTTTACATCAGCTGGTTCGCTTGGCGCCGTTGATGCACCAGCTGCGCGCAATAAAACAGCCTCAGGAAATTGCTTTGATGCAAAAGGCCTGTGATATTACGAAACTGGGTTTCGAGAGATTACTGAAATTTGTGAAACCAGGCGTAGAGGAATTTGAGATTGAAGCAGAATTGCTTCATGAATTTGTACGGAACCGTTCAAAAGGGTTTGCCTATCAGCCCATTATAGCTTCCGGCGCGAATGCTTGTGTCTTGCATTATATACAAAATGACAAACCATGTAAAGATGGCGATGTGATTCTTTTGGACGTTGCTGCCGAGTATGCAAATTATGGTTCGGATCTTTCGAGAAGTATTCCTGTGAATGGTCGTTTTACAAAACGTCAGCGCGATGTTTATGACGCCGTTTTACGTGTTTTCAAAGCGTCAAAGGATATGCTCGTAACGGGCGGGCTTTGGGATGAATATCACGTGGAAGTTGGCAGGATTATGGAAAGCGAGTTGATCGTTCTGGGTTTGATCACGAAACATGATATAGAAAAACAAGATCCTGAATGGCCGGCTTATAAAAAATATTTCCCGCATGGTAATTCCCATTTCCTGGGACTTGATATCCATGATGTAGGAAATAAATATCGCCGGTTTGAACCTGGTATGGTATTTACTTGTGAGCCAGGAATTTATATCAAAGAAGAAGGCTTGGGTATACGACTTGAAAATAATATTCTGATCACAGCTGACGGCAACATTGACCTAATGGCCCATATTCCGATTGAGGCGGAAGAAATTGAAGAGTTGATGAATTCTTAGGAATATTGCATTTGAAATAATGGAAAGCCGGGAGATTTCAGAAGCTTCCAGCTTTTCCTTCAAATAATTGGATGATACAGAATCAAATGGATTTTTTTACCGACGACCTTTACAAATTACTTTTTTCATTTTTGATCGGTGCCATTATCGGTGCTGAAAGAGAATACAGAAGTAAATCGGCCGGGTTGAGGACAATGATTTTAATAGCTGTCGGTTCGACGGTTTTTACACTAATATCCATCAGAATCAGCGGAGATGCTGGACGGATCGCTGCGAATATTGTAACCGGTATCGGTTTTATAGGCGCAGGAATTATTTTCCGGGAAAATAACCGCGTCGTGGGTATCACAACTGCGGCCATCGTTTGGGTTACGGCCGCATTGGGTATGGCGATTGGAGCCGGTTACTACGTCATCGCACTGTATTCATTTCTGGTGGCCGGAATGTCGCTGGTTGTATTAACACCCTTTCAAAAATGGATCAGGAATAAAAACCAGATCAAGAGTTATCGTTTGAAATGTATTTATCAGAAGAAAACATTGAAAGACTATGAAAGTCTTTTTAAAAGCTTTGGGATGACGATCCTGGGCGCAGAACAAAACCGGTCAGGGAGCCACATCACCGGAAGCTGGCTTTTACAAGGATCACTCCCTATGCACGAAAAATTGACAGAATACCTTTTGGATGATACCGGTATCGTCGAATTTGATTTTTAGTAACTATCGGCCACAAATTAAAATTATATTTTCCTTATATTTTCAGGATCAGCTTTCAAACTGACACAAATCAGGAAATAAATAACGTTATCAGTAAACCAGTGTTCGTAATTTAGTGTTTAAATTAACACTGAACCAATAACCCCAATTTCTTAAAAATTCAGAACAGCGATGTTTTGAATTGAATTTATATTGAATCATATGTCTCACATCATTAAGACAACGCTCTGGGAAATAATCAGCCAGAATATTTCGGATACAGAATCCGGCTGGCTGACGGAGAAAGGAAGTGCATCTCCCATTGAGCTAATGACTGCGTTTGTAGCCTCGCCGCGGTTTTTGACCAAAAAAATTGTCAATGTTGATCAGGAACAGGAAACGGCGCTGAGGGATGCTATTCCTGGTTTTACGGTTACGGGGTGGAGCTTGGTTCGCACAGCACGTGTCTGGCTTTTAACCCGACTTGAAGATTCTGATAAAGACGTATTTATCAAAAATATAGAAACGCTTTTTGATACCGCGGAAATGAACGAGCTGGTTGCGCTTTATTCTGCGCTGCCTGTTTTGGCGTTTCCTGAACAATGGCTGTTCCGCGCTACGGATGCGGTCCGTTCCAATATGGGTTTTGTATTTGATGCGATTGCTTTGCATAATCCGTATCCCGCAAAATATTTCAGTGAACTGGCCTGGAACCAACTTGTGCTGAAAACTATTTTCAATGACAAACCTGTACATTTTATAACGGGATTGGAAGAAAGAGAAAATAAAAATCTGGCTCTGATACTTTCAGATTTTGCTCATGAACGCTGGGCGGCTGGCCGTTCGGTTGCTCCGAATGTATGGCGTCTGGTAAGTAAATTCATGGACGAAACACTTTTATCTGACATGAAATATTTATTTGCCTCCCGTCAGCTGGAAAATCAGGAGGCTGCGGCACTCGCTTGTTATGAATCAGAATATGCGCCTGCGAAATCGTTATTGTGGGAATATCCTGAATTTGAAAAATCAATTAATGAAGGGGCTTTGACCTGGTCCAATCTTGAATTTACTGACCTGAATACCTATGTGCCAACATTGCAAAGATAGCAGCGCGCCGAATCCATCACATTTCGAGGAAGGCGATGGACTGGCAAATTCTCCTGCCCATGTGGAAATGGCATGGAGCGAATATAATGAACTGATCCAGGGAATGCGTTTTTTTGATCCGCATATCCATATGGTTTCCCGCACTACAGACGATTATCAGGCAATGCGCAAAGCAGGAATTGTTGCGCTGATCGAGCCTTCCTTCTGGGTTGGGCAGCCGCGTACGGGACTTTCCAGTTTTAAAGATTATTACAGTAGTCTGGTAGGGTGGGAGCGTTTTCGTTCTTCTCAGTTTGGTATAAAACATTATTGTACCATGGGATTGAATTCCCGTGAAGCAAATAATGAACCTTTGGCAGAACAGGTTATGGAAATTCTGCCTTTATATATTTACAAAGAGGGCGTTGTGGGCATCGGAGAAATTGGTTTTGACGATCAGACAGCGGCCGAGGAAAAATATTACCGTTTGCAGCTGGAACTGGCAAAAGAAGCTAAACTCCCGGTACAAATCCACACGCCGCACCGCGACAAGAAACGTGGAACCGAAAGAAGTATGGCAATTGCGCTGGAACATGGACTGGATCCTTCTTGGGTAATTATTGACCACAATAATGAAGAAACGGTGAAAAATGTTCTGGATCAGGGTTTTTATGCTGCTTTTACCATTTATCCCTTTACAAAAATGGGTAACGAAAGAATGGTGAAAGTTGTTGAGCAATATGGTCCTGAGCGTATTATGGTGAATTCTGCTGCCGACTGGGGTATTTCCGATCCGCTCGCACTTCCTAAAACCGCGGCGCTGATGAAAATGAGAGGTATTTCTGATGAAGCAATTCGTCTGGTAACGTATCAAAATGCGATTGATGCATTTGGAAAAAGTGGCCAGATCGACGTTTCTGATTTCGAAAGCGGACTTTCGGTTGAAAAGACGGAAAAATTTCATGGTAACTCAATTTTACGCGGAGGTCAGCAACCTGACGTTTCCAAAGATTCCCTGGTAATCCAATAAAAGTGGCTGAATTAAAACCTTATTTGCAATTAACACGACCAGCCAACCTGGTAACTGCCGTAGCCGACATTCTGGCTGGGATGGCGATAGCACAATTTACTTTTTCAAGTTTTAATCCGGCTTTCCTTGTTATTTCAACACTCGGTCTGTATGGCGGCGGCGTTGTGATGAATGACGTTTTCGATGCAAAACTTGATGCCATAGAAAGACCGGAACGCCCGATTCCAAGCGGCAGGGTTCCTTTGCCAGCTGCGACGATGCTCGGTATGACACTGCTGTTTGGCGGGGTTTTGGCTGCTGCTTTGTTCAGCTTTCAAAGTGGGATGATTGCGGTTGTCATCGCAGCCTTAACTGTTTTATATAACCGTTTCGCAAAACATCATGTCTTTTTTGGTCCGCTAACCATGGGAATGTGCCGTGGTGGCAACCTGCTTTTAGGAATGAGCGTTTTACCTGAATCGTTTCAACAATGGAGTTTCGTGGCATTGTTACCCATTGCATACATCGCTGCAATCACCTTAATCAGTCAGGATGAAGTGCATGGCGGCAAAAGAAGAACGTTATATATTGCCGTCTTTTTATATCTTGTTGTGCTATTGGCACAGTTATATATAGCTCAGACACAGGGGAATATTCTTTTTGCACTTCCCTTCGTTCTTTTGCATGCATGGCTTATCGGCCGGCCATTATACAACGCGATACAAAATCCTGTCGGACCGTTAATTGGCAAGGCAGTGAAAGCAGGAGTACTTTCATTGATTGTGATGAATGCCTCCTGGTGTATGGCTTTTGGACTTTGGCCCATCGCGCTGGCAGTTCTGGCGTTGTTGCCATTATCAATACTTTTAGCCCGCGTTTTCGCGGTAACTTAGAAAAATAAAATGTAGGGAAAAGAAAGTTAAATAAGTCATCCCAACATTCGGTCATCCATTATTGTTTTTTAAAATGCAAACCATAAAACAAAGCTTCAAAATAGAATATAATTATTCTATTTTTTTTACCAATAACCTTTTTGAGACTGCAAATAGTCAGTTAAGTGATTTCTTGAATTCTTATGCTGAGCAGGGATTTCAGCGCAAAGTTCTGGTTGTGATCGATGGCGGATTTCTTTCGCATCATCCGGATTTGCAGGATACTATCAAAAATTATTTCGCTGACCAGGTAAAACATATCCAGCTTGCCAAAGATATTATCGTGGTTCCTGGTGGTGAAGCTTCTAAAAATGATCCGGATTTATTTGAGAAACTGGCGCAGGCAGTTGACATATATGGCATCGACCGCCACTCGTTCATCGTTGGTATTGGCGGTGGCGCCGTACTGGATTTGGTAGGATATGCAGCGGCGGTTTCGCACAGAGGAATTAAATTGATCCGCATTCCGACGACCGTTTTATCTCAAAATGATTCTGGCGTTGGTGTTAAAAATGGTATCAATTTTCATGGTAAGAAAAACTTCCTTGGAACTTTTGCACCTCCCGTTGCCGTATTCAACGACCTGACTTATCTGAAAACTTTGGACGATCGTGACTGGCGTGCAGGGATTTCCGAAGCTATAAAAGTGGCTTTAATAAAAGATAAATCATTTTTTGAATGGATTGAAGAAAATACTCTTGCTTTGGCTCAACGTGATGAAGCAAAAATGTCTTATCTAATCCACCGTTGCGCTGAAATGCATACCGAACATATCGGAAGCGGCGATCCATTTGAATTTGGTTCTTCACGTCCGCTGGATTTTGGTCACTGGGCGGCACATAAATTGGAATATCTGACAGATTTTGAAGTGCGTCATGGCGAAGCTGTGGCAATTGGTATCGCACTGGATTGTGTTTATGCAAATAAAATCGGAATGCTTTCGGACGCTGATCTTGATCGTATTTACAACGTTTTAGTAAAGTTGGGTTTCGATCTTTACCATACCAAACTTGCTGAAAACGATAAGGTTAATTTGCGTAATGGTCTGCATGAATTTCGTGAACATTTAGGCGGGCGGCTTACGATTATGCTTTTGGAGAAAATAGGAAAAGGAGTGGAGGTACATGAAATGGATGCGGATATTATCGCTGAATCTGTGGATGTTCTGGAAAAATATATCTCTGAAAAAAGGGTCTTGACAGCAGGATAATTCGTCTGCCGAAAACTTCTTATCATGTTCCGAAACAAAATTTCCTAACCTGTCAATATGATTACTCCATACGGTCAATTAACCTATTGCAGCAATATTCATCCCGGCGAACAATGGGATGATCATTTTAAAGCGTTGCAAGAAAATATTCCCTACATCCGGCAGCAACTTGCTCCCGGCGAACCATTTGCCCTGGGGTTGAGAATTGCAAACGAAGCATCCATTGAGCTGAGTAAACCGGAACGTTTGTCAGATTTTAAAAACTGGCTATTGGAACATAACGTCTATGTGACCGTTATCAACGGATTTCCCTATGGCGGATTTCATGCGACACGGGTGAAAGATGACGTACATACGCCGGATTGGACAACTTCTGACCGGGTAGAATATACCAAACGCCTTTTTACCATTCTTTCTCAAATAATTCCTGACAATACCGAAGGCGGTGTATCTACGCCTCCTTTGTCATATCGTTTGTGGTGGAAAACGGAAGAAGAAAAAAGAAATACCATCGAGATCGCGACAAAAAATATCATGTCGGTTGTGGATCACCTGATCTCGATTGAGAAAGATTCTGGTAAAGTTCTGCATCTTCACATCGAACCCGAACCCGATGGGATTTTAGATAATACCGTTGATTTTGTAAACTGGTATAAGAATGATCTTTTGCCAACCGGAATATTTTATTTAGAAGAAAAATACGGTTTTACGGAGCAGGAAAGCAAGGAAACGATTTTACATTATATCCGTCTTTGTTACGATATCTGCCATGCAGCAGTAGCGTTTGAAGAGCCTGAAGATATTCTTGCGCGGCTCGGTGAGGTTGGAATTAAAGTAGGCCGGATTCAAGTAAGTTCAGCGCTAAAAGTTGATTTTTCCACCGATCAGCAAAGGAAATTTGAAGCGATAAAAGCATTTGACGAGCCTGTTTATTTACATCAGGTTGTAGCGCAAACGGCGAAAAATGGGAAAAAATATTATCCTGACCTTCCGGAAGCGCTGGCGGATTATAAGGAAGGGGAACAAAAAGAATGGCGTGTCCATTTTCATGTTCCGTTGTTCATAGAATCTTATGGCTTGCTGGATTCAACGCAAAATGCAATTATCAAAACATTGAACATCCACAAAAAATCACCTTTTGCTCCCTGCCTGGAAGTTGAAACATACACATGGGGAGTTCTTCCGGAAGACATGCAGAAACCGATTGGAGAATCAATTGTCCGGGAAATTGAGTGGGTGAAAGGTATTCTTGCAGGCTGATTATTAGATATTGACGGAAGTGTCTTAGATAATTTGTGAATGATTTTATCTAATCCCACCTTCGTTTGCGTCTTCAAAAGCGAAGACTGAGTTCCTGGAAGGGATCTTGTCAATGTATAATTTTCAACTCCTTCGGCAGTTTCCTGCTTATATAAATAGATTACAGCCGGTAATTCATGGCTCCTTCGGAGCCGCCTGTTATTGACTGGCATAACGAGTATTCGTTAATGAATTAACTTCAAAGTTAAGATCAAAATGAAAAAAACTGTTGTTATTGATATTGTAGGGTTGAGTGCTAATCTTATCGGAGAGCATACTCCGTTCCTGAAGAAATATATTGAAAAACGTCATCTAACTTCCATACAACCAGTTCTGCCTGCGGTAACTACTACTTCACAGAGTACTTATATCACCGGAAAGTGGCCGGTTGATCACGGCATTGTTGGAAATGGCTGGTATGATAAGGACGATTCCGAAATAAAATTCTGGAAACAATCTAACAAGCTGGTTCAAGCAGATAAAATCTGGGATGCAGCCAAAAAAGCAGATCCTTCATTTACGTGTTCGAAAATGTTCTGGTGGTATAATATGTATTCAACCGCAGATTTTTCAGTAACACCTCGTCCGCAATATCACGCAGATGGTGTAAAAGCACCGGATTGTTATGCTTATCCACCGGAATTGAGGGATGAATTGCAACAAAAATTTGGTCAGTTCCCGCTATTTAGCTTCTGGGGGCCAAATGCCAACATCAAATCTACGCGTTGGATCGCCGATGCGTCTATGTACGTAGATGAAAAACACGATCCCACATTAACACTTATATATCTGCCTCACCTGGATTACTGTCTTCAAAAGTTTGGACCTGAATTTTCAAAAATCAGTAAAGAACTTGGAGAAATTGATAAGGTTGTTGAAGACCTCATTAATTTTTACGAAGCAAAAAACGCGAAAATTATATTGCTTTCTGAATATGGTATCAATCCTGTCAGTAACCATATTGATATCAACCGGATTTTGCGGAAAGAAGGCTTGCTTTCGGTAAGAACGGAACGTTGGTATGAGTTACTTGATGCCGGCGCATCCAAAGCTTTTGCGGCATCGGATCATCAGATTTCACACGTTTATTTAAATGACCCAACTGTAAAGGAACAGGTTATCAAAGTTTTAAAAACAGTGCCTGGAATTGATTTGATTTTAGATAAAGAGCAGCAAAAAGAATACCATTTGAATCATGATCGGTCAGGCGATCTTGTTCTTGTTGCAAAACCAGACAGCTGGTTTACCTATTATTACTGGCTCGACGACGCAAAAGCGCCTGACTTCGCCCATCTTGTTGAGATCTTTAAAAAGCCGGGCTACGATCCGGTTGAAATGTTTATGGATCCGAAAAACCCGTTTATAAAATTACGTGCGGGATATAAACTCGGAAGAAAATTATTAGGGTTCAGATACCTGATGGATGTGATCCCGCTGGATGCATCGCTGATAAAAGGCTCTCACGGAAGTGTAAATGTGCCAAAGGAATATTTCCCAATCCTGGTTACTGACGAAGCATTAAACAAAGAAATTCAAGCCGTTGATGTTTACGACGTAATCTGGCAGCATCTGATTTAATAGCTCGCACCGATTTGCAATCGGTGCGGTTATGGTTTAGCGTTTGCAACGCGACTAAAATAACGCATTGCAAACGCTAACCTGAATTCATTTAACTCTCCCACCTTCTTCCTGCCATCGTTTGTGTCCTGACAAACGAATCATAATTCTTTATGGCAAAATATACGTCCAAGTTTGCAAGGATACAGCCTGGCATACCATTTAAATCTTTGCATGGACAGAACGAAGGCGCAGATGTAGAATTTGTATAGGCTTCACTCTCATAGGTTTACTTCTAGCCCGGTTGGTACAGTATTTTACACCTCCCGAAGGAAACAAATCAAAAACCGCAACGTTCAATAGTAAAAAGCCAGCGATATGAAAAAAATACACATACCATTTCTATTTTCTGTGATCCTGATGGGTTTAATCTCTGCTTGCTCATCTTCTGATGACGACACTGACGACCTTGACAACGGAACAGAACAAACGATAAGTGCTGTTGAAGCTTTTCCATCATTAACTTTCACCTCTCCTGTTGATATCAAGCAATCTCCCGACGCCTCAAACCGCTTTTTTGTTGTAGAGCAGCAAGGGCTGATAAAAGTTTTTGAAAATGCTGCCGGCACTTCTGCAAGCTCCAATTTCCTGGATATAAGAAGCAAAGTAACGTCCAGCGGAGAAACAGGATTGTTAGGTTTAGCTTTTCATCCTGATTTTGCGACCAATGGATTTTTCTACGTCAATTATACAAGAGCTAATCCTTTGCAAACCGTCATAGCTCGATATAAGGCGACAACACCATCGGCAAATACTGTGGACATTTCGAGTGAAACTATTTTGCTGACATATAATCAGCCATTTTCAAACCACAACGGAGGTTCTTTGGAATTTGGAAAAGATGGTCATTTGTACATTGCCTCGGGCGATGGCGGGAGCAGCGGAGATCCGCAAAATAATGCCCAAAACAAGAAATCTTATTTGGGGAAAATTCTTAGGATTGATGTTAATTCAACTTCAAAGGGTAATTATGGTATTCCGGCAGACAATCCTTTTACTGGGAATACTGACGGGTCGCTTGAAGAAATTTATGCCTACGGATTAAGAAATCCCTGGAAAATAAGCTTCGATACTGGTTCGGACCGGTTCTTTGCCGCGGATGTTGGACAGAATGTAAAAGAGGAAATTAACCTCATTACCAAAGGCGGTAACTACGGTTGGAAAATAAAAGAAGGTAAGGATTGTTATAATCCTTCATCCAATTGCGACGCGACCGGACTTATCGAGCCTGTTATTGATTATGGGCGTTCAGATGGCGATGTGTCAATTACTGGTGGCTATGTTTACAGAGGTGAAACAATTAAAGGTCTTGTCGGAAAATATATTTACGGAGATTTTGTAAGTGGTCGGATCTGGGCGCTGGAAGTGGATGGAAACCAGGTGAAAAGCAACGCGCTGTTGATGAAGTTCGGAGGAGCAATTTCGACGTTTGGACAGGATTCAAAAGGCGAGGTTTATTTCGCCAATTACCGCGCCGGAAAGATTATGAAGCTGGCTGTTGAATAGGATGGGCTGCGAGTTGGAAGAAAATCTTACTTTTGGCATTATTTTCCTTAATAGAATGTCAGACGTTAACTTCTGATCCATTGTATTTAACGACAGCATGAGTTTTTTAAATAATACAAAAATAGCAGTAATTGGCGGAGGCAGCTGGGCGACTGCACTTATCAAGATCTTATGTGAGCAGCAGCATATCCAGATCCGCTGGTGGCTGCGAAATGGTAACGATATTGAACATATCAGGAAGTTTCATCACAATCCGAGTTATCTCAGCGACGTTTATCTTTCTCCGAAAAAAGTCAAGGTTTTTGAAAAAACAAAAGAGGCTGTAAAAGGTGCTGATTTCGTGATTTTGGCCGTTCCGGCAGCTTTCGTTCAGGAATCTTTACAGGATCTGAATGAGTCGCACCTGAGAGGAAAAAGGGTCGTTTCTGCAATCAAAGGAATGATACCGGAAGAAAATATTCTGGTCACGGATTGGATTTCTGAAAAATATAAAGTGCCGCTGAACGATATAGCCGTGATTGCCGGTCCGTGTCACGCCGAGGAGGTCGCTCTTGAAAAACAATCTTATTTGACAATCTCTTCAACCGATGCCGGTTGTGCGGAAGATTTCTCAAAATTAATGACTTGCCGTTTTGTCACTGCACATCCGCTTGCAGATTTATATGGCGTGGAATATGCAGCAGTTATGAAAAATATAATTGCCCTTGCGTGCGGAATTACCCACGGTTTGGGTAATGGGGACAATTTTCAGGCCGTGATGGTTTCCAATGCCATGCAGGAAATTCGTCACTTTGTGACAGCATTGGATCCACGGGAGCGTCAGCTGAGTACTTCGGCTTACCTTGGAGATCTTCTGGTTACCGCTTATTCGCAATTCAGCCGAAATCGATTATTTGGGAATATGATCGGGCGCGGGTATAGTGTAAAAGCTGCACAGCTCGAAATGAAAATGATTGCGGAAGGGTATTACGCAACAAAAAGTATTTTCGAATTGAATAAGAAACTTCATGTTGAATTACCGATAACAACCGCGGTTTACCGTATTTTGTATCAGGAGGAATCTCCCTCGTTGGTTATTGAAGAATTGAAAAAAGTTTTGAAATAATAGCCTGTTTATCTTTTTCGGCGTATTTGTTACAACCAGAATTTTTCTTTCAACCGTTTCTGATATGAATCCTTATAACCGCTTGTTTGTTGCAACCTTTTTCATTTTGTCATTTTTGATGGCGTGTAAATCCAAACAATCAGAGTCTTCTGAAAAAAAGGATTCAACAGATTCGGCAATCAATAAGGATTTTGTTTTTGGAGACAAACGGGCCTTTGCACAATGCCATGCCTCTACTTTGATTCGTCTGAAAGATGGACAGTTTTTAGTTGCATGGTTCGGCGGTACGGAGGAAAAGAATCCGGATGTTGGAATCTGGCTTTCGAAAGGCCGACCCGGAAATTGGAGCACGCCAAAAGAGGTTGCAAAAATCAGAGAAGATGCACATTGGAACCCTGTATTGCAGTTAGCAGATGACGGGACAATTTACCTTTATTTCAAAGTGGGAAAGGAGATTCCTTATTGGGAAACATGGGTTAAAAAATCAGTTGATAATGGGAAAAGCTGGTCAGAGGTCTATGAGCTTGTGAAAGGCGACAAAGGAGGAAGAGGCCCGGTAAAGAATAAATTGATTGTACTTTCAGACGGAACATGGCTTGCAGGAGCATCCAATGAGATCAAACGCTGGGAAGTATTTGTAGATAGGAGCGAGGATAAAGGCAAAACCTGGAAAGCATCTTCCTACTTCAAAATTGACACAAACGAAATAAAAGGCAAAGGAGCAATTCAACCGACTTTGTGGGAAACTTCACCGGGAAAAGTACATATGCTGGTGAGAACAACCAGCGGAATTATCGGCAGAAGCGATTCCGAAGATTATGGTAAAACCTGGACTCCGATTTACGATACCAAACTTCCTAATCCGAACAGCGGAATAGATCTTACCAAATTTCCCGACGGGACCCTGGCGCTGGCGTACAATCCGGATGCAAAAAACTGGGGTTCGCGCTCACCGTTGTCCATTGGACTATCCTTCGACAACGGTAAAACCTGGAAAGATAAAATTGATATCGAAACCGGGAAAAAAACCGACGAGTTTTCTTACCCGGCAATTATTAGCTGGGGCGATTCAGTTGCGGTGACCTATACGTGGAACCGTAATAAAATTGCTTTTTGGCTTGGTACGAAGGATATGATAAAGAGCTTGTCCAAACGAAACTGATAAAATAATTTCGGTTATTTTTTTGTGTTTTTATATGAAGTAATGTTTATATCAGGCTTTCGGGATATGCTCGGCTAATCCCTCATAAACAGCAAATAAACATTTTCTGCTTTAATCGTCTGCACAACCGTTATGTTGTTCAGCTGTTCGCCGTACATACTTCCCGCAAGTAATAAATCTATGTTTATCGTAATAATCTAAATAATATTTGTATCTGGCTGATACTTAATTGTCTGTTTTATCAGATATTATCGGTGTTTTATACAATATTATCTTTAATGCAATACATTTTGGCAACGTTCCCGATAACGATTGCATTAAAATAGTC
The DNA here is from genome assembly GCF_900108855.1 of Dyadobacter koreensis. Taxonomy (GTDB): domain Bacteria; phylum Bacteroidota; class Bacteroidia; order Cytophagales; family Spirosomataceae; genus Dyadobacter; species Dyadobacter koreensis. Next base: position 319,235 of record NZ_FNXY01000002.1, read on the forward strand.
GGACTGATTGCATTTTCCAGATTATTTATTGGCTAATATACATTACCGATTCGCATTTGACGATGGATGCAAGAATAGGATTGTATTAGAAATGTTCAATTAAATAGTTGGAACTATGACCGGATATTCCACTGCCCGAGCCAATCTTGGCACCAAAAATTTCGTTTTTAAGGATGTTTATTTTCAGGAACACGAAACTTCATTTCAAATGCAGTTCGATCCCGAAGATAAGATGCCGAAGTATAAGCAAATCGTGCAGTCGATCAGGACGGATATTGACAGAGGAATTCTTAAGAAAGGAACACAACTGCCTTCTATCAGCGAATTAAGCGTGGATTATTTACTGGCACGAGATACGGTGGAAAAGGCGTACCGCGAATTACGAAATCTGGGCTATATTACATCGGTTCAGGGAAAAGGCTATTATGTCCAATCTGGTGGAGATAAAAAAGATAAAATACTTTTGATTTTCAATAAGTTAAGTTCTTATAAAAAGATTATTTATTATTCATTCCTTAAAGCATTGGGAGATCAGGCTGTCGTGGATCTGGAAATCCATCATTACAGCGCCAAACGTTTTAAAGAAATTATCGAAAAAAATCTTGGTAAGTACAATCATTACGTTATCATGCCTCATTTCAATCCTACGGAAGAAGAGGACTATATGAGCACGATCAAAAGTATTCCATCATCACAATTAGTATTATTGGATAGGGATATTCCGGAATTACTGCAGCCGACTTTGAGTATTCATCAAAGCTTCGACAAGGATATTTTTGGCTCGCTTGAAAGTGCGAATGATCTGCTTGATAACTATAAAAGGCTGGTTCTGGTTTTTCCTTTTGATGGAAATTATCCGCGTGAAATCGTCAGAGGGTTCAAAAACTACTGTATAAATTATAACAAACAATTCGATGTGAAGGAAAGTATCAACGATGAGATTATTCGCCCGGGAACAGCCTATGTCGTGGTTGAAGAAAATGATCTTGCAGAGCTGGTAAAAAAAACACGTCAGTCTGCGTATACAATGGGGCGGGAAGTAGGGGTGATTTCCTTTAACGAAACCACATTAAAAGAGCTTTTGGGGATAACTGTTATCACAACTGATTTTGAAACCATGGGGCGCTCTGCTGCTTCTCTGATTTTAAACAAACAGCAAATCAAAGTTAAAAATCCATTTTACATGATTCGCCGGGGATCTTTGTAATCCTCCGGCGATTCGTTTTTATCTCATTTTATAGATTTCGCTCCCGGCAAGAAGAAAACAACCCAAGCCATAATCCTCGAAATCCGGTTTACTGGTATATGTGACAGGCTGCCCGTCTTTGGGCTCTTTTCCGGTTCCCTGTACAAATCCTAAAAAACCATTTTCATGGAGACATTCTGTCTTCATAGCGTTCCAAGCTTTGAAAATGGAAGTATTGTATGCTTTATTTTTCAACAGGCCGGTATTAATTGCCCACGCCATTCCATAAATAAACAGCGCTGTTCCGGTCAGTTCCTTTCCTCCAAAATCGGTTTCATCGGTCAGGCTGACATTCCAGTATCCATCGGCGCGTTGCAAAGGGAGCAGCGCGGATAACATATCCAAAAGCATTTTTTCATATTCCGTACGGTGTGGTGCCCTTTTGGGCATAATCTCCAAAATTCTTACTAAAGCAGCTACAACCCATCCATTTCCACGCGACCAATAACAGTTTTTGCCGGCCGGTGTTTTATATGGCGGAACAAAATCTTTGTCGCGCCACCACAATTTTTCCTCTGAATTATATAAACCGTTGCCACCTTCCTTCGTTTTCGAGTGCGTGTAGAGCTGATACATTTTCTCAAAATATCGGTCATCCCTATAAATTACCCCAAGTTGAGCAAACACAGGCATCGCCATTTGTAAGGCGTCAATCCACGTCCAGTCATTGACCTTCTCGGATTCCACCATCAGATCAATTGATGCTTTGATATCTTTGATACGCTCTTCTTTTTTATCGATCAGATATAAATCAATGTACGTTTGACCGCAACATTGATCGTCCGCGTTTCTGGTCTGGATTCCATTCCGCAAGCCCCATTTATGATTTTCGCTCCAGGAAACGGCGTAATCATAATAACTTTTCTGCGGATCAATTTTGTGAAGTGCCATAAGTCCCTCGTAATAAACCCCGCGCGTCCAAATATTGCTTGGCCGCTCGCGATTTGTGATAATGGATTTTCCGGTATCCGGCCATTTTTTGACGAAATAGTCGTTTGCAAGACGAAGGTCTTTGAGCAGTTCTTTTTTATCCGGTTTAACAGAATTTAAATAATTTTCAGAAGCCCAAACTTTCGACAATGCGCTTCCTGCCAATATGATTCCTAAAACTTCCCGTCTTTGCATGGTTATTATTTAAAAAGTGAGGAGGGTTTATTAAAGAAGATAATTTTTCAGATCTGATTTTTTAAGAAGGCGAATGCCATCCGTTACTGACTTTGCATTAACTTCCGCGCCGGCTTTGGTCGTATGTGTATGATCTTTTTGTATGAAAAACTCGTTTTTTACTCGTTCCTGACCAATCGCATCATAATTTCGTGCGACGATTTTATATAAATCAATAAAACCCGCCCCGTTGGAAAGTGCAACCTGCTCGGCCCATACGTTATAGCCTGTCTCGGGAATTTCTATTTTACCCCCTTTGAAAATATTACGAGGCACGGGTGAACAAACAATGGGAATAGCTCCTTTTGCCTTTGCCTCGTTGATGTATTTACGCATATACCAGCCATATGTATGGACAATTTCATGTTTTTTAGTGATCAGATTATCAATCTCCTCAGTCTCCGTTCCCACACCTTTTATAGTGCCTCTGGCGCGCAGCGTATCGTTAATTGCACCACCATCATTGTGACCGAATTGCATGATCACATAATCGCCTTTTTTCAACTTGGCCAAAACCTTTTCCCAGCGTCCCTCGGTTAAAAAAGTCCTGCTGCTCCGGCCTCCGATCGCATGGTTTTCAATACTTATTTTTGTTGTGTCAAAAAATTGGGGCAAAACCGTTCCCCAGCCCCAAAGACTATCTGCACCTTTACCTGACCCGTTTTTGACAGTCGAATCACCGATAAGGTATAACGTAGGTTTCGTGGCAGGCTTTACGGCTGCCAATGAGGCAACCAAGGCAGCAATGATTAAAAACTTGACTTTTATCATGAGTTAAAGAGATAAGATGCGGCTTAAACTTAGGAAATTTTATTTCTTGTTAATGATTTCAATCTTGGTTTTAACAGGTGTTTTCATGCCTTCTCCCAGGTAAAATCCAGGATGTGGCGGCTGATTATATGCAGAATTCTGCCATGCAACGGCAAGCCGGTATTGCGGATCATGCATCAGTGTTGTCATTCGGTTTGTCGCAGGAATTGTCGTTGTGAAAATCCTTAACTCAATATTATCAACCGTTCGTAAGATAACTTCTTCCCGCCAGTCCCCGAGAATATCAGCACTCAATGCCGGCGTTGATTTAGTACCATTATTTGAAACACATCCTTCGACAGTGAAAATATTTGTTGTCGTACCGGTGTTGTAATCCCACTTGTCGATATGGTTTCCATCCAGAAGTTCACGTGTCAGATCGGCATCCCACCAAACGGCGAAATTAGTTGATGAAGGTTTTGTCTTAGAGATTTCCTCTCCCTTGCTGTTGTATAGACCGCCAACTGAACCCCAGTATTCGTAGCCTTTATATCTAGGGTCAATGTCGGAGGCCATGCAGCGTCCAATATCTTTATTCTGGCCATCAACGCCGAAGAGCGTTTTTCCCGTCGTTGCGTCTCTTAATTCAAGACCGAATTTCCCATATTTTTTTGGCTCCTCATAACTTTGCCAAATTTCCAGACCCGGACGATCCGGATCTGTATCGGACATATGCTGAGCATCGCCGTGGCCCAGGCCGCTGGCATATAATCCTTTTCCATTGTCATCGACAACACTCGCCCCGTTGATGATTTCATCTTTTCCATCACCATCAACGTCGCCAATGCTCAAGTTGTGATTTCCCTGCCCCGCATATGCTTTGTTATGCTCCTCGTCACTATCAAATATCCAGCGTCGCGTCAACTTTCCGTCGCGGAAATCCCACGCCACCCGAACAAGACGGGTGTAGTATCCGCGTCCTATAATTAGGCTTGGTTTTACTCCGTCCAGATAAGCCACTGCAGAAACATACCGATCAATCCTGTTGCCATAATTATCGCCCCATATTTCCTTCATTTCATCCATCGAAGGATCGTCACCTTTTACCGGATGACGCTGTGGGTAAAAAGATTCAGTCGCCAATGCCTTGCCGCTGGCTCCTTCGAAAACGGTCAGAAATTCAGGTCCTGAGAGAATATACCCTTGATTATTTCTGAAATCTGCGTTTCCATCACCGATCGTTTTTCCTGCTCCGTCAATTGTTCCATCCGCCGTTTTACAAGCTATTTCTGCTTTTCCGTTACCATCAAGATCATAAACCATAAACTGAGTGTAATGTGCTCCTGCCCGGATATTTTTTCCAAGATCAATACGCCATAAATGCTTTCCACTTAATTTATAGGCATCGATGAAGACGTTTCCGGTATATCCCCGCTGCGAATTATCTTTGGCATTACTTGGCTCCCATTTTAAAATAATCTCATATTCCCCATCACCATCCAGATCGCCTACGCTTGCATCGTTTGCATTATAGGTGTATTCTTTGCCATCAGGTGTTTCTCCGCCTGCAGGAATTTTAAGCGGTATACTCAGATAATTTTTCTTTGCGACCGACACATATTCGCTTGTTTTCTGCTCTTTCCCGTTCGTGACAGATTTTACAGTATAACCTTCTCCCGTAGGATTTTTATCAATAAAGCCAGTGGCATTGGCAATTGGTTTGGTATTAAGTTTTGACTTACCACGGTATAGATTAAATCCGGTACCAGGCTGATCATTGCCTAGCAAACGCCAGCCAATATAAACATGATTGGAATCCGTTTTTATAGCAACAAGTCCCCTGTTCAGATTTTCCATTTGCCGTTGGGCAAAGCAATCATTAGAAAGTGTCAGAAAAAGAAACGAAACGCATAGCAGTGTTCTGATCATAATTTATATAATATTCCTCGTTGGAATGTAAAATTACTGTGATCAGCTGCCTGGCCTTCCTGTTGTCACCTGTATTGTCACTTCATTTTATAGATCACCATTTCATACTCCGAGGTGTTTAAAGGATTTCTTGTGGCAAGGAAGAACTTTTTAGGCCCGGCAACTATTTGGCCGGCATACTTACTTCTTATTTCTTCAAAACCCGTTGGCGGTAAAATGATATAATCAATTTTATATTCGCTTTTTAACTTATGATCAAGCTCCTCTGCTTCTTGGTGAGTTGCCATTGAGGTGAAATAAAGATATTCCCAGGGGAAATAGGTCCGTGGTAGATAAGCCCTTGACCGGCTTGCAATGCAAATCCGGGCATTTGAAGGTAAAGTGTTGTTAATCCACGCACTTTCCGCGTAACCATTCGATGAGCTAAGCAATACTTTTTCCCGGAGAGAGTTTGACAGCATTGATGGCATTAAAATATATAGACCTGCGATAAGAAAAGGGACTAAAATAAACAGTTGAAGTCTGGCCGCCAGGATAAAAAATTTATAATATCTATTAAGATTAAAAGTAGTTATAAACAGTGGAGCTGACCATAGAACAGGCTCAAGAAGAAAACGGGACGAAGCTTGTCCGCCGATCAGGATCAAAATTATTAATGATGTGATACTGATTACCTCCCATTTGAACCGGAGCCAAAGCACTGGAAGTAACCCGATCAGCAGCGCTGAGACACCTATAACAGTTGATATTTTTCCAATGGAATTTACAAAAATGAGATTGGCTGGAAATGGTGATGAGGAATCGCTGTATTCTTTTATGTATTGATGTAAGTTGACAATAACCGGGTCTGGTATCGTTTTTAAATTTTCCAGTAAAGGGGATAGCGGATCTCCCAGATAAAGCCATTTGAAGAGAATTTGGGGGCCTAGTATTATCATTCCCAGAAAAATCAACTTGACCAGGAACTGAAAAGAAGTTGTTCCATCCGGTTTCTTTAAAATCAAAAACAATAGTAGCGCGGCAAAACTTAGCACGAAAGAATATTTTATGCCAGCTGCAAAAAGGAGGACGGAAAGAAATAGTGTTAATTGTTTTTTCGTGAAACGATCAGTCTGACTTAGATGAAAAAAACACAACGAGGTACACAGAACGCCCGTCAGCTGGTGTTTTTGATTTGGTACCAGAAAAAGGAGAACCGGAATTCCTAAAAAAATGGTAACCAGATCCAGTCTTTGTTCAAACTCAATGCTTTTGCTTAAAGCATATAAAACTAATCCCAGACCTATGACCTGGATAAAGGCGCCCAATTGCGGACAGCCATTTGCAACACCAATAAGATTCAGCATTTCGCCAAAGCCGGCCATGCGAAAATGGAGGTTGTCCGGATTGAAATACAGACTTTCGTTTTTTAGAATGTCGACTGGTAAGGCAAGGTGATAACTGAGTGAGTCGGCATCTGTTGGGACGGCCAGCGATAACAGCAGATAACACGTGAAAACAAGAATTAAAATGCCCTGAAAATAACCTTCTTTTGACCGTTTGAAAGTTATTGAAAACAGAGTCCAGAGAGAATTTGATTTCGAATTTTTATTTAGTAACAGTAAAGCTGCATAAATGATAATAGTCGTTGCGAGCCCTTTGAAGACAGCCGTTGTGGCGAGTGAAACCAGACAAATTATCCAGGTCAACCAGCTTAAAGCTAAAAGTCCTGCAAAGAAGTACATGGCCCTGAAAATCGGGGTATTATCTTTTATGATTCTCTTTCCAAAGTGATCTGAAATAACCGCAATACTTAACCCCAGCATAATCGTTAGCAGCGCAGAAAGCGGTGCCGGAATTAAGTAGGAGTTAAGTGTGTGCATTATCAAAATATTAATATCCCATCAAATCAAGATCAAAAGTTTCTGTCATTTCAACCCGTTTTCCCATCTTTTTCTGAATGATTTTCCAGTGATGTGCTTCCTCCGGTGTGATCAGTGAAATAGCTTCTCCTGTGGATTCCGCACGACCCGTCCGGCCTATGCGGTGGATATAATCTTTTGGCGAGCGTGGTAATTCAAAATTAATTACGTGCGGCAAAAACTGAATATCAATACCCCGCGACACCAGGTCTGTAGCAACCATAACCGTTAGTTTGCCGGATTTAAATTTATTCAAAACCTCAGTTCTGGCCCCCTGGCTTTTTTTACTATGCATTGCGGCAGCCTGAATACCGTTTTTAACCAATTTTACTACCAGATTGTCTGCTGTTCGCGTGGAAGAAACGAAAACCAAAACCTGCTTCATTTCACCTTCCTTGATAAGATAGCGAAGCAAAGGTCCTTTTCTTTCCGGATCGACAAAAAAACCGCTCTGGCTGATCAGATCGAGATTTTGCTCCTCTTCCGGAATCTCGATTGTAAGCGGATTTTTAAGAATGCTTTTATTTATCTTGTCAACTTCGTCACCAAGAGTTGCCGAGAATAATATGCTTTGGCGTTTTTTGGGAAGAAGGAAAAAGATATCCTTCATTTCGTCCGCAAAGCCAAGATTCAGCATTTTGTCGGCTTCATCCAAAACCAGAATTTCGGTCTCCGAAATGTTTAGCGCCTTATGAGATAACAGATCAATTAAACGTCCAGGCGTGGCGATTAAAATTTCAACTCCCTGCAAAGCAATCATTTGCGGATTGATTGACACACCGCCATAAACCGCCAGCGTTTTGACTTTCCTGGGAAGTTTCTCTCCAAAAGTTTGAAAAACCACACCGATCTGGACAGCAAGTTCGCGTGTTGGCACTAAAACAAGCGCGGTAATAAAACGGTTTTTCGGAGCACTTTTCGTCTGGAACATTTCCAGAATGGGCAGTACAAAACTGGCTGTTTTCCCCGAACCGGTTTTCGCGATTCCCAAAATATCTTTACCCTCCAAAATCGCCGGAATTGCTTCCTGCTGAATCGGATAGGGTTGAGTATAATTTTGTTCCGCTATGGTTTTTAATAAGGGTTCGGACAAGCCGAGTTTTTGGAAAGACATAAGATTCTGGACTGTTATGAAAAATAAGGGAGCTGCATGGTATTCGCTATCTCACTGCAAATATACCAATAAGCGGGCTATCATCTTTCAGTCAGACCAAAATCCATATGCTCCGGGAGTTTGGCCGATTAAAAAAATACTCAGGAATGGATGTAAACGAAGAATTATACTTATTTGACAGACCTTTATTCCCTTTACAAAATGGATATTAATCGACGAGAATTTTTAGGAAAAATAGGGCTAGGCGCCCTTCAGGTTGGATTGATCAGCCAAATGCCTTTATCATCCTGGGCATCGTCCGCAGCAAATACCGGATTACCAAGAAGTTTACCGGAAGCACAGGGCGTAAGTTCAAAAGGTATTCTGGATTTTGTAAATGCGGTTGAAACAAAGAATCTGAATTTACATAGTCTGATTGTCGTGCGTCACGGAAATATTGTTGCGGAAGGTTGGTGGGGTCCTTATGCTCCCGAACTGAAACATACGCTTTATTCACTGAGCAAGAGTTTTACATCAACGGCAATCGGGTTGGCGGTAGCTGAGGGGAAATTGAAAGTCGAGGATAGAGTAGTGTCATTCTTTCCAAAAGATCTACCGGCAACGATTAGTCCAAATCTGGCTGCGATGCGGGTAAAAGATTTACTGACGATGTCAACCGGGCATGACACGGACAGCACACCTTCGTTACGAAATTCTCAGGAAACGAATTGGGTAAAAAGTTTTTTAGCATTGCCCGTTGAACACGAACCCGGAACATTTTTTGTTTATAACAGTGGCGCAACCTATATGCTTTCGGCGATTATTCAAAAATTAACTGGAGAGAATTTGCTGACTTATCTAACGCCTCGGCTTTTCAAACCATTAAATATTGTCGGTGCAGACTGGGAAGTCGATCCAAACGGAATCAACACTGGCGGATGGGGTTTACGTTTGAAAACCGAAGATATAGCCAAATTCGGTCAGTTACTGATTCAGAAAGGTATGTGGAACGGGAAAAGGCTGGTTGCTGAGAACTGGATAAAAGATGCCACAAGTTCCCAGGTGCAATCCAAAGGCGGTTCCCGAAAAAAAGAAGAAAATGACTGGCTGCAAGGTTATGGATATCAATTCTGGCGCTGTCGTCATGACGCATTCAGGGGAGATGGTGCTTATGGACAATATTGTATAGTGCTTCCGAAAGAAGATCTGGTTATTGCGATAACCAGTGAAACCGCCGATATGCAGGGAATTCTGGATCAGGTTTGGGATCATATTTTGCCATCGCTCAAAACAAGTGTGATTGCAGCCGACAAGCCAGGACAGGCACAGTTAAAGCAAAAATTATCGACACTTGCACTACCTCTTATGAAGGGGAAAACAACATCCGAAGTGGCTGGCAAGGTGAGTGGAAAGATTTATGCGATCGGTGAAAATAAATTGTCAATCAGCAATATATCTCTTACTTTCAAGGATGGCGGATGTGATTTTAAGATTAGAGATGATAAAGGAGAGCACGTCGTAAGCTGTGGAATTAATAAATGGAAAGAAGGTATTACGGATATCAGTACTTTGCCATTGAAATTAACACAGACAATAATTCCTGGCGAAACAAAAACTAAAATCGCAGCAAGCGGCACCTGGACAGACGATAATACATTTGAAATGACCTGGCGTTTTATTGAAACGGCACATTATGAAATAGTTAAATGCCGGTTTGACAAGGGAGATATGGAAACAGAGTTTCTAAGAAGTCTGGCTATTCTGGGTAATACCAAAGACGCCCGGCCTGTTTTAAAAGGGAAATTGGTTAGCTAAAGTAATCTGGCATTATTATTTAAAGCAAAGAGCATCAGTCATCGTGGCTGGTGCTCTTTTTGAAGCTAATAGAACTGATTATTATGAAAAGAATAAACCTGATTATACTATGTGCGCTTGCAGGAACCACATTTTTCAGCTGTGGAAATAAAGAGGAAAAGCAAACCGCAGAAAGCGGGGCGGATACCGTACAAACCGAAGAACAAACGGCTGTGGACAGTGTGAATCTGCCGGCACCGTTCGCAACAAAATCGACGGAGAAAAGACCTGACGTTGAAGGCTGGAAAGATAACCAGATGCCAAAAGCTCCCGAAGGGTTTGTGGTAACAAAATATGCAGACAAGCTTGACAATCCCCGATGGACTTATGAAGCACCCAATGGTGATGTTTTTGTTGCTGAGTCTGCAACGAAAAAAAGTGCAGACCGAATTACAATTCTTCGTGACGTAAACAAAGATGGCATTCCTGAAATGCGGGAAATTTTTATTGAAAAATTGAAGCAGCCACTTGGAATGCTGGTATTAAAAAATTATTTTTATATAGCTAATACAGACGGGATTACGCGTTATCCCTACAAGGCGGGCGATACTAAAATTACTGGAAAAGGGGAGAAGATTTTAGAGCTTCCAGCCGGTGGATACAACAATCACTGGACAAGAAATTTACTTCCAAACGCAGATGGATCGAAGATTTACATTTCTGTTGGATCCGCGAGTAACGTGGCGGAACATGGAATGGATACTGAAAAGCGCCGTGCAAATATTTTGGAGATTAATCCTGACGGCACCGGTGAAAAAATATTTGCAAGCGGACTAAGAAATCCCGTCGGAATGGACTGGGCACCTGGCACAAATGTTTTATATACTGCTGTAAATGAAAGGGATGAATTAGGTGACGAACTTGTTCCTGATTATTTGACAAGTGTGAAAGAAGGAGGGTTTTACGGCTGGCCATATTCTTATTTCGGCCAACATCCGGATCCTCGCATGAAAGGTGAAGGTAAAGAGCTGGTTGCGAAAGCGATCGTTCCTGACGTTCCGCTAGGATCACACACAGCCTCTCTGGGATTGGCGTTTTATAATAAAAATAAATTTCCGGCAAAATATCACAATGGTGCTTTTGTTGGGCAACACGGATCCTGGAACCGTTCGAAAATATCCGGATATAAGGTAGTTTTTGTTCCTTTTAAAAATGGAAAGCCATCAGGAAAACCGGAAGATTTTTTAACTGGTTTTATTGAAAGTGAGGATAAAGTTTATGGCCGTCCGGTTGGCGTTACCGTGTTGAACGATGGTTCCATGTTGGTGAATGACGACGAAGGAAAAACGATATGGCGTGTTAGTGCCAAATGAGAATATTAGCTCTGAGAGATAAAATAGATGGCCTGATCCGAATGGATCAGGCTTTTTTCTTTACTGTTCGTTGGATGGCACGGTCTGATCAACCAAAGTCGACAAAATCTCTACAACGCCATTTTCGTCGTTACTTTTTGCTATAAATCTTGCCACACTTTTTATGTCTTCATGGGCGTTCGCCATAGCGTAGGAATAATATCCTTTCTGGAGCATTTCAAGGTCATTGAAATAATCACCGAAAACCATAGTTTCTGCGAAAGTTACCCCGAATTTTTCCTGTAAAACTTCCATCGCCTTTCCTTTATTCGCCTGCTTATGAGAAATATCCAGCCAGATTGGTCCGGAAACTTTAACCTGCAACGTATCCTGAAGATGCTTGTAATGCGGATAACTGTTCCCTTCGGAACCGGCGAGATCGCAAAGCGTAAATTTCAGAAACTGGTCATCTTCTACTTTCAGCAGATCGTCCACGATTTCATAACGCTCAAAATATAATTTCAGATGGTCGATAAATTCAGGCTCCGAACTTTCGACATACGCTTTTTTCTTCCCACAAATCACCGCATACGTTCCCCCAATACTTCTTGCCTTTACGATCAGATCCCGCACAATTTGCTGATCCATATCCTGAACATGAATTTCTTCATTCTGGTATACCACGTAACTTCCGTTTTCCGCAGCAAAAATCACTTCATCTTTTACTTCATCCAGCGTCTTCAAAAGATTGTAATACTGCCTCCCACTGGCTGCCACAAAAATGATCCCCTGATCCTTTAACTTTCTGAAAACAGGCAAAAAAGAATTGCTTAACTCATGCTTCGAATTAAGAAGCGTACCGTCCATGTCGGTTGCAACCAGTTTGATATCTGACATTTTAATCTGTTTACTAATCAATATTTATACAAAGAACGTTGAGTCCAATGAAAAAATCGCTGAAGGAGGAGAAAATTTGTGTTTATCAGACACTTAAAATTATTAAACCGTTTGACAACTCGATATATTCAAATCAGGACACCTGGAAATTAGGACCACGCTACTCGCTTTTTCGCCAGTCGTAGTTGACTATTCTTTGAGATGAAGAATTCTCCGTTTTATGTACAAATTTTGCCTGTCCAACAAATGTTTTTGCGGCATATTCAGTATATAAGGTAGATTCAAATCTTTCTTTTAAGAGAGAAAAATTATCTTCATTATCTAAAATATCCGGATCGACATTTATTATGATTGAAATGAATTTAAGATTTTCACCTTCAATTTTATCATAGATCCTTGTATCTGAAACAAGTTTTAAATTTTCCGAAAGTTTTTTATCCATAGAACTACTTTCCCTGTCATTAAATGATTCTTTAAGAAACGGAACTGCTTTTGTTTCGGAGGACATAAGTGCTATAAAAGGGATAGAGAACGCGAAAATTATCATAAACGAAAAAGCGAAGCTCAAACCAATTGTTTTAAAGTTCGGTTTGAATACAGATTTCGGATCATAGGAAATCACTTTTGTACCTGCAACTAAATCTCCAATTCTTCGGCCTGGGCTAAACAGGATCACAATTACTTCGATAGGCCATAGTATGCAAAATATATTTCTTACAAGACATTTCATCGGTCCCGCTGGTAAGTTGTCAGCGTTATTTACGATTTGCGTTTTCATAATTCTTTTAGCGGGGCTTCATCCGTCAAATGAATCTTTACACAGATACAACGCAAATCCAATTACGATAAAATAAAAAGTGTTGTGGTTGAAAAAGTTAAAATCAGGTTGTTCGTGATTTATTTCAAAAGAATTTGAAGAATTAAAAATAAGCCCGGTAGCGCTGAATGAAACTGCCACGATCGTCATTATAAAATGATCTAAAATCATAGAAACAAAACGCGAGCCTGCGTTAGGGATAGTGGAGTCTTGCATTCTAGACGAGAAAATAAAGAATTATATAAGATTAGGATTTACGAATGAAATTATAGGAATTATTGGTTACAAAATATCAGGCTTCGATTATATTAATCGAAGCCTGATGCGATATAAATTACATCACCACTTATCCAACCCCAACAATTTTCTCCCCAAATCCGACAATTCAGCCGTTTTATATTTCGTTTTCTCCCAATTTCTGGGATCGCCCGGGAAAGCGTAACCCTCCGGGGCCTGTCTTTCTTTCCATGAATTTATTCTCCATTGACGTAATTCCTCATCGTCTTCCTGTGCTGGCATCATAGCGATATATTGTGCCAGGCGTACCTTGTTTTCACTCCTGTTTGCCCTGATTCCATGTGGTTGCGAACTATTGAAGATCAGTAAGTCTCCGGCGTTCATTTTTACTTTTACCAGTTCAAAACCCGTCGTATCCGGTTGAAAATGATTGCGATCTTCGGGCTGGGTCAATTTCCAGGTATCATAGGTTCTGAATAATTCTGGTATGCACTGAAAACCACCCATATTTTCGTCATCCTGGTCTGCCAATGCCAAAACGCCCTGGACGTTCTGAGGTTTTGTCTCCGGATCATAATCCCAGTGAATAAAACCTTTGTAATCAAAACCGGGCCTTAATGGCAAATTCAGGTTCGCCCGATCGATCGTGACCCATAATTTTTCTGTTCCCCAGATGTCTGTAAATGCTTCATGGACTTTCGGGAACTGGCGATTATCCCACATGTATTGATGATTATAAACTTCCACCATTCCCGTATTCGTCAGTTCTTTCATTTTCATTTCAGCACGTGGCGGCGCATACCAGGTTTCAGGATCGTTCGGGTCTTTTTCTTCAAATTCCCAAAGGAAATCTGCAAGTTTTTTGACCTGATCTTTTGGAACGGCATCCTTAACAACGATATACCCATTTGTAATCCAGAATTGCCAGTCTTCTTCGCTTAACAGCCGAAGCGGCTTCCCGTTACTTCTGTCATTCAATTTAATGTTGCTCGACTTTGCAGTAGAAGGATTTCCAGGAATATCTTTATGAGCGTTGGAAGGCACCATCGTAGGAGCCATAGTTTGATGTTCCATTTGATATGATATTTTTACATGATTTAATATGACAAAGTTACTGTGTCACTTTACCCATATCAACCGTTACAATAACCATCATTTGCTCTCTATTGATATTTTAAATAAATTAATACGATGAAATAGCAAATTGAAGTCGGATTTCTCTAAATCAAATCTCATAAAAATGAAATCATGAAGATAATCCGTGAGAATATTGCTCCTGACAAGGGAAGTTCGTTTAAAGTCCTGCTAACACCGGGTTTAAACGATACATTTCTCTGGCATTTTCATCCGGAATATGAAATTGTATTCGTCGAGGGAACCAGCGGGACGCGTCATGTGGGCGATCATACCTCCGTTTATGAAGGCAGCGATCTGGTTTTTATCGGTCCTAATATTCCGCATCTAAACTTTGACTATGGCGTTCGGAACGAGTGTGAGCAGGTGATTATTCAAATGAAAGAGAATTTTCTGGGTAAAGATTTTCTGAATATTCCTGAATTTGGTTCCATAAAATTACTTTTCGAAAAGTCACACTACGGGCTTTCTTTTTCAGGTTCCACCAAGCAAATTGTGGGTGATAAATTGAAAGAGCTGCCAAAACTTGATCATTTCGACCAGCTTATGTCACTGCTTCAAATTTTAAGAATACTGGCTTCTACGGATCAGGTGACGGTTTTGAATAATTCTCCGGCAGGAAATAAATCTCTGCAAAAAGAGCAGATGCGCATGGATTCGATTTATAAATATGTAGAGACCCATTTTGATCAGAATCCGGATGTTAATTTTATAGCAGAACAAGTAAATCTGTCTACGGCGGCATTTTGCAGGTATTTTAAAAAGAATACGAAAATGACGTTTACTGATTTTGTTAACCAATACCGTATTAATCAGGCAAAGAATTATTTGTTACAGGATAAGACCATTTCTGAAACCTGTTTCGCTGTTGGTTTTGAAAGTTTGTCTTATTTTAACAAATTGTTCAAGAAAATAGAAGGCGAAAATCCGTCAGAATTTAAGAAGCGGTATTTGAAATGATGAAGAGTAATGCTTCGATTACACAGGAAACTCCTACGAAGTTAAGTTTCGCGAATTAGCATGATTTTCCGGAAACAGGAGACGGCGGATGCCGTCAAAAAGTCATTAGGAAATCTTTTACCTAGTTTCAGTTTTTCAAATATTGGAAGAAGCAGCTCGTTACGAGCTTCCTGTTTATAGTATTCGTAAATTTGCTCTGTGTGTGGCTCCGTTGGAGCCTCCTGCTCCTGGTATGCGGTTCTCTTGAATAGAATAGAAATGCGTTATAATATTCCGCGTATATTTTACTTACATATTTACTACTCAAACTCCTTACTATGTACATCAATCGTTACCTTAATCCACTCATTCTCTACTATTATCCCGGCGGATGATTCTTCTCTCTCTATTTACCGGTTCTATGGCCATTTTATCCTATGACTATCTGGGATGGAAATGGGTGGCGATACCATGGTTGCCGGTATCACTTATCGGTACGGCGACTGCGTTTTTTGTTGGTTTTAAAAATAATCAATCCTATGACAGAAGCTGGGAAGCCAGAACTGTCTGGGGCGCTATTACGAATAATAGCCGTTCGTTCAGCGCCGCTTTAAGGGCGTTTGTCGGAGTCGATAACGGGCGCGATATTGATGACGAAATCCGCATAATTGTTTACCGGCATATTGGCTGGCTGTATGCTTTAAAAAATGCTATGGCACAAAGAACAAGCTGGGAACATAAGGACAGGGCGAGTGAGCGCCAGAGAAGAGCTTTAGGCACTGAACTTGAAACGTTCGACAAAGAAATTGTCCGTTATCTTTCACCGGAAGAGGTCGCCTGGATTAAAACCAAGAAAAATATGGCGACACAATTGCTCGACAGACAATCTCAGCATATCAGTCATTTGAGAAAAAGAGAACTGATCGACACGTATCAACATATCGAGCTGCAAAGGATCATCGCTTCTCTGTATGACGAGCAGGGAAAGAGCGAAAGGATTAAAAATACACCTTTTCCGCGTCAGTATGCTACGACCTCGATCGTCTTTATTTTCATTTTTATGACACTGCTTCCATTCGGTTTGCTGACAGAATTTCTTGAGCTGGGAGAAAAATATATGTGGCTGCTCATTCCATTTAATATGATCGTTTCCTGGGTTTTCATGTTTATGGAATACACCGGAGATGTAAGCGAAAACCCTTTCGAAGGCCTGTTGAACGATGTTCCGGTACGAACCATTGTCAGAAATATTGAAATCGATCTTAAAGACATGTTAAGCGAAGAAAATCTTCCGTCGAAATGTCCGCCGTTCCTGGGAGCGATTTTCTGAAATTATAAAAAAAGTAAAGACTTACCGACACGATAAGCCTTTACTTTTTTTACGCTGTTGCCACAACTTTTCCTTCAAGATATTCACAGAACTGTCGCACAGTTTGAAGACGCTGATAATCTTCATCCGGGATGGAAATCTTAAAAAGATCTTCAAGCTGTAAAACCAGATCGACAGTGTCAAGACTATCAAGTCCGAGGTCTTTTGAAAGATTAGCGTCGTCTGTAATGGAGTGGTAAGGCAGCCCGCAATTGGCAGCCAGAAGTGCTCTGATTTGCTCGTTCATACAAATAAATTGAAGGTTAAGAAATTCTTTTTCCGTATAGTTTATTTCATATGTCCGAGCTCTCGGGTATTGTAGTGAATTAAAATCTGTTACAATTTACTATACCGTTAACATATCGATTTTGTGGCAGCCTGGGTAAATACATAATAAATTTCTTATCACATCCTTTGGTCATTTTCCTGCATCAGGAGGAGTCAATACTCGATTTCTACGTCAGTATTTACCCTTCAAGGCCTACTTAGTAAGGCAATTCAAGGACTAATCTGGAATATTTCATGATTGAATGGATGGTTGAATCAATATTCCTAATTTAGGAAATCCGAAACCAAAAAATACAATTCAGATCACCTATGAAAAAACTATCCGGGCTCTCGCTTGGGTTGCTTCTGGCGACCTCAGTTTTAACCCAAGCTCAAACAAAAGATCCTATCATTGAAGGCATTGTAAAAGAAGCTAACGAAAATTCACAGCTTGAAAAACTGGCTCATGAACTCATGGATGTTGTCGGTCCACGCCTTGTGGGCTCACCTCAAATGCAGCAAGCCAACGAATGGGCGGTTGCGAAATATAAAGATTGGAATATCACCGCAAAAAATGAGAAGTGGGGCGAATGGCGTGGATGGGAACGTGGTGCTTCACATATCGACATGGTTTCTCCGCGGGTGAAATCTCTGGAAGGAATGCAGTTGGCGTGGAGCCCTTCAACGGGCGGCAAAACTATTACTGCCGATGCAATTATTATTCCGGATCTGGCTGATTCACTGGCTTTTGCAAAGTGGCTTCCGACAGTTAAGGGGAAATTTGTAATGATCAGTATGTTGCAGCCTACGGGTCGTCCGGACTACAACTGGCAGGAATTTGCTACCAAAGAATCCTTTGAAAAAATGAAAAAAGAGCGTGATATTCTGACAGAAGCCTGGACAAAACGTATAGCTAAAACAGGTTATTCACTCCGTACTTTACCTGCTGCTCTCGAAAAAGCGGGTGCGGTTGGTGTAGTAGCTTCTTATTGGTCAAAAGGATTTGGCGCGAATAAAATTTTTGGCGCAACAACCAAGAAAGTGCCAACGGTTGATATAGCTTTGGAAGATTATGGTCTGTTATACCGTTTGGCAGAATCCGGACATACGCCGAAAATCAGCGTAAGGGCAGATTCAAAGGAGAACGGCGTCGTACCAACTTTCAACACCATTGCCGAAATCAAAGGAACAGAAAAGCCGGACGAATATGTCATCCTTTCCGCGCATTTTGACTCATGGGACGGTGGTACAGGAGCGACCGATAACGGGACAGGAACATTGACAATGATGGAAGCAATGCGAATTTTGAAGAAAATTTATCCAAATCCAAAGAGAACGATTCTGGTTGGTCATTGGGGGAGTGAAGAGCAGGGACTTAACGGTTCCCGTGCATTTGTTGAAGATCATCCGGAAATTGTAAAAAATATCCAGGCGGTTTTCAATCAGGATAATGGTACAGGGCGCGTTGTAAATCTTGCAGGCCAGGGCTTTTTAAATTCCTATGAATACCTGGGACGCTGGTTGTCGAAAGTTCCTTCAAATATTAAAGATCAGATTGAAACAAGATTTCCTGGTGCGCCGGGAGCCGGTGGTTCTGACTTTGCTTCGTTTGTAGCAGCTGGTGCTCCGGCCTTTTCTTTAAGCTCACTGAACTGGTCTTATGGAACTTATACCTGGCACACAAACCGCGACACGTATGATAAAATTGTTTTCGATGACGTTCGTAACAATGCAATCCTAGCTGCAATAATGGCTTATCAGGCCAGCGAAGATCCTGTAAAAACTTCACGCGAAAAAAGTGTTCTTCCTGCGAATGCAAAAGGAGAACCTGGCGCCTGGCCCGCTATGAGAAGTCCTACGCGGAAAGGTGGGATGGACTGATGATTTAGTGAAGGACAAATGATGAGTTTTTTTAAGTAAAAAGAAGTCAGCTTTTCAAAAGTTGACTTCTTTTTACTTTCTAGTCTTTAATATTTATCATTTGACATTAATTCCCGTCCGGTCTTGTCACTTTTACCAGCGGACTAAGCGGGAAGTTGAAATCTTTTAGCGGGTCCGGGTGTGCCGGATTATATTCAGGCAAGTTTTTAATCAGATATTTCGCGAGCTCCTGATCTTCCTTTTTTATTCCTTCTACAATGCATTTTGCCAGCTGATAGGCGCCATAGTTACTGAAATGTGTATTGTCTTTGATCTCCTTATCCTGACCTGGAAAACTATTCGGAGGATAATGTACAAACGCTTTCTTGGATTCCTCCGGTCCTAATGCCTCCCAAAGTATTTTACTCATTAAATTCAAATCGATCAGCGTAACTTTTTGTTCTTTGGCCGTTTGTCTGGCAGCTTCCGGAAAGTCGCCCAGCGTATTGATGATATGCCCGGTCGAATCAAAATTTCTGCGATGCATACTGGATATCAAAACAGGTATACCGCCTTTCTTCCGGGTTTCAGAAATGAATTTTTCCAGTAAGGCTTTATAACCGACAAATGGCAACAGATCTTTCTGTTTTTGGTCATTGTGGGCAAATTCGATCAGAAGATAATCGCCGGCTTTCATTTGAGAAAGTATTTTATCCAGCCGTTTTTCAGCTATAAAGCTTCGCAAAGATTCTCCTGATTCGGCATAATTTGCAACAGCCACCTGATACGGTTTAAAAAACCTTGAAATCATGTTTCCCCAGGCCGCGTATGGCTCGTTTGCCTGATCAACGACTGTCGAGTTTCCTGCGAGAAAGATGGTTTTCGCTTGGTCATTTTTGACAATTTCCAAACCGCATATTTTCGGCGCTATTCCGGAAAATTCAAAAGTCAGCTGATCATCCCAATGCCGATAGCCAACCTCCCTGGGTTTAAGAGCAATTTTTTCGTCCGCATTGATTTTGGGAGAACGTAGATTAACAGTAAAAACCGGTGATACAAACTCACCGGTTTTTGTCTGAATATTTTCAAGCATCAGCCTGCGGCATTCCACTTTTACCGTCGTGGAGGAAGTGCCTTTTGCATCACCAAGTATCAATTTAACATCATAATTTCCTTCCGGCAATTTCACCGAAAAAAAGAAAGAAGAATCTGACGTTATGTAGTCCGATTCAAGTGTGTTTTTGCTTTTATTCGTTACACTTTTAACTGAGCTTCCAGTTACAAACCCATATCCCTTTTCATTAGAATAAAAGTCTTCCGGCTGCACTTTTTGATATCCTTTTGCTGCTTTTCCAATGCCGAAATCAAGCTTTAAATCTTGTCCAAAGGAAAGTTGACAAACGCTGATCAGTACAACGATAAAATAATATTTACTTCTTTTGAAGCAATTGAACAGAGCTGTCATTGATTTCGAAAGACTTGTTTGCCAATAAATTAATTACTTCCGCACCAGCCATAATGACCGGTCCGTAACCATGCGCTGCATAAGGACTGATCGGTCTGTGATAATAAAATGCAGGGTCAAAACCCATCCCGGTACCGACGCAAGTCCCTTCAACTTGCCCTTCCTTATTAATTTTTGTCGAGACTGCGTTCCACGCGAGGAGTGTCATCGGAGCATAAGTCAATCCATCGATCCAGCCATTATTAATCGCTTTTGCAATAGAATAAGCATAAATAGCCGTCGCGGAAGTTTCCAGATAAGAATCATTCCGGTCCAAAAGCTGATGCCAGAATCCAGAGCCTGACTGATAGGAAGCTAAACCACGTACTTGTGCTTTTAACAATTCCAGAATTTTCGGTCTTCCCGGATGATTTGCCGGCAACACATCAAGCAATTCTACTTTGGTTAAAATCGCCCAGCCATTTGCACGCGCCCAATGGAATTCAGGATGCTCAGTCATACCTTCTACCCAACCGTGCATGTATACTCCTTTGTCCTTAACGAACATCCTGCCGGAGATTTGTAAAACCTGTTTTACGGCTTCATCATAGTATTTTTTCTCTCCTGTAAGTTTTCCCATTTGGGCCAAAGCAGGCACAGCCATAAACAAATCATCAAGCCAGATCGTGTTCGGTTGAGGCCTGTTTCTGGCAAGCGATCCGTCTTTTAATTTATGTTCTTTGTTTAATATATAATCGATATGGCTATCGATCAAAGGCCGGAAATTTCCTGTGGTTCCTGCTCTTGTTGCTTTGATCATCGCGGCACACATGGCTCCGCAATCGTCCAAAGCATGTGGGTCAACAAGTCCGCGCAAAGGGCCAGCTGTTCCCCAATCGGCATGTTCTGTGCTTGTTTTTTTGAAAAAGGGAACGGATTCGGCAATAAATTGGAGACGCTTATCGGCATATTCCTTGAATTTCGGATCGCCGGTAACCTGACTGGCCAACAGCATGGAAGAATAGGTAACGCCCCATTCATAACTAACAATCCGGTAATTACCCTTCTGCAAAGCCGTGTTCTGGTCGATTTTTGTAAGATCAGTTACCGGTTTTCCTGTTTTACTATCTACAAAAGCTGTTGGCGTAACATTATTCAGATAGGCATAAATGCGGTTTAAATCTTTGACAATATTTTCCTTTTTTACCAGACCATACGGAACCGGATAATCAGGCTGCAATAAATGCAACGGCGTATTGGAATCGTTTGCTTTCGTTTCATTACGCTGAGCAGAAGCATTTTGGGAGTGACCTAAAACCAACGCTGAAAGAAGAACTCCCTGAAATATGAATTTTTTAGAAAGAGATTTTACGTACATGTGTTGCCTGAAATTGCTGGGTTTAAAATTGTATTAAGATGGTATACAAATATGATAATTTTAAGTATCGCCACATTCACGTACTCACCTGCTTATCCCAGGAATATTGTTTGCGAAAATCTAAAATTAAGCGCTCACAATGCTTAGCTTTGAATGTTACCAAACTTTTTTGTAAAGATTATGCATATTATCCAGACCATAGAAGCGCCGGAAAAGACACTTCTACTTCGTACGTTTGAATCAGGTACCGAACCTGAAAATCAGGAATTTTTTAAAGCGGATAAAGGCGAGATCTGGTGGCCAACGGAAAACGAAATTTGGTTGGGACTGGGAAAATCGCCGAAACTTCCTGTAATACTAAAAACCTTTCGTTTGGCTTTTTTTAAACGCAAAGACCGATGGCCCGAAAATATCATATTGGACGCTATTGGAAAATCTTCGGACTGGATAGAAAATGCGGTTAACGGGATTGTGTTAGGTGGTTATAATTTGCAGTTATATAAAACAGAGCCAAAATTGTTCAGCTCATTTTTTGGCGAGAACGGAAAACTGTTCATCTTGACAGATAAAATTACAGAAGAGAACGAGTCTGCGATCAATATAGCTTCCAAAACGGCGGCAGTTCAAATCCGTATTATGGATTTAATGAACGCGCCTTCGAATTACAAATCGCCGGAAAAATTAGCAGAATGGGCGGTTGAATCAGGACAAAAAAATAATTATAAAGTAACGATCCTGGATAAGAACAAGCTTAACGAACTTCATATGTACGCTTTGCTGGCTGTCAGCAAAGGAAGCGATTTGCCTCCTGTCATGATCGTGTCTGAGTATGTGCCGGAAAAATATGAGAAAACTATCGCTCTGGTTGGTAAGGGAGTGACGTTTGATACGGGAGGAATTTCGATCAAACCTTCTGCAAGTATGCATCTCATGAAAAGTGATATGGGAGGTGCTGCGGCAGTCCTTGGAATTGTCGAACTGGCCGCTCAGCTCAAACTTCCGGTAAAAATAATCGGCGTGGTTCCTTCGACGGAAAATTGTGTTGACGGTTCTTCTATGAAACCGGGGGATGTGATAAAATCATATGCAGGAAAAACGATTGAAGTCATTGATACGGACGCAGAAGGGCGCCTGATCCTTGCAGATGGACTGAGTTATGCTGTAAGGGAATTTAAACCTGACGTCGTAATCGATCTCGCGACTTTGACAGGCAGTGTTATTCAAACGCTTGGTTATGAGGCTGCCGGGTTGTTTTCGGTAAGTGATAACCTTGCCAATGATCTGACAAAATCAGGCGAAAAAACTGGTGAACGTTTGTGGCGTCTGCCGGTTTGGGATGAATACAAAGAGGAAATTTCTTCGGATATCGCGGACTTGAAAAATTATCATGGAAAACCGTTGGCAGGTGCGATCGTCGCTGCAAAATTCCTCGAAGTTTTTACAGATGAGCATCCTGAATGGGCGCATCTCGATATTGCCGGAATGGCTTTTGGAGACAATGAATTTGCTCCTGGCCGTGCAGGTACCGGATATGGAATTCGATTGCTAAGAGATTATTTATCAGCATTGTAGGGTGAAGTATGCGTGCCATTGGTGAGATTCTTTGTTTTAATTTAAATTAATCCACACGATAAATTTAAATTTTCAGATCACAGAAATTTAACTGCGGCTTTACTTGATAAATAGCTTGTTTTTGTTAGATTTGGAAAAGGAAGTTCTCTGAAATTTTCCTGTCGAATAGTCCGGATTCGAGCAGTATACTATCACTACAAACTATTTTTTATGGCGCGTCCTTTAACTTTTTTATGTATTTCAACCTATTTCAAAGGAAATGACTTCCTGAGAGCCTGTAAAAATGCAGGCAATATCGTCTATCTGTTAACGGCCAAAAAGCTGGACCAGAAACCTTGGGCGAGAGAATCCGTTGATGAGTTTTTTTACATAGAAGAAGGAGAAGACAAAACATATGACATGGACGAAGTGGTTACCGGCCTTGCTTATATTATGCGAAGCCGGATGATCGATCGCGTTGTTGCGCTGGATGATTTTGACGTTGAAAAAGCCGCCTTGATCAGAGAATATTTCCGCATCCCCGGTATGGGGCAAACTACTGGAAAATATTTCAGGGATAAGCTGGCTATGCGTACCAAAGCAGCAGAATCAGGAATTCTGGTCCCCGGTTTTTGCGGTTTGTTTAACGACGAAGTGATTAATAAATTCTTAGACGATCATGCCGGTCCGTGGATGATCAAACCGCGTTCTGAGGCATCAGCGACGGGTATAAAAAAATTGCATACGCGAGAAGAATTGTGGGAGACAATCCATGAACTGGGCGATAAAAGACATGCGTATCTGGTTGAGCAATTTAAGCCGGGAGACGTATATCACGTAGATTCGTTGTCCATGAATGGCCGCGTAATTTTCACCTGGAACAGCAAGTATCTTGCTCCTCCGTTTGATGTAGCCCACGGCGGTGGGATTTTCCGATCTATGACTGTCCCCTTCGATTCTTCTGAGGCCCACGCTTTAGAAACGATTTCGATTGACGTTTTAAAAGCTTTTGGCCTGCGTCACAGCGCTTCTCATACTGAAGTGATCCGCTCGAAGGATGATGGGAAATATTATTTTCTTGAAACTTCATCCCGGGTTGGAGGGGCGCATCTTTCGGAATTAGTAGAGGCTTCTTCGGGAATTAATCTCTGGAAGGAATGGGCAAAAATGGAAACCGCAGAAGCGAAAGGCGAACCCTTTAAATTACCACCAAGCCGTAAAGAATATGCTGGTATTATCATTTCGCTGACACGTCAGCAATGGCCCGATATCTCCATTTTTAATGATCCTGAAATTGTCTGGAGAATGGACGAGGAATATCATATCGGCCTGGTCGTCCGCTCAAAATCCAAAGATAAAGTAATCGAGCTTTTGGATAAATACGCTGAGATAATTCAAAGTGAATACCATGCGTCTGCGCCCGCTCCGGATCGCCCTATGCACTGATTATTGATTTAGTAAAGTCGAAATAAAAGATTAATTGATAGAAATAACTTAATGAACTTTTTAAGTTATTTCACAGGAAGCATTTTTAAGCATTCAGGTTGCCAGAGTACCCATTTGGAACCTGGATGCTTTTTAAATATAGGAATAAGAATCACTACGGCACTCATTATGTCTGCAGTGTGAGAAGAGCGTTTTGTATAAATAGAAATAACGTTTATTGCCAGGTTAGCTTGACTTTTCACCTCATAACGGTTCCTATATGTTCAACTTTTCCAAATTTGCTTTTTTACTTTTATTTTCATCTTTCATCTTTTTTGGATGTAAAAAGGATGAAAAGGAAATTATACCAACCAGTACCATTACCTTCGATGGCGCTACGTATGATCTTGCAAATGGATTGCTGATCGACTACGGTCAGTATACCAAGGCAGAAGGGCATGGGCAGGTTCTGTTTCTTTATTCGTCAGGTATTACGATTCACGAAACTGGCGGACAAATAGATTCGACTTCCGGTAAGGGGCACGTCGTGTATTTTGAAATTTACAGTCCGGTTTCAAACGCTTTGGGTGATGGTGAATATGCTTTTGATGATACTTCAACCTTTCTTTCAAAAACTTTCGGCTATTCCTATGTTGTTTTAAATGCGGATTATATTACATCCAGCGGCGAGGTCCATGCGATAATCGCGGGTAAAGTTTCTGTAAAAAAGGCAGGCACAATTTATGATATTACGTTCGACTGTGTCGAAGGTTCTGACGGAAAAAAATTATCCGGTTTTTATCACGGACCTTTGAAGTTTTATGACGCAAAATAAGAGGCAGTCAAAATGAAAGTTCATTTCGACTGCCTCTTATTTTATTTCCAACATTAAATGCGGATCTAAAATTGAATTACATCGGTAACTTAAACGCTTGACGACCAACTAGAATCCAGTTTCCTTTTGTTTTCTGCCAGACATAAAATACGCCAAGTTTCACAGGTGCAGGATCTTTTCCTTTATTATGTGTGTCGCCCGACAATGTGTGGCGAACCATTGCTACATCACCCGAAACGGTTATTTTTTGATCAGCGATATCTATGCGTGTAAAATGCGATTCCCCGCTGGTCAATGCACGGATAAATTCTTTTTGATCTTCAAGCAGACCGTTTGAATGTCCGTAAGACAAAAGCGGAGAAGTAAGTTTTCCTAAAACCGCTGCATCCGCAGAAACGATTGCGTTTTTTAATTTTTCAACCGCTTCGCCTACTGCTTTTTCATCGGCCGTCTGAGCAAAAGAAATGAGGCTGGCGAACATAAATAATACGGCAACTAAAAATGTTTTCTTCATAACAACTAAGAATAATTTTTTGAATTGTTTTAATTCGATAGCCGACTGCCGAAAGCTGACTGCCATTTTAAATTTTAACTTGTTCCATCTTAGGTGCAAAGAAGTGCATTACAGCCCAAGCAAGCAAATAAGCGAAACCGCAAATGATAAAAATAACATTGTAACCACCGCCAATATTTCCTGCTGTTTTATAATTATCAAGGATAATACCTACCATAAGTGGAAAAAGTATCCCACCTACTGATCCGGCCATTCCACCTATACCCACAACCGAGCTTACCGCTTTTTTCGGAAACATATCCGATGCTGTTGTAAAAATATTGGCACTCCATGCCTGGTGAGCCGCTGCTGCCAAACTGATCAAAAATACAGCCTGCCAAATGTTTGTGGTATACTGGGCCAGCATGATTGGAGTGACCAGGATTGCAAAAATGAACATGGAAGTTTTACGTGCACGAAAGATCGGCCAGCCTTTATTGATGAAATAACCGGAAAGGTATCCGCCGCCAATACTACCGATTGTAGTCGCGGTATAAACAATTACGAGTTCAAGACTTGGTTTGGACAAATTCAGTTTGAAAGCTTCGGCGAAGTAGGATGGAAGCCAGTAAAGGAAAAACCACCAGATCGGATCGGTTAACATTTTTCCAAAAACGAAAGCCCAGGTCTGACGAACTTTGAAAAGATCAAGCCATTTCACCGGTGCTTCTTTACTGGTATCAGGCTCGTTGTCACTATGGATATAGTCGAATTCAGCCTTGTTAATACGTTCCTGTTTTGCTGGTACTTCGTAATATCTCCACCAGAAAAATAACCAGACAAAACCCAGCGCTCCTGTAATTAAAAATGCTTCCTGCCATCCATAAGCGCCTAAAAGCCATGGAACCATAAT
Source organism: Dyadobacter koreensis (assembly GCF_900108855.1). Taxonomy (GTDB): domain Bacteria; phylum Bacteroidota; class Bacteroidia; order Cytophagales; family Spirosomataceae; genus Dyadobacter; species Dyadobacter koreensis. The sequence goes on from NZ_FNXY01000002.1 coordinate 346,023, forward strand.
AGGGGCAACGACAGCACCAATATTAGCACCAGAATTGAAAATACCCGTCGCCAGCGCACGTTCTTTTTTAGGAAACCATTCCGCTGTCGCCTTGATAGCAACAGGAAAATTTCCTGCTTCTCCTAGTCCAAGCAATGCGCGCATCAATCCAAAACTAAGAGTTCCGGTTGCTGCGGCGTGAAGAATGGCTGCTATACTCCAAACAACAACAGAAATAATGTAACCTAACTTCGTTCCAATTTTGTCAATAATTGCACCAAAACCAATGAGCGAAACCGCGTAGGCTGCTTGAAATGCCATAACAATATGACTGAAATCTTTTTCTGTCCAGGCGAAATCAGATTCCAAAGCTGGTTTTAGCAGACCCAGGACCTGCCTGTCGAGATAATTAATGGTGGTGGCAAAAAAGAGCAGAGCCACAACGCGCCAGCGATATTTGGTCATGTGACTTTCCAGCTTAGGGATTTCAGTAGTAAGCATAAGAGCAACTGATTATTGTTCTGAAATAGGAAATTATATTTTGACGTACTCAACTTTTGCAAGAAAATTTTCCAGTGTCTGAGCTACACCGGAATTCGCAAACGATTCAAGGTATTGGACGACATTATCCTCGGATACCCCCAGTTTAGTGAGGTCAGAACCCCAGATAAATGAGTCTTTCAAGATCAGGTGAACCATTTCAGGCAACTCGTAATTCTGCCATTTTTGATGAAAATAAGCCGCTCTTTGATCTTGAATGAGATAGTAAGCATCGTTCGCAAAGCCGAAATAGTGTTCGCCATCTTTCCTGACCGCCTTCATGAAATAGATATACACAGCAAATCCAAAAGTCATATATTCGGGTGCAGTGCCGTATTCCTTATAAAATTGCTGGAAAGCCGGGATGACCCTTGAATTTATTTTTGCTGAATAATTATGCGTGATATTAATCCACTTATGCTCGATATAAGGATTCCTGAAACGGTCTAAAACCATTAAACTGAACTTATGCGCACGCTCCTCACTGACGGGATAGGGGATCGAAACAGCGATTTCGTTTTGGATAAGGTTTGACAAATAAGCTTCGAAAAAAGGATTTTTCATGGATTCCCGTACCGTCGGAAAACCTGCGAGAAAGGCCAGTCCGCAGCCTAGCGTATGAGCGCCGTTCAGCAAACGAAGTTTCAGTTCACGATATAGTTCGATATCCGGTTCAATAAAAACCCCGGAATCAATTTGCGAAAACGACAAAATTTCTTTTACCTTTTCGTCACCCTCAATAGCCCAAAGCCTGTAATATTCAGACATGATCATCAGATCGTCCATATAACCAAGCTCGTTTTCGATCTGTTTTTTAATTTCGATATCCGGTCGCCCTGGTACAATGCGGTCGACGAGCGAATTACAAAACGAATTGCACTGTTCAAGCCAGTCAATAAAACCTGGTTCCAGACCATTCCGATGCGCAAGTTCCAGTACGATAGATTCCAGCTTTTTTCCATTGTCGGCGATTAATTCCGTTGGGACAATTACCAAACCAAAGTTCGGATTTGCTGCGAAAGCCTTAAAGCGAGCATACAAAAACGCGAGTAATTTTCCGGGAAATGAAACTGGCGGCCACTGATAAATATCGTCCTGGACGAGCTGGATACCTAATTCAGTGGTGTTTGAAAAAACTATTTTTATAGCAGGATTCCGCGCGCAATCCAGCACGAGAGACCATTGAGTTTTGGCAGATAAAACCCTGCTGATTGCTGACGAGATAATCGTTTCTTCAACCAGTTTACCGTTATGGACGCCTTTCATCGCAAGAGTATACAAATTATCCTGACGATCAAATGCTTTTAAATCACCTTCATCCGTAGATTTCACAACCACGATCCGACCGTTGAAGACACCCTCCCGGTTGGCCTTATCCACGAAATAATCAGCCAGCCCGCGAAGGAAAGCCCCGGTTCCAAACTGGATCACTTTTTCCGGCAGTTCAAAAACGGAATCGTCTGGTACGGTCACGCTGGGACTGTTCCGTAACCGGCGCAAATGCTCGCGATATAGGTGATTCATAAGCTTTAAATCTTTATGCTGTAAAAGTCAGGTTCTATTTTTTTGCTGCTTGCTGCAGGAGCCAGATCGAAAGGTCTTTGGCTGCGGCGAAGTTCTCGAAGGAATTGTCTATCCTTCTACCGTCCAGATATTCGTTGTAAATCCAGGGATCGCCAAGCGCATACACCGTCCCTTTTCCATATTTTGAAACAGCCATGATAATGTCACCATGATCCGTCAAAATCGATTTTGCAGGTGGTGTAACAGCGATAGGAGAGAGTTCCTTAATGTATAATTTGCTGGCGTTTTTAAAAATCGTTTTGTCGTTTGCGGGTACATCGATACGGCCTTGTTCAAATTGCAGGCCTTGTACCATATTTCTGTTTTTATTAGTAAACTGGATACCAAAAACTTTTGCGAGTTCATTGAAATGAGGGATTTCGCAGTTTGCTGTATCGTTCGCCATCAGTACCAGCACCCCGCCGGCTTTTACCCATTTTTCAATTTCAGTAATATCTTTGGGCTGTACAAAATTTGGATTCGGCGATTCTTTTTTCGTATCCGGATCGACGATGATGTACACGTCAATTCCCTTTAAATTTTCAGCCGTTGGCGCCGAGGGAATGGAAACAGTTTGCGCGCCAAGTTCGCGATAAATGCTGCCCCATAACCAGTAGCCTGAATGCTGGCGATCTTCCCAGGTGTAGTGGAACGGCTCTTCCTGTCCTGCTGCGGTTTTCCGTACCTCTTTGTTGAAAAAATAATCCAATGCCACTTTTTTTCCTTTTCCAACTGCATTCTCCGAAGCAATTTCCATTTCTACGCTGGCCATGATAAATGGACCAACTCCTTTCAAATCATTTTTCCGGATCGGCTCACTCAGGTAGTATTCATAACTTCCGTCGCGGTAAGGCGTGCCACCCAGTCCGCCGACACTTACGGTTTTATTCAGACTGATCGTTCCGTCTTTTTCCTTTTCCACAAATGTTTTCAAAATCCCTTCGTAACCTTTTTTAGCCACTGTCGCATACGTTGCAGGGATGTAACCCAATCGTGAACCCTTCGCCAGTGCGTAGACGAACATACAAGAAGCTGATGCTTCCAGATAATTTCCTTTACGTGTTCCCTGGTCCATAATCTGATACCAGACACCAGAATTTTTATCCTGGTATTTTGCTAGAACCGGAGCAAGTCTTTGAAGATATTTGATAAGTTCAGGTCGTTTTGGATGATCTTTTGGAAAATAATCCAGGACTTCAACCAACGCCATCGCATACCAGCCGATTGCACGCCCCCAGAAATGCGGAGATCTGCCGGTTTTTTTATCCGCCCATTTCTGCTCTTTGGCATCATCATAAGCATGATAGACCAAACCTGTTTTTTCATCAACGGCATATTTTTCGATAAGCTCAAATTGTTTTGCGATATCGTCAAAATGTTCCGGATGATTAAATAGAAGACTATATTCAGCTGAGAACGGTTCAGCCATGAAAAGTCCGTCCAGCCACATCTGTTCCGGATACCGTTTTTTATGCCAATATCCTCCCTCTTTAATTTTCGGCTGTTCTGAAAGTTGCTTCCATAGTAAATCTGCTGCCTTTTTATATTTCTCCTTATCAGGCTGGGTTTGCTGATAAAGTGTTAATAATGGCCGTCCGGAAGGAATGTTATCGAGATTAAATGAATTGAAATCATACGTACGAATGGAGCCGTCGGCTTTTACAAACTGATCTGCATCTTTTCTGATATACTCAAAATATTTTCCTTCACCTGTACGATAAAATACTCTTTCCAGAGCTTTAAGCATCAATCCTTGTTCGTAATTCCAATTTGAACGCTTGGCCTCTCCAACAAGAATCGAGTCTTTATTCCAGGAAATAAAAGAATCAGCCATTTGCGTTGACCAAGGTTTTTGCTGAGCAAATCCCGTTGTCGCGATCAGACCTAAAAGGGTTAAAAAAGTAAGTTTTATTGTATGGGTGGATAAATAGTTCATGCGTTTCAATAATCTTGATAAGAGTTACTTTTCGTTTTTTATTTTACAAAATCCTCACGCATGGGCGTGAACATATCGATCAAAACTCCTGCTTCCAGGCAAACCGCTCCGTGGATAATATTTGATGGAATGTAGTAGCCGTCGCCTTTTTTCAATGTCTGTTTTTTATCGCCTATGGTAACTTCGAAAACACCACTTTCAACATAGCTCATTTGCGTATGCACGTGTTTGTGTGGCGTACCGATTCCTCCTTTTTGAAAGTCAATTTTTACCATCATCATTGTCGGATCATATGACATGATTTTTCGTTTCAATCCGCCGCCCAAATCCTGCCATGGAATTTCTGAGTCTACAATAAACTTTTTTCCATTCGCTGCTTTTGCATGTTCATTTTGAGCGAATGACGGTACCGCGATAAGAAATAATATTCCACAAAAACCTGATCTGATAAGTTTTGAACTAAATTTCATATATTATTTTCCTGCCGAAATAGTTGATTGAGATTTGTTTATTCTGAGATAAAATCTGCACGTAAAGGGGTAAAAATATCGATCAGCATGCCTTCCTCTATGCATAATGCTCCATGGATTACGTCTGGCGGAATGTAATATCCGTCGCCTTTTTTAAGTATTTGTGTCTGGTCGCCAATCACAATTTCAAAGACGCCGCTGTCTACATAGCTCATTTGGGTATGAAAATGGCTATGCAAAGCGCCAACTCCGCCTTTTTCAAATGCGACCTTTACCATCATCAGATTATTGTCGTATGACAATATCTTCCTTTTTAGTCCGCCCCCTAGATCTTCCCAATCAATTTCAGAGTCTGTGATGAATTCTCTTGCTCGTGTATCGCCCATTCTTTCTTCGATTTCGCCGTTGGATTTTATTTTCGGGTTAATGCTTTTGATGATGCATTTCCACTGAATTCAATATTTTTTTTCGCTTTCTTTTCGTCGGTATTCAATAGACGTATTCCTTTGGAGCGATCGCCGTTTACTTTCAGCAGCAAATCTCTGTCGTCGGCATATGTTATTTTATCCATCGTCACATTTGCGCTGTTTTGAATCTGCATGACGGTTTTATCTTTTGTATAAAAGGCGACATTTTTCAAATTTATATTTTCACCTTCTATACATACAAAACCTTTATTGCTTTGCAGGACTGCATTTTCAATGGTGATGTTCTTGATACTCATTTCCGGCAATCCACGAACCATAAGCCCCGTTTCGGCGCCTTTGCAAACAATGTTACGGATGTGGAAATTCTGAAACTGAGGCGTTCCCTCATTTAGCGGTTCGGCTTTCATGACAGGTAATTCGTTTTTCTCGCCTGGTTTCGGAACAGGATCTTTCGCCATATAATACATATCAAAAAGAACTGCTTCCCCCGGAATGTTGCTCATATTGATATCTGAGATGAAAATATTTTCCACAATACCGCCTCGTCCGCGAGCAGTTTTGAAACGAAGTCCGACATCAGTTCCGAGAAAACTGCAATTATTAATGAAGAGATTTTTAACGCCTCCCGACATTTCACTTCCTATCACAAAACCGCCGTGACCGTGAAAAACCGTAGAATTTTGAACAATTACATTTTCCGTGGGCACGCCACGTTTGCGGCCTTCTTCGTCTCGACCGGATTTGATGCAAATTCCATCATCACCGACATCAAAAGTGCAATTGTCGATCATTGCAAAGCGGCAGGATTCCAGGTCTACGCCATCGCCATTTTGAGCGTACCAAGGATTTCGCACCGTCAGATTTTTTAATGTAATATGGTCGCACAGCATAGGATGAAGATTCCAGGCAGGGGAATTTTGAAACGTAACTCCTTCCAGAAGAACTTTCTTGCAGTTGGTAAAGCGGATCATATTCGGACGGAGGAATTCCTGAAATTTCGTCACTGTCTCCATCGTATATCCTGCAGCAATATTTCCTGCGCCCGGCGTTGTATTGCCCAGTTTTGAACCTTCACTCGGATACCATATTCTCTGCGCCTGATCCAGAACGCCGCCGGAAGCAACCAATTTTTGCCATTGCGAATCTGTCAGTTTTTCTTTTTTCACTGACCGCCACGCTTGCCCGGCTCCGTCAATAATCCCGCCGCCCGTTATTGCAATGTTTACCGCATCCGTCGCGCTTACCGGCGACTGGCAACGAATCGCATCCAATCCTTCCCAGGTCGTTTTAACAAGTGGATAATCTTTATAATTATCGCTGAACTGCAGTAAAGCGCCTTTTGCAAGATGAAGATTAATATTACTTTTTAACGTGATCGGACCTGATAGCCAGAAACCTTCGGGAATGAGCACTGTGCCGCCGCCCTTTGCTGCACAGGCTTCGATAGCCTTGTTGATGGCGGGAGAATTCAGTACCAGTCCATCGTTTTTCGCGCCATAAGAAACAATGTTAAAAGTATCTTTCCGGAACGATGGTTGCTGAATGACAGGTAAATCAAAGACAAACTTGTCCGTGCTGCCAAAATGTTTCAGGTATTTTTTTAGATCAAGGTTCTGGGTTTGAACCGATCTTGCAACGAGGCCCGCCATGATTTTGGCCCCATAAGCTGTAAAATGCGTATCGTCGACCAGACCTTTCGGAAATTTAGGATAGTGCCCGGCTTCGACATGCATAAAAATTGCTTTTGAACTTTCCACGCCATGTTGCACAATTACTTCTTGACTCATCGCATGCAAATCAATCAAAGCAACTTTTTGTTCTTTGGCGACTGCCTTCACAGCCGCCGGATAATCTGCGTGTGTGTCGATAAATGCACCTTTTTCATCGAAACGACGGCGCATAACCGGCGTAATCAAAACCGGATTTCCACCTTTTGCACGTGTTTCGGTGATGAAACGGATCAGGTTTTTTTTGTAATCTGTATTAGCGGCAGCGTATCGGCTGGTATCCTTGTCTTTTGAGTCATTGTGTCCAAACTGGATAAAAACCCAATCGCCGGCTTTCAGATTTTTAGTAACAGTTGCCCAGCGCCCCTCATTGATAAAACTCTTCGTACTTCTCCCATTCTGAGCGTGATTTTCTACCTTTATTTTATCAGTGAAAAAATCTTGGAAAACCATTCCCCAGCCCGTTTCAGGGGCATCACCAGCGGCTTTGTTGGCAAGTGTTGAATCGCCGATCAGGAAAATCTGAATCTTATCCTGGTCAGGTTTAAAACCCGAGATAATTAGAAGAGAAAGTAATAACAGTTTTTTCATTCTATTTTAACAATAACCGGATTCGGGAAAATCCCTTTATGAATTGACTTATTTCAATAATACAGATGGGCTATTCCGATTAAGATTTATACAGGAATATGACGAGTTTAGAGGATATAATTATAATTATCAAATATTAAATTGTCTTTTGTTGTGCAATCGTTATCGGGAACGTTGCCAGAGACTGAATTTTACTGAAATAATTATCAGAAGAGCGCACAGCCACGGCTTTCGATCGGTTTTAGAATTTAGAATCCGGGCTGATCTGCGAAATTAAATTGGTACTATATCAATAAAAAAGGAGTTTGGTAAAGTATAACCCTTTGCCAAACTCCAATAAAATGCTAATTATCTTAAATCGCCAATCGCAACAGCGTCCATATCAGTATAATCCTTATTTTCTCCGGCCATTCCCCAGATAAAAGAGTAATTGGAAGTTCCGCAGCCTGAATGAATAGACCATGGAGGAGAAATAATCGCCTGACGATCAGCCACCAATAAATGACGCGTTTCCGACGGTTCGCCCATCAAATGTAGCACCCGCTGATTTTGTGGTACATCAAAATAGCAATAGGCTTCCATCCGACGATCATGTACGTGCGACGGCATCGTGTTCCAGACACTGCCCGTTTTCAAAACCGTAAGTCCCATCACAAGCTGGCAGCTCTGAATACCATCCAGGTGAATGTATTTATAAATTGTGCGGTGATTTGAAGTCTCCATACTTCCAATCGTTACCGGAGTGGCGTCTTCTTTTGTGAAAAGACGCGTCGGGCAGGTCTGATGCGCCGGTGAAGAAAGCAGGTAAAATGCAGCTGGATTCTCAGCATCATTACTGGTGAAAATTACTTTCTGGGTTCCTTTACCTACATAAACACAACCTAATTTGCTGATCGCAATTTCTTCGCCATCGGCATTAACTTTACCGTCTCCACCAATATTGATAATCCCAATCTCACGTCTTTCCAGGAAATAATTAGCTTTCAGCGAATCAAATGTTTCCAGAACTAAAGGTGTGGAAACGGGAATGGCGCCGCCGATCATAACACGGTCGTAGTGTGAATAAACCCAGTTGATTTTACCGGATTCAAATATATTTTCAATTAAAAAATTCTCACGTAAAGTCTCAGTGTTCATCTGAGAAACTTCTTTACGACTGCTTTCAAATCTAATTTCCATAGTTTAGTAGCTTTTGGCTGTAAGCGATTAGCTGTTAGTATCCGCCCAAATGTCCCTTTTTATAATTCCAGTATCAATATAGACTGTGAACAATCCCATTCACTCATTCTCTCTTCAACATTATCTTCCCATCCACCCTCCGTCGACTGTCAGCGTCGTTCCGTTGACATAATTGGAAGCTTCTGAAGCGAGAAACAACGTAGGCCCTTTGAAGTCTTCGGGTAAGCCCCAACGACCAGCCGGAATACGATCAAGGATGGATTTACTGCGAACAGGGTCATTGCGCAAAGCTTCTGTATTATCGGTGTTAATATATCCGGGAGCGATGGCATTTACATTTACGCCTTTTCCTGCCCACTCATTTGCCAAAGCTTTCACCAAACCGCCGATGGCACTTTTCGACGCGGTATAACCCGGAACATTAATTCCGCCCTGGAAAGTCAGGAGAGAAGCTGTGAAAATAATTTTGCCATAACCTCTGGCAACCATTTCTTTTCCAAGTTCACGAGAAAGTATAAACGGCGCATCCAGATTGATATTCAAAACCTGATCCCAATATTCGTCGGAATGTTCGGCAGCGGGCTGACGAAGGATTATTCCGGCATTGTTAACCAGAATATCAATGACTTGGTGGGTTTCTTTCACCTGTTTGATAAAAGAATAAAGGCTTTCGCGGTTTCCCAGATCAACCTGATAAGGATAAAATTTGCGGCCAATCGATGTGACTGCTTTTTGAATTTCGCTTTCCGTTGTCGGAAGTGAAGAAGATATTCCGATGATATCAGCACCTGCTTCGGCCAGAGATTCTGCCATCGCTTTGCCTATTCCACGGTTACAACCTGTCACCAGCGCGGTTTTGCCGGTCAGGTCGAATAAATTTGTACTATTCATTTAAATGTTCTGTTGATTTTTTTTGCAACCGGTGTAGATTCAGCCGGTTTGTGCAAAAAATAGATAAGAATAAACGAGTTTAGATGTATTAATTAGAATTATCAAATATTGGATTGTCTTTTTTTGTGCAATCGTTATCGGGAACGTTACCAGAAAATGCAATTGGCAAGTTACAAGACGAAAATTGTAGAATTAAAGGGTAATTTAGTATATTCACTGAGTGTTTAGATAATTATATTTAATCTAGGAATAAGTTGAAATAAACGAATATATTCTTTGGAAACAATCACAATAAAAGATATTGCCCGCGCACTGAATTTATCGACATCCACGGTTTCCCGTGCGTTGAGAAACAGCTATGAAATTAATAATGAAACTAAAAAGCTTGTATTGGAGTATGCCGAGAAAATGAATTACCGGCCCAATCCGATTGCTCTGAGTTTACGTGATAGTAAAAGCAAATCCATTGGTGTAATTATCCCTGAAATTGCCAATAATTTTTTCTCCCAACTGATTAACGGAATTGAATCGATAGCCTATAACATGGGTTACCATGTGGTTATTTTCCAAAGTCATGAGTCGTATGAAAGGGAGGTTGCAAATACCAATTATCTTGTTTCGAGGAAAGTGGACGGACTTTTAGTTTCGCTGTCAAGCCTTACCAGAGATCTGACTCACTTTGAAGAATTGCTGGATAAAGGAATGCCGATCGTGTTTATTGACCGTGTTCCCAAAAATATAGATACGCATAAAATCGTGGTTGATAACTTTTTCGGAAGCTATCAGGCGACGGAACATTTGATCAAAACGGGCCGAAGAAGAATTGCACATTTAACAAGTCCGTTTTATCTTTCAATCACAATGGAAAGGCTGGCAGGGTATCGTCAGGCTCTTGAAGACAATGGAATTCCGTTTGATGAATCGTATGTTAAATATTGTCATCACGGCGGTATGATGCTGACGGAGAATGAAACTGCAGTTCAGGAATTATTGAATTTACCCGAACCTCCGGATGCGATTTTTACAGCCAGCGACAGATTGACAACAAGTTGCATGTCTGTGTTGATTCAAAAAAATGTGAAAATTCCTGAGGAAATGGCGTTAGTCGGTTTTACGAATACCAGCGTTGCTGAATTATTCAACCCACCATTGACAACAGTTGTTCAGCCTGCAATCGATATGGGCCATCAGGCAACGGAATTATTGATACGGCTGATCGAACATCCCAAAAAGCCGACGATTTTTGAAACGCGATCCTTACAAACTTCATTGATTATTCGTGATTCTACGGTTGAAAAAAGTGTAAACGCCTGATGAAAAAATTGCGTAAATTATGAACAGTGCTTCTTCGATTTGTCTTCCGGTGGAAAATGCTCTGTTCAATTTTCGTGTCGCTGGTGTTGCCGTCCAAAATGGGAAATTACTTCTTCACCGGACACCAACAGACAATTTCTGGAGCTTGCCAGGTGGACGGGTAGATATGTTCGAGTTTTCATCAGAAGCCCTTCTGCGAGAAATGCTTGAAGAAATCGGCAGAAAAGTCATCGTCGGCAAACTGCTTTGGGTGGTGGAAAATTTCTTCGGATACAATAACATCAAACATCATGAGATCGGATTTTACTATCAAATGGAGATTCCGGATCTGCAAGATCAGCATGATTTTGTGGTGCAGGAAGATGACACCCAATTATTGTTTCATTGGGAAGATGTAGAAAATATCGATTCAGGAAGTATTTATCCTGAATTTATTACAGCAGATTTATTGCTTAATACATCTTCGATACGGCATATCACACTGGATTTTAAGAACCTGAATGATAGTCAGGTAAAAATGACCAATATAGGCGGTTCCTAAGGAGCCACGTATTTCCTGGCTCAGTCAATTTTTATAAAAGGGAGTTCTACCGGGCTATGCTCAGGATGTCTAGATCGTTAAAGATTCTGCAATTGATGTGTATCTGTATTTCAAAAGTATATATCGGAGAGAACCAATATCGACACGAAATTTCCATTGTATCCATCTCCTTTGGAGCGCCCTATTTCCAGCCAAAATCTCTGATCTCTGAAATTGTAACTCCGTAGGAGTTTCCTAATCTTCAATTCTAAATCTATCAGGTAAGCAAACCTACCTGATCTTTCTATTAAAAATATTATTTGTTAATTAATACTCTATAAATATTGTAGATTAAATAGATTAATAATACCTTTGTAATAGAAACTCGAATAAACAACACAACCCTAGCGATTATGTATTACGAATTCGAAGATGAAATGGGGAATATCTCAACTATTCAGCTAAAAGAGCGGGAACAAGATGAGCTTGCGGCAGAACTTGCTGTAGGCGATTTCGCACCTTTGTTTTATTTGCGATCGGAAGATGGCGTACAGACTACATCTGTTTCAGGATTTTCTGTTGCAAATGATTCCAGGTCACTGATTGATTTGTTGTCATACAAACCGCTCGTATTGAGTTTCTATTGTCCATGCTGGGGAAGTTATGCGCCTAAACACCTCGCTGCTCTGCAAGAACTAGCGCCGAAAATCGAAGCTTTTGGTGGACAGCTTTTGGTTTTGACAAACGAATCTCCAAAACAGATTGAGCGTATTTCCAAGAAATTGAAACTTGATTTCACCATTATCCATGATAAGGATTTTAATGTTGCGCGTTCCTACGGCGTGTATTCTGAAACTTCACCAATCTGGGACCGTATCGCCGGGATTTCAGAAGAGGTCTTTACTCCGTCTATTTTCGTAATTGGTAAGGATCGGAAAATCGCCTATACTTTTGTAGATGAAAATTTTGATGGCTCGCCAAACCATAAGGAATTGCTGAAATCGGTTTACGATAAAAAAGGTAACAAATAAAAATCCACAAAATTTATAGAATGCCACGCCGGCAGTCAGGCTGTTTCAATTATATTTGAATCAGTCCGGTTGCCGGTGTATTGTTTCCTAATCAGCCACTTCTGTTATTATTTATATGCCTTCTGCCACATCTGCATTTCAATCCAAACTGCCCAAAGTTGGTACCACTATTTTTACACACATGTCCAAACTTGCCGAAGATTATAAGGCGATAAATCTGGCACAGGGATTTCCGGAATTCGATTGTTCGCCGGACTTGCAAAAGCTGGTAGATAAATATATAAAACAAGGAAAAAATCAGTATGCGCCAATGGCCGGCGTATTGGCGTTACGGGAAGCCATTGCTCAGAAAGTTTTTGAAGCAACTTCCACAGAATATCATCCGGTTAATGAAATAACCATCACCAGCGGCGCAACGGAAGCGCTTTACGTTGCGATTTCAACAGTTGTAAATCGAGGTGATGAGGTAATCATTTTCGAACCGGCATATGATAGTTATGTTCCCGCTATTGAAATGAATGGCGGACTTCCCGTTTTTGTTACGCTGGATCCGCAGTATGAATACATTGATTGGGAGATCGTCAATTCGAAAGTTACGGAGAAGACAAAAGCCATAATCATCAACACGCCGCATAATCCCACCGGAAAAGTCTGGACTGCAACGGATCTGAAACAGTTGGATCTGCTGGTTGAAAAACATGATCTTTTTGTGATCAGTGATGAGGTATATGAACATATTATTTTTGACGGATTGCAGCATATCTCCGCTGCTTCGATTCCGTCGCTTGCTGCCAGAACATTTCTTTGTGGATCGTTTGGGAAAACCTTTCATACCACAGGCTGGAAAGTTGGGTATTGTCTGTCGCCCAAAGAATTTACAGCCGAATTCCGAAAAATTCACCAGTATATGGTTTTCAGCGTGATCACGCCTTTTCAGTTTGCGATTGCAGAATTCCTGAAAGAACCTGAACATTATCTGAGTCTTTCTTCGTTCTACGAAACAAAACGGAATATTTTTAACAACGCAATTAAAGATACAGGATTAACGCTGAAACCTTCCGAGGGAAGCTTTTTCCAGAATGTGTGTTATGAAAATTTGTCGGACGAGCACGATTTAGCTCTGGCAGAAAGGCTTACCAAAGAAGCAGGCGTGGCGTCAATTCCTATCTCATCGTTCTACGATCAGCCGAGCGATTTCAGGGTTTTGCGTTTTTGTTTTGCAAAAAATAATGATACACTTTTGAGAGCCGGGGAGCTTTTGAATAAGGTTATTTGGTAATTTAAGGTTACACAGAGAAACACAGAGTTAAAAAGAGGTACATAGAGATTTATGATTTAATCTCTGTGCACCTTTTTCGAATCCTGTATAACCTAAACAAATTACTTTTTAAATAACATCGCCTTGATCGGTTGGATCCGGGTGATGATTAATGTTGGGATCAGCAGAATTAGTGCGGAAACAACAATTGTGATAATGTTTATCAACAAAAATGTCGCCCAGTCGAAAATGATCGGAACGGTGTCCATGTTATAGTTAACAGGATCAAGCTTAATGATTTTGAATTGGTGTTGTACCCAGCAGAAAGCCAGGCCGGCAATATTTCCGATCAATAATCCCTGACGTACCATATACAAGCCAACTCTGAAAAATACCATCCGTATCTGTTTGTTCGGACTTCCCAGCGTTTTCAGTAAGCCAATCAGCGGTGTCCTTTCCATGATCATAACCAATAAGATTGAGATCATATTAAAGCAGGCGACGAAGAGGATCAGGGTTAAAAAAACGGCAGTATTTCTATCTAGTAAAACCAGCCAGTCGAACAATTGCCGAAATACATCGGTAACTTTTTGAAGATAAACGGCGGGCGGCAGAATCTTTTTTAAATGTAAGGATACATTATCAAGCTGCTGAAAATCTTTGAGATAAACCTCATAAGTACCAATCGAATCAGGTCCCCAGCCATTCAGACGTTGCACAAGAGCAAGATCACCAATGATCAGCCGATCATCAAATTCTTCCATCTGAGTATCATATATCCCGGAAATTGTCAGTTTCCTGGGTCTTGGCGGATCTTGTAAAGAATACATAATTACATCATCGCCAGGTTTTAATTTCAGCTGGGAAGCAATTTTTCGGCTGATCAGAATTTCAGAAGAATAACCATATTTCAAAGAAGATGAATCCGTTTTGCCAATCAGCCGGCCTTCAACCAATGTATTTTTGAATAAATCCCAGTCATAATCTTTTCCAACGCCTTTCAATAAAACACCTTTTATTTCGTCAGATGTTTTTAAAATACCTGATTTATGAGCCACAGCCTGCCAGTGGCTTATTTCCGGCATTTTTTTTAACTCATCAGAAACCGGATTTTGAATATTCATCGCGCCTTCTTCGTAAGTATTTCCCAGCGCGAAAGCGGTGATGTTAATATGGGCGCCAAAGAGAAATACTTTTTTCTGAATTGTTTCCTTGAAACCAATCAAGACGGCGAATGACACAATTCCGACCGCCACGCCAATAGCAATACTGGCCACGCCAATACGGGAAACCGTTGCTGAAAAGGAGCCGGCTTCGTTATTCCGGATACGTTTGGCGACAAATGAGGGAAAACGCAAAGAAATTGAATGGTTAAATTTTACTATTATTTTGACAAAAGTAGCGAAAAACTTGACCGTGACGAAAGCGGCTTTCCAAGTGCAGTGATTTTAAACCGATATCATCGAAAGGAAAATTGAAAATATTCAATTCTTCTCCTCATTTTTTTGTTAAGTTGCCAGGTAGTTAGTGATTTTGCATCAGGGAGATTACGTGTACTAAAAACCAGATTTTTAAAATATGTCATTTATAAAAGTAGCTTCCGGAGTAGTTAACCAAACGCCAATGGCTTGGGAATCTAACACCAAACATATTTTGCAGGCGATTGAAGAAGCAAAAAAACAGGACGTCAGCTTGCTGTGCCTGCCGGAACTTTGTGTTTCCGGATATGGCTGTGAGGATTATTTTTTTGCTCAGGATCTTGTAGATCAGGCAGAAAAGTGCCTTCATGAAATAGTTCAGGCGACTGCGGGGATTATTGTTGCCGTGGGTATGCCGGTTCGTCATAATAATAGTTTGTATAACGCAGCCTGTCTTATTGCAAACAAACAAATTATTGGCTTTTACTGTAAGCAAAATCTTGCCAACAACGGCATTCACTACGAAGCCAGATGGTTTCGTCCGTGGCCTGTAGGCTTGGTTGAAAGTATCGAAATTGATCAAATGTTGTATCCAATCGGAGATATTATTTTTGATTTATCAGGTGTAAGAATTGGTTTTGAAATTTGTGAGGATGCCTGGGTTTCGAATCGTCCGGGGCGCAGGCATTATGAACGTGGGGTAGATGTTATCCTTAATCCGAGCGCGAGTCATTTCGCTTTTCATAAATTTTTAACGAGAGAAAGACTGGTTCTGGATGGTTCAAGATCGTTTGGTTGCAGTTACATTTATACCAATTTATTGGGAAATGAAGCAGGCAGGGCTATTTACGATGGCGATGCGATGATCGCTTCCAACGGTGAAATGCTGGTGACGAGCGATCGTTTCAGTTATGAAGATTATTTGATAATTACCGCGGTTATCGATACGGAAAACACGCGGCTGAATCAGCTTCAAAATAAAATATCTTCTGGAAACAAAGATAAAACCTGGCGTATAGGAGCTCGATTCGATTTTCCGGATATTAACCCTGTCCCGCAGCAGGTAGCTGAATTGGAGGCATTTGAAAAAGGCGGCGCTCTAAAAGAAGAGGAATTTGCAAGGGCTGTTTCACTCGGCCTTTTTGACTATTTGAGAAAAAGCCGCTCAAACGGCTTTACGATTTCATTATCGGGTGGCGCAGATTCCTGCGCCTGCACAGCACTTTGTGGTCTGATGATCAGGCTGGCTGACGAGAGTATCGGATTGGAGCGTTTTAAGGAAAAACTTTCCTTTATAAAAGGAATACAATTAGCAAAAACAGAAGAAGATGTTGCTTTGGCTTTGATCCATAATATTTACCAGGGAACCGAAAACAGCTCCGAAGATACGCTGGAATCTGCACGTTCGCTGGCTTTATCGATCGGTTCTACGTTTTATAATATTAATATTAATGGTCTGGTCGAAACGTACAAAGTTTTGATTGAAGATCAGATTGGCAGGAAATTATCGTGGGATACTGATGACATTGCCTTGCAAAATATTCAGGCACGGGTTCGCGCTCCGGGTGTCTGGCTGTTGACAAACCTTTCCAATCATTTGCTTCTGGCGACTTCCAACCGCTCGGAGGTAGCTGTGGGTTATGCGACCATGGATGGTGATACATCCGGAAGTATCAGTCCTCTGGCGGGAATTGATAAACATTATTTGCGACAATGGCTTCGCTGGCTGGAAACAGTTGGCTGTGAGGTAAAAGGAAAACATATCCGGATTGAAGGCCTGAAAAAGGTTAACTCTTTGCAGCCAACCGCAGAACTTCGTCCGCTTGCATTGAACCAGACAGACGAAGCGGATCTTATGCCTTATGATTTCCTTGATGCGCTGGAAAAAGTAGCCATTCGGGATAAAAAATCTCCGGTAGAATGTTTTAAAAATATGATTGTCCGGTATAAAGAGGTTTACTCGGATGTTCAGATTCTTGGCTGGACAGAAAGATTTTTCAAACTTTGGAGTCGTAATCAATGGAAAAGAGAGCGTTACGCGCCATCTTTCCATCTGGATGATCTTAATCTTGATCCTCGTTCTTGGTGCCGCTTCCCGATTCTCTCCGGTGGATTTGAAAAAGAGTTGGAAGAGTTGAAGGAATATGCGGGCGGAAGTATGGGAAGAAATAGTCGTGGAAGAATTGGTTTTTAACTGATTTTTTTAACAAAGAGGGTAAGTCGAAATGCAAAGAGCGCAAAGGAGTTAACTTTTGCGCTCTTTGCGTTTTTATTTCTGCTTTGTGTGAAATCAGATTTATAACCTGTCTCGAAGTCTTATTGCCAATTGAAATCCTATCCACGTATAATTTCTTTGCGTTTGGTCTGGCTTTCCACCGAGCCAGATTGTTGAAATAGAATATCTGTGATCGTTTGCAATTCCTTCTTTATTTTCAGTGAGTATATTGATCGATGGCCCAAATGCTATGGAAAGCCGATTCCCTAAATTTCTTTCAATTGAAGTATTTAGACGAAATAATCCGGCCGCGGTGTTGCTGTCAAAGTCTTTATTCATTGCAACTACGTTGGCTGTTAGGTCTATGTTCCACATCCATCTTTTGGCGATCCTTCCCGCAGTTCCAAAACCATATCCAATACTTCCCAAAGGCTTATTATTAATCATACCGTTAAAACCGACCGTGAAAATATTGTAAAATGCATTAACCCCCGTTTTAAAGGATGTGTTAAAATAATTGAATTCATCGGTTGAGATCTCGTAGCGACGGTATCCATTTTTTCGGACATAACTTAACAAACCGATCGGTGTGGTGGCGGAAGAATCAGCGTAATTGAATACACTTAACTGATGTCCTTTTTTTACCGTTTTTGCAAAATTATAAGCTCCCGAAATTTGCCATCCATTTAAGTTTCCAAGTAAAACATTTCCAACACCGGCAAGCTGTACGCCATTAAAATTGCCAGCAGTGAAATTCAGCAGTGTCGAATACTGGAATCCCTTAACATTTCCCATAACGATGTTCAATGCTGTCGCATATTGAAAACCGGATACATTGTGGCCAACAACATTGGCAATACCGGCAAGCTGAACCCCCTTCACATGACCACGGTCTGCATTGATAAAACCCCCGATTTCCAGAACATTTGTTCCCAGGGAATAACCCGCAAATACATTAAAAGAGTAATCATTTACGACGTTACCACTAAGTTCACGGTTCGTGCTCAGGAAAGGTAAAATCGAAGTTTGAACCGGACGGTATAAGGTATCTGTAATGTTCCGGGTATTAATGGCCTGCTTGGCCGAAGCAAAAGCGAGACTGAAATCTTTCTTTACACGCTGGTAGGTCTCCCGTAATTTCCCCTTGAATTGAATTGTATCTTTTTCAATAATCGTATCCGGCGACACGTAAGTCGTCGTCGTATATTCAAACTGCGGAATTTCAATTTTGGGATTATTTGGTGAATCTGGCCGTGTCGCGATAGTCAGTTTTCGTCTAGATAATGCTTTCAGTGTATCCGGATTAAGCGTTATAGGCAGATAAGTATTTTTACGGTTCGAAATAATGATCGTTTTTCCCACGTATTGTTCTTTCCTGATTTCGAGCCGTATCGATGCGGGCGCCGTAGGAAGATTTATTTTGTAATAACCAAACTGGTTACTGATCGTCGAAGCCAGGGTAACAGGCTCATAAATACTCGCATTTGCCAGCTTATCTCCTGTGTTCTTGTCAATAATATAACCGTTCAGATTGAAATCAGCAGGAGCCTCCTCCTCTGTTTTTTGACTTTTTTGAAGAATGATATACCGATGTTTCTGTTTGAAGACAACTTTTCCTTTAAACAACTCATTCAGAATTTCCCTTACACTTTTGTTCGTAACATTTAGAGATACACGGCTCTTAGTTTCAATTACATCCGGGCTGTAAGAAAAATTGAATCCACCCAGATTGCCGATTTGCTGTAAAACTTCGTCAATGGACTGGTTCGATGAACGTATTGAAATTTTTCTTTCCAATAATTCCTGTGCGTGAGAAGGAGTGGAAATGAGAAAACTTAAAAGAAACAGAAAGGTAAGAGAATAAAAATTTTTCAATGGAATCGGTGTAGATTAAGACAAAAGCAGTTTGGGGAGGCGTATTATTATTGACAGCTATTGCCATCAAGCCAGTACGTTTTTCCTTCTTTTCTCAGTTTTAAATCCAATGTTTCCGCAATCACTGATAATGTTGTATCAAGCGGTTCTTTTTGAAAACCTATCGTTAACCGACATTTTGCCAGATCTGCATTGACCAAACGAATATCCGAGTGATACCCGTCATTCAAGGTATTGATGATATCACCCAGTTTTGCTCCGTTGAAATCAAAAACCTGAGTATGATATCCCATGACGTTTAGGTCAGCGCGTATACTTCTCAGTGTGTCATCTGCTAATTCTGCACTTTCTCCTTTAACAAGCTCAATTTTATTATCTGCTTTGCTGACCCGAACCTTTCCGGTTTTCACATCCACACGTACGAGTTCTTTTTTATATGCCTTAACATTAAAAGAAGTTCCTAAAACCCGGACGTCGGTTCCGTTGGCATCAATAACAAAAGGATGCGCTGCGTCGGGTTTTACATCGAAAAATGCCTCGCCATTTAGGGAAACAGTCCGGATATCTCCGCTGAAATTTTCGGGGTAACTTATCTTAGAGTTATAATTCAGGAATACTTTTGTTCCGTCAGGCAGTGTTGCTTCTGTTGTATTGTTAGTAGTTGCCACTTCAAGCAGTTCCGGTTTCTTAAATTGCGTCCGGAAAATATAGAGTCCGAATGCCATTATGGTTAAAGACACTGCGGCTGCAATCCATAAGGTATATGAAGTCCGTTTTTTAGCTGGCAGTTTACGGATATTTGTTTCATCTTCCGCATAGATTTCCGGAACGATCTGCTGACTGACTATCTTTTGAGATGTCATTTTTTGCCGGACCTTTTCCCAGGCCGCGTCCGTATCGACTTCCGAATTTCTGTTTTTAAGAATTGCCGATTTTTCCCAGAGCATTTCAAATGCTGCTAATTCCTGTTCATTTTCCGGCGACAGATTCAGCCAGTTTTGTACCTCGGAAATTTCTTCCGCGGTGGCAGTGTCGGCCAGATATCGCGCTAACAGCTCATCCGATATGTGTTCATGAGAATTGTTCATGGTTACGATTGGAAAAACTGTTGATGTAAAAAATAAACAAGTATCAGTAATGACGGCAGGTAATCGGCCAGCTCGTTACGTAAAATTTTAAGTGCTTTTCCGATTTGATTTTCAACCGTTTTGATAGAAATATTGAGTTGGTCGGCTATTTCCTGATATTTCAGTTCCTCAAAACGACTCATCCGAAAAGCTTTTTGGCATTGCTCAGGCAAAAGTCGAATTGCTTTTTCGATACGTTCGGCAAGCTCGTCAGCATGAATACTTTCCGTAACAGACTCGTAGGATTGCGGTATATAATTAACAGCATATTCACGATAAGCTTCTTTCACAGAAGCGTGTTTGAAACGGTTCAGGCAGTGATTATGAACGGCCCGATAAAGATAGGATTTCAAAGAAAGGGTTATTTCCAGCTCTTCTCTTTTTTCCCAGATTGTAATAAAAACTGTCTGGACAATCTCTTCGGCATCCTCCTCGTCCTTTAATAAAGAACTCGCATAATTGCACAGCCGCTGATAATAGAAACGAAATGTCCGCTCGTAGGCAGCTTCATCTCCTCTTCTTATCGCTTGAACAATTTCCGGATCGGTGGCGTGCACGGATTTTCGCTTTTGATTTTCCGCCAAAAGTAGATAATCTCCACCGATTATAAAATTCCGATTACTAAGAGCGGTCGCTGCCACAGTTTAAGTTCCTTTTTAACATGACAAGCGGAATGGGGTTTCCCCCTACGCGAAAAAAATATTTTTGTTAATAGGGGGAAAATAAATTTGGATTGTCCTGAAAGGGAAGATGGGAGATTCCCGATGTTAGCCAATAAATATTAGCCATGAAAAAATTATTTCTTCCCTTGTTTGTGTACGTATTTACGTTATTCAGCCAGCAATCCTGCGATTCAGGTTATGAAGATTTGGAACCATGAGAAACCAGTGCCCATATTTTTGATCTGGATGATCTTGCAATTTTTACTAAAGACAGTGAGCCGGTTGCTCGTTATAAGGAGCCGTGGAAAAACCGCCGCCATAAAGTGACGATTGATATTTCTATGCCTTCATTATCTGGTGTTGAGTTTTCAGGGGCTGTGCACGTGAATGTTTCCGGTTTTGAAAATGCGAAGAAAATCGACTTGGAACTTTCGGGCGCTTCAAAAGGCGATTTCTCAGAATCTGCAAAAATAGTAGAAATGGATTTATCAGCGGCTTCACAATTAAATCTGACAGGAAGCGGACAATTCATCGACGGAGAATTGTCGGGAGCGTCGGAGTTGAAAGGCTTGGTTTATCAGGCCGAAGAGTCAGATATTAAGTTGTGATCACTTGATCATACCATATTTCGCTCTTGCCTGCTTTTTTGACATCCCGTCGAAATGCCACCATTCGGTTGTATTGACCGTAAAACCAGATTGAACCATAGCTTTACGCAAAATATTTCGGTTCGAAATCTGTTTT
Source organism: Dyadobacter koreensis (assembly GCF_900108855.1). Lineage (GTDB taxonomy): Bacteria > Bacteroidota > Bacteroidia > Cytophagales > Spirosomataceae > Dyadobacter > Dyadobacter koreensis. The sequence goes on from NZ_FNXY01000002.1 coordinate 367,491, forward strand.
GCAGTAAGTTTTCCCTGTTTCAACATTTCCTGTTCGGAACGGGGATAGGCGAGGGGGCCAAAAAAATCATATTTGGTCCCCATGTCCAACGGAATACCTTTTTCATCCACAACGGTTAAATCGATCGCACAGCCAAAGTTATGGTTTGAACCAATTTTTGGATCGGCCACATACTGTGTTTTCTGTCGCGGCGGGATTTTTAAATCATCCAGTGCATCCCACAATTTGTATTGAGCGGAATTAGGGCGGGCGGCATCGTAGACCAAAAGCTTATATCCAGGTTTTGCCTGTTTTAATAAAGTGCTGGCTTTGGAAAGCTTTGTAGCCATTTCAGGCTGAAGATATGCGTGCGTTAAATCTCCATAGACATTTTTCTTCATGAAATTGTCAGGAGTGGCATACTTCAATTCAACCAGAATTTCAGGATTTATGCTTTGTATATCAACAAGTCCCTGATCAAGTATTTTCTTTTCGGTTGTTGAAATGTTTTTATTGGACTTATCTTTTTGACTTTGTGCCTGACTGTCAATAGATAAAAAAGAAGCTATAAAAACCAGGCAAACTATCTTGATTAAACGCATACGCTGAAAATAAAATCCTCCTTCTCTAACGCTGGGAAGGAGGAAATAACGTGTTAGTATCTTCTGATCTTCACCTTGGACAAACCACCTTCAAAATTTATATTGATCTTTTTGGCAGACTTTTCAAATCCGGGAGAACGATACAGTTTATCATTAATTTTTTCCAGATCATCAAAAGAAGTGAGGTTAAGCGCTCCGTCCAGATTGATCTCGCAACCTACTGATTTTGGAATTTCAAGATCGATAGAGGCTACTCCTGCTTCAATGTTAACATCAGTACGGTCAAGTTTTTCTCCCAAACGGATATTCATATCTGCCACCCCGGTACTTACTTTTAAAGCTTCTACTTTATAACTACTCAGATCAAAATCGCCTTTCCCGGCACCTAATCCAAGATCAATATTCCAGATTGGTTTGTCATTCAGCTCAATCTGCGCTTTATTGCTGATTTCGCCTTTGTTCAATTTTACATTACCATCTTCCATTTTCAAATTAACTGTCGCTGTATTAGCGAGTTTGTTAATAGTAGTGTTGGATAAAAATCCGAGGACAGACGAACGTGTATCGGCTTGAAAAAGCTTGTCCGTGTTTCCTTTCAATGTAAACGAACCCGCACCTCCTTCCAGATTGAAATTTGCTTTCTGGATAAAATCTTCCATCGCATATTCGTATGAGTTATTTTTCAGTCTGGTATTGCTCTCATCCTCTCTGCGGCTGTGTTCACGTTCGTAATCTTCGTCTTTATCTTCATCATCCTCTTCGTCATTGTCATCATCTTCATCCTCGTCGTCGTGATCACCGTCATTCCAGTTGAAATTCCAATTGTCGCGGTGACGGTCGAAAGCGCGGTCCGTACGATGTGCCAGTCCGCCAAAAACGGCGAATGCAATAAGGATTCCGACGAGTGCTCTCGCCGGTGCATGTCTGTCTGTAACCAGGATCAGTATACCTGCAAGAATTAGCAATACCGGCCAATAGGGAAGAACAGAATCCCAGTGAAAATAGAAAAGGTCCAGTTTGCGAAGCAGCGCAACGATACCGATCACAATAAGAACTCCACCCCAGAAAACACCTTTTGAATTTTTCATAACGATTAAATATTAGAGTGGTTGGATGTATCAGAATTGATGAAGTTTTTAAGCAGAAGTAGCGCACCGGCGATGATCAGCATAACTGGCCAGAAAAATCCTCTGAAATCAAAACCGGTAAATTCCTCGATCAGAAAGAGGCAGCCCGCGACGATGAGCAGAAGACCCCAGAAAATACTTTTAAAATTCATGGCTGTTTTTGTTAGTTCACTTTGATAATTTCATCGTCATCATCTGCTTTTTTACCGTTCGGATCTTCCGGGAAACTTCCGGCCAGCGTCGATTCATTAGTTCCAAAAGGCGTATATGGCTGCGGATCAGGCGTTGGTGTGTAAGGTTCTACCGGTTCTGTTGGCGGAGGCGTGGTAGGATAAACGGTTGTATTTCCTTCCTGTTCTTTATCGCGCTGACGAAGTATTAAGAAGGCACCGATCGTGATCAAGGCAATTGGCCAGAAATAAGGTTTGATCTGATACCAAAGCGGGAAATCGTCGATTAGCATAAAAATACCAAATAAAACCAGCGCGCCGCCAAGAATTTTAATGGTCTGATCGTTGCGTTTTTTCTCAGCTTCCGGGTCGTGCGGTTTGGAAGTTATTGTATCAAAATTGTGCACATCCGCCGCTCCTGTCGGTAATACTGCCCATAAAATAATGTACAGAATTCCAGTCCACCCAAAGCTTGGAGGTATTGGCAGGAATAACATCACGACGAATAAAACACGAACGATTACTACATCTATTTGTAAATATTGAGCAATACCGGAAGCAACTCCTCCAAATACGGCCTGATCGGGTATGCGGTGCAATTTCTTTTCCATTTCGTTGTTTACGTTTATGTTGTAATCAAAGGTAGTGGGTGATACAAGATACTGCAAGCTGGAAGTTTATTATCGGTTAGTTGACGTGTTAAAAGGTAATTTGGAATGATTTCCGATTTTTAAACTTTTAAATCCGCTTAAACAGGTCCCGGTTCGAGGGCAATTATCCTAAATTTTGTTCTTTGAAAGGAATGTTGTGATGTTGCAGGAAATTAAAAATTGATTTTATTCCTCTTCCAATGCTTCAAGAATATCCATCATGCTTCCAAAATCTTTATAGCCCGGACGAATCTCTTCGCTTCCGCGGAGCGCAATACCTATTTCCGGAAATGTATCAGTTAATTTATTTACAGTAACTTCATCATCCAGTCCAAAACCGATAAGGATTGGATATTCCTTGGCAAGTTTGCTCAAAACCTCGATCCAATCTTCTGTTAGTTCCAGATTTGCGTCGCTTTCAAGAAGGAAGTAGGCAACTTCATCTCCATAGCGGCTCAGAATAGAATAAATATCGTTGGCATCGTAGGTATCCACACTGACGCGCAGGATCAAAGGAAGATTCAGCTCGCTCTGAAGATAAGTCAGCAGACCAGGGGTTTCGACCTGAACGTAATGCACGGGATATTCCGCAAGGGATTTCAACAGCTGCTCAGGATCGCTTTGGCTTGATTCAGCAACGAGCTGAACGCCGGCAAGCCATGAGCAAATTTCTTCAAACTTCTTGGGAGATATATAATTTGGGGAATCTTGATCGATAGAAAATCCCAGCATTTCAACACCCATGCCAGCGCAGTAACGGGCATCGGATAGGTTGGTGACGTTGCTGATTTTTACGGTTCTCGTTAGCATGTTGATGGAATTAATTGCAAAATTTTTTAGCAAAGATAATTCATCGGCCGGATTATCATGTTAACAAAGTCTGATTCGTTTCTGGTTTTAGGCATAAAATAAAATAACCCAAGGCTCCGGCCTTGGGTTATCGATCTACTAATGCCTCAGGCATTAGTCAAAGCCACTTTTAGTTTTCACTTTATTTGACTGAAAATTTATACTCTGTAGATGTTTTATAGGTTTCGCCTGGTTTCAATTCTGTCGATGGGAATTGTGGTTGATTTGGTGAATCCGGATAGTGTTCGGTTTCCAGGCAAAGCCCGAAGCGTTTGGCATAGGTTGCACCTTTTCCAGTCAGTTTTCCATCCAGGAAATTTCCTGTATAAAATTGAACAGCAGGTTCCGTAGTGTAAACCTCCATAAAACGGCCGCTTTCCGGATCTTTCACCGTAGCAAAAAGCATAAGGTTTTTATCAGTACGATTTAAAACCCAGCAATGATCATATCCGCCGCCGTTTTTAATTTGTACATCTGAATTATCATCAATTCTTTTTCCAACCAACGTCGGTTCGTTAAAATCAAATGGCGTTCCTTTTACAGGCTGCAATTTTCCAGTCGGAATTAATGTCGCGTCGACCGGAACCAGAGAGTCTGATTTAATCGAAACCTCGTGGTTTAGAATATCACGTTTTAAACCCGTCAGATTAAAATAAGAGTGATTTGTCAAATTCACAACTGTGTTTTTATCCGTTGTCGCTTCATAGTCAATTCGAAGTCCGTTGTCATTTGACAAAGTATAGGTCACTTTCACATTCAGATTTCCGGGATAACCTTCTTCCCCGTCTTTACTCAAATAGGTTAGTTCAAGACCAACGACAGAGTCCTGTTTAATCTCAGTCGCGTTCCAAAGTTTTTTGTCAAAACCTTTAATTCCGCCGTGCAAAGAATTTGGTCCGTTATTAACCGGTAATGTGTAAGTTTTGCCATCGAGCGTGAATTTTCCTTTGGCAATACGGTTTCCATAACGGCCAACTAAAGCCCCAAAAAAAGGATTTTCAGCTAAATATGGAGCCAAAGAATCGAAGCCTAAAACAACATCTTCCCATTTTCCCTCTTTATCTTTTGCGGTTAATTCCGTGATAATCCCACCATAATTGGTGATTTTTACCGTCATCCCGTTTGCATTGGTAAGGGTATAAAGATCTGCTTTTTTACCGTCGGGAAGGTCTCCGAATACTTCTTTCGAAATCGTACTGGTCATTGTTTTACTTTCGTTTTCGTTTTTGGTTTTTGAGCAGCTCATCAGGCCAATGCCGATCAGCGCAGCGAATATTAATGATCGTTTTTTCATAAAGGTATTTCCGGAAATATTAAGGTTTAAGCATTTAATACAATTTCCTCAGTCCCATCAGTAATCCGTACGCGATAACATGGCATATCGATCGAGAATTCTTCCTGATAAGCTTTTTTCATTTTTTCCTCAAACTGCTCTACGGCGTCTTTTTTTACAAGATTAATCGTACAGCCACCAAAACCGCCACCCATCATTCTGGCACCGATTACCGAGTCGTCGTCTAACGTTTGTTCTACCAAAAAGTCGAGTTCATCGCAGCTTACTTCATATTCATGCTGCAATCCCTGATGCGTTTCGTACATTTTTTTTCCAAAACTTTTAAGATCTCCAGCCGTTAAGAAATCGCAGGCAATCTGTACACGTTCGATCTCTTCGGTCATGAATTTACAGCGGCGATAAACGACGTCTCCGAGCTCGTCCTTATATTCTTCGACAATTTGCGGTGTGGCATCACGCAAACTTTTAATCCCAGGATGATACTTCTGAAGGATAGAAACACCTTTTTCGCACTCAAGACGGCGCGTGTTATACTCCGAACTTGCCAGCGAATGTTCAACCAGGGTATTACAAAGAACGATAAGATACTCATCCATCGGAAAAGGAAAATACTGATATTCAAGTGAACGGCAGTCTAGGCGGATCACAGCTTCTTGTTTTCCAAAACCGGAAGCAAACTGATCCATTATCCCACATTGCACGCCAACATATTCATTCTCCGCTTTTTGCGCCATTTTCACAATTGAAAAACGGTCAAGCCCCAGGCTGAAAACCTCATTCAAAGCAAATAAAAGACAACATTCCAGTGCAGCAGACGAAGACATCCCGGCTCCCTGAGGTACGTCTCCGCCGAAAGCAGCCTGAAATCCGCCAATATTTAAACCGTTTTTATAAATCTGCTCAATGATTCCCAATTGAAAATAAGCCCATTTCTGATCTGGTTTGGAAATGTCTTCAACCGAAAAAGTATAGGTTTCGTTTAAATCGACAGCATGCAATATTACCTGGTTATCTGTCCTTGGAGAAATTGCGAAATAGACAGCTTTGTCTACACTTGCGGGCAATACAAACCCGTTGTTGTAATCGGTATGTTCGCCTATCAGATTTATTCTTCCCGGTGAACGAAATAACCGGAAATCCTTCGCTTCGGTGTTGTTACCAAATTTTTCAATGAATCTTTTTTGTATCCGTTCGGCTGTTTTCGCTTCTGTACTTATCATTACTGTTTAGTTGTAGATTTTCTGTTTTTCAAGAAAACCGCTTCAATTTTATTAATATCCTTTTGCAAGATTTACTTCGTTGATTGGACTTCCGCCATTTTCCAGCGTCATCAGGTTATTAAGGAAAAGGTCAACTTTTCCGACGTGTTCGTTTGCATGTCCGCCGCCGGTATGCTGGCTCAATATCACGTTGTCCATTTTCCAAAGCGGATTATCCTGTGGAATCGGCTCTACTTCGGTTACGTCCAGCACGGCTCCGTCCAGATGTTTTGAATTCAGCGCATCAATAAGTGCCTTCTCATCCGTTGTACTACCACGGCCAACACTTGCATAAACGCTTCCTTTTTTCATTTTTTCAAAAAATACCTGATCCGCGAACTGGTTTGCAGATCCCGGGAGGGTGTTGATAACCAGATCCGTATTTGGTAAAATATCAAATAGTTCTTCTTTCGAATGGAGGTCCGCATCCGGAGATGTCCTGGCCATCAGATGCAGATTACAATTAAAGCCTTGAAGGAAATTTTTTACCGTGCTTCCGATTGTCCCGGCACCAAGTATCACTACTTCCTGCCCTGAAAGTAAACGAAGTTCGGCACGCAAAGGAGTTCCTATCCATTCGGTTTTTTCTTTTAACAAAGTCAATTTATCGAGTCCGCGGTATAGTGCTAAAACACCGCCGATGATCGATTCGGCGCAGGGGCGAGCAAACCAATCGCCCATATTCGAGACTTTTGTTTGGCCGTTTAACCGGACAGACGCATATTGATCGAAGCCGGCAGAATCCAGCTGCCAGAATTTTAAATTATTCAAAGGTTCTGAAAACCAGCTCAATGGCGGATTGCCCAATATGTAATCGGCGTCGTTGAACAAATTTTGTGCCTCAACTTTTGAGTGTGTATCAGATTGAAAATGTATAATATATTTTGGGGTAAGTGCTTCTATTAATCGTTTTCGAAGCCCTTCGTCAAGATTTGCGTGACAGTATATAATCATCGTTTTTATGTTTAAAGAGGGAGTGTATCCCGTTTTTACCTGCAATTTTTTCAATTATATTTTGAAATGATTTATGATTTGTTCACAATGATTGTGTAAATCAATCCTTAAAGCTACGTTTTCAAAACCAACAGCCAAACTCCGAAAGACCGATTGTTCAGATAAGTAACTTATAATTTGGCAAGAATTTTCTTTCCGCGTGACTTGTATGCGGCGGTTTCGAAATCGATATTTTCTTCAATAATAACCCGTAGCTCATTTTTGATATCGGGATAAGTTTTGGACAGATTGAAGAGGATAGTTAATGCTAAAGCTTTGATTGCAATAGCTGTATCTCGATCTTGTAAAAATTGAAAGCATGCATCCATCAGCTCACCATGAAATTCCTCAGGGATATCAAGATCAAGATCTTCGAAAATGCGCAAACTGTTTCGGATCACCGCATTATGTACTTCGGTTCTTTTCAATTGGCTAATTAAAACACCAACATAGGGCTGAACAATTTGCGGCTGTTTCTCAGCTGCCCAACTAACACTCCAAGCTGCCCTTTGTGCAACCCGAATATCATCTGATAAAAAACAATTGATCAATTCTCTGAAATTTTCTTCGGATGAAACCGCATATTCAGAAATAGCGATCGCATGCTTTTTGAAGTGGATCTGTTGTTTTAAAAGTTCTTCCCGGATGTTCATGGGAGCGGATTTATGTATTGGTAGTTTTTTTAAAAAATATGTCGTGCTGTGTGAACGCTACTTTGAATATACTATTGAAATAAATCAACTGAAATGACTTTCTGCTGACCTTGAACCAAATCAACTTCCAACGTTTTCGTACCTAACTTCACCTTTTGCTTTCCTGAATTCCCTGAAACCAAGGTTGCTGAAACCAATTTCCCATCTTTCCATTGCTCATCAACTGTAACATTTCCACGCGCTTTCAAACCTTTTATTTCGCCGGTCGGCCATGAATCCGGCAAGGCAGGCAATAATTCAATCACGCCAGCCTGCGACTGCAAAAGCATTTCTGCAATTCCGGCTGTGGAACCCATGTTTCCATCCAATTGAAAGGGTGGATGTGCGCAAAGTAAATTCGAATAAGATCCACCGCCATTCATCATGTTTTCTGTTTTATCACCAACCGGACGAAGAATTCTTTTGAATAGAGAGTAAGCCCTGTTTCCATCCTGCAATCTCGCCCAGAAATTAACCTTCCAGGCTAATGACCAACCCGTCCCTTCATCGCCGCGAGCATTCAAAGTTACTCTTGCGGCTTTTGCAAATTCCGGTGTTGCGGTCGGGGAAATCTGATTGCCCGGGTGTAAGGCAAAAAGATGAGAAACGTGCCGATGTTTATTGGTTGAATCATCCACATCTTCATTCCATTCCTGCAATTGTCCCCATCGACCGATCTGCGGAGGCTGGATCTGGTCTCTCACTTTTTGTGCTTCTTTGGAAAAATCAGTATCGGTATTTAAAACTTTACTGGCAAGAATTGTATTGGAAAGTACGTCCCAGGCGATCTGATGATCCATCGATGCGCCGGTAGAAATTCCGCCATGTTCCGGAGAATAGGAGGGTGAGGAAACCAGAAATCCGCTTTTCCCTTTGGTCAGATAATCAATCCAGAATAATGAAGCTTCCTTCATAATCGGATAGGCTGTATTTTTAAGATAATTGACGTCGTTCGTAAAAACATAATGTTCCCAAAGATGCTGACTTAGCCAACCCGCACCGCCAGGATAAAATCCCCAGGGAAAACTCCATCCCGGCGAGGTGTAACCATATGCATTCAGCATTGTATTGACCGTCCAGCCACGGGTACCGAAAAATTCCTTCGCAGCCAGTTTTCCGGGTTCAACAATGGATTTTGTAAAATCAGATAGGGGAAGATAACATTCCGACAAATTTGTGACCTCTGCCGGCCAGTATAACATTTGTATGTTAATATTGGTATGATAATCATTCGCCCAGGGCGGATTTGTGCTGTCATTCCATTTTCCCTGCAAGCTCATTGGCATGGTTCCGGGACGGGTGGAAGAAATCATCAGGTAACGTCCGTACTGGAAATACAAAACTTCAAAGCCCGGATCAGGCGTACCCTTGAAATAAGCAATTTGTCTTTTGTCGGTTGGAAGAGAATTCGTGTTGTCAGTACCAAGATTTAAGGAAACGCGGTCGAACAAGTTTTTGTAATCTTTTTGCTGTTCTGCTTGCAGTATTGTTTCACCTTTACCGGCAACCGCAGCAATCACCTGTTGATTTATTTTCTTGTAATCATTTCCTTTATACGTCGGAAATTGATAAGTGTAATCTGTTGATGCTGTGTGGATAAGTATAACTTTTCTGGCGTTTTTTACAGTGACTATTCCTGCATCATAACTTACTTTCCCATCCGTGTCAATCCGGTAAGTTGTTTCAAATTCCTGTTTGTTATCTTTCAAACTTCCACCGAAGATGTACTGATTCTTTTCAAATTTCTCGTATTCTTTTTTATGTGGAGTAGAAAATCGGATGGAATAGGTTTCTGCCGAAGTGGATTTGAAATTGTACACCATAACTCTGGAAGGATAATTTCCGAAATAAGTTCTTTCAAATTTTTCTTTGCCAACTTCATAAGTAACCTTCCCTGTTGCAGTCGAAATATCCAGTTCCCGACGGTAATTTTTTACTTCGCCGGTATGGGAAACGCTGACATAAAGATCGCCCATCGTTTGCTGCGCGCCGAAATCGCTTGACGGTGTGTTTTCTTTTTTCTCATGAATAATACCGGTCATCTCGGAACTGGCCAGCTTATCCGCTTCTGCCAGTTTGCCTTGTGCCAGCAACTCTCTTACTTTTGGAAGTGTTTTATAAGCGTCTTTTCTTAACCCAAAATTATACTCTTCATTTGCGCCTTTTCCACCCGCCCACAGACTTCCTTCTGAAAATTGTAAACGCTCTTCCGCCGGATCACCAAAAAACATGACACCGAGGTAACCGTTTCCAATGGGCAAAGCCTGAGTCATCCAGTCTTTGGCAGGAGAATCGTACCAAAGTGTCAGAGAATTTTGTTTATCTGTTTTTTGAGAATAAACAGAAAAGGATATCCGGATGAAGAAAATAACAAGTAAAAAAGTTTTTAGAAAACGAAATAACATAAATAAGGATTTTAGGAATTTGTAGCACAAAGTAAATAAAAAGCCCCACGCAAATGCGCAGGGCTTTGATATTATTCCGATTTGGTGAGATTATTTAATCTCGCCAACCATTTCTTCCGGTTTTACCCATGCGTCAAATTCTTCTGGTGTCACATAACCCAGAGCGACAGCCGTTTCTTTTAAAGTTGTGCCGTTTTTGTGCGCAGTCTGCGCGATTTCGGCAGCTTTGTAATAACCAATTTTTGTATTCAAAGATGTTACCAACATCAATGAGTTATTTACATGTTTCTTGATATTTTCATGCAGTGGTTCGATACCAACTGCACAATTATCATTAAATGAAACACAAACATCACCGATCAAACGTGCAGAATGAAGGAAATTGTATGCCATCAAAGGTTTGAAAACGTTCAGTTCAAAGTGTCCGTTTGAACCGCCGATGCTGATTGCAACGTCATTTCCCATAACCTGCGCTGCCACCATCGTCATGGCCTCGCATTGCGTTGGATTCACTTTTCCAGGCATGATCGAGCTTCCCGGTTCGTTGTCCGGAATGTGAATTTCACCAATTCCAGAACGTGGGCCGGATGACAACATACGGATATCATTTCCGATTTTCATCAGACTAACCGCCACGGTTTTCAAAGCGCCATGTGCTTCGACGATCGCATCGTGAGCAGCCAATGCTTCAAATTTATTTTCCGCTGTAACAAACGGAAGCCCTGTTAACAGCGCAATGTGTTTTGCTACATTTTCAGAATAACCAGCTGGCGTGTTAATGCCGGTTCCGACCGCAGTTCCACCCAACGCAAGTTCAGAAAGATGGGCAAGGGTATGGTAAATCGCACGCAAACCGTGATCCAGTTGAGAAGCATATCCGCCAAATTCCTGTCCAAGTGTCAAAGGCGTAGCATCCATAAAGTGGGTACGGCCAATTTTAACAACATGTTTAAAAGCTTCTGCTTTTGCTTTTAAAGTGTCACGTAGTTTGGTAATGCCCGGAATCGTTACGTCGATCAGGATTTTATAAGCCGCAATGTGCATTGCAGTCGGGAAAGTATCGTTTGATGATTGTGATTTGTTCACATCATCATTTGGATGCAAAAATTTGGTTTTGTCAGCCAGGTCACCGCCTTGCAAAACGTGTCCGCGGTAAGCGATCACTTCATTACAGTTCATGTTTGACTGTGTGCCTGAACCGGTTTGCCAAACCACCAACGGAAATTGATCTTCCAGTCCGCCTGTCAAAATTTCGTCACAAACTTTTCCGATCAGATCGCTTTTTTCTTGTGGAAGAACGCCTGCTTCTGCGTTTGTAATGGCTGCTGCTTTTTTCAAATATGCAAATGCGCGGATAATTTCCTTAGGCATTTTATTGATATCCTGCGCAATCGGGAAATTCTGGATAGAGCGTTGCGTTTGCGCGCCCCAATATACATGAGCAGGTACCTGCACTTCGCCCATGGTATCTTTTTCTATACGGTATTCCATTTTATGACGGTAATAATTATGTAAAATGAATGAATCAGATTTGAACGGTAAAGTTAGGGCTGGACGTTGAGTTTTTGGTATTTTTTTGTGGATAAATGTTTTGGTTATGAAATAATATAGATGCTATTAGTTAGAATACATAAAGTTGCTTACCAGTTAAAAACCTTTTAAATTGTTACATTATGTTGTATTATTTGTTTCAATAAGTATAATCAGGCAACTATGACACATACTATCATTATAGAAACAAAAAATGATAAGGATTTTGAGCTAATCAGGAGTTTAGTGAATAGGCTTGGACTTCCCTTTAAAGAAATACATTTAGAAGGTCTAACAGAAAAGCAAGAAGCGGCCTTTCTAAATCTTGCAGGCAGTTGGGTGGGTGATGAATCTGGGGATGAATTAGCTGCCAGAATTCATAATTCAAGGAATGATGCTCCGCGTAATATAGAATTGTGATAACATTTTTATTAAAAGGTCAATTCTCCTTTAAACAATTAAAAAATGGATTTACAATATATCTCAAACGAACGTGGTGAAAAAACTGCCGTTATCATTCCGATTCAGGAATGGAATAATCTGACGGCCAAACATGAAGATTTGAAAGAGCTATCAGAAGAAGTTAAATCTATAAAAGGATTGGTTCAAAAAAAGAAACCATCAGATTTTATCGGTATAGTGTCAAAGGAAGAAGCTGAGGAAATGCAGGACTATCTGAAAAAAGCCAGAGGAGAATGGGACAGAGATTTTTGATTGATAGTATTTCGATTACCAGAAATACTCAGGATTTTAAAAACATTCCTGGGTTGTCCATAATCAATGCCCACGAATTAGAATAAAAAAATCACTTCTCAAACCATAATTCTCCCCGCCAAAAAGATATTTTATCTGCCACATATTTTCAATAAGTAACCTCTTCACTTAAATCATAGACCTCGATTTTCCGGGCTTCTTTTTTCTATAATTTTGCCAATGTTCTTTGTGAACGCCCGTCAATCGGGGTAATGGTTTTCGCTTATGGTGCCCTCAGCCAGAAAAGCAGAAATTAAAAAGGAACCGTGTGAAATTCACGGGCAGTCGTGCTACTGTAAGTGCCGTCCTGAACAATCAGGAAAGTTTTTACCCTCGCGACCCATTGTCATATTTATGATGAGAAGGGCGGTGAAAATGGTACAAGCCAGGAGACTTGCCTTTACCCTCAATGGCCATTCCCTCACGTCTGGGGTTTTGTCACGCATTGATTTTACAAATGTATTGCTGTCAGTCAAGTATCTTCAAATTTATTTTCGAAGATATGTTTGGTCAATTTTGTATCTGACAATTTTGATCAATATCTGATAACAAAACGTACTGATTTAGTAGTCGTCACAGCGGTAAGTGAAATAGTGAATGATTTGATCAGCGAGGTTAATAAAATGATCGGATTCTTTGAAAGTCAAGCCTCCGGGCCGGATTCACTTTCAACTCTCAACTATACACTTTGAACTAAACCAGGACGGGTAGGGCATTCCAAAGGGTTTTTATTAACTCTTTAACTAATGTTTATGTTGTCACACAATTTGGGCTACCCGCGCGTGGGAAGCCAAAGAGAACTCAAAAAAGCCAGCGAACAATTCTGGGCTGGAAAAATTACCAAAGATGAATTGCAGAAAACGGGACGGGAGATCCGTCACCGCAACTGGCAGCTTCAAAAGGATGCCGGTATTGATTTAATTCCTTCCAACGATTTTTCATTATACGATCAGGTTTTGGATACTTCCCTGATGGTGGGTGCAATTCCGGAACGTTATCAGCAACTGATTGACGGCAAATCAAACCGCGAGCTGGATCTTTATTTTGCCATGGCACGTGGCGTTCAGCACGACGGACTGGATATAAAAGCGATGGAAATGACCAAGTGGTTCGATACCAACTATCATTATATCGTACCAGAATTTGTCAAAAATCAGGAATTTAACCGTTATTCAGATAAGGTTATTCTTGAATTTGAAGACGCCAAACAAAAAGGAATTTTCACCAAACCAGTTCTGGTTGCTCCGGTTACTTTTTTATTATTAGGAAAAGAAAAGGAGGATGGTTTTAACAGGATTTCTTTGTTGGAAAAACTGCTTCCGGTTTATATAGAAATTTTGAAGGAACTTGCCTCGCGTGGTGCCGAATGGGTTCAATTGGATGAGCCTTGTCTGGTTTTGGATCTTGGAAAAGAAGAACAGGAAGCGTTGAAATTTGCTTATCAAAAGATTCAGCAGGATGTCCCGAATTTAAAAATTTTACTGGCTACTTATTTCGGCGCATTAAATACGAATCTTTCACTTGCTGCAAATCTTCCAGTCGCTGCTTTGCATATTGATGTAACGCGTGGTGCTGAAAGTTTGCCTGAAATTCTGGAAAATCAGGAATTTGTGAATTCTTCTAAACTGCTTTCAATAGGAGTTGTTGACGGAAGAAATATCTGGAAAAATGATTATAAGAAATCACTGGATTTCATTCAGCAGGCCATCAATATTTTGGGTGCTGAACGCATTTTGGTTGCCCCGTCTTCTTCCTTATTACACAGTCCGCATGATCTGGATTTGGAACATAATGAAGCTGTGCTGACCCCAGAAATTAAAAACTGGATGGCCTTTGCAAAACAGAAATTGCATGAAGTTGCTGCTTTGGCAAAACTTGCTGGTACTGATTATAAAACGGACACGGTCTTTGTAACAAATCAAAAAGCAATAGAAAGCCGGCGTACTTCCAATTTGATCCATAAACAAGAAGTTAAAGATCGCGTCAGTGCGATTAAGGAAGATGATTTTGAACGTCTAAGTCCATTTTCTTTGCGCCAAACGATTCAATTGGAAAAACTGAAACTTCCGCTTTTCCCATCAACAACAATCGGTTCCTTTCCGCAGACCGACGAAGTTCGTCAATTGCGCGCGCGTTTGAAAAAAGGGACTTTGTCTCTTGAAGAATATGAAAGCAGGATCGAAGAAGAAGTGATCAGCTCAATCCGCTGGCAGGAGGCATTGGGTATCGATGTGCTTGTCCATGGTGAATTCGAGCGGAATGATATGGTGGAATATTTCGGAGAAAGACTTTCCGGATTTGTATTCACAGAAAATGGCTGGGTTCAAAGTTACGGTAGCCGGTGCGTGAAGCCACCGATTATTTTCGGTGATGTTGAACGCCCGGCACCGATGACGATCCGTTGGTCTGCTTTTGCCCAGGCAAATTCCGAAAAACTGGTCAAGGGCATGTTAACCGGTCCGGTAACGATTTTGCAGTGGTCATTCGTGCGCGACGATCAGCCAAGAAAAGATACCACTTTCCAGATCGGCCTTGCCATTCGTGATGAAGTAATTGATCTGGAAAAAGCAGGAATTAAAGTAATCCAGATTGACGAACCTGCGATTCGTGAAGGTTTGCCATTACGGAAATCGGATTGGAAAATATATTTGAAATGGGCTGTGGATGCATTTCGTCTGAGTGCTGCGGGCGTCTCTGATCAAACACAGATTCATACGCATATGTGTTATTCGGAATTTAATGATATCATCGATTCAATCGCTGCAATGGATGCGGATGTGATCACGATTGAAACGTCCCGTTCGCAAATGGAGTTACTGGATGCTTTTGCTGATTTCAATTATCCAAATGAAATCGGGCCTGGCGTTTATGATATTCACTCGCCGCGTGTACCAACTGTTGATGAGATTACCGCGCTTTTGGAAAAGGCATTAAATGTAATTCCTGCACGTAATCTCTGGGTAAATCCGGAC
This sequence comes from Dyadobacter koreensis, assembly GCF_900108855.1. Taxonomy (GTDB): domain Bacteria; phylum Bacteroidota; class Bacteroidia; order Cytophagales; family Spirosomataceae; genus Dyadobacter; species Dyadobacter koreensis. The sequence continues at coordinate 382,766 of NZ_FNXY01000002.1, forward strand.
TGCGGTTTGAAGACCAGAAAATGGCCGGAAACAGAAGCCGCCTTGCGAAATATGATAACTGCGGCTAACTTGCTGCGAGAATCGGTCACAATAGCAAAGTAATAAAACTATATTGATATAATATAGAATCTCCCGGTTATCATGGATGCCGGGAGATTTATTTTTTTAAGATTATGAATTTAGAAGAGAGAATTAAACTATCGGAAACAAGAGTTTTTAAAACTGTTTTTCCAAATAATACAAACCATTACGATACGCTTTTTGGCGGTACTGCTTTGTCGATGATGGATGAAGTTGCCTTTATTGCCGCTACCCGTTTCACACGTTTGCGCTGTGTGACGGTTTCTTCTGACCGGATCGATTTTACACATCCGATTGCAGCGGGAACGATCATTGAACTTGTGGGGACAGTTGTGGAAATTGGAAATACGAGTATGAAAGTAAGGGTGGATATTTTCGTTGAGCAGATGTATGAACAAGGGAGAGAAAAAGCAGTCTCCGGTTTATTTACATTTGTAGCGCTTGACGAAAACAATAAACCGACCAAAGTTTTAAGCAAAGAAAGCGTTTAACAAAAATTTAATTTTTCCTGTAATCCAAAAAAATACCCTTTGCGTAGGTATATATCATTGGCTTATTTGACCGGGAAACGTGCCTGAAAATGCTTGTCCTTGATTTATACAGATTTAGGATTAAAAAAATATAGCCTGCTTAATGTGACCGTTAAATAGCTGTCCTCGTCCACAAAGGAATTAATTTATGTGCATAAGGCAGATTTACCTATATTTGGCACTTTATTGACATTCACGTTCACACTAAGAAATTTAGTTCATTAATTAATTCTAAATGAAAATTTTAGGAATTTCAGCTTTTTACCATGATTCAGCCGCCGCGCTTATCGATAATGGTGAAATAGTTGCAGCAGCTCAGGAAGAACGTTTTACGCGTAAAAAGCACGACCCAGGTTTCCCCTCAAATGCAGTAAGTTTTTGCATGGAGTATGGTGGGATCTCACTTAATGACCTGGATGCCATCGTCTTTTATGACAAGCCTCTTTTGAAATTCGAAAGATTATTAGAAACATATTATGCTTTTGCCCCCAAAGGTATCAAGTCGTTTCTTACGGCTATGCCGGTCTGGATTAAGGAAAAAATGTTCCTTAAAAGGTTAATCAATGAGGAGCTTGAAAAGCTGGGTTATGATAAAAAGAAACCTGTGAAGATGCTCTTCCCTGAGCATCATTTATCGCATGCAGCAAGCGCATATTATCCCTCTCCATTTGAAAAATCGGCAATTTTAACGGTCGACGGAGTAGGTGAGTGGGCTACTGCTTCCATTTGTCTTGGGGAGGGAAAAGATATTACCAATTTGAAAGAACTAAGATTCCCGCATTCCCTGGGATTGTTATATTCTGCATTTACCTATTTCCTTGGTTTCAGGGTTAATTCCGGTGAGTATAAGTTGATGGGGCTTGCGCCATATGGTGATCCTACATCACCTGATATCGCAAAATATGAAAAAATCATTCTTGAAGAATTAATTGAATTAAAAGAGGATGGTTCGGTATGGCTCGACCAGGAATTCTTTGATTATGCGACCGGATTGAAAATGGTGAACGAGCATAAATGGGAGGCACTTTTTGGCTTTAAAACCAGAAAGCCTGAGGATGCGCTTGAATCTGTTCACTGTAATTTAGGACTGGCTATTCAGAATATCACAGAAGAAGCCGTGATCCGTATGGCCAAAGAAGCCAAACGCTTAACCGGTGCAGATTATCTGTGTATGGCAGGTGGTGTGGCTCTAAACTGTGTTTCCAACGGGAAATTGCAGAAGGCTAATATCTTTAAAGAAATATTTATTCAGCCGGCCGCAGGTGACGCGGGCGGAGCTTTAGGTGCAGCTCAGGCTGCTTATCATATTTTCTTCGGCCAGGAACGCAAAGTTACCTGGAAAGCAGATGCGATGCGCGGTTCCTATCTTGGCCCGACATTCTCAGATCTGGAAGTTGAGCTTGCTGCCAAAAAATATAAAGCAGTTTCTACACATTACGAAAACTTTAAAGAACTGGCTGATGATGCCGCAAAATTACTTGCAGAAGGTAATGTTGTGGGATGGGTACAGGGACGTATGGAATTCGGCCCTCGTGCATTAGGCGGAAGAAGTATTCTGGGTGATCCGAGAAATGCTGAAATGCAGAAGAAACTAAACCTGAAAATTAAGTACCGTGAATCGTTCCGTCCGTTTGCGCCTTCAGTTTTGGCGGAAGATTGCGCAGATTATTTTGACTACGACGGGACTTCTCCCTATATGTTGCTGGTACATCCGGTTGCGGAAAGCAGAAGAAAGCCAGTTCCAGCAAATTACAATGCGATGGATCTGCGTGAAAAATTATATTTTGAACGCTCAGATTTGCCTTCAATAACGCATATTGATTACTCGGCGAGGATCCAGACGGTTCATAAAGAAACCAATCCGCGTTACTATGAATTAATCAATTCGTTTAAGAATCTGACTGGATACGCTGTGGTTGTTAACACAAGTTTCAACGTTCGCGGGGAACCTATTGTAAACACACCGAATGACGCATATCGTTGTTTCATGAGAACTGAAATGGATTACCTTGTTGTAGGAAACTACATTTTTGACAAGAAAAAGCAGCCGGAATGGATGGAGAAAGATAACTGGCAGGAAGAATTCGTTTTAGATTAGACCAATTATTTTACCTTTAAATTACCGCAGGCTGCAATCACATGACGTCTAAAATAGTTACCAGTATAATCCGGATCATTTTTTTGGGAGTGTTATTTATCTTCCTTTTTTACCCGGATCGTTTTCATATCACTTTTGAATATCCAGGCGCTCCGCAAAGCGATAACTGGCATCTTCGTGTTACAAAATCGTTTTTCTGGCTTTTACTGGTCATTGAAATACTGAGGATTTTTTATTACGGTGTTGTTAAAAGCAAGGCAAAAGGAATTCTGGCCAATATTGTGACGATTGCGACTCCGTTGATCATCACACTGATATTCCTGGAAATTATTTTTATGTACATTCCGCAAAGTCATGAAGGGGTTTTATCAAAAGCTTCGCAGATCTGGTGGGAAAAATACTGGAATCCTGTTAATCAGCTGGGATATCATGATAAGGAAGTAGAAAAAACACAGGCGGGCAAAAAACAAGTGCTCGTTATAGGCGACTCATTCGCGGCAGGTCACGGTTTAAAAAGCGTAACAGAGCGTTTTTCTGATCAGCTTGAAGATAAACTTGGGAAGTCTCAGTACACAGTATATAACCTTGGCGTTTCTGGTGCAGATACGAGAGACGAAGCAAAACGTCTGGAAGAGTTTCCGGTTAAGCCGGATGTTATCGTTCTTCAATATTTCCCGAATGATGTTGAAAAAGTCGGCAGGGAAAAAGGTTTGTCACTTTCAGGGGCGGCACCTTATGGTGATTTGAAAGGGCCTATGGCGACATTGGTAAAAAGGTTTTACCTGCCGAATTTCATCTACTGGCAACTTCCCCATACAGGATTTAGTACATTTGAAAAATTCGTTCAAACTGCTTATACCGACACAACCATACTTAACGCTCACCTTCGCGACTTATCCGAAATGGTCGCTTATAAGGATAGCACGGGAGCGAAAATGTACGCCGTATTTATTCCGTTTCTGTTTCAATTAGATAAGAGTGCAGGCTACACTAAACCAGTAGAGGATTATCTTCGTGCACATGGGGTGACGGTAGTTACCTTAAACGACGGAATTGCCAAAATCCCTGAAAAAGATCGCGTGGTCGGAAAGAACGACGGACATGGAAGTGCTGTGCTTAACGGACTTATCGCAGACCGGCTTTTTGAGGCGATGAAAAAAAATTGATACCTTTGAATCTAAAACATATCAACAAATGGATTTTCTAACAGACTTATTCGCCTTTATGAAGGAGCGCAAGAAATGGTGGCTTGCTCCTGTCATTATCGTATTGTTATTAATTGGTGTATTGATCGTGATCGGCGGTGGTTCAGCAGTTGCACCGTTCATCTATACTTTATTCTAGATAGTAAAAGCCGTCAGCAAGAAATCTGCTGACGGCTTTTATTTCAATTGCTAATCAGGCTTCGTTTCTTCTAATAGGGAAGTCTGGGTTTTTTATAACCTATATCTAAAACAAATGAGTGAGTCAGAAAAAGCCAAAGCACAGCTGGTTATCGTAACCGGTCTGGTTGTTTTATATTTTATTTTCAAATCCCGTTATCCTTATTTCCTTATAGGAGCAGCAGCAGTCGGCGTAATCAGTATTGCAATTCCGGTTGCGGGAGACCTGATCGTGAAAGGCTGGTACAAACTTGCTGAAATACTTGGAGCCATCAACGGACGAATCCTGTTATCGGTTGTCTTTTTTATCGTTTTGGTCCCGGTTGCAATTATGTCGAAGATCGGTAAGAAAAATCCTTTGTCCTTAAAGCGTGAAAGCAAAAAAAGTGTATTTATTGACCGAAATCATAAATACACTGCAAAAGACCTGGAACAAGTCTGGTAATTATATTAAAATATTTTTTTGAAAAAGAGAGCTTGATTTTTAAGCTCTCTTTTTCGTTAAGCTCTCTTTTTTCTACAAGCGCGGTCGTAAAGAAGCTGTAACATACCGTCTTTTAAACCGACGTCAGGGACGTGGATCACGGTAGCTCCGGCCCATTTCATAGCAGAAGTATAAATATCCCCAGCCGGTACAATTACGTCAGCACGGTCAGGGTTCAATTGAAGTTTATTAATTCTTTCCGCCAGACTGAATTGCGCGATGTAATTTCTCATCCGCAGGATTTCATCAAGGCTCGTCGAGCTTTCCGTTAATTTTGAAGAAAGATCAAATAGTTTGTTAATGTTACCGCCTGTGCCAACAGCTTCGATAGGTTGAGAATGATCCACATGATTCGTAATCCATTCCTGCATTTTTTGAAAAGCCGTTTTGGATTCCTTTCCTTCCAGTAACCTTACCGAACCAAGTTTGAAGGACTTGGCAATAATCTTTTTGCGATCCTGATACAGGTTTAGTTCTGTACTGCCGCCGCCTACATCAATGTGCAGATATTGTCCGTCACTCAATGATTTGACAACTACATTATTAACAAGTTCAGCTTCACGCTGGCCGTCGATAATCTGGATATGAATTCCTGTTCTTTGTTCTATATGAGCGCGGACATCATATCCGTTTTCGGCTTCACGCATCGCCGAAGTGGCGCAGGCCATATAATCCTCAACTTCATGTAATTCCATCAAAAGCTGATACGAAAGCATGAGTTTGATCATCCGGTCTTCACTCATCGGAGAAATTCTTCCCTCCGTAAATACGTCATGTCCAAGACGGAGCGGAAAACGCACATACTCAACCTTTTTCAGACGAGTTATACCTTCGTCTTGCAAAACCGAAGAGATTTGCATACGGGCACCGTTGGATCCAATATCTATTGCAGCAAATTTCAAAAGAGAAGTATCAAAATGGTTTAATAAAAACCAAAAATAGGGCTTTTCGTGAACATCTTTCAATTATTATGCTCAGAATCGTACTAAATGGTGATTACATCTTTTTTCCAATCTGGTATAAAACTTTAATTTTCAATCCCGGACCACTCTTTGATGCTTGAGGAGAAAGTGGTGAAAAATAGGTATATAGATAAGCCTCGGCCTGCAATACAACGGGATGCCAGCTTTTTTCAATCCCGGCTGAAAAATTCAGTGAATTGACCAGATTTAAATTCATTTTTTCCGTTACTTTCTCGCTCCGGATAGCTCTGATAATATTAGGTTTCGGGTTTGTCGGATTGAAAAAATCTCTGTAACAATCGAACTCTACATCTTGCTTCTGACTAACTGTAAAGTTTGTTCCCGCACCAACAAAAAAAGCAAAGTCATTTTTAAGATCGTTACGATAAGCGACCGTAAGCGGAATTTGCATAACAGAAGGTTTGATATTAATATTTTCTATACCTTCAAAAGGCATTAGATGAGGTTTATAATCATCCCTGAAGTTCTTTTTCGTTTTTTCACGGTACGACTTTTCAGAGTAAAAACCTTTTGGTTTAATTTTCAGCCAGCTAAAACCTGTAGAAATAGAAAAATGTTTGGCAACGATCACTTCTGCAACAGCTGTTCTTACCTGATTTTTTCCTTCCCATTGCTGAGCAAAACCGAAGCGATAAGGAACTTTAAGATTCAGCTTTGGAATTGTCGTTTCGGCTTTTTTAGCAGAAGTATTATTTTTTTCTGAAACGGGCATTTTCGCTCCACTTGCGCTGGATGCAAGTAAAACACTTTTGACCCGGCTTGGAGAAATCCTTCTGGCCAAAGAATAGTTCATTCTTCTGGAAACTGTTTGAAAATTGTTTTCCTGTATTGGTGATTGGGTTGCAAGCGCGTCAAATCTGCTGTCAAGTGTTTTGCCGAAGGCGATTGTATTGACGGTGCCGTTAAAATTTGATCCGGTATTTGATCCTGAAACTACATTTCCACTTCCTGAATTTCCGCTATCTTCCATGCCTTTATAGCGGTAAATTTTACCGGCCTTTTCACTGGCAGCCAATGAACCGCTGTCACTGTACCGCTTTATAGTGTTTTTCTCAATATTTTCCGAAGGTTTAGGATCAGAAGAAATGATTGTTTCTTCCACAGGCCTATCATTGGCTGAGATATTATTATTAGCCAAAATTTCAGGATTTTTCTTTAAAAGCGGAACTCCTGCACTTTCTTCGATTATTGAATTATTATCCGTTTTAGTGTCCGATATTCCGTTGGTTTCATCTGCGCTATTCTCAGCTGACCCGGCATTTGCCAATGATTCCCGGATATTTTTTTCCTGAGGAACAAATCGATGTTCTTCACGGTATGGATCATAACGCTCATCTTTATCAGCTGGCTGCTTTTGAACCAGATAGACCGTATCCGTTTTCTGAACAATGGTCGGCGTATTTTTAATAACTTCGATCTGATTCTTTAATGTTTTCACATCCGTCAGCAAATCATTGTTTTGCGAAAGCTGGTTGACGTACAAAAAGGCCATGACGGAAGTCACAGCTGCCGCCGCGGCATATCCAAGCCACGAACTATACTGCTGCCAGAACGTTGGTGGCGTGTGGGCATGCATGTAGTTCTGCATTTTCGTCCAGTCATCTTCATGAAATTCGGGCGTAATGCTCTCTAGCTTTCGGCGTATAGTTTTCTCAAATTTATCAGTTTTCATTGCTCTTGAATGACTTTATGCCCCAATCACTGGGAAAGAGATGTGGGTAATGCTGTTTTATCAAATGCTGCAGCCGGGCCCTGGCTCGCACATAATGCGAGCGCACGGTAGCCTCATTTATTTGCAAAAGGTCTGCTATTTCACGGTGATTGTACCCGTCCACGACGTATAAAAGAAATACATTTTTGTAGATCGGTTTAATTCCCTGCACTAGCTGTAAAATTTCATCCGCTGTTATCTGGCTCACTACATCTTCATCAAAACGCGGACATGGTGCATCTTCGAGCGAGATCATATCCTCATGATGTTTTTTATGTTTACGGTAATAACTTATCGCCGTATTCACCATGATCGTACGAAGCCACGCCTTGAATGGATGCGCAGAATCGTATTTGTCCATGTTGTTAAACACTTTGAGGAAACCTTCATTCAATACTTCCTCAGCCTCTTCCGTGGTTGAGGTATAGCGCAGGCAAATACTTTTTGAATATCCGAAAAATGACTTATACAGATACCTCTGAGCCTGGTTGTTACCAGCTATGCATGCAGAAACGACTGTTCCGAAATCGTTTTCATTAAAGGAAGATTTCTTACCAAATAGCAAAGTTAGGGTGTCAAATTGTTAGGATATGAATCTTGTAATAGGAGATACGCCTAAGTTTTATAATCTGTTGCAAAAGAATTTATTCTTATAAAATCTTTCTGCTAAGTTAAACTTTTTGCCATTTATTATGTCTAACTAAAATCTATATTTTTCGAAATTATCTTACTGATAGTCAGCTTGAAATAATTCGGACATTTTAGATACTTAATCAAAAACGGAATCAGGAAGTATAATAAGTTGTTGAGCTAACTATTCTGGTATTTATTATTTGTAGAAAGTTTTAAAATAAAATCCTTCGGTTTGCAACAACCTTCTTTACAGGTACGTAATGGCGTTTAAAGCGATGTTGCTTTATACCCAGTACACACCTTAAAAGAATGGAATTATGAAGAGGATGATTTTATTGATGGTTGCCTCATTAGGTTTTTGGTTTGTTTCATGTCAGAATGAAAACACGGACATGAGCCCGACGACGGATACGGACGATGTTAGTTTGGAGACTGTTGCGGCTTCCGCTGCGCGTTTTTCTGTCGAGGCAGATTCTGTCACGACGCGTAATTGTAAAGGAAAACTGACAGAAGTGGCGGTAGCGGATTTGTCAGCTGTGATAACAGATTATATTTCGACAATCTATCCATCTTCGACTTTAAAATTCGCGGCGAAGGATGAGAGCGGCAAAATTGTAGTCTCGATTTTGCTTGCTGACGGAACTCCGAAAGGATTAATTTTTAACGCAGACGGAAGTTTCAGCGCAGAATTAAATGGTCATGCAAAAAGAGCGAAACTAACGGAAGTGGCGGTTGCTAATCTTCCTGCAACGATAACAGGTTACATCACAGCTAATTATGCAGGTGCCGAAGTTAAGAAAGCAGGTATTAATGCAGATGGACAATATTTTGTGGGTATCGTACTTGACAGTAAAATAAAAGTACTTCTGTTCAATGCGGACGGCACTTTTAACAGAGAGTTGGAAAAGGCATCAGGCGGAAAAGGCCCTAAAAGACACTGAAAAATTTTGTTAGGGGTGAGTTGGAATACGGGGCTGGATTTTCCGGCTCCGTATTTATTTTTTAAACCATTATACGATCATAGCTCACTTCGTTTTCGAATCGAGCATTTCGATTTCGGACGTATTTTTTATTTCTCCCATCACAAACAGACTGTGAGAACTGCCGATATTTTCAAGTGCCCCAAGTTTCTGCATGAGGAAATGCTGATATTGCGACATATCGTTTACGACTATCTTGAGTAAAAAATCATAGTCGCCGGAAATGTTAAAACATTCCATAACCTCAGGCATCGCGAGAACAGCCTTCACAAATTTTTCTCCCATCGTCAGGGAGTGTTCTTTCAGGGCAATGTTACAGAAAACCATCAGTTTTTTTCCAACCTTTTCTCTGTCAACCAGCGCAACATACTTTTTAATTATTCCTTCTTTTTCCAATCGACGGATGCGTTCGTATACAGGGGTATACGAAAGATTTAATTTTTCCGACAATTCACGTGTTTTCAACGTAGCATCCTGTTGCAGGTAATGCAGTATTTTGCAATCCGTATCATCCAGATTATACATAGATAGATTATCTTTACAGTTAACTATTACTATTCAAAAGTAGATAAATTATTTACTGATTGCTTATAAAACAGACGAAGAGTCTGATTTTTTTCAAATTATTGAATAAAACATCTGGTAATGTAAATTTGTATTATCAATAAGTGTGCAGTTACAACCTGTATAAAATTATTGAAAGAGTAAAATGGCGGGATTATTTTTCGTAACAGGAAAAAAGACATAATGATAACAGCACAGAAGTTTGACATTCGGGAAATTTTAAAAGAGCGTATTCTTGTTCTTGACGGAGCGATGGGTACGATGATACAGCGCTATAAATTAGAAGATTATGATTACAGCGGAGAACGTTTCAAAGATTGGCCGCATGACGTAAAAGGTAATAACGATTTACTTTCGCTGACCCGTCCTGATGTGATTAAAGAAATTCATGCAGCTTATTTTGAAGCCGGAGCAGATATAGCGGAAACAAATACGTTTTCAGGCACGACGATCGCCATGGCCGATTACGGTATGGAAGAGTTGGTTTATGAATTAAATTTTGAATCTGCGAGAATCGCGCGTGAAGTTGCTGACGAATTTACAGAACGTGAACCTGAAAAACCTCGTTTTGTTGCGGGTTCGATCGGTCCGACAAACAGAACCGCTTCCTTATCTCCGGACGTAAATAATCCTGGGTACCGTGCGATCACATTCGATCAATTGGTTGAGGCTTATTATGAACAGATAAAAGGTTTGACTGACGGAGGCTGTGATCTTCTTTTGGTTGAAACGGTTTTCGATACTTTGAACGCGAAAGCAGCGCTTTTTGCAATAGATAAATTTTTCACAGACGCGAAAAATGGTCTGGTTGAAGTATTACCAAGCTGGAAAACAGGAGCTGATGGTTTTTTACCGATCATGGTTTCCGGAACGATCACAGATGCATCGGGCCGTACGCTTTCCGGGCAAACTACGGAAGCATTTTTAACTTCCATATCCCATTTGCCGTTATTATCAGTTGGTTTGAACTGCGCATTGGGAGCCGATTTAATGCGCCCGTATGTGCAAATTCTTGCAAAGAATTCTCCTTTTAATACGTCTGCTCACCCAAACGCAGGTCTGCCGAATGAAATGGGAGAGTATGACGAATCGCCTGAGCAGATGGGCGAAGTTATTGACGGTTTTTTGAGAGATAGTCTGATCAATATCATCGGTGGCTGCTGCGGAACAACGCCGGGGCATATTCGTGTGATCGCGGATCTTGCCGGAAAATATAAACCGCGCGTAATTCCTGAGTCTGAAAAGATTTTGAAGCTTTCAGGTCTGGAGCCGATGGATATCACGAAGCTTACAAATTTTGTTAATATTGGCGAGCGTTGTAATGTTTCAGGTTCAAAAATGTTTGCGCGTCTGATCCGCACAGGAAAATTTGACGAAGCGTTATCTGTCGCCCGCGATCAGGTTGAAAACGGTGCGCAGGTAATCGATATCAACATGGATGAAGGGATGATCGATGGTGTTGAGGCGATGAAGACTTTCGTGAACCTGATCGCTGCTGAACCTGATATTTCACGCGTACCGCTAATGATCGACTCCTCTAAATGGGAGGTTATAGAAGCGGGTTTAAAATGTGTGCAAGGAAAAGCGATTGTTAACTCGATTTCCCTGAAAGAGGGTGAAGAGAAATTTAAAGAGTCCGCAAGAGCCGTTTTACGCTATGGTGCGGCTGCCGTTGTTATGGCTTTTGATGAAGTAGGACAGGCGGATAATCTTGAAAGAAGAAAAGAAATTTGCAGCCGAGCTTACCGGATTCTGGTGGACGAAGTAGGTTTCCCGGCACAGGATATCATTTTCGACCCGAACATCCTAACGGTTGCTACGGGGATGGAAGAGCATAATAATTATGCTGTCGATTTTATCGAATCGATTAAATGGATTAAAGCGAATTTGCCATTAGCGAAAGTTTCTGGCGGCGTTTCGAACGTGTCATTCAGTTTCCGTGGAAATGAATTGGTGCGTGAAGCGATCCACACAGCATTTTTGTATCATGCAATTAAGGCTGGTATGGATATGGGAATTGTAAATGCCGGACAGATCGGGATTTATGATGAAATTCCGAAAGATCTTTTGGTTATGGTTGAAGACGTACTTTTGAACCGTAACGAAGAAGCAACTGAGAAATTAGTGGCATTTGCGGAAACGGTAAAAGATAAAGGCAAAGTAGCGACAGGGCCGGATCTTACCTGGCGGACTTTGCCGGTTCGTGAAAGAATCAGTCATGCTTTGGTAAAAGGGAATGCGGATTTTATTGAAGAGGACGTAGAAGAATGTTTGCCAATGTTCAACCGGCCTTTGGAAATTATCGAAGGCCCGTTGATGGACGGGATGAGTATTGTCGGCGACTTGTTTGGTGAAGGAAAAATGTTTCTTCCTCAGGTAGTGAAATCTGCCCGTGTAATGAAAAAAGCGGTGGCATTTTTACAACCTTATATTGAAGCAGAAAAGCAGGAAGGTTCTTCGTTTGCCGGTAAAATTTTGCTTGCAACAGTGAAAGGTGACGTGCATGATATCGGTAAGAATATTGTTGGCGTGGTATTAGGTTGTAACAACTACGAGATCATCGACCTTGGTGTGATGGTACCGACTGATAAAATACTTGCCGCTGCAATTGAACATGATGTTGATATCATCGGGCTTTCAGGATTGATTACTCCTTCGCTGGATGAAATGGTGGGTGTTGCCAAAGAAATGGAACGCCGTCATTTTAAAATGCCTCTGCTGATTGGCGGAGCAACAACCTCACGGATTCATACTGCCGTTAAAATCGACCCCAATTATTCTGGGGCAGTGATACACGTATTAGATGCTTCAAGATCTGTTCCTGTCGCAGGGAAATTGATTCAAAGCGATGTGAGCCAGGCGCAGGTTTTACTTGATATTAAAGGCGAGTATGCAAAACTTCGTGAAGATCACGCAAAAAGAAGTGGCGAAAAGGCGCATGTGGAAATAAACAAGGCGCGTGAAAACAAAGCAAAAATCGACTGGACCAACTTCAAAGCGAAGAAACCTCAGTTTTTGGGGACTCGTGTGTATGATGATTATGATCTTGCTGACATTGCAAAATACATAGACTGGACGCCGTTCTTCCAAACCTGGCAACTTCACGGAAAATATCCGAAGATATTTGAAGACAAAGTTGTCGGCGAAGAGGCTATGCGTTTATACGAGGATGCAGCAGTTCTTTTAGGTCAGATCATACGTGATAAAAGCTTGAAAGCAAAAGCAGTGATTGGTTTCTGGCCGGCAAATTCGATTGAAGATGATATTGTTTTACATCATTTCGAAGAAGTGGGACAGGGAACTGCCGGCGAGCGTCATGGTTCCGGTGAGCATATCGAATATAAAATAAGTCAGCATTCTGCTGAGCAAATTAGCGGAGGTGAATTGGTGAACGATACCATGACTGTTTTGCATCACTTGCGTCAGCAAAGTGAAAAAGCAAAAGGTCTTGCGAATTATTGCTTGTCAGATTTCGTAGCTCCTTTGGAAAGTGGACATATGGATTATATCGGAGGTTTCGCGGTGACAGCCGGTATCGGTATTGAGCCGTTGATCGAGAAATTCGAGGCTGATCATGATGATTATAACAGTATCATGGTTAAGGCGCTGGGCGACCGTTTGGTTGAGGCTTTAACAGAACTAATGCATGAGCGCGTTCGTAAAGAAATCTGGGGGCAGACGCCAGACGAAAATTTTACGAATGAAGAATTAATCAAGGAAGCTTATAGTGGCATTCGCCCGGCACCAGGTTATCCTGCATGTCCGGATCATACTGAAAAACGCAAATTATTTGATCTGTTAAATGCAGAACAACTAGGTATTACACTGACTGAAAGTTATGCCATGTATCCGGCAAGCAGCGTCAGTGGGTGGTACTTCTCACATCCGGAAAGTCGCTATTTCCCGGTTGGTAAAATCTTTAAAGATCAGGTTGAAGATTATGCAAGAAGAAAAAACATGCCGCTTGAGGAAATTGAGAAGTGGCTGGCACCTGTTCTTGGGTATTAAGTAAGTATAAGGTTCATAATAGTTGGGAGAGTCGGGCAACCGATTCTCCTTTTTTTATTTTTTACCGTTACTTAAAAATTTTCGTACGTATATATAAATCAGGTAATTATACTCTATTTAAAATTTTATTTTATTTAAATATTTGTAACCTAATCAAAATGTCAGGACACTGGCACAAGATTTTTGCAAAAAATAAAGAACCAGCACTTTAAAAACACACAGCCATGAAAAGGAATATAATTATTTTCATTTTCTTAATTTTAGTAGCTACCTCCTTCAAATTAAGATCCAAAACGCCCTCGGGAATTTTAAATTCTGATTCGAGGGTACTTATCGAACAGGTGTCTGATACGCCATCTGAAAACAAGATCCCGGTTAGAAATCTTGAAGAAGAAGTACGTAATCTTGAGAGCCTTGAGAACGAGGCATTATCGAAATCAGATACCGCGACACTGTACGACATTTGGTCACCAGATCTGGTTGTTAATACGGCGGAAAACAAGATTCTGACCTTTGCAGATTTTAAAAATGGTTTTGAAAGAAATCAGACAAAGCCGTTTTCATATGAAAAAGTGATTGAGAAAATCACAATTTCCGAAAACGTGGCTGTGGTAATGGGGTATGAAAAAGCTGAAACTGGTAAAAAATCTGCAAAACCTTCTGAAAGTCGTTTTACTGATATGTGGATCAAAGATGGTACCGGATGGAAATTGACAGCCCGCCAATGTACCAGTCTGGCTGTGGCAAGGTAAATTCATTTTGTTCTTGTAAACGGTCTCCGCTACCGGAAACCACTTAATAACTATTAGATATTAGGCGAAAATATTATTGTTTAACGATGATCTGGTAACGGATCAATATCTTATTTTGTCATACCTGTAACTTCCAATAGATTTGTTTGTTATTTTGCATCTTGGTTTGATGGTAACAAATTATTTTCATGGAAAGATTTACTGGTCTGTTTGGTATTGTATTGATTTTGGGTATTGCCTACGCAATGTCAAACAATCGTAAAGCAATTAATTATCGTACGGTTGGCGTCGGGCTGGCAATTCAGTTTGGACTGGCAGTATTTATTCTTCGGACAGACACAGGGCAAGCTATCTTTCAGTGGCTTGGTGCAAAAGTTCAAAAATTACTCTCTTTTTCAGATAAGGGTGCTGATTTCGTGTTTGGTACTTTGGTGCGTCCGGAACTGATGGCCAAAGCATTCGGTCCTGGTAACGATTTCGTATTCTTCTTCAAAGTTATTCCAACCATTATTTTCGTAGCTGTTTTGGTTAATATGCTTTACCACCTTGGCATTATGCAACGCGTCGTTTCGACTATGGCGAAAGGCGTATACTGGTTAATGGGTGTGAGTGGGGCAGAAGCAGTTTCCAATGTTGCAAGTACTTTTGTAGGGCAGGTAGAGGCGCAGATCATGATTAAACCGTATCTGAAAAACATGACTAATTCGGAGCTTCTGGCTTCCATGACAGGTAGTTTTGCATGTATTGCCGGCGGTGTTATGGCGGTCTATATTTCCCTTGGCGTTCCGGCTCCTTATCTGATTGCCGCCAGTTTGATGGCTGCCCCAGGCGCACTGGTTATTTCTAAAATCGTTTTTCCGGAAACGGAAACGTCTAATACCAAAGGTGCTGTAAAACTAGAAATTCAGAAATCACATGCAAATTTATTGGATGCTATTGCAGCAGGAGCCGGCGAAGGGTTGAAAGTAGGTTTTAACGTTATTGCAATGTTGATTGGTTTTATCGCGTTGGTCGCCTTGCTGGATTACTTGTTAGGTTTGATCGGCGGTGTTTTCTCATTTCCGCAACTGAGCTTTAATTTTGTCCTTGGAAAAATATTTTCTGTTTTTGCCTGGGCGATGGGTGTTCCGGGAAAAGATATTGAAGCGGCTGGTTCATTAATGGGTACAAAAATGGTAATTAATGAATTTGTTGCTTATCTGGATATGGTGAAAATGAAAGATACCCTGGATCATAAAACGATCGTCATCACGAGTTTTGCACTTTGTGGTTTTGCAAATTTTAGTTCTATCGCTATACAGGTGGGGGGAATTGGGGAGTTGGCTCCGACGCGACGGGCTGATTTGGCACGACTTGGTTTTAAGGCTTTGATTTGTGGAACGTTGGCCAGTTATATGTCAGCGACTTTGGCCGGATTATTGCTTTAATTACAGAAATTCAAGATTAATTCGAGGAGTCAGCTTTTACGGAAGCTGGCTCCTTTTGTTTTTTGTGTTGACTGGCATGAATATTTTCGGTTACTTTCAGTAGTATTAAATTCTCCATTAACACACATAGGATGAAGAAAATCAAATTCGCCTTCAATTTATTATCCGAAAGTTTCAGTGAATTCATGAATGACAACGGGCTCAAATTAAGTGCTGCCTTGTCTTATTACACAGTGTTCTCTTTGGCGCCGATGCTGCTGGTAATCATTTCAATTTTTAGTTTGTTTTTTGGAAGAGATGCCATTCAAGGTGAATTGTTCGGGCAAATACGTGGGTTAGTTGGAGACAATGCCGCAGCTCAGTTGCAGGAAATCCTGAAAAATGCAGAGGTTTCCAATAAATCCGGTGTTGCGGCAGCAATTGGTATTGGCACGTTGGTTATTGGTGCGACTGGGGTTTTTGCGGAAATCCAGGACTCAATTAATTTCATTTGGTCAATTAAGGCAAAACCTAAAAAGGGCTGGCTGCAATATTTGAAAAATCGCTTGCTATCCTTCTCGATTATCTTGACACTGGGTTTTCTTCTCCTGGTTTCTCTTGGTGTCAATGCGATGGTCGATTTGTTAAGCGCACAGCTCGCGCAATATTTTTCGGAAGCTTCTGTAATCCTTTTTTATATTATAAACCTGGCGATTGTTTTGGCGATCATAACAGCACTTTTCACCGTAATTTTCAAAGTACTTCCGGACGGATACTTGCGCTGGAAAGAATGTCTGGTAGGTGCAGGTTTTACGGCAACCTTATTTCTGATCGGTAAATTTGTAATCACTTTTTATATTGGAAAAGCAGACCTTGGCGCAACCTATGGCACTTCTGCATCTATCGTCATATTGTTGACCTGGGTTTATTACTCCTCGATTATACTCTATTTTGGTGCTGAGTTTACAAAAGTATATGCCAAATTGGATGGCGTGGAAATTGCTCCAAACCAACATGCAGTGCTTATCGTAAGAAAAGAAATTGATCAGGAAACAGGGAAAGCGGTATAGTTCGCTAAGCAGATCGCATAAAAAAATCCCTGGTCGTTACTGAGACCAGGGATTTTTTTATGCGATACGATTATACTTATCTGATTACCAATTCAAAAGGCATTCTGGTTTGTGTGCCTCCCATGTTCATCAATTTTTTATACATTTTGACATAAGAAGAAAGGTCGCCCAGGTTTTTGTCCATCGCTTTTTCTTCTGAATCGTCCATCATTTTTGAAAGTAATTCCTCGAATGGCTTTTTCTTTTCAGGATAGTAACGCACACGATAATCGCCGTCCTTTAATTTAGCCGCTTTAGCCGCTATTTTGATAGCATCGTCAACGCCGCCAAGTTCGTCAACCAATCCGTTTGCTTTTGCTTCCACACCAGACCAAACACGGCCTTGTGCCAGACTTCTCAGTTTCTCCACCGGCATTTTTCTGCCAGCGGCAGCTTTTGCAGTGAATTTTTCATAACCCTCGTTTACGCTTTTCTGTATCATCGATTTCTCAAACTCAGTCATGTCACGAGTCGCAGTTGGCCAATCCGCATGTTCGCTGGTTTTTACCGCATCGAACGTAACACCCAACTTATTGTTCATGAAGTCTTTTACATTGAAAATAAGTCCGAAAATTCCGATTGATCCTGTGATCGTATTAGGTTGAGCGACAATTTTATCGCAGCCCATCGCCATATAATATCCTCCGGATGCTGCTACATCAGACATTGACGCAATAACCGGTTTTTTCTTTGCGGTAAGTTGAATTTCTCTCCACATCACATCCGAAGCGAGCGCGCTTCCACCGGGAGAATTGATACGAATGACAATGGCTTTGATCTTATCATTATCGCGAATCTTTTTTAGTTCTTTTACAAAATCATCCGAACCGATCGACTCGCTGCTTCCTTTTCCTGAATTAATTTCTCCCTCTGCAACCAAAACACCAACCCGGTTATTGAAATCACCCTCTTCCGGTTTTGCGTCAGATTTCATATATTTATCAACACCGATGTAAGAAATATTTTTATCCGCATCGATACTTAAATCTTTCTTGATAACTGTTTCAAATTCATCCCAGTATCCAAGATTTGTTACCAGTTTATTTTTTAGTGCAGCTTCCGGATTTTCAATTGTAAGCGAGTCAGCAAAATTTTTCAATCTGTCTACCGGTACGCTGCGGGAAGTTGAAACATTCTTTAAGAAATTACCATAAATAGCTCCGATCAATTCTGCGGACTGCTTTTTGCTGGAATCGCTCATGTTTTCACGCGAGAACATTTCGATTGCGCTTTTGAAAGATCCTACGCGAAAAACTTCCGGCTTGATTTCAAGTTTATCAAACGTTCCTTTGTAAAAACTATACTCTGCCGACATCCCGTTCCATTCCATACCTCCTGCTGGATTCAGATAAATTTTGTCTGCAACAGAAGCCAGGTAGTATCCTTTTTCCGAATAGGACTCACCGTAAGCAACGACAAATTTTTTCGATTTTTTGAATTCTAAAAGCTGATTTCTGATTTCTTCCAACGTTGCCCAACCTGCTGCCGGGCCTTCCGCTTTAAGATAAATTCCCTTGATTTTGCTGTCTTTCTGAGCGCTTTTCAAGGCGTCAATAATATCTTTTAAACCTGTTACATTTTCATTTCCTGCGAATGGGCCGCCGATATCTGCCAAAGGATTTTCGACACCGATTTCCTGAATAGGTTTGTTCAGATCAAGCTTTAAAACCGATTTTTCTTCGACAACCACTTTCTCTTCCGAAGAAAGCATCGAACCAATACCGATGAGAATAAAAATTGATATAACGAAGAAGGCAAAGATGCCGACAAGCGTTGCGAGGACGTATTTAAAAAACTGTAACATACCGATGTATAGCAATGATTTTAGATTCACAGATATTAATTCAACAAAATTAAGTATTTATTGTGCCAGATATGGTATGAAATAATGTTCGAAGGTAATTTTAGTTAAATGAGTGGTAAAATTTCTATGTCAGATATTTTTTCTATTTATTTACCAGTCATCCTCAAATTACCTCTATCTGATTCTTTATTTTTGTAGAAAATATACCGATGAAAAAAACTTTGATACTTGTGCGCCACGCCGCGGCCGAAGACCAGAAATTAATGGTTCGGGATTTTGAAAGAGAATTGGTGGGAAAAGGCAAAACGGATTCATCAGCGATGGGCAGATGGCTGGTGGGAAAAGGTATCAGTCCGGATTATTTCGTATCAAGTCCGGCGGCTCGCGCTTATCAGACGGCTGTGATTATGGGTGATCAATTGCATTTTCAGGCATCAGAAATTGTCAAAGTCGATGTTTTGTATGATGGCGGACCGAGGGGATATTTAAGTGCTGTGAACGCGTTGCCGGAATCCAGCAATGTCGTTGCACTTTTTGGACACAATCCGGATATAACTTATTTTGGAGAATATCTTTCAGGAAAAGATCTGGATTCGATGTCAAAATGTAGTCTGGTGATTATAGATTTTGAAAACCAGGACTGGGCAGAGGTTTCTGCAAAAACGGGCCGATTTATTTTATATCAAACTCCCAAAGAATTGCGGGATTTAAATTAGTGATGGAAGAAAAACCAAACCGTAACCGCCGGATTTTTATCATCGTATTCATCCTTTTTGTATCGCTGTTTATTTATATCAGTTACGATATGGCGAGCAGAACTACGGCGCCGTGGAACAAACCAAAACAACTTGAACGCGCCTTACCGATCA
This sequence comes from Dyadobacter koreensis, assembly GCF_900108855.1. Taxonomy (GTDB): domain Bacteria; phylum Bacteroidota; class Bacteroidia; order Cytophagales; family Spirosomataceae; genus Dyadobacter; species Dyadobacter koreensis. The sequence continues at coordinate 402,160 of NZ_FNXY01000002.1, forward strand.
ATGCTCCGGAAACGGATACGTTAGGACTGGACTCGATGTTGAGAGAAGTCAAATAATTATTGACCTGTTATTTTCTCGGGTGAAATTCGGTGATAATTTGTCTTAAATAGTCGCGGTCAAGATGGGTGTATATTTCCGTAGTTGTTATGGATTCGTGGCCAAGCATTTCCTGCACAGCACGCAGACTTGCCCCGCCTTCGATCAAATGCGTGGCAAAGGAATGACGGAAAGTATGGGGACTTACGTTCTTGGAAATTCCTGCTTTTTCTGCGGCGTCTTTTATAATTAAAAAAACCATAACGCGGGAGAGCTGGCCGCCGCGTCGGTTTAAAAAAACAATATCTTCACTTTCTTTTTTTGCTTCGATTTCGCTGCGTACGTGATCGAGGTAAAGCTGCGTGTATCTGATCGCTTCTTTCCCGATCGGAACAAGTCTGACTTTATCTCCTTTTCCTAAAATCCGTATAAATCCGATATCAAAATAGCAAAAAGTTAGTTGAAGGCCGACTAACTCTGAGACGCGTAATCCTGAACTATATAAAACTTCAATAATAGCCCGGTTGCGTGTTCCTTCTGGCGTAGAATGGTCAATTGCCTGTAAAATCTGCTCAATTTCTTCATAGGAAAGCACGTCAGGCAGTTTGCGCGGCAGACGTGGCGCTTCGATTAATTCGGTTGGATCTTCCGTGATTTCATTTTCCAGTATCAGGTATTTATAAAATGCTTTGATGCCGGATAACATTCTGGCCTGGGTATGCGCTGACAAACCTAATTCAGATAAATATTTAAGAAATGCCAGTAAATGTTCTTCTTTGATATCGGCAGGAGATAGGTTTATTGTCGCTAATTCAAGATATTCAGCAAGTTTTTCAGTGTCGCGAATGTATGCCTGCACGGAATTGTCAGAAAATGACCTTTCGAGTCGCAGGTAATTTTTAAAATGTTTGATGTAGCTTTGCCACATAATAATACCGAATAGTTCTCTGGTGAGTGAATTTTCAGTTCACGAATTTGTTTAATCTGTAAATGTAAGGCCCGATCTTGCTGTATGAAAAAAATATTAATTCTTAATGGTCCGAATCTTAATCTTCTAGGCACGCGTGAACCAACCGTTTATGGGAAACAGACTTTCGAAGACTATTTTCAGGCGCTTAAAAACGAATTTCCCAAAACCCAATTACATTACTACCAGTCAAATCACGAAGGTGATCTAATTGACAAAATTCATGAAGTCGGTTTTTCTTTTGATGGAATTATTGTAAATGCCGGTGGTTATTCCCATACATCCGTTGCGCTTGCGGATGCTTTATCCGCTGTTACAACACCAGCTGTCGAAGTACACATTTCTAATATCCATGCCCGTGAAAAATTCCGCCACCATAGTTTTCTGACAGATCGCTGCAAAGGGATGATTTGTGGTTTGGGGTTAAAAGGTTACGAAATGGCTGTGCGCTACTTTCTGTAACTAACGGAAAATAGCGTTACTAAAAAGTATTTTACCATTGTACAGCATTCCGCGAAAAAGCGGGTCATCCATCAGGTACACAACATGTCCCTGACCCATTTTCTGTACGCCCATAATTAACGTATTTTTTAGCTTTTCGGTCGCTTTATTTCCTACGAATCCAGCTTTGTATCCCGTTTCAGAAAGGTAGCCTACGTTCCATCCCTCTGACAAATAGTCAATACCGTAAGCGTTTCTGACGATGCTGAAATATTCTTTGCCGCAACCAAATGCGAGCGGATGCGTTGTATCCATAGTAACCTGATACATACTTCCGGGAGAGGAATAACTACTTTCATCCCGCTCTCTGGCGCCGAATTTTCTAAATGGGTCTGTATTTTTTTTCGGACCGGACATCTTTCTGGAAATATCAAAACCCGGCTTGTTTAAAAAGGCTTCGTTAGCATTTTCCATCACAATAAGCCTGCCACCTCTTTTGATCCAATCCTGCAAAGCAGTTAGCATTTTATCATTCAGAATACCCAAATAATTTCCATCCGGTAAAATCAAAACATTGACCTGATCCAAAGGGAGCTGAGCGATTTTATTTGACGAAATTAAAGTCAGAGGATATTTTATCTGCTGTTCAAAATAATGCCATACTGCCCCCAGCGAAGTCGTCGAAATTCCCTCTCCATACAACGTGACGACTTTTGGGGGAGTTATGGAAACGACTTCATCGGATCCATAATCAACACCAGAGCTTACGGATCCTGTGGATGTTGGAAATAATTTTATGCGATGTTTCGTAGCTAGCGAGGTAACTAAGCTATCAAAATTATAAACACTGTTTCCCTTTTTGGTAATGATCAGAGTTCCCGCATCAAACGAAGTATTATTCGCTTCGAATGGAACATTTGAACTGCGAACCAGGATTTTTCTTTTCAATAATTCTGAAAGAAATACAGCACCATTGACACTATTCCACCGGGCAAGGTACGCGTAAGGTTTTGCAGCAGGAATATTATTATCAATTTTTTCAGGTTGATATGGTGACGATGTAAGCTTTTCTTTAATACCATATGCCTGTAAACCATATAGATAGGAGAGCCCCCAACTGGTAATGTCGTACGTGATCGAATCTTCCAGAATGGGCTGCGCTTCAAAAAGTATTTTAAGTAAATTGGATTTTGGCTGATAGGCACTGATCAACAGATCGTTTGTCTCCGTTTTGATGTTTTGTTCCGTGAGATTTGTCAGCTCTGTGCCTTTCAGGGTCAGACTCTTTCCGGTAATCCCATATTCAAAACCTTGTTTGGTAAGCCATTCGCTGAAAGCCCTGACACGTTCCTCATTTCCCTGATTTTTGATGAGGTATGTTTTGTAGCTGCCAGTCGGCTTTTGAACCGCATTGTCATAAAAGTTGATGAACTCGCTAACGATCTTTTCTTTTTGTGCAGAAATAGTTTCCAATGTCGCCAGACTCGTTATGTAGTGATGTTCAATGCGGCTTTTAAGTGTGAGCGTATCGTTTTGGTCAGGGCGGGAAAGCGCCAGACCTCCGCGACCGCCGCCGCCTTGTTCATAGGTTATTCCGATAGCGCCGTTGTACGTTGGCCATGTGTCGCCATAACTTGGATAAAATAAATCGTAATCTTTTTTTGAGAAGTAGGTCCAGTTTCTCTGATCGAAGTATTTTCGGCAATTCTTGCCCAGAATTTCATTGAATTCTCGTTGCCATTTGGTGATGTCCTGATGATATGGCTTCGCGGCAGGCGGGAAATAGTAACTCCGGGCGGAACCCATTTCGTGAAAATCGGCATGTAAATGCGGCATCCATTGATTATAAAAGGCAACACGCTCCTGCGTTTCTTTCTGCGTTTGCCAAGCCCAGTCTCTATTCAGGTCGAACAAGTAGTGGTTAAAACGTCCTCCTGGCCACGGTTCGTCATGCTCCAATGCAAAAGGTGTCACATCAGGAACGGCGTTCTGAACGCGATTATACCACGAAACATAGCGCTCACGACCGTCCGGATTGCTGCATGGATCCAGAATGACAACCGTGTTCTTTAAGATTTCCTGTGTTAAAGTATTTGTTTTGTTCAATAATTCATGAAGCACTTTCATGGCTGTTTCCGAAGAAACCGCTTCATTCCCGTGTATATTGTAGCCAAGCCACGCTATCGCCGGTGTTTTTTCATTTGATGTGCTGCCGGTCGCTGAAACGCCGGCAGTCAATTTTATACTTTTTAAATGATTACTTCGGATATCTTCCAGACGCGATAGATTTTGGGGAGAAGCCACAATAGCGACCATCAGCGGCCTGCCTTCGTACGTACTTCCGTATTGAATTAACTTCACCCGATCAGGATTTTGGGCAGCGATGTTTTTATAATATTCCAGAACCTGGTGATGAAAGGTAAACTTATCTCCCAGAGGATAGCCCAAAAATTGTTCAGGCGTTATGTTCTGGGCATTGACTTGAAGAAAAACAAATGTGAGTAACAAGCCGTAAATATATCGGATCATAATAAGCTGGATGGAAAATTGAAATACGCCTTTCCAAATTTAAAAAGTAATAGGAATTTAACATCAGGTAATAATAGTTAAAAAAAAGTTTTCATTTTAAATCGCTGATAATAAAGGAACTAAAAATTATTTCGAAATTATTTTTATCTGACATTTGGAATTGAAAAATCAACCGTGCATATTTGCACCACGATAACGGAAACGGAGTCGGAAAAAGAAAGAAAAGTGCTTTAATTTAAGCGAAGTAGGAGACCAGTCGGCCCATTCGTCTAGCGGTTAGGACACGACCCTTTCACGGTTGAAACAGGGGTTCGATTCCCCTATGGGTCACACGATTGGCCGTTTCGGCCTAGTGTGAAAAATTTAAGACGCTCTAAATGAAAATTTAGAGCGTCTTTTTTTTTATGGCATGCACTTTGATATTTTGACTTTTGGAGGTCAAAATACTGAATCTTCCTCTTACCACTCATCCCCGTTTCCCAACCCTTCGTCTCCCAAACCTTACAGTATGTCGACAGCTGCTTTCTGACGCTCCTCTGACAATTAACATCCTTATATTTTTGCTAAAACAAATACTAAAATAAGTCTGATCTGTTACCGCTGATTGTTGTTTTTCGACTAATACCCGAAACCAATAAATATTAAGCCAGCAGCTGCATGTGCGATTTTGTTTAATGTCGTAACATTTTTAACTGATTGAGATTACAAATCTCTGTAAGTGTATTTTAACAAATCAATAGCCATGAAAAATTTAAGAATCATTCAACGGAGAATTTTGCTTACCGCAATTTTCGCTGCAAATTTTGGATTATCATTTATCCAAGCCCAGCCATTACAAGAAGTTCTTCCTCCAAAAGGTTACTGGACAGTAGAAACAAATCCAAAAAATCCGATCGGATCGATTATTCGTTTTTATACTGAAGATTCCAAACTGGTGTACGAAGAGTATCTGAAAAAGGTCTCACTAGATGTGGAACGCCCGAAAACGGTTGTTTTGCTTAATGCGGCTTTGGATGAAGTGTTGATCAGCTTTGAGATTTCGCAGACATCCGTTAAAAATGGAAATGTCGTGGCCGAATTAAAAAGACGTGGCGTGGATGAGCAGCTTTATGCCGGACGTAAAAATTAAAGGTACTTCATCAACAAATTAAAGGTCAGGCAAAGCAGAAAGGCGTTTTCAGACCGGATAGGATAAACTCAGCGCTCAGTGTTTTTCTATTTTCTGCTTCGCGTGAATCATTCTCTAAAATTACGGTTTGTTTTTCCGTGCTTTATAATCCAGAAAACGTTGGTTATATTCTTTCATTTCTCGCTGATTAAATCCCTTTTGCAGGCGTTCCGGGAGCTCCAGCCTTTCCTGTATCTGTAAAGAATTTGAATATTCAACCAGTGTATTTTCCCCCTTTTCATCTTTTTGCAAATCAAAAGAGTCATATAAATCGCCGTTTACAGTATAGGCTTTAAAGGAAAGCGTCTTGTCGTCAATAATAACTGCCTGATACAGCTGCGTGTTCGAAGCGGCACGGTCCATCCAGTTTTGAAGGCCAATATCATACATTTTCGGTCCGCTTACGGATACAACATAAACTGGCCCGTCGGGCTTTTTCCGGCTTTGACCCAGAGGCATGTTAATTCCCCTCGCATACGAGTGGTCGTGCCCCTGTAAGACTATATCGATTTTATATTTTTTGTACAACGGTTCCATTTTTTCGCGCCAGTTCTTATTGTCGCGACTAAGTTTTGTCGAATAAATCGGATGATGGTGGACAACAACCATCCAGCGCATCCCATGATTCTGAGCAACTTTTTCAAACCAGGCTATCTGGTTTTTCATGACCAGGGAATCTGAAAATGCGGCTTCGGAATCCATCATTATAAACCGGGTTTCCTGATAGTCGATATAATAAGCCGTTTCTGGCAAACCTTCCGGCCCATTTTCCGGTAAAGCAAACTGCGGACGCCAGTGCATTGAGAGCTGAGCCTTTTTATCCTGACCCCGAAAATATTCATGATTTCCAGGTATTGACAAACTCGGTATCATTCCGTTCAGCCATCCGCCAGCTTCAAACCACTCGCCCCACTGATAATCCTCGTTGGCTTTATTAATTAAATCGCCTGCATGAATAATAAAGTCAGCCTTTGGAAATGACGAATAAGCTCCGCGGATCGCTCGCGACCATAAGGACCGGACATCACTTTGTGCGTCTCCAAAATATAAAAATGAAAGAGGGGCTGGTTTCTCAGAAGCGGTGGTAAAATGAAACCATTCGCTCCATCTTCTACCGTCGCCAACACGATACATATACTGCGCAGAAGGTTTCAGGTCAGTAAAATGAACTTCATGGTACTGCACCTCCCTTTTGTCAAGTACCAGCGACTGACTTTTTGCTTCTACACTTTTTGCGTTTTTTGAAAAATCCGGCGACGGATCGGCTTCCTGGATTTCAGCAACCGCTTTTTTTACAGATTGATCGGTTCGCCAGTTAACCGCACGGGAATGTGCAGGATCGCCTTTCAGGCCCAGGATAATGCGATCAGGGAATCTGGACGGCGGATATGTTTTATTTTCCTGAGAAAAGCCTGGCTGAAATAAAATAACAAAAACTGCCATCGGCAGAAATTTTGACTTTATAAAGGAATTAAGATCGTACATCAATTTCAACCTGTTTAAATTTATAATATTACTTTTGTTGACTAAATAATCATTCGGATTGGATGTCAAGTTACCATGAATAATGATTTCATGCTATTCAGAACTCTGCGTTTAATGATAAACCGATCCAAAACTTCCCGTACCTTTGCAGCGTGAAAATCGAGATCCGCAGTGCTTTGAAAAAGAAAACCTTATTTATTACTCCGCCTTTTACGCAACTGAATACGCCTTATCCAGCAACAGCTTACCTGAAAGGTTTTCTGAATACGCTGGGACGAGAGTCGCATCAGGCTGATTTGGGTATCGATGTAATTCTGGCACTTTTTTCTTCAAAGGGTTTAAAGAAAATGTTTGAAGATCTGGACAATTCGGATGCGGAGCTAACAGACAACAGTTTCAGGATTTATTCTCTTCGCGATGAATATATCAGTACCATTGATCCTGTTATTCGTTTTCTGAAAAATAGAAATCCAACACTTGCCCATAGTATTTGCGACCGGACCTATTTGCCGGAAGCCGCGCGTTTCCAGCAGCTGGAAGATATGGACTGGGCTTTTGGCACCATGGGAATTCATGATAAAGCCAGGCATTTGGCCACGTTGTATCTTGAAGATCTTGGTGATTTAATCCAGGAGGCTGTGGATCCTCATTTCGGTTTCAGCCGTTATGCTGAGCGCTTGGGAAGATCTGCTACGCATTTTGACGAAATGTGTGAAGCGCTGCAAATGCCCGATACCTTATTGACAACCTTGCTGGTTGAAATCCTGGAAGAAAAAATTAAAACATATCAGCCTGATATCCTTTGTATCACCGTGCCTTTTCCCGGAAACCTGTACGGCGGTATGAAATGCGGACAATACGTCAAGCAGTTTCATCCGGAAATGAGTGTTGTGATGGGTGGAGGTTTTGCAAATACAGAATTACGTTCGCTGAAAGAACCGAGGGTTTTCGATTATATTGATTTTGTTTGTCTCGACGACGGCGAGGCTCCGTTACTTTCTCTGCTCGAATATCTCGACGGAGAACGTGAAATTGGGCAGCTGAAACGCGTCTATGCTCGGACGGATGGAAAAGTAATTTATTATAACGGCGCGAAAGAAAGAGATGTGCCTCAGCGTGATACCGGAACGCCGGATTACAGCGATCTTCCATTGCATGATTATTTGTCAGTAATTGAGATCGTCAATCCGATGCACAGACTTTGGAGTGATGGTCGTTGGAATAAACTGACCCTCGCGCATGGGTGTTACTGGGGGAAATGTTCCTTTTGCGATATCTCGCTGGATTATATCAAACGTTACGAGCCAATGACGGCCGCGTTATTATGCGATCGTATCGAAGAAATAATTGAACAAACGCAGCAAAACGGATTTCACTTTGTTGATGAAGCTGCACCGCCGGCTTTACTTCGTGACCTTGCGTTGGAAATTATTCGTAGAAAATTAACGGTGGTCTGGTGGACCAATATCCGTTTTGAGAAAAATTTCACACACGATCTTTGTCTGCTTTTAAAAGCTTCAGGCTGTATTGCAATCTCCGGAGGACTTGAAGTTGCTTCAGACCGTTTGCTTGAACGAATGAAAAAGGGCGTGACTGTCGCACAGGTCGCGCGTGTTGCTGACGCTTTTACACAAGCAGGTATCATGGTTCATGCGTATCTGATGTATGGCTTTCCTACACAGACAATGCAGGAAACGGTGGATGCTTTGGAAATGGTTCGGCAGTTATTTCAGCAGGGAATTGTTCAGTCAGGATTCTGGCATCGATTTGCGATGACGGCCCATAGTCCGGTCGGGCTTCATCCGGAAGAATTTGATGTGATGCGGATCGGTCCGGAGCTGGGAAAATTTGCCAATAACGATCTGGAACATAATGATCCGCTTGGAGCCAATCACGACTTGTTTTCGGAAGGTTTGCGGAAGTCGTTATTCAATTATATGCATGGCGTCTGTTTTGACTTTCCATTATCGAAATGGTTTGATTTTAAAATTCCATCGACCTCAATTCCGCCAAGATATATTGAAAAAAGTATAAGCCATTTCCCGGATGCGATCCCTCGCACGAACGCGATGGTAATTTGGACAGGAAGTTTACCGACACTTTCTGTTTTCCAGGAAAAACAGGGAAAAAGAGTCGTTGAAATTGCGGAACTGATTTTCTACAATAAAAAGCAGGAGTGGGCTTTGGAGACTTCGCCAGTTATAGGTGAATGGCTGGAAGAAAAAATGCCGGATCTGTTAATTGGAAAACATGAGCCTTATTCATTAGAACGCTTAAAAAATGACTACGAAGCGCAGGGCCTGGGCGACTTCGATACTTTCATGAAATCAAAAGAATGGGAGGAATTGAAAAGCGGAGGATTACTGATCGTATAAAAAAGGCGCAATGAATTATCGCGTCCATTGCGAAACCCATTGCGTCCATTGCGGTTAAAACAAATCCTTATCTGATCACTTCAAATTTCAATAAATCATCGTCAAAAACTGTAAAGACAGCCGGATAACCCACAGCCAGACGGCCAATTTTATCAGCAAGTCCAACTGCTTTTGCTGGACGAATAGTAGCCATTTCGATAGCTTCCTGAACTGGAATTCCAACTTCCTTCACCGCATTTCTAACAGCATCGCCGAGAGAAATTGTTGCACCAGCCAGATTACCTTCTGAATTGTTATATTGTCCGTTTTGCAGAAAAGCATCAAACTCACCCCATTTAAATTCCGTCACTTTTTCTCCGACAAACAAAGCATCAGAAATCAGGAACAATTTGTCTTTTTTGGATTGATATGCAATTCTCGCAGCTGCGTAATCGCAATGCACACCGTCCATGATAATCGGCGCATATACCGAATCTGTATCAAAAATTGCTCCAACCAGTCCTGGCTGACGATGCCCAAATGGCGACATAGCGTTATATAAATGCGTTACCAACTGAATTCCCAGTCCGAACGCCGCGGTAGCTTCCTGATAAGTCGCATTGGAATGTCCGGCTGATACCGTAATTCCAGATGCTATAAGTCTTTCAATTTGTTCGGGCGAGAACATTTCGGGAGCAATAGTAATTAATTTAATCACATCACGACCATGGCTTATGATTGCTTCCAGTTCTGTATCGGTTGGTTTTCTTACGTATTCGGAAAGATGGGCTCCGCGTTTCACAGGATTTAAAAAAGGACCTTCCAGATGCATTCCCAAAACACCTGAATCCGGGTTTTTCCGTTGATAAGTTCTCATCGCCGTGATCCCTTTCAAAATATTTTCGAGCGATGAAGTAATCAGCGTCGGAAAAACATAAGCCGTTCCTTCTAAGAAACTTGACTGGTAAATGTCGTCAATTGTTTCTTCGTCAGCTTTTTCAGTAAAGTGAAATTTTTCTCCACCGTTGATATGGATGTCAAAAAGTCCGGCACTGATATTTTGAACATGATTTAAGCCGAGGTCATAACTTGACGGTTCTATGCCGGCGATAACTCCATTTTCAATAGTAATAATTTGATTAAGCAATACCTCTTGGCCGGTATACACTTTCTCTGCAAATATCTGACTGGACATAAGTTAGGGGACTTTAAATGGCGGTTTAGGAATCAGGAAAAAGTTATCATTTAATGATAATGTCAAATTTAGTCAAAAGACCAGCCAAATCAGAAGATAGAAATTTAGCTTTTTTGACATTATTGCTAGCCGGATCAATGGAAAAATTTTGACTTGTGGTGAAGTCAACACCGCTAAGGTTGGTTGATAAAAATATCGCCCCGAATAAATCGCAGTTTGTAAATTTCGATTTTGAAAGATCAGCCTGGGTAAAATCTGCTCCGTTAATTTTACAATCTATGAAGATACTTTTGTTCAGCTTTTTATTGTCAAAGTTGGTATAGTCCAGCATACATTTCTCAAAACGGACAGAAAATCCAAATTCTTTGGTATCTGAGAAATTCACGCCGATCATCTTGCAATCAATAAATTCGACGTCAAACATTTTGCAGTTTGCGACAATCGCGTTACTTAAATTACAGCCAATAAAAGAACAGTCGGTAAAATCAGTTCCGGAAATATCAGTGAACGTACAGTTGGTAAATTCAACCTGTTCAAAACTTTGCTGCGGTAAATACTGATTGGTGAAATCGATATTACTGATTAACTCGACGTTTCTCTTATTGTACATTAAAGTAAGACTTAAAATTTCTATAAATATTTACTGATGACGCTTTGAAGTTGATTCGCCTGCACGACGCCCGATTGTCTCCACATCACTTTCCCATGCTTGAAGACGATCAACGTGGGGACTCCCTGGATTTTATATGCTTTTGCTGCCGATGGATTTTTATCCACGTCCACTTTTATTATCGTTGCTTTATCTCCTAAACCCGCTTTCAGTTCTTCCAGAATGGGTTTCATCATTTTACACGGGCCACACCACTCAGCGGAAAAATCGACTAAAACTGGTTTATTGCTATTTATTAAATCCGAAAATGCTGACATCTTTTTCTAATGGATTAGTACAACATAATAACCAATCCGAAGACGGAATGGTTTGCCAATTCTGATATGATTTTATGGTATCAAAAATCGTACGAGAAAAGGTTATCCGAGCCTGGTTTTAAGGAACTTTCCGAAACGTTTTTCAATAAATTCGTAGGTATAGTGCGAATAGAAAATCGTCAATGCAATTGAAATGATCAGCGAACAGGCTATATGCGTTTCTGTTGGTGTCCATTTCAGAACACGGAAAAGGCAGATATTTACGAAAATCAGCACAATGGCGTGATTCAGGTAAATGGAGTAGGATATTTGCCCAAGATACTGAAACGGCTTGCTTGAAAGAAGCCGCGTAATGATGCCTGTTGAAGAAGCAAAAATGACAATACCGACAGAAAACAAAACCGGGAAAATCAGCCGGATCATATTCCATTCGTAGTGATGCGTTACATACATCGCAGCAACCAGAATGATTAGATAAGGGATTTCAAAAAAAGTAAGCTGGAAAGTTCTGTTGCATAAGAATGTAAAAGTGAAAATTCCCATACAAAAACAAAGCAAACCGCGGACAAAACCGTAGTCGTATACAAGCATATATTCGCCTTTGTAAACAATGAAGGAAACGCACAAAGTGCTCAGAAGCAGAAATGCCCAATATTTTTTTGAAGGAATCAGTAACAAAACCAAGCCGAATACGATGTAAGAAATCATTTCAGACGATATTGACCAGGCAGGATAATTAATTCCCATCCAGTCGCCAAGGATTGGGGTTGATCCCATGAAGGTCAGTGTGTCCAGACCGGCCTGCAAATAGTATGACAGCTGCATATCACTTACATTTTTCAGCGCACTTTGGTCGCCGACCAGATTGGCAATAATGAATATTACTTCTGTATAAAACAGCAGCGGATAAAGTCTGATAAAGCGTTTTTTGATGAAGGTAACAAAGTCTTCTCCCGTACGTATTTTTTCAAGATAATTCATCGCGATTACAAAACCGCTTAGCACAAAGAAGAAATCGACGAAAAGACTGGAATTGATGACAAAAAAGTTATTATAAAAAATGGATTCCCTAAATGCGTTGTGATGGTGGGCAACGACAAGAATGGAAAAAATCCCGCGTAATCCATCTAACTGTTCAACTCTTTGTCTCATGGGCAAGTGTGATGAGCCTCAATATAAGTTTGTTGAGGCTGCTTCTCAATATAGTGCTGTTTCGTAATTAGGGATTTGCTGTAACTAATTGCTTCGGAGCTGGTTTTGCATTGAACTTGTCAAAATATTTAATTCCCAAAAAGCGGATCATAACAGCATATGGAAACCAGTATGCAATGTCATACGGACGTCCGCCGGATATTAACAGTACGATAAGCGATAAGAAGAAATAGGCCAGGAATGTTGACAACGGGCTTGTGTTTCTCTTAATTTCCTGTAGAGAATAAATGAAGAGAAAGAAGTTAAAGCCATTGAAAAACAGGAAGCCAAGTATTCCGTGATTTACCCACGCTTCAAGAATTGGGATGTCGAGAAACCCGAATTTATATCCCTTGCCAAGGAAAACATCCCATGAATAAATCGTGTCCAGGAAGTCGGCAAACCCGCTGACACGACCCATTGCGGAGGCATCAATGTCGGCTGTTTCTGTAAGTTTGACACCCAGAGAGGTGAAAACTACGTCCATGATCCGGTCTTCAAAAACACTCCAGTAATTTACAAGACTGTAATAAACGTTGCTGTAAACTTTAAGAAAATAGTTGATGCCGATGATTACGATAACGAGAACAATGAGGTTTTTGAAGGAGAAAAGACTGCCAATCGCGGAGAAAATTCTCGTGACTTTAAAGTTGTAAAAAACATACAACGCAACCATAATCCCTACGCCAAGATAACTGGATTTTGCCAGCGAGATGACAATTACTCCAAGGCTGAAAAGAACAGAAAAGTATAAAAATAATCGTCCAAAAACGCTTTTGTAACGCGGAATTAGAACTAATGCAGACAATAAACAAATTACTCCGTTTCTGGCTGTAATATGAGGATTTCCTCCTGCTTGCGCTCCTTCGTTGGAAAAACTAACCGCAGCACGCATACCTACCGTCCAGCTTGGATCGGTCATAAGTGAGTAAACGAGCGTTATGTTTGAGAAGAGTGAGAAGATAAATAAAACAGGTACGACCGTTTCCTGAACATCGCTGGGTATACTGAGCAGCAGGATCAGAAAGGCAAAAATAAACACGTAGTTACCAATATCAGTAACCCCTGTTCCGACGGGGTTAAAAAAGACAAAGTAATACATCGAAATGGCCAGGAAGCCTACACCGAGATTAAACAGGATGGGATTCGGCTTGTAAAACCTCAGAAAAAGATAAGTTGGCGTCATTAGAAGGAGCGCCAAAAGAAAAAAGATAGCCGTAAACGTACTACTCGCCGGGCCGATCCCTAAGGTATCACGAAAAAAGAATATCAAAGGAAATCCGTTAAACATCATCGCGATGCCAACAGAATACCTCAAAAAATTAAAGTTCCTTATTAAAGCTGTTAGATTCAAATTCATCTTGATAATCTGAAACGTATGTATTTGAAATCAAATCGGAATAAAAAATAGGATACTTTTCGAATCCTGCACCAAAGATACCGTATTTTGTTAAGAGCAGGGAAGGAAATCGCAGAATTGTACAATTTTTGTATTCTGAGATGTTCCTCTGATCCTACGGAAGCAATGGTTGAAGACTTTGCATCAGCATGAACTCTGAGTGCGCCTCCTAACCCTTCAATTTTCCGGATTTTTGTGGAATCATGGAGCGTGTAACGCGTGATAAATTCATAGTCAAACGCAAATCGAAATGATTCGTCAAACTTACCATATTTTTCAACCAGCGATTTTTTGAAAAACAAAGACTGATTATGAATCTGCATACCTTCCAAAATTTGACAGGTGAGGCTGTAGGACGTCGTTTTCAATATTTCAGTCACTTCGTCATCCGTTGTGATCATGAACAGGTCGCCATATAAAATATCCGCTGATTGTTCCAACGCCGCCTTACCAAAACGTTGAAATGTTCCGGGAAAATATACATCGTCTGAATTTTGAAAACTTATCCAGTCACCGGTCGCTCTTTCAAGTCCTTTATTGATGGCGTGAACCTGCCCGTTATCTTTTTCGGAAACCCAGTAGGCGAGATACTTTTCATATTTTTTAATCACCTCGACACTTCTGTCCGTTGAACCTCCATCGACAATAATATATTCCAGATTTGGATAGTTCTGGTTCAAAACACTTAAAATTGTGCGTTCCAGAAAATCCGCCTGGTTGTAGGAAGGTGTTATGATCGTCAGCCTGGGATATCCCTTGCCCGCGACATTCGTGGGATTATTAATCGTCAATTTTGATAAAAAATCACGAAGCTCTGATGTACTTTCCTGAAGCGGTTTCATACTTTGTTTAATTCCTGTTTATTGACCTTGAAACTGGTCAACGAATTTTGTTATAGCTTTTAGTTTGCCAGCAATATTTCTGCGTAAAACTCTCCGGCTGCTTATATGAGATGGCCGGCCAAATCCTGGTTCGCCATTTATTTTTTCATATTTTTTCAAACTGTGCTGATACTTGTCCAGCAACTTTTTGAAAACATTATTTTGATTGACCAAACGGGTATGTTCCGACCAGACTGGATGATAATTTCCAAGACCTGCAAAGTCAACGGAGATCAGTTTTTCGTCATCAACAAAAAAACTTCCGTTCTCTTCTTTCAAATTTTTATTCAATACACTGTGCAAACCATAATGCCAGCCCGCATGTTGGATCTGGACTGTATTTTTTACCCACACCGGCGCATAGTTAAGCCAGAGCTGATCCATACACATACCGTTGCAAAGGTCGAATTTGGCTCTGTCAATCGTACGATGAGACCACCAGTCCAACAATTTTGAAGTTTCTTCACCTGGCTTGATAACCCAGCTTCCAGAATGGAACATCCCGATGTTAAGAACGCGTTTATCGTCCAGGATTTTTGAGTTGACAAGTGGTTTGGTAATATGAGGTGTCAGTAAAAGCTCAGCTGACTCATTTCCGATTTCCTGCGTTGAGCTGAAAAGCAATGTTGTAGGAGCCAGGAAAGTAAGTTTTTCGCAGGCCTTCTGCTTTTTTAAAATTCCTTTTGCAAACCAGGGACGGGCAGCAGCTACAATCTCAAAATCGTAATAGTTCGAACACATTTGTCCCCATTCAGGAACATCAATATCTTCAACAGAGATTAATTTGATCCCATTCTGTAATTTTGGTAAAGGCACTGTATCCGCCCAGCCAATGTAAAAAACTGAATCCGGATGAAACTGCAGCACAGAAGTACCCAAAGCCATAGCATTAGGGAGTTGCAATCTGTTACAGACGGTAAAAATTATATTCATTCTGTGTGTTTCTCGTTCCTATTTATAAAATGGAAGACTGTCCAGGTTATTCATATCGATTCCACAAATTCCGGTTGGCCATGCGTCCCGGTTGTCGGCATAACCAAGAATATTACTGGCGTTTTGAGAAAATCGGTTTTGTACAATCGGTGTCGGTTTTCTCAGTTGAGGCCAGAAACGGTTTGCTTCAATTTCCCAAAACAGAGAATCTTTATTCTCGAAATTTTCATTCTGACGATAATAATGTGCTTCTTTTTTTCGTGCAGAAAGCGTCCTGATCATCCGTTGCACATGGCAAAGTTTCAAGCCATCATTTTCAAAACTCTTTCCTAATTCTTGTTTCTGGACTTCATTCAGACCCCAGATTCTGGAAAAGTCATTGACAATACTATTATTTGAGCCATATCTTCCAATCGGGTTAGCGTGCAGATAATCGTATCCCTGCTTACACCAATAATATATTTCATCTTTAACAATCCAGCTGTTCAGTTCATGAATCAAAACAAAATCACTCCACGTGAACCTTGCATAAAAATCTTCCATCAAAAACAGGTTTGATAAGGTCTGCCTTGATTCAAAATATTTTGCCTTGAATGTCAATACCTCCACACGATTATGTGCAGATTCAAAAGCTGACAAATCTGCTCCTTCATAGGTAAACAGGATTACCGGATATCTCGATAAAACTTCGAGACTATGACGTAAAACTTTTTCTTCATGGATCGTTAAATCCGCATTCAATATCGGAATCAGTATAGATACCAGTTCTTTCATTACAAAGTATCAATCTGATCAATTAAGTAATTAATAGGCATATTCAAGTACTTTCTTACACGAATATACCTTTTCACTTTTGTTGGTTTTATATAAGAACAAGGGAATTTTCGATAATAAGCATTGCCATTGCTAATCAGGCTGTTGCGATAAATATCAAAAAGTTCAGTTGCATCTTTACGCTCGGAAAGCTGGAATCTGTCCTGGTATTTAGATAAAACATCGGGCTTTTCCGGATCATAGCCGCTGTAATGAAAAAATATCAGCGGATTATTTTCATTAACATAAAAGACGTTATCTTTTTTTGAAAATTCGCGTTCATGCAAATTCCAGTAAGCAGCATTGTAACCCGGATTGCGTTCAATATGCGTATTTGAAACAAAAACCGGTAGAAAATTCATCCAGTTTTGATCTACAAAAAGGCCGTTACACAAATCGATCAGACACTCATAACGCAATTTCTCTTCCCACCATTTTATAAATTCAGCGTTCGGCCCACTTCTTCTGAAAGCTACAAATCCCAGATTATAAATTCCTGTGTTGAGATGGTGCAGCTCATTTGGAGTGAGTGTGTCGTCGATGGGCGTATTAACATGCGGGGTTAAAACGGCCTCATGTTTCTTCAATGAATCCAGCAGTCCGGTTAATGGCTGATATACAATAATATCCGGGTCAAAGTAAATTACGTTTTTAGCCTCAGGATAGTTTTTGAAAAAATAAGTAAAATAAAACGGCTTTACCGCAGTATTTAATTCTGTGATATTGTAGCGGCTGCACATATCCTCAAAACCCTCAATACCAATTTTGTCAATTTCGATCATCGGATACTTTGGCGTATAAGACTGTTCGAAACTCACACCTTCCTGATTGTCTACCAGGCCAATGACAAAAAGAATTTCAGGATTGGTAATAGCCAGTGAGTCGCCGAGAGTCCGCGCCTGAGCAAGGTAGTTTATTGAACAAATTGTAAAGGCAATGGTCATTGATTGTGTTTTTCGGAAACCTGCAAAGGTAGATACTTTTGAATGATCGCTTCAATTTTTGCAACACTTTTCACAGTATTGTGACGTTCCAAAACTTTTGTACGACCTTTTTGCCCCATAGTTTCTCGCAGGGATGGATCCAGGATAAGTTTGATGAGTGCTTCCGATGCCGCTGAGATGTCCATATAAGGAACAACAAAACCTGCGTCAGCTTCGATCAGTTCGGGAGCGCCGCCGGCGCCATCGAAACATACGACCGGGATTTCGTTCAATGCCGCTTCCAGAACAACGAGCGGATAAGGATCTTCCCGTGAGCTTAAAAGCAGAACATCAAACCGGGTAATGTAATCCAGTGCCTGAGGGGTGGGAGGTATCAGAATAATTCTGTTTTCCAATCCCATCAAATGAATGTCACTTTTGATCAGCTCAAAAATCTCGTGTTGCGGACCGGCACCAACCCAGACAAAATAGACTTCCAGCGGACTCGTTTTTTGGAGAACTCTTCTGGCAATCCAGTTGAAAATATCATTTCCCTTCCTCCATTCTGCATTTCCGCATCCGCCTATTACAACAGCATCTTTCGGAATTCCATATGTTTTTTCAAGAAGCTCCCGCTGTGCATTTTTTAACTTTTCATCAATGTGATCATGATCTATCAATGTGAAAGTGCTTACACGGTCCGCAGGAAAATCATAATTCTTCACATAATGATTGGCCACAGCTTTGGAAACGGCAATCAGATGATCAGTCTTTTTAAGTAAAAAAGAGAGGTGTTCCTGGTAAGTATATATTTTAACCGACATACCCAGTTCGTGAACGAAAAGGACTACCGGCAAATGGTGCAGAAATTTCAGGAAATCGTAGTAAACCTCCGCGTTTGCGATGGAGTTCACAAAAATCAATCCGATATTCTGGCTTTTTAATTCAGCAACAACCCGATCATTTTCTTTTTCAATTGCATGTTTTTCATATAACTTATGCAATCTTACTTTTTGTAAAAGCTTGCTGGAAAGATTAGAAACTGTATTTTCAGTACTGTATAATTTTGTAATCGTTACTACCTCAGCAAATTCCTGCTCCAATACTCCGCCATGACAGAGCAACAGGTGCATCGGAACGCCTTTTTCTTTCAGCAACCGAAGTAGCTGAAGCAAAAGAAGCTGACTTCCTGCCCGGTTGGCGTCGTGGCTTATAAATAGTATTTTTTGCGGGGTCATTCAGTTAAGTTCGTTGATATCAAATGGAGGTTCAAATAATTACGAGGCTCTTAATAAGCTTCGTAACTTAGCTTGCCAGGCACTTTTTTGGCAGGATTTCCTACATAAATTCCCCATTCTTCCGTATCCTTGGTAATAGCAGAAGCCATACCTACCAAGGTTCCTTGCGCAATTGTCATGTAATCGCGGATGGTACTATTCACTCCGAAAAATGAATAGGATTCAATAACACAGTGGCCGGACATCACAACGTGGGAAGTAAAAAAGACATGATCTTTGATCTTTCCGTGGTGGCCGATATGATTTCCGCTCCACATCACGACATTATTACCAACTGTTGTGAAGGGCTGGATCGTATTGTCTTCCAGGATGAAACAGTTTTCACCAATTACTTTTCGGTCAAGGATTGTCGCGTAAGAGCTGATATAGGATATAAATTGATAACCTTTAGCCTTGACCTGATTATAAACCGCCTCCCGGTTTCTATTCATATTCCTGCCCGTCATAGGAGCGAAAAACGAATATTCTGAAGGAGGAAAAATAGTTTCAACATCTTCGAATGCTACCAAAGGTAAGCCACGAAATGATTCTTCATTTATGTATTCCCGGTTAACCGAGAAAGCTACTACTTCGTGTTCTGAATCGTTTTCAAGATAGTAATGGGCCAGTTCTGCCGTATCCAAAACTCCAAAAATAATAACCTTTGCCATTCTCTATATAAGTTCGAATTCTTTAAGAAGTTTAGCGATGTTTTCGTCATCGTTAAACATTAGTATGTCAATAATTGATAGCCAAGGTACGAAAGCATTTTTAAATTGAGGATAAGGACTGGCAACACTTTTGATAAAATCCAGTCGGATATGCTCTTTTTCAAATTTATTTTTTTCGTATAATTCTATGCCACCAATCGGATTGATGTAGTGGGATGCCTTTTCCTGCTTGCAAATATCCAAAATCCGGTCCTGCGCTTTTAATTCTGAATTGTTGTAGATCTTCGATGATTTAACAATTTCAGTTTTAATTTTCATGTATGCACATATCTGTTCCAATGCATGCAACGTCAGCTCCGCTATTGTTTCAGACCGGAAATTTACGATTTCTTCGATCAGAAGAAAAACCTTTTGGTAATTAGGTGCTTTCTGGTAGGATTGCTGAATGGTTTTCAGAAACTTCTTCTTCCATGGATCATTGATAGCCAGCTCAACTTCATGGATAAGTTTATTCTGACTCGCATCTTTCAATGGAATCGTAAAAAGATGTGGCTTACCGGAAACGAGGATCTGGTTTCGGTTAATCCAGCCTTTGTTAATAAAATTGACATCGTCATAAATTACAAACTTATCCACAGCATTGATCAGCTGGAAATACCCTATATAAGGGAAAATATAAGGTTGCATAATGGCAATGGTCATAAAATAATTTTTAGTGTGATGAATTTAATTCGTTGATAACCAATGTATACTATTTCAACTTTCTGAGATAATAGTCCTCACCTTTCACAATCAGATGTTTCATGGTCGTATCCGTTCCCAGTCTGAGATCTGTGGGCAAAGCCTTGATTTTAGTTGTGTCATTAATTACGCTTCTGGCATAAAACAAATAATCGGCGTCTTCCGGTATGGGCTGTAATCCTTTTTCAAATGGATTAATTGATATCAGCTTTCTTGTCAGTTTTGCTCCGTATAAGGGATATTCGAAATCATCATTGATGGTAGCCAGTGCAACGGTCGCATCTTGCGGCACGATGGAATCATAAGTTTGATAAGCCTTGGTTACATCCGGCCGCGCAAAAGTCTGGAATGGTATCCGCTCCATCGTTAATGCCGATTCATGCCCGTAAACACCAAATGGGAGGCAACGAATATTCAGGAAAACCGACATTAAAGCCGAAGTACATCCAAGCAAGACGATCATTAACACATAACCTTTCCAGATTTTTCTGCGCGGTTTTATGATCGACAAACGATGATTGGAAAAAAGGAGCAGTAAAAATAACACACCGAACAGACCAGGTTCGATAAAATACCTCCCTTTGAAGGGATCGTAAACGGCCGTGTAAGAAATTGCCATATAATCCAGCACGAAAGCCAAAGCAAGAAACCAGTGGACCCGTGACCAGAACACTCTGAAAAAAACCAGGAATATCAGGGGAAGTATCAGCGCAAAACCAAAAACACCCCAATAAGGATTCGCATTATAAAAATCGAATCTTCTTTGAAAAGTAAAAGGAACAATGGCATAAACCGTTTCTTCGTCCAATCTCAAATTGAGCTTATCTTCTAAAAGAATTATCGGTTTACGGATTTGTGTGTTTAAGTCGTAACCCCACTGTGCATTACGGATCCCGTCCAGATTGAAAAAGTCATAAGCGTATCGGATCACATTGCGGGTTCCCTGCTTGGCCAGATTTGCAGGCGTCCCGAATCTTTCAACGGATTGATGTTTTAAAGCAGTCGGAGGTCCGATCGGATGTCCGAAAACCTGCATGTTTTTTATATAACCAGTCGGGAGGGTATAGATTAAAACAGAAAGGGAAATCGCTGCCGCCAACCGAATGACACGATCAAAAAATACTTTGAAATTTGGGGAAATGAAAACGGAGTAAATCATAATCACAAACACCGAGGGAAGTAAAAAAGCAAAAGTAATTTTATGACCAAAAACAATCCCGAAGACCATCCCTGTCATATACAGATAACGGTTTTCGCGGGTGTTGTAAAAAGTAAAAATGAAATAAAGCAGGCAGCTCAGGTAAGCCGTCAATACGATATCGGTTTCTGTTGTGACGGCCTGCATCAAGAAGTCCAGGAACATTCCGTAGGCCAGCGCACAGAAAAAGCTCGCCGAAAGATTTCTTCCAATACGCTGCGCAATCCCGAAAACCGAGATAAGGGTCATCCAGTAGGAGAGGTGGTGGATGATCTTGAAAGCATTCTCAACTTTCCCTGTAACGAGGTAAGAATAGATCTGAATAGTTGTGACACTTTTTGGATATGTATCCATGTTCCAGTTGGTGCCGCCAAAATGCTCCATTGTTCCTCGCTGAATATAACGGACGGCCCGGTTAAGGTGACCGGTCATACTATCCCATTCATTAGGAACCGTGAAAAGAACGAGTATAAGATTGGTAATTCCAATGATGGCTAATGTGCCGAACATAGCCAGGAAAATAAATTTCAGATAAGGAGATAACTCCCTCATCCATAGTTTAAATGTGCTGATCCTGTTGCGAAGTATTGCACGAACCGAAAATGCCTGCTGCTGAGGGAAAAGTTTTGTCCAAAGTGTAAAATGCAGCGTAATTACTATGAAATTGCCAACGATCCAGGCCGGAGTATTAGCGGTAAGATCCAATGCCGAAAGCACAAACCCTGTCGGGATTATGCTTCCGGTAAAAAGAACAAATGATGTGATGAGCCATTCGGTAAGTGATGGTTGTGTTATTTTTTTTGAGGTGTAACCAACACTATATAAAAACAGAAAAAAGGAAAGTAAATAGAGAATAGCCATGAGACTATGGTGATAAATGACCGTTGATGATTTTACTGATTCGCTCTACGTCCGGAAGAGGCAGGCCAACATAAAGTGGCAAACTTAACACTCTTTCGGACATATCCTCCGAGACCGGACAAGATATGTTTTTAGGCATGAAAGCCAGTGTGTTGAGCGATGGATAAAAATATCTTCGAGGTATTATGTCTTCTGCTGCCAAAGCCTGTTGTACATTTCTCAGTACTTTTTCCGATGGGAAAACAACAGGGTAGTAAGCATAATTATAGTCGATGTCAGAGCTTATTTTTGGTTTTGATAAAATATCCCAGTTTAAGAAACCGTCATACCAGTCAAAAATTTCTTTTCGCGCCGCGATAATATCCGGGACATTAGGCAAATTGCAAAGCCCCATCGCTGCATGAAATTCAGAATTTTTACCGTTAATTCCGGCAAAATAATATTCTTCATCTCCTTTATGGCCAAAGGCACGTAAAAGATGTAATTCCTTATCAAGTTCCGGATGATTGGATATCAGTGCCCCGCCTTCAATTGTATGAAATACTTTTGTTGCGTGGAAGCTGCATGTGCTCAGATCGCCGTAAGAAAACAGAGATTTTCCTTTGTAAGTAACACCAAAGGCATGAGCGCCGTCATAAATTACTTTCAGATTGTGCTTCTTAGCAACTTCTTCTATTTTCTCAACGTCGCATGGATTTCCGTAAACGTGCGTAGCAAGAATCGCGGTTGTTTCAGGTGTGATCGCAGCTTCGATAAGATCTGCATTGATATTAAATGTTTCAGGATCAATGTCCACAAAAACAGGTGTACAATTTTCCCAAAGAATCACATTGGACGTGGCGCAGTAAGAAAATGGAGTGGTAATCACATCACCTTTGATTTCCAGTGCTTTCATAGCGATCTGAAGAACGATGGTTCCGTTACCACAAAAGTACAGATAATCTACGTTGAGATATTCCTTCAATTTGGCTTCCAATTCCTGCACCAATGGACCATTATTGGTCAGGTACCCTCGATCCCAAATCTCACGAACGTATTTGATGTATTGTTCCTGGTCGGGTAAATATGCTTTCGTGACGTTAATCATTCACCAGGTGTTCAGTTTGTCTAATAGAAAAATTAAGCTTTGGGCGAATATAGCCAGGCCACTTTCCATACCAGGTAACGTTTTCACGATAATCCTCGATATCAAAAACAAGAGCCTCTTCCATGTTGTAAACAACCGTACTGGTATCTTTCACAACCATCATGGAAACTACGTAAGATCCATCATTTAGGAAATGCCCTGGAATTTGACAAACTCCGGTAACAAGTCCTTTCCCAAATTGCTGGGATTCTGTTCCTACGTTGAAAATACATTCACCAGTAAAGGTGTAAAGGTGCATACTTAAATTCAGATTAGCACCTTCTTCCATGTTCCAGAATTCAAATTGGAAGTTCATCGGCGTCCGCACGTCAATGTGCATCAGGTTATCCTGATATTCGGCGAGCAATCTGAAACTTTTAATCCGAACCTGATCATTGCCTGGCGCCTGATTGATATCGTCCCAGTGACGCTCCATTCTCTTGTGAGAAACTTTGCTTAAATAGTTGGTAACGATATGCGTAGTTTCGCCCTGGTCAATAAGTTGACCTTTTTCGAAGTAAAATGATTTATTGCAAAGAGCCTGTATGGCTGTCAGGTTATGACTTACAAAAAGAAGCGTTCTTCCACTTTCAGAAACGTCACGCATTTTGCCCAGACATTTCTTTTGAAATTCAGTATCTCCAACCGCCAATACTTCGTCGACGATAAGAATCTCAGGATTTAAATGTGCTGCTATGGCAAACCCGAGACGTACATACATCCCGGAAGAATAGCGCTTAACAGGTGTATCAAGAAATTTTTCAACACCTGCGAAATCGACAATCGCGTCAAACGATTCTTTAATCTCTCTCTTCGCCATTCCAAGAATTGCGCCGTTAAGATAAATATTTTCGCGTCCTGTAAGCTCCGGATGAAAACCTGTACCTACTTCAAGCAAACTCGCAACGCGACCATCTATTTTAATTTGACCGGTACTAGGTTCAGTAATCCGGCTTAAAATTTTCAACAGTGTTGATTTACCAGCACCATTATGGCCTACTATACCGATACGATCGCCCTGGTCGATCGTGAAGTTTACATCTTTCAGTGCCCAGAATTCTTCTTTTTCGGTGTAATCAGTATGTGATGACTTACGTGAAAAAAGATCACTGACAACGTCGCGAAAAGTTGACGGACCACCAGCCTTATGCTTGTGGTCAATAATATATTTCTTGCTGATATTTTCAGCTGTGATTACAGACATGGCCAAAAGTAACAGTTTCTAAATATGATCTACGAAGGTATTTTCCTTTTTACGAAAGTAAATTAAGGATAATATCAGAATAACAACCGAAATTATTGCGGTAGAGTACACGCTGTTCGGATTAAAATATGCTTTATCACCTAGCAAGCACCATTTAAAACCATCGATAATCCCCACCATTGGATTTAAATTATAATATTTTTCGTACCAGGTTCCCTCGGCAAGTCTGCTGCTGTATGCGATAGGACAAATGTAAAAGCCAACCTGAACGATAAACGGAATCAGCTGTCCGATGTCTCTGAAACGAACATTCAAAACTGCAAAGAAAAGGCCGAAACCCATGGAGGTAATGAAGGCTAGTAATAAAAAAGCAGGCAGATAAAGAATATTCCAGCTGAGTGGGTGATGAAAAAATACCGTTAGAATAAGGAAAATTCCCAGTGTAATCAGAAAATCCACAAACCCAACTGCGACTGAACTAAGCGGCATCAACAACCTTGGGAAGTATACCTTCGAAACAAGATTTGAATTGATAAGTATACTGCTGCTAATCTGAGAAAAAGTGTTGGCAAAAAACGTCCAGATGGTAATTCCGCATAAAACCATTAAGGGATAGGGAACACCTTCGTCACCCTTTAATTTTGCTACGTAACTAAAAACAAAGACCATGACGGTCATTGTCATAATCGGGCGTAACACACTCCAGGCGACGCCTAAAAGTGTTTGTTTATAACGAACGGATATATCTCTTTTGGAGAGAATTAATAATAATTGCTTATTTCTCCATAAATCTTTCCAGTAATCTTTTTCTGATCCTCCGGCTTTAATCGTAGTTGTGTGCTGCATTATTTACGCCTTTGCAGGCAGTTGAGTAGTGTCGTCTAAAATAGCTCGGTATATACTTTTAACATATACGTAGATCAGGGCAAGCATTAAGCCAACCAGTGCTCCGATCTTTGCTCTCTTTTTGCTTTCAGATTTAAGATCCAAAGGTACTTTAACATCTTCAATTAAAGTGAAAAGAGGTGCTTCTTTGACAAGTGAAACCCGCATTTTTTCAGCGTTTGCAACCGCTTCGTAGTATAATTGCTGCAGAAAGCTGTTATTCCTTTCCAGTTTATTAACCGAAATTTTGGCTTCCGGAACAATCAGCTGCGTACTGTAATCCATTTCTTTTGCTAAGCGGTGTTCGCTTTTGCCCAGAATGTAAGCAAGTGAATCGGCGCGGCGTTCAAGTAATTTTAACGTCGTTAAAGACTTCCTCGTTTGCTTTTCCGTATAAACCTCCTCGACCGTTTTTAGCAAAGTTTTTGCCCAGAGTGCTGCAAGTGTTTCATTTTGGATTGTAGCAGTAAGGGAAATGAATGAAGACTTGCGTTCCAGGACTCCGATCTCGGTTGTACCCTTCATTTTAAGCACAAGTTCATTTAAAACCATACGCGACTGACCTCTTAAAGAATCAGGATTCTGTTGCGTAAAGTGGAAATTCTGTACATCTGTACGTCCTTCCCATTCCTCTTCCTTAATTCCGCTGGAATCAATCACGAAATTGGCAAGAATGACTTTTTTGCCATGCACATCCACTGTTTTCATCAGTGTTCTTTCAAGAACCGGACGGGATTCAACAAAGTAAAAGAAGTTGTCACCCGTAAATATATTGGCATCTGTTGCGCCACCACCCATACCGAAAAGACCGGCAAGGTTTCCCATATCATTTCCCGTAGTACCGCCACCCATGTTGAAGACAATTGTTGCTTCATATGAGTTGGGTTTAATCAGGTAAAGGTCCATCGCGTATCCGATACCTACCCCAAGTACAATGAAAAGAAGTATGGCTTTCCAGCTTTTTACAATCGCATTTTTAGCCTCAACTACTTTTAAAATTACTTCCCTGGGGGTAATTTGTTCCTCAGCTGCTTGATTAGTCGTATTCGACATTATATTTTATTTTTAATTTAAAGTACGGAAGGCCAGAATAGTAACAATAAGCGTCATTACCGAGCTTAACACGCCAATCGTTGTCTGAATCGCTTGTTGCGGCGTCAGAGAAGGAGCACCTCTAACCGGTACAAAAATCTCTGATCCTGGCTGCACTTTTGGATATACATTGAAGAACATGAACTTTCTCGTACGGTCAACAGATCCATTTGGATATTTGATGTAAGAGCTTTTACGAAGCGATTTGGTTGTAAATCCTCCTGAATGAGAGATATAATCGATGAATGATAATCCCTTACCATATTTAACGGTCGTGGGATAAAGAACTTCACCCGTAACCTGAACCGTTTCAAGTCTTTTAGGAATGCGGATAATATCACCTTCCTGAACAACAAGATCTTCAAAAGAACCAGGGTTCTTCATGATGCTGCTCAATTTGATACCAATAGATTCTTCCCTTACGTTTGGCTGATCACCCGTGATTTTGCCTTCTTTAATACTTTCCTGAGTTGCTTCTTCCTCAATGAAGTCGGTTGGTGCCGTGATATTCTTTACAAAAGTACGTCTCAGCAACGTAGCTCCTTCAGGATAAGCAAGCTCGGTCAGGCCACCTGATCTTTTGATGATATCACTGATCTTGTCGCTCTTGTTTATGATTGTGTAAGAACCGGGAACCAAAATTTCACCTTCAAGAAAAACAGACTGCTGTTCGACATAGTTTGGTGATTTTCTAACGATCACCTGATCAAACGGAAGAAGAACAAAGTTGCTCTCCTTGTTTCCGATCGAAAGATCTCGGTTTACATTGAATTTGAACGTTTCCGCGATTTGCGCGTTTGCAGCACCCGGGATACTATTTCTTTTTCTTCTGATTACTTCTACTTCGGTCGTAAAAGCAGATTCTTTAAAACCACCTGCTTTTACCAAAACATCTTCCAGGGTCATGTTGGCAACATAAGGATATTTGCCATCATTTTCTCCAAATTTTGGATTATTAACTTCTCCTTCAACAGTTACAATCGCAGATTGCGCCATATCGAATTTAGAAGGAATAACAACCTGATCCAGACGAGTCAGCACAAGGTCAGGAACATTATTGTTCAAAACATCAGCTAGGTTCAGCTGGATACTTTCAATCGTTAAATCGGTTCTTGTTCTCAAAACTGAAATTCTTCCGGTAAAGGCATCTTCACGAAGCCCCTGTGCATTTTCAATCAGTTTCTTCAATGTTCCGCTATTGTCAAGAGAATAACTTCCCTGACGCATTACAGCACCTTCAATTGTTACAATATTTTCAATACGGTCAAGAATCGTCTCAACGTTGATCAAGTCACCTGTAACCACATCCGCCGTTGCGTAGTCTTGCTCAGGCACATCTACGATTTTTCTTTCTCTTGCGGTAAATCTCTCAATTTTAACCCTTGCTTTATATGCATTGTCATTAAATCCACCGGCATATTTTAATACATCAGCAAGTTTTTCCTCTTCCTTCAATTCGTAAATACCTTGTCTTTTTACCATACCGGTAATTTCCACACGCTTCTTGTAGTAACCTACAACAATATTGTCATTGTCCTGAACGCGAATATCACCGTCAATTTTACCATTAACAAGGTAATCGTAAATATCCATATGCGATACCACTTTTCCAGCACGCACTACGCGCACATCACGGAAAGAACCGATTTCATTGGGTCCGCCCGCCTGATAGAGCGCGTTAAATGCAGAGGCAAGTGAAGTAATTTCGTAAGTACCTGGATTGATAACTTCCCCTGTTACAAAAACTTTTACATTTCTGATCTCTCCCAGCGTCACCATTAACTTGGTCCTTGCCGTTTCTCCATTCGTTCCGATAAGTCCCGGAGTGAATTTCGAGAATTTGTCGATTAATATTTTTCTTACTTCTTCAATTGTTCTTCCGCTGACGTATATATTTCCAAGACGTTCGATGGTTATGAAACCATCACGGCTAACTTTTGTTTTATAAGTAGCTTCGGCGTAGTTATATAGGTAGATGTTCAGTTCGTCACCGGGACCTACTACATAATTGGTTGGTGTAGCAATCTGTAAATCAGGAATTGGGTTGAACTGCTTGTCTGCGAAGATTGAATATCCGTAGATTTTCTGGCGCAAAGCAAGTTTTTCCTGCTCTTCTGCACTAAGCGTTCCGGTTGTCGACGTATTTATTTTAGTCTGATCAGCGCCTTCTTTGGGTGCGTTAGGATCGTTGTTTGCTGCGGCTTTTGCTTTTTCGGCTGCCTGAGCGTCACTGGCCTTTTGTTGATTGGACTGCTGATTTGAATTTGCAGGCTGGTTTCCCTGTTGTGTCCCTTGCTGAGCTCCCTGATTTCCCTGGCTTCCCTGAGCGCCTGATTGAGAACGGGGAGTACCTGACTGAGAGCCGCTTTGATTTGTTCCGGTTGATGTAGGTGCGCTAGTAGGTGCAGATTGTGGAGCTACAACCTGTGAAAGGCCTGGTAAAGAAATAATCAAACTTAGTAAATAAGGTAAGATAAATTTGCAATTTTTAGCCAACTTGAATGTGTTCATATGAAGTTTATTGTACTATGAAATGCGACCGGTTCATTAAAAAAATATAAATGAGCTCTTATTTTTGCACTAAAATCAAGCCCAAATTGAATTTTAGTTTTCCTAGTTTAAGGCAAAGTAAATTAGATTTTTCCTATTTTTAAAGAATTTCTATTATTCGGCGCCAAAGTTATACAGGAGCAAAGGTACAATAGGGTAACGATATATGACCCAAAATATTAAAATAGAACATTAAAATCATAATTATCCAAACTAGAGTATTCATAGATTATGGAAAATAGTGCCAGCATACAATACGACGAGGATAGCATAAAGTCACTGGATTGGAAAGAACACATCCGTTTAAGACCTGGGATGTACATTGGGAAGTTGGGTGACGGGTCCTCAA
Source organism: Dyadobacter koreensis (assembly GCF_900108855.1). Lineage (GTDB taxonomy): Bacteria > Bacteroidota > Bacteroidia > Cytophagales > Spirosomataceae > Dyadobacter > Dyadobacter koreensis. The sequence goes on from NZ_FNXY01000002.1 coordinate 431,356, forward strand.
TTGATGATGGTATATATGTGCTTGTAAAAGAAATTGTCGATAATTCTATTGACGAGCACATGATGGGAAACGGGAAAAATATCGAAATTAAAATTTCAGAGCATCGGGTTGAAGTGCGTGATTACGGGCGTGGAATTCCATTAGGAAAAGTGGTAGACTGTGTGTCAAAAATAAATACAGGTGGGAAATATGACTCCGGAGCATTTCAGAAATCAGTTGGTTTGAACGGGGTAGGTACGAAGGCTGTAAATGCACTTTCCAATTATTTTAGGGTACAGTCTTTCCGCGAAGGAAAGTCCAAAAATGCTGAATTTCAACAAGGCAATCTTGTTAATGAGTCTGGTGAAATTGCGACATCACAGCGAAACGGAACCCACATTGCGTTTGAGCCAGACGGGTTGATCTTCAAAAATTTCAGATATATCCCCCAATATCTGGATAATATGATCTGGAATTATTGCTATCTGAATGCCGGTCTGACGATTAATTTTAATGGGCAAAAATACATTTCTCAAAACGGTCTGATGGATTTGCTGGTAAGCAAATCCGACGCAGAATCAATTCGGTATCCGATTATTCACCTGAAAGGTGAAGATATCGAATTCGCTATGACGCATGGTAACCAATACGGGGAAGAATATTATTCATTTGTCAACGGTCAGTATACTACGCAGGGCGGAACACATTTGGCCGCCTTCCGTGAAGCGGTTGTAAAGGCTGTGCGTGAACACTTTGGAAAAGATTATGCACCGGAAGATATTCGTTCTTCGATTATTGCAGCGGTAGCAATCCGGGTGCAAGAGCCCGTTTTTGAGTCTCAGACAAAAACAAAGCTGGGTTCAAATACCATTACGCCGGATCCCAACAGCACCACAATCCGTACTTTCGTAAATGATTTTGTTAAGGAAAGGCTTGATAATTATCTGCACATGAATCCGGAGGCACGCGACGCCATGAAAAAGCGTATCGAGCAATCGGAACGGGAACGTAAAGAACTGGCAGGTATCAAAAAATTGGCAAATGACCGTGCCAAGAAAGCGAATCTCCACAATAAGAAACTTCGCGACTGCAGATTACATTTTACCGATCTTAAAAATGAATTGCGTCACGAGAGCACATTATTTATTACGGAAGGAGATTCAGCAAGTGGTTCGATTACAAAATCAAGGAATATTCAGACACAGGCTGTATTTAGTTTGCGTGGTAAACCGCTGAATTGCTTCGGTTTAAATAAGAAAATAGTTTATGAAAATGAAGAGTTTAACCTTCTTCAGCATGCGCTGGATATCGAAAACGGTGTAGAAAATCTGCGTTTCAACCGGATTGTAATTGCGACAGATGCAGACGTGGATGGTATGCATATCCGTTTGCTCCTTATGACTTTTTTCCTGCAATTCTTTCCTGATCTGGTTCGAAATGGACACCTTTACGTTCTGGAAACTCCGTTGTTCCGGGTGCGTAACAAAAAGGAAACTTTTTATTGCTATAACGATGAAGAAAAACAGGCGGCTATTGCAAAACTTGGAAGCAAACCTGAGATTACCCGCTTTAAAGGATTAGGTGAAATATCACCGGAAGAATTCGGCAAATTTATAGGAGAAGATATGCATCTCGAACCGATTATTCTTCAAAAAGAAACCTCGATCCAGAAATTGCTGACTTATTATATGGGTAAGAATACACCGGAGCGCCAGCGATTTATTATTGATAATTTGAAAATTGAAACCAATATTGAAGAGCTTGCGATTGCCATTTAATTGTTGGTAGAGACCTAAAAAAGATAACAAGACCGATTTAAAAATTAGATTATTTGTGGATTTACAACAATTAAGAGAACGTATCGATGCGCTTGATGACCAGTTGCTGACTATTCTGAATGAAAGGATGGAACTTGTTAAAAGTGTTGGTGATCTGAAACGTTCTTCAAATTCGATTATTTATCGTCCGGAACGTGAGAAGCAGATTCTGGATCGTTTGGAGAAAAGGAATACCGGGCTGCTGACGCGTCCAGCGATTGATGCTATCTTTTTTGAAATTTTTGCCGTTTCCCGTAATCTGGAATTGCCGGAAAGAATTTCTTACCTGGGGCCAGAAGGAAGTTTTACGCACCAGGCAGCGGAAAGCCGGTTTGGGGGAATGAGTGAATATCTCGTTTTGCCAACCATTCATTCCGTTTTTGAAAGTGTTGAAACAGGCCGTGCCAGGTTTGGCGTTGTCCCTATTGAAAATAATCAGGAAGGAATTGTTGTGGAAACCGCGGATTTCCTGCGTGAAAAAGAATTGACGATCGTTGCGGAAGTATTGCTTCCAATTCATTTTACATTCGCGTCTCAGTCGGACTCGTTAAAAGATATCAAAAGGATTTATTCGAAAGATATTGCTTTCAGGCAATGTGGAAAGTTTATCGGTGAATATCTTGAAGGTTTAGGAATCGAACTTATTTCTGTGGATTCAACCTCAAAAGCGGCGAAGATGGCAGCTGAGGAAGCTGACGCAGCAGCGATTTGTTCATCGATTTCTGCACGACTTTTCGGTGTCCCGATTTTGTTTGATAATATTGAAGACAATGATCAGAACCGTACTCGTTTCCTGATTCTTTCAAAAGATGTTGTGAACCAGAAAAGTGATGATGATAAAACAACCTTAATCGTAAATCTTCCTAATACGAACCGCCCGGGAGTTTTGTATGAGTTTTTGAAAGAATTTAACGACAGAGGCATTAACCTGACCAAAATAGAAAGCCGTCCGCTTCGCGGCGAATCAGCCTTCCGTTTCTGGTTTCTGGTCGAATTTATTGGCCATATCAACGATGTTCCGGTTCAGGAAATTATGCAGAAATATGGAAGCAGCCATATCAAATGGCTCGGAAGTTATGTTCGGGTATCCTGAGTTTAGTTTTTTATAAAATACAAAACTCAAACGGTCACTTGCTATGCGGGTGGCCGTTTGAATTTTATTCTAAAATTTAACGATTTTCCTGGTTGTAATATCACCATTTGCTTTTCTGAATCTCAGAAAATATAAGCCTGCGGGCTTGGCTGTTAAATCTATTCTGACATTTGATGTTGCCTTTAACTGCTCCGAGGTAATATTCTGACCGCTTGCCGAGGCAACTTCTAAAATTCCCGAACTGCTATTTTTAAACGCTATTTCCACAAAATCCTGTGTTGGATTAGGATATACTTTCCATTCCAAATCAGAAGCTGGTTCAGCTGCCAGTACGCTCATCGTTTTTATAATTGTTTCTGAAAAAGATGATTCGGAAAACAAACCGATACTTTTTATCCGATACACATAAGTTGTGCTCAACGCGACGTCCGGATCCTCGAATGTATCGATTGTTTTTTCAAAAGTTTTAAGAGGAGTAAAGGCTTGTTCGCCCGCTGCCCTTTTTTCAAGAACGTAGAAAATGGCTTCATCTGATTTTTGCCAGGTAAGTTGAATTACATTCGTTTCAGAAACTTTCGCGGTTAAAGTATTATCGTTAAGCGCGGGATAAATCGTGACTTCATGGAAAGAAAAAGCGCCGACGCCAGCCATGTTTTGTAGAAAAGGCCCCTGGTAGTATCCATATTTAAAAGCGGGTAGATAATTTAATTTCGTAGCAGTTGCGGGTTGCTGTAAGAAAATCGTGACGCGGTTATTACTGACTTCCCACTTCGACACCGGAGCAGGCTTTGATTCGTCTCCGTCAAAGAAAAACTGATTTTTCAGTTCAATTTTTGTTCCGTTGGAAATGGTGTCAACTTGCCATCTCATGGTCTGGTTTTCATCGAAAATCATAGTCACCGCATCTTTATTTTTTGAGTAAAAAACTTTTTGAACATCAGGAGCGTCTACATTTTTTGTCTTGTCAGACTTATAAACTTTTGGTCCTAGATAATCTCGGAGTTGCCTTGCAAATTTTCCATAACCCTCTTCGGTATAATGCACATTATCTTGCAGTGGCCCCAGCCCGATCACAGTGAAATGGTCTGTTTTAGGATAATTATATTTGGCCATACGTTGCAGATCTCTCAGAGCTCCTGCGGCGTAATGCGGGCGATCCATAATATTAATCTGGATGATGACGAATTTATCAACCATTGGATAGTCTGTTTGCCAGAATTTCATAAGCTGGTCAAACCGGCCTGGATAATTACCCGGATCCAGCCAGGCGTCTTCTTCACCCTGGTACCAGAAAAACGCACGGATTCGTGTAGCCTGTGATTTATTTACACGATAGAGTAAATGCCCGTAAATGGATCCCGGATATGCAGGGTTAGCCGCAACACGATCAAGATGCTGGGAGATTTTTGTACCTGGCACAGCTCCGTTAATAATACAAACAGGAATTTTATAAGTTTCTATGATTTGTCGTTGCAAATCCCGGCCCCAATATCCTTCAACAGGCGTTACCCAATCGGGCGTCTTCCAAAGGGTATCTGCTGTGGTAAATCCCGGATTTTCATCGGGGACGCGACCGAGTGTCCGGGAAAATTTATTGACATAATCAGGAGCTTCAACCCGGTAAGAAGTAATGGCCGCCGCATTGGATTGTCCATTGATTACATAGAAATCACCTGCAATAATTTTATCCCTTTTCACCATCATAATCGAATCGCTGGTTTTACTGGCGTAAACCTCAATCGAATATTCGGACAATTCTGCCTTTATTTTTGGTGATAGTGAGAAAGCGGCTTTGTCGGAAGCATCATATTGTAAAACACTTTTCGTGTAACCTACACGTTTTCCATCTTTATAAACTGCGGCCGACATATGCGTGAAGCCACCTACTTCAATAAATCCGGAGATCGGAATAGCGGCCTCATTGTTATCATCTCTCGCAAAAAGCTGATTATCTTTTGGAAGTTTATCAAAAACGACAGAAAAAAAACGTTGCGCATTGGCATCCGGCAGGAAGATTAAAAGAAACATTACAAGCGTGCCCGTTGAATAAAGTGTTTTCATCGTATATCATGTTAGCGATTTCGAGTCAATTTGATTTCTTTACCAATTGGCGCCAGGTATAAAAAATAGAAAGATTTGGGATTGCCGACATACTGGTCTGCGCCGCTCTGGCCATAATGCTTCAACAATGCCTGATAGGAATTTGGAAAAGTTTTGTAGGGAATGGATTTATAAGTATCCGCTACTAAATTTTTTCTCAATGACTGACTTAACTGAAATACGGATGCAAGCAATGCAGTAGCAAGCCAAATCAGTACGACAGCATATTTTCTTAACGGGTGTAAGGAGATTTTTATTGGTGAAGTTGGTAGCGGAAGGCTTTTATCATTTTGAAATTTAATGAACAGTTTTTGCAGGATGTTGACCATCAGGATCAGATATAACGGAATGCTTCCACGGAAATATAAGTCGTTGTAGATTCCAATTTTGTAGGTAAGCAAGATGCAAAGGAGCACAAGTGCTGTGAACACAAGAATAGGTGTGAATAGAAACTGGCCCGGACGAGCATTCTGAACGGGCATTAGCCAGATGGTAACAAAGGCCAGGACAAGCATGTCAAGAAATGGAATCATCTTGGAAAATGAATCGAAGTCATAAAATTCGTTTACCGGCATTGCATTAGAAGAAGTTAAGAACAAAAATGTGGGCAGAAATAGAATTGAGGGCAAGACATAATTTATCAGGAAAGATTTGAGTGAAATTTTATTTCTTCCACGCAGGTAATCAATGACCAGGACTATTCCGAATAAAAGTATTAGTAAGAAAGCAGTAAAGACGCCCCAGAAAAAAGACAATGTGATCGCGTAAAACGAGATACTATAATCTTTAATGTAATATAGAAAAAGTCCTGTAGTGATCAGTGCCGCGACAACCTGGTTAGGGACATAGAGAGACTGGATGAATAATGATAATAAAGGATTATAAGAAATGGATGCATGGAGTAGTGCGAGAGATGCCAGTTCAAATGAAAAAATGATACCGCCGCTCATAATCAAAAGAACGACCAGCCATAATTTTCTAAATAACAGCAGATATATCCAGATTAACCCTAACCATATTCCTAGCCATGTGTAAATGATTATCGTGACGACGGATAAGTCGCCAAAGATTTTTGACAACAGAGCCGGCACGAGATAATAACCATAATAATAACACGAGAAAGACTGCCGTTCTTTGATCAGTATCGGCCATTTGTGAAGAAATAGCTCATAAAATTTAGTGTTATGAGCGATGAAATCGGTCGTCTGTAAAAAAACACCTCCAACACCCATTAGCAGCGTCCATACCAATGCGAGTACTGCAAGCGAAACCAGCGACTTTTTGGAAATGACCGTTTCTAAGCGTTCAGCATTTCGTGTGGAGTAAAGGGCGAAATACAAAATGTGCCCGATAATGAAAACCAGCGCATATTTTAAGTAAAACCAATTACCGAGAAAGAGCAAAGTGGCCAGCAAAAGATAACCTACACATAAGATTCGTACATAAAATGTATTCATAGCTCAGACGTATAGTGGAAGTAATTTTAGCCTAAGTTATTCATCCATAAGCGTTTTGGTTTATTAATTTATTTAACGGTACTAAAATCTTTCGCTACATATTATTCAAAGTACTTCTATTTTGAGAGTAGAAGTCAGGAATTGAGTTAACGGTAAAGAAAAATCTTTGGATGTATCTAAATTTAGCATCTGGTTGATATACTGATTGTTAAGATTATGTAACTGGACTTTCAAATTTTTCGTTGAAGAAATCAGCATCCTTAAAGTATGATAGCACTTTCCAATGATGGTAGAATATCAACGAGCTGGATCGTTGCAGGATGTATCGTATCATTTGCAATCTTGTTTCCAATAAATCTTAACAAAGATTTTCTTGTAGTTTTTGATCGAAATTTCTTTGTTAACGGTGTTTTGGAATATAATTGCTGGCCCGACCAACTAACAAAGGCGCGTGATCTTTTTCATAACATTCCTTGTCCGGCCGAACAGTTGGGTTGCCATAAAGGAAATATGGCATTTCGATTTACGATTCCTGTCTTACTTAATATTTTCGGATTTAACGGACAGGCGGTTTACGTTTTTCAGCTCGTTCTTGGAATAGCGTTTCTGTTCGGAGTGTATCAATTAGCATTTTCCGTTTCTCATATCCGTTTTTTGGCTGCGGGATTTCTTTTGTGCTTTATTTCAACAAATGCAGGGCAAGCCATAGTCTATGATTTCAGAGCGTGGGGCGATGCTTTCAGTTTTATGTTTTTAATTTTTGCCGCGTTAAGCAAAAAAGATTGGATTCGCTTCTTCTTTTTGCAGGCGGCTTTCTGGACCGATGAAAGAACGCTGATAGCGGCGATAGGGATTGCCTTATTCTGGCTTTGTCAAAAAGATGCAGCCTCGCTGAAAAACTTTTCAAACCGTAAAATTGTCATCGATTTTCTTTTCAGAAAGAATCAAATGATCACGTTGTGGATCAGCTACGCGGTTTATTTTTTTATCAGATTATACCTGACAAAAGTTGTCGGGCTGGCAACACCGAAGGAAGATGCCAACTTTTCCATTCTTTCCTACTACGCTACCTTTCGAACACTCATCCCGATTATCCTGACACACAAATTTTTCCTCATCTATATTATTTTAGGAGCAGTTTATCTTGTCCGGATCAGGGCTTGGCTGGTTTTATCAGGGTATATCGGTTTTATAGTGTTATATCATTTGGTAGCACACATGGTCTATGATACATCAAGGAGCATGGGGTATGGTTACTTTATTTATTTTGTTGCTTTTGGCTTATGCAGCCAATTTCTCAGCATTGCTGATTCTAAAAAGCTGATGTATGCAAATCTTATCATTACCCTTGTGATCTTTCCCCTAAGACATATTCTGTTCAGTTAGATTTTCTACTATTAATCAGTCGCGACTATGAAAAATGTGGTTTATTTACCGGTTCGGATTCTGACGGTGTTTATCGTGTTCTACCTGCTATTACCAAATCTTTTATTTCAAACTTTCTGGTTTCGTATGGAGCTGGCCGTTCCGATGGTAACCGGCCTTGTCGTTTCTTTTTACTTTTATTTAAACAATGAAATTTCAGGGGAAACGAGAATTGTGTATTTTTCATATATCCAGATTTTCTTTCTGATCATTTTCGCATTTTTCCTGACTGTCATCAGTGGGGTGGGAGGTTTTAGTTACCAGACTAACGATTTCGTGGGGCACAATTCTAAATTTTTCGACCTTTCAAACAATCCCTGGCCTATCTATTTCGACGGTGCGGACACGTTTGGATGTTATTACTGGGGATACTACCTTGTTCCATCGGTGATTGGAAAATTGACAGGCGGCGTCTCTGAAACGGCTATATTTTTATGGACATACACTGGTGTTCTCGCCGGAATAACCATGGCGTTTATAGTTCTGAAAAATAACATGGGCCGCCTGGTTTTACTCTTCGCTATCGGTGGAATTGGTCATACGATAAAAGTGATTTTTGGAATTGTTGCCGGCGTCGGTTTCACACATCCCATTGTTTTCATTGAGGTATGGAACTTGCTAAATCAGTTAATGTGGGCTCCCAATCAGCTAATTCCTATCCTGATGATTGCCTCGCTGGTTTATTACAAGGGTGTCGTCAACAGGGATATCACTACGTGCCTTTTCCCCTTGACCTTAATCCTGATCTGGTCTGTTTTTCCAACCATAACGCTATCATTAACATCATTGCTGATTTTTATATTTTTTGGATTTTTTAAGAATTTGAAGAAAATAAACCTTACCATTTTTATTACGTCGGTCGCTGTTCCGGTCTTTTGTTCATTACCAGTCCTGAATTATTTTTTGGCCTCGGCCGGTATTCCAATCCGTGGTTTTATCTGGACGTTCCAGCCGTTAAGCCCGATTTTGATGGATTACTCAATCTGTGTTTTCCTGGATATACTTGCTTTGTGGTTCGTTTGGAAACATTTGATCGTTAACCGCTGCGAAGTACCTGATCTTTATTTTTATGGCTTACTGGGTATCATCCTCATCTTTGCCTTATACCGGTTCGGATTTGCAAATGACTGGCTGGTGCGTGGGACTATGCCAGTATTTATGATTTTGTTTTTCGCAATTTTGAGAGGGAATTTATCCTTTTCAGAACAGGGGAGATCTGCCGCGAACCGAGGATTGAAGTTTGCTTTTACGGGTTTAATGCTGCTTTGCCTGGCAGGGCCATTTTCTTATTTATACAGAGCTTCTCAAAACAATGTTATCAGAAATGCAATTGCCGGGCAGCAACTTTTTCACGCTTATCCCTACAACAAGTACAAAAATATTTTTGAAGCGATAAAGGAACATCACGGAGATCCCGAAGCCGCACAATATTTGGGAAATAAGCAATCCAATTACTGGATAAGTCTGAGCAACCGTAGAAAGGACGTAGGCGAGATTATCGCAGGTATGCGGATTGAAGCTTTTAAAAATCAACAGACCCAAAAATACCTCTACAGGTATCTCTAGGTCTGCTAATTTGTTTCGTTATTCTATTTTAAATTTCCCCGGTACAAAGAAGGCCAGTTGCCGTAAAGTGATATCGTTGTTTTTGTTCCGTCAGGAAGGCGAATGTTTAGTTTTCGCGTTGCAACCGGAGATTGGAAAGAATCCACGCCGATTACCACAATCTTATTTCCTTTCACGATAGCAGAAACAAATGGCTCTTTTCGATCGGCAACGAGGGCAGCCTGACCAGTTTGAGGTTCTTTCCAGCTCCCATTTAGTTCATAAGCCAGATCCAGATTTTTACCGCCAACAAGAACATCTTCTACCTGCTTTGCCATCCAGTTGCCCAGTGCATAAAACTCAGTCGGGAAATCCCAGTATCGTGGAGAATCTCCATTTGGCTGTTCTTTGTAAAAAGCAGAAATATCGGTTTTCCCGTCGGCAGGGTACCATTCTTTTCCCCAGCCATTATCATTAGGATCGAAGCGATGCGCATTGGCGCCGCGCCCCGACGGCTGGCTGTCGTGCCATAGATAATAACCATCAAATAATACAAGCGAAAACAACGACAAGCTTAGCGCCTGGCTCGCCGGCATCATTTCCAGCTGATTCATGATCAAATCACCTTCCGGACTGGTTGTATGAAAAAACCATGGTACAATCGGGTCGCTGGATGTAGGCATGTGCCTGTTCCACGCGTAAAATATAGATTTATTATTCTTTTGGAACGGGATCAGTTTGTTAATCCGCAAGGCGTGGATACCTGAAAGCAAAGTGAAATTATTCTGCGTATTACCTTGCTCGTCAGCCACAGAAGTGGGTCGCGGATAAACATCAGTTGGCGTTATGTTATAAACTTTCTGAAAACTGTCGCCGTTTTTTAAAGGCTCAAAATTTGAATGGCTTGGATGAGGATCCGTATAATCTTTTAAAAATTCTGCCGGCTTTTTGTTATCCATCCGATTAAAATGCTGATTCGTATAAGCACTTCCTCCCCAGTAATCGAACAAATTCATATCCGGATGATTTTTCTTGATTCGCTCAGCAAACCAGATCAGACGTTGTTTTACTTCGGGCGTATAATGTTGGTTCCAAAACTCGAAATCAAACGCATATACCCCATATCCGGGAACGGTGTTGGCAGAATTTTCAACTTCTTCACGTGATAATTTTCCAAACCACTCCTGGTCTTTATCCTGAAAAAAACTTGGCGGCACGGTCCAGTGAAGCTTGTTATAAGGAATATTTTTTTCAAAAGCAGATAAGTGCGTGACGCCTCGATTGAAATAATTCTGAGGAGAAACCCAATTATTTAACCGGTAATGCATAACCAGTTTTCCTGGGATTGGCTGAAATTCCGGAAACTGCGTATCAAAATGCACGTTGACTTCCCGGGAAGGAGAAAACCATGCCGGCATATCAATCTTAGTAAGCGCGGAATTTTCTTTTTTCAGACCTTGCGGAGAAATCCAGATATTCTGCTGGCGCAATGCTCTGTTTTTAAGTGAATTCCACCAATCGTTATATGGAGCATCAATCCATTTGGCAGTTACCGTGTAAAGATAACCAGGCTGCACTTCAACCCCGTTTTCAAGGCCTGCCACGACAATATTATCAATCATGATAACCCGCGTCCGGCCGTCCTGATAATTGGCAAAATCTTTAAGATATATCTTGTTGTTTTTTACAACAGGCCGAATGTCAAGCCAGTTGTCTTTACTGCCCTGCCTGATCCACTTTTCAGCTGCCAGAATTTCGCTTTCCTGGGTTTTGTTATATTCAAATTCAGCTGTCGTTTCACAGCCAGGTTGCCCCAGACTAATCACTTTAATTGTTGTCTTGCCTGCATTCAGGTTTAAATTTTCCAGGGTAAGCCACATGGAAACTCTGTGAGGTACGCGTTCAAATCTTTGGATTTTTCCGTTTTGTGAAATTTCAACACGGTATGGAGCCAGTCCGCCGGCATTTGCTGCAAGCTCAAATTGCATTTCTCTGCCGATTTGTTTGTAACGGCGGACGGTCAGATCGCAGGCATTTGAAGCTGAGTCAATAGTGACCGCAACTGGTAAGGTTGAAATCTCCTGGTAGGTTGTTCCCTGTGATGGGCCAAACCGTTTCCATGCCCAGATTCCTGTTCCTGCAAAAACGGCAAGAACTGTGCTTATCCAAATAATTGTTGTTTTCGACAAAATATTTTTTTTACTCAAAACAGAAAATTAAACAAAAGTGTGTAACTGCTGAACTTGTTTACCACCAGCGGTAAAACAGACCTACCGAGCCATTTATTGCAGAAACTCCCTTATCTACATACTCATAATCGAAGGAAGTTCCCTGGTATTTTACCCGGATATCTGCACCGAAGTTACCATCTTTTTTGAATAGAAATTTAGAGCCGAGACCAATACCATAGGTCGGACGAATTTTTTGCTGCTGATCAGCTAGAATTCCGTAGTATAATGTGTAGTCCAGAATACTGGCACCGGCGCTCAGCTGAACATAGGGTTGCACCGCCGCATTCTTTGGCGCAAAATTGTAATTCACAAAGGCCTGAATCGGATATTGTGTGAGCGTTCTGGTCTGAATGGCAGAAATTTCACTTCCATCACTTTGTTGATACGTGGCGCGGGGAAGTCTCTTTTTGAAGAAAGAGTATCCAAGTTCACCACCAACGGAGAATGAATTTTGAAAAACCCATTCCAAAGCAATTGAATAGTTTTCAAAAGACGTTTTATCAATATAATTGCTCGAAAATGATCCGACCGGAATCGCAGCCGTATAGCGCGCAGTTACCTGATAATGCGTGTAACGATCATATGGAGAGGGTAACGTATATAATTTTGGCGCTTGTTCCTGAGCATACACAGGAATCATTCCAGCAAAAAGGAACGCCGCGATGAGTAATTTTTTCATTTTAATTTCAATTGGAACCACTAAATTTTGCGGTCGTTTGTACAGAGTAAATTACCGGGTTATTTCAGACTTAAATAAGTAGACTGCCCGAAAGCAGAATCGACCATCTGATCAATATAGTCAGGATTTGCAAGGCCGCCGCCGCGGATTTGGGCGTCCCAGATGACATTTAACCGCTGGGCTGTACTATCAGCATTTTTCAAATCCAGCATAGAAATTGCCCAATAGCTTTCACTGGTTTCGTAGGTATAATAACCTGGATATCCATAAAATCCACCATAGTATCCTCCCCAGTAGGATGAATATGGATTTGAGGCAACATTCAAATATGTATTCGTGATTCTCGCTGCAGTCAGGCCAACATCGGGATTTTTGTTTACAGCAACATAAGTATACCCCAGATTTTGCATATTTGTAATGATCCGGGACAATAGATCTTTATCCAGACTTGTAAGGGCGGTCCCCGATCTGCTATCCTGAACGACCGTTACCGAATCGGACACGCTGAATGTTTTGAAAGATTTGAAATTTGCGCTTTTATCTCGGTTGGTAATAAATACTTGGGAGTCAAGGTCAGATAAATCATTTACCGGATCGTTGCTGCAGGAGGTCAGCCATATAGTGGCAGAAATAATTAAAAATGATGCTTTTCTTAACATAGCGTTACTTTGCGTTTAGTTATTTGATAAACGAATTTTAAATTTGAATCATTTTATTTTTCTCATTTTAGCGCGGTTATTTTTTATATTTCCATGCCTTCTTCTTTATAAGTGACTATCTGAAAAGTCATTTGGTTGTAAAACCGGAAAAGATTTAGAAAGTATTTACCTTCTGAACGACGTTGAATAAATCTTTCGGGAATAGAATTTGCAGACTCCGAACTTTATTTGACATTGTCCTGTTCGTTGCTTTATTTTAGTAATATTAAAAAGTCTTAAATACCCCGATTAATCGAGCTTAGAACACAAAATATATGGAAGCAAAAGAAGAAATTTTAAGGATCATAGATGTACTCAACGATACTTATGAGAGCGAAGAAGCCTGGTATGGCCCGTCTGTTGTAGAAGCTTTACGTGATGTGACGCCGAAAATGGCTGAATTACGTTTAAGCACAAATACGCACTCGATCGCTGAAATCGTATACCATATGACAACATGGAGGATTTTTGCAGTACGGAAAATCCAGGGCGACGAAGAATTTGATATTAAAACCCAGGATAAGGACTGGAAGAAATTTCCGATCGTGGACGAATTTGAGTGGGAAGCCATTCAGATGGAATTAAGCTTATCACAGGAAGAACTTATTTCAGAGCTGGAAAAAATTGAGGATGATAGTTTTCTTGAAGAATTTGTACCGGGAAGAGACTACTCTTACTATACGATGATTCACGGAGTTATCCAGCATGACGTTTATCATGCCGGTCAGATCGGTCTGATCAAGAAGGCGTTGAAGGGAATGCAGCTGGAAGAAGAGGATGATTTCGGTGCTTTTGATGACCGTTCAAACTTTGGTAACGATAATGATTATTATTGATCAGAGTTGTAGAAAATTTTGTATTTCTTATAAATAAAGTATTTAAAACTAAGAAAAAGTTATATTTTGCATAATAATTAAAGGTAGTATTCGCTTGGATACAATTTCTTTAATGGTGTGGATATATGTCAAAAGGCCACTCGGTTTATCGAGTGGCTTTTTTTATGAAAAGTCTAAAATCTATGCCACATTTGGTGAAATATTCAGAATAACGTTGAGATATGAAAATATTAATTGTTGAAGATGAGCCAAAACTGGCTGGTTTTTTAAAACGTGGTCTTGAAGAACAATCCTGGGAAGTGGAACTTGCATACGACGGGCAGGTTGGAAAAAAGATGGCTTCCAATTATCGTTTTGATGTGATTATTCTGGACGTAAATCTTCCGGTGCTTAATGGCTATGATCTGGCGAAACAATTACGCAACGATGGTTTGACCACGCCAATTTTGTTTTTGACCGCCCTTGGCACTATCGACGATAAGCTGGACGGATTCGAAGCAGGTGGTGATGATTATCTTGTAAAGCCATTCGAATTCAGGGAATTAATTGCGCGTATCAAGGTGCTTTCTCAACGAAACAGTAACCGCGAACAATCCAGTCAAATCTTGAAACTTGCTGATCTTGAACTCAATCTGGATGAAAAAGTAGCGAGAAGAGGTGGAAACCGAATCGATCTTACAGCCAAAGAATTCGCTTTACTGGAATATTTGATGAGAAACCGCGGACGTGTTGTTTCTCGTGTTGATATCGCGGAACAGGTGTGGGACATTCGATTTGATACAGGAACGAATGTTATTGATGTGTATATCAATTTTTTACGTAAAAAAGTTGATAAGGATTACAGTACTAAGCTGATTCACACGGTGGTAGGAATGGGTTATATTTTCAAAGAAGAATGAACATAAAAAGCCGGCTTACTTTACTGTTCACCATGCTGGTTGGCTCCATCATGGCGCTTTTCTGTTTGTCGATTTACTATTTCTACGATCAATACCGGGAGAAACAGTTTTATTCTTTCCTGAACGAAAGAGGGCAGACGATCGCGCAGTTGGTCGAGGCCAGCAATAGAATTAGTAAGGCGGATATTGCAAAAATTGAAAAAGAAAATAACACGGTACTGCTGGATGAAGAGATAACGATTTATGACGGAGCTGATTCCGTTATTTTTAACAGCGGCTCATACGAATTTGTGTTAACGCCGCAAATGCTTCTGGATGCCCGGAACGGGAAAGAAATACATACCAAACACGCGAAAAAGGAAGTTATTGTGATCAGGCATATTTTGCAGGATCATCGAAAGCCATGGGTAGTTGTCGCGATTGCAAATGATCATTTGGGAACGAACCAGCTGAAAAGGTTACGGGAAATTCTGGTGATCGGCTGGCTGCTTTCACTGGTTCTCGTGGGTGTTGCGGGCTGGCAGTTTTCGACGGATGCTATTAAGCCTGTATCTGATATTATTGCGCAGGTAAACAATATTTCTGCCGGAAATTTGCATGATAAGGTTACCGTAGGTCGGGAAAAAGACGAACTGGCCCTGCTCGCACAGACGTTTAATCTTATGCTTAACCGTCTGGAAATCGCATTTGTGGCCCAGAAAAACTTCGTTTCACACGCATCACATGAGCTTCGGACTCCATTGGCACTGATCATGAGCGAGGTGGAGGTAACGTTGATGAAAGCTAGAACTACCGAGTATTACGAAGAAGCCTTAAAGGGAGTACTGGAAGAGGCGAAGGAAATGAATGAGCTCGTGAGCAGGTTGCTGGAGCTCGCGCGCACGGAGGAACACGCCTTTCGGGTTACCTTCTCGAAAATAAGAATTGATGAAGTTTTATGGCAGGCGCAGGCTTCAATTCAGCAAAAAAATCCGGCTTACCACGTCTATATAAATTATGACCAGATTCCTGAAAATGAAGAAGAATTGCTTCGCTACGGCGATGAAAGTCTTTTGAAAACAGCGTTCCTGAATTTAATGGACAATGCCTGCAAATATTCCGATAATAATACCGTCAATGTTTTTCTGGAAATCCATAAAGACCTGATCAAAATTTCATTCAAAGACGTCGGAATGGGAATTGCAGCCTCGGAATTGCCTTATGTGTTCGATACATTTTATCGCAGTGCAACTACCATGAGCAAGGCCGGATATGGTATCGGTCTGGCACTTACCAAACGCATTATCACCATGCAGGGTGCCAGTATCGAGGTTGAATCCAAGGTTGGGCAGGGAAGCACTTTTATCCTCAAATTTCCCCCGTTTTAATTACTCAATTCCTTTTTAATTCGTTTTTAATTTTGCGTTAATCTGCCTTTAACAAACTTAAAGGTCATTTGTATCATAAAATTGCTGAAAGGAATTTTGTGCTCTGATGACTCCTGAGTGTGCTGAAACTTCATCTCTCGTGTCGAACTGTCTTAACCGATAGTTTTATTTTTCAATTGATTGGATATGAAGTCAGTATCATGGAGACCTGCCGCAGGTTTCAAGGGATTCAAAGAAAACTGGAAGGCAGATCTTCTTTCCGGTTTTTTTGTGTCGATGATCGCTTTGCCACTCTGTCTCGGGATTGCAGGAGCCAGTAATTTTCCACCGGTTATGGGCGTTCTTACATCCATTGTCGGGGGTATACTAGTTTCGTTTTTTACGAATTCAGAATTGACGATCAAAGGTCCGGCCGCAGGGCTGATTGTCGTTGTTGCAGGTGCAGTAGATGAACTCGGCCGCGGCGATGCGGTATCAGGATGGCATTTGGCGCTCGGTGCCATAGTCGTTGCGGGTATTTTTCAAATGATTATGGGTGTTTTAAAGCTTCCCAAATTTGCTGATTTTTTTCCGTTGTCCGTAGTTCATGGTGTGTTGGCGGCGATTGGGATCATAATTATGTCGAAGCAAATCCACCTGGCCGTAGGTGTTGCTCCGGCTGAGTTAAATGGCAAAGGTCCTCTGGAGCTTATTGAAATGGTGCCTCACAGCATTATTAATATGGAGTACCACATTGCAATTATAGGTTTGGTTGGTTTGATGATCATGTTTGGATGGCAATACCTGTCTTTTTCGATATTTAAGAAAATGCCGCCTGCGCTGGTAGTATTGATCGTCTCAATCTGTCTGGGTCAGTTCTTTCATTTATTTGAACCAACGTTCAGGGATTTCAAACCATTGATCAATCCTGGAGAATTTTCATTATCATATAATGCCAGTTTTTCAGGGGTTACCGGAAGATTGCTTCCGGTTTTTGTGAAATATGTTGCGCTGTTCGTGCTGTTTGGCAGCCTTGAATCGGTACTTACCGTGAAAGCGATTGATCTTTTGGATCCATATAAACGTAAATCTGACCCGAGCCGGGATCTGGCGGCAGTGGGCGCCGGTAATATGGTGGCTGGTGTTCTGGGTGGTTTGCCAATGGTTTCGGAAGTTTTACGCAGCTCTGCCAATATATATAACGGCGGCAAGACAAGATGGTCGAACTTATTTCATGGCATTTTTTTACTGATGTTTGTGCTGGTTTTAGTTCCGATTATTGAGATGGTACCGGTGGCGGCGTTGGCTACGATGCTGATATTTGCGGGTTTTCGTCTGGCTTCTCCGTCGGAAATCAGGCAAATCTATCATATTGGCAAAGATCAGCTAATCATTTTTATGGTAACCGTCATAGCAACATTGAGCACAGATTTACTGGTGGGTATAGTTTGCGGGATATTAACGAAAGTGATTATCCAACTTTATTGCGGAGTGAAATTGGCGCACATTTTTAATCCAAAAATTGACATCAATTCAGAAGGAGATTTTTTCTATGTGAACGTTTCGGGAGCAGCAGTTTTTACAAATTACCTTACCCTTAAAAGAAAATTGGAAAAAATACCACAAGGAAAATACATCAAGGTAGATTTTTCGGAAGCTCCTTATGTTGACCATACGGTAATGGAAAATATAACCCGCTTCAAATATAATTATGATCAGGCAGGCGGGAAGATGGAATTGATAGGATTTGAAAACTATCGGGCGCTGTCGGATCATCCGCTGGCAGCCAGAAAGAATCAATGCTTAACTGTAATAAGTTAAATTGAGAGGTGAGTAGTAAGACAAAAAATGGCCTTCGATTTTCGAGGGCCATTTTTTTATAGCTTGCAGATTAACCTGGTGAGCCTGGCTGATCTTGTTTTTTATCTTCGATTAATAAACCGGGCATTGATTCCGGATATTCGTTGCAGATAAACTCAATTAGCTTTTCTCTGACCAGACAACGTAAATCGAAAGCCTGCGAAGAATTCCGTGCTGACATTAAGGCACGGATTACCATAAATTGTGCCTGTGTATCCGTTACCTGCAAAGCCCAGGATTTTCCGTCCCACAGCGGTGTATTAAGAAGAATATCATGAAGCTTTTCCCGGAGTTTTTCAACAGGAGTTTGATAGTTCAGATTGAAAAATGCGGTGCCGATCAGACTGCTGTCGTTCCGTGTCCAGTTTTGAAATGGTTTTTCGATAAAATAAGTGATAGGCAACACCAGCCTTCGCAAGTCCCAGATATTAACCACCACGTAGGTAAGATTTATTTCTTCGATTCGCCCCCATTCCCCTTCAACAATTACTACGTCGTCTATCTTGATAGGCTGCGTGAACGCAATCTGGATGCCTGCCAATAAATTGGCAAGAGATTTTTGGGCTGCAAAACCGATAATAACACTGAAAATACCCGCAGAAGTCAGAATCCCGACACCATATTGCCGAACACTGTCGAAGCTTAAAAGCAGGATAGAAACGCCGATAACGACGATCAGGATAATAATTATTCTTTTTACAAACTTGATTTTGGTAAAAAGTTTTCGAGCTTCGTTATTGTTCGGCTGGTCAAAATCCAGTTTGTCGATCAGTATTTTTTCAACAATAATTACGATCCGTGTCATAAGCCAGGTACTCACTGCTATCAGTGCGATTTTGCTTATGCCGTGTGTAAATTCATACCTCGGATGAGATAGGATGTAGGTTTTTGTAATCAACGTGATAACCAGCAGAGGAACAAAAAAATGCAGAACATTTGTCTGATTCTGATGAATTGCTTTGATGATTGGCCAGTCTTTTCTTCGCGCAGTAATCGCAATTGCCTTTACTATGATCGCACTCAGTACCAATCCGATCAGCCCTGCAACCAGGATGATCAGCCACGGAGAATTTTTATAATCCAGTAATTCCAGAAATTCGTTCATTGTTTATTGTTCTGTCATGCGGGCCACGATCATCCCGGTATGTTTGGGAACGGACGCGACATATTCAGCCAGTGGCAAGGTAGATAAAATTACTTTCTTACCAGCCAGAGATGCATGAAGCAGGTAGGCGCGGCTGCCGATTTTTGTAATGATACCCATATGGTTACAGTCAAGACCTTCCACTGATGAGGTGAAAGCTACAATATCGCCGTCCCTGAGAAGTGGTTCTGCTTTTTGCAAAGCCGCTTTTGGGATGTAAGAATGCTCCCTGCTGTTGATAATATTTTCCTGTTCCTTCACTTTTTCCCAAACTTCTGTTGCATCAAGAGCCGGGTAAAAATTCGCGTGTGTGCTCATGAAGTTAATATCCTTTTTAAAAGGCACACCGCCAACTTTACTGGTAATATCTTCTAATAATCCACGTTTTTCATTTTCATACATCCAGTCCAGAACATAATGAAGACGGGAAGGGTAGCCATCAATGATACCATCGCGGTAACGTATTTTGGTAAGTTCAGTTTTATAACCTTCGTAGTTCAGGTTTTCATGTCTGGACACTGCCAGTGCTATCGAATTTTCTACAAGCGTTGTGCAGTCCAGCCCGTCAAATCTGCAGACAAGTCTTTCCGTTGGATTTCCTTCCAGCGTGCTTGCCACATATGGGGTACCCAAAAAAGATTCAGCCATTCGTAAAACCTGCGTTCCAAGATCACCATTTCCAGGAAGATCCATTTTTTGTGCGAAGACCTTTTGTGTTGTTGATTGCGCTTCGGAATCTTTCGCAGAAAAGATTAAAAATGAAAACGTCAGTAATGATAAAAGGGTGACATTTATTTTCATTGCAGGTAATAATTTACCGCTGTTCATAACGTGATAACCTTTAATAGAATGAATTAAAAACAAGATATTAAAATGTGTGCCATTTTATGCATCAGAACGTTGAAAACTTAATTTTCATAACTCCCAGAACAAATTTATTCACATTTTAGATATATCGTCACTTATTTGATAGTACGTTGCCAATTTACGTCTTCATTTGCTACTGAAAGCTTCCGGCAACTCGTCATTTTCCTTCACAGATACGGTTACCGGAAAAAAGAAAGCAGAGCCGTGATGGAAAAATTGCCATGAAAGATTTCCCAGTAAACTCTTTACTTCACTAAATTTCGCATTTCTGGATTTTAATGCAAATGCAATCGAAAGTCCGAAGCTGACCAATACGTTCATGATACCTATACAGGTAATTCCGATAACAGAATTTATCCATAGATCGGTAGAAATATGACTATTCAAGCCCGCAAAAGCGATACCAAAATTTCCGGAGGCAAAGGTGATATGGCGAATGTCCAGGGGTAAACCAAACGTAAAACCAATTGCACTTGTGGATCCAAGGAAAACTCCGAGCGCGAAATTCCCGGCAAGTGCACCAAAATTATGTTCGAAATAATTTGCTGCC
This sequence comes from Dyadobacter koreensis, assembly GCF_900108855.1. Taxonomy (GTDB): domain Bacteria; phylum Bacteroidota; class Bacteroidia; order Cytophagales; family Spirosomataceae; genus Dyadobacter; species Dyadobacter koreensis. Next base: position 451,882 of record NZ_FNXY01000002.1, read on the forward strand.
CGGTTTAATCTTTTTTGTCCGAGTATGCGGATTAATCCCGGATGATTTATCAGACGCAGTGAAAATTTGTTATAAATCCATTTGTTCTCATAATATCCTGCGATCAATCCGGAAATCATCAGATACACTCCGGCAAGAGCGGCGTGAGGAATCGCCAGACTTTCCCAGGCGTTTAATTCGCCTATAAGTTTATGCGCTTTGGCCGGATCGGCAATATGAAAGCCATTAAAATAAAAGTATATCCAATCCAGTCCATATGCTACCGGAAAGGCAATCGACGCGTTTCCGACGAGCGATATAAACTGGCTTCGGACAAGCCGTATCAAAAGCTGCGTGGTAGTTTCCAGCCAATTCGGGTTTTGCCCGTTATTGCTAAGATTCGCCGCAATCGTCGAAGCGGTCATTGCCGGCTGTTTGGTTGCTATGATAAAGCCAAGAATATGGATGATCATGAAACCAATGGAGTAGTTCAGACTGTAAAAAAACGCCTCCCAGAAGATTGGTAAATGCTGAAAATACAGCCGCGTCTTATTGCAGCAGAGCAGCCCAACAATAATGCCTCCGCCAAGTGCTTTTCTGAATAATCTCCAATACCCTGATCTGTCGGAAGAAATGTAATGTTCCCCCGTTTTGGATGTATTTTCAATTACCTTAAAAGTCAGTAACTGAAGATTGATTGAAAAATGCTTCCGAAGACTGTATTTCGTATTTTCAGCATAAACAAATTCTTTAAACAGATCGGTAACTATCATCCACTGCCTTTGTTTATCATCGGTTTGAAGCAGTTCAAGCAGCTGAGACAACCGTTTCAGGTATTGTTCCAGCTGGCGCATCATGTAGGTCAGCTGGAGACTGATCCCAAAAACATCTTTATGTTTATAAATATAACTAACCTGTGTTTTACATTGGCTGATCATCACCAAAATGTGCTTGTAGTCACTATCCCGGCCTTCTTCGTTATAATTGTATTGATTCAGCGTCTTTTCCACATACAGCATCACTTCCCTGTTCAACCCCAGAAATGGAGAATCCAGATCATCAATTCGTGGGATTTTAGAAACCACTTCCGGCTCAATTCCCAGATTAGCAGCACGTTGGGCGAGCACCAAAATAGAATTAAGCAGCTCCCGTTCAATATATTTTGCCAGAGCCGGACTGATCTCACGAAAAATATCTGCGAAGAAATGATACCAGTTTTCATCCGGAATTGCTTGTACCCAGTGATAATCTTTTTTATCGTCAAAGAAATTGTCGAACTGCGTCCGCAATTCTACCGGATCATCGACGGGAGGAAGAAATTTATAACTTAACCTTGTGGAAGCATCTGAAAAAAAACCTTTATTCGAACCGATTTCAGCTTCGGTCAAAAGTGAGACGAATTTGGTAGAGAAAAGGATTGAATAAATTTGCTCTGCCAAAAGATCTTTTTCTCTTCGGTCCATCAGGATATTGCCCAGAATTTCTTCAAAAGGTTTATCCTTTGTTTTTGCTTTGTAAGAACTACGGATAATCTCGATAAATTTTCCGAAATAGTTGAGACGGCTTTGTGTCGAAACGCTGTTCATAATGTGTTGAAATTTTGGCGTTTACAATGAGTAAAGTGCGTTTCTGCCGAAGTCGATCGTGAGAAATATAAACCGTATTTTTCTAGCGTTGTTTTCAATCAATAACTCTTTGGTGATAAGCAAGCCTTCTCTATAATTCGCATGCCCTTAAAGTAAATTTAGACATTCTTTCGCAAGAGATAGGTAATGCTAACCAATTGTGCAAAATTGTATTGGGATAGTTCAAATGACTCTGTGAATCTCTAAATGAAAAAAGGCAAAGCCGAGGTGATTTTACACGACTTTGCCTTTTTCGGCTGTTATTAATCTCTACTTTTCTACAATCTCGTAAACATACACGGAATTAGGTGGCAACGTTACAGGAATACCTGTTGAGGTAATTTCAGACGGCCGGATATTGGGTGTTAAAATGAGCAACGGAAAAACCTGTTTTAATGTGTAGGAAACAGTCGCGTTCAACTTTAGTGTATCAGTCCAGGCTTGTTCCGGAATGCGTATATTGGTATGTATTGTACGTTTAAGGTCGAAATTATAGAAGAAAAGCAGTTTTTGATTATCCGTATAGCGCAGATAACTGTAAACTCTGGTTTTATCGTAATCAGCGCTTTGTCCATCGATATTGATATACTGCAAATCATAAAAACCGCCTGCATAAACTGCTTCGTTCTTCATCACGAATTTGTTCAGACTTTCGTAAAACGAACGTAATTTCTTCTGGTCGGTATTCAACTTTTCAAGATTGTATTTTCCTCCGTTTACATATTGCTGGAACTCTGTGACGCCCCAGTAGTCGAATATGGTAGTACGCCCGTCTTCGCCCTGAAAGCCTTCTGAGGTTACAGGATTAACACCTAGTTCCTGCCCGAAATAGATCATTAACGGCCCCGTATGCAAAGTAGCGCTTAGCGTCATTGCGGGAATTGCAATCCAGGTGTCTCCTGCAAAGTATCGGGAAGCAATGCGCTGTTCGTCATGATTTTCGAGAAAACGGAGCATATGTTCAGCAATATCACCGGATTCCTGCTGCCAGATCCTGGTAATATCTTCCACACTTCCGTTTCCCTCCATTAAGTGACGGAGCGAATTATATAAACCTACTTTATCGTACAGGTAGGTAAATTTCCCGTTTTTGATATAATTGTGATACTCCGCCGGATTATATATTTCGGCGATAAAAACAATATCCGGATTTAATTTCTGAATCTCAGGTATTACCCAACCCCAGAACTCCACCGGAACCATTTCGGCCATATCACAACGGAAGCCGTCCACGCCTTTTTCAGTCCAATAGAGAAGGATGTCATACATCTTCCGCCACGTCGACGGAATTGGCTCGAAATAGGTTTTGCGGCCATTCAGATAATCGACACCATAATTCAATTTGATCGTTTCATACCAGTCGTACTGACTCGGCTGGGATTTAAAAACGTCATTTCCTGTTGCCTTGGCAGGACTTTCCTGATAAGGCCCTGTCACATTAACCGGCGGTTTATGGCCTTCGGGAACAATGAAATCCTGATTTGGGATATAATAAAAATTATTATCAGGTTTAAAGGCAGTGTAAACATCGTCGTCTTCGCCAAAATCACGAACACCAGCTGGTTTTACTTCCGAATGATACTGCCGCGAAACATGATTAGGAACAAAATCGATTATGGCCTTCAGGCCCTGCTGATGCGTTCTGGTAATCAGCGCTTCGAATTCCTGCATCCGGTTCCGGACATCGACGGCAAGATCAGGATCGACGTCATAATAATCTTTTACCGCATAAGGCGACCCGGCCATACCTTTTACAATGAGCGGATGATCCGGCAAAATTCCGTAGGTGCTGTAATCCGTCAGCGTCGCATGTTCGATGATACCGGTATACCAGACATGCGTGATCCCCAGATTTCTGATCGAATCCAAAGCGACATCAGTAATATCATTAAACTTTCCTGAACCATTTTCTTCAATAGTTCCGTATACTTTGTTAGTTGTATTCTGATTACCAAATAATCTTGTAAAAATCTGATAGACGACAAATTTATCTCGGTTGATAGCAGGCATAATTCGTTTCTGTGTTATTTAGGACACATATTACAAACGGAGTGATAATTTATAATATGTTGATGAAACCGGCAATGGTTTTTAAACAACTTGCCGGCCATAAAGTTTCGATATATTAATGATTATAGAATTACTTTTTTTAAATATCGTTTGACTACATGAGTGAAAACGCTCTTTTTACTATTTTGCAAGATATTAAATTAAAAAATGATATGCCGACTGTTCAAGCTTGCCTTTTTGATCTGGATGGAGTGATCGTAGATACTGCCAAATACCATTACCTTGCGTGGCGGCAACTTGCCAATCAGCTCGGATTCGATTTGACCCTGGAACAAAACGAGTTATTGAAAGGAATCAGCCGGATGGAATCGTTGGAAATTATTCTGAAAATCGGTGGCGTGAAACTTGATGAGGAAGAAAAATTAAAACTGGCCGCTGAAAAAAATGTTCGCTATCTGGAACTCTGCAAACAAATCACACCCGATGATGCACTGCCGGGCGTGCGCGATTTTCTTGATGAATTAAGAAAAGATAAAATAAAAGTCGGACTGGGCTCGGCCAGCAAAAATGCCAAAACCATTCTTACTAACCTGCGTATGCTCGATTATTTCGATACGCTGGTGGATGGAAACCGCGTAACAAAAGGAAAACCTGATCCGCAGGTTTTTCTGATGGGCGCCGGGGATCTGGGAGTTTCCCCGGATCGTTGCATCGTTTTTGAAGATGCGGTTGCCGGAATTCAGTCTGCAAAAGCGGCGGGAATGATCGGTATAGGCATTGGTGAGGAATCTGTTTTGACCGAAGCAGATCTGGTAATCAAAGGTTTTGACGGTGTTACGGTTAGTGACCTTTTTGGAAAGTTGAAGTAATTATCTCAAATCCGATAAAATGCAGCGATTGCTGAAAATGCGAAAGTTGATGACCCATATAAAATGAAAAACTACATAACGCACGACGAATGGGGTATTGTGGAAGAAGGTTTCCACGCGGTTCACAATGAAATTACAGAAAGTCTGATGAGTCTGGGAAATGGCAGGATGGGACAAAGAGGTAATTTCGAAGAAGGTTATTCAGGAAAAACATTGCTGGGCAATTATGTCGCCGGCGTTTATTTCCCGGATAAAACACGCGTAGGCTGGTGGAAAAATGGATATCCGGATTATTTTGCAAAAGTACTGAATGCCTGCAACTGGATTGGTATCGATGTCAAAATAGGTGAGGAGGTTCTGGATTTGAATACTTGCCTGGTCGAGGAATTTCGCCGGGAACTGAATATGAAGGAAGGAGTCCTGGAACGCAATGCAGTAGTCAAACTGCCGAGCGGAAGAAGGCTTAAAATCTATTCAAAACGGTTTTGTAATATGGTTGATGATGAATCCGGAGCAATTCAGTTTTCTCTCACACCACTGGATTTTACGGATATTATTACCATTACACCCTATCTCGATGGAAATATAAGCAATCGGGATTCAAATTATGACGAAACATTCTGGAATGAAATACATAAGGAAACCAGTTTTTCAGAAGGTTATTTAATTCTTGAAACCAAGGAAAATCCTTACGGCGTTGAGCAGTTTCAGGTCGCTACCGGTATGGCCTTTGACATTAAAATCAATGGGCTGAAAACGGATTATCAATCTTTGCCTGCCCGCCGGGAAAAATATGTCGCGGGTGTTGTTCACATCGATGTGAAGGAAGGTGACGAACTGACGGTTTTTAAATATGCGGTTAATCTGTCGTCTACCAATTATGAAAATGAGCATTTGTTAAGTGAAGCAAAAGCCTATGTTTCTAAAATTTGCAAAAAAGGCTTTGCGCAATTGTATGCGGAACACAGTCAGGCTTGGGCTGAAAAGTGGGAAAAAAACGACATTACTATCGAAGGTGATATCGCAGCGCAGCAAGGAATCCGGTTCAATATTTTTCATCTCGGACAAACGTACACCGGCGAAGACGAACGCCTGAACATCGGTCCAAAGGGGTTTACTGGCGAGAAATACGGCGGTAGCACTTACTGGGACACAGAAGCTTATTGTATCCCGTTTTATTTATCCACTGCGGAGGAAAAGGTAGCCAGGAATCTCCTGGTTTATCGCCACAAACACTTACAAAAAGCCATTGAAAATGCTGAGAAACTAGGATTTAAAAATGGTGCGGCCTTATACCCAATGGTTACCATGAACGGTGAGGAATGCCATAACGAATGGGAAATAACTTTTGAGGAAATTCACCGGAACGGTGCTATTGCTTTTGCGATCTATGATTATACGCGCTATACCGGAGATGAAAGTTATCTATCGCAGTTTGGGCTCGAAGTGTTGATTGGTATATCACGTTTCTGGAAACAGCGCATCACCTGGTCGACAGAAACAAATCAGTATGTGATGTTAGGGGTGACAGGGCCAAATGAATACGAAAATAACGTAAATAATAACTGGTATACTAACTATATCGCTTGCTGGACACTTCGCTACACCCTGGAAGTCATCAATAAAATGTGGGAAAAGGAAACGCAGCGGCTGAACGAAATTATTTTCCAGACGAATTTTGACTTGAACGGAGAAATGGCCGACTGGAAACATATCATCGAATTTATGCATTTTCCATACGATCCGGCGCGGCGGGTATATTTACAGCAGCAAGGATTTTTGGATAAGGAACTATTGTCTGTAACCGATATTGCAGATCAGCGTCCCATCAATCAAAACTGGTCGTGGGACAGGATTTTACGTTCATGTTTTATTAAACAGGCTGATGTTTTACAAGGCTTGTACCTTTTCGAGGATGATTTTACGGTAGATGACATCAAACGGAACTTCGAATTTTATGAGCCGATGACTGTCCACGAATCTTCACTGTCGCCTTGTGTTCATGCTATTTTGGCCGCCAAAACCGGTTTGAAAGAAAAGGCATACGAAATGTATGTGCGAACAGCGCGGCTTGACCTGGACGATTATAATAATGACACAGAAGACGGATTGCATATCACCTCCATGGCAGGCACCTGGATGAGTGTCGTGAAGGGATTCGCCGGCCAGCGTGTCAAAGATGGCTTTTTACATCTAAATCCATACATTCCTGAACAGTGGAGTTCGTATTCATTCCGCCTTGGATTCCGTGGTTCCTGGTTGAAAATATCGGTAACGCAGGAGGGAGTGCATGTTGAAAATACATCGGATCAGGAAGTAACAATTTTTATCAACGAAGAGCGGTTATTCGTGCCTGCAAATGAAACCGTAAAAAAATAATATTTGCCAGATGAAACAGTATTTTATTGATCCGGAAAGCTTCCTTTAATTTCGGATCAATAAAATTACATTCTGCATATGCAAAGAATTTCGCTGCTCTTCCTGATTTTGAGCGTCATTGTATTCAAATCTTACGGTCAAAATCTTAATACCCTAACAGCAAAAGAGAAGAAGGATGGCTGGAAACTCTTGTTTGACGGAAAGGATCTGAAAGGATGGCACGCCTATGGCGGAAGCACGATCGGTTCGGCATGGATTATCGAACAGGGAGCAATTAAACTGAATGTTCCTGAACGATCCGGCAACAAGGCAAAAAACGGAGGAGATATCGTAATTGATGAGTCGGTTACTGGTGATTTCGAATTTAAAGCGGAATGGAAAGTAAGTAAATATGCAAACAGTGGGATTTTCTTTTTTGTAACAGAATCTGCAAAATATAAAAATATGCACGATACCGGCCTAGAATTGCAGGTTATTGACGATAAAATTTACGAAGGTGCAAAGGAAAATACACATCGGGCCAGTGACTTTTTTGGTATAGCCAACGCTCGTCTGCGTGAAGGAAATCCGGAAGGGGAGTGGAACCAGATTCATTTCATCCTCCGAAAAAATAAATTGACTGTACTTCAAAATGGTTTTATTGTGCAGGAACATGATCTTGCCGGAAAAGACTGGAAGGACCGGGTTTCAAAAAGTGGTTTAAAGGAAGCCCCAATCTCGAAGGGCAATTATAATGGAAAGATTGGGTTACAGGATTGGGGTAGTACCGTTTGGTATCGAAACATAAAACTACTACGACTATAAGTTTTCTTATTATAAGAAAAAATTATATAAAAACGTTATTATTGAACGGTGGGTAATTATTAATTGCTAATGTTCTTGATTTATAGTAGGTTAGTGACCTCGGTGTCTTATAAATCATGATAAGAAAATTCGTCTGGTTAGGTTGGAGCGTAGTATTTTCGATGGTGTTTTTGGTACTTTTAAACCATCCCGCATCAGCGCAGGATTTTAGTGTTTGTCAGCGAAACCTAAAAGAACTGCTGGAAACCTTCAACCGATCTTTTGAAGAAAATAACCCGGCTTTGCTGAAAGCTCCTGAATATCAGCGGCAACTTCGCGAACTTCAAACAGAATTCCTCAAATATCACAAGCAGTCGTACATGCCGATTGATTCGGTTCAGCGACTCAACAATGAAGCTATAATTCTTGCTTTGTCGGGAAGTTATCACAAATCACTTCACATCATGGAAGGCCTGGAATTGTCTGAAGCTGACGTTCTGGCAAAGTACAACCGGGGCTTGTTCAATCTTTTAAACCGTAAATATGATGCGGCAAGAACTGATTTTACCGACACGCCAAGCAATTCTTTTGGTGTTGTAAATTCGCTGGTTTCCTACGGGAAACAAAAAAAGTTTTCAGATGGACTGTCATTCGCTCAGGGAAGTCAACAGAAAAATTCAGCTGGAAAATACAATTACAATATCGGGCTGATGCAAAAGTTGAGTGGATTTTATCCTGAAGCGGTAGACGAATTCACGTCCGCTATTCGCCAGAAAGATGAGGTTATGGCTTACAGACTGCAACGCGGAGATCTGTATATGAGGACTGGAAATCAGAAAAAGGCTGTAAAAGATTTTGAAAAAGTAGCACGCAGGCACCCGAAAGCTCAGATCCGGTATGCCAATGCGCTACTTTCGCTGAATCAGTTTTCGAACGCAGTTTCTATTTTTCAAAAATATCTTGAAAGTGAAGATAAAACTTTCAGAGGAGATGCTTATCTGGGTCTTGCACATTCCTACTACGGTTTAAATCAGGTACTTGAAGCGCAAAAATATTACCGTATGGCGTCTACGCTTAAACGGGAAACACCTTCATTGTTGTCAGGAATCGGTAATACACATTTGTCGAATCACGAATATCAGCTGGCTTATAATTCCTTCGACCGGGCGATTAAAAAGGACACTTCCTATTTGCCGGCATATCTTGGAAGGGCCGTATCGCAGTATGGGATGAAGAAATTTGATTTATGCCTGTTGGATTTCAAAAAGGCTGAGTCGCTTATGGATCCTGATAATAAGTTTTATGCGGATCTGTTCGTGACGAGAGGATTTGCCCGTTATTATTTAAAAAATTCCAAAGGAGCCCAGGAAGATTTTGCTGCTGCTATCCGGTTGGACGGAACGCGTTATGAGGCTTTGGCCGGAATGAGCAGTATTATGATCGACCAGAAGCGATTTTCTGAAGCCGGGCAGTTTCTGGCAAAAGCGTTAAATTATGAACAAAAATACGACCGCATGTGGAGCAATTACGGAAATTTGCTGCTGCATTTCGATATGTTCAAAAAAGGCTATGATGTATTCAAAAAAGCAATTTCGCTGAACCGGGAGAATATCAAAGCACAGAACGGATGGGGTGTCGTATTATTGGAAAATGACCAGCTGGACAAGTCAATGGCGCTGTTTGACAGTTTGGTCAAAGAAAATCCGGATCTTCCTTATCTGCATAACAACCATGGGATTGTGCAGGCATATCTGGGGAACCGTCACGAACAAAGACGCCAGATTGATGATGCAAACACCAGATATGATGGTGCGTTTAAAGATTTTCAGACCGCCATGCAGGTTGCTCCTTCCAGGAAGTTTTACAATGTTAATCAAGGGAACGTATACCGATACTGGCAGAAATATGACGAGGCTTCTCTGAGTTACCAAAGTTATCAGGATAAAAGTGCTTTAAACAATACGGCTGTGATGTATGCCGGTCAGCAGCGCATGAAAGATGCACAATACTATCTTGGTGTTGCTATTCAGATAGACTCGCTGCATCGGGTTTTTCAGTATAATCTGGCAATTCTGATGAAAGGGAAACAACAGGAAATGATGAAACTCGTTGCATCCGCGGGAGACGACGGGCCTTATTCGGATATTGCTATTAAATACAGTCGGGATGGATTTGTAACACTTTATCTGTACGATTACGAATACGACACGCTGGCTTTTCAGGGACGGCACTATATGCCTTTACCGGTAGCGGAATACAAAGAAGATTATTTTATTCCTGAATATGATTTTAAACTTCTTCCGTATTCAAAAAAGAAAGATTCTCCAAAGAAGAAAGAGCCTACATACAAATCTCAGAAAGTAAAGATGCCTGGTAGAAAAGGTAAGAGCGGAACGAAATGTCCTGTTCTCAGTTAAAACTTGTATAAGTAAAGTGACTTGTTTTTACTGTGAATAAAGCTCCACAGACGTGCGATTTATCTACTCACATGGGGAATTTACAGCTTATTTATGGGGATTTTTTAAAAAATCAGCCCTCCTGAGAGTTGAAAAGATTCTTTACTTCGACAAAACTGATCGGCTTATCCAGGAAATAATCCGCTCCTTTTTTTAGAGCCTCTTCCCGAAGATTGGTCATGGCGCTCATCATTACCACCTTTCTGTTGTATTCATCACCTGACTTTTTGATGTGCTCAATTTCATTGATGCCTTTTCCGTCTGGTAAATTGTTGTCAATGAAGACCCATTCCGGGTTTAATTGATTAATATAGGCCTTTCCTTCAGTAAGTGTAGTAGCGATCCTGACCGTGTCAGGAGTTTTTACGTTAAGCTGTTTAACCAGAAAATTACGCATCAATATCCCCAAATCTTTTTCATCCTCAATAATTACAATTTTCATGGTCAGAATTCTTAATCTATAATATGTAACTTAGGAAAGTGTTGAGTTGTGGACAGATTTTACAAAAAGCTTATTTTCCAAGTGTATTCAACAGAATTACAATTTGTTTTAACAATAATCTTGCCATTAAAAAGAGATTAGAAGCGCAAAACATTTTTCAAAAGGCAAGCCAAGTTGTAAGGTTACCCATAGTGTAGAAACCTGTTCCAACTTTGTGTAGTAATAATTTTGAATAACTGCGTTTTGTGGTCAATTTTATCTTTGAATTGTTATATTTTTAAAAATAAATAGTTGATAACCAGTTGTTTATGTGAAGGTTTTTATTTGAGATTTTTTGCGGAACAAGTTTTTAAGTATAGAGAAAATATAATTTAAAATTTATTATCATTTAAAATTCATTGTCATGATAAACGGTAAAGTTTTTTGGGGAATAGTGACCGCAGCAGCGGCAGGTGCAGTGATAGGAATGCTTTTCGCTCCTGAAGAAGGAACACAGACAAGAAAGAAGATCAAGAAAAAAACAAATAGCCTTGCAAGCGAGTTAATAGAGGCTCTTGAAAAAAGCAAAGAAAAAGCAGTTAGCTCTGCAGAAGAGTTAAAAAATAAAGGCCAGCGATATAAAGATGACCTTATAGATAAAGCAGAAGAACTTGCGGACGACGCTGCCGATGAGGTGAGCAGATATAACTAATTCAGCTGAATAGCACAACAAAGACCATTTATCCGGGTGACATTCATGTTGCCTGGATAAAAATCTAAACTAAATAAAATCATGAAAAATAAAACGATTGGAAAAGCTGAGCACTCAATTCTTTCAGCTGCGTCTTACACAAAAGATCTGTTGTCTGTATCTGCTCCCGGCGGCGTTGCAGGGAAAGGTGTTGAACTTGGTATGGGAGCAATGCTTGCTAAAACCGCATTGAAAAGACTACCCGTTCCCTTCAATTTTCTGGCGCCGATTATCGTGGAAAAAGTAATTCTGAAGCATGGTGTTGAAGAAGGCAGGGAGATTTTACTGAAGGGTTTGAAATGGATTAAAAATGCCACGGAAGAAACCGAAGATAAAGTTATGGCCCAGAAGTCTACTGTCAATCTCTAACTAGCAGGAGATAGCTTTTGGCTGTAACCAAAACTTGTGTACGTTTAGCACGAGATCTTTTAGTTCCTCATAACTGGAAGGTTTCACAATATAACAGTTTGCTCCAAGCTGATAAGAAGCTACAACATCATCAGGAGCATTGGATGTGCTGAAAATTATGATCGGCACATCATCCCACTTTGTATTTTTTCTGATCACTCTCAGCACCTCTCTTCCGTCCCTTTTTGGCATATTAAGATCCAGGAAAATCAGATTAGGTGCATCTTGATTTTCTTCTGCGATATAGTATTCAAGTAATTGCTCTCCGTCTTCGAAAAAGACAATTCTATTGATCAGGTCATTATCTTCAAAGGCAGCCTGCACAAGGAAACGATCATCCGCATCATCGTCGGCCATCAAAATTTGTCCGTTATTCATGAGGGATAATCAGAATGTAACGCCAGGGAAATTAATTTCAAACATTATGACAATTTCAGGTTAGTCAGGTCAGCATGGATTCTGTCGGCAAATATATATAAAAATTCGACCCTTCGCCTTCCGTACTTTCAGCGAAAATATATCCGTTATGATTCGACACTACTCTTTTGCAGATTGCCAGTCCGATACCCGTTCCTGCAAATTCATTTCTCGCATGCAGCCTTTTAAAAATAATAAAAATCTTGTCTGCAAATTCTTTTTTGAAACCGATTCCATTATCTGCAAATTTTATCTGGTGAAACTGGATATCCTGATGAGAAGGTTTTACGCCAGGAATTATTTCTCCGTCTACAAGTCTGTGCGTAATCCGGATAACAGGTCTGACATTCTCATGACGATATTTTATAGAATTGGATAGCAAATTTTGAAATAACTGAACAATTTGCGAATTATATCCCTCCACCGAGGGAAGTGATTCGCTATGGATGGAAGCTTTATTTTCCATGATCACTTCGGAAAGATTAGACTTCGCTTCGGAAAGACATGTATTTAAGTTGATGATTTTAGCTTCGGTGCCCGTTTTTACAATTCGTGAAAAAGACAGTAAATCACTGATCAGATTTTGCATCCGCTGGGCTGAGTTATCTATTTTTTCCAGCATCTGAAATACCTCGCCCGAAAGCTCAGATTTATATTTTGCCACAAGCCTGTCGGAAAAAGATCTTATTTTTCGCAGCGGTTCCTGCAGGTCATGTGATGCAACATAGGCAAATTGTTCCAGCTCACTGTTAGAGCGATTCAGGTTCTCAATCTTGTTTTCGAGATCAACCCGGTAGAACTTATTTCTTCGCAATTCCCGGTCTAACAGCACGAACGCAGAGGAAAGAAAAACTACGGCAACAAGCATAATAATCCAGTTGTAGCGGTAAACCTGCTGCATATAATTGTCGCGGCTTTGGAGACGCGTGTACATCAGCTGATCTTCCAGTTTATTCATTTCACCGATTAGTTTGATCATCGAAGCAATCTCTTCGTTTTTTCGTTTATAGAGTGCGTTTACGGCTCCCGGATTAATCAAAGTCGCTGGCCGTGAGAGGCGTTCGCTGTAATCACAGAATTTGCCAGCATGTTCTTTAAGAAAATTAAGGCGCTTACGCTGTGCACCATCGTCCTTAATCAGAGAATCTATTTTTTTTGTGATCTCAGGTACAACTTTTATTGCGGCAAGAGTTTTGTTTATATAAACGGTATCTTTTAAAAAAATATAGGAATCAGCATGGTAAGTTGTTTCATATATAGCAGAAGATAGCTTGTTAAGTCCGCTGATTACATGCTGTGTCTGATTGACTTTTTCTGAGTAATTGACCAGTTCCTGATTAATTTCATTGTAACTATATGAAAGTGCAATGATTAGTACCAGAGAAGTGCCAAAAAGAAACCTTGTAATAAGCGATAATTGTTGTTCACTAAGACTTCGGCGAAGAAGCGTGTATGTAGACAGTTTCATAAATTAGGCTTTGTGTGAAAAATCTACATTCCGAATTAATATACTCAGTGTGTGGAAATATGTACGCAATATTTGCACTTTGCTGATTAAGGTTAAGTAAGTTAGGATAAAGTGTAGTAAATTTAAAAGATGTATGCAATAAGTCAACGAGAGTGGCCCTTTTGATGTGAGGTTCCGGTGTCGTCCGGAATATACAGGTTTCAGTTTCAAACGATATCATTAAAGAGAACTTTTAAAATTAGAATAATTGCTCTATGCAAAGACAAACGCAGACGCAACGACAAACCCTTAAATATTCTCCCCTTCAAATTCAAATGCTTAATCTGCTGCATTTGACCACGATGGAGCTTGAACAAAGAATTAAAGAAGAATTGGAGGAAAACCCTGTACTTGAAGAGGGAAAAGAGGAAACAACATCTGAAGATACGGTTGATGAATTTCAAGATGCGGACGATACGTCCGGATCAGGAGAAGAGGATTATCCTACCGTTCAGGATTATCAGGATTGGGATGAGTTCAGAGACGATGATATCCCTGATTATAAAACATATGCCAATAATCAATCTGCTGATAATGAGCTATATACTCGTCCAATGGTGGAGTCTATATCCTTCCGTGACGATCTGAAGCAGCAGGTTCATTTTTTAAGACTAGACGAAAGACAACAGCTGGTAGCCGATTTTATCCTCGATTCACTTGACGAAGATGGATTTTTGAGGCGCGAGAGCGAAGTTATCGCTGACGATATATCTTTTGCCAACAGCATGTTTATCGATACCGAAGAGGTTGAATTGATGCTTCGCGTGATTCAGCAGCTTGATCCTCCGGGAATTGCAGCCAAAGATCTGAGAGAATGTTTGCTGATCCAATTGCAACGTATAGAAAACCAGGACGAATGCTGGGGCTGGGCTTACAAGATTGTTTCTGATACGTTTGATGAGTTAGGTTCGCGGAATTATGATAAAATAATGCGTGTTTTATCAATCGACGAAGAGTGTTTGAAAAAAGCTATTCAGCTCATTACCACACTCAACCCTAAACCTGCATCAGGGCTCCGCAATGATAGTCTTGTAAACGAAAGTATCAAACCGGATTTTATGCTTCGTTACGTCGAAGATGGCGAAATTGAGGTGCAGCTCACCTGGGGAAATAGTCCTGCTTTGCGACTGAATAAACTGTTCACACAAATGGCTGAGCAGAAAATTGATAAGGCGACAAATCAGTTTTTGAAAAATAAAATGAATTCTGCGAAGTGGTTCATCGATGCGATCAAGCAACGTGAAAACACGATGTTAAGCACATTGCGCGCCATTGTGAAACTTCAATACGATTATTTTCAAACCGGAGATATCAAGAAATTACGTCCGATGATCCTGAAAGATGTGGCGGAAATTATTGATATGGACATTTCAACCGTGTCACGCGTCACGACAAATAAATACGTACAGACTCCTTTTGGTATTGTTTTATTAAAGGATCTGTTTACCGAAGGCGTGACCAACGAAGACGGAACCGAAGTTTCAAACCGGGAAATTCAGGAAGCTATCAGGGAAATTACGGCAGCGGAGGATAAAAGACATCCATTCAATGATCAGCAGATTACAGATCTGTTATCGGAAAAAGGATATTCAGTTGCGCGTCGTACGGTTGCCAAATACAGAGAGCAATTAAATATTCCAACCGCTCGACTGCGGGTTACAATTTAATTAAGAAAGCACTTTATTCCACATGAAAAAAATAGTAGTGGTTGATGACGAAGCGGATATTTGCTTCCTTTTAAAAAGATTTTTATCGAAGAACGATTTCATTGTCGAAACAGCTCAGACGGGAAAAGATGGGTTGGAGTTAATAGAATCTTTTGAGCCTGACCTGGTTATGACCGACTTCCGCCTGGGAGACATCACGGGAACCGAATTGCTTAATGCTATTAAATCAAAACGTCCTCATGTTCCTGTATTGATCATTACCGGCTACTCTGATATCAAGGTCGCTGTTAATGTAATGAAACTCGGCGCTTATGATTACATCACAAAACCGCTTTTTCCAGACGAAATTCTTGTTACGGTTAAAAAGGCTTTGGCTGATGCAGAATCAGAAAAATCTGGGGAAACTGAATATGTTGCCGGTAATACCGAAACTGCTACTGTTACGAAGCCAGGTCGCAAAACTACCCACAAGATGAAGGCGGGATATGTGATGGGGCAGAGTGAAATCGCAGACAATTTGTTTCGTCAGGTTGACCTTGTCGCACCGACTAATTTCAGCGTGATTATTTACGGAGAGAGCGGGTCAGGCAAGGAGGCGATTGCACATGAAATCCATAACCGATCGCGCAGAAGAGATATGCCTTTTGTGGCGATGGACTGCGGAGCCATCTCGAAAGAACTTGCCGGAAGTGAACTTTTTGGGCATGAGAAAGGATCGTTTACAGGCGCGCTTCAAACCAAAATCGGACATTTCGAAATGGCAAACGGCGGAACTTTGTTTTTGGATGAAGTTTCAAATTTGTCTTACGAAATCCAGGTTGCATTATTGCGTGTAGTCCAGGAGCGCAAAATGCGTCGGATTGGCGGTTCAAAGGAGATAGATCTTGATGTAAGGATTATTGTAGCCAGTAATGAAAGACTTCTGGATGCTGCCAGAAACGGAAAATTCAGAGAAGATCTGTACTACCGTTTCAATGAGTTCACGATTGAAGTTCCTGCATTAAGAAACCGTAAAGATGATCTTTTACTTTTTGCAACCACTTTCCTGGAAACGACAAATGGTGAATTGGGAAAAAATGTGAAAGGATTCTCAGACGAGGTTATGAAGGATTTTGTAAATTATTCATGGCCTGGAAATTTGCGTGAGCTCAAAAACGTGATCAAACGTGCAACATTATTGTCGGACGGAGAGCTTATCGAGGAGAAATCACTTCCTTTTGAGATCGTCAATTATAGCAAATTGAAAGACCTTGACGAAGAAATATCGGCACCTGTCGTGGCTGCGCCTGCATCTCAGGAGGTTGCTGACACCGAAGATTCCAAGCCAAGTTTGAAAACAGTCGCAAACGAAGCTGAGTATGATATGATTATGCAGGTTTTACGAGACGTTAATTTTAATAAGAGCAAAGCAGCACGTTTATTGAACATCGATCGTAAAACGTTGTATAACAAAATGAAGCAATTTGATATTTAAGAAATTGGAAAATCAATTATGCCTTTTTTCATTTGAGGAGATTTTAAACGCATCAACAACCGGATTCATTGTCTGCTGTGTGCCATCTGGCAAAGGTGACATTGACTCCGGAAATATGAGCTGCGTTTTTATAAATCCAACTGCTCAAAAGCTGACGGGAATAACTGAATCAACCGGACTCACGCAAAGATCAATTTTTGGTGAGCATATAAATCTTAATACATTAGACGTTTCCGGAAGCCTTGATTTTAAGTTTGAGAAATCAGGAGTTTGGTGCAGAATTACCAAGTCTTCTCTTGGCGGCCTTTTTTTATATACCCTGAACGACATTTCTGTTGAGAAACAGCATGAAGTTAAACTGTCACATTTTCAAAAGTTATCCGCGGAAGCGGAAGAGACAATGGAATTTGGCAGCTGGATATGGGATCTCAAAACTTCTCAATTTGAGTGGACCGAGGGTATGTACAAATTAATGGGTTACCGGTCGGAAGATCTGCCGTTATCAAAACTGGATAGCAGTACTTTCAAGAAAAATATTCATCCGGATGACCTGGAAATGATCACCGGAAAATTGAGAAATATCTTGTCATACACTGATACTTATGTTCTCGAATTCAGAATCATTGCCGAGGATGGGGAGGAAAAACATTTGTACGTTAAGGGGCACAATACAATCGATGAGATTACAGGACATCCGATATCTGTCGGGACGGCTTTTAATGTTTCCATGCTTCGGGAAATTCAACGTGAGCTGGAACAGAAAGTGAGTGATCTGAATACTTCTAATGCAGATCTTGAACAGTTTGCCTATGTTGCTTCTCATGATTTGCAGGAGCCATTACGTAAAATCGTATCGTTTGGCGAACGGCTCGATACCAGGTCGAAAGACAGTCTGGATGAGGAAAACCACTTATATCTTGACAGAATTTTAAGTTCCTCCCGCCGCATGCAGAATATGATCAATAATTTGCTTGAATTTTCCCGTGTCACAAGTACTTCAAAATTATTTGAACCAACAGATCTTAACGAAGTTCTTAAAGTGACACTGAGTGATTTGGAAGTGTCAATTCAAAATAGCAAAGCGAAAATCGAAGTAGACAAGATGCCCGTTATTGATGGAAATCAAACTCAGCTGTCGCAACTTTTTCTGAACCTGATCTCAAATTCATTAAAATTTACAAAGCAGAATGTTGATCCGGTAATTTCAATTAAATTGTCTGATGTCCCGGAAACGGAAGTTATAAAGAGAAAATTAGTTGGAAATCAGCAGTATATAAAAATTACGGTAAAGGATAATGGGATTGGATTTTCAAACGAAAATGCGTCCCGGATCTTTACAATTTTTCAAAGATTACGTGGCCGTTCCGAGTATGAAGGTGCTGGTATAGGGCTTTCTGTATGCAAAAAGGTAGTCGAAGGGCATCATGGAATAATCGAAGCATATGGAATTCCTGATCAGGGAGCTGTTTTCGAAATTATTCTTCCAGTAAACCAGAATTAATCGGGATATATTTCATTATTAACCCACCACTTCATTTTAGATATTTAGGTTTCAATTGTATTATAATGAACAGTAAAGTAATAAGCGTACTTCTGGTTGATGATGACGAGGATGACTATTTTCTAACCAGAGAATATTTTAAGGATCTTATCAACTGGAAATTCGATATTACCTGGTGCTCTACCTATAAAGAGGCAATTCATAATATTCAGAACAAGAAATTTGATCTTTACTTCTTTGACTATTTGCTTGGTGAACGTAACGGTATCGATCTGATCGAAGAAGCATGTACACTTGAATGCGAAGAGCCAATTATCCTTTTAACAGGTAAGGGAGATACGAAAGTTGCTGTCGAAGCATTGAGGCTTGGCGCGGCTGATTATCTCATAAAAAATGAGCTTGACTCAGAAAAGCTGGAGCGTACGATCCGTTATGCATTGGAACGCACCTCGGTTTTAAAGGCGTTACGCCATAGCGAAAGGCGTTACAGACGCGTTTTTGAAGAATCAAATGACTTCCTTTTTATCAGTGATCTTGAAGGAGTGATCACCGATTTTAATACTTCCGCATGTACCTTGACCGGTTATTTACCCAAAGAACTGAAAAGTAAGAATATCCTTGAAATGGTGGATGATCCACTTTTTGGGACGGTTTGGGAAGGAATTCAGGAAAGATCTATTCAAGATTTTGAGGTTAGGCTGGTAACAAATGATGGGGAGAAAAAATATTGTGTTTTCTCCGCTTCGATGGAAATGGATGAAGACAACCCTTACGTCCAGGGGCGGCTACACGATATTACGGCGAGAAAGCAGTCTGAAAGAGAACGTCTGTTTTCTGAGAAACTTGCTGTAACGAGCCGTCTTGTGCGTATGCTCGCGCACGAAGTCCGGAATCCACTGACCAATGTAAATCTTTCGGCTGAACAGCTGGAAATGGAATTGGTTGATGAAGATCAGAAATTCTACACCCAGATTATAAAACGAAACTGTACGCGGATCAATGATCTGATCACGCAATTATTGCAACCATCCAGTTCGACGGACGTTAATCTTGTTGATCAATCAATTCATCAAGTGCTTGACGAAGCGATTGCCACAGCTTATGACCGGGTTCAGCTGAAAAGAATTCAGATTGTTAAGGTTTTTGCAGAGGAGGATTTTGCTATTCCTTTGGATTCAGTTTCTCTGCACATGGCATTTTTGAACCTGATCACAAACGCTATCGAAGCAATGGCCGAGGATACCGGTGTACTTCGAATTACAACACGTTTGCAGGCTGACGCATTGCAGGTCATTTTCGCGGATAACGGCTCGGGGATCAGCGAAGAGAATATGGACAAAATATTCGAGCCTTATTTTACAGGTAAGAAAAATGGTATGGGTCTTGGATTAGCTACAACGTTGAACATTCTCCACACACATCACGGACGGATTGATGTGCAGTCGGAAGAAGGAGTAGGGACGACTTTTACGATCAGTTTTTCAGGAAAATAATAAACCGGCCTGAGAAGATTTAATCAAACAAAATATAAGACGAAACCCCGGAATTGCTATATGCTCCGGGGTTTCGTTTTACTTAGTTTCTGCGGTATCCTTTATTGTCGTTTCTCGAATTATCATTTCGGCCATAATGGTCGTTTCTGTCATTCCCTTTTACATATCCACGGTTACGATCCTTTGTTACCTGGTATTTCGGGTGGCCGGCGCTCTGATAATATCGCTGATCTCTGCTGTCACGAATAATCTGCTGGTTGTGATTTCCTTTGTATCGAGCATACTGAGAAATATGAATATTATTATGCAAAAACGGTCTTGGCTCGTTTACAACAACTTTATAGGAATTGTAAATGTCATAATTGCGATAACGTGACGGAAGCGAAGATACATACACCCACTGAGCTCCATTTTGATAAACATACTGCGCTCTTGTCACATCATAATAAGCATTGATATCCGGCAGATAATAGAAATCAACGTGGTTATAACCGGTGGGGCCCCATGCTGGCTGACTGCCGATATTGATACTTAAACTGATTTGAGCATTGGATTCCTGAGCTGCTGAAAGACTTAGTAACACGATTATTGAGAACATTATCTTTTTCATGGTTTCTGTTGTTTAAAGTTTAAAATCCGGCACTTTCTGTGCTCTTATGATGGTAAGACAGGAGTATTTAAGCTGCGTTTAATCGACGAAAGAAGCGATCGACAGGCTTGCCGTATTTGTCTGCGAGATGGCAGGTTTTGTCTAGTAACCGGTATATACAAAATCCCAGCTTCAAACCGGATTGAAGCTGGGATATGGAGGGTTTGAGAATAATTTAAACAGTTATTCTTTTCTTCCTATTGAAGAAACCATAGATAATCGGGAAGATTAATAAAGTCAGAATGGTTGCAGTAATTAAGCCTCCAATCACAACGATCGCAAGTGGTTTTTGTGTTTCAGATCCAATTCCCGTTGACGTTGCAGCTGGAAGGAGCCCGATCGCTGCCATAAGTGCTGTCATGACAACTGGCCGGATCCGTGATTTAACACCTTCCCGGATTGCTTCGTCCAGCGGCATCCGGGCTGAAAGATTGTTATTAAAGACAGAAATCAGAATCACACCGTTCTGGACGCATAATCCGAAAAGTGCAATAAACCCTACACCGGCTGAAATGCCGAAGTTCATATGCGTTACATGCAGCGCCAGAATGCCGCCGATCAAAGCAAAGGGCACATTGACCAATACCAAACCGGCATCTTTTGCATTGCTGAACATAATAAAAAGCAGGATGAAAATACCGATCAAACTAATAGGAACCACTTGGCCGAGGCGGGCCGTAGCGCGAACCTGATTTTCAAATTCACCTGACCAGTTGATCGAATATCCCTTTGGTAATGTTTTCAACAAAGGCTTAACACGGCTCTGGGCATCAGCGATTGTGCTTCCCAAATCACGTTCCCGGACTGAGAATTTTACACCTATAAATCGTTTGTTATTATCGCGGTAAACAAAGGCCGGCCCGGTCACAGTACGAATGGAAGAAATTTCTTTCAATGGAATTTTCCCTCCTGTCAAAGTGGGTACCATTAACTGTTGAATGTCATTGACATCCCGGCGATATTGCTGTTCATAACGCAGACGGATATCAAATTTGCGCTCTCCTTCGTATAAAATCGAAGCTGTTTTACCACCGATAGCCATCTCGATTACGGCTTGCACATCAGCGGTACTTACACCATATTGCGCCATTTTGTGGTCATGCAGAATAACACTGATTTCGGGCTGTCCGATATTTCTCAAAATCCCGACATCTTTAATCCCGGGAACGTCTTTGATCGCTTCCAGAACCTCGTTTGCTTTTGTATTCAAGGTTTCCAGATCGTCGCCATAAATCTTTACTGCATTACTTGCATTCATCCCCGCAACCGCTTCTGCGACGTTGTCAATAATCGGCTGTGAGTAATTATAATTGATACCTTGAAATTGTTTTAGCTTGGTATCCATTTCTTCGATCAGCTCATCCTGTGTGATCTTCCGTTTCCATTCATCTTTTGGTTTTAAATTTACCTGCATCTGAACGTAGTAAAAACCTGATGGGTCAGTTCCGTCATTTGATCGGCCGGTCTGGGATAACACCCCGTTAACTTCCGGGAATTCATTTAGTTTTGCGCGAAGAATATGCACCATTTTAATCGTTTCCGTAAGCGAGCTGCTCATTGGAAGTTTGGCTTCCACCCATAACGCGCCTTCGTTCAATGTCGGTAAAAACTCAGTCCCCAGAAATTTTGCGGAAAATAAACTGACGGTCAGAAAAACGAGAGCAAAAACCACACTGATTTTTTTTCTGGCATAACACCATTCAAAACCATTACTTACGCTGCGATCAAAAAATCTTACAATCGGATTACTTTTCTCTCTTACATTTTTATTTAAAAGGAATGAGCATAAAACCGGTACCAGGGTCAGCGTATAAACCAATGCTCCCAGCAAAGCGAAACCCAGCGTATAGGCCAGCGGGGTAAACATTTTTCCTTCAACTTTCTGAAAGCTGAAAATCGGGATAAGCGCTGTGATGATGATCAGTTTTGAGAAGAAAATCGCTTTTCCCAATTCCCCGCCGGTTTTCTTTATGAGCCCAAGTTTAGATAGTTTGTTATAACGCTCCATGCCGTTTTTATGCGCAAGGTGATCCAGTGTTACAAAAATCCCTTCGACCATCACGACGGCACCGTCAATAATAATCCCGAAATCTATTGCTCCCATCGACAGCAGGTTTGCTGACATCCCTTTCAGTTTAAGGCACATAAAGGCGAACAACAAGGCAAGTGGAATAATAATGGACACGATAATGGTGGTTCGCCAGTCCGCCATAAACAAAAAGACAATAACGGTCACGAAAACAATTCCTTCGATCAGGTTATGTTTTACGGTGTGTGCGCAAAATTCAATCAAATTGTCGCGGTCATAAAAAGTTACCATTTTGACGTCTGGAGGAAGAATTTTGGTGTTCAGCTCTTCAACCTTATCTTTTATTCTTGCCAGAACTTCACTTGGATTTTCTCCCTTGCGCTGAACTACGATACCTTCGATTACATCGTCATTTCCATCCAGTCCAACTTGTCCGACACGAGGCATGTCTGACTCTTTCACCGCTGCCACGTCTTTCACTAAAACGGGATAATCCTTTACATATTCGACTATAATGTTCTCAATATCAGGAATAGAATTTAATAGCCCGATCCCGCGAACTACATAAGCCTGCCCATTTTTTTCGATTACGTCACCCCCTACGTTCACATTACTTTTCGTTACGGCCTGATAGACTTCCAGCGGTGTGATATTGTATTTTACAAGTTTGGTCGGGTTAACCTGTACTTCATATATCTTCTGGCGCCCCCCGAAAGCAACAACATCTGCTACTCCTGGAATACTTCTCAGCTGGCGGTCAATAACCCAGTTGTGAAGTGTCAATAACTCGCGGCTGTCGCGATCAGCACTTTTTAACGTAAAGCGGAAAATCTCTCCGGTTGGTCCGTATGGCGGTTGAACGTCAGGTTCGACACCTTCCGGCAGTGAAATATTCCTTAATAAATTATTGACTTGCTGCCTGGCGAAAAAGTCCTCAACGGTGTCGTCAAAAATGATCTTGATGATGCTAAGTCCGAACATCGTTGTACTTCGCACGTTTGTTTTCTGCTGCACAGAGTTCATTGCGACTTCAATAGGCACAGTCACGAAACGTTCAATCTCTTCGGCGCTCCGACCATTCCATTGCGTGACGATAATAATCTGAGTATTTGTAACATCCGGGAAAGCTTCAAGGGGTGTTTCCTTATAACTCATCACACCTGCAATGATCAGCAAGGCTGTCATAAAGAAAATGAAGAACCGGTTTTTAAGGGAAAAACCAACAATTCCCCTGATAAATTTATTCATGATCAAATGAATTTGGAATGATAGAATGATGACGGTCCGCCGCTGCGGAGTGAGAGAATGGCGGAATGAGAGGATTATTGAGTGACGGAATACTGGACGATGCTTTTTTGCTATTTATACGGTCATTCAAAATTCTTTCATTCTCTCAATCATTCAGCGCGTCGTAAACGAGCAGCTGGTTTTTTGATATTACTCTTTCTCCGTCCTTAAGGCCGCTTTTGATATATGCCCGATTGGCCAATGTGCGGTAAACTTCGACGGGGCGGGTTTCAATTTTCGACCTGCTGTGGAATACCATCACCCAATTTTTACTACGGTCAAAAATGATCGATTGAGATGGGATCGCGTTCATTTGTCCGCCTTCATCGAAGTTCAGATTTACCGTTGCATGCATTTCCGGTTTTAATTTAAAACCGACATTCTGGAGCTGGATACGGATCTGCATTGCCTTCGATTCGGGGTCAAGGACATTGTATATTTTATCAACCTTGCCTTTAAATATTTCATCCGGAAAGCTGATAGTCTGAACATTAGCAGACATTCCAAGTTTTATTCGCGGAATATCACTCTCATTAACGTTCGCCATAACCCAGACATCAGCGATTTGTCCTACCGTAAACAGGCTTTCGGAATTATCCGAACGAAGCTGCATGCCGCGGTTTACATTTTTAGAAATAATGAAACCGTTGATAGGAGATTTGACGGTATAGTTTGTAGATTTTCCTAACCCGTAGATAGAAAAGATTTCCTTGACGCGGTTCACTTCCGCTTGCGCCTTATCCACCATTTGCCGGGCTGTTATTGCGTCTCTTTCCGGAACCAGCTTACTTTCGTAAAGATCTTCTGTTGAAGAAAGATTTTTCTGGGCGATCAAAAGATCTGACTGGGCCTGAATCAGTTGTCGCTCAAAATCTGCGACTTCGCCTGAACGGATGGTTGCCAGCTTTTGTCCTTTTTTAACATTATCACCTAATTCGACATTTACATCTTCGACATTCCCGCCCACGAGCGGAAATATTTTTATGATTTGATTTTCGTCAGGAACCACCTTTCCAACAAGTGTTAACTCATTTTTGACAGTTTCTGTCTTCACTGTATCGAGCGTTATTCTGCTCATCATCGTATCCGAAAGCATAAATGCTTTTGCTTCTTCCTGTTTTTCTTCCGTTTTAGTGCAAGAAGACAGCCAAAAACTCACGAACGCAAGTGAACATAGGTAGAAAAAACGCTTTGCTGCACCTGGCCTGTTACCGTAAAATAATAAATCGAATTGCTTTGTTTCAGCTTTCATCCGGATGTATGTAAGAAATGAATTTCGTTTTGATTAATTAAAGAGCTCCTCGCCGACTACAAAATTCAGCTCTTCATATACCTTAATCCGGTCAGCCTGTAACCGGTTAAATTCCTTAATGCTTTCGTTGTAGGTTTCGATAAAGTCAATGAATTCCAGAAGGGTGATATTTCGCTTTTGGAAGTTGTCGTAAAAGCCTTTGCTCAGTAATTCAAACTGGTCTGTGAAATGGTTTTCAACGCTTTTGTAAGCTTTTTCTGCGACGAAAACTTTTTGCAGTGCAGCATTTACTTCATTGCTAATACTGCTTTGTTTTGCCGTTTCCAGCGTTTTGAAGTAGCTGACATTACTTTTTGCGGCTCTGATATTTCCTTGATTTCTATTAAAAAATGGAAGATCAATAGAAACGTTCAGTCCAAAATAGTTGCTGACATAGTTACTTGACTGGTCATAAATTCCTCCAATCTGAATGTCTGGTACGGCAAGTGCTTTTTGCAGGGTATAATTTAATTCCGATTGTTTTGTCTCGGACTGAACAACTTTTAAGTCTGAGCGACTCTGTAGTGCGCGATCCTTCAATAAACTGAGGTTGTAATTTTTGAGCTGATACCGGTTTATATCGCTGCTGTCTACGATGGATTTAATTGGGACTTCAGAATTTAATAGTGTTTTTAGGTCACGCTGGTTTTCTGCCAGTTCGAAGAGGATATCAGCCCGGTCGTTGGTAAGCTGGAAAAGCAACGCTTTAAGTCTGACTACTTCTTTTAACGAAATATTCTTCCGATCATATTCTTTATCAAAAGCAGATACTGTTGTGTTCAACGTGGCAATCTGTGTATCGTACAACGCGATAGTCTGGTTCAGAAAATAGGACTCAAAGAAAATTTCACGAAGTTCGAATTTCAAAGTTCTGATAAGATCGTAAAACTGAAATTCACTTTTTCGGGTCGATTCTACATCCAGCGCAACACGTTTATTTCTTTTTCCGGCTCTTGTGATCAGCTGCTGGATCGTAATCGCTTTTTGTCCCTGACGGCCGACATCCAGAAATCCGCGGGAGGGATTGTAAGCACTGATCTCAACACCGAGTGTCGGATTTGCCCAGAGCTTGTCCTGAATTTCTTGTGATTTGGAAATATCAATCTGATACTTTTCAGCTAAGAGCTGGAGGTTGTGTTGTAAAAAAATACTATCTGCTTGCCGTATATTAAGCCGCAGGGTATCCTGGGCGCGCAAACTCAAGGATAATAAAAGCAGCAGTCCGGTGACGTAGGTTCGCATAAACGCATGGTTAGAAAGATGCGATATACGGTAGCCAGTATTACAGGAGGCTTAAAATAACCTTAGAAAAAAATTAGAATGCTAAATGTGCTTTAATGTAACCTTGAATTCACTTCCTTTTTCAAGCTCGCTTTGTACCGAGATGCTACCATGATGCAGCTCAATAATACGCTGGCAAATCGATAAGCCAATACCAAAACCAGGGACGTTGCTCGTATGGGAAGCACGGTAAAAGGGATCAAACAGATAGGGGATATCCTGCCTACTGATACCGATCCCTTCGTCTGCTATTCTTATCGTGCAATCGGTGTCGTTTGTTTCAAATAAAACTCTGGCCGTGTGGTTCGAGGAATATTTGCAAGCGTTATCAATCAGATTGAGTAGCACTCTTTTTAGTAATTCCTCATTCCCTTCGATAATTGTATCATTCTCATTTTCAGGTATTGTAATATAGTCAATGAGGATTTTATAGTTCGGAGAAGAGGAAAGGATTTCTTCCTTGGCCATGAAAGCCAGATCTTCTACCCGAACGGAGGTAAATTTATTATTACCCATATTCTCGATGGACCGCGCAAGAAAAAGCAGGTTATTGGTGATGCTGATCAGCCGCTCGGTATCCGAAAAAAGGTTTTCGAAAACTTCTTCGAGATCAGGATTGTTTTTGGCAAAACGCTGGCCCAGCTGTATTTCTGATTTCAAGGCCGCAAGCGGCGTTCGAAGTTCATGGGAGGCGTGAGAAACAAAACTTTTTTGCTGTACAAAAGCCTTGTTTAACCGATCCAAAACGGTGTTAAAATTGATCGCTAGTTGCGCAATTTCATCTTTCCGGTTTCCTTCGTCCAGTTTTTGTTCAAGATTATTGGCCGTGATCTGCGATACCTGATGGTTAATCGCGCTGATGGGTTTTAAAGAATTACTGGCGAAATAAACGCCGAGAGCAACTGTCAGCCCGATTCCGCCAACCAGTCCCCAGGCCAAAGTCTGCAGTAGATTCTCTAATTTGCTTCGTCCGAATTTGTCATAAGCAGAGGCAAGCACTACAAGCGGTTCATCACCTTCCTGATAAAGCAAACCGATTGTTTCACTCTGATCCTGCAAAAACTCCATTTCCTTATTTTGCCGAACCTGCCCTAATAACTCTTTGTGATACGTGATCAGTTTGTCGTCAACGCTGGAATAAACCAATTCGTCTTTTGTGTTAAAAATAAGGACTTTTTCATCGAACATCTCGGTAAGCGTGTTCATGTCGATTGTCCGTAAAAGATCTTTGTCGATCCCTTTTACTTTCACTAAAAGACGGCAAGTCGTTTGCGCTTTACTTTTCAGACGGTCGTAAAATTCTTCCTGACGATATCGTGCAGAAACACTATAAACCGCGATAGAAAAAAGCAGTAAGATAACCGCCACCATCAAGGTAAATTGCAGCGCAATCCTGTCTTTTATTTTCACAAAAAGTAATTTTTAAGTAACAGTATTTTGAAATAACCTGAAAAACCGGCTTATTCTTCTTTCATAATATAGCCTAATCCGGGCCGCGTATGAATCAGTTTTGTTGAAAAATCTTTATCAATTTTTTTGCGCAGATAGTTGATATAGACCTCGACGACATTGGTTCCAGGATCAAAATTCAGATGCCATACATGCTCAGCTAAATCCATTTTGGAAACGACACGACCTCGGTGTAACAGAAAATATTCCAATAAGGCGAACTCCTTCGCAGTTAATTCAATTGATTTTCCGGCACGGATAACTTCTTTCGTACCAATGTTAAGTTCAAGGTCGGCAATACGGAGTACCTGCGATTCTGTCTCAGGATTATTCAGTTCAGAAACACGTAGAGCCGCATGGATACGCGCCATCAATTCTCTGAAATCAAACGGCTTAACAATATAATCATTTGCTCCTTTGTTCAATCCTTCCACCTTATCTTCCACTTCTCCGTAAGCTGTCAACATGATAATGGGCAGTGAAGGTTTGTAGACCCGGATCTGCTGACAAACGTCATATCCTTTCAGACCAGGAAGATTTACATCCAGCAAAATCAGATCAAACTTTTTGCTCAGTGCCAGGTTTTTACCAGTGATACCGTCGTATGCAATTTCTGCTTCAAAGTTTTCAGCGTGTAAACCCCGGTAAATGTTCTGAGCGATACGCCTGTCATCTTCGACAATGAGTATATTTTTCATGTATTTGGTCAGGTCGTTTCATTTAATATAACAGATACAATTTACAGCAAAACTATTCAGAAATGCCATAACCAGTTTATAAGACTTCCAATGCCTGTTCAAAGTCGCTGATCAAATACTCCGGGTCTTCAAAGCCGATATAAATACGGACCATACGGTGTCGTTCAATAGTTGGGTCGAAATCTTCCGGTGAAAGTCCGCCTGCCTGTGGCAAAATCAATGACTCGTGGCCACCCCAGGAAACAGCGACAAGGAAATGTTTTAGAGAATAAGTAAATCGCTCGATCTGATGATGCGAAGTTGCTTTGATTATGATGGTGAACAGCCCGCATGCGCCCTTCATTTGCTTGCGAGCCAGTTCTAATTGAGGGAAATTCTCATCAAAAGGAAAAATCAGTTTTTCAATTTTAGGATGTTTCTTGAGATAATCAATAACTTTTAAGGTAGATTTTGAGATATGTTCGAGACGCATCGGCAAGGTTCGAAGTCCTCTCAGAATCAACCAGGCATTGAAAGGAGAAATTCCTGAACCGGTATTCAGCAATTGTTCGTTAAATATTTTTTTTAGCATTTCCTTGGAACCGGTGAGTACTCCCGCAAGCACATCGCTATGGCCGCCCAGGTATTTTGTTCCGGATTGCAAACTAAGATCAATTCCAAAATCGTGTGGTTTCTGATAGATCGGAGTGCAATAACTATTATCAACAATGGTAATGATGTCAAGACTTTTTGCCAATTGAGAAACAGCTGCCAGATCCTGGATTTCGTAAGTCAGCGTATTAGGTGTTTCAAGATAAATGATCTTCGTTTCTGGCCGGATCGCTTCATGGAAATTTTCAATTTTAGTGCCGTCGATGTAAGTGGTTTCTACACCGAAACGGGTCAGTACGTTATCAAAAAGTCTTGTTGCCCAGCTGTATGGTTTTTTGATCGAGATGATGTGATCACCTGATTTGACATTCGCCATGATCGAGCAATAAATTGCCGAGGCGCCGCTGTTAAAAACGAGCGCATCTTCTGCTCCATCCAGTGCAGCAAGTTTTTTACTTAAAATATCTACTGTGGGATTTTTACCTCTTGAATATAAAAACGCAGATTCTTCGTTGGCAAAAGCATTACGTAACTCCTCAAAAGTGTCGAATGCGAAATTACTAGTCTGTACGATCGGAGGAGAAACCGCATTGAAATATTGACTGCGATCTTCTCCAAGCTCGTTCAGAATGTAGGAAATATCCATTTACTTAGGTTAAATTATTTTCAGTTGGTTGTTTAAATACGATACCCGTTTCAAGCGAATGAATAATGGCTTTGTTGCTGTGTGAGAAGTAACAAGTGTCAATACCCATGTCCTGAATTTTCTTTAAAAGTATCGTTGTGTCAGATTTACTCCTTTTTCGGGTTTGGCGAATGTAAACAGCTCTGATATTAGCTGCAAACATTTGGCAGATTTCTTCATAGATTACCGGGTCTTTTTGAGAGTCGTCACCGAGTAGTATGAATTGTAACTCCGGGTAAAATTCAATAATGTTCTGGATTTTACGAAACTTGTGATCGTGCGAGCCTGAACCGGTCATGATAAAATCATCGAGCCCGGATTTAATTTTTTTTAATTTCAAAACTGCTTTTGGCAGTCCGTTCAGCTCTGCGAAGCGGATGATCATATCGTATAAATTCCACTCACTGCTAGATACATAAAAGAAAATATTGGCAGGATGCACCGGATTTGTCCGGCTTGCTAGTGACAACAGCTGATAATGTTTGACTACGTCGTCAAAAGGTTTTCTGGCCTGGACATTTTTTGCCAGCAGCACAAACAATTTTTTAAACGATCTGCGGCTATGCGATATCAAAAATGTGTCATCAATATCGGATATGATGCCGTAGGAACTTTCGTAGGGTATGAAAAATTCTTCCTGTCTGGTTATTTGATATTTATGACGGTCAACCTGGTCGTCAACACTGACTTCATACGGGTGCCAGCCACCTGTCATCGGTTCATGAAAAGGGATCTGAAAGCGGAAATAACCATCTTCCATGGTTTGTGTCTCCGCAACAACCGAACCAACTCTCAGAACAACCCTTAAATTTGGTATGGTTTTTATTGAGAAAAGCTGAAGGATTGTCCGTGCATACCTAAAACCTTTTCGGGTATATTTGTGATCACCTTCCGGGTATTTTTCAACTACGTGTCCAAAAACAACTAATTCGTTTTTATTTGCGTATCCCCGGTATAATTTTAAGTCGCATCTTTTCATATCTTACCTTTACCTTATGCACTTGAAGTGCCTAAATTAGACAATATGTTTTCAGAACGAAAGGTTTTGTTAGTTGTAAATCCTATATCCGGTGACAAGGACAAAGAGGAGATTTTGTTAAAAGTGGCCGCAAAGGCGGAGGAGGATGATTATGTTTTGAGCATATTTTCCACAACTGGGGTTAATGATCTTGGCGAGATAAGAAATCTTGTAAAAAACTTGTGCCCTGACCGCATTCTGGTTGCGGGGGGTGATGGGACGATATCAATGGCTGCGGAGGCAGTAACCGGCACTGACATTGTTTTTGGAATTATCCCGGCTGGCTCCGCCAACGGTTTGTCAGCGGATTTTGGTCTGTCGTCCGATTTAGACGAAGCGATAGAAGTTGCCTTTGGAGATCAATCCATTCATGTCGATGCGGTAAGGATCAATGATGAAATTAGTTTGCATCTCAGTGACATCGGACTGAATGCGCTATTGGTGAAAAACTATGAGAATGGGGATATACGCGGGAAGCTGGGATATGCGCTGGAAATGTTTAAGACATTGAATGAACACGAAAATTTTCGTGTACGTATAACCACTGAAAGTGCAACGCTTGAAACGGAAGCTCTGGTTGTTATTATTGCGAATGCCAAAAAATACGGTACCGGGATTAGCATCAATCCGTTTGGCGATATGTCTGACGGGCTTTTTGAAATCGTTATTGCTAAAAGAATTGACTTTATCGAAACTGCGAAATTCCTGACGGGAAATGCTTCGTTTGATCATGATGTCATGGAAGTACTTTCAGTTGAAAATGCAAAAATAGAATGTCTGGACCGTGAGGTTTATTTCCAGGTTGACGGCGAATATAAGGGCGAAGTAAGGGAGTTAAATGCTTCTATTTTAAAAGGTTTCGTCAGAATTGCTGTTCCTTGATTTTGCACTTGCTTTTAGTAATTAATCGCAGATGACGTGCATTGAATAAATCTGTAATTACTTTGATGCCTATCAGTAGTCAAGCTGATAAAACGTCTTTTCAGGATAGTTTGCAATTTGATGATACCTGAAAAATGAAAACAGTTCATACGATTTTATTAATTTCTGCTGTAACATTCGGAATAAACGCTTTTGCCCAGCAGCCCGAACTTTGCCAGGGGCCTTATTTTACAGAAGCACAGGGCAGAGCATTTCTTGATAGCCACATGCCGGCAAACAAGGAAGAATGGGAAGGAAGATCGAAGAAAATCAAGGCTCAGATCCGGGAAGGAATGGGGCTGGAGACTGTTCCGGCCAAGCCGAATTCCGCACCGATCATTCATAGCAAAAGAGTGATGGATGGATACACGATCGAAAATGTAGCCTTCGAAAGTCTGCCAGGGATTTATGTTACAGGAAATTTATATCGGCCGGTAAAAAAGCAAAAATCTTATGCCGGGATATTGTGCCCGCACGGGCACGGAGAAAATCCTCATGGCCGTTTTCGCGAACAAACTCAAAAACGTTGTGCAACCTTGGCCAGGATGGGGGCTGTGGTGTTCGTTTTGGATATGGCCGGACAAGGGGACTCGAAACAGACGGAACATAAATTTTCTAAGGCACTAAAACTTCAAACGATCAATGCAATGCGAGGTGTCGATTTCCTTTTATCAATTCCTGGTGTTGATCCTCAACGTATTGCGGTGACCGGTGAGTCGGGTGGGGGAACTCAAACTTTTTTGCTTGCCGCACTTGATCAGCGTGTTAAAGTTACTGCACCGACTGTCATGGTATCCGCTCATTTTTTTGGCGGCTGCGTTTGTGAGAGCGGAATGCCCATTCACAAGAAAGGGGATTACCAAACTAATAATGTTGAGATCGCTGCGCTTACTGCTCCTCGGCCTATGCTGCTAACTTCTGACGGAGACGACTGGACAAAGAATACTCCGAAAGTTGAATTTCCATTTATGCAGAAAATTTATGCACTTTATGGAAAGCAAAATCTTGTAGAGAATGTACACTTGCCCGATGAAAAACATGATTACGGACCGAACAAACGGAAAGCGATGTACGCGTTTATGGCAAAACACTTGAATCTGAATATCCGGGCGGTTTCGGACGCACAGGGAAATATTGATGAAGGCCCTTCAAAAGTGTTGGAACAAAAGGATCTGGCAGTATTTGATACAGAACATCCACGGCCCAAGAATGCTGTGATGGGTGACGAGGCGGTTTTAAAACTATTATAACGATTATCAGCCTTTTCACTTTTATATGATTATCCTGATTGTTTTTCTTGCCATTGTATTCATTGTTTTAAGTTCGACAGTTTTAAAAATGCACCCACTCACCGGCTTGCTGCTCGCCGCTTTGGGCGTGGGGATTTTTGCCGGATTACCCATTGATAAACTGGCGGAAACGATCGGGAAGGGTTTTGGAGAATTAATGTCTAAAATCGGTTTGATGGTGATACTGGGTTGTGTGATTGGCGCAATTCTGGATCAGTCAGGCGCGGCGATAAAAGTGGCAGATGTAATTTTAAAATTGTTTGGAGAAAAACATCCGGCCTTTGCCATGTCCGTTATCGGAGCGGTTGTCGGTATACCTGTTTTCTGCGATTCGGGTTATATCATTTTGCATAAACTCAATCAGATTGTTGCCGCGCGGACTAACAAACCGCTCGCCGTTATTGCACTTTCTCTTTCCGGAGGTTTGTTTGCAACGCATACACTTGTGCCGCCAACGCCAGGTCCGCTTTCTGCCGCGGGAAATCTGGGTATCGCGGATTCGGTAGGATTAGTGATTCTGATAGGCCTGATCGTATCGATCCCGAGTTTATTCCTTTCAACCTGGTTCGCTGGAAAGTATGCAAAGGATGTTCAGATTAATGAGGATTTTACCGTGAAACCTATTTCGGCCTATGATAAAAAACTACCTCCTGCCTGGAAAGCTTTCATGCCTATTCTTCTTCCCATTTTATTGATAACGCTCGCGTCCTTTGCGAAAATTTTACATTTTCCGGAAAGCCTTTTGCAATGGATAAGTTTCCTGGGCAGTCCACTGGTTTCATTTCTACTTGCAATATTTTTCAGCTACTCGCTTTTTCCTGAAAAATCGGCTGAGAAAATGATGTTGTGTTTCAAAAGCGGAATTGAACATTGCGGTACCACACTTGTACTGGTTGGCGCCGGCGGAGCGTTTGGCGCTATTTTGAAAGAAACCTCCCTTAAAGAGATGGTTAGCGAATGGCTGACAAGAAATGAAATGTCAGGGATATTTTTGTTGATGATAACATTCCTGATCGCTGCTTTTTTTAAAACTGCCCAGGGATCAACAACTTCTTCAATGGTACTGACTACAAGTATTATTGCACCATTACTTGCGACGCTGGGTTTTGTCACGCCGATACAAATTACATTATTGGTTATGGCAGCTGGGAGTGGAGCGATGATTGTTTCGCATACGAATGATGCCTGGTTTTGGGTAGTTTCGCAGTTCACAGGAATCTCGGCGAAGGATACTTACAGGACGCATACCATTCTGACAGGATTGCAGGGAATTGTGAGTTTTTTAATGACAGTGTTGTTGTATTTTATATTGGCTTGAAATAGCAGGGTTGTTCAAATTATTACGGTGCGCCGCACCTTTGAATAGACATTTTAGATTTATTGATTCTACAAATATTGCCGTGCTCTGCACCTGAAACTGGTGTTTGCTTTTTTATTGATTCTACAAATATTGCGGTGCTCTGCACCTGAAATTGGCGTTTGCTTTTTTATTGATTCTGCAAATATTGCGGTGCTCTGCACCTGAAA
>NZ_FNXY01000002.1:486966-992460 GCF_900108855.1 Dyadobacter koreensis
GCAACCGGTGATCGGTGTTTGCTATTTTATGGATTCTGCAAATATTGTGGCGCTTTGTATCTTAATAAAATTGCAATCCTCAAACGGTGCAGAGCACCAAAATATTTGTAGAGCAAGAATGTCGAAACAAAAGCCATAAGGTGCAGCGCACCGAAATGTGAATTATTCGTACGATGCTATGTGACAAAAAAAGAGGACGACCAAATGATCGTCCTCTTCCATAAATTTTCCGAAAAATTAAACTCCCAATTGCGCAAGTGTTTCAGAAACTTTCGCAGCAGCTTCTTTAAATTCAATCGCAGACTGAACTTTCAAACCTGATTCGTTAATGATACGTGCTCCTTCTTCAGCATTTGTTCCTTGCAAACGAACGATGATTGGAACAGGAATTTCGCCGATCGCTTTATAAGCTTCAACAACACCTGCTGCAACACGGTCGCAACGAACAATACCACCAAAGATATTAATTAAGATAGCCTTAACGTTTGGATCTTTAAGGATGATACGGAAACCTGCTTCTACGGTACGTGCGTTTGCTCCACCCCCAACATCAAGGAAGTTAGCCGGCTCGCCGCCTGAAAGCTTGATAAGGTCCATTGTAGCCATTGCTAATCCGGCACCGTTTACCATACAGCCTACGTTTCCATCCAATTTTACATAGTTCAGGTTGTTCGCTCCTGCTTCTACTTCCAAAGGATCTTCTTCGTTGGTATCGCGCATATCTGCAAGATCTGGGTGACGGTATAATGCGTTGTCATCCAAATCAACTTTTGCATCAACTGCAAGAATTTTATTATCTGATGTTTTTAAAACCGGGTTGATTTCAAACATCGCTGAATCACTCTCAATGTAAGCTCTGTAAAGAGAAGTGATAAATTTAACCATTTCTTTGAAAGCGTCGCCTTCCAAACCAAGGGCAAATGCAACTTTGCGAGCCTGGAAAGGTTGTAATCCAACTTTTGGATCAATCCACTCTTTCATGATTTTTTCAGGAGTATGCTCAGCAACCTCCTCGATATCCATACCACCTTCTGTACTTGCCATGATGACATTACAGTTTCTGCCTCTGTCAAGCAGAATGGACAGATAGTACTCTTTTGGCTCACTAGGACCTGGGTAGTAAACATCCTCTGCAATAAGGACTTTGTTTACGCGCTTGCCTTCTGGGCCAGTTTGGTGCGTAACAAGTACTTTTCCCAGAATGTTGTTTGATATTGTACGCACATCCTCAACAGATTTTGCCAGGGCAACACCGCGTTGTTCGCTGCCTACAATTCTGCCTTTACCACGCCCACCCGCGTGAATTTGTGATTTAACCACATACCACTTGGTACCTGTCTGCTGGCTAATCTCACGGGCGACTTCCACCGCCTTGTCGGGGGTGTCGGCTACGAGTCCTTCCTGAATACGTACGCCGTATTTTTTCAGGACACTTTTGCCTTGATATTCGTGAATATTCATGAGTATAAAAGTAAATTGGTATTTTCACGGCAAATTAAGGAATTAATCAAAACGGGGGTAGCTTTTTACCTAATTATCTTTTCATAATATGAATTTACTTCAAGCCAGAGGAATAAAGCGTACATATGGTGCCTTACAAGTTTTGAAAGGAATAGATATAGAGGTGAATAGTGGCGAGGTGGTTGCCATTGTTGGCGCGTCGGGCGCTGGGAAAAGTACGTTATTGCATATTCTTGGGACGTTGGACAGGCCGGATGAGGGAGAAGTATTTATCGGAAATACCAAAGTTTCGGGTTTGGGAGATAAAGAACTGGCTAAATTCAGAAATGAGGAGATTGGTTTTATTTTCCAGTTTCATAATCTTTTGGCAGAATTTACAGCTTTGGAGAATGCCTGCATGCCGGGTTATATCAATGCCGGGCTTAACGAAAAAGAGATAAAAAGAAGAGGAGAGGAGCTTTTGGGATTGCTGGGGCTTTCTGACAGGATGAATCATTTGCCCTCTCAGCTATCTGGTGGAGAGCAGCAGCGCGTCGCTGTGGCGAGGGCGCTGTTGAATAAACCTGCAATCGTTCTGGCTGATGAGCCAAGTGGAAACCTGGACTCACAGAATGCACTCGATCTACATCAGTTATTTTTTAAACTCAGAGATGAGCTTGGACATACGTTCATAATTGTCACACATAATGAAGACCTTGCGACAATGGCAGACAGACGGTTAGTGATGCAGGATGGAAGAATGTTGCAATAAGATGATATAAAATAAACAATTTGTTAATATATTT
Organism: Dyadobacter koreensis; assembly: GCF_900108855.1. Lineage (GTDB taxonomy): Bacteria > Bacteroidota > Bacteroidia > Cytophagales > Spirosomataceae > Dyadobacter > Dyadobacter koreensis. The sequence goes on from NZ_FNXY01000002.1 coordinate 489,213, forward strand.
TGTTTTATATGTGACTTCCCTTCTATGACATCGTCATAATAGAGAAGTTTTTCATAACGTTGAGTAAAGTAAATAGCCGTCCGGAGCTTCCGGGCGGTCATTTTTTTTTAGCTCACTTGGTAATGAAAAAATAAAAAGATTTTTTTTTGAAGATATGTGACTTGCTTGTAAAACCAGAGTCTAAAAGTAAATTTCCTAAGGGTTGGAGATTTTCATAACGTTGAGTAAAGCAAATAGCCGTCCGGATTTTCCGGACGGCTATTTTTTGCCTTAATCTATATGACCAGGGGATGAATTACATCATTCCACCCATTCCGCCACCGTGTCCGCCCATAGCAGGACCAGCGTTTTCTTCTGGTTCGTCAGCAATAACACATTCTGTTGTCAACAACAAACCTGCGATAGATGCTGCGTTTTCCAAAGCCAGACGAGAAACTTTCTTAGGGTCAATGATACCAGCTTCCAAAAGGTCTGTGTAAACATTATCCTTCGCGTTGTAACCGTAAGCGCCTGTTCCTTCTTTCACTTTTGCCACAACAACAGATGGTTCCTGACCTGAGTTAGAAACGATCGTTCTAAGTGGAGCTTCCAAAGCAACACGGATGATATTGATACCTGTGTTTTCGTCTTCGTTGTTTCCAACCAAGCCTTCAAGAGCAGAAGTTGCACGGATGTAAGCAACACCACCACCTGCAACGATACCTTCTTCAACAGCAGCACGAGTTGCATGTAATGCATCGTCAACACGGTCTTTTTTCTCTTTCATTTCAACTTCTGTCACTGCACCAATGTACAGGATGGCAACACCACCTGACAATTTAGCAAGACGTTCCTGAAGTTTTTCACGATCGTAATCAGAAGTTGTATTTTCGATCTGAGCCTTGATCTGGTTAACACGTCCCTGGATATCCTCAGAGTTGCCTGAACCATTAACCAAAGTTGTGTTGTCTTTATCGATAATCGCTTTTTCACAAGTACCAAGGTAATCCAAAGTAACGTTTTCCAATTTGAAACCACGTTCTTCTGAAATTACAGTTCCACCAGTGATAATTGCGATGTCTTCAAGCATAGCTTTACGACGGTCACCAAAACCAGGAGCTTTAACAGCAGCAACTTTCAAAGCACCACGGATTTTGTTCACTACCAAAGTAGCCAAAGCTTCTCCGTCAACGTCTTCTGCCAGAATAAGCAAAGGACGGCCAGTCTGAGCAACTGCTTCAAGAACTGGAAGAAGTTCTTTCATTGAAGAAACTTTCTTCTCAGAGATCAGGATGAATGGACGCTCAAGATCAGCTTCCATTTTCTCAGTATTTGTTACGAAATATGGAGAAAGGTATCCACGGTCAAACTGCATACCTTCAACAGTTTTAACTTCTGTTTCAGTACCGCGAGCTTCTTCAACAGTGATAACACCTTCTTTCCCTACTTTTTCCATCGCTTCGGCAATCATATTACCGATTTCTTCGTCATGGTTCGCTGAAATAGTAGCAACCTGAGCGATTTCTTTTGAAGTAGAGATGTCTTTTTTCTGAGACTCAAGATTTTTAACAACAGCAGCAACCGCTTTTTCGATTCCGCGTTTCAAATCCATTGGGTTAGCGCCAGCAGCTACGTTTTTCACTCCGATAGAGTAGATAGCCTGAGCCAGTACTGTTGCAGTTGTAGTACCATCACCAGCTGAATCAGCAGTTTTAGAAGCTACTTCTTTAACCAATTGAGCACCCATGTTTTCGATAGGATCTTTCAAATCGATCTCTTTCGCAACAGTAACACCATCTTTCGTGATGCTAGGTGATCCGAATTTTTTGTCGATAACAACGTTACGACCACGAGGTCCCAATGTTACCTTAACGGCGTCAGCCAAAGTGTCAACACCCTTTTTAATCTTATCGCGGGCTTCAATGTCAAAAAATATTTTCTTAGCCATTCTAATTTTAGATTTTAATTTTTAAGATTTTAAATACCGATGGTGTCAGATGACTAGCCAATGATAGCGTAGATATCTGATTCACGCATGATAAGGATATCTTTTCCTTCATATGCCAATTCAGTACCTGAATATTTTCCGTATAATACGGTGTCTCCTACTTTAACAGTCATAGGCTCATCTTTTTTGCCTGGTCCAACTGCTACTACTGTACCGCGTTGTGGTTTTTCTTTTGCAGTATCAGGAATAATGATACCAAATGCTGTTTTTTCTTCGGCTGGGGCTGGTTCTACAAGAACACGATCAGCCAGAGGTTGTACGTTCACTTGTATTTCTGCTAAAGTTGACATAGATATTAAACGTTTATTTTTAAGTTGTCAGTATTGATATGACTTGCAACCATAAAGCACAATCTATGCCAGCGTATTTCGTCTGACATTTTTTCAGGATGTTATGACAATTTTGTATGTAAACGAGCTGCAATATGATTTTTATAGTAAATTATGTGTCAGGTAAATACAATCGTTTGAGATGTCGACGGAATTGACTAAATTTTTAGCAGGATCAAAACAACTGAATACGATGGCGAAGCTTCATAATGATTGGTTGACAGAAGGAATTTTTGATTTTGAATACAAAAAATATATCGTGCTGGATTATTTACAGCACATCAATGGTGAGTTTACCTCTAATCGCCTCTATCCATACCTGCAAGAATTAAAATTACACCTTGACGCCTGTCAAAATTTGCAGGCAAATAAAAATGCAATCCGCAGCTCTTTCCCGAAAACTTTGAAAGGAATTGATATATCTTCGGCAAAACTTGTTTACGAGGACACACTTCATGATGATCTATATCTCTCTGAACTAAATTATATTCTTGATTTTGCCATACCGAGATTTTCCAAAACAATGGAAGAGGGAGTGGACCGATTTTCGGAAGTGGGAGAAAATATCAAAATTTCACCTGTAGGAATTGTTCCTCTAAGGACGGAGGAAGGGTATTTATTTTTTCTGAACAGTTATGAAAGAATCGTCACGATTTTCAGATATCAGCTGGCGCTTTATAATGAAATGCGTGAAAGATATTTAAAAACAGTGCTGATCGATTCAGTCCGTACCTCGATCGGGACGACCATAGAGCAGATAAAAATTGACCTTACAAGAAAATTTCAGGCCTGGCCTAATCCTGCCACCTATGTCGTTGAGTCAAAGTACGACTATCCATTGCAGGAAACGCTGTTGCCAGTAGTACAAAGGCTTATGGTAAGACAAATGAATGTGGCCTGACGAAAATAGCTGCCGGCTTTCGCCTTTCGCCAATCTCGTCTTTTTTTGGAAATATTATTAAGCCGTTTTCTTGCTAATCCATTTTCCAACTTCGGGTGCCACATATTCACTCATTTTGGTGAGTAGTTCGTCGATATTATTACTTACCAAAAGCATTTCCTGATTCACAGCTTTTAAAAAACCTTTGTCAACCATGCACTGAATTAAAACATTCAGTGCATCATAGAAACCGTCAATATTTAATATAGCAATTGGTTTTTTATGAAGACCAAGTTGGGCCCAAGTAAGCATCTCGAAAAGTTCCTCCAACGTTCCGAAACCTCCCGGAAGAGCAATGACGCCGTCGCACAAGTCACTCATTTTTGTTTTGCGTTCATGCATGCTGTCAACCAGAATCAACTCTGTCAATCCTTCGTGTGCGATTTCTTTTGATTGAAGGAAGTATGGTAAAACACCCGTCACTTTTCCGCCTTCACTCAAAACCCCATCTGCAACAGCGCCCATAAGTCCAACATTTGCGCCGCCATAAACCAACTCAATTTCTTTTTGCGCCAGGGCTTTGCCAAGAGCTGTCGCCTGTGACTTGTAAATATCCTCAGTCCCAAAACTTGAACCGCAGAAAACTGTTATCCTTTTCATTCGTTTTTCTTTTATGAGATACTTAGAAATGAAAACAGCTAATAAAGACAAATTAAATTGCCCTTATTAGCTGCCGGTAAAAACGCGACGTTTTTATTATTTTGTAGTATCCGCAGGAGCTGCAGGTGCTGTTTCTGCCGGAGCTGCGGCTCCCGGAGCTGTTGCTCCCGGAGCTGTTGCGCCAGGTGCAGGAGCCGCTGGCAATTTAGCGCCAGGGATAACTGTGTTTTGTGCTTTTTCAATGTTCACGCTATTGATACCGCCTGCATCAGAGGCACCTCCGCTGGCAATCACATAAGACGCCAAGGAGATCAAGATAATACCAGCTGCAAGTCCCCAGGTGATTTGTTCCAGCAAATCTGTGGTTTTCTTAACACCGAACATTTGTGCAGTACCTGCTCCGCTAAATTCGCTCGAAAGACCTCCTCCTTTTGAATTTTGCACCAATACTACCAGAATCAACAATACTGCGATGATCGCAACCAGAATAATCAAACCCAAATACATGCCTTGTATATAAAATAGAATGAATGAATACGCAATTAATAAGTAAGCGAAATTAAGATTGATTATGGATTAATTCACTTAATTTTTTCGCAAAGTAATCCTTTTTTTCTGGTTTTTTCAAAATCAATTTTTGATATATGTCGATGGCCTTGTCTCTTTTGCCCTGCCGGAGCAGAATTTTGGCAAATGCTTCTGTTTCAATTCCTCCTCCGAAAGGTTCGGAAGAATTGGATTGAGCCACGCGTCCGGTCAAATCAAGTGATACCGGTTCAGCGTTTGCATCTTGCCTGATAGGCCCCATTCTCGGATTATTTTTTATGAAACCCTGAATGATCTGCTGCTGTTTTTTCTGCAATTCAGAAATCAGGGAAGCTTGCGAGGGCTTAACCTCTTTGGCTTCGATTATTTCAAGAATATCTTCAGATTTCGGAACCGGCTCTTCTGCAATCGTTGCAATTTCGTGTTCAACAGGAGTTTCGTAGGCTTTATATTTTCCTTCAACAAGTTGCTGAAGAGCAATACGGCTCAGGGCATATGCCGCCGCTTTCGGCGTGCTGTCATTTAATTGATCAGTATCGCTCAACTGTGATGCTTTTGCCAATAATGAGTATGAGATCTGACAATACGGAAAAGCCTTGATCGTAGCTTCAAGTTTTGGGATCACCGTTATATCCAGATCATTCGGATCTTTTACCAAACGACTAAACGTTTCCTTATCAACGATTGTCATTAAATCGCTCAGTTTTAATTTTTTGAAATAATTATTGAATGTAAGACAAATGCCATTGTCTTACCAGTCGGCTGCTGATTTATTAAAGATCTGCTGTACTAAATTCTCCTGTATTGTCGGTAACAAACGCGATTCATTTTGATTAAGCGTTTGGTCCTGAGGAAAATCGGCATAGTAGGTAAATGACTGGTCAAAATTTTTGGTTTCATCCTGCGCATTCGTAAACCTCACCTGAACAGTAACATTCAAACGGTTAAGACCCGCCTGGTCATTCGCGGTTGGTGCCGCTGCCAGAACGTCATAACCCGTGATCGTTCCCTCCAAAAGTAAATCACCGCCGTTTTGCTGTAAGGTAAGGCTTGTGTTTTTCTGGAAGTATTCTTTAAGCTGTTCTGTAAGTCGCTGGGGAAGATCAGAAGGCCCACCCGCAGTTGCCATATTAAAATTTACAATAGTAAAGGTCTTTATATCAGGGGATAAACTCGTTCCTGTGAACGAATAAATACCACAGCTGGAAATCAGAAGAGACGAATTAAGAATGAAAAATACCAAAAGAAATCTCCTGGCCGCAGGAGGTAACACGATGGATTTTTTCAAGATATTTATTATGTTAAAACTCATTTTAGACTGTTATTTGTCATTCTATATGCTTACTCCTCAATATCGTATTGCTTGATCTTGCGATATAACGTACGTTCCGAAATTCCTAATGCGCTGGCTGCATACTTTCGTTTATTATTATTTTTCCGCAGCGCTTTGATGATCATTTCTTTCTCCTTGTCTTCCAGAGAAAGCGATTCTTCTTCTGCTGTGACGTGCAAAACGTCTTCGATTTCACCTCTTTCATCGGAATACCTGTCAAGATCAACAGTTCTTGATTGTGGTGGCGTTAATAACCGCGTCGGTTCGGTAGTTGGTGCATTGATAACAGGCTCAGGGCTATTAATAGAACTGAATAATTCCTGATGATCCTTTAAAATATCACCGCCATATTTTTCATTTTCCAGGACGTTTCTGACCAGCTTTTTAAGCTCAGTCATATCCCTGCGCATATCAAACAAAACCTTGTAAAGAAGCTCTCTTTCTGAAAAAGAAGTTGCAGAGTCTTCGCCCTGACGAAGTGGTACAAGTGCCTTCCGGCTTGACGGCTGAACAGGATTCAGGTAGTTATTTAAAGTTATTGCATTGATTGGCAAATCTTTATCTGTTTCCAGGATTGTGATCTGTTCCGCAATATTTTTAAGCTGACGAATGTTTCCCGGGAATTCATAACGCATCAACAATTCGCGCGCATCAGCATCCAGACGAACTGCTTTCGTCCGGTATCTTTCAGAAAAATCATTAGTGAATTTTCTGAAAAGCAATAATACATCCTCTCCGCGTTCACGCAGGGGCGGAACATAGATCGGAACCGTATTTAATCTGTAATACAAATCTTCGCGAAATCTTCCATTGTTTACAGCGTCAAGCAAATTAACGTTTGTTGCTGCCACTACGCGGACATTTGTCTTCAGAACTTTTGACGAACCTACTCGGATATATTCTCCATTTTCAAGAACACGAAGCAAACGCGCCTGTGTACCCAGCGGCATTTCGCCTACCTCATCCAAGAAAATCGTTCCGCCGTTGGTTGTTTCAAAATAACCTTTTCTTGAATCCAGCGCTCCGGTAAATGCACCTTTTTCATGCCCGAAAAGTTCCGAATCGATCGTTCCTTCCGGTATGGCGCCACAGTTGATCGCTATAAAAGGACCATGTTTTCTGGAACTGATACTGTGGATGATTTTTGAAAAAGATTCCTTTCCACTTCCGCTTTCTCCTGTTATCAAAACCGTCAGATCCGTCGCCGCCACCTGCACTGCCACATTGATTGCATGGTTAAGCGCTGGCGATGTACCAATAATCCCGAACCGGTTTTTTATTGCTTGTATTTCTGTTGAATCCATTAAATAGCGATTGGCCGTCAGCTTTTAGCGGTTAGCCTTTTGTTGGTTAATGCAACGGACTGCTTTAAATTAGGCTAACTGCGCAATTTCTTCTTCCACAACAGCTCTGCCCCGTAAGGTAGCCGACGTAGTTTCTGTAATCAGGACATTAACATAATCACCCTTTTTGAAATTTTCTCTCGGGAAAATAACGACTTTATTCTGGTCACTCCGGCCTGAAAAGTCATCCACTGAACGTTTTGATGTGCCTTCAACCAAAACTTTCTGAACCGTTCCGATCAGTTTTTTATTACGTTCTGTTGAAATCCGCTGCTGCACTTCGATGATTTCAGCCAGGCGTCTTTGTTTTACATCGGCCGGAATATCGTCTTTGAATTTCTTCGCCGCCGGCGTTCCCGGGCGTTCCGAGTACGAGAACATATAACCAAAATCAAAGCGTACATATTCAAGCAACGAAAGTGAATCCTGATGCTCTTCTTCCGTTTCTGTACAGAATCCGGCAATCATATCATGTGAAATCCCGCACTCTTCTCCGAGAATTCTGCGGATACTGTCAATTCTTTCCAGATACCATTCACGGGTGTACGTCCGGTTCATAATTTCCAGAACACGAGTGTTCCCGCTTTGAGCAGGCAAATGGATATACTTGCAAATATTATCGTACTTTTTGATCGTATAAAGAACTTCATCCGTGATGTCTTTCGGATGTGAGGTACTGAAACGAACCCTAAGCTCCGGACTGATCAGCGCAACTTTTTCCAAAAGCTTGGCGAAAGAAACAATCTCATTTTTATCATTCGGATTGGCGTATTTATAGCTATCCACATTCTGGCCAAGCAGTGTTACTTCTTTATAACCATTGTCAAAAAGATCTTGCGCTTCTTTCAAAATTGATTCAGGGTCACGGCTGCGCTCGCGTCCGCGTGTATACGGAACAACGCAGAAACTGCACATATTATCACAACCGCGCATGATCGAGATCAATGCTGTGATACCGTTAGAATTCAGACGGACCGGGGAAATATCAGCGTAAGTTTCTTCTCTTGAAAGAAAAACATTGACGCCTTTCTGACCTGTTTCTGCTTCTTCGACCAATCTTGGAAGATCGCGGTATGCATCCGGGCCGGTCACAATATCAACCATTTTTTCTTCTTCAAGAAATTTAGCTTTCAATCGTTCTGCCATGCATCCTAAAACGCCGATCAGCATGCCCGGTCTTTTTTTCTTATAAACGTTCAGCTGTTTAAGGCGTGTTCTTACACGCTGCTCCGCGTTGTCGCGGATCGCACAGGTATTGAGAAAAACCAGGTCCGCATTTTCCGCGTCTGATGTCGTAGCAAAACCTGCCTCACGCATCACAGAGGCCACAATTTCACTATCTGCGAAATTCATCTGGCATCCGTAACTTTCTATAAACAAGCGTTTTTTATTTGATATCGGCTCATTTTCCGAAACACGCACAGTTTCACAAGCTTCCTTATCTGTTTCGGTTAATATTTTTAGGGTCTCCGCTATTCTGTTCTCCATTTATCCGTGATATTGAACGGTTTGAATTTCTTTGTTCCTGTATACTGCCTAGAATCGTTTTTAATCCCGTTTTGTTCCAGGAACGAACTGCAAAGGTACGAATAAAACCATGAAAACTGACAAACTGGCAGAGAACTTGGATGTTAAGATTAGTTAAATCGGCTAGAACGGATAACCTACGCCCAGGTTGATGTTAAGGAAATTTTCCTCCCGGCGGTTGAAAAGGCGATTAAGTTTAAGTTTATCCAAAACGAATTTTTGGGAATAAGGATCGTAAACCTTTGTTCCGAAGTCAAAACGCAGAATGAAAAAGGAAAGGTCGTAACGAATACCGAAACCAGTTCCGACGGCAATTTCTTTCGGAAAAGAACTTGCTTTAAGATTTGAAGAATTATTTTGAGCATTAAAACTCCATACATTTCCCATATCAACAAAAAGGGCATAATTAATGTCTCCGAAAAACTTGGCCAAATGTCCCCTCCATTCCAGGTTACCTTCCAATAGAAATTCTCCCGGCGCTTCGATGGATAAATTGGCGTCCGTGATTCTTGGCGCTGCAGACCCAGGGCCCAGACGGCGTGGGAGCCACGCCCTTAAACTATTTGAACCGCCTGCGAAAAAATATTTCTCGTAAGGCGGTACTTTATTATCCCCGTAACTATAAATCGCGCCGGTGTTGATTCTGGCGATAAAAGACGAACGTCGTCCCGTAGGCCAGTACTTACGAAAGTCAATATTGCCTCGTAAATATTTATAAAATTGCAAAGTATCCCTACTTCTACCGAATATATTATTAATCCATTTCTCCTGTGAAGGCAAAATATTTAGTGTCGTTCCTCCGGATTCAAGTGACGCACGGAAATAATGAGCATTTTTCTGCGGACCGATAATCGAGTTGGTATTATGCACAAACGTCAGGTTTACGTCTGAGACAAAAGATCGGTTGAAACTGTATTTTAGATTATTTCCCTGGAGAAACAATTCTTCAAGAAGGTTTTGAAAAGCCGGCTGTATTTTAGTGGTATTCAGAATATTTAAATCAATGAATGATAACGTCCAAAGCGTTTTAACTGTTGGCTGCCAGGAATAACTCATGGCTACTTTAACATTTGTACGCGTGTATTCCGGTCTTTCAACATAGTTGTATCCTAAACCGATTTGTGTTCGGGGATTGTATAAAGCCGATGTATTCTGGAAACGACGGAACGGAATTAAGAGACGCGGAAAAGTCAGGGAAGTATTTAAGCCAATTTCCTGGCTGCGATAAATGCCATTATTTTCAACAAAACCGGGAACAAGTTCAATACCGCCACGTAAGTTTGCCTCAAAATTTTCAAGTCCGTTAAAGACATTTCTGATCTTGTAAGACAAATTTGCAAAAGGACCTGGAGCCCCCTGAAGCTGGATTACGTTCAACCCTACATCGGCTGAAACCTGATATTTTTCAAGCGGAATGGCTTGATAATGAACCTTTATTTTATGACCGGTGGAATCAAAATTATAATTTACAAAACGGAACTGATCGGTCAAAGAAAGCTGACGCTGGGTATCGCGTTCGTTTTTCTGGCTGTAAAGTTCACCCGGCCGCATACGTATTTTTGTGTCAAGGATTCTCGGAGCAAATTTTTTGTCTGCGAAAATGTACTGAATGCCTTGTGAATAAACAGTATCTTTTTTAAATAAAGAATCCGGTAGGCCAGCTGGTGGTAAAACTTCAAAACGAACGGATTCAATTGTATAAGGGATTGGGTTTGCGTCTTTTGCCGGCAAATTTACCCTGACGTTCACATCGACACTTTTGAACAAACTGTCTGTTTTGGGTTTCGAAATCGTGTCATTGATCAGGAAGGAAACATTCTGTCGGGAGAATCCGAAATATCCCTGATCCCGAAGCAAAGTTTCAATTCTTATGCGTTCCTCTTCAAAGGCATCTCCGTCATACCGTTTTTTACTGATCAGCGTTGCGTCTTTTTTGGATGATTCGAGCAAACTGTCGATCATCTGGTTCCGGACCTGATAATTAATTTGATCAAGTATAGCCGGACGGTTTTCTGCGATCAGATATTTTACTCTGATTCTTTTGAAGGTAGTATCCGATTTAAAACTTACAGTATTCTGGAAGAAGCCGTTATTGTAAAGGTACTTCTGCATCTTCTCCGCGTTTTTCGCAACGTCATTCTGATTGTAATAAACGGGTGCTTCACCTAAAACACGCATCCAGAAATTTCCCTCATCTACACGTTTTTGTGCCCGGGCAAGTCTTTTTGCATATCGCCTTTGAATCTTTTCTAATTGTCTGACATTATTTTCGTGTAAACGCGATTCTTTCTGATAATTTTGCGTCACCTCAATAACCTTGCGCTGCTTTTCTTCTTTTTTATAGAAAAGCTGACCAAATTGGTAGATACCAACTTTTGGAAAAATTGGTAAACTTAGAAAACGGCTGTTTGGTCTTTGGGGAATTAAGGCATCCAGATCACTGTCGCTAATGACTTTATTACCTTTGAAAGTAGAATTACCAAGAAAATAATTGCCGGACTCCGTGCTGGTTTTGCGGGCGCAACCTGTCACTCCCAGAAAAAAAAGGAAGAAATATCCGAAATATGTAACCCTACACCTAATATTCAATGCTGTCTAAAAATCGTATAAAATATATTAATTCCCTGAAAATCAAGAAGTACAGACAACTTCATGAGGCTTTTATAGTTGAAGGTGCTAAAAGCGTTCTTGAATTGCTGGAATCAGAGTTTGAAACTGAATTTGTATTAACCACCCCGGATTTTCAGCAAAAATACTCAAGTATTTTATCCGACAATAAAACTCTTGTCGAAACTGTTACGGCTAAGGAACTCGAAGGTTTGGGATTATTTCAAACAAATGATTCTTGTCTGGCTGTTGCAAAGACGAAAGATAACGTTTTTTTGAGCGCAGATATGCGGGAATACGCATTGATTTTGGATGATATTCGTGATCCGGGAAATCTGGGAACCATTATCCGGATTGCCGACTGGTATGGTATCAAAAAAATAATCTGTTCGTCGGATACGACTGATGTGTATAATCCCAAGGTAATTGCGGCAAGTAAAGGCTCTTTTACAAGAGTAAATTTATTCTATACCAACTTGCCGGAATTTTTGGCACAGCATGCAAAGAACAGAAATCTGCTTGGCGCATTCCTGGATGGAAAATCTATTTACGACCACCCGTTTTCTGACGAAGGCGGTTATGTTGTGATGGGAAATGAATCAAATGGAATTGGCGCAGAGGCAGAAGCTTTTATTACGCACCGGATAACAATTCCAAGAGTAGGAGAGGCTGAGTCTTTAAATGTTGGTATCGCGACGGCTGTTATGCTGGATAATATGAGGCGGGTTATCGGGTAAATTTTTTTGAGCTCGTATCACGGAATGTTTTATTACCGGTCGGATGGCAGAAAAAGCCATCCGACCGGAACGCGACAGTCCGACGTTTTTTTTACCGTCGGACAGTTAACAAACCAGCTAATAACTAAAAAAACCTACAAAACCTCTCCATCATGCGCAGCATGATGCGCCAGCTGCTCTGCATATTCTTTCCCCAGATAGCGATCGATAAAATAATGGGCGACATATAAGACCGGCGTCAATAAAATCGCGACCGAACCTTTGTATAAATAATTGATACTTCCGACAGAAAATATCTGTTTCATATCCCAATTTCCAAAAACATAAAAGGCAATCGTTAGGACAACGAAGCTGTCGACAAGCTGCGAAAACATTGTTGAGCCTGTTGCCCGGAGCCAGATATATTTGCTGCCTGTTCTTCTGCGAAGCCAAGAGAAAACGGAAACGTCCAGAATTTGTCCCAAAAGAAAAGCCACAATCGAGCCGATCATGATACCAAGCCCCTGATTAAAAATTCTGTAAAAGGCATCGTTGATATTAAACGGATTTCCGGTACTGTCGGTATTATTAACATCCAGCCAGAATTTTGCAGGTGGTAATTGTGTAGCAAAATAAATTGTGATGAAGGTATAAACGATAAATCCTGCTGTCAGGTAGGAAATCCTTTTTACACCTTTTGTCCCAAAATATTCGTTGATAATATCCGAAGTAATGAAGACAACCGGCCAGTTGAGCACGCCAGCAGTCATATTAAAATCCAATTTTTCACCGCCGATGGGTAATTGCGCCGGTGGCAAACCAAGCAATGCTTCAACTGAAAATATTTTCATACCGATAATTTCCGCGATCAGCGCATTGGTTAGAAATATACCGCAAAGTAGAAGAAAAAGCCGCTGCCGTTTTTGTTCTGCTAGTAAAGGTTGTTCCATGATAAAGGGAGTGATTTGGAGAAAAGCTGTTGGCGATTAGTTGATAGCTGAGCTGACTGAAAAATAGAGTATTTGTTAATTGAAATTCTAAATAAAAGGCAAAAAATTAGCTATTAGCTTCAAGAAGCTAATAGCTAAACCTAATCGCCAAAAGCTAACAATCAGGCTATAACGTCTTCGACGGTGCGCGTGGAAAGAACACGTCTCGTTTCAAGGAAATATTCAAGCTTATCCATCGCCTGATTTAATTCGTCATTGGTTGGCAAAAATACAATCCTGAAGTGGTCGTCGGTGATATAATTGAATCCGGTTCCGGCTACAACTAGTACTTTTTGTTCACTTAACAGATCGTAAACAAAGGTTTCGTCGTCCTTCAAACCGAATTTCTTCATGTCAATTTTCGGGAAAACGTATAAAGAACCTTTGGGTTTTACACAGGTAATCCCCGGTATCGAAGTCAGGCGATCGTAAACAAGATTCATCTGTTTATGCAAACGGCCTGTCGGAAGGACTAATTCTTTGATACTTTGATATCCGCCCAGGGCAGTCTGAATTGCATATTGGGTCGGGACATTGGCACAAAGACGCATGCTTGCAAGCAGCAATAAACCCTCAACATAGGATTTTGCTTTTTGCTTCGCACCGCTCAAAATCATCCATCCGCCTCGGAAACCTGCCGAACGGTAATTTTTAGAAAGCCCGCCGTAAGAAACACACAAGGTTTCTGAAACCATTGTTCCCATCGGATGGTGCACAGCGCCATCATATAATATCTTGTCGTAAATCTCATCGGCAAAAATGATCAGACCATGTTCCTCTGCCATTTTAGCGATCCTTTTCAAAACATCTTTTTCATATACAGCACCTGTTGGGTTATTCGGATTGATCAAAACAATTCCTTTGGTACGGGAAGTGATTTTGCTCTCCATATCTTCCAGGTCCGGGTTCCAGTCAGATTCTTCGTCGCATACATAATGCACCGGTTTGCCACCGCTCAAAGCGATCGAGGCTGTCCAGAGCGGATAGTCAGGAGATGGAACAAGAATTTCGTCGCCAGGATTCAGCAGTGCCTGCATGGACAAGAGAATCAGTTCACTGACGCCGTTACCGATAAAAATATCATTGATCTCAACATCTTGTATGCCAATCGTTTGCGTGTAATGCATGACGGCTTTACGCGCGGAAAATAAACCTCGGGAGTCAGCATACCCCTGCGCATTGCGGATATTCATAATGATATCGTGAACAATTTCATCCGGCGAATCGAAGCCGAATGGTGCAGGATTACCAATATTAAGGTTATGAATTTTGAAGCCCTGGCTTTCCAATTCTAACGCTTTCTGGTAAGTAGCCCCACGAATTTCGTATTTGAGATTGTTGAGGCGCTGACTTTTTAAGAATTCCATGCGTTTAATAAGATCATATTATAAACCAAAGTTAAGAAAAATCAGCTTTTATCATCAATTCTTCTTTCATTGATCAATTACAATTATTTTCTAGTCAAACTTTTTCCCTTGTGTAAGATAATTTTTTCGGTGTTTTTAAAGAGGTAGACAGCAATTTAAAAAAGCAATTTTTCACCCAGGAGACCTGGAAAAATATGTATATTGATTTGTTAAAACCAGGTAAATATTTACGAACATGATCAACTAAGTATAATGAAAGTGAAAAATTTAAATAAAGGCTTTCGGCAGATAGGGTTACTGGCGAGTGGCATTTTAATGATGTTGTCAACTGAACAAGCTTTCAGTCAAACTAAAAACCAGATGGTGAGAATTGCCAAAATCATCGTTGATCCGGTTCAGTTAGAGGATTACAATGGGTTTCTTAAAGAGGAGATCGAAGAGTCGGTCCGTCTTGAACCCGGGGTGTTGACTTTATATGCGGTCTCTGAAAGAGCCAAGCCAAATCATATCACAATATTGGAAATTTATGCAGATTCGGCTGCTTACAAGTCGCATATCCAAACCAAACAATTTCTGAAATACAAAAATGGCACAAAAGATATGGTAAAATCTCTTGAACTAGTTGATTCTGTGCCGCTTTTACCCGGAATGAAAATAAAATAATTAATATTTAACAAGAAAGGCTGCCCTTCAAAATTGAAAGATAGCCTTTTCTAATTTATATACTTAGTTAGGTTAATAACCAGGATTTTGCTGCGTTCTCAACGTTTCATTTGCAGAAATTTCAGAGAATGGAATTGGCCATAGGAAGCGGAAATCGGAATACGGGATTTCAGCAACTGAGCCAGCGATTATCGGACGTGTCGCGATATCGTAACTTGTTGTTTTTACTTGTGTCACCTCCACTTTCGCTGGGATACCATTTGAAACTTTATAAACAGGGTCCTGCGATAAACGGTGGATATCCGGCCATCTGCGTCCTTCACCAGCCAGCTCAATTCGGCGTTCCTGAAGAATTGCCAGCGTGAGGTCAGCCGGTGCGGCTGTAAATTGTGCCGCCGCTGGTACAGACCTGTTACGGACTGCGTTCAGAAGAGCCAAAGCTTTTGTTGGGTTTCCATCTCTTGAAGACGCTTCAGCAACATTTAACAAAACTTCTGCATAACGTAAAACAGGTGCCCAGTCTCCGAAAACGCCATACTCGCGGTATTTGTAGTTATATGCAAATGGATAACTCCCGGTTGCTTGTTTTGTCTGGAGTCTTGTTCTTCTCAAATCACCGTCAACCCAGAAAGGTGCATTGTATAGATTAGGGCTTGTTGCAACAAGATCACGTCCTGCAAGAGAAGTTGGTCCAAACATACTTGCCAAAGCACCGTTGACACCACCATTCGACTGAGCGCTGTTAGCAATCGAGAAAATAGATTCTTTGTTTGCTTTGTAGTTTACGAAGGGAGTTTCAGGTGCAGCTTCGAGAACATAAGCTCCGATTGGGCTTGTAAATGTTGCGCCTGTTCCGTCAGTTCCTAATTTGGCTCCTTCTGCTATTACACCTTTCCAATCTTGCTGATGCAGTTTGATTCTCGTTTTCAAAGCAATTGCAGCACCTTTTGTTGCACGTGAAATAGCATTGGCAGCACGTGTTGCAGGTAAACTTTGTTCTGCAAAATCAAGGTCAGCAAGAACTTTCGTGTAAGCTTCTGCAACGGTTCCTCTTCCTTGAGCCAGTCCTTCCTGAACCGCTCCTGTTGAAATAATTGGTTTCTCTCTGTAAGGAACGCCAGGCTGAGATCCAGCTCCGTCGGCAAAAGGACGGCAAAAATGAATCAGCAATTCATGATGTGCAAGCGCACGTAAGAAACGGCCTTCCGCTTCATATTGTGCTGCCAGCTCTGCGCTTACGATCCCGTTTGCTCCCGCAGTTTTTACACCATCGATAAGAATATTTGCCTGATTGATCAATGCATAAAGCTGCTCCCAGTGATTCTTATTGTTAGCAGTTGTCGGACTGTAAAGTCCACGGTATGTGATATCGTAGAACGCCTGAATGTTCAACATATCTTCGCCGCGCATTTCGCCTTGTTCGATCGCTGCCGCCCCAAAAGGGTACCCGCGACCCGCTGCTCCTTCATACTGTCCTACCGAAGCAGCCCAGTATACACCATTTGTAGCAAGTTCTATTGTTGCCGGTGTTGTAAACGCAGCTGTTTCCGACAAAGCAGCCAGTGGTTCAAGTTTGGTGAAATCGCTGCAGGCAGGAAGAATTGCCATCATCCCCAACATGGCGATCGCAGATCTCCTCGTTATTTTATATTGTAATTTATCGTTTTTTCTCATTGCTGTATTGAATGTTTTTATTAAAAACCAAGGTTAAGACCAACAGTGAACACGCGTGGAACCGGGTTTGTACGGTTATCAAGACCTGTTTGGTTGTTATTGTCTGCGTTTGCTGTTGCGGAAGCAGACACAAAACTTAGCTCAGGATCTAACCCTTTGTATTTTGTGATAAGGAACGCGTTCTGAACCTGTGCATAGATTCTCAAATTCGTCGCTTTGATTTTATCCTTCAGGAAAGAAGGGATTGTGTAACCAAGGCTGATATTCTGAGCACGTATGAAATTACCGTTTTCAAGGAATCTTGATGTAGCGTTACCGATCTGATTTGCGCGTGCATCGGAGTTAAAATATAGTCTTGGAACCTCAGTAACCTGTCCCGGAGTTGTCCAGCGGTCAAGCAATTCGCGACCGGCGTTGGCAAACAGCTGGTTGTTCAATTGCTCTTGTCTCGTTACGTTATAGATTTTATTTCCTCCTGAGAATGTTAAGAACAACGTGAAATCAAAGTTTCTGAAAGACACCTGGTTGTTCAAACCACCATACCAAGTCGGGTTGGATCTACCCAAAATTCTCTTGTCTGCAAAAGTCAAAGCCTCGCCGGCTTCAGAATCGTTCGATGGGTTGGCAGGGTCATATACTGCCCAACGGTTTGCAGCCGTTACTTGCTGAACGTAGGTTCCGTTTGCTTTTTCATAGATCGGATTACCGTTTGCAGCGTTTACACCATAGTATTCATATCCAAAGAAAGATCCGATAGATTCACCTTCTCTTGTTGTGTTGTAAGTACTGTTGATTGGCGTGTTTGCCACAAGTCTTTGTACCTTGTTTTGTACGAAAGAAACGTTTGCACTGGTTCTCCATGAGAAATTATCAGTCTGGATATTTGTGCTGTTGATGCTGAATTCCCATCCTTTGTTGTACATTTTACCGATGTTCTGTGCAATCGTGTTACCCGGCACACCCAATGAAGGAGGCGTAGGAGATTGAAGAATCAGGTTATCGATGTCGTTACGGAAGTATTCCGCGGAGAAGCTAAGTTTGTTAGCCCAAAGCGAAAGGTCCAGACCGAAGTTTAATTTTTTACTTGTTTCAAAACCAAGAAGACCATTTCCTGCCTGATTAAAGCGGATACCGCTCAAATCACCATATTGTGCTGCGCCGAAAGTACCTGCATATGGATAGTTTCCAATTTCTACGTTACCAACTTTTGCCCATCCCCCACGAAGTTTAAGTTCACTTACGAAACCTAGCGCCGGGCTGTTTTTGAAGAAACCTTCTTCCGAAATTCTCCATCCCAAAGAAACACCCGGAAGCGTTGCTCCCTGATTGTTATGCGGCAGAGAAGAAATCAAGTCATGACGAACTGTTGCACTGATTAAGTAACGATCAAGTAACGAGTAGTTCGCCCTTGCGAAGAAAGACTGGAATGCTCTTTCAGACGCAGTACCACCAATGAACTGGTTGGTCAAGGTATTGCTGATGATATTTTCATTGCTACCAAAATACGAGTTCGACAAGTTCGTACCATGTGCAAAGAAATATCTTGATCTTGTTTTCTGAATTTCATGACCTCCTACGAAACCAATTTTATGGGCTCCGAATGTATTGTTATAGCTGATCGTATTCTGCCAGTTGTAACGGAAAGATGGAAGGTTATACTGATAAATTCTACCATTAACGTTTTTACCATCTCCATGTCCAGGATCGTAGTACAAATAATCTTCACCGTTCAGGTAGTTGATACCGATAAAAGATTTTGCGTTCAGTCCTTTAACGATTTCAACATCTACAAAAGCGTTACCAGTAAGGTTAAGCTGTTGGTTTTTATAAATGTTTTTATCTAAAACATATGCCTGGTTGGTGTAGTTACCGTAAAGAGGACGCAGGTTTGATCCTTGTCCCAAGCTTGCGCCATCCGCACTAAGGTTATAACTTCCATCAGGCCATTTTGAAGGAACGTTCGGGAATGCGTAAATCGCGCCGGCTACGTTTCCTGACAAAGCGTTTGTTCCGGTGTTCAAACCAGTGTTTGTCGTATGCGTAACAAATGTATTCATTCCGAACGTTACCTTGTCATTAAATGCTTTCTGATCAAGTTTTGCACGGAAATTATATTTCGTCTGGTTGTTACCAACGATATTTCCTTCCAGGTCAGCATAACCTAATGAGAAATAGTAGTTTGTCTGCGGCGTTGCTCCGCTGAACGACAAAGCATGGTTTTGCTGAAATCCGCTTCTAAGAATTACATCCTGCCAGTCTGTGTTATATGGCTGTTGCGTATCCGGATTCAATGTAGGGAATGCAGCGGTTGGCAAAGCAGCATTGGTGAGTTTTTCATTGGTGATTGCAATGAATTCGTCAGCATTCAAAAGATCAAATTTCTTCGATGGTTTTGAAGACGCAAGCCAGCCATCATAGGTGATACGGGCGCTTCCCAGTTTCCCTCTTTTTGTTGTGATCAAAACCACACCGTTTGCTGCTCTTGAACCATAAATCGCAGTCGCTGAACCATCTTTCAGCACTTCAACACTTTCAATATCGTTCGGGTTAATATCTCCAAGCGGGTTATTGACCGTGTTTGCTCCCTGATCTCCTGTGATATAAGGCAATCCGTCCACTACATAAAGAGGGTCGGAATTGTTTGAGATCGAGTTTACACCACGAATTCTGATTTTAGCAGCCTGGCCAAGGATACCGCTTGGAACCGAAGCCTGCACACCTGCAACCTGTCCTTGCAAGAAACGGTCGAAACTTGGAACGGCGATGTTTTTAAGTCCGTCTCCCTTAATTGTTCCAACAGAACCTGTCACGTCTCTTCTTTGCTGAGTACCATAACCTGTCACAACAACCTCGCCAAGTGCTTTTACATCAGACTTCATTCGGATGTCGACAACACTTTGATTTCCGATCGTAACTTCTTGTGAAAGCAATCCTACGAAGCTGAAGATTAGGGTAGTGCTGCCATTAGGAACTTCAATCTGATAGGTTCCGTCCACAGAAGTCTGTGTTCCTACAGAGGTTCCCTTCACTAAAACGCTGGCGCCGGGGATGGTTGATCCATCTTCTTCGGCAGTTACCTTTCCGGTAACGACTTTACTCTGAGCCAGTATAATACCAGCCCAAAATACCATCATAATTGAGAGTATTGATTTCTTCATCAAGAAATAAATAGTTAGGTTTTTAATAGAAATTTAATGTTGCAAAAGTAATTATTGTTTTAATTAAAACAACGTGTTTTTGGTGAATGCCAAAATAAAGTTTGGTTTAATGGCATTATACCTGAATTATTATTAAAAAAGTACAGATTTATTTTTAATAATTCATGTGATCACAATATTTATCTGTTTGATGCTTTGGTAATATTTGGGTTACAAATCTTAAATCTTTTAATCTCATTTTAATAGTTACGTACTAACGGTATAGTATTGTACGTAATTTCAGTGAAGACCACAATTTTTAGAATTTACCTAAAAAATGTGCGCAATATTTGTAAAAAGTCGGAGGTTTTTGGGTAATATCTGTAAATTATGCAACGTGCGTTTATACTTGTATTGAATATTTTTAGTGTAACAATTAATAATACTCTCTCTTTGTACTAATGATTTTCTAATTAGATATTTTAGGATGTTAGGTTATTTGTATCAAAAAACTTTGGTTAGAAAAAATTCTGAATTTTTTTTAAAAAATGTGAAATACGACAGACATTTTTAAAAATTTCCAATCATCGAAACGATAGTTCGAATCTGGAATTAGCATGTGAGAGTGAAAAATACCCAATAAAAAAAGCGGGCAAACCAAGGTTTGCCCGCTTGAATTTTCAATAAGAATGTTACTGGCTAAAATTTATCCCACCAAAGTTTGGTAGAAGCCAAGTCTCCGCCGATAGCAGCAGAAGCTGTTTTCAAATTTGTTGGATTAAGTGTTTGTTCCACGATCGGGTAGATAATACGAACTGGAATCTGTAAGCCAGCCGGTGCACTTCCACCGGTTGGAGGAAGAAGTTTTGGATAATCCAATCTTCTCCATTCAACCCAAGATTCCCATCCTCTGTTGTAAAGAGCGAACCATTTTTGGAAACCGATTTTTTGTTTGTAATCGCCAGTCGCTGTTGCATAAGCTACTTTTGGCTGAGCGATGTAAGTTGCAGCGTCCGTAGCAGAACCTCCCCAATAAGTAATAGACGCCGTGATTGCTTTGTTGTAGTGGTCTGCTGCATCTCCTGTGATTAAACCTCTTTCAATAGCTTCTGCAAGGCTGAATTCAACTTCTGAATAATCCATGAAAATACCTTCCAGTGTTGGATCTACGATTTTTGTTCCAACTTTTGAAAAATCTGCATAGGTGTTGGCGAATCCGTAAGCACCGCCTTTATAAACACCGCCTACTGTCGTAAACCACTGCTGTCTTCTTGGGTCATTCAGCTCATTCATTGGGTCAATAAATACGCTTGTGATCACATAATCCTGGCGTGTAGAATACGTAGGGTTAAGATTTTGAGCAACCGGGTTATAGTTTGGTGGTGTTGCAACATAAGGGAAAGCCGCTTTGTCAGCATTTGCAGTAAATACGTTTGGTGCTGCTGCTGCAATCAATGTTTTTGCTTTTGCGGCATCACTGTCAGCAATAACAAGTGCAAGTCTCAATTTCAAAGAGTTACCGAATTTTCTCCATTTGGCGATGTCGCCTTTGTAGATCAAATCGCCTGCACCAAATCCTGTACCTGTTGTGTTAAGAAGTAAGAGTGCGGCATCAAGACGATCTAAAAGAGAATAATAAACCGTTTTTGCATCGTCAAATTTTGGAAGCGGATTTAATGGATCCATTGCCTGAGTATAAGGAATGTCACCAAAAGTGTTCACCAAAACAGACCAAGCCAATACTTCAACAATTTCAATTTGTGCAAGCTGGTTATTTTTCGATTCCGCAGACAAAAGTGTGTTTGCGTTCAAAATCTTTTTAGCTTCCGTAAGATCTGAAATTACGTCACGGTAAAGACTCTGCCATAAAGCCTGAGGAATTGCGCGAGCCGTAAGGTTATAGCGCTGTTCATCAAGATATGTCGTTTCAGCCCATTGCTGAACATACAATCGATAGTTATTATTGTTTACGTTAGGCGTTACCAATGCATCGATAAGACCTTTTAGTGAATTAGAAAACAACGTAACAGCCGTAACAGTCGGGGCTTTCTTTGTATCAACGTTGTAATCGTCCAGGCTGTCAACGCATCCGGTCAGCAGCAGGAATGATAGAAAAACAATTAGTGACTTTTTCATATTTATATTTTCTAGAAACGGAATTTAACATTGAAACCATAACTTCTTACCGTTGGATATGCACCACTTTGGTATCCACCTGCACCATTTGAAGTACCAGAGCTCAAACCATCTTCTGGATCTGAATACTTCATGTTTTTGTGAATGATCCAAAGGTTACGGCCGATTACTGATACGCTGATTTCTTTGAAGGCGCGTGTTTTGTTAACAAGTGCTTGTGGTAAAGAATAAGAAATAGAAGCTTCTCTCAATTTTACATAGCTCGCATCATATACATACATTGCGCGGGGAGCATTCGATGTATAACCATATGCCGATAAACTGTTACCGTCAATGTTTTCGGCTCTTACTGTGTTTGGAGATCCGTCAGCCTGAACACCTGGGAATAAAACTCCACCCGGGTTAGCAGCCTGGATTTTTTTACCGGCAGCATCAAGCAAATACTTTCCGTCAGAACCTCTTTGGTAAACATCATCTCTCTTAGGAATTCCAAGTTCATTCAAACCTGCTGTGATCGGGTACAGACCTGATCCTTCACCATACCATTGATCAAGTGAGAAGATATTTCCACCCTGACGAATGTCAACAAGGAAGCTAAGTGCGATCGATTTATATTTCAATGTGTTTGTCACACCACCTAACCAATCCGGGTTTGGGTTACCGATAATTTCACCTGAGCTTGCAGACGGTTTGTAGATACCATTTGTACCAACCACTTTCTGACCGTTCATGTATGTGAAGTTCGTACCTCTGATCACACCAAAAGGAAGACCGCCGATTACTTTTCCATCTGCATTTGTTTCGAGAGCAGCGTTAATCGTTACACCACCTTGAAGAGACGCAATCTGAACGTTCGTCACATCACCGTAAAGGCTCACAACTTTGTTGCGGTTGCGGGTATAGTTAACGTTCATTGTCCATGAGAAATCTTCTGTTTTTATCGGAGTGATGTAAGCAGATACCTCGATACCTTTATTCTGCATTTCACCAGAGTTTACATAACGTGCAGTGAAACCAGTTGCAGAAGTTACAGACACCGGAAGAATTTGATCCAATGTACTTGTTTTATATCCGGTAACATCGAATCCTAAACGGTCGTTAAGGAATGCGGCTTCGATACCAATTTCGTAACTCTTTGTTCTTTCAGATTTAAGGTTTGCGTTGTTTTTAGTATTAGGAAGAGAGAAATAAGGAACTGTTCCAATACCTGTTGGCTTGTCGTAAACATCATAAATACTTCCCCATGGAGCATCATTACCCACTTCTGCATAGTTAGCTCTCAATTTACCAAGTGTTAACCAGTTGTTTTTTAACATTGGCAGTTCAGAGAATACGAAGTTTGCTCCAACCGATGGGTAGAAATATGTGTTTGAACTTTTTGGAAGCGTCGTAGACTTATCCTGTCTTGCAGCAAGGTCAAGGTTAACAAGTCCTTTGTAGTCGAAAGATGCATTTGCAAAAATACCATCCACACCGATTTTTCTAACGATCTCAGTCGGAGCCTCAATAGCGCTGACAGAGTTTGACAGAGAGTAAAGGTTAGGAACAGCCAAACCACCATTTGTAGAAGCTCTCATTGAAGATTCGTAAGATCTACGCATGTTGCTACCTAATAAACCTGTAAAGCTGATACCTTTTGTAATTTCTTTGCGGAAATTAAATAAAAGGTCAAGGTTTGTTTCGTGGAAATTACGGTCAAATCTTATATATGAAGGAACGGCAGCACTACCTACAGAAATACGTTCTTCCTGAGCATCAATTGTTCCATCGTATGAGAATCTACCTGTGAAATCAACCCAGCTCGCGATTTTATAAGTCGCAGATGCACTTCCCTGGTAGTGATCACGTGTATCGTTTGAGAAGTTTTTGTAACGTGTGTAATATGGGTTATCAGCAAAAATCGGGTTAGTTCCCTGAATGTTAGCCCAGTTCCATGTTACGTTTTGCTGATTTCTGAAATAAGCTTCTTTTTGCTGAGCAATGTCAACACTTAGCGGCCACCATTGTCTGAAACCCTGGTTTGGGTTTTTACCGTTGTAACCTGTGTTATTTCTTCCGTTACCTTTAATATTAGAAAAGTTAACCGTAGCAGCAACAGTCAGTTTTTTGTTCAGGTCATATGAACCACCGAAGTTGAAAAGGTTCTTTTTCAATGAACTGTTTGGCAGAACACCAGTTTCGTCGCTTCTTGTGTAACCGATTTTAAAAGTAGAAGCATCACCGCCACCGCTCAAAGCAATGCTTTGGTTTGAAGTGACCGCTGTTTCATAAAAACTTGCAGGACCGTTTTCTGCCTTAACCCAGGGAGTTTGTTTTCCAAAGTTAGGAGAGAACTTATCGATAGCGTCCCACTGATAAACAGGACGTCCGTCAAATTTCGGTCCGAAAGAAGCATCAACGTCATAAGGAGCCACATCTCCTAAACCAGCACCAAGGTTAGCCTGTTTGAAAGTGCTTACATATCCTTGACCATATTCAGTCTGATATCTTGCGAAAGTTGACTTGTCAATTTTTCCCCAGGTAACACCGCTGTTCACCGTTACGTCGAAACTGTTTTTTCTTCCTTTTTTCGTTGTAACCATGATCACACCATTTGAGGCGCGTGAACCGTAAAGTGCAGAGGCAGCAGCACCTTTAAGTACGTTGATCGATGCAATGTTGTCCGGGTTAATATCCGATGCAGCATTACCATAATCGACACCTGCTCCGCCTGTCTGCTGAGTGGTTGTGTTGTTGTTTGCGTTAGAAACCGGTACGCCGTCAATTACCCAAAGAGCCTGGTTGTTACCAGTGATCGATTTGAAACCGCGTATAACCACGTTCGTCGATCCACCCATCGTGTTACTAACCTTAATATCCACCCCGGCCAATTTACCGGACAGTGCATTCATCAAGTTAGGATTACGGGTCTGAGTAAGCTGTTCAGCGGATACCTGTTGTGCAGCATAAACAAGTTCATTTCTTTTTTTCTCCTGGCCAAGTGCAGTAACTACCACCTCCTGAAGCTGGCTGACATCATTTTTAAGAGAAACATTTAATACAGATTGTGATCCTACTACTGCTTCCTGAGTCTGGAAGCCGATGAAACTGAATACAAGTGTAGAGCCTTGCGAGACAGATAGGGAATATTCCCCTTTGGCATCCGTTGTTGATCCTCTGTTGGTACCTTTAACAGCGATATTTACCCCAGGTAGAACGGATCCATCTTCTGCTGTGACCTTACCAGTCAGGGAACGATCTTGGGCATAAACTTGCGTACCTAATAGCAACAAGCATCCCAATAGTGACGATAGAATCTTCCTCATACGTTAATAATTAAGTTAGGTTTATTAAGAAAATTTAATGTTGCAAAAGTAATTATTGTTTTAATGATTGCAACGTCTATTTGCTAATTATCAAAATAAAGTTTGGTATTAAGTGGAAAATCGGTAAATATTATTATAAAAGTTAAGTATAATCCAGAATTATTTATAATCGATAAAATGTCACCGATTGACATTTTTTGACCTTCTATGTTACTATTTTATTAATAAATTTCTAATAAAATTCTAACACGTTTTACATTGTACGTAATTGAGTGTTTTCGGTTAATCATTACCATTTATCAAACGATCTGCCTTAATCGTTACAATTTTCGTTTGTATTTGATACAAAACGTAAAACTTATATAATCTACGTTTACAGGTTTATTTTTGTCTCTATATCATCCATTTTACCTACAATCATTGTCTTGTTATCTACCATGTGCCAAATTATATTCTGGTTTGTAGAAGAAAAGCCATTGTTATTATTAAAACAACTATTAGTTTTGTAACATCTACTACAATTGTTATACTTATAATCAAACTTTAAATCATTTTATGAGAAAGTTTTTACTATCATTTCTGGGGAGCTTGCTGCTTTTGAGCGTGCAGGTTTATGCTCAGGATCGTGAAGTGACGGGTACCGTCACTGCGGATGACGGTTCAACATTACCCGGTGTCAACATTTCCATTAAAGGAACAACCAGAGGAGTTACAACCAGTCTGGATGGGAAATACTCAATTGCAGCTGACCAGGGAGCTACGCTTGTGTATTCTTTTGTAGGATATGTTACCCAAAATATTGTTCTGGGAAATCAAACCAATATTGATATCAAGCTTGTCTCGGATTCTCAGCAGCTTGGAGAAGTTGTGGTTACTGCACTGGGGATTTCAAGAGAAAGAAAATCCATCGGATATAGCACAGCGACCGTTTCTAACCTTTCTATTACAGAGGGAAGAAATACAAGTGCGCTGGACGCCTTGAATGCACGGGTACCAGGTCTTTCGGTTTCTACTGCCTCCGGCGCGCCGGGTGCGTCAACGGTTTTGAACATTCGCGGGTTCAACTCGGTAACGGGAAACAATCAGCCTTTGTATGTTGTCGATGGTGTTCCGATGAATAACCGTGGAAATACATCTTCGTCAAATGCTGCCAACGGAAATGACGACTTCAACCGGTCTATGGACTTCGGGAACCAGATGAATGATATTAACCCGAATGAAATTGAGAGTATAACCGTGCTAAAAGGTATCTCGGCTTCGGCATTATACGGTAGCCGTGCTGCCAACGGAGCGATCCTGATTACGACGAAAAAGGGAAAATCAGGGCAGACAACTGTTGACTTTTCAAGCTCATTCGCTCAATCTCAGGTTTTGCGTGTGCCGCATTTGCAAAACACTTACGGACAAGGATGGAGCGGATTATTTGATCCGATCGAAAACGGTTCATGGGGACCAAAAATGGATGGACAGACAAGGCTTTGGGGGAACGTTGTTGACAATTCCCAGTTGCTGAAACCTTTCTCTGCGCAAAAAGACAACCTGAGAGATTTTCTTGATCGTGGGTACGAGTGGAACAGCAGTTTAGCCGTTGCCGGTGGAACGGATGCCGCGAATTATCGTATTTCTTATTCTTATGCAGATGCAGACGGAGTTATTCCAACCAATGCAGACTCTTACCAAAGACATACGGTTGGTTTGAACGGTGGTTTAAAACTTAAAAAATTCTCTGCAAATGCGAATATGAACTATGTTCATAAAGATCAGAAAGCAGTTGCAACAGGACAGGGAAATGATGCCGGTGCAGGTAAAGTACTCTGGCAGGAAATTATTCAGATTCCAAGAGATCACTCGATCGTGGATTCAAAAGGATATAACGACCCGAATAATCCTTTCAATAAATTTTATAGTCTGGATAACTATTTTACACCTTATGCACAAAATCCGTACTGGACGCTTTACAATCAGGGAAATGATTACGCTGAGGACCGTATTTTCGGTAACCTGGAGTTCAAATATGATCTTCTGAAAAATCTGAACGTTTTATGGAGAGTGGGTGGTGACTATTCTGACGCATTCCAGAAAGACTGGGGTAATGTTGGTAAAATTACGCCTGGTTCTCCTAACAGCAGCGCAAACGACGTGTTCGGTAGTGTTTCACAGATCGCGAGAGGAAATCGCCAGTTTAACAGTGATCTTCTTTTGAATTTCAACAGCAACCTTGGAAGCCGTATTGATGTTCAGGCATTTATTGGTCATAACATCAACCAGCGTACGGCATTTACACAATACGCAAGCGTAACAAATCTTGACTTGCCCGGATTTTATAACCTGAAAAACAGTTCTGTAACACCAACAACCTTCACAACAGAAAGTACACGCAGACTGGTTGGTCTTTACGGAACCGCGACTTTTGGTTTTGACAACTGGTTATACCTGACCGTTGGTGCAAGAAATGACTGGACCAGTACTTTGCCAAAAGGAAAGAATTCTTACTTCTATCCAAGTGCAAGTATCAGTGCGGTACTTTCGGATGTATTTAAAATGCCAGCTCAAATTCCATTCGTCAAAGTTCGGTTTGCTGCCGCTTCTGCCGGTAACGATGCGGATCCTTATCAGATTCTTCCTGTATATGCTTCGGGAAGTGTGAGCACGGGAAGTTTTGGAACAATTGATTTCCCATTTGGCGGTATCAATGCCTACGAAGTAGCTAACAATCCCGGAAACCTTGATCTGAAACCTGAAATTTCAAACGAATATGAAGCTGGGGTTGAACTTGGATTCTTCGGAAGACGTGTCGGCATTGAAGCGAGTTATTATGACAAGGTTACTAAAAACCAGATCATCAACCTGAACCTTGAACCAGCAACAGGTTATCAGAACCAGACTGTAAACCTTGGTCAAGTTCGTAATAAAGGTATCGAGGCAATGTTAACACTTGTTCCGGTTCGCACGGATAAAGTAGAGTGGGGTGTAACATTCAATTATAACAAGATCAATAACAAAGTGGAGGCACTTGGTCTTTCAGATAGTACCAACATTTTGTTGAATAGCAGTTATGATGTGAAACTAAGAGCTGTTGTTAACAAACCTCTTGGCGCGATATATTCTCCTGATGTTTTGCGTGACAAAGAAACGGGGGCGACAATTGTAAACCCTGAAACCGGTTTGCCGCTTGTTGATCCAAATGAACATTACAGAGGATCTATCAACCCTGACTTTACAATGGGTATCGGTACCTACGTGACTTATAAAGGATTCAGATTAAGCGCGAATGCGGATTATCGTAAAGGTGGCGTGTTCTATTCTTACACAGCGCGTTTGAATTATTTCAATGGTAACGCTTACGAATCGCAGTATAACGACAGGGAGCCTTTCATCATTCCTGGATCTGTTGTTCAGGCAGCTGATGGAAGTCTTGCTGAAAACACTACGCCGATTTCAAGATCAGATATGGCAACTTATTATGGCGTAAACAATGCTTACCAGTACAACCACGTGTTGCCGAAAACTTTCTTTAAACTGAGAAATGTAGCACTGAACTATACTGTACCAAAAAGCTTCCTGGCAAAAATGCCGATCCGAGTGGCTTCTCTTGGGATATTCGGTCGTAACCTGGTTATGTGGACGCCTAAGAAAAACCATTATGTGGATCCTGAGGCAAACACATTTGGTACAAACCTGAAAAACCTTTATGGTGAATTTGCTGCCGGCCCTTCAACTGCGAGCTACGGTGTTCAGTTAAACTTATCATTCTAATTAGATCCGAAAATGAAAAGTATATTAAAAAATAGTTTATTACTACTTAGTGCGCTTTCACTCGGTTCTTGCGAGAACTGGCTGGATGTAAACGAAGATCCGAATAATCCGACCAATGTTGCTCCTCAGTATGTATTGCCTGTAGCCCAGGCATCGGTGATGGCTGTTACAGGAGGAAGTTTTGCAATCATCGGCGGTATGTGGTCGCAGCACTGGACACAGGCAAACGTGAGCACGCAGTATAAAACGATCGATTCCTACGATTTGCAGCCGGCGGATTATAACAACGCCTGGACAGAAATGTATGCAGGCGGTTTGAATGACTTTGAAGATGTAAAACGTAAAGCAGCCGAAGCGGGGAACAACAATATGGTCCTTCAGGCTGTGGCAGGGCAAACTTATGGTTTTCAAATTCTGGCCGACTGGTTTGATAAAATACCTTTGAGTGAAGCTTTGCAGATCGAAGTGACCAAAACTCCAAAGTATGATGATGGTCCTGCGGTTTATGCAGAACTTATCAAAAGACTGGATGCAGCTCTGGCACTTGACTTTAATAATGGAACTTCAACACAGGTTTCTTCAGATCTTGTTTTTGGTAAATTGAGTGGAGCTGAGCAGATTGCTCAATGGAAACGTTTTGCCAATACGCTGAAATTAAAATTGTATCTGCGTCAGACAAGCAGTCCTAATTCAGCTGCCGCTTTGGCTGCAATTAAAGCTATGTTAGCTGCGAATACAGAATTTCTTACAACGCCTGCTTCGGTAACATCATTTGTTGATGAACCAAGCCGTAGTAATCCATTGTATGAAAGCAACGTACGTCAGCTGAACACTGGCACAAACCTTCGTTTAAGCAAAACTTTGCAGTCGTATCTTGAAGCGAACAATGATCAGGCTCGTTTGAATGCTTATTTTACGCCAGGAAGCTCCGGACAATTTGGACTTGCGCAGGGAAATTATGACGTAAGTACATCCGTAGTTGGACCTAACGTTCCGAGTGTTACGAAATTATCTGCTACGGACCCGTTCTTCTTTTTCAGTCTTGATGAAGTCGATTTCATGCTTGCAGAAGCGCATTTGCGTTCAGGTAACGACGCACAGGCAAAAGCTTTTTATGATAAAGGAGTTGCTGATGCATATGCCAAATTCAATGTAACCTTTGATGCTTCTAAAATCGCCGCCGGTGGGGTTTACGCCTTCCCTACGGCAGGAAATACAGAAGCAAAATTAAAAGCCATTATGATCCAGAAATGGGTAGCGATGTACAAACAGGGATATGAGTCATTCTGGGATCAGGCTCGTACGGGTTACCCTGAGAACTCGCCAGTTGCTACAACAGATGAAGACTATGTGCCAGGACAATGGACTTATGCGATCAATGGTGTTACAGGAAAAGTCTTCCCGAAAAGAATTCTTTACACTTCGGCTTCCCGTGATGTTAACCCTGGAAATACGCCGGCTCTTGCAAAAGTTACTGACAAAATCTGGTGGATGAAGTAATCATTAAATTTTAAAAAAGATCATGATAAAAGGAATAAAATATATAGCAATATCAGTCCTGACGGGATTGCTTTTTGCTTGTGAACCTGATAAGGTTACCGAAGGGCTATCGGATATTACTTATTATCCGGTAATTACTTTGAAAGGAGATCAGTGGACTCAGGTTCCTGTCGGTACAAAGTTTACAGATCCTGGTGTAGAGTCAAAAGAAAATGGCGAGGTAATTACGACAAAAGTGACGGGGGCTGTTGACGAAACGAAAGCAGGTGTATATGTAATTCAGTATGATGCTGTCAATAAAGACGGTTATGCCTCTACGGATTACCGATATGTTGGGGTTATCGATCCAGCTGTTGCAGGAACTGATATTTCCGGGGCTTACAGAAGAAATGCCGGTGAAAATGGTATTTCAAATGTGTCAAAAGTTTCCGGTAATCTGTATTACACGGATAATATTGGTGGTGTTGCTACAACTAATCCAGGCTTGGGGGTTTATTTCTACCACTATGCAAAAGGTAAATTAGGCGTTCCTTTTCAATTAACGCCCGGCAATTCCTTCTCAGCAACGAATGGAACTATCGTTGAGGGCACTCAGTATAGCTGGGTAGTAATCAATCCAGGTTACGGTACTGCCGTTCGTACATTTATTAAACAGTAACATCAACTACATATCTTTTGAATATGAAATACTTTAAATATATATCGATTTTTCTGGTGTTTGGATTGCTCTCGTGCGATGCCGGTAGTGAACCTGATATCGAAGGAACAAAATTGCAGGCTATGGCCGGTGAATGGTGGATCAATTTACTTGTGGACGGTAAAGATCAGGGCCAAGGATTTAATCTTGTAACTACTTCAAATACTGCTGCAAACAATGATACCGACCTCCTATTTGATGATCACGGGTTCTGGCCGGCAAAAGTTGTGACAAAAGTAAACCTTGGCTCGATGACTTTCACAGCGGCACCCAATCTTGCTAACTCCTATGACCCGGATATTAAAGTATCAGTTATTGAAGGTAAGATATTAAAAGGTGCGGCGACGACTACTGGCGGCAACAAGACGGATTCCATTTATGTAAAATTTGAATTCTCTGATGATGCCGGTACTCAATACGAATATGCTGGTTACCGTCGAACAGGTTTCCGTGAAGATGAGCATTGATTTTAATTGATGATGTCAAAGGCTCACTAAATATTTGAATAATTCTAAAAGGGGCACATCGCTAGATGTTGCCTCTTTTTTGTTGTGGTAAATTGTGCGAAGACTGTTTTTAAAACAGCTAACAAGCAGTTTATTTCACTATTTTGGTAAAGTTTTTTAAAACCTTACGTCAATCGCCTCATGAAGAAACGACTTTTACTGTTACTGTCTCTTGGATTTTCGCCTGTCTTTGTCTTTGCTCAATCTGCTGTTTCTGTTAAAATAGATCAGAAAGCACAGTCTTTGGAACCCAAAATTGTCGAATGGAGACGTGATTTTCATCAGAATCCTGAGCTTGGAAACCGTGAATTCAAGACGGCTGAAAAAATTGCGAAACATTTGAAAAGTTTGGGAATAGAAGTGCAGACAGGTGTCGCAAAAACCGGTGTTGTCGGGATACTGAAAGGTGGAAAACCAGGTCCGGTTGTTGCACTTCGGGCTGATATGGACGGCTTGCCTGTAACGGAAAGAGTGGAGGTGCCTTTCAAATCAACAGTAACAACGGACTATAACGGACAAAAAGTGGGGGTGATGCATGCCTGCGGTCATGATACGCATATCTCGATTTTGATGGGCGTTGCAGAAGTTTTGTCATCTATCAAAGGGGATCTTATAGGTACTGTGAAATTTATTTTCCAGCCAGCGGAAGAAGGAGCGCCGGAAGGCGAGGAGGGTGGCGCAAAATTAATGGTGAAAGAAGGCGTGCTGGAAAATCCGAAAGTAGATGCCATTTTTGGTCTGCATATCAATTCGCAAACCGAGGTTGGTAAAATATCTTATAAACCGGGCGCTACAATGGCTGCGGTCGACTTTTTCAGTATTGATGTAAAAGGGAAACAAACGCATGGCGCATATCCATGGTCGGGAGTTGATCCGATAGTTACATCTTCCCAGATCGTTATGGGTTTACAAACGATTGTCGCCCGAAATCTTGATATCACCAAAGCACCGGCAGTTGTGACAATTGGCGCAATTAATGGAGGGATTCGCCAGAATATTATTCCTGAGCAAGTAAAGATGATCGGGACAATAAGGACTTTTGATGAGGATATGCACGCGCAGGTACACAAGCGTGTGACGGAAATCGCGACAAATATTGCTGAAAGTGCAGGCGCGAAAGCAGATGTGAATATCAACACGTTATACCCGGTAACTTTTAACGATGTTCCGTTAACCGAAGAAATGATCGGAACGCTGCAAAATGTGGCGGGAAAGGAAAATGTTCAGTTAATAGCGGCCGTAACCGGTGCCGAAGACTTCTCCTATTACCAGCAAAAAGTACCTGGATTTTTCTTCTTCCTTGGTGGGATGCCAAAAG
This sequence comes from Dyadobacter koreensis, assembly GCF_900108855.1. Lineage (GTDB taxonomy): Bacteria > Bacteroidota > Bacteroidia > Cytophagales > Spirosomataceae > Dyadobacter > Dyadobacter koreensis. The sequence goes on from NZ_FNXY01000002.1 coordinate 522,189, forward strand.
GAAAAGACCCATTAACTGCCTCTGCGCATCACACACCTGATTTCTTTATTGATGACAGCGGAATGGTTCTCGGCGTTCGTTCGCTGAGCCGGTTAACGGTTGATTATATGGAGAAGAAAACAAAGAAGTAAATTATTGTAAGATTAGGTTAAATCTTGATTTTGTCCGCAATTCACGAACATGGCTTCCCGAAACCGAAAATTTCCTCTCAGTCTGGAAACTTCTCTCAGCATTCTGGCTGTCGTTTCCAGCTTTTGCGCCATAGGTATTACTCTTTACCAGGTTTATCTGCAAAGAATAGAACATTATGCGGCTGCATTACCCTATCTGATGGTTTCAATAACTAATTTTTCGGAAGATTCAACACCTGAATACACATTGGAAGTGAGTAATAAAGGTGTTGGACTGGCAAAAATTGAGAAACTGGACATCTGGTATAAGAAGAAAAAAGTAGAAAATGAAAATGCCCTGATCAGGGCATTAATTACAAATGACACGACGACGTCACGCGTTTTTTCCAGTTTATGGAAAGGGCGCGTGATTTCGCCCGGTGAACAATTTAACTGGATCAAACTTTCCGGCCCGGGAGCTCAGTCGCTCCGGAATGAAATTGATAAAGGAAATATTGAGTACAGAATATTGTTTTCGTCTATATATGACGAGAAATGGTATTTTAATTCGATTTCAGGCAAGCGCTTAATCGAAGTGGCCGAGGAATAATGTGATTGACTGTTATGTTAAACGATCTCAAAACCTTTTTACTCTGTCGGGAACTTGGATAGATCCATATAAAACAATTCCCAGGTATGTCCGTCAAAATCCTCTACGGTTCGCTGCTGCATAAAACCGTAATCTCTTATTTCCACAGGCTCTATGCCGCCAGCAGCCAGTGCCGCTTCTGTGATTTTGTTTACCTCATCTACGCTATCCAGTGACAGTGAAAATAGTCCGGCAACACCAGATTTTGTATCTGCAATCGGCTTGGTAGTAAAAGATGTGAATTTCTCATGCGTTAGTAACATCAGGAAAATCTGGTCACTCCAGACCATACATTTTCCTGTTTCATCTGAAAATTGCGGATTATTGCCAAAACCCATTTTGGTATAAAATTCCATGGAGCGGTTGAGGTCTGTTACAGCCAGATTAATGAAAATTTGTTTTGCCATCTTTATCAATATTTAGATTGTTCAACAATTCTAATGTCGGACATTACTACTGAAATTTCAAGTTTCCGTAGCAGAATTTTATGAAGAAAAAAAGATTTATTAGATTAAATCCAGTTTCAAAATTCGATCTTTGCTATTGAAAAAACCGACGCTCCTGATACATAAGCACTAACTTCATTGTGATTTGCTTTCAAAATTCGATCTTTGATATATCGACAACAATGATACCTTGGTTTAAATGTCTGGTAATTAGTATATGCTTGTCGTTGCGTCGAATAAAATAACCCTCGCTTGTTCCCTGCAAACAATCAATAATGAAAGCTTTACAGAAACAGACAAGGGTTGGAAAATGAGTATCCTTGTGCTATGGATTCCCCTTCAATAAACTTCAATCGTCATTCCGGAATATTCTTCCGTACCTGATCAAACAACAAATCCGGCAAAAATCTTTTCAGGTAAATCGCTGCAACTTCTTTAAAACCACCAATATAAATTTCCTTCTTATCTTTTTTTACAGCATTCAGAATTTGTCTGGCGCATTCTTCGGGAGCGATACCATTTTCCTGGTTGCTATCCATTTTGCCAAATTTTCCGCCTTTTTCATCGAGCGCATTTAAGGAAACATTGGTTTTGATATAACCGGGACATACAGTCGTTACTTTAATATTGTCGTTATAAGTTTCCGCGCGCAAAGAATCGTAGAAACCATGCAAGGCATGTTTTGAAGCGTTATAACCCGAACGCATAATGGTTCCTATTTTGCCCGCTACACTGCTGATAATAATAAAATGACCACTTTTCTGCTTGGTCATATAAGGCAGAACTGCCTTTGTCAGAGCAACAGTACTGTAAAAATTGATATCCATCAATTTTCTGTAAACATCCAGATCGGTATCTTTTATATATGAACGCTGACTTACACCTGCATTGTGAACCATGATATCGATACGCTGGAACTTTGCGATAATTTGCGCTGCAGCATCGTTTGCCTTATCAAATTCAGTCACATCCAGAGGAACTATCATAACCGAAGAATCCGGCAGGCCGGTACGTTGTTTCACACGTTCCAGTTCCTCTTTTCTTCTTGCGGTTAAAACCAGTTTCGCGCCTTCCTTCGCAAAAGCCATTGCAATCGCTTCTCCGATTCCGGAAGAGGCGCCGGTGATCCAAACTACTTTATTTTGGAAAGTATCCATTCTGAATATTGTTTATATAATCGTGGGAGCGGAGGATAAAAAGTGTAGCTCCACACCATCTTTATTTACATCGAGATAAGCATTGAATCCAATACCAATCGCGCGGTTGTCAGCCACATGACCAACCGGAAAGTCGAAGGAAACAGGATAATCATATTCTGCAACGTGGTCCTTAATAATTTCATAAGCCGTTTTTCCAAATGATGGACTAGAATTATCCCGCATATCGGTAAACTGCCCAACGATCAGTCCCGCCAAATGACTCAGCTTCCCGGCCCGTTTCATCTGGATCATCAGCCGGTCCAGATTGTAGAGATATTCATTTACATCTTCAATAAACAAAATCTTCCCTTCGGTATCAATTTCCGTTTGCGAGCCAAGCATATGCGCAAGTAAACAAAGATTACCGCCGACCATTTCTGCTACGGCACTCCCGGTTGTATTAAATCCGTGAGGAGCGACTGAATAGCCCGGAAGTTCGCCGAATAGTATTTGCCGCAAAGATTCCGCTGCTTTTTCGGCGCCTTCCAATGTCATGGATTTCACCATAGGCGCATGAATTCCGGCATAACCCAGTTGATATAATTGTGAAAGGACGACAGTCAGATCACTAAAACCAACAATCCATTTCGGAGATTTCAGGAAATTGGTAAAATCGATTTTATCAATAATCCGTGAACAGCCATAGCCGCCACGCGCCGCAATAACTGCCTTGATGGACGGATCGTCAAGCATCATTTGCATGTCTTCAAGCCGGTCTGCGTCACTTGCTGAAAACTGATTGAAAGAAGATTTCAGCGTTTTTCCTTCAACGACTTTTAATTTCCATTGATCTTGCAGCAGGCTGATTCCAGGCAGTAAATCATCGTAACGGATACAACTTGCTGGAGCAACAATCCCTATTTTATCACCTGGCTGTAAAAAGGGCGGAATTTGAATGGTGGGCATAAAATATTTAAAGCAGTGACGATGGGCAGAAGCAGTTTTGCTGATTTGTTACTAAATAAACACAACATCTTCGACAAGATCAGATTTCATTTCCCTGTTAATCAGTTCGATAATCTTGGATTTTGCACGAACAAGTTCGTTTCTTAAAGGCGCAGATTCGATCTGTAGAAACAGGATCCGGTCCTTAATGTAAATATTTTTTGTTCTGGAAGCGATGGCCGATCCCATAATTTTATCCCAATGCGCCACAACATACGACTGGTCAAATCGGCTTCTGAGCTTATAACGGTCGAGCATCTGGTCAATCGCTTCTTTCAGCGGAGTAATCCCAGGTTTTCTGGAAGATTTTTCTTTGTCGAAACGATAATGTATGGCCATAAAAAGATACTTTCCACAAAGATAGAACAAAGGGGCGAACGCCGGAAGTTAAAATTTTGGAAACCGCAAAAAGAGCCGGAATGTCTTAATTTGATTTTTTGTTCCCAGTAAATTTTAGAGTCGATATTTGCTTTTCCGGGCTTCCGGGCTTATTATTGCAGCATCAAGTCAATTCGCTTTCACTTTTCAGCGGTTGATTTATAAAGAAGAGGCGAGAGAATGGGCTCTACGAACCTCTGGCAACCTACTCCTGCGTCGGAGAAAGGTGCTAATTCCCACCTAAGCTGTTTTAGGAGATATAAAATCAAACGCGCATGAACTTACTACAAGAAAATTCCGCTAGCCGGAGGGCTTTATCCTCATATCTGGTTTTGATTAGCAAAAGCTTTTCAACACAATTTCCGTATGCCGTTTTACCACCAGAACGATGTCGGTTTCTACTGAATATTGCCATTACTAAATATTTGCCGCACAAATAAACCTTACAAACAGTTATGTCAAACACAGCTTATCAGTTCGAAACACTACAGCTTCACGCAGGTCAGGAGCCTGATCCGGTAACACATTCGCGTGCTGTTCCCATTTATCAAACGACTTCGTATACTTTCGATAGCTCTGAACACGGAGCAAATCTTTTTGCTCTGAAGGAATTTGGAAACATCTATACCCGGATCATGAATCCGACGACGGATGTTTTCGAAAAGAGACTTGCTGCACTGGAAGGCGGTGTGGCAGCTTTGGGTGTTGCATCCGGCCATGCAGCGCAGTTTCTTGCCATAAATAATATTACCACAGTCGGTGACAATTTTGTTACTACCTCGTTTCTATATGGAGGTAGTTATAACCAGTTCAAAAACTCGTTCAAAGGGATAGGGGTTGAAGCGCGTTTTGCAGACGGCGATGATGTTTCAAGTTTTGAAAAATTAATTGATGATAAAACAAAAGCGATTTATCTGGAAACAATAGGTAATCCAAGTTACAGCATTCCGGATTTTGAAGCTTTTTCAGCCTTGGCAGCAAAATATGACCTGCCATTTATTGTCGATAATACTTTTGGTGCAGGCGGAGCCATTTGCCAGCCAATCAAATGGGGTGCGCATGTCATCGTTGAATCAGCGACAAAATGGATTGGCGGCCACGGTACGACCATGGGCGGCGTGATTATCGATGCAGGAACTTTTGACTGGGGAAATGGCAAATATCCTCAGTTTACAGAACCGTCGGGAAGTTATCACGGATTGGTTTTCAATGATGTTTTTGGTAAAAATGGTCCGTTTGGAAATATCCAGTTTATCATTCGTGCGCGTGTCGAAGGTTTGCGCGACTGGGGCCCGTCTCAAAGTCCATTCAACTCCTTCCTGTTGTTGCAGGGACTGGAAACGCTGACTTTACGGGTCGAGCGTCAGAGTGAAAATGCACTGGCTGTTGCAAGCTGGCTGGAAGCGCATGATGATGTGGAATACGTAAATTATCCTGGTCTGGCTAGTAATAAATACAAGACGCTTGCCGACAAATATCTGACAAGAGGCGCTGGCTCTGTTCTCTCTTTTAAATTAAAAGCAGGAAAAGAAGCGGCAGACCGTTTTGTAAATTCATTGAAACTGACGAGTCACCTGGCAAACGTCGGGGACTCAAAAACTTTGATAATCCATCCGGCAAGTACTACCCATTCGCAGCTTTCGGAAGCGGCGCAGGTAAGTGCTGGCGTAGCGCCGGGCTTACTCCGGTTGTCCGTCGGAATTGAACATATTGATGATATTAAAGCAGACCTTCAACAGGCTTTTGAAGCTGTGAAGTAGTGAATCTGTTATGAAGTGAGTGGTCAAAATTCATTTCATAACTTTTAAATAGTTGTAGAATTTAAACTTTGTGCTCTGGCACGTATGCAAGCGGAACAAAAGATTTTTAGATATCCCTACGCTTATCCATTAGAGTTGGGACGTGAACTGCCTGGTTTCGAATTATCGTACACCACCTACGGTACCCGAAATCCGGAAGATGATAATATTGTCTGGATATGTCATGCATTAACCGGAAACTCCAACGCTGCTGAATGGTGGGATGGCTTGGTAGGAGAGGGTAAATATTTAAATTCAGAGAAAGATTTTATTATCTGTGTGAACGTTCTGGGATCGGCGTATGGTTCAACAGGACCGCTTTCTACTAATCCCATAACACAGAAACCTTATTTTCGTGATTTTCCGACAATTACTGTAAAAGACGTTGTCGGCACTTTGGAAATTCTTCGTCAGGAGTTAAATATCAGCAAGATCAAGCTTTGTATCGGAGGGTCTCTGGGGGGGCAGCAAGCGTTGGAGTGGGCTGTTGAAGTGCCTGATCTTTTCCAGGAACTTATTCTGATCGCTTCGAATGCGTTGCATTCTCCATGGGGCGTAGCTTTCAATGAATCACAGCGGATGGCGATTGAGGCAGATCAGACCTGGGGTGATAATACCGAAGATTCCGGGAAAATGGGCATGCGCGCGGCACGTTCGATGGCTCTGCTTTCTTACCGAAACTACGATACCTACAATTTTACACAGGCCCGTGACAATCCTGACCAGATCGACGATTTCCGTGCGTCGTCTTATCAGCAGTACCAGGGCGATAAATTTGTAAAAAGATTTAACGCATATTCTTACTGGATTCTTTCCAAGATTATGGATTCGCATAACGTCGGAAGAAACCGCGGAGGAATTGTACATGCGCTTGGTTTGGTTAAAGCAAAAACGCTGGTTTTAGGCATAAAGTCTGATTTACTGTTTCCGCTTACCGAACAGCAATTTTTGGCAAGACATATCCCTGACGCAGTTTTTCAGGAAATTGATTCCCTGTATGGCCATGATGGGTTTCTGATCGAATACAAACAGTTGACACAGGTTATCCGCGCCTGGCAGGAGACAAATGGTCAATTGCAAATTGCTAAAATTGGCTAGCTAATAACATTTAAACTTTCGAAAAGTCCTGTGTTCATCACGCAGGACTTTTTACTTTAAAGATAAATTAGACTGCCGAAGGTCAGCAAGTTTTATGAAAAAATAGATTTAAAATGACTTTCAAACGCATTCATAAAGCATTGATTATAAGTGTCGTAATGTTGACTGCCGTGGTGACGTATTTGCTCTCTTCAAGAAAGGCGCAGCCTAATCCGGTTACTGGTGAAATGCAGCACATTATCATGACGCCAGATCAGGAAGTATCACTGGGGATTGAATGGGCACCAGAACTGGCGATCCGGTTTGGTGGGATATATCAGAACGGTGATGCGGATAAGAAAGTCAAAACAATAGGCAAAAAACTTGTTTCATCTTCTGCTATTGCCAGGTCTCCATATCAGTTTGATTTTCACGTTCTGGCCGATTCTCATACCGTTGATGCTTTTGCACTTCCAGGCGGACAAATATTTTTGACATCAGGTCTGTATAAAAAACTCAAAACAAATGACGAGATCGCCGCAATTTTAAGTCACCAGATAGGACATGTTATTGGTCGACATGCTTCGGAGAAGTTGTTTAAAACCAGCATTTTCGTTGGCATCGTAAATCCGGATACTATTGTAATTAGTGAGCTTCCGCCCAGATTAATTTCAAAATATTTGTCTGATTTTATTAAACTGCATTATGATGGTCAGGAAGAAAATGAGGCGAATCATCTTGGCATTGGTTATGCAACCCAAGCCGGATTTAACCAGGGTTCTTTTTCAAAGAAATTTTTTATTGAAGAAGATACTGACAAAGAGTTAAAATTGTTTCTCGAAAAACATTCAGGACTTTAAAAAAAAGAGAAATTAAAATTCATTTCTCCATAAAAAGGAAATGCGGCGGCTGCCACAAAATAGTAGATCGGTACTGTTACTGCAAAGCACTCAGTGTTCTGCGGATTTTCCAAGGACAGTCGAGGGGACTGATTTTCACCAGCGAGTCCCATACAAACTGTTTGTTAGTTTAACTGACCGCTGATCTGGTCACTTTTTGATATGAATTTTTCCTCACGATTATTTGCGAAAGATCGTGAATATCTTTGTGTTGGCATGTTTTTGTGTCTTGTTAACTTAAAACAAAATTAGTTGACAACTTTAAGTCAGCCCGATAGAAAAACGTTCAAAGGGTGTCGCTAAACTTTCCAGTTTTGATTTCTTGATATTACACGTTCATGCAAATCAACAACGAACAATCCGCAAGGATAGCGTTTTTTGTTTTCTTCTAAGATAATCATCTCGCAGACTTTTGTAGGCGGGATCCGATGAAGATAAGGGAATTAACTGGCCATGTACCAAAACCATAGGGTCAATAGTCCGGATCCTTGGTGTAACTTCAAACAATGGATCTATCAGGTTTTCTTCAAAACGAAGCGCAGCTGATAATTTCGAAATCTGCCGCTTTAGATAACTATCGGTTGTTTTGTTTAATTGATTCCATAGTTCAATATCCGTTTGCCACACATCCATTTCGCTTATTAAATTGATATCCACACCTCTCCGAATTATTCGGGCCATTAGTTCGTATAACCCTATTGCCTGCAGATCAGACCAGCTCTTTTCATCTGCCGACATGTACCTGTCGGCAAGAACCCGGGCAGCAATGATGTCGTCTGCAACAATTTGGTTATTAACTATCAGTAGATGAGATAGAATGTATTCAACTTCTTCATGCGATAGTATACCCAATGAAAGACTGTCACGAAAAAAATAGTCGATACGATCTGCACATAATGCGGGTGCAGACTGTTCCAATATGGGATATTTTGTATCGTCAATAAAGTCACGCCAGTCGAATCCATGATTAGCCAGCGTTTTTGGGATATCAGAGTTTTTTAGATAACTTTCTTTCATCACTTCATGGTAACTTTCTCCGGTAGGTGTGCCAAATACATGGTCGGTGACATGCGAAAAAGCCGTATGGCTTACATCATGAAGTAGGGCCGCAATCTGCTCCTGAAGGGATGCTTTGAAGTGCCGTGCCAGAATCATTGTTCCCACCGAATGTTCAAAACGGGTGACCGGATGGGTAATTCCCAGGAAGCCTGTTATGCCATGTTGCAAAATATTATGAAGCCGCCTCATAGCCTTTGTCTCCATCAGCTCAATTAACACAGGATCGCCAATATTAATTTGGCCGTACACAGTATCTTGATAATACATACAGTAAATACAAATTGAAATTCCAAATAAGCGCGATAAAGATAAAAACTGATTTGTGACATTATTGAAAGACCAAATAAATTAAACTTATTAAGATTTAGTTTTTGAAGCCGTCAGGGAACTTGGATGGCTTAGCGGGACTTTCTATCTTTGAGAGTATGCCAGAGAGGAATTTCATGAATCTGCGGGCACAGTCTTATTGAATTTGGGAAGTTGCGTATTAGTTTAATCATGTCAGAAATTATTACCGTACAGGATTTTTATAAAGATGCTTCTTTACTGATTCCGGAAAGAATACAGAAAGAAATAGGGCATTTTAACATTTTTAGAACGGAGGAAATCGTTAAAATATCCAAAGGTAAAATGCCCTATAACCGAAGATCATACTATAAGATCAGTTTGATAATTGGTAAAAGCAGAGCAGAATATGCTGACAAAGTTATTGAAATTGAAGATAATGCCCTGTTGTTCGCTACTCCTCAAATTCCTTACAATTACCATCCGCTGACAGACAAGCAGGCTGGTATTTTCTGCATTTTCTCAGAAGATTTTTTTAGACAAAGTTATACTGGTTTGCCCATTTCAGATTTTCCCGTATTTCAACCTGGTGGCAATCCGATCTTTTTTTTAAATTCAGAAAAGATCGAGGAGGTGAAAATGATATTTGGCAAAATGATGAAAGAGTTAGAGTCGGACTACGCTTTTAAGTATGACCTGATTCGAAATTATATCATAGAGCTGATCCATACCGGACAAAAGTTGCAGCCAGTATCCGGGCTTCACATTGAGACAAACGCGACCCGGCGCGTTTCTTCGTTGTTTATGGAACTGCTGGAAAGACAATTTCCTCTGGAACCACCACACCAGAAATTGAGATTACGGTCAGCTAAAGACTATGCGGATCAGTTATCGATACATGTGAACTATCTCAATAAAGTACTGAAAGAACTGACCGGAAAAACTACCACGGCACTTATTCTGGAGAGAATTGTGCAGGAAGCCAAAATCCTTCTTAAACATACAGACTGGAATATTTCGGAAATTGCTTACTGCCTCGGATTTGAAGAACCTGCGCATTTTAATAACCTATTTAAAAAGCATACAAGCCTCACCCCAAAAACTTTCAGAGGTTGATTTGAATTTTGCAATTCCTGATTTGAAATCCGTAAAGAGCTGTTTTTAATCTGCGGTACCTTTGTTTCATCAAAATCAAAAATAGAAACAAAATGGAATCAACGAATAAAATTGCATTGGTAACAGGTGGAAGCCGCGGTCTGGGAAGAAACATGGCATTGAGCCTGGCGCAAAAAGGAAACGACGTAATCGTGGTATATCGAAGCAACGAAAGCGAAGCGAAAGAAGTCGTTTCAGAAATTGAAAAACTTGGGCAAAAGGCTGCGGCTATTCAACTTGACGTCGCAGATACTAAGTCTTTCGATGAATTCTTTAAAATCATTGCCACTTTGTTAAAAGAAAAATGGAATCGTGGTAACTTCGATTTTCTTGTAAACAATGCAGGGATTGACCGATATTCTGCCTTTAAAGATACAAGCGAAGAAGATTTCGATGAGTTATTTAATATACATTTTAAAGGCGTTTATTTTCTAACCCAAAAGGCGCTTCCGTTTCTGGCGGACGGAGGAAGAATAATTAATCTCTCGACTGGTCTGGCCCGGTTCTCAACGCCAGGTTATGCGGCCTATGCATCCATGAAAGGTGCTATTGAAATATTTACAAGATATCTGGCAAAAGAATTGGGTGGTCGTGGAATCACGGCGAACGTGGTGGCACCCGGTATCATTCACACCGATTTTACAAAACGTGCTTTTGCTTCACATGAAGGAATGGAAGATCATATCAATTCGATCACAGCCCTGGGACGTGTTGGTCTGCCGGAAGATATCGGAGGAATCGTCGCATTTTTATGCAGTAAAGAAGCTAGCTGGATCACCGCTCAGCGCATTGAGGCGTCAGGTGGGATGAACCTGTAAGTAGAAAGCTCTAAAACTAAAACAGGTCTGAACAGAATCTCTTGTAGATTTCGTTCAGACCTGTTTTAGTTTATTATATATCAGATACTTATGTTTGTTATTATTTTTTTATGCTTAATTATATCACAATCGATATATGTGATTAAATCAATATAAAATTGAAAATATTTATTTTTAAAAGAGCGAAATACTGTGTATCTTAAAAGCAAATATCAGTAACATTTCCAGCGTTATGTATGACCGTTCACCATTTCCCACAATTGTTCTGGCGGCTTTTCTGGCGGGCCTCCTGGACCTGGTTTTAGCCATCATCGTTTATTCAGTTTTACTGGATAAAATTACAGCTGTTCAAATCCTTCAGTCTGTTGCCAGCGGCGCTTTTGGAGAAGCTGCTTATGCCGGAGGAATTAAAATGGCCGCACTTGGTATCGTGTTTCACTTTCTTATTTCACTGCTCTTCACCCTTTTTTATTTCCTTGTTTACCCGCGGCTGGAATTTTTGCGGGCGCACGGCGTAATTAGTGGTATTGTTTACGGCATTTTTATCTGGATGGTCATGAACCTGATCGTACTTCCGATCGCTTTTTCAGGTATGCTGCCTATGGACCCAGGTGCGACAATGATCGGAATGAGCATTATTATTATCGGTGTGGGACTTCCCATTGCACTGATTGCTCATTTTTATTATACCCGTTCAACACAGTATTAATTATTTCAAAAGCTCAAACAATTGTTCAGGTTCGTTGGTGGTGATAAAATCGACTTTTTTGTCAATGAACCACTGCATTGTGGATTTGTCGTTAACCGTCCAAACGTTGGTGGTCAGTTTTTCCTTGTGCATATCATCAATGTAAGTCTCATTCTTTTTGTAAACCGAATAGTGATAATCGATTCCTGACAGACCTGCCGCAAGAATTTCCGCTGGTGTTTTATCTCCATTCAGGTATTCAACGTGCGTCTTAGGAGCTATTTCTTTAACTTTTAAACAAACGTCAAAATCGAAAGCGATGTAATCTGTGATTTTCTCAACTTTCAGCGCTTTCACCATTTCAACACATTTTGCTGCCAGAGCCAGAGAGCGTTCCTTGCTGATACGTGAAGTTTTGATTTCAAGAATCAGGCGTGTTTTTTTCTGTTTAGCGCCCGCTTTCAGATACGCTTCAAGTGTCGGCAAGGTTTCTCCATTTTCGAGTTTAATCTGCGACAATTCCTGTGAAGTCGCTTTTTCAATATCGGTTCCTTTGATCGTGTGATCGTGATTTACGAAAAGAACTGAATCGGCAGACATATGTACATCAAATTCACTTCCATAACAGCCTAACTTGATAGCGTGCTCCATCGCTGCAATTGAATTTTCAGTAGCACCAGTATTTTTCCACGCACCTCTGTGTGCGATAACTTTTGATTTATTTTGAGACATACCTTGAAAGGAAATCAGGCAAAGAACCAGCGCCGTAAAAACAAGAATATTTTTTTTCATTACAAAGAAGATTACATTTTTAATACAAAACTGTTTTTTCGTTCATCTATCTTGTTGTCAGATAAAGCAAGCGGCGAAAGTACTGTATTTATTAATCCGGCATGTTAGGCCTGTGTTAAGAATTATGGTTTTTTAATACCTAAACGGAAGCTACTTCATGCTTTTTTACTTTCAGAATAACTTGTTTCGAAGTTGGCGTGTTACTTTTATCTGCAACGCTTGTTACGGGAACCAATACATTCGTTTCCGGAAAATAAGTGGCAGAGCAACCTTGTGGGACTGGGTATTTTATGACGATAAATTTATTTGCGACGCGCTCAATTCCATCATGATTATTAATCAGATCCACTACGTCTCCATCCTGTAATCCGCGGTCTGCTATATCTTTTTCATTCATTAAAATAACCCGTCTTTCATTATAAATTCCTCGGTATCGATCATTTAAACCATAAACGGTCGTGTTAAACTGATCGTGACTGCGAATTGTCATCATCATCAGTTCATCCTTTTCCATAGGCATCGTTGTGACTTCCGCTATGTTAAAATGGGCTTTTTTTGATTCCGTATTAAAGCTACCTTCTCGATTACAATTTGGCAGATAAAAACCGCCCGGAATTCTTACTCTGATGTTATAATCATCAAATCCGGGAATGGTTTTCTCTATCGCGTCACGAATAAAATCATAATGTTCGGTGAATTTATTCCAGTCAACCACGCTACTTTCGCCGAAAAGTGCTTTCGCAAGCTTGCAGACTATCAGCGGTTCGCTTAGTAAATCATCGGAAATTGGCTGTAAAACTCCTTTGGAAGACTGAATCACGCCCATCGAATTTTCGCAGGAAACAAACTGGTTTTCACCTTTGACCATATCCATATCGCTTCTTCCAAGACAAGGCAGAATGATGGCTTCTTCGCCATGAACCAAATGACTACGATTTAATTTTGTAGAAACATGAACAGTCAATCTGCATTGTCTCAATGCTTCAGCCGTGTAATTTGTATCTGGTGTCGCGGACAGGAAATTTCCTCCCATAGCAAAAAATACCTTTGCCTTGCCGGCGTGCATGGCTTTGATACTGTTGACCACATCAAATCCGTGTTCTTTTGGTGGAGAAAAAAGGAAATTCGCTTCGATTTTTTCCAGTAAAGCGACTGGAGGTTTTTCGAAAATTCCCATTGTTCTGTCGCCCTGAACATTACTATGGCCTCTGACAGGGCAAGTTCCTGCACCCGGCTTTCCGATACTGCCTTTCAATAACAGCAGGTTGACAACTTCCTTTATTGTATCAACCGCATTTTTGTGCTGCGTCAGACCCATGGCCCAGCAAACAATGATCCTTTTTTTATGTTTTAAAATCTCAACTGTTTTCTGAATTTCTTCAAGCGGAATCCCCGAGATTTTGACAAGCTCATCCAGATTTTGTTGTTGCAAATGCTGTTTAAACTCCGAAACTCCGAGCGTATTTTTTTCTATAAAATCCAGGTCTAGAACTGATCCCGGATTTTTATCGTCTTCCTGAATTAATAAAATCTGTATCGCCTTCAGCAAAGCCATGTCGCCGTTGATCCTGATATGTAAAAAAAGATCAGTCAGATCGGTATCAATATCTAGAACTCCCTTAACTGTTTGCGGATTGCTGAAACCCATCAGTCCGGTCTCAGGCAACGGATTTGCAGAAATAATTTTCGCACCGTTCCTTTTTGCTTTTTGCAGCGCGGTAAGCATTCTGGGGTGGTTCGTGCCAGGATTCTGTCCTAAAATGATAATGGCCTCGGCCTCATAAAAATCAGCCAATGTTACCGAACCTTTACCAATTCCTAAGGATTCTCCCAATGCAACGCCACTGCTTTCATGACACATATTGCTGCAATCAGGCAGGTTGTTGGTTCCGTATTGTCTGACTAAAAGCTGATATAGAAAAGCCGCTTCATTACTGGTCCGGCCGGAAGTGTAAAAAATCGCTTCGTCTGGCGAGGGCAGACTTTTTAAGGTTGCTGCAATTTTTTCAAAGGCATCATCCCATGAGATTTCCTGATAATGCGTTGCTCCTTTTGGCAAATACATGGGCTGTGCAACCCGGCCTTTACTCCCGATTTCATAATCTGAAAGCCTGGCTAAATCCTGAACGGAATTTTCTGTGAAAAACGCGGCCGTTAATTTTTTTGCCGTAGCTTCTTCTGCGACCGCCCTTGCGCCGTTCTCACAATATTCCGCTACGCCGGAACGCTCATCGTCCGGATCCGGCCAGGCGCAGCTCGGACAATCGAATCCGCCTTTTTTGTTGAGGCTCCAAAGCGCTTTCATTCCCCTCGCAAAACCGGCTTCGCCAACTACTTTTTCCATGCTGGAAACGACCGCCGGAATCCCTGCTGCTATGGTTTTGATCTTTCCGCGTTTCAATCCGGTAAATTCTTCCGGATTTTCGGCTTCTGGTTTTGATGAATTTTCGTTGCTCATAACTAACAGGTTTTATTCGGATTTTCGAAGTTGTCCGACTGGTCTTCGGAAGTATTATCTAGGCATTTAAAATCTTTTTCCAGTAGAAGATATAACGAATCTGTTTCGCTGATCGGCATATGCGCTTCGAAACCAACGACGCTATTTGTCGGCCAGCTTTCCAGTAATTCTTCCGGTACAAACATGATAATTTGGTCCGCTTCGTAAGACGCAGACAGTTCGGTGATACCGGCGATACTTTTCAGGCAGTAACCAAAGGACGAATTAAGAAACGATGTTTTTTCTTCTACAACACCTTCCTTTACTAACTGATTGACCTCAGATTTTGAAAGTCTGATACGTATGGAATTTCCTTGAATTCGTATTTTCATAATTAATCAAATCTTGATCCGGTGGCTTCCAGAATAAATATTAAATCTTTCTTTGCCCAAAAAACCAATTAGGGTTATATTAAATTCTTCTGCAAGCTGTAATGCAAGGCTAGAGGGCGCACCGATTGCGGCAACAATTTTAATTCCGGCCATACTCGCTTTTTGGATCAGCTCGAAACTTGCCCTTCCGCTAAGCAGCAGGATTATTTGGTTCAAAGGTAACTGATCTTGTAAAAATGAAGCACCGATTGCCTTATCCAAAGCATTATGCCGGCCAACATCTTCTCTTAATAAAATGATATTTCCATGCAGGTCAAATAAGCCCGAAGCGTGAAGCCCTCCCGTGTTTTGAAATACTTCCTGTTGTTTTTTTAACTCGTTTTGTAAGTTGTAAAATAAGCCGGCAGGTACCAAAAGATCGTCAGGCAGATTCGCAAAAGGAGATACCGTTTTGATCGCATCGATGCTGGATTTTCCACAAACACCACAGCTGGAAGTTGTATAGAAATTTCGCTCAGACGTTTGTAATTTTGGAACTTCATGTTCGGTCAACGTGACCAGAACTTTATTTTCGTCGAAAATATCGGTACCAACTTTACTGATCTGATTTCGGTCATGAAGAATACCTTCCGTGAATAAAAAGCCAGTTGCCAGCTCCTCATCATTACCCGGAGTTCTCATGGTAACGGATATGCTTTTCCTAATCTGCTTCTCATCGGATTGGTACTGAACCTGAATTTCCAATGGTTCTTCAACCGCGATCAGATCATCTTCATCGGACACGTTTGCGTTACTTATTTTTTTTATTCTGATCTCTCTGGCTGCACTTTTTTGCATGAAACGGATACTTATAACTGATTTTTTAATCTGATTTTTTCTTTGGCAATTTCAAAGTCTTCCGGCGTATCAATACTGATCACATTTTTTGGCCTCGCCGGATTATGTTTTTGTGCATTATTTTCCTTTAAAAAGTGCTGCAGAGAATATTGGTTCTCACGATACATACGCTGAATTTCAATTCCGGATTTTTCCGAATAATAAGCCAGCAGCGGTTCGTACATATTATTCTCCTCATTATAAAAAGCAGATGCTATCTGCTCACGGTCTAAACCTTTTTCAAATTCTTTCAGATCTTTTGTTGTAACCAGAGGATAGTCACAACCTACAACCAGAAAATCCTTATCCGGATAAGTTGAAAAAGCAGTAAGCAGTGCTGCCATCGGGCCGACATTTTCAAGCTCGGGCTGGTCTGCCAGCATTTGGTATGGTGCAATTATGCTCGTCGCTTGTCCGCGGTTACACGAAATGAAAACTTTGTCGCAAACCCATTCCAGCATTTCATAAACATAATAGCGCTGCGGTTTTCCGTGATAATTGATGAGGCTTTTGTCAGTTCCCATCCGGGAACTATTGCCCCCGCAAACGACAAGTCCATACAGTTCCTTCTTCATGTTTTATTCAATTTTTTACAGGAGTGAAAGGTCTGCAAAATGAAAATTTACCTCATTCGCAGATTATTATATAGTTAACAGATTAGGTCATACTAACGATATGCCACAGATACGACTTTTTGAGTCGATTTTGTTTTAATTATATTTTATAAATATATAATTCAAAATTAATTAACAGGCATGACGTTAAGTTTAATAATTATTAGATAACTTTATAAATAACAAAGATTATGAACATTACACTTGAACAGGCGGAAACTGCAATAAATGCGGCAAAAACCAAAGCAAAAGAAATTAACACGTTAATGAATATCGCTGTGGTCGATGCCGGAGCTAATCTTATCGCTTTTGTCCATATGGATGAGGCCTGGCTTGGATCCATCGATATAGCGCAAAGAAAAGCTAAAACGGCCCGCTATTTCAACATGAACACGGGAGAAATTGGGAAACTGTCCCAGCCTGGCGGTTCTCTCTACAATATTGAACATTCAAACGGAGGATTAATCACATTTCCCGGAGGCGTTTGTATCGAAGATGCGAGCGGAAACATAATTGGTGCCATTGGTGTTTCGGGCAGCACTGTTGAAAATGACCATCTCGTTGCTCAAAGCGGAGCCGAATCCGTAAAATAATTTCTTAACCTTTAAACCGATTCTTATGTGTCAAAATCATGGAGTGGCTTATATCAAACCGGGCGAAGTGGAAGTTCAGGAAATTGAATATCCGAAACTGGCTCTGGGCGACAGGAAATGTGAACATGGTGTAATTCTGAAAATTGTTTCAACAAATATTTGCGGTAGCGATCAACATATGGTCCGGGGACGAACGACTGCTCCCGCCGGATTGGTACTTGGGCATGAAATAACAGGAATTGTACTTGAAGCTGGCCGTGATGTTGAATTTATAAAGGTCGGGGATCTGGTTTCGGTACCGTTTAATATTGCCTGCGGCAGATGCCGCAATTGCAAAGTCGGACAAACGGGAATCTGTCTTAACGTAAACCCATCACGTCCGGGGGCTGCCTATGGATATGTAGATATGGGCGGTTGGGTAGGCGGACAGGCAGAATATGTGATGGTTCCGTATGCCGACTTTAATCTGTTAAAATTTCCGGACAAAGATCAGGGAATGGCATATATCAAAGACCTAACTTTATTGTCAGATATTTTCCCAACGGGATTTCACGGAGCGGTTACAGCCGGAGTTGGCCCCGGTTCTATCGTATATGTGGCCGGTGCCGGACCTGTAGGGTTGGCTTGTGCGGCTTCATGTCATTTGCTGGGAGCGGCTGTAGTGATCGTCGGAGATATGATTCAGGAAAGACTTGATCAGGCTAAAAGTTTTGGCTGTGAGATCATTGATTTATCAAAAGACACGCCCTTGGAACAGGCAATTGAGGCCATTGTTGGTGTTCCGGAGGTTGATTGTTTTGTAGACTGTGTGGGATTTGAAGCACGTGGCCACGGTTCACACGCGGTTGAGGAACGTCCGGCGACGGTTTTGAATACAGCCATGGCGGTTACAAGAGCCGGAGGAGCAATCGGGATTCCCGGTTTGTATGTAACAGGAGACCCGGGAGCGAAAGACAAAGCGGCTCAGGAAGGTAGTTTGAGTATCCGGATTGGCCTGGGATGGGCCAAATCTCACTCTTTTTATACAGGACAATGTCCGGTTATGAAATATCACAGACAGCTGATGAACGCGATTTTATATGATAAAATTAAAATTGCAAAGGCGGTGAATGTGGAGGTGATCACATTGCAGGATGCCCCGAGAGGTTATCGCGATTTTGATAAAGGTGCGGCTAAGAAATTTGTGATCGATCCGCATGGAATGATCATGAACTGATAGTAAACCGTTGCGCTAAAACAAGAAAAGCTTCCAGTCCGGAGGCTTTTCTTGTTTTGGCTTTATTCTAAAAACCGTACGATATTTTCTAAATTGCATCTATGGAGAAGAGCGACGTAAAGATTTCGAGGAAAAAGCCGATTTATCCGGTCAGTGTTGAATTAAGGAAATATTTGCGTTCCTATCAGCGCGAAGCCCGCCTTCCGGTGGGTTATAATGACCTTTTAAATTTCTACGAATCTTTTCCGGTGATTGATAAAAACGGAAAAGATACACTTTGGCAAAGTCCGCTCTATCCGCCACATGATATCGAAAGGTTGCATAATGGCTTAAAGAGGGCATATGCGATGCTGAAAGCTTCCGGGAATCTTAGAATTGTTGAACATAAATATATTGACAAAATCGAATATTGCACGTTCGGTAATTCGAATCCGTTTCGTATCAAAATCGTAAATAGATTGAATGACATTTATGATTATTTTTATGTAAAACGGGCTGATGCGTCCAGAATCTATGGATTGGAGCTGGAAGAAATTTTTTCGCCGAACCAGGTGAATTATCTTGTTGATGGCAATTCTTTAATAGAAGAGCATATCGCAGGAATTCCAGGCGATGTTTTTTCAAAAACACGTTTAGATCACACTGATTATAATCCGAAACGTATTGCCAAAGAATTTGTGAAGTTTAACGAACGCTGCATGATCACACTTTTGGGGGATATGCGTGCATATAATTTCGTCATGCAAATCACGCCGGATTTTGACGATTTTCAGTTCCGTTTGAGGGCGATTGATTTTGATCAGCAATTCTATGAAGGCAATCTGAAAGTGTATATGCCTCAGTATTTCAAAGAAAACCTTCCGTATGTGAAATTGGCTATGGAACATTTGACGGATAAAACAGTGCTGCAATATCAGCAAGAGGAACAATCTTCCATCGTTCACCAGGTGAGAAGCGAGCGCCATCGACTTGCTGCACTACGTGATGTTTCTAAGAAAGATAATATTTCCACATCCGATAAAATTCTGGAATTGCGTGCAGGACTTGCCCAGTATCATAACAATCCGGATTATTACAAATGTTTGACAATGACAGATATTATCGAGCTGAATGTAAAAAATGTGATTCGGCAGGTTAGGCTTTGATTAATTGTCCAGGGTTAATCGTTAAACTTTATTTCCCTATCTTTGCGGAACCAATCAGATAATTTTCTCTGTTTGAAATTTTCAAACTAATCAAAATCGGAAGGCGTTCAACCTTCGCAGATTCCCGCAATGAGTAAACACGGACGAATTTTAGTCGCCATGAGTGGCGGCATCGACAGCTCTCTGGCAGCAGTCATGTTACATGAACAAGGTTATGAGGTCATCGGAATGACCATGAAAACCTGGGACTACGCAAGCAGCGGGGGAACCAAAAAGGAGACAGGCTGCTGTTCGCTGGACTCTATCAATGACGCAAGAAGTATCGCTGTCGAACTAGGATTTCCGCATTATATATTAGATATCCGTGCAGAATTTGGCGATTATGTGATCGACCATTTCACAGGAGAATATCTGGAAGGCCGTACGCCAAATCCATGTGTTTTGTGCAATACGCATATAAAATGGGACGCACTTTTAAAACGAGCGGACCGTCTGGATTGTGAATTTATTGCCACAGGACACTATGCAAATATGCAGTTTAACGATGGCCGTCACTATGTTTCAAAAGGAATTGATAGCTGGAAGGATCAGAGTTACGTTCTTTGGGGCGTTTCTCAGGAAAGTCTGAGCCGGACAAAACTTCCGCTTGGATATTTACATAAATCAGAAATTCGTGAAATGGCTCGTGAACGTGGGTTTATTGATTTGGTCAATAAAGCAGAAAGCTATGAGATCTGTTTTGTGCCTGATAACGATTACCGCGGGTTTCTGAAACGCCGTATTCCAGGGTTAGAAGCGGAAGTTGCCGGTGGTAATTTCGTATATGAAGACGGTACGGTCGTCGGAAAACATGAAGGTTATCCATTTTATACTGTTGGTCAGCGTAAAGGTTTAGGGATAGCATTAGGTCGCCCTGTTTTTGTTACCGAAGTTAGAAAAGATACGAACGAAGTGGTTTTGGGAGATTTGCCAGACTTGTTCCGTGACGGAATGTATGTCGGTAAATTGAACTGGCAAAAATATGACGGGATTACAAAGCCATTGGAAACTATTACCAAAGTGCGTTACAAACATGAAGGAACACCGGCTTTATTACTTCCTGATGAGCCAGGGAAAGTAAAAGTTCATTTCCACGATGGCGTAAATGGTATTGCTCCAGGACAGGCAGCTGTTTTTTACGAAGGTGATGACGTCGTGGGTGGTGGCTGGATTATGAAAAACTTCCGTCAGGATAAAGAATTATTCCAGTGAAACATTAATCGCTGTTTATAAAAAAAAAGACGTCATCTTCAGAGATTGACGTCTTTTTTATGGGTTCATTAATTAATATTATTACGAAACTTTCGCAGTAACTCTTTGTCTTACAGCTTCATATAAGACAACCGAGCTTGCCACAGAAACGTTTAGAGATTCAACTTGTCCATTTAATGGAATTCTTGCTCCGCTATCGGCCAGTTGAATAAACTCCTTGGAAATTCCATCTTCTTCTGATCCCATAATAATAACGGTCGGAATCGAAAAGTCAATATCGTAAAGCGATTTGTCTGTTTTTTCTGTACAGGCAACGATTTGCAGACCGCTGTTACGCAGATATAATAATGTTTCGTAAAGATTTGGTTCGCGACAGACAGGCAGGAAATTCAAAGCTCCTGACGAAGTTTTCATTGCATCGGCATTGATTTGTGCACCGCCTTTTGTCGGTACGATCAGCGCCTGAACTCCTGCGCATTCGGCAGTACGTGCAATTGCTCCAAAATTACGAACGTCTGTTACGCGGTCAAGCAACAATAATAAAGGTGTTTTTCCATCTTCATACACCTGAGTCAGCACATTATGCAAAGGCATATACTGAATAGGCGATACGAAGGCAATCACGCCCTGATGATTTTTTCTGGTAACGCGGTTTAATTTTTCTATTGGAACACGCTGATAAGGAATTCCTAGCTCCTTAGCTGTTTTTTCAATTTCATTA
The DNA here is from genome assembly GCF_900108855.1 of Dyadobacter koreensis. GTDB lineage: Bacteria > Bacteroidota > Bacteroidia > Cytophagales > Spirosomataceae > Dyadobacter > Dyadobacter koreensis. Next base: position 543,733 of record NZ_FNXY01000002.1, read on the forward strand.
AGACCTAACTCTCTTTGAATAAATAAACGTTCGATCTCTTTGCCTGAACGTAATGTTTCCAGTACAGACTGTGTACCAAAAACCATGTCGGCTTGTGACGGACGAGGGGCGGGCTTTCTTAGCGTATAGTTCCGTTTCTCCATGCTTCTACTATAGGGTACCAGATTGGCTGATATTCGGCGTAGCGAACAAGCTCATAATGGTCATCTACAAATTGATTTGTTCTGCGATTAAAAGTAAAATTAACATTCTGTGCATTAGCACGTTGATCATAAGTCCATACCTCCCGGTCTTTGCTGCGCTGCACTTTGTCCGGCGGGCCGAGAACGATGAAGATCATTCCTTTATCTGTTTTCCAGCCTTCTTTGTAGCTGGTGAACAATTGGTTCGCTTCTTCAACACGGTTATAAAAAGAACGGATGGACTGTTGGGCCAACGGTGCATTTCCGTTCATTAATGTCAACCAGTATTTATCAAGCGATTTTTTGAATTCTTCTGTTTTTTTGATTTCGCTGATTTCCGTATTGGTGCTCATGTAAACTAATGGTTCGAGCAACAGTTCAGGTTTGGTCAGCTTTGGAAATCTTTCGTTTACTACTAGCAGTCCGAGTCCTTCCGACTGTGTGGTATCTGCGAAAATGTTGTATAAACCTTCTTTTGTAAATTGAATTTTTTCGTTTGTATTAATAGTAAAAGTACTATCAATAGTTAACGATTTAGAAACCCCGCTTTTCGGTGCTGTGTTCATTGGTGAACCAGCCGGCTCGAAACTATGTCCGTAATAAAACACGTGCAGTTTTCCTGGTTCCTGCGTTAGTCTCTTAACCGTAAAAGGCGTAGCGACGTTAATGTAGTGTTTTTGCAGAGGTTCAGCGCTGGCATCCGTATAAATTCCATACAATTCACTGGCCGATTGTTTTTTAAAGCGAATAGTCAAGTCGTTCAATACTTTTTTCAACGTTCCTGTCTGACTTATCTCGCTCAGCAAAACACCTGTTTCTTTGTTAGGGCTTTTAATATCAAAACCGATGACGATTTTATCGCCCAGTTTTGTCACGTTTGACGAATCAAGTTTTACGTTTCCATATCCCAAGCGCTCTCTCGTGCCGTAGTCGGAATAGATAACATAATTAAGATTATAAAGCCTTACAAAATCGCTGACAGAAATAGAACTTTTACCTTTCAGCGCGTCTACGTATAAGAAAACACGCGTTTGCGTCGTGTCTTTTATCAAATATTTACTTTGGATAGCCACAAGCGACAATTCCTCAGGAGCAGAAATTGTTTCCGGGTTCGACATACGAACTTCTGCCTCAGGAATTTTTTTCATCGTTTTATTAGAGGACGAACAGCCCATAACGAACAATGCTGACAGCAGAGAAAGGTAAATTCTAAAAGTTGTTTTCATATACCAGATATCTTCATTTGTCAAATAACGAACGAAGGACCAAATTTACCCAATAAAAATGGAAGAAAATTATTATTCTGATTTCTTGGGGATGTTATTAGCGTTTTTTATTTGATTTTCAATGGCATCCCACTGCTCGTCGCTCACCTCTTTCAGGAAATTAAACTGTCCGCCTGACAAAACTTCACCTCCGTCAAGCGTAATCACTTCGCCGGTTATATAGGAAGAAAAATCAGAAATCAGGTATGCTGCAAGATTCGCAAGTTCCTGGTGGTCACCAACACGTTGTAAAGGAATTCTGTTTTCAAAAGAAAACTTTTTAGATAGTTCTTCCGGAAAAAGACGGTCCCAGGCGCCCTTGGTTGGAAACGGCCCGGGGGCAATTGCATTCAGCCTGATCCCGTGATTTGCCCATTCAAACGCCAGGGATTTCGTCATGGCCAAAACTCCGGCTTTCGCCATAGCAGAAGGGACAACCCAACCGGAACCTGTCCATGCATACGTTGTAGAAATATTCAAAACGGTCCCCTTTATATCATTATCTATCCAGTATTTTCCGAGTGCCAGTGTAAAATAATACGTTCCGCGCAAAACAATATCAACCACCGTATCTACCGCCTTATAGGAAAGACGTTCCGTTGGACTGATAAAATTTCCGGCAGAGTTATTTACCAGTATATCAACCTGTCCGAAATGTTCGATGGATTTACTGATCACATTTTCGATCTCTTCGGTTTTACGAACATCGCAAGCAACAGCCAGAATTTTTCCACCTGTCGAATTTGCAAGTTCTTTCGCTGCATCTTGCAATACTTCCAAACGACGGCTGCATATAACTACATTAGCGCCTAATTTCAGGAAATAAGTTGCCATTGATTTTCCCAAACCTGTACCGCCTCCGGTGACGATTATTGTTTTATTATCAAGTGCCCCTTCGCGAAGCATTCCTTCTTTGTATGACATTAGTGTGAGTTTTCGTTAAATTTTCAGGTGAAGGTATGAAGTGATTTAATTTGTTGATGAAGTGTTACTGACTGATTTTCTTTAATAAGCTTGCTGATGAAGTGTATTGGTATGCATGCATACCAATACAAATATATTATTTTCACCTGGATAATTTTAATTATTACGAGAAAAATTTTACATAAATTCAGACAGGACATTCTTGGAAAATCTGCTCGTTCATGACAGTTTTTTATCCCCAGATTCGACAAGGTAGAATTTTAGCAAATAGAGAAAGTGCTATAACTGTTATCCGGGGCCTGAAGCAAAAGAATAATCAGGAAACCATAAAAGGAATCCTGATATCAGAATGTTTTATGCAACTTGACTACTGCTGTGCAAGCAAATATAAAGCAGCCATACGAACAGCAACTCCATTTTCTACCTGATTTAAAATAATGGAGTGAGATGAATCAGCGGCATCTGAAGAAAGTTCAACTCCGCGGTTGATCGGCCCAGGGTGCATCAGTACAATATCTTTATCCAGTTCATCAAGCATTGCTTTCGTTATTCCAAAATAAAGAGAATATTCACGGAGTGAAGGGAAATACTTAATCTGCTGTCTTTCAAGCTGTATGCGGAGCACATTTGCGACATCACACCATTGAAGGGCTTCTTTTACATTATGTCCGATCTTCACGCCAAGGTCTGCGAGATATTTTGGGATCAGGGTAGAGGGGCCGCAAACCATTACCTGGGCGCCAAGCTTCTGAAGGCAAAATATATTCGACAATGCCACACGTGAATGAAGAATATCGCCAATAATCGCAATCTTTTTTCCTGCCAGATCTCCCAATTTTTCTCTCATGGAAAACGCATCAAGTAAAGCCTGCGTTGGGTGTTCATGCGTTCCATCGCCTGCGTTAATCACATTGGCGGGGATTCTGCTGGAAAGATAATGTGGCGCTCCCGGGCTGCTATGCCGCATTACGATCATATCCACCTTCATCGCCAGAATATTGTTAACTGTATCCAGCAATGTTTCTCCCTTTTTAACAGAACTGCCGGAAGCAGAAAAATTAACCACGTCTGCTGAAAGTCTTTTCTCCGCAAGCTCAAAAGAAAGCCTTGTGCGGGTCGAATTTTCGAAAAAAACGTTTGCTATTGTGATATCCCGGAGAGATGGGACTTTCTTGATGGGCCGGTTAATTACTTCCTTAAATTGGGTAGCAGTATCTAAAATTGTGTGAATGTCATTCTCGTTCAGGTTTTTAATTCCAAGTAAGTGCCGAACTGAAAGTTTTGTCATTGCGTCAGTATAAGAAAGTTTTGCAAAGATAATAAGGAAGTGCCCAACCGCAAATTCGAATTTTCGGAAAACTTTGAACTACACTCCTTGTAAGAATATTCTCAAAGTAGTTTTAACACGACAAAAACCGGTACAATTTGAAAAAAAATCAAAATTTTTGTAGAATAATTTTGATATTCAATATAAAAGTTTTAAATAGTTCTCTTGTAATTTGTTTAGAATAAATTCTAGTGTTAGTTTTGATTCTGTAAATGAATTTGCATGGCATTTACTTGCTTACCTCCTCTTAATTATCATCAATAAATTTTGTTGGATTCTTTTCCTCGAAGGAAAGACAGGTGTTTTAATTCGACTATCGCCGAATGGGTTTGATGATATTTTCCCTATTTCTAGTTCCTGACGATACCTAGTCTTCTCGGGTGCTTTATGTCAATTTTTTTTAATGGATGAATATCATCCGGAAGGAAGCCTTGTGCCCAAATCATCACAAAAATTGTATCTGACGATGGATTTCCATCTTAATAACCACTAATTATGAAATTAAAATTTTACACTACTGCTTTCTTACTGATGTTTTTTGCATCATCGGTTTTCAGCCAGGCATTGAAGGTTGTATTTCCGGTTTCTCGGATCGTTCTGCAAAGAGACAACGTTAATAATGAAGCGAAGGTGAACATAACGGGTACTTTCACGCCTGCTGTTACTCGTATTGAGGCACAATTAAAAACTCGCGGGGGTGAGGGAGGGACAGCAGTGGGCTGGACAACCATTAGCAACAATCCCAGTGGTGGAACTTTTCGCGGGAGCTTAACTGGGAAAGGGGGACGGTATGATTTGGAAGTCCGTGCGATGAACGGAAATTCACAAGTCGGTAACACTGTCACTGTTGAAAAGGTTGGGGTTGGAGAAGTGTTTTTCATTGTAGGGCACTCCAACGCAGCCGGTGGATCAAGCCCCAGTCTTGGTGCCCAAAGCGATATGGTCAGTTCCATCGATCCAATGCAGAACAATCCAGGACAATATGATCAATATTTTAATACGGGCAATCCGGACTTATTACCACCTTTAAAATTCACTCAGCTGTGCGCAAATTGCGGGATGGCGCCGGGTATAAAGGATATTTCCTGGTTTTGGGGAAAAGTTGGTGATAACTTGGTAAGAAGTTTAAATGTCCCTGTCTTATTCTATAGTGCGGCTTTTGGCGGAACCAATATGGAGCAAACATACATGTCTGCTTATGATATTCCTTTTACGCATTCTTTTGTGAATTACAGTATCCGTATGCCTTATGTAAACATAAGAAACGGGCTTCAAAAATATGTGCCGCATACCGGACTTCGTGCAATTTTGTCAGGGCACGGCGTGAACGACAGGTTCGTGACAAATGCAGAATCGAGTTTTCGCAGTAATAATATTAATGTAATTAGAAAAACCCGTTCGGAATCCAACTATAACGATCTGCCTTGGATGGTTGCTATTTCGGGCTGGGCAGACGGACGGATTGATTATCTGGAAAATGCGCAGAGATCTGTAATTTTGAGCACAGCTAATGTATGGCAGGGTGGAAATCTTAACAACGTAGGAAACTGGGGCAGAAATGATGACAAGGTGCATTTCAATATTGTAGGGCAGGGTTCTGCTGCTGATGAATGGTCAAACGCTATCTTAGCGAACAATTTCCTGGCAAACAGTAAGCCGCTACTTGCAAAAACTCCGGATCTGCCTACACCACTACCTGTGACGCTTGTAAAATTCCAGGGGAAATCAACGGAAGATGGGAAAAACCTGCTTGAATGGGCTACTACTTCCGAAACCAATAACGACCACTTTGAGATCGAGCGCAGCCAGGATGCTGTCGCTTTTGAAACAATAGGTTTGAGAGCTGGCGAAGGAACTACCAAAAACCTGGTTGAATATAGTTATATTGATGAAAAACCATTTGACGATATCGTATACTACCGTTTAAAACAAGTGGACTTTGACGGAACAACTGCGTATTCAAGAATCATTGCGATCATGAAAGCCGAGCAGAAAAATTCCGATTACATCTACCCAAATCCAACCGGAAGCACAGTAGAAGTTGCGGCTGAGGGATCGTCAGTTTCTGAGGTTACTATTTTTGATGCAACTGGACAAGTTGTTCTGTTTGAAAAGTCGCCAAAACTAATTGATGTTTCCAAATTGATTAAGGGTAACTATATTTTGCAGGCAAAAACGCAAAATGGCCGTACAATCCGAAAAAAGATGGTGAAGTTGTAATTTGCGAAAAATTCTTCAAATCGTGTTGCCAGATCAATCAGTGATTGGGTAACACGATTTTTTTGTTTGAAAAAATATATAAATCTCGTTCTTCTGACTAATTTGTTTAATTATGCAAAAAGTAGAAGTAAAGATTAACAGGTAGATGAATAAACAGGAATTAGTCGAATATATGAAAGGGCTTCTCGATGAGCGGATGCAGGTTGCCTGGGCAGCAATGGAAGCTGCTCAGGATTCGGCAAATGATCAGAGCAAAAGTTCCGCAGGAGATAAATACGAAACAGCGAGGTCAATGGGGCAGCTTGACCGCAATATGCATGCAAGGCAGTATGAGCAGGTAAGGCAGGAACGTGTGATTTTGGAAAGAATAGGTGAAACTGAAAAAGTCATGCGTGGAGCTGTGGGAGCGCTGTTGGAAACTACGGCAGGATGGTTCTTTATTTCAGTCAGCCTGGGAGCCGTAGTGTTTAACGGGCAAACGATACTGGCAGTGTCTTCTTCTTCACCGGTCGGTTTATCATTTCTTGGCAAAGAAGCGGGAGGCGAATTTCAATTTATGAATAAGCCGCATAAAATTATTGCTATATACTAACAAACAATCGGCGGTCAGCTTCCGGTGATCGATGTTGATCATCGAAAAACTGAAAGCCGATCGCCGAAAGCTGTTTTAAGCCATATTGTGATAAACGCGCTGCACGTCGTCGTCGTCTTCGATTTTTTCAATCAATTTTTCTACTTCGGCGATTTCGTCTTCTGTTAACTTTTTAGTATCGCTCGGTATTCTTTCAAAATCAGCTTCAACAATTTCAAAGCCGTTTTCTTCTAGGTAATGCTGCAAAGCGCCAAACGAAGTAAATTCTCCATAAATATTGATTTGGTTCGTTTCTTCGTCAAGGAAAACTTCTTCGCCACCCACATCGATCAATTCAAACTCGAGTTCTTCCATGTCGCGTGTGCCATCATTTTTAACTTTAAAAATACACTTGCGGTCGAAAATGAAATCCAGCATACCCATCGTTCCCAAACTTCCTCCAAGTTTATTGAAATAGCTTCGTACGTTTGCAACCGTGCGAACAGGGTTATCGGTAGTACTTTCCACAAGAATAGCCACCCCGTGAGGCCCATATCCTTCGTAAACAATTTCTTTGTAATCTTCCTGATCCTTGGAAGTTGCGCGTTTAATTGCGCGTTCAACCGTTTCCTTCGGCATGTTTGCAGCTCTTGCATTTTGAAGCAGTACTCTGAGACGCGCGTTGGTAGCAGGATCAGCCGTTCCGCTTTTTACGGCAAGAACAATATCTTTTCCAATTCGGGTAAATGTTTTTGCCATTTTATCCCAACGCTTAAACATCCGCGCTTTTCTATATTCATAGGCTCTTCCCATGCTTATTCTTACTTAGGTTTTAATAGTTTTGAATTCAAAAAAACTGCCGCTTTCCAAGTGCCATCTATTCTAGTAATAATGAGATATTTGAAATTGCGATATCTCGTTATTAAAATATCGGTACATCAGCTGTTTAGCTTCTGAAACCTTAATGAGGCACCAAGTCGCGAGCTTAAATAATTTGTAAATTTACAAAAGACTGGTAAACTCAGGCAAAAATAAGAACCTTTCAATCTCTTTTACTTAAAAATGAATCTAAAATTGCAATGGAGTCTTAAAAGCTTTCAGGAATTGGACGTTTACGAATTATATGAATTGCTGCGGTTAAGAAATGAGGTCTTTGTAATTGAGCAAAATTGTATCTTTCCGGATCAGGATAATAAAGATCAGAAATGCCATCACTTATCAGGGACATATGAGGGAAATTTGATGGCCTATGCCAGGATCGTTCCTCCAGGATTATCCTATGAATATCCATCGATTGGGAGAGTAGTAGTTTCTCCAGCCGGGCGAGGGAAATCTTACGGCGTCGAATTAATGCATAAATCGATTAAAGTTTTGACAGAATTATACGGACCATCTATTATCCGGATCGGAGCTCAGCTTTACCTGACTAAGTTTTATGAGTCTTTTGGATTCAAACAAAGTAGTGAGGTGTATGACGAGGATGGTATCGATCACATTGAAATGACCTTGACGCCGGTATTGGGGAATAATGGGGTACATTGAAGGCCAATTTGTAGAATAATTCATCAAAATGGACACCTTGTGTAGACTTGTTACAGGTAATTTCTTCCATCTATCCTAAATAATCGGGAGTCAATTGGATCAGGACTACGTTGAATCAGGCGATTTTGACCCATTTTTTAAAAATTTATTCTTACAGGTTTTAAAATTAGGTCGCTGGCATGAATATTTAATATTTAGAAGTCAGTCAAGCAAACTACTGCTCGTAATTGACGCCTGTCAATATAACACGGTAGTTTTGACGAACACTGATAGAGGAGGGTTTACGTGGAATGGCCTACTGTAATGCGGTAGGCCATTTTTTTGTGCCTTATAGATTGGTTTGGTTGTAGAATTGGTGTTCTTTTGTAAACTTTTGTGCAAATAAAGAAATTCTATACATGACTAAAGTTACCGAATTTATTACCCAGGCTCAGGGTAAAACTCTCTTTTCAATCGAAATTATCCCTCCTGTCAAGGGTCAAAATATCAATGAGTTATTAAATGGAATAGAACCTCTGATGGAATTCAAGCCACCTTTTGTGGATGTGACATATCACCGTGAAGAATTAATAGATGTGGTAGGGCAGGGCGGATTGATAGAGCGTATACCTATTCGCAAGCGTCCGGGCACCGTTGGTATCTGCGCCAGATTAATGGAACGTTTCAAGGTTGACGCCGTTCCTCACGTTATCTGCGGTGGTTTTACCAAAGATGAAACGGAAGATGTTCTCTTTGACCTGCATTATTTAGGAATCGATAACGTTCTTGTTTTACGCGGAGATCCTGAAAAATCAGCGGGTGTTTTTAAGGCAAAATTAGGCGGGCACAGCTATGCTTCCGAACTGATCACTCAGGTTGCCAACATGAATAAAGGAATATTGTTACATGCAGAAACAGAAGCATCACATACGGATTTCTGTATTGGCATTGCTGGATATCCTGAAAAACATCTCGATGCTGAAAGCCTTGATACCGATTTTGAACACTTAAAAAGAAAAATCGAGCTGGGCGCAAATTACATTGTAACCCAGATGTTTTTTGATAATCAAAAATACTTCCGCTTCGTCGACAGATGCCGATCAGAGGGAATCACTGTGCCTATAATTCCAGGATTGAAACCATTAGCTACGAAAAGACAGCTGACCGTGCTGGCGGATATTTTTCATCTTGAATTCCCACAGGATCTTATTGATGAAGCTCAGAAATGCGCCACCGATAAGGAAGTCCGCCAGGTTGGAATTGAATGGAGCATCCAGCAGTGCAAAGAACTGATCGCTTACGGAGCGCCTGTTCTGCACTTTTATACCATGGGCAAGTCAGATAATATTGCTCAGATAGCGGGTAAATTCTTCTAATTTTCCAGACATACGGCAGTACCATTGGCGCTAACCATCAGCATTGATCCGTTTCCGCCAATGGTTTCAAAATCCAGATCCACACCGATTATTGCATGTGCTCCCAAACGCTGGGCTTGTTCCATCATTTCACGTAGCGCAATACTTTTCGCCTCACGGAGCGCCTGTTCATAAGATCCTGAACGCCCGCCGACCACATCGCGTATTCCTGCCAGGAAATCTTTAACTACATTGGCGCCAATGATCGCTTCACCGTTAACCAGCCCAATATATTTGATAATTTTTTTGCCTTCGATGTTTGGAGTAGTTGTTACAAGCATATAAATCTGGCGATATTTAAAAGGTTATGAAGTTTATTAACGTTATAGCACACAATTTACAGTATTTTCGTGTCTGGACACAATATTTACTATTTTAACGGTCACTCGTCTATTTAGTCTGCTTTCTGACTTTTTGAGCGGATATTTAAATTAACTATTTCATGAGCAATACTATAAAATCGATAAACGAAGTTATCCGGACACGCCGGAGTATATTTCCGCCGAGTTATATCCAACAGGAAATTCCGCGCGAAGTACTTGAGTCCGTTCTCGAAAATGCGAATTATGCTCCTACCCATAAGCTTACCGAGCCATGGCGTTTTACTGTTTTTACGGGAGATGGGCTTGTGAAACTGGCAGATTACATGGGGGAAGCTTACCGCGCCAGTACAACTGCTGAGACATTTTCGGAGGCAAAATATGAGGGTACACGTTCAAAATCTTTGAAGTCTGCGGCGGTTATAGCCATCGTCGTAGAATTACATCCTGAAAAAATTCCGGAGTGGGAAGAAATTGCAGCGGTCGCCTGTGCTGTACAAAATATGTGGCTCACAGCAACAGCTAACAACATTGGAGCTTACTGGAGCAGCCCGAGTGTTACGGAGTCGTTGCGCCAGTTTTTAGATTTGAAGGAAAATCAGAAGTGCGTCGGGTTCTTTTACATGGGTTATCACAATCTGGGAGAAGTTGCGGCTCGTCGTACTCCGATTGCTGACAAGATAACCTGGGTCCGCTAGCTTACAATTGGCTATCAGTTTTTGGTGAGAAGAACATTAAGTATCCTGTTCTAAAAATGAAAGCTGATAGCACTTTCAATTTATTTCCCCAATTCAATTTTTCCAATGACAGTTCTTCGTGCCGAATCCGTTTCTAAAAACTTTGATGCTAAAAGTGTTTTAAAGGATATTTCTCTGGAATTAAACCCGGGCGAGTGGCTTGGGATTTTAGGCGAAAGTGGATCTGGAAAAAGTACTTTACTTCGGATTTTAGGAAGGTTTGTTGATTCGGATGCCGGATACGTATATTTTCAGGAATCGCTGGTTCCATCTGTTAAAGGTGAACTGATTCCAGGCCATAATTCCATCAAACTGATTCATCAGGAGTTTGAGCTTTTTCCAAATCAGACAGTCGAAGAAAATATTTCCTACTCCCTACGTTTTTACGAGCCGGAATACAGAATAAATAAGGTTGAAGAATTACTAACTATAACGGGGTTATCCGCCATAAGAAATCAAAAGGCGAAGCTGTTATCCGGAGGAGAAAAACAGCGGACGGCCATTGCAAAATCGCTTGCCGAACAACCGGATGTGTTATTACTGGATGAGCCTTTTGCACATTTAGATAATCGGAACCGCAGGATTCTGGCGGAGGCAATTGAGAAATTACGTCAGGAACAGCAGATGGCCTGCATATTTGTTACCCACGAATCCGCGGACGCACTGGCCTGGTCAGATCGTATTGCGGTTTTACGGGATGGGGAAATTATTCAGATCGGGACACCTCAGGAAGTTTACAACAAGCCATCAAGTAGTTACGTAGCCGAACTGACAGGTGACATTAATTGGTTAAATTCAGATACTCAAAAATCTTTTATTCGCCCCGAAAAAATCAAACGGACAAAAAACCTTGAAAAAAGTAAATGGAGCGGCATTGTAGAAGCGATTCGCTTTCACGGAAATCATTGGGAGATCCGTTGCGTAAATGATAACAATGCGCTTGTCTTTTACCGTAACAGAAAAGATGTCGAGATCGGGGAGCAGTTGTATCTTACTTATTCTGAAAAAGACGTGATGTCCGTCTGATTACTTCACTTTTATAAACTGAACCAGAAGGAAATCTTGACGGCGAAGGGCGTTACGTTTGGATTATTTTTATAAGTGAGACGGTGGATCGCATCTACGCGCCCAAATTTGAAAATATTATCAACGCCATAACCTAATTCGAGATAGGGCGTGTTGCCCAATTCGTTAAAAGTCTGAATTGGATTACCCTGCGCATCGATTGTCGACGCAAGTGCCATATTCTGCTTACTCACCTGTCCGTAAAATAACTTTCCGGTAGCCAGTAACCGTAATTTTAATTTACGAATTGCCGGAATCCGGTTTAGAATAAAACCTTCATCATTATGTTCGACACGAAGGGTGACGTACCGATCTGCAATGAATTCAAAATATTTCATCAGGTTAAAAGCATTGTCAACATAGAATAGGGATTCATTTCCTAATGGATTGTAAAGTAAGGTGTAAGGAATGGTAGAAGGGATGTAACCTAGCGTCAAGTTGTAATAAGTCCGCCCGAAGACACCTGCCCTGAAAGTTTGTTTGACGTTTGCTGCAAACTTGTGGTAGTGAAAATCTCCGTGAAGAAAGTTTTTCATGCCAAGCGTATAACGGAATGTAAATGCAGGTGAATTTCCGGTCCCCATACTAATCCGTTCGTTATCGTTTTGCAGGAAAGTTTCGTTTCCGGCAAGGCGCGTTTCTACGTTCAATTCTGTTATTTCATAGGTACTTCTCAGCGGAGATTCAACACCCATTTCTGGCTTGCTTCGGTAAGCAAAATCGAAAAGCGGGCGGAAATCCCGGTGCCGAAGCTGAACGCTGGCCGTGAATCCTTTCACAAGTTCTCTTTTGACATATGCAGAAACATCTTCCTGCCAGTAAGGTCTTCTAAATTGCCCGAATCTCGAAAATGCGCCAAAAATTGTATTGGTACCAATATTTTCAGCAGAAACTCCTAAGCGTTCTAAATCCTTCGAATAGGAAATTCCAGCCATCGTCCAGGGTTTTCTGGAGAAGATGTAATCAACTCCGGCACCGTATTTAAAAGCGTGGTCACTAAATCCATAAGCTCCATATCCGCTTAAAATCAGTTTCCGGCTAAATCCGGGATCGGTTTTAAAACCAAGTCTCAGGCGGTGTCCTTCCACATTATTATTGGCATATAAAAACAGATAAGGGCCAATGTCGATATTCCATTTGTCAATCTTTTTATAGCCATTTACAAAGATGTTCAATATCTCTGTATACGTTTTTACCGCTGGTAATACTTTCAAGGAATCTACCAGCTGGAAGCTCAGAATTTCAGATTTGGTCAAAGATTCCGGACGGCTTTTTTGCCAGAAAGCAGAATCGTGAACCATATAATCTTCCTTTAACTCAATTGCAGTATCGAAAAATTTCGGGCCGCGCGGTGCGTTGATTTTATAATGGGTATTGGAAGAATAAAATTTAAGCAGTAAACCAGCAGTCTGCTTTGTTGGCTCATCGACATCAATCAAGACACGGGTTTTAGTTGGAACCCATGTTTTATCATCTTCAAAAAGGTCGTAAGAAGTCTGGATCTTAATTTTTTCAATGAAGTTCAGGTTAGCTCTTTTACCGACATTCGCATCCATTTGCGTCAATGCATAATTTTCTCCGTCGATCCAGAAAGATCCGCTGAATGCAAGATCCTGCTCCTGACGCGGTTCGAAATCAATCTTGTAATCATAGGTTGAGCCATTTTTGATACTATCCGCCAGATAATAATCATAATATAATTTCCAGCTTTCGGAAATAGGTGAGATGAAATCCTTTTCAAGGACGTTCAGCCAGTTGTTATAAAAATTATATTGCTGGAAAGAAGAGCCAACAATCTGAGACACAAAGCTTCCGTCTGTCAGCCCGACCCCGGAAACTTTCGTTTTATTAATAATTTCCTTTTTCTTTTTTGGATCCTTTCGGAAATAGACATTTGAAACAGACTCTGAAATGAAAATCGGGATGATTGTCTCGCCATCTTCTCCTTTTACCTCATCATATTTATCGACAATATGCGTCATTTTTTTTACCGTCCGCCTGTTTCGGAATTTTTCGGAAAGGTTGTCGATATCTATCTGGATCTTGTTATAACTTTCATACTCATAAGCTTCCAGATTTTCAGAATTGTTAACCTTTCGGTTTTCGACAATCTTTCGCATAATTCGCCAGGCCGGGTTTTCTCCCGCGAAAATTCTTACTTCTTTCAATTGGAGGGCACCAGGCGTAAGCTGAACATCAATGGTTTGTTCCGGTAAATTAGGCGCAATAGCTTTACTTTTTGTTCCATAACCCACGTAGGTTACGAGCAGCGAATCCGCAGGTGGAGTGAAGGTAATGGAATAAAATCCATCGAAATTTGTAGTTCCTCCTGATAGCGATGCCTTAATGGCAACATTTGCGAAAGGTACGGGATCTCCGGTGGTGGCGTCTGTGACGCGCCCTTTGATTGTATAAGTGGTTTGTGCGAAAGTCCGGACAGATATTAATACCGCTAGAAAAACAAATAATAGTTTAATAATCTTCATATTAACATCCCAAGCCTCCGTGAGTAAAATCTATTTTGTTAATCCAGGTCCTTTTTTCTTTTTTATCTCCACATTAGACGTAATATCCGCTTTTGGTCTCAAAACATGTACATCCAGAACTGCCTTTGGCCGGGCGAGATATTCCCGTATCAAAGTCCTGACAGAGTAACCGTCCGGGACGTCCTGAGCGGCAAACGAAATTGCATTAATTCCCTCATTATGCGCAATGTACAACGCTCTCGCATTGTGGAAGTTTTGTGAAATAACGGTGAAATTATCCTGATTAAAAACCTGCTTGCACCGCACTACCGAATCAAAAGTCCTGAATCCGGCATAATCCAGCGTCATCACATTTTCAGGTATTCCCAGATTTAACAACGCCCGCTGCATATCCAGAGGCTCGTTGTAATACTCTGAGTCATTATTTCCGCTTAGTATAATGTACTTGATTTTCCCTTCTTTAAATAGCCTCGCTGTCGCTTCCATGCGGTATTTGAAAAAAAGATTTTCTTTTCCTCTTTCGGTATTCCGACTTGTTCCCAGAACCAGTGCGACATCATTCGAAGGGAGATTTTTTATTGAGAAATAGTTATACTGTTTGGTGCAGTATACCACCCAAAAGTTGCACAGCAGGATAAAAACCAGGCTGGCAAAGAGTAGGGCAATAACTATTTTGATCAATTTTTTCACGTGCCTCCTTAAAGTTAACCTCTAAGTTGATGTATATATTGAGGGTAATTATAAGTATAACAAATGGTTTCTGCTTTTCTATACGCGCAAACCAATATATTTTGTTGCTCGAATAAAGAAAAAGGTTTGAATAGAAAGTGCTGGCACTTCCTATTCAAACAAACCAAGTTGTGATTTTTCCGAATCCGGGTCTTTGTCCTTTTTAGGGGCCTTTTTCGGCTTTACTTCTTTTTTATTTTCTATTTCTTTTATTTCAGGAGAATCTTCTTCCGTCGAAATTTCTTCAGATTCAGTCACACCCAGAACTTCTGAATCTTCGCCTTCGGATTCTGTACTCTGATCTTCGGCTTCGTTTTGATCTTCATTTTCGTCCGCGGACTCGTCAATTTCCTCAAATTTTGCCTCCCCGATCGGTTCCGGTTCGGCCAAAGGTTCAAGCCAGCGGATTTCTTTATATTTATCGATTGACAATTTATAACCCATCGCTTTCCAGCCGCGAATATCAATCAGATCCTCTACGACAAATTCTTCGTGCAGCTGATCCCTCTTTTCATTTTTAGCGTGAACAATTTCAAAGCGCGGGCGTTTGTCGGTCGAAGCCAGTATCAATTTACTATTTTTTGCGTCACTGATGAAGACAAATTTCTTATCGAGTGAAGAAGTTTCTATAGTAAAGCGTTTTATAAAATGCTGCTTTTGTCCACCATCATAATATAAAGCGGTAATCGGAAGCTTTGTGTCAAATTTCCTGACAAGCAAAACTTCATTCGAAACGTAGTGGTTGGTCAGGTCAAAATTGGTAAGCTCGTAAGAACCGTCTTTGTAGATAACCAAAATATTATCTGTCGAGCCGAAATTTCCAAGATATTCTCCTCTTTCGTCACGGTTCAATCGGCCAATAATCGGGTCAAACCACATATCAACACCACCAAGTGTTGATCGGCCTGCCTGTTTCATTGTCAGTTTTCTAACCGTGTATTTGGTCAGAATATTACCCATTGCACTTCTGTTTTTGATCAGAAGGTCAGCAAAGTTGAAATCAAACTGTTTCACTTTTGCTTTACTTTGGGCCGTGAGATTTACTGTGATAATTTCAGCTTCGCCATTTTCATTGGCTGTAAAATACGTAATTTTTGATTTAGGCGTACCTTGCGTCAGATCATATTCACGGTCACGCGTGACCGCTGTAACCTGGAATCTTTTGATGTAGGAAACTCCGGTTTTACCATCCACGTAAACCAGGTTATAGACTTTACGCTCGTCATTTTTAACAAAAACAGCGCAGTGAATAATGTCTTTTCCAACAAACACCTTGTCCTGGACTTTGGTAACCAGGCATCTTCCGTCGCTTCTGAAAACGATAATATCATCAATATCCGAGCAGTCCATGACATACTCGTCTTTTTTCAACCCATATCCAATAAATCCTTCTGCACGGTTGACATAAAGTTTTTGGTTATTCGCCGCAACGATGTTTGCAGAAATTTGATTGAAAGCTCTGATTTCAGTTCTTCGTTCCCTTCCTTTGCCGTATTTCTTTAAAAGATCTCTGAAATAGTCGATTGCAAAACGGGTAATGTTGGCAAGGTTGTCTTCAGTTTCAGAAAGTTCATCCTGCCATTTGCGCATCAATTCGTCAGCTTTATATCCATCATATTTGGATATACGTTTGATGCGGATTTCCGTCAGTTCAATAATATCATCGTCTGTGATCGCTCTGTAAAACTGTGGTTTATAAGGTTCAAGACCCTTGTCAATCGTCCTGATTACAGCTTCAAAAGTTTCGCACTCTTCAATATCCCGGTAAATACGGTTTTCAATAAATATTTTTTCCAGCGAACCGTACAGGATTTTTTCAAGAAGGGCCAGCCTTCTGATTTCCAGCTCGCGTTTCAATAAATGAACAGTCTGCTGGGTGTTGTATCTCAATATGTCGGTTACACCAACAAAATGAGGTTTATCTTCAATGATTACGCACGCATTCGGGGAAATGGAAACTTCACATTCCGTGAATGCGTAAAGTGCATCGATAGTAATATCAGGAGAAACTCCGGGAGCAAGATGAACCTGTATTTCGACATCCGCAGCCGTGTTGTCGACTACTTTTTTTATTTTTATTTTTCCCCCATCATTTGCTTTGATGATCGAATCGATAAGTGACGAAGTGGTTGTTCCAAATGGAATGTCCCTGATCACCAGCATTTTCTTGTCTTCTTCCTCAATTCTTGCTCGTACACGAACCTTCCCGCTACGGTGACCATCGCCATAATTCGATACGTCAACTTGTCCGCCCGTAAGGAAATCCGGGTAAATCGTAACTTCCTTTCCCTGCAAAATGTTGATCGAAGCTTCAATCAGTTCACAGAAATTATGCGGTAATATTTTAGTGGAAAGACCAACCGCGATACCTTCAACGCCTAATGATAACAAAAGAGGGAATTTGACCGGCAAAGTTACCGGCTCGCGCTTCCGTCCATCGTAAGATAGCTGCCATTCAGTTGTATCACTATTGAAAACAATTTCCTTGGAAAATCTGGAAAGACGGACTTCAATATATCGGGCAGCTGCTGCGCGGTCGCCCGTACGCAAATCGCCCCAGTTTCCCTGTGTATCAAAAAGAAGTTCTTTCTGGCCAAGGTTTACAATCGCATCGTTGATTGAAGCATCTCCGTGCGGGTGATACTGCATCGTTGAACCGATTACGTTTGCAACTTTGTTGAAACGGCCGTCATCCATCTCATTCAGCGCGTGCATGATTCTGCGCTGAACAGGTTTTAAACCGTCTTCAATGGCTGGGACAGCCCGTTCCAGAATTACATAGGAGGCATAATCAAGAAACCAACTTTCGTAAAGGCCCGAGACGGGTAATTGACTGTGTAATTCGCTATCTTCTACGTTAGGCGTAGCTCCGTTTTCGTCCATAAATTGAGGCGGAAACTAAGGGTTTAAATGCTGTAAAACTTTTATAAAATCATGCGCTTATCGGTTGTCCGTACATGGATAATCGATTTTTGAAGGATTAAAATGCACGAAGATCGCCGGGAGGCAAAGATTAAAATACTCGCTAATATACGAAAAAAAGAGATTGTTTCCCAGTTTCAGACATCGGAATCTACCGCTTTGAGCACGGTGAGCAGTTCGCTTATCATCATCGCTGTGGCTCCCCAGATTTTGTATCCGTTCACTTCATAATGTGGGGCGGTGATCTGTACTCCGCGTACCTGAATATCGCTGGACCCAATAATGGAAATGTCTGAAATGTGTTTCAGTTTTATCTCAAAAATATCCTCCACTTCCCGCGGATCAGGAAAAAAATCAGGACGGTAGGGCATAGCGGCGACTACCGGTAATACGTAAAAATTGCTTGGCGGAATAAATAATTCCGTCAAAATTCCTAAAATTTTTACATCATTTAAACGCAATCCGATTTCCTCCTGCGCCTCGCGAAGTGCAGTTCTTATCAAATTCTCATCTGTTTTCTCATAACGTCCGCCTGGAAAAGCGACTTGTCCGGAATGCACGCCGTCGTAAGCCGGACGAAGAATTAGCGGGAAATAAATTTCGCCTTTGTAAGGATAAAAAAGAATGAGCACGGCACTCTTCCGGGTTCGTTCATTGGGTTTTACTGTAAGCCTTAACTTTGAAGTAGACTGCATGAACTGATGAGCGGACTCACCTGGAAGTGGATCTTTTAATTTTTTAAGCAATTCATTCGTAAAAAACGAGAAAGATCCCTGAGCCATAGAGGCGATTAAATAATTTAATTTGGTATCAATTAATACTTAACAGTAAAAACCAGCTTAGAGTTTCACGGAAAATAAAGAGTTCCACGAAGTAAGCCAACAAGTTAATGTCGGTTACTTTTTAGCTTTCTGATGGTTTTTCTGAGTTTAACAATGTTACTAAATATTTTTTTGTAAGACAAGTGATCGGTTTAAACTGACGCATATAAGCCAACAAGTTGTTCTGCACAACGCTGACCATCCATTGCGGCAGACATTATCCCGCCTGCATATCCAGCACCTTCGCCACATGGGAAAAGCCCTTTTACAAAAGGGTGTTCACAGGTTTCGCGTTCTCTTGGAATACGGACAGGTGAAGAAGTGCGACTTTCGACGCCGATCAACTGTGCATCTCCGGATAAGTACCCTTTCATTTTTCTGCCAAAATCAAACAGCGCATCACGCAGCGGAAAAGCCATATTTGGCGGAAGCACTTCGTACATATCAACCGGCGTAATTCCGGGCTGATAAGAAGTTTCGCGAAGCTGACCAGACATTTTTTTGTTAACGAAATCCGTAGCCAACTGCGCAGGAGCGGTTTGTGTCGCTCCGGCAAAATTGCAGGCAGCCTGTTCAATTTCTTTTTGAAATTGTAGGCCTGCCAAAGCACCGAACTCACGATAAGGTTCAATATCAACGTCTTCCACAGAAACGACAATGCCAGAATTAGCGAACGGTGAATCTCGCCTTGAAGGAGACATTCCGTTTACGACAACCTCACCAGAAGCCGTAGCCGCCGGGACAATAAAGCCTCCGGGACACATGCAAAACGAGAAAACTCCCCGCTGAACTCCCTGATACCGGGTTTGGGTTACGAGGCTATATGAGGCAGCAGGAAGATAGGGGCCACGATCAG
Organism: Dyadobacter koreensis; assembly: GCF_900108855.1. Taxonomy (GTDB): domain Bacteria; phylum Bacteroidota; class Bacteroidia; order Cytophagales; family Spirosomataceae; genus Dyadobacter; species Dyadobacter koreensis. The sequence goes on from NZ_FNXY01000002.1 coordinate 563,094, forward strand.
TTTCGCAGTGATATTGAATTTTATCGATCACATTTTGAGGATGTTCGATGCGAACCCCCATAGCAAAAGATTTGCTTTCGATGAGAATTTTCCGGTTGTCCAGTAGTTCATAAATATCCCTTGCTGAATGCCCCGTTGCAAGAATGACACCAATGCCAGTATGCTCGGTATTATTATCTGTAACAACACCTTTCAATTTATTCCCGTCCAGAATCAGATCAGTAACTTTGGTGTCAAAGTGAATTTCGCCACCTGCTTCCAGAATGCTTTTTCGCATTTCGGCGACAACCATTGGCAATTTATTGGTACCGATATGCGGATGTGTATCGATCAGGATTTGCTCATTCGCGCCATGGCCGACAAATATTTCGAGAACTCTGCGGATATCCCCTCGTTTGTTGGAGCGGGTATATAGCTTTCCATCCGAATATGTTCCCGCGCCTCCTTCACCAAAACAATAATTAGATTCCGGATTGACAATATGTTCTTTATTAATCGCTGCCAGGTCGCGTCGTCTGGTGCGTACATCTTTCCCACGTTCGAAAAGAATTGGTTTTATTCCTAATTCGATTAAACGGAGAGCGGCAAACATTCCGGCGGGCCCGCAGCCAACAATCAGCGCTTTCGGCCGATTCGTAACATCAGGATAGTGTAGCGGTGTTTGAATAAGTGACGGAGGTAGTTCGTTCAGATAAACCTCTGCCTGTACATTAACTTTTACCTGTCTGCTCCTGGCATCAATAGATTGCCTGGTTTTTCTGATAAATGGCTTATCATCAGATCGTAAACGAAGTTTTTTATTAATAAACTGACGAAAAGCATCATCGTCCAGAGCGATCTCTGGTGAGAGTGTAAGTTGAAGTGTTTGTTGCATTGATCAGAAAGGGATTTATCCTTTAATGATGCAAAGTTAATGATTTTTTGCTTTTAGCATATTCAGATCTTTATTTCACCTGGTCCATTTCGTTGGCATATCTGGTGATATTGATTAAGGGTATTTGCGCATGGTGGGTTGTGTTCAAAACTTTTATTACTTCATTGGCAAGCACTGCCTGACCGATTGCAGTCGGGTAAATTCCGTCGGCAGAAAAGAAGTTGCCATTTGGATATGAAGGATCGATCTTGAAACCGTCTTCGGAAATATATTTTCCAGCGATAATTTTTTTATATACGGAATAAAAGTCGACAACTGCATAATTGTATTCTTTCGACCATCTTACCAGCAAATCGTTATAAAAATTTGGTCGGGCAATTTCCGTTTTCCTGATCACGTCGGAATCCATCAGATGTGGGTTTTTAAACGTTTTATTGAAAATGTTAGCCACATTAGCAGTTGGTAAAAAAAGTGATTCCGGTGTGGCAGCCATTGAATGATCTGAATCGTCCGCTTTTACTCCAATCGCCTTTCCGCTTTTCTTCATCAACTGGTCATAATTAAACCAATGGAAATAAGGAAAGTCAATCACATCAGGAACCGTCGCGTAAACATATTTGGTACCTTTCTCTTTTAAATAATTGTGAATATACAACTCCCATGTAAACTCACTTCCGCCATAGGGATACCCGTTCCCTCCATTTATATTAGCGGAAATAAAAACGTCGAGACCGCTTTCCACGAGTGCCAGATCTGGTCTTATTGTTTTTAAATAATCATTCAATGACTCTTTTCCGTTACCTGCAAACCGATTGGCCAGAGAAGCATTTAATCTTTGATTCACCCATAAATAATTGACATTTGAGAAATCAGCTGGTTTTGGGTTATGCTTATAATAGTCAACATAGGCGGCTAATTCCTGTCCGGGATTTAAATGGAAAATGTTGTTTCCACTTCCTGGGATAGCAAAATTGTTAACAGCAGTTCCATTATAAGGTTTCAGATAAACAGATCCTCTTTCAGTCCATGCTGTATTATTGGTTACTTCCTGAAAAAATGGCATGGCTGATGATCTTTCTCTAACCAGATAACCAGTTCCATTCCCGTATTCCTTATCAAAAAGGGGCTGCTTAAAGTTTGTTAAACCCATTTGTCTGGCAACCAGATTCGGGTAGGACGTGAGTTGGCCCTGACGGTATAAGCCGCCATCGCGATATCCGGCAGCATTTGCGTCGCCGATCGCAATCATAAATGGTTCAGAAGAGCCCGTGATTTCCAAATCGCCCAGATTTACAGAACCTGCCGCAGGGGCCCAGGCAAAAGAGGGGTCTGCCTTGACAGGTATCAAAATTTCGCCAGCTTTTAAAGGATTGTCAATATTGGTATATGGAGAAAGAGAATCGGTATTTTTATTACAAGACAAGAAGAAAATTGGGGCAACGAGCAAAATAAAGAAAGTGTAATTTTTTTTCATGGCATGTCAGGTTTACGTGAGTAGCTAATAAGTATAATAAAGGTTTATAAAAACTCAAAATTTATATTCAGTTTATTTGTCAATTTTAATTTTTAAGTAGCTAAAAGTCAACTGAAAGTAAATTTTGATTTCAACCTTTTTGATCACCGAATTTTGTCCCAATATTGCGATTTCAAAAATCCTAAATCTTAACATATGCCTCTTTCAAAAAGAATCTTGCTATTGCTCGTTTTCTTTCCTGTTCTGCTTAGCGCACAGCATACCAAAGTACTGACGAATCACATTGGATATGAAAATTCTCAGATTAAACGAGCAATTATTATTAGTGAGAAAAAGATCGAAATTCCATTATTCAAATTAATTGATTCAGAAACTGGAAAAGTTGTTTTTTCCGGGAAACCCGTTTTCAGTGGCCCGGTCAGGAAATGGAAAAACTGGCTTTTCTGGACGATCGATTTTAGTACATTTAATGAAAACGGTTCTTATATTATTCATGTTGCAATCGGTGGGCGAACAATTGCTTCTTATCCATTTATGATCGGAAAAAATGTTCTCGAACAATCGACACTTTCCAATGTGATATACTATTTCAAAGGTCAGCGGAGTTCCGGATTATTGGATGCGGCCGATCATCATCTAGTATTATCGGGTCAGACGAAAGATACTATTGACGCCCATGGTGGCTGGTATGACGCTTCTGGTGACTATGGGAAACACTTATCACATCTTACTTTTTCCTCTTATTTCAATCCGCAGCAAATTTCTTTGACTGCGTGGAGTTTATTTAAAACTTATTCTTTGTTGACAAAAAAGAAAGGAACTGATTTTCGTCAGTATAACCGGCGACTTTTAGATGAGGCCATGTATGGTGCAGACTATCTTGTCCGCATGCAGGCAAAAAACGGTTCGTTTTACAGGTCTGTTTCAGCGCCCGGACCAGGAAAATTAGCGAAAGACCGTGTGATCCGGGCCGAAGACCAGAGCTATCGGATCAAACAAAATAAGGATCAGTCCTTCAATGACAGCGATAAATCGGACAGCTGGAAAAGTTATCAGGTAAGCTATCGGTCGGGTGGGGGTGTCAGTATAGCGGCTCTTGCTATGGCGGCGGCTCACGATACTTCTGGCGAGTTTTCAAATAAAGAATATCTTGTTGCGGCAGAAAGGGCATTCGATTTTCTGGAAAAAAATAACGTTCAGATGACCAACGACGGCAAAGAGAATATCGTTGACGATTACTGCGCGTTAAGTGCTGCCACTGAATTGTTAAAGGCAACAGGTAAAGATGTATATACCAAAGCAGCGGCCAAAAGGGCTGATCAGCTTTTGGCCCGATTGGTTTCGGGAAATAATCAAACCGATTATTGGCGTGCAGATGACAAAGATCGTCCATTTTTTCATCCTTCTGATGCAGGTTTGCCGATTGTTAGCCTGACTTATTATTATCCATTTGCAACGGAACAAGTGAAAAGCCGAATCAGGGAAGCAATTAAAAAGTCTCTGGTTCATGAACTGAATATTACCAAGGAAGTTAATAATCCGTTTGGGTACAGCAGGCAGTTTGTGCAGGATACTCTTGGAAATCGTAAAACGACTTTTTTCTTTCCACATGGCAGCGATGCATCACCATGGTGGCAGGGAGAAAATGCGCGAATTGCATCGATGGCAGCCGCAGCCCGACTTGCCGCACCGCTTTTTAGCGAAGATAAAGTCTTTGAAGAAAAACTGGAAAACTTTGCGCTTAATCAGCTTAACTGGATTTTGGGATTAAATCCCTATGACGCCAGTATGCTTCATGGTTCGGGACATAATAATCCTGCTTATGGTTTTTTCGGAACTTTTGAATATACCAATGCGCCCGGGGGAATTGCAAATGGAATTACATCCGGACTTGAAAATGAGGAAGATATAGATTTTAACCTGTCTTATGCAAAAACGGGAAAAGACAACGATTGGCGCTGGGCAGAACAGTGGCTTCCGCATGCTGCATGGTATCTGCTGGCGATTTCAGCTCGGAAGTAAACCGAGCTTATGGTAATTTAATCGTTAACCTGACTTTATGGTATATATCCTGTAAGTCAGGTTAAACTTTTTAAGTCATGAACAAAATTAACCGCCGCAGATTTTTGAACACAGCAATTTTGGCCGCCGGTGCCAGTGCGTTGCCAGAGATTACTTTTGCTCAGGAAACTATTGAAAAGAAGCAGATATCCTGTAATCAGTATTCCTGGATTACTTTTTATCAACGGGACGGAAAGGATTGGTTTGCCAACCTGGATTCTTCGCTGGCAGATTTTTCAGCATCGGGATTAAAAGCTTATGAGCCAGGCCTGAATAATAAGGATGAGGCAAAAAAGCTATTGCCGTTGCTAAAAAAATACAAACTTTCGATGCCCTCGGTTTATGTCAATTCATCATTGCATGAGGCGGCTGAGGCTGAAAAATCGATTCAGACTGTAATGGATATTGCAGAAGCGATCAGTCCTGCCGGGACAAAAATTATTGTAACTAATCCTAATCCTGTAAAATGGGGCGGTCAGGAAAATAAGTCTGACGAGCAATTGACAGAGCAAGCCAGCAATCTTGACAAATTGGGTGCTGCTTTGAAAAAATACGGCATGACATTGGCGTATCATACGCATGATGTAGAATTAAGAGCTGCTGCACGAGAATTTCATCATATGATGTTATCAACTAATCCACAGAATGTGGCACTTTGTCTGGATGTCCATTGGATATATCGTGGCTCAGGAAATTCTGAGATTGCATTATTTGATATTGTAAAATTGTATGGAAAGAGAATTGCTGAGTTGCATTTACGTCAGTCGAAGAACGGTATCTGGCAGGAAACTTTTAGCGATGGGGATATCGATTATCAGAAATTGGTGAAAATGCTGAAAGAAATAAGCGTTAAGCCAAACCTCGTTTTGGAGCAATGTCTTGAAGAAACTTCTCCTAAAACCGTGGACGGGATTGAAGCTCATAAGCGAGATCTTGCAGTCGCGAACGAAGTGTTCAAAGATTGGTTGAAGTGAGGAAATATTAAATTAAATCACGTTCAGGCCAATTTTACCCGAATTGGTAAGGTTTTTTGTGCGTTAAAGTTGTAACTTTTGAAATCCTCAATTTAACGAACAACACCATGCTGACTACTGATTTTTTCAAAGTAGAGGAATTGCTGACTCCTGAGCAGCGTCTGATCACCCAGGTCGTAAAGGAATTTTGTGATAAAGAAATAAAACCTGTCATTGAAGGGTATGCGCAAAGAGCGGAATTTCCTGTCCAGTTTGTGAGGAAATTTGGTGAGCTTGGCGTTTTTGGCCCAACTATTCCCAAGGAATATGGAGGCGGCGGACTGGATTATCTCAGCTATGGTCTGATGTGTCAGGAAATTGAGCGCGGCGATTCGTCGATGCGTTCAACTGTATCGGTTCAAAGCTCGCTGGTGATGTGGCCGATTTTTCAATTTGGCTCCGAAGAACAAAAACAGAAATATTTGCCCGGCCTTGGAAAAGGTGAAATTCTGGGTTGCTTTGGGTTGACCGAACCGGATTACGGATCTGATCCCGGCGGACTAAAAACTAAGATTTCGAAAACACAGGGAGGATATTTGCTTAATGGTTCAAAAATGTGGATTTCAAATGCACCTTTTGCGGATATCGCTGTGGTTTGGGCGCGGAACGAAGAGGGGCGCGTGCAAGGCGTAATCGTGGAACGCGGTATGCCTGGGTTTACCACCGCAACAATTCATGGAAAATGGTCGCTTCGGGCAAGTGCTACCGGGGAGTTGATTTTTGATAAAGTATTGATTCCAAAAGAAAATATCCTGCCAGATGCACTTGGGTTGAAAGCTGCCTTACAGTGTCTTGATCATGCACGTTTCGGTGTTGCCTGGGGTGCCATTGGCGTGGCGCTTGACTGTTATGAGACTGCACTTAAATATTCAGGAGAAAGATTTCAGTTCAATAAACCCATTAGTTCGTTTCAGCTGGTTCAGAAAAAACTCGCTGAAATGCTGACTGAAATTACCAAAGCACAATTATTATCGTGGCGTTTGGGAACCTTAATGAATGAATCTCGTGCTACTACTACGCAGATTTCAATGGCAAAAAGAAATAATGTGGAAATGGCTTTGCAGGTTGCCAGAGAATCACGCCAGATTATGGGTGCGATGGGTATAACGGATTCATTCCCGATTATGCGGCATATGATGAACCTGGAATCGGTCATGACTTATGAAGGAACGCATGATATTCACCTGCTCATTTTAGGCGCTGAAATAACGGGTAATCCCGCTTTTAAATAAATCAGATTTCCTTGTTAAGGATTTCTTTTTGAAGCTCCTTGCTTGTTTGCCTCGATCCGTCAGGGGACCAGCCGGGAGCTTTGATTAAATATTTTAGTTTGGTTTTTATATCGATTGGCTGTTCAAAATCTTTTTTTATCTCTTTCCATTCATGAAAAACAGTTTCAGTCAAACCGTCGGTTTCTGTCTGCTTGGTTAATCCGTAACGGGCTGGAACGGACGGTAGTTCTTCCTGAAAAGTCCCAAACATTCTATCCCAGATAATAAGGCACATACCCATATTTTTATCCAGATATTCAATGTTACTGGCATGATGCACTCGATGATGCGAGGGCGTTACAAAAATATATTCGAGCCAGCCAAGTTTGCCGACATATTCTGTGTGAACAATAATCCCGTAGATCTGTGTCAGTGAATACATGATGACGATATCGGCCGGATTAAACCCGATTAAAACCAGCGGAATGAAATAGACAAAACGGTATAACGGCTGGAAAACCGATGAGCGGAATCCCGTGGTCAGATTGAAATGTTCTGAGGAATGGTGCGTCACGTGAACCGCCCAGAATAAACGACTGTGATGGTCGACGTAATGAAGTGTGTAAAAGGCAAGATCCTCCAACAGAAAAAGCGCTCCCCAATAAAGATATGGATTCTCCACAGGTTCGATGATCCTGAAATTATAAAACCAGATCAGAACACCAATATAAGCAGCACGAAACAGCAAATCTACACTACCGTTCAGCAACATTAATGCAGCATTGGTCAACGTATCTTTAACTGTATAAGAAGCTCTATGTGATCGATAGGTTATAAATATTTCAAGGCATATCAGAAAGACATAGAAAGGCGTAGAAAGTTTTAAAAGTAGATCCTCGAATTCGTAGGTACCTGGCATAATAACGTTTGCAAATATTTTACAAAGATAGAACGGTAGGGAAGCAGAAAGATAATATTTCAGCTTTTTAAGAATATTCTAATATTGTTTATTCCATCGTCGCTATTGTCACTGTTGGTAAAGTATAAAACAAAGATGACATAACCAATTTCAACCTTACTTCGCTTATTAATTAATCAATCTGCGAAGTGCTTTCCGGAGTTCTTCATTTTTGTGTTTTTTCTGTAAAATAACCGGCGCTGCTATCCGCTCTTTGCAATCAAAAAGTGAACATCTTTCACATGTTTCATTCACATCACGTGAAGGGATTTCCGGATCATCCAGAAATTTGATCGTGTTTCTGGTGTGATCATCAAGGTAAACACCCATAGAAACACTAACGTTCAGGTTTGGTGTGGTGACGGTCGGCTGTGCAAAAGTGACGATCAGATAATTATCCTGCGTGTCGATGTATCTCGATTTCTGCGCAGCACACATTGTATTGATATAGGTTTTATTTTTTACTGCCTCGGCAAGATCATTCAAAATCGTGAGTGCGATCCATCTTCTGCAATAATGTTCGTCCTTAACTGTATGTGGATTGTGTTTTCTGGAAATGTGCATTTCCTTTGTCATCTCAAATAGATTCTGTCCGGCGAAGTTGTTGAAGCGCGAGAAGAAAATTTGTTTGATACCGAAATGCGTTGGCAAAACATTACTGAGACGATAGCAAAACGATTCCGCCGTTGTATTGAACTCTTCGACCATACCAACCAGTTTTTCCGGCTGCCAGGTTTTCAGCTCAAAAAATTCCCTTAATCTCGGAATGAGCAGGCTCCGTTTGATAATAATTGCACTGGCAAAATAAGAAGCTTTAAAGTTGTTCAGCAATTGTTCAAAAGATTCTGCTTCGACGAGCGCGGTGGTGTGCAACCGGTTTTTAAGTTTCAGGTACACATATCCGATCTCTCTGCCATAAATAAATGCACGCTGTACCGAAGACAGATGAACGTTGATAAGCAACCTGTTTCCCTGTGGACGGGTTATGGTTAACGAACGAACGCTGGCGAATTCCGGATTTATTTTCTCGTTAATGTTTTCAATTTTGTAGTTGTATTCAGAGCGAAGCACATCGGCCAGATAAGATTCGTTCAACAGTTTTTCTGCCGGAATACCTCTTTCAAGCATAAATCGCTCTGCTTCTTCTTCAATGTCTTCGAAACAATTATCATGCATTTCCTGATATGTGCGCAGTGCGGAGAAATAAAATTTCTCAACCGACATATTGTAATTTCTGGCTATCTCTATAAGCGTTCCGACGAACGCGCTGATTTTGGTTGGCGCATCGGAAAGTAGTTCCAGCAAACTGGCAGGGTCAATACCGAAAAGTTCCAGAGGAAGTTCTGTAAGGATATTTGAGCTCAAAAGTTCAGAGATAGGTTCGAGCCTTTTACTGAGTTTAAGAGAAACCAGCGTGTCATAATCCACTTCCATTGCCGCTGCCAGTGCAATTATTTTATCCGATTTTGGATACTTTTTGCCCTTTTCAATTTCATTGATATAGGATATCGACAACCCCGATTTTTGGGAAAGTTCATTCAACGACAACCCTTTGTCCAGGCGAAGCTGTTTTAATTTTAGTCCAAAAACCAGTCGTACGTTATCTGTATTTAAAGCCACAATAAAGAAGGTATAAGTAAGAAGTTCCTGGCAGCTCGAAACTAATTGTTTTCGAAACTGACCCGGCATATCCAAACATCAATTGAAATGAATTGCAAAATTAGTCGATATACTTCAAATCCCTAACTTCCCCATTACTCTTCGTCAGGTTTGTTAGGAATTGTTGTATCCAAAACAAAAAAGAGAACCATTCCGGGAATGATTCTCTTTTTGTTTCTATCAGGTATTTTGTGCCTTAAAAAATTGAGAAGCCCAAAGTTGCCTGGAATAAATTGCTTTTTTTACCGAATTGTGCCGCAGTTGTTGCATTGTCATAGTTGATTTTTACGATGTCGTTGAAGTTGCCTTCGTAACGAACATCAAGACTCAAACGTCCAAAATCTACACCTACACCTGCCTGGTATCCAAATGCCAGACGATTGTTGAATTCCGCTTTTGAGTTTGTGTTCGTAGCTTCTTCAAAAGAGTCACCCAATTTGCCATTGCTTGACAAACGATAAGATGCCATTGGTCCCGCATTGATTCTGAAAAATTTAGCGATGCGAACACCAAAAAGTACAGGAACGTCAAGATTAGAGAATCTTACGTCTACTTTGTTATCATTAACTGAATTGTCAAAGTTGAATTTAGCTCCTTTCTGAGAAAGTAAGAATTCTGGCTGAACGTAGAAGTTACGACCGAAACGAAAGAATACCCCACCAACAAAACCTAATGTACGATCTGAATTATCTTTAAAATTAAAAGCATTTCCACCCGAACCCAGGGATAAATCGTTTCCGTTGACGTTAGATAAGTTTGCACCTGCCTTGATACCAAACCTTACTGCTGGATCATACTGTGCTGATGCCGAAAAGCTTATTCCCACCGCACAAAGAGCTATTAATAATAACTTTTTCATTTCTGTTTTTAATTTGATGATTATAATATGTTACCGTTTACATAACGTATATAAAAGGTATGCCGTTGCCACAACAACATATACAGCCCCAATTGTGAGCATTTGTTTCCACAACCACATATCGTTTTTAAATTTTTTTAAAATATGTGTATTTAATTCGCACTGGCTACTTAATACGAATAAGCGGAAGATTAGTCACGTTAAAAAATCTCTGTTGTAAACCGGATTTTCCCCTAACCCGTTAGTAATCATCAAAGTCTGATCAGACTTTCCTATCTAATGTCGATATGATTTAAGAGAAAAGAAGGCTGATTACGATCAAAAACGCTATTTTTGCGGGCTGTTAAGACCAAAGTTAATTTTAGACTAAATTGTTGAGAAAGAATGAGTGAATATAGTCCGCGGGAAATAGAGAAAAAATGGCAGAATTTTTGGGAACAGAATGAGACTTTTCAAGTAGAAAACAAGTCTGATCTTCCTAAATATTATGTTTTGGATATGTTTCCGTATCCTTCCGGTGCCGGCTTGCATGTAGGCCATCCACTTGGATATATTGCTTCTGATATTTACTCCAGATACAAGCGCCTGAAGGGATTCAACGTTCTGCATCCGATGGGATTTGATAGTTTTGGTCTTCCTGCGGAGCAGTATGCGATCCAGACCGGCCAGCATCCCGCAATTACGACGGAGCAGAATATTACCCGATATATTGAACAATTGAAAAACCTGGGTTTCAGCTATGACTGGAGCCGTGAAGTTCGTACATCCGATCCGTCTTACTATAAATGGACACAATGGATTTTTACCGAACTTTTCGAAAGCTGGTATAACAACGAAACGGACAAGGCTGAAAGAATTGAAACACTTGTCGCCAAATTCGAAAAAAATGGTAACCACAGTGTGATCGCAGCCTGCGATGAGGATACTCCCTCGTTCACGGCTCAGGAATGGAAATCATATTCGGAGGAAGAGAAATATAAGATCACTTTAAAATACCGTATTACTTACGTTGCTGATGCAACCGTAAACTGGTGCCCTGGTTTGGGATCAGTGTTGTCAAACGACGAAGTAAAAGACGGCGTTTCTGAGCGTGGCGGGTTTCCGGTTATCCAGAAATTGATGCGCCAGTGGATGATGCGGATCACAGCTTATTCTCAACGTCTCCTGGACGGTTTGGATAATGTGGATTGGACTGAATCGTTGAAAGAACAACAACGTAACTGGATTGGCCGTTCGGTGGGAGCTCTGGTGAAATTTCCTGTGGCTACTTCTGCAACAGGTGACGCCGGCGCGGAAACCATAACAGTTTTTACAACACGTGTAGATACGATTTATGGAGTTTCGTTCATGGTGATTGCGCCGGAACACGAACTTGTAGATGTGATCACGACGCCGGAACAAAGAGCTGAAATTGATGCATATATTGATTTGACTAAAAAACGCTCTGAACGTGACAGAACAAGCGATGTGAAAACCGTCTCCGGTGCTTTCACAGGTGCCTATGCGATCAATCCATTTAACGACGAAAAAATTCCTGTTTATATCGCTGACTATGTGTTGGCGGGATATGGAACAGGTGCGGTTATGGCCGTTCCATCGGGTGATCAGCGTGACTGGAATTTCGCAAAACATTTCGATTTGCCGATTATTCCAATTTTGGATTCTCAAAAAGAAATTGACGTTCAGGCGGATAATACGAAGGAAGGTAAATATATCAATTCGGGAATGATCAACGGATTGACATTCCATGAAGCGAATAAAGTGCTTATTCAGTGGCTGGAAGAAAAAGGTGTTGGTAAAGGAAAAATCAATTATCGTTTACGTGATGCCGTTTTCAGTCGCCAGCGCTACTGGGGCGAACCGGTACCGGTTTATTACAAAAACGACAGTACCGGACAACCCTTACCTTATTTGTTGCCGGAAAATGAGTTGCCGTTGAATTTGCCTGCGATTGATAAATATTTGCCAACAGAAAACGGTGAGCCGCCATTAGGCCGCGCTGAGGGTTGGAAACATGGCAGCGGCAATGGTTATGAATTAAGTACGATGCCGGGATGGGCTGGAAGCAGCTGGTATTGGTATCGTTATATGGATGCAAAAAATGAAACGGAATTCGCATCAAAGGAATCAATCGATTACTGGCGGAACGTTGACTTGTATATCGGTGGAACAGAACATGCAACCGGTCACTTGCTTTACAGTCGTTTCTGGAATAAATTTTTGAAAGACAGAGGTTTTGTGCCAGAGGAAGAGCCTTTCAAAAAACTGATCAACCAGGGAATGATCCAGGGAAGAAGCAGTTTTGTTTATAGAGTAAAAAGTGAAGATTACAGTAAACCTGTTTTCGTCAGCGAAGGTTTAAAATCGCAGTATGAAGTTTCGGCGTTGCACGTGGATGTGAATATTGTCGAAAATGATATTCTGGATATTGAAAAATTCAAGGCAAGCCGTCGTGATATCGCTGGTGAAAATGCTGAATTTATTCTGGAAGACGGAAAATATCATTGTGGCGTGGAAGTCGAGAAAATGTCGAAATCCAAATTTAACGTCGTAAATCCCGATGATATCGTAACAAAATACGGAGCGGATACTTTGCGTCTTTATGAAATGTTCCTCGGACCTTTGGAGCAGGCAAAACCATGGAATACCAACGGTATCGATGGAACATATCGTTTTATCCGTAAATTCTGGCGTTTGTTTTACAATGATCAGGGGCAATGGCTTGTCAAAGATGAGGCCGCAAGACCTGAAGAATTGCGCGTATTGCACAAGACGATTAAAAAGATTGAAGAAGATATCGAAAACTTTTCTTTCAATACCGGCGTCAGTGCGTTTATGATGTGTGTAAATGAACTTGGAAGTTTGAAGTGTAACAAGCGATCGATTTTGCAGGAACTTGTTGTTTTAATTTCTCCTTATGCACCTCATTTAAGTGAAGAATTGTGGGACGCTTTGGGTAATGAGAAGGGGACTGTCTCAAAAGCGCCTTTCCCGAAATGGGAACAGCAATATGTAGTGGATGCAATTTTCGAATATCCGGTTCAGATCAATGGAAAAGTTCGGGTAACGCTTCCTTTTGCACTCGACACTGCGCCAGCAGATATAGAGAAAGAAGTATTGGCGAACGAAGTGGTTATGAAATGGCTTGAAGGAAATACTCCGAAAAAAGTCATCGTTGTGCCGAAACGTATAGTGAACGTAGTTATTTAAAAAAAAATCCCGATGTGAAACTTTCACATCGGGATTTTTTTTACACCAGACAATTTAATCCATTTTTACAGAACGTTCTGTTATTTTTTCCAGCAATTGAAATTCTCTTGTTTGTTTTTCTCCTTTGCTGGAAATCTCCAATGTATAGTTCCCGGCAGGCAGTTCGTTGGTGTCAATTTCCAGTCTCAATTTTTTATCGCTTTTCCCCGTTATTTCTTTGTAAAACACTTTGCCTTTGGCATCCTGAAAAAGGATTGCAGTGCTGGCATCGTTGTACTTATCGACATTTACTTTAATTTTTCCGCTTTTGGAAGCATAAACTCCGGAGTTGAAACCTGTAACTTTTTTTATTTCTTTATCGCTTGCAAAAGTCGAAACAGAAACTGCGAAGGTTAAAATAAATACGCTTAAGATGGTTTTGAATGAATTTTTCATGGCTAATAGATTTATGTGATTGAACTTCTGTTGCTCTTAAAGAACATAACAAATGTATGTGTTATGCTAGGTACTATGCAATGCAAAGTACATGAAAGGTAAATAATATTAATGAGTGGTAAAATGAAGTCAAATGGTTACTTGCTACATCGCTCTTTGATAACGCAAAAAGCCTGTTCAGAACGTTATTGAGTTCGAACAGGCTTTGAGTGTGTGTAAAATGGAGGAATAAATAAGCTTAAAAATAAGTTTGTTGATGAAGTGTTATTAAAAGTGTGTGTGTAATCCGTTTTGTAAAGAAAATATATAGTGTGTAATTGAAATTCTGTTATCTAGACTAGTGTTCGTGTTGTAGGTCACAATCTTGTGTGAAAATTATTTTAAAATGTTTTCCTCCCATTCCAATAGTGCTGTTAATGACATTCCAAAAGCTTTGGCAATTGCCGCTGCTCTTCCCACAGTCAGACTGGTATCGCCTGTTTCAATTTTGCTGTATGCTGTCTGGCTTAGTCCGATTTCCTGTGCCATTCGTTCCTGCTTAAATCCATGCAGCTGACGAAGCTTTTTAATTCTTTTGGCAAGATCATTGGGATTATCGGTTTTCATAGCCAACAGCGGATTTATAGTAAACTGACAGATACTGGTTGTCTGTTTTGTTTAGACTAGCTGTGCTGAAAAACGTCACACGCTTATCGAATTTAAACGTATGTTTTTTGTAGATGGAATTTCCGAGCGAGGAGTTTTTATGTAGTTTTTAATTATTATTATCTGAATTTCAATGGTTTAAATATTACACTCTTTTTTTGAAAACTTGAATACCTGCCCAAGTAATTTGAGGTTGAAAATCCGGCGCAGCATTCGATCTTATCTTTTTGTACTTTTGCCTGCGTATGGCAAAAAAGAAAACGCAAAGCAGCAGATTAGCGAAACCTGATTATTTGAAACCCTTACCTGCCAAAGGCTGGGCAATCATAGCAGGCGTTGTTTTGATTATCGGAGCATTAATTTGGTGGCGAGATAGCAAGGATGAAAATCAATGGACTTACATTTCAAAGGCTGGGATCAAACTTCCGCTCAAATATGCTATACATGGAATCGATGTATCGCATCATAACGCAAAAATCAATTGGGACAAGCTTAAAGAATCCCGTACAGATGAAGTCGGGATTGATTTTGTCTATATAAAAGCCACGGAAGGAGCCACGCATCTGGATAAACAATTTCAGCGCAACTGGAAAGAAGCCAGGCGGACCGGGATGAAACGCGGAGCTTATCATTTCTACAATCCAAGAGTAATGTCTGATCGGCAGGTGGCTAATTTTATCGGCCAGGTTGAGTTATTGCCGGGAGATCTTCCTCCTGTGCTTGACCTTGAAACGGATGCTCGAAAACCGAACGATATTATCGTAAAGGGTGTGAGAAACTGGCTTGTTTTGATTGAAAAACACTACGGTGTCCGGCCGATTATTTATGTTAACGAACACTTCTACAAAAAGTACATTGCCGGAAATTTTGACGATTATCCGCTCTGGCTGGCGGGTTATTCAAGAACCCATCTGAATGATCTGGCCGAAGATGCTCATGTTCTATTTTGGCAGCACAGCGAAAAGGGCTGGGCCGCAGGCATCCGTGGTTTTGTTGATTATAATGTTTTTCTGCACGAGAGCGGAGATTGGGAGGCTTTGGGGGAATAATTCTTCTAAACTTGTGCGTGATCTATATGATATTTTAAACTAATTCTTGATTTATTCTAAATTTGATTAAGATAGTGTAGAAGAACTTGGTTTTTGTTGACCTGATGTTTCTACATTGTACTCCGAATTAAATCAGTACGATGTTTAACTATGAACCTGACAAAATATCTGGAACGCTTTGAGCGGTTACACCATTTGATTGGGAAAAAGTCGACTGGCACCCCTGCCGAATTAGCTGAAAAACTGGATCTCTCCAAAAGAGCGGTGTACGAATACATACGTATTATGAGGGAAATGGGAGCCCCGATTGCCTTTTGCCATGTCAGGCAAACCTATTATTATGAACGTACTGTCGGGTTTAGTATGGGTTTTCGGGAATTGAATAATGAGGAAACCAAGTCTGTTGAAGGAGGAGCGTTTCAAATAACATCCGAATTTTTTAAAGAATTATCGCCAGTGCAGAAATAGTGCACTGGTAGATTCTAGATTTATGGCTTGCAACTAAAAGAATGAAACTTTTAGTTGGATATGACTTTATGCAATTCAATTGATGAAAAAATCTTTGTTGTTCTATCCGGCCAATATTCAAAGTCACGTGATTCCCGCAATGAATCTTGCCAGTCATTTGCAAAACGAGTACGAAATTTATGTGCTTGTGATGGATGAAAAATTATCCGACATTGTTCGCAGTCATGGTTTTTATCCCATCCTTGTCAGCCCGTTTAAAGTAGGTATCGGTCATGAGGCGGGTTATCTCAATGAAAAGGGACTGAAATATACCCTTTGGCATATTCTTCTGGCTATGCGCAAAAATGTGCTTTTTGATGATAAAGTCCATGAACTTAATGCTGTGGTTGGTCATATTAGAACCGCAGCGGTTATTGTTGATATTTTTAACAGTACCGAGCTGTTTCCATTGCACGTCATCTTTCCTCAGACGCCCCTGGTGTGTTTTAACCCGATGTTGTCGACGTATAAAGTGGACGGATTTCCAACTGTTTCAGAGAAATCATGGGTGACTGCGAATACAATGGATTATAAAATACATCAGAAGGGACAGATTTTTCAGGGATGGACCACCTGGATTGGATCTTCGTTCAGGTGGGTATATTCCGGAATTCTTTAAACAACCACACTATCCATGCTTAAAAATATCCTCACATTTTACCGGAATCCCTACGCCGGTTTTAATACCGGAAAAAACGAAACAATAAAGGAAAGGTTAACACTATTCAAAAAGGCGTTTATTTTTTGCTTTTGTTCCTGTATTATCATTGTTTTATTTATAATAATGGTCATCGAAGAAATCTTAGAATCTAAGTTTAATATTTCGATTATTGAAAATCTGCATAATATATGGAATGAATTTAGAGCATGGAATTCACCACTTGACGCTTTTCTGAAAATTAGTATTATTGGCCCATTAAGAGAAGAAATACTTTTTCGGTTACCGCTGATAACTAAATCTCCTTTTCTTCGCCTCGCTATTTTTCTGGGATGGGTGGATTTCCTGTTTCCTGAGCTTTTCAATTTCAAATTTTTGTCGTGGTCATACGGTATCGTTTTACTTATCATTTTAGCGGGTATAAGCGTTTCAGAGAAAATCTATGACCAGAACTTCCAAACTGTTTTTCAGAAGAAAAATTACAATTATATGTGCTGGGGTTTGACAATTGCTTTTGCATTGGCTCATATCTCTAATTTCACCCCATTAAACGGTTCATTCATTTATTTATACCCTTTTTATGTCCTTCCCCAGTTTGTTTATGGTATTGTTTTTAGTTATTTGGCTATCCGATTCAATTCGCTATTGTGGCCGTTTCTTTTGCATGCATCCATCAATTCAGCTAGCGAGATCCATCGATTAATCACGGAATTGTTTTGAACATTAAAGTTAATAGTTCTAATTGTTTTAAAAATTTGCTTGTCGAGGCAATATAATGCTGCTGACCATGACGAACCTGGCTTCCTTTGCTGCTTCTAATTTTGAATTATCCTTTTATTCCAAATTTGATTAAAAAACCGACTTCAAAATTAGGCGACTTATTAACTTAGTTCTTACCTTGTTTTCTTAACTTATCTATGGAAGGGATAGTATTATGCAGCTGATAATCAATAAATTAATTTCCCTTTATCGAAATTTTAAAGATAGTTTCCTTATTATGATTGGTATTTATGGAGGTCGGTTGCTGGCAAAATATTATCCGGATATCAAGTTGTGGATATTTACTTTATTTCAGTGAAAACCAGCACCGTCTATGGTTAGGAATGAAAAATTGGATTTTTAATTGGAAAATAGCATAGTCTGATGCGCGGGTATTGATCATTACAACTGGCGGGTCTCAAACGTAGCTAGTACGGGTCATTGACTGTTTAAAAAGTTTTTGCACTGAAATTATTTAAGTATTTTATCTAAAAAACAGCTAAATAATAATCATGAACCGTGCAAATCTTCAATCGCTTAAAATCGCTGCCCGCGTTTTAATTATCATTTTTTCGGGTCGTTTGTTGATGAAGTATTATCCGGAAATAAAGAGCTGGGTCTTGTCATTTTTTTTGTGAAATACCAAACCAATTTATTACCAATCCCTAATTTATTTCCTTTTAGGTTTTGACAGGCTTTCAGTTATTATACATTTGTAACTGTTAGCCATTATTAAAATCAAAACCGTATGCAATCAGCACCTGACAGTATTCGTGATATATTTTATAACCACACAGGAAACCTTATCCATAAGTGGGATCACTATTTTGACATTTATGAAAAATATTTTTCGAAGTATCGGGGTCAAAAAATCAACATTTTAGAGATTGGAATTTCTCACGGCGGTTCGCTGCAATTGTGGAAAAAATATTTTGGTACGCATGTCCACATTTATGCAATCGACATCAATCCGGATTGTAAGAAGTTGCAAGAGGAAAATACCACGATTTTTATCGGTTCTCAAAGTGATAAGGATTTTTTAGGTAATGTGGTCAGCCAGTTGCCGGAACTTGATTTTGTTATTGATGATGGCGGGCACACGATGGAGCAGCAGCTGGTATCCTTCGAAATGTTATATATGAAAGTAAAGGAGGGCGGGCTGTATTTCGTTGAAGATACGCACACATCTTACTGGGACGAATTTCATGGAGGTCTGAGAAATCCTGGCTCTTTTATTGAAAAATCGAAAGATCTGGTTGATTCAATTTATGATCATCACGTGGTTGACAAAAGTAAAATACGGATCGATGAAATCACGCGGCATATCAACTGCATATCGTTCTACGACTCCATTGTTGTTTTTGAAAAACAGTTACGCAAACAACCTTTTCACAAACAGATCGGAAGGAAAACAATTACACCTTATGTGCCAGTGGAATTAAAAAAGAAAACGATTTTGGATTCTATAAAAGGGATTTTCAAAAAGGAGGAAGCGCATCCGTTTTCCCTTAACGATGGCGGAATTGAAGAAATCAAGTAAATTTTTAATTCCGGTTGGCTTAGTTACAAAAAGCAGTCGGTTAAGAATTCAGGCTTAACCGACTGCTCTTTTATTTAAGGATCAAAACTTTAAACTAATGGTTCCTGTTGGCTCAAACAGTGAAAGCTGCCTTGTCCCCAGATAATTTCAGTTGCATCCAAAGGAATTATTTTGCGGTCAGGCATTGCTTTTTCCAGAATATCAATCGCAATCTGGTCGTTTGGATTGTTGAAAACGGGAACGATCACACCTGCGTTACACATCAGGAAGTTGACATAAGAACCCGGTGTCCGGAAGTCGTCGATAATGACTGCTTTCGGCATAGGTATTTCGATGATATTCAGTTGTTTTCCATTCAACAAACGCATGTCCTTCATCATTCGGAGATTCGTCTGAAGGATATCAAAATTTTCATCATTCGGATCATATTCTACTGCTGCAATCACAGTATCTTCGCTGATAAAACGTGTCGTGTCGTCAATATGTCCGTCGGTGTCGTCTCCCGCAATGCCGGCTTCTACCCACAGAACCTGCTCGGCCCCGTAATAATCATATAGATATTGCTCAATCTGTGCTTGATTCAAATGCGCGTTGCGGTTCTGATTCAGCAGACAAGATTTGCTGGTGAGGATAGTGCCAGCACCATTAAATTCAACGGAACCACCTTCCATAATGATTCCGGGTGTAATAGTCGGCAGGTTAAGATATTTAGCGATTGCGTGCGGTGTGCGGTTATCGTCGTCATAAGGAGGATATTTTCCACCCCAGGCGTTATGGCCCCAGTCAACGATCATTTTTTCCTTTGTATCCGGGTTGATCAAAAAAGCAGGTCCATGATCCCGGCACCAGGCGTCGTTTGTAGGTTTGATTACAAATTCAATTTTAGACAAATCTGTGCCGATGGCATCAAGCTGGCTGGTAATAAAATCTTTCAGGTTTTCATCATTTGCCACGATACCAACATTTTCCCCTTGGCTTATGGCCTTGATGAAAGCAAGATATTGCGGATACATTTTTTTCAGTCTGTCGCCCTGCCAGGAAGCTTCGTTATGTGGAAATGTTAGCCATGTGGCTCGGTGTGGGTGCCATTCGGCTGGAAATGTAAATCCTGATGCTTTGGGCGTTGATGAAAGATTGTATTGTGACACGGTGGTATTGGATATGAATTGCTGAGATTACTTCTGATTACGATACAAAGGTCGCAAAGGTTTTTGAAATCATTTAAAAAATAGCGCGATCAAATGTGAAATGAGCGTAGATAATTTGAATTTGTCATTTTAAAGCAAAAAATCCAAACACCTCGCGGGTTTGGATTTTTTTCAAAACGTTGATTAAAGTAAACAGGAGTTAATTATTTGACACAAGAACGTTTTCTACTAAATAAGATCCGTCTTCTGTTGTAAGATTATAAGCAGTTGCAACTTTTCGTGCATTGGTCTGTACGATACCTACTTTCCAGGAAGATACCTTTCCGGTTGAAGGTTCGTAATGATACAACACATCATTTTTTGATAATTGTTTCATTGTTTTATTCCCCTTTTTCGTCTGCACCTGATGCTGAGGCGTTGCTTCCAAAAGCAGGGCAGGGACAAGCGGCCAGGACTCTCCGGAGATCGAAGACTCATTAACAGGGCGCAGGTATACTGCCGTCAATGCTGCATTTGGGTTATCGTAAACTTCCACTGCTTTTACCTCAGTTTCTCTACTTTTACCCTTCCGGCAGGTCTTTACCTTTTCTCCAACTTTTACATCACGTATAGGCTTGACAGATCCGTCGGCCATGGTCACTGTTGCGTTAGGGCAAAAGTATCTATCCTGCTTCTTATCTTTTGAAGAAACCTTTTCGGCAACTTCCTTTTTTAACACAGCAGTTTCGCCATTTTCAGTCTGAGCTATTGAAGCAAAAGACAACAGAGAAAGAAATGGAATAATGATCGTTTTGCGCATAACAGTTTTTACTTAGGCTTTTGAAACTCGTACGAATACTTTACTGAAAAGGTTGGGTAATCCGCCAAGGACAATCAGGACGACGCCTGCAATAATCAAAGTTGACATGTGCGTGAAATAAGCGCCGGTTGTCAAAATACCGAGAATTAAAATCGTTGAGAACGGAAGCGAAAATGCAAGCAGCAATACGGCAAGTTCCATATCGAAAGTTCTTTTTTCCTTTGGTAATCCCATGGCATCTTCACGCAGATTGAAAGCGGAGATATGCGCCAGAGGCCAGAAACTTGCGGCACTCAATGGAATGACAATGGCAAGCAGAATCATGGACTGGTCCGTGATATTCAAAACATAGATCATTCCGGCGCTGATCAGCATTGTGCTGCCGGCTCTGAACAAAAGAATACTTGCGACGATACGTTTTTTTCCTTCTTTAAGTTGTACTGCAAGGCCGATGAAAACCAGAACAAGCGGGGTCATCATGGCACTTGTTTTGTCAAAAATTTCAGTGATTACAAAGGGTAGTGTAGAATAATTGATACCAACGCTTAATAAAACAATAGCAAGAATAATCAGTACGTTAATAGGTTCCTGCAGCATATTTCCGAACAGGCTTTTAAGTTTTCCTCCCAATTTGGTTTCCTTATCCTGGCTGTTTTTCAAAAACATGTTCATAGCCAGAATGTAAAGAGAAATCAGAACGAAAAATTTGTTTCCAACGTCGGCCAGTGCAGCAATAGCCAGACTTTTTTCGCCTAAAAATTCAGCAATAAAAGGAAAGCAGGAAAGTCCCGGGGCCAGAGATGGAATTAACATCATCAGGGTTCTGCCGGTCGGACTGTTTTTTTCAATACCAAAAAGCGCAAAAGCGAGTGGGGCAGAAAAAAACATAAGAAAGTTAAACACCAATGTCACAAGCGGAATGATGATCATCGATGAGTCCATTTCAATCTTCATCAGCGAGATAAAGATCGTGGATGGCAAAGCAACAGAAAGAATGATCTCTTTGATACCGTTGGTCTGCTCCTTACTTTTAAACTTCCCGCGGAGAAGTAATCCCAATGCAATCAGTAAAAGTAAAGTAATGGTTTTTTGTAAGGCATCACTCATAATATAAGCTTTTTATTGACTGATACCGGACAGTAATCCGGTGTACTAAATGAATTCAAAAGAGTATTGGCTGGTTTTCGGAAACAGATATCCGGATGGATATACGTCCGGAAAACCAGCCATTTTTCATTTATGCTGAATTAGCTTATCGTACCAAGGGCGCTTACGAATGCTTTCATTTCGTCCATTGTTCCCATACTAACACGTAACCAGGGCTTGTTCTGAATATCAAATGCACGGCAGGAGATATTTTTCGCAGCCAGTTTGGTCAACATATCTTTACCAGGGATGTTGATCGGGAAAATCACGAAGTTGGTGTAAGACGGGATATATTTGTAACCCATTTTATCAAGATTTCCAAGGAGATATGTTTTTGCTTCATGGTTCAATTTGCGCGTCATCACCTGGAATTCGCTGTCATCCATAGCAGCAGAAGCAGCAGCGATTGAAGTATAAGAAATACCCATACCGCCACGTGTGATTTTTTCGATTTGCTTAATAAATGTTGGTTGAGCAGCGATGTAACCAACACGGATACCAGCCATTCCCATAATTTTTGAGAACGTACGTGCAATGATTACATTTTTGTTTTTCTGAAGTAATCCAACCATACTTTCAGTATCCGCACCAACGGCTAGTTCGATGTATGCTTCGTCAACGAAAATAGGCACTTTCTCAGAAACGCGTGAACAGAAATCTAACAACTCTTTGCCAGTCGTGATCGCACCCGTTGGGTTGTTAGGGTTACAGATATATACAAGTTTGGTGTCTTTGTCTACAGCAGCTTCCATCGCTTTTAAGTCGTGGGAGTGGTTTTCTGTTACAGGAACAGCCTTCCATGTTGCACCAACAGATTTTGCAACCTGAACGAGTGACATATAACAAGGGTCAGCAGAAACGATATTTCCACCATGCATGAAAAGTACCAGAGCCACTTTTTCCAATAGATCCGAAGATCCAGGGCCCATCATGATATAGTCTTTCGAAACGCCTTCCTTTTTAGCGATTTTATCAACCAGGTCACTCATTTCTTTCCAGGCATAGCGGTTCCCGCCTGCAACTGAGTCACAAACTGCCTTTTGAGCGCTTTTTGGTGGTCCGTATGGATTTTCGTTAGCGCCGATACGGATCATTTTAGAAAGATCTGGTTTTTTGTCCAGAAAGTGCTCACGCACCATTGGGCTACGGTAAATACGGTTTTCAGGATCAAGCGATAGAGGCATATCATCGAATGCACCACCAAAGCTCATGTGGGGAGCCAGGGTCATACCACCAAGAGCCAATAAGCCTGATTTTAACAAATTGCGACGGTCGATTTTTTGAGTCATTTTAATTGTTTTTTTAGTAATGGGATTGTAAAGATTAAGCAAATGGGTATTGAGAAAAGCAATGAAAAAAAACGGGATAAGTCAGCCAGGAATTTACCTGGCTGACTGGTAATGTTATTGTGCCTGAACTTGTGAAAATCTTGTAAAAGTCACTCCTTTATAGGTCCCGGTCCATGATATTCTTGCAAGTGAACCTTTAACCGGAGTCGCTATTCCTAATTCTGCCCAGGTTTTATCCAGTGAAACTTTACCGTCTGCTCCAGAAGTTACTTCACCTAAAACGGCTCCTGTTCGCATGGTGATCGCCACTTTTACACCAGAAACAGGTATCGAGTCAATACCAACTGCGTTATTCAGGATTCCACTTTTATCTAATTCTAAAAGTGTGGCTGAAAGTGTCAGTTTTGTAGATGCAGCAGGGTATCCAACGGCCGGATCTTTTTCCTGAGGATATCCGAAAGGTGCTCCGATGATGTTTACAACAACCGGCGCAACGGTGGCGTCTACCCAGGGATCCTCTTCTTTACAAGCAGTGAAAACAGCACCGGCAAGTAAACAGATAACCAGAATTTTGATATGTTTTGTATATGAATTCATTGTCAGTTTTTTTAAGTCGATCACTTAATTTTCCGGTTTGGGTTATTCAGCCCACCAAAGTTTTGTCTTCATATCGTCTTTGCCGCCAAGCAGGGTAACACCACCTTCAACACTCGCTTTATTAAGAGAATATTCGTTGGTTGAGTAAGTAAATCTTGTTGGCAACACACCATCGTTGTTCAATACTGCGCGGGCGTCTGGTGCAGGGAATTTTGGCAAACCTGTGCGGCGCCACTCCGTCCATGCTTCAATACCTTGTCCAAACAGCGCTACCCACTTTTGCTCCATGATTTTTTCCTTCGTTGCTGTTCCAAGTTTAGCAAGAAAAGCAGCAGGAGGGGTCAAGGCATATTGTGTGAAAGAAGCATTTACAGCGGTTTTGAAATAAGCATCAGCATCACCGGTAATGTCTCCGTCAAGGGCTGCTTCTGCCAGAATGAAATTCAATTCAGCAAAAGTCATGATCACTTCCGGAGCCGTTGCTCTCGTGAAATACGTTCCTATGGTAGAGCTGGACGAAAGGAAAGTGGTTGCAATTGCATCCGGCAAGCCATTCGGGTGTCCCTGATAGACTCCGTCTTTATTTGGGTTTCCATAAACTGTAATTCTGGTATCACCCATAGAATTCATCTGATCGACTAATGTTTTACTCAAATTCCAGTCCGTACGACCGCCCTGAATAATGATCTGATTCCACTCATTATTGCTTGGCAAAACTGCTGAACAGTTCAGTTGGGCGTTGTCGGCATTCGTAGTGAAAATCGGGTAGGTAGAAGCATTTCCTAAAATTTCCGCAAAAACTGCTTTCGACTCTGCGGGTTTCTTTTTGGCCTGACGATTGGCAAGTCTCAAACGAAGTGAGTTTGCAAACTTCTTCCATTTAAGAATATCACCATTGTAAACGATGTCTCCGGCTACGGCTGGCCCACCAACGGTCAGCAATGAATTTGCCGTTTTAAGGTCCGCGAGCATCGCCGCGTAAATTGCTTCCTGAGAGTCATACTTAGGCGTGTAGATTGGCGTAGCAGCCGTTCCTTGGATTGCCTCTGAGTAAGGGATTGGTCCGTACATATCGGTGAGCAAAGAGAAAACCCAGGTTCTCATCACCATCGCTACGCCTACATAATTTGCGTTTGGCGTTGCTCCGTCTGGCGAGGAAATTGTAATGATGCGTTGGAAATTAACTTGTGCATCGTTATAAAATCCTTTCCAGTTATTGTTTGTTACTGCAACAGAAACCGTGTAGTCATCACCTTCGTTTGAATAAATGTTACGTGTAAGATGTTGCATGTAAAGTTCGGCTGCATCAATGTTGATACGCTCAAACCGATCTCTGTGGCCCCAGTAGCGGTCGATTGAAGATTCAAGGCCGGAAGTAAGGAGGTACTGTGCCTTAACTAACGTCGGATCATTCGGGTTCGAATTTATTTCTTCAAAATCCTTGGTGCAGCTGTTCATTGAAAACATCACAGCTGTCAAGGCAATTACCAGTGGTTTATATGCTATTTTTCTCATAATGAAAGTCGATTAAAAGATCCCAGATCAACAGGAAGATTAGAATGAAAAGCTTAAGTTAACACCCATACTTCTTGAACTTGGAAGCTGGCCATAACCAAATCCTTGTGCATTTCCACCTTTTGAATCGAATTCAGGATCCACGTGCGGTGTGTTTTTAAAGATCATCCATACGTTACGCCCAACCAGTGAAAGTTTAGCAGTCTGGAAGAATGTCTTCTTCAAAAGATGCGTAGGGAGGCTATATCCAAGCGTCAATTCACGTAGTTTCACATAGCTTGCGTCGAAAATTGCTGCTTCGTGGTAGTTACGAGGATTGTTGTATGCATAAAACTCTTTTGCAGGAATGATGATGTCGTTTTTAGCAAACGTTCCGTCGGCCATTTGTTTAACACCGTCTCCGATTACTCCTTCTTCACGTCCGATAGCTGTTTCTTCATATTGTCCCGTCCAGCGACCTGTACCGGTTCCTTCGTCGAAAATATCACCACCCATACGTACATCAACCAAAGCAGAAAATGTAACGCCTTTGTAGGTAAATGTGTTAGAAACACCACCTGTCCAGTCTGGCTGAATGTTGCCAAGCTTGATCGTACCTGGCGCAACCTGTGGCAAACCATTGGCATAAATTACTTCTCCTTCTGGTGAGCGTAACCAGCCCTTTCCGTAGTAAGTACCATAAGCTTCGCCGATTCTGGCTTCGGAAGTCATACCGCGTTGTGTAGCAAGTGTGTAGGTTGTAAGGCCTTCGGCAAGTGCAACAACTTTGTTTTTGTTTTTAGCAAAGTTAACTGCGATATCCCATGAGAAGCCGTTTGACAATTTGACCGGGTTGGCAGTCAGCATTATTTCAACCCCTTTGTTGGTAATCTCACCTGCATTTAAAACGCGGGTGTCATAACCGCTTGCTTTCGAAATCTCAACGGCAAGGATCTGGTCTCTTGTACTCTGGCTGTAATAAGTCATATCAAGACCAATTTTGCCTTTAAAGAATCTCAAATCAGCTCCGAATTCTTTACCGGTTGTGATCTCAGGTTTCAAAGTCGAGTTTGCAATTTTAACAGCCTCAGCGAATTTACTCATGCTTCCGTTCCATGAACCGTTCGCTGTAAAAGTCTGCTGTAAGGCGTAGGGATCAGCATCGTTACCAACTTGCGCCAAACTTGCACGAAGTTTTGCGAAACTCAGCACATTACTTTGTACATCAAAAATGTCTGTCAGTACTGCACTTAATGAAACAGAAGGGTAGAAGTATGAATTGTTGTTAGACGGCAGGGTACTTGACCAGTCATTTCTTGCTGTCACATCCATAAACAATTGATTTCTCCAGCCGATTTGAGCCGCACCAAAAACACTTTGATTTTCAGATTTAGTGATGGTACTCTGGATCGTGTTCAAACTTGGGATCGAGTTGGCGGCATTGTACACTCCGTCTACAACAAGCTCACCAACTGCAAAGTAATTTCTCTTGTAATAGTTGGTTCTTTTAATCGCACCAGCCTGAAGATTTAGAGAAAAGTCTTTCGTTACATCTTTGTTGAAAGTGAAAATAATGTCTGAGTTCGTTTCCTGATTGCGCAGAACTTCTTCGTTATACCGGCCAGGAGTTTTTACGCCGTTTCTTACCCTTTCAAAGTTTGTTATGTTGATACGTGTATCACTCCAAACGTCTGTTCCTGTCCGAAGCATTACGCTAAGCGAAGGAAGGATTTTGTAGTTGAAAGAGATGTTTCCCAGTAATCTGTCCTTATCATTTCCACTTGTCAATTTTTTCTGAGAAAAATATGGGTTAGTGAAGAATGTATGCTGCCAGTTTGGCGGATCTGTGTCACCAGGTATCTGGTTGTGCGTGGAAGTATACTGCTCGTAGTTACGAAGCTGTTTCCAGGATACGTGTCTGTGAGCCCAGATAAATTCCTGGCCGGAAGTATAACCGCGGTTGTCGGCACCAGACTTGATGTATTCAGCAGAAAGCGCAACACTGAAATTTTTTGTCAGATTATAACCTGAGTTGATTTTCAAGTTATAACGGTGAAAATCGTTATAGTAAGCGATACCACTTTGTTTTGTATGTCCTAAACCTAAACGGAAATAACCCTGATCGTTTCCACCTGCAACGGCCACACTGTTTGAAACAGTGCTACCTGTGTTCCAAAATTCGTCCCAGTTATTTGGTTGTGGTGTTAAAGGAGCTACATCGTTTCCTGTCCACCATTGTCTGACCAAGCGGCCATCCATTGGTGCACCCCAGCTTTCGTCTGTTCCTTCTGTTCCAGATAAAGGAGCCGTTGGACCATAAGCTGCACGGTATTGCTGAATTTCCAGCGGGTCAGTGATTGCGCCGCTCCATCCGTCGTGGTACCAGGTCCTGTAACCATTTCCTCCACCATAAGTATTTTGAAATTTAGGTTTGATCCATGGGCGCTCAAAGGTCACGTTGGAGTTGACTTCAACGCCAATTCCTTTTGTGCCTTTACCGTTTTTCGTTGTTATCAAAATAACACCGTTGGCTGCACGTGAACCATATAAAGCTGCTGCGTTTGGACCTTTCAAAACAGAAATCTCTTTAATGTTATCAGGGTTAACTTCTGACATACCGCCACCGTACTGGTTTGTTGCTGATGTAGCTGATGCCTGTTGCATCGGTACACCATCAATTACAATAAGAGGCTGGTTGTTACCAGAAATAGAACCAGCGCCGCGGATCTGGATAGTAGAACCACTACCAGGGCCGCCGTTTGACTGGATTCTTACACCGGCAATCTTGCCGGAAAGTGCGTTTGCTACGTTCGTAGAACGTGACTCAGTAAGGCTTGAACCTTTTACTTCCTGAACCGTATATCCTAATGCTTTTCTTTCGCGCTCAATACCAAAAGCTGTTACAACAACTTCTGCCAATTGGCGTGTATCAGCATCTAATTTGATGTCGAAAACCGTTTGACTCCCAACAGGAATCTCTTTAATTAAAAATCCTACATAAGAAACAACTAAAACGCCGTCGCCCGGAATAGTGAATTTAAACTTTCCGTCAGCGTCAGCATTGGTACCCGTATTTGTGCCTTTGTAAATAATAGAAGCGCCAGCCAGTCCCAGACCATCATCGGCCGCAGTTACCTTTCCGCTAATTTCACGCGTTTGTGCATGCACCAACGGAGAAAGCAGACAGGCCCATAAGAACAATAGTAAAGTTTTACGCATGGGAATCCGGTTAAATTAATTAGGTGAGTACTATTAGTAGAGTAGGTAAAAAAGTTATGGCTGTGGTGTCCACGTTTCTGTGCGCCGCACACACTTTCGCATGGACAGAACAGCACAGCCATAAGCTTACAAAACTGCTTTTCCGGAAAGCAATACCCTCTTAATCGAGGACAAACAGTGGAATCGTTTCTGTGATCTGGCAACCAGGTCCAGGTTTTGATAAAAATGTTTGTCCACGCTGACAGGTAATTAATTATTAAATTCTTTTCGTAAAAAGGCAGAACTTCTTTGCTGTTGTCTAATTGACATTAACAGTCCGGATGGTTTATGTTCTCCTTCTTACGTTTAGACATATTCAGTGCGGCTGGAACATATCTGACAGTTAAGAAGTTTAGTCATTCGTTTAATGACATTTCAAATATACTGACAAAGCTAATAAATGCAAGAGAAATTATTTAAAAATTGAGTTTTATTGCAATAATAATTGGTTGATGTAGTTATTGGGCGAATTATATTGCACTTTATCTATATTTAATTTCAATTATCTTACTTTGATCCAATCTATAAGCCTAATAGACTTCATGTTGACTCATAAGATCTAATTTTAGTAAGTTTAAAATTTACCTATATACGCTACATTTTTTGTTGAAACTTAAAAATCGAGTTCAAATTTCGTAAATTTTACTTATATTTTATGTTAAAATCTGAAAAATTGGTTTCATAAAGTATGGAAACGAAAAAAGGATCACTTCTGGTGATCCTTTTGATATTATTGGAATAATTATATTTATGGTGACTTACTTATCGTCGATGTAGCGGCTCAGTATAGGTTTATAGGAGTCCACACGGCGGTCTCGGAAGAACGGCCATGTGGTTCTGTAGTGATCCAGTTTATGTAGATCAATTTCTTCTACGTGTACAGTTTCTTCTGTATGGGGAGCGAGATACATTAGCCGTCCATGTGGATTTGCTATGAAGGAACCGCCCCAAAATTGCTGGTCTGCTTCGCGACCTACGCGGTTTACAGAGACTACATAAACGCCGTTGGCAACTGCGTGGCTCCGCTGGATTGTCTGCCAGGCGCCGTATTGTTCATCGTTAATAATCGGATCAGTCTCGTTCGTGTCCCAACCGATTGCAGTAGGATAAAAAAGAACCTCCGCACCCATCAAGCTTGTGATCCGCGCAGCTTCCGGATACCACTGATCCCAACAGATCAAAACACCGATTTTTGCGAATTTTGTATTGAATATCCTGTAACCATTGGTATCAGATTCTTCTGATGCGGCATCACCAGGAGTAAAGTAGAACTTTTCATAATATCCGGGATCGTCGGGAATATGCATTTTGCGGTATTTACCCAGATATGTTCCATCAGCATCGAGTACTGCTGTTGTATTATGATAGAGTCCGTGCGCACGTTTTTCAAACAAGGAGGCAATAATCACAACGCCTAGTTCTTTGGCAAGACTGCCTAATGATTCCGTCGATGGACCCGGAATTGCTTCCGCCAGTTCAAAGTTTTTATGGTCTTCGACGTCGCAAAAGTACAGCGACTTAAAAAGCTCCTGCAAACAAACAATTTGTGCTCCTTTTGCAGCAGCTTCTCTTATTTTAGATTTAGCTTTTTCGAAATTATCTTCTACATCCGCGGAACAGCTCATCTGAACGATTCCAATATTTACTTTTTTATTCATTCCGGTTGTTTTTGTTGATTGAGTAATCGGATTGGGAAACACTATTTGCTGAACGGAAGTTCTTTGATTTCAAAATCGAAGGAAAGCTTGTTCATGCAGTTGAAATGTTTTTTTGGGCATTCTTTATAACCGATCTTGGAGCAGGGGCGGCAATCGAGGTCATTATTTTCTATGACTTCAAAAGCAGTTTTATAAGGATACATGCCAAAGGCCGGAACTGTATTGCCCCAGATCGAATAAACTTTCTTTTTAAAGGCGGAGGCCACGTGCATTAATCCCGTATCGTGCGAAAAAACGATAAACGATTGTTCTATTAAAGAAGCCGACTGATTGAAGTTGTATTTTCCGCACCCATTAAAAATCAATCGGTCGCCAATTGCTTTCCTGATTTCTTCCCCTGCTTCGAAATCTTCTTTTCCGCCCAATAAAATGATCGGGAAATTAATTTTTCTGCAAAGTTCAATCATGCGGTGAACGGGAAGTTTTTTAGTATTATGCTGTCCGCCGATAGCATAGGCGACAAAATCTTTCTGATGGGTTTCAGGAATCCAGTCTCTTTCTACTTTGTCTTTATATGGAATAAAATAATCAAGACCGAGATCATCATTTTTGACTCCTAATGGTAAAACCGTGTCCAGATACCGGTCGACGATATGAATGTCTGGCAGATAATTTATTTTAAACTGTGTTTGCAGCCATTTCTGCGCATTTAATTTTTTAAAAGAAAAGGATCGCTTGAAAAGCGCCAGTTTGATATGCAATGTTCGTAAATTGGTATGCAGATCGATGATATAATCAAAATTTTCAGCACGCAGGGTTTTGACCATTTTATTCAGACTGCCGTCCAGCAACCAGATTTTATCAACATAGGGATTATCTTCCAGCAGGAAACCGAATTTGCTTTTGGTAAAATAATGAATTTCAGCTTCCGGATATTGCTGTTTCAGGCAACGTATAACGGGAGTAGTCAGAACGATATCGCCGATCGAGGAAAAGCGGAGGATTAAAAACTTGACAGGTTTGTTCACGATTTATCTTTTACTTCCAATGTTTGATCCCGGTGCAATACTTGCGGCCGCTTGTGTTTCCAACGTTTGTGGCTCCAAAGCCAATTGTCAGGCTGTCTGACAATGTCTTCTTCCAAAAATGAAATTTGTTTCTCCAGAATATAATTCGTCGGCTCTTGTTTTGGAGTTTCCGTGATAAGCCGGAAATAGAATTTATAAAATCCACGCTTAAAATTATTCCTTAAAACACCCATATACAAGACTGGCGCATTAAGTTTTCTGGCGATAAGCTCAACGCCTCTGAAAATGCCGGTATCCTGATTCAGGAAAGTGGTCCAATAGGCGCGCTCGGGAGCAGGTGATTGGTCATTAATCAGAATGAAAAGGAAAGGTTTATCGCGAGGACTAATCGCTCGCTGAAAGGCTTCCTGCATTGGAACCATCTCTGTGCCAAATTGCGTCCTGACATCCTTAAACCAATTTTCAAAAGTATCATTGGCAAGTTTGTGATATACGACGACCAGTTGATATTGAAACTTTACAGCCGCGAATAAGTTGAGCATTTCCCAGTTTCCAAGGTGACCGGCTACTACAACAAGATTTTTTTGTTGTTCATAATAATGATCCAGAATATCAGATTCCGCTTCGAATCGGGCCAATAAGTCATTTTTGGAGATACTTCGGAGTTTGATCGTTTCAAAAATAATATCCGTGAAATTCTGGTAATACTTCTTTGCGATTTCCTGAATCGTGTCCTCTTTTTCTTGTGGGAAACTGTTTCGGAGATTGGTAAGAATTACTTTCTGACGGTAATGAAAAACATCAAAAATGAAGAATCTCAGTATGTCTGAAAGGCGATACAATGATTTCCATGAGAATCTGGAAACTGTGTCTAAAAGTTTAATTGCTATACGGGTAAGGAAATTTTCCATACAAGATTACTTCAAAATAACAGCTCTGGTGCGAAAACAACATAACCTTACTTAAAGAAATCGATGGATTGACTCGGTAAATCACTTCGTCAGGGTATTAAACTCAGTAATTGTTCAGGTTTAAGACATTCCGGTTTTTCATGCTTCCATCGTCTGTGGCTCCAGAGCCAGTTATGCGGCTGAAGTCGAATATCCTGCTCCAATATCTGAATCTGCTTTTCCAAAATTCCATTCACGGGAACTTCCTTTGGCGTTTCGGTTATCGTTGTTATGTCAACATGATAATAGCCTCTTTTGTTCTCAACTTTGCTGAATTCTGCGTAGAGAACGGGAAGGTTTAATTTGCGTGCAATGGCTTCGACGCCACGGAAAATTCCGGTGTCCTGATGCAGAAATTTTGTCCAGAAAGCCGTTTTCGGGTTAGCAGACTGATCATTTGCCAGAACTACCACAAACGGTTTCGTACGCGGCGTTAATAATTCTTTAAAAATTTTATCCATTGGGACCAGTTTCGCTCCAAAGCGAGTCCTGTAATCCAGAAACCATTTGTCAAAAACTTTGTTTTGCAACGGACGATAAACCACGATGCAGTCATGGGAAAATTCGAGAGACGAAAATAAATTGGCAAGTTCCCAGTTTCCCCGGTGGCCCATCAGGAAAATGGCACTTCTATTTTGTTTAAATAGATCATTAATAATGGTAAGATCACCTTCCAGCCGCTCCCGGATCACTTGCGGAGAAGCCGTTCTGAATTTTAGCGTTTCCAGAATCAGATCCGTAAAATGAATGTAAAAGTTGCGGGAAATAATTTCAATTTGTTCTGGTGATTTGTCTGGAAAACTATTTTTAAGATTTTCCAGGATTACTCTTTTTCGATACCCGACTACATCAAAAAGCAACCAGCTAAGTGCAGTGGATACTCTGAATATATTTTTCCAGGAAAGGCCGGCAATGGAATTAAGAAAGAAAATTGAAATTTTTGCAACTATTTTATTCATATATTAATTTTTTACAATATTACATATAACGTATGTGTATAAAAAATTAGCATTTGTTTTTAAAATTGGTTAGCTTCACTAGATAAATCAATACGTATCAAACTGTGTTAGAAAGCTTATTTGATATAAAGAATGATCGTCGTCTCAGCGTATATCTGTATCGGATGGGATTCGGTATGTGGCTGATGTATCTTGCTCTTGGCGCGCCTGCGCTTCATGCCTACAAACATTACCGTTTGGACTGCGGAGTTTTTTCCGTTGTATTGATGGTGGTGGGATTTTCAGCTTCTATGGTTTTTGATTATTTCCACAACCGTGAAGCATATGAGTATAAGAAGAAATGGCTTTTTGTAAGCTATCTTGTACTTGCCGGTGTTATCTATTTCTTCATTTTGTAAAAGATATCCAACAGGCTGTTCTCTTACTAAATCTGTTTGTTAACCATTTCTTCAATTTTCTGAAACGTTAGTTCAGGAAGTGCTGCAACTTTCCCTATCACAATTACCGCAGGAGATTTAATTTCTGCTTCTTTTGCAAGAGGTAAAATATTTCCAATCGTTCCTAAAACGATTTTCTGTTCCGGAAGTGAGCCGTTTTGGATGATAGCGATTGGTTCGTCAAATTTATCCAGGTCGGAATAAATGCTGATAATTTCTTCAAGTTTGTGTGTTCCCATCAGGATTACAACAGTTGCCGAAGAACGGGCCGCCCACGGAAGATCTGCCGATAGTTCATGAGATTTTGTCGTTCCGGTAACAACCCAGAAACTTTCGCTCACACCGCGTGAGGTCAAAGGAATTCCTGCCAAAGCCGGAACTGCATAGGTACTTGAAATACCGGGAATGACTTCTGACTCAATGCCATGCGCAGCTGCATATTCGATTTCTTCATAACCACGACCAAAAATAAAAGAATCACCGCCTTTCAAGCGGATAACTTCTCCATATTCGCTGGCCGAAGCAACAATCAGTTTATTAATCTCATCCTGTCCGCAGCTTACCTTTCCAAAACGTTTTCCAACATGAATTTTCAGACAATCTTCCGGACAATGATCAAGTATTGCAGGATGCACAAGCGCATCATAAAGCACAACTTTGGCAGTTTGTAATGCTTTAATTCCTTTTAGAGTGATCAGATCTGGATCGCCTGGACCGGCACCGATTAATGTAAGTTTCATAGGGGAATGGCTGTCGGCTTTCGTCGATTAGCTGTCAGTGGGTTATTTAACACGAATTCCTGGCTTGTGAGGAAATCAATGAATAGTAGAAGATTAGTTATTGGTGAGAGAAGTCAGTTTTAAATTTGACTCCTCTCACTAAACTAAATATTAGCTACCAAGTGATAGCCGACTGCCGAAAACCGACAGCCACAATATTATGAATCTTTTCCGAACGAAAGTTCCTGCAAAACAGGCTCGCCAGTTTCCATCAACTGAGCTCCGCGTGTATTACGCACGAAGTTCAAAAAGTCTTCTGCCGTATTAACGAAGTACGTAGCAAATTCTTCTGTTGGTTCGAATTTGTTGATACTGAAAGCAAGAGACCGGAAAGGAGTTTCTTCTGAATCCGGAAGAACATATTCCGCGGGAATATTGTATTTGAATTCTTTTCCAAAGTTACTTTCGAAGTCGTTGATGATGCCGTATTGAGTATTTGTGCTCACATCTTTGGTCATCAACAATCCTTTTGCACCCGTAATCAAAACGTTATAAGCATGATAAATCGCATCAGCCCAGATTTTCAATTCGTAGTTTTCTTTGGCAAGATTTAACTTTTCCTGTCCTTCTGTAATTGTGGTAGCTACTAAATCCACCAAAACGCTGGCACATTCACCAACTCCAATTTCTGTTTTAAATATTTCGTCATGATCCCAATCGCGGTAATCATCTTCCTGAATAGTGGAAAGATCTGCGATCGGTTTCAAAAGCTGGAAGAAATAATTTTTGGTCTGACGTGTGTAATACTGGTTGAAATATTCTCCGTCGTATGCGTTTGACTCGTAATCGTTGAAGATCGTACGAAGTGCTTCCGGTCCGCGTTTCGCAGGAACCTTAATCACTTTATCACCAATCAAACCGATTCCATCACCGGAAAAACCACCGCCCAACAAAACCTGAAGAGCTGGTAAAACCAGTTTTCCATTTTTAATTGAACTTCCGTGGAAACCAATATTAGAAGCATTATGCTGGCCGCAACCATTCATACAGCCGCTAATTTTAATCTTGATATCCTGGTTGTAAATCATTTCAGGAAATTCATCCTTCATCACATCTTCCAGAACGCGGGTAATTCCGTAACTGCTTGTGATGGCCAGGTTACAAGTATCTGTTCCCGGGCAGGTTGTGATGTCCATTGTACTGTCAAAACCAGGATTAACCAATCCTAATTTCGCAAGTTCGTTATATATCGCAACCAGATCTTCGCCTTTAATGAATCGAAGAATATATCCCTGGTTAACCGTTACACGAATATCATCAGCTGCATACTGACGAACGATATCAGCCAATGAACGTGCTGTATCTGAGCTCATATCACCCAGCAAAACACGTAATTGAACAGCGTACCAACCTTTTTGTTTTTGTTCAAAAGTATTGGTTTTCAACCATTTCGTGAATTCCGAAATGTCTGAAACGCTTTCAGAAGCAATTTTTAAAATTTCTTCTTCGCTCAATGATGGGCGAGGAGCGTGATTGATTGATTCTGCTTCGTTCGTACCGAATAAATCATCAGGAATCTGGAAAACCTTGTTTTTTACAGCGGTACGTTCTTCTTCCACTTTTGCCATCATTCCTTCCAATCCAAGATCGTTCAAAAGGAATTTCATACGCGCTTTATGGCGGCGAACACGTTCTCCGTAACGATCGAATACACGAAGCAAAGCTTCTATGAAAGGAATAACATCTTTTTCTTCAAGGAATTCAAAGGCAGTTTGGGCCGAGAACGGCTGCGCGCCTAATCCGCCACCGATCAAAACTTTGAAACCTTTTACAGATTCACCCGCTGCATTGGTTCCCATTTTGGCAATAAGGCCAACGTCGTGAATAAACGCTAACGCAGAATCTTTTTCGGAAGAAGAAACCGCTATTTTGAATTTCCTTCCCATATCCTGATTGATAGGATTACGAAGGAAATAAGTAAAAATCGAATGTGTTATCGGTGTAACATCAAAAGGTTCGTCCGGGTCAATACCTGCCACCGACGAAGCCGTCACGTTACGGATAGTATTACCACACGCTTCTTTTAAAGTAATTCCGGCATCTTCCAGATCTGCCCATAATTGTGGAGAATCTGAAAGTTTTACAAAGTGCAGCTGAATATCCTGACGCGTAGTTGCATGCAAATTTCCAGTGGCAAATTTGTCGGAAGTATCTGCGATGCGAACAAGCTGATCCGCCGTGATACGTCCATAAGGCAGTTTGATACGAATCATCTGTACGCCTGGCTGGCGCTGACCATACACACCGCGCGTCAGACGAAACTTACGAAAAGCTTCTTCCGGCGTTTCACCCGTGTTAAATGCGTTGATCTTGTTTTGTAAATCAACAATATCACGTTTTGCTACGGATGATACTTTGTCTGAAATTACTAAATTATTCATGGTGATGTATTCTTATAACCTATCGGAATAGTATATTAACTTTATATCGGGAAAAAAGGTGCGGCCGAGCCACGCCTTTTATTCAACCATACAAGCGCCAACAGTCACGTTCGACGTTTCATCAATCAGAATAGCGGCGCCATTGGCTCTGTTTTGCTGATATGGGTCGTAAGCGATCGGTTGTGCTGTTCTTAAAACAATTCTTGCGACATCGTTTAATTTCAGACTTTCAACTTCATCCAGTTTTTCGTAGGAGTTGATATCGATCTGATATTCTATACTTCTAACAGAACATTTTGTTCTTGCAGTTCCGTGCTGAAGAAGATATTTATCTCCTGCTTTCAATGTTTTGCGGTCGTCCATCCAGCAAACCAATGCTTCAATATCCTGACTCACGATTGGTGAATTGTCAACCGAAACAATCATATCGCCACGACTGATATCCACATCGTCTTCCAAAAGAATGGTAACCGACTCAAAAACACCCGCTTCGATAATTTCTTGTCCACCGAATTCGATTCTAGCAATTTTCGATTCTGTTCCCGAAGGTAATATTTTAACAGCTTCGCCTTTTCTCAACGAACCACTTTGCAAACGACCTGCATATCCACGATAATCATGTAATTCCTCAGTTTGAGGGCGGATTACATACTGTACCGAGAAACGTCCGTCTGTCGTGTTTTTGTCTTTTAAAACATTTACGTTTTCCAGAACTGACAACAAAGTTTCGCCTGTATACCAGGGCATGTTTTTAGATCTGTCAACAATATTATCTCCATTCAGCGCGCTAACCGGGATAATTGTCAAATCTTTAATGTTCAATTTCAGAGCAAGATCCTGGTATGTTTTTGCAATTTCCAAAAACGCATCTTCAGAATTACCAACCAAATCCATTTTGTTGATCGCCACAACTACGTGAGGAATTCCTAACATGGAAGCAATCAGTGAGTGACGGCGTGTTTGTTCTGCAACACCATGACGTGCATCCACAAGAATAATCGCCAGATCCGCATTAGAAGCACCTGTAACCATGTTACGGGTATACTGAATATGTCCCGGCGCATCGATCGAAATAAATTTACGGTTCGGCGTCTGGAAATATTTGTAAGCTACGTCAATCGTAATCCCTTGTTCACGTTCCGAACGAAGTCCGTCTGTTAAAAGCGCAAGATCAATTTCACCATCATTACGGCTTTTACTGGCGCGTTCGATGGCTTCCATCTGATCTGCCAGAATATTTTTTGTATCAAAAAGCAAACGCCCGATCAACGTACTTTTACCGTCGTCTACGGAACCTGCTGTTATAAATCTTAGTAAATCCACCTTGTGTTAATTATGAATTAAGAATGAGAGAATGATTGAATGTGCTCAAATGAGCCTTCGTCAATATCTCATTGTTTAGAAATATCCTCCTTTTTTACGGTCTTCCATCGCAGCTTCTGTTTGCTGATCGTCGATGCGGGTTTCGCCGCGTTCGCTGATTCTTGAAACTGTGATTTCAGCAATTACTTCTTCCAATGTTGCAGCGCTTGATTCTACCGCAGCGGTACAAGTCATATCACCAACGGTACGGAAACGAACCTGTCTGGTTACAATCTGATCGTCCGGATCTTTTTCAATTACCGGCGTATTGTATAACAAGCGTCCATCGCGCAGGATACACTCACGCTCGTGAGCGAAATAAATGCTTGGAAGCGTAATGCCTTCTCTTTGAAGATATGCCCAGACGTCTAATTCAGTCCAGTTGGAAATTGGGAAAACACGTACGTTTTCACCTTTATGAATGCGTCCGTTGAAAAGGTTCCAAAGTTCAGGTCTCTGACGTTTTGGATCCCATTGTCCGAACTCGTCACGGAATGAGAAAATACGTTCTTTCGCACGTGCTTTTTCTTCATCACGACGCGCACCACCGATGCAGGCGTCAAATCCGAATTCTTCAATCGTGTCTAGTAAAGTGAAAGTCTGCAACCAGTTACGGCTCGCGTTTTTACCAGTCGGTTCTTTCAGATTTTTCGCTTTGATGGTATCTTCCACATAACGAACGATCAGTTTTGAACCTGTTTTTTCAGCAAGCATATCACGGTAATCCGTAGCTTCCACGAAGTTATGGCCCGTATCAATATGAACTAGCGGAAATGGAATTTTACCCGGAGCAAATGCCTTTTGAGCAAGACGAACCAGGGTTATTGAATCTTTTCCTCCTGAAAATAGTAACGCCGGACGTTCAAACTGACCAGCCACTTCACGCATAATGTAAATCGCCTCTGCCTCTAGCTGATCCAGGTAGTCCGGTTTTCTACGGTCAATATTTCCTTGGTCGCTAAGATCCGACGCCTCTTTTACTGAAATTGACATACTTACTTCATTAGACATTTAATACTTCTTCTTTATTTACGTAGCATTGGGATGCTTTTATTACTTCGCGTGCAAACCACATTCTTTCTTCGACTCATCTTCCCACCACCAACGTCCGGCGCGGAAATCTTCGCCTTCCTGGATGGCACGTGTACAAGGCGCGCAGCCAATACTTACAAAACCTTTGTCGTGCAAAGGATTGTAAGGAATGCCATTTGATTTTACATAGGTTTTTACTTCCTCAAAACTCCAATCCAGAATAGGATGGAATTTGATCAGGTCATGCGCTTCGTCTGCTTCAAGCTTATGCATAGACTGACGATTTCCTGATTGCTCTGCCCGGATACCTGTCACCCAGATTTTTGCTCCTTTCAGAGCTCTGTTCAAAGGTTCAACCTTACGGATAAAGCAGCATTCTTTGCGGTTTTCAACAGAATCGTAAAAACTCAAAGGGCCCTTTGTACTAAGTAAAGCTTCCACAGAATCCGTTTGAGGATAGTATGCCTTTATTTTGGTATCATAACGGTTGTTTGTTTTTTGAAGCGTCATGTACGTTTCGTTAAACATTCTTCCTGTATCCAGAGTGAAAATGCTGATATCCAGATTGTTTTTCAAGATAAAATCTGTGATAACCTGATCTTCATAACCCAGGCTCGTAGAAAATACGACCTGACCCGGAAAAAGATCTGCCAGAATTGTCAGCGATTCGATTTCGCTTTTGCCTTCAAGGGCGGCGGTTAATGCGTCTATGTTTGTGTTCATGGTGATTCGCCTTGTATTGCTTCTCGTATTGTTACACAGAGGAAGGTGGAGTTAAAAGGAGGGCCACAGAGGTTTTTATTTATATTCTCTTTGGCTCTCTAACTTTTCTCTGTGAAACTCTGTGTAACCTGTTTTTTTATTTTAATTCAAAATATGCAACTTCCAAAAAGTGAGTGTGCAGATGTTGAAAATCCTTATCAGTTGTTATCAATGTTGCGTTTAAAACACTTGCCGTCGCTGCAATCCATAAATCATTCTTGCCCATATTTCTTGAAGAACCTTTAAGTGGTTTTTCTTCAAGTCTTCCCTGGCTGAAAGCGTCTATTTCTGCATAAGAAGCTATAATTTCCTCTGTTATAAAATCGATTATTGTAAATTCTTTTACGAATATATCCAGCTCTCGCCTCTTGTTAAATCCCCATTTATTTTGAACAGCAAGCGATCTTAATTCTCCTATTACGACCGCAGGAATATATATATCCGAATCTGTTTCAAATATTCCAAGCTGCAATTCAATTAAATCCCAGATTGAATGTTTTCTCAAATATGCCAGGATGACATTAGTGTCCAGGACATATCTCATTTTGTCAATTGCGAAAGAAGAACTTCAAGGGGCTCCTGAATATCAATTGCATCTCTCAGAGCTTCAAGCTTTTCTTTATTTAAACCTTTATACCCCTGTTTAGTTTTCAGTTTTTCAATCCGATCTTCAAATGACAAATTTTTATCGTCGGGATTACTGATCATAGATTTCAAAGGATCATCATCCGCCAGCGTGCTATAAACAAATTCGTTCATTGTAACACCTGCCAAATCAGTGGCCTGTTTTGCGGAGAGTGCTCCTTGCTGATAAAGTTGGCCGGCGATTGAAAGCAATACCTTCTCCTTCTCGAAATTTTCCGGCAAATTGATGGTTAGTGTTTTCATATTTCGACCAATTTAATCTATTGATTTTTACTCTAATATATCACTTTTGACCGACACTTCCACAGCATTTGTGAAATCCTCGATCAGGTCTTCGATATCTTCCAAACCTACGGAAATACGGATTAAGCCTTCGGTAATGCCCAAAGCCAGTTTTTCGTCTGCTTTCAGTTTGGCATGTGTCGTTGTGAATGGATTGGTAACAATTGTTCTCGTATCACCAAGATTTGAAGACAGAGAAGCAATTTCCAGTGCATCCATAAATGCAGAAACACGTTCAAATCCACCTTCCAGTTCAATGGTAACAATAGCACCGCCCGCCTTCATCTGCGCCTTAGCAAGTTCATGTTGCGGGTGAGACGCTAAAAATGGATATTTAACTAATTTTACGTCCGGATGTTTTTCCAAAGCCGAAGCCAAAGCCAATGCGTTTGAGCAATGTTTTTCCATTCTCAATTCCAGGGTTTCAAGACTTTTACTTAACACCCAGGCATTAAACGGAGACATAGACGGTCCTGTGTGACGGCAGAAAAAGCGGATATGTTTGATATATTCTTCTTTTCCAACCACAATTCCACCCAAAACGCGGCCTTGCCCATCCATATATTTAGTAGCCGAATGCACAACCAGATCCGCTCCGAAATCAACCGGATTTTGCAATGCCGGAGAAGCGAAACAGTTATCGACGTTAAAAATCAAATTATGCTTTTTACAAAGTTTACCGATCATTTCAAGATCCACAAGATCCAGACCTGGATTTGATGGTGTTTCCAAATATACCATGCGCGTATCTGGTGTTACCGCCGCTTCCCAATCCGCCTCACTTGCGTCTGCATCCAGGTAAGTATAGGTAATACCCCATTTGCTGATAATTTGTGTAATGATCTGATGCGCAGAGCCAAACAAAGCGCGACTAGCCAAAATGTGGTCCCCACTTTTCAGCAACGCAGCCATACTTGCAAAAACCGCAGCCATACCTGTAGCAGTCGCCACACCATCCTCGCAGTCTTCAAGAAGACAAACCTTGTCTATAAATTCCTGAACAGATGGGTTCGAAAAACGACTGTAAATATTGCCTTCTTCCGTTTCTTCAAACAGCGCTTTTCCTTGCTCAGCACTTTCAAAAGTAAAGCTGCTTGTCAAAAATAAAGGCGTAGAATGCTCACGGTACTGCGTTTTTTTAGTCTGGGTACGTATCGCTTTGGTCTGCTTTTTCATAGATTCTAGCTTATAGCTATTAGCGTTTAGCTGGTAATAAATACTTCTTTTTGGTGAGAATACCGGGACTCTCTTTTTTATTAAATTCTAATTTTCCTGGTCCAAGCAAAAAACGGTTCGCCGCGCGGCTAATCGCTAACAGCCAATACCTAAAAAAGAACCATATAAATTATTCTCAAACTGACGATGATGACGATTGTTCCAACCATGATCATCATTGTTTTTATCGGCAATTTCCGGGACAGATTTGCTGCAATTGGTGCTGCAACCATTCCTCCTAAAATTAACCCTAAAACGACCTGCCAATGGGAAAAGCCAATCAGCGTTATAAAGGTAACTGAACTGGCCAGCGACACGAAAAACTCAGCAAGGTTTACTGATCCGATCGTATATTTCGGGTGACGGCCTCTTGCAATCAACGTTGACGTTACAATAGGTCCCCAGCCTCCGCCGCCGATGGAATCCAACGATCCTCCGGCAAATGCAAGCCATCCGATTTGTCTTATTGGCCGCTTTTCAATCCGTTTCTTTAACGCTTTCTGGATGATAAGAATTCCCAGAACCAGGGTATAAACAGCCACTAACGGCTTGATGATGTAAATATATTTTTCAAGTGATGTCAGAAGATATGCACCCGAAATTGCGCCTATCACACCCGGAATCAATATTTTCTTGAATAACTTACTGTTTACGTTTCCAAATTTAAGGTGCATATACCCTGAAACGCCGCTGGTGAATATTTCAGAGGCGTGCACGCTGGCACTGACTGCCGAAGGTGGAACGCCGAGTGTAAGCAGGAATGTTGCAGATGTTACACCATAAGCCATACCGAGTGCACCATCTATCATTTGCGCAATAAAA
Organism: Dyadobacter koreensis; assembly: GCF_900108855.1. Classification (GTDB taxonomy): domain Bacteria; phylum Bacteroidota; class Bacteroidia; order Cytophagales; family Spirosomataceae; genus Dyadobacter; species Dyadobacter koreensis. The sequence continues at coordinate 606,049 of NZ_FNXY01000002.1, forward strand.
CCGCCAAGGATATAGTAGAAAAAGCTTTCGTTCAATTCAAGATCATTCCAGAGAACGGAAAGTCTGTCGTAAGTAATGTAAGTAAAAACCAGATGCCCGACAATCATCAAAGCGATGGCTGCGAATAAATTCACGCCAATTTCAGTCCGGCTTCTTTTACGCAAAGTAGCGGCCCATATCTTGTCCTGAATCCGGTCCCACGAAAATGGCAGTTTTGTATTATTTTTAGTTAAGTCAGAGGATGTATTTTGCAGATCAATCTTTTGAGCTCCGGTATTGAAACGGGAATCTGATTCTTCAGGCAGATCTGGTAAAAAAACTACTTTTCCCTGTTCTCTCGCAATAGCTGCCAAACGGCGATCTTCCTCAGGATCACCACTTGCAATGTAAGCGACTTCCAGGGATTCCCAATTGACTGGCTCCTTAACTTCTGATGAGGGCAATGATTCTGACGCGTCCTTCAAAGTCTATCTAGTATAGTATTATGATAGAGTAAAGTATTAATAAAATAGCAAACTAATGTTTGCTAAATGAGGTGCAAATTTAGTATCAAAATATTAGCTTTCAAAGAATAAAAAAAGACGAACCCGAAGATCCGTCTTTTTTAAAACGATTATACATTAAAAAATCAGACTTAGTAACACCGGATTTCAAATATCGAAACAGGCGTATTTTCATTCGAATTGGCCAGTTCGATTTTGAGGTTTTGCGTTAAAACCGGTTCGCTCAGAGTAATGGTCTTTCTATTCTGGTGATTATTTTCAATCGATCCGATGAGTTCATTTTTGTCATTATAAACATTCAAATCTGTTACACAAAACGGCATCACGGTTTCGGGATGGAGGAAAATGACATTTTCCATCGGGTGATCGTAATCTGCGTCAAAGACAAATGCTATAGTTGAAATTTTCGTTATTTCAGCCCAGGTGAGAAGAATTGTTGGGTTTCTGTCATTGTAATCTGCAACCCAGGCATTTGGACTGGCGATTGGACGCTGCAAGCCATTTCTTAGATTTTCAGCTTCAAAAAGATCGATTTCAGTACCTAGTTTCATGGCAATATTTCTTCCTTCCGGCCTGCGCTGCGGGCACCAGAATTCAAAAGTATCCACGCCGATATCCTCGGTCGGTTCCTGTTTCCCGTAATTGGAAACGGCAGGATTGGTTGCGTTAAAAACCGTCACGATTCCCGAAATCCTTGTCTCACTATACTGAATTTTAACGTGTTCATTTTTTATAAAACAAACAAAAGCATAACATGCATCGTCAAATTCTGCCTTCCAATCCAATGTAATTTCCTGCTTTCCTTTTTTCAAAGAAACGGACTTCGCTTCAAGTGTAACATCAGGTGTATGGTTGAAAGATTTGCTGCTTTTTCGCAGTTCAACGATTAATTCAGTTGCCTTATCAGCATCAACCCAAACGGTAACCGAAGGCATTTTACCAAGAGAAACCGGCAGCATTTGTCCAACTGAATGATTAATTGTCGCCCAAAAATCTGCTCCCGGAATCTCTTTCAATTTTAATGTGGAACTTGCCTGAATACTTATCGCTTTTTGAACCAGATCTTCCAAATCTGACAATTTTAAATGCGGGATATACTGACCTGATTTAATCAATTCTTGTTGTAACTCGTCCAGATGAAGTGTGCCGACTTCTCTTGGTGAAATACCATATTTTTTTGCCAGGAATGCCGCGATCGCAACAGCTTGTCCGCCATGCGCGCTGGTAGCCATTACTCTGGTGGATGCAAAAGCTACGTGTGTCGTGCTGATAATGCGACCAGCGATAAACAGGTTATTGATGTTTTTGCTGTAATAACTGCGGTAAGGAATACTGAAGACGCCTTTTCCGTGCCACTGATTACAACCTGCCTGATCACTGTAAATTCCATCGGCCGGATGCAAGTCGATACTCCATCCACCAAAAGCAACGGTATCTTTGAATTGTTTTTGTTCGACGATATCTTGCTGCTTAAGCATATAATCGCCCTCAAAACGGCGGCTTTCACGTTTTCCGGGAATCGTACCGACCCACTCCAAAGTCATGGTTTCAGCTTCCGGAAAGAGTCCGGAATTTTTAATATAATTCCAGGCGCCATAAACCACTTTCCATAGTTCCCATTTAATCGTTTCCGTGTCATGAACGGTATCCAGTCGTCCGCCATATTCCAGCCACCAGAGCCGGCAACCGAAATCTTTTGGATTGAATGTTTTGTAACGGGGAATTTGCGTAATATCCTGCAAAGCAAAAGAAGGCGGCGTAAATTTCACGGGTCTGCCAACATCCTTCGAATAGAAATACATCGAGTGACCCAACAGCTCACCATAGGCTTTATCCGGGGCGAATTTTTCACCAAATTCTTCCTGTGATTCCGCACCCATGCGGAATGCCGCACCCGCCAGAAAGGCAACGATTCCGTCACCGGAGGCGTCACAGAACAGAGGCGCGCTGATTTGGTACTGCGTACTATTCTGACTGCAAAAAGCGTGGACAGCCGAAATCGTATCTTCAGCAGATTTGTCAAGATCAAAAACGGCGGTGTTTAAAAGTAAAGTAATGTTCTTTTCCTCGATCACTTTTTCCAGTAAAACGGTATCAAAAATCAGCGGATTTCCATCGGGATTCCGATGAATATTTTCCAGCATAATTTCGTTGATCACACCACCTTCCCGTGCCCAGCGATTGTTGTTTCCCATATGCGAAGTGGCGCCCAAAACCCACAGACGGACTTCACTTGACGCATTTCCGCCCAAAACCGGTCGATCCTGGACAACAATTACTCTCATTCCTGTCCGTGCCGCAGTGATCGCTGCGCAGGTTCCCGTCAATCCACCTCCGACGATTACTAAATCTGATTCAAGAGATATGGTTTTTGGTGATCTTTTGTAGATGAATTCTTCTTTTAGCATTAGTTAATAGCGTTAGGGTGGGGATTCAACCTCGAATCATTATTTCCCAGTCGTATTTATGTTTTGAATTATTTTAGTTCGATTTCTTTAATCCCGGCAGAATATCCCGTTGGTTTCATGAGTGTAAGGGATATATTTTTGTCAAAACCACTAAGAGGGATTGTGACTTCTTTGCTCTCGCCAGGATTCAGGTCCGGAATGGCATAGCTGCCATTATTCGTTTTTAATAAATATCCGTGAATAGCATAAGAAGGGAAATCATTCCGTGCAGTCAGTTTAAGAACCAGTTGGTGCGAACCGCGCTCTCCTGGTTTAAAACTCACTTTTTCAATTAAAACCGGCGACATTTCCTCCTGATGGGATTTGTAAGCAGGGCGTAAAGACCGGTCCGGGCCAACAATTCCCCAGGGGCGATATCCGTTTGCATTTGTGCCATGGTAGCGACTTTGATAATCGTTGTAAGTCCACCAGGAAGTTCCTATCACGTAAGGTCTTTGTCTTACTTCCGCAATCACATTACGTATATGTTGAGCCTGGCCTGTTTCACCATCTTTATTATCAGCTCTGACACCCCATTCGCTGATTAAAATTGGTTTTTCAGGATAAAGTTTATGGATGTGATCCAAAGCCTTCGCATGATTTCCATAAGTATTGGTACAAACAAAATCAACATACTGGCTTGCTTCATCTTCCGGTTTTTCCGGAAGCGTATTCAAAAACATACTCGCAAAAGTGTATAATCGGGTAGGGTCCAATTCACGTGCACTCGCGATCATATCTTTGGTCCATTTTAGTCCGGCCTGAGATTTTGATTCGTACTCATTCCCAACACTGTAAGCAATAATGCTAGGATGATTCCAGTCGCGTTCTGCCATTTCCCGGAACTGCGAACGGAATTTGGTTCGCATACTGTCGTTGTCCATCTGACGAGGTGTCAACTGCCAGTTTCCGGCTTCAGAAATAATCAGCATTCCATACTTATCCGCCAGTTCATAGAAATATTCGGAAGGCGTGTAATGTGTCAGCCGTTGAAATTCCATTCCCGCTTCTTTCATCAAACGAAAATCTTTTTCAATCAGCCAATCGGGTTCCAATGAACCTAAACCGGGATAATCAACCACACGGTTTCCTCCGCCTAACCTAAGCGATTTGCCATTCAGCAGCAACTGGGCATTCTTTATTTCAACTTTTCTGATACCAAAATTTGAAGAAATGGTATCTGCTCCAACAGTAGCAGTAAGGTGATATAAATTCGGATCATCCAGATTCCAAAGTTTAACCTGAGCTGCTGAAAGATTTGCTTCGGCTTCAATAATACCCGTTTGTCCTGCTGAAATGCTGATTGATTTAATTTTCCAGTTAAGAGAAACCGGTTTGTCTTTGAATTGAACGACATAATTTACTTTCGGTGAAACCGTCTGTTTTGAGATGTTTTTGATTCTTAGTTTTGTATTCAAAACAGCCGTTCCTTTGGTAAGATCCGGTGTACTTTCAATCTTGATATTATCCGCATAAACTTCCGGTTCCACGGTTAAATAAACCGGCCGAATCAAACCGCCGTAATTAACCCAGCCCATAAAGGCGTCGTTAATTCTGTTGTTGTCTTTTGCTCCGGGAATTGTGCCCACTTTCCAAGTGTCATTGTTTACAGAAACAGCCAGCAGATTTTCTCCGTCTTTTAGAAAATCTGTTATATCAAAGCTGAATGGTGTGTATCCGCCTTCATGTTCCCCGACTTTTTGCTCATTCAGCCAGATATGGGTTTTATAATAAGCTGCGTCAAAATGAAGAATGATTCGTTTGCCGGATGTGTTTTTCCATGGAAAAGTTTTTCGGTACCAAGCCGTTCCGTTGTAAAACTGATAGCGCAAATCTGCGGAATAACAATGTGGCACCGTTACTTTGTCAAAACGGTTACCATCAATTTTTGAATCATACCATTTTCCTGCCTGTCCCATTTCGGCAGGATCCAGCGCGAACGACCACTCGCCATGCAATGGAATAGCATTAGGCCGACTGATTTTATATTGACCAAAAGAACATGGACCTGATAGAAATAATAACGTCAGTACGAAAAGTGATTTCTTTATTATCATGATAGTAAGTGAGTTGCGATTTTATGAGTGCAGGATTTGGTCTTTTATTTCTGTTGAAACCAGGCTGATTTTCCGGGAGGCGCGCCATGGAATAATTGCAGTAAGCAGAATGCCAAATGCTATCGCAGCCGTTAAAACAGAACCGATTGTCGTCAAAGCACTTAAAATAAATAGCAGAAAAGCGGTGAAGGCAAGTGCCCCTGCGATTACGCGCAAACCGAATTGGTTTTGTCTCCGAGCTTCGGTCTTTTCTTCTTCAGAGCTTTCCAGGAAATCGAATTTTCGTTGTGCCATAACTGCCTGGTAAACGTCATAGTCAGAGCTGGTTGCAGTTTTTCGAGAAAGCAGCCATTCATTGATTGCCAGTAAAATGATAGGCAAACCGATACCAAGAAGCATTTCTTCGGAGCGGCTGAGTTTAAAACCTGCCGTTACGGGTAGGATAATTTTGAAAAGTAAATTAACCGTCAATGTTGAACCGGTAATCCAAAGCGTAGCCTTTCCGGTTAACTTTTTAGAAAATAGAGCCCAAAGTGCGGGTGCTAAAAGTGGTCCTCCGGTAACGGCGCCGATACTTAAAACAACTTCCACAATCCCGCCGGCAGCCGGTACCAGCAAAGCGATCACGATCATTCCAATACCAAAGACAAGTGACGATAATCGTGCGACGGACATCAGCTTTTTGTCTGATGCGCCCGGATTGATCATGCCTTTGTAAATATCGTTTGTGAAAACGGCTGACACGACATTTAAGGTTGTATTGGCTGAGGCGGAAGTCGAGAAATACATACCGGTCAGCATCAGTCCCATTAAACCCGGAGGCAAAACCAATTGGCAAACCTTCAAATAGGCATTTTCAGTATCCAGACCTATGAGATCAGGATTGATAGTCCGGTAAATCATTGGAGGAAGCATCCAGATAATTGGGCTGATCAGATATAGTCCCGCAAACAGAAAGGAAACTTTTCGGGCAGACTTCCCGCTGTCGACGCTGGTGTAACGTTGTACGAAAGTCCAGTTGCCGCCGATATAACAAATGTGATAGAGTGTGAAGGCGATGATAAATCCGAAAGTATATTCTCCGTTTAATAGTTCGAAGAAACCATCAGGTGCCTTTGTCGTAACCGCTTCCCAACCGCCGGCGGCATTTAGGGATAAGGGTAAAATGATAAAAACGGCGGCTGTTAAAATCACAAATTGAAGAATATCAGTCACCATTACAGCCCACAAGCCGCCAACAGCCGTGTATGCGATCATCATTATTCCTAAAACAATAGTGCTGTGTATCAACGGAAATCCCAATGAAACACTGACCAGTTTTGCGACCGGATATAAAACAGAACCTTTAATGAAAAGAGAAACAAGCGTAAAAATGTAGATGAACGTTTTCTGTACCGTCAATCCCAATCGTTCTTTTACAAATTCTGCTGCCGTCAAAGCGCCGGTTGCTTTCCATTTTGGAGCCAGCCAAAGTCCCGTGATCAGCGCACCTATACACATCGTCCACTGAATTGTGACCGAAACCCAGCCATATTTATAAGCAATAGCACCCCAGGCGACAAAAGTACCCGCCGAGAAAAAACTCATAAACAGAGAAAGTCCTCCGATAAACCAGGGCACGGATTCGCCTCCGGCAAAGAAGGATTTCATATTCCGTCCTGTCCGGACGAAAAGCATTCCGATAAACAAAACGAAGGCCGAAAAAATAAAAATGACGGCGGTATCAATGGGTGAGTTCAAGCGTTCAGGAGTGTTAGGTGAATTGATTTTTTTGAGGTTTTTTATTTAAATTGAATAGCAATCACTTCAATACCAAAACCCGGAATGTTGTAGGAAAAGGAATTGTCGGATGCGGTAATGGTCTGATCAGATTTCATATTCCGGATTTTCGAGATCTTTTTTCCGGAAGTCCATTTTTCCGGATTTAAAGTTATTTTGCCAGATGTTGCTTGGGAGCGGTCATTAAGCAGCATGAGATAGGCCTCATTTTTTTGACCGTTTTCTGCCAGAATATAATCTATAACGGGTTTGTCATTTTGAACAAAACCCTCCCGAATTACCAGGTTTGACTTTTCACCATAAACCGATCCGGGTTCAAAGCCATAAGTCTGGTGAGGACCGACTTTCGGGGTGACAAAACCTCTCGGGAAAATGACTTTTCCGTCAGATCTCATTTCAGTTTCAGACAATAAATAATCTGTAATCCAGCCGATTTGCCACCATGCATGATGTGGATAGGGACCAGCACCTTTGTTCATGGATTGCCAGTAATAGGAAGCTACACTCGTTTTAGGATCGACAAAAGCGTCACGGCCAATAGATGCAGATCTTGCCAGATCAGCAAAAATCTGTTCGCCGGAAATTTTATACATTCTGATAAAAAGTCCGGCGTGACTGGCCAATTGAATGGGACCATGGCGCGTCGCTGAGCCGAAAATTCCACCATGCTCAAAGCTCAAACCGGCCTGACCGATTTCCCAATCTTCTCTTTCAGAGCCATTAACGATTTTGATTTTTTGGGATGGAATCGGATGCGTATAGATTGAGCTCACATAAATTTTAGCAGAAGTGATAGCTGCTTTTTTATAACGCTCATCTTTTGTCATATCAAAAAGATCTAGCAAAGCCTGAGCAGATTGTCCGGTTGCGAAGTCAGGCGCATAACGCGCGTCACCACAAACACCAAGAAAAGAACCGGTTTCAACAGCGTTTTTAATAAACCAATCTGCACCTTTTTGAGCAGCTTTCAGATATTTTTCATCTTTCAAAATCCGGTAAGCGACGATCAAACCGTAGAAGGTAGGACGAACATCTTTGATATCCTTAAATATTTCTTCTTCCGTTTTCCGATCATAGGCAACAGCAAAACTTCCATCTGGTTTTTGCCAGCGTAACAATTTTTCAGCACCGAATTTCAGTCTGTCTTTTAATTCCGTATTATCAGGTTCAAAAAGGAGCATATTGCCAATGTCCAGCATGATGTAATAAGTCAGGCCGATCGGTTCTACAACTGATCCCCATTCCTCCACAAACTTTTTACTTTTTGCGAGATAGTATTGTCCTTCGATTGCGCCTTTGAAAAAACCATTGTCGGTTATTTGCTGAACCAGTTTGAAATTCTCCGCCGGCGGTAATACTTTCTGAGTCAATTCCGGATCTTTGGTTTCGTGGGCAAGCATCCACATGGCGCCATAATCCGAATTTTTCATCGCATCCTTATTCGAACCGACGACACCGCCGAGGTATGATTGTGCACCGATTTGTTTTCCTTTATATTCTTCAATATTCCAGAGCGAAGTTTTCGGATCGATCAGATAATGGTGCATTTTTTCGATACGATCCGATAAAGATTGGGTGCTCTGACGAAGTGCCAGTCCTTCTTTAAATTGATACACATCGTAAATGGCATGATTCAGTGCCTGAAACCAGTCACCTGAAATCAGACTATAACGAAACCCGTAACTTATATCCTGACTCATTTCTCTTTCCGATTTTTCTTCTCCCAAAACCGGATAATATAAAGTAGGCGATAGCTGAGATTTTCGGTCCATGTGGGACAAGCCGATGAACCAATCCGTTTGCGTTATTTTGTCTTTTGCCCAGGGATCACGAGCTAAGCCGGGTTCAGGAATGACAGAAAAGGTAATTCCACTTTTGCTGCTCATGAGCGGACTTAAAGTACTCGCACAACGTTCGCGATAAATGACGGGACGATCTGGAATTCCATGACCATAAGCATAAGCCAGAGCGAAATTTTCCTGCATAAAATTTCCCTGAAAATAACCCGGAACAGAAACCCAGCTCATTTTTTCCTTTTCCAAAACCGCCAGTGTCGGTGTTGCCAGGGAGAAAAACCCTTTTCTTTTTGGAATCAGTTTTTGGATCACCTGAATATCTGATCCATATTTTTCATCCAGTTTCCAATCGGCGATAATAGTTGCAACCTCCGTTTCCTGGCTGAATTGAAAATGATTTTTATCTATGGTTTTTACTTTGGAAGGAAAAAAATGGTATGCCTTTCCGGCAGTATTCAATGAAACGGCCGTTGTGCTTTCTTTCCATTGTTCCCGCTGATAATGGTAGGCGTCTTCCGGGAATTTTCCGCCTGTTATTTTCTCAAAAGTTTCTGACGATTCAGATGAAGGTTTTGCTTCGGCAAATAACAAAGTATATTCGCCGGAAGGAGTGAGATCTGAAATCCACTTTCCATTTTTATTAACAGCAATCTTTTGAAGGCGGTAACCTTTCGCGGCTTTTTGCCAGACAATTTCTACATTTTTGTTGCTCAACGTCACTGTCTTGGGAGTTTGTCCCAAAGCAATGACAAAAGAAATCAGGATGGAAAATAGCGTCAGGTAATATTTCATTAGAAAAAGTTTACAATACTGTGATTAAATTTTTTATTCCGTCGGTTAAATAAGCATTCAGTTTGCCGTCTTCGCTGCTGTATAAAATGACGGCGTCGATGTCTTTTCGTTCGCTCAAAAACCGTTTGGTTTCTTCCAGTCCCATGACGAAAAATGCTGTATCGTAGCCATCCGCAGTGATGCCGTCGCGGGCAAAAACGGTTACGCTCAATAGAGAACTCTGCTCCATAGAACCGGTTTTCGGATTGATGATATGGTTGAAAATCTGCCCATTCTTTTCAAAATGATTGCGGTAATTTCCTGCGGTCGTCATGGCACGATCGGAAAGCTGAAACGAGCAATAGAGAGCTCCCGGTTTCAATGGATTTTCGATACCTGTTATCCAGGGTTTATGATCTGCCTTAAATCCTTTACAAAGAATTTCGCCCCCAATCTCTACCATAAAGCGGCTGATGTTCTGTTTATTTAAAAAGTTTCCGATCACATCAACTGAGTAACCTTGCGCAATTCCATTGAAGTCGATTTGTACGTTTGATTTTGTTTTTTTTACGGACAACGAATCAAATACAACATCATCGAAACCGATTAATTGCAACAAGGAATCTACGTTCACATTCTCAGGATTTTTATTCTCTTTCGGACCAAAGCCATAAGCTTCCACCAGGGGTAAAATTGTTGGATCAAAGGCTCCGTTTGTCGCTTCAAAAATCTCTTTTGACTTTTTTAATACGGGATAGAAATAGGAAGATTTGTATAGATGAGAATCTGATTGGTTAAAATTTGAAAGTTCAGAATCGGACTTGTAAAGGGATAAACATAGATCGAAATCCAGCAAGATAGAATCGATATCGACTTTGAAATTTCGCCGTCTTTCGTCAAAATATTTAATATGATAGGTCGTGCCTTGCGCTTCTCCCCGAATAGAGATCACCGGAATATCATCGCACTTTGCTATCGTTGAAAACGACGATAGCAAAGCGAAAATGATAACAAGATTTTTCACGACTTTCTTCATAGCTAACAGATCATATTAAGGTTGCGGCGAAACTGTTTCACCTTTCAGTATCGCCATTAATTCAGGCAAATGATCCTGATAAACACCTCTTGGCGTGGTCTTGTATTTTGATGTCAGGTAGGCAGCGAACCCGACCACTTCGCCCATCATGCCGCAGGTTCTCATCACACGCGTACTTCCAAAAGCGACATGGGTAGTACTAATATTTCTTCCCGCAACGAAAAGATTCTGTATATTTTTGGAATAGAGACAGCGGTAAGGGATCGTGTATGGTGCTACTTTAATATGTTTCGTTCCTGCAAAAAACTCCTGTCCTTCAAAGTATTTACTGTTTTTTGAGTCAGGGAAATGAAGGTCAATTGTCCAGGTAGCTGTTACCGAACCATCAGGATATTGTTTGCCTTCCTGAATATCCATCTGATTTAAAATATGGTCACCAATTATTCTACGGGATTCACGTTTTCCACCGATATAGGCTACCCAGGCCAGCTCATGTTTGGCATATTTCTGAGACTTGTGGTTTTTTAAATAGGACCAGTTACCATAGATCGCACGCAGGTTATGATCCCGGATTTTCTCGGCATCCGTGATCGTATTGAAATTACCAAAGCCGGTTTCCCATTCCCAATCCGCTTTGCTGTTATCGATGTGATATTCATCAGAAAATTGAAGTGCCCAAGGTGTTTCGGGAAAAGTAGAGACGGTGTCGCGAGGCAGCGAAGCCCAGAGATTGGAGGTGCCCAAAGTGAAATCATCCGCTTTTTCGGCAGCAAGTGATTCTCCGGTTTCGGCCTTGCTTTCTCTCCCCATACGAAATTCCGCTCCGGCCAGATAACCGATCGTTCCGTCACCCGTACAGTCTGAAAAGAAAGATCCTTCGAATCTGGTTTCTTTGTTTGTTGCAATATCCCGTCCGATCACGGCGGTGATAATATCATTTTGTTTTTCAACTTTATAAACAAACGTGTTCAGGAAAAGCGAAATATTTTTCTCCGCTTTGACGATCGAAGTTTTTCTAGCGTCCCCGTATTCTTTTGCATCCGGATTTCCATTTCCGGGATCTCCATTATCCATTTCGCGAACGATTCGGCCAAGTTTGGGATAATAATTTTTATCCACATCACCCATCAGATGCACCCGGATTTCTGAGCTGTTATTTCCACCCAAAACCGGACGGTCCTGAATCAGAGCAACCTTTAATCCCATCCGGGAAGCTGAAATCGCCGCACAGGTTCCGGCAATGCCACCGCCAACTACAACCATATCAAAATGCCCGGCGGATACAGGTTTTTCGGTAAGATTTAATAATTTTTTTCGGAAAGCAGTTAATTCTTCGAGCTTGTTCGGCGGCGTAAATTTCGGGGCATCGGTGAAAAGAACAGCATCGCAGCGGCCGTTAAATCCGGTCAGGTCTTTAATGGATAATTTAATCTGGTCACTTATTATTTCCGTTTCTCCGGCATCGTACCATTTCCATTCATCAGATCCACTTTCGCCAAAAATTTGCGTGATCGTTTTTCCGTCAATGGCGACCTGGAATTTTCCGGGACCTTTTGGGAAAGGTGCCCAGTCTTTTGTCCGTACCCAAATGTGATATTTTCCTTTTTTTGGAAATTTTACGGTAGTTGATGCGTCCCTGACCGGCCGCCCCATGCCGTGCGCCATAAGATAGGACGAGCCCATAACGACGAAAGATTGCTGATCGATAACCCAGCCGCCTTTGTCTTCAAATGATTCTGTTTCTACGAAAACGTGGTTTTGCGCGGAAAGCTGTATGGCGAATAACAGAAGAAATAAAGTTATATAGTTTCTCATACTTGTTTGTTTTGTTCCTGGCATTCAGGGTTAAAACCTTGAATACGGATGGTTTGTGATTTCCCAGGGCCGAACTCCGGGTTAGTGTTTCTTTTCCTCTATTTCGGATTTGTCATTATTCATCATTTGCATCATCCAGGATTCTTCGGATTCTGGCCGGGAGTTTAGCCTGATTTTTCAAAATTTCAATTTTCAGTTTTCGCTGTTCGTCATTAGATTTTTCAAGATCATCGGCGATGCTTTCTGTTAAAGTTTGGTTTAAAGGAATAGTCATTAATTTTTTTAAAATCGCGATCTGCATCGGGTAGGAAGAAGATTGGAAAACTTCCCAGAGCCAGTTCTGTTTTTGAGGTTTTGAAAAGAATTCATTCCCCATTTTTTGCAAGGCCGTCCTTGCAGTAAAGAGATTTTTTCCTGCAATAATTTTTTCGATATCCTGTTCAAAAGATTTTGCGATTTTACCATCTTTCAGAATTACCTTTTCCAGCGCCCAGTACTGATAATGGTAATTTTTATCAGCAAGAAATGAGTGAAGCAGCTGGTCATTTTTATAAGTTTCCGTTATTTTCAGCATTTCAGGAACGGCTTTTCCGTAAGCGATTTTCCAGAGTGTAAAACAGGTATAAACCGCCCCGTCGATCACTTCATTTTTAATCGTTTTCAGTGTAGCACCTGTTTTCGCGTCGACAGAATCTGAAAGATCGTCTGTGCCTTTTGTGATCAGATCTTCCATATTCAGGCCGGCGAAAATGGAGTTTTCCTTCGCCAGAATATCCTGCAGTTTTGCGTAGTCTTCCGGCTTGAATTCGTCATGATCAATTTTTGTCAGAACCTTGCCTTCGGGTAAATCATACCTTTGATAATTACCAAGAAGATCCCAGTAAAAATTAATATAAACTGGCTTGCACTCATTGGTGTAACAAACCGGGGTGAAAATATTCCGGAAAAAATATTGCGGCCTGCCCGCATCGTCCAGTTTTAATTTTAGCGTATAGGTAAGCGTATCATTTTCAACGATTGTGAACTCCCGAATTTTTTTCATTTGCTTGTCTGTTGACATAATACTTTCCCCTTCGTTTCCAAAAAGGAAAAGAAGAGGTGTAAGTATTAAAAGACAAGAAAAATTGAACATTGATTACGGTAGTTTGAATCTGATAACCTGAAAGAAATAACTTATTTCCAGTCGGGATTTTGTTCCAGCTTCGGATTTGCATTCATTTCGTCCAGCGGAATAGGGAAATATCTGTTTTTAGGCTGGACATTTCTGGTAGGATAAACAGGATTAACCGCTTTCGGGATAACTGTAAGGAATTTACCTGTACGTGTCAGATCATACCAGCGGTCACCTTCGGCGAAAAATTCCCAGGCTCGTTCCTGTAAAACGGCATCAACAAAGGCGTCTTTGGTCAAACCTGTTTTGAGATCAGCCAGTCCGGCGCGCTTCCGAACCGTGTTGATATAACCGTATGCGGCAGCAGTTGCTCCGTTCAGTCGTGCTTCCGCCTCCGCAGCTATCAGATATAAGTCAGGCAATCTTAGAATTGGAACATTTGGAACAAAGCCGATCGTAGAAACCGGGTCCATGTATTTTTTGATAAGAACTCCTTCTGTGGTAATAGGCGTTATACTGCGCTGAGGCACTGTCGCGCCACTTTTATTGACATATGAGGTATCCAAAAGCTGGCGGCGTTTGTCGGCTGGGTCGAAAGAATTGAAGAATGACTGGTAAGCGAACATTGAACCATAGGAAGTTCTTGCATAGGCGGGCGCGGCGCTGCCTGGAGGGCCGCAAAGTCCTACCAGCTGATGGCTGGCGCCGGGAGAAATCGGATCAACTTCGTAGGCCCACATATTTTCATTTCTCGCTGCATCTTCTTTGTCGTATTTGTAAACATCCAGCACATCTGGCATCAGCGAATATTTGCCAGACGCAATAACCACCTTTGCCTTTTCCAGAGCCTTGGCCCAATCCTCGTTATACAAAGCAGCCTTGGCGTAAAGTGCGCTCACAACTTCATTGGAAGGACGACTTTTTTCATTGGCAGGATAAGAAGGCAAGCCAGCTGCCAGTGCCTGGTCAAGATCTGCGTAAATTTGCTTGTAAACCTCGGCTTTGGGACTTTTTGCAACAATCGCCTCTTCTTCGGTATAACTTGGCGTAATCTTGATTGGTACGTCACCGAAATTTTTAGCCAGGAGCCAATGGTAAAAGGCACGAAGAAAATAAGCTTCTCCAATAATCTGTCTTTTACGGTTTTCGTCCATCGTTGCATCGGGAACTTTTGCAATGACCCAATTTGCTTTTTCAATTCCACTGTAAGAAGATGACCAGATCTGTTGAGGAGACTCGCTTGTGCGGGCGTTGCTTTTTTGCGTGGTATAATTAACATCGTAAGTAAACAATGTCAGGGTGTTCCGGCCAACCACTGCCCGCGGATAAGTTTGATCATCGCTGAAATCAGCCACCAGTGTCAGCGCCGGCCCATTCCCGAGTTCCCTTAACGGCCCGTAAGCTCCAATTAAGCCTTTTTCAGCATCGGCGGCAGTTTTGTAAAAATCCTCGGTATAGATAGATGAATAAATTTTTTCATCCAGTTGACAGGCATTCAGAGATAAAGCAGCACTTAAAATAAAGGAAAGGCGCGTCGTATTTTTAAATATTTTTTTCATCGGATCGAATGTTTTATTTAAGTCGTATCAGTGATTATAACTTGTTTTTAAAAAGTTACCTGAATACCACCTAATAGTGATTTTGCCTGTGGATACACGAAATTGTCAACGCCCATCACCGTATTTGAGCCCGCATAAGTATTTACTTCCGGATCAAAGCCACTGTATTTTGTGAACGTGAACAGGTTGTTAGCACTCACATAAAGACGTATTCTCTCCACACCCTTGAATTTTGGCACATTATAACCCAGCGTAATATTTTTACAACGCAGGTATGAACCATCTTCTACAACGTAATTGGTGATTGGTAAACGGCCGCCCTGGAATCCGCTTACATACTGGTTATTCGGATTTGTCGGCGACCAGCGATCTGCTACCCCTGCCAGCATATTCCGTTGTCCGAGGGGGTTTTCGAAAGAAAGACGGCTTGCATTGTAGATATCGTTGCCTTGTGTTCCTGAGAAAAAGGCTCCGAGATCAAATCCTTTGAAAGACATATTGGTTGAGAAACCATAGATGAACTTCGGATTTGGATTTCCGACAATTACCTGATCGTCTGCATTGATAAGGCCATCGCCGGTAACATCCTTTACTTTATGGCCACCCAGGCGACCGTCATATCCAGGCAAGATTGCTTCTCCTGATTGATTGACTCCATCAAAAACATAGGTTTTGAATAAACCTAATGGCTGTCCAACTTTAAGTACCGTGTATGTGGTTGCGAAACGCTCATTTGTAACACCTCCGTCAAGATCCAGAATTTTGTTCCTGTTAATGGTCATATTTCCCGAGATATCCCACTTGAAAGCGCCGTCCGAAATTCTTCCGTTTACAGCGAGTTCAATTCCTTTGTTTTCCAGCGAAGCAAAGTTTCCGGTAATGTCATTGTAGCCAGAGCTGAGAGGAAGCTTTTTAACATACAAAAGATCGTTTGTCTTTTTGTAATAAAAATCAGCGATCAAACTCAACCGGTTGTTCAGAAAACTGATATCTGCTCCGATATTTGTCTGCGTTGAACGTTCCCAGCGAAGATTTGGATTGGCAATTCTTGTGGGATTAATGCCGGTCAGATAGGTATGGTTGAAAATGTAATCACTTTCGGTTGCCGCCACCGTTTGAAGGGATTGATAAGGATTGATCCCTCCTGCATTTCCAGTAATACCATAACTGGCGCGTAATTTTAAATCGGACATCCAGTTAACCTGTTTCATAAATGGCTCTTCGATGATCCGGTAAGCCGCGGAAACAGCCGGGAAAATTCCATACTTATTATTAGCACCAAATTTGCTAGACCCATCTATGCGTGCTGTGAGATCAAGGAAAAACTTGTCTTTAAATCCGTAGTTCACACGCGCCATGTAAGAATCAAGGCGCTGGCTTCTCCGGTCACTTTTTACCGTACGTGTGAGTGCTAGCTGAAGTGCCTCATTTTGAGTGGCATCGTTTGGAAAACCTGTTGCTGAAATCTCATTGGAGTTATTCATTTCAATCTGAGTTCCAAATACAGCAGTTGCTTTCAACGTATGATCTTTCGCCAGCGTTGTGCTGTAAGTCAGGATGCTTTCATGTAACAAGGCGAGAAAGTTGGAATTCGCCTTTGTTGCAGAACCGGAATTATCTGTCAGATCAGATTTATTGACAATGGATCTTGGAGAATAAAAATTAAATAGCTCGCCGCTCTGATCTGCGTTAAACGAAGCCCGGTAAGTTAATCCTTTCAAAAGATTTACTTCCCCATACAAGTTAATCAGTGAGCGCTTAATCGTGCGTTTTCTTAGTACGGCAGCGAATCCAAGCGGATTAGTAACTTCGCGGTATTGGCCGCCGGCCTGTTCTCCGAAAGGGAACAAAGATCCATCGGGCCGATAGGGCTGCAGGGTAGGAGGGGCACCGATGGCGGCTCCTAAAATAGAACCCGTAACTGCACCGCCATCACCAATATTTTCACCACCGGTTTGTATCCCGTCGTTGATTGAATAACTACTTAAAATACTTGTTCCGATTTTGATCTTTTTGCTTAGCTGATGGTCAAGGTTGATACGGAACGAATAACGTTTGAAGCCAGACCCGATAATGATCCCTTTCTGGTCAAAATAGTTTAAAGAAAGAGCGAGCTGCGTTTTATCATTTCCTCCGTTGATGGAAAGCTGATGATTTTGAATCGGAGCTTTGCGGAAAATCTGATCCTGCCAGTTTATGCCTTCACCGAGCGATGCAGGGTCTTTGTAATATGTATTTTTAAAAACTTCGTTTTCTAATTGAGCAAACTGAGAAGCATTTAATACGTCCAGCTTTTTCCTTGTTTCCTGAGAACCATAATAGCTGTCGAAGGTTACCCGGGTAACACCGCTTTTACCTCTTTTTGTCGTGATAAGGACGACCCCGTTTGCGGCACGTGCACCGTAAATCGCAGAAGCCGATGCGTCTTTCAACACTTCCACAGATTCGATATCATTAGGATTAATTGTAGAAAGTGGGCTCACATCCGTAATACCGCCGCCATTAGAAATCTGGATACCATCTACGACATACAAAGGCTCGGAAGATCCGTTGATCGAGTTTGTACCTCTGATTCTCACGCTGATATTTCCGCCCGGAGAACCGGAGTTCTGACTTATTTGTACACCTGCAACGCGCGCTTGCAAACCTTGCGCAATATTTGCGACGGGTGTTTGTACAAGGTCAGCGGCTTTTACAGAAGCAATGGAGCCAGTCGTTTCCACTTTTCGCTGCGTCCCATAACCTACCACAACTACTTCTTCCAGTGCTTTCTGGTCAATCTTTAAAGTAATATCAATTGTGCTGCGGTTGTTTATTGCTATTTCTTCCTTTAAGCAGCCTACAAATGAAAACACCAAAATGGCGCTGGGAGATGCGTTTAAAGTGTACGTTCCATCAATATTTGTCAGCGTACCCTGCTGTGTTCCTTTGACGGTGACACTAGCTCCCGGAACGGTCTGCCCGGTTTCGTCAGTAACCTTACCCTTCACGGCCTGTTCCTGGGCGAAAATGGAATTTCCGGTTCCAGTGATAGCCAGAAGAATCAGAAAAATGATTTTACATAAATTTTTTAGCATAGTTAAAAGGGTTTTGAAAATGACGAAAATTGAAATAATTCAATTTTGTTTCACTGAGAATAATCCTTATCTAATTGCGAATTCCACCATGTTAATGTGATAATAGTGGATAAACTCGAATTATTACATGAATATAGGAAGCAAAACAAAGTTGTCAAGGCTAGAAAAAGTCTTTAATATCTCAAATTATCACAAAAAATATCGGTAACGTTTGCGGATACGTTACCGATATATGGTTATGATTATTTTTAATATGAAAATTTTACAGAAGTTAATTTTGGATATATTTGGAGTATTGATAACGGATTTTTGACACAATATTAAAATAATACAATGATTGGTTGTCCTAAATGTTCCGAAGTGGGTTCGATTATGAAAGCGGGATATGTCCGCAACAAACAGCGCTATGTTTGCAAGGATTGTAATTACTTTTTTACGCTGTCAGATCCTGGTCAGGTTTTGCCTAGAAAAAAAAGCAGGCGTCATCAAACTACGATCATTGACATTGCAAAAGCAATTGGTGTATCGAATTCCACTGTTTCGCGTGCTTTACATGGGCATGCAGATATCAGCCCTGAAACCCGGCAGGCAGTTTTGGATATGGCTGCACAATTGGACTATCAGCCGAATCAGTTAGCTTACAATCTTGTCAAAAGCCGCACGAATACGATTGGGATGATCGTACCGGAATTTACCAATTCGTTTTTTCCAAATGTGATCATCGGTGCGCACGAAGTTTTGACTGAGGCGGGATATAATCTGACCATTATGCAGTCAAATGAATCTTATGCCGTTGAGGTTTCCAATACGAAAGCGATGCTTGCTAACCGGATAGACGGATTGCTCATTTCGCTGACGCAGGAAACCAATAACTATGATCATTTAAAAGTTTTTGAAAAGCGTGGAATTCCTCTGGTACTTTTCAACCGTGTCTGTGATCATGTAGAGGCTCCGAAAGTTGTCGTAAATGATTTCGATGCGTCTTTTTCTGCGGTTGAACATTTGATATTAAATGGCTATGAACGGATTGCACATTTGGGTGGACCGCTGAACTTGAGGGTTAGCCGCGAGAGGCTGAGAGGGTACCGGGCAGCTATGGAAAAATACGGTAAAAATATCGAAGAAAATATGATCATTCAGGGCATGTTTTCACAGCAAAAAGCAAGAATTTATGGCAAATATTTATTGGATCTCGAAAACCGCCCGGATGCAATTTTTGCTGTAAATGACTCAGCGGCGATAGAGATAATGTTGATGGCTTTGGAAAAAGGCATAAAAATTCCTGACCAACTTGGTGTGGTAGGATTTAGCGACAATCCTGAATCGGCATATATCGGGCCGGGTTTAACAACGATCAGACAGCCGACAGCTGAAATTGGTAAAACTACTGCAAAGTGGATTCTGCAGTTAGTTGAATCCGAAGAGGAGGTGAAACTGCCGAATGAAACGGTGTTGAAAACAGAACTGGTAGTTAGAGGATCATCGAAGCGCAATCCAAGTTAGCCTAAAAAATTAGTGGTTACTTGACAGTGTAGCTTTTTGATTACCAGCTTCTCCCCAAAACGTTAAAAAAGTACGCTCTCAAAGAAAACGCACTTTATTAACTACAGAAGAAAATTATGATATACTCTTTAAGATCGTCTGTCAGCTAAAAACTTTGCGGAACAATTCCAGGCTTTTAGGAACGGCAGTTGCCGGATTTTCCTTTCCTTCCATTTCCAGTGAAATGTAGCCTTTGAAATTTGCGTTCCGTAAAATATCAGCAACTTTTTGATAATCCAGATCGAGGTCGTAAAAATGGCCGCCGCCATAATATGTTTTTGCCTGAACGATAGTAGCGTAAGGGGCCAGTCTTTCAAATTGCGGATAGGGATTACCTACAAAGTTTCCTGTGTCGACGTTCATGCCCATGGCGGGCGATGATGAAAGCGGTTTGTATATTTCCAGTAGATAATCAATGTTGGAAGATAAACCCCAGTGGTTTTCAATCGCAAGTGTAACGCCCGCTTTTTCAGCTGCAACCAAACATTCACCATAAGAATCGATACACCATTTAATGGCATCTTTATCGGTATAGCCCTGAATGGGTGGCTCTTGTCCATCTTTGTAATAGGCTGCGTCGCGTTTAACTGTACGCCAGCTTCCGGTATTCATCCGTATGCAGGGAATTCCCATTTGTACTGCCAAGTTAATACAGCGTATGGTATGTTCCACATCCTTCTTGCGGTCTTCTGCTTTGGGCTGAACGAAACTTTGGTGAATCGAAAGCATAGGAAGTGACAAACCGTTATCAAAAGCCAGACGCTTTAACTTGTTCATATACGGAACACTTTCGTCTGTCATCTGGCGATGGAGTATTTCAACACCATCAAAACCCAGACGGGCAGCATCTTCGATCACCGTTTCAATCGGATACTTTTTTTCTTCAAAATGCCAGTACGAATAAGTTGAAACAGCAAGGGGGATTCGACGTTTTGCAAGAGCAGGTCCCGCATTTAGTC
Organism: Dyadobacter koreensis; assembly: GCF_900108855.1. Lineage (GTDB taxonomy): Bacteria > Bacteroidota > Bacteroidia > Cytophagales > Spirosomataceae > Dyadobacter > Dyadobacter koreensis. The sequence continues at coordinate 626,501 of NZ_FNXY01000002.1, forward strand.
CAGATGCCTGAATCGCAGGAGCGGCAGCGGCTGCCATGCCTGCCAGCGCAGTACTTTTTAACCAGTTTCTTCTTGAAGAAGAAACTTCCCGATCAGAAGGGATAAAAGATTCTTGCATGAGATATTAAAGGTTTAGGAATAGTCGTATTCTCGAAATATAATTAAAGATATAAATAGTTGTCTTTAATTAAAACCGCCGGATTTTTTTACGATCCGGCGGTTTTGAATTTTATGGATTTTGTTTCAATACGTTCGAGCCCATGATATCAATCTGGGCTTGTGGAATCGGAAAATATTCGCTTTTGCCTTTAACAAAAACTGCACCGTTCAGATACGTTCTTTTCAATTTTTCCTTAGCAATGTAAGCATTCAAAACCACGTCGGCATTACCCCAGCGAACCAGGTCGAAGTGGCGGTGGCCTTCCATCGCTAACTCTACACGACGTTCAAAACGCACTGCTTTTCTTGCATATTCCTGATTGGCAAAAGAAGGATATGGTTTTACCAGATAATTTGCAGCCGGGGTTCCGTCAGCATTTTTAACAACTTCGGTCGCAGCTCTTGTTCTGATTTGGTTTACAATTGTCAGGGCCGTCGCAAGATCATTTTCTTCCACAGCAACCTCAGCACGCATCAATAAAACGTCAGCAAAACGGATTGCCCGGTAATTGTTAGCGTTTGCACGGGGAGATTCTGCTCCGGCATTATCGCCGCTGTTTGCAAAAAACTTCTTGAAAGTATAAGGTCCCGCAAAGCTCTGGTCACGAATCCAGTTTCTCCCCGGGTGAACCCCCCAGTTAAGGAACGGCAAACCACGACGGCCAACAGTCCAGTCTAGTCTTGGATCCAGTGTTCCTGTATAAGGCGTGAAAGGATCACTGGAAGCTAAACCTTCGTCGTTTTTTACATCCGTATCGTTGAAAGTGTCCAATAAAGGCAATCCGGCAGCATCCGTTTTGAACGCATTTACAAGGTTTTGGGAAGGCTGATAAAATCCGCAGCATCCGCCGGGGCCCGAGCCATAAGGGAAGTTCAGGTTATCGCCCCAGCTTCCGTTTTCTCCGCTTCCGCCATCTGCAACTGACATTTGTACTTCAAAAACGGATTCGCTATTATTTTCGGTAGCGATTCTGAAATTGTCGTGGTAGTTTGGTACAAGAGAAAACGGCCCGTTGGTTACGATATCAACAAGCAAAGGTTTTGCTGCTGTGTAGTCGCTTTGGTACATATGTGTTTTTGCCAACATTGCTTTTGCCGACCATTTGCTTGCTCTTCCGGCCTGCGCTTTTGTAGCAGAAAGATTGTCAACTGCAAATTGGAAGTCAGCTTCGATCATAGGCCATATGTCTTTATCATTAGGAAGATTTACATAATCCGTAACCGTCTCATCGACATAAGGAACCATGTTCCACATTTTTTTTGCTTCAAAATGATACCAGCCACGCAGAAACCTTGCCTCCGCCGTTGCCTGCATTTTTTCTGCGTCGGTCATGTCGGTGGCTTTGGTGATCAGGCGAAGCGCATCATTAGAGCGGGACACTCCGTCATACAGAGAAACCCATTTGTCATTGAAACCGCCGATATCAGCCTGCTGTATGTATTTTTCGATGGTTGTGATCTGAGCAAGGTCACCCACGTCACTTCCCTTATATCCGTCATCAGAAGCAACAGTTCCGTAAATCCAGTTGCTTACGGCGGAGAAATAAGTTCCACCGGAACCTACACCATCCAACAAACTATATGCACCTATCAATACTGCATTGACCCCGGTTTTATTTGAAAGCATGGCCTCGTTTCCAACCCCAAGCGGTGTCGTTTCCAGAAATTTTTCTTTACAGGAAGTAACAACTCCCATGCAAACCAAAGCTGTGAATATTAAAATTTTCTTTTTCATAGTATTCTGATTTTAAAAATCCGTGTCGGTTTGTTTTTCTTAGAAGCCAAAGTTTAGACCAACCTGATACATTTTCGATCTTGGATAATTACCCTGATCAACACCCAAAACCGTAGATCCCGGCGCAGAGCCGACAGAGGTAACTTCCGGATCAATTCCAGAGTATTTTGTGATTGTGAACAAATTTTGTCCCTGTAAATAAATGCGAGCACTAGTCAGGCCAAGCTTAGATAAAGCCTTCGCTGGCAGCGTATAACCGATTGTCAGGTTTTTCATTCTGAAATAAGATCCGTCTTCGATGAAATAACTTGATGGCTGCTGACTTCTGCTGTCGTTCGCATCAAGAATCGGAAGAACTGCGTCAGGGTTTTCAGGAGTCCATGAATCATTTAACATACGGAGACTTCTGTTACCAGCCTGGTTGTTGAAGTCTGTCCAGCGTTTTACCATGTTCAGAATTTCATTTCCCTTAACACCCTGGAAGAATGCAGAAAGGTCAAATCCTTTATAACCAACGTTTAGGTTGATGCCATAAGTAAAATCAGGATGTGGATTGCCAAGGAATTTTCTGTCGGCATCGGTGATTACGCCATCGCCATCAGTGTCGTGGTATTTGTATTTACCAACAGCCGCATATCCTGGGTAAGTAGGTCCTGCGTCAACTTCTGCCTGATTCTGATATATTCCGTCAATCTGTAAACCGTAGAAAGAATACAACGGCATTCCGGCAACCGAACGAGTCCAGGTATAACTGCGGATTGTCGGTCCAAGAAGAACGGCGGTAGCACTGTTGTTCAATTTTTCAACATTGTTCTTGTAAGCTGAAATATTTCCACCGATCGAATATGTAAGCTGACCCTCGAGAGCTTTGTTATTGAAGTCGATCGCAAGATCAAATCCTTTGTTATTCATTTCACCAATGTTCACAAAAGGAATTGTTGCAACACCCTGCGTAGCTGGTAAGCTGACCTGGTACAACATATCAGAAGTTGTACGGTTATACACGTCAAGATTAAGATTGAACATTCCTTTCAGGAAAGTCGCATCCAAACCAACGTTTGTCTGGGTTGTAGTTTCCCATTTCGCATCCTGGTTTCCAAAAGCCTGTGTATCAAAACCAGCCTGAACAGAACTGTTTGAGCCGTCGATTGCATAAGAAGACTGGTTAAGTGTGGAACGGTAAGTACTGAAACCATTATAATTTCCGATTTCCTGGTTACCCGTTTGTCCCCAGCCTGCTCTCAGTTTCAAATCATCCAGCCAGCTTAAAGGTTTCATGAAAGCTTCTTCTGACAATCTCCATCCGGCGCTGAAAGCCGGGAAAGTACCGTAACGATTGTTTTGTCCGAAACGTGAAGAACCATCGCGGCGAACCGTTGCTTCCAATAAATAACGGTCTTTCAAAGCGTAGTTAACCTTTCCGAAAATAGAGAAAAGTGACCATTCGTAACCAGCACCAGCATTATTGATACCCGCCGTTCCTGCGCTCAGGTACATATACTTAGGATCTTCTGAATAAAATGCAGTCCGTACTGCGGAGAAATTTTTCCCTGAACCTTTGATTGCTTCCGTTCCTGCTAAAACATTAAGTTTATGTGCACCGAAAGTTTTGGAATAATTCAAAGTATTTGACCAGGTCCAGTTTATATCGTACGCATATTCGTTGGTCAACGAGTTGTTTGACTCGATTTCCGCTTCTTCCAAGTCCAGCAATACATAAGCTGTACGGTTTGAATTTGTAAAATCTACACCGATACTTGACTTTGCAATCAGGTCTTTCAATATATCAACCTCTACGTAAGCGTTACCGAAAGTTCTGAAAGTATTTACGCGGTTGTCCTTGGTACGATGTAATTGTGCAACAGGATTGGTCGCAGGTCCAAGACCAGCCGCACGGGTTGCAGCAAAATTACCCATGATATCATAAACAGGAATAATCGATGGAATCCGGAAACCGTTTCCAATCGGATTTCCATCCTGGTTATTTGTTGAGCTAGCCGTTCCGTTATTGCTGTAATAACCTTTGTTTTCAGTATAACTTACTTCCAGATTTTCACCAAAGCGGATTTTCTTTTTGAATAAAAATTCCGTGTTTGACCGAAGAGAATATCTGTTGAAAGAAGTGTTTTTCAAGATACCATCCTGTTTGAAATAATTCAGGGAAAGCGCATAACGACCATTTTCGCTTCCGCCTGTTGCGCCAACGTTGTATTCCTGGATTGCAGCATCACGAAGGATTTCTTTCTCCCAGTCCGTTCCCTGCTTGTTTGCTTTTACAATCTGGTAAAAACCGGTACGGTTGTAGTTGTAACGCGCAGGGTCAATAAGTGCCAGGGCCGGATCATTCGGGTTGTTTGGGTTTAAGGTAATGCCATACTGTGAACCTGCAAGAATGTAATCGGGAACTACGGCATTTACACCGTTACCATACTGCTGATGCGCAGGATTACCATTTGTAAGTACTCCTGCATTTCTGCGCTGCGTCCAGAGCAGATCGCCGAATTGCTGAGGATCGATAATCAGGCCCAAATCTACTTTTCCGGTTTGGACACCAAAACGGCTGTTGAAACTAAACTGAGGAGCTCCTGATTTTCCTTTTTTAGTCGTAATTATGATTACACCGTTAGCGGCGCGGGAACCGTAAATGGAAGCTGAAGAAGCATCTTTCAAAACCTGCATCGATTCGATGTTATTTGGGTTAATGCTGTTCAATCCTCCTTTGGTAGGCACACCGTCGATTACGTACAAAGGATCATTATTATTGATCGTACCAAATCCTCGGATACGAACTGTTGCTTCACCGCCAGGCGTGTTATTTGATGTGACCGTCACACCTGCAACGCGTCCCTGTAACTGCTGAGCAACGTTCGGTGCAGCAACTTTTGTCAGCTCTTTCGTGTCAACTGTTGATACCGAACCTGTGATATCCCTTTTTGACTGTGAAGAATAACCGGTAACAACAACTTCACTCAAAGATTTCACGTCTGACTGCAATGTAATTTCGATCATCGATTTATTAGCAATGCTGATCTCCTGCGTTAAAAAACCGATCGATGACACAACCAGAGTTGTGCTTCCGTCCGGCAATTCAAGCGAAAAATTTCCTTCGCCGTCCGTTGTAGTTCCTACACTTGAACTTCCCTTCAAAACCACCGTCGCGCCTGGAACAGTTGCTCCTGTCGCGTCAATAACCTTCCCTTTGATCGGGAAAAGAATTGACTTTAACGTCTGGATCGATGTGCCCATTCCTTCGATCGCCGGAGTGCCGGTTTTTGGGGCCGGGATTCTTTTCAACAAAATCTGTTTACCAGAAACTTCATAAGTAACCTTTAACGGCGTCAGGAAATTGTCCAGAATCGATTCCAGTTTTTCTTCCTTAGCAGTCAGATTAACCTTGCGCTGGGACTGAATCAATTCCGGGCTGTACATGAAGTTTACACCCGAAAGTTTTCCAAGTTTTTCCAACGCCACACCAATCTTCTGCTCCCTGATATTAATCGTCAACCGGCGGTTGAGAACTTCCTGGGCGTTGCTGTCAACAGCAAACGACATCCCGGAAAATTGTATAATGATGAATAATTGTATGAGGCTGATACTCATAATTTTGAAAAAGCTTGGGGGCCATTGTAAGGTTTTTTTCATACTTTTGGATGTTTTGATGGTTGTAAAAAAATCAGCAAAATAATTCCCGTGTCCCTTTTTCGGGGGACCTCATCTTAGTGCCAACATAGGTGGGGAGTTTTAGTCAGGGTGAATGATGTTGCCACATCGTTCACCTTTTTTGTTTGTTTTCAAATAGTCTGGGTTTAGGATTAGTAATTAATTACAGGGATTGCCGTTGATGCTTATCTTATCGCCGTTTTGATAATATTCCGCTTCCAGAATTGCACAGATCCATTTCAGTTTGTTCTCCAGCGGCTCGTCGCCGAGGGTCGCAGTTATGCTGCAATGTTCCATGGTTTTTTCATTATATTCGATATCAATTCCATATGCTTTTTCAAGCGAAGAAAACACCGCTGAAACCGGGGTCTCGTTATATACAAAGCTTTGATTTTCAATCGGTATCCTAAGCAAAACCGAACTTCTGGCAGACGATTTGCTCAGTGTAAATTTATTTCTCTCAAAAGTGGCCTGCTGATTAGGCATCAACAATAATGCTGCTAATTTTTTGCCGTCTTTATAGTCTTCGGCATGCTTGTCTTTACTTGAAAAAACAGAAACTCTACCGGTTTTTACCGCAACGAAAACGCTCGCCTCTTTTTCGTCTGCTTTGATACTGAAGCTCGTTCCAAGGACTTTTGTAACCAGTTCATTCGCATATACAAAAAATGGCCGTCCGGTGTCTTTCGTGACTTCAAAAAAAGCTTCTCCCGAAAGAATTACCACACGCTTTTTTTCGTCAAATTGTTTTGTATAACTAATCCGGCTATTTCGTTGAAGCACTACGGAACTGCCATCAGGAAGTTGAACATACTTCACATTCTGATCCGAATTTGCCACTTCAATAATTTCGCCGGAGAATCGAAACTGTTGTTTATTTTCTGTAAAAACAGATCTTGCATTGTTGTTTTTGTAAAGACCAAGACCTAGTGCCAGCAATAATATGACAGACGCAGCAGTCAGCCAATAAGGTTTGAAAGACTTATACTCCGGATTATTTGTTTTCGATGAATTTTCCCGCCTTTTCGCAATTTCCAATGACTGGCTTATCTTATAAGCAATATGTTCATCTGTAATTTCTGAAATTTCGTTTTTAGAAGATAGCAACGTAAACCGTGCCTGGTCCAATGCAGCCTTTCTGGAAAAATCTCCGTCTGACCACTCGTTCCAGTATCGATCAAGCTCAGGATTTTCTTCCAGAACCCAGGCTATAAAGGCCGGGTTTTTTAGCAAATCTTTGATCAATATTTCCGTTGAGTTACTCATGAATAATAACCATTTACGTGTGTATATTGTTATTATCCGTTCTTGAAGTTTATATACTCACCTGCCAAAGCATATTTTTTATATTATTGGAATATTATAATATAATTTCGAAAAATGAATAAAATATAAAAGAAAACGAAGGTGTGATCGGCCACATTTCTTTTAAGTTGGAAAGTGCACGTTGAAGAATATTACTCACCGATTGTGGTTTTATAGCAAGTAAAGCTCCGATTTCTTCCGACTTCAATCCTTGAAAAAAGCGAAGATATACCACCTCCCGCTGCCGGACAGGAAGTTGTGTCATCAGTTCTTTAACCTGATTTTTCAAGCCCGTTTCACTTTCATCCTGAATCAGTGCCTCTTCCGAAGAAAACTCCATGAGGTGATCATCCAGTTGTTGCGTCAGTTCGAGTTCGCCCGAAAGTGGTTTCAACGTTTTAATTATTCTATGGCGGAAAGATTTTAAAAGATAGAATTTAACAGAAGCTGTTTCATTCAAATTTCCGCGATGCAGCCACAAATGTATGAGGAGGTCTTGTAAAGTATCTTCGGCGATTTGGACATTCGGCGTAAACCGTAAGCCATAGTGAAGTAAAGTCCGGTAATAACGTGTGGCAAGCTCAGTATATGCCGCCTCGTTCCCGTCCCGGAAACAGTCCCAGAGTATTGAATCATCAGTAAATTTTGTAATCTGAGTCAATATTAATTCTGTTAAAAATAGACATGGTAGAATCAAAAATAGGTAAAGAGAAAGTTATATGAAATAGTGTTTTGAATATTATTCGAATATCAAAATTTAATTGCTTTATACTCCAATTTATAACATTAGAGGAGGTGTTGCTGATTAGGAAACCAACGATCAGTGCGTCTTATTTTATTAAAGATTTAATCCTCAATAAATCTTTCCGGACATTTTAGTGTGACGAAAGGCCACGCGTATAACAGCTCCAAATGTCACGGATTAGTATAAAAAAATCTGTTCAGTTATGAATTTTATCCAATTTTTGATCGTCTCCGCTTTTATTTGAATAGTTAAAAAATGTTTCAAGTATTATCAAATTGTCTACGATGTTAAATTATTGACGGATACAAAAGCCCTTGAAGAAGTGGTGGTTGTGGGTTACGGAACGATGAAGAAAAGCGACGTTACAGGTGCCATAACTTCGGTGAAGGCGAAGGATATTACTGCAATTTCGACAACGAATGCTTTAAGGTTACTGCAAGGAAAAGTTTCCGAGATCGATATTTGGCGGCTAACCAGGAATGGAGCTCACGGGATAGTTTTGTGATTCGTATCGCTGAAATGTATCTCATAGCCGCGGAAGCTCTGATGAACACAAATCCTACCGAAGCATTAAAATACATGAACGACCTTCGTAAGAAAGGTGCGATTGCCGGGAAGGAAGCGGACATGGAAATTACTACCACAGAGCTAACCATAGATTTTATTCTGGACGAACGCGGACGTGAAATGGCTGGCGAATTATTCCGCTGGTATGATTTAAGACGGACAGGGGAACTGGTGAGCTATGTCCAGAAATATAATATGGATGCAAAAGCAAACATCAAGGAAACCCATAATTTACGTCCGATTCCGCAGGTTCAGCTGGACGCAATTACAAACAAAGAAGAATTTAAACAGAACCCGGGATATAACTGATATGTCTGAAATCTTTTTTAAATGCCGGATTGCGCTATGCAGTCCGGCATTTTTTTATTTGTCGGATTATAGTTTTACTGAGCCATATTAACGTAGCATAAATCCGTATTAAGTCAAATGGGCATTTCAGATAAAAGAATATTGCATACAGAAATTTCCGATCAGACAGTGTTTTTAAGAGTATCTGAAAAAATGACCACCGCGAAGCACATATAAATATGTTGTACAGGGTTTTACGATATTATTGATGGATTTACTTATGATAAAAACAGCTTTTAAACAAAAATGCCTTCGACGCATTGTTCGAAGGGATTTTTTGCTACTCTAAAAATATTACTGAGCGTCTTTATAAAAACCAAACTCACTGATTGCTATGCTGACGGGTGATTTTGTAATTCTTAGTCTAAATTTTTGTCCTGTTACCGGAGCAGAAAGTTTTACCAGACGTTTTGCTCCAACGCTTGTTCCTGCATGGATTTCTTTCCATTCATTTCCTGTCCACACATCTACTGCAAAGCCTTCGATCCGTTGTCCAAGTTTGATATATTCCTGTAAACTGATGATATCAAAAGTGATCGGCGAACCCATCTCAATCGTTACTTCCGGCGTTTTGAAGTCTTCGTCTGTAGCCCAGTAAGATTCCGGTTTTCCATCTAAAATATTTTTGGCACTGTAAATTGAATTGTAGCCGCGAACATTTACCGCTTTTGAGCTTGCACGAGCAATCAGGTTGGTAGCAAATGTATTTTTAACGCGATCACCAAAAGTCTTTAATGCTGCAACGTCGTCTTCATGAAGTTGCCCTCTTGTGTCAGGAGCCAGACCTAAATCCAGTCCGGCACCTCGCCCTACACTTTTAAAATAGAGATCAAAAAGTTTATCGGGTGTTTTAGGCTTTTGGTCGGGGTGGTAAAACCAGCCTTTGCGAAGTGGAACATCGCATTCAGCAGGAATCCACATTTTTCCGTTTCGTGTTCCGCCTGGATTTTCATCCGCATTAGCCTGTCCGGGAACGGCAACATTTGTGCCTTTTGAAGGAACGGGGGTTAAAGTAGCCCAGGAAGTCTCGGCAGCTTCACCATCTTCGTTTCCGACCCAACGAACATCCCAGCCTACATCGCTGAAAATATTAGCTGTCGGCTGAAGTTTTCTTGTCAGGTTAGTCCAGGTAGAATCCCACTGATAATAAGTTGTGTTATCGATCGAGCGTTTTTCTTTTGCTCCGCCGTAATAGCCATCACCTCCGTTTGCGCCATCATGCCAGGACATAAACAACGGGCCATAATTTGTATACAACTCCCGAAGTTGTTCCCGGTAGATTGCGAGATATTCCGGTGTGCCATATTTCGCATTATTCCTGTCCCAGGGTGAACAATAAACCCCGAATTTTAATCCATGTTTACGCGCCGCATCTGCGACTTCTTTTACCATATCGCCTTTTCCATCACGAAACGGACTTTTTGAAATATTATATTCCGTAGTTTTTGTTGGCCAAAGCGCGAAGCCGTCATGGTGTTTTGCAACAAAAACGATACCTCTCAACCCGCCTGCTTTTGCAGCCAGGATGATTTGCTCAGCATTGAAATCCTTTGGATTAAATGATTTTGGATCTGCATCACCAAAACCCCATTCTTTATTTTCAAATGTTGTGGGCGTGAAGTGCATTATGCCATAAACTTCCGTTTCATGCCATGCAATCTGCCGTGGAGATGGCAGTGCACCGTAAGGTTTCGGGGGAGTTTGCGCAAACGAGGTAAATGCCGTAAGGAAAAATAAAGCGGCTATTTGTTTTATCATGTCGGAATTAAGGGTTTGAGGTTTCCCAGAAGAATCGAAAGTAGTAAACGTTTTTGTTTAAAGGTATTACAAATAAAGTGAAATTGTCAATTACCACCTAAGACATGTAAGTTTACCGAAGGTTCTCCATGATGCCTCAGGTGGTAGATCGAGTGGGTTAATCAGTTAATCACAAACAAATAAGCAGGTTGCTGACCAAGTGCTGAAATTGTTTTGGCAGGGATTTCTATAACTCCGTCTTTCAATTTCAACGTTTTTTTATCTCCTGCCAAACTGATTTTTGCTGATGGCGAAATCGTAAGACCTTCTGGTTTCAGGCGGCCGGGAATTGTCTCACCCGTTTCTGCAAGATAAAATGCGTACGTGGTAGTTCCCTTTTTAGTGTATGCCCATTTTCCCTGACGGTATGGGGCCTGAGGTTTGGTTTCGTAAATACCGACACCGTTCACTTTCATCCATTTCCCGATTTCATCCAAGCGCTGGTAAGCTTCTTCATGCCATTCACCGTCAGGGCCCGGCGCTATATTTAACAAAAGATTTCCCCCTTTTGAGACGATATCCAATAAAGTATGAACCAGTTTTCTGGTTGATTTAAAATTCTCTTTTGGAATATAAGACCACGAATCTCCCATCGTCATACATGATTCCCAGGGAATATCCATGTAATGATCAGGAATTTGCTGTTCCGGTGTCACGTAATTTTCAAACTCACCTGTGACGGTACGGTCCACAACAAGTAAACCAGGCTGATGTGAGCGAGCCATTTTTGCAATGCGCGCCATATCAATATCCTGATCATACGGAATACTTTTCTGCCAGCTGATATTTGGGTCAATCGTACTTTTGGGACGAATCCAGCCGCCATCCAGCCAAAGTATATCAACCGAACCATAATCAGACATTAGCTCTTCGATCTGATTGTATGTAAAATCCTTGAACTTGTTCCACTGCTCGGGATATTTCTTGGGGTCGTAGGAAACGTTTCTGTCTTTCGGCGGGAAATATTTCCACCAATACGACGGCGTATTCCAGTCAGGTTTTGAAAAATAGGTTCCGGTCATGAAGCCTTTATCACGGAAAGCAGACAAAACTTCTTTGGTTACATTACTTTTCGGGTTCGACTTAAACGGTGTATTCGTGATCTTGTAATCTGTATATTTGGAGTCAAACATCGCGAAACCATCATGATGTTTTGTAGTAAAGACAACATATTTCATACCGGCGTTTTTCGCAGCTGTTGCCCATTTTTCAGGGTTAAATTTTACAGGATTGAATGTTTTACCGATTTCTTCGTACGCTTTTTTGTATTCAAACCAGTCGTGTGAATGCGGTCCTTTTCGCTCACACCAGCCTTCATCTTCCGGACATAACGACCACGATTCTACAATTCCCCACTGGCTGTAAGTACCCCAGTGCATCAAAAGGCCAAATTTTACATCTTGCCATTTACTCAATTTCTGCTGAACCAACGGATCTGCCGGAGCGACGTAGTTGGAGTGATTTTGTTCCGAATGCTGCTGGGCAAAAGTTGCCGTTGTTAAAAATAAGAGCAGGGCAGGCAGAATAGGTTTTAATTTCATTTCAGGTATAACTATTTGTTTCAATAAAAAATATTTGCAGTGATTGATTGCCGACCGCTGAAAGCCGACAGCAAGAAGTTATGCAAAGTAACTTTCAGCATTAATCACTTTTCCTTTGCCCCCTTTTTCAGTGACGGTATAGTTAAAGCCTTTTTGTACAGAATATGCGCCAACCTCACCTTGCTTATTGATCGCAATGAAACCAACCTGAAAAGTTTTTGCACGTTCAGGATTTGGTTTGATAATTCTTTCCACCGCCTTTTTACAAGCTTCATACGGAGAGAGCCCGTTTCTCATAAACTCGACAACCAGGTGCGTTCCGCAAACACGGATTACCTCTTCACCTTGTCCGGAAGAAGTTGCCGCGCCTACTTCGTTATCAACAAACAAACCAGCACCGATAATCGGGGTATCACCAACACGTCCGCGCATTTTGAAGCCCATGCCGCTGGTCGTGCACATACCCGAAACATCTCCATTGCCATCCAAAGCGATAGTACCCATCGTATCGTGGTTGAAAGAACCATCTTCAAAACGATTTGGAGCAAAGGGACCATGGCCACCTTTTTTGGATTGCTGATGTTCAATATTGATAACAGGTTTATATTCTGCTTTCACCAGCCATTCTTTGTAAGCCTTTGCCGCATCAGGTGAGAGTTTTCCCGATTCCAGGGGGAAACCGTTTGCAATCGCAAATTGCTGTGCGCCAACGCCTGCAAGAAAAACGTGCGGCGTTGTTTCCATCAACTTTCTGGCGACGGAAATCGGGTGTTTTATACGTTCCATAAAAGCAACAGAACCGCAGTTTGCTTTTTCGTCCATGATACTTGCATCAAGCGTCACATATCCGTCACGGTCAGGATTTCCACCCAAACCGACACAACAGTTGATATCGTTTTCAATAGCAATGGCAGCCTGCTCAACCGCATCAATTGCTTTTCCGCCTTTTTCGAGAACCGGCCATGCTGCGCCATTGGCGATTTGTCCACTATCCCAGGTTGAAACAACGATTGGTTTGTTGACAGCTGTGGATGCAAATAGTTTGTTGAACTGCGTGAAAGGCAGGGCCAAAGCCGATAAACGCAAAAAAGAACGACGTGTTGGTTTCATGGTAATATTTTATCAGTTAATTATTTTCTGTCAGAGTTAATTTTTATTTTTTATAAAACGCCCTCGAGTTTGAAAACCCAGGCGGAATTGCAAGGCATAGTCTTTGGTGTTACGATGGGTGCTGAAATAATAATTTTGCCTTTCGATTGAGAAGTTTTTATCACGCCTTTATATCCCAGCATTGTTACACGCTTCGGATTTAAAATTCCTTTTACCGCAATCTGCTCCGGCCATTCCGAACAGATAACGTACAGGTCTTTCCCTTTTTTTGTATAATAGACAGAGCTGTCTGTTGTAGCCTTATTTGCACTGCTCCAACGTTCGGAACTGTAAATTGCCTCTCCGTTCACTTGCATCCATTTGCCAAGATCTTTGAGGCGCTGCTGCATAATGACAGGGATTCTCCCGTCGGCCGTGGGGCCGATGTTCAGCAAGAAATTACCTCCTTTTGAAACAACCCGGATCAGAGAATGAACAAGCTTATCACTGCTCATATAATCTTCGAGATTCTCATTACGGTTATACCCAAATGATTCACCGATGCCACGGCATTCTTCCCATGGATGCGAATCTGAAACCGTTCCCTGACCATATTCAGAGGTATAAAAACTGCCGTGTTTTCCTTTTGTATCATTTCCCCAGCGGTCGTTCACCACAATATTTTTGCTTACCGATTGGTTATTAAAAAGCCAGGCAAGAAACTCCTTGCTTTTCCATGTTTCCGACGACTGGTCCCATTCACCGTCTGTCCAAAGTAAATCCGGTTTATAACGTGTAACGAGATCTTTCATCTGAGGAATCATATGCTCGTCGACATATTTGTTCACATCAGATTTATAAGTCGGATTGAACCACTCATATAAGGAATAGTAAAAACCCATATGCAGACCTTTTTCTTTCACAGATTTTGTCAGATCGCCGGCAAGATCGCGGTGAGGGCCAACATCGGTAGAATTCCAATTCCATGATTCCGCACTTGGCCATAGAGCATAACCTTCATGATGTTTTGATGTGAGCACTACATATTTTGCACCTGACTCTTGGAACAGATCAGCCCAGTCGTCGGGGTTGAAAAGTTCCGCTTTGAATTGTCCCGCAAAGTCCTGGTACTTAAAATTTGGACCGTATACCTTTTCCTGAAAAGCGACAAATTCCTTATGGATTTTCAATTTTGGCTCCATCAGACGCTGCCAGTACCATTCGGAATAGCCGCTGCCGAAACCGTCTGCATTGGATTTAGTAGCCCACGATGGTACTGAATACAAACCCCAATGAACAAATATCCCAAACTTTGCATCTCTGAACCAGGCAGGTGTCTGTCTGGCGTCTAGTGATTTCCATTCAGCCAGATATTGGGCCTGGACATGAAAAATACAAATAAGTAAGAATACTAAAATCAGGGAAATTTTCTTCATAAAAACGTGTAACAGTAATCAACTTTGTGAACGAGCACACAATTTATTAAAAATTTTTAAAAAGTAGAACTGAAAAGTGTTTATCCAAAGTTATCTTTCTTATTTTGAAAGTATTACAAGTTAAAATTTGGTAAATTATTTTTTACCCAAATTTTCTGCAGTTGCAGATCTATATTTTTGAAAAGGTATTTGAAGAAGATTAGAGACGGTACTGTTTTCCTCTGCTTTCAGATGTGTATCGATTCCGTAAATGATTTTTTGCTGATCCAATGTTTTGAAAGTGCCAAAGGTGCGATCCCATATTGAAAAAATATTTCCATAATTGGAGTCTGTAAATGGCTGCACATAATGATGGTGGACGTGGTGCATATTTGGCGTAACAAGTACAAGGCTTACAAATTTATCCAGCCAACGGGGCAAAACGATATTGGCATGGTTGAACTGCGAGAGTACAACCGACAGTGACTGGTAGAGAAAAACAATCCACATCGGTGCACCGGAAATCAGTATTGCCAGAGTTGTAAATGCGAACCGGATCAGACTTTCTCCGGGATGGTGGCGGTTTGCTGTCGTCGTATCAACATGCTGGTCGGCGTGGTGAATAATGTGAAACCGCCACAGAACTTTGACCTGATGCTGGATCCAGTGTGCGGTCCAGGCGCCGACCAAATCCAGTATCAACAATCCGGCGACAGCCTGTACCCAATAAGGAAGATTAGGAAAGATGTGTAAAATCCCAAAATTGTTATCAACTGCCCAGGTACTTGATTTAACCAAGATAAAAGCAAGAGGAAAATTAACAAAAATGGTTGTCAGTGTGAAAAAGAAATTAACTCCGGCATGTTTCCATTTTTGATATTGATATCCAAAAAGCGGCCAGGTTCCCTCAATAATCCAGAAAAAAAGAATTCCGCCCACAAGGATTGCACTTCGATGCGAAGATGGAATCTGACCGAAATAATCAACAAGCCACTGCATATCTTGAAGCATTTGTTGTTAAGTAAAAATAACACTTTTTTAAACATTTAATCACGACTTTTCCGATGGCTTAGTTTAAATATTATCTTTGATATGACAATAACTTATATATAGGAAATGATCCTTGAAATCGAAAATTTGAAGCAGCATTATGGTGTGCTGGAAGTCCTCGATATTGTCTCCTGGAAGGTTGATTACGGCATTTACTGGATTCAGGGAGAAAATGGTGCTGGAAAGTCTACATTATTTCGTTCGCTTGCAGGCATGCTGCCATGTTCCGGAAATATAATTTTGGATGCGAAGTATGATTTTAGGGCGCATCCGGTAGATTATCGGCTGCGGATGAATCTGGGTGAAGCGGAACCTCTTTACCCTTCCTTTTTAACGCCCGCAGATTTGATTTCCTTTGTTGCTGAGGCAAAAAAAAGTCCGGCCAGACAAGCAGATATGCTGATCGATGCTTTGGGTGTAAATTATCTTAAACAAAACTTCGGTAGCTGTTCGAGCGGTATGGTGAAAAAAGTATCACTGGCGGTTGCGTTTCTTGGAAATCCCTCGGTTATCATTTTGGATGAGCCGCTTATTACCATCGATAAGGAAGCCCGGCAGGCGTTGTTCCATTTGATTCGGGCTTATTATGAAAAAGGCGTTACTTTCCTGATTTCCTCCCATCAGCTTTTTCAGCAGGAAGGCCTGGAAGTAACCGAAAGTTTTGTCCTGAAAAATAAAACCTTGGTTAAACTGAAAATGCAATGAAGATACTAATGCTTTCCACAGTCCAGACTTTTTTCAGGCAACGCGCCGGAATGTTTTTCGTTTTGCTGGCGATTCTGTTCGGTTTTATGGGTGGGAGCGAGCATTATGGTTTTGCACTTTTCTTTCTGACAGATCCCTTTGGAATGTTTTACCTGGCTGGAATCTGGATTTTATATACTTTTTTGTGCAGCCATTTTGTCAGCAATCTCTGGATTCAGCCAGATTATTCGTTTATATATCAAACCAGACTATGGCCAAATTTTAAGCGGGTCAGTCGCTTTTTTCTAATGGCACTGGGGTTTTTGCAACCCATTCTTTACTATGGGGTTTATATCCTTGCAATCGCCCGACAGGATAAACTTTTACACCGGGTCTGGCCGATTTTTATTTTTTATATGTTTTTAAGCGCAGCTGTTGTACTGGTTGCTGAATGGAGAATTCGCAATCCGCAACTATTCAATTTGAAAGCAAAAAGCTCATCTGCATGGCCATTTCCCCGCCCCGTTTCCTGGATTTATTGGTCAATCGAATGGTTGATCAGGGAGAAGGGGCTGACATTTTTGACTTGTAAAGCCGGCTCAGTCGGGATAATTATTTGTACGCTTATTTATTACCAGACCGATGTTTATGATATCCGCTTACCTGCCATCGGTTTTTCGCTTGGTTATCTTTTGAATATCGGATTGTCTTTCGAGTTATTTTATTGGGAGAATGACGTCTGGCTCTGGAATCGCTCTCTGCCTATCTCAATGCCGGAAAGATTTTTAAGAACTGGAATCATTCATGCGGTTTTGCTGGCCCCCGAAACACTTGTTGCCCTCCGCTATCAGATAATCTCATTTTCTGAAGTGATGCAGTTATACATTTTGGGGTTGGCTTTAATCATGCTTTTTCATATCTATCTATACAAACAAAGCGCACTGCTGGAAGATATGATGAAACCGGTTTTATCAGGATTTGTGATCCTGACTTTTATGATTTTGTATAAAATTCCGGTTTGGGGAATCGCGGCTGCGGGGTTTGTTATTTCTTACTATTTATATTTTAAATGGTACGGTAAAGAAAATATCAAATTTTAGTACTGTTTGTCTGAAACAGAATCCGGACAAACAGTACTCTTTCAATATTATTTTCCAGGAACAGCAGGTCTTACTTCTACTTTGCTTGGCAATGTTCTGGCGGGCATCTTGATCAAATCGGATACCATCTGGCCAATATCTTCCGGTTGAATTTTCCATGCATCTTTCTCAGAAGGCTGGTGATTCGCGAATTCCGTCGCTACTGAGCCTGGCATAATGGTAGTAACTTTGATCCCGTCTTTTCTTACATCCATCATCATCGCTTGCGAGAAACCCACCAGACCAAATTTGCTGGCATTGTAAGCGGTTCCGTCCGGGAAAAAGTTCGTTCCCGCAAGACTTGAAATATTAATGAAATATCCTTTTGTTTCCTTCAACGCGTCAAGGGAGGCTTTCGCGCTGTAAAATACACCGGTAAGATTGATGTCTATAGTTTCCTGCCATTGCTCAGGAGTCAGTTCATAAATGGAAGCAAAATGGCCAACGCCAGCATTTGCTACTACATAATCCAGTTGTCCCCACTTTTCAAGTACAACTTTTACAGCATTCTGCTGTGATTCAAGGCTGCGGACATCTGATTCGATACCGATAGCGAAACCTTCCTTGATTTTGTTCAATTCAGTTGCCGCTTCATCAGCGCTTTTTTGTGACCGGCTTGTAATTGCCACGCGAATTCCTTCTTTAATAAGAACTACGGCCACTCCATATCCAATTCCTTTTGAGCCACCTGTGATCAGTGCTGTTTTTGTTGATTCTGCCATTTTTTATTGAAATTTTTATTAGAATGATACTAGTGTTAAACAAAAGAAACCGTACCAGCTATGAGAAGGTTTACGTTGGAAGGAAATATTTGAAATGTATTTTGATCAGCAATTTAATCTTTTCATAACATCCACATAACTTCCGCCTCATTTCATAAAGGTAGTTTTACAAAAAAACAGATTTTATGAAACACACTTTACAATTTACCCTTCTTGCCACATTATCTGCGGCCGCGATTATTTCGTGTACCGATCATGCTATCGAAAATCCGAATGGCGGAAATTATCCTGCAAAAGCGGCCTTCAAGACTGCGCCTATTTTATCTACGACTTCAACGGGGACAAAAATTTACGGAAGTGGATACGGTTCTTCCATGGCGCAGGTTCCGGGCGAATGGGATTCATTTTATTTGATGACTGATCGCGGACCTAATGTGGACGGGACGAATGAGGCAAAGATTTTTCCGGTACCTGATTTTAATCCGCATATTGCAAAATTTAAACTGGTCGGTGATGAGCTGGTTTATCAATCTTCTGTTGAATTTAAAAATGCTGCGGGAGTGAAACTTACCGGTCGTCCAAATTTACCGGGTGAAGGGAATGCAGGTGAAACTGCGCTGGATTTTTCAGGTGCGCCGATCTCGAATGATGCTGAGGGCATTGATTGCGAAGGTTTGACCATTGATCCTAAGGACGGCACTTTCTGGGTAAGCGACGAATATGGTCCGCATATTGTCCATTTCGATAAGGCTGGAAAAACAATTGAACGCATAAATCCTTTCGGGACTGGGACGGGTGGCCGGAAATTGCCCAAAGTTCTTGCGCGCCGGCGTCCGAACCGTGGTATGGAAGGACTGACAATCACCCCAGACGGCAAATTTCTGGTTGGGATGATGCAGTCGCCGATATATAACCCGTCAAAAGCAAAAGTTGCCAGTTCAAAAGTTTTAAGAATTGTCGTTTTCAATATCGCCTCGGGCGAGACAAAACAATTTGTCTATATCACCGAATCGATTAAAACCTTATCAAGTGAAATCGTTGCGATTACGGGAAATACGTTTCTTGTTCTGGAACGTGATCAGGATTTTGCAGGCGGTAATCCGGCATCTATGGTAAAGAAAGTTTACAAAATTGATATCTCTGCGGCAACCAATGTTTCAGATTCGGAAAATAAAGAAAGCGGTTTGCTTTTTGGAGGAAAAACAGTTGATGAATTGTCTGATGCTGAAATTTCTTCAAACAATATCAAACCTGTAACAAAAGAGTTGGTTGCAGATATCCTGGCTGTTCCGGGAGGTTACGCACACGATAAGGCGGAAGGACTTGCCATTATTAATAACAATATGATTGCGATTGTCAACGACGACGATTTCGGTATTGTGAGCCCGGCAACGCCAGACAACACGATCATTCAGAAAATACTTCCATCAACAATGCAGACAGACCAAAATGTGATTTATTTTATTCCTTTGGCGAAAGGGTTAAAATAGTTTTTACAGTTAATTAAGTGGATTCTCCTATTATTCTTACAACCTTGCTGATCCTTTTGGCAGGGTTGTTTTTTTTCAATAATGGTTCTCTAAGTTGGTTGTAATGCCAAATTTTCTCAACCATTCAATAAAATTTTTCTGTACAACAACTGATTTATCCATCCGATTTGGGCCTAAATAACAAAAGAACTTCTCATCGCTATCTCTTTTTTTGCCCGTCTGTATAAATACTCTATTTTTGCGGTTCGAAATTCATTCTATCCGATTTTAAACCTGTTTATGAGATTAGTAGAAAATAAAGTGGCTTTGGTTACCGGAGCTTCTCGTGGTATTGGGCGTTCAATTGCTTTGCGTTTAGCTCAGGAGGGAGCAAATGTGGCTTTTACCTATCTTTCCAGTGTGGAAAAAGGAGAAGCATTAGTGAAGGAATTGGAGCAATTCGGTATCAAAGCAAAGGGATATCGTTCTGATGCTTCTGATTTTCAGCAGGCAGACCAGTTGGTTACTGACGTCGTTGCTGATTTCGGTAAACTGGATATCCTTATAAATAATGCTGGTGTGACGCGTGATGGATTGCTGATGCGCATGAGCGAGGAGCAATGGGATACAGTGATCAATATCAACTTGAAATCGGTGTTTAATCTTACCAAAGCAGCTACAAAAACAATGATCCGGGCCAAAAGCGGATCTATAATTAATATCACCTCTGTTGTCGGTATCAGCGGCAATGCGGGACAATCGAATTACGCGGCCTCAAAAGCGGGAATTATTGGATTTACAAAATCGATTGCCCTCGAATTGGGTTCGAGAAATATCCGTTCGAACGCTGTCGCGCCAGGATTTATCGAAACTGAAATGACAGATGCGGTAGATTCAAAAGCAGTGGAAGACTGGAAACAATCCATCCCGATGAAACGTGGCGGTCAGCCGGAAGAAGTTGCGGATGCCTGTGTTTTTCTTGCTTCTGATATGTCACGTTACATCACAGGCCAGGTTCTTCAGGTTGATGGCGGCATGTTGACTTAGTGCGAAAAAAAGCTTTTGCCATAATTGAGATAAAAGTGCTCTGAATTTTCATTTTTTGATTTAACCGGCTTAAAGAAAATATAACACAAATCCCGATTCTTCGTTACGAAGGAGCGGGATTTGTGTTATATGGCAAAACCGGGCGAAGAAATCCGGCTATTGCTTTTTAGTTTTTTCTCTCCTTTATTGTATTGAATATTGCTTATAATAGTGCTTTCTGCAAAAGTGTTTGCTATATTTCTGTGATACTGTTTTCGGCGAAACTGCTTACTCATCATTATGCGTTCAGAGCTTATATTTCAAACTCCATATTGGTTCATCATTTTTTGTCTTCTGGCGGGCGGCGCATATGCATTTCTGTTATACCAACCGGAAGCTTCATGGAGTAAGAAACTGAATTATGCATTAGCCGCTCTGCGTGGAATTGTCGTCGCCTTTATCTGTTTTTTATTGCTGAGCCCGCTCGTTCGCCGAACCGAAAGTATAGTTGACAAAGCAAAAATTGTTTTTGCCATTGATAATTCAGAATCTGTGAAAGGGGTAGGGCAACCCGTTTTAAAGCAGATTACCCAGGCAGCGCAGGAATTAAATTCTTCGGGATACGAGGTAAGCGTTCAGACTTTTGACAGAACGGCGGAAAATATTACCATCGATTCAATCCGTTTTGATCAGCGCAAAACCGATTTATCCGGATTGCTTCAAATGGTCAAAAGTAATTTTGAAGGAAGAAATCTGACTGATGTGATTTTGCTTTCCGACGGTATTGTCAATCAGGGTGCTGCACCTACCTTTAACCAGTTTCCTTTTAAAGTTAATACCATCGCCGTTGGAGACACCGTTCCGGTTCTGGATATCCGGATCAAAGATGTTGTTAATAACCGGGTAGCCTATCTAGGAAATGATTTTCCAATTCGTGCAGATATTTCAGCGAACGGACTCGCAGGAAAAACGACAACTATTTCTCTCAAACAGGGCGGAAGGATTATCGCAACCCAAAAAGTGCAGATTGACCGGGCCTCTTTCTTTAAGTCATTTGATTTTACCGCATCTTCTAATCAAAAAGGGATTCAGCATTATACCATCGAATTAGGATCTGTGCAAGGTGAAGCCTCCGACAGGAATAATAAGCGGGATGTCTACATCGACATTATTGACGGAAGACAAAAAATCCTTTTACTCGCTCTCACGCCGCATCCGGATGTGAAAGCGTTGAGAAGTCTTATCGAAAGCAACGATAACTATGAACTGGATGTCAATATTCTGACAGCTTCTTCGAATCCGAATGCAGATGTAATTGGCAGTAAACCCTACGACCTGGTTATTCTGCATCAGATACCAAACATTCTTGGTCTGGGCAACCCGATGGTTCGCAAGATTATAGACGCCAAAAGACCGGTGTTATATATTTTAGGAAACCAATCGGCAGTTCCTTTGTTGAATACATTGAATCGTTCTCTGACCATTAATGTGAATCAGGGGCAGTTTGATAAAGTTGCAGCTCGTTATAATCCCTTATTCCAGCAAATTAATTTTAATGAAGAAAGTTTGAAATTACTTGAACGGCTGCCACCGCTTTCTGTGCCGTTTGGCGAGTATACTGTTTCGCCTGGCACTGAGACGATCTTGTTTCAAAAAGTTGGGACTCTTAACACAAGCAAGCCTCTTTTGGTTTTAAACACGGCAACAGAACAAAAAACGGCAGTTTTGACAGGAGAAGGAATCTGGCAATGGCGGCAAGAGGAATTTGCTCTGACCGGAAAACATGAACTGGTTGATAATCTTTTTCAGAAAATAATCCAGATACTTTCTGTACGCGATGATAAGCGGAAGTTCAGGATTTATCCGGTTCGTCCCGAGTTTGAAGAAGGGGAGGAAGTTGTTTTTCAGACTGAAATTTACAACGATATTTATGAGCCTGTTTACGGGCAGGAAGTAAAACTTGATATTACCGATGAAAGCGGTAAGACGAAGACCTATAATTATACCCACACAGCAGAAAATCCGCGTTTTAATATTAGTGGATTGTTGGAAGGAGTTTACCGTTTTCAGGCAACAACATTGGTAAAAGGTGTTCAGGAAAAAATTAACGGGCAGTTTGTAGTTAGAAAGGTTGATCTTGAATTAGCAAATACTACTGCCGACTTTGGCATGTTGCGCGAACTGGCTCAAAAAACAGGAGGAACATTCGTTCAGCCCGTCACACTAAGCCAGCTGATTGAAAAGTTAAAAACAAACCGTGCACCGGATCAATTAGATAGCAGCGAAGAAATGGTTGAACTGATTCATTTGAAATGGCTGTTTTTCCTGATCCTGGTTTTACTTGGCGTTGAATGGGGATTAAGAAAGTATCACGGTGGATATTAAGGGATAAGATCCTATTTAATTTATATCTGAATTATTTTGAAGTGAAACTGAGGATAGTCTGTGATTATTTGTCAAAATTTGCGCGAATAATATACCAAAAGTCAAATCCCGGAAGGCGCATGCGCATGGTGCTGCGTAACCTTTCAGGTAATTTTTAATGAAATATTTTTATAAAATAAAAGTTCTTTTTTTTGTCCTGATCCTGACTTCCTATTGGACTTCTGTTATGGGTCAGGAACAAATGATTTCTCCGATTCATGAAGATTCTCTGAAAGAATTAAGGCCCAATTATAAACTGCTGCGGGGTATTTTTGCGGCTCAGTCAACATTGTACTTAGGGACGATTTACGGACTCAGTAAATCATGGTATAAAAACCCGCTAACAAACTTCCGGGTAAAGGATGACACCTATGAGTGGCTCCAAATGGACAAAATGGGGCACGTTTACACATCCTATCAGATTGCACGCCACACTGCCGAAATTTATAAAAAAACAGGAATTTCAAAAAAGCAGATGATGATATACGGCGCAATTTCCGGTGTCATTTTCCAAACTCCCATTGAGATTCTGGATGGGTTTTCTCCCGAGTACGGGTTTTCTCCGGGAGACATGGTTGCAAACCTTACTGGCTCTGCGATTTACCTGGGGCAAATTGCACTTTGGGATGAAGTAAGGATACAGCCGAAATTTTCTTTTCATTTTACATCACTTGCCAAAGAGCGGCCTAACTTGCTGGGAAGCAAACCCACGGAGCGCTGGCTGAAAGATTATAATGGCCAAACTTATTGGTATTCAAGTAGTCCCAGGTCGTTTTTCAAGGGAAGCAGCTGGCCGGCCTGGTTATGTTTCTCTGTTGGCTATGGGATTCAGGATATGGTGGCGTCAGAAAAATCAAAAAGTATTGAAATGGGATTTCATCCGTACCGGCAATACTATTTGTCTATGGATATAGATTTGACAAAAATTAAAACACGCAGCAAATTTATCAGGACAGTCGCTTTTTTAGCCAACTCGTTGAAAATTCCTGCTCCGGCGTTGCAGTTCAGTAAAAAAGGCATTGATTTTAAACCGTTATATTTTTAAGCGTAAAGATCGAACAAAGAATAAAGTAACTTAGCGATTAACGGACGTCTCAACAGACGGTTTGTTATTTATTTTAAATGTAAAATTATGAATATTGGAGATAAAGTTAGATTAGTTCATGGCCGCGAAGAGGGGATTATATATGCGTTTTTGCCGGGAAATGTTATCGAAGTTGAGATTGAAGATGGTTTTCGTATACCTGTGCTGCGCAGTGAGTTAGTAACTATTTCGCCTGTTGAATCCCAGCGTTTAAACAGGACGCCAGAAGGACAAAGCATCGCGCCACAAAGAGACCGGATTGCGCCAAGACAAGCGGCTTTTGCTGAAAAGGGAATTTATCTGGCTTTTGTCTCGATCAATGATAAGGCCGTTACTTTACATATCATCAATAATTCTGACTGGACAGTGCCATTTACTGCTGCGTCGCAAACAGAAAATGTCCATACAGGACTGGCAGCTGGCTTATTACAGCCAAGGACTTCTCAGAAATTGACAGAGCTTCAAATAAAAGACTTTGAGTCCTGGCCGATTTTTGCTTTTAATCTTCTGCATTACCGGGAGGGCAATTTTGATGCAGTCCTGCCTTTCCAAAAGAAAATAAAATGTCGCGCGCAGTCTTTTTATAAGAGCAAAGGCCCCGCTCCGGTTTTAGGGAAAGATGCTTTCGTCTTCCAACTGGATGAAGAAAATGTTAAAAAAGAGGAAGTTGTGGTGGATAAAACAAATATTCAGGAGCAACTTCGCACGAGTTTGATGGGCGGAGGATCTACAGCAAAAATCGAGCTGGAAAAACCGGAAGGTGTTGTAGATCTGCATATTGAAAAACTCGTTGAGGATTTTTCCAGAATTTCAAAAGATGAGATTTTGAAAAAACAACTGGCCGTTTTTGAAAGTAGTCTGGAGCAAGCGATTGGTAATGGAATGGAAGAAATTACGTTTATCCATGGCGCGGGAAGTGGAGTTTTACGGGAAGAATTACACCGCAGGCTGAGCAAAAATCAACATGTTCAGTATTTTAAAGATGCTCAAAAGGAAAAATTCGGATACGGTGCAACCCTGGTTAAAATCAAATAATCGCATTATGCGAGTCATATGGGTTCTGCTGTTTGCTGCCATTGGGTTAGCACAGTGGAGCTGTCGTTCAAAAACCACTTCGCCTAAAAAGCCTATGGAAGAATATTTGTATTCAGACGCGGAAATTCAAAATGAAAAGCATTTATCGGTTGTTAATCTGCCTATCGAAATGCCTGTTTCTGAGTTAGAAACACAGATTAATGCGCAACTGAAAGGATTGATTTATGAAGATGACAGCTTTGAGGATAATGGGGGAGATAATCTGAAAGCGAAGGTCTGGAAGATCAATCCAATACGGGTCGTCGCGAAGGACTCTACTTTTTTATTTGAAGTTCCGCTAAAAATTTGGGTCAACGCCGGATATAAGGTTAGTCCGCTGGGAATCAATTTGTCAGGTTATAAGGATACAGAATTTTCGATAAGGATCAGGTTGATCTCAAAAATCGGAATATCGCCGAATTGGAAACTTCATACGGAAACATATGTGGACAGTTATGACTGGATCAGTGAACCAAATGTTAAAGTAGCTGGAATCAGAATTCCGATTAAAGGCATGGTTAGCAGATTGTTAAATCATAATTTTGAAAAGATAACTCAGGCTATTGACAATCAGGTAGCAGGTGGGATTGAAGTAAAAAAATATGTGGAAGCCGCTTGGAATCTGGCAAGGCAGCCGATTCTGCTGTCGAAAGAATTTGACACATGGCTGGTTGTAACGCCCAATGCTATCATTATGACACCGTTACTGGTGACAAATAATATTCTGCGTTCGTCAATTGGTATCAAAGGGTTCACCCAAACGATTACTTCGGCTGTAAAACCAGCAGTGAAGCCGGCTCCGAAACTTCCGGATCTGACGATAACGGATAAGGTAACCTCGGATTTCAGGATCGGACTGATCAGTTTGATATCCTATGAAGACGCTGCGAGAATGGCAACTGCGCGACTGGCAGGACAGAAATATTCTTTTTTGGGAGGAAAGTATAATGTGGAGGTTAGTTCGATAGAAATGTATGGTCAGAATGAGCGCCTTATCATCAAAGCAGGACTTCAAGGCAGCATAAGCGGAAGTATCTATTTGAAAGGAATACCCTATTACGATCCGAAGACTCAGCAATTATCCCTTAAAGATCTGGATTACGATCTGGATACCAGAAATACAATTGTTAAAACCGCAGGGTGGTTGCTGCAGGGTAAATTCAGCAAAATGATGGAGAAAGAAATGGTGTTTCCGGTAGGCAGTCAGATGAACGAAGCTAAAAAGAGTGTCCAGCAGATACTTGCAAATTATAAAGTTACTGACGGGGTACAAATAAAGGGAACACTTTTGGAGATCACACCAGATAAGGTATATTTGACCCCAAAACACATTTATTCCGTTGTTTTTGCTCAGGGGAATATCAATTTACGTGTAGAAGGATTGCGAAGCTTTGACCAATAATTTTGCCTGATGTGCAAACAAATGCCATATTTTTTACTTTTTATGGTAAATTGACTGCTGATCAAAGGAAAGTATTTCTTAGCTTTGTGGTCAGTGAAAGGAATAAGCCGTCCTATCGCCGCGGCGAAAGCCGGGGAGGAAAGTCCGGACAGCATAGAGTGCCGTACTTCTTAACGGGAAGGCAGAGGGCTGGGAACGGCCAACTGACAGCAAGTGCCACAGAGAATATACCGCCTGGCACATTTTTTATGTCAGGTAAGGGTGAAAAGGTGGAGTAAGAGCCCACCGCTTTAAGGGTGACTTTAAAGGCAGGGTAAACCTTACGGGCTGAAAGATCAAATAGGTGTTAACTTGTGAGGCTACTCGTCTCCGTTCTTTTGGGACGTTAACACGGGTAGATCGTTAGAGGTTTTGAGTGATCAGAATCCTGGATAAATGGTAGGAATTCTGATGAAAATCAGAATACAGAATCCGGCTTACAGGCTTCTTCCTTTTTCTGTTTTTTAAGTAAATAATTAATGAATAATTGAATCACATAACTAGTGTTTCCCATGAAGAAAAAGAATCTTTACATTGCTTTAGTTTGTTTGTCACTCATGAGCCTGGATGCTTTGGCTCAAAAAAACCGAACGTATGATGGACCCAATAAGATGAATACATGGTCGATCACCGGATATGGTGGCATCACAAAATTCTTTGGTGATTTGAAAGAATACGACTTCAAAAGAGGCGATCATGAAGATCTGACCGGATCATGGGGACTCTCCATCAACAAACAACTATCTCCTATTTTCGGTATCCAGTTGACAGGATATAACGGATGGTTACAAGGATCAAAAAAAGGTATTCAAATTGCTAACCCAAGAGACCCGAGTATCACAAATACTTACGACGCTTATTTCAACAGCCCATCATTCATTCAGGTTTCTCTTGATGGAACAATGAATCTTAACCGTTTGCTTTTTGGTTACAAAAAATTACGCAGATGGAAAGTTGACGCTCACTTGGGAGCTGGTATCATGTATTACCACACTGATCTTACAGCCACGAATACAGGTACAGGCGAGGTTTTTGAAGTTTCTTCCAACACTGCCGGAAGTTCTAAAACTGCTGGATCCTGGGATCGTAACGGTTCTACTTACACTCGTGAATGGGTTATGCCGGTGGGTTTAGCTGTTCACTACGAACTGTCTCCACGTTTTGACTTGGGTCTGGACTATACTTATACATATGTTAATACTGAGAAACTTGATTTGACAGTAGGTGACAGAACAGACTACCAAACGCAGTTGGGCCTTTGGACGTTTGAAAAAGGGGATTCAAAAAATGACAGATGGGGTGTTTTACAAGTTGCATTGACTTACAAACTTGGTAAAAATGCTGTTAGAGCTAAAAAAGGAGTTTACGATGCAGGAAGCGGACGTTACCACTTACGTTGGGCAAATCCACAGGCATTGATCCCGGTTCCTTACAACCCGACTATGAACGATGCTGATTCAATTGCAAAAGCTAATATGCCGAAACCAGTGGATCCACGTCTTTACACAGATACAGATGGTGACGGTGTAGCCGATTTGTTTGACAAAGAACCAAATACGCCTGCTGGAAGTGTAGTTTCAGGTGGTGGTGTTGCAATGGATCTTGATAAAATTATCAGAGACGCTATCAAAAACAACTTGCCGAAAGACGAATGCGAAGCTTTATTCAGTAATATTGAATTTGATACAGACAAAGCGATTATCCGCGATGCTTCAAAAGAAACACTTAGCAAAGTTATCGAGTTGTTGAATCTTCGTACCAACTGCCGTATCGTTCTTGTAGGACATACTGATGCCCGTGCTTCTGATTCTTATAACATGGCTCTTGCCCGTCGTCGTGTGGATGCTGCGAAACGTTTCTTGGTTCGTCAGGGCCTTAAAGATACTAGCAGAATCTTGATCGAATACTTCGGTGAGTACCGCCCAATTGCTGAAAATACAACTGTTGAAGGTCTTCAATCTAACCGTCGCGTTGAGATTAAGATCTTGCCTAACAACACAATTCGCTCAACATATCCTGCTGGTTTCCAGAAATAACAGGATTTGAAATACAAAAAAAGGGAAGTGAATATTCACTTCCCTTTTTTTGTGACATATAGTTAAGAAGTCAATAATATTGCGTAAGTTTGCACCCTGTTTAATTAAGGGACGAGTTCCCTCTCATAACAAATTCAATAATGGCAGTTAAAATTAGATTAGCGCGTCGTGGACGCAAACAAAAAGCGATTTATGATATCGTAATCGCAGATGCCAGAGCACCACGTGATGGTCGCTTCATCGAAAAGATTGGTAGCTACAACCCAGGTACTAATCCTTCATCCGTAGTTTTAGACACAGCTAAGGCTGTTGACTGGTTGCTTAAAGGTGCTCAGCCAACGGACACAGCTCGTTCAATCCTGCACCATGAAGGTGTTATGCTTCGCAAGCACTTACAAGTTGGTGTTATTAAAGGTGCAATCGGTCAGGACGTAGCAGATGCTCGTTTTGAAGAATGGAAAGCATCTAAAACGGATCGTAACGTTTCTGCTGCTGATTCATTGTCTGCTAAGAAAGACACTGAGAAACAAGCGAAACTTGATGCTGAACGTAAAGTAAATGAGTCGCGTGCTGAGGCAATCGCTAAGAAAAACGCTCCTGTTGTAGTAGAAGAACCTGCTGCTGAAGAAACAACGGACGAAACTGCGGCTGACGAAGTATCGGCAGAAGATACTAATGAGGCACCAGCTGCTGAATAATTTAGTATAACATACTTTCTTTGTGGGTCTGCCGGTTTATACCGTGCAGACTCATATTTGTTTTAGGACTAGCATAATTAATCAATAAGACTTTGACACAGGACAGCTGTTTTTTATTGGGCTATATCGTTCGTACACATGGAACTTCGGGTGATGTGGTGATATTTCTGGATGTAGATTATCCGGAAGACTACGAAGATCTGGATTCGGTATACTTCGAACTGAAGGGCGATCTGGTTCCGTATTTTGTGGAGCGTTTCAATTTGCAGAAAGAGAGTAGGGCCATTGTCAGATTTGAAGAGGTTGACACGATAGAGAAGGCACAGGCACTGGTTGGAACTTCGCTGTTCCTTCCGCTTGACTCGCTCGCTGAACTTGAAGAAGAGGAATTTTATTATCATGAAATCAAGGGTTATACCGTGGTCGATGAAAATAAAGGAGAACTTGGCATTGTGCGGGAAGTATATTCTTTGAACGGTCAGGATCTAATTTCTATGGAGTATCAGGGCGTAGAAGTATTGATCCCAACAGCCGAAGATATCGTGTTAAAAGCAGACAAGGAAAATAAAAAATTACTGGTAAACCTTCCGGAAGGCTTACTGGAAGTTTATTTGGACAATTCTTCTGACGATAATACTCCTGACGATGCGGATTGATATAATTTCCTGTGTTCCTAACCTCCTGGACAGCTTTTTTGCGCATTCGATTTTGAAACGTGCGCAGGAGGGAAAATATGTAGAGGTTGTCGTACATGACTTGCGGGATTACTCTGTAAATAAGCATCGATCGATTGATGATTACGCTTTTGGAGGCGGGGCAGGAATGGTACTGCAAATTGAGCCAATTGCCGGGTGCATCCGTGCTTTGCAGGCGGAGAGAGCTTACGATGAAATTATTTATCTGACACCGGACGGAGAACTGATGGAGCAGAAAATGGTCAATCAGCTTTCATTAAAGGGAAACTTGATCATGCTTTGCGGACATTACAAAGGTGTGGATCAGCGGGTGCGTGACCTGTTTATTACAAAGGAAATAAGTATTGGAGATTACGTACTATCCGGAGGAGAATTGGCAGCAGCAGTTCTGGCAGACGCGATTATTCGGTTGTTGCCCGGCGTGCTCAATGACGAAACTTCTGCATTAACAGACTCCTTCCAGGACAATTTACTGGCGCCGCCGGTTTATTCGCGTCCGTTTGACTTTGAAGGAAATGTTGTTCCTGAAATATTACTATCGGGGCATGAAGCCAAAGTGGAAGAATGGCGTTACGAACAATCTATCAAAAGGACCAAAGAAAGAAGACCGGATTTATTGAAGTAAATCCGGTCTTATATATATATCAGTTTTAGCTGCGTAACTTTTTTAAAAATCAAGGTTGCAGTTGATCCATTCGTCATCGAAATTTGTGCCATATTTACGGTAAAAACCAACAGCAGAAGTATTCCAATCCAAAACCTGCCACATCATACCTGTTGAACCTGTTCTTTTAGCTGCCGCAACTGTTGCATCAAATAAGACTTTTCCAATTCCGTTACCGCGCATTTCTTCGGTTACGATAATGTCTTCCATATATAATCTTTTACCTTTCCAGGTTGAGTACCGAAAGTAATACAGAGACAATCCGATGATTTTCGAATCGACTTCTGCAACGAAAAATTCAAACAGATTTTCTTTAAAATCCCGCGACATCTTGTCGACGTTATTGCTAACCTGATCAAGTGCTCTTTCAAAAATGGCAAGTTCTTTTACTAATTCAAAAATGGCTGGGATATCTTCAAGTGTACCTTGACGGGTGGTAATATTCATGAGCAAAGATTTTGTAATTAAAACATGTAAATAACTAATATCTACTGCATTCGCTTATTGATACTTCACAAAATTTTCCCACTTATCCACGATAGTCTGAAAATTTTCGGGGAGTGCGGTATCAAATTGCATCCACTCTTTTGTTGTCGGATGGATAAAACCCAGAGATTTTGCGTGCAGTGCCTGTCCAGGGAGTAATTTAAAATTATTTTCAACAAAAACCTTAAAACTGCCCGTAGTTCCGCCTCTCAAAATTTTATCACCACCGTAAACTGTGTCATTAAAAATAGGATGACCGATGTGTTTCATATGCGCACGGATCTGGTGAGTCCGGCCCGTTTCAAGATTACATTTAATCAGCGAAACATAACGTAGCGGTTTGATAACTTCATAGTGCGTAATTGCGTGCTTGCCTTGCGATCCGTCTTCAAAAATATCCATAACACGCCTGTCACGCGCACTGCGACCAATATGGCCCGTAATCGTTCCCTTGACTTCCTTAGGTTCACCCCAGATCAGCGCATTGTAAGTCCTTTCAATTGTATGATCTGAAAACTGTCTCGCCAGAAAGGTCATGGCAAACTCAGTCTTCGCAATCACAAGCAAACCCGAAGTATCTTTATCGATCCGGTGCACCAGTCCCGGCCGACCTTCGCCATTTCTGCCGGTTGGCAAATTTTGAAAATGGTATACCAAGGCATTGATCAAAGTACCGGTCCAGTTTCCGAAAGCCGGATGAACTACCATTCCTGTTGGTTTATTGACCAGCAGCAAGACATCATCTTCATAAATAATATCAAGTGGAATATTTTCCGGAATAATCTCTGTATCACGGGGAGGCTGTGGAAGCAGCAACGTGATAACATCGAGAGGTTTTACCTTATAACTTGATTTGACAGCGAGTCCATTCACTTTTACTGACTCTGCTTCGATACCATTTTGTATTTTTGTGCGGGAAGCATTGGGAACATGGATATTTAAAAACTTATCCAAACGCATCAACGTTTGACCTTTGTCGGCTACAATCCGGTAATGTTCAAATAAATCGTCTTCTTCGTCGGCACTATTATCAATTACTTCTAATGACATCTGGAATGGTGTAAATTGAGTAACGCAAGCTATTGCAGGCAAAAACTTCCCGGGCATATCGCTTACATCCTAAGTTTATTTCTTTTACAAAACTATCAAAATTCGTGGACTTACTGGTTCCTTCTTTACCGACACCTATTCAGGAGCTTTCAGATATCGTTATTAAAAAGGCAGGAGTTCATTTGTTTATAAAACGAGATGATCTGGTCCATCCGACTGTTTCGGGGAACAAATGGAGAAAGTTGAAATATAGTCTTCAGCAAGCAAAGGAGCTGGGCGCAACAACACTTCTGACTTTTGGAGGTGCATTTTCGAACCATATTTATGCTACGGCAGCGGCGGGGGCCAATCTTGGTTTCAAAACGATTGGTATCATCAGAGGCGAAGATCCTGGGGAAAGGAAATCGCCGACGCTGCAATTTTGTGAGGAGCACGGAATGCAGTTGCATTATGTTTCAAGAGAAGAATATAAGCTGAGAAATTCTTCGGAATATGTTGATCAGTTGCGTGAAAAATTCGGAAATCCTTTTGTCATTCCGGAAGGAGGAACGTCGGAATTGGCCCTGAAAGGTGTTCGGGAAATGACAATTGAGGTTGAGCAGCAGTTAAATTCCAAACCGGATTATTATGCGGTCGCTCTTGGTACCGGGGGAACTTCGGCAGGAATTCTTACATCAGGATCTGACGTGCTGGCTTTTTCTTCTTTAAAAGGCGGGGCATTTTTAGAAAATGATATTATGGAGTTAATTCGTGGGAGTAAAGACAATGGTCAATTCGTGCTTTTTACTGAATATCATTTTGGGGGATACGCCCGTCATACGCCTGAACTTCTTGATTTTATCACAAAATTCAAGTATGATCATAACATCCAATTAGAGCAGGTTTATACTGGGAAAATGTTTTTTGGCCTGTATGATTTAATGGCCCGGGGATTTTTTAAGAAAGGCAGTTGCATCGTGGCTGTTCATACCGGTGGGTTGCAAGGGTTGTTGCCGGAGTTACTTTACAACTCATGAGGATTAATTACCTTTAAACCAGCAATATTTTTAAAATCTGAGGTATTTCTTGAAATCAAAACGTATTCATACAAGAGCAGTTGCAGCAATGATGGCGTCTGGCAATTTAATTTTATTTGCTTTTCGAAGATTGATAGTCTTACCAACTACTTCTTCGGTTAATCCGAAAACAAATCATCTATGAAATCAAGAAGAATTCGATAAGATTTTTCAGGTGCCTAAAAACCGAGTATTCCTATTTTAGAAATTACGGATAAGACGGGTACATCGTCAACAACTTTTGAAAGAAATTGACTTCCGGAATCAGGCAAATTATTATTAAGATAATCGATTACGCTATCAGTATCAATCAGGTATTTCGATTTTTCCATTCGTCTCTGCTTTGTTTTAGATGAACTAGCATATCATTAGCGACATCGGATGACAATTTACCCAAATACTTTTCTGAAAGTTTTCGGACAGGTTGTTGCTCTGATTTTAAAAGTTTTATAAGATGTAAATCTTCAAGATCTTCCGAGAGCTTGCGGGCCTTACGATTTGTAATTTGCACGGGTGCAGTTCCGTATATCATGTATTTAGGTATGAATACATTAACGTTAATATTAACGCTATTTTTTGTCTTTGCCGAAATTATGTAAGCCTTGAATAATGGCAGTGGCATTTTCTACCAGATACTATCCTTCCTCTGAATATATTCCTTAATCAAATCCTTCTCGCCGGCAACCCAGAGTACATCCTCCGGCTCTATGATAACAGAAGAATCCGGGTTAAGAATGCGTTCCCCGTTCCGTTCCAGTCCTACGACCATACCGTGCGTTGATTCACGGATATGACTATTTCGAATCGATTTTCCGATAATATTAAATTCACTTTTTACCTCAATTCGTTGCAGGGTGATTTTATCCTCCTGAGCCAGATAGGCTCCGCCGTCTCTGCTGATCTCGATATGCCCGCGGAAATTATCCAGCTGATCATCCGTTCCAATTACTTCAATGCGATCATAGGGATAAAGAACTTCTGTCGGGCGGGGAAGTTGAATTGTTTTCGTCCCGCGCTCTATCAGGACGACATTGATACCGAAACGTTCCCGGATTCCCAGTTCCTGCAAACTTTTACCGATAAGCGAGGAGTCAGGACTAACCTCCAGAAATGCAAAGTGAGCGTCCCACGGAAGAAGTATTTTTTTTGATTTACCGCTTCCTTCAAGTTGTCTGGCGTTCAGATTTTGTAAAAAACGTTCCTCAATACGACTATAAAATAATTGCAGCCGCTGGTAGAATAATGCAACGGCCAGGATCATTATTCCACCCGCAACCATAAGCGCAGTTGGTGTGGCGAAAAATGAATCAAGTAATACGGCCATCAGGATTATTCCGATTAATACCCTTGATAGTTCCAGCAATAATAAAGGGCCACGACTGAATTTACGGCTCAGCCATAGTGCGGAATATGCTTTTGTGTTGGATCGTTTGAAGATCAATGCCCAGACAAATGGAGAAATAAACAGAAACGTTACTCCGAAGATCGAACATCTTGAAAAATCGCTTTCGGGTATTCGCTGATAAATTAAAGGAGAAATTTGCTTTGCCGAAATAAGAATAATTCCAACAATTACTACTGAATTTAAAACGACGGTCTGCGCATAAGATTGGAGAATAATTTTCCAATGCGTGTTTTTGGCGATGGTCGCAGTACTTGTACTATACCGGTTCAATTTGTTTCTCCATTTTTCTGGAATGTGCTTGTCGAGCCATTCATAAAAGGGCTCGGAAGCTTTCATCATATATGGTGTCGTGAACGTAGTGATTACTGAAACTCCAACTGCAATAGGATATAAAAACTCGCTTGTTACCTTCAGCGATAATCCCAGGTTGGCGATAATGAATGAAAATTCACCGATTTGTGATAAACTCATACCGGCCTGAATGGATTTTTTTAAGGGCTGACCGGAAATAACTGCACCGATCGTTACATAAGTTGTTTTACCCAGAATCACGACGAAAACTAAAATAGCGGTAGGGACAGCATATTCAACCAATAATTTCGGGTTGATCAACATACCTACGGATATGAAGAAAATTGCCCCAAAAAGATCTTTCACCGGTTTTAATAAATGCTCTATCTTTTCAGCGTGCGTTGTTTCTGCAAGAATTGAGCCCATAATAAATGCCCCAAGGGCGGCAGAGAAACCTGCTTTGGTAACCAGAAAAACCATTCCGAAACATAACGCGATAGAAGTAATCAGAACACTTTCATCGTTCATTAGATTTCGAAAGCGGCGGAGCAATGTTGGGAAAATAAATATTCCTCCCAAGAACCATAAAATCAGGAAGAAAAATAGTTTCGCAATTGATTCCAGCATCTCAATTCCGGCAAATTGCTGACTTATGGAAAGCGTCGATAACAAGACCATCAATAATACAGCAGTCAGATCTTCAATCACAAGGATCCCGAAAACGACACTGGTAAATTGTTGCGTTTTCAAGCCAAGCTCTTCAAAGGCACGGAAAATAATGGTGGTGGACGAGATAGCAATTATGCCTCCCAGAAATAAACTGTCTATTTTATCCCAGCCTAAAAGCTGTCCGGTAATGAAACCGGTGACCAGCATAAGTGTAACTTCAAACAAACCGGTTATAGCAGCAGTACTTCCGACTTTGACCAGTTTTTTAAAACTAAATTCTAGCCCCAGATTGAAAAGAAGGAAGATCACACCGATTTCTGCCCAGATTTCAATGGTTTTAATATCGGTGATTGTTGGGAAAATAGTAAAATTAGGACCTACCAGCAAACCGGCAAGTATATATCCAAGGACGATAGGCTGCTTTAATTTTTTAAAAATAATGGTGATAACACCAGCCATTGTCAGGATTAAAGAAAGGTCTACAATTAGCTGTGGAACGTGGGTCATTGAGGATTGGTATTTTGCGGGAAATATAATAATACCAATAAAATACAAAAAGCCTTTGATTTCTCAAAGGCTTTTTGGTATTACTTGAAAAAATGAAAGGCAAACAACTTATCCTACACTTCCTTCCAGACTGATTTCCAGTAGTTTCTGAGCTTCTACGGCAAATTCCATCGGGAGTTGGTTTAAAACCTCTTTTGCGTATCCATTTACAATCAAAGCAACCGCTTGTTCCGTAGGAATTCCGCGCTGGTTGCAATAAAATAATATATCTTCTCCGATTTTAGAAGTCGTCGCTTCGTGTTCAACTGTCGCCGAAGGATTACTAACTTCAATGTAGGGGAAAGTATGCGCACCGCATTTATCGCCCAGCAATAATGAGTCACATTGCGAGAAATTCCGAGCCTTTTCTGCTTTTTTGAAAACTTGAACTAAACCTCTGTATGAGTTCTGGCTTTTTCCTGCCGAGATACCTTTTGAAACGATACGGCTCTTGGTATTTTTACCAATGTGGATCATTTTCGTTCCGGTATCAGCTTGCTGCATATTGTTAGTCACAGCAACAGAATAAAATTCTCCGATTGAATTATCACCTTTCAGTATGACAGACGGGTACTTCCATGTGATGGCAGAACCTGTTTCAACCTGAGTCCAGGAAATTTTAGAGAACGCACCATCGCACAGACCGCGTTTTGTAACGAAGTTGTAGATACCACCTTTTCCATCTTTATCACCAGGATACCAGTTCTGAACGGTCGAATATTTAACGTTCGCATTTTCATGCGCAAAGATTTCAACAACGGCAGCGTGTAACTGATTTTCATCACGCATCGGTGCCGTGCAGCCTTCAAGATAGCTCACATGGCTGTCAGCATCTGCCACGATCAACGTGCGTTCGAACTGACCAGTACCTGCCGCATTGATACGGAAATACGTAGAAAGCTCCATCGGGCACTTAACACCTTTCGGAATATAAACGAATGATCCGTCAGAGAAAACAGCTGCGTTCAAAGCCGCGTAGAAATTATCTTTTGGCGGAACAACTGATCCCAGATATTTTTTGACAAGATCCGGATGTTCGCGTATTGCCTCGCTGATCGAGCAGAAAATAATTCCCTTTTCTCTCAGTGATTCTTTAAAAGTTGTAAATACAGATTCAGAGTCCATAACTGCATCAACCGCGATGGAAACCCCGGAAAGTCTTTTTTGCTCATTCAATGAAATTCCCAAACGCTGGAAAGTGTCACGTAATTCAGGATCAATATCGTCCAGACTTTCAACAACTTTTTTCTTTTTCGGGGCTGAGTAATACTTAATACCCTGAAAATCAATTTTTGGATAGTGAACATTTGGCCATTTTGGCTCAGGCATTTTCTGCCACATCGTAAATGCTTTCAAACGCCATTCCAACATCCATTCAGGTTCATTCTTTTTTGCGGAAATAAACCGTATAGTGCTCTCATCCAAGCCCATAGGAGCTTCGTCTGCTTCAATATCAGTTACAAATCCGTATTTGTATTCCGAACTGGTGATTTCCTCCAACAATTCTTCTTCTTTGCTCATAGTCTTAATTATATCACGCTATGGTTGTCGTTGTTTCAATAACACACAGAAATGACATTGAGTTTAAATATAGACTCAAAAATACATAAAAATATGCACAAGTTATGACCACTGTCATAACTTGTGATTTAAAATCGGTTATTTAGACCGTTGAAAATTAAAGGTAACTTCCTGACGAAAGATAATCTTTTACGTATTCGCTAACACCTTCTTCAAGGGTATGAAAAGGCCTTGTAAATCCGATAGAGCGCAATTTACCCATATTTGCCTGAGTAAAATACTGATATTTGTCACGGATGTCTTCCGGTGTATCAATGAAACTGATATCCGGCGTTTTGTCCATAGCAACAAAAGTGCTCGTCACAAGATCTTTAAACGTGCGCGCCTTTCCGCTTCCAAGGTTATAAATGCCCGAGTCTTTGCGATGGTGCATAAAAAACAGACAAACTTCGATCAGGTCCTTTACGTAAATAAAATCACGCATCTGCTCTCCATCCTTGAAATTAGGGTTATGAGAACGGAATAATTTCATTTTGTCGGTCGCTTTGATCTGGTTAAATGCGTGGAAAATAACCGAAGCCATACGTCCCTTGTGATATTCGTTGGGGCCGTATACGTTGAAGAATTTAAGACCAGCCCAGAAGAAAGGTTTTTTCTCCTGCTGCAACGCCCATATATCGAAATCATTCTTTGAATCTCCGTAAGGATTTAGCGGTTTCAATTGCGGAATCAGCGATTCGTTGTCGTCATATCCCAATTCCCCTAAACCATAGGTTGCGGCAGATGAGGCATATACTAATGGAATCTGATAGGAAACGCATTTTTCCCAGATTTCTTTAGAATAATTCAGATTGAGCTCGTCAAATATATTTTTATCAAATTCTGTTGTGTCGGTTCTCGCACCGATATGGAAAATAAATTCGACTTCCTGATTATTTTTGTCAAGCCATTCAAAAAAAGAGTTGCGTTCAACGCGTTCTTTTATCGTTTTTCCTACAAGATTTTCCGCTTTTTCAATTTTTGAAAAATCATCTACTGCAATAATGCTACTGAAGCCTTCCTGGTTTAGTCTGCTAATCAGACCGCTACCGATAAATCCGGCTGCACCTGTTACTATAATCATATGGAAAGATTATTTGTTTAATGAGCTCAAACTGTAAAAAGAATGCAAAACAAGAGTCATTCTTTTTATCAATCTACTCACGAATTTCGCTATTAAATTGTATTTTTTTTAGTTTACTGCTTATAATTTTACAAAACTACCGATACAAGATGTAATTTTGTAACATTATTACACAGGGAAGAAAAAATTTATGATTTACGTAACGCGAAAAGAGCATTTCAATGCAGCACACCGACTTTTTAACCCGGCGTGGTCAGATGAGAAAAATCAGGAAGTATTTGGCCCTTGTGCCAACAATAACTGGCATGGACATAATTTTGAATTGATCGTTACTGTAAAAGGAAAACCAGATCCGGATACGGGTTTTGTTATAGATCTTAAAGTTTTGGGTGATCTGGTGAAGGAGAAAGTGGTCGACAAAGTGGATCACAAAAATCTCAATCTTGACGTCGACTTCATGCAGGGAAAAATGGCTTCCTGTGAAATTTTTGTAATGGAAATCTGGAATATTCTTGCGCCAGCCATTCAGGAAGTATCTCCGGGTTCGAGCCTGCACTATATTAAACTGGTAGAAACGCCGAAAAATTTTGTTGAATACTACGGTGAATAATTTTGCGTAAAGACCTGGAAAGCTTCACAGTTATGATGATTTTCAGGTCTTGTTTTTTCTTCTCAATTAACTTTTAAGCATGAAATATTACCTCATTGCCGGCGAACGTTCCGGAGATCTGCACGGCGCAAACCTGATGAAAGGAATTAAAGCCAATGATCCCGAAGCGAAGTTTCGTGGTTGGGGTGGGGATATGATGCAGAATGAGGGAATTGATCTGGTTACGCACTATAAGGATACGGCTTTCATGGGTTTCCTTGAAGTTGCGCTTAACATCCGAAAAATTGCAGGCTTTCTGAAAAAGTGCAAAAAAGATATTCTCGATTACAAACCGGACGTGATCATCCTGATTGATTATCCTGGTTTTAATCTGCGAATCGCCGCTTTTGGTAAAGAAAACGGAATAAAAACCTTCTATTACATTTCTCCTAAAGTGTGGGCATGGAACCAGAAACGTGCCTGGAAAATCAAGAAAAACGTCGATCAGATGTTTGTGATCTTTCCATTTGAAATTGATTTTTACAAAAAATTTGATTTCAACGTAGACTATGTTGGAAATCCGCTGATGGATGCAATCGATGCTTTCAAACCCGATCCTGATTTTAGAAAGAAAAATAACCTTGATGAAAACCGCCCGATAATAGCTTTGCTGCCGGGCAGCCGGCGACAGGAAATTATCAATATGCTGGATCTGATGCTGACGGTTCAGCCACATTTTTCTGATCATCAGTTCGTAATCGCAGGTGTCCAAAATCTTCCGGCTTCGCTTTATCAAAAGTACGACGCGATAGATAATGTTTCTATTGTTTATGAAGCTACCTACGACCTTCTATCAGTTTCCGAAGCCGCTTTGGTCACTTCGGGCACAGCTACCCTCGAAACGGCGCTTTTAAATATTCCGGAAGTCGTATGTTACAAAACCAGCGGATTCTCCTATGCTGTTGCCAAAAGACTGATCAAAGTTCCTTTTATTTCTCTGGTCAATCTGATCATGGAAAACGAAGTTGTCCGGGAACTGATTCAGGACGAATTGAATGAACAAGAATTGGTTGCTGAATTATCCGCTATTCTTCCAGGCGGAGCCAAGAGAGAAACTCAGCTCATGCAGTATGCCAAATTGCAGTCGCTAGTTGGCGGAGCAGGTGCTTCTCAGCGGGCAGGAGCATTGATGGTAGATTATCTTCCCAAGAAAAATTAATATAGTTTGAAGCCTGGTTTGTCGATATATTTCTACAAACAACCTGAATTACAACTATCTGTTGTTCAGGTAAAGAAAACTATATTTGCGCGATGCCATAACTTGAATTCTTTTATGCTGTCCGGCGCGCAGCGAAAACCGACCCCTCCTTAAATAAGAAAGTTATGCGACGAATACTTCTAATGGACAACGATTCGGATATGTATTCGAATTTGAAAAAGCTTTTTGAAGAACACCAAGACGCAGCAGTAGTCATTGATAATATCGAAAATGCTGCCGAGGGATTAAAAAAAGTTACTAACGTTTCCTACAGCATTATCGTTATAAATCTCGCTGTTCCAAATACCGATATGTTGGGATTAATCAGGAGATTAAGGGTTTATAGCCAAACTCTTCCTATTCTTGCTTATTCTCAAATTTTGGAATATACACTTATTAAAAGATATCTGACCAGCGGCTTGAATGGCTATTGTTTTATTAAACAAGATGATCCCGATGAAATTATAAGGGCTTGTCAAACGGTCGTTTCCGGGAAATGGTATATCAGTCTGGAAATGATTGAGTTGATCGTGGAAGACGCATTGTATAATAAAAAAGCAGATCGTTTTGAAAGTCTCAGCGAAAGGGAGTTCGAAATTTTTTCACACCTGGTAAAAGATGAATCTCCTGCCGCAATCGCTGAAATTTTATCCCTTCATATTTCGGCAATCGCTTTGTATAAGTCCAGAATCATGGATAAACTGATGATATCCAGTCTTGTTGAAATGAAAAATCTAATGAAAACGCCATTGCTGGTTTAATCTAATTTCGCATACGGACAAGTTTTTCATAGTCGAGAACCGTTATCAGGCTGCCCTTCATATCTACCAGCTTTTCATCTTTAAAATCAGATAAAGTTCTGATTACCGTTTCTGTTGCCGTGCCGACCATAGAGGCAATATCTTCCCGCGTAATCGCCATGGAAAATGGTTTGGACTTATCTTCCTGATAACGCTGAACGAGCATAACCAGTGCTTGCGCAACACGTTTTCTCACCGAGTTATATGCCAGTTGCAAGAGTCTGTCTTCCCGGTCTTTTATCTCGTTGGAAAGCATCTTAATGAATTTAGTTGCCACTTCCCGATTGCCTTGAAGCAGATTGAAAAAGTCGTCTTTCGGGATCATGGCTACTTCTGATTTTTCCAGAGAAATGGTCGTTTCCTGATAAGATTCTCCCTGCAAAAGATCAAGATAACCAAAGAAGTCTCCTTCCTTATATAAATCAGTAATGTATTCCTTGCCGTTGTCGTTCGATTTGTAAGCTTTTACTTTTCCTTTTTGAAGAAAAAATACATTCGACGGAAAACTACCCTCGGTGTAAATGGTTTCCTTCTTTTTTAAAACTTTAGTTTTTTTATCATCCGCCAGTTTCGTGATCAGATCAAAAGATTTTGCCTCATGAATAAACTCGTCCAGTCCTTCCGCAGTCCGTGTAAATTGCCCTTTTAATCTTTCACTTTTCTTCAACCTGATTTCAACAGCATTTAATAACTCGACATCATCATATGGTTTGGTCAGATAATCGTCTGCTCCCATGGTCATACCTTTCCGATAATCATTTTTTTCAGCCTTTGCCGTTAGGAATACAAATGGAATATTGGCAGTGAGGTCATCCTTTCCGAGCATATGCAATACGCCATACCCATCCAGTTCCGGCATCATGATATCACAAATGATCAGATCCGGTTTTTCGTGATGCGCAATATGAACACCTTCTTTTCCATTTTGCGCTGTCAAAACGTGATAATTGGCCAATTCAAGAATTTCAGCCGTGTTTTCACGCATCTCAGGATTGTCTTCTATCAAAAGAATTCTCTTCGTTTCCATTTTTTGTCGAGGTAATTAATTTGTGGGTAGGTGATCAGGGAGTTTTATTGTAAAAGTGGTACCTTTTCCCATGGTACTGATAAATGAAACTTCGCCTCCCATCAGGTCAACATAATTTTGGACAATGTTAAGTCCCAGGCCTGTTCCTTGCGCGTTACCCGCATTTTGTGCGCGGAAAAAACGGTCAAAAATATGAATCTGATCGCTTTCAGGAATTCCTATTCCCTGATCGATGATTTCTATAAATATGATTTTTCCGTCAGCTTTAACGTTCAGTCTGATTAGTTTATAAGGATCTGAATATTTTATTGCGTTAGAAAGAAGGTTAAAAATAACATTACGAAGCAATTGTTTATCAACCCAAACCTCAGAATTGCCTTCG
Source organism: Dyadobacter koreensis (assembly GCF_900108855.1). Taxonomy (GTDB): domain Bacteria; phylum Bacteroidota; class Bacteroidia; order Cytophagales; family Spirosomataceae; genus Dyadobacter; species Dyadobacter koreensis. Next base: position 669,270 of record NZ_FNXY01000002.1, read on the forward strand.
TGCGTAAACAAGATCTGCTGTCCTTCCTTGCACAAACCTTTAATTTCTTCCGTTAATCCCTGGCAAAAATCGGGCAACATGGTAAAAACAGGAACACTATGAATACGTCCTTCTTCAAGCTTTCCGATTGACATAAAATCATTTAGTATCTCCGTCAGGTTCGTTACTGCCGACTTGATACGCGAGACATGTTTTTGTCTTTTGTCTTCCTCTTCCGATTTTGCATACCGGCCAATCAGGGCAGCGGATGACAAGATCGTTGCAAGGGGCGTCCGGAATTCATGCGAAGCGATCGTAACAAACTGGCTTTTCATGTTATTTAATTCCCTTTCCTTTTTCAACGCGCGCATCACTTCCTCCTGTGATTGTTCGATTTTACGTATCGCTTTTGCCAATTCCTCCGTTCTTTGATTTACGCGTTCTTCCAATTCGGAGTTCAGTTTCTGAATTTCCTTATTGGCTTCCTGGATGATATTTTCTTGTTTTTTTCTCTCAGTGATATCAATGACAAAACTTACAACAAATTGTCCTTCACTGGTTTTGAAAGGGCTCAGACTCACTTCCACCGGAAACTCGCTTCCATCTTTCCGCCTCGCAAACAATTCCAGTGAACTTCCCATTCCGCGGGCGTGAGGAGATTCGAGATAGGCGTTGCGGTGGCTCACATGTTTTTTAGTTAACCTTCTCGGGATCAGTGATTCAATGTTTTCATTAACCAATTCTCCTTCCTCAAATCCAAATAGTTCCAGTGCTTTTGGATTCAACATCACAATCACACCTTCTTTATTTACAACAACAATTCCTTCGGTAGCATGTTTAAATAGGGCGTCTAGCATCTCAATGTGCCGTGTCATGGCGTCGGTCTGTTTTTCAATATACGTACTAAACATACCAAGTTACAGGAGATAGTTGGATGGAACAAGCTAAACGGAAAACCTAATGCGTAAACGAAAAAATTGGTGAACAACAGAATGTGTAAATGAAGTATATATTTACCGTCACTTTAATATCATACGGTCTGGCTGAATTGAGTTGTTGCCGGTAATTCTTCTCCCAATTTTGCGTCAAATGCCATACAGACGTTTCTTACAAAAGCTTTACCCTTCTCAGTAACCCGCAGATGGAATGGCTCAATTTCTACCAAATCATCAAATTGCATCTCGGATAGCCGATCGATTGCTTTGTATAAATCAACACAAACTTCCTCCTCTTTTTTCCAGGTCGTTTCAAACTGCGTCATGATCCTGAGAATGTGTTTTCTTAAAATCAGGTCGTTTTTTGTTAAGTTATGGCCTTTGAAAACCGGAAGACTGCCTGCTTTAATTTTTTCGTAATATGCCTCAATTGTTTTTTCGTTCTGAACATAACCGGTCCAGCTGTCGCTGATAGAGGAAGCACCCAGACCAATCAAAAGCTGTGTGTGGGTATCTGTGTAACCCATGAAATTTCGGTGTAAACGGCCTTCCTGCTGCGCTTTATATAATTCGTCAGTTTCGAGTGAGAAATGATCCATACCGATATCGTAATAACCGGAAAGTTCCAGTGCGTTTCGGCCAGTTTCGTAAATCGCCATTTTTTTGTCGGCATCAGGCAAATCCTTTTCGGAATATTTTCGCTGACCTGGTTTTATCCATGGAATATGTGCATAACTGTAAAATGCAATTCTGTCGGGGCGGAGTTGAACAACGCGCATGATCGTCTCCATCATCGTGCAAACCTTCTGAAAAGGCAAGCCATAAACGATGTCATAATTGACCGAGGTATAACCAATTTCTCTTGCTTTTTTAGTAAGACGACTGATCTGATCGTAGGTTTGGTGACGGTTGATTACTGCCAGAACCAGCGGGTTAAAATCCTGAACTCCGATACTGATCCTGCGAAAGCCTACATTATATAAAGCTTGCAAATGTTCATCAGTGGTATTTCCCGGATGGGCTTCAAAACTAAATTGGGCTTTCGTGTGGACATTGGAATTTTTCAACAATCCCTGGATAAGATTTGTCAGGTTTTCCGGGCTGAAAAAAGTAGGTGTTCCTCCACCTAAATGTATTTCTCTGATCACGGGCCTGGTTTCACCGAATATGGAGAAATACAATTCCCATTCTTTCAAAACTGCATTGATGTATATTTCTTCAACTTTATGATTTATAGTAATACGCGTGTTGCAGCCACAATAGGTACACAAACTCTCGCAAAATGGTAAATGTATGTAGAGACTGATTCCTTCTTTGTTGTTAGAAATTGAAAAAGCATTGCTTGCCAGCTCCTTCCATTTCTGCTCTGTTGGAGGTGTTTTATCCCAATAAGGAACGGTGGGGTAACTGGTATATCTTGGCCCGGGAGTGTTGTATTTAAATAGCAGATCCTTGTCCATGGGAGTCGTGTTATGAATTAATTTCTATACGTCAAAACTAGTCAGGTGGCCGAGGTAAAAACATGACAGAGGTCATGTTAAAAACTTATTTTGACGAGGTATTGAAGGAGATTAAAAAATTGAAATTGCTTATTCACCATGGCAAATGGTAATTGTCTGAACGTTAGCTTGTGCAGAACTTGGAGATTGGATCATCAATCCTCTGGCAACGAGTAAAATACCGGCAGTCGCAATCAGCACCGGGGTAAGTTTTCTCATTTTTGTTCGAAGCGAGGCTGTAAACCATTGTTTAAAAAATCCGACTGCCATCATAGCTGGTAAGGTTCCGGCTCCGAACAATAGCATAAACAAACTTCCGTTAAGCGGTCCGCCGGTTGCGACCGAGCTGATCAATGCGAGATAAACCAGACCGCACGGTAATAACCCATTTAAAATTCCCAGAAAGAGCCAACCGGGTAAAGACTTGCTCCGAAGCATTTCAGCCATACTGGTTTTAATCTGATGAATGAATTTCTGCCAGAACCGGGGCGTTCGGAATCGACGGTCGAGATAGGCTGGCCAGAAAACATAACCCAACATTAAGAGGCCGGAAAAAACAGATAAGTAACGGAGATAGCCGATCCAGACCAGCGAGGACCCGATCGAACCCAGAATCAATCCGAGAAATCCATAGGTAGAAACTCGCCCGAAATTATACGTCATCAAGCCCGACAACCGGACAAATTTATTGCCTTTTTGAATGGGGAGTGCCAGCGCAATGGGTCCACACATACCAATACAGTGAAAACTGCTCATCAGCCCCATTGAAAATGCCAGATATGGAAGTGCACCTAACATACTCCTTTATTGTGGATTTTTATTAATCACGATCAAGTCTTCGTTCCAATAGGTATCTTCTCCGTTTTTCCAGTCGATCTGCAAATAGTATCGGCCGTCAGGGATTTCTGATGAAGCGATAAATTGTATATTATTTTTGGTACTAACCTGAAAATGTAAATCTTTTGAATCGTCGGATGGGCAATAAAGATTTACTTTGCCGCTGAGGTTTTTTTCTGAAAAGGATTTTGGATAGTGAATCAGTATACCCTTTTCATCTACTTCCCATTTAAGCGGATCTTCTAATGCTTTCGCACGTTCAGATTTATTTATTTTATCCTGAAACTGCAATTCTTCAGCATAGTAATTGTCTGTCACCAGATCAATTTTCTGACTGGCACTCATGCCAACCAGTACCAGTATCATGGCAACGAATCCTGAATATAGAATCGCAATGCCTGCACCCCAATTTAATTTCATGACTTAGCTGTTTGGATTTAGTGTATAAATTATTTCGGAGCGCTGAGGCAGAATTGAATATTTTTGAAACGGTTTACTGCAAGTATCTGGCCGCTCCTTTACTTTTCATTTTGCCGTACAACTTTCCGGATTCTGTCTATTCTTCCGGTGCCATAAAGGTTGTTTCGAATGTTTCCAGTTTTTCTTTTCCTTGAAAAACTGATAGCCGCAGTTTCGTTTTTCTGGATTTCAAAGCAGCCTTTGGAATGATGATGAATAAAGTTCCTTGTGACATCCCTGCGCCATCCAGTGTGAGATCAGGTTTTCCTGCAAATAGCAAAGTCCCTTTGGGTGAATCCAGTTTGATCGTCGGCTTCACAACCTGATTGGTCTTATTGAAAATTTTGAAGGTGTATAAATTGCTGATCGTGCCATCTTTATTTTCAATATAATGGCTGCCGGGAGCGCGGAAAAGTGTTGTCTGGGTATCATTCCGTGACACAATCAGGTAACCCAGCGCAGACCATAACAGGATGAGAACAACTGTATAGGCACGGGTGCGATTTGTGATCGATTTATTTACACCGCTTACAATCGCATTTTCAGAAGTATACCTGATTAGACCTTTGTCAAAACCAACTTTATCCATCATTGTATCACAGGCATCGATGCAGGCGGTACAATTAACACATTCCATCTGTGTGCCGTTTCTGATATCAATTCCGGTAGGGCAGACGGCAACGCATTGAAAGCAGCTTATACAATCACCAGCGCTGCGGTCATGCCCTTTGTGTAACTTTTCTCTTGGTTCTCCACGTTTGTAATCATAGGCCACAACAATAGAATTCCTGTCCATCAGTACGCCTTGCAGACGTCCGTAAGGACAAACAACTGTACAAGCCTGATCTCGCAGCCAGGCAAAATTGAAATAGAAAACCGCAGTGAAAATGACAATTCCTGAAAACAGCGGAATATGCTCATCGATTGGTTCACTGATGATTTTTGATAATTCATCGACACCGATCACATAGGATAAAAGAAGGTTTGCGATCACAAATGAAACCACTAAAAATGCGCTGTATTTGGCGGTCTTTCTTAAAATTTTACCGCCCGTCCACGGGGCTTTATTTAATAGTTTCTGTTTGCCTCTGTCACCTTCAATGGCATATTCGATTTTCCGAAAGACCATTTCCATAAAAACGGTTTGAGGACAAGCCCAGCCACACCATAATCTGCCAAAAATAGTTGTAAAAAGAACGATGAAAACCATGAAGGACAACATAGTAAGTCCAAATAGCCAGTAATCCTGCGGTCCGATGAACAAACCGAAAATGATGAATTTTCTTTCCAGAACATTAAATAGCAACAGCGGCTGGTTGTTGAATTTCAGAAAAGGCGTGACAAACAAAATGGTCAGAATTGCTATCGTAAATAACACACGGCGATTATGCCACAAACCTGTTGGTTTTTGCGGATAAAACCAGTTCCGTTTGCCATCTTCGCTCACACCACTGAAATGGTCACGAAAAGAATCTTCTGAGGTGATGGCTGTAGGTTTCATATCTTTTGGCTTTCGGCCATCCGCAATCGGCTTTCGAGATTGCGATAAACCAAAATGGTTACTATTTTTATAATCAGTATATAGATTTGGGCAACGAATTTTTGCCGACCGCCGACCGCTATTGAAGTGCCACCGTACTATCTCCGCCCGCTTTTGATTCCTCATACAAATCCCCCTGAGGCTCTTTTGGATTTGCAGGTTTTGTTCCTTTTAATGACAAAACATAACTGGCAACTTTCTGGATGTCGGTCGGAGAAAGCTGTTTTTCCCAGGAGATCATTCCTTTTTCAGGTACACCATATTTGATCACTTTGAAAAGATTTTTGACTCCTCCGCCGTGCAGCCAATAGCTGTCGGTCAGGTTTGGGCCTACACTTCCGCCCGCTTCCGCACCATGACAAGCGGTGCATTTTTCCTGAAAAATTGCTTTGCCCTGATCAATTCCTTTGGCTTCGGTCAAAAGCGTTACAGTATTTTCATCCATACTGGATCCGACTTTTTCCAGATAGGCTTTTTTCTCAATTTCTGCCTGCGCAACCTCCTTATCCAGTTCTGCGATTTGAAAATCACCGAATCCGCTGAAATAATAAGAAGCATAGAGAATGGCAATGATGACGGTGGTTACAAAAAGGGATTGCAGCCATGGCGGCATACGGTTGTCGAGTTCCTGAATGCCATCATAGTCGTGGCCGTCGATGAGAATCTGTTTTTCTTCGCTTAATGAAACGCCGACGCCGCCAAAATTTTTCCACCAATTTTCATGTAAAATCGATTTGGATGCTTTTTCGGGATTTGCGTTTGTAACTTGTTTTAAAACAGAAAGTGCATTAATTAACAAAATGACAACCAAAACCGCCACGAAAAACAACATTCCCAGCAATAGTAAAAGCAGTAGATCAGTACCCGAAAGCGCTCTTATTTCCTCTTGTTGCTCTTGTGCAAAAGCGGATGAAGAAAGAACTGTTAACAGCAATACAGAAAGAATTCCCTTTTTGAGACTTCCATCATTCAGTGGAATATTTTTCATTCCGTTAACTGATTTTTTGTCAAGACGAACGACGTAAACGAGAAGGCCGATAAAAAATATAAAGAATATGAGCAGTGAAATCAGCGGGAAAATTTCAACGCCCGCAATGGTTTCCAGATAAGTTCGAAATTTCATGATGTGAAAATATTAGTGAAATGTTGGGAAGAAATTGTTCTGAGCAGCCCGGTCAGCCGCTCAGAAACCCAGATCATTTATTCGTTTTTATATCAGTTCCAAGACGTTGCAGGTAAGCGATCAGCGCGATAATTTCTTTATTTTCATTCGCCTTGATACCACTTTGTTTTAATCTGCCCTGAATTTCCCGGGCTTGTTTTTGCAGCTCTGAATTGGCAATCTTGTCATAATCTTTTTCGTAAGGCACGCCCAGGGTCTGCATGGCCCGGATCTTGGAAGCCGTCGTTGAGGTATCCAGATCGTCTTCCAGCAACCAGCCATAACGAGGCATAATCGAACCTGGCGACATAGAGGTCGGATCTTCCATATGATTGTAATGCCAAGAGTCAGGATATTTTGCACCCACTCTGTGCAAATCCGGACCAGTACGTTTGGAGCCCCACTGATGCGGATAATCATAGACGAATTCCCCCGATTTTGAATATTCTCCATAACGTTCAATTTCGGAACGGAATGGCCGGATCATCTGGGTATGGCAAACGTAACAGCCCTCCCTTACGTAAATATCGCGGCCTTGTAATTCGAGTGGTGTATATGGTTTTACGCTGGCGATGGTCGGAACATTGGACTCTATCATAAACGTCGGGATCATTTCAATCATCCCGCCGATGGCCACGGCGATCAACGCAAAAATGGTAATCGCCAGAGGCTTGCGTTCGAGCAATCTGCGGTGCCAGTATTCATTTTTTGCTGGCTGCCAGATCGCTGAAAGCGGCATTGCCCGTGCATTTTCTGATTGAACAAGTGATCCTTTTAGTGCAGTCATCCACAAATTGTAGATCATTACGATAAATCCGACAATGTACAAAGTGCCTCCAACGCTTCTCAGAAAATATAAAGGTGCTAACTGCGTGACGGTTTCAAGGAAATTCGGATATTTTAATAAACCTTCCTGTGTAAATTCTTTCCACATCGAACTTTGTACCCAGCCAGCCCAGTACATTGGAATCGTATAAAAAAGAATTCCAAGTGTTCCAATCCAGAAATGGAAATTGGCAAGTTTTAAAGAAAAAAGCGGGCGATTATACAAGCGTGGGAAAAGCCAGTAAAGCATACCAAAGGTTAAAAATCCATTCCATCCCAAAGCGCCGACGTGTACGTGCGCAACGATCCAGTCGGTATAGTGCGCAATCGCGTTCACATTTTTGAAAGATAGCATCGGCCCTTCGAATGTTGCCATACCATAAGCCGTAATTGCAACGACGAAGAATTTCAAAACAACATCTTCACGCACTTTATCCCATGCGCCGCGCAGTGTCATCAATCCGTTCATCATACCACCCCATGACGGGGCGATGAGCATGACTGAAAATACGGTTCCGAGAGTTTGCGCCCATTCCGGCAAAGCGGTGTAAAGTAAATGGTGAGGGCCTGCCCAGATGTAAAGAAAAATCAGTGACCAGAAGTGTACAATAGATAGTCTGTATGAATAAACAGGGCGGTTGGCAGCTTTGGGAAGAAAATAATACATCAAACCCAGATATGGCGTGGTCAGAAAAAACGCGACCGCATTGTGCCCGTACCACCACTGTACAAGCGCATCCTGCACACCTGCATACATGGAATAACTTTTGAAAAACGATATGGGAAGTGCCATACTGTTGACTACATGCAGCATCGCGACGGTTACAAATGAGGCAATATAAAACCAGATGGCCGCATAAATATGTTCAACACGACGGTTGATCGTGGTCATAACGAGGTTGATCAAAGCAGAAACCCAGACAACTGCAATGGCAATATCAAGCGGCCATTCCAGCTCAGCATATTCCTTTGAAGTTGTTAATCCCATCGGAAGGGTGATTGCAGCACAGACAATGATAAACTGCCATGCCCAGAAATGGAAACGACTTAAAGCCGGGCTCCACATAGGAGTGCGTAACACCCTCGGTGCGGAATAATACAAACCGGTAAAAAATCCATTACCCACAAAAGCAAAAATAACAGCGTTGGTATGGAGCGGTCTTATGCGGCTGAAAGTAAGGTAAGGTAAATCCATATTAAGGTCTGGAAACACCAGCTGCAATGCCGCCAAAAGGCCTACAAGCATACCGATAAGTCCAAACAAAATCGTGGCGATGGCAAAGTTTCGTACGATTTTGTTGTCATATTGAAACTCGTCCAGCTCGACGGTTGCGATACCCGGATTAGGATGGTTTGACATAATTTTGAGCGAAGAATGGTGAATAAAATTGGGTAATATGCAGAGAAGGTTTTCTTAAAAATGATTATTGGAGAGTTCCTGTTTTTGTATCTGTTTCATCCAGAAGAATGCGCACGGAAGGTGTGTAATCATCATCAAAATGTCCCCGGCGGACCGACCAGATAAATGCTCCCAGGAAGCCAATGGCCACAAACAGGCTGGCTATGATTAAAATATAAAGGGCGCTCATGACTTTCGGATTGTTATTTGATACCCCAAAACTACCGTATAAGGCTTCCCTGAACGATGACATTTGATACATGTTTTAACTGATCTTAATCAGTATTTTAAGTATTTTCTCGCTGCCAGGTTGCTGGCCAGGGTAGTAAATAACACGATGGTAATAGAACTGACAGGCATCAGTATGGCGGCAATCACCGGCGACAATTTTCCTGATACCGCAAAGCTTAATCCAAGGATATTATAAAAGAGTGAAATGCCAAAACTCAGCTTAATGATTTGCTGTCCGGCTTTGGCGAGCCTAATAAATGCCGGTAAAAGAACAAGTTGATTTCCTTCAACAATGGCATCACAGGCGGGTGAGAAATTGTTAATATCATCAGAGACAGCAAGTCCGACATCGCTTTGACGGAGTGCTCCTGCATCATTTAAACCGTCACCAATCATCAGAACATTCCTTTGGTTTTGACTTTGCAAATGCTCAATAAACCTTAATTTTTCTTCCGGTTTTTGCTCAAACAGCAGATTGGATTCGTTACCAAAAACAGGTGTAAGGAAAGTGCGGTCGGTTGGTTTGTCGCCCGACAAAAGATATGTTTCAAATCCCGAGTTTTGTAGTATTGAGACAGTTTTCCGTAGTTCCGGGCGATATTTACTTCTGAGCGTAAAATATCCGCGAATTTTTGAATTAACCGATACGTAAACATGGGAGGCATTATCCGGCTGTCCGGAAATATTTGGGCTGTCTACCCATTTTGCAGAACCTAATTTCACCTCCACATTTCCCCAAAAAGCCTTCATACCTTTGCCTTCATATTCGGTAAACGCAGTGAGTATACGTCTGCTGGCGTTGACACCATTTATTTCCCTGACCAACATTCGGCTTAGTGGATGTGAAGATTGTGAAGCCAGCGTTTTAATCATGACCAGTTCTTCGTTGGTCAAAGTTTCTCCAATAAATTCAACTTCCGCGTCACTGACTTGCGTAATGGTTCCTGTTTTATCAAACACTATTGTATCAATTTTTGAAAGCCTTTCGATTGCATGTGCATTTTTTAGGTAAAACCTGTTTCTCCCAAACAGACTTAGTAGATTTCCATTCGTGAAAGTGGAGGAGAGAAGCAATGCACACGGACAGGCGACGAGCAGACAAGTCGTAAACGCATTGAAAGCCGTCTCAGGGTTCTTTAAAATCAGGAGCCAGATTGAAAATGTTATAATTGCAATTCCGAATACGATCAGGGAAAAATATTTATTGATCCGGCTTGCAAGTGTCTGGTTTTGGTTTTCTTTTTCAAGTGTGAATGTATCGCTGTTCCAAAGCTGTGTAAGGTAACTTTGCGAAACCTGCCGCAATACTTCCAACTCAACAGACAAACCTGTCTGTTTTCCGCCTGCGTAAATGGTATCGCCTTTTTTCCGCTCGACTGGCTCTGACTCTCCGGATACAAAACTGTAATCGATTAATGCTCTCGGGCTTATTAGAACGGAATCGGCTGGGATTAATTCCTGATTTCTGACGAGCATTTTCTCTCCTGTTTTAAGGTCTGTGATCGGCCTACGGTTTTCGATTCCATTCGTTATAACGGTAACAGCGACTGGGAAGTAAGATTTATAATCACGGTCGAAAGAAATTCCGGCGTAGGTTTTGTCTTGAAAATAGCGGCCTATGAGCATAAAGAACACAGCTCCTGCAAGTGAGTCAAAGTAACCCGGTCCCGTCTGGCTGATGATTTGGTATAAACTGGTGAGAAAAACGCACAGCAAGGCAAGTGCAATCGGCGCATCAATATTCAGATATTTTCCCTTCAATGCAGACCAGGCTGATTTGAAGAAATCCGCGGCACAATAGAAAAAAACCGGAAGGCTTAATACCAGATTTAATATGTTGAAAAGCATACCAAGATTTTCGTCGGAATTGCTTTCACTCAAATGAAAATATTCAGGAAAGCTAAGCATCATAATGTTGCCAAAAGCAAAACCTGATATACCGATTTTGTATAACCGAGTTCTGTTCCACTTTTTGATCTGCTTTCCTTCGACATCATTAAGGCTGATGTAGGGTTCATAACCGATTTGTGTAATCAGCGCAGCGAGTTCGCTCAGGCTTATTTGTTGTGAATCGTAGGTGATGCGCACTTTTTTCTCAGGGAAATTTACCACAGAACTGCGGATTGCCGGATTTAGCCGGTTCAGTTGTTCGAGCAGCCAGATACAGGAGCTGCAGTGCATTTTGGGGACGAGCCAATTGACCCTGGCCAGTTTTCCATCAGTAAATTCAAGTATTTTTTCACGCACTTCCGGCAGATCCAGGTAATCATATTTGCCTGGAAAATAGGATTCAGCAGGAGAAATACCCTGAGCACCATCAATTGAATAGTAACGGCAAAGATCATTTTCTTTCAAAAGATCATACACAACAGAACAGCCGTCACAGCAGAATTCGTGATCGTCGAATTCGACTATATCTTCCCGACACTCTTCTCCGCAATGGTAACAGGTATGTTTTTCATGAATTACTTTTTCGAGGATATTATTGTCGCCGGATTTCATGATTGAAGCAAAGTTGACATCTTGTTGAGAAACAATATTTTAAATGGCTGTGAAGTGTAATCTGACACGTATCAAAAACGTTATTCAAATTTGGTGGATTAGGTTGGGGGAGAAGATGACCTGAGAGGGAAATCATGATGACTTTGATCAGTATTTGGATGCCGTCAGAAATTATATTTTTCAGAAATTCCTGCTGTTTCCATTAATCTTGTACATTTAAATACTCAGTAGTAAGCCCCTTTCCAATGCCATCAATCAAAAAACTTCCGACGCCGATTACGATATTGATGTTTGTCATTGTTGTCGCTGCATTGGCGACCTGGTTTGTGCCCGCTGGGAAATATGACACACTTTCTTATCATGCTGGAAACAATTTTCAATTGAGCAGAGCGGAACAGGAAATTCATTTGCCGTTTACACAAAGCACACTTGATAGTCTGCATATTCTTATCAAACTTGAAAAATTCAAACAGGGAGATATCAGAAAACCGGTTTCGGTTCCGGGAAGTTATCATCGCCTGCCGCAAAATTCCCAGGGAATTATCGATATCATTCAGGCACCTTTAAAGGGAGTTTATGACACGATTGATATCATCCTTTTTGTACTGATGATTGGAGGATTTATCCATGTTTTTTATTCATCGGGTGCCATGGATAAAGGGTTGATCGCGTTGTCTTACCGGATGAAAGGGCAGGAGGCCTGGCTTATAATCGTGCTGACTTTTTTGTTCTCGCTCGGAGGCTCTTCCTTCGGAATGGCCGAGGAAGCGCTTGTTTTTTACCCGGTACTGATTCCGCTTTTCCTTGCCGCCGGTTACGATCTTCTTGTTCCCGTCGCTGTCATTCACGGTGGCAATACGCTTGGGTATTTGTCTTCCTTTTCAAATCCTTTTTCTACGATTATTGCCTCAAATGCAGCTGGAATTAACTGGGCAGATGGACTCTACGGTCGCCTTGCCGTAATGATTATTACCACCTCCATCTTCGTCGCTTATGTTGTCAGGTACGCAAAAAAAGTAAAAAAAGATCCGGCAACTTCCCTTGTTTATCTGACCGATGGTGTAGTGAAATCACCTTACCCGTCGATCAGTGAAGGCGATAAATTTCCGCAGTCTCTGGATCGTCAGTCAGGCATTTTGCTATTGATCTTTGGCGCTACTTTTTCGATATTGATTTTTGGAGTCCTTGCTCTTGATTGGTGGCTGCTGGAAATGTCGGCGCTGTTTGTTGCGGCAGCTGTCGCCGTGGCATTGGTAATGCGAATGACCGAAAGAGATTTTATAGAAAAATTTATAAAAGGAGCTGAAAGCCTCCTTGGTGTCGCATTTATCATTGGTGTTGCAAGAGGCGTAACGATAATTTTGGATGCTGGAAATATCAGCGGGTCGCTATTGTATTATGCTTCAATCGTAGTCAATCAAATGCCTCCTTCGTTATTTATCGTTTCATTACTATTTATTTATATGATCTTAACTCTGGTAATTCCATCATCATCCGGTATGGCTGTGGTTACGATGCCTATTCTGGGATCATTGGCCGTCGTGGCCGGTGTTCCGGGAAAAGATATTGTTAACAGCTACTTATTTGGGATGGGGATTATGGGCCTGATCACACCAACGGGAATGATTTTGCCTTCGCTGGCACTTGCCAATGTCAGTCCTAAAGCCTGGTGGAAGTTTATCTGGCCAATGCTTTTAATATTGTTTTTATTCTGCGCAATCTGGCTGGTTTTTTAAGTCTTTACTTTCTTGTTTTTTGTAAATATTACTTCGTATAAATTTCCCGTAAAACCAGTTTTCGGTAACAAGATTATAACCTTTGTCGAAATAATAATCCATATCAACCAGTGAACTCGCTTCTACTTGACTTAATACGCCAAAAAACAGATACATGGATTTTAAAAGTATTTTTTGCCAGAGTTTCGTCTGATATTTCGGTGGGATAAAATCGGTGTACAACCACAAACCCTGTGGTTTTAATGATTTATCGATATGTGAAAAAAGCTTTTTTACAATCTTTTTTACAAATAAATCAAAGAAAAACGGCGTAATGATAATATCGAAAAGCTCGTTAGGATTATACTCTTCAACAGGTTTATGGATAAAAGAAACACTGTTTTGTTTGATGTTTCTTTTCCTGGCCATCGCGATCATATTCGATGATACTTCAACATAAACAATTTTTAAACCCGTACTATGGATCTTGCATATTTCTTCCAAAATCCATCCTGTTCCACCGCCGACAATTAAAATAACGCTGTTTCCCGGGATGTGATTTAACAGACTGACCTGTGATTCAACAAGTGCATTTCCAAAAACCAACCGGCTGATATAGTCATAGGGCTTTGCGACGCTGTTGAAATCCGGGCTCATCAGATAGTGGAATTAGTGAATGAATTGAGAGCCGGCGATACCGCAGAAAGCTTTTACCAGCAACAACCCGTCGATGACAATAAGATAGTATAAAATATTTTTATGGCGCAGCATCGTCCAGGCAACGGCGAGCATCAAAATAAAGGGAGTCAGGTTGAATAGTAAAACGATTAGTTTGAAATGCCTGAAATTCGCGAAAAACAGCAGTGAAATCAGGCCGATAAGCAAAAGTGGTGTCAGTACGAAGAAAATTGTTTTTTTTAAACCGTATCGAACCACGAATGTTTTCAACTGTTGATTGGAATCATCTTCATAATCTTTAAGATCAAACATAATGGCATTTACCGTGCAAAACATCCAGTTTTTCAAAAAAAGCCATGACATCAAAACGGGGTCTGCATAGTAATTTCCCCTCTCTATTTGCAAAATCACCAGCGGCAATAGATTCACGCAGCAGGCCCAGACAAAACCGATTATGAAGGCTTTCAGCCAGCCTGTGTTTCTCAGATTTATTTTTAAAAAAGACAGACCATAATAAAAAATCGCCGCGAGAGAAACAACGGCGACAATGAGCCAGTATTTCAGCGGCAAATGGAGAATATTTTGATAATATCTGCTAATTAAAACAAGTGATAATGCGATACAAATAATTAGAAGTATGGGCTGGCTATACCGGATAAATGTATGATGCCTGGCGTACCAGACTGTGCGCGGATTGACAGATGTTGTGGTGCTTAAAATTCCGGAATAGGCATAGGTGTAATACATCACTGTGCCGAAAAAAAGCAGTAGATAATAGTATACAGAGTTGAAATGAAGCTGTAACTGAAAGGCAGATTCAACCGAGAGCGCAACCGCAAGGGCGCCGACAAAGTAATTTCCAAAAAATATAAATTCGACTGCTTTTTTGCCCACCTTAAAATCTTGTTTCCAAAAGTAACACCGTATACCGCGCGATTGATTCTGATCATATCCGGAAATATTGATGTTTTGGGAAATATATAAATTTAAAGCCGGGGCACGGAATTATATTTCTTTTGTTTTTAATAAATCATGTTTTTCTCTTCTTCTTTTTTGCAGAAGGGAATAATACATTATTTAAAATCAACCGGTATCCTGGGGAATTGGGATACAAATGAAGGTCGGTGGCCATTCTTCTGTTTCCTCCGCGGCGCCCCTCGGGATCATGGCCACCGTAAAATGTCCATTGTCCCCGGCCAAGTTCTCCGTAGATATAACGATCGGAAGTGCTGCTCGTTCCCATCACCAGAACGTTTGGTTTGACTGTATTTTTAGTAAAAGCATTCGTCTGACCAAAAAATTCGCGTATTAAATGTTCATGGTTTTGGGTAAGCATTGAAGGGATAATATCCCATTTTGCAGAAAAATCAAACAGAGAAAAATAATCCTCGTTATCGCTATACCATGATCTTCCACCGGTTGCATTGATGTCTGAAAAGGAACTTCCCTGATCGTCATCCAGGTGAAGTTTGAAATTCTGGAATGCAAAAGTTTTTGAAAAATCCAGCTTCGACTGAGCATTAGGATCATAGCCATCGCCGTCGATTTCATCGACAATGTCAATTCCCTCCGCTGAAAGGGCAATATCGAAAGTTTCTGCGCCGGAACACATCGCGAATAAAAAGCCGCCGCCAGCGCAAAATTCCTTGATAGCTTTCGCAACGGCCAACTTCATCAGGGAAACTTTACCATAGCCATAACGACTGGCGATCGCTTCCTGTGCTTTAACATCGTTTTCCGACATTCGCCTCAAATTCCTTCCAAACTGCCCGGTGAAATCCTCATGATGCAAATGAACCCAGTCGTATTTCGGCAAGTCGCCTTTAAGGATTTCTTCATCGTAAATAATTTCAAAAGGGATCTCAGCATATTTCAAAACCAGCAGAACGGCATCTGTATTTTCAAATTCGGACGGACTAATCTTTACAGGCGAATATACTGCGATTTTTGCAGCGGTATGCAGTTTGATCACCTCCATATTAACGTCTGGATCGGCAATTTTTGTTACGATCAGCTGGCTCGAAGCGTCGGAAATTATTTCAAATGAAATAGCACGGAGCTTGCACTCGCTTTCAATTGCCTTAGTATACCGGATCATGAAGCTTCCCCCTCGGTAATTGAGCAGCCATTCCACATCGACTTCATCTTTCAGGAGCGTGTAGGCTAGTCCATATGCTTTTAAATGATTGGTTTGGCTCTGATCCATGGGAATCAGAATCGAGTTCGCCAGACAAAACGACGAAAGAAAAACCAGGAGAATGGATAAAAGTTTTTTTACCATAGCCAAAACCGGTATGTCACCAAATTTGAAACCTGAGCAGATTCAAATTTAAGGAATTAAAACCAATTTATCCAGTTGAAATTCAGCCAGGTATATTATTCTTTATGGTTCTGACAGGTAAGTTTGGAAACATCATAACCACGGGCTTCACAGCGGGCAACGATATCGGAATATAATTTTCTGTCGATGGATTTTTTACGGCTCATAATGAACAGAAATTTGTGTTCAGGATGCCCTACTACCACGTATGAATAATCAGAAGCAAGTTCGATGACCCAGTAATCAATCTTGAATGGCCATAAAAACTGAGCCTTCATCTGAGCGTTATTTGTGCCCGGTACCTGATAAACCTTCGAACTAATGGCATGCACTTCTTCGCTTCCCGGCTTTTTGTAAGATGTTACCACATCATAATATCCGCTTTTGTTCCATGTATATTTTCCGGTTGTTTCCCTGCTTCCTTTGTCGTAGCTGGAAGGAATCGAGTAAAGCGAATACCAGGTTCCGGCATACTGGCTGAGATCTACTTTTTCTACCGTTGCGTTGGGTAGTTTAAAGGAAGATAACAAACAGCAGAAAAGTACAGGAATGAGCCATTTCATAAGTCAGTGCGTTTGTCATCATATACGGATAATGAATTTCCTTAGATTTGTTGAAGTTAAAATCCGCCGGACTTTCTAATAGCCGTAAGTTGTACCGCGGGAAAATTTATCATCAACCATATCTAAAAGATTTTTGCCGGATGATTCAGGTTTATTAATTTTGATGCATGAGTAGTCCGGTTCAAATTCCTTTTCAAAGCATGGTCATCATTGATCGTTCGCTTGAAACACCCGTTTATCTTCAGATTGTGCATCAACTGATCAACGCCATTCAGCGTGGTGTGTTAATTCCTGGAATCCAGTTGCCGGGATCCAGAGCACTGTCACAGGAATTGGCAGTTCATCGCAAAACAATCGTGTCAGTTTATGACGAGCTTCATGCGCAGGGTTGGACAGAAATTATTCCTAATAAAGGGACTTTTGTGAGCAGTAAATCACCTGCGAAGCGTTCGGATTCTTTGAAATATAATACGGAGTTTCTAACCAGTTATCCATCAACAACGGGTTTTCAGATCAAACAGAACATTTTGCTTGATGTTCCAGCAGTCGGGTCAAATGCAACACTGGAATTCACTGACGGTTTACCAGATATCAGAATTGCCCCGCTGGACCGGCTGGCAAAGGTTTATGGGGGAATTTTGAAACGAAAAAGCAGCCACAAACATTTTGGATATTCGCATGTAGAAGGCAATGAATTTTATCGGGATACACTGGCTAATTATCTGAACAATACGAGAGGCTTGCATATAACCAGACAAAACATTTTGACAACCAAGGGCATACACATGAGTATTTACCTCGCGGCCAATTTACTGATTGATAAAGGTGACCTGGTTGTTGTGGGAGATCTGAGTTATTATGTTGCCAACATGATTTTTCAGGAAGCTGGCGCTGGAATTCTCCCTGTATCCGTAGATGAGGACGGGATTTCTGTTGAAGCCATCAAAAAGCTTTGCGAGACAAGAAAGATCAGGATGTTGTATCTCACGCCGCACCATCATTATCCCACGACAGTGACTTTAAGTGCGGAGCGACGATTGGAATTATTGAGCTTGTCGGTGCAATATGGATTCATAATCCTTGAAGACGATTATGATTACGATTTTCATTACAGCAGTAGCCCGGTACTGCCGCTTACGAGTGCGGATCGTCATGGAATGGTCGTTTATATCGGATCGTTCTGTAATTCGCTCGCTCCCGGTTTTCGGTCCGGATATCTGGTCGCTCCTGAAAATCTGATCCGGGAGCTTGGAAAACTCCGTCGGATTGTTGACCGGCAGGGCGATATGCTGATGGAACAAGCCTTAGGGGAATTATTGGAAGAAAGGGAAATTCAGCGTCACCTTAAAAAGGCTGTGAAAATTTATCAGGAAAGAAGAGATTCCTTATGTCAATTATTAGCCTCTGAATTAGGAGAATATGTGTCGTTTTCTTCGCCTTCCGGCGGCTTGTCTATCTGGACGAAATGGGATCCTGCATTGAACCTGATGAGGATCAGTAAAAATTGTGCAGCCCAAAATCTTCATCTACCTCAAAAATTGTTATATCAGACCGAAAACGTAACAGCGATACGTCTGGGTTTTGGAAATTTGTCGCTGCCTGAAATGGAGCAGGCGATAGAAATTTTAAAGTACTCGGTAGAAAAAATGTGACCAAAAATTGGATTAATCTTCTTGTATATTATCTTTTTTCTGTTCTTGTTTGAGGACTACACCGGAAAGCCATCCAACCAGAAGAAATGGAGAAAGAAGAATAGAGGTTATGACAGTGGCACCAAGCCAGATCAAAGCTATTATGCCTTTGATAAGAAATTCTATGACTTTGTTCATTAAATAAAGGAGGTAACTCAACAAGTAATCTATTGTAGTTCAGTGACTTATATGCATTCTCCCCAGTGTTTTAACAGACTGAGAAGTTTTTCGTTGAGTAGGCAGGAATTGTTATTCAAATGTAATAATAAATATGTGAATTCTAAGATAAGTCTGTTAAACGCTAACTTAATGGCAAGGGATTAGAAAGATAACTAGAAGTCATGATGAATTTTTATGGTAATATTATTATAATTTAAGTTTATATCTATATAATTACATAAAAGTCATTTAAGTTGATTTCTTGATATTTATAGTGATTATTTTTATAGAATAAATTCTAGTGATATATTTGCAAAATAATAACCCTAAACTCTCCATAAGGTGAATAGATACTTGTTCGCAATTGTAATTATTTTTAGTTCATTCAGCCTAGTACATGGCCAGGATATTATTGTCAAACACAATGGGTCAAGGCTGGATGCCAAAGTGAACTACATTACAGAAAGCATGATTGTCTACACGGAGGCGGAATCAAAAAACTCGTCAAAGTTGGGAAGGGCGGAGGTGGAAAAGATCATATACAAATCCGGACGCATAGAACCAATAACTCAAAAAGTTGAGGTTCATGGCGAGGAAGACTGGCATAAAATTATATTGACGAGCAACCCGCTTTTGGTTGTGGGATTGACAAAAAAAGGTGAGATAAAAGTCAAATCTGGTCGCCAACGGCACGGAATGGCCAATTTTGAATCACATGATCTTGAAAAAATGAAAAAACAGGCTGCAGGAATGGGAGCTCATGTTGTGGTGGTTGATGGGTATGACGGAAGATTGGAGTTTGACAAACAAAAGATAGAAACGGTTGCAGCTTACGGCTACTGACGATCAGAAGTAATTAGTTTAAAAGGGCCGCTTTCAAAGAAAGCGGCCCTTTTACGTATATTGTTAAAGGTTGAGATTACAACTGATACGCAAATTTGTTGTATGGATTGCTATAAATGATGTACATCTTATCGATTTACCGTATGGAATGTTGATTTCATGTATTTTGGACTACTGAATTTAATAGATTTAAGGAAAGGTTTTTAACTTTTTCAGAATGTGCTGAATGCGGGATTAATTACGGCACGTTTAAATGACAAGTGCGGTGTTTTTATCTTGCCTGGCTTAAAGTTATGTGGAAGCACGTGAATAAAATTCTGGGGCTGTTTCTCTTAATTGCAGTTACACAATTTGATGGAACGGCACAAGCTAGCGGCAATGATTTAAAAAAGCACTTGAAGAAAACAAGCAATGATACCAATTACATAACAAAACTTCTGAGAACCGGGGTGCATTTTCTCAATAAACCGGGCGGTAATCTCGGCGAAATAAAAACGGCAGAATTCTATTTCAATAAAGCTCTCACATTAAGTAATTCGGCAAAGCTGAAAAATTATTGGCGGGAATCTTTATATAACCTTGGTGCTGCCGCTATCCACCGAAATGACCTTCGGAGCGGAAGAAGAATATTCCGCCGCGTGATTGCAAGTATCGACAAGGCCGAGGATGACGAACTATGTGCAGCCTGGTTTAGGTTTGGAGAAGCTTTCATGCGTATCAAAGCACATTTTTCACCACAGCTCGTTGATGATGCAAACTATGACGAGATGATGAAATATTTCCAGAAAGCATTAGATTTTGCAGAGAAGGGTAATGACAGCAGTAAAAAAAGCGAGATACTCGTTTTGATGGCTGACTTCACTTATCTGGAAAAGGGAAATCTGGTAAAGGCCGAGAGTCTTTACAATCGGGTATTAAATCTTAAAAAAGATATTGGCACATCCAAAATGCAGGATGCATATAGCGGGCTCATGGCCTTGAATTATTTCCGGGGAGATTTTAGCAAAGCACTTTATTATGGAATGGAGGCTTTGACAAGTGCGGAGGGGGAGCTGGGTTACAACAATCTGGACATTGTTTATTTCTATTTTGGCAATATTTACCGAGATATGGGTGACAAAGAAAAAAGCCTGGAACAATATAAAAAATCCCTGAAAGAGACAGAGGAGAAGGGTGAATTTGAATATTTATATGCCGCCACGGTCCGCAATGCGGTTCGCGTAATAATCGCGCAGGGGAAAGAGCGTCAGGCACTGGCTTTTTTACAAAGTCAGGAGAAAAAACACCCTCCGGTATATCCTGTCACCAAAACAATGTTTGCTGAGAGTTTCGGTCATTGTTACAATGCTTTAAAAGAATACGCGCTGGCCGAAAGATATTTCGAGGAAATGTCGGTTTGGAGTAAAAAAATTGGAGGGGTCCGGGCAATATATGTTTATTATGCGATCGGGAAATTCTACTTTGATATCAAACAGTACAATAAGTCGGACGTTTACCTTGCCCAGGTTTTGGCTGCCCCACCAGGAATTGTTCCGGTTTCGATTCTGCAACGTGCACATTTAATGTCTTTCAAAATTGATTCCGCAGCTTCGGATTACGTTTCGGCAATCGATCATTTTCGCAAACACGGCGTTCTGAAAGATTCAGTTTTTAACGAAATAAAAAGCAGGCAGATTGAAGAACTAAAAATAAAATATGAGACGGAAAAGAAAGAAAAGGACATCAAATTGTTAAGAAATCAGACGCAGCTTCAGGAAGCTGCGCAAACCCGAAATATTATCATTGCGGGTGTAATTTTCCTGATTCTCTTAATGGGAATGGGATATTACAGGTATTACACCAAACAGCAAAGCCACAAGAAACTCGAAGCGAAGCAAGAAGTTATAAATCAAAAAAACATATCGCTTGAAAGTCTGATTTCGGAGCAGCGTAAGCTTCTAAACGAAAAGGAATGGCTTTTAAAGGAAATTCACCACCGCGTCAAGAACAATCTTCAGATTGTAATGAGCCTATTAAATACTCAATCAGCGTTCATTGATAATGAGGCAGCGTTGAAGGCGATCAGGCATAGTCAGCACAGAATGTTCGCGATGTCTTTAATTCACCAGAAATTATATGAATCCCAAAGCGTGGCAAAAGTGGAAATGCTTGTGTACATAGAAGAACTTGTAGAGTATCTCAGAGACAGTTTTGATGTGGGCAGCCGCATTGATTTTAATACAAAAATTGACTTTATAGAATTGGATGTCGCTCAGGCAGTCCCTGTGGGTTTGATTTTGAATGAAGCTATTACCAATTCGATTAAAAGTGCATTTGCCGGACGGGATTCAGGAATAATTACTATCGTTATGGAATGGCTCGATCAAACACAACTGTCGCTGGTGATTGCCGATAACGGAGTTGGTTTAAGTCCGGATTTTGATATTGGAAATAGTAAGACTCTGGGAATGAGTTTGATGTCTGGCCTGAGCCGGCAGCTTGGAGGTGTTTTTAGCATTGAAAATAAGGGCGGGTTAACAATTACTATACTTTTCAAAGTTGAAAAAGTGATCAATTATGACGCGAAGTCGACGGAGGGAAGAATTCCGAATGTTTGAATTTGATAGTGAATCAGGAAAACAGATGGAAAAAATTTATGAAAAAACAATTACTGCTTAACATCATTCTCCTCGTATTTTTTTTATTCAGGTCAGAACCCAGCCTTTGCCAGAAGCTGATGCTTGGTGGTAAGGTCATTAATAAGGAAACCGGTGCCACAGTTGTGGGAGCCGCTGTATTGCTCAAAGGGAAATGGTCAGGAACTATAACAAACAAGGAGGGCTTTTTCGAACTTTTGACGGTGATGAAGTTTCCTTTTGTTATTTCAATATCCAGTGTAGGTTATGAAAGTAAGGATATAAAAATTGAGTCTCCCGGAGAACTTTTGATCGAACTCACGCCTAAAACCGATTGGATGGATGAAGTAGTTATCGCTGCTTCAAGGGTGGAGGAAAGCATCCTTAAATCGCCGGTAAGTATAGAAAAAATGAGTGTGCACGATATCCAGAAAACCCCTTCTGTCAATTTTTACGACGGTTTGCAGAATCTTAAAGGTATAGAATTAACTGCGGTAGGATTAACTAACAAGCAAATTAACACAAGAGGATTTAACTCCGTTTCGAATAGCCGGTTTCTTCAACTTGTAGATGGCGTCGACAACCAGCCGCCAGGGCTTAATTTTCCCGTCAGTAATCTTTTTGGATCTTCTGAGCTGGATCTTGAGAGTGTTGAAGTGATTCCCGGATCTGCTTCGGCATTATATGGCCCTGTGGCATTTAATGGATTGCTGATGATGAAAACAAAGAATCCATTTATTTATCAGGGGTTAAGTGCTCAGGTAAAAACAGGTTTGAATCATATTAATGACACATATGCAGAAGCTCACGGTTTATCTGATCTCGCTCTGCGTTACGCAAAGGTTTTACATAGAAAACTGGCTTTCAAAACCAACATTTCCTATTTTAAAGGGTTAGACTGGTTTGCTACAAACTATACCGATGTGGATGTGCTGACTGCTGAAAATCTGAGTGGAGAAAATAATCCTGCCAGAAATGCACTGAATATTTATGGTGATGAAGTCGTTAGAAATCTCGAGGGAATAGGTCGTGTATCCAGAACGGGTTATGAGGAAAAGGACTTGCTTAATTATGATACAAAAAGCTTGAAAATCAATGTGACAATAAATTATCGGGTGAACGACGATATGGAGCTTATTTATCAGGTCAACTATGGTAAAAGTACGGCTGCGCATATGGGAAGCAGCCGGTTTTCACTTACAGACTTTGCTTTAAACCAACATCGGGTCGAATGGAAAGGGCGACAATATTTTTTAAGAGCTTATGTTGTTTCAGAGAATTCCCACGACACGTATAATGCGAGAACGCTAGGTCAAAACATTAATCTTACCTGGGTTCGTGACCTCAATGGAAATGTGGTTACACCAGATCTGGCAACGGATACCTGGTTTAACAGATATACAGAAGCTTTTAAAGGAAATATTCAAAATGTCAGTGGTTCCAACCATTCCGCTGCCCGGGTTTTCGCAGATCAGGGAAGATATCTTCCGGGATCGGATGAATTTAAAAGAGAGAAGAAAAGACTGGAGAAAGTTTATGGAAATGGTGGTGCGGGAATTTTTACAAAAAGCAAGTTTTATCATGTAGAAGGGCAATATGATTTTAACAATATTATCAAGTTTGCTGACGTGTCGGCAGGAGGTAATTTTCGGCGTTACGATATGTTTACAAACGGTACTTTGTTTGATGACCGGAATAAAAATATTACGATAAACGAAGGAGGTTTTTTTGTTCAGATTTCGAAAAAACTTTGGGAGGATAAATTAAAACTTACATTTTCAGACCGCTATGATAAAAATCAAAATTTCAAGGGAAGAATGACGCCCCGCGCGTCGGTTGTTTTAACGGTAGCTGAAAATCACAATTTTCGTATGTCATATCAAACAGGTTTCAGAAATCCGATTTCTGTGGATCAATATATAAAACTTACTTCCGGCACAGTCACTGTTCTGGGTGGAGTTCCGGAAAATAGCCATGGGATGAACGTTTATGAAAATTCGTTTACTGGTACATCTGTCACAGCTTTTGGCAACGCCGTTAATAGTTCGATCCAGAATGGTCAGACAAGAGAACACGCAGTATTGCAGAATAAAGACCTCTTAATTAAATCGAAAATTGATTATGTGAAACCAGAACGAGACAGAACGTTTGAGATAGGATACAAAAGTTTGCTCAGTAACAGATTGATGATTGATCTTAATTACTACCATAGCGTTTACAATGATTTTATTTTGACTACACGTGTCGTGCGGCCTCAATCAGAAGTACTCGCTGAAAATTCAACCGTTAACGTAAATGCTGCTTCGGAACTAATTAACAGCCAGGTCCATACCTTTATTCTGACAACCAATGCCTCCGATAAAGTGTCGACGCAGGGCGCATCTTTGGGCTTGACTTATCGCTTGCCGCAACACTACTTAATTGGCGGAAACATAACCTGGGCCTCGTTTAATTTAAAAGACGCAAATCCGAATAATGTCCCGGCATTCAATACGCCGGAATATCTTGGTAATTTAACTTTTGGGAACAGCGAAGTCAGTAAGCAAATGGGCTTCAATTTGGCTTGGCATTGGCAGGATGCTTTCGATTGGTATGGCGCTTTTAATGAAATGCGGCCGGGAAAGATCAAAGCTTTTTCAACATTTGACGGACAAATAAGTTGTAAGCTTCCTGCTATGAAATCGATAGTCAAAATTGGCGTAAATAATCTTCTAAATACAAGGGTTTATCAGGCATACGGAGCACCTTCCATTGGTGCTATTTATTATATGAGTCTAACTTTCGATGAGCTGTCGCATTAAAGACGTCTGAGAATAATCTTATTTGTGGTAATTTCTCATAATAAAATCGTGAAAACTGTTTTAAAATGTAGTACTTTTGAGCCTTTATATAAAGAACACCCAAAGCTGAATCAAATAGTATCCTGTTCTGTCGGATTAATCTTTGTCCGTAGAAAAATTATATTCGGTTTTAAGTGAATTATTTCGCGGAAACAGTGTTCTCTATAAATATATTTATGAAAAAAGGTTTCAAAATTGTTGAGATGCCCGGGCAGAAATGCCGGAAAGTTGCGGAAATAAAGCAACAAGGGCACAGAACGGCAAATTTGAAAAGATATGAAACTCCTGATAAGAATCTGACTGTCAGGTTTTTTTGTAATATAAGCTCTGCTTTTTTTTCCTCGCAGAACGAATTTCAATCATCAGATTATATTTTAACAAAACTCCTGGGAGGAAACGATGTGGTTTCTCCTGATCAGGAATTATTATCCTCTTTTAATTATAAACTTCAAAAAGCGGCGCGTATCAACTTTGCAGGTTTAACTCATTTATTGGTAAAATCTAATAACGAACATCTGGTGACCGATGTTAAAAAAGAAATTTTAACCGACAGATTGGTTGCAGGTGAAAGCGCTATAAAATCTAAAAAACAAATAAAATGGCTCAGTATTTAAACGAAACATCAAGGACTTTTAGCGAATACCTGTTGATTCCGGGTCTGACGACCAAGGAATGTGTTCCTAACAACGTTTCTTTGAAAACCCCGCTTACCAAATTCAAAAAGGGACAAACATCTGATATAGAATTAAATATTCCATTTGTATCTGCCATCATGCAGTCTGTTTCGGACGACGGTATGGCTATTGCTTTGGCAAAGAACGGTGGGCTTTCTTTTATTTTTGGTTCGCAAGGTATTGAGGAGCAGGCGGCTATGATTCGTAAAGTGAAAAATCACAAATCCGGTTTTGTGATTAGTACTGCCAATCTTACCCAAGAACATACATTAAAGGACGTAATCCAGTTAAAAGGAAAAACGGGCCACTCGACCATTGCGATTACTGACGACGGAACAGCTGAAGGCAAACTTTTAGGAATTGTAACCAGCCGGGATTATCGTACAAGTACTGACAGACTGGATAAAAAAGTGAAAGAGTTTATGACTCCTTTCTCAAATCTTGTAACGGCGCAATTGGGCATTTCTTTAAAAGAAGCCAACGATATTATCTGGGATCATAAGCTGAACAGCTTGCCTGTAATCGATGAGAATAACAATTTTAAGTTTTTCGTATTCCGCAAGGATTATGACAATCATAAAGATAATCCGCTGGAACTGTCTGATAGCCAGAAGAAATTGGTTGTAGGTGCAGGAATTAACACACGCGATTATAAAGAGAGAGTTCCAGCGTTGGTTGAAGCAGGTGCGGATGTTCTTTGTATCGATTCGTCGGACGGATTTTCGGAGTGGCAAAAAGAAACACTTCAATACATCAAATCCGAATTTGGAGATAAAGTGAAAGTGGGCGCTGGAAACGTTGTGGATAAAGACGGGTTTCTTTACCTGGTTGAAGCCGGAGCTGATTTTATTAAAGTAGGTGTTGGTGGCGGCTCAATCTGTATCACAAGAGAAACAAAAGGTATTGGCCGCGGGCAAGCGACGGCGCTGATCGAAGTGGCAGAAGCTCGTGACGAGTATTTCAAAGAAACAGGAATTTACGTTCCATTATGTTCAGATGGTGGCATTGCACAGGATTATCACATGGTTCTGGCTCTGGCGATGGGTGCGGACTTTTTGATGATGGGAAGATATTTCGCGCGCTTTGACGAAAGCCCAACGCGTAAATTAATCGTTCAGGGAAATTACGTAAAAGAATATTGGGGAGAAGGTTCTAACCGTGCACGCAACTGGCAGCGTTATGACATGGGCGATACTGCCGATGGACTTAAATTCGAAGAGGGTGTCGATAGTTATGTTCCTTACGCTGGAAGTTTGAAAGATAATCTGGCTGTAACCGTTGGTAAAATTAAGTCTACGATGTGCAGCTGCGGAACTACGTCAATCAGTTTATTGAAAGAAAAAGCTAAAATTACATTGGTATCTTCGGTAAGTATTGTTGAAGGTGGCGCGCATGATGTGATCGTAAAAGAATAATTGAACCGGTATTTCGGAGTGCATAAAAAAAGCTGACTGGCATTTGCCAGTCAGCTTTTTTTATGCCAAAGATGCAGATTGTCTATTAATTAAAAATTATTTGCAGAATAATACCGAATGGTATAATTTTGCATTGTTTTTTGAGATCCAGTCTGAGCGAAAGAAGGAACAAAAGCCGTATTTATAACTTCAAGTTAAGGTCATCCCTGAAAATTTAATCTGATCATGAAATATCAATTCGCAATCACCTAAAATATACCGATCGTTATTATATATGAAAAGAATAGTTTTGCTGATAACAGTTATCGCCGCAGCAGTTATGGAATTAATCGACACCTCCATCGTAAATGTTGCGTTGTCGCATATGAGCGGAAACCTGGGTGCGACGCTGGAAGATACTTCCTGGGTGATAACCTCCTACGCAATTGCAAATGTGATTATTATTCCAATGACAAGTTTTCTTGCACTCAAACTTGGTCGGCGGAATTATTACATCGGCTCGGTGATCGCCTTTACATTTTTTTCGTTTATGTGCGGACAAGCTTCCGGTATCTGGATGCTCGTCGCTTTTCGTTTTTTACAAGGACTTGGTGGCGGCGCGTTGTTGTCGGTTTCACAGGCGATTGTTTTTGAATTGTTCCCCAAAGAAAAACAGAATGTGGCGAGTGCTATTTTTGGCGTAGGTGTATTTCTCGGTCCGACGATCGGCCCGACTTTGGGTGGATATATCACTGAATTCCAATCCTGGCCGTGGATTTTTTACATCAATATTCCAATCGGCGTGACCGTTGCGGCTTTGTGTTATGTCTTACTGGCCGAACCAAAAATTAAACAGGAAGCAGGAAGTATTGACTGGACAGGAATTCTATTACTGGCTGTTGGCGTGGGTTCTTTGCAGACTGTTCTGGAACGGGGAGAAATCGATGACTGGTTTGATGCAAATTATATAATATGGTTAAGCGTAGTCGCAGCATTGGGACTTTCGATATTTATTTACTGGGAATTAAGGATCAAAAATCCGGTTGTCAATCTCAGGGTTTTAAAAAGTAAAAATCTAAGTATAGCGGCAGTGGTTACTTTTATTTCCGGAATCGGATTGTTCAGTTCGGTATTTCTTACTCCTGTTTTCGCGCAGAGATTATTAAATTTCACACCTTCTCAAACTGGCTTATTACTATTGCCAGGGGCATTTTTAGCCATTGGCGGTTTGATCATTTCCGCCAGGCTTTTGCAGCGGGGTATCTCTCCTTTATTTATGATCACGGCCGGGATGCTGCTTTTTGTTTTGTTCAGCTGGCAAATGTCGCGCTTGAATTTGCAGGCAAGTGCAACGGATGTAACCATTTCGTTAATCTGGCGGGGTGTTGGTTTGGCCATTGTGACGGTTCCGCTGACTGCACTCGCCGTCTCAGCACTCGAACCGAAGGACATTCCGCAGGGAGCGGCTTTAAATAATATGATGCGGCAGCTGGGCGGTTCGGTAGGGCTCGCGGTGGTTAATACGTATTTACATAACCGTAATGCAATTCACCGCGCCGATCTGGTTTCCAATTTTACAGAATACAATCCTGTCGCTACTCAGCGGATTGCTGATTATACGAATCTTTTCATGAGTAAAGGCGCGACAGCTACTGACGCTCATAATATGGCGATCGGCCTCGTTGACATGGCAATCACAAGACAAGGTAATTTATTAAGCTTCAACGATGCATATTTATTGATCGGCTCTGTCTTTATTTTTGCTTTGCCTTTGCTATTTATGGTTACCAGAAAGAAAGGCGTAAAAGCGCAAATCATCCTTTCTGATCATTAATTTAATCAGGATATGATATGAGTTTATTTAATTGCAAATAGTAGTAAAACCTGTATCGCAGATATAAAAAAATCACGTTGGAGAGGACGTGATTTTTTAGTATAATGAAGAGGCCATTTCAGATATCTCTAAAATGAGGATCATAGAAGCCTTGCCAAATTCCAATTGTATCGTCTAATTTATCCGGCGGACTAGCTAGATAATCTTTTATTTTTGTTAGATTCCGAGATTCCGAATGACTTGACGCAGCTTTCACCAGATTTACCAATAACTGGTCAATTTCCGAAGTGTCTTTTTGCCAATTTTTACTATATTTATTGTACCAGGTCTCATTCAGGAATGCAAAACCGTCATAGGTGTAGGCGTTTACGATTCCGTCGGAGTCGATGATGACAGCCTCAGTTGGATGTTCTCGTTCAAGCTGGGCATATTTTTCATTGAAATTTGTCATCCCTTCCCCTAATAGCGCGATATTTCTGAGCGATTTGATCATAATTTAATTGAATTATTTTCAAAAATTTTTTGGGTGTCGTTTAGTATAAAAAGGTACGCGACAATTATCATGCCGAAAAGGCCCTGAAAAAATTTGAAGAATACTTGGCAAACGGCAGGCGGAAACTTCTACAAAAGAGGGAACCACGAAATAAATCATGGCTCCCCCGGTTGGTGTTAATAGAGCGAGGTTTTACGAAAACCTTAGGTATTTTCCACGAAAAGGATTGTCGTGTTTTAGCTCTTTTTAGTAAATTTACAAAATATAATTCTTGTAAGTTATTACCTGATAATATTGGTTACAAAAATCTTGCCTGAAAATTTTATATGTATGGGTGTTGTCGCTTGTTTTAAAAAAGCCGCTTCAATTGATCAGCAGCTGGTTACAAATATAATCTTTCGCGCTGTTAAACACAAATACTACAAACTATTTCTACTCGTTAATCAGGCATATCCCAAAATTATCAAAATCGTACGAAATTATTTATTATGGTTTAGAATGGATAAGCGATTTTTAAGATCGTGTGACGCATTTCGGATCAGCATGGCTTTATGTTCCAGTTCAAGTGCCTCCCGATCCCGGCCGCTGGATAGTTTTCGGACCACAGTCTCCAACAATTCATTTTGCCTTTCAAGCGAGTACTGGGATACTTCTGCCATGATTTTTTCCGCGAGTTCCATTGCTTTGGCTTCTTCTTCCATGGATTCTTCGATTTATGATGATGAAAGTGGTAAATTTTGACATTTGGTTTAAAGTGTGTTTTAAATCAATGAATTTTATCTAATCGATACTACAAGATTATCTGATAACCGGATCTAAATTGCTTCGATCAGGTATCTGACCAGTAAGGAAAATGGCAATATTTCTGTCGTTTTCCGTCTGGTAAACCAAAGTTTTCTCTAAATAAAAGCAACGCTTCATTGCGGCTTTCTGCGCTGCCAAAATGTGGAAGGTTTTGCTGAATTTCTAACAAATACAGCTTAGTATCCTTTGTCACATTTAAAATAAAAATACCAATAAAACACAAGGTATGTTTCATACAATCCTACATTTTTTATACCATTTTTATTAAGAGGCGATTTTAAATTTTTTATTGGTTAACATGCTGAAATACAGAATTGTAAAAACACAAATTTGATCTTTGTTTTGTTTAATTTAAAGTATTCATCAAACGGAGGTATTATAAATATTTCTATAGATGGATCGTATTCTGTATCCCGTATTGTTTACTTTTGAACAGAGCTTCATAAGAGGTTCTTAAAAGTATAGTTCTATTGATTTTTTGCTGTTTAAAATGATAAAGATTTCTGAGCTTCCTCTGATTGTTTCGGCCGATCAGTTTCATGCTGCCCGCCAAATTCTTCTTGTGGATGTATTATATGTGGGCGATGCTCCGAGAGCTATGCGCGAATATATTAAAGGCACCCACGGCGGCTTTGTCTACGATAAAAAAACTTATATGCCGATCACGCTGACCGGTAACCCGGAAAGTTTGATTGTTAACGCAGAAAAGGGAATTCATTTCAAATTTGACCGTGGGTTTCAAAACGTTTACCAGTTGGACGGGAACCTCGACGCTGCGATCTGGCATAAAAAGTTATACGATTTGACGGCTTACGCAGATAGCCCATCATTAGGTTTTGAGAGGGAAGAAGATTTTGTGATTAACAGGTATCTGGTCAACTATAAAGAATACCCGAAAGCGCCAACCAAACTTCTGGAAGTGCCTCAGAAGATGCCAGCCATCGGTACCAAGGCAATGAAAGGTTTGAAACTTGTAGGGAAATAATTGATAAAATGCCTCTCGCTAAAATTACGGGAGGCATTTTTTGTGGTTGGCAGTATTTATTTTGTTGCACTTATTTCCTCAATAATCTTAGAAACTTCATTGGCATGAGATAGGTGAGCTGTATGGCCTGCATTCAGGCTATAAACTTTTTTTACAGGTGTAGTCGTGATCATCTGGTCCTGCAAAGTAATTCCGATCGCCTTATCATTGACGGTACGGATATAAAACTTGGGCACACTTCCAAAATTAGCGTCTGTAAGCGTAACTTTCTGTGTCAGTGGCAGAAGAGGTTCTGTTCTGTTTTTATCCAATAGAATCTGCTTGATCGTTTCGGACCCGTCCTGGCAAAAGATAGCTACCAGATTGTCTTTTTTTACAGAAACGGTAGTCTGGTCTGCACTGAATTCCAACGCTGCGGGTAACAATGTTTGTTTGTCGGCAGATGAAATTTCGAGCAAAGATTGTTGTGATTTCGGAAGAAAAGCAGCTAAATAGACAAGTTTGACTATTTTGGACGGAATTTTCTCCGAGACCTCGGAAATGACCATGCCGCCCATACTGTGACCAACTAAAATAACTTTGGACGGCTGCGCCTCAATAACCGAAATTACCTTTGCACTATAACTTGACAGGGTGATGCCGGCAACCGAAGTCTGGTCGTCGCCGTGCGCTGGCAGCTCCACTGCGATTACCTTATAACCTTTCTTTTCAAGATTTGACTTTACCGTTGCCCATGCATAAGCGCCTTGCCATGCACCGTGGACAAGTACTACGGTTTCTGTATTGGCAACTGGTGTCGGGCTGGAATTAGAGTTACAGGAAATTAGTGTGACAGAAAAAAGAATAGTGAAAAATGCAATGATCGTTTTCATAAGAACTGAATTTATGTTGGTTTAAAAATTGTTATCGTTTAACAGTTCAAAGGTAGATCACACCATTTTCAATAATTTTCACGTATGTTAAAAAGCGAGAGCGGGCTGTAAAAAAGCTGGTTGCAGGTAATGCAGCGTTAAAAAACAGTATCTTCGTGTCTCCAAAAAAATGAAGTCAATGTCAGCGGATCCTACCGAAATTTTAAATCAGAATCTGGCTCAGTTTGCACAGCTTAACGACGAAGATATTCGTTTGGCAGCGCGTTTCTGGACGCACCGGACTATTCCCAAAAATGAGTTTTTTAATTTTCGAAATTCTGTTTGCCGGCATATAGGCTTCATCGTAAAAGGACTTTTCCGGGTTTATTATGTTGACACAGAAACCGAGATTGAACATAATATTTACTTTGTTGCAGAAAATACATTTCTCGTTTCCCTGAAGAGTTTTTTGACACAAACCGCCTGTCCGTATAATATCGAAGCGCTGGAAGATTCGGAACTTATCATGATCAGTCACGATCATTTACAGTCGTTATATCCGCAATCACATGCATGGGAGCGCTTCGGGCGGCTTTTGGCTGAACAGTATTTTGTTTACAGCCAATCCAAATCTGAAGCGTTATTGAGTCAGTCGGCCGAAGAACGCTATCTGTCTTTATTAAACAATTTTCCTGACCTCACTAACAGAGTTTCACTAGGTCACATAGCTTCATATCTTGGAATCAAGGGGCCGTCGTTAAGCAGGATTAGGGCACAAATAGCCGGGAGGTAGCTTTTACTTGTTGTGTGGGAAGTGCAGGTATACGATCAATTAGTTACATTACAATTACAGGTTTTGGTCATATTAAATGTTTTTGGTTTTTACCCGCCGGATGGTGAAAAAGCCGTCCGGCGGGCGACCGTTTAAAAAATAAACCTGCCAGCCAGAAGCAGTAAAATTAATTTCAGCGAAAGAAAAAGTTCTAATCCAGACAGTATGTCAAAATTATATAGTGTCGTCAGACTGAAATGTCCGCGCTGTCACAAAGGAAATTTGTTTACGAAGCCGAATCCATATAGTTTTAAAAACTCCCTGAAAATGCCGGATCGTTGCCTGGTCTGTAATCAGGATTTCCAGATTGAACCAGGCTTTTACATCGGTGCGTTGTGGACAAGTTTTCCGATTGTTATTTTTATTATGACCTTTTTGTCGGTACTATTGCTGGTTTTTGTAAAAATGCAGCTTGAATGGTTTTTCGTAGTAATCACCATCATTTTGTTTTCCTTGCAACCGATTATTATCAGGTTAGGCAGGGCAATCTGGATCAATATTTTCGTAGACTTTGACGTAGAAACTATGAGTAGTGCGGAAAATAAATGAGGTAATCTCTGCAAGTTTGCGGAGATTGTTTATATAATCGCTGCAAAAAGGTCATGAGTTTGTACTTCCAGTAAAGAAAAAACTGGCCATAATTCAATTGGGACGAAGCTGCGCTTTCAACAGAGTTAGGAGAGGTGCGTTATTTATAATGCTTTGTCGCGGGACGCAGATGGTCGGGATACTCAGGATCTGATCGCGAATGGGTTGGTGGTGAAAGGCGATGGAGGGGAAGGATCAGTGCTTATTTACTGTTTTGGTAGATTATAACAGGCAAATTAAAACGTGGTTCAATCCACCTGTAAATTACAATGGTAATAACTTATTATTTAAACGGAGAGGAAGAAGAAAATTTATATTGCCGCATCGAAGATGAGACCGGCAGTCTTTCTTTTTCATTAGGGTATACGGTAGACGAAGACGAATGGGATGAGGAAAACGAAGATCTGTCTCCGGACGACTCCTACTTTTATTCTCTCGTAAGTTTTAAGACGTATCTCGAAGAACGATATGATACATTAAGAATTGAAGGCAAAACTGATGTTCTGGACCTGATAAAAGGTGAGGTCGAAAGGATTGTAGAAGAATCCGGTATCCAGGGCATCGCGCGCAGCATGTTTGACAATGAAAATGGTCACGACGGAATACCGGCTTACGATAAATTCATAACTGCTTTTGAGAAATTTTCCGGTCTTGATGCAGAAGAATATGAAGCACTTGTGATTGATAATACGCTAGAATTTGGTACTGCCGAGGGCGACGATTTTCAAATGGATACCGTTGCCGGACTAAAATCCAGGCTTAGATCTTTCGTTGAAAAAAGGTCTTATGTTGAGCTGGGAACCATGACAAGTAAGTTTATATGGAGTAAGATTTACAACGAAGCCGGAGGGATTGAAAAACATATTCTCCTTCCTGAAATGCTTCAGGAATGGGAAATATTCTGGGACAACGAATATGAAGAACTGAAAAATACGGGCAGCGATACGGCTAATTTCGAAAAAGCGAAGGAGAAGTCATGGCGGCAATTCCAGGTTTTTATGGCTTGTTACAGCGATTCGGTCGATATAATCCAGCTTGCCTTCGAAATCGACGACATGGAATTATATCCTATGATTGTGACGACAATGTTAAGAATTTTCGATGCGGAAGTTTGTTACGAAGAATATTGTGAAGCAGAGTTTTCCGGAGATGACTGGGAAACGGTCGAAAGTGATGGTGTTCAGTTCTTTTTGAAAGAGGGGGATTACTAAGGTGTTGAGTGCAATAGCTCTAACAGAGTTAAAAAAAATGTTGAAAGGGATACTCATTTGATCAGAGTATTCTTTTCTCAATTGCCTTTCCCCAATAATTGCCTAAAACTACAGTTCCTTCTTCATTCGGGTGTAGATAAAATGTTCCCTGTTGCCCTTTCTCAGGCTTTAATAATTTGAGATAATGCTTCTTAAAATATTTAAACGCTTTGGTATCTCCTTTAAAAACGCGCCCAGGGTCGGAAATCTGGTAATCCGAAATCATTTGGTCGATTTGCGGAATATAGCTTTCAAGCCTTTTAAGCCCCTCAGCCAGGTATTTGGAGCTATTATAGGTATTGGGGCTATACCAGATCGGGTGGTGGACAATCACTTTACTACCCGGATACCGCCTAAGAACTTCAGAAATAATGGTTTTCATATTTTTCTGGTAGTTCTCTTTCGAAACAGGCGCGCCGTTCGGCCCTTGGATGGCACTGTCATTCGTACCTAGTTTCATGGAAAAAACCAGTTGATGATCTTTTTTAAGAAACAGAGTATCAGCCGCCTCAATCACCTTCATAAAATACTTACCGCTACCCGGCAGCCAATCCAAAGTAGTAGATCCGCTCTTTCCCAAATTAGCAAAAATTATATCCTGAACTTCTTTTTGCTCCTTCAAATAATTGACCGTATAAGTTGGCGGAGGAAATCCATCCGGGCCGCCTTTGCCCTGGGTGATGCTGTTTCCGATGAAGACGATGGCTAGGTTTTGTGCGTTTACTTCACCTATTGTCACGAAAAAAATAATGACAGCTATTACCTTCGTTTGAAGGATATAGTTGAGTGACTTACTTACCCGTGGTGTAATTTGCATCTATTATCAATTTTATTCTTAATAATTTACGGCACTAAAAATTTACCCAACCGCCATCTTAGCAGTTTCCTTCCACATATAGTGCGGAATTGGTTCTTCTAATTTCCAATGAATATTCATCGGCTTTGACCCGTAATGGTCCAGGTAATTTGCGGCTCCAAGGAATACATAGGCGAAAGTGTTTCCAAATTCGTCTTCGTTTCTTTCCCTTACAAAAAGTAAAATGGTTTTCTTCGCCTCTTTTTGCCTGACATAAGTTAAGCCTTTTCCAGTTTCTGGCCGAGCGCTATTTTGAGATTGCCAATGGAATAGCGTTTCACTAACGGCATAATCATTATACAAAGTGGTCGGTGAATAATTTTCTTCTGTTTTTTCAAGCGTTATGAGTAGCAGTTCGGTTTTCTTGCTATCCAGATTTACTACGCCTTCCCGGTTACTGGATTTTCTTTCAAAGGTGCTTTCTCCGAATGCAGCTAAAATTTGCTCTCGCGTATAACGACTGTGGACTTTAAGTGGTTGCGCGTAAGGTAAATCAATGTCTAATTCAATATGAGAAATCCGGTCAATTAAAAGTTCGATAACTTCGATTATCTCTTGTACAAGGACTGGATTACTGCCAAGTTTTCGGATACTCTTTTGAAGGTTTTCAGATCCAGAATTTATTTGCCAAAAATCATAATGCAACATGGCGAGCATTAGTTTTTCTGATTCATCGAACGTTGTAATATTTATTTGAAAATTCTTTTTAGCAAGTTTTAAAATAAATGATAAATAGCTGTATGAATTACAACAGAGCCATTTCTTGGCAATTGCTCTTTTTACTTCACTTTCAATGATTGTTGAAAAGTCACCAATTTGATTGGCAAGATAACATAATCTGCTCCAAGTGCCCTTTTTGTAAATAGTTTGGAGAGGAATATGATAGAATTCAGTGAAGTTCCTAAGAGTTAAGTGTAAGGTCGTCTGATGTTTGAAGTTGACAATTTTATTTACCAATTGTTTGCTGTTCAATTGAGTGGCAAGTTTGATGTTTTGCAGAATAAAATCCTTTGCTTTTTTCTCCAAAACGATCGAACAACCCAAAGGAAGATGCGGGAAATCTCGTTCCAATTCATCTTTTGTGGAAGTATTCGTTTTCCCGATCAGAGCCCTGAACTTTCCTTCGAAATCGTATTCTGACCTTGCATTGCCAACAAAATCTAAAACGGTAAGACATTCTTTTCCTTCAGACAATCGTAATCCTCTGCCGAGTTGCTGTAAAAATACGGTCAAACTTTCCGTTGGCCTGAGAAACAAAACAGTATCAATCTCTGGAATATCCACACCCTCATTGAAGATATCGACGACAAATAAATAATTGATTTCTTTTTTTCTAAATCTGGCTTTAATCGTTGATCTCAATTCCTCACGGTCATTGCCACTGACAAGATGATCGGCTTTCAGGCCGGCCAGGGTGAATTTTTCAGCCATGTACTGCGCGTGTTCTCGTGTAATACAGAAACCTAACGCACGCACATCTTCATAATCTCTTAAATATTTTGCGCAATTATTTAAAATTTCTCCAACTCGGATATCATTTTGAGTATAAATTCTGGTTAATTCTCCTGGTAAATATCGTCCGTTTTGCCAGGAGGCGTTTGATAAATCAATACTATCCGTAATGCCAAAATATTGAAAAGGGCAAAGCAACTTTCGGTTCAGTGCTTCTGGTAATCGAATTTCAGCAGCGATGGTATTATCAAAATCAGCCAGAATATCTTCGTTATCCATCCGCTCCGGGGTGGCAGTTAATCCCAATAAAATCTTTGGTTTAAATTTTTCCAGAATCGGTCGATAACTATCTGCAGTGATATGGTGAACTTCATCTACAATGATAAAATCGTAATAGTTTTCTGAAAGTGTCATTGTTTCTATTCTGTTTTTCAAAGTCGCGACAGAAGCGAAAACAAATTCATAACGGTCAGGTTCTAATCCGTCTACCCAAAGCTCACCAAAATTATTGTCCCTTAAAATTCCTGCAAACGTTGCTCGGGCCTGAATTAGGATTTCTTTTCTATGTGCCAAGAAAAGGAGGCGGGCAGCGGGATTTTTAGCATAATATCTTTTGAAATCAAATGCGGAAATAACTGTTTTTCCGGTGCCGGTTGCTGCTACTAAAAGGTTTTTATACCGGTTATGAATTATCCTTTCGGCAGTAAATTTTTCTAATATTTCCTCTTGAAAGTGAAAAGGATTTATTTCAAAATAAGATGACGATTCATTTTTATCTCTATTTTTTTCTTTTTTAAGCGCAACTTTTAGTTTTTCAGTATGTTCGCCAGTTCGGAAAAATTCAAATTCGTTATCCTGCCAATAGGTATCAAAGGTTTTCGAAAACTTGTCAATGATATGACCAATTTCTTGCGTGGTAACTTTTAAATTCCACTCCAATCCGTTGGTTAATGCACTTCTCGATAGATTAGAAGAACCAATATAACCTGTATGAAAACCAGTATCTCGGAAAAATAAATAGGATTTTGCATGAAGGCGTTCGTTTTCTGTATTGTATGAAATCTTAACCTGTGTATTTGGTAAGCCCGCCAGATATTCCACGGCTTTCAAATCTGTCGCACCCATATAAGAAGTGGTAATAATTTTTAGCGTCTTTCCTTGGCTAGTGAATTCTTCAAGCTCCCTTTGAAAAATTCGTATCCCAGACCATTTTATAAAGGAGACAAGGAAGCAAATTTTATCCGCAGATAAAATTTCTTTTTTTAATTCGCTTTCCAGGGAAATGCCAACATTCGAGCCCGTAAATAATTCGCTCTGGCTAAGGCGTGTATAAGGTGTTATTTCTTTTAAATGTTTATCAAAATCTGAAAACGGAGCGTCTATCTTAGAAAAAACTGCATTAAGTATCCGTCCGTTAACAGCTATTAGATCTTCGTTAAAATCAGTTTCATCAAGCTCATCTCTGAGCAGTCGGATTATTTTATTAGAGATATCAATTTGTTTCTCCAATGGGTTTTCGCCAATGATAATACTTAATCCGCGATTGATTACCTCATTTAAGAAGTGACTCAGTATTTTAGCTGCTTCGCTTTTTTCTACATATGTTTCTTTAACAAAAAATGCCTTCTGGTCAAGGGTTTCAAGTTTTGAGGCTATCAGTTGAGTAATTAACTTTTCATATAATCCTTGCTGCATCAGTTGAGGGTAAGTTTGTTTCGACTAAAATAGAGGAATTATATCAGAAAGAGACTTTGGCACAAATTTTAACTAGTTAAATTATATTTGTGGACCTAATTCCGAGCCTCATCATGTTCATCATCAACCTAACCTACATCGTCCCGCTTGAAGAGCTTGATAAGCATATGGCGGCTCATGTTCGCTATCTTAAAAAATATTATCGTAAAAATGTATTTGTCGCGTCGGGGCGGAAGGTGCCTCGGGAAGGTGGGATAATTCTGGCACTCGCTGAATCAGAGGATGAGGTTAACAAGATTATCAGCGAAGATCCATTTTACAAACTCAAACTTGCCGAATTTGAAATCACGCATTTTCTAACTTCACAGTATCATCCTGATCTTAAAACGTTGTTGAAAGGAAAGCAGGCTTCGGGGTAATAAGCTGAAAGTCCGGTATGTTCCCACACCGAGCTTTCAGACATTTAGAGGTGATATCATAAAAATCATATTTCTTCCAATGCCCACTTTATATGCCCCATGTGGTGATTTGCATGCCAAACTGCAATCGCCAGGGCATCTTTTTGACTGAACCAAAGTTGTCTGGCCGGATGAAAGTAACTGATGTTTAGCTGTTCTTCTGTGAGTGATTTTGCCAGCAATATATACCGCTGATGAATTCCTTCAAGGGCCAGGAGCGAACCGGAAACAGGGCCTGAAAGTGAGTCCGGCATAACCGACCAAGCGTTCATATCGATAAGCGTCATTTCTTTATAATCTGGTTCTGAGATCGCTTTTTTCATACGCAGATAATACAAATAATGAATATCAGCCACGTGGTGCACAATTTGCCTGATCGTCCAGCTGTCTTCGCGGTATCTTTTTTCCAGCTCATGCTCTGATAATTTTTCCACGAGTGCTCGATATTGCGACGGAATTGTCTCTATAATCCGGATAAAGGAATGCAATTGCTCCTCAGAATAATTTTCCTGTTTGATGAAAGGGCCAATTGGGAATTTACGATCTGTCATACAATTGTGTGTAAGTTTTTAATGATTGGGTTAGCCAGAAAAGGGGATCGTTTTCGGTTTCCAAAGGTAATGATCCTGTTTTTCTTTTCAATTTGTTGTCATGTTTAAATACAACTTTTATAACTGCATGGTTTATTAAAAACAAAAAGATTCCCAGCCAGCTGGCCGGGAATCTTCCGTTAACCTAACTCCATTAATCACTAAATTTATCCTGCCCCTAAATATTCAGTTGTCAGATTTTGGTCTGTTTCGCGGATACGTCTTCGTGCAATCAGTATTTGAGCACCACAACTCATCAGGACCTTGCCGCAAGCAAGCCTCGATACGACATGGTCGGGATTGATCATAAACGATTTATGTATACGAAGATAGCCGGCATCGAGGATCTTCTGCAGAGTCTTCATCGTCTTGGAAATTAGATACTTTTTCCCAAGGGTGGTGTGAACGTACGTATAATTGCCTTCGCCTCGCATATGCGTGATTTCATGCGCTTCCAGGTAGAATACCCGCGTCGCCATGTGGACAGTAATTACGTTTCTGCGTTTTTTGCGCGTCCGGCGAACAGCACTGGGAAATGTATGATTTATAGTTGTAGTCATGTGTCTGATGGTTTTGAAAGGAGTGTTTGGGGGGGCTGTCGGCTAACAGCAATCGGCTTACGAATGCTGGATGAAGCTTTTTTTGCAGCCGAAGTTAATCCACCTTTTTTAGCTCCGTCACCGAAGTTGGTGTCCCTAACAAATCACTCTCAACGGATTTTACAACGCCGACACCCGGAGACGTCCACTCGCTGACGAGCCTCAGTTCATTGGATTGGTCCTGAAGCTCGCCGTTCATGAAGGTTTTGGTAATCAGTTCATAGCTGTATTCCCATTTACTGCAACTAAAAGTTCCTGCCGGGGTGGTCACGCTTTCAACTTTTTTCACGGCACCGTCTTCATAAGTAAGCACCGCGTCGATTTCGGTAGTAAATTCTTCCCCATCTTCTTCAAAAGCCAGGACCAGATTCAGCTTGATCGGCTCGCCTTTGAATGTCATTT
Organism: Dyadobacter koreensis; assembly: GCF_900108855.1. Classification (GTDB taxonomy): domain Bacteria; phylum Bacteroidota; class Bacteroidia; order Cytophagales; family Spirosomataceae; genus Dyadobacter; species Dyadobacter koreensis. The sequence goes on from NZ_FNXY01000002.1 coordinate 709,819, forward strand.
TATTGCCAACTGCTGCGGTGTTTTCCAAAAGCTGGTACTGTGGAAATCCACTGATCTTAATGCTTTTTACCAAATCACTACCTTTAAATTCTTCCAAGAGGGTTGCGTAAGCAGCGGGTAAGGCGATCTCATTCGTCGTCACGCCGCCTTTACTGAATGATTTCATCATCAGCACCGTTTCGCTGCCGTCGCCGGAAATTTTATTTTCAATGTCAAAAACAGCAATTCCAGATGAGTCTCTGACATTTTTTACACGGGTGATCTGCGTGGCAACCGAACCGTCCTCGTCCTTGATTTGATAAGTGTAGGTTTTTCCCTTGGTCGGGATAATGGCCGTTGGGTCGGTTTGAACACTGCCGTCGCCAACTACCTTGTCATCATCGTTACACGCAATCTGGGTGAAGGCTGTGGCTGCGATAAGCAGTGCGAATGCTGATTTTGTAGATAAAGAGAAGAGCGTTTTTAATTTTACTTGTTTTAACATGGCTAAATTGTATTTGAATTAAGTATTAAAAATTAAGGAAAAACATATAGAACGGTTAGCTTTATACGCTATTGAAAGGCGTGTGTGCGGTCGGCCTGGATCATCAGATGCAGGGTGAGTGATACGTATCCGGTCACGCATAGAACTCCTCTGATCAAAATAAATTTCAACCACTTTTGCTGCACCAGCAGGGCTTGTCCATTATCGTCTACCGTCATATGCTGAATGATTTTATTCAATGGAACATTGACGTTAATCGCAAGCATCAGATCAGCAGCCAGCAAAATGAACGAGATCAGAAGAAAACCATAACCCAGAATGCCGGATGATTTATCAGCCATAAAAAGCCAGATCAACATAAAAACCAATCCTGAGGGATATAAGATTTTGAGCGGCGTCTCAATAACATTGTCCGTTGCTTTTCTGATTTCGATGAAACTTTCTGTCGGCAGATTTAACAAAACCTTATAAAAAGAAAGGATGTAAAAACCGCCCTGTGAGGCCAGCGTGAAGTAAACGACAAAGCCGAGTACTTTGAACAGGAAGAATGAATCGATGATTTTCATGGCCGCTGATACTTGGAATTAGGATCATTTTCTTTTCTGAATTTGGTGCTGCCAATATTTCTGAGCACAGGAGATAAATTTTTGTTTAACATGGCTAATAATGTTGTAATTGATAGAGAATATCTGATTGCAATTGGTTGGAATAAGATAAAAAAGATTGAGTGAACGGTCTTTTCGATTCAGTACGATTGTCGTAACAGGCGTATTAACGAAGAGAAGTAAATCCCTTTTTTCATCCGTATTTTGTTTGCATGTGCAATCAGCCTTTTATTTTTTTCTACAATTTTACAGGAAAAAAATGAGTTGAAAATGGCTGGTAACATGCTTGTCGACGAACAACAGATTTCATCGACTAACGGATAATTATCAGGTATAAATGACTGCGAAGAACAGCATCGATTTTGATCTTTTGATACTGTTATTTGGTTAAGTTGCTGGTATGTATGTTCTTATAAAACCAGAATTGTTCCATAACGTTTAGTTCGATAGCGCGAAGTTGCCGGAAAGTATATGCTCCCTGATGAAGGAAATATTTAATATACCAATTTAAACCGGCGTTGGCAGTCGCTTTTGTAGTTACGTCCGATCGGAAGCTCTTTTCCTGCGATATCGACCGCATGCGAATGATATCCTTCAATTTTAGGGATGGATACAATGAAGGAACGATGGATTCTGATAAAGTCATCTTCAGGAAGAAGTTCTTCCAGCATACTGATTTTCTGTTTGGAGATTAACACTTTGTCTTTTAAAACGACTTTGATATAATCGCGTAAACTTTCAATCCAATAGATTTCGTTAACGTTTACTTTAACCATCTTGCGGTCGACTTTCAGGTACAGGAAAACGTCTTTATTGCTTACCGAAGGTTTTTCTGCAATACTGACCTGCCGGTTATTTACTTCAAAAATCGTGAAAATCTTATCCATAGCCCGAAGAAAGCGGTCGAACGGGATCGGTTTCAACAGATAATCGACGGCATTCAGATCAAAACCTTCGACAGCATAATCCTGATATGCAGTCGTGAAAACCACTTTTGGCGGATTTTTGAGGCTTCTCAAGAGCTCCGTTCCAGTCAGGCCCGGCATTTTGATATCCAGGAACATCAGATCGATTTTCTGCTGCTGCAATGTTTGAAAGGCCTGGATCGCATTTTCACATTTTGCTACGACCTCTATTTCGCTAAAATTTTGCAGGTAATTAATGAGCACGTCGATGGCGTGCGGTTCGTCGTCTACCAAAATTGTTTTCAGTTTCATAGCGGTCCGATTTCCAGTCTTTTATTCAGATTTATTTCTAAAATTACAGCAAAAATATCTTCTTCTTCAAGGATTTTAAGCTGATGTGCAGAAGGGTAAAGTATAGCAAGCCGCTTTCTGACATTCGCCAGTCCAATACTCGAATGATTGGTTTCGAGGTCATTTTTTGGCAGATTATCGGGTTTACTGTTTGATATTTTAAATTTCAGCAAGTTATCTTTAATCAGCAAATCCATATTGATCCATGCTTCTCCGACTTTCTCGCTCGTTCCATGTTTAAAAGCATTTTCGACCAGCGGCAGTATCAGAAGCGGTGCGATCCGCTGACCAGGTTCCAGGCCGTTGATGCTAAGGTTCAGGTCGAGCCGTTCTTCGTAGCGGATTTTTTCGAGGGCAACGTAATTTTCAATGATCTCCACGTCGCGCCGTAAATCCACAACCTCAGCATTGGCCTCATAAAGCATATACCGCAAAATTTCCGAGAGGCCTATAACGACCGAAGGCGATCGGGGAGACTGCGTAAGGGTGAGTGCATACAGATTGTTGAGCGTGTTGAAGAGGAAATGCGGATGCAGTTGTCCCTTCAATAAAACCAGTTCCGCTTCGAGTGCGGCTTGTTGTTTTTCATACCACATTTTGAAAAATTTTATAGCGACTGCAACCCAGACGATAAGATTTGCTTGTTCAAATGCATCTAATATGTATGTATAACGGAACAGTTGCTCCCTAAAAGTCCCTTCCAGTTTGCGCCAGACGAAGTTTTTATCCTGTTTTTTAATCACCTCATAAAGAATTGGATCAGCTATCAGAATTTCTATCAGTCTGAATATACACGTTGAAACCAAAGCACACAGCAGAACAAAAACTATGAATTTGGAGTACTGTTTTGTGTAGAGATATCGCGGAATACCGACATAAGCGATCGTATAGAAATAAACCATGTGTAAGGGTATAAAAAAACCGATCATGGCAAGCGCGTGTTCAAATCCTGGTACGTTTACGCCATACATCACGGCAAGCATCAGCCAGGTAAGAAGCCAGAAAACGGCATGTTGTACAATTCTTTTGGAAGCTGTTTTCTGGATCAGACGTCGGGTTAACTTCATAGATCAAAGATATAAAAAACGAAAATGTCTGCTGTTCGCTGCTCTGTATTCGTCGACAAAAACAACATTGTCGTCGACAAACTACATGGCTGTAATAAGGTTGACAATATCTTAATTTACTTTTTGGGACATTCATTGCTTCGATTAAATAACAATTTATTTGTCAGGCATGAAATGTCGCGTTTATACCCTATGGTAGTCTGTTTTACGCCGTCTTTAAATCCTTTGCATCAAATAACTTTGTTGTATAAATGAAAGAAAAATCAACACTAAATAATATGAAATGGATTAATCGTTACCTCGCGCTTGGCGGCAGCTGCCGGTAAGCGATGACATTCTAAAAGGAATGTTATGGCGGGGCGTTAAGTTTACAAACCGTTGCAGGATCTCCGGTGGCGGGCCAATATCCGGATTTTATGCAGCATCGGCTCCTGCCTGCTAAACTTACGAACGGTGATCTGACTATTTTGAGTTTTGATCCGGATTGATGGGTAATCTGATAGATAAACATGGTGTAAAATGGCTGTCTGTTTTCAAAAAACAGTTAAAAAATCTGATCAGCAGAATAGAGGAAGATTATTTGAAAATGGCGCAATCTACCCCTTAGATTGCCGTATTTCCCCCCTTCTCAACTTAATTTTCTATCATACATTTGTATCATCACAAAGAACCTAAACAGTTATAAAATGAATGTTTTAAAAATAATTCTATTCATTATCGTCGCAATCATCGGTCTGGTGCTGATCGTTGCTTTATTTGTAAAAAACGATTATACCATTGAACGGGAAGTGGTTATAAATAAGCCGGCTGCCGAAGTTTTTGATTACATCAGATATGTTAAAAATCAGGATCATTACAACAAATGGACGATGACGGATCCGAATATGAAAAAGGAATTTAAGGGTTCGGATGGCACTGTCGGATTTGTATATGCCTGGGATGGAAACGACAAGGCGGGTAAAGGGGAGCAGGAAATCACAAAGATTGATTCCGGCAAGGAACTCGACCTGGAAATCCGTTTTGTTAAACCTTTTGAAGGAAAGGCACAGGCAAAAATGATTACGAAACCGATTTCGGAAAATCAGACGGTTGTTTACTGGTCGATGGCAGGACGCAGTAAATATCCGATGAATATTACTAATCTTTTTACCGGGGCAATGCTTGGAAAAGATCTGGAAGCGAGTTTGCTGAATCTAAAAAATATATTAGAAAAATAAATTTCGTATATTTTTCTAATATAGCTAAAAAGTGCAGTCATGAAGCTGATTTTATTACCAATGTGCCGGCAACGGATCTAAATTAATCCAATTCTTTATTCATCCTTTTCAATCGTTAAGACTTTACTATTATGAGAATTGCAGCAATTATTGTTCGTGTTTTGATGGGGTTGATGTTTGTGTTTTCGGCAGCCGTCTTTTTCTTCAAACTGATACCTGTTCCTGAAATGACCGGACCGATAAAAACTTTTAACGAAGGGTTGGAAGCTTCTGGCTACTTCATGCCTTTTCTGAAAGCGGTTGAAACAATTGCTGGACTGGCGCTGATTGCAGGCCTCTTTGTTCCGCTGGCGACTGTCGTGATTTTTCCGATTACGATCAACATATTTCTGGTTCATCTTTTCCTTGCGCCGGAAGGCATTCCAATCGCCATCTTTATGTTTGCAGGAAATTTATTTCTGGCCTATTATTACAGAAAGCATTATACTTCTATGCTGGTTATGAAATAATTCTGATATAAATGATCAAGTGAATTGATGTATTTCGTAATATGTGCATGGTTTCGGAAAATCGGACTGTACACTGTTTCCGAAACTACACTTTTGAACCCGAACGTATAAATAATGGAGTTATGAAGACTGGCAAAAATAAGAACCAGGTAAGTTTGTTTGAGGCGATCAGCTACGAGTACCTATTCGTAATTTCTCCGAAAGAGGTTGAAGCGGATGTGCGTATGTTCAAAGAAAAACTTCATGAACTTATTGGCTTGCCGAGTCAGGTACTGAATTCGATTCCGCATATTTCATTGTATCATTTTTACAGCGCGGGTGATCTGGATACCATTTTGAAGAAAAGCCTTCAGGCACTTTCAGGTTTCAGAGCGTTTAAAGTTAGGCTGGATGGTATCAAGACTTTTGGCAGTGAACAATATGACAGGACAATGTATATCGACGTCGAAAAATCCGATGAATTGGAAAATCTTCATAGTGCGCTGCAAATGACCTTTCTAAGAAAGGGTGAAAAATTCCATCCGCATTTAACAATCGCGAGAGGGATAAAGCCGGATAAATATGCGCTAATTGTTCCTAATTTACCTGATTTCGAATTTTTTGGCGGTTTTGATTGTCAGCAGATTACTCTTTTACGGAAAAGATTGGGAGAGGAAATGCCTTACGAACGTGTGCGAATTATCAATCTCGAAGGGTGACAGAGAATATTACATCCACAAATCATGAAATCTTATGGTAGAAGTTTTTAAAACCAACGTTAAATACCAGGAAGAAGCAAACGGAATTATTGATCACATCCGTAACGCTTTTGATGGTTATGACGCTAATTTTGATCTTGAAGATTGTGATAAAATTCTCAGGGTTTGTTCGCAGACGAAAAAGATTGATGCTGAATCTATCATCAAAATTGTTCAGAATTCAGGTTTTGATGCCGAAGTTTTAGATGAGGATACAAAAATTTTAACATCCGGTTTTTCCGATATAAAAAGTGATTTGATCATTTTAACTACATCCTTGTCATTTTTGGTTTTATAGTTAAGGGAGACGGATAAGGTGACATATCAAAAGGAGTTCATCACAGACTTAATTCTCCATGAAAAGCCAGACCCCCGCTTTCAGTACATCAAAAAGAATGTTTAACCAATAAAAATTCTTGTCGTATGGATACGGAAATGAAGCGAATTAAAAAGTCAGTCCTGATCAACGCTCCTAAGGAAAAGGTATGGGACGTACTTTTCACAGATCGATACACCAGAATCTGGTATACTGCTTTCGGCGAAGGTTCCCGTGCAGAAACAGACTGGAAAGTAGGAAGCAAAGCGATTTTTTCCGACGAAAGTAATAGTGGATTGATCGGAGAAGTAATTGCGAATGAGGCAAATGAAAAACTTTCTGTTGAATATAAGGGGATACTGAATGACAATAAGGAAGATTATGAGAGTGATATGGCCAATCAAATTAAAGGTGGCAGGGAAACCTATCATATTTCAGAAGAAGACGGTGTAACGTATCTGGAAATAGAAAGTGACATGGGTGCCGAATATTTTGAAGAAATGTCGAAAGCCTGGGTAAGCGCATTGCAAAAAGTGAAGTCGCTCGCCGAATCATAACGATTGGATTGTTCTTTTGAAGCCCGTATGGATTCCCAACCGTACGGGCTTTTTAGTTTGTCAAAGCCATAATTTTTCCATTTCTTCCAAAGATTTTTCTTTGGTTTCAGGAATGAATTTCCAGACGAATAAAAAGGCGAACAGAGACATTAGCATGAAAATCCAGAAAGTATATGCATTGCCGATTAATTCCAGCAAAATCGGGAAACATTGTGAAACGATGAAAACGAAAATCCATAAAGCAAATACGCACAAAGACATTGCGCGGCCGCGTGTGCGGTTGGGAAAAATTTCGGCGATGACGACAAAGGCTAAGGGCCCCAGCGAAAGTGCGAAAAAAGCGATGTAGGCTAAAATTGAGATCAATACCAGATAGCCTTTTGCGAGGCCGAGATAAAATGCGCCGCCGATAAGCGCCAGGCAGAGCGTCATTCCGGCAGAACCCGCCAGTAAGAGCACTTTTCTTCCTAATTTGTCTACATATTTTATAGCAACAAGTGTAAAAAGAAAATTTACCACACCGACAAGAATTGTTTGCAGCAGAGCAGAATCAGAGCCATCGCCGGTAGACTTGAAAATCTCCGGAGCATAATACATGATGGCATTGATACCAGTAATCTGAGAAAACATTGCGAGAAAAATCCCGGCAACAAGTGCCTTTCGAATGCCGGGTTTGAAAATTTCTGAAAAAGAAGCAGATTCAGAAAATACGCCCTGGTTAATTTCTATTAATTCAGCACCTGCTTTCTCCGGTCCGTTTATTTTGGAAAGGATAGCCAGCGCTTCTTCATTTCTGCCTTGTTTTGCCAGCCATCTAGGACTTTCAGGAACAAAAAAGAGGAGTACCAGGAAAAGCACGGAAGGAAAAATTCCGGAACCAAACATCCACCGCCATCCGGTTTCTACATTCCAACTTTCGTTATACAGGCCAGCGATTTTTGCATTTACGAAATAAATGAGCAGGATACCAGTAACGATACCTAGTTGATTGATCGAAACCAGTCTTCCACGTTTTTCAGCCGGGGCAATTTCAGTAATGTACATGGGTGCCAGCATGGATGCGATCCCAATGCCTAGTCCTCCTATAATTCTGAAAAATACAAACCAGTTGAGGTCTGACGGGACAGCGATACCAACGGAGGAAATGCCGAACAAAATTGCGGAAAGGACCAGGATTTTTTTACGTCCCAGCCAGTCACTCAGCGGTCCGGCAAAAAGCGCTCCGAAAATACATCCAACGAGCGCGCACGAAGCGATCCAGCCAACCATCGATGGCGACAGATCAAATTTGATTTGTAGAAATCCGATCGCTCCGGCAATCACCGCAGTATCATAACCAAATAATAACCCGCCGACAGCCGCAACCAATGTGATCTTGTAGACGAAAAGCGTGCTTCCCTGATTTTCCATGGCTAATTGATTTTGTAATCTTCTTTGAGATTGTATGTGCGGATGTATGCCTTGATCGTAGCGCATTCCAATCCTTCGCTTTCACCATGCGGGGTTATGGTATAGGCTCCAACTGCGGCTGGAACGATAAACGTTTCGGCATAATGGATCACAAATGGTTCGAAAGCATCTGTCGGACTTTCGACAATTGCTTCCCGGCCTGAAATCAGATTCAGGACATTGACCAAACCCTCCGTGTTGTGCTGTACTTTTTTCGTAAACCAGTGTCTGCGGGTTTCAATAAAAGATTCTTCGTCAAGGCCGGTCCGCTCTTCGCGCCAGCCATCACCCTGATGGATAAGTTGGACCTGATTGATGAGGTTATTTTTAGTCCATTCAGTTGTCCTTTCCCACTGGATATTATTTTTTCCATGCTGAAGAGATATCGGTCTGGGTTTTCCATCAAGCCCCATTCGGCTCCAATCCCACAATTTAAATGTGAAAATAAATGGCGTCGCACTGATTTCGAGAACAACGGTATCGGCACCGGAGCAATGGACAGTTCCTGCAGGAATCAAAACATGGTCGTGTTTTTTGACCGGCCATTTTTGCACAAATTTTTCCGCATCAAAATCGGTTTCTCTTTCCTGAGCCATTTCCAGTTCGCTTAGCATACTATCAGGATTGATGTCTTCTTTTAATCCGAGGTATACAAAACCATCTTCCTTTGAATCCAGGAAATAATAGCTTTCGTTTTGCGTATATCCCATACCGAACTGATCTTTGATGTACTGATGGAGCGGATGCACCTGCAAACTCAAATTGCCGCCTTCCATGGTATCCAGAAAATCAAAACGAATCGGGAATTCAGCGCCGAATGCTTCGTAAACTTTTGCGCCCAGCAGACTTTCAGGATGTTTGTAGACCAGATTGACCGATGGAATTTCAAAAGGAACTCCGTTAAAATTAAAGACAAGACTGTTTTCCTCAGGGACGCAGTCGAAGCCCCAGGCGTAGTTAGTCGCAGAGCGATCCAGATCAACAACTTCTTTAAGCCATTGACCACCCCATGGACCCGGATCGAAAAAAGGCACCAGCCTAAACGGCTGCTCAACGGCCTGTTTCAAAGCGTCGGAAATAGCGTTTGCGGTTATCAGCTTTGGGTTTTGCGGAATTGTTGTATCAAGTAGGAAATCCCAGCGGCTCATAAGTGTACGCTTGTGCGTGTCGCAAATTTTCCAGTCAACAAAAAAGCTCCTTTTGTACTGATACGAAAAAGCATCGCTTGCATTATCCGTTCCAATATTGCTTATTTTATTGTTTCTAAAACGAAGCTGGATCTCCCACCTCGGCATATCGGCATAAAGAAGAATATCTGCTTCCGGAAAAATAATCGAAGCGCCGATACCGGCAACCAGAATGAGATCGTCCTGATTTTCTGCTATTTGTTTTTGAAGAATTTTAACTTTTTCAGGATCAAAAAAGGAAGTTAGATCGAGCGTGGTTACATATCCGAAGACGGGGTCGTCTTTTGTAAACGGATAAACCAGACTTTCCAGTTGTTCTGTATCCAGAAAAGCATTTGAAACATTATAAGTGGAGGATTCTGTCTGTCCGATTTCTAAATTTTCCAGTATTTCATCAAGATAAACCCCATGATAAGTGTCCAGTACCACAATGGTTTTACCTATGGTCCTTGACTCAATTGTATCCTTTAACGTCTGCGATATAGATTTCCATCCCGAAACCGCAGTATGGCCGGAAATATCGATTTGGGGTGATTTATTAAAATTTGACTTTTTCAACACAGGAGTGAGTTAATAGTTATTGACTAAACTGGCGACACCTAAAAGTGCAGCCGTATTGATTAATGAAGCTTCTGTGACCATCACTTTGCCCCAGACAGCCCAGGCGTCATTATTTAATTTTTGCTGGATAAAAGGTATAATCACCTCTCTGCTCGCCATAATGCCGCCACCTAAAATCAGGACTTCCGGGTCGTAGGCACGTACCAGATTCAAAGCGCAGGCAGCCCAGACTTCCAAACAGTGATTTCTTACAAGCAAAGCCAGCGGATTGTTTAATGCTGCGTGTTGGAAAATGGTTTTGAAATCCGGTTTGTCAGATACAGACAAAAAACCTTCAGAATGACCGGAATATTTTTTTACGATTTGTTCCAGATTCCAGGTTGAAGCCTCGGCCTCAGCGCAGCCAACAGTTCCACAATTGCATTGGTTTCCCTTAATGTCGACAATAAAATGCCCTCCCAGAATTCCTGCCTGAAAATGTTTTCCACGGAGGATTTTTCCCTCAATGACAGCAGAGGTCCCGATACCGGTGCCCAGATTCATCAAAACGATATCGTCATATCCATGGCCTTTCCCAAATTTCCATTCTCCCAGCAATGCGGCCCGTGTATCATTTTCCAGAAAGACCGGAAGCCCCCAGGTTTTTGAAGACCAGGCATGAAAATCGATTTCCGGGCCGTCGTTATATTTGTCATTAATGGTTAATATTTTTTTATCAACCGAATCGATGATTCCAGGAATTGCCAAACCTAAGCCTGAAATTTCGGAAACAGACAGCGAAGCCCTGTTCAATAACTCACCCATCGATTTCTCAATTTGCGGGAAACGTTTCCTTAATCCGTTACCAGCCTGCGAATCGATTTGTGTGGAACAAATAATTTCCGAACCTCGGACCAGTCCCATTTTTATCTGGGTTCCCCCGAGATCGATGGCCATTACAACTTTTTCGCTCATCTCAATTTCCCTTGGAATCTTCTTGTTCGAATAATAGGATTGCATCATATAAGACGCCGGCTTCTCCGCGGAAAGTACCGGAACCTTTGGGCTTGTTATCGACTGTATACCATTCATAAAATCCGTTGTTGTCCAGTACCCGCTTGATCATTGGCTTTAACTGTTCATAGGCTTCTTTTTTGAAGCCATTCAGATATAACTGCCTGACCATTCTGCCACCAAACCAAGTCCAGTCGCCACCATTTTGATAGCCGTAGGGATACATGCCTTTGTTTTTAAAACTGCCTTCAGGATATGTTGGATAAAGCGTAAGACCGATGGAACCGGCTCCTGATTTTTTTACATTATCAATCATTTTATCAAGCGAGACTTTTATCTGCTCTTTCGACAAAAGATTTGCCTCGATAGCAACTGCTGTGCCGCCATGGTAATAAATTTCGTTTTCGTTCAAACTATCAGGAAATGGTGAGTCGTTCAGGTAAATATGAGGAATGAACTTTTGATTTTTTTCATCCCATAAATGTTTCATGGTGTTCTTCGCGATCGCGTCACGGATGGGCTGCCATTTTGCTTTACTAGCAGGAACCAACTCAGAAAGCCTGTCCAGCGCGATAAGGAACATCGAATTATCGTAAATATCAATGGCCAGATGCGTATCTTTTGTCAGATAAACACCCCAGTCATGTTCCGGCTGCACGTCTCCCCAGTCCGCTGTCGTGGCGCCCCAGATCAATCCGTGTTTTTTATCATAACGATGGTTCATCAGAAACTCCATCGACCATTCCAGACGTTGAGCGACTGTTTTATCTCCAATTAGTTCACTTAAAAAAGCTGTGTCACCACTCAATTTTATATAGCGTGAAACCGCTTGAATCAACGACGATTCCTGATCCGTTTCGACTGTATTTTTATGACCGGCATATTCTGGTTCGAGATCATTATAAATATATTCATAACCTACTTTCGAATCCCTGGCTTGTTGAATTGGAATAAATCCATCGACGATATTTCCATCATTACCTTGCAGTCGGAAAAATACACGCAGGTTTTCTTTTAAAATTTCCGGCTTGTGCACTTCTGCAGACAAAGTAATGAATGTATTGTAATCTCTTATCCAGACTTCACCATATCCGTCTCCTGCGTTAAAGCCGGTTTTTACAATATCGATTGCTTTCGCCTTTACAATAGCTAACGTGCTGTCTGTCTGGTAAACTGTTTTTATTGATTCACTTTTTTCTTTTGTCGCGCAACTAAATAGCAAGTAAGAAAAGGCCAGGGGAAGAATTATATTTTTCATTGTCAGGATTTAGTAATTTCAGGTAAATAAAAGAGATCAGGCACCGGCTATATTTGGTGAAATATTTGACTACTGCGCAGAAGGGAGCGCTCCGGTTCCCCAGTTTGTATTGGGTTCCGGACCCATTTCTAAAATCAGCGAACCGCCTTTTAACAGCTCAGAAGCATTAAACCAAAAGTTACTGAGATATTTACCATTTAAAATCGCTTTTTGGACATACATATTTTTTCTTGAAGTATTTTTGGCTTCAATAGTGAATGATTTTCCACGCCCGAATTGTTCACCTAAATTGATTACAGACTTTTCGAACACAGGACTGCCGATTTCGTAAATGGGATCTACTCTGGTGCCACCGTCGGTTTGGAAAAGGCCCAGTGCGTTCATTACAAACCAGGCACTCATTTGACCCTGATCTTCGTCGCCCAGGTAGGCATTTGAAATTTCGTGTCCGTAATAACGATCCACGATGGAACGACTCCATTTTTGTGTCAGCCAGGGCTTTTTAACCCAGTTGAAAAGAAATGCGAAATGCATTGATTGCTGGTTTCCTTGCACGACCGGATAATCCCAGTATTGATCGTTTGGACCGTTGTATCGCCATTTAACGCTTTCGCCAAAGCCCCAGTCAAGTCTTTTTGTAAATTCGTTCTCACCGATTGTCTTGGCGAGGCCAGGGACGTTTTGCGGTACGAAAAATGATAACTGCCAGGCGTTTCCCTCAACGTAATGGTGATTTGCCCCTGATTTAAACGGATCGAAATCGGCAAGCCAATTGCCTGTTGCATCTTTCATTCTGGCAAAACCAGTTTGCGGATCGATAACATTTCTCCACCAGTTTCCACGTTCTTTAAATATCTGATAATCTTCATTTTTATCAAGTGCCTTCGCAAATTGTGAAACTGTATAATCATCAAAGCTGTATTCCAAAGAGTTCGAAAAACGGCCCTCATCGTATGGTACATATTTGTGTTTCAGGTAAGTGACCAGATCCTCATTACCAGCGCGGCCTCCGCCAACTGTTTCAGCAGGCGTGGTTTGCATCTTTCGGACCGCCTCATAAGCCTTGTTTACATCATAACCGCGTATACCCATCTGGTAGGCGCTGACGATCAGTGGAATTTCATGTTCAGCAACCATAACGGGAATGTATTCCATGCCCGCAGGGCCTTTCGCCAGCCACCCGCTTTGGTCATACATAGCCAGCTGTGATTTTACCCAACGGTTTGACCACTCGGGTGTTACCAGATTCCAGAACTGGTTCAGGTTCCAGAAAGTGTTCCAGAAAGCATCGCAGCCAAGCGCGACATCATCTTTGTTTTGCAACTTATTAACCTTCTCATCTGCATCCCGCCAGCTTCCGTCAACATCGCTAAAAGTATTTCTGCTTGCGAGAGAACGATACATATTGGTATAAAAACGCTCTTTTTCGCGTTTATCATTACTCGTAACCGCTACTCTCCCCAGAAGATCATCCCACACTTTTTCCTGATTTTTACGGATCAGATCAAAATTCCAGTTGAACGGATCTGAAATTTCTGTTCTAAGATTAAGTGAAGCGTTTTCGACGCTGACGTATGAAATACCTGACCGGATCTGGACAACCTTATTTTTTCGGGTATCAAATTCCAGGTAGATTCCCGCATTTTTTGCGCTATCGGCCAGGAGATTTGTTTTTTTCTTTACTTCGTCATTCAGCCATACGCCATAATTTTTTATATGTTGATCAAATTCTAAAACAAAATGTACTTTGTATTCCTGATCAACTCCACCAGACCAGAGATCTGTCGACAGCTGGTTGCTGAATCCCTCAATCCGGTGGTCATTGATTTTGTCTATTTTAATATTTTTTATCTTGTATCCGTATTCTGTCGGAATCTGAAAGTCGACCATCACCCGGCCGGTCGTGCTGTTATGGTAAGTGTATTTTTGGAAAGAAGCACGGGTGGTTGCGGTCAGTTCAGCCGTTATATTGTTGTCGGTCAGATCAACTTTGTAATAACCCAAAGGAGCTTTTTCGGTTGTTTTATCAATACCAGACCGGTATCCGACGTCAGGGTTACTTTGATCTCCCATCTTAATTTGTAAGGGGCCGGCAGTAGGAAAGATCCCCAGTCCGGTCATGGTCCACTCATGAATATGGCTAAATGTGCCAATGGATTCAAAAGTCGGATCGTAACCTGCCTGCCAACCGCTATTCTGATTGTCGGGGCTCAGTTTCACCATGCCGAAAGGCATCCAGGGGCCCGGTGCGATCATCCAGCGGGAATGTCCGGCGCCCATCATTGTATTAACATAGCCAGAGGGCGATTTCTCAGGCATTTTTGACCTCATTACCTGACCTTCTCTGACGAGGATATTGTTAACAAAAACTTGATAATTTGCCGTTTTTGAATGATTCACTGCAGGCATCGGAGCTTCCAGAATATATCGGTCCTGTTCAATAACCTGCTTTAAAATAGTTTGCCCGTCCAATTTTACCTGGACAATTGGAGCTCCTTTTACGTGCGTAATATCAATCAAGAGCGGCTGAAATAATGTACCATCTTTCCTGATCTCATAATCTGCCGTTTGTACATTTCTCAGAAGTGCACTTTCTGGCCTGGCTAATGTGGAACTGGCGGGCCCCTCCAGTTTTATCTGATCAAATGCGATCCAGCCGCCTTCCAGTGATGTCATTGCGATTTCATTTATTCCCTTTTTTATCAGATCAGCCGGTATGTCGATTTTTATTTGCTGCTCTTTTGGGTTCGCTGCAAATTTGTCGGGATCTTTGAAGCTCGATCCTTTTTTTAGCTTAAATTCCCATGGCTTGCCATTGATCAAAATTTCAAAAAATGGTGCGTATAGTGAGTCTGTATCCAGGATATCTATTAAGAGTTGCCACTTTCCTGCTACCGGTTTATTTTTTATTTCAAAGAAAATGGTAAGAAAATGAGAACGAATGCCAGCCGTATTTCCAGTTCCTCCCCATCCATTGACAGGTCCCGGAATTATGTAAGGCCAATCGTTTTCCGCTTCTGAATGTCCGATTAGAAAAAATTTATCCTCATATCCAAAATCATTCTCGACAAAGTGCCTGAACTGATCAGGCGCAAGCGCCATTCCCTTTGGTGAGTTGTCAGCTTCGCCAATTTTCCATAAGGTTTTCTGTTGCGCCTGAACAGCAAAAGTTATAAGTAACAGAATAATCGAGAAAATAGATGCTGACTTTTTCATATCAATTTTAACCAATGCTGTTGAAAATACACGGACGTTAGCAACATATTTGAAATATATGTTGGTATGTATGAACATATATAATGCAAATGTAATAATTTGTATTTTTAATTATCATATAAACTGATAAACTTTTTAAATCTTATTGCAGTCAACAAAATTCCTTTACTTGCCGCTGATTTGTGGATGAGGGAAATTGTAGTAGGAACAGGAAAGCTTTATCGGTTTTGTTTATTTTTTGTAACAAGGTAATCCTGTTATATATATTTTTTAGTGAGAGTTTTTTTAGATAAAAATTTTACAATTATTCTTAAAATAGTAGCAAAATAATTTTTCTGTTAAAATAATTATTTTCAACTTTGAATGTTCATATGTATAAACATAATATGAGATAACATGGAGATTTTTAGTATCAATCATGAAAGCCCGCTTCCACTGCACATTCAGGTAGAGGAAATATTGCGTGGACTCATCGTTGATCCTGAATATCAGAATGGAAAACTTTTTCCTAATGAAGTCGATATTGCCAAAAGACTTGGTATTTCCAGAAACACCGTCAGACAGGCTCTGAACAAGCTTGTTCACGAGGAATTACTGACACGAAAAAAAGGTGTTGGAACGAAGGTAGCGAAGAATAATATTACAACGAAGCTAAATAAGTGGTCGAGTTTCACGCTCGAAATGCATGAAAAGGGTGTATCGTTTAAAAATTATGATCTCAAAACGGAATGGGTTGCAGCGGATGAGCAGGTTTCTGAACTTTTTGGAATAAGTATCGGTACTAAGGTTTTCAAACTTGAAAGATTGCGGGGGTTGGATGCCGGACCAGTTGTACATTTTATTTCCTATTTCCATCCACGTGTAGGCCTGACGGGCGAAGAAGATTTCTCGAAACCTTTGTATGAAATGCTTGAAAGGGATCATCATTCGGTGGTAGCCGTTTCAAAAGAAGAAATCAGCGCTACTTTGGCAGACGAACGTCTGGCGAAAATTCTGCATATGAAAGCCGGTGAACCCATCTTGCTTCGTAAGAGAATCGTTTGTGATCCGGGCGACAGGTTGATTGAATTTAACCTTGGTTACTACCGGGCAGATAGTTTTACGTACGCAATTGACATCGCCAGAGGCTAATTTAAAAAATCACTGACTAGTCTTTAAATCATTTAGTAAAGCAAATACAAAAATTGCATTATTTAATATGTATATACATATGTACATACTAAGCTATTTTTTTCAAGAGTTTTAAGTTTTTATAAGGGTATTAATTTTAATTAGTTGATTTTTAAATTGTTAGCTATTCGTTTTAATGCGATTATAGATTGTAGTTAAACGTTTTAGCTATCTAGCTCATTTTGAGTGGAATATAAGTTTATAGGATAAAAACAATATTATTTCGGGTTTAATTTAACGTGATTTTAAGACTGCTTTAATAAGAATTTAATGCGTCGCAGCCTATTTTGAATTATATTTTTATAAAGTTGGATGATAACAATCCTCGTTTCCTGATTGATTTCTCCTTTCCAGCTTGTAAGAATTCCTGTTGCATCCCTCGTTCTTGACTGTTTAGGTCATCTATAAATTAAAATTTCAAAACCAAACCTTTGGCGTTTTTAAAATGAAACACCGTATCCGATCTCCGATTGTGCTTGCTTGTACAAGCCTTTTTTCTAAGTGAATTCTAAACTAGTCAACCTAATGGAAAGTATGAGAAGTCGTGTACCAAAATCCGTCATTCAGTCGGGATGGATTATGAAAATAGTCTTACTGAATTTAATGCTTGCCTGCTCCCTGGCGTCTTTTGCAGGAGAAAGCAGCCTGTTTATTACTGCGGATAAAGAGGTTCGTGGAAAAGTTGTTGATGGAGGAAATAAGTCAGTTCTGCCGGGCGTAAATGTTGTTGTTAAAGGGACAAGTGTTGGAACGTCTACCGATGCAGAGGGGAATTTTGCAATATCAGTTCCCAATGAGTCAGCCGTCTTAGTATTCAGTTTTGTTGGTTTTACCAGTCAGGAAGTTGTGGTTGGCAACAAAACTACGTTGGAGGTATCGCTCGAATCCGATTCAAAAGCGCTGAGTGAAGTTGTGGTAATAGGATATGGAAGCGTCAGAAAGTCAGATTTGACAGGTGCTGTCGCAACGATAAAGGCAGAACAATTAATGGATAAGCCGGTTCCTAACGTTTCGCAGGCTTTACAGGGAAAAATTGCCGGTGTGGAAGTTAGTGTAAACAGTAATGCACCTGGCGCTGCGGCGAAAGTCAGGGTACGTGGACTTGGATCAATTAATTCAAATATCGATCCGCTTTATGTTGTGGACGGCGTTATTGGTGTCGACGGAAACTCAATTAATCCGAATGATATCGCGTCTCTGGAAGTATTGAAAGATGCCTCATCCACTGCAATTTACGGTGCTCGCGGAGCGAATGGTGTGATCATGATTACGACCAAACGGGGTAGAAGGGGAGGTACGAAAGTTTCTTATGATGGAAATGTGAACGTAAGTGATCTATACCGTCACGTGAGAACTTTGAACTCTGAGGAATTTGTAAAAACGTATAATCTGGCTTTTGCAAACGGAACGAAATTTGACCCTGCCGGAGGTACCTGGACACCAGCAGCTCCGTTAAATCATGCCAATTTTCCACTGCTATTTGATACGAACGACAAGCCTTTATACAATACAAACTGGGAAAAAGAAGTATATAAACCAGCCGTTTCGCACAGCCATCAGCTAAATTTTCAGGGCGGAAACGATAAGACTTTGTACAGTTTGTCTTTGGGTTATCTGGATCAGAATGGGTTAATGATCACGTCAGGATTCAAACGTTATTCGGCGCGATTTACGTTGGATAACGATGTCAATAAATGGTTGAAAGTCGGTGGGAGCCTTTCATTAATCAAAAGTACGCAGCGACTGGTTTCAGATGGAAACGGTGGTTTGAACGTTCCGCGTATGGTTTCGGAAGAAGTTCCGATTGTTCCTGTGAAATATCCTGATGGAACCTGGGCGGGTAATAATGATATCGGAGGGCTTGAAGGCGGACCAAATCCGGTGAATATTGCCCATAACCGTTACACAATCAATAACACATTGCAGATGCTTGGAAACAGCTATTTGCTTTTCCACATTACGAAAGATCTTGACTTTAAAACAGATTTCGGATTCAATTTGAGTTCTCAGAAAAACAACTTTTTCTCTTCTCAAAACCTTGCACACATGTCGGCCGATCAGGGTGGTGTAGCGAATATGAGAAATTATGCGAACAATTATTGGCAGTCAGAAAATTACCTGACTTACAACAAAACGATAAACTCCCGTCAGCGGTTTACAGCATTACTTGGTGCTTCGTGGCAACGATATTATCAGGAAACAAACTTTACGGAAACCCAGAATTTCATTGATGATTTTTTCCAGTGGCATAACCTGGGCTCTGGTTCTGTCAGAAGCTCTTCGACTTCTGAGGATTACAAGTGGACGATGAACTCCTATTTCGCGAGAGCGACATACAATCTGGATGAAAAATATTTGTTCACAGCAACCGGTCGTTTCGATGGTTCTTCAAAATTTGGGGCCAATAATAAATTTGCTTTTTTCCCGTCGGTTGGAGCTGCATGGCGCATTTCAGAAGAGGGATTTTTGAAGGGGAACAAAAATATTACCAGCTTGAAACTAAGGGCTAGTTACGGTCTTTCTGGAAATCAGGAAATTGGTCAGTATCGTTCTATCGCACAAATTCAGCCGGGAACAACAGTGCTGGGCGGAGCATTGCAATCGACACTTTTACCAAGTTATCTTGGAAATCCTAACCTGAAATGGGAGAGATCTTTGCAGTTTGACGCGGGTGTGGAGCTGGGAATTCGTGAAAATATTAACCTGACTGTTGACTACTATAACCGTGTGACAAAGGATCTTTTGTTACAGGCCCCAATTCCATGGTCTGCCGGTCAGACGAATGCCAACGTTTATCAGAATGTTGGTTCGGTCAGAAACTCAGGTTTTGAGGTAAGTTTGAATACAACCAACATCAAAACGGACAATTTTACCTGGTCTACCAACTTCATTTTCGCGGCAAACAAAAATAAGATTTTGAAGTTGAATAATGGAGACGCAGATATTTTCCCAGGTCCAAATTTCCTTGGACAGACCAATATCCTAAGGGTGGGAGAGTCTATCGGATCACTTTATGGGATGACGCGGTTAGGAACTTACAGCACAGATGAAGCAGACCTTGCAGCTCAGCACAATCTGAAGCCGGGCGATAGAAAATATATCTACAATGCAGACGGAAGCAATTATTACAGCATCATCGGCCGCACAACACCAAAATGGACAGGTACTTTTAGTAGTACAATGAACTATAAAGGGTTTGATTTTACATTTGATATTCGTTTTGTAGAAGGTCTGAATACCGCTGCAACCTACAAGCATTCTGTAGAAGACAGACAGACAATTGCGAATAGCCTTGCAACGGTTCTCGATGCATGGACGCCCGAGCACCAAAACACAATGATTTCGCAGGTTCGAAATTACAAATTTGCACAAGATTCGCACTTTGATACTTGGTGGGTTGAAAACGGATCATTCATTCGCGGACAAAATTTCACGTTCGGTTATTCGATACAGGATGCCGCTTTGGAAAGATTAAAATTAAACCGTCTGCGTGTATATGCAAGTGTTCAAAATTTGTTTGTCATAACGAAATATACAGGATACGATCCTGAGGTTGATACGTTTAACTCGGGCTATGGCTCCAACAGTTCTTTCTCTCAGAACCTGGATTTTTTTGCTAATCCGCGCCCGCGTGTCTGGAACTTAGGATGTACACTTACTTTTTAACCTGTAAAAGAAATCAAAATGAAAGTGCTGAAAAATATATTGTTAGCCGCGTCGCTCCTGACGTTAGGTTCATGTAACGACTTTTTGGAAGAAAGTCCCACAGGTTTTATAACCCCGGATTCCGATGTTTCCAGTGTAAAAGTAGCAAGAGCTTATGCGAATGCAGGCTATGCTAATTTACAAGGTTTGCTGGCAGGACAAAATTCTTCCTATGGAGGTAACACCTGGAATTTGCTTGAATTTATGACAGGTAAAGCCAACAGCGATCTGGGACAGACCGGTTTTATCAATTTTCAAAATCTTGGTTACAACAACACGTCGTTTTATTTCGATACCTGGTGGCAGCAAATGTATCTTGGGATTGGCGCGTGTAACCTGGCGATTCAGAGTATTCCCACGATCAATGCTGCCGGACTGACCGAAGAACAAAAAAACAATATGCTTGCTGAGGTTCGTACCCTGCGTGCGCTATACTACTTTTATCTTGTCAGAATGTACGGCGCTGTGCCAAGTGTGACAACTGTTCCGAAAGATCTGAACCTCAATGTTCCGCGTGTGGCAGCAAAGGAAATCTATGATAATATCATCATCCCTGATTTGCTTTTTGCTGAAAAATCAACCCTTGCCTGGTCGGATAATACTGGGAAAATTTCCATGGGAGCAATAGAGTCGATTCTTGCAGACGTGTACCTGACTTATGCAGGTGCGGCAATAAATGGCGGAGCTCAATATTATGCGGAATCTGCAAAACGCTCATTAAATGTGATTGACAAAGGTGGTTATACACTTTTTGCAAACTATACGGATATGATTCTGCCTGTAAACAAGAATTCAGGAGAGTTTATTTTCCAGGTTCAATATTCAGCGGCGGCGCCGTCTTTGAACCCGCTTACACCACTCACAATTCCCAACTTTTCAGGCATATCAAAATATGCTGATGAATATGGATCCGTTTATCCGACCCCGGACTTCATCAAATCCTTTCCCGCTGGTGATAAACGTGTGCAGGAGCGTCAGTTTTTTTACACAAGTTATCCAAGTGTAAAAACGGGCGAAACCGTAAAATTTAAGAATACTTACATTTATAAATGGTTCGATGTTAATGCGGTCACAAACACCGTCAAATCTGATCTTAATTACACCTTATACCGTTTGGCGGATGTCTATTTGATGTATGCCGAAGCGTCAAACCGTGCCGAGGGATCGCCGAATGCGAAAGCGATTGAATATGTAAATAAAATCCGTGCGAGGGCGAGTTTGTCAGCGATCGGGAATCTGGGGCAGACTGCTTTCGAACAGGAAGTTTGGTTACAGCGTTATTTTGAACTTTGTTTTGAGAATAAAATGTGGTTTGATATGATCCGGACACGAAAAGTGCATAACGATGTCACCGGAAACTGGGACAATTTTGTGGGACACAAAACAGTTTTTGGAGCCACGTTTTCAGAAAAACAACTTTTATTCCCGATACCAAAGCAAGAGTCGGATGTAAATCCAAATCTGCTTCCTAACAATCCAGGTTATTAATTTTGGAATAATATCAATAAAAAAGAGGCGTATCTATGCCTCTTTTTTATTGATATTCAATTGTTAATCAGTCGATTTGGCCAAAAGATTTTTTACATCCAAAACATATTTCTCAGTAACAAATGCAAGCTTAGCAATTTTGGATATATCGAAGTAAAAGGTTAGTCACAATTAGATTGTTCTTTTTTTGCTCGCCTCTTTTTATTCTCTGGTCCACGCCTTTCTCCGGACCCTCCTCAAAAGCTTCCTCCCTTTATGAATATAGATAAAAGTCTTCAAAGAGAAGAGAAATCGCTCGATCGGTTCGTTGTTATACGGAATTTTGTTTGTTAAAAGTACTTTTTGTGCGGCCAGAACAATCGGTGCAAATGGATTTCTCATCTGCATAAGTTGATTTTCGGTATGGTCAAGGATGTGATAAGCGTTGTATTTGTAATGGATTTCAGTTCCGAGAAAACTTTTGTGAAAAAAGTCAGGACGTTTTTCATTTTGTCCACCGGTAAAAACGGCGAGTGCGATAATATCGACGTTGTCAAAACAAATTAGTCACAACGCTTTTTATTCCTAAAATATAAACGCTTAAATTACTTCTGAATGAAGGAAATATCGATTGTACTATTTTTCAAAATCTATATACAAAATGAAAAGCAAAGACTTGCCCTCACCCCATATCCGGCTGTTGTTTACTGATTTGTCTGGAATCAGGCATAAAGGAGTTTACAACGAACTTTTAAAAGTGTTTATTGAAAAAATTGATCATGAATCGTCAGAAGAAGTGGGTATTAGTTACCCTGTTGAAACAATTTCTGAATGGGAATATGAAGATGATCAGGAAAGTTCGGACCCGGATATTATCGAAATATTATGACAAATAACTTTTTGTAAATTAAAAAGTTAGTAATTCAGGAGGAGTGAAAAAATGGTTCATTACGCATTTTTAGTCCAGATTGATCTTTCATTTGTGCCATTTGATAAGTTTTATTTATTTATAACATGATTCCTTTTAACTTTATTTCTTAACGTTGAGTAGTGGTGCGTAAAGAACCCTGGATTTTCCGGGGTTCTTTATTTTTTTGTCTTATCGAGACAGGAAATAAAAACATACTTCCCAATATTTTTTTTGAGCTTTTTAACAAAGTAATTTGAGCTTTTTAACAAAGTTTCCAAAGCATTGCCAGCGTAATTTTGTATCAAATAAAATTCGAAAGCAATGAAAAAAATATGGTTTATAACAGGCAGCTCCCGAGGATTAGGACGTAGCCTTGCCGAAGCGGTTTTAACAAAAGGCGATATAGTGGCTGCCACTGCGCGAAATCCTGATCAACTGAAGGATCTGTCAGAAAAATACCCGGATCAGGTTTATGTTCTTAAACTGGATGTTACCAATGACGGTCAGATTCATTCGGCCGTCGCTGACACGATTGCAAAATTTGGAAGGATTGATGTTCTGGTTAACAATGCCGGTTTTGGGATTATAGGTGCTGCCGAAGCTTTCTCCGCAGACCAGGTTCGCAGTCAGTTGGAAACTAATTTATATGCGCCGATTGAAATTACACGCGCCGTTTTACCTCATATGCGTAAACAACGTTCCGGACATATTTTACAGATCAGCTCGGTGGGAGGGCGTGTTGGTAATCCCGGACTGACCATGTATCAGGCAGCTAAGTTTGGTTTGGGTGGTTTCAGTGAAGCCTTATCGAAAGAAGTCGCACCACTTGGAATCAAAGTGACTTGCATAGAACCAGGCGGATTCCGTACCGATTGGGCAGGGGACTCTATGAGTTATGCGCCGTCGGTAGAAGGTTACGAAACGACCGTCGACCAGCGAGCTGATTTTTTCAAGGCAGGAAATTTCATACCTGTTGGCGATCCTGAAAAAGCTGCGAAAGTAATGGTGGAACTGGTCGACAATACGGAGGCTCCTGTGCATCTGGTATTGGGAAGTGAAGCGATCGGTCTGCTGAAAATTGCTGATCAGGCCAGAACAGAAGAAATGGAAAAATGGCTTCCAGTCAGTCTTTCCACAGATCATGATGAGGCTGCCAATTTTCTGGATACAGATTTGGGCAGAGCTCTTGCCCAGATAGCTAAGAAGTAATTACAACAAAAAAACCCGCTTTAAAGAAATAGAGCGGGTCTTTTTGCTTATTTGTTATTTTTACAATTTACCAGCCAATTCCGTAGTCTTCGCCATGATTGCTTGAACCTCCCCAGAGCGTACCATGAATCCAGTCGAAATAAATGGCATTGATCGGGCCACTGGTCCGCGGCTGATATGAGTTTTTATACCCCATTCTTGATAATTCCTTTCGGGTCCAGTCTGGCATTGCTTCGTTCAGAATTAAACCGCCCGGCTCCTTTTCATGATCGCCAAAACTTGCATACATCTGCAACGTTTTGAAACTTGGAGCTTCGGTTGCCTCCTGAACAGTCATTCCAAATTCCACAATATTTAGAAAGAACTGGAGCAACAACTGATCCTGCTCGTCGCCGGCCTGTTTTGCAAATGATAAAAATGGTTTTCCATCTTTCAGCGCAAGACTTGGCGTTAAGGTCACACGCGGACGTTTTCCTGGCTCAACTACATTGAAAGGATTTTCTTTCGGGTCCAGGACAAAAGATTGCATACGCTGACTTAATCCAACACCCGTGTTTCCTGCAATACAGGCCGGAACCCATCCGCCACTTGGCGTTATGGAAACTACCCAGCCTTCTTCATCAGCGGCTTCGACGGAGGTAGTGCCGGCGGTAAATTCTTCCATGAACTTTTCGTCAAGACCGTTAACATTTCTTTGGGAAACCTGTTTTACTCCCCAGTTTTTGATCTGGTCAGTATACGGATTGGTTTTTCCTTCAAAAGGGTAGGGATCGCCCGGAAGTGTTTTTGGATCGTTTCTTTCCCAGTTGATTTGTTTAATTCTTTCCTTCGCATATTCTTTTGAAAGCAAGCCCTTTATTGGTTCTTCCGGTGCGAAAGCGGGATCTCCGTAATAATAGTCCCTGTCGGCAAAAGCCAGGTTCATGGTTTGATACAACGTGTGAACATAGCGGGAAGAGTTGTAACCCATACTTTTCAGGTCAAAATTTTCCAGCATATTCAGTGCCTGCAACATCACCGGGCCCTGCGTCCATGACTGCATTTTATAAACTTCAATTCCTTTATAAGTTGTCATCAATGGCTCTTCGATTTTAACTTTCCAGTTTGCCAGATCCTGCTCGGTAATCAAACCGCCTTGTTCCTGGCAGCCGCGTGCAATTTCCTTCGCAATGTCTCCTTTATAAAAGCGGTCATAAGCTGCATAAATCGCTTCTTTTCTGGTTTTTCCTTTCTTTAAAGCCTGTGCTTCGGTATCGACCAGTTTTTGTAAAGTTGCTAACAAGTCTTTCTGGACAAAAACTTCTCCGGCATCCGGTGCTTCCCGTTTGTCGCCCAAATGCGGTAAGAAAACCTTTTTAGAATAAGGCCATTGCTTGATTTTTTCTTTTCCCCGTTCAATGGAATTTGCAGTTTGAGCTTCGATAGGATATCCTTCAGCGAGCTGCATAGCCGGTGCTAACACCTGTTTCAGGCTCATTGTACCATATTCAGCCAGCATGGTCATCAAACCGCCCGCTGTTCCGGGCGTAGTTGCGGCAAGAGGTCCAAGATCCGGTGGATACTTCATCCCCTTATTTTTAAAAAAATCAGCGGTGGCACCCGTCGGCGCAACGCCCATTGCATTTAACGCTATTACCTTTTTTGTTTTCGGATTGTAGATCAACGCTTGTGTTTCGCCACCCCAGCTCAACACATCCCACATTGTGCAGGTAGACGCAAGCATGGCGCAGGAGGCGTCGATAGCATTTCCGCCCTTTGCGAAAATCATGGCTCCGGCTGTTGCTGCCAGTGGTTTTCCTGTGATAGCCATCCAGTGTTTTCCATGAAGCGGTGGTTTCTGCGTTGTTACCGGGAAGTTGTTAAATGCCTGGCTCATTGATTTATAATGAACGCCGGCAAGTGCCAAAGTGCAGAGCAGAAGTTTTATTTTCATAATGTTGATAAAATTTAAGAATATTTCGGGAAAATGGTTGAGGCGGAATTATTAAATTACTTTTAGCAAATCTTCGATACTAAAAGTAGGTAAAAAGCAGGAAAAGTAGTCATCCGCGTCGCCTTAAATAACTCTTTTGAAGTCTTTCCCAATAGGAATAAAAAGGCAAAATCACTTAGGTATAAAAACACCTGTATCTAAGTGAAAACACTTGTTTTAAATAAACACGTGTTTATGGTCTGTTTCTGGCCTCCAAAAATTATGACCTTTGTCATGTTAGTCGCTGAAAGAGAGTACGAAACAAGTGACAAGAACAGAATTTTTGTATGGGAGGTACATAAAGTTTTGTTATCCATAATCACAGGTTTCCAAATCTTGTAAGTCTGATTTTAATGCATTGACCGATTCGTCTGATGTGCACAAGGATATATTGGTCGGCACTTGAATTTCAGATTTTGGTATCTCTTTAATCGATTAAACTGTGCGGCAATGTTATGAAAAACTTTGCTTGACGGACAGTATCAAAAAATCAATTAAACTATTTCTTTAACTTTTAAATCGCTACCACAATGGACCAAATTGGAAAAGTTTCGTTGCACAACGGAGGAGGATTCGTAGTTAAAATAGAGTTTGAGTATATGGATCAGAACGGAAACAGAAAAACGTCAAAAACGGGCAGCGATATCACGCTTGGCCGTACACAAACGGTAGATCCGGGTTCGCTTGGTGTTCCTAGCGGATCAGTTATCTGGCTGAAAGCAAATGTAGTTGCCGGAAAAGATAATACTGCTAGTCAGGGTTTTATCTATGAATCCGGAAATGGAAGTACTGCTAACTACACAATAACCGGAACAACTTTGAGCAACACAATGGGGCTGATCAATGTGACGTCCGATGCGGTAGCGGCAAGCTAATTCCGGATAAGGACTGGAAGAAAAGGAACCTGTATCATTTACCTGGGGAGGATGTTGGGATATTAATGTATCACAACTTACATGATACAGGTTTCTATTTATTTATACATAAAACCTAAACTTCCGAATTGTATGAGCACATTAACGGTTGAGTTAAAGCTGGATTCGATCGAACTTTCGGGTTCAGATAAGGAAAGATCCATTTATTTTGTGCTTGCTTCCACAAATGCAGTAAACCCGCAAAGTCTCGCAGTTTCACATTTGCCGGATTCCGGAAACCTTACGCTCGGAGAAAATCAAACGGAATATGATTTCGCACCAGCAGGTGACTCCGAGGGAGGTCTTTTTCTGTTGTCAACACAGTTGCCAGCGAACAATATGTTGAATGTCAGGATTTGGGTAATGGAATCGCATGTTCTTCTGAAAGACATCGGGAAAATACTTTCAGGTATTGGCAATTTTGTAGAAACTGATGTTGAAAAAAGCGGTCTTGTCCAGGCAATTGGCGGTGTGAGTCCTGTGGTACTAACGGGTATCACGTCGGCGAGTGATGGTTTGTCCAAACTTGGTGATGCACTGGCACAGACAGGGGACAAGCAGATCGGGTTTATTTCCATGGATCAATCTTTCGAGTCAGTTTCTTTTCCGCTAAATTGTACACAAACGATGATGTCTGGCGGCGGCAAATTAAGCTGGACATGGTTATGCGTTGCAAATGCCCCAACTGTTCCGGTACAAGCGGCAACGGCATCCAGTATTTAGGTTTGCATTACGTATATAGTATAAGGATAGCCAGCACACGATCGTGATCAATAATTAGTTTGCTTTGGCCAAAAAATAAATTTTGACCGTTTTTATGAAGAACTTCTAAGGACAATCCTTTCTATCTTTCATTTTTATAAGCTAATCTTAAACAGTTGGATACCTCCGGGATTTATCAGAAGGAGGCTATTAAACTGGATAACAAAAATGCCAGCTTATAGGCTGAGTCAGTCAGTGCGTATTCTTATTTTTATAAAAAAGACAGTGCGCGAAAATATATGGAAATAAACGATAAGCTGGCTGTTAATGCAATGAAGATCCACGAGTAAAAGAAATAATTATGAAAAATTAAATTTATTAAACAGGCGGTTATCCGTATTAAACCGGATGCGAGAGTAAATTGTCGTAACTTCCAGCAATAACCAAATAAGGTAAATTATGAAAGTTAAGATCGTTACGAAGGAAGATTTGCCGAAGCCTGGTTCCAGCGTCAAATTCAGGATTAAAAATACACACCAATGGCGGCCAGGATATCGTGACGCGGAAGGAAGTGATTTCATTGAAGCTCCGCGCGGAATTATTTACCGCTATTCATGGAATCAGATTGATGAATATATGCTGGTTGAAATACCTGAAGAAAATTTGTAGCAGGAAGTAAAAGGAGGCTGATGTCTCCTTTTTTGCTGGGTGGTTTCGTAATCTTTTACCCGATTATTTCCTTACCTTTGACGCCCATATATCATAAAATAAAGTTATGCCTGTCCAGAAGTACAATGACCGTGTTCGTGTAAAAGTTAAAAATAGTGCTGATACCTGGCTTATTCTGGAACACGAAAATATCAAAAAAGGAGCGACTGTAAAGTTTACAGGCAAAGTGAAATGCAGAAACGAAAAAACAGGAGAGGTGAAATTTTTCAGTGAAAACAGTTGCGAACTGGCCTGATTCGCTCTTTTTCTGATCCGCTCACGTTGGTCGTAGAATCCCGTTAACGTATTCTTTAGATTTTTTGACTTGCTTCCAAAAGACTTTTAATAGGGAAATTCTGAAATCCGGACTTTTCTGGGTTCAGTATTGGCTTTGACTTGACTTTTGTTTACAAAAGTTTCTTCTGTGATTGTTCCATAGCGCATATTGATTTACAGGCATCTGAAAATACAAGTTATCACCGGTTATAGAATTCTTCAGCATTTTTGTGTTCTCCATTATCCATCAAAATATTGATTAACAAAAGCTGACGAAAATTTGTTGACAACCGGGCGGGCGAAAGATTACGCTGCTGGATTTGAAAAAACCCAGAGAAAAGTTTCAAGAGTGAATTATTTATCCGCGTTCATAAATTATTTATTGTCTCCATTACCGAAATTATAAGAATCTGCGGCAATGAAATTTTTAGTAGTGAAAATCGTATTTCAATCAGCAGAAATTATCGAGATCAAGTTATAAGTCAGGTGATTGCAAACAAGCTTTGGGATAAAATCAGGTTTTTCTCAGGCGGGTACTATTCGAAGTTTTTACCGTTAAATAAGTTTAGCTTTATTTATCAAACGGTATTTTTTAGAATTGTATCATATTTAATCCTCCGCTATCAGTTTAAAACAGTGTGTAAAAATGCCGGCCCTTAAAAAGCCGGCATTTTTAGTTATGGATATCACCGTAAATTATTTATATCGGCTTTTTCAATTACCTGACTGATCGCCTTTTTAACAGAAGGTCTATCGTTTGGTAGAAACAGCACTCGTAAATCCCGTAAAGTCTCTTCGGTCTGATTAGTTCGTGTAATTGCATCTCTAAATACTCATTCTTTCCCAGTTTCCACAGTTTTCGGTACGCAATGCGGCTAAAACCAATAGGATTGATTTTTTTAATTTGTCCTTTGCTCGGAATGAGCATAGAAGAGGTATCACTTAAAGAGTCTCGGGCTTCTGAGACTCTTTTTATTAACGTTGAGTAAAATGTTTAAAGGTTTCGGAGCTTTCCGGATCCTTTTTTGTTTAATCGGATTTTCGATATCCTTCGTATGTATATAAACAACAACCCAGTGCTTAAAAATGAAAACGTTAGAAAATTCACCAGAACTTAAAAGAAAACCTGTGTCCAGGAAAACCGACGTTATCGTCCACGTCAAAGGCGGGAGTATGATCGTTCCGCCCAAAACGATCATGTTACTTGAAGGCTTAGGAAATTATACCATAATTCACACTGATTCAGGTCAGCGTTATGTGGTATCAAAGACGCTGAAATTGGTCTCGCAGCATTTAAAAAAGAATTTTATCCGCGTACACAAAGCGTTCATTATAAACTCGGATTTTATTATTTCAAGAGTTGACGATGATCGTTTACTAAAACTGGCAGATGGAAAAGAAGTTTCTGTCAGCCGGAGAAAGATCAAAGAAACTACTTTATTGCTGAACGCCAGATAATCCTGTTGTCTGCGTTTTTTATCACTGCGCTGGTACACCTGGTGCAGTGATTGTTTTTTACAGCCGGAAAATGTCAGACATAATAGATAGCAAGAAACTGTCAGCAAACAGGCACAGATTAGGCAGGTTGGCGTTATTAACGCGAATTGTCCACCTTTGTCCGTAATCTGTGGTATAAAAACCCTTATTTCCTGGAATAACTTTGCTCCTGTTAATGGTATTGAATCAGGAGAATTTATCAGGAAAGATGGCAAACGTGTTAAAAAAGGCAATTTATAATTTGGTGGATAAGGCCTTTACATCAGAATGTTATGTTGTAGGAGTGAAGGCTTGGGAACTGTCCGGTATGTTTGAAATTGTTATCCATATGCCGGAGATCGACATGCGAAAATGGAACAGTATTCAGCGAGTCAAGTGTAAGGTGGCATATGGCGAATACCGCGATTACACACCCGCTTGCTGGGATGCTGAAAAACGTATCTGCACTGTTTTTATAGAATCCGAACACGAAGGTTACGGTAGCCGCTGGGCAAAAAATCTTAAAGTTGGCGATACAATATTTTTGGCTGTTGCCCATGCTGCTCCATTGCCAAACAAGCCGGGGAAAATTCTGTGTTTCGGGGACGGGAGTGCACTCGGGCATTTTTTAGCACTCAAACAAATGACTGAAAGAGGCAATTTTCCGTTTGAAGCAATCGTATTTCTCAACGAAGAATATATCTTACCACCTCTGTTCCTTTCGGACAATCCGGAATTTAGCCTTGTCATGAAATCCCGCGAGGATTGTCTTCGTTCACTAATAAGATATGCGGAGGAGAAGATATTGACTGAATATTCCTCTATTTATATTGCAGGATATATTCCGATGGTTTCAGGTTTGAGAAAGTTTTTGAAACGACTTCCCGATCTTGATGCCAAAATCTTTGCACATGGCTTCTGGTCTTAATTTTTTAAAAATGTCTGACAAGAATATTCCGGTTTATCAGTTTGAAGAGTTTTTTGGGAATGAATCGGAGGTGTATCTTTTCCCGTTTGATTCTTCTGAAGACCTGATTTTAGCTCATTCGAACAAGATTTCGATACCGCATCGTCACGACCATTACTGTTGTTTCTTTTTAGAGGAGGGAACGATTGATTTTAATATAGACTTCCATCCTGTGCAGGTCAACCAAAATTCGTTGCTGGTTTCCTATCCCGGCCAGGTTCATCAGTTTATTTCGTGCAGGGAATACAAAGGCTGGGCGTTATCTTTCAGTGCCGGGCTGGTGGATGATAATGCGCGTATGCTTATTGAAAAGTCGTTTGAGAACGTTGCATTACTGACATTGAAAAGTGAAGAAATTGACTGGTTTAAAAAGTTATTCGACCTGATCTATACAGTGCTTAATATAGATAACAAGGCTCCTTTCAATGCGCAATTGAGGAGGTCTCTGCTGGATTCTTTCGTATATCAGGCATGTTATCTTTATCAGTTGCAGCAAGAGGCACGCACAGAAAAACACACTTCCAGAAATGTCGATATTGCTAAAAGATTCTGTACGCTTTTGCAGAAAAACTTTAAAGTAATGAAAAAGCCTTCGGAATATGCAGAGAAAATGAATTTGTCGGTGAGTTATCTGAATGATACTGTTAAGTCTGTTACAGGATTTTCATTGACCT
The DNA here is from genome assembly GCF_900108855.1 of Dyadobacter koreensis. Classification (GTDB taxonomy): domain Bacteria; phylum Bacteroidota; class Bacteroidia; order Cytophagales; family Spirosomataceae; genus Dyadobacter; species Dyadobacter koreensis. Next base: position 741,381 of record NZ_FNXY01000002.1, read on the forward strand.
ATTTGATTCAGCAGGAGATTTTCGGAGAAGCGCAGCGCCTGCTTTTTTACTCGGAAATGAGTGTTAAGGAAATTTCTTATAACCTGGGTTTTGAAGATGACAAATATTTTATCCGTTTGTTTGGAAAAACAATCGGGACATCGCCTGCCAGTTTTCGGAAGAACAGGGTCAATAGAAGTTTTTTGATCGTTTAAACTTTATTTCGCTCATGAATAATGAGACACCATAAACGCTTCGAGGTCAATTTTTCCAGGCTCGCGAAAATCAAAACGTATTTGTTTCAGATCAGGATTTGATTCGGTAAAAATTAGAACAGCTTCCTTGATTTTCAGGGCTAATCTGTTTCCCGTTTTTTAGGTATGGCAGCAATGAGTCGACGTATTCCAATTTTAAGAGATTGTTTTTTAGGTAAAATTTTCGCCTGCAATCAGTTCACCGGGATCTTTTGTTAGCGCGGAGGTTGACTTGCGATTTCTTATTTGAGTAAAGTTCATTGGATAACGCTAGCAGTTTTTTACACTATTTTTGAATTTGAGTATTTTTTAAAATATAAAACTCAAATCAGAATTAGGTAGTATTGCAGAAAATCAGCTCGTTTAAATACAATTTTATAGCAACATTTCCAGTGATCGGAAAGTGGAAGTGATTTTGATACTTATCAATGGGAAATAAATTATTTAACCTGATCTTGTTTTTCTTATTAGCTGTGACATCTTCATCCTGCCTGGAAAAGTTTGGAGCACAGCTTCCTCCGCTTAACACCAGGCGGTTAAAAAAGAAAGTCAGTCCGCCGGTAGATTTTAACTTGATGGTTTTCTCCTACAAAAAGAAACATGGATTTTGGCCAAAATCTGAAATCGACCTGATGTCATTCGACCGGTTGACTGTGAACAAAATTTATGATTTCGGTTTTAATAGTTGGTCGCTGGGAAATTTTTCTGAAGATACCCTTTATATTCATTTCATTCATAGGCCTGTTTTTCAAAATGCCCATATCGGAGGCGTGCCCATTCCTGGCAGAGAAGTAAAAATCAGAACTTTATATGTTTCTTCTAAGGGTATCATAAAAACAGAACGTTTTAAAGACTGACGAATTTCAGCAGTTCTATGAGAAGTTATTAACATTTTATCCATGCATCAAAAACTCAGAGAACATATAGAAAAAATAGTGCCGCTCACTGACGATGAGTTTAAATTCGTGAGCAGTCATTTCACCACGAAAAAATTTAGAAAACATCAATTTTTGGTTCAGGAAGGCGAGCCCGTAAAGTATCATCACTTTGTCGTATCCGGACTTCTGAAACTGGTGTATACCGATGATAATTCCAGGGAGCACATCGTTTCTTTTGCGATGGAAGATTGGTGGGAAAGCGATTTTTATGCCTATTATACACAGACCAAAGCCACAATGTCGCTGGTATGTCTTGAAGACACTGAGGTTCTATGTCTATCACTGGAAGATTATAGAAAGTTATGCGATGGTCTTCAGAAAATGGAAAGATTTTTTCTTGAAAAAGCCAATTTTGGTTTTCTCGGAGCACAGCGGCGTATTATATCGTGGCTAACATCAAATGTGAAAGAGCGCTATGAACAACTTATCAGGCAATATCCGGCGTTGATTCAACGCGTACCAAAAAGTTTAATTGCCGCTTATCTTGGCGTTTCCAGGGAAACCCTGAGCAGGCTGTCGCCGTAATGTGATCTGGATCACATCAAAATCGTGAGCTGCATCAAGACCAGGTTCAAAGCCTTATCCGGAACTTTGCAGCGTAAATTTAAAACGATGCGCCTTGAAAAGCGCTAACTCAAACGCAAAGAAAATGGAAAAGAGAATCATCAACCCATGGAAATGGCAGGATCAACGTAGTTATGTCCAGGCCGTTGAAGCGAAAAATGTCGAAAGTACGCTATATGTTTCAGGGCAGACTGCTATAAGCGCGGAGGGAATATCGAGTGACGAGGACATGAAATCTCAGTTAATTCTAGCATTGCAGAATCTGGAACAGGTGATCAGCGAAGCTGGTTTTGAATGCAGTGGTATTGTTCGGCTAAACATTTATACAACTTCGACTGCTGAACTTTGGCCTCATTTTGAAATTTTTCAAAACTGGGTCGCTAAATATGATGTTAAACCGGCATTGACAATGCTGGAAGTAACAAGTCTTTTTGAGACTTTAAAGGTTGAGCTGGAAGCTACGGTAGTGAAATAATCTTATATATTTCTCCGTCAAAGCTGTGTTTTCTTTTCAGGAAGGCACAGCTTTTTTTGTATATAATTTATTGTATCCGCAACTCTTCGTTCGGAGAATCATGCAGAGACATTAAGAAAACAAACATCAATATTCTCATGGATAAATTCGTATCGGTCTTGTTTGTTGAAGATATCGACATTACCACAGACACAAAAAAAGAAGATATCAATCAATTTCAGGTTGAGTTCTACAAATGGAATCTGCCCTCTGTCGGAGATCATTTGATGGTTCCGGATGCGTCGGGCGACGTCCAGTTTTATGTGGTACTCAGTAAAAGTTTCCTGATCAAAGACGGCGTGGCAAACCATTTTAGCTATGTTGTTAAAAAGCATGGCCATCCTAAGGAATTTGATGGGTTGAAGAGATAGTATGTGAAGTGTTAAAAGTCGTAGTTAAAAAACTGCGACTTTTAATTAACTGCTTTTCAATAATTCTATTCTTCTTCTGCAAGATCAACTGCCGGAATTATGATTTCATTTTCGGCGCTCAGTCCCGCAATTTTATCCAGAACAGATCTTGGAGAATCGCCGGTGAACCTTAAAATGTGCTCATAGACGATGTCATCGTTGCCGATGTTGTCAGTCATTTCATACTCCGTGGTTAAAATTTCTTCATATGTTATACCTAATAGTTCTGCCAGTTTTTTTTCAAATCTTTCTGATTCCTGATCGGTTATTGAATCTGTTTGCGACATGTTATTTGTAATTTAGTTGGGTGTAAATAAAAGCTTTTTGTCTATAAAGTTTTATGCCGGCAAACATCGTTACGTTCAACCGAATTTTCAAAAAAACTTTGACCGTTGTCCTCTCTTCGCCGTTTACCAAAGCATTTTTATGGAGAGAATAATTGACAGATAGACGAGGATCCAAAATACAATCGGTCCGGAGGCACCTTCAAAATTGATTTGAAGAATCGAAAACTTGATAGTTCCATATGTCTGATCAAGTATTACAACAAGTATCAGCGCTGCAAAACCAGCGCAGGGAATGGCAAGAAATACGGCATAATGATCCACTATCTGGTCGAAAAGGCGAGGGTTTAGGCCAATGAACCATTGCTGAAAAAAGAGGAATAAATAAAATAATATCCCAATCAAAACCATTGAAATTTTCAGCCATTTTTGCATAGCCTTCTTCTTATAATTACATATAAGAATACGATTTTCTCACATGCGATCATAGTATATCTTAGTATGCGGTAAAGGAGAGACTTAGTCTGTTTAATTGCTTGCAGCTCGCACCTTTACATTACCAATTTTAAAGGATAAAACGTAAGCCGGATAAAAAGTGCGTAGTACTGGGGCGCACTACGCACGAAAGACTTTAACATCGCTTTATGATATGGACTGAGGAGCTAATGCTGTTATGACACTGGGCTCCGCAGCATCATACCTGATTTTCTGGGATAACTTTTTGAACGGTTTCTCTATCATTTTATATAAAAAATAAGAAACCAGGACTGAGAAAATAAACGCGACCAGAATCATCCCATGTCTCAGCGATTCTGAATCTGAAAATCGCCGGGTAATATGCAGAAGCCGAGCGCCGACCGGCGTATGAAACAGATACAGCGAATAGGAAATATTCCCAAAAAATGTACTTAAAAGTGTTGGTTTTAAAGGAATCAGAATCACAATTATGGTAAATACCACGACTATAATTTCTTCATAGGTATACCTCAAAAACAGAAATGCGAGCACCGAGATCAGGGCTATGGACAGCTCTGATTTTCCGGAAATTTCAGAGAAATAACGATATAAAAGAATTCCGGTTGTGAAGAATATTGAGAAGTGGAAAACGAAATTCTTGTTAAAAAAAAATGATGCTGCATTGAATAGTACGAGCGCCGTAATCCAGACGTAAGCTTTTTTGTGGCTCACCAAAGGAAATATCAGTGCAATCAGCAAATAATATTGAAACTCTATGGCGAGCGTCCAGAATACATGATTCAGCCATTCTTTACCCATGAAAATATTTAGATAACCAAAGTGATAGAAAACCTGTGCATAATCGATTTTAAAAGGTTTTCCAATATAAAAAGGCGTCAGCGTTGTAATGTAATTCAGGAGCAATGCGAGAAATACGCAGAAAAGATAAGGAGGTTCGATCCGGATCAAACGCTTCTTAAAAAACGTAGAGAATTTTCGAATCGTGTAATTTCCTTTTGCCATGGAATAAGGTATCACCAGCCCCGAAATGATAAAAAAGACCTGAACGCCGAAATGGCCAAAACTGAAAAAATGTTTTACAGGATCGTCATTTTCCAGATAATGAAGGTTCGTTGTAAAGTGAAAAAAACAAACGGACACCGCGGCCAATCCTCTTAAATAATCTAGGGAAAATAAATATTTATTCATTTAACTTGACAAGTTTTAAGTAAGTGTAAGACGGCGTTATTTGTTAATCATTTTTTGAACCCACTGACGAAAATTTGAAGGGATTACCTTCCTCATCAAGGTTCCTGGCAGATACATTTTATAGGAATAACCAACATATTTTATAGGTGTTCCCAGATAATTACTTTGTACTTCTTTACCTGTTGAAATATCAGTTACCTTCTGAATTGAAATTCTTTCCAGTGCCATATCGGTTTTCATTGGCCGATAATATGCACAGTTTTCAAAATAGAAATGATTGACCTGCGTATACCGGGTTGAGCCCGGAACCGTGATTTTTTCTCCGCCATGCAGCAAATTGGCCGACCATATCAATGCTTGCCCCTTTTTCAAATTCAGAACTTTCTTTTCCAGATGTTTTTGTGCAACCAGTTCTTCAATGAAATCCTCATATCGGTTGTAATAATTGGCGAGCATATCTTCGATCGACGAACTCGTCGAGCCTTTCATTCCCAGGATGGATAAGTCATAGAATGGCAACCGGTGGCTGGCCGGATAATAATGAAGCGGGCCGTTTCCATCATGCACATCTTCCAGCGCGATCCAGACGCCCGCCATGTAGCGCTCCGGTACAGAATTGAAATGAATGGAATCGCTGTGCGTTCTTTGCTGGCTGCCAGTTGAAAAATTTAATGTTTGGAATGGAATTGGCCTTCTCCTGTATAAAATATTTAGGATTTCAATCACACGGGGAGCAATAGCAATTTGCCTCACGGCGTCGTGTTCCTTCCAGGCATCTTGCAACCGGTTTGTATCATGCTTGGTAAATTCGGGCTTGATCTGTGACAAGGCTCTCTCGATAAGTTCATCATCGATCTGCGGATCAATGATGACATACCCGTTTTCAGCATAAAATTTTACCATTTCAGCTGTTTCCTGATCAAGATTTGCACTTTTCAGTTCCTTTTCAAAGAAGGGGGACTCCACCCAGGGAGTTTGCATTTGCATAGAAGACATAGTAGAGAAAGTTCGATGAAATGAAAATGGATTTGGTTTTCCTGATACTTTTATTCTGTAAAACTATTTATAGAATTACTAATATAGGATAGTTAAAACCCCTCATTATTCAGGGTGTTTACCCCTCATTTTCAAATAATTCCATAAATCTCATAGTTATATTCGTAGAATTTGTAACCTTGCTGTACTTTTAGTTTACAACTCTCCTCGACAAATAATATGACAATAATATCTACAAACGCTTTAACATCTTTCAATAATGAGACACCTATTCCTCAGGCTTTTCTGATGAGATTGACCAAACGGGAATGGGATGTAATTCTCCATTTATCCAAGGGGCTGACGACACCTCAAATAGCTGCTGAAATTTGTATTGAACCCAAAAGTGTAGAAAATTACCGTGGACGCATTGCCGATAAACTTGAACTAAAAGGCCGGAATAAACTGGTCTGGTTCTCATGGAAAAATCAGGAATTTCTGGAAAACTGGTATATGGTTTCCATGAAGCGCGGTAACATTTCCTGAAAAATGAGTCAACTGAGGGAAATTTCCTTTTTTAAGTAAATATTTATTGTTTTTCAATAAATATTTACCGATATTAGCATGGTTATTTAAAAACAGCTAATCATGGAAAATAGAATCACGACCAATCAGATTTTAAAGGTATTGCAGATACTTTCATGGATCATTTTTATAGGCTTATGTGTCGAGGCCGGTGGTACCGCCGTCAATACGATCATTACGCTTTTCATAAACGCGCATGGAGTTACAAATTTTTGGGAAGGAGCGGATTATTTGTCAAGTCTTCATGCTTTTGACCACGGCCACTTTTTTGTCATTGTGCTTATTATGAATATTGTTGCAATTTTGAAAGCAATCATGTTTTACATCAGCGTAAAACTGTTCATGAACAAAAAGTTGAATATTACCCGGCCTTTCAATTTGGAACTTGGTAATTTTATTTCAAACCTGTCATTTTTGGCACTGGGTATTGGTTTGTTCTCTTTTTATGGGTTTAAATATTCAGTCTGGCTAACGAAACAAGGTATGCAGCCAGCCGACTTGCAGGCACTGCACATCGCAGGAGCTGATGTGTGGCTTTTTATGGCAGTAATCCTTTTTGTCATTGTGCAGATTATAAAAAGAGGAATAGAAATTCAACACGAAAACGAATTAACGATATAGCTGATGCCGATAATAGTAAACCTTGATGTTATGATGGCAAAGCGGAAAATGTCGTTGAATGAACTGTCAGAAAAAGTAGGTTTAACACTTTCAAATCTGTCAGTTCTAAAAACCGGAAAAGCAAAAGCCATCCGTTTTAGTACTTTGGAAGCATTATGTAAAGCACTGGATTGTCAGCCAGCCGATATTTTGGAATATACGGAATGAATCAAATCATAAGACCGAGCTTCGATATTTGATCACTACGTCTTTGATAAAATTTGAATCCCCGATCTCAGTCTGGCTTGGGGCAGTAAAAGTTCATTTTGTCCTGATAGCTCCGGTCCTTGTGGCTGCTCATATTCAAAAACGATTTCGAAAGGGTATTTATGAAGAAAAAAATAGCAGTTATGCGGGTTGCCGGATTGTCAAATTTCTTTCAAAATCGATTAATTTTGAGGTTCAATACATGTGAAAGCTAAAAAAAAATAGATGGACAGCAATCAGGAAAAAAACGCGGCACCCGTATTACCACTTTCGAAGGCTTTGGTAGCAAATGGTTTTTTATTTATTTCCGGACAGATCGGATCAGCCGGCGGAAAGCTGGTAACCACATCGTTTGCCGATGAGGTAAAACAAGTGCTGACTAATATCGAAACAGTACTAACCGAACATAATCTCGCCTTTGATCACATTGTCAGTGTGACCATTTACCTTACCGATATGAGATTGTTTGACGAGTTAAATCTTGTATACGGTCCTTATTTCAAAAACCGCTTCCCGACACGTACCTGCATTGCCGTTGCCGGTTTGCCCAAACTCGCCCGTGTGGAAATGACAACGGTGGCTAGTTTGAAACTTGAATAATATAATTGACAGATTTATAGATTGTTGACTCGGCTGTTTTGTTTAGGTAGGAGTAGACATTGAATTAGAGAGTTCCGATCATGGCTCTCTAATTTTTCTTTTCAGGAGGATAAAGAATATTTAATAGCTACTCAAAGATACTAAAATGGTTATGCAGACTTAGAAGCATCGAGAGGTTAATTGAGCGGTAAAACAATTCGCTACTCGATGTAATTCGCCTATTATGATCTATTAAAGCCGTGATAAAGTTTACTTTAACTGATTAGCCATAAGCGCAAAAAATGCCATCTATTTTTTTTTGGTAAATTTTTAAATAAACTTATCGAGAGCAAACTAAATAATCAAGACCTAATCAAAAGGTTTAACCACGAAAATGAAAGTCTCTAAAAAAGACTGCTAACTCAAACTGCATAAAATTTAGGAGAAAAGGAGATGTGGCGTTAGGTATACTTCTCCCTGCGATACAAAGGGTTCATCGACTAATCAAGTGCTTTTGTCCTTTTTAAGATGATGCTCTTAATAAATGGCCGATTTTTCTCTCCCCATTCATTCATTTGCTGTAAGAGTGGCATGAGTGATTTGCCACGCTCGGTAAGGCGATACTCGACCTTAGGCGGTAGCTGATGATAAACTTTCTTTTCAATCATTTCGAATTCTTCCAGTTCCTTTAATTGAAGATTTAGAACCCGTTTGGTTGATTGTGGAATTTCACGGTGTAACTGGCTTGGGCGGCTGATGCCTACCGATATAGCAAGTAACAAATTTGGTTTCCACTTGCCGCCCAGGATTTCTCTTGTCATCATCAGGCCGCATTCGAGTGGCAGGGGTATTTTCTTTTCGTACATTTTCTTTTTTGTATTTAGTACAAAAATAAGCACAGATTCAGAACAGGCATATAAGGGATAATATTATCCCCAGAAGAATATTTTCCCTCTTATTGCCTGCCAGATTTACTGATGTCAACTTTGTAAGCAAAAAGAACAATGCAAAAATTACAAGATTGATCCTTACTTCGGAAATATTCATTAGATAAACTGTTGTTGGCAAAAAGGGGTGTCATGTCGGCTCTGAACACGGGCCGGGCAACCAATCCAGGTATTGTGCCGTCATTGTAAGCATGAGTATTATTTCTTAGGAAATCAGGTCGGTACAACCGAAGTTAAAATATTGATCGATAGTTTGGTACAATCAGACATTCGGATCGATAAACAGAACTCTGAGGGCTCTCGTTAAAACAAAGGAATATGAATCATAAAAAAATAAGAGTTGGAATTGTTGGCCTGCAGGCAGGGAGGAGCTGGGCTGCGGTTTCGCATTTGCCCGCCCTTGGTCAATTAACTGACCAATATGAAATAACAGGTGTCGTAAATTCTAGCCTCGAGAGTTCGCGTGCAGCTGCCGAAGCTTGCGGAATTCCGTTGGCTTTCGGTAGCATTGAAGAAATGGCTTCATCGGATGAAGTGGATTTGATTGTTGTGACAGTCCGGGTGCCACTGCACTACGATGCTGTCAGGATAATACTTTCGCATGGAAAGCATGTTTATTGCGAGTGGCCACTTGGGCGCACCCTGGCAGAAGCAGAAGAATTAGCGAATATGGCACGTGAAAGGTCACTGGTTGCTGTTGCAGGCACGCAAGCCCGCGTTTCTGTGGCGTTAAGCAAAGTGGCTGATCTGATTAACAACGATCTTATCGGTTCTATCTTGTCGAGCAGCATACGGGGGTGGGCAACTCCCTGGGGAGATACGATCAGCGATACAAAAAATGAGGAATACCTACGAAAAAAGCAGAATGGAGCTGATCTGCTGACAATTCCGTTTGCTCACACACTGGCAGCAGTCTGCGATATATTAGGAGATATTAAGCATTTGTCCGCAGTAATTCACACACGGTATCCAAAAGTTAAAGCGCTTGACACCAGCAAGTTTATAGATGCTGACGCTCCTGATTTTATCTCGGTAATTGCAAGCCTAGGTAATGATGCCCCGCTTTCAATTAATTTTCAGGGCGGTCATCCGGTATATGGTGATGCTTTTATTTGGGAAATAGAAGGATCCAAAGGGAAAATTATTCTTAGAGCGGAGACCGGACATACTCAGATCGCTGATTTTACAATCAGCCATTATACTCCGTCAAGCAAGCATCCAGAGTCGATTAATGTAACTAACGCAGATGATCCCTTTGGTCCTCATACAAACGTCAGAGAAATGTACAACAGAATCGCTGACGATATTCAACTTGGAACTAGTTCAGCGCCTTCATTTGACGATGCTGTTATCCTGCACAAAATGATTGATGAGGCCCGTTTTTCTTCCACTCAAAGGCGATGGATAGTTCCATCGGCGCATAGCAGAAATCTGCCTGACGTATAATTTTAAGTAGTATGATTGGCTACAAATAGTTTTTCTTTTTTTTGGTCGCTTCTGTCAATGCATATGAAGCAGCGACCTTAACTACGATACTTCGGACAGCCGTTTTGTACTAAATATGGTCGTTCGGTTTATCAATGTTCTGAGTCAAAGCCTTACTATCCTGCCTTTCCGGGATGAAAATAAGGGTTATCCCGAATTAATGACACTTTGTTGGAGCAATCAAATTTTATTGACATTTCCCTGTTAATAGAATCAATAGGGAAATGTCAGAAAAAAAGTTTGTTTACCGGGAAAGTTGGTTAGAAATTCTATCAAGAAATTAGCATCTTCTGAGTTATCATCACTTTTTGAATTGAGCGTTTTCCAGTCGTCAGTAATAGTCGTCTGTTCCGGATTGTTATTATCTGCATCCGGTATGCAAAGATTTTTTGACATTTAAGTTCGGTAATCTTATTTAAACTGATGTCGAACCAGGCAATAAGACTCTTGCAATGTTACTCCAATTGATTTAGTGCAAAAAAGAACTACTTTTTTATGTTTCCCCAAGTTTTCGGACTGATTCAAAAAAGTGAGCTTTTATAGAATCATTAAAGCAAAAAGCTCCTTGGCGTGAGCTAAGGAGCTTTTGTACCCGGAGCCGGAGTCGAACCGGCACGAGTGTAACCTCATTGGTGTTTGAGACCAACGCGTCTACCAATTCCGCCATCCGGGCATTGTGTTGTGTTGGGAGTGCAAAAGTAGCGAGAAAATTAGCTTATCCAAATTTTACTGATGAAATATTTTAATAATTTTTTTCATTCGTAGCGAAGCGCTTCGATAGGGTCTAAGCGTGAGGCTTTTATGGCTGGATAAATTCCGGAAAGTACACCAACAATTACGCAGACCGCAATTCCCAACGCCATCCAAAGCCATGGAATTACAAAAGAACTGCCCGCACTGATCGAATTCGAGATTACATTTCCGATGATAATTCCCAGAAACAAACCCGCAATTCCACCGATTATACAGACTACGATGGCTTCAATCAGGAACTGAAAACGGATTACACTTGGCGTTGCTCCCAACGATTTTCGGATACCGATTTCCCTCGTACGTTCGGTTACGGATACGAGCATAATATTCATCAGGGCGATAGAAGCACCAAGCAATGTAATGATACCAATTCCAAAACCACCGATTCTCAGATATCCCGAAATATTCTCAAAATCTTTTGCCATCGCATCAGCTCGTTCAACCACAAAAGAGTCTTCATTGCCTAATTTATCACCACGAATTCGGCGCATCAGTCCTCTGGCTTCTTCCAAGATCAGTTCGCCGTCAGAAATGCTCGGGGCCGACGCGGTGATATTATACGTCAGCGCGCGATTCGCTGCAAGTCCGCGCCCACTGGCCAAAGGGATGATAATGATGCGGTCGGAATCTGTGCCTCCGCCTAGCGAGCCTTTTTTTTGAAGGACGCCGATGATTTTATATTTTGAGCCCATGAACGTAATTTCTTTGTTGACCGGATCAAGCTGGTCAAAAAGATTTCTCGCAATTTCCTGTCCCAGTACGGCTACATTCAGGGAATTTTCAAGGTCATTTTTATTCAGATTTCTTCCAAAATCCATCTTGTATCCGTTAATCGCAAGATATTGTTCATCCGCGCCGATGACTGAGCTGTTTGGATTTGTTTTTTTCGAGCGATAGTTGGCCTGAACGGCACCGCCGATGTTGGCCGACAAGGATACGGTCGCCTGGAATTCATTCCGAAAACGATCCGCAAATTCGCTTGCTTCGTGATAGTCAATAACCGGGTAACGCTTTTCTCTTCGGCCTCCCGAACGAAAATTATTTTGCTCACGATTTTGTACAGTAAAAGTGTTTGCACCCAGATCAGCAAAACTGCTGTTTACAGAATTTTGGATACCTTCAATCGCGGTCAGAATACCGACAAGCGAAGTGATCCCGATCGCGATAATCAGTGCAGTGAGTACGGTACGCAGTAAATTAGACTGAATGGAACGCAGGCCTTCGTCTACATTTTCTTTAATATTCATTGTATAATGATGCTTTACGTGCCATATTTAATAAAATTACATTTATTAAGGCAAAAAATGCGCTTTGATAAGTGTATCTTTCGTTATAGTCGGAGGAAAAACTTTTCATTTAGTAACCTGAAAATTAGTATCTCCTGAATTTTGTATGGTTACAGAAAGTCTTTAAACCTTGGTTTCAGGATAAAGAAGTTCTGTTTTTATCAATTTGTAAAGCTGCACATGATGCGTGAAAGAATCAAACCAATGGTACGGCTCTTTGCTCCGTTTATCATTTTTTTAGCGATTTCTGCCCAAAGTCTAGGCAACAGGCTGTTGATTCCAATGGATGAATCGCAGAAAAATCATTTAAAAGCATATGGCATAGCCTATTGGATACTGAAAAGCTACGAAATGGAGATGGACTGGCTTTTGAATTATCGCGGGGGAAGTTTTATGGTGGCTTACAACCAGCAGTTTGCTTCTGAAATGACGGTTCGAGGTGTAAGTTTTGAAGTAATTTCGGACGGACAAGCCGGACAAATATTGAATCAGATCAGCGCGGAGGATGTTAATATGGACGCCGTAAAATTACAGAAAGCACCTCGGGTTGCCGTGTATTCCCCAAAATCAAAATTGCCTTGGGACGATGCCGTGACGCTGGTACTGACCTATGCAGAAATTCCTTACGATGTTGTTTACGATGACGAAGTTTTAGGCGGAAAACTGCCGGAATATGATTGGTTGCATTTACACCACGAAGATTTTACCGGTCAATTTGGTAAGTTTTTTCAATATAAAGATTATCCCTGGTATCGCGAACAGAAACGGGAAGCAGAGGGAGTTGCCGAGAAATTTCAATATGCTAATGTGCCGGCGATGAAACTGGCTGTAGCAAAAAAAATATCCGAATTCGTTTCGGGTGGTGGATATATGTTTGCGATGTGTAATGCCACAGATACTTTCGATATCGCACTGGCGGCTGAGGGAGTGGATATTGTGGAAGCGATGTACGATGGAACTCCGGCCGATCCGACTGCAAATTCCAAGCTTAATTATGGCAACACATTTGCTTTTCAGAACTTCAAAACGATTCCTTATCCTTATGAAATTGAGTTTTCTGATATCGACAATCAGCCGGATGAACGCGGACTTACTGAACCTAATGATTTTTTCTCATTGTTTCAGTTTTCGGCAAAATGGGATCCGGTTCCAAGTATGCTGACTCAAAACCATCAGACTATCATCAAAGGCTTTTTAGGACAAACAACTGCTTTTAAAAACCGTTTTGTGAAACCGGAAGTCGTCATTCTGGCCGAAAATAAATCCGCTGGCGAAGCAAGATATATTCATAGTACACACGGAAAAGGCTTTTTCACTTTCTATGGCGGACATGATCCTGAAGATTATCAGCATCGGGTGGGAGAGGAACCAACGGACCTTAATCTGCATCCGAATTCAGCCGGATATCGCCTTATTTTAAACAATATCCTTTTTCCTGCTGCGAAAAAGAAAAAAATGAAAACCTGAGAATCTGTTTGTTCGTAAACACACAAGCCGTGCGATTTCGCACGGCTTTTTCTTTGTATAAATTATTCAAGTTTCTGATTATCAAATATTTAATTTTTGGCATAATGTTGTGAATAAAAGACATAGTTAGCCGTGAAAATGGAATAGACTATATCTAAAATTTACAAAAAATGGATCGGGAAGTTGAACCGGAATATGTTAAAAAACAACAAAAACGCAGGTGGATTATCGGAGCTTCCGTTGTGGTCATATTATTTCTCGGTGTTTACTTTCTGAGAAAATCTTTACAGGGAACCATGGAAGCCTCTCGTGTCAGAACAGCCGTTGTGGAAATTGGAGATGTGGAAAATACGCTTACTGCCTCGGGTGAAATCATTCCTGCCTACGAACAGATCATTACCAGTCCGATTCGTGCCAGTATCCGCCGGATCCTGATCACGCCAGGAACACCTGTGGAGCCTGGGCAGGCGATTGTCGATCTGGATAAATCTTTGACGGAAATTGAATCTGAGCGGTATAAGGATCAGCTTGAATTAAAACGGAACAGTATTGAACAACTGCGGATGAAGCTGAATAAAAATCTTTTCGACGCAGAGATCAATGATAAAATCAAGTCGCTGAATATCAACAAACTTCGTGCCGATTTTGAGGATGCAAGACGTTTGCAAAAAATCGGTGGTGGAACCGGAGAAGATATAACCCGTGCCGAAAATGCCCTGAAAATTGCCGAGCTTGAAAAAAAACAACTGGAAAATGACCTCTCCTACAACCGCGAGTCGATGGGAGCAAGTTTAAAAGAAACTGAACTTGGCGCGCAGATTGAAGGAAATAATTTAAAAGAGTTACAGCATAAGCTGAAAATGGCAGATATCGTCGCGGACCGTAAAGGTGTGTTGACCTGGGTAAATGAAAATATCGGCTCGGCAGTAAGTGAGGGCGAAATGCTGGCGAAAGTGGCCGATCTGGGAAGCTTCCGGATCGATGGATCGTGTTCAGACGTATACTCGGATCAGGTGAAAACAGGTTTGCCAGTGATCGTTAAAATGAATGAAACTAGTTTTCGCGGTATGATAACGCAGGTAAGACCTTCTATCAAAAACGGCATCATTGAATTTGTTGTGCAGCTGGATAATTCGAAAAATGAATCACTTCGGCCCAATATGAAAGTGGAGGTTTTTATCGTGACGGATCGAAGCCTTAAAACCTTACGTGTCACAAACGGTCCGACTTTTAATGGAAAAAGAAAACAATTTGTCTATGTCCTGAAAAATGGGATCGCTTATCGGCGTGAAGTCGAAGTAGGTTTATCAAACTTCGATTATGTGGAAATAAAAAGCGGGCTAAAAAAAGGTGAGTATGTTGTACTGACCGACATGAGCCAATATGAAAATATGGAAGAAATCTCAATTCAATAGCAGCGATATGAGATATTTATATTTCTTCTTTTTTGTATTGGCAAGCTTTGTAGCCAAAGCACAAACGCAGCGATTGTCATTGTCCGAAGTTGTTAATCAGGCACGGCAGCAATCCGTTGCCTCGAAACAGGCCGTCACGTTGAAAAAAACAAATTTCTGGCAATACCGGTCTTTTCTGGCCGATTTTAAACCGCAACTGAGTTTGAATGGAACGGTTCCCGGCTTCACAAATTCATACATTCAGGTTGTCCAGCCAGATGGGACGGTTTCGTTCCAGTCGGTTTCCTATAATAATTCGGTTTTAAATTTAGCCTTGGAACAAAAAATAGCTCCGACGGGCGGGACAATTTATGTGCAGCAGCAAATGCAGCGTTTCGACGATTTTGCCGGCGATGCAACGCGTTATAATGGTATTCCTTTTGAATTCGGTATCACGCAGCCTCTTTTTCGATTTAACAAAATGAAGTGGGATCGAAAAATCGAACCGCTTAAATTTCAGGAAGGAAATCAGAAATATATCGGCGATATGGAGCAGGTTGCGCTGGATGCAACGGGTCTTTATTTTGACCTGCTGGTTGCCCAGGTGAATTTACAGATCGCTGAGAAAAACCGAAGTAACAACGATACACTTTACAAAATTGCCGGGCACAAACTGGAATTGGGGAAGATTTCGCAAAACGATTTATTACAGCTTCAAATGGGTTTGCTGACTGCACAAAAAGATCTGGCTTCGGCGCAGCAATCGGCGGCGGTATCGACATTGAAGTTAAAAATGTTTTTGAGCTCGCGGGATGAAAGGGAATTTGAACTGGAAATTCCCAAAGCGCTGGACGAATTCCAGGTCGATCCGCAAAAAGCACTTGACGAAGCGTTCGCTAACCGTTCGGATGCAACCACATTTCGGAGAAAACTGCTTGAAGCAGAACGTGATGTTGTTTCGGCGAAGAAGGAAAATGGCCTGAACGCGTCATTAAATGCGACTTTCGGTTTGTCTAATCAGGGACCGAGGCCGAAAGATATTTACGTCAAACCGCAGGATCGTGAGTTTGTGGAGTTACAGTTTACTTTACCGATTATGACCTGGGGAAGAAATAAGGCAAGAACAGAAGTAGCCAGAGCAAATCAGGAATTTGCGCAGCAATCGGTCGAGCAGGATAAACTTACCTTTGAGCAGGAAATTTTTACGCAGGTAACACTTTTACAGATGCTCCAAAAGCAGGTAAAACTAACGAATCTCGCAGATCAAATTGCAGCCAACCGGTATCAGATTGCACAGGACCGTTTTATATTGAGTAATCTGAGCGTTACGGATCTGGGTATCGCCATGCAGGAAAAGGACAGAGCAAAACGGGACTATATTCTAGCTCTGCGTGATTACTGGCAGACCTACTATACCTTGCGCCTGCTGACCTTATACGATTTCGAAAAAGACCATAAGATTAACTATTAGCCATAAATATCATATTATTAACTTTTTATCTCATTAGCAAAGCCATGATAAAACTTCAAAATGTTGAGAAGATTTACCGCACCAGTTCAATAGAAACTCTCGCGCTGAACAACATCAATCTAAATGTAAAAAAAGGAGAATTTGTATCGATCATGGGGCCCTCAGGGTGCGGAAAAAGTACGCTGCTCAATATCATCGGTTTGCTTGATGCCCCCTCCAAGGGGATCATCGAACTTGACGGGCAAAAGGTTGAGACTTACCACGACAAAGCCATTGCACCGTTAAGGAATAAAATGCTGGGTTTCATATTTCAAAGCTTTCATTTGATCAATGACCTTTCGGTGATCGATAATGTTGAAATCCCTCTTTTATACCGCTCTACAACCGCGAGACAAAGACGGGAACTTGCTGAGGAAGCGCTTGAAAAAGTAGGTCTGTCCAACCGGATGAAACATTTTCCCAAGCAATTGTCGGGTGGACAAAAGCAGCGCGTTGCCATTGCCAGAGCGATCGTGGGAAAACCGGAAATAATTCTGGCCGATGAACCAACCGGAAATCTTGATAGCGCGATGGGTAACGAGATCATCAATATTTTACAGTCTCTGAATGAAAATGGCGCAACGATTGTCATGGTAACCCACGACGACGCAATGGCGAAAAGAACACATCGGCTTATCAGATTATTCGACGGAACGCAGGTGCTTTAATTTTGAATGATAGTGAGTGACACAATGGGTTGATAGATGAGACATTTTACCTAAATCAACGACTCAATAATTCTGATATCAAAACTCGATGATGTCTATAATCCGAGATCTCGACACATTCTATCACTCACTTTATCATTCAAATTAATAACGCCTAAAAATCGGCATCCCGCCACATTCTATCATTCACTCTGTCATTAAAATTCGCCAGTCATGCTCGCTAACTATATTAAAATCGCCTGGAAGGTTTTGCTTCGGCATCCTTTCTATACCTTCATCACGCTGTTTGGTATCAGTCTGACACTTACCGTATTGATGCTCTTGACATCGTTTCTGGATCATTTAATTGGAGCGCATTATCCCGAGACAAAAAGAAACAGGACACTTTACATTGAAAGAATTGTTATGCAGGATTCTGCCCGGCAATCGATGATGTCCAATTCTATGAGTTTTAAATTCCTGACGGATTATGCCAAAACCGTTAAAGCGGCTGAGAGGGTCACAATTTTTTCATACTTCAACGGATCAAACGCATACGTAGGCTCTCGGAAAATCAAGCTGAACATCACTTTTTCTGACGCAGATTTCTGGCGGGTTTCCGATTTTAAATTTATCGAAGGGAAGCCTTACAACGAACAAAATATTGCAAATGGCGACTATGTGGCAGTGATCACGGACGACTTTAAAAAGCACTATTTTGCAAATTCAGATGAGCCGGTCATTGGTAAAAATGTAGAAATTGAAAGTATTAATTATAAAGTTATAGGGGTTGTAAAAGGTAGTCCAATAACGCGACCGTTTACCCATGCGGATGTTTATTTTCCCTATACTGCGCCTAAAAGTAATTACCAGAATAGTGGTATGGTAGGTAACTTTATAGCAATGGTTTTGGCAAAAGATCCCTCAGAACTGAAAGCAGTTCAAAGCGAATTTCAGAGTAATATCGCAAAAATTCCATTGCCGGGTAATCAGGGAGGTTTTAAATATAATATACTCGAAGTAAGAAGTGATCCTTATCTGATAAACTTTTTAACTGCGATTTTGCATGGAGGACCCGGTTTAAGAAATATCTTTTACGGAGTCATAGGGTTTGTTATGCTGATGGTAATGGGGCTTCCTGCCATAAATCTTGTTAATCTGAATGTGGGGCGCATACTCGAAAGGTCATCAGAAATTGGTGTAAGAAAGGCTTTCGGAGCTCCTGTGAAGACGCTTATGTGGCAATTCATCGTGGAGAATATTTTTATCACATTTATCGGCGGAGGGATTGCCCTAATACTGACCTATATTTTAATTCAGATTATCAATACGAGTGGCTGGATTGCTTACGCTGACCTGACAATTAACTTTAAGGTTTTTTTAGTCAGCATCGTAGTATGCCTTGTTTTTGGATTACTATCCGGGGTTTTACCTGCCTTACGCATGTCAAAACTCAGCATCATAGATGCTCTTAAATCATAACAGGATTAGGTGGATTCACTTACTCTATCATTCACTCATACGATCAATATTTTTCCCATGATACGACATCTTTTTAAATTGATATGGAATAAAAAGCAGACTCACGCACTGCTGATTATTGAAATATGGGCATCATTTCTTGTTCTTTTTGGCCTTGCCACATTAATCTTTTATAACGTCAGGAATTACATTCAGCCTCTGGGGTTTGAGTATGAGAACGTATGGGCTATGAGCTTGAATAATAATCAGGATACAATTGCTATTCAGGAAAAGGTTGAGACAATTTTTGCGCATGTCAAAGGTTTTCCGGAAGTGCAGTCGGTTTCCAGGATGAGCGATAGTTATCCTTTTTCCCAAAGCAATAATAGCCGGACTGTTAAATATAACAATGTTGCTACACAGATAGGTGTCGTCGTGGCAGATGAAAATCTGAGCAAAACGATCGATATTCCTTTGATAAAAGGGAAATGGTATAGGAATGCGGACAGCATTGGGAAATACATTCCTGTTGTGATTAACCGGAAAGCAGAAGCTTTACTTTTTGAAAACCAAAGTGCGGTTGGCAAAATACTGTCAGATTACGACGGAAAGGCGACCTGGATTGTTTCCGGCGTAATCGATCATTATAAAGACAAAGCTGAATTCATGGAAAACAAACCGTTTTTGTTTGAATTATTAAAGTCAAAAGATATCTGGAATAAAACGCTTGTTATTCATGTCAAGCCAGGTACCGATGCGATTTTCGAAGCGAAACTCGTGAAAGGTATCTCGTCAATTGCCAAAGGGTGGAGTACGGACATAGTTTATTTGACGGATGCCAGACAAAAGCAGCATGATATGACACTCATTCCTGTTCTGATATTCCTAATTGTATGCAGCTTTTTATTGATCAATGTCGCTCTCGGTTTATTTGGTATTCTAAATTTGAGTATCGCCAGGAGACGAGGAGAAATTGGTTTGAGACGGGCCATGGGTGCAACTGAAAAGATGGTAACCGCACAATTTCTGGGAGAAATTTGGGTTTTATCCACTTTCAGCGTGATTCTGGGGTTAATACTCGCCGTGCAGTTTCCTTTATTAAATGTATTTGATGTCGCAGCCGGGATCTATGGCATAGCAATTGTGACCGCCACGCTGATCATTTTCGTTATCGTCACGCTTTGCGCCTGGTATCCCAGCAGTCAGGCGTCGAGAATTCATCCGGCGATTGCTTTGCACGAAGATTAAGGTTTTAAAGGGTTCACGCGAAGCAAAGAAGGAAGGGCAAAGGAAGCTGAGAATGTTTTGCGTACTTTGCCAAAAATAAACACAGGCTAATTATGACTCAGAACGAATTGTCTTTTAAGATTATAGGTATTGCTTTGGAGCTACATAGGAATGTTGGTCCGGGGTTATTAGAATCATCTTATGAAAATGCCTTAGTATATGATTTAATACAGGCTGGGATGGAAGTAAAATAACAAGTGCCCGTGCCATTTCTTTACAAAGAAATAAAAATGGAAGTTGGCTATAGGTTGGATATAATTGTAGAAAACAAAATAATTATCGAAGTTAAATCAATTGAAAATGTTGCACCAGTTCTCTATGCTCAGCTGCTTACATATCTGAAATTATCTTATATGAAATTAGGGCTATTAATTAACTTCAATACTAAATTACTTCGGGAAGGAATCCACAGAGTTGTCAACAATCTTTATTTCAACTTTGCGCCCTCTGCCTAACTTAAAACCTTTGCGTGAAAAACCCGAAACTCACCCACTTATGATCCTCATAGTAGACGACGACTTGGCCATTAGAACTTCACTAGCTCTTCTTCTGAAAAAAGAAGGGTTTAGTGTCAGAGGCGCTGCTTCTCCTGAGGATACCATTGAAATTTTGCAGAGAGAAACCCCTGAATTAATTCTTCTGGATCTTAATTTTTCAATTGAGACTTCCGGCGACGAAGGGATGGATCTTCTTCAGAGAATCAAAAAAATAAATGCCGCAATCCCGGTCATTCTCATCACCGGATGGGGAACGATCGATCTTGCAGTGAAGGGAATGAAGGAAGGTGCGCGCGATTTTATCACAAAACCATGGCAAAATGATTATCTGTTACAATCGGTTAAAACCATACTGAACCTTTCGAAGCAAATTCCCCAGTCTGCAAATCGAAGAAAACTGGAACAAACATATCACTTTGAAAACATAGTCGGGGACGATCCGAAGCTTTTGGAAATTTTGGAAACGATTGGCCGGATTTCTGCGACAGATGCTCCGGTATTGGTTACAGGAGAAAGCGGAACGGGAAAGGAGCTGATCGCAGAGGCCATTCACACAAACAGCAAACGAAAATCGAAGCCATTTGTAAAAGTCAACCTTGGCGGAATTTCTTCCACTCTTTTCGAAAGTGAATTATTCGGTCACGTCAAAGGAGCTTTCACTGACGCAAAAGCTGATCGGATTGGACGTTTTGAAATGGCTCATCAGGGAACAATTTTTCTGGACGAAATAGGGGAACTTGACTTTTCCAATCAGGTGAAATTGCTGCGCGTATTGCAGGAGCGCACTTTTGAACCGCTCGGAAGTAGCAAGAGCATAAAAGTCGACGTAAGAATAATTTGTGCGACTAACCGGAATCTGGAAGAAATGGTTGCCGACGGAAGTTTCCGGGAAGATCTTTTTTACCGTATCAATTTAATTACCGTTAAACTTCCTGCCCTGCGTGAGCGCGCGGGTGATATTCCTGTTTTAGCCGAATTTTTTGTAAATAATCTTAAAATAATTTATCAGCGTCCAGAGCTCAAATTGAGCCATCAAGCGTTGAAATGGCTAAAAACACTAACCTTGCAGGGCAATATCCGCCAGTTAAAAAATATCGTTGAAAGAACTGTGCTGTTATCGGTAGACGACATGTTAGACGTTGAAGATTTTAAGAAAAATATAAATGAAAATTCCCTTTCTTCTGCCAAAAGTGTACTGCCGGAAGTGGGAACGCTGACTTTGGAAGAAATGGAATATCAAATGATCATCAGGGCAATGGAATTTCATCAGCACAAGATATCAAAAGTGGCAAGGTCGCTTGGGATTACCAGGTTTGCCTTATACCGCCGGTTAGAGAAGTTTGGTATTTCTTACGAGTCTGAAAGCTAATTATTTCGATCCTTCATGAAGATTTCACTACGGTACAGATACATTATTTTTATTGGGATACTTCATGTGGCGCTGATTTTTTTGGCCTTCAAATGGTTAAGCGAGAATAAATTTTATTTCATCGCTTTTGAAATTCTGATCATCATTTCCATTATTTTCTCAATTCAGATTTTGCGCGCCTTTTCCAGGCCAGTTGAATTTGTACGTTCAGGTATAGAGGCCATCAAAGACAAAGATTTTACGATTAAGTTCGTCCCTACCGGGAAGAGTGAAGTTGACGTATTAATCGAGGTTTATAATCTGATGATTGATCAGCTTCGCGAAGAGCGTACTAGGTTAAACGAGCAGCATTTCTTTCTTGAAAAATTAATAGAAGCCTCTCCCATAGCGATTCTGATCTTCGATTTTGATGAACGGATATCACAGATCAATGGAAAAGCCCGGCAGCAATTTACCAATGAGACTGGATTTTTTATCGGGAAGAAGCTAAATGAACTGAATGTTTCACTTCTTAACCAGCTCGCAGACCTGGAAGACGGTGAATCCAAAACTGTGAAAGTTAATGGGGTGGAAACGTACAAAGTTCAAAGGTCTCATTTCATGGATCAAGGCTTTCGAAGGTCATTTTTAATGATTGAGGAACTGACTAAGGATATTCTGGAATCCGAGAAAAAAGCCTATGGTAAAGTAATCCGTATGATGGCACATGAGGTGAACAACACGCTGGGAGCAACCGATTCTATTCTGCAGACGACACGGAATTATCTTTCCGAAGACTCATTTCTGGATTTACGCGAAGCACTCGGAGTTGCCTCAGAAAGAAATCAAAAGCTTGCTTTATTCATGAGGAACTTTGCAGATGTTGTACGTTTGCCAGGACCAAGAAAGGAACAGATTGACATCGCTGCACTATTGAAAAATACAGGAATTTTCATGCGTTCTTTCGCGGAACAGAAGCAGATAAATCTTCAAGTCAACATTAAAGAGCAAGAAAATCTGTTAGTTTATGCTGACCCTGGACAATTGGAACAGGTTTTTGTCAATGTTATAAAAAACGCGGTTGATGTGTGTGGTGAAGGAAAAAGCATTATTATCGAAATAATCGATTCTCAGATATTAATAAAAAACAATGGGTTGCCAATTTCGGAGGAAGTAGGAAATCAGCTTTTTAATCCATTTTTTAGTTCTAAAAAAGACGGGCAGGGAATCGGCCTGACACTTACAAAAGAAATTCTTTTAAATCATGGATTTTCCTTTTCACTCCGTTCTGATACAGAAGGATGGACAGCTTTCACGATCGGGAAGATGTTATAATCTTTTCGGAAGAACGTAAATAACTTCGGCAGAGCCACACAATTCCTATTAAAGAAATGTAAAAAATAATGAAAAATGGAAGTTCCGTTTTGAATTGAGGGAAATCTCTACTACCTCCATGACCCCAGAAGGTAGCATTGATATAATAAATTCTTGCTGTGCTTATTAGAAAAAGAATCGTAATCATGATCATTCCCGGCTTTCTATATTTTTCTGACCGCAAGACGCTTTGAAGGGAATAAGCGAAAGGAAAGAAAAAGAAGGGCTGAATAGTGAAAATATGTCTGACAAGCGCAGTCTTATGAAAAGCGCCTATCAGTATTGAGATAGTGATCAGCGCAATGAAAAGTAACGCTTTGTAAGGAGCTTTTTTCACAAATAGAAAAAACCCGATCATGGAAATCCATAGAATCGGGGAAGTAATCAAAAGCCCGGAGATATCATTATTTTTTCCTTCGTACCATTTGTAGTAAAGGTCAAGATTGGCAAAATCGATTAGCAGTTTTCCCAAGCCCGCTACGAAATCTCCACCGAGAGATTCTGAAAAGCTCTTTTCTTCGGGAAAATTGGGGTTGTAAGTATTGCTTTTTAAAATAAATTCGTCAAAGGTCAGATAGTTGTAAAACAAAAGGCAGCCAATAAAAAATCCGGCAATTGTTATCGATTTTATGAAAACGGGAAGCCACTTTTTATAATTGAGAAAATCTCGTCGGCCCATTGTAACCAGGAAATAGAGATAGACGGGGCCGAGAAAGAGAATATTTTGAAGCTCTATCAATGTGGAAAATCCAACAAGCGCGGTTGCCATGTAAACAAGATTCTGATTTTTCTGTACATCATTTACTGAAAAAGTAATGTATATCGCAGTAAGTACGAAAAGTAGAGACGGCATGTGAGAAAAAAGATGTGTTGCTTCCAGCCAGTGTAAAGTTGCCAGACCATAAATTATGGTTGATAGCAAAGAAATAAAAAAATCGAAACCGGATTGCCTGAATAAGAGAAATAATACGACCAGACCCAGCAAAGCGCATAAATTGGGAAGTAAAGTAACCGCCACCAGGTCGGTTTCAAATTTTTGTCCCAGATGACTTAGTCCGATTAATTTTAGCAAATTGGAATAGGCAAGAAACGGCATCATCAGAAGCGCGTTTCCCGGTAACCGATCCGAGTATAGCTTACCATTTTTTACAGCATAATCACAACATTTCACATAGTTAAAAAAGGGCTTTATCTCTGTGCTTTGGTTGTAATAAATGGATTTGGCTAATGCAAAGTGACTTCCGTCATTGGAACCATTGATTCCGGCTGAACTGACAAAAAATAATAGCGCAAAAGCTGATATTGTCGATAGCAGAAGTTTTCTCTGCATGCTTGTAAAAGTAGAAAATTTTATCATCAAGTCGTAGAGTGGCAATCTTAATAATTTGATAATCAGGGTTAAATGGTCTATAATTTACGCTTTTTAATTGTAAAAACTTCCGCCGGGTTTATAATAATTAATTGCTTAATATCTTCTTCTGTAAAAGCTTTTGTTTTAAGTAAAGGAATAAAATGATCCGTTATTGTGGTAAATCCTCTGAATTCCCCGCCATTTTCCTCACCCGGTTTATACCAACCTGCGTCATGTGAGATAAGAGCTCTGTTCAACAGATTATGAGATTTCAGCAATTGAAGAATTGAAGCATTTTGTGCCAGATTATCTTTGGAAATACCGTCGAGGCTAATCCATACCCCCATTTTCGCGGCTTTAAGAAAATCGTTTTCATTCGTACTGCGCGCGTGAACCCAAACAAAGGCGCTGGGGTGAACACCAAGTTCGTCGAGTATTGCAATTTCTTCGAAGGCTGGCAATGACGGGCCTGTATGCGAGCAAATTGTCAAACCGGTTTCCAAATGCGTAAGTCCCGCCGCCACGACCAGTTTTTGATGTAACGTTGAAAGAGAGCCCGGATTAACACTTATCTTGATAAATCCTGGTTTAACTTCGGTATTGTCTATTCCCTGGTAAAATTCATTAATCCATCGTTCTGCCAGCTGTTCAGCGGTTTCTGTAAAAGCCTGTTTAGGTAAATATTTGTTATCCGACGCTCCGTAATAGCCGGTATTCGTGAGGATATTTAATCCGCTTAACCTGGAAAGTTTTTGCAAAAGCAAGACGTCGCGACCGAGATATGCGGGCGTACATTCTACAATACTTTGGATACCTTTTGCCTTGATTTCTTTTAAAAAAGGTAACACTCTACGGATCACTTTTTCATGTTCCCAGCGGTCTGGATTAATTTTATCAGCGCCAATAAAGTCGACTAGGACGTGCTCATGGATGAGTGTCTTACCAAGCCTGGCGGGATTTACTGCCCCAAGAACTGTATTGATTTGTCTGGTTTGACTTGAAATTTCTTTCAGCACAAAAGGAGCAGTCAGGCAGCGTTGCAGAAATTTTCTTCGGGAAAGCATAAGCGTCCGGGTTGATTTGACGCAATATACTTTATGTTTGGAATTCGGCAAGGAGGTCCCAATTAGATGATTGTCAGCCCCTTTGCTGTTGAGGGATTATGCCTGTCGCTTCGAAGTTTTTCAGCCAGGTTTTATGTTTGCCCTGAATTGTTGTATAAAAATGATAGACAACTTTTAAATCAGTGTCAAAGTTACCTGTCAAATACACAGGTTCGCTTATAACCAATGCCTTTCTCGGATAATCGAAACCTATTAAAATGAGCGGAACATTTGCTTTAATAGCAATATGATAAAACCCGGTTTTTAGCCGTTCTACATCCTTTCTGGTTCCTTCCGGAGTTATTGCGATATGAAGAGAATCATTTTGATCATACATTTTAACAACCGCATCTACAAGATTTTGTGACTGATTACGGTAAACCGGATAACAGCCAAGCGCCCGAAACAGCCAGCCCGTATACCATTTGAAAAGCTGGCTTTTTGCCAAGAAACCTATATTGATTTTTAATTCCCCGCGTGCTCCTAAACAGACCATGAAATCCCAGTTAGAATTATGCGGTGCGCCAACCCAGACTGCCTTTTGTATTTCATGTGGTGGCCTTCCGATTACCTTCCAGCCGGCAATACGAAAAATGAATGCCGCAAAAGCGTTTAGCATGTAGTGAACATAATTTTGTCAATGATCCGACAACAGGTCAGAGAACAATAAACGGTTTGGGGCTGAAAGAAATTATGAAAATGATCAAAGCGAAGATTCCCAGAATTATCCGTGCTGTTCCGATTGGCTGATTATCGGCGGTATCAGGGTGACGAATACCGAGAAAGCGTCCTAAAATAAAGATAAATGGCAGGAATCCTGAATAACCATCCCAATCCGGACGTAGATACGTGGCGCCAAACTGCGCGACAACGATCATCAAACTCAGCATGATTGCGTTTGACGGGTTTTCACTGATCTTTCTAAGACAGATATACAGGAAATAAATATAGATAAAAAGCGAAAGCAAATGTTCATAAAAAACGGAGTCACTGTTGATAGCAAAGTCTTCCGCTCTGAACATTCCTAGACCTGCATAGAAAACGAAGACAACAAATAATGCGGGAGCAACAATATCAAATCTTTTTTTGCCGATCATACCGTAAAGAATATGGCCACCATCTAATTGTCCGATCGGAATAAGATTTAAAGAAGTGAAAAACAGCGCGAGATATCCGGCGAAAATGTAAGGATAATGGATAATTTCATAAGTATGAGGCAAACGGCTGGGGTCTGCAACAAAATTTTTGAAAAACCAAAATAGAATATTATCGCCCAAAGCTAAGTTTCCCGCAGCGTTTTCATATACAAATTGCGGATAACTCAATCCGTATCGCGCGTATTCCGGATGAATGGTGAAAATGTATTCGGCTGGCGGAAGGTTTGTGAAACCATACCAGAGCACAACCAATGCTGCCACAAATCCCGCTAACGGACCCGCAATACCAATGTCAAAGAATTTTAAACGTGATTTAACGATGGATGTAATTCTGATAAAGGCACCCATAGTTCCAATGCTTTGGGATATGCCGAACCATAGCGGAATATAATAGGGAAGTGTAACTTTAACCTGATGTGCTTTTGCGGTAAAATAATGCCCGAATTCGTGAATGGTAAGAATTGCGAGGAACGGTATGGAAAATTGAAATCCGGCAAAGAAATGCTTCCATCCCATGGGTGTTCCAGTCAGAGGAATTTCTTTTCCGGAAATTTTTTCAGCGATAAAATGAATGCCTGAGCTAACAAAAGCGAAAATATTGCCATACATCCATTCTGCACCAGCCATGGTGGTGGTGATTACGGTTGCAATAAAAAGTATGGCCTGAATCAGGTGTGTGCGGGTACTAGGCGACATAATCTTTCAGATAGTCCAGAATGGTGACAGGCTTTTGGACGAGAATAGTGTCGATGCCCAGTTTTGCAGCGGCTGCGATATTGTCTGCATTATCATCAAGGAATAATGTTTCTTCCGCAACGAGGCCAGATTCTTTCAAAACCTGCAAATAAATGGCGGGATCCGGTTTCATTAGCCCCATCTCGTAAGAAAGATAAACTTTTTCGAACAGGTCATCCAGTTTTTCAACGCCAGAAGCGGCATGCAGAATCTTGTTAACTTGTTTGATATGGATCGAACTTGTATTGCTTAGTAAAAACAGCCTGTAATTTTTACCCAGTTCTTTAATCAGTTCAATGCGCGCAGGCGGAATGTCCAGTAACAAACTATTCCAGGCCGTATCAATAATTTCTTCTGACCAATCGGGGAATTCAAGCAACTCTCTGATCATATTTCTAAACGCGTCCTCGTCCACAAGTCCTGTCTCGAACAGGCGGAAAAGTTCTTTTTCTTTAAAGAGCGTCAGGATTTCATGCTGCTCGCGTCCGCTTAATTTCCCAAAAGAACTTGAAGCGAGCGGGACATCAATGTTCAGAATGACATCACCCAGATCAAAAATTATGTTTTTTATACGGCTATTCTTCATGACGGCATTTAGACTTGATTATTCAACAACAACCCCCATCGCACAGAATTTATCAATTCGTTGATCAATTCTCTTTTGCGGCGACATAGAAGATATTTCTTTGAAATTACTCAGAATGGTTTTTTTCAATTCAGCGGCCATCCACGCGTGATCAAGATGAGCGCCTCCAAGTGGTTCCGGAACAATACCGTCGATCAGCTTATTGTTTTTCATATCTCTGGCCGTGATTTTCATCGCTTCCGCTGCCTGTTCTTTAAAATCCCAGCTGCGCCACAGGATCGTCGAACAGTTTTCGGGAGAAATTACAGAATACCACGTATTTTCCAGCATGAGTACGCGGTCGCCGATGGCAATACCAATCGCTCCGCCAGACGCACCTTCTCCGATAATGATACAAATAACAGGCACTTTCAAAAGGAACATTTCTTTGATGTTACGTGCGATTGCTTCACCCTGCCCGCGTTCTTCCGCCTCCATACCTGGAAATGCACCGGGAGTATCAACCAAAGTAACGATAGGAACGTTAAATTTTTCAGCTAGTTTCATCAAACGCAATGCTTTGCGGTAACCTTCCGGATTTGGCATACCAAAGTTCCGGTGCTGACGCTGCTTTGTATTACGCCCTTTTTGCTGGCCAATGATCATGAAAGTTTGCCCGTTAATATTAGCAAGCCCGCCAATCATTGCAGGATCATCACGAACCTGACGATCACCATGAAGTTCGATAAATTCATCGCAGATTAACTGGATATAATCCAGCGTATAAGGACGGTCCGGGTGACGTGAAAGCTGGACGCGCTGCCAGCTTGTCAACTTTCCGAAAATATCCTTACGGAGCTCAGTAATATTATTTTCCAACAAGGAAATAGCGCTGGAAACATCAACATTATTTTGTTGTGCTAACGCTTTCATCTCTTCGAGCTTACGTTCTAGCTCGGCCATTGGTTTTTCAAAATCAAGGTATGTTCTCATGTTATATTTCTTCTTTGTGGCCGGGTCTTAAAGTTCATAGGAGTGTCCCCGCAACGGTATTTCGACCGTTTTATAGCCAAATTCATTAATTTTACCCTGGAAATCAGTCATGCTTTGATGTTCGCCATGAACTAAGAAAACAGTCTTTAACTTTTCCGGATCCTGCATTTTCACAAATCGGATCAAGTCATTCTGGTCTCCGTGGCCGCTAAATACGTCAATTTTTTCAATATTAGCCAAGACGGGCAGCTTGTTTCCACGAATAGAAATGCTGTCTTGCCCATTTAAAAGCCTCCATCCCAACGTTCCTTCCGATGCATATCCGATCATCAAAATGGTTGCATAGGGGTTCCCGATGTTAGCTTCCACGTGTTGTTCAACTCTTCCTCCCTGAACCATTCCGGAGGATGAAATAATAATGCAGGGTTCGTTATAATTGGAAACGGCCCGGCTGGCATCCGAGCTTTCCAGATAAATCAGATTTTCGAAATCGAACAGGATATCGTTATCTGCATGGAAATTCCTGGCCTCTTTATTTAGCAGTCTGACATACCGCTGATAAACTTTCGTGCTACTGTGCGCCAAAGGACTATCCGAAAACACTTTCAAATTAGGAAAAGCGTGATCGGCGTAAATTTTATTTAAAGTAAAAAGTAAAGCCTGAGTCCGGCCAACACTGAAAGATGGAATAATCAACCTGCCAGGAATATCGATACATGTTCGTTTGATCACATCAGCAAGAGCCTCCGCGGGAGAGCTCAAATCTTCATGCAGACGATTTCCATAAGTCGATTCGCAAACCAGATAATCGACTTGCGGTACTTCCTGGGGATCAATCAGCAACGGATAATTGCTGCGTCCGATATCTCCGGAAAAACAGATTTTTTTCTTTTCGCCGTTTTCAGTAACCTCCACAACAATATGTGCCGCGCCCAGTAAATGGCCAGCTGCATAAAAAGTAATCGCTACGTGGTCGGCAATACGGTAACGCTGGCCAAAAGAAACGGGGACAAAATTATCAAGTGCCTCGATGACGTTTTTTTCTACAAAATAATCGCGCGGAACATCTTTTCTTTTACGACCTCTTTTTTTATTGGAAGAACCATTTTGGGCATTCAACCTTTTTTGATGCAAATGCGCTGCGTCCTTTAAAAGTAACGAAGTTAGCGCCAGGGTTGGTTCTGTACATACAACTCTGCCTTCAAAACCTTCTTTGAATAAATTGGGAATGTTTCCGGAATGGTCAATATGTGCATGCGTAAGCAGCACTGTATTTATTAAGCTTGCATCAAAAGGGAAAACACTTTTTTGTTCGTCATAGCGTGTTCTTCTGTCTTTTTCATCTAAATCAAAGTCCGAGCCGCAGTCAATCAAAATCCGGTAATCGTCTGTTTCAAGCAGAAACATACTACCGGTAACTTGCTGGGCGGCTCCCCAAAATGTCAATTTCATGTTTTATGTAATACTGTGAATATCTATATTGTGATTTCTCCCCAAGTGCGAAAAATCAATATTATTTCGAATCGTAATCTTGTATTAAAAGATCAAGTTAAAGTAAAAATGCGAGTAGTAAAATTATGCCTGTAATAACGGCAATTGTTACGGAATATAATCATCTTAACTTAAACATTTAACTGCAAAAGTATCAAAAAAGAGGCGTAGAATTGCCGAACTCTGTATAGTTTAGCATGAGAATGTTTCATTTTTTTATTTGACCCAGACCGAAGAAAGATTTATGAAATTAAAATTAACCCTTTTCTGTATGCTGTTTACGCATTTTTTAAAGGGACAATCGATTGATAGTTTGGCTTTAACGGTTTTTAGCGATGCCGTATTGGAACTTCAAAACAGTGAATTAATACGAAATGGTACATTGTCTGTCAGCGTAAAATCCACATCAGATAAGAAAACAATTTTCGCAATAAATTCAGAAAAGTCACTTCCATCGGCTTCTATATTAAAACTGGTTAGCACGGCAACAATTTTGTCGGTGTTAGGTGGGGATTTTAGGTACCAGACTTTTCTGGAACATGATGGATTTTTCAACAAAGATACCTTGGTTGGAAATATCTATATCCGGGGAACGGGCGATCCGTCGCTGGGAAGTGATCGGTTTAAGGAGCATTTATCAAGTACGCAATTAATATCCCGCTGGACCGCTGCAATTCAAAAGACCGGAATTAAAGTTATCAAGGGAGATGTTATTGCGGACGCATCTTATTTTGATTCTAATACTTTGGCCGATAGCTGGGTCTGGGGTGATCTGGGAAATTATTACGGCGCCGGCGTTTCGGGACTTAATTTTAATGACAATCAATACCGGATACGATTCAAGCCCGGAGCAGGCGAGGGAGACCCAGCGACATTTCTGGGAATTGAGCCGGCAATTCCCTATCTGACTTTTAATAATTTAGTTACAACCGGAGAAAGAGGGTCGGGAGACAAAACCATCGTCTATGGAAGTCCGCTTAGCACGAATGTCGTTTTGACAGGCACTGTTCCAAGAGGAGTAACGACCTTTTCGGTTAAAGGTTCAATTCCTGATCCTGGCGCCTTTACGGCATATGCATTAAGACAAAATCTTGCTTCTGCTATTAAGATTATTACAGAAACGACACTGTTGAAAAGCCCAAAGCCGATGACACCGTTAACTTCGCGAAAGATTTTAGATGAGTATAAATCGCCTCCGTTAAGAGATATCTGTCAGCAAGCTAATTTTTGGAGTGTTAACCTTTACGCCGATTCATTTTTAAAAAAAGCGGGAAAAACGTTGGAAGGTAAATCAGATTATGATGATGCGGTAAAAGCAGTAACGAATTATTGGTGGAACAGAAAGGCAGATGTACGCGGCTTTTTCATAAAAGATGGTAGTGGTTTGTCGCCGTCAGGATCGTTGACTACGAATAATCTTACAGATATATTAAGTCTGGCGACCAAGGAAAAATCTTATCCTGACTTTTATAAAAGTATAGCAGTTTTAGGGGTAAACGGGACGGTTCGTAATCTGGGAAAAGGAACCAAAGCGGCGGGCAATATTAGGGCAAAAAGCGGTTCTATTGGCGGCACACGGGCTTATGCCGGTTACGTCACAACGAAATCAGGAGCGGTGTTAAGTTTTGCCTTGATTGCCAACAAATATCAACAGGAAAGCAGCCGGCTTGTTTCTGACGAGCTGGTCAGGATCATGACACTGCTTGCGCAATTATAAATTTAAAAAAATGAGTAGCGAGATTAAAATAGTGTCCGTACAAGATATTCTGCCAATCCGGCATAAAGTGCTTTGGCCTGACAAACCGTTTGAATTTGTAAAAGTTGAGGGAGATGAGGAAGGAATTCACTTCGGACTTTATGAGGATTCCATACTGGTAACGATCATTTCTTTATTTGCAGAAGGCGAAAGTATAAGATTCAGGAAATTTGCAACGTTACCGGAATATCAAAACCGAGGCCTTGGCAAAAAGATGATTTTGCATGTAGTTAACTATGCCCAGGAAAATAATTTCAAAAGATTGTGGTGCGATGCAAGAACGGACGCGTTGAATTTTTATGAAAGGGTAGGTTTTAAAAAGTTTTCTGAGCCTTTCTACAAAGAAGCTATCGAATATTATAAAATTGAAAAAATATTGTAAATGAGAAAGCGGTTGGTTTTCAGCCGCTTTCTCATTGGTGTTATTGAACAACTTTTTCAATAACAAGATTGTGGTTTGTATAGATACAAAGATCAGCCGCAACGGTTAACCCTTCGCGGACCATTTCTTCTGCAGACAAGTGCGTAGCATGTTTTTTCAAGGCCTGTGCTGCCGATAAAGCAAAGTTCCCGCCAGAACCAATTGCTGCAATTCCATTTTCAGGTTCCAACACGTCACCAGTACCGGAAATTACAAGAATCTCATCTTTATTGGCTGTGATCATCATTGCTTCTAACTTACGCAAATAACGATCTGTTCTCCAATCTTTTGCAAGTTCTATCGCAGCACGCTTCATGTTGCCGCCATATGCGTTAAGTTTTTCTTCGAAACGTTCAAGAAGTGTAAAAGCGTCAGCGGTAGATCCTGCAAAACCTACGAGGATTTTGCCACCCATCAATGTCCTGATCTTTTTTACATTGCTTTTTGCTACTGTATTGCCCATCGTCGCCTGTCCGTCAGCACCCAGTGAAACAGTGCCATTGTGAAGTACGCCAAGGACGGTGGTTGCATGTATTTTTTCCATAGTGTAATTGTGGATTCTAAATGATATCTGCCAAACGGGCAGAAATTTAATCTGTCATTAAAACAAAAGTGCCAGGCTATAAAACCTGACACTTTTGACATTATTGTATTTTATGAACTGAAATCATTTCGAAAAACTAGTTTTTGTTTTTCAGAAAGTTTGAGATGGATTTAAGCTCCTGCCTGGATTTCTCATTTTCAATGAGTCTTCTCTTTATTTCAGAATTAGTATCCATTTTTCCAACCGTTCGATCCGTTCTTTGATCTAATTTTTCAGCGACTTCGTCTAATTTTTCAACAATTCCGCCTAGCAATCCAGTTATCTTATCTAACCTTTCATCCATTTCATCTAACCTCTTACTTATTTCAGCAATTAGCGGTTCAATCTGATTTAAACGGTCACCTGATTTCATATTTAGTGTGTGTTTGTAATTATAACATTAAACCAACATGCTCATCGGCTCTTCCAACAGCTTTTTCACAGTGTTCAGGAACTGAGCAGCAAGTGCTCCGTCAACAACACGGTGATCAGCAGAAAGTGTAACCTTCATAATGTTGGTTGGGTATACAGTTCCATCTTCTTTGAAAGCTGCAACTTTTTTGATACCACCAATAGCCAGGATGCAAGAATCTGGTGGGTTGATGATCGCTGTAAATTCATCTACACCAAACATACCCAGGTTAGAAATTGAGAATGTGTTTCCTTCCCAATCCTTTGGCTGCAATTTTTTATCTTTTGCTTTACCGGCAAAATCTTTTACTTCCGAAGAAATCGTAGAAAGATTTTTCTTGTCAGCATCACGGATCACAGGAACCAAGAGTCCTTCGTCAACCGCAACGGCAACGCCGATATTTACATAATTGTATTTTCTGATTTTATCTCCTAACCATGCAGAGTTAACGGCAGGATGTTGTTTCAATGCAATCGCGCAAGCCTTGATCACGAAGTCATTGAACGAGATTTTAGCAGGGCTAACTTCATTCAATTGCGGACGTAATGCCATTGCTTTGTCCATCACGATTTCCATGGTAACATAGAAATGCGGTGCAGTGAACAAGCTGTCGCTCAAACGACGTGCAATCGTTTTACGCATTTGAGAAACTGGTGTGTCGACAAAATCTCCGTTTGCAGGTGCAGCAGCAGGTTGTGCTTCTGGTTTCGAGGCAGGAGCAGCCGGTTCGGCAGCTTTTGCAGGCGCAGCTTCTGTTTTCGCAGCCGGTTTGAACTCATCAACATCACGTTTTACGATACGGCCATTGTCGCCGCTTCCTGAAACCTGATCGATATTGATTCCTTTTTCTTCCGCCAGACGACGTGCAAGGG
The DNA here is from genome assembly GCF_900108855.1 of Dyadobacter koreensis. GTDB lineage: Bacteria > Bacteroidota > Bacteroidia > Cytophagales > Spirosomataceae > Dyadobacter > Dyadobacter koreensis. The sequence continues at coordinate 775,890 of NZ_FNXY01000002.1, forward strand.
GAGAAGCCTTAATGCGTTCTCCTGAGTCTGCAACTGATGTCGATTTGTCGGCTTCCGCAGATGCAGCAGCTTCTTCCGTTTTGGCAGCAGGAGCCGCTTCAGGAGCATCCACTCCGGGTTCTGCTTCTCCGTTTTCACGGGCAAGCAAAGCTTCAACGTTTGATCCTTCTTCACCAATAACAGCGATAATTCCGTCAACCGGAACCGCTTCACCTTCTTTGATACCCACATAAAGTAAAGTACCATCTTCATATGCTTCAAGCTCCATCGTAGCTTTGTCGGTTTCGACTTCCGCCAGAATGTCTCCTGATTTTACTTTATCTCCAACTTTTTTCTGCCATGAAACCAAAGTTCCCTCTTCCATCGTATCGCTCATTTTTGGCATACGAACCACGGCAGCATTGATTTTTTCAGTAGATTTTGCAGCAGGTGCAGCCGGCGCTTTTTCAGCAGTCGGTGTTGCAGTTTCTACCGCTTTTTCCGGAGCAGGTTCTTCTTTCGGTGCTTCTGCTTTGCCATTGCTGGCAGCAGCTCCATTTCCACCACCTTCTTCCAGTAATGATTTATAATCTTCACCTTTTTCACCTACAACAGCCATTATGCCATCAATAGGTACAGCATCGCCTTTTTTAACGCCTATATAAAGAAGAGTACCATCATAATACGATTCAAGATCCATAGTAGCTTTGTCGGTCTCGACTTCGGCTATAATTTCACCGGATTTGATTACATCACCAACTTGTTTGTGCCATTCTGCAATAACACCTTCTTCCATGGTGTCGCTCATCTTGGGCATACGGATTACTTCTGCCATATCGGTATTTGTCGTATTTTAGTTTCTTGGGTATTACAAATAGATTCGAGTCAAATTTACAACAAAAGGCTTACGAAGCACTTTCTTTTGTTATTAAATTATAACGCTGCTTTCGATTTAATTAATCTTTAATACAGCCATAAATGCTTCCTGCGGTATTTCTACATTACCAACCTGACGCATACGTTTCTTCCCTTTTTTCTGCTTTTCGAGCAGTTTACGCTTACGGGAAATATCACCCCCATAACATTTTGCCAATACGTCTTTACGCATCGCTTTCACTGTTTCACGTGCGATAATCTTCTGACCAATAGCGGCCTGGATCGCGATCTCAAACATTTGACGGGGAATCAGTTCACGCAATTTCTCGCAAAGTTTTTTACCCCATTCGTACGCTTTCGTTCTGTGAACAATCGCCGACAAAGCATCAACTGGTTCACCGTTAAGCATTACGTCAAGTTTCACCATATCGGATTCTTCGTATCCGGCCAGGTCATAATCCAGAGATGCATAACCTTTTGAAATTGTTTTCAGTTTGTCAAAAAAGTCAAAAACAACTTCGGCAAGTGGTAATCTGAATTGTAATTCTACACGCTCAGCAGTCAGATAAACCTGATTTTTCAACATCCCGCGCTTATCCATACAAAGTGTAAGGATCGGGCCGATGTAATCAGATTTTGTGATAATCTGTGCGTTGATATATGGTTCTTCAATCCAGTTGATAAGATTCGGTTCCGGCATTTCTGAAGGAGCACTGATATTGATCAACTGGTCTTTTGTATTGGTTATCCTAAACTGAACCGAAGGAACCGTTGTAATAACCGTCATATCAAATTCACGCTCCAGACGTTCCTGAACGATTTCCATGTGCAGCATACCGAGGAACCCGCAACGGAAACCAAAACCAAGTGCCGCAGATGTTTCAGGTTCCCAAACCAAAGCGGCATCGTTCAGCTGAAGTTTTTCCATTGCATCACGAAGTTCTTCAAATTCGGTGGTGTCAACCGGGTAAATACCGGCAAAAACCATCGGTTTTACTTCCGAGAAACCAACAATGGATTCAGAGGCCTGACGGTTTAAATGCGTGATCGTGTCACCCACTTTTACCTCTTTGGCCACTTTAATTCCGGAAATCAGGTAACCTACATCACCACATTCAACCACCTGTTTTGGTATCTGAACCAAACCGAGTGTTCCAATTTCATCAGCAAAATATTCCTTGCCGGTGTTCATGAATTTTACTTTATCACCTTTTTTGATACTTCCGTTTTTGATACGGAATATTACTTCAATACCGCGGTATGAGTTAAAAACTGAATCAAAGATCAGTGCCTGCAAAGGAGCTTCCGGATCACCAACCGGTGCGGGAACTCTCTCAATGATCGCATCCAGGATTTCTCTGATACCAATTCCTTCTTTTCCACTTGCCGGAATTATATCGTCACGGTCGCAACCCAGCAGATCAACCATTTCATCCTTGATTTCCTCGGGTCTTGCACCCGGTAAGTCTACTTTATTCAGTACCGGAATGATGGTCAGGTTATGATTTATCGCAAGATATAAGTTTGATATAGTTTGCGCTTCTGTACCCTGTGAAGCATCAACGAGCAGTAGTGCACCTTCACATGCAGCAATCGAACGGGAGACTTCATAAGAAAAATCGACGTGTCCCGGCGTATCAATCAGGTTGAGTGTGAATTCCTCTCCTTTGTAAAGATAAGTCATCTGGATCGCGTGGCTCTTGATTGTGATGCCGCGTTCGCGTTCCAAATCCATATTGTCAAGGAGCTGAGCCTGCATGTCGCGGTTGGATACCGTTTTGGTAAATTCCAACAGACGATCTGCCAGGGTACTTTTTCCGTGGTCAATATGGGCAATAATGCAAAAATTACGAATGTTCTTCATGAAAATAATTATATAGGCCGACAAAATTACATGCCTAAACTTTCAAATCCTACATTTCGCTAACCCACTGCATCATAAGTGCAGAAAGATATCCTCCGTACGTGCCTATAGCGTATCCTAAAATCGCTAATAAAATGCCGACAGACGCCAGCGAAGGATGAAAAGCGGCTGCGACGACGGAGGCTGAAGCAGAACCGCCAACATTGGCCTGACTGGAAACGGCCAGAAAGAAATAAGGGATTTTCAATAGTCGTGCTACCAGAATAATTAATCCTGCGTGAACCATCATCCAGATCAGCCCAATCGCAAAAAGTCCGGGGTTATCGGCAACTGATCCTAAATCCATCTGCATGCCTATGGTTGCAACCAAAATGTAAAGAAACACACTTCCCAATTTTGAGGCTCCAACATTTTCCAGTTTTCGTAAAGGTGTAAAAGACAGAATGATTCCAATGAGTGTGACCAATCCGGTTATCCAGAAGAAGCTGGAAGTGAGACTGTATTTTTCCAGTGATGGATAATTTGTGCTCAGATAAGGTGTAATTATTTCTGCCAGAAAATGAGCAATTCCAGTAGCACCCAGGCCAACGGCGCCGAGATATATAAAATCTTTCGTAGCCGGAATTTTCTGATTATTTTGCTGATATACTTCGAGATGATTTTTAATTTCATCAATTCCACTGCTATCTGCTTTCAGAAATCGATCTATTTTTGTCGTGAATCCTGCACCATATATTAAAACGGCCATCCATAATTCTGCCGTAATCACATCGACAGCAACGATTTGTGAAAACAAACGGTCGCTTGGTTTGAAAACTTCCCGCAAGGCTGTTTGGTTTGCGCCTCCGCCAATCCAGCTTCCGGCAATGGTTGCCAATCCTCGCCAGATCGCATCAGCACCTTCGCCGGCAACCGTTTCAGGACTTATTTTTCCAACAATAAAAAGAGCTACGGGACCACCGATGATGATTCCGAAGGATCCGACCAACATCATAATAATGGCTGGCGGACCAAGTTTTGCCAGTGCTTTCCAATCCATTCCAAGGGTGAAAAGGACAAGACAGGCAGGTAATAAATACCTGGAAACAACAGGATATAGCTGTGATCCGGCTCCGTTAATTACACCGAAAGAGTTAAGTAAACCAGGGATGAAATAGCAAAGCAATAAAGGAGGGAAAATTCCATAGAATCGTTGCCAGCCCTTTTGAGAAAGAGAAGCTGTGTAAAATACCATTGCAAGTATCACCATTAGTAATCCTAAAACGGTCGCATCATTTTGCAGCATATTTTTATTTTTCAGGGTCAGGAAAGCGATTGAATTTCCCAAATATATCAATTTCAATTCCGTGTAGACAAAATATTACATACAGATATTAGACATGAGGATTTTGAAGGAACAATCAAATTCACAATTTGGATATATTGTCATTATCTATAAATATTCAGAGTAAATCCAGTGGTTTAATGGGTTTTACAGTAAATAAAATTATAAACCCGGGTAAAGATTCGATGACTAAACCATTACAAACAATTGCGGGCTCGGCAGAGAGGAGTTTTTATTTATATTCAGATCATTTATCACGGCGGATAAACCATATATCTGGTTTAGTAATTCTATTATTTTTTTTAACTCCGTTTTATTTAATTGCTCAAACGGGCGAAAAATTTTCTGTCAAAGGAAAAATAATGGACAATCAGAATAATTCGGCGTTGGCATATGCAAGTATCCGCTTGTTTAAAGTTTCTGACAGCACGTTTGTGACAGGCGCCATCACCGATGAAACCGGATCTTTTATTGTGGAAATTGGCGCAGGAAAATACTACGGATTATCTGAGTTCATTGGCTACAATGCGCGAAAAACTTCTGGTATCAATGTCAATAATTTGCCGCTGGATATTGGTGTGATTAAATTAACAGCTTCCGCAAAAACTTTGGATGAGGTAGTAGTACAGGGTGAGAAAAGCACAATGGAACTGGCGTTGGATAAAAAAGTTTTTAACGTCGGAAAGGATTTAGCCAATGCAGGCGGAACAGGTGTTGATATTTTAACAAATATCCCTTCGGTGGCGGTGGATGTAGAGGGAAATGTAAGTTTGAGAGGAAGCAATAACGTCCGTATACTTATAGACGGTAAACCATCCGGACTGGTAAGCTTGAAGGGCGGAAGCGGTTTGCAGCAGTTACAAGGCAGTATGATCGAGCGTGTTGAGATTATTACAAATCCATCTGCACGTTATGAAGCGGAAGGTATGGGGGGAATTATTAATATTGTTTTGAAGAAAGAGAGGAAAGAGGGCTTTAATGGATCTTTCGATGTAATAACCGGAAATCCGACCAACTTTGGTGCTGCCGCAAACGTAAATTACCGCAAGAAAAACCTTAATTTCTTTGTTAACTACACAGTTTCTTATCGAAATACACCAGGAAGAAACTCACAGAACCAGCAGCTTTTCCGGAATGATTCCACTTTTATCACATTGAAAGATATGGAAAGCCATCTGAAGGGCCAGAACAATAGTGCGCGTGCGGGAATTGACTATTATTTCAACGATAAAAATGTTCTGACAGGATCTTATACTTATCGGTTGAGTAAAGGAAAACGCTTTTCCGAAATCAATTACCGTGACTATTTATCCAATTTAAGTAATCTGACAAGCACCACTTACCGGACTCAAGACGAAACTGAAACTGAGCCTAACTCAGAGTATGCCATCAATTATAAAAAAACTTTTAAGAAAAAGGGGCAGGAGTTGACGGCTGATGTACGGTACCTTGACAACTGGGAAGATTCGGATCAGTATTACAGAGAAAAATCTTTTAAGCCTGACGGAGGAGCTTCGGACGTCCCGCCAACTTTGCAGCGTGCTGTTAATTATGAAACGGAAAAACAATGGTTGTTCCAAGTCGATTATGTGCATCCTTTCGGGAAAAACGGAAAACTGGAAGCAGGCGCAAGAAGCAGTTCACGCGATATGACCAATGATTACACTGTGACGCAGGAAAATAACGACGGCAGTTTCAGCCCGATTCCAGGCCTTACGAACGACTTTTTATACGAAGAAAATATTAATGCGGCTTATGGGATCATGGGGAATAAAACAAATAAATTCTCGTATCAAATTGGCTTAAGAGCGGAATGGACTGGGGTGACAACAACTTTAAAGCAGACAAATGAAGTAAACGACCGAAAATACGCTAATTTGTTTCCAAGTCTTCATGTAACTTACGATTTACCAAAACAGAATGCATTGCAGTTGAGTTTTAGCCGGCGTGTCCGTCGTCCGCAGTATAATGATCTGAGTCCGTTTATGACCTATAGTGACAACCGGAATTATTTCAGTGGAAACCCTGATCTGAATCCTGAGTTTACGAATGCATTTGAAATCGGGCATATCAAATATGTGGAAAAAGGCTCCATCAGTTCATCGCTATATTACCGGCATACCAATGGTAAAATTATTAGTATCCGGCGGGTTGAAGAGAACGGGAATTCTTACACACGTCCGGAAAATCTTGGTACTGAAAATTCTTACGGAGCCGAATTTACAAGTTCATACTCTTTCTACCAATGGTGGAAAATGGATGGAAGTGTCAATTTTTTCCGTGCGATCACGAATGGAACAGGGCTTGACGAAACTTTTAAAAGTGATACGTATAGCTGGTTCGTGCGTGCAACTTCACGTTTTACCTTGTGGAAAAACACTGATCTGCAATTCCGTGGAAACTATGAAGCACCACAGCAGACGCCTCAGGGAAGAAGAAAATCTCTGGCGACACTGGATATCGCGGCAAGTCGCGACGTGTTGAAAAATAACGGCACATTGACGCTAAGTATAACCGATGTTTTCAATTCCCGTAAGTACAGGTCAATTTTGGAAGGAACAAATTTTTATACCACTACCAGCGCACAAGGCAGATTAAGACAAATAAATTTAACGCTGAATTACCGTTTACATCAGGCGAAGAAGAAAAAAGAACTGGGAGAAGGTGAATTTTAATTCGCTGATTTTCAGGCACAAATCAGGGGGGTTTAAAATATAACTGTGTTAACAAACGTTAATACTTGTTTAACGATCAGTATTGATTTATAAAAGATGCAACTTTACAGGCTTTTTATTGTTGTTTCCAAATGATCGTTAGTAAATTGTCAACCGAATGATGGCAAAGCAACGTTACAACCAATAACTGAACCGCCTTTTTATGAGTGATAATTCAAGAAAATACATCTTCCTGGCCGATGACGATGAGGATGATTGCATGTTATTTGAGGACGCGTTAAGAGAGGTGAATGCATCAACCGAACTTGCCACGGCAAATGATGGCGTGGAGTTGATGAACCTGCTTGGCAAAACTGTTCCGCCACCACCGGATGTAATCTTTCTCGATCTTAATATGCCTAAGAAAAATGGATTCGAATGTCTTGCAGAAATCAGAAATTCACAGCAGTACAAAAATATTCCGGTAGTAATTTTCTCGACAACAGGTGAGGAAGAGGCTATTAATAAGTTATACGAACAAGGCGCCAATTATTTTGTCAGAAAACCCGGTTCATTTCCCAAATTAAAATCTGCCATTCAGCGTATTCTGGCGATTGATTGGGGAAAAGGCGGCGTGAATACTTATAAAGAGAATTTTTATTTTCAATATTAGATATCCCTATTGTCCGCTGCCGATAGGTTATCAGACTTATTTATCAGCCGGAAAATAGGATAAAAGTATGGATTTACTCGAACTGGATTTTGAGCGAGCCAAGGCGAAGCATCTTTTATTTAAAACCAACCTACGTTCTTACTTGTATGGTCTGCCGGTAGACGAAACCGAGCTTACAAATCATAAAGATTGCGCGGTCGGGAAATGGGTGTACAATTTTGCGCTGGCAAAATACGGACACATTTCCGAAATGCATGATCTGGAAAAGGTTCATCAGAAACTTCACATTTATGCTCTTGAGCTAGTCGGTTTATACAAAAATGGAGACGTAGAAAAAGCCCGGGATGGCCTGGCCACGATCGAACTTATCGCCAGCAATCTGACAACACTCTTGTCTGTTATTCAATTGAAGGTTAAATCAGAAAACCGGAACGGTGAGGAAGACGAAATTTCCCGCCAGCTCATTATTAATTACAACGAACTTCTTCAATTACAGGAATCACTTCTCGCGCTGGACGAGCGTGTAAAAGCAGAAATTGATAAAGCCTATTCAACGAAAAAACAGCTTGACGAAGGCGAAAAGAAATTCCGGAATACGATGATGCAGGCGCCGGTCGGCATTACCATTCTTCGGGGCTCTGATTTGATTGTCGAGATGGCTAATGACACTTATCTGCAGATTGTCGACAGAATTGAAGAGGAGTTTGTGGGTCGGTCGTTGTTTGAATCTCTGCCCGAGGTCAAGGAAGCGGTTAACCCGATTTTACAAAACATCCTCAAAACTGGCATTCCTTATTATGGAAATGAATTTGAGGTAACACTGATACGCGCAGGGATAGCTGAACAATGTTTTTTCAATTTTGTTTACCAACCTTTGCTTGAAGCTGACCAGTCGATCAGCGGCATTATTACAGTGGCGACCGAAGTCACCCAGCAAGTGCGGGCAAAACATGCGTTGCAGAGAAGTGAAAACCAATTCCGGAATCTGGTTATTCAGTCTCCGTTTGCCAAGGCAGTTTTCAAAGGCGAGGATATGGTGATAACAATCGCCAACGAAACGATGCTGCGCGATTTATGGAAGCGCGAAATCGAGGAGGTTCAAGGGAAAAAACTTCTTGACGTCTTTCCTGAGTTGACCGGACAGAAGTTTCCTGAAATTCTTGCCGGCGTTTATAAAAATGGAATAACGCACAGGGAAAACGAGGCTATGGCCTATGTAGAGAGTCGCGAAGGGGTCAAGAAATATTATCTTGATTTTCAATATTCACCGATGTTTGATCTGGATGGTTCAGTGTCGGGTGTGCTTGTGTCTGTCAATGACGTGACGGAAAAAGTGGAGGCGCGACAGATGGTCAGCGATTCGGTGGAGCGTTTGAGCCTTGCCACAGAGGGGACGCAACTGGCTACCTGGGATTTGAATTTACAAACCCGTTCCATTGTTTACACGCCTAGACTTAGCCAGATATTTGGTCAGGATGAGGGTAAAGTCTTGACACACTGGGATCTTCGTGATCAGATTCATCCCGACGATCGTGTCTCCATTGTTGAAAAAGCCTTCGAAGTGGCACTCCAAACAGGCATTTATTACTATGAAGCACGGATTATTCATCCGGATGATTCCGTACACTGGATCAGAACACAAGGCAAAATTATTTTTGATGAAAATCATAAACCTGCGCGGATGCTTGGGACGATGATGGATATCACTTCTCAAAAGCGTGCCGAAATTATTATCGAAGAAAGTGAAAAACGATATCGCGATCTTATCCAGACATTACCGGTTGCTGTTTACACCGTCGATGAAAATGGTTATGTGAATTTATTTAATAAGGCAGCGGTGAAATTGTGGGGAAGAGAGCCTGAATTGGGTAAAGAGTTGTGGTGCGGATCTTATGAAATGTATACGCTCGATGGTCAATTTTTGCCGCATGCGGAGTGCCCAATGGCAACCGCGCTGAAAGAAAAGAATGCTTTCACTGTGGAAGCCTATATAAAGCGGCCTGACGGAACGCTTAGAAATATCATTGCAAATCCGCAGCCTATTTACGATAGCAATGAAAATGTCACGGGCGCTATGAATGTAGTTGTTGATATTACGGATCGTAAAGAAGCAGAGTTTGCGTTGAAAACAAGTGAAACAAAATTCAGGACTTTGGCCGATTTTATGCCGCAGTTTATATGGACCGCTGATGCAGAGGGAAATCTGAATTACTTTAGTCAATCGGTTTTTAAATATTCAGGATTGCCATTTGCAGAAATCCAACAGAATGGATGGCTGGTTATTGTTCATCCTGACGATCGGGATGAAAATATCAAGGCCTGGAATGAGGCGGTGAAAAACGGTTTTGATTTCGCTTGCGAACACCGTTTCCGTCGCTATGATGGCGAATATCGCTGGCAGCTTAGCCGCGCAATTCCGCAACGTGACGCGGACGGAATTATCCAGATGTGGGTCGGGACGAGCACGGATATTCACGACAGTAAATTGTTTATCGACGAATTGGAATTAAAAGTTCAGCAGCGGACGCGGGAGCTGACAGTCATCAATGACGAATTAATACGGACGAATATCGAATTGGGCCAGTTCGCTTATGTGGCAAGTCACGATTTGCAGGAGCCTTTACGGAAAATTCAGACTTTCGCCACCCGCATTATGGAAACCGAGCACAGCAATTTGTCGGACCGGGGGAAGGATTATTTTAAAAGAATGCAGTCGTCCTCGACGCGGATGCAGCAGCTGATTGTGGATCTTCTCGCTTTTTCGAGGGCTAATGCCATTGAAAAGAATTTTGAAGAAACAGACCTGAATATATTACTTCAAAATGTGAAAGAACAGTTGCAGGAGAGCATTCAGCAAAGAGGGGCGATAATCCGGTGCACTCCCTTGCCAACGCTGAATGTCATTGTATACCAGTTCGAACAGCTTTTCACAAATCTGATTGCCAATGCCTTGAAATTTGTAAAAAATGAGACGATACCTTCTCTGAACATATCGGCGGGAATTATTTCTGGCAAAAATGCGGGTATTTCAGAACTTGACCCGCTGAAAAATTATCATTTTATTTCCTTTGCCGACAATGGAATAGGTTTCGATCCTCAGTTTAAAGATCGGATTTTTCAGGTTTTTCAACGGCTCCACAACAAAACTTCTTTTGAAGGAACAGGTATAGGCCTTGCAATTTGTAAGAAAATTGTTGACAATCATCAGGGGGCTATTACGGCTATCGGCAAACCGGGCCTAGGCGCAGAATTTATCGTTTATTTACCTGTTGCCTGATTTGTTAATGACTTTTATTTATTTGTCCATCACAATTCCATCAAATGCTTCCAGTTTCTCTAATTTAAATTCAAGGTACCCGGCTTTCCATGTAAATGGAATTGCTCTCCCACTTGTCATCGAAAATACCTTTGACGGTTTAAAATCAGATTTTACTTTAAATTTTATCCGGGAAACGGGAAGCGGAGGGAAATAAGTATTTCCACTAAATCCGGTCAGGTTGATTAAATGCAGGATCATGCCGTTTGCATCAGCGGCCGACTTTATTTCAGGTAGGTTTTTCTTATACTTTTGAAGGATAACTTCAATCCGGGCTGGCGCATCCGTCTGAATAATTTCAGTTGCTTCAGGATAAATATAGTCTATCACATCCAGTAAAATATTTTTATGTTCCTCATATCCATGCATGTAATAAAGTCGTCCAATATTGACCGGAAGCAAAGCAGCTTTACTTTTTGCATGACTTTTTAAACCCATAGCAAAACTTCCCGTCGGATCGTGTCCACCTATAATCTCCGGAGGTCCCGGTCTTCCTTTAGAAAGAATGGGCAGAAAAGTCTGGTCAGCAGCTTTGAAATCATAAAGCCCGAGATTAAATTTCCAGAAAAGCATTTTCTGCTTGTCAAATCGTTTGAATACAGATTTGTTATCCGGCTGCAAATAATTACCGCTGCCATCGTTATCGTTGTTCACAATTTTCGCTCCGAAAAGGTTGATAAGTGTTTCCGGCGAATCGAAAAACGCCTTATTGGTTGCGATCAGATTTGTACCATTTTCAGAAGCCTCCTTTAAAGTTTGCAAAGATGATTTGCTCAGATAGGTGATATCCGGAAGAATAAGCAATTTGTAATTTTTGACGGTTGACGAAAGATTACTGATCTGAGCATCTTCAATAATATCAAATGGAATATGCGCTTCCTTTAACATCAGCAAAATTCCTCGATATTCCTGCATCGTCGGACCACTTGGCCATGAACCCGGCGCGATCACTGCTATTTTGGCAACAGACTTATATTTCCCGAAATATTGTTCATGTTTTTTATGGTGTGCATAAACATTTTTAAAAACATCATAATTGCGTTCATCTTCGTAGCCGCGCAAATCGCCCATCATGCTCATGTCAAGGCCGGAACCGTTTGCAATATTTTCGTACAGACGGATACGGACCTCTTCCGGCTCAACTGCATTGTATCGGGATTGAAAAGAAATCTGCTGGATACTCGCATTGCTGATCACATGATTTGGATATGAACTTACGGCATTTCCCACGTTATCTGACGCCGTGTACGGCCAGTAAGGCAGAACCGTGCTGCTTTGTGATTCGTGACGGATTATATCCACATACTTGTCCATATAAGTACAAATCGCAATCTTATCGCTCTTCGATTTAATCAACGTATGGAGACGATGGGACCAGTCTTCGATTGTGAATTTTTTGAATTCCAGATATTTTTGAAATAACGGATCGGCTTTATTTTCTTCGGTTGGAAGCGACAAGCCTTTGCTATACTCTGCAAACCGCTTTTTATCATATTCGTTTTGATCAATTCCGTGATATTTTCCTTCGTATGGATTATTGACCTGATAACCCGGCATGTTCAGAAATATCCCGTCGACAGGAAATTTATCAATCACTTCTTCAATAATCTTGAAAGCTTTATCCTGAACATAGGGCGCATTGATGGAAACTACGTACATATCAGTGTTGATGATCCGTTCGCCTTTGGGAGAGACATAGCACCAGTCCGGGTGTGCTTTAAAAATGCTTTCCTGAACCCGGCTGAAATCAAACCGTACAATGACGCGAATGCCTTTTTCGTGACATTTTCTTACGATGTCACTGAGCATATTATTGTCTTTTAAGAAGGGATTGCGGTAGTGAAAGTCCAGCTCGGATGGATAAAAGGCCATGATACCACCAGCATTGATCAGAAGCGTATTGGCTGAAAAATCTTCCAGATCTTTCAGCAGAGAATCCGGATTCAGCGTTGCGGCTTCGTATGCCGGCAAATTGGTCTGGATAACTCTGAGATTATTCTGTTTCCACCAGGAAGTTGTATCCGTTTGCAGGATCGGTTTCGGCTGATTTGCCTTTTTTTGTGCAAAACACCATCCGCTTGAGAGCAGAAAGCAAATCAGGTAACGGAACGGAAAACTTCTCATTGGCGCTTTATTAATTCTTTTATAACAAAAGGAAGGAATAAATGTAATAAAGACGCTTATTCTGAAATATACTTGCTTAACGGCAGTTAACCGCAATGGACGCAATGGGTTTAAGCAATTGACGCAACGAATTCGACTCAGGACAGCGCTTTTCTCTTCAAAAAAGTGATTCCGATTCCTGCAAGAATAATGAGCCCGCCAATGATCATTTGAAGTGTAACTTTTTCATTTATAAATATCCAGGCCAAAAGACCTGTGACAATTGATTGACTGAGCAAACTCAATGAAACGCGTTGAGCGTCTAGTTTTTGAACGGCATAACTGATCGTTAGCCAGCCCAGCAACTGGCATACTAATCCTTGAATTCCCAAAACACCCCATATTACCGGACTGAAATGCCAAAGAGGTTCTCCCATTCCCAGACAAATAATCAGCAGATAAAAGCTGGAAACGCTCATGCTGTAAGTCATAAAACTTACAATGTTCAGTTGGTTCAAAACTCTTTTGCTGACAATCATATAGCTGGCATAGAGCAATCCGGAAGTTACTGCCATAATAAACCCTTTGTCAAAACGCATTTGCATGAAAGTTTCAGGTCCCATCAAAATGACCATTCCTGAAAGTGCCACGAACGTCCCGATCCAGAAATGTTTTCCCGGGCGCTCATGAAGGAATAGTGCTGACCCGATTCCAACCCAAACCGGAGAAAGATTAGTGAGCAAAGTGGCCTGTGTTGCGTTGGAATAATGGATCGATAAATTCCAGATGGCGATATCACTGCCAAATAAAATCCCGCATATAAAAATGAGAAGCCATAGTTCCCTTTCAGGTCTTTGAAGCTTTTTCTTAAACAATACATACGGGACAAGAAAAATAACGGCAATAGACATTCTATAAAAAGCCGAGGAAATTCCTGAGACTGGCGCCCATTTCACAAGTACCGGAAAAATGCTGATCGCAATAACGCCTATGAGAAGACTGACCCGTGGGTTAAGCATATGGACGACGCAGTTAGCCGATAATTTTCACACGACCGACTTCGCCTGTAACCAGCCTGACTTTTATGCCGTGCGTATGTTTAGGAGCACTTGTCAAAATATCTTTCACAATACCTTTTGTCAGTTTTCCTGTGCGCTGATCCTGTTTTAGAACAATGGAAACGGCAAGTCCCGGATGAATATTTCCACGTTCGGTGCCTGATACTTCATTCATGCTTTTGAGTTTTTACTGCTTAAATCAAAAATTTTTATCAAAAGTAAGACAAATAGAAGCGGAAGCATAATGTAATCAATAATTCAGTTATTTTAAAGTATAAAATTGTACTTTTTTTATTCATCAAATTGAATAATGTAACCAATTTTATAATAAGTTAGCACATTTGTCTACGTAATAAATCAACTTCCGTCGGATAAATCCTTTATGATCTTAAAATGTTTAAATGAAATTTTGTTTTACAAAATGCCGATGTTTTTAAATTGAACACATTTTTTATTTGGGACGTTACCTTTCAATAAGGCTGGGGTTTCAGTTGTAGGATAATTTGAATAAAATAAGGAGGGGTATATTTTATAATTTTCATAATCTCCTAAAATTTGATTTAACCAAGATTGTCCATTAGCAAAACGGTAATGAACTGAATTATGAAAAAAAGTATTCTTACACTGACACTTGGTGGTTTTGGCATTGGCATGACTGAATTCGTAATCATGGGAATTCTGCCTGACATCGCCAAATCTTTACAAATCACAATCCCTGAAGCTGGTCATTTGGTGTCGGCTTACGCAATGGGCGTTGTCGTCGGTGCTCCGCTGCTGATCGGATTTACCGGAAGTAAACCGCCGAAAACAATTTTACTGCTGCTGATGTGTTTGTTCACAGTATTCAATACGTTATCGGCTTTCGCTCCGAATTATGAAACTTTATTTATTTCGAGATTTTTCTCTGGCCTGCCTCATGGAGCATTTTTCGGTGTTGGTGCCGTGGTTGCCGGTCGTTTAGCTGATCAGGGAAAAGAAGCCAGATCAGTATCACTGATGTTTGCGGGATTAACGATCGCCAATTTGATTGGAGTACCGCTGGGCACGTTCATCGGTCACCATATCAGCTGGCGCATCACGTTTATGATCGTCGGAGTAATCGGTTTACTGACAACAACCAGTATCAAATTATGGATGCCCGGTTTATCTGTGACAAATACCAAAGGGCTGATGAGCGAACTGAAATTTTTCACCAGACTGGATGCCTGGCTTATTGTTTTAGTAATCGCAATCGGGACGGGTGGCTTTTTCTCGTGGTATAGTTACATTGCTCCTTTGCTAACTGAGGTTGCAGGATTCAGCGATGATTCCATCATGTATATTCTGGTATTGGCTGGTTTAGGAATGGTTATGGGAAATTTCATTGGCGGAAGGCTGGCCGACCGGTTTTCTCCGTTATATACTTCGGCGGCTTTGTTACTTGCCATGGTTTTGTCATTAACAGCAGTTTATTTCGTTTCCAGCAACCAGACACTGACACTCATATTCACTTTTATCACAGGTGCCATTGCTTTTGCAATGCTTTCCCCTTTGCAAATGTTGATGATTAATACCGCGAAAGGGGCTGAAATGCTTGCTGCTTCGGTAAGTCAGGCAAGTTTCAATATTGGAAATGCTCTGGGTGCATATCTCGGCGGCTTGCCCATTGCCGCTGGGTTAGGCTACAATTCCCCTGAATGGGTAGGTGCGGGCATGGCTTTTGGCGGTGTGCTGGTTTCGCTCGTATTGATGTTTCATTCGAGACAAAATAAAGAAGAGGTTACCGAACTGCAGGCAGCATAATTCAGACTTTTCCAATAGCAATTTTTTGAAGAATTTTGATTTCATCAATGGTGATCGTACTGATAAGTTCGAATAAACCATTGATGGTTTTAAAATCAGATAACGCCTTTCTCGCCGGTGACTGAGCAGATTTTTCGATCCCCATTTCTTTTATTTCCTTCTTTCTTGCCGACAAAAGATCCAGCAGTTTTTGGTTCTGTGGCAGAGATTCCTTAATAATATCAACGCTTGCATTTTCTTCCTTATCAATGAGTTGAATTGCAGACTCGAACTGACGGTCAATTTGCCGGATCATAGGTTTGAACTCATCCGAAAGATAAGATTGACCGACCGTCTGCGCATAGGTTGACAATGAGGCAATATACGACGTTAACATGTGGCTGGTTGCGACAAACTGGTGATGTTCCTCCATTTTTACCTGTTGCTTTTTCGGTTCGGAAAGCATGCGCTGAAAATTATCCGATAAATTGGCCATTGCTATTATTGCTTCCTTCCGGTGTAGCTTTAACTCGTTGATATCAAGCTGTACACCTGTGAATATCTGCGACACGTTATCGAAATATTTTCTGTTGGCATCCAGAGCCGCTTTCATATACTGATTGATCTGGGTATGTTCCCAAACCGGGAGGATATAGGATGACACAAAATAGGCAATAATTGACCCGATAACGGTATCGATCACGCGATCCTGCAAAACGGCCGTGATATGCTCAGGATTCAGGAAATTAAACCATAAAAGCACATAAAGAGTTATCCCGATGGAGGCGACAAAGTAATTTATCTTTAAAAAACTGTAAGCCGAAATCATCGCCAGCATCATAATGACGAAAATAACGGTATCATCCTTGATCAGATAAAGTGTTAGGAAACCGGCAAAAGCGCCGACGATCGTTCCTGCGATCCGGTAAAGGTTTCGTTGTTTAGTGATACTGAATGCCGGTTTCATGATCGTGACAATGGTCAGCAAAATCCAGTAGCCATGTCCGACACTGAAAAACAACGATACTAAAAATCCGATCATCAACCCGAGCGTAACGCGCACCGCATGCCGGAAATGACTGGATTTGAGTGACAAGCTATCCAGCAAAATCCTGGGACTATATTCCTGTTTTGTCGTAAAATCGTCGATTTCAACGTTGATATTGTATTCCTTACTCAGCTCGGAGTCATAACGGGTTGCGCGATGAAGTTTTTTGACACGCTCGGTGATATCCTGCAAACTGTTCAGAATCTGACGCAGCATAATAAAATCCTCCACATTTTCATGCGTCATGCTTCTTTCTCTGATACTGTCAAAAGTACGCTGACATTTATTAAAGGCTTCATCCAGATCATGTCTTGGTTTGGATGGAAAACCACTCTGAACGGACAATCCGATTTCTTGAAGTTCAGCTGCTAGCCAGGTAATATAAGTACCGAAAAGACGAAGGATTTTAGAATGATCAAATGCCCGGTGGAGGTTGGAATAATTTTGCTGGGAGTTAAGAATCCGCTCCATCAGATCGACACTATCTAAAAACATCAACATCAGTATCCGGCTGGTATTTGTGGATTCCGTTACGATTTGGCGCGTTTTGAATAAAATCTCCCGAAGCGTTTCATGGTTTTCGCGAAGAATTACTTGTTGATGAATCATCTGGTTAAACAATTCATCGTAGTCAGGTTTGGCAAAATAGTAACCTGCCTTGACCGACAGTAACTTCCCTAGTTCTACAAAATTCTCACCAAGCAACTGCTGAATAAGTTTATAAGGGCGTATTTTTTGTAAGACGAGAAAAAGAATCAGATACCAGATTCCGCCGGCAGAGAATATCAGTGCATTCCTAAGCACTGCATCACCGCTCATGTGGTTATCGATGTTGAAAACAAATACCAAAAGTGCGATCAGTCCGACGCTGTTCGCCCGGTTTCCATATACTCCTACGAGAGAGAAAAACATCCCGAAAATTACAATTTCAAAGAATGCCAGAAAGTGAATATGCCTGAGATAACCAGTTATACACGCGACTGCAAAACAAGTCACAATCGCAATCATCAGGGAATTTCTTCTACGGTGCAGCGGGCCGGGATTGTCGGTCGTGCCGATCAGCAATGTACCCAGCGGGAAGGCAATAAGATCACTTAAAATGCCGTAGTGATGAAAAATCAGACAAGGAATTACGGCCCCTAGCGTGAGCCTGACGCCTGTATAGAGGTAATGGCTGGAAATAAATTTTCTAAACTCATTAAGGTAATTCATGCAAAAAGGGAACTGTGACTAATTCTTTGCTTCCAATATCAACTTTATGTTTGACAAAAACGATACCTGAACATAATTAAATTTCGGGGTGGTACATGTGCCCGATGTGTTATGAAATTTTGTAGAATCATGCCGAACCATAATAGTTATATGATGGTTATAAATAGCTATGCTTTTTATTAATATACTATAAAGGTTTTGAGAAAACGTATAAGGAAACATGCCAGAATCGCACGTTATGTGATTTATAAAGAAACGTTGATAGACTTCAAGGACCATCTCTGGACATTTATCGGGTCTTTCGCAGGAATTGGTTTAATTGGACTTTTAAACCAGAACGTTTTCACGCAGAGCGATAATTTATTCCTGATCGGATCTTTTGGTGCTTCCTCCGTTTTGATCTATGGTATCGTCAACAGTCCGCTGGCACAGCCCAGAAATCTGGTAGGCGGGCATGTAATTTGTGCCCTGGTTGGGGTGACGGTCCACTATATTATCCCGAATGAAATATGGTTGTCATCGGCATTTGCCGTTTCTCTCTCAATTGTGATGATGCAGATTACCAAAACACTTCATCCTCCCGGCGGTGCGACGGCGCTGATTGCCAACATCGGGTCTGAAAAAGTCACAAGCCTTGGGTATATCTACGTCTTGAGCCCGGTGTTATCCGGCGTTTTAATATTGCTGTTTGTTGCCCTGATCGTCAACAACATGACTTCTCATCGAACGTATCCGAAAAATAAAAATTGGTATAAAATCTGGCAGCGCAGATACAGATAATTTTACCATTCACTTCAATAATTGATTTTACCAGAATCCGTGTTATATGAATACCAGTACAACATCATCCTATCGGCATAAAAAAGTCAGGAGGACAGTAACTGTTTTGGCTGCCGCTGCGGTAGTCGGGGTTTTTTCGGCAATCGTAGCCGATACCCTTAAAGTGATCACGGAACATTATGAACATGATTTTGTACATAGGTTAGCGGAAAATCAATATCTGATCTTCTTTCTTCCGTTCATCGGATTCACGACGATACATATTCTCAGACAGTTTTTATTCAAAAATAAACCAAACAAAGGGATTAAGGAAGTGCTTGATTCTATTAATAATGGCGGGAAAACCTTGCCGGCTTACAAAATACCATCTCATTATTTCAACGGATTTTTAACGGTGATTTTTGGCGGCTCCACCGGCATCGAAGTTTCTACAGTGGTGGCGACAGCTTCGATCGGTGCGTTATCCAGCCATAAAGTCGGGCATTTAAATAAGTATCGGACGGATCTGGTTTGCGCAGGTTTAGCCGCTGGCGTCACGGCTTTGTTCAATGCACCGATTGCCGGTTTTATGTTCGCATTTGAAGTTTTTACCAGAAAGCGGAATAAGACTCATTTGGCTGCTTTGGCAACGGCAATTTTTACCTCTTACATATTGACGAGATATTTTTTTTACGTAAAAGTTTTCAACTTTGAGGTAACCGTATGGCACAAGGAAGCGCTGCCGTACTTTGTACTGCTCGGTATTTTAGCAGGTTTTAATTCCGTTTTTCTTACAAAAAGTGTTCTGTTTTGCAAGAAGTTTTTCGGCACTCTGCGGAACGATTACGTGAAAATTATTGCCGGTTCTTTAATTATCTCGACTCTGATATTTTTCTTCCCCAGTTTGTATGGTGAGGGATATTCGGGAATAAAAAACCTGACTTCCATTACCCAACCGTCCGATCTGTATATTCTGTTACCTTTCGTTGTCATTTTATTTTTAAAGCCAATCGCTACTTCCGTCACGCTTGGAGCCGGCGGCGATGGGGGAGTGTTTGCGCCGAGCTTATTTATAGGTGCATTTTTAGGTTTAATCACAGCATTGACGCTCAACTACTTTTTCCATCTGGACCTGATCGCCCTAAACTTCATCATTATTGGTATGGCGGCCGTTCTAAGTGGAAGTATTCACGCGCCGTTGACTTCCATTTTCCTGGTGTGCGCGATTGCAGATAATTACGTTTTATTTATCCCCATTGTTATCGCTTCACTCGTTTCCTGGCTAGTTGCGCATTTTATTTTTCCTTACACGGTATATACTTATAAAGCAACCGTGTAACTTACAATCGTTGTTGGCTCAGATTGCTTTTTATTAATTTAAATTTCAGGTTATGCACATCAGAAAAGCTATCGATCAGGATCGTCACGAAATTTGGGAAATTTTTACTGCCGTAATTCAGACAGGTGATACCTATGTGTTCGCACCCGATACGCCAAAGGAAGATCTTGACAAATATTGGTTTGCAGCTAATATGGAGACTTACGTTTTGGAAGAGAATGGCGAAATTCTCGGGACTTATGTGATCAAGCCAAATCAGGTAGATCTGGGTTCACATATTGCGAACGGATCTTATATGGTCCATCCGAATGCGCAGGGACGAGGAATTGGAAATTTGCTCTGTGAACATTCTTTGGCAGAAGCGAAACGTTTCGGTTTTAAAGGGATGCAGTTTAATATTGTTGTGAGCACGAACAAGTTCGCAATAAAACTTTGGAAAAAACACGGATTTGAGATAATCGGGACAATTCCAGGTGGTTTTGAGCATCTAGAGTTAGGCTTTGTCGATGCTCATATCATGTTCAGAAAATTGTAAACCGAATCGTTATATGCTCATTCTCAACTTTGAAAAGTTCCCGGTTTTGGAAACGGAACGACTTACTTTGAGACCTATTTCAATAGACGATGTTGACGAGATGTTTCAGCAGAGAAGTAACCCCGACGTAATGAAATACATTGTCAGGCCATTGCTCCAGTCTCGGCGAGAGGCAGAAGAGCTTGTCAGGAATTATGAATTTTTGTTTGAGCAGGGTATAAGTATTACCTGGGCGATATCTTTAAAAGGAGAGAGCAAAATGCTTGGAACCGTTGGTTTTCCTCGTATTAATAAGGAAAATTATCGCGGTGAGATTGGTTATTCGCTGGATCCTGTAAACTGGAACAAAGGCTATATGAGCGAAGCACTTAAAGAAATAATCCAATTTGGATTTAAACAGCTACGTATGAATACCATTGAAGCCGTTATCCACCCTGAAAACAGGGCTTCTTCAAGTCTGATGTTAAAACATGGATTTGTAAGAGAGGCTTATTTCAGGGAGCATACGTTTTTCGACGGTAGATTTCAGGATGTTGAAATTTACTCTTTGCTCTCGCCCAGATGAATTTTTAAACTGTCATAAATAAAACATCCGTCTGCAATTTGTAAACGGATGTTTTGTAATAAGAACGATACGATTTATTAGGCTGAAACTTCTTCTGTTGTTGTTTTTAAAGTAACGTCCACATTTCCGCGCGTTGCATTGGAATACGGACAAACCTGATGCGCTTTGGCAATCAGATCATCCGCTACCGATTGCTCTACACCCGGAATATTTGCTTCCAGAGTGACTACCAGTCCGAAACCATCTGCTTCGTTTTTTCCTATACCAACGTGAGCAGTCACAGAAGTCGTTCCGGTTTTGATTTTGCTGCGCTGAATAATCAGGTTTAATGCGCTGTCGAAACAAGCCGCATAACCGGCCGCGAACAATTGCTCGGGATTTGTATAATTGTTATTGGCTCCGCCCATTTCTTTCGGAATACGAACTTCCAGGTCCAGAATTCCATCTTCCGAAACCACTTTTCCATTTCTTCCGCCTGTTGCTGTTGCAGCGGTCGTATAAATTGCCTTGATCATTTTTGTTGATGTTTTGGTTGATATTGGTTAATTATTATGAACGGCTTCGATTTTGTTGATCTTGTCAAGCAGTCCAGTCGCGAGTGCTTTCATTTCCCGAACCTCCTTATCAGTAAGTTCAAGACTGCACTTGATCTGCTCAGGAATTTCCGCTCCTCTTTCTTTTAGTTTTTCTCCTGTTTCAGTTAATGAAATGATAACGACACGTTCATCTTCTTTCAACCGCTTACGGGTGATAAGCTCCCTGTCTTCCAGTTTTTTTAGCATCGGAGAAAGTGTGCCAGAGTCCAGCATAAGTTTATATCCGAGCTCTTTAACCGAAACGCCATTCTCTTCCCAAAGAACAAGCATAACCAAATACTGAGGATACGTAAGACCGATTTTATCCAGCAGAGGAAGGTAATGGCTGGTAACTTTCCTTGACAAGGCGTAAAGCGGGAAGCAAAGTTGGTTTGATAGTTTTAACAGTTCCATGTCTCATTTTTAATTGTATAAAATTAAATTGTATACAACTTAATTGCAAGTGTTTTCGGAAATCAATTGGACAGGGCACAAAAAAAGGTCGTATCGGAGGATACGACCTTTTTTCTAAAACCTATAAAATTAGTTTTCTGAGCTGATTTTAAGGATAGCCTTATCGATGTGGTAACGACCAGTTCCTTCTTCTCCGATTACATCGAAAAGCTCGATAGCGCGACGTGCGTTATCTTCTTCTTCAATTTGTTCGTTCACAAACCACTGCATGAAATTTTCGGTGGCGTAATCCTCTTCACGACGGCTTTGCGTTACAATTCTATTGATTGCTTGCGTTACGCTGATTTCGCTTTGTAGAGCTGTCTCGAATACACTTCTGAAAGAAGCGAATTCTTGTTTCACAGCTGGGACTTCCGGAGAAACAGCTGTTCCGCCAACGGTCATGATGTAGTTGAAAATTTTCAACATATGTCCGCGTTCTTCGTCGGATTGTTTAAGGAAATAAGCTGCGCTGTTTTTGAAACCGTTACGGTCGCACCACGAAGCCATAGCCAGATATTTAGCTGATGCTTCTGCTTCCATTTTAACTTGGTTGTTCAATAATATTTCTATCTCTTCTTTTAAAGAAGTACGGGCTCTAAGTAGATCTCTCATTGTAAATGTGTTTATCTTTTGAAGTAATAAGCACAAATATCATACGAAAGTTCATCATTGCAATGATAACCTATAAATTTGGAATTGGTCTAATATGAAGGGAATCAGCTATTTAGACTAATTCTTGTTCTACGTAAAGAATGGAGTGTAGCAAAGAATTTAGCTCAATAGCGAAGTGAGTTCCATTGACAAGATCACGCAATTGAATCAATTCGCAAAGTGTAAGCTTCTGATTGATATTAAGTTGCGGAGCTTCTACAAATTCGAAATCCGACTCATCTGACAAATCAAACAAGCGGCTTTTGATATCAATGTTATTTACAAAACGGCGGAAGTTAAGAAAGTCATGAATACGAAATGAAGCAATCATTTCCCCAAAATGAACCACAATTCGTGAAGTTTTATCACACTGGAAACTAAAACCTTTGGAGGTACTGAACAATTCATTCGGGTGTTTCACTGTAACTGGCATTTTATTTAACACTGAATCTTACACAAAGATAAAGCGGAAACTTTAACCATGCAAGAGTTATTTAAAACCAATCTAATTATATGGAGTGTTTTTTTTGAATAAAAACGCCGTTCACTTTTTCAGGCAAACGGCGTTTAAACAAATTTTAAAAGCTATTCTAATTTTTCAGCGATATGCCTAGTCTTTCCCAAGCTAAACGCTAAAAGTTATCTACTTCTCAGCAGCCTTCGCCCAATTGTCTCTTAATGTTACCGTACGGTTAAAAACAGGTTTTTCAGTAGTTCCATCCGCATCAGCCGCAAAATAACCTTTACGCAGAAACTGGAAAGATTCACCTGGTTTTGCATCACGCAAAGCAGGTTCTGCATATCCCGTGATAATATTCAGTGATTCAGGATTAATATAATCCTTGAAATCGCCTTCTTCGGATGAAACATTTTCTACTGAAAATAAACGGTCATACAGACGAACTTCCACAGGTATGCCATGTTTTGCGGAAACCCAGTGAAGCGTTCCTTTCACGTTAATGCCAGTTGTATCTTGTCCGCTTTTGCTATTTTCAATGTACGTACAATGCACCTCGGTCACTTCTCCGTTTTCGTCTTTCAGAACTGATTCTGCCTGGATAATATACGCACCTTTCAAACGAACCATTTTTCCCGGGGCAAGCCGGAAATATTTTTTAGACGGAACTTCCATGAAATCTTCACGCTCGATAAAAATTTCGCGAGTGAAAAGAATTTCACGCATTCCGGCAGCTATATCCTCCGGATTATTTTCGCTGAGACAAGTCTCTGAAAGATCCTCCGGGAAATTCGTGATAACCACTTTCAATGGATCAAGAACCGCCATTCTGCGCAAAGAAGTTTTGTTCAGATCTTCTCGGACGCAGAATTCAAGTAATCCTACGTCGATCATATTTTCCCGTTTGGCAACACCGATACGATCACAAAAATCACGGATACTAAAAGGTGTATAACCGCGTCTCCGCAAACCGCTGATTGTAGGCATGCGTGGATCGTCCCATCCGTTTACATGACCTTCCTGAACAAGCTGCAATAATTTTCTTTTGCTCGTTACAGTATAATTCAAATTACGGCGCGCGAATTCATATTGATGCGACGGATAAATTTCCAGTTGCGCAATCAGCCAATCATATAATTCACGGTGAGGAACAAATTCCAGGGTACAGATCGAATGCGTAACATTTTCAATCGCATCACTTTGTCCGTGTGCAAAATCGTACATCGGATAAATGCACCATTTATCGCCCGTGCGGTGATGATGTGCATGTTTGATACGATACAAAATAGGATCGCGCATCAACATATTCGGATGCGTCATATCGATTTTTGCACGAAGTGTACGGCTTCCATCTGGAAATATTCCGTTTTTCATCTGCTCAAAAAGCAGCCTGTTCTCTTCAATTGAACGGTTTCTGTAAGGACTATCTTTCCCCGGCTGGGTTGGCGTTCCTTTCAGTACCGCGATTTCTTCCGATGTTGAATCGTCAACATAGGCTAATCCTTTATGAATCAGCTGGATTGCATAGCCATATAAGGTATCGAAATAGTCAGAAGCATATAGCTCATTTTCCCATTCAAAGCCCATCCAGCGGATGTCGTTTTTTATACTTTCAACATATTCAGTATCTTCTGTCGTCGGGTTGGTATCGTCAAAACGCAGGTTGGTATAACCCGGAAATTTTTTTGTTAACCCGAAGTTCAGACATATACTCGAAGCATGACCAATGTGCAGATACCCATTAGGTTCAGGAGGGAAACGAGTAACAATTTCCGTGTACTTTCCCGCCTTTAGGTCTGCCTCAATGATCTCTTCAATAAAATTCAGGCTTTTTTCTTCTTTCTTTTCTTCCGTAATCATACAGTACTGGAAATAATTTCAATTGTCAAAGTTAATGTTCTTCGCGTCAACCTCGAAATATTTTATCCGTGAGGTGTTTAAAATCATTAAAAAAACTCAAAATCTTTAAACTGTTCCCCTAAAACTGGTCTTCCTGCTATATAACACTTTGCTTAAATGTATAATTCACGGCTCCGTCAAATGAGGTTCGGGACTTTCTCGTACTTTTGTGAAATGCGTTATTTTATAGAATTCAGTTATAAGGGCACAAATTATAGTGGCTGGCAACGACAGAAAAATGCTGTTTCCGTTCAGCAATTGCTTGATGAAGCATTGACTCTGATTATCCGGGAAAACATTGAAACCGTCGGGAGCAGCCGCACGGATACGGGCGTGCATGCTGAGCAGCAGTA
The DNA here is from genome assembly GCF_900108855.1 of Dyadobacter koreensis. Lineage (GTDB taxonomy): Bacteria > Bacteroidota > Bacteroidia > Cytophagales > Spirosomataceae > Dyadobacter > Dyadobacter koreensis. Next base: position 801,347 of record NZ_FNXY01000002.1, read on the forward strand.
CGCTCACTTTGATATTGCTAACGAAATTAAAGATACAGAGCAGCTGACTTACAGACTCAACAGTCGTTTACCTTTTGATATCGCAGTACACCGGATTTTTAAAGTTGACAATACGGCACATTCCCGTTTTGATGCCACGCACAGACGATATGAGTACCGGATCATTAAACGCAAAAATCCCTTTTTGAGCGATGAATCGCATATTTTTCATAAACCTCTGGATATTGAAAAAATGAACGAAGCTGCGGCTTTGCTATTGGTTTATAAGAATTTCGAGAGTTTCAGTAAAATTCATACTCATGTAAATAATTTCCTTTGCGATATTACGGCAGCTGGTTGGTTTGAAAAAGACGGCATTCTTATTTTCAATATCAAAGCAAATCGTTTTTTGCGCGGAATGGTCAGAGCCTTGGTCGGAACCTTGCTTGAAGTCGGCGTGGGAAAAAGAAGTATTAAAGATTTTGAAAAAATAATCCAGGCACAGGATAGGAGCAAGGCTGGTGCACAAGCTCCGGCACAAGGACTTTTTTTAGTGGAAGTTGGTTATCCAGAATATTGACCCGGTTTGTTAAACGCTCAAATAGAAAAAGAAGTCAATTTCAAACACATTTTGAAGCTGACTTTTTTTATGTCTTTCAGAATTATTCCTGGACCTTATTATTTTGAATTCTTTCAAGCATTTTCTCAACCTGCCAGTCTCCAAAACCGTAAATTCCTTCCCGTTTGCTGAACTCTTTAAAAATTGTATTAAAATCTGTTGTTTCTTTTTCCTTCATAATTTCCTTTAGAACATTTTCGGGGCGATCGTTTCTTCGATCAATTTGTGCCTGAATCACCAGATTTAGAAAAGGGAAGTTAACAGAGTTCTTTTCGCTTGATTTTTGCAGACTTTCAAGATCGTTGTCCCTGTACGCCAGCCATAAGTCATTAAGCAAACTAAGATCTGCTTGCGAAAGTAGCTGTTTGTGAAGGTAGGCTTCCGCCAGCATATGGCTATCCATAATGCCAAAGCCTCGCCAGTCGGGTTGGTTATCATCGACGACCGGTTTTATTATATAAGCTTTTAAAGTATGCGCCACAGGCATCAGAAGCGAGACACAAAACCATAAATTTACCTGACAGAACAAATCATCTTCAAACCAGAAGTTAATTTCTGAGTCGGCTGGAATCGCCTGTATTTTATTGAATTCGGGAATTATTTCTTCAAAATAAGCCTGCTTTTCCTCACCATATTCCTGATGAATAAAATTAGCGCGCGTCTCGGCGAATTCCTGGAAGTTTTCACCGGACACCGGACCATCTACAAGGCATTCCCGGGCAACGATAATTTCTCCTGTGAGAAGTTCCGCGGGAAAATTATCCAGCAGAGCATCGCCATTTACGATATGAAAGATTTTATTCTGGGCCATGAAAATTAAGGAGAAGGCTTCTCCCAAATTGGAGAGAAGCCAAAGCTACGTTTTATATTTTGCGTTTAGTCGTTTCGTTATTAACCAGTCTGAAAATTCCCAGCGGGTTTGCGTTTTTTAATTCGTCAGGCAACAGAGAATCATCCCAGTCCTGGTATGATTGAGGACGAACAAAGCGTAATATAGAATGGCGGCCAACAGAAGTAAACCTCGCATCGGTGGAAGATGGAAAAGGTCCACCGTGATGCATGGATGGGCAAACTTCGACGCCGGTCGGAACCCCATTCATGATAAAACGTCCGCATATTTGTGACAATGTTTGAACCAATGCGGGATATTTCAAGGTTTCCTGTGCTTCTGCCATGAGCGAAGCAGTAAGCTGGCCTCTCAACTGTGACACAGCTGACAACAATTCTTCATAGCTTTCACAGACAACGAGCAACGAAAATGGTCCAAAAACTTCTTCATGAATTTTCGGATTGGCAATAAAATCTTTTCCGCTAACGCTGGCCACGGAGGCCTGTGACTGGTTTTCCGCATCAGACGCAATGTTAGAAAATGCAAGTTCGCTAACACCCGTTTCTGCTACCAATTCATCCCGAAGTTTGTAAAAATTCTTTTTGATCCCTGCCGTCAGCATCGTAGCCGGAGCCACTTTTAAAATCTCATTTTTATAAGACGCTTCAAACGCATGCAATGATTCTGATTTGATGACAAAGACCAGCCCGGGGTTTGTACAAAACTGACCAGCACCCAGTGTCACGGATCCTGCCAGTGTTTTCGCAAGTTCCTGGGTATTATTTTCAAGGTATTCCGGTAAAATTACAATCGGATTTACACTTCCCATTTCAGCAAAAACCGAAATTGGCTCATCGCGTTCCTGCGCCATTTTATAAAGTGCCATTCCACCTTTTATTGAACCTGTAAATCCGACCGCTTTGCTGGCCGGATGTTTGACCAGCGCAGCTCCAACTTCGTAGCCATCGTCGTATAGCATAGAAAAAACGCCATCGGGCATCCCTGTTCTCTGCGCCGCTTTGACGATCGCCTGAGCAGTTAGGTCTGATACGCCCGGATGTGCGGCATGCGCTTTAATGACAACAGGATTTCCAGCTGCGAGAGCAGGACCAGTGTCAACACCGGCCACAGAATATGCGAAGGGGAAATTGCTTGAGCCAAAAACGATCACCGGGCCGATTGGTATGAGCATTTTTCGAAGGTCAGATTTAGGAGCCGGCAAACGGTCGGGAATGGCTGTATCAACGCTTGCTTCTACCCAGGAACCTTCACGGATGAGCTCGGCAAATTGCGTAAGCTGGTTGATCGTGCGTGCTCTTTCACCCTGTAGACGCGCAAGCGGCAAGCCAGTTTCAAGGTGAGCGCGTTCCAGGAGTTCATCGCCAACCGCCAGGATTTCTTCAGTTATAGCAATCAGGAAATCTGCTCTTTTTGATGCTGGAACACGTGAATATTCATTGAATGCATCTTTTGCAAGTTTCATTGTCCTCGAAACTTCTTCTTGTGTAGCGGTATGAAATTCCTCTGGCAATTCTATATTTTGAGCCGGAACATACGATTTGAAAGTATGTTTGTTTTCTGATGAAAGTGAATAACCAATAAAATTTTTTCCTGAAATGTCCATAATCGGAACCCTGGTTTTATGATTGAAGATTGGAACGAACTTATCATTCCAGAAAATGACGTACTAATATTATACCCGAAAATCTGGCTTTTTGGCAATTTAGAACTAAGTCATACAGCTAGAAAAACAAAAATTTGCGCCGATAGCCTGAAAGGATCAACGCAAATTTTTATAAAAGGGATTTATTACAAGTCAGAGAAGACGATTGATGATGTCATCAACAGATATGCCTTCGGCTTCTGCTTTAAAGTTTCTGATAATTCTGTGGCGTAACACCGGAAGTGCTACCGCTTTCACATCTTCAATGTCCGGAGAATATTTCCCCGATAACAAAGCATTACATTTTGCAGCCAGTATGAGCGATTGTGACGCTCTTGGACCTGCCCCCCATTCAAGGTAATCTGCGGTATCTTTATTAGCAAGTCCGGACGACGGTCTAGTTTTATGTACCAGTTTTACAGCATATTCGATCACGTGATCTGTAACGGGAACGCGGCGAACCAAATGCTGGAAATCCATAATTTCCTCAGCACTGATCACTTCTCTGACCTGATGTTTTACGTCGTTGGTTGTGTTTTTTACAATCGTTACTTCTTCCGCATATGATGGATAATCCAGCTGAATCATGAACATAAAGCGGTCCAGCTGTGCTTCCGGAAGGGGATAGGTACCCTCCTGTTCGATTGGGTTTTGGGTTGCCAGAACAAAAAACGGACGCGATAAAACATGTTTCTGGCCTGCAATTGTTACCGAATATTCCTGCATCGCTTCCAGGAGTGCAGACTGCGTTTTTGGGGGTGTTCTGTTTATCTCATCAGCCAAAATAATATTGGCAAAAATCGGCCCCTGAATGAATTTAAAATTTCTGTTTTGGTCCAGCGTTTCCGAGCCTAAAATATCCGAAGGCATTAAATCGGGCGTAAACTGTATCCTGTTAAATTTTAAATCAAGCGATGAAGCAATGGTTTGAATCAATAAAGTCTTTGCAAGTCCCGGAACTCCAACAAGCAAACAATGTCCCTGACAAAAAATAGCTGTTAGTAATCGTTTTATAACTTCATCCTGTCCGATAATCACTTGCCCTATTTCACTACGGATTTTTTCATAGGCCACTTTCATAGCCTCGGCTGCTTCAACGTCTGATTTATAATTCACAGTGAGTCAATTTTGGAAATCTTAATTACTAGAACTATTTCTCTGGGCAAGCATCTCAGCTGTCGTTTCCGGATGCTAAGCCAAGGATTCGACAGTTTTTATATTCTGGTTCTACACTGATAAATACGTCGCCTTGTGCTTTTTTGAACCAGTCTTCCAGAGCGTGGTTACGTTTGTTGCTCAGTACAATTTGGGAAATTTTTTCGTAATCATCACGAAGGTTAGCTGTATGAGGCTCAGATTTGCTCTTATACCAAAGAATACGCATCGCACTTCTGCCATCTTCTGTACGGTAAGAAACCGGAACACTAAGGTCACCAACTTTCATTGTATCGATAGCAAAATAAAGCGCAGGGTCCATCGAAGCGTCCAGAGTAAGACGGCCCAAACCTGTGTTTCTGTCCTGAATGATCCCGCCGGTTTCAGCAGTTTCTTTGTCTTCCGAATTGTCCAGCGCTGCTTTCGCAAACTTCAACGTATCAGATTTAATCAGAACGCGCAAGCTGTCTAAAACACGGACCGCACTAGACATATCCGTTCCTTTGTTATAATCAGGTCGTAACAAAATGTGGCGTGCATGATATTCCGCGCCGCGCGTCTCAATTAGTTTTATCAAGTGAAAACCGAATTGGGATTCGATGATGCTCGACATTTCTCCCGGCTTTAATCCCAAAGCAGCGCCCTCAAATTCCGGTACCATCGCTCCGCGTTTGGCAAAACCCAGGTCTCCTCCATTTTTTGCAGATCCTACGTCTTCCGAATAAATTGTGGCAAGCATGGCAAAATCTTCGCCTTTTTCAGCCCGGTCTTTAAGTTCCTGTAGTTGATTTCTTAATTTGTCTTTTTGCTCCCTCGTTACAGTTCCCAAACGAACAATATGTCCGATTTCCACTTCAGAAGGAATATAAGGAAGACTGTCTTTTGGAATTCCATTAAAGAATTTACGAACATCACTTGGAGTAATTTTAACATTTCCTGAGATCGTCCGCTGCATTTTCTCGACAATTTTCTGTTCCTTAACCTGCGTACGGAGTTCTGTCTTCAGGTTATCAACACTTTTGCCGTAAGCTTCAACCAGGTTCTTTTCTGAGCCAAAACGCTGGATCATATAGTTCATCTTACCGTCAAGCTCGTTATCAACTTCCTTGTCTTCAACCGTTACCGAGTCAATCTCAGCTTTGGCCAAAAGCATTTTATTGATAATGAGCGACTCCAGAATCTGGCATTTTTCAGGAGCTTTCTGTCCATTGGCAGCATAACTGTTATACATTTCTTCCAGTTCGGAACTCAATATATAGTGGTTATCCACACGGGCAATAATTTTGTCGAGCATCACACCCGACTGTCCTTGTCCGAAGCTTGTCAGACTAAAACAGAATGTGCAGATTGCAAATAATTGAAGTACAATTAATTTATTTATTTTCATATATTTTGGTTGTTCCTAAGTTGTATTCGTAGGGTTTATTTATCGGACTGTCTACTTGAAATGTTCAGCGGCAGCGGTTCAAAATGCTAATTTACGTTTAACGCTTAATTTTTTCTAATTCTTGCGTGTTCACTTTCACTGGAAATTTCTGCTGAAGCTTTTCCATCCACTGTTTTTCGAGTAACTTTTGATACTCGTTGATCACGCTTCCTCGTGCTTCAACAAAAGTTTTTGCTCTTGCTGGCTCTATTTTCTGGATTTGAATCCAGTAAGAAATTCCATTGATTGTAACAGTTTGCTCTCCGGTTTCCCATTTCGCCTGGCTCAAAAGTGCATTATCTTTCGGGAAATAACCTTCCTGGATTATAACGGCATCCGGTGTTTCTGAATTATAAGCTTTCTCAACATCTTTTTTTGACGTGCTGTAAAACTGGAAACTGATCCGTCTGTTCCGTTCTGGTTCTACGGCCTGGCGGAATGATCCGTAATCTTTTTCCAAAATTCTGACGATGGAAATATTTTTAGAGTTAAGGTATTTTACAACATTTCTGATCCTGTCTGCGGAAGTAGACTCCGATTCTGAATTTGAGCGGTATCCGGAAATTTCGACAACGTATTCAGGATTTTTTTGCAGGATTACATATACATCATACAATTTTTCAATCTGCTCTATCGACACATCGCTTACACCTTCCTTGAAAATCAGTTCATTCGCCTTTCTTTCAAGTGAATAAGGGCTTTTAGATAACGACTTTTTTACAGCATTAAGTGTAGCGGTATCTGGCGCCGTCACTACTGTTGCAAACGCACGTTCAGGGTAACGGAAATGCGAAACATTTTTTTCATAATAATTTCTTTGCCCTGTAGAGTCGTTGAGCGAGCGTGCCAGAACGTTTTCTTCCAATAATTGAGAAAGTAAAACACCTTCCCGGATTTCAGTAATCTGGGCTTTGAACTCCGGATAACTTTCCTCTAAATGTTCTTTTTCGTAGTCGGAAAGCTTGTTTGTCAGATAATCATAATAATGTCGCTTGAAAATTACTTCCGGAGACGAACCTTTCGGGCGAGCCTTTTGCTGAGTCTTTACGTAATTTAGAAAAGACAACGCATCATAAGGGCGTTTTTCAATGGTGAATAAGGTATTTGCAGCCCAGTCGGTGGAAACGGGTTTCATATAATCCCATTTCCCCGTTATCAGCGAACTGTCAACCAAGGGCGTCAATAAGGCAAACTTATCAGGAAATTCCTGAATTGAATATTTTTCACGAAGTCTTCTCGCCGTTGATTGTTCGAGAACTTTGCCGCGTGAATCAGTTACTACTTTTTGACGCAGCGATGGAGACATAATGCTGTATGAATCCAGCGCTTTTTTATCAACCAGCTTTATAATATGCCAGCCATATGCGCTGAGAACAGGCGCGGCGTAAGTGTTCAATCGACTCAACGAGAACGCTGCCTCTTCCACTGCCGGATCCATTTGACCTGTTCCAAATGGCGGTAGAAGTCCCTGATTTTTACTCGACTGCTTATCGTCGGAATAAGTTTCAGTAACACTTTCCCACGGTTGCCCGTTTTGTAATTTTTTGAAAGCGTCATCGATCTTCGCTTTTGCAGCTACTTTCTGAGATTCCGTCGCGTTCGGGTCAACACGAACCATAATATGTGCGATACGTACCGTTCCACGATTTGGACGGCGATCTTGTACTTTGATAATATGGTAACCGGTTTTACTGCGAACAGGCTGAGATAATTTTCCGACAGCGATCGTATAAGCTGCTGTTTCGAAAGGATAAACTGTTTGAAAAGCAGTAAAATATCCAAGGTCTCCTCTGTTTTTTGCAGCCGACGGATCTTTTGAAAATTTTGAAGCCATATCGCCGAAATCTGAACCTTCTTCCAGTCTTCCACGCATCGCTATGGCTGCACGGTAGGCTTCCAGGGTATCAGCGGGAGAGGCGTCTTCCGGCACTGCGATCAAAATATGAGACGCTCTTACTTCCTGCTTCAGTCTGGCATATGCTTCCGTCGAAAGTTTTTCAACCAGCGCTTTATCTACCAAAAAATTTTTTGCGAGTTGATCATAATACGAGTTAATCTCTTGTTTATAATCGTTCGTTGTATCTCTTCCCTCGGTTTTAGCCTCTAAAATTTTGATTTTCAAATCTTTATAAACGGGTAAATATTCCTCAGGCGTTAACTCTTTTGTTGAATCTGTGGAAAATTTATTTTTAGCGTATGAATCAAGAAAATCGTTTGCAGAGAATTTTTCGTTCCCAATCTCGATCAGAGGCGAAGCTTCAGAAACTGGTTGGGTTTTAGGAGCGGAAGTTTTACAAGAACTAAATATAACTGCCGGAAGCAGCGAAAACATCAATGAATATTTAAACATAAATTACACAATTCGTAAATCAGAGATAATCATCTCCTTATAGATTTTATTCTAACTTTATTAGGTTATAATTATTGTATCAACAACAAAGTTAGTTCCTTTCATCAGAGTATAAAAATTATCAGTTTTCTGGCATGTGTTTTGTACTGTGGTATTGCTGAAAATTCCATTAGATTTTTTGTGTAAAACCAACCACATTTCGATGTACGCAAATTGGGCTTAAAGTGTTTCAAAAAGAAGCTTTTATGAAAATATAATTAATCTATATGGTTAATTGAATAATAGTAATACTTCTACAAGGTTTGTCACCATGCAGGCATGAAGTTTGTACAAAATTTCGTGTACTCAAACTGATATTGGCTATGGTGATGGAAGATTCAAAATTGAATGAGTTCGTTCTGAAAATAAGTGCGTTATGGAACGAACAGAAGAAGAGGGAAGTCTTATATCTTGAGGCACTAAAAAAAGATAGCATGGGGCCGTTGAGAAAACTTCTGACTCAGGGTCATTTTAGCGCTCTGCTATTCCAAAAAGAGATCCACTGGATTTACGATTATTTCAAATGTTTTCTTAACGACAAGGACCTTGTCAATTCAGCAGAAGTGAATTCTGATAGTGTTCAGGCTTTACATAATCTTGAAGAAAAGGCCGAGGTTGCAGACGTTTTAAAGAAAACAGAGGGTAAGATTCTTCAGAGTTATCGCTCTTTATATAAATACATTGAGAGAGAGCCGGAAACAAAAAGGCTTTTGGATGAACACCTGGAAAGGATTTCCGAATTTTATGAAATCCTCTCCAAGCAGGTAATTGTTAAAAGGAGTGAGATAAGTCATCCTTTTGCAGCATAATTAATCTTCACTGGAAAGGAACTTATAGACGATTCCTGCCAATATTGCGCCTGCAATCGGTGCAACTATAAATAACCAAAGCTGGTCAATTGCCCAGCCACCGACAAAAATTGCCTGGCTAATACTTCTCGCCGGATTTACTGATGTGTTGGTGACAGGAATACTGATCAAGTGAATCAATGCAAGAGCAAGCCCGATTGCAAGACCTGCAAATCCTCCTGACGCTTTTTTGTCCGTAGCACCCAAAATAATAATCAAGAACATAAAGGTCATTACCATCTCAGTGATTAATGCCGCTTCCATGCTGTATTTTCCGGGAGAATGGTCTCCATATCCATTTGCAGCAAAATCGCCGATTGTGCTGCCATTTCCTGTAACAATGATTGACAATATTCCTGCGGCTGCCAAACCGCCTAAAATCTGTGCGATAATGTAGGGCACCAGATCTTTTGTTGAAAAACGCCCCCCGATCCACAAACCTACGGAGACTGCCGGGTTAAGATGCGCTCCCGAAATATGGCCAAGGGAATAAGCTATTGTTAAAACGGTTAAACCAAATGCAAAAGAAACGCCTAACAAGCCAATTCCGACTTCCGGAAATGCTGCTGACAATGCCGCGCTTCCGCAACCGCCTAATACCAACCAAAATGTACCGATAAATTCTGCTGCATACTTTTTCATGTGTGTAAAGTGTTTTTTGTGTGTAAGTGTACCGAAACGGTTGAACGATCTTTCAACACATATACGCCAGTTTTTACAGGAGGTCACTTTACGGCAATGTCGAGCTGCAAAAAGCCCTGAAAGAAAATTTGATTTCTCTCAGGGCTTTTTTGTTTTAGGGAATTTCGTCTATGCTTCGTATAGTTCCAGAGGAAGATCATCCGGATCGGAGAAAAATGTAAATTTTTTCCCCGTTAGGTGATCAATACGAATAGGCTCCGGTTGAACATCATGTCTTAATAATTCCTCAATGGCTTCCTCAATATTATCAACCTTAAAGGCAAGGTGACGAAGCCCCGTAGATTCTGGTCGGGATGGACGTTTTGGAGGTTCTGGAAAGGAAAAAAGCTCAATTACATATTCTCCGTTTAACGAAAGGTCCAGTTTGAATGATTTTCTTTCCTCCCTGTTTATCTCACTGTCAATTTTAAACCCAAGAATTTCAGTGTAAAAGCGCTTCGATTTTTCATAATCGGAAGCAATGATCGCTATATGGTGTATTCCTTTTAGTGATAACATATGCATTAGGTATTGATATATATCCAAAAGTAAGAAAGTGAATTGAGCATTTTACCCTGATTTGGCTAGTTCGCAAATCAAATTTTAATAAAAAGCTTCTTTTTATACATCCAGTATAAAATCCACCATTCAAAAAGGAGTATAATTGCCCCACTCACAAGGCTACGGTATGCTTCCCCGAAAATAAGGTCATAATTTGGGCTGATGTTAATCCTGAATGACGAATCTATAAAACTGTCGATTGTGTGTGCTAAAAGATAAGCTGCAATGGAATTGGTCCCAATCACAACGAGCGGGAAAAACCATTGTTTGTTATCCTTTACGTCCACAACGAAATAAAATGCAGCCAGTAGTAAAAAGCACCAGCCGCCGCTAAACAAAGTCCAGGCTGGCGTCCATATTCTTTTTACGATAGGATTGATCCCTGTCAGATTCAGGGTTACCGCGATCACAAAAAGGGTTGCAGCTGTGAAAATAAATTGTCTGATCAGAGCGGATGAGGACGTTGCGTTTTTAAGCCATTTTCCTGCGATCAAGCCCAGAATCATCGTTCCCAACGTAGGAATAAAACTTAGCGTACTATAACCGCCGCCATTGAATCTAAACAAACTTTCACGTGGGAAAATATTCATAAACCACCTGTCAAAAGCCCAGGCTGCATTGGTGTTTTTATTCCAATGGGCGGCAAACCCTTTCAGATTATGCTCCCAGTCTGGTGTCGTGCCAGTTTCGGCCCAGTCAAAATAAGGGCCGGGCAAAGGATATGCAGCGAAGAAAATCCCGTAGGCAAGTAGAATTGCAATTAGTGCTGCCCACTGCGTACGTTCGGATCGGAAGCCGAGTGCGAATAATAGTGGATAACCTAACCCGATTTGGGTTAACGTATCTTCAAATGTGAAATTGGTTTGCGTAGCATGCATCGAGCGGAGAAATATTCCGAGCAAAATTAATATCAACGATCGGCGAATGGTATGGAACCACATCATGCCGGCATTTTGCTGTTTGCTCGCCCTGCTGGCCATCGAATAGGGAAGTGCAACGCCTACCAGAAATGAAAAAGATGGCTGGATGAGGTCGTGCAACGAGCAGCCGACCCATGAAACGTGGCTTTGATGATGATCCAGGAATGCCCAAAAAGGACTGTCTGGTAAAGCTTCGGCGACACGGCCAAATTTCAAAACTTCGCCCATCATGAGCAGCATTACAAAACCGCGGTAAGCGTCCACAGAAGATACCCGCTGAGGAATAACTGGTAGAGGAAAATCTTTCAACGTAAAGAAGTGGGGTTAGGGTTATCGAATTTCCACTTATCAGGTGGAATTACAATGTATTACATCTTTTGTTTTATTCAGGGCTATTTGCTGGTAAAAGAGAAAGCCTCGCCGGATTTACCCGGCAAGGCTTGTCATACTGTTTTATTTACTTTGTATTGTCTTTAATCCTTACGAAGGAATTACAGATTCATCTTTTTCAACTCTTTCACAGCATGATCCGCCGCACGTGCAGTCATGGCCATGTAAGTGAGCGATGGGTTCACACAAGATGCCGAAGTCATGAAAGCTCCGTCGGTCATGTAAACATTCTCCGCGCCCCATACTTGGTTATTTTTATTAAGAACCGAAGTTTTCGGGTCATTACCCATACGTGCTGTGCCCATTTCGTGAATACCGATACCTGGGTGTTTAGACTCGTCATTGTATTTTGATACGTTTTTCAAGCCTGCTGCTTCCAACATTTCCGCTGCATCGTTCATCATATCAACTCGCATTTTCTTTTCATTTTCACCATATGCTGCATCGAAAACAACGACTGGAAGGCCCCATTTATCTTTCGTTTTTGTTGAAAGTGTAAAACGGTTTTTCTCGTCAGGTAGCATTTCTCCAAAACCTCCCAAGTTCATGCTCCATCCGCCTGGCTGGGAAATTTCCTTTTTGAAATCAGCACCGAAACCGTCGATTCCGGCTCCCCGTCCCCAGCTATCACGGCTTGCGCCGCCCTGGTAACCAAAACCTCTTAGATAATCACGTTTGTCATCACCCCAGTTACGGTAACGCGGAACATAAATTCCATTCGCACGGCGTCCGAAATAATATTTATCTTCAAACCCTTCAAAATCTCCACGGGCTCCAACAGCAAGGTGGTGATCCATAATGTTACGGCCAACCTGGTCGCTGTCATTTCCAAATCCGTTCGGGAATCTTTTTGATTTGGAGTTCAAAAGGATAGAAGCTGATGCGATCGCAGAAGCGTTAAGGAAAATAATTTTTGCAAAATATTCCTTTGTTTCCATCGTATTCTGGTTGATCGTCCGGACACCGGTCGCTTTGCCAAGCTTATCGTCATATATAACTTCGGTCACAATTGTATCAGGAATCAAGGTAAGATTTCCCGTTTTCGTTGCAGCCGGAAGCGTTGCTGCCTGTGTGCTGAAATAGGCACCATAAGGACAACCACGCATACACATATTTCTAAACTGACAAGCTGCACGGCCAAGTTCTGTATGGAAATCTTTCGGCTGCGTTAAGTGTGCAGCACGACCCATGATCACATGACGGCCGGCAAATTTCTTCTCAATTTCACCTTTAACGGCTGTTTCAACGCAGTTCATTTGCATTGGGGGCAAATAATTTCCATCTGGTAAAACGTCCAGGCCGTCTTTTGCTCCACTGATACCAGCGAATCTCTCTACGTAGTCATACCACGGAGCGATATCCTTATAACGGATCGGCCAGTCGATTGAAATTCCGTCTTTTGCGTTTGCTTCGAAATCCTGCGGATTCAAACGGTAACTCTGGCGGCCCCACAACAGCGAGCGGCCACCGACATGATATGCGCGGATCCAGTCGAATTTCCGTGTTTCTTCATACGGATTTTCCTTATCATTTTCGAAAAGATATCTGTGCTCCGGATTTGCAGTGTAACCTGTACGCATTCCTGCCCAATACTCTTCCTTTGCCACAGTCGTAACACGGCCGCGATGTTCAATCTCCCAAGGCGCCAGTGTAGCGGTTTTGTAATCAGTAATATGTTTGATATCGCGTCCGCGTTCAAGCATGACAACTTTCAAGCCTTTTTCGGTTAATTCTTTTGCAGCCCATCCGCCGCTGATACCAGAACCAACGACGATAGCATCGTACGTCACTTCTTTCTGACCTTTTATGTTTAAATTCATAGTGAATTCTTATAATATCTTTTAATTATCAATAATTGACTGAGCCGAAAACCGTAAAATCTCAGCTCATAAGTTATAGTTTAAATTACATCGCCCAAGCCTTCTGACCAGGTTTTAAGTCGATGCAACCATCATAACGGCCGGGAACCGGAACGTATTCCAGTGCCAGCGTTGCGCCAGGCTCTGATGTGAAATATCCTAATAAAGTAAGCTCTTTGATCAATTTGAAGAACGGAACACCCTGGTCGTCCGTATATTCTTTTCCTGCTTCTGTAAATTTCTTTTTCGCCTCTGAGCTTTTTTCAGATTCTGCCTTTGCAGACGCTTCAAGCTCTTTTAATATTTTAGTTTGATCCGCTGGTGATGCTTTAAGGAAATCTCTTTTTTCAAGATCTTTTAATCCTGCCGCAAAACTGTTCTGATCTTTTGCTTCGTAGCAATCTTTCAGCATCAGTTCTATAAACTCCCCAACCTTGGCATCTTTCGCTCCCGGAGTATCAGTTTTAGGAATAATTATTTCGGCAACCTCAGATACTAAACTCTTTTGATCAGCTGAAAAAGGAAAAGTAAGACTAGTCGATGTTTCGGTCGACGATTTACAGCCCTCCAGAAAAGCCAGCATGGTCGGGGCAGAAAGAGTTCCACCCATCAATAGTGCCACACGGGCAAGCGCATCACGTCTTTTCATTTTATATACTTTATAGGTTAACAATCCAAAATGTAATAATACATTAGATTAATGCAATTCAAAACAACCCGGCTAATTTATGAAATATTCTCTATTTTAGATCAGTTAGAATTATTCTATATTAGGCTGGAGCGGTCTATATTGCTATAAATCAGCAACTACTTAAACGATTAGAAAATACTTAATGTTTTCAATGCCTTGAAAGTGATCTTTTTAAGAATAAATTAGTCAGGGGAAACGCTTTACAAAACCAGTAAATTGCATCCACGGATATCAGAATTATCAAAACGGCCCATAACATAAAAGGTGCCGGGCTTAGTGCCGAAACGACCCAGGTCCTGCGTTTCTATAAACGAGCAGCTGTCGAGGTTGGCAAGGTCAATCACGTTGATTCCACCGGTTTTTGAACCTGATAAATTATGGTCAAAAATTGAAAATGGATCATTTACATCGCGCAGAAGAATTCGCATCGTGTTTCCCGGAATAAACAAACCACTGCCAGGCGAATAACTTTGCGAGAGCAGTTCGGTCATTCCATATTCCGAATGAATTTCCGGCACCGCGAAACTTCCTTTCAAAATGTCATGAACTTCTTCACGCAGTAATTCCTGACGACGGCCTTTCATACCACCGGTATCCATTATTTTAAGATTCGCGATATTTTTAAAAAAGGAAAAATCGATTCCGCTTTCAGCAAGATCCAGTAAGGCAAAGGTGACACCCATTAAAAGGATATTTCTCCCATCAGGATTTGTTGCCAGATTTTTTAATCTTTTCAGCATTTCATCTGTATTATGCAGATAAAAATTGGAATAGGGAGAATCTGCTTCATCAATAAAATGCTGCATCATATACACGAGAGACGAGTTGTTTCGTTCAAGGTATGAAGGTAGCAGAACCAGCAAATGAAAATTTTTCAGATGCCCGTAATTTTGTTCAAAGATGCTTGTGGAGACCGATTGGTAGAGTGGCGCATCATATAAAGCATGACGGCTGGTAGAAGTGCCGGAAGTTCCGCTACTTTCAAAAATTACCGTTGGCTCTGGCGGCGTTCCGGATTTAATTGTATGGTTTTTAAAAAACTGAATCGGTAAAAATGGAATATGTATCAGCTCAGTTACCTTTTCGATATCAATATTCAGATAGGAAATGTATCGGCTATAAACAGGATTGTTTTTTGCCTGATACTGAAAAATACGTAAAGCGAGTGACTCAAAACCTGCTGGTTTCAGATCAATAATCTGTTGGCGAAGTTGCTGACGTATTTCCAATGGTAATATATTGCTTTGAAGTTCCAATCGTAGTACTTTCGTAATTAGTAGGACAAAGTTAGAAGTTAGTAGCTTGGTTGTGTAAAGTCGCTGTGAAAAATATTCGATGCAAAATCCAGCGCTGGCGTTATTAGGTAAACCTGTAAAGAATCTATTAGCAAGCTCAGAGAAGGGCAAAATTTATAAAATATGAAGTGGAAAATATACCTGTTTTTTGTTTCGTCAATCGCACTGGCGAGTTGTGTTGATATTCCTGACTTTGACAACACACCGAAAATTTATTATAATAGTATTGATCAGAGTACTTTGACAGATTCCTCCGGAAGGAAAATTCAGGAGAATGTTATTGTAAGTATTGATTTTGAGGATGGAGACGGAGATCTTGGTGCTTCGGATGCTGAACGCAGTGATTCTGTAAAATACAGAGACTGGGGAAATTATGAACTTGTAACCTCTCGTCTTGAAGGTGGCAAATGGGTTGATAGAATTTTAGCGCTGGATAGGTTCAAGTTTTTCCCAATGCTCAAACCAGACGGGAAGTCGGGTCCAATAAAAGGAAAGTTAGATCTGAATACAACTTTTTTCTATTCAGGAAGTGCAACACCGGTATGGGTTAAATTTAAAGTCAGGATACGTGACAGAGCTTTGCGGGTAAGCAACCAGGTTCCTACTGACAGTATTTTGGTGCCTGCGTTTTAAAAGATAGTCTGCTGACATTCAATTGGAAAGTGACAATAACATTTTAGAGATCAATGATGAACCTGAAAGTTTGCTTATTTTTCATTATGTCAGTTTTGGTTGCAAGTTGTGTCGATCTGCCTGAGTTTAATGATACTCCGAAAATTTATTATAATAGTATCGATCATTACCCGGATACAAATTCGCTGGGAAACAAAGTTGAGAAAATAATTATAAGCATTGATTTTGAGGATGGTAACGGCGACCTTGGCGCTTCGGAAGCTGAAAGAAATAATTCTGTAAAGTATGCTGACGGAAAAGGAAACTACGAGCTGATCACATGTACTTTTGAGAACAATATGTGGGTCGAGCGTTTTTCTTCCCTGGATCACAATAAGTTTTTTCCAGAGTTAAAACCGGATGGGAAATCGGCACCGATAAAAGGAAAGCTTGATCTTAATACAGAAGCCCCTTTTTCCAATAGCGCGAATTTGGTTTTACATAAGTGGAAAATCCGGATTCGGGATCGCTCTTTAAAATTTAGCAATCAGGTTGTAACAGATAGCATTTTGATACCTAGAAATTAAGAATTTTGTGGAATATACTAGTTAATAGTAAAGGCTGTTGTCGATCTTGATAGCGGCCTTTCTGTTTGTATACCCGTGAAAATCTCGCTGACCGAAACGCGATTTTATGCTCCTTATGGATAAGAGCCGTATATTTAGGAGCTTTACCGGACGCGACGCATATGCAGCAAACTTTTACAAAAAGATATTTCATTTTAATTGAGCTTCTCCTGCTGATTCTATTTTTGCCTGCAAATCGTTTGCTAGCACAGAATTCCATTCGAGACAGTATTGATATTGCCATTTCTCCCGAATACAACGATGTCGGAAAGATTCACCGATTTTTTCTCGGTGAAAATTATCGGAAACTATGGGCGACTCCCGTCCCTATGCGAATTCTTAATTTGCAAAAAGAGCGCGGTGGCTTGGAGATCGTAAAACTTGGCGGAGGAATGCAAACGCGGTCACTACGGCTTAAAGATGAATCAGGCAGAGAATGGGTTTTAAGAACGATCCAGAAATATCCTGAACGCGGACTTCCTGAATACCTGCGTCCGACGATTGCAAAGGAAATTGTTCAGGATCAGGTTTCTACGGGTCACCCATTCGGGGCGCTTATAACGCCGCCGCTTGCCGATGCGCTCGGCCTTTTACATTCGAATCCGGAAATTGTATACGTAGGCGATGATCCGGGACTTGGAGAATACCGGAAAGAATTTGCCAACGCCGCATATTTGTTTGAAGAAAGAAATCCTTTCGAAACTGAAAAAACCGATGCTACCGATAAAGCACAACGTAAAGTCGAGCGCGACAACGATACCCGGTTTAATGAAAAACTAACACTTCGTGCCCGTTTGCTGGATATGGTGATTGGCGACTGGGACAGACATGAGGACAACTGGCGGTGGTTTCCGGAGAAGTCGAAAGGCGAGACATTATATATGCCGGTACCACGCGATAGGGATAAGGTGTTCTACAAAACATCCGGTTTCTTACCATGGTTTCTGTCGCATCAATGGTTGAAATCCAATCTTCAGCCGTACAGCGAAAATATTCGTGATATTAAAGGATGGAATTTTAACGCGCGTTATCTGGATCGTTATTTCCTGAGCCAGTTAGACGAAGAGGACTGGAAAGATGAAATAAGATATGTCCAGGAAAAATTGACACCCGATCTGGTTGAAAGTGCGATGAAGCAGCTGCCAGATAGTATTTATGCTGATCCAACAACGCCACAACTCCATAAATCGCTCTTAGGCAGAGTGCAAAATTTGCCTGTTTACGCCATTGAATATTTCCATTTTCTATCTGAAACTGTAGAAATTCCCTTGTCTGACAAAAGAGAGTTTTTTGATATTCACCACACCGAAAACGGTGATATTGATTTAAAAGTTTTCAATATTAAAAAGGACGGCACGAATGGAAGAACAATCTATAAAAGAAAATTTGATCATCATCTAACGAAGGAGATCAGGCTATATGGATTCGCAGGTGAAGATGTTTTTTCGGTTACGGGACAAACGAAATCTCCTATTGTTGTCCGTATGGTAGGTGGCGACGACGTTGATAGGTTTGAAGTGGACGAAAAGTTGAAAAACAAAAGCAAGCTCTATGTCTACGATCGGTCGGATGAGGAAAATACGCTGCCACCATCATCCAGAGCCAAACTTCGATTATCGACTGATACGACTGTAAATCAATACAACAAGAGGAGTTTCCTGTTTAACCGTTTAGGGCCTCTTTTTCGGGCAAACTATAATATTGATCAGGGAATTCAATTGGCTGTAGGGGGGATTTTCGAGAAACAGGGATTCAGAAAAGAACCATATGCATTTAAAAATGAATTTTGGGCTAACTATTCAACCGGTCGGCAGTCTTTTATTTTAGATTACGTTGGCGACTTTAAAAAGGTATTTGGCAAGAATGATCTTGAAGTAGATGCGCACTTACTCGGACCAAGAAATTTGAGTAACTTCTTCGGGATTGGAAATAACACTCGTTTTATCAATGAAGGAGATTATACCATGTCGTATTATCGGAACCGGTACGATTATCTTACCGTTGATTTTAAACTGAAAAGAAAACTTGAACCCAACCTGACTTTATTTGGTGGGTTATCAACAGAGTTCTATACCAGTAAATCAGAATCCAATAAAAACCGTTTTTTCAACGATTTTAATAAGGAATATCCTGAGTATGGAGTCTTTCAGGATCGTTTTTATGCAGGTGCAATCGCCGGCTGGGTTTATGACACGCGTGATAAAGTCACCATGCCATCCAAGGGAATCCTCTGGAATACAATCCTTTCCTTTAAGAAAAAGGTGGATGGAAACTATGAATCTTACGGCAAACTTGCGACAGAATTCAGATATTATATCAGTTCAAAAAATTCACGGTTTGTGGTGGCAAACCGGATTGGCGGAGGAACAACTGTCGGAGATCCGGCCTTTTTTCAGCATATGCAATTAGGGGGCGTAAGAAGTTTGAGAGGTTTCCATACCAATCGTTTTACAGGAAAAACAATGGTTTATCACAACCTCGACCTGAGATTAGATATACTCCATTTCACATCCTATATCGTTCCAGGAACCTTAGGCGTGATCGCATTCAACGACGTAGGGAGAGTTTGGGAGCCAGGTCAGTCATCAAAAAAATGGCATGATGGTTATGGAGGAGGTATTTATATAGAACCTGCTGAATTAGTTTTGGTCCAGGCCGCTATCGGTTTCTCCAAAGAAAGTGCGCTCCCGTATATCTCGATTGGATTTAGTTTTTAATAAAATCCTAACAAACGAAATAGTTAAATGTAACGCCAAAAAACTTAGGTTATCTCAAATGTCTTAGATGTTGCAGATAAGGATTAGTCCTCAGGAATAACTTCCTCTGCAATTTTTGCAGGAATAAGGATCCTAAATGTGGTTCCCTTACCAACTTCGGAGCTTTTAACAAATAATTTACCACCGTGATAATCCTCAATAATTCTTTTTGCGAGTGTTAATCCAAGTCCCCAGCCGCGTTTTTTTGTACTAAAACCAGGATTGAAAATTTTATTTGCATTGGCCTTCGTCATTCCTTTTCCAGTGTCCTGAATGTCGATCAATATTTGTTTGCTGTTTGGCGGAGCCTGCAATGTCACATGAATTTCACCGATACCACTCATGGCGTCAACCGCGTTTTTGCATATATTTTCAACAACCCATTCGAAAAGATTTTTATTCAGGAGCGCTGTCTGTCCTTCCGACAACTGGTCATGAATGAAAAAGTGAACCTTGGATGAAACGCGTTTTTGCAGATAGGTGATAAAACTGGTAACGATCGTAGATACTGACTCTTGCTTCAGTGTTGGCACTGATCCGATATTTGAAAAACGGGTCGTAATCATTTCCAGCCGAACAACGTCTTTCTCAATTTCATCAGCAATGGAAGAATCGATATTCGGGTCACTGCGGAAATATTCAACCCAGGCCATTAAAGAAGACAACGGTGTTCCGAGCTGATGCGCCGTTTCCTTTGCCAAACCCACCCAGACTCGATTTTGCTCGGCTTTTCTCGCTGCACTAAAAGCCAGATATGCAAGGTAGCCGATCAGCAGCATAACCGTTAGCTGAACAAACGGATAATATCGAAGCTGAGTCAATAAAAATGAGTTGCTGTAATAGATATAACCGGTTTTCCCTTCTCCGATCTGCACAGGTACCGGGATATGCTCACTTTTCATTTTCACTAATTGCGCTTCAATAATCCGCTCTTTATCACGAAGTGAGGCATTTTTAGGGAAATTTATATTTCTGTGGATAGGGAAATTATTTTCGTCAACGTAAATAACAGGTATCTGATAAAAAGTGACCGCGTCCTGAATTACGCCCATGATTACGGTAAAATTTTCATCGTCAGGGCTGTTAACGATATACCTTAGTCCTTCACCATAAAGTCGTACTTCTCTTTCTTCTCTTTCTTCAAGCTTGTCAACCAGATCGTTAGTGTAAAATAGGGAAGCTATACTCAGAATGAGTAAGACCACCCCAATGAAATACTTAAAGTTTCCCTTGCGCTCATAAGTTTCGACTAAAGAACGACGAAGCCTGTCGCTGTTCAATAAAGCTACGGGATGTAATCGGAAACGGGGTTTATTTTTCGGGGTTTCAGCGATCATTTATGGTTTGGACACGTAATGAATTAGCCGTTTGGTAATTAGGCTTACAAATAACGTAAAATAATCGTGCTTAGTGGATTTTATCGGCATTTTCATTTGTTCTCTTTGTCATATAAATAGATGACCCAGGTCATTTATTCACCATGACGTTAGTGAGAAATTTACATAAGAAAAGGCGGTTTTATTTATATGTCTTCTAAATAAAGGGAGGCTCTTTGTTAAGCGTTCCTATTGTAAATTTTGTACTGTATTTTTGTGAATCGAATTAGACCTAGTGATGTATAATCATTTCAAATCAATAAGTTTATCACATCGGAATGCCCCACTTTCCATTAGAGAGCAACTAGCTCTTTCGGAGGACAGCGCGAAGGGTATGATGCTTCGTTTGAAGGATTTCTTTGAAGTTTCCGAAGTTCTTGTCGTTTCTACCTGCAATCGTACTGAGATATATTATTCTTCGGCTGAGGACCTTAATGAAGATATTATCAAGCTTCTTCTTATAGAAAAAGGTATTTCTGACACCGAGCCTTTTCTTGACTATTTTGAGCGTTTTTCAGAGGGAGATACAGCCGTAAAGCATTTATTTGAAGTAGCAACAGGGCTTCATTCCCAGGTTGTCGGGGATATGCAAATCCCGAATCAGATCAAACATGCATATCAATGGACAGCTGATTTAAACCTGGCCGGGCCATTTTTACACCGGTTGCTTCACACCATTTTCTTTGCAAATAAACGTGTCGCTCAGGAAACTTTCTTCCGTGACGGCGCTGCTTCTGTTTCTTACGCCGCAGTAGAATTATTGGATGGTTTAATGCC
The DNA here is from genome assembly GCF_900108855.1 of Dyadobacter koreensis. GTDB lineage: Bacteria > Bacteroidota > Bacteroidia > Cytophagales > Spirosomataceae > Dyadobacter > Dyadobacter koreensis. The sequence goes on from NZ_FNXY01000002.1 coordinate 822,799, forward strand.
AAACCCTAAAATTTTAGTTGTCGGTTTAGGGGAAATCGGGACGGATGTCTGCCGTAATCTTGCCCAGAAGGCAGATGCAGATGTTACTTTGGTAAACCGTACACGTACGAAAGCTGATGTTTTGGCACAGGAACTTGGATTTAAAGTTGCTGATTTTGAAGATGTTGAATACGAAATTTCACGAGCAGACATAATCGTTTCTTCGATAGCGCGGGATGAACCTTTCTTTACCAAAGAAATGATGGTTCGTTTACGCGGAATGTCTTTCAAATATTTTATTGACCTTTCGGTACCACGCAGTGTTTCTCCGGAAGTAGAAGAAATTCCTGGTGTGATGTTATACGCGATCGATTCAATCAAATCGAGAGCGGATGAAGCACTTTCCCGTCGTTTGGAATCAGTTCCTCAGGTAAAAGAAATAATCGGCGAAGCAGTTCTTGAGTTTAACGACTGGTCGAAAGAAATGATTGTTTCTCCGACTATTCAAAAGCTGAAAGGTGCTTTGGAACAAATCAGGAAGGAGGAGCTGGGACGTTTTACTAAAAACCTGAGCGACTCAGAACTTGAAAAAGTAGAACGTATTACCACAAGCATGATGCAAAAAATCCTTAAGCTACCTGTTTTGCAATTGAAAGCTGCTTGTAAAAGAGGAGAGGCAGAAACCCTGATTGACGTTTTAAATGATTTGTTTAATCTGGAAAAACAAAAGGAAAGTCACTAAGAAATACTGGCGTAAATTATATAAAAGTCCCCGAATCGCTGAAAAGAGTTTCGGGGTTATTTTTTGTCACAACACTAATATAAAAAGATCGGGACGCGCTGTTGCGACCCGATCTATGCATTACCTTACCCTCCACAATATTTATATTATCACAACGACACAACAAATGGTCCTGCGATTTTAAGAACTTCTGCCATTGTAAGTGGTTCGTCGAACGACTCAGTGATTGTAGCAAAAGAGATATTTTCAAGTCCGGCAATACCTGGCAGGTTCAATCCGCCTTGTACTACTTGTCCTTCACTCGTTTCTCCTTTATAAACATCACCTGGGAAACCAGCGTCGTTTGTGATCCAGCTTTTAATTGATTTATCGCCTGAGATCTTCGAAAGGATTTTTCTGGCGATAGAAGCGTGACGAGCCTCTACTGAGTGTATTTGAAGCGCGTACTGAAGCAAAAGGGGCTCAGAAATAAGATTGCCAGCCTGTCCTTTGTATGCGCGAACCCCTGTATCTTCGAATGCTTTAGATAGCGTTACGAAAGTTGGGAAATCCGTAAAAGCAGGGAATGCACCTTTTGCCGTGAAATCAAAAGTTGGTTTTTTAACCGCATTTGCACCCAGCGCCGTCACAAGGAATTTAACGTGGTTTCTTTCATGAATACCAATCTGAGAAAATACTGCTTTGTATTGAGCAGGAATCAGATTTGCTGTGTTGTTACCAATTTCGTAAAATTCGTTTTCCAGATATTCAAGTGTAAGTGCATAGTTCAAAACTTCTAATGCTGTTGGTGTTGCAGCATAAGCTTTGTTAACAACTGTTGCAAATGCAGTAGGTACAGCCGCAGCAGCCAGCGTACTTCCAATGCGGTTCATAAATGTGCGACGCGAAGCATGCTCTAGGCGACCTATTGCGTCACCGTCAATCTTTTGTAAAGTATCAAATATATTGAAGATATTCATGTCTGTTGAAAGTTAAAGAGTTGATTATTAAACTGGCAATTGTGAGTAACCGATTCTGTTCATCACAAATGGCTGAACTGAAGGAAGGATAACAACCGGTGGAAGTGCAACATCAAACCCATCACTTGTTGTAACAATATCATCCCCAGCGAAGAAAGCTGTGTCAGGCATCAGCAAATCACGGATTGCTGCTGCATGGCGAGCTTCTACTGAAACGATCTTGCCTGCCAATAATAAATAACCAGCGTCTTTAATAAATTTACCTGCGCCATTGTAAGCCTGAACTCCGGTATCTTCAAATAATTTCGCAGCGCCCAATACACTTGCACGATTAGAAAAATCGATTGAAGTAAAGTTAGGAGTCAGCCCTTTGATCGCAGCAGATCCAAGAGCAGCCTTAAAGAATTGTCTGTGAACGATTTCATGATCACGGATATCAGTAAGGATCATTTTCTCTTCTTCCGTAATACCTATGAACGGAGAGGCCAAAACTTGTGTGTAAAATGCCGCTTCCAATTGTTCCAAAGCGTATGCATAGTTTAGAATCCCAACGTCACCAGAACCCAATTCTACAATCTGATCACTTTCCAGATCGTGGTCTGTACATGCACCCAGGATATATGCGCCGGTAGCGGCTGCTACGCCAGCAGATCTAAGGAAGTAGCGTCTGTTCACTTTCACCAACATTTCGTTGTCGGTCGAAACTGAGTTTTCTGATAAGGTTTTTTTCATAGTCGTGATAGTTTCTTAATATAAGCGTTCGTTGAAATGAAAGAATTTTAAAGACTTACGCCGTTGAAATGAAAATAGATTTAACGCTAAAAAAAATATTTGGTAAATCGATTCGTTTGCCAAAGTTCGTTTTGTATTTAAGCTGGAATGATGTCTGGAGAATGTGCTTTTTTATAGGATATTTATCAGATAAAAATTTTTAAGTTATTTTCTAAAAAAAATGACCTGGTACGAATTATTGTATTTGATAACCATTTTATTTTGAGAGAATCCCGTTGGATAAGAATATGGCTTCAACAGAAGCAGATTAAGGAATCATCAACAATATTTACACAAAGAATTTTTTAAGGTGTTTTTCACTAATTTGCCGTCCAGGCGGAATCTGGCCAAGGTTATTTTTCGTAGGTATTGCTTTTAAGTAGCCCCATTTATATTAATACACTTTTACCTCCACCCAATATGGCGTTAATACGCTCCCGGATACTTCAATTATGCCTGCCTTTTCTTAAACGGAAAGTCTGCTCTGACTTTTCAAATTTTTATAAATTCTCAATTATTACACTTGCAGCAGTAGCCTCGACAGACAAGTTTGCGGCTGCACAAACAGTACATCTTAGGCCTTCCGCAGAAATTGGTACTTATATAGGAACAAACTCTACGACTCCATTTTGGCTGAGGGCAAATCAGTTCGGCGTTGTTCCGCTCACTATGCCTGGCTTCGCAGGAAGATTAGGTATGGTCTACGAGTCTTATGTTCCTTCAGATACCAGCAAAACAAAACGTTCGAAAATCAGGTGGGGAGCCGGTGCCGAAACTGTGCTGAATACAGGAAGAGGTGACACGAAGGTCTTTCTTCCGGAAGCCTATGTCAAAGTCCGTTGGAAAAGTCTGGAATTCTGGGGCGGACGAAGAAAGGAAATTCTGGGAATTGTTGATACGACGCTCAGTACGGGCTCTTTCACTTGGTCAGGAAATGCACTTCCTGTGCCTAAAATTCAGCTGGGTTTTCCTGATTATGTTCCGCTGAAATTTCTTAAAAGTTTTGTGGCCATAAAAGGATTTTACTCGCATGGATGGTACAATACGCCGTATATTCAGAATGCTTATCTGCATCAGAAGACCTTATACGGGCGATTTGGAAAACCAAACGGGAAATTCAACATGCAATTGGGCGTAGTACATAGCGTCACCTGGGCGGGCGAAGCAGATTATCTGAAAGATAGTCCGTTAGCGATTGACGGAAAGCTGACCGATAATTTTGGAGATTATCTATGGGGTGTAGTTATTGGAAAAATTCCGAAAGTTTACAGAAATACGCGTTTCACGAATTTTGACGGAGAAAATCGTGTAGGAAATCATGTCGGGCAATATGATCTGGCTTTTGAATACAAGCTCGACAAATCGAAACTATTATTGTATCACAATCATCCCTTTGAGGATGGATCTGGTTTGCAGTTACAAAATATCCCTGACGGATTATACGGTTTTAGCTGGAAACGTCATCCTGCCGGAAAATCTTTTGTCCAGGTAAGAGGGGTGCTGTTGGAATACATGTTTTCCAAGGATCAGTCGGGTGCTGGTTTTGATGTGCCGGGGACGCGTTTCAAAGGAAATGATAATTATTTTGATCATGCGCAGTACCGGGAAGGGTGGTCCTATTTCGGAAAGGGAATGGGCACACCATTTATACCTCCTACAAGTGAGATTAACCAGGAGCAATACGGTGGCGGTGAGTTTTTCTCCGATAATCGCGTTGTCGTATATCATGCGGGACTGGAAGGAACTGTCTCAGGAGCGATTCAGTGGAGAACAAAAATTTCGTATAGCTCAAATTTTGGTACGAACAACCGTCCGTTTGAACCGACAGCAAAACAATTTTCCTATTTATTACAGGTCGATGCGCCGATATTAAAATGGGGCGATACGCGTTTAATCACAAAACTTGCTATTGATCAGGGTGATCTCTATCCTTCTTCTGTTGGTGGTTATATTGGACTAAGAGCTACAAGTTTCCGAAAAAGAAGATAAAAACTGGACATTTCAAAACAAAAAAGCGGGGGTTAAAGCTTGCGCTCAACCACCGCTCTTGTTACAGAAATGTCGAATATTTTTATTTCTTGGGAGCCCTTTTTATAGGACGCCCATATTTTTTCATTTTTTCTTCCGCGTGATTTCTGCGAACATTGACCTTTTTATTCTTATCAATTTTTTCATGAAATGCTGCGCCGACAGTTCCCTTTTTAGGCAATTTTACGTCAACCGTTTTCATGAAGATATGCGGCTTTTCAAGCTCTGTCAATACTTCAGAAATTTTCAGATTTTCAGGTAAAGGCAACATCGGAATCTGATAGTTCATCAAACCTTCGATATTTTCCTGGAATTCTTTTTCCTTTTCTGTAACAAATGTAATGGCAATACCTTTTTTATCGGCACGGCCCGTTCTTCCGATCCGGTGGATATAATTTTCAGGGACTTCCGGTACATCAAAATTGAAAACGTGCGAAACCTCAGCAACATCGAGCCCACGGGCAATTATATCGGTAGCGATTATTAACCGATAATTTCCTTCGTGGAACTGCTTTACCGTGTTGAAACGGTGATTTTGCTCTTTATTGGAATGGATCACGCCAATCTTTTCTGGGAATTTCATTTCAAGTTGAGCAAATAACTGATCGGCCAAGTGTTTTGTAGCGCTGAAGACAAGTACTTTCGACATGGATTCATCTTCGCTCAAAAGCAGTTCCAAAAGATTTACTTTAGTGTAAAAATTAGGAACATCATAGGCCATCTGCTCGATATTTTCCAACGGAGTTCCAACGGGAGCTGCCTCAATTCTGACAGGATTGTTGAAATACGTTTCCATCAATACCTCTACTTCCGGAATTAAGGTTGCTGAAAACAAAAGGTTTTGTCTTTTCTGAGGAAGAAGATCAAGGATATTTTTCAACTGCGTGCGAAAGCCAAGATTCAGCATTTCATCCACTTCATCGATAACCAGTTTTTTGATAGCTTTTGTCTTCAATGATCCGTTTAAAGCAAGATCAACCAAGCGACCCGGTGTGGCGACAACTACGTCAGCTCCATTTTTCAGCTCGGCCATCTGCACTTTAATATTGCCGCCGCCGTATACTCCCACTGCGGTCAGGGTCATATAAGCCGCCAGTTTTTTTACCTCTTCCACCACCTGGACCACCAGTTCACGGGTTGGCACGATGATCAGAAGCTGAGGCAATCTGTCTTTGGAATATTGCATTTGCCGAAGCGTCGGCAACAAATAAGCGAAAGTTTTACCGGTTCCCGTTTGGGCAATACCGCATACATCCTTACCGGACATCATCACAGAAAATACCTTTTCCTGAATCGTCGTAGGCGTTGTATAACCCAGATCTTCAAGCGCGTTCAGTAAAGGTCTGTTGAGATTTAATTCTTCAAAAGTCATAACACAACTGCTAAATAATCCGCAAAGGTAATTCTATTATTGCGTAGATGACGACTTCTATTGGCAATAAGGTCAATTATTGTTTTTTTTAAAAATTCAGACAAGTTAATTGCTGGAAAATATTACAACTTTGTATAAACCCAGGCCCCCCAAATCAACAGAAACTGGAAAGGAAGGCGAAGAAAAGCAATCCATAAATATGGATTTTTGTCCTGATAAAAACTGACAGCCATCTGAATATTGGCTGGAAAAACCGCTATAAGAAGTAAAATAAGAAGCCAGGCGCCGATATGCCGGGTAGCCGGAATGATTAGCAAAATGGCAAATATGATTTCACATGCACCGCTGACATAAACGAGTTGCAGAGGGTAAGGTAAAAACTTAGGCATGATACCCAGAAACACACCTGGTTTTAGAAAATGCGTGATGCCAGCTGCGATAAAAAATGCGGACATCAGGTAAAGGAAAAAAAGCTTCATTCTGAATGAAATAGAAAATGGTTTAATCCTTTGTGCTGAATGTAATATATAATTTTTTGCCAGCAATCTAAAATCAAATTAAGAAGATAATTTATGCTTAATAGATTTAATCGAGGAACGATTAAACCATTTAAAAGCTTTATTACCTTTGATGAATAACAGGAGACTGCAAAGAAACTCAGAGTAGCCCAAAAATATAACTCAGTAAATGAAACTTGTCGGACAATTAAACCGTGTAGTAATAACAGGTCTTGGTGCTTTGACCCCGCTTGGGAACAATTTAAATGACTTCTGGAATGCTTTGGTAAATGGTGTGAGCGGCGCAGGGGCCATCACCAAATTTGATACTACAAACTTCAAAACCAAATTTGCCTGCGAAATAAAAGGATTCAATCCACAGGATTTTTTTGACCGCAACGAAGCCAGGAAATATGACCCTTTTACGCAGTATGCGCTGGTTTCTGTCGCGGAAGCTGTTAAAAATGCTGGAATTGATTTTGATAAATTAAATAAAAACCGTGTCGGAGTGATTTGGGGAAGCGGTAATGGAGGGATTTATTCTTTCCAGGAAGCGGTTTCCGAATATGCTACTGGAAATGGAATTCCACGTTTCAACCCCTACTTTTATCCTAAAATGATTGTAGATATCGCCTCAGGTGTTATCTCAATTAAATATGGTTTGAGGGGAGTAAATTTCACCTCAGTATCGGCCTGTGCAAGTGCCAATACGGCAATTATTGAAGCCTTCAATTTTATTCAGTGGGGAAAAGCAGACATGATTATTACCGGTGGCTCAGAAGCGCCGATTTATGAAATTTCTGTTGGAGGTTTTAATGCTACAAAAGCCTTATCCACTAACAATTCCAACGCTGAAACGGCATGTAAACCTTTTGATCCGGCACGCGACGGATTTGTGATGGGGGAGGGCGCTGGCGCAATTATTCTTGAAAGTTATGAGCATGCCGTCCAACGGGGTGCAAATATTATTGCCGAGATCGTTGGTGGCGGAATGACGGCCGATGCATATCATTTAACGAGCACACATCCGGAAGGCGAAGGCACAGCGCTCGCGATGCAGCTTGCCTTGCAAGAAGCCGGAATCTCTGCTTCGGAAATAGATTATCTGAATGTTCACGGCACAGCTTCGCCCGTTGGTGATATCAGCGAATTATATTCAATTGAAAGAATATTCGGGCGGAATCCGGATTTGAGTATCAGCGCTACGAAATCGATGACGGGACATTTACTGGGAGCAGCAGGAGCAATTGAAGCGATCGCCTGCATTAAAGCAATCACTGACGATATTGTTCCCCCAACAATTAATACGACTCAAATCGAACCGGACTTTGAAGGGAAATTTGATATGACATTGGGAACTGCAAAAAAGAGACCAGTTAATTATGCAATGAATAACACGCTGGGATTTGGCGGGCATATTGCTTCGAGTATTTTCAAGAAGTGTCAATAATGTTGCAGCTAATAATCTGATTAGTCACTAGGTATGATTATTAAGTAGTTAGCTTAATATTTATCAAACTCATGGAAAAACAGAATTATAAAAACCACGTTCGCTACTATCCGCCTCATCACTTTGTATTTTATCCAGTTCTACTGATTTTACTCGGATTTAGTATTTACTACATTTCCCGATATGAAGAACAGTCATTAATCTGGACCTTTATGACCCTGACATTGTTCATGATAGGGTATGTTGCTTTTATGCTTCGCCAGCATTATGCACTAAATAATCAGAACAGAATTATTCGTCTGGAACTTCGTTTCAGGTATTATGTTTTGACCGGTCAGCGCCTGGAAACCTATGAAGACATACTTTCCGAAGGACAATTGTTTGCGCTTCGATTTGCGTCTGACGAAGAGCTTCCGGTTCTGGTAGAGCGAGTCTTAAAAGAAAACACAACGCCGGATGAAATTAAGAGGTCAATTGTAAACTGGCTGCCTGACCGTATGCGGGTTTAATAAATTTTAAAATGAAGAAGGCATCCAAACTGGATGCCTTCCTGCTTATAGATGAAGTGTAAAATGACGGTTATCTTGTTCTTAGACGGCCTGATTTCTTGTCATAAGTTCCTAGTGGAAAACTTAATCCAAGGTTAATCCCAAGGTTCCGGTTTTTGAGGTTTTCATTATTTGCACGTGATACGTTCAGCAATCCCATACCATAACGAACATCAAAATTTAACCAAACTTTCGGGCTAAGCTCATAATTAAGACCAGCTCCACCAGTGATCCCTAAGTCAAAAATATTATAGTAGCGCATGTTATTCGGTCTTTCAATACTGTTTCCGTCTTTATCTTTTGCACTGACAAGGAAGTTCAAGCTAGGTCCAACAAATAATTTTGGACGAAGGCGATCACCGAAACGCCCGAAGAAGAAAGTGAACAACAAAGGAGCCTGGATATAATTTAAATTAACTTCGTTTGTCTTCTCAAATACTTTCGCACCCAATTGTGTAAAAAGTAGCTGACCGCTAAATCCGAAGCCTGTTTTGGAGCTGTAATTATAAAAAGCACCAACAGTTAAACCTGGTTTCGTGCTTGTTTCACGATTTCCGTGAAGGTTGGCAAAAGATACACCGGCAATAGGTCCAATTGAAACATTTTCTTGCGCTGAGGCAGCAGAGATGCTAAGAGTAAGTGCCAGTAATAGAATAATACAATTTCTCATATAAGTACGATTAAGTTAATTTAATTCGTACTATCCAATTACTGTGCCCGAAAGATAGTTTATCCGCGTTTTATCTAGATGGTTTGTTATCAGCCAAATATAAGATGGTTGCAATTTTCAGTACGGGGATATTATTGGAAATTTGTGGTGTGATGTCCACAAGTTTTATGCCCCTTACAAATTATCATTCGTCGTCCTCGTCGTCGAAGATGGTCATATTTGGTATCTGGTACGTTTTAAGAAACGTTTTCAGTATACTTGGTTCCTTCCATTTTTTCAGAGTGTACTTAATCTCTTTAATTTCAGATTTTACTTCATTAATGTTCGTATTAAATTTCACTACCACCGTTGTCATGGAATTGACATGCTCCGGCTTTAATCCGCATAAATATGAAATCTGCTGCTGTAAATCCTCCTTTTCCTTTTCCAGTTCATCGACCTGCTCTTTTAAAACGAGATTATAATAGGTGAGTTGTTCTTTACCCAGATTCTCCAGGTGATCCTGATCAATTCGTTCAAATTCGATCTGTAGTTTTAAAAGTTCAAGCAGATTATTTTCCTGATACGTCTGCGTTACCTTTTGCATAATTTCCGTTTTACGCAGTTTCTCAGCTTCATCCGTTTCAAGATCCGGGTGAAAAGCTTTCACAAGATCCATATATACTTTTCTAACAGACTTGGTTGTTTTCTGTTTTTGCAGAATTTGTCTTGCCTGTTTTGCTTCCTCCTGATGTGCTTTTACCTTTTCTGCACGTAATTCTGCCTTAATTTTTTCTTGTTGTTCAGGATCCAATTCATGAAAAGCTTCTTCTTCGGTAATTTCATTTTCTTCGGCAAGAAGTTTCGTATCGATCAGTTGAGACTCAGCTCGTTTTAATTCTCTAAGTGCCGTTTCGAGGTCAACTTCGCTGTATTTATTGAAAAGCGGGAGCAATTCTTCAAACTTATAATTAATGATCAGATCGAATGAAATCTCCGAGATCAGGTAAGCCAGCTTGGTAAGATAAGCTTTTCTGTAAAGATCTTTCTCGTACATCCGGTCCAGATGTTTCACTAATTCCACCCGGAATTCCTGATATTCCATCACAATCGGATTGTATTCTTTTTGTACTCTTTCGATCAAAAGTTCGTATGTGCTTTTCAGCTCAGGAATCACTTTATCCAATTGCTCGATACGCTCGGATAGCTGATTAAATTCTTTTTGACGTTTATTTAAAACTGTCTTTGGCTGTCCAATTCGCAGCACACTTGATCTTTGCATCATTGTAATTTTAAAGTATTCATGTAGCCTTTTAGCTATATGTAAATTTTTTTTGTCGGATTCCAGCTTTTTTACCGGTCGTCCGATACGTTATTCAGCTAAGTAGACAAGCCAATAACTTTTGGGAAAAAACGCCAAGTTAGCGACCCGTCCGACGGTTTTTTCACCGTCGGACGGGTAATAAAAGCCTTCATTATTAAACCATAGATGAAAAATGAAATTTTTTTACAATCAATCGTCCAAAGATTAATAAGATTTCCCGCAACCAAACAACAGAAATAAACACCAGGATAATTCCTAAAATCCCAACTCCTGATAAGAAATCAAAACAATAGCAACAATCGCAAGAACAAGTCCTAAACGGTTCAGATTGTTAAGTTTTTCTTTATATAAAACCCAGGCAGCAAAAGAAGAAACCAGCATACTGAGGATGTTATAGATTGGAAACACAAATGCGGCGCTGTTGCCAAAAGAGCCCAAGGCAAGCAAGAGAAAATATAGGGAAAGAAAATTGGGAACGCCAAGTATCAAACCACCAATGATGCTTCGAGGCAGTAATTTTTCTCCACCAAAAACGATCTTATACAACAGCAACAGTGTTCCGATAAGAATAGCGCCTGAACACGCAATGATCATAAACAACGTCGTTTGCTCCGGACGATAGTACTGCATCGTCAGATAGTTGATAAGCGTATTATTGGTACCGCTTGCCAAAAAAGTAAAAACAGGCAAAAGCCAGGCATATGACACAACTGATATTTCCAACGGTTGGCCATGCTCAAATTCGGTACTCTTTTCTTTTTTCTGAATAACACCCAGTGCCAGTGCCGTCAGCGCCACCACAAGTCCGGTATAATTAAGTACAGTGAATTCCTTATTTGTATTTTTAAAGATAAAAAGACCAAATAGTACAGGAATCACCAGGGACATATTTCCAGCCAAAGAAGCAGCCGTGACACTTACTTTCTGCGCCGTCAGACCGATCGACATGAATGCAATCACGAACAGGGTTCCAAGAGCGAGCGTCAGAATTGTTCCTTCCGATGTCCATTGTATTTCTTTGAAAACGCTAATATCGGGTGTCAAAAATAATCCTGTAACCACACAGGAATAATAATTGAAAACGACAGCATGGAATGAGTTAACCCGATATTTCGGGTACGACCGCATGATCAGATATAGTGCGACAGTGAAAAGGACGGAGAGTAAAAAGTACAGCATATTGATTTAATTCAGACCGGAAAGGACTTCATCAATGACTTTTGGAAAATGTTTGTGCTCCAGAAGATGAATTTTATCGGCAACATCATCCGGCGAATCGGTCTCCAAAATTTCACAGCTTGTTTGAAAAATAATATTTCCCTCGTCATAATGCTGATTTACAAAATGAATCGTGATACCTGATTCTTTTTCTTTGCTGGCAACAACCGCTTCATGCACGAAACTTCCATACATACCTTTGCCACCGAATTTTGGAAGCAGGGCCGGGTGAATATTAATCATTCGTTCAGGAAATGCTTCGACCAGTTTTGCTGGAATAAGCATCATGAAACCTGCCAAAACGATTAAATCAATCTTACTGTTGGTTAAAAGGTCAAGGATCTTATCAGTTTCGTAAAAAATTGTTCTGTCAAAAACTACAACAGGAATATGTAGCTTGCGAGCGCGCTGAATCACTCCGGCCTTCGGATTATTTGTGAGTATTAAGGTTACCTGCACATCAGATCGTTCTGCAAAATATTCGCCGATTTTTTCAGCGTTAGAACCGGAACCCGATGCGAAAATGGCAATACGTTTCATTCTTATTGAAAGTTGAGAACTGAAAGTTGAAAATTTACGAATTCAATCTTTCGTGAAATTTTGAAATAATTGGCAAAGCTATAAAAAAGAACGGCTTCCGGGGTTAATTCGGAAGCCGTTCTTTTTTATAGCATACAAAAACCTTATCTTTCTTTCAGTAAATTTTCGTCAGTTCGCTTCTGCTGAAAAGTTTCCCTTTACGGTATGATTCCGTTTTTAAATCCCACAAAACCCCCGGTGCGCGCCATGAAATCGTGTTCATTTGCAGCTTGATTCCGAATCCCATTTTGGTTTCCATCAACATATCCGAAGTAATCTTGTAAGCGTCAAATGATCCTGCCGGAATTGTTATTTTTTCCTGACTTTCCACATTTCTATTTGAAATCAACATGTTGAAGGTGATACCCATAGGGCCGGAAGTTCCTTCACCTTTCAGTGAAGCATCTTTCAATTTTTCTCCAACCGTGAATTTGTTAGGAAATTCGATATTTGTTGAGGTATATTTCATTTGAAAGTTTTCAAATGACTTCATTTGTTCCTGATTGATTAACGTACTGGCATCCAGGTATAAAGTGTTTCCGTCGCACTTCATATCGTAGGTGTTTTTCATTTCCGATTTACCTTTCGTATCGAAAATTTCCATCTCAATCGTAATCACAGACATACCAGCCTGTGACGATACTTTTGTGATTTTGTAATTTATGGTTCCGGTCGATTTTCCTTTTCCGTCGTATGTTGCCATTTCAAAACCACTGCCGGCTTTCATGGTTGTGCCCATACATTCCTGGGCTTTTGCACTGGCGATGCCGCAAAAAATTACAGCAAGTAATAGTAGAATTCTACTTTTCATATGAAACTCGTTTAGGTTAATGGATACTCTTTCAGATGATTTAGTCGAAACAATGCCAGGAATTGTAACAGCTCGTCGAAATAATTTTCGGTACTTATTAAGCCCAGAGCATAGTAACCAGACCTAACAACATGATTATCTTACACAACGAACTGATCTTTTTAAAATCACGGCGCGTGTCAGATAAGCTCAGCGAATAAACCAACCAGCCAATGGGGAACAATAACAGTAAAAATAACACGGCGAGTACGGGATTATTCAGCGTATGCGCCATGAAAAAGAGGGTTGTTACAAAAATGAAAATTACACAATAAAGGAATTGCTTGGTTCTCCTGATTCCCCAAATTATGGGTAGCGTCCGGCAACCATGGGCTTCATCGCCGCGAATGTCTTCCATATCCTTAATAATCTCTCTGATGAGTGAAATGAAGAAAGAAAAAACTGCATAAATAAAAACCAGCTGACGGTTTTCAGGATATCGCAGTGTAAGGATCAGCAAAGTAAATCCTGTCAGAAGCGACACAATGAAATTCCCGATGAAGGGCGCTCTTTTATACCGTTCAGAATAAAACCAAAGCATCGTGATCGAGACAACATTGACCAGAAAAACCCAGGGGCTGACAAATAATCCCAAAGCTGCTCCCAGAACATTTAAAACCTGATGCGCGCCCATTGCCCAGCGCCTTTTTAAATACCGGCCTACGACAACGCGTTCAGGTTTGTTTACGATATCAATTTTAATGTCAAAATAATCATTGATAATGTAGCCTGCCGCTGCTATGCAAACGGTGGAAAGAGAAAGTACGAACAGATCAGGATCGCTGATTATATTCTTCCATTCATGCCTGGGTCCGATCAGTAATATTCTTGTAAGGTACTGTGTGATAGCCACAATAACCAAATTGCTCATACGGACCAGACGCACGCTCCCGGCAACAAAATCCCAAAATCTCACTTTCGGTCTTACAGACACATTCATGGAGGTTATTAAAAATATAAGCAGGTTCAGACATTAAAATTATTCATTTTATGTCAATTAAGGAATTAATAAAATCTTTCTCTTACACTTCGGGATAAAAAACTGCTGATTTTGTGTTAGCTATGAATCACCCGTCTGTTTATAAAAGTTCGTCGTGCTTAAACTTAAATTATTTCACTAAGAACATAGAAATTTAGAATTATGAAAATAGGCATTGTGTGCTACCCAACCTTTGGAGGTAGTGGCGTAGTTGCTACGGAACTAGGGAAAGCACTAGCAAAAGAAGGGCATCAAATACATTTCATTACGTATTCCCAACCTCAGCGACTGGACTTTTTCAATGAAAATCTTTATTACCATGAAGTAAATATACCTGCTTATCCATTGTTCCAATACCCGCCTTATGAATCCGCTTTGTCGAGTCATATGGTTCATGTTGTCAAGATGGAGAAACTGGATCTGCTGCATGTCCATTATGCAATTCCTCACGCTTCCTCCGCTTACCTTGCCAAGCAAATTCTTGCTCAACAGGGAATTCATATTCCCGTCATCACTACTTTACACGGAACTGATATAACGCTTGTCGGTAAGGATGAGTCGTATGAGCCGGTCGTGACGTTCAGTATCAATCAGTCTGATGGGATTACGGCGGTTTCTGAATCACTTAAAAATGATACCTACAAGCATTTTGCTGTAACCAAGGATATCGAAGTTATTCCAAACTTTATTGATCTGAGCCGTTTTAACAGACAAAAGAAAGATCATTTCAAACTTGCTATTTGTCCGAATAACGAAAAACTGATCGTCCACACTTCAAATTTCCGTAAGGTAAAAAGAATTGATGACGTGATTATGATTTTCCATCAGCTGCGTAATATAACCCCCAGTAAATTATTGCTCGTTGGTGATGGACCGGACCGTGCGCGTATCGAACGTTTGTGCCGAGATCTTGATATGTTGCCTGATGTTCGTTTTCTGGGAAAACTGGACGCGATCGAAGAAGTACTTTCTGTTGCCGATCTATTCCTGATGCCTTCTGAATCTGAAAGTTTTGGTCTGGCAGCACTGGAAGCTCTGGCTTGTGAAGTGCCTCTAATTACTTCTAATGCAGGTGGTTTGCCAGAACTTAATATTCCGGGTGTTACAGGGTTTTTAAGTGATATCGGCGATGTGGATGATATGGTAAAACATGCTGCCTATATTTTGCAGGATGAAAATCTTCCCCGCTTTAAAGAAAATGCACTGGCTCGTGCCAAAGAATTTGATGTAGCGAAGATTCTTCCACATTATGAATCTTACTACGAACGCGTGATCGAGAATAGCAAAGCAACGGTGTAAGTCGTTGTAGGTATGGTATTTGTAGCTGCGATTTTTGTAAACTACAAATACCATTACTATGCTTCCGAATATCCCATATACCCAATATAAAAGAATTGTAATCATCGGAGCCGGCTTCGGCGGACTTGCGCTTGCACGTGAGCTTGCCCGGCGTGATGATTTACAGATCGTCATCCTCGACAAGAATAATTACCATCAGTTTCAGCCTTTGTTTTATCAGGTCGCAACGGCCGGGCTCGAACCGAGTTCTATATCTTTCCCGCTTCGAAAGGTTTTTCAGTCTAAAAAAAATGTCCATATCAGAGTTACAGAAGTAACGGCGATACATACTGACCGCAAATCCCTGGATACAAGCCTTGGCGAAATAACCTACGATTTTTTGGTTATAGCAACGGGTGCAACAACGAATTATTTCGGAATGAAAGAAATTGAAGAACGCGCCATACCGATGAAGTCAGTATCCGAAGCCCTTGCCTTACGCAACAGGATGCTTCAAAACCTGGAAGATGCGTTAGCGGTTGACACGGATGACGAGCGCGAAGGCTTAATGAGCGTCGTCGTAGTAGGTGGTGGACCGACAGGCGTAGAACTTGCCGGAACTTTATCAGAAATGAGGAAATATATTCTCCCGAAAGATTATCCTGAACTTGACTTTTCGATGATGAAAATTTATTTGCTGGAAGGGCTGGATAAACTGCTCCCCGTCATGTCGGAACAATCCTCAGAAAAGTCCCGTGAATATCTGGAAAAAATGGGTGTCACTATTTTGACAAGTCAGTCTGTAGCCGGATACGACGGAAGATATGTCGTCACGAAACAAGGTATGAAAATTCGAACAGATAATCTTGTATGGGCAGCGGGAGTGAAAGCGAATGTAATGAATGGAATCAACCCGGATGTGCTGGTAAAAGGAGGAAGGATTAAAGTGGATGAATTTAATCGTGTGCAGGGTTACTCTGACATATTTGCAATAGGGGATGTAGCATCCATGAGTGAAGGGAAATTTCAAAACGGGCATCCGCAGCTGGCACAGCCTGCCATGCAGCAAGGAAAGGCGCTGGCAAAAAATATCTGGAGGGCGCTGGATGAAAAACCTCCGAAACCGTTTGTATATAATGATTTAGGTTCAATGGCGACAATTGGCAGAAATAAAGCTGTGGTTGACTTGCCGTTTATTAAATTTCAGGGATTTTTTGCCTGGTTAACCTGGATGTTTATCCATTTGATTTCCATCGTCGGGGTGAAAAACAAGATTCTTACGTTCATTAACTGGTTCTGGAGTTACGTTACTTTTGACCAGTCGCTGCGCTTAATCCTTACCCCGAAAGTATTGCCTCCGGGATATGTCGAAGACCCCGAACCTGAGCATGCGAAAGCGGCCGGGGTTTGAATTTAACCGTCCGTCCATAACTAAAACCATTCTTATAGTGTGTTGGATGATTTCGTTGCTTTTCGTTATATTCGTGTGTTATTTCGAGCGGGTTTTTCGTTACAGTAGAGGTATAAAACTTTTGAAAGATGAAAATTGTATTTAATATTCTTGTTATATTCTTTTTATTATTAGCGTTTGTTCCGGTTTTTCGCCGGTTTATGTTTCATTTATTAGTTGGAAGGCAACTTGTAAAGGAGCAAAAAAGACAGGCAAAGGCTTATGAACAGAAGACAAAAGCAGGAATTAGAGTTGATAGCGTGCCACCTGATGCAAATCAATCACGTTTTCGCGGAGGTGAATACGTGGATTATGAAGAAGTAAAATAAAGAAAAAGATATTTTAATTGAAATTTAATTGGGCCCGGATCGAAAGATTCCGGGCTCAATTTTTTTTGTTGCAGGTTCGCATGGTGCTTAATCAATCTCAGATCGGTGCGAGTTAACAAAAAAATCCCGGTGATGAGCCGGGATTTTTTTGTTATATATTTCCGAAACTAGCGGCTTAGATACAAATTACGCTCGCTGTAAATTTTCTGGAAAAAATCATCCTGCAAATCATCAATAAAGTAAATCGCTTCACCTGTTGATTTCATTTCAGGTCCTAATTCTTTATTTACATTAGGGAATTTATTAAATGAGAAAACCGGGATTTTAATCGCCCAACCTTTTTTAACCGGGTTGAAAGTGAAATCGCTTAGTTTTTTGTCACCCAACATCAGCTTCGTAGCGTAGTTAACATAGGGTTCCTGATATGCCTTACATATGAACGGTACCGTACGTGACGCCCGAGGGTTTGCTTCAATTACATACGCAATGCCGTCTTTAACAGCGAACTGTACGTTGATCAACCCTTTCACGTTCATTGCCAAAGCAATTTTACGGGTGTATTCATTGATCTGGCGGATCACATCGTCCGTTAAATCGAAAGGCGGGAGTGCAGCATGAGAATCGCCTGAGTGAATACCCGCTGGCTCAATATGTTCCATCACACCAATAATGTAAGCGTCTTCGCCGTCGCAAATTGCATCTGCTTCTGCTTCCAGAGCTCCTTCGAGGAAGTGATCCAGAAGAATGTTATTATCAGGGATATCACGAAGAATTTTAACAACATGTTGTTCCAATTCTTTCTCATTGATCACAATTTTCATGTTCTGACCACCCAAGACATAACTTGGACGAACAAGAAGCGGGAAACCAAGTGTGCGCGACAGCTCAACAGCTGCGTCAGCAGTCCTTACGGTTCCGAATTTTGGATACGGAATTTCCAGCTCTTCCAATAACGGAGAGAAACGACCGCGGTCCTCAGCCCAGTCAAGAGAATTGTAGCTGGTTCCGATAATTTTGATACCATACTTGTCCAGCTTCTCAGCCATTTTAAGCGCAGTTTGTCCACCAAGCTGAACAATCACACCTTCCGGTTTTTCATGTTCGATGATATCAAAAACGTGCTCCCAGAAAACAGGCTCAAAGTATAGTTTATCTGCAATATCAGGATCTGTCGAAACAGTTTCAGGATTACAGTTGATCATAATTGTTTCATAACCAGCCTCTTTTGCAGCCAGAACGCCGTGAACACAAGAGTAGTCAAACTCTATTCCCTGACCGATACGGTTTGGGCCCGAGCCTAAAACAACAACTTTCTTTTTATTTGAAACGATCGATTCATTGTCAGGCATGTCCTGAGAAGAATTGAAAGTGGAGTAGTAGTATGGAGTTTTTGCCTCGAATTCGGCAGCACACGTATCAACGCATTTGTAGACACGCTTGATACCTAATTCTTTTCGTCTGTCGTAAACCTTACTTTCTTTTGTATGAAGCAAATGAGCGATCTGACGGTCAGCATATCCTTTTTGCTTTGCCGTTAACAGCAATTCTTTTGGAAGCTCTGTAAGATCAAATTTTTCAATCTCGTGTTCCAGCTCGATCATTTCTTCGATTTGACGCAGGAACCAGGCATCTATTTTGGTCAGACTCTGGATTGTTTTGAAAGACAAGCCGATCTTGAAAGCATCATAGATATGGAACAGGCGATCCCAGCTTGGATGCGCCAGGCTATGTTTGATAGCTTCCTGATCGCGAAGTTCGCGTCCGTCGGCACCAAGTCCGTTTCTGCGAATTTCAAGAGACTGACAAGCTTTCTGTAATGCTTCCTGGAAGTTACGGCCGATCCCCATCGCTTCGCCCACAGATTTCATCTGCAAACCTAGTGTACGATCAGCACCCTGGAATTTATCAAAGTTCCAGCGAGGAACTTTTACAATTACATAGTCAATTGAAGGTTCGAAAAATGCGGAAGTACTTCCGGTAATTGGATTGATTAATTCGTCAAGATTGTAACCGATCGCCATTTTCGCAGCGATTTTTGCTATCGGATATCCTGTTGCTTTTGACGCAAGTGCAGAAGAGCGGGAAACACGTGGGTTGATCTCAATCGCAATGATTTTGTCGTCCGCCGGATTTACAGAAAATTGAACGTTACATCCACCTGCAAATTTTCCGATTCCGTCCATCATTTTAATGGCAAGGTCGCGCATTTGCTGATACAGTGTATCGGGCAATGTCATCGCTGGCGCTACCGTGATACTATCTCCTGTATGAACCCCCATCGGGTCAAAGTTTTCAATCGAGCAGATGATGATGAAATTTCCGGCACCGTCACGCAGCAATTCTAACTCATATTCCTTCCAGCCATATACACTCTGTTCTACCAAAACCTCGTGTGTTGGCGATGCATGGAGGCCATTATTTAACGCCTGATCGAAATCTTTTTCATTTTCCACGATACCGCCACCAGTTCCACCCAGGGTGAATGACGGGCGAATTACCAGTGGGAAACCGATTTCCTGAGCGATTTCCTTTCCTTCCAGAAATGATCTTGCCGTACGTCCTTTACAAACGTTAACATCAAGTTCAAGCATTTTCAGACGGAATTTCTCTCTGTCTTCCGTGGTTTCGATTGCTTTGATATCGACACCTATAATTTCAATATCGTACTTTTTCCAAATGCCGGCTTTGTCGCAGTCAATTGCAAGGTTTAGAGCTGTCTGACCACCCATAGTTGGTAAAACAGCGTCAATTGGCCTGCCAAGTGCTTTGTGTTTTTCAAGAATCTCGATGATATACTTTTTTTCCAAAGGCAGCAGATACACATGATCAGCGCTGATTGGATCCGTCATGATCGTCGCGGGATTCGAATTGATCAGCACCACTTCAATACCTTCTTCACGAAGTGAGCGGGCTGCTTGTGAACCTGCGTAATCGAACTCACAGGCCTGACCAATGATGATGGGACCAGAACCGATAATTAGGATGGACTTGATATTCGGATTTTTGGGCACAGTAAATGGTAATTTGTAGAATTTTGGAAATAACTTTTAATAACTTCGGAGCGTACCTGATACTTTTTTCCTTTTGATTAAAAGGGGTTCGTTCAAAAATTCCACAAAGTTAATTCACATATTGGAAAAAGAATACTGAATGTCTAAAAAAAGTGTATACGACAGGTATTGTTAAAAACGATGTTTCGTTAATAGGAAGCTAGATTTAAGAATGATGTTTGGTGAAGCAATGATGTAGTAAATTATTGTATGGGAGAAATTGATAATAAGTTGCTTTATCGTCTTATTCTGGGATTTTTTGCAGCATCTGTTTTTGCTACGATTGTACATGAATATGGACATTTTTTCACAGCAAAATACCTTGGTTATGAGGCGCGCGTGAGTTATGGATCAACTTCATGGACAAATCAGGGTTATCAGGATTTTTTTGACGGGCTGACAAGAGACGAACGGATTAAAATTCATGAGAACAAGTACTTTCCCAGAAAGCAGGACTACGAGGCGATGATTAAAAATATCCGAGACGAAGCGTTTTTGATAACGCTGGGAGGGCCGGTGCTCACAATACTTATTGGCTCCTTGGGATTACTGATCGCCTTCTTTAATAGGAAAAAGTTTTCTGGTGAAACTTTATCATTTAAAAACTGGCTGGTGATTTTTATCGCCTTGTTCTGGCTTAGACAACCGGTCAATTATATTTTCGATCTGCTTGTTGCAGTTCGGCAGGGGAGTTTTCCGCGGAGAAATGATGAAGCAGTCCTTGCCCGTTATCTTGCATTGGACAGCTGGTCAATCTCGTTTGTGCTCGCAATCATTGGTCTGGTCCTGGTGTGGATCGTTTATGAGAAATTTATTCCCGGTCAGGAAAAAACTACATTTCTACTGGCAGGTCTGGTGGGAGGCCTGGGTGGATATTTGTCCTGGCTATTCTTTTTAGGGTCGATTTTCATGCCATAACGAGCCAGCTACTGATAGGGAACCATGGAAGGCGCAGCGATATCGAAATCACGCAGACGCAAAGGCGTATTCCCTTCGATCGCATAACGCATGCTTGAAGAACTTCCGGGAATATTGGGATAATAACCAAAACGCAATTGAAGTGTGTTGATCGAAAGATTTTCGTTTCGCAAACGAAGCCCCAGGCCATATCCCTGATAAACCGGCGTATCCCAAAGATGAAGACGGTCTTGCGCAACGAGTCCGAAATCAGCAAAAACATAGTAAGCAATACGAAATCCAAGTAAACTTTTTTCAGAAAAATAAACGGTTTCAAGCCCTAGGGTGAATTTTTTAGTGCCGATCAGCCTGTCGCTGTTGATACCCCGGATTCCGTTCTCTCTGCTGATATTGATATAGTCGACCGGATCACGGTTAAGGCCACGGGTATATCGCACTGTTAAAAATTGCCGGAAATAGCTATATCGAAAAGGAATCAATTTACTGATGTAATTTGTTTGCGCACTGATAACACCCGGTTGTTTTGAGTGGTTTTTAAAGTAAGAGCCGACATTGAGCAATCCATAAAGATATCCGGCACTGCCGGGCAGATAATTTCCCGAAGCATATTGAACCCCGGCATATCCTCGCTGGCCAAATTCTGTATTTTCCTGTCCAACGGTTACGGCCAATAAATTTCCGACAGGAACGTCTTCCGTCCGACCAAAGCCGTAAATTAAAACGTCCCTTTTATAACTTCGGTTTGAATAGCCAAAGCTCATCAGAGTTGCACTCCGGTCCCAGTATATAATATTTGTATCGGCGCGGACTTCTGGCCTTCGCGTATAGT
The DNA here is from genome assembly GCF_900108855.1 of Dyadobacter koreensis. Classification (GTDB taxonomy): domain Bacteria; phylum Bacteroidota; class Bacteroidia; order Cytophagales; family Spirosomataceae; genus Dyadobacter; species Dyadobacter koreensis. Next base: position 844,598 of record NZ_FNXY01000002.1, read on the forward strand.
TGTATTTATTGTGCCGCATGGCAAATACGAGCCGGGATTTTTCGCTTAATGAAGAATTTTTAAAAGGAAATTTGAAAGATCTTCCCAGCCAGATATCATAATAATAGAACCCGGTCTGATACCGGCTTTCTTCATCAAGGTCGTCGAGATTTCGTTTAAATTGCCGAAGCTTCGCATGCCCGGCCTCTAACGAGCCCGCATACTTTGTTTCTGTTGTAAGGAAAGAGCGTGAGAATACAAGTGATTGGATTTCCTGATCTCTTTCGTAAATAAAATTGGCCTGTCCGGTGATGAAAGTTTTTCCTATGTATGGAATCGTGTAGATCGTACGAAACTGAAACTTCCGGATCGTATCACCCGCATCATACCGGATTTTTGTGAGTTGCTGGTGTGTTGTTCCGTTAACGTTTGTATTGTTAAGTCCAAGGCTGAACTTATTAAACTTACTCGGGCTGGCCGAAATATTCCATGACCAGGAATCCTGAATAAGTACCAGAATGTCAGCCATCCAGGTAACATCGGCGCGGGGAATTACGATTATCCGGGCATCGGTAATCGTTCCGTTTCTTCTCAATAAACGTTCATTGTCACGGAGAACACTGGCCTGGATTTCGTCTCCTTCTGAAAACCTCAAAAAGGATTTTCGGATAATTCTTTCGCGCGTATTGGTGTGGAAAGTTTTGCTTAAAAATCGTTCGAGTTGTTTTCCTTTTCGTGTGGTATCGTATACAGATTCGCCCAGAACATCCAGCTGTTTGATCACAATTTTCCGGATTACCATTCCTTCATATTGCGTGAAGGGGTTCGTTTCGATTGCCTTGATCTCGCCTTTTTTTCCCTGATTATAAACATCACGGAAGAGAAGCCGGTATAATGATCTTGAAAATTTTGTCTTGGACATACGGATTTTTAGATTCGTATATCGCACACTATCCATGTTCATGCCACTGTTGCGCAAACTGTCTGCCCGTTGAGCCAGTGTGGTTGTGGTGATGATCAGGAACAGGAACAAAAATCTAAACATGGGCACATAGAAATGAACAAATCATTGAACAATATATAAACGTACGAATGTCAGATGTAGTAAGATTAATCCTGATTTTGTAAATTAAGATTTAATGAAGTTGGTTAAGGTAACAATTTGCCATTAATTTCCCGCCTGCTGTATGGCTTTAATTATTTCGGCAGTTTTATTTGGAGCCGGAGCCTTTTTTGTTGCGAATTTTCCGTTAGGTTTCATAATTGCATAAGTAGCCGCGTCAAGAGGATTTAGCTTGATCAGCAATTCCATAAGTTGATTACTGTTCAAAAACATATGCACGCCTTTCAGCTGGTGTCTTACAATATATTGTTTTACCAGATCATTGGACACTGCTGTCTCTTCGGTAGGCAGATGAAGATAAATAAATTCAACGTTTTTTGGCAATTGCGCACGCAATGACGCGGCATATTCCAGATCTTCCCGACTTTTACTATCGTCAATATTCCATTTCAATAAATAAAGTGTTTTGCCTTTGTAGAGATCAGTGATCGTATTGAGCCAGTCATTTCCGCGTCCTTCTGATTCTGAAAGCCAGTATTCAGGCAAAACTTCTGTTGGTTGTATTTTAAGATTACGGAAGGCCTGCATTTTGCTGATATCAGCGCTGTCCTTTACTTCCAGCCGAACAATCTCATCCAGCGACTGGCGGAAATGAGGTGATTTTATTCTTGTCTGAATATATTTATTAAGGATAACCTGGTTTTTGTATGAAAATTTGTAAAGATTCTTTGGAAGGTAACGCGCATTTAAAAAGTCAGCGGCAGTACTGTCAAAATAAGAATAATTCGCTCGTCCGTCCGCTTCGTATGCGAAAAACAGGTCCAATTTTGAACTTGCTCTTTTGTAAAGATTATTAAGAAAATCGAGCTCGATCTTTTCAGCTATTCCTCTCTCGATAATCGTATTCAGCTTTTCAGCTTCGTCATCTGTCAACGGACCAACGTTATCTCTGATCATCGTTGCCATCAGTTTTACCTGAAGCGAAGTTGTTTTTGCGCCGGATGCCGTTTTTTCGTCCTTCAAAATATCAGCATAATTAGCAAATCGATTTGCCAGAGATACCCGCTGAGCAGTCAATGGACTTTGGTTAAGCCGGGAAATTTCAGTCAACACAGAGTTCCCGGATGGTATCTCCATTTGATTGGTTAGATAATACTCATAAAGATTTTGAAGTCTCTCATCCTGATTTATGGATTGCGCCCATTGCGAAAGTGTCGGATCGGGCACCGTCGAGGTCATTTTAGAAATAGCTGCATTCCGTATTTCAGCTCTGTTTGAAGATGCTTTTTCTGCTTCTGAAGGACTTTTCTCCCAAAAATTCTGATAAAACCGGGCTCCCAAGACACTGTTTGCCGCGAGTTCCCTGGCCAGCGCATCCAGATATTGAGGATATTGATTATTAGCTGTTGCATTAACTCCGGCAAAATAGAATAGCTTTTTTGCTGTTAATAATGAGTCGCCATCGAACGTAATTTCGATTTCACCTTTTGAACCAAGAAATGTCGTTCCCGCTTTTCCGCTGTAATCCAGATATATCTCTTCTTCAGGAAAAAGAATCGGCAGAGAAACCCGGAAACTTCCGTCCACCTGAAGGTCGGCAAGTTTCGTAATTTCGGATTGCGGCTGGAGAATATTGTTTCTGGAAAAAGTAATGACTGGTGCTTGTCGGTATAACCGGCCCGTCAAATTCAGAACACGGCCTTTGATGATTAAGGAGTCGGTTGCGGCAATTCCGTTAAAAGAAATGCATAATAAAATAACGAATAACGTCAGGGGGAATTTAGTTTGCATGATGATCAGTAATTAATAACGAAAAATACTGAGGCTTTATCAAGCAACCAAATTTGTCTTGCAAAATATAATGAGTCCGGTATCAAAGAGTATCAGTCAAAGATTTGGTATCCAGCTAATTTACTGGCGAAGCAGCTTATAGGTTGTTTGCTTGGGAAATAGTTTCCGGAAGCCGGGCTTCCTGGCTTACTTCCGGAGCAGCTTTTTGAGCAGTTTTATCGCGCGCTCCAATTAGAAAATAAGTATTTTCTAATTGGAGCGCTGAGATTGGTTGCAAGATTGGCGGCCCTTTTGGAGATTTAAATAAAATCGAATTACATCTTTGCGTGGGATTTTGGCTGCATATCAGTATATCACCATAAATACTGATGCATTTGTCTATACCAAATATTACAGATGACGTTTATTTTTCAATCCACTTATTCATTTTCATACCGCACATGGATTCCGTGATACTTTTCCTGCGCGTGGTAATCTTTCCTTAAAGGATGACCTTCCCAATCTTCCGGGAGCAAAATACGACGCATATCCGGGTGATTGACAAAGTTGATACCCATCAGGTCAAACGCTTCCCGTTCGTGCCAGTCAGCGGTTTTCCATATATGGCTCACAGTAGAAATCTTCGGAAGTGGCTGATCCTCCATATTTCTTGGGAAAAGGATCTTGATCATCAGATCGTGGCCATAGGGTATGGAGGTCAAATTGTAAACCAATTCCATCGTGGCAAGAACAGGTCCATTATCAAGAGCCGTAATACATGCCAGATAATCAAAATAAAGTCTATCGTCTTCAAAAAGGAATTTGCACAGTTCAGCGATCTTATTTGTCGGAGCTGTCAGAATAGGCTGGATGCCCTTCTCTTCTGAACCGATGTCTTCGCCAAACTTCGCGCTAAGAATTTGCTTTATATCTTCAAAAGTCATGGGCTTCTAAAATTGGGATGAAAGGAAGGGATCTTGAATGATCAGGCCGGAACGCCATCCTGCATTTCAAGAAATAATTCAGGCGCAAGCGGATGTTCGCCACGGATTTTTTCCTGTAATTTCATAAAACCTCCGATTAATGCCTCAGGTCGGGGAGGGCATCCGGGAACATACACGTCAACGGGAATGATCCTGTCCACACCTTTCACGACATGATACCCATGTTCCCAATAGGGCCCGCCACAGTTTGAACAACTCCCCATCGAAATAACATAACGGGGTTCAGGCATTTGCTCGTACAAACGACGAATTCTGTCGGCCATTTTGAAGGTCACAGTTCCGGCTACAATCATTACATCTGACTGACGAGGGGAAGGGCGTGGCATGATCCCGAAACGTTCCAGATCATAATGGGAAGCATAGGTTGCCATCATTTCGATCGCACAGCATGCCAATCCAAAACCCATCGGCCACAGGGACGAAAGCCGAGCCCAGTTCATTAAGTCTTCTGCATTTGTAAGTATAATCCCTCCGTCGCCGGTCTTGATTCTTTCACTCATCAGCGGTCGCTTTCAATGGTAATTCTCTGGTACAATATTTGTTCAGTTCAGAGCAAATCTGTTTCTGTACAAAAGTAATTATAAATGACTAGAAACGGGCTTTGATTCACATTTGATTAAAAACACTTCAACTTATCCCGTTATGAAAAACAAATTACTTTTAAGTATTCTTTTCTTTGCCTCACTATTCAACACAGCTTTAGCCCAGGATAGTTTCGATACAACATCGACCGCAAAAAAATATAAAAGCGGCATGGCAATCTATGCGGAAGTCGGACTGCTTGGCAATAACAGTTTTAAAGGCATTCGTAATGAAATGAGAGCGCTGGGTATCAAGCCTTTTGAGAATATTATGGCTTCGATCGTCCTTGCAAAACGAATGGAGACTGAAAAATTTTTTATGGAAAGCCGGCTTATTTTAATGAATAGCACCAAGCACAGCAGGGACGAAAATGTAAGTAAAGGAATTTTCAGAGGTATAGGCATCGGTGTCGATGGAAGCCCGAAATTTGTAAATTCCAAGCACTGGAATCTGCTTATCCCTATCGGCTGGGATTTAATGTTATATCAGGTCAAAGTAAAAAATGACCGGACTGCCAGTTTCTCGCAAGTTGTGCAAAACCCTAACGCTTATAATACGGCCAAACTGCACAATGGTAGTTTCAACCTTCACGCAGGTATTGGAGCCGATTATAAAATGAATCTTTTTCCAAAAGTGTATGATCAGATTTATATCAGTGGAAAAGTTACTTATCATTTGCCAATTGCGAGAATGGGCCGATGGAGAGGAGATGACGTAAAAATAACGGATTTGCCTTCCTTCAAGCCAAACCAGTTGTATGCCCAGCTTGGGCTGGTTTTCTTCCCAAAAAAATCACATCGGATGTGGGGCAGAATGCATTAGAAATAATTTGAAAGCAAAAAATCCATCCGCCTACGAAGGAGGATGGATTTTTTTTACCTGATATTAAAAACAAAATTCCGTATCAGGATTTTTTATATCGTTCATTAACCTGTTTATATAAATCTGCCGGAACTGGTGATTTAACTTCGGGTATCTGAGGCTGTGGACGAACCCAATCAAGATAACCTTTTACCCAGGCATAGGCGAGACCAAGAACCAGAATGAGTACGAAAACAGTCATTTCAGCCATTGCAAACCAACCCCATTGTCCGTTTGTCTGCTCGATAAGATCCTCATTCCCAAAAACCACAGCCCAGGGAAAAAGAAACAATAATTCAATTTCAAAAAGGACAAATATTAAAGCCACAACATAAAAGCGCACATTGAACTGAATATTCGCATTACCCAAAGGATCCTCTCCGGATTCGTAGGTCGTGAGTTTTTCTTCATTAGGCCTGTCCGGGCGAAGCAATTTTGCCACCGTGAGAACAACTCCGATCAGTACCAGTGCGGCAATAATAAATAGTAGTATATAACCAAAATCAGAAAGCATAATGCAGAAAAGAGGTTTGTGCAAAGCTAATGATTTTTGATAAGGTGCATTACAAAAATCAATGAAGAATATCGGATAAAAAAGGGGCTTCCGGACGTTATAAACTCTCTTCGATTAGATGATGCTGAGAATGATAGTGCGAAGACTTAATCCGATGACAAGAATTCCAACCATTAACATCAAAGGTTTACGTTTAATTTTACCAACGACCAATGCACCAAAAGGAGCTGCAATAACGCCGCCTACGATTAGACCTAGTACAACCTGCCAGCTGTTCACGCCATGGAAAATAAGGAAAGTTATTCCACTGGCAAATGTTATGACAAACTCTGCGGCGTTCACCGACCCAATCGTATATCTGGGATCACGACCCTGGCCAAGAAGCGTGGAAGTAACGATCGGTCCCCACCCTCCGCCGCCGATAGAATCCAGAAAACCGCCGGTTGCAGCAAGAATTCCTATGCGCTTCGTTTTATTTTTAACAAAGTTTTTCTGAATGGCTTTACGTATAATAATCAGACCGAGGATCAACATATAAAAGGCAATATAAGGTTTGATCAAATCTCCGTCGATTACGTCAGAAAGAAGGTAAGCACCGGTCACTGCGCCGATTACTCCCGGTATGAGTAAGCCCCTGAACAGTTTTTTATTGATATTTTTAAACCTGAAATGCGAAATGGCGGAGGCTCCCGTAGTAAACATTTCTGCCACGTGAACACTGGCACTGCTCACGGCCGGCGTGACGCCAAGACTTAAAAGAAATGATGTTGAGGTAACTCCATAAGCCATTCCCAACGCACCGTCAACAAGCTGTGCCGCCAGACCTACCAGTAGATATAATGCAAAATCGCTTTCCAAAAAGTTTGAAACTCCTTCTTCTGTAACGGATATTGTGCCATTTAGAAACAAAAATCCTACGAAAAGTACGAATACACTGATCGGTAAAATGTACCAAACGGGTCTTGTTGGAAGTTTTAAAGAGAGCACTTTTTGTAACATTGCAAGTGGTTTTATATTCAGTCCATGTGTAGTTAATATGCAAAGCTACTAAAACGATTAAATCTACCAAACTAATAGAGTATATTTAATTTAAAATTAATTGCTGTTTAAAATATTCAATAATTGTTTATGTAGTGCCTTGCGGGCTGTCGATTTGGTTATTTCACAGCCAAACAACCTTCTGATCAGATTGATGCTCTTTTCCGAGAATATCTCTGTACAAATCAGGCCGCCGCGCCTTGATATATCTGAAACCACCTGCACGTTCCAGTTTTTCTGGTGTTAAAGTCGCAATGGCTATATCATTATCAAGTTCACGACATTCGGCGATAATATCTCCGTAAGGATCCAGAATCATGGAACAGCCGTTTTTCAATTGATCGTCATCCATACCAATCGGATTTGAAAAAATAGCATAAACCGCATTGTCATAAGCTCTCGCCGGCAACCATTTCATCAGCCAGCTGCGGCCTTTGGCACCATCAAATTCCTGACGAAGCGAAGTTGGATCAGATTCCCGTTTTTTCCACAATTCCGGATCAACAAAACCTGCACCCGGCCGTGTTGAAGGTGTACACATGGTCACATGCGGCATAAAAATAATATCGGCTCCGAGCAATTTTGTTGCTCTTACATTTTCAATGATATTATTATCATAACAAATCAGAATTCCACATTTCCAGCCGAATAAATCGAAAACGACATATTCATTTCCGGGAGTCAAGTGCGGGTTTATGAAGGGATGAAGCTTTCGGAATTTGGCCACCAATCCGTTTTCATTAACACAGATGTAAGCTTTGTACATTTTGTCTTTCGCATCTTTTTCAAACAATCCGGCAAGAATTGTGATGTTATTTGCACGGGAAATTTCAGTTAGTTTTTGAATACTTGGTCCGTCCGGAATTAATTCTGAGATATCGAGTAAGGCTTCCTTTGACAAATTTCGTGCGAAAGTATATCCCGTTATTGAGCATTCGTGAAAGGCAATAACCTGTGCACCTTTTGCTGCCGCCTGCGCTGAAAGTTGGTCGATTATTTCGAGATTGTAGATTTTGTCACCGCTTCGGTTTTCGAATTGTGCGGTAGCAATTTTGATCTTTTCCATATTTTTTTTCTCGTTTTAGTAAACGATCCAAAAGTAGGAAACGGCAGGTTTTTAAAATTGTACAAACCCGACAGGGCGAATTATTTTACAGAAATCTGTAAGAAGTTAGCAGCCAATAAATTTTTCTGGCTGATATATTGACTTGGTGTGATGCCAGAAATATTTTTCATTTCTCTTATCAAGTGCGCATGATCAAAGAAGCCACTATCATATACGAAATCGGTAAGCGGTTTTTGTGAAGAATTATTGGTACGAAGCAATTTTAAAAAATGCTGAATTCTGATAATGCCTGAATATCGTTTCGGAGAAACTCCTATATGTTCTTCAAAACTTCTTTGCAATTGTCTCTCACTTACTTGCAGAAAGGAGGTCAAATTGTTAACTGACAGATTACCATTGTTTTTGTTTATGATTTCGATGGCCTGGCTGGCGAGATTTGAGGAAGGATTTTGAATTTTAAGTTTACCCGTCAGGAAATTTTCTATTATGTGAATTCGGTTAAATACATCAACCGAACTTATAACCTGATCTGATATAATTGGTGTCTCAATCGGATAAAAATTTTTAAGATCCAGAATCTGGTTTTTCAATTCTATCGCAGGGATTCGTAGTAATGAAGACAATCCGAAGGGATGAAAAACCACAATAAGCATTCCGATTCTACCAATTGAAATAATATTTTGAAAGGTTGCAGGCTGACCGTAAATGAAAATATTAGGAAGAATGTTAAATAAACCATTTTCCACATGTAAAATCGGATCCTGATAATTGAAAACCAGGCCCGTATTGCCATCCGCAAACATTCTGTGCTGCACATTAACAGTTTTATCATTTTCAATGATCAGAAAATGTTTTACAATTTGAGAAAGCAACGGGGAGGGCAGGATTTGCATGACGTTTATATTATACTAGGCCTTTTTGACCCAAAAACTTTGACCCTGAAATTCACTTTTCGCTAACAAAGTTGCTGCGATGCGGCTTCGCTTGCCAGTTGTGCAATAAAATACAATCGTTTTATCCATCGGAAAATGGGCAATGTTTTCAGGTAATTCTGAAAGAGGGATATTTTCGCCACCAATAAAATCTTCCTCAAATTCATAATTTTCCCTTACATCAATAAGGTATAAATCACCGGATTTCGATTCAAGTCTGTTTTCCAGATCGTAAAAAAACATTTCCTTAATTTTAGTTTCAGGAATTGTTTTTGAAATTAAAGGTGATTTCTCAATTGATATAACCGGGAATTCAGGGGAACGATTAAAAATGAAAACGTTATTTGTATTGCCAAGTGCATTCAATACCAATAATTTCCCTGAAAGTATGTTGCCAATTTCGCAGATAATTTTAATGGCTTCGTTCGCCATGTAAGTACCGATAATTCCAGGCAAAATTCCAATTACGCCGGCTACTTCACAGTTATCACCTTCTTCTGCTTCCGGAAAAAGACACCGATAAGTCGGCCCGCCTTTGTAATTAAAAACAGAAACTTGACCCTCAAACCTTAAAATTGAACCAAAAACAAGAGGTTTATCCAGTTCAACACAAACATCATTGACAAGATAACGTGTCGGAAAATTGTCAGATCCGTCGATTACAAAATCATAAGCGGAAATGATTTGAGCCGCATTTGATTCATCCAAACGGACTGGTATCGCAATAAGGTTGACAAAAGGATTCATGGCAGAGAGCTTCTGAACAGCCGTTTCTGCTTTTCCTTTTCCAATATCATCGGCGCAATATAAAATCTGACGGTGAAGATTTGTAATATCAACCGTATCGTCATCAACCACACCAATCGTTCCAACTCCGGCCGCAGTCAAATATTGCAAAACCGGACAGCCCAAGCCACCCGCGCCAATGACAAGCACTTTTGCGGCTTTCAGTTTTTCCTGCCCGTAAATACCCATTTCAGGTAAAATAATCTGGCGGCTATATCTTTTTCTTTCTTCTGCTTCCATATTTTTTTGTTACACAGGGTTAATGGAGCCGGACGCCGCGCGGATAAAAGGAGTCACACAGAGCTTTCTTTTAGAATTATTGTTTGTTTAACCCTCAATTATTCTGTAAACCGCTGTGACCTACAAATTTCTGTGTTACCTAACTAACAAAATACTTGTCCCAATCTTTCCAGACAGGCTCATATCCTTTTGACCTGATCATTGCCGAGATCAACTCCGGGCTTCTTTCATCTGATATTTCAAATTGCTCCAAAGACTCGGGTTCAACGGCATATCCACCTGGATTTGTTTTAGATCCTGCACTTATAGAAGTTATCCCCAACTGAACACAATGGTCTCTGAATTTTTCTGATTCCCGGGTTGATAACGAAATTTCTACTTCTTCATTGAACAAACGATAGGCACAAATGAGTTGCACCAGTTCGCGGTCATTCATTTCTACTTTCGGTTCCAGCCCGCCAGAAAAGGGGCGAAGTCTTGGAAATGACAAACTGTAACGGGTTTGCCAATATGTTTTTTCCAGATAATTCAGATGCAGTGCTGTAAAAAAACTATCTGTCCGCCAATCTTCCAAACCGATTAAAACACCTAATCCCATTTTATGAATACCTGCCCGACCTAATCTATCCGGCGTTTCCAAACGGTAATTAAAGTTAGATTTTTTTCCTTTTGGATGATGCTTTTTGTAATCTTCTTTATGATAAGTTTCCTGATAGATCAACACCGAAGTCAAACCCAATGGAATGAGTTCGGTATATTCCCCGGTATCCAGCGGCTGAACTTCCATAGAAATCTGGGCAAAGTAAGGATGGATTAATTTTAGTACTCTTTTAAAATATTCAACGTGCACCGTTTGATTCGCTTCACCGGTCACGAGTAATACATGCTCATAACCAAGTGCTTTAATGACAGCAACCTCTTTTAAAATTTCTTCGTCCGAAAGCGTTTTTCGACGCACTTTGTTATCCAGACTGAACCCGCAATAGGTACAAATATTGGTGCATTCATTCGATAAGTAAAGTGGAATATAAAGCTGGATAACTTTTCCAAACCGCTTCCGTGTCAACTGCTGGCTAAGCTGTGCCATTGGTTCCAGGTACTTTGCCGCGGCAGGTGAGACGAGGGCTTTAAAATCTTCCAAAGATCGTTTTGTTGCATGGAGAGCCTGTTCAACATCCGTTTTTGTTTTGGAATAAATACTTTCCTTAACCTCCTCCCAGCTGTAAGTTTCGAATAAATCTTTAAAATTCTTCATCTAAAAAAGCGGTTAAAGGGCTGCTTGCAATGGCATGATTTCCTTGTTTTGCTAATCGTGCGTGATAAGCCATTCTGCCTGCTTCGACGGCCATCTTGAAAGCAATCGCCATCTGAACCGGATTACCTGCAACGGCAATGGCTGTATTAACCAGAACCGCGTCCGCACCAATTTCCATCGCTTTTGCGGCATCCGAAGGCGAACCAATTCCGGCGTCAACGACTACGGGAACATTACTTTGTTCGATGATAATTTCAAGAAAATCAATTGTTTTTAATCCCTTATTACTTCCAATGGGCGATCCGAGCGGCATGACGGCCGAGGCACCCGCATTTTCCAGACGCTTGCATAAAACCGGATCTGCGTGGATGTAAGGAAGAATGATGAAACCGAGTTTGGCCAGTTCTTCCGTTGCCAGTAGTGTTTCGATCGGGTCAGGCATCAGGTATTTTGGATCCGGATGAATTTCCAGTTTGAGCCAGTTTGTTTCCAAAGCCTCTCTTGCCAGTTGTGCGGCAAAGACCGCTTCTTTGGCTGTCCGCACGCCCGAAGTATTAGGTAAGAGATTTATTTTCGGATGATTTAAATGCATAAGTATGTCATCGTCCTGGCTATTCATATCAACCCTGCGTAACGCGACTGTTACGAGTTCTGAACCAGAGGCAGTCAATGCATCTTCCATTAGTTTTGATGAACTGAATTTTCCCGTACCAGTAAACAATCGCGAGGAAAATTCTTTGTCAGCTATTTTTAACATAATACTTTATTGATTTTGTAAACCATATTTTTCGGATTTGCAGCATTTATGATCGAACCAGATATGGCGACTCCATACATGCCGGTTTCGAGAATTTCGGGAATATCTTCTTGTTTAATTCCGCCAATCGCAATCAGTGGAATTGTGTGTTTCAGATTTTTAAGTGATTCCACAAGATTACGGTATCCTTCAATACCTAAAACCGGACTCAGATTTTGTTTGGTACATGTAAATCGGAATGGGCCAAGACCTACATAATCCGCACCTTCTTTGATCCGGGCCAGGATATTTTCCAGCGTATTAGCCGTTCCTCCGATAACCATTTTTTTTCCAACAATTTTTCTTGCGTGAGCTATCTGCATGTCGTTCAGGCCAAGATGCAAGCCGTAAGCATCAATTTCTTTGGCAATAAATGGGAAGTCATTGATGATGAGTTTTGCATAATAATTATCACAAATATGTTTTGCATCGACGGCTGTTGCGAGAACAGTTTCGAAGGGTTGATCTTTCATACGAAGCTGTATCCAACGGCAACCAGCATCCAATGCAATTTTGATGCTTTCGAGGTGGTTGAGGTCATTCGTTTGGTTTGATATAAATTGGAGTTTATCGATCATGGCTGATTTAATTAAATTTTTGTATTCGGAATAATTGTTGTGGATTGTTCATTCGCCCCGAAGTCCCAGGGTAAAACCCCGGGCTAAGATATGCGACCCCCGTCAGGGTCGTTGGAACAACGAAAATCTAGCTCAAACTAGAATTTAAAATATCTTATTGTTTCCCACGGGAAAAGCCCAACGGGCTTACATATTTTAGAATCGGGCATCGCCCGGTTTTCGCGGCGGTTCGTGGTTTCCATGTTTATTGGTGGTTTCCATGTGGATTGTGGTTTCCAAGTTGATTCGTGGTTTTGCGGTGGTTTGTGGTTTTCGTGTTGATTCAGGATTTTCATGATTGTTTCCATATCAATTCATTACATTAACCACGTCCCGTATTTCCCGAAATTTGGCAATTACATTTTCCGGTTCCCTCCATAGCATTCCTAAAATAGCCGCCCCGTCAAAATTCATTTCACGCACTATTTCAAGATTTTCAGTCGAAATTCCACCCAATCCGATTAAGGTTATTTTCTTACTTTCAGATTTAATATAGAAATCATCTGGCAAAACACGTTTATAACCCGTTTTAGAAATACTGTCAAATACCGGCCCAAAAAGCGCATAGTTAAAATACGGCGAAAGACTATCCATTTCGGCTAAATCATGGATCGATGTGCTTAGAAGAAAGGTGTTAGATTTCAAGGTTTTTAGAATTTCAGGATCGACCATTTTTCTGTCTTTCTCCGTAAAATGAAGTCTCCTGATTCCAAATTCTTCCGTAAGGTTATGATGCTGATGAATCGCAATTCTGTCAATAAAATCCGGATCGATTCTATTAATCAGTGCTCTGAATTTGTCTTCGCTGCTTTCAGGTTTCCGAATATGTAAACACACCAATCCTTCCCTGAAAAGGCTGTTGATTAGCTCAGCCTCGTCAGGGATAAATTCAGGATTGGATATGGCTAATAGTTTCATTATAAATAGATTTCGCTGCCCTTGATAGCAAATTCTCTTGCTTTTTCCTGCATACCTTCTTCCAGCACAGTTTCTTCCATCAATCCGTTTTCTTCCGCATAGTCCCTTACATCCTGAGTGATTTTCATTGAACAGAAATTAGGGCCGCACATGGAGCAGAAGTGCGCGATTTTGGCACCTTCGGCAGGCAGAGTTTCATCGTGAAATTCTTTTGCAGTGTCCGGATCCAGTGACAGATTAAACTGATCTTCCCATCTGAATTCGAAGCGAGCCTTACTTAATGCATTGTCGCGATACTGCGCACCCGGGTGTCCCTTTGCCAGATCGGCAGCGTGGGCTGCGATTTTGTAGGTGATCACACCATCCTTTACATCTTTTTTATTGGGTAAACCTAAATGTTCTTTCGGAGTTACATAACACAGCATCGCTGTACCAAACCACCCAATCATCGCCGCGCCGATAGCCGAAGTGATGTGGTCATAACCAGGAGCAATATCCGTAGTTAATGGTCCTAAGGTGTAAAACGGTGCTTCCTGACAATGCTCCAGTTGTTTCTCCATATTCTCCTTGATCAAATGCATCGGCACGTGACCGGGACCTTCGATAATGGTTTGGACGTCATGTTTCCAGGCAATTTTTGTCAGTTCACCCAAAGTTTCCAGTTCCGAAAATTGCGCCGCATCATTGGCATCTGCGATACATCCCGGCCGTAATCCATCGCCTAACGAAAATGCGACATCATACGCTTTCATGATCTCGCAGATTTCTTCGAAATGCGTATACAGGAAGTTTTCCTTATGGTGTGCCAGGCACCATTTTGCCATAATCGAGCCGCCACGGGAAACAATTCCGGTAATGCGTCTGGCTGTCAACGGGATATATCTGAGCAAAACACCCGCGTGAATTGTGAAATAATCGACACCTTGTTCGGCTTGTTCGATTAGAGTATCCCGGAACAATTCCCAGGTTAGATCTTCGGCTTTTCCGTTTACTTTCTCCAAAGCCTGATAAATTGGAACCGTGCCGATAGGAACCGGAGAATTTCGGATAATCCATTCACGGGTTTCGTGAATATTTTTTCCGGTTGACAAATCCATGATCGTATCTGCGCCCCAGCGACACGCCCAAACCGCCTTTTCTACTTCTTCTTCAATGCTCGACGAAACAGCGGAATTTCCAATATTCGCGTTGATTTTTACCAGGAAATTGCGGCCAATGATCATTGGTTCACTTTCCGGATGATTGATGTTGACCGGAATAACTGCTCTTCCGGCAGCTACTTCTGCTCGCACAAATTCTGGTGTGATGAGATTTTTAGGTGTGTTTGCTCCAAAACTATGTCCGGCATGCTGATGACACAGTGTATTGGCTTTTCCGTTTAATTCCCTAATCTGTTCTTCAATACGCTGATTTTCGCGAATTGCGATATATTCCATTTCTGCCGTAATGATTCCCTTTTTTGCATAATGCAATTGAGAAACATTCTGGCCGGCTCTGGCACGTAGCGGTTTACTGATATGTGCAAATCTTAATGAATCAAGGCTTTTATCGTTTTTTCTTTTTGTACCATATTCAGAAGAAATCGAATCCAGTTGCTCTACATCGCCGCGGTTTAAAATCCAGGAAGTTCTTAATGGTTCAAGTCCTTTTTTTACATCGATTTCGATGTTTGGATCAGTAAAAGGACCGCTGGTATCGTACACCGTTACGGACTGATTTTTCTCAACTAAACCTGCTTTTCCATGTACTTTGGTATCTGTAAGCGCTATTTCACGCATCGCTACGGATATGTCATGAAGTTGCCCTTTCACGTAAATCTTTGTAGATTTTGGAAAAGGTGTACGGGTAATTATTTCGGTGTTGGGCGTCTTTTCAATTTTCATGGATGAATGGATTTTAGATGGCTGTTAGCGTTTGCGATTAGCCATATGGATTGAAGGAAAGTTTTTGGAATATGTCCTTTTTTTGAATTAGCCGCCCTGAGTTGCTCTGATCAGGGTTATTTTGTCTTCGGGATGAAGAATACGGACAGGCCATTCAGTCTTTGGTACGATGGCCTGGTTGATGGCAATGGCAATTCCTTTTTTGGAATCTGCGAACAAAAAGGACAAAAGCTGTTCGACCGAGAAGCTTTCGGGAATTTCTGTACGTTGCTGATTAATGCTGATTTCCATTCTGAAAAACTGTTTTATGATAAAAACTTCAGGAATGGACCTTGCGAAAGATTCATTAAGATACGTTGGCGGTATCTCTTACTTTTCCCTATCGGCAGTACTAACTGCATCAGGTTCAAAGGGTATTATCTCAGTCCGCATACGGGACACCCCTAAAGTTTCCGTAAAGCTATTGGAAAAAATGGAGTTTCAAAAAAAAAATTACTTTGATCCTGATTTTGGATGATAGGGAAACTGTGAAAGTTTTACTAATTATGAGCTAACTTTGAATTTGTCCTTTTAACACCTCAAAAAGAATCTGCTTTTAATGGATCTTATCATAAGAAATGCTGCTCCCCGTGATTTACCGGTTATTTTGGAAATAATAAACCACGCTATTCTTACATCGACTGCCATATATGATTATGAAATCAGGACGCTCGAAGAGCAAACGGCCTGGTTTGAAAAAATGATCGCAGACGGTATGCCTGTTATCGTGGCAGAATTTGAAGGAGAAGTAATCGGATATGGATCCTACAATATTTTCCGGCCGAAAATCGGTTATAAATTCAGTGTGGAACATTCGATTTATCTTAACGAGAAATCCAGAGGAATTGGCGTAGGAGGAAGGCTTTTGGGAAGTTTAATCCAAAGAGCAAAGGAATCAGGACTGCATACTATGATCGCAGGTATTGATGCCTCGAACCGGGGAAGCATTGAATTTCACAAAAAATATGGTTTTGTAGAAAAAGGGTATTTGAGGGAGGTAGGCTACAAATTCGACCAATGGTTAGACCTCGTCTTCATGCAATTAATCTTAAAAGAGGATTAATTAAATTTAGCCCTGAAAGGGTGTAATATCCTAGAATCGGGCATCGCCCGATTGATCCGGAATGTGGGAGTTATACAATTCCGAATTCCCACATCCGAATTGTTAATTCCGAATCCAATCGGCCAATCCAATAGGGCGTTGCCCCATCCTAAAATACGACGCCCTTTCAGGGCTAAAAAGGGCGTCGTATCAATTAATGTGCTCTACCGGTCTCCACATAAGTCTCCTCGTCACCTGTCGGCTTTCTGTGCCAGTAGGATGCCAGGATTGATCCGGTGATATTCATTAATGGTCCAAATACCGCAGGTGCTAAACCGACAGTTGCCATTTTTCCCATTTCTTTTGCGATACCCGATGCCAGGCCTCCATTTTGCATACCCACTTCGATAGCAATGGTACGGCAATCGCGCTCGCTCATTTTGAATAATTTTCCGGAGAAATAACCGAGCGTGTAGCCTAATAAGTTGTGGATCAATACTAATCCAATCAATGCCGGTCCGATTGTCAGCAAACTGTCTCTTCCTGCAGCGGTAATGATGACAATAATAAATGCAATCCCGGACATCGATACCAGAGGCATGGCATCATCAAGCCATTTCGCTTTTCCGCTGAACAATTTATTGAAAATCAGTCCTGCCCCGATCGGGATAATTACCATTTTAACAATATCCCACATCATATGCAGCATGTCAATTTGAATAAATGCACCCGCATAAAGTTTCATTAACATGGGCGTCATTACCGGAGCGAGCATGGTTGAAATCGCCGTGATCGTAATTGAAAGTGCAAGGTTTGCTTTTGCCAGATAGGAAATAACATTGGAAGCCATACCATTTGGCGAACATCCGATCAAAATAATTCCGGCAGCAATTTCAGCAGGGAAACCACTTACACTTGCAAGCGTAAATCCTAAAAGCGGCATGATCAAGAAGTGGCTTACCACGCCAATAAAGACACCGCGCGGCATTTTTACGACACCCACAAAATCATCAAAACTCATCGAGGTTCCCATCCCAAACATAATAATCTGGATAAGTGGAGTAATTAAAACGGCAAATTTGAAACCATTAAATTCCTGGAAATATTGAGGATAATATAAAGCTGTGGTGACAGCAGCGAAAATAATTGTTGTATAAGTAAATCCTTTAAGCGAATCCGAACCTCTGAAACTGATGGCCAGCGCAAGAAAGAAACCAATAAAAAAAGGACCAGCCTGATCAAGATTTCCTGATACGGCAAGGTAAAGTGCAACGACCAGACACAAAATAGCAACACCAGACAAGAGCTTATAAATGTTCATAAAATTATGTTAATTATGCAATTTTTAAATGGATGCATTTAAAGGAAGAAAACAGGAGATTATTACTTCATATTTTCTTCCTTACGTATTACCAGGTTCTTTTTTTCATGTATTCGTCAAGATCAGAACGTTTCATCGGAATTTCCTTTGGATTTTTATCCAGCCATTTCAGGAAGTCTTCTTTCAATTTATCCGACCATTGGCTATCGATCTGTCCGGGTGTATATTTTCCCTCTTTAAGCATCAAAATTCCGAACTTATCTCTTAAGGCAATAAATTCAGCCGTTATAACCACTTTTTCAGCTAAATGTGCAGGAATAAAAATAACTCCCTCTCTTTTAGCCAAAACAAGATCGCCTGGAAGAACAATCGCGCGACCAATACGGATCGGCGTATTTAATCCGGTCAATACAACATCTTTCAAGTAGGAGGGGTCCCATTCACGTACAAAAGCATTAAATCCTTCTATTTTTGATAAACCTTCAAGATCTCTGGAAGATGCATCGAAGATTACCCCATTACCTGTTTTTGCAAAAATTGAATTACCAAGGTTATCGCCGATCAGTGTTCCCTGGGCAATTTTCCCAAACCCATCAGCGACGTAAACATCACCTTTGGAAAGCTGGTCGATTGGCCAGGAATTAGTATTCCCAATGCGACCATTTTTTGCGCCACGTTCTTTAATACTTTTCTCGACATCCGGGCGTGATGGCATAAACTGAGCTGTAAGTGCGCGGCCGGCAACCGGCACATCCTGATGTATCATTTTCCAGTTTCCATCAAACTGGCAGTTATATCCTTCGTTTTGCAGAACAACCCAGGCCTCTTCGATCGCTATTTCTTTGACCCGGCGGATTAGGTCATCAGAAACCTTTGGCCGGCCGTCCGGGAATCTTTCACCTTTCCATTCTGAGGTTAAGAAAATAAGTTCTTCTTTGGAAATCGTTTGTGCCTGAGACTGGCCGGAAAAACTTAGGCTAAATAAAAGCGCTGCGGCAACGATGTATTTAAATTTCATGAAATTTATTCAAATTTACTGAGGGCTGATATACTGAATTTGGATCGTTTGCCAGGTAGTAGCGCGGCAAACAATCCAAATATTATAAGTCAAAAACCCCCCTGATTTACTAAAATCTATTTAATTTCTTTTGGTAACAACAAGCGGAGATATAATCCCATTTAAATCATAAACTACTTTTCCGGCACGGATTGTCAACTCACATTCAAGTTTTTCTTTTCCCGTAATTTTTGTTCCGGTATAGTCAACGAACCCAAAAACACCGGTGTCGTTCATTGTGAAATTACCTTTCAAAACGCGTAAAACAGCGACGTCAGCAAGTCCGCCTACGGTCAGGCTGCCCAGTTCTTCTCTGTGAATTGCCTGAGCCGGTGCCCATGTGCTGGCTTTGATCACACTTTGAAGATCCATACCCATGGCCAAAAATTTGGACATCACATTCAGCATATCCTTCATCGCTGCGTTCATACTTCCGGTATGGATATCGGTGCTAATTGTATTTGGATAAAATCCGCTTTTAACTGCCGGGATTGCCTGAGAAAATGCAAAACTGATACCGCCGTAACCAACGTCAAATAAAATCCCCTTTTTACGTGCTTCGTAAACAAATGGTTTTACTTTACCGGTTTTAACATCCAGTATTGGCTCACGGCTCGATAATTGGCCAAAACAATGCGTGAAGATATCACCCGGACGCAGATGCTGCATGAATAATTCCTCGATAGAAAGTACAGGAGTACTTCCTCCAAAGTCAATCATAACAGGAATATTGGCAAGTTTTCCTGCTTCAACGGCCTTATCAGTTGGCGTCCAGTCATGACCGTTGAAGTGAGCCAGCTTTACGCCGACAATATAGTCAGGGTTTTCTTTGGCGACACGTGCAGTATTTACCGGGTCCATATCAGCGATATTCTGCTCGAAAGTCCCGCCGCGCATCCCTTCACCAACAATGTTCAGAAATGACAAAACACGGGTTTTAGAAATATCAATAGTCTGTCTTTTGAAATCGGGAAAGGACTTCCAGCCCGCACAGCCTGCATCTACTACTGTTGTTACACCAGTGCGAAAAGTAAAACCATCCGGTGGAAGCGCGTTTGGTCCGTTGCTGTAAGTCTGGTCCATTTTAGTGCCGAAAAAATTATGCGAGTGCATATCGATCAGGCCCGGTGTCACATACATTCCCTTAGCGTCCACGACCTGCACAGCAAGTTTGGGATCAATGTTTTTTGCAACACTTTTAACAGTATCCCCGTTAAGCGCCACATCCATGATCCCGTTAATATTGTTTTTAGGATCAATTACATGTCCTCCTTTAATGAGTATGCTGTATTTCTGAGCATTTGCGGAAATGCAGCAGCAACCAGCCAAAAGGCAAATTGATAAGATTATTCTTTTCATTTGTTAAGGATTTAGGAATAGTTATTTACATCTGCAATTCTTTTCAAAATCGCCTTAGGCGTTAAACTTTCAGAAGGTATTAATTTCTATATTTTGATAATTCATTACAGCTCAGGATACTTTTGAAAGTTCTTCCTTTAATCTTGCAGCGACGATTTTGTCCTGCCCGGGTTTTAACATCCACGCCGTCACATTGACAGCATCTTTGCCTCCGCCGCCCACTTCGATCGAAGGATTTCCTTTTCTCATGGCTTCCATTAAATCTTTTCCTTCAAGTTTTGTTTTGCTTACATCCCAGCTGATCTTCAAAGTAGGCGTATGATTTCCCAGCGGATTGACCGTCACCTTTGTTGAAATCCCCGGAATGGATTTTACAGTATTTTCGATCAGGGCAATGCTCGTTTCCCAACCTCTCCAGAGCTTGTCATAGTCCTGATTGATAAATTTTTCCAACGCCACATACATTCCCAAAATTTCTTCTTTGTTCACCTTCATACCACGTCCGATGTTGAATCCACGGGGCGGCATGTGCTGACGCGCAGCAGCGATAATTTCTTTTTTACCCATAAGTAAACCAGCACTTTGCGGTCCTCTCATGGCTTTGCCGCCAGACACTACTACAAAGCTGAAACCCATGTCGTTAAACTTCCACAAGTTTTCAACCGGAGGGACGTCGGCAGCGATATCTATTGAAGTTGGAATGCCATGTTTTTTACCGATTGCAACCCATTCTTCATGCATAATTTTTCCCTGATCCGACTGGATATGGAGAAAGTGCATCAAAGCTGTTCTTTCGTTAATCGCCTTTTCAAGTTCTTCAACGGTTTCGACCATGATCATTTTACAGCCGGTATTGGTCAAAGCGTGGTTGTAAACAATATCATGACCTTTCTGGCAGATCACTTCCGACTTCATGCCGGTATATTCCAGATGCGGTAATTGTTCTACTTTTTTAAGATCCATTCCGGTCAAAATTCCTGCAAGCCCCAAGGTCATTCCGGAAAAAGCACCGGAAGTAACAACGGCTGCTTCGGAGTGAACAAGTTTTGCAATTTTCTCGCCGACCTTGTCCTGTAATTCGTCAAGCATACAGAATTCTTTCGATGCATAATTGATCGTTTCAAGAACTTCATCCTGCATTAAGGAACCGGTCATATAGGTGAGCGTTCCGGCAGCATTGATAAAGGTGCGGACGCCCAATTCTTTAAATAAATCTCTTGGTGCGGGCACTTTCGGTCCTGTCGCGGCCAGGGCCGATTGAAAAGGAATCGCTCCTCCAGCCAGGCCACTTAAAAGCGGAACGGTAGAAAGGCGTTTGATGAGTTTTCTTCTGCTAAGCATGATTTGCGGCACTGAATGGTTAGGGATAGAAATAAAAATATCACTGAGTGACCGGGGAGATCATCTCAGTGATATGTGATTTTTTGCTAGATATAAGCGATGCAGTCGATTTCTACAAGCGAGTTTCCTGGTACGCCGCCATAAACGGCAACCGTTGTGCGAACCGGCGGTTTGTCGCCAAAACGACCTTTGTAAGCCTCATTCATAGCCTTGTAATCGTTAAGATCATGAAGGAATACGCTGCATTTTAAAACTTTCTTCATCGAAGATCCTGCGGCAATTAATTCTTTTTCCAATTCGTCCAGAACATGCTTTGTATGTGCTTTAATGTCTCCCTCAAAGTGGGCTCCTTTACCAGCAATAAAAACCATATTATTGAATTTCGTATGCCCTGAAAACAGCGGTACATCCTGGTGGTTCACAACATTTCCAACTTCCTTTTCAGGTGCTGCCTCTAAAGCTTTTGCTTGGGAAGATGCAATGCCAAGACCTGTTACACCAGCTACCGAGGCGAATAATTTTTTGAGGATTGATCTGCGTTCTGTTTTCATACGGCTATTATTAATTGAAAAAAAAAGAATTTGCGGCAATTATTTATCCCACCAAACAATGCTTGACAGGCTGTTTGTACCACCTTGTCTTGTTCTTGCCTGGATGAAGTTGGCTTCGTTGTAAATACCCTCTGAATCAGGAATCTGGAATCTTGTCGGGATTTTTCCGCCTGTCAGGTTTCCTGGATAGTTAGTTGGTGTCAGTTTAGGATATCCTGTACGTCTCCAGTTCGAGAAGATTTCGTATTCATCTTCAAGGAACAAAGCCACCCATTTCTGAGTTGAAATTTGTTCGATCTGTTCTTCAACAGTTCCGGAAGTTTTGTAAGGATTTGCAGCGATGTAAGCATTGATTTTAGCATCAGAGATTACACCGGCAGTTCCGAATAGTGTCCATTGTTTCATACCCGCAGTAACGGCGCTTTTGTATTCAGCCTCCGCAGTTGTTGCTGTATACCATCCTCTTACCGCAGCTTCCGCTAAAAGCAAGTGTGTTTCAGCTGTTGTGAAAACCAATAGTGGAGCATTGTATTTCAGGATCGTGTTTGGATTTGGCTCTGAGTAAGAATCAAAATCAGGAGGCAACGAGTTGAATGCAGCATTCGGCATACCTTTTTGCAAAGCCGTGGCAGTATCTGCAACGTAAGCAGAAGCAGAAGTTGGTTTTACCCAAACCACGGAAATCACATTTAAACGCGGATCTTTTGTTGTTTTCAAATGATCGATCAACGTTTTAGCAAATTTTCCGCCTTCCACATTATCTCCGCCCGGCGAAACGTAATCAGTTCCCATCAGACCGCTTGAAATAAAGTTTCTGCTCGCAGTTACTGACCCGTCTACATAAGCGATCGTTGCAATGTCAGTGTCACTTGTGATTACACCGCCGGCAATTGCTTTCTGAACCCAGGTTTTTGCCATTGTGGCATCTACCTGCGTCAGGCGCATACCCAGACGCAACATCAGAGAATAACCGAATTTTTTCCATTTTGCAATGTCACCTCCGTAAATCAAATCGGAAGTGCCGAAAGTTGCCTGAGCCGGATCAAAAGCGCCGATCGCCTGTTCAAGTTCTTTCAGCATATCTGCATAAATCGCAGATTGTTCGTCGTATTTAGGCGTGTAGTTTTTGTCTGTAAGTGCCTTTCCTGCTTCGCTGTAAGGAACATCACCATACAAATCCGTCAATCTGTGGTACAGATATGCTTTCCATATACGAGCAACAGAAAGCTTGTTGACATCAGCCGGTACGGTCTTTACTGCTTCAATTACCTGCTCGATGTCAATAACAGCGCCAGCCGTAGCAGGATCACCACCATAAAGCGCCCAGCTTCCTGTCGAGTAAGAAAAGTTAAAATACTTGTCGCCAGCACCAGGAACTTCTTTGTAAGTAGCAAAATGCTGCATGGATCCACCGATGGTCAAATAAGCCGCGCCTGTATAATTGTTGCTTACAGTTGTTAATTGTGCTCTCGTAAAAAGGAAACCCGGTACTACCGAAGTGGAAGCGTTTGGGTTTACGTTCATTTCTTCAAACCCGTTGTCACAAGAGGCAAAGAGCAGGGCCACCGGGGCCAGATATAATAATCTTAAAAGCTTTTTCATATTCACTAAAATTTTTAATGATTAAAATTTCACTGTCAGGTTCACACCAAGATTTCTTGTTCTTGGCACACCGAAGGCTTCAAGGCCTTGCGCGTTACCATTTGTATAGCTTGATTCAGGATCGAAATAGTTGTTTTTCTTATCCTTGTAAAGAAGCAGCAGGTTACGACCAACAAGTGAAACAGAAGCAGATTGAAGTTTCAGGAACGAGATTTTGTTAACAGGCAGGTTATAGCTGAAAATAACCTGACGAAGTTTGATGAAGTCGTTGTTGAACGTAAACATGGACGTGTAATTCTTGTCATTGTCGTAATATGTATCAACTTCTTCCTTTTTCCATGTTTTAGAGAATGGGGCCCCTTCCGGCGTCACGCCGGTTACAGTCAAACCAGTTTCACGACCTGGAAGTGTTTCTTTTGGCAAACCGAAACGGTATGCATACTGGTACATGTTGGAGTAAACAACGCTTCCGAATTTGCCATCTACCAAAATGTTCAACGAGAAGTTTTTGTAACGGAATGTGTTGGTGATACCCATCGTCAATGGAGGGATACCTCTTCCCAGTTTTTCAAGATCACCACGCACTGCATATCCGCTGGCCGTGTTGTATACAACGTTCCCCTGGTTGTCCGTTTTTTTCTTGTATCCCCAAACTTCCCCATAAGATCCACCTACTTTATTATTGATAACCCCTCCGCCAACTCCGGTTCCAACGGTCAGCGTTGGCAGGTTATCAGCAAGCTGGATGATCTCACTTTTGTTATAAGCCATGTTGTAGCTTACATCCCATGAGAAGTTTGCTTTTTTAACAGGCGTAGCAGTTACCAAAAGTTCAATTCCTTTGTTGCTCAATTCACCGACGTTCAACAGTGCCTGGGTATATCCGGAGCTTGCAGCGATATCACTTTTTACGATGTCGTCTGTCGTTTTACGGTTATAAAGAGTCACATCTAAACCTAACTGATTGTTGAAGAATCTCGCTTCAAGACCTGCTTCGTATGTAGTTGATGTTAACGGTCTCAAATTTGGGTTTGGAACCAGGGAAGAGTTCAACTGCTGAACCGGTCTTCCGTTATGTCCTCCCTGAGCCATTGCGTAGCTCTGATAGATAATGTACGGATCCACAGTAGCACCACCCACTTGTGCCCATGAAGCACGAAGTTTTGCAAAACTTACAACTTGCGGCAATTTGAAGGCGTCAGAAATAATGAACGTTCCACCGATTGCCGGGTAAAAAATGCTGTTGCTCGAAGTATTCAAAACCGAGAACCAGTCCTGACGACCTGACATTGTAATATAAGCCAATCCTTTGTAACCTAAATCAACCGATCCAAATACGGAGTTGATACCCGTTTTTGCGTAATATGGTGTAGTAGTAGAAGTGGCAAGGTTTGTGAAACTGTAAAAGTTGGGGATCGTAAACTCCGTTCCTCTGTAAGTCGTTTCGTCGTAAATACTTCTTTGTGTGTTCCCACCAACCAACGCAGAGAAACTAAGATTTTCAAAGAAATTGGTATTGTAGTTCAATGTTAACATTCCGTTGGTCTCCGATGAAGTCGTATTTCTGGCTTCGTAAGTACCCAATGGCTGATAAGCGTTGTTGGTTGGTACAATAAATTCGTATTTGAAGTTATAATAATCCTGACTCACGCTTCCTTTAATGAACAGATTATCAAGGATGTCGTAACGGATATTTGCCTGACCAAGAAAACGGTTTTTCTTATCGTCGTTTTTGAATTTATTAACGACCATATAAGGGTTTGGTGCCGCTGGAACCGGGTTCCACTGGATTTCTTTTCCTGATGCGTCGTATCCAGGGGCAAGGGTTCTGATATCTACTGTGTTTGCAATCAAATACGTTGCCCAGTGCGGGTTGTAATCTGCGTAGCCAACTTTTGGACGGTTGTGACCATCTTCGATGTTGTATTGAACAACAGTTTCAATGCTTAATTTTTTACCAAGATTTGCATTAACATTTAAGTTGGCAATGCGTCTGGTGAAATCAGAATTAGGGACTATACTGTTTGATTTTGTATTGTTCAAACCAAAACGAAAGTTAACTACCTCATTACCGCCCGTAAAAGCAATGGAGTTAATATAATTCGTTCCTGTTCTATAGAAGTTTTTAAGATTATCTTTTTGAGGCGAATATGGGTGAAGCTGACCATCCACCTGAATTACCGGAGAACCATCCATTCTGGCTCCGTAAGAAAGACGACCTGTACTTTTAGCCTGATCCAGAGTCGTTGGTTTTACACCATCCAAGCCTTGTCCGTATTCATATTGCCAGTCAGGAATAATCGAAAGGCTTTCTGTCGAGAAGTTGCTGTTGAATTCAACTCCAACTCCTTTTTGTGCTCTACCTTTTTTCGTAGTGATCAAAATCACACCGTTAGAAGCACGCGCTCCATACAAAGCGGCAGCTGGTCCGCCTTTCAAAACGCTGATTGATTCGATATCGTCAGGGTTAATACCACCAATACCATCGCCACGGTCAGTATTGTTTCCTTCACCGTTTGATGCATTTCCACCACCCGGCACGCTATTGTCCATCGGCATACCATTGATTACATACAAGGGCTGGTTGTTTCCACTCAACGAACCGTTACCACGAATGATGATGCGGCTCGATCCACCCGGGCCTGTAGACATACCTGTTGCGTTAACACCGGCAATTTTACCTGTCAATGCGTTTGCAACGTTGTTCTCACGTGCTTGTGTAAACTCGCTACCCTTAACTTCTGTCACGGCATAAGCAAGTGCTTTTTTCTCTTTTGAAATACCAAGAGCCGTTACAACAACCTCGTTAAGTGCTTTTGCTTCCGGAGCCAGCTGAACAGAAACGTCTGTTTTGTTACCAACAGGAACGTCCTGGGAAGTATAACCTACAAAGCTGAAAGTAAGAACAGCAGTGGCCAGTTCCTGATCAGGAATTTCGATCGAATATTTTCCTTCACCATTTGAAGAAGTTCCACGTTGTGTTCCTTTTACCAAAACACTGACACCCGGAAGTCCGGAGCCGGTTTCATCAGTTACTGTACCTGTGATATTCTTTTTTGGAGCGTCTTTGGTTGAAGGTTTTGTTTCCGTAGTACTAGGCTCACGCTTCAGGATGATGCGGTCTTGTACTACTTCGTAAGTTACGTTATATGGTGACAGAATTTTTCCAAGTACTTCTGACAACGATTCGTCCTGGAATTTGAAAGATCCTTTTTGGTTATTAAATATCTGAGGGTTATACATGAATTTAACCTTCGTCACATTTTCGATTTTATCCAAAACCTTGTCGATTTCGGCATTGGATAAACGTAAGGTCACTTTTTGGTCAAGCACGCGCTGTCCGTTCACGGTGTTTGCGTGAACTAATGTAGTGAAGAGCACTGCTAATAAAGCTTGATACAGACTCATACGCATGATTTTCTGCAAAGCGTGTTGATAATGTATTGATTTTGACATAATTTTGTTTTTGTCGGGTTGAAAAATTCGGCAAAATGATTCCCTGGTATCCGCAGCAGTGCGGAAGGTGTAAAGCGCTTACAAATGGGATGACTTAGGTCGGTGATGTTGGCGCATCATCGACTTGTTTTTTTGTGGTAATCAGGCGAAGATTGTAATCATAGGCTTAGCTTCATTTAGAGTTCATAATAGTATAGGTCGCTGGAAAATTCTCTTACTTCTGAAATCGGTATTGCCGGTGATGCCTTTGTAGGTATTTGTTGAACCAGTCCGGCTCAGTAATTCTAGTTATTCATTCTGGTAAGTACAGCCTTTGCTGTAAATGATAATGCTTGCGTCAAGTTGCTCATAACGAGCATTGATAGTACGGCATATCAGGTCTACTTTTTCAAAAAGCGGCTCGTCTGACAATGAAGCCGTGAGATAACAATTTTTCATAATCTCCGCATCGAAAAGAATTTTTACTCCGTAAGATTTCTCCAATGCCTCAAAAACATCTTTTATCGGCGTGGCTTTAAAGTCAAAAGATTGTTTCTGAATAGGCATTTCAAGTAAGGCCGGATCGGCAATCAGACTTCTCGTCAAACGAAGGTTAACAGGAGAAAATACGATTTGCTGGTTTGGCGTCAGGATCATCCCACCCAGTTTATTATCAGCCTGCTGCGTTTCCATATTTTCGTCGGTTAGAGCAAAAACAGATACTTTCCCTGTCTTTACAGCGACTTTTACATCTTTATCATTTTCAAAGGCGCTGATGATAAAACTTGTACCTAAGACTTTTGTAACCAAATTGTTTGCATAAACATAAAATGGCTGATCCGGATTTTTAGCAACTTCAAAAAATGCTTCTCCCGATAAAAAAACCTCTCTCTTTTCACCTTTGAATGCCTGAGGATAACTAATGCTGCTTTTTGGTTGTAAAAGAACAGTACTTCCATCCTGAAGAGAAACCAGTTTAGGGCGATTTGTTTCGTTGGTCGCCTTCAAAAGGGGCTCTTTAATCTGGCTTATGATCTGGTTGTATAAAAGATTATTTTGTTTCGAAGTAGAATATTTATTGCTGATCCACCAGCCCAATCCAAGGATCATAATGATGGAAGCAGCCGCTGAATACCATTCCGGGCGGAAAATCAATCTTCTTGGCGACTCTTTTTCTTCTGAGTGTTCAAGAGCTCCCGACAAACGACTGATTTCGTTAGTAATTTCATCATCGGAAATTCCGTCGAATGCCTCAAATACAGTGTCAAGCAGATAAGTCGCCTTGTCGACCAAATCTTGTTGATCAGGATTTTCAGACAACCAATTTTTCCAGAAATTGCCGGCATCCGTATCATTGGATAGTTTCCAGAGTCGGAAATAATGGTCAACAGCTAGCTCCTCGGGTTGTATATTTCTGTAATCTCGCATCGTAAGTCAGGCAGTATTTTGGCGTATTCAGATTAAGGATGCAGAAATCATTGGTCAATACTCTATTTTGTAAAATTATTTTTTGATTTTTTTTAAAAGGGAGAAATAAACTACTGGATGGTAGTTTGAAACGGAGACTTCGGTACTAAAAAATAAGCGTATAAATAATTAGTATCCAGTGGCTTAGAAAGGGTATCTGGCTTTTTAATGTAGTGATTGCTTTAAATAACAAATTTGCAACAGATTGTCTGTTGACCTGCATCAGATCCGCAATCTGTTCATTTTCGAGCCCTTCATAAAATTTTAAAAAGATCGCTTCTTTCTGCCGTTTTGGAAGTTCGTTGATTGCAAGCCTAACTCTGCGCTGGCTTTCCGAGTAAGTCTCGTTTTCCTCGATTTCAGTTTCGATCGTTTGATTATCCGTGATCTCATCAATTTCATCAATACCAAGAAAAGGATGTTTGTTGCGACGAAACTCCTGTAAAAGTTGATTGCGAAGAGATTTGAGAAAATAAATCGTAACAAACTGAATATTGATCGTCTGGCGTTTTTCCCAGATGTGTATCAATAATTCCTGAATAGCATCTTTGATATACTCTTTGTCACTGGTAAAACTGGTGGCATAATTAAAAAGCGTACGGTAAAGTTTGTCGGCCAGGCGGCAGAACGCAACACTGTCACCGGCCTTTGATTGCTGCCAGAGATCCAGAAGAATTTCATTTTCCAGAAGGATGCGTTGCTTTTTATCCAAGTAGCTTCTTTAATAAGTTGTTGTAAAATAACAGTCAAATTATTGAAATATGAAATTTATAAGGTAAAAAATATTATTTGCCAAAATATAATACTGCCTATTTATAGAACTTCAAAATAACGTATTTTTAATTAAAGGAAATTTAACCATAAAAATCCTGCTGAATGGCCTAAATGACAGATATTCAGCAGGATCTGATTTTATTTTGAAATTTGGTTTTCAGACTAAATGTAAGCAATACAGTCAATTTCGACCAGAGAGTTTCCGGGTACACCACCGTAAACTGCCACTGTTGTACGAACCGGAGGTTTATCTCCAAAACGACCTTTATATGCCTCATTCATAGCTTTGTAATCGTTCAGGTCATGAAGAAACACGCTGCATTTTAAAACTTTGCTCATCGATGAGCCGGCTGCGATCAATTCTTTTTCCAGTTCGTCCAAAACGTGTTTGGTATGCGCGGTAATATCGCCTTCAAAGTGGGCGCCTTTCCCGGCAACAAATACCATATTGTTAAATTTAGTATGCCCGGAAAATAAGGGTACGTCCTGCAGTGTTGTAATGTTTCCAACTTCTTTTTCCGGCGCGCTGTCTTCTTTTGCGCTAGCTACTGTTCCTAAACCTGCAACACCCGCAATCGAAGTGAACAGCTTTTTAAGGATTGATCTTCTTTCTGTTTTCATCTTATTAAAATTAGCTTCTGTTAAGGATTTATTCAAAGGTTATTTCTTTTTTGCTACTTTGGAATCACCTGACATCGTAATTTTCCAAAGACTTCCGCCCGACTTATTACCCCCTTGTTTTCCTCCATATTCGATCACGTATAAAGAATTCCCGATAATGACGGCGTCGGTAGGGCTGGTAAAGTTATCAACTATGCGGGTTGTTTGTACTTTGTAATTATCCGTTTTTTTGTCATAGATCATATGGAGGTGTAATAAATCTTTTCCCTGGCGTTTCAGAGGATTTGGGTTGGCGGCACCTGTTTTTCCACCTCCGGCATACCTGATCACAAATCCATCACCTTTGAATTCTTTGGGAAGTCCTTTTTTGATGTCAAAAACTAATGCAAGAGGGGAGGAGTGCGCATTGAAAGTTCCAACTGTAACTCCCGTTGTATCCGCATCCATGACCACACCGGTTTTCCGGTCGCGATATTCATTCGCATCAGGCCCCAGATTCTGGACCGCGGGTGTAAAACTGACACCAGCCGGACGTTTAGGAAATGTCGGGTCATTGTGAAAATATTTCATCAACCAGGCAAAAGCGAATTTACTTAGAAACGGATCTGTTTCCGGATTTGGCTGCCAATCCGGATTTTGCTGTGGATTATCGATTCCGCCCATTACCCAGGGGAAACCGTAATGACGACCTTTGCGCACCCAAAACATATCTTCCGGATGATCATAATCGCCGGAATTTGAAACGGCAAAAAGATTTCCCTTTTGGTCATAAGCCATGTCATATGCGTTCCTGATTCCCTCAGCGTAGATATAACCAAGTTCTTTTAATTTGTCGGTATCGTCTACTAATAAAAGATCTTTTGAATTGATCGGGAAACTGTAAATTTTCGTTGTCAAAGCATTGTCGCGGGCGTTTGGATAAATTCCCCCATTGTCCTGAACTTCACCATGATCTGTTCGTGCACCGGAGTTGACCATGATATATTTTCCATCGGGACTTATTTCCAGGGCATTCCAGCCATGGTCGAAAGTCGTTTTATTTGCACCATATTCTACCGTATTAAAAACAACCGTCATTTCAGGTTTTGCATCGTTTGGAAGAATTTCATAACGAACCATTCTTCCTTTGTTGCCTTTATTATTATTTACATTGATATTTCCGGCCAGGAAAAGTGTGTTTTTATGAAAAGCCGCACCCTGCAGACGCGTTATTCCATGATCTGCAGCAGTCAGGATTTTAACACTCATTGGCTGGCCATCTTTGTTGACAACGTGATAAACGTCACCTTCAAAACTTGAATAATACATATCACCGCTGACCGGATTGACGATCAATCGAACTGCCTCCGGCTCTACTTTCATAAAATGCTCGACTTTGATATCGTCACGTAATGCCTTCGGTGTAAGCGTGGGCTGGTCTCTGCTTCCCTGTGCCAGTACGAGGCAGGGAAAAGCCAGCAAACCAAACGCTATAATTTTTTCTTTGCGAAAAGAATTTAGTAAATTTTTCATGGTTGGTTAAGAAAGGATTATTCGGTAGCTGACAATTTTCTGAGGTAAGCAACAAGCTGCCATCTTTGTTCGGCGGTGAAAACGTCCTGAAAGGGAGGCATATTTCCGTTGCCGTTGGATATCTTCCAGAACAAGGAACCATTACTTTGTTTTTTTACCAGAGAATCATGAAAATTAGCGGGTTTTTGTCCCAGCGCGCCACCGGCGGCTCCGTCTCCGTAACCACTTTCTCCATGGCAGGAAGCACAGTATAGTCCGAAAAGTTCTTCTCCATTTGCCAGCGTAAGCGGCTCATCATGGTAAGGACTTTTCAGCGTATCTGCCCATTGCGGGGCGGTCCATCGCTCCTGGGCGTGTGTTAATACCGGATGATGATTTCCGGTAAACGATGACAGGCTGACGAAGCCGGCCCCAGCAGTAATTAAAAAGCATGCGGCTATTTTTTTGTTTAACATCATTTAAGGACTTATTTACGGATTTAGGAAAGTATTTTCTTATAATTTGAAATGCTGCCGGGCCTTTTTTATCTCAATACTGTCGACGGCTGAGGCATTATTTCCAAAGCTTTGTCTTATAAAGGTCAGCACTTGCGCGATTTCCTCATTGGCTAAAAAACTGTGTGACGGCATAATGTTGTTATACGGTTTGCCCTTTACTTCAATGGGGCCGTCCAAACCTTTCAGCATAATTTCTATTAATTTTTTCTTCTCACCATTTACCCATTCCGAACCGGCAAGCGGAGGGAATCTTTGCGAATCGCCCTGACCATTTCTCTGGTGGCAAGCGGCACAATACACACTATAAACTTTCCCCCCGGCAACAGGTTTGTCTTTATCCAGATTGTCGTTTACGAGATCCGGCGTTCTGATATGGGACATCGATTTTCTTTTCTCCATCTTCGCAAGAGCGTTATCAGAGAAAGATTTCTTATCGCCTTTATATGTGATCTTCCAGATTTTTCCTTTTTCCGTTTCAGCAAAATATAAAGATCCGTCCGGCCCCATCGCGATTCCCATGGGCCGGTATGCAGCGTCACTGGTATTCACGATTGGATCTACTCCTGCAAAACCATCAGCGAAAATGTCCCAGCCGCCGGAAGGCTGTCCGTCTTTAAAAGGAATAAATCCGATGATATAACTCGATTGCGGATATGGTGCGCGGTTTGTAGAACCATGAAAAGAAATAAAAGCGCCGTTTCTGTAACGTTCCGGGAACTGGTTTCCCTGATAAAAAAGAAGGTCATTGGGAGCCCAGTGGCCTGGAAAACCCATGAGCGGCTTTTCGTACTTATCACAATCACCCACAGTTTTTCCATCCCCGCCATATTCTGGTCCGAGCACTTTTTTCTGCTGGATCTGGTCAAAATAACAATAGGGCCAGCCTACGTTGCTTCCATCTTTGACCCTGACAAATTCTTCCGCAGGTAAAACAGCGCTTTGCCAGGGCGAATAAATTCCTGCCCATAACCGTAATAAATCGTCTCTGCCATGCTGAACGAGATATAGATTATCATCGTTTTTATTCCAATCCATCGCTACTACGCTACGGATACCGGTCGCGAATTTATATCCATCTTTCTGCGTCTGGTTTAATTTATTGGCATCAAAACGCCACACGCCACCGTGGTCTTCCAGAAATGGGCAAGGCGTCATTCCGGTAGAATTTGGCATACGGAAAAGTTCTTCGCAGGCATTGGAAGGCGCGCCAAAAGGGACATACATATTCCCCTTATTATCAAATGAAAGCGGCTTTGCAATGTGCTCATGCATGCCGTGGGTGTGATCATCAGTAAGAATCACTTCCTGCTGACTTTGGGGAACAAGTTCTCCCGCAGTAAGTTTAAAGCGGTAGACAATCAGTTCAGAACTAAAATACAAATAACCATTATGAATGCGCATTCCGGTACCATAGCCACGCTCTTTTGCTGAGCCGCCAAAGCGTTTGATAATATCTGCGCGGCCATCATTATTAGTATCACGAAGCGCAATGACCGATTCGTTCTTGTCCGCGAATCTTGCTTTTACATAAATATCGCCGTTGTCGTTAACGGCGATGTGGCGGGCTCTTCCGGGAAGGCTGTCCACAACGACTGTTGCTTCAAATCCTTCCGGCAAAAACAGACCGCCGTTTTTTGTATTTATAACTTCTGATTCGGGTCGGGAAACAAATCCGGTAAAAAAAATAACGATTAACGAAGAAACCAGTTTTAAATTCATAATCGACGGGTTTAGGAATGTCGAAAAGAAATGGTGATGTTTTTAAAGGTTAAAGGTCAGGATGGTATAGTTTTATTTTAACTCAACGATCATTTCGATCTCCACGGCAATATTATTAGGCAAAGAACCCATGCCTACAGCCGAGCGCGCATGTTTTCCATTTTCGCCGAATATTTCAACCAAAAGATCAGAACAGCCGTTGATAACCATTGGTTGCTGGCCAAATTCCGGGCCGCAATTCACCATACCCAATAATTTGACAACCCTTTTCACTTTATTCAAATCGCCTCCAAGAAATCCTTTCAAGGTAGAGATCAATGAAATCCCGGTGAGGCGGGCTGCTTCTTTTCCTTGTTCAATCGTCAGGTCGCTTCCCACTTTGCCAATTATTTGTCCGCCTTCCGGTTTGTCTGGTCCGTGGCCGGACAAGTATACCAAATTTCCAACCTGGACAGCCTTTACGTAATTCGCGATCGGTGCAACAGGTTTGATCAGCTTAATGTTTTTTTCTTTGATCCGTGCTTCATAATCAGTAACCGTTTGGGCGTTTGAAACAAAGGTGCCCAAAGCACAGCAGGCCGTTAAAACCGGAACCAGAAAAAAGGATTTGTAGGTCTTTTTCATGCAGAAACTATTTAATTTAATTAATTGGTTGAATTGAAATTGCGTTATTTCGCGGCGGTTGGCAAAGCTATACCGTTTAAATCATAAACAATCTTCCCGCCCTTAATGGTCATCTCACATTCCAGTTTCTGCTTGCCTTCCATTTTATAGCCAGTTTTGTCATAAAAGCCGAAATTTCCTTCCCGCATGGAAAATATAGCGACATCTGCGATCGCATTTTCAGAAATGTGACCAAGATTTTCTCTTTTTATAACCTGCGCGGGTGCCCAGGTGCTTTCTTTAATAATGGTTGGAAGATCAATTCCCATCACCAGGAATTTCGACATGATGCTCAGCATATCTTTCATAGAGCCGTTCATGCTACCGGTATGAAGATCTGTGCTGATCGTATTTGGATAAAATCCGCTCTTAACTGCCGGAATTGCCTGAGAATAATTAAAACTTGCTCCTCCGTAACCGACATCAAAAATGATTCCTTTTTTTCGTGCATCCAGAGCAAACTGTTTTACTTTCTGAGTTTTTTCATCCACGATGGTTTCTCTGGTATTGCCGTCCAGCAAGGTATAGGCGTGCGTGAAGATATCACCCGGGCGAAGATATTTAGTGAATAGTGTTTCAAGCGACAGGGGAGGATTATTGCCTCCGAAATCAATCATAACCGGCATATTTGCCAAAGTTCCCGCTTCGACGACCCGTTTGATAGGTGTCCAGTCTGGTCCCATAAAATGTGCAACTTTGAAGCCGACAATATCATTTTTATTTTTGATCGCGACAGCTGCGGCCATTTTGGAATCCATATCGCTCGTATCCTGTTCATAATTTCCACCCCGCATTCCTTGTCCTACAATATTCAGAAAAGATAAAACACGGGTTTGTGAACTCATGATAACATTCTTTTTAAATTCAGGGAAAGATTCCCAGCCGGCGCCGCCAGCATCCACGATCGTGGTCACACCTACACGAAAAGTGAATCCGTCAGGCGGCAATGCCAGCAGGCCATTGCTCAGATAATGGTCGGGCTGGGTGCCGAAAAAAACATGGCCATGGATATCAATGAGGCCTGGCGTTACGTACATTCCCTTGGCATTTACTACCTTTTTTGCTTCTCTGGAGTCAATATCCTTTGCAATCTTTCTGATTTTTCCATCGACAATCCCAACATCCATTAATTGATTCAGGTTATTTTTAGGATCGATCACTGTTCCGCCTTTGATCAGCAACGTGTAAGTCTGAGCACTTACAACAAAACTGTTCAGGCATACCAGACAAAAGAGTATGATGGATTTGAACTTCATTTTTATTAGGAATTGGGTTTAGGAATACTATTTCGGTCGAAATGCTTTAAACAGCTGCTTTCGACAATTCTTCTTTCAATCGTGTAGCAACGATTTTTTCTTCTCCTGGTTTCAGCATCCAGGTTGTGATTGTCAGCGTATTATTTTCACCTGGCATAATTTCAATTGAAGGATTGCCATTTCGAAGACTTTCCTGTAACATTTTAACGGGCAGATTTACCTTTGCAGCATCCCACGAAATTCTCAGTGTCGGCGTATGGTTCCCAAGTTCCGGAGCAAAAGTTTCAACGTTCACACCTTTCACACTTTTTGCAGCGTTGGCAATTAGCGAAGCGCGGTCCTCCCACATTTTCCACTCTTTTTTGTGATCCATTTTGACGAAATTGTCAAGTGCCACATACATGCCCAGAATTTCCTCCTTGTTTACTTTCATACCTCGTCCGATCGTTGAGCCACGTGGAGGCATACTTAATCTTGCTGCTTCGATCAAATGTTTTTTACCCATCAGAATTCCCGCGCTTTGTGGTCCGCGCATCGCTTTACCGCCTGAAACGCAAACAAGGTCAAATCCAAGATCATTGAACCTCCATAGATTTTCAACTGGCGGAACATCTGCGGCCATATCGATCATTGTTGGGATTCCGTGTTTTTTAGCTACTTCGATCCACTTTTCATGCATGATCTGGCCTTTATCCGACTGAATATGCAGAAACCACATCAATGCTGTTTTCTCACTAATCGCTTTTTCAAGCTCTTCCAGCGTTTCAATTTCTACCATCTTCACGCCTGTGTTTGTCAAGGCGTGCGAGTATCCGATGCTGTGACCTTTTTGAATAATTACTTCAGACTTCATTCCGGTACCTTCCAGATGTGGAAGTGCTTCCACTTTCTTCTGGTCCATTCCTGTCAGAACTCCGGCAAGCCCTAATGTTAAAGCAGAAAAGCAACCGGCGGTAACCACAGCAGCTTCCGCGTGTGTGAGCGCGGCAATTTTTTCACCAACTTTTGTCTGAACTTCGTCCAGTATCATAAAATCTTTCGCTGCTCCCTGAATCACTTCAACTACTTCGTCCTGCATCAGAGAACCGGTCATAAATGTGTAGGTACCCGCGGCATTAATAAATGTGCGGATTCCTAATTCCTTTGCCAGATTCCGGGCCGGAAGCTTGGCCGTGAAGCCAATCGATTCCATACTTTCTTGCCCCAGGAATCCGCCTAACAAAGGAAAAGTGGATAAATGTTTAATTAAATCTCTACGGTTTATCATAATGTAACAGGACTTGATAAGAGTGATAAAGGTTTGTCAACAGCGCGTTTGACAGAATAACAGAGAAAGGATGCAGAAAAAGTGTGTCGATACTCTATTTGGGGAGATTAAATTTTTTCAATTTTCCTGAATAGGAGAATAATGTTTGGTAATTGAGGTTTATTATGATTTTTTGTTTTGATTGCTGTGGGAATAGAAAGTGCCTCCGGAAATTCTGATCCAGGAGGCACTTCGAAACTTTCGAGAATTAGTTTTTATCCCACCAAAGTGGCGTACTTGCTTTATCCGGGCCATTTAATAACCCGATAGCTGTTTTAACTGCTTCTGTATTAGACTGTTCTTCCAAAAGTAAAAACGGGATTCTTCTTGGGTGAGAAGTTGTTGGAATATCCGCGTTTACCGAATTTACCACAGGATAAAGTTTTGGGAAAAGGGTTCTTCTATATTCTGCCCATGCCTCCATCCCGTCAGGATACAAGGCAAGCCATTTTTGTGTTGCGATTTGCTCGCGTTGAACTGCTTCTGTAGCTCCCCATTTTACTGGAATATTTGACAATGCAGGAGAATTTTGCTGGTCAGCCGGTGCAACAGGTGTTTTGGTGCTGGAAATGTAGGTAGTAACAGCAGCGCCGGTAATGCCCCAACCTGCCATGGAAGCTTCAATCCCTTTCTCGTAATAACTTTGAGCAGTTCCCGTGCCAGCTTGCCAGCCGTTTAAAGCAGCTTCTGCAAGAAGAAAATAGGCTTCCGCAGTATGCATAATGTCTTGCGGAGCAGCGAGTTGCCTGTTCCATGAAGACCCGCCACCAGTATTTAAAATCCATCGCGTGCCGATATTGGAATTGTTATCATTGGTATTAAGCTCCTGAATCAACTCCGCAGATCCTAAACCGTTTCGCAATCCTTCGTACGTTTTGGTATTAAAAGCAGGCTGAAAGAAAATACCAATGCGTGGATCATCGTAGCCCTTGAGTACCGATTCCATGGAAGCACTCATTCTAAATTCGCCCCAGCCTGCGATCGTTGCCAACCCATTGTTATCGACAGTTGTTTTGGTCATCAAAGCATTATCTGCAACGTCTGTCAGCAAACCGCCAGCAATCGCTGCTTCTGCTTCTGTCTTGGCTCTTGCCGGATCAACTTTTGAAATACGCAGTGCAAGTCGCAAGCGGAGGGTGTTGGCAAACTTTATCCATTTGGAAACATTTCCGGCATAAATCAGATCAAAATTGCCAAATGGAGTTTCCGCAGTTTTATCTTTTAAAACATTTGAGGCAGCGGCCAGTCGTTTGAAGAAGTCATCGTAAATTACATCCTGGGCATCATACTTAACACTGTTGGCAGGATTGCCAGCATCAAAGTAAGGTACTGGTCCATAATAATCTGTTAACCGGTGAAAAGAAAAAACCCACCATATGTTGGCAATCGCATTTTCAGATGAAGTTGCCTCCGTGTTTTCAATAAGTGTTTTCAGCTGTGGGACTACCTGTGTATAAATTGGGTTCCAGTGAGAATTGATCCACGTTCTGTGCATGAAGTAACGGTCAGACTGGAAATTGGGCGTTGTTGTTGCATAGTATTGGGCATACAAATCAGCAAAAAGATTTTGCGCTGTTTGATAAGTACCCGCTGAATAAGAGGCCTGTTGCTGAGCTCTGGCGAATAAATAAGGCAAATCCGTCGGGCTTAATGACGTAAGTGCAATTTTGCTGGTATTGATTTCTTCGAAATCGCCTGTGCAGCTGTTGAACAGGCTGCCGGCTGTACCTGCCAGGAGCCCGATAAATGATATCCTGACAATTTTTTTATATGCTGTTTTCATCTTTGTCAAATTTATAAACTGAACTAATTTCAACCGGATCAGAAGCTTAATTTTAGATTGACTCCCAAAGATCTTGTGGAAGGAAGTGAGCCATATTCAGAACCCTGATAATTTCCAGCGCCCAGATTCACATCAGGGTCGAACGGCAATTTTCGTTTCGAGAGGCCGGGAATGTCGATGATCGCGCTTCCACGGTAGATGAAGAACAGGTTGCGGGCGGTTAATGAGAGACGTAGATTTTTGATAAAAGAATTTGGCGGCGTAGGAATATTGTAACCCAGCGTCGCTTCTCTTAAACGGAAATTCGTTGTCGAATATGAAAAGAATTCTCCCCAGGTATAACGTCCCTGTGAAACAGTCTGCCAAAAAGTTTCAGCATTTACGGCGGTAGTGTTCTCGGTCTCTGTAACTACACCAGCTGCGTTCTGAACTACCGCGGGCAAAACCCAGCCCCCATCGCGATGTTGGGTTGTGTACTCGGAAGTTCCATCGTATGCAAGGTTCCCGTCTGTACCTGATGTCATAACTCCACCCACACGGCCGTCGATAAGGAAGCTTAGAATGAAATTTTTGTAGCTAAACGTGTTATTGAAGCCTACGGTAAATTTAGGATTGAAATTTCCAATTTTCTTAAAATCACTAACAACCGGAAGTCCTTTTTCATTTACTACAAATCTACCATTTGCGTCCGTTTTCCAGCCATAAGCTTCAAGATCTCCGTAAGATCCACCTTCCGCTACAACCGCCGTAGTCGTACGGGTGTTTCCTCCCAATGTGGCTTTTTTGATGTCGGGATGAAGTTCGATAATCTTATTGATGTTTCTTGCAAAATTCAACGAAGCATCCCAAGTAAGAGATTTGCCTTTAAGCGGGCTTGCAGAAAGGGTAAATTCGAACCCTTTGTTATTAATCTTTCCTGCATTGACAAACTGCTCGGCAAATCCGGAAGCTGGAGCCAATGGCAGACGCAGTAATTGGTTTACCGTATTGCTGTTGTAATAAGTGAAGTCAAGCCCAAGGCGTCCCTGAAACAGGCGAAGGTCAAGTCCGAATTCGGTGGATGACGAAATTTCAGGTTTAAGATTGTCAGCTGGTCTTACAGTACTTCTGGAAATAAATCCTGCATTTCCGCCTTGCTGATTAAAATCATAAGTCTGTAAAAGTCTGTATGGATCTGTGTCATTTCCTACTTGCGCCCATGATCCTCTTACTTTTGCAAAACTGATCCATTCAGGTAATTTTATCGCTTCCGATAAAATGAAGTTTGCACCAAATGCAGAATACGTATACGAGTGGGGAGCTGGTAGGGTAGAAGACCAGTCATTGCGTATTGATGCATCAAATGTCAGATAATCCCGGAAAGAGATCGATGCAGTACCGAAAACGTATTGAAGTTCTTTTTCACTGTAATCAGTCATCCTGACCAGAGAGGATCCAAAAGCAAGATCATACCGATTTGGGATTGAAAGCGTAAAAGAACCTGCACCAACCTGCGAAAATTTCTGGTAAGTAGACCCGGCTCCGAAATTGTATGTGATTGCGAAATCTTTACCAATGTTATTGTTTCCGGAAACGATAAGGTCCATGTTTCTTTCCAATTGTTCATTATTCCAGTCGTAGTATGAACCACCATTGCCTGCAAACAGCAAAGTATTGTTTGCGAAGCCACGGTTAAAACGATCGGCATACCAGTCATAACTGATGCGTCCCTGGACATTCAGCCAGTCGGTGATCTGGTATTTTGCAGATCCAAGTGCGATTACACGATTTCTTTTCTCAGTTTCAAAAGTGCGGTTGATTGTCCAGTAAGGATTCATATAAATCCCAGCCGAGCTACCCCAATAAGTTGGTTTTCCTGCTTCGTCTTCAAACGTTTTGTATTGATTCAGATCCACGCTGCGAGGAACTTTATACAGGTTCATCATCACGGAGCTTTCTTCGCCTGATCTTGGTTTGTTGTCAATTTTTTGATTGACGTAGGTAATTTTTGCATCAGTAGAAAACTTTTTCGTAATCTGTGTATTGATACGCAGGTTCATCGTATGGCGCATCAGATCATTGTTCGGAATAACTCCCTGATTGTAGTTGTTGGTATAAGACATATACGTCTGTACTTTTTCGCTTCCTGCAGAAACGCCAAAAGAATTGTTGGTGGAGATTGCATCACGGAAAAAGTTTTTTACGTTGTCCGGGTAGGTCGTTGCAGGTGCTCCCCAGCTAAGCAATGAGTTTGGAGTGGAAACACCAGCTCCGCCTTGTCCATAAATATTTTGAAATTTTGGGAGCAGAAATGGAGTTTCTACCGCCACACCAGAATTTATGTCTGCTGAAACTTTGCCGGCCTTGCCTTTTTTAGTCGTAATCATAATAACACCGTTTGCAGCACGGCTACCGTAAAGGGCAGAAGCAGCAGCTCCTTTCAAGACATTCATCGATTCGATATCGTCAGGGTTGATATTGGAAGCTCCGTCACTTCCGTTTATTCCGCCGAAGTCACTGCTCACCTGATTTCTTACTGTGTTATCGACCGGCACTCCATCAATGACAAAAAGCGCGTTGTTGTTGCCTGTTATAGAGCGGTTTCCACGAAGGACAACCCGCGTGGCTGAACCAGGCCCGGAGGAACCCTGGGTAACGACAATACCGGCAACTTTGCCGGATAGTGTATTTACAAAATTGGCATCCCGTACATCAGCAAGCTGTTTTCCGCTGATCTGTTGCGTTGCGTAAGTCAGGGTTTTTGCGTTTCGCTCGATCCCTAGCGCAGTAACAACAACTTCTCCAAGCTGTTTCACATCGTCCAGGAGTGTTACATTGATCACACTCTGCCCGTTCAGAGGAATTTCCTGGGTAGCATAGCCAATAGAAGAAAAGATAAGAACCGCATTGTCTTCTGTAACATTCA
Organism: Dyadobacter koreensis; assembly: GCF_900108855.1. Classification (GTDB taxonomy): domain Bacteria; phylum Bacteroidota; class Bacteroidia; order Cytophagales; family Spirosomataceae; genus Dyadobacter; species Dyadobacter koreensis. The sequence continues at coordinate 886,152 of NZ_FNXY01000002.1, forward strand.
GTATATACTTTCCATCCACATCTGTGGTAGTGCCAAGTGTCGATCCTTTAACCAGAATATTTGCACCCGGAATTCCCGCACCCTGAGAATCTTTCACAAATCCGGAAATCTCCTTAATTACCGCTTGTGGAGTTAGGGGTTGAGTCGAAGCATCGGCAGATTTGTTTTTAGAAATCGCTTTGTCGTTGATTATAATATTGTTATCAACCTGTACATAGCCTAGTCCAGTGCCATCCAGAATCGTTTCCAGGACTTCTTTCACACTTTTATTTTCAAGCGCGACATTAACTTTTTTCTTCTTGTCAATTCGCTCCATGCTTGCAATAAACTTGTACTCACTTTTTTTCTCGATGGCAAGAAATGCTTTCTGAAGCGTGGCGTCTTTTAGGTTCAGGGATATTTTAACTTCACCTATTCCTTGAACTGAGCCAGCAACGGAGGCGAAAGAAGGCTGAATGACAAAGAGTAAAGCCATCAGGACGGCTATGGGTTTCCAATACCATTTGCCCGGCAAATGGTGACGTAGTGATCGGTTCATACGTTTAGTAGAAAGGTTAAATTGATTTAGGTGATGATAAACTTTTGGTACTGAAAAAAATTAACAATGGATCAATATGATTTCATTACGAGCTAAAAAAGCTTGATCCGGCTTTTTACAAAATAAAAATTATTTACAAACCCCGCCCCGGATATGTACTTCGCTACCATCTACCGAGTAATTGAAATGATTGGAAATACTCAATAATTTCAACACCTCATCCAGAGAGGCGTTTTCATTAAAACTTGCCATCACGCGGCATTTGGCGAATTCCATATCTTCTAAATGTATTTTTACGTCGAAACTTGCTTCCAGTCTGGCTGCAACTTCTGCATAAGTATTGTTTTGAAAAACCAGCAGGTTTTTTCGCCAGCTACCGATATTGGAAGCGCTAACTATATCAATATACGTCTCATCTTTTTCAGTATTTATAACCAGTTCCTGTCTGGGCGTCAATTGCGTTATACGGATCGGATCGCCTTTTGGAATTTCCTTGCTCACTTCAACTTTTCCCGTTGAAACTGCAATCGACGATGTTGCGTCAGCCTTGTAGGCCCTGACGTTAAACGATGTTCCCAGAACCCTTGTAGATATTTTTTTACTCCTCACCACAAAGGGACTGCTCACATCAGGAATTACTTCAAAAAAGGCCTCTCCTTCTAAAAAAACTATCCTTTCTGACGTATCAAATTGATCCGGAAATGTCAGTTTACTATTTTTATTTAACCAGACCTTTGATCCATCCGGTAATAAAAGGCTCAAAATCTGATCATTGCCACTGCTTTTCTGGATGAACGATTTGGATCGGGCTCCGAAATCAGAAAAATTATTCCTTATTAGCAAATAGCCAAACCCGATTAACAAAAGGATACTCGCTGCGGTCAGCAAAGAAGATATCCTGATATATTTTTTGTTTTTTTTGCCGCTATTGCTATTAGATTCTTCCAATTCAAGAATCAGGCAATTAAGTTTATTAATTCCTTTTTCCGGGTCGAATTCTTCTTGCAAACCGGACTCAGACTGCTTTTGCCAGGCGGTTTTTATTTGCCTGAACAGAATCTCGTTATCAACTTCTTCAAGCCACCATTCCATAGCCAGCTTTTCTTCTTTGCTGCATTCGCCAGCTAAATATTTGGCGATTAATGGCCATGGAGTGTGATCCGACATGAAATTTTGTGCTTTCTTATGTTAAGACAAATAAAAAATGGCGATACCCCCATCTGTTCAAATTTTTTTTTATATCTGATATGTTTTTTGCAGCAATTTCAACTGCTTAATGGCCTTCCCCATTTGGTTTTCTACCGTTTTGGAAGATAGTGAAAGAATTTCGGCAATCTCATTATAAGTGAAGCCTTCAAATCGGTTCAGTTGGAAAATGGCTTTCCTTTTTTGCGGTAAAAAATTGATAAGGTTTGTTAGCCGTGATTCAAGTTCCTGATATAGAAATACATCCTCTGGTCCTGGATTTTCTTCAACGATATCGTCACTCAGATCTTCCATGATCAGTTTTTCCTGTTTCATATAATTAATGGCAGTGTGCCGTGTTGCCATAAAAAGGTAGGACTTTAAATTTTTTTCAACTGAAATTTTTTCTCGTTTCTCCCAAATCCTAAGAAAAACATCGGCTACAATCTCTTCAGACAGATCATTGCGACTGGTCAGATAATAGGCAAATTTGCAAAGTGAATTGTAGTACTTCTTAAAAAGGCAATCCAAAGCACGTTTATCTCCTTTTTTTATTAGCGAAATTAGGAATAGATCATTCTGACGGGTAATCATAAGAAGGTGGCTTAGGTTGAAATCGGATAATCTTAAATCTTTTTCTATTGCCAGGTGTGAATCAGTGTAATCAGAGCTTTTTTTAGATATCGAACTCTATACAATTCATTTAGGGTGAAAATTGATATTTAATTTTGCACTTTTTTAATTTTAAAGAATTAAAAATCATCATTCTATAAAATTAAAAAAGTAAGTGTTAATTCATATATTTTTTAAAGAATATTATTTCGGTGCAGAAGGCGAGAGCGGAGTATTGGCGATAGCGTGAAGTTTAAGAAAGATATACAGACCTTCTGCACCAGGTCAAAAGCAAAAAAAATCCGGCTAAATAATAACCGGACCTATTTTAACTGTTTGACACTATTATTTTAAAAATAACTGCTTCACACAAACCGGTGTTGGTATACTGATTTCTTTCTTTGTGTAAGTCAATAATCCTGTCTCACTGTTTCTTTCAAAAAAAACGAGATTATCATTATCCCGGTTTGTAACATAAACAAGTTCGCCTTTTTCATCTACGAGGAAATTACGCGGATGTTTACCGTGTGTCTCAGGATATCCAGCGGTTGTCAACTTTCCCGTTTTAGCATCTACTGAATATACCACGATGCTCTCATGTCCGCGGTTGGAAGCATAAAGGAACTTGCCATCCGGAGAAAAATGAATATCGGCCGCATAGGTTTTTCCTGCAAAATCATCAGGCACCATACCCACACGTTCCAAGGGCACAAGCGCGCCGGAATTTTTAATAATCTGGAATGAATTTACAACCGATTTAAGTTCACAAGCGGAATAACCAAAATTTCCATTAGGATGAATTGCAAAATGGCGAGGACCGTCACCCGCCTTCACGTTTGCGTAAGGAACAGATCCGGGAGTCAGCTTTCCTGTTTTTGGGTCTACCAGATAAACCATGATTTTGTCTATCCCAAGATCGGAAGCATAGATAAATTTACCATCTGCCGACGGAATTACCGAATGCATGTGCGGTTTTTGAGAACCTGTGCCTTTGTCCTGAATAGAATCCGCAAGTTCACCGATACTTCCGTCTTTGTTCAATCGATAAACGGCCAATAAGCCACTGCCATAGTTGGAAACATAAATAAACCGCCCTTTTGGATCAACGCTGACGTGGCAGGGTCCTTTTCCAACCGATGATTTCTCGTTCAATGACGTTAGTTTAGCCGTCACCGGATCAATTTTATAGGACGATATCGTATTATTGTCCTCATTTGCAGAATATAAAAATTGTTTATTCGGATGGAATTCCAGAAAGGATGGACTATTCTTGTTTGTCAGCACTTGTAATTCCTTGTAAGAAAAATTGGTTCTGTCAAATTCATAAACATAAATTCCTTCGCCTTTCTGGGTGTATGTTCCTACGTAAAGGATTTCTCTGGTTTTCGGTTTCTGTGCTAGGGTCATGATTGCCGATAGTAAGCAGATTAAGGAAAAAGTTATTTTTTTCATGATTTAGGATTGATCTGATAATGGATTATTCAAAAATGAGTGTGCCAAACTTGTTGAATTCGTGAAAACTCCCGCTGGTCTTTTTCCAGGAATAATAGGCAGTTTCAGAATCATAATCTATTCGGTAAAAATTTCCTCTCCACCTGGTACCAGACTTAGGGGGAGACTGGACGATTGGATTCATAAGCGCATAAGGAATAAAAAACTCTGCTTTCCATCCTTCAACCGAAGCCATACTTTTTTTCTGTCCGCCTTGGGCACTTGTTTCGTGTTGAACGCGATTCGTTTCATTATAAAACCATGGCTTCCAGCCCTGCATTTTGCCATTTAAATTTGGTACCAGAATGGCTAGTTCATAATTAAGCGGCGATATTTCGTATTCCAGATAAATCGGTTCGGCGGTATCTGGCCACAGAAAAACTTCCACGACATCTTCCTTGAACAGAGTCCCGAAATCTTCCATGATGGTTGATGTCAGTTTTTTGTCGGTGCAGTCAAATAGAAAATAAACACCTTTATCGGAATAGAGCATTTTCACCTTTGTCGGGAAAGCTTTTCCGGGAACAGATTGCTTCGGCCCGGTCTGAACCTGTAAGTCAAACCAATTTGCCGCCGACCAGTTTTTTGCATTTCCTTCACCATCGACTTTGAAGTCGCTCGTTTTTTTTATTATTAGTACGGAATCCTGCGCTGATATGTTATAAGGGCAGAGAAATCCAGTCGTCAGAAGGAGCAGAGTAGTAATTTTTTTTAACATTTTTAAATGGTTTAGGAATTAAGAATCGAATTTTTTGGTGCGTTTTATATTCAGGATGCGCTATCGCATCAGTATTATGCAAGAGGAGGCAATTTCATTACGTTTTCAGAGATTACCAAATGACATTTATAGTATGCAGTCCGAAATCTCCCCCTTCTACTGCGCGCATCTTCTACAAAAACGGAAAATTCTCTACACAAAAAACAGGGGTTTCAGGGTAATGTTTTCAGGAACGATTATTTGAAAATCATTTACAAATTAGTGTAGTAATCAACATCTTAAACTGAAAATATCATGATTAGCAAGAGAAAAGATCCGGATGTGTTAGATACTAGTAAGCCAATATTAGAACCACCAGTATACCCGAATTTCCCGGAAAATACGCCAGAAGGCAAGTTGCCAAAGGATAATCCTGATTTATTAAGAAAATCAGAAGATGACGATGTCGAGAATTTAACAAATCAGTTTGATGATGTCGAGCTTGAAAATCTGAACGAAGACGACACCGACCTGGACAGATAGCCAGCTGTTATAAAATATCGAAGCTTTTTCAGGAGCCTTCCAATTAATTTGGAGGGCTTTTTTCGTTAAAAAATGAGTATTGAAATGGTTTTGATGACTTATCCTGCTAATTCATCGCCTTTTACGATGCAGCCCATTCCATTTTTTATCATTACTCACCTTTTCCTGATCAATGCCTAAGCTCGACGACAATGCTACACAAAGCATCACCAAAGTGATTGCAGCCTCCTCTCTGGGAACCTTAATTGAATGGTACGATTTCTATATTTTCGGCAGTCTCGCTGTCATAATCGGACATCAGTTATTTCCGAGTGATGCCGGCGCTTCGGCACTGATCAATACCTTAGCGATTTTCGCGGCGGGTTTTATTGTCAGACCCTTTGGCGCATTGGTTTTTGGTAGATTGGGTGATTTAATTGGCCGGAAATATACATTTTTGCTTACCCTTGTTTTAATGGGTGGATCTACCTTTTTGATCGGACTGATTCCTTCCTATTCAAGCATCGGTTATGCTGCGCCGATCCTTGTTTTAATACTGCGACTGGTTCAGGGGCTGGCGCTTGGCGGTGAATATGGGGGAGCCGCAACTTACGTCGCCGAACATGCGCCTCCGGGCAAGCGCGGCTTTTTTACAAGTTGGATACAGACAACAGCGACACTTGGATTATTTCTTTCGCTTGGTGTGATCGTAGGGACTAAAAATATTTTAGGCGCAGAAGCTTTTGCTGACTGGGGATGGCGGATACCTTTTTTGCTTTCAATTCTTCTGGTTGGCGTTTCGATCTATATCCGGATGAAAATGCACGAGTCACCCGTGTTTTCTAAATTAAAATCAGAAGGAAAAATTTCGGCCAATCCACTGAAAGAAAGCTTTCAGAAAAAGGCGAATTTTAAAATGGTCCTGCTTGCGCTTTTTGGCGCGACAATGGGGCAGGGGGTAATCTGGTATACAGGACAGTTCTACGCGCAATCTTTTCTTGAAAATACATGTAAACTGGATTTTAATGAATCCAGATATATCCTTTTATGGGCAATTTTGTTTGCAACCCCGTTTTTCGTTGTATTTGGTTCGTGGAGTGATAAAGTTGGACGGAAATGGATTATGCTTTCCGGGATGTTGTTGGGGATCATTTTTTACCGCCCGATTTATCAATATTTCATCGATGCAACCAATGTTGGAGAATTTCAAAAAACTGAGTTAGTATCGGTTTCGGAACCGGTGATTTCCAGTGAGTATATCGAGGATAAAGCGGATTCTGTGATTACGTCAACGGTTGTAAAGACACTAAAAAGTGGCGGGACATTTAAGGAGATTAGCGTTCAGACAATTCATGCGGACAAAACATTAGCTGCCGAGGAGCGGAAAATTTCGTTCGCAGATGTTACTTTATCCTCCGTCACTTATTGGATTATTATTGGATTGGTATTTTTTCAGGTGCTGCTTGTAACGATGGTTTACGGTCCGATTGCTGCTTTTTTGGTAGAGCTATTTCCTACGCAAATTCGCTATACATCCATGTCTTTGCCTTATCATATTGGTAATGGTGTTTTCGGTGGACTGGTTCCTTTTATAGCCACATTGGTTGCTTCTTTTCAGGGTTCAACTCCCTTGTCAGGTTTATGGTATCCAATCGGAATCGCCGCGCTTTCTTTTGTAATCGGAGCGGTATATATCAATAATAAGGGTGACAGCGAAGTGATGGATTAATGTCGCGTCCCGACACTTTATGTTTAAATCTGACTATAAAAAATCAAGAAAATATGAACGCTTTGAAAAGAATTTTAGGCATTCTCTGGATTGTTCTCGGTCCGACCATAATTATATTTTTAGTTATGCAGGCGATCGAAAAAATTGCCGCGGCAACCGAAGGAATTGCACGAACCAATACGACATTACAATGGTCGATTATCATCATCATTTTTATCCCGATCTGCGCGGGGCTGATGATTTTTGGTTATTATGCCTTGAAAGGAGAATATGATAGACTGCCGCAAAATTCGGAGGAGCTCTGAATTGACTCAAAGTAAAAACTTCTTCTTTTTAAGTCAGGATTGTTATATTTAATGTTGAAGTAAAATAGTGTCGTGAAAACCTCATGATTCAACGAATTATCAACAAAACTGAAACATGAAAGAGGAAGTTTTTATTATTGCCGCAGCTCGTACGCCGATTGGGAGTTTTGGCGGAATGTTGTCGACAACTCATGCCGCAAAATTGGGGGCTGCTGCTATGAAAGGAGCAGTTGAAAGGGCCCGAATAGATCCCGGATCAGTTCAGGAAGTTTACATGGGAAATGTGATTTCCTCAAACCTGGGGCAGGCGCCCGCGCGTCAGGCCGCTATTTTTGCCGGTTTATCTCCGGATGTTATCTGTACAACCGTAAATAAAGTTTGTGCCTCAGGCATGAAAGCGATAGTTTTAGGTGCTCAGGCTATCCAGCTTGGCGATGCGGACATTGTAGTAGCCGGTGGAATGGAAAATATGTCCCAAATTCCTTATTATTTACCGAAAGCCAGAAATGGTTACGGATATGGGAATGGGGAAATTGTAGATGGACTTACGAAAGACGGACTTGTTGATGCATATGACCAAAGTGCAATGGGACTTTGCGGAGACAAGACGGCGTCGAAATATGACATTACTCGCGAGCAACAGGATGATTTTGCAATTCGCTCCTATAAATTAAGCGCTGAATCCAGCGAACGTGGCTATTTTAAAAACGAGATTGTTCCGGTTGAAATTCTTTCTCCAAAAGGCGGCGCATCGACTTTTATGCATGAGGACGAGGAATTCAAACGAGTTAAATTTGAAAAAATCCCTTCCTTAAAACCGGCTTTTTCATCCGATGGAACAGTTACTGCAGCAAATGCATCTACCATTAATGATGGAGGCGCAGCCGTGGTCTTAGCTGGTAGGGGGGCCGTTGAGAAGCAAGGTCTGAAGCCCGTCGCTAGAATTGTAGCTTATGCCGATGCTGAACAAGATCCCGCCTGGTTTACGACCACCCCGGTTTTAGCAACACAAAAAGTACTGGAAAAAGCTGGACTCGAATTATCCGATATCGATTATTTTGAGGTCAACGAAGCCTTTGCAGTAGTTGCTCTTTATTATATTAAAGAACTTCAACTGGATCCGGAGAAAGTAAATGTTTTTGGGGGTGCGGTATCACTGGGGCATCCGCTAGGGGCGTCCGGTGCCAGAATTGTGACGACTTTGTTATCTGTTCTGGAACAAAAAAATGGGAGATACGGCCTTGCTGCGATCTGTAATGGTGGTGGCGGAGCTTCCGCGATTATCGTGGAAAGAATTTAAAATCCATCGATTTCTGTAAAAGTAGAAAACCTAAAACTTCGATTCTTGAAATCTGTGTTTTAGGTTTTTTTAAGATTTATATCTAACTAATTTATCGGATCAATACCTTTAACCGGTTGTAAAAACCCGTGCTTTTAAAAGTAAAGGTTTTATGCAAGATGTAATTACTTATAAAACTGAATCCCATCCCGACGATGTAACATGCCATTTCATTTACGTTAACATATTTTTTCGACCACGGCAGCAAGAAATTGTATTGCTCGAAGTAGTTGTCCGAAACATAATAGGCTGCAGTTGAAAAGATGTAGGTAACAAAACCGGAAAAAACGGCAACCATAAGAAACTTAACCATTTCTCTTCTAGTCTGGTTGGTTTTTCTGGCATTAAATGCAAATAATTTAGTCAGTGCAAAACCCACTATAAATGAAGCTGCATAGGCCGGTAAAATAGATTCCTGGAAAGTTAGTCCAAACCAATCTTTGAATAAACTGCTGCAAAGCAACTGAACAACTGCCCCTGTTCCGGCTACAAGAAAATACGCAATTAAGTCTTTGGAATTAAAGATTTTACTCTTTGTCTTGTCAACCACCGGGCAAATTTTTAGTTTATAATAAAGGAAATATGGGTCAATATTAGAAATAAATTGATCCTGAAACAAAAGCATAGCCATAATTTGATTAAAAGGAAACATTTAATACCTTAAATCTGACAAGGAATTAAGTGACCTAAATTAAACTTAATCGTCTAAGAAAATATTCAGTTGGTGGAGGCATTGGCCCGGTTTTAATTATATATTATTAGTGCAGCTTTGCCAGTAAAGCCTACTTGTGAGTAACCCAATTTTTAATAAAATTCATACACGTTTATGAAAAGATCTCTTTTACTTTTTGCATTTATTTTTTCTTTTTCAATTGCTAATGCCCAGCCGGAAAAATGGGCGCTTGGTTTTAAATTAGGTGAGCCTGTGGGCGTTGTTCTTCGTAAATATGGAGATAGAAATGCACTTGACATTACCGTAGGGACTTATACCGGATTGTTAAAAAATAAGGATACCTATCGAGAGGGTGAATATGCGGATATCGGTTTTATGCTGAATGGGACCTATTTGTGGTTTGTACCAATGTTCAACGAAAGAATGCTGGCCTATGGCGGCGTGGGTGTGCAAATCAATTCGCGTAGATATTATCCAAATCCCAGAATCAGAGAGGTTCACACCAATAACATTTCTACCGGACCGTCATTCACTGGTGGGCTGGAGTTTTTCTTTGCCCAAAAACCAACATCTTTCTTCATTGAAGGTGGAGGTTATATTGAGTTGCTTCCAAAAGTTTTCTATTTCAATCCTAACCTCAGTTTAGGATTAAGACATAATTTTTAATTCCAATCACTATGCGCCGGATATCTATTTTTATCATACTAATTCTCGCTGCGTTTGTGAACTTTTCCTGCGCTAACCTCAAAAGCAGTTTGAGCAAGTCGGATGGGGCGGATTATTCCAGCAGGCGATCCTATGCCAGCGCTTCAAGAGATTCGGTGACTGCTGTTAAAACTTCGAATTCGTATAACACAGGAAGGACGGATGAAAGAAATATAAATTCCGAAATCAGGAATGACAGGAGAGAAATTGCCTCGCCGGCTACGGATCAAAATCTTAGTGTTCAATATGCTGAAATGGATAAGGTCGCAGACCGGATTATTTACGAGCTTGAAATAAACGAAAAGCAGAAAGAAAGTCTGCTCGACCGTTTTAAATCGGCATCTTCCGGTGACCGGGAAAATATTAATCAGGAATTAAATCGGCTTGACGGGAACCAGCTGACTTTGTATAAAGCGTATGTTCGCATTTATAAAGATGGGAAATCGAATTGGCCAGCCGTCAGGAAAAGCGTTGAAGATACGCTTCTAAACCTTCGAGGAATCGGGAATAAATGAAAAATGCCTGCTTCAGATTGATTGAAGCAGACATTTTTTTACCAGTTCGCGCCTTTTGTACTGGTTTTTATTCTGCATAAATATCCATCGACAGTCATATAGAGCATGGATCCGTCGTTTCCCCATGCGCAGTTTGATGCAATTTCAAGCGTTTCAATCTTGCCTAATAATTTTCCATCCGGTGAAATAATTAAAATACCGCCGGGTCCGGATGTCCAAATATTTCCTTCAATATCTAATTTAAATCCGTCAGGTAATCCTGTCAGTCCGGTTTTGCTCATTGGAGTTGCGTCGTATAACATTTTTCCTTTTCCAACTGAGCCATCAGCTTGAAGAGGATAAGCCATTAAAATAGCTTTCTCAGGATCCGATTGGCTTACATACAATGTTTTACCATCCGGAGAAAATGAGAGTCCGTTCGGTCTGGACAAGTCGCGAATTACCAGTTTAGTCTCGCCCTTAGGCGTGATTTGATACACTCCGAAATAAGGAATTTCTCTGGTCGGGTCATTTTCATGTTTTGCCAATCCGTAGGGTGGATCGGTGAAATAGTAACTTCCGTTCGTTGGATGTTCAACAATGTCATTAGGACTATTGAAACGTTTGCCTTCAAAATTATCTGAAAGCGTAATTTTTCCGGCATTTGATAAGGGCATAGCCGAAATCCTTCTGTCGCCATGTTCACAGGAAATCAGTCTTCCTTTCTTATCGATTATCAAACCGTTGCTCCCAGGTTCGTTGCTATATTCTCCTAAACCCGTAAAACCGGATGGTTTTAAAAAAACGGAGAGCTCATTTTTTTCATCCCATTTATAAACAGTATTTTTTGGAACGTCAGAAAATAAAAGATAACCGCCGTTTTTTACCCAAACCGGACCTTCACACCAGTCAAAACCCATGGCTAACACTTCCAGTTTTGAATTTTTCGGCAGAAGTTTTTCAAGCTTGGGATCATTGTAGGTCACCTTTCCCAAAGTTGGATAGTTCTTTTGAGCGAAGGCAGGGATGGCTATTATTGATGAAAATAAAAGTAAGGATTTGAAAATATATTTTTTCATATGCAGGAAATAGCTTTTCATAGATGCTGATATAAAGAAGTACATCCCCCCTTAACTACTGTAACAAGATTTAATCCGGTAATTGTATCGCTGATTTAGATAAAATGATACTGCAAAAAGGAGCGAGCTCAACACTGTCTCCAATCTCGGGAATTTCGCTGCATGTTGAAAAAAGTACATTCCTGAAATCTTTTTTACTTGGAGGCAGCCCGATATTTTTCACATGTTCATTCAAATTATGAATAATTAAAACCGGAGAAGTTTCGTGGGTACGGATGTAGGCGATAATCTCATCATCCAGCGACTCGACTTCTTCCAGATTTGGATTCACAATTTGGGCCAGAGCCGGCGAATGTTTCCTGACGGCAATTAATTTTTTATAATGATTGAATATCGAGTTACTGTCTTTTTCTTGTTTCACAAGCGGGATAACTGTTTTTAAGGTAGAAAACTCTGCGTGAAGCCAGTTTGTTTTTTGGGGATCATCCGCCAGATCCGACCAAAGGAATGGCTCGCGAATATATGGATCTGGCTTTGTGCCCAACATGCCAATCTCTTCTCCGTAGTAAATATAAGGCTGTCCCGGCAACGTCAGAAGCAGACAAGCTGCCAGTTTTATTTTTTCAAGGTGATTTGCTACAACACTGCCGATTCTGTCCTGATCGTGGTTCGTAAGCATAATGGCATCAATGAATTCTGGATTATGAGGCCGGAATTGTTCATAACTATTAAGCAATTGCTGAACGATGTTTTCATCTTTTCCCTGAATCACAATTCGCTGTAAGGCAAAACTCAGATCAAAGTGAAATGTTGCATTTAAGTTTTCGAGATAGGGGGCGACTTCCCAGGTTTCCGCCCAAACCTCGGCAACGGTAAAAGAACCAGGTTTGACTTTTTGAACCACATCATTAAAGAATTTCCAGAATTCGTGATTTTTTTCTTTTTCCCAAATCGGATAGATATGCCGTGCAGCGTCCAGTCTGAAACCGTCTATGCCGACTTCTGTTAGCCAAAAAGTTATAATTTTTTCAAGTTCACCTTTTAATACGTCCGAGCTGTAATTGAGGTCCGGCATGCCTTTCCAGAAAAGGCCGTAGTATTTTTCCGGATCGCCTTCCACAATATGCCATGGATAAACTTCATCTGAATCATCGGATGTTTGCCTTTCTGCCAGACCAAGCTCCTCAATTTTCTCTGGCGATAGCCACCAGTAAAAATTCCGGTAAGGATTATCTTTTCCTTTACTTGCTTCCACAAACCATGGATGATCGGTGCTGCTATGATTGACAATCAGATCGAGGTAAACCACCATATTTCGTTTGTGTGCTTCGGATAATAACCGTTTGAAATCTTCCATCGTCCCAAATTCCGGTTCTATTCCAAGATAGTCGACAGGATCATATTTGTGATAGCTTGGCGCCGGATGAATCGGTGTCAGCCAGATACCTTCGATGCCAAGTTCCGCGAGATAGTCAAGTTTCGAGATTATCCCATTGATATCACCAACGCCATCCCCATTCGAATCGCAAAACGAGCGGACGAATATTTCATAACAAACATGGGGAATAAATTTGGGAAGAGCCGGTTGCATCAGATTTATTGGATAATAAAAGGCTTCAAAAGCTGATAGACAATGTGAACAGGCAGTCCCATGATGGTATAAAATGAACCTTCGATCCGTTCGATGCCCACCATGCCGATCCACTCCTGAATACCATAACCACCAGCCTTATCGAACGGTTTATAACGTTCAATATAAAGGTTTATTTCTCTTTTTTCCAGTAAGCGGAAAGTTACTTTCGCCGTATCTGAAACGGTATAAATACTGTCATCTGCCAGTAAACTCACCGCCGTAACTACTTCATGCGTTTTTCCGGAAAGCATATTGAGCATAGACAAAGCCTCTATGTGATCTTTCGGCTTGTTGAGAATAATATCATCAATAATCACAACGGTGTCTGCCGTCAATATTAATTTATCGGTATGTAATGACCGGAACATTTCCGCTTTATGTGTGGAGATATAACCAGCGACTTCATTTGTGTGTATACTTTCCGGAAAACTTTCATCTGTGGGGATAACATCTACTGAAAAATCAAATCCTGTTTCCTCTAATAATTGTTTTCTGCGGGGGGAGTTGGAAGCGAGAATCAATGGTCTGGATAATTGAAACATAAAAATTGCAATATTGTATTTTACTGTTAACTATTTAATTATAAGTTATTTGTGATAAGTTATTTGAATATGTAAAAAATGTTTTTAAATATTTTTTACGAACCGGAACTTAATTCGACTGATTACATGTTTCAACATTATATGTATATACACGGTATTACATAATTGATTTAAGCTATGTCTATTGAAACCGATATAAAACAGAAAAAATTTCGAAGCCCCTATCAGCGACTTGGCCTGAACCTGGTTTACACCAGCAACTGGATTCAATATCAGCAGATGGAGATCTTTCGGGAACATGATATCACCTCGCAGCAATTTAATGTTTTGCGGATCTTACGCGGGCAACATCCCAACCCGATCAAAGTTAGTGATATTGCTGAGCGTATGCTTGACAAAAATTCAAATACTTCCCGTTTGATCGACAAATTGTTGCTGAAAAAACTGGTGGATCGTAAATCTTGCCCCAACGATCGTCGCGCTGTTGATGTGATCATTACTGAAACAGGTTTGGAACTTTTAAAAAGTCTCGATCCCGAAATTGAAGAATGGGAAAATACTTTGGCCAGGATAACGCCTGAGGAAGCTGATATGATCAGCTCGTTACTGGATAAACTACGTAATTCTTAAAACAACAATAATACAATAACAAACAATCAATTTAATTTAATCATGACTACAATGAATTCTTTGAAATCGTTTGCTGCTTCTGTTGCAGTTTCTTTGTTCGCTTTTACTGCTGTTAACGCGGCTGATGGAAAAGTTAAAGCTACAAATCTTAAAGTTGATGCTTCTAAAAGTGAACTAGTTTGGACTGGTAAAAAAGTTACAGGTGAGCATACAGGCAAAATTGCCTTGAAAGAAGGTACTGTAACGATGGATGGTGCTAAATTAACAGGGGGTAAATTTGTTGCTGATCTTACAAGCATCACAAATACAGACCTTACAGATAAAGAATATAACGGAAAATTGATCGGACACTTGAAATCCGAAGATTTCTTCGGTGTTGAAAAACACCCAACTGCTACTTTCGTAGTTACAAAAGCTGTTGCAAAATCTGCTGGTACGTATGATGTAACTGGTAACCTGACAATTAAAGGAATTACAAAACCTGTGACGTTCCCTGTTACTGTTAAACCTACTGCAACTGGTGCTGATATTACCGGCAAATTGGTTGTTGACCGTTCGAAATACGATATTAAATACAACTCGAAATCTTTCTTTGATGCGGCCGCTCTTGGCGACAAAATGATCAATGACGATTTCACAATTGACGTTAAGTTGGTTGCAGTTAAATAATTGCTGTCCAAAAGAAAACTGAATAACCCTCTTTAAGAAAGCCTGCCGACGAATTGTCTGGCAGGCTTTCCCATTTTTATTCAGAAGATATTAATTCCATTCTCTGTAAACGGGGAAATCATCCAGGAACTTTATAGCTCCATCCTGAGCTTTGAAACAATAGTGGTTCATACCGTTGGTCACGGCAAGATATGTTGGTTGCAATGTAAAATTGTAACGGCTGATCTGCGCAAAAGTATTTTCAGTAACGGGGATGAAGGGCGCCTTGCATTCCACCAACAGAAAGGGAAGGCTGTCTTTTGAGAGGATCATGATATCTGTTCGCTTAGCAAGCGTATGGTAACGCATGCCTGTTTCAATAGCAAAAAGCGACTTGGGATATCCGTATTGGTTTATTAACAAATGAATAAAATGTTGACGAACCCATTCCTCAGGCGTTAAGGATACAAATTTTCTTCGTATAATGTCAAAAATATGAGGTTTGCCG
This sequence comes from Dyadobacter koreensis, assembly GCF_900108855.1. Lineage (GTDB taxonomy): Bacteria > Bacteroidota > Bacteroidia > Cytophagales > Spirosomataceae > Dyadobacter > Dyadobacter koreensis. Next base: position 901,482 of record NZ_FNXY01000002.1, read on the forward strand.
TTCACTTCTTTAACTTTATATTCGAAAACGGGCAGATTTAATGATTCCATAGGCGAAGATAATCATCACATTCACCTAAGCCAACAGACATAAGAAAATGATGACTACAAAAGAACAAATCGTAGAAAACTGGCTTCCACGTTACACCGGTACGCCCGTGGAAGAATTCGGAAGTTATATATTGCTTACCAATTTTTTTAATTACGTAACCATGTTCGCCGAAAAGTTCGGGGTTGAAGTTAGAGGGCATGGAAGGGCGATGCAGACTGCTACGGCTAACGATATTACGATTATTAACTTCGGAATGGGAAGTCCGATGGCGGCAACGGTGATGGATTTGTTATCGGCGATCAGTCCGAAAGCGGTGCTTTTTCTAGGGAAATGCGGAGGTCTCAAAAAGACGCAGGTGGGTGATTTAATACTTCCGATTGCAGCAATCCGCGGAGAAGGAACAAGTGATGATTACATGCCAAGCGAAATTCCTGCGCTGCCATCGTTCCGTCTTCAAAGCACGGTTTCAGCCAGTATTGCAAAACATAAACTCGACTATTGGACTGGAACTGTTTACACCACCAACCGCAGAATCTGGGAACACGACGATTCATTTAAGGAATATCTTCGCGAAATCCGGGCTATGGCAATCGATATGGAAACGGCCACAATCTTTATTGTTGGTTTTGCCAATTCAATTCCGCATGGTGCTCTGCTGCTTGTTTCAGATAATCCGATGGTTCCGGAAGGCGTGAAAACAGAAGAAAGCGATAAGAAAGTAACGGCGGATTATGTGACAACCCATCTTGAAATTGGAATTGAAGCATTAACCGAACTTGCCCGATCAGGCGAATCTGTTAAACATTTGCGGTTTGAATAAGAATGTCATGTCATTTTTATGACCTGTAATTTTTGTACTGTCGAGGATAACTAATACCCAGTCGGTTCCCGGTCCTGCGGCGTATGGTTTAAAATCCAGCGTTTCATCGGCTTTGATATCGCCGATTCTAATTTTCGTCTCGTCCCGCGGATTAAACCAGTAGGCGTAAAAAGAATTTCCGGAAAGTTTTGTCATATCGATTTTAAAAGGGCGACCATAGGGCGTGTAAGCGATCAGCAAATCTTTACTTTCAGAAACAGCTGCGATCTGAAAACCTGCATCTTCCGGGTTGTCGTTTTTTATCACTGACTGATCCGGCACAAGATTTTGCCAGGGCAGTGCGCTGAAAAAATCTTTCATATAGCCCATTTGATAAGCACCCGGAAGATCCAGTGCCGTTTTCCAGATTGTGCGCGCCGCTGCGACAGGCGGATTTCGTTCATAATTAAAAAACTGCCACATGTCATGGCACCCATAAGTATGTCCGCAAGCACCTGAAAGAACCGCCCAGTAGGCTGCTTGTCTGGTATCAAAATCGTTGAAATAACCCAATTCCGGTTTCCAGTTTATCGGATGGTCTTCGTACCGCGGCTCACCATCCAGTGTTGGTTTGACTGGAGATAAATTGTAATCATTGCGGATCATCAGATAGTTTTTTATATCCTTCGCGCCATGCCCGGACTGAAACATGTTGAGGCTTAACCAGTTTTCTTTATGGAAATATTTTGACGAATAACTTGCGCCCATCGGATGGTAAGTAATCAGCTGTTCGTCGCCAATAACTTTTTTAATACCTTCTGCCATTGCCTGAATGATAGCGGTATGTTTATCACTTTCAGGACTTCTGTCACCGCCCAAAATCCAGATTATTTTTTTGTTTTTAAATTTTAGCGCAAGATATTCACCGTATATTCTGGCATTTTCAGGTGTGAAAATTTCAGGACCTGCTCCCCATTTTTTATTAAATTTATCACCCCAGGTGGGCAAAAGCCCAACATACATATGAAGACTGTTTGCTTTGTCGATGACTTTTTCGACATGTTTGAAATAAAGATCGTTTGGCTTCGTCGGATCATTATCGATAAGAGGTAATTGTTTCTGCTGGTCAGGTTGCGTCAATCCGTCAAATTCTGCAAGAACAACACTTTGAATAACATTGTAACCTTTTTCTGAGCGGTTTTTAAGATATATTTCCGCCTCTGAAAAATCGAGCCTGTGAAATAATTCCCATGCTGTATCTCCCAGCCAGAAAAACGGCTGCCCATCTTCCTGCAAAATATGTCTGCTGTTTTTTGGTATATGCAATTTTTGAAGCTTTGCATGAGCTGCCGGCCTTTTTTGGGCAAAACTCGGGGTTCCGATTTGAAGGCAGAACATGAAAAAAATAAATTTCTTCGTCATATTTGTATCGTTCAGATGGTCGGAATTCGGAATGCTTTGCTGATAAAGAGATGTTTTGAAGATTCAGTTAAACTATAAAGAATTCACTGCTGTTCTGTTACTCAGAATGTTCCCATTTTTATTCCTGCCCGGATTGTTTGGCAGCATGAGCCGTTCTGAAAATCGAAAAAACTGAAATTGTATATGGAGAATGCATCATTATATGACCGGATTGGTGGAGAAGAAACGTTAAGAACTTTAACGGATAGATTTTATGATTTTGTTTTCGAACATGAATTGATAGCTCGTCTTTTTAAAAGTGATAAAGACGAAATAAAAGAAAAACAGCGCTTATTTTTAACGCAGTTTTTAGGTGGCCCTGGTTTATACTCAGAGGTTTATGGTCATCCCAGGTTACGCGCGCGCCATATTCCCCATCCGATCGGCGAGGAGGATGCGATTGCATGGCTGACTTGTATGGACAAAGCGATTTCGACTTTAACGATAAGCGATGATCTGAAAAAAGAGTTATTCAGTCGTTTTCCGCAGTCGGCTATGTTTATGGTAAACAGCTGATTTTTACGATATTCAATTACTTTTCAGAACCTTAATGGAGAAAATTAAGTTTTTGTTATTTTATTTATATTTCTGATAATTAGTTAGTTATGTGCATCTATAATAATATTTGTGACAATTATTATTATAAAAAATTACTATTTCAATAATTTTTAGACTATTTTTGATCTAAAGTTATCCTCCTTCGATCTATTTAATTTCTGGAAACGTATATGATTCATATACGTAGTCTACCCATCCTACGAATACTTTCTTATAAGTAAATCTTCTCTATTAGCATGAATAGTATTTTTGAATTTCTTTTACGCAGTCTAATCGCAGTTGTCTGGCTGGCCGCTTTGATTGTTACAACGGTATTGTTAGCGCCCGTTCATCTCATTGTTATGATCGCAGCTTCGGTTTTTCAAAAAACAAATGTTCAATCGCAATGGGTCTGGTGAAAGCCTGGCAAATTGAATTCAGGTTGAAAATTTTGTTGTAACTAAACAGTTTGCGGATCAGAAAAACTGACCAAATTCAGAATCAATCTGAAAGTATTTGACACCGTATTCCTGCATTTTTTTGCAGTCTGATTCGGCGCGCTTATACAAATCAGTCTGGTTTTTATAATGGTATTTGTTGATAGCGGCAACAACGAGAATTTTTTCATTGGACGCCCAAAGCACGTCACCCTTATTCAAATTAGCAGGTCGTTCAAACAGAAAATAGTGACCGGCGTTGTAGTCCGTTCTCTTTTTATTTTCTTCGAGTTGTTTTCGTGTACAGCTTAGTTTGATTTTTCCAGTGAAGAATTCTATCGACTCGTCTGTCCCGATCATCAATGCATTTTTTCTCAGATTATATTGATCGAGCAAGCTGATCAGCTGATTGAAAATAGCAACATCCAAGCCATCTATTTTATTATCAAGCATAATATCCAATTCGTTAGACTGGCAGAATCTGAAAATATCTTCGAGTTTTAACGGCGTGTTCTGATCCGTTTTGCTGGATAATTTTTGAATTTCCACCCAGTTGGTCTCTGTCACTTTTCCTGGGAAACCATAATATCTTGAAAAATTCGGGTCATGATTTGCCAGTAGAATACCATCCTTGCTTTTTCGAATATCAATTTCAATCATCTGATATCCTGCTTCGGCAGCTTTTTTTAAAGCAGGAAATCCATTCTCCGTATAAGTGCTGTCCACAATTCCACCACGATGTGCGATAAGTTTAATATCGGATTGCCCCATGCAAAATGAGAATGGCAATACAAGGCCAGCGAAGTATAAAATTATTTTAAATGGCATTATCTACAAAGATTATCAAGATTCGGCAAGGGGTGAAGTTATCAATTCAGTCGTTATTTCTGGCAGAGTTTTTGTTAAAGTTATATGAATTTTAAAATGTCCTGCGGGATGTTTTTTTAATAATCGGATAACGGATCACAGGTTGGTTTGTTCCAAACTAAATGTAGAGAACAAGAATTGCTTACCTTTGCGGCATGAATTTTAAAGAGCAGCTAATAAATTATCCGATATTGGAAATAGTGGCCCGGGCTTCTGCAGAGCTGGGTGTTGAAGCTTATATTATTGGCGGATTCGTCCGCGACCTAATACTGAAAAGACCAAGTAAAGATATAGATATCGTTTCGATTGGCAGCGGAATAGCGTTAGCGGAGCTTGTTGCGCAACAGCTCGGCCCCGATGTTCATGTAAGCATTTTCAAAACTTTTGGAACCGCGCAAATCCGTCAGGGCGACCTGGAAGTGGAATTTGTGGGAGCCAGAAGAGAATCATACAGTCCGGATTCCCGAAAGCCCGCTGTCGAAGATGGCACACTTCAGGACGATCAAAATCGCCGGGATTTTACGATCAATGCGATGGGAATAAGCCTGAGCCGGAAAAACTTCGGTGATCTGGTCGATCCGTTTGAGGGAATACGGGATTTAAGGAAAAAAATAATCCGTACGCCTCTTGAACCTGGAATTACGTTTTCCGATGATCCGTTGCGAATGATGCGCGCAATCCGTTTTGCTTCCCAGCTGAATTTTGATATCGAACCTGATACTTTCGATGCCATTATCAGCATGAAGGACCGGATTAGCATCGTTTCCATGGAAAGGATTTCGGATGAACTGAACAAAATTATTTTATCTCCGACACCTTCCTATGGCTTCAAACTGCTTTTTCATGCAGGGCTTTTGCATATCATTTTTCCTGAAATGATTGAGTTGTTGGGTGTGGAAACAATTGATGGTAAGGGACATAAGGACAATTTTTACCATACGCTTCAGGTTCTTGACAATGTAAGTCAAAACACAGACGACCTATGGCTTCGCTGGGCAGCAATCTTACATGACATCGCAAAACCTGCCACCAAACGTTTTGACAAAAAAGCCGGCTGGACATTTCATAACCATGAAGAAATCGGAGCGCGTATGGTTCCGGTGATATTTCGGAGGATGAAGCTGCCGCAAAATGAAAAAATGCGTTTTGTGAAAAAACTGGTGCGTCTGCATTTGCGTCCGATTGTGTTGTCAAAAGAAGAAATTACAGATTCTGCAATGCGAAGATTATTAGTTGAAGCAGGTGAGGATATTGAAGCGCTGATGAAACTTTGCCGCGCTGATATTACTTCCAAAAACCCGGACAAGGTCAAACGTTTTCTGCATAATTTTGATATCGTTGAGCAAAAACTGAAAGACCTTGAAGAGCGTGATAAACTACGTAGTTTTCAACCTGTGATAACCGGTGAAATTATAATCGAAACATTTGGATTGAAGCCATCCCGAGAAGTGGGTATAATGAAAGAAATCATCCGGGAAGCGATTCTGGAGGGGATTATTCCTAACGAATATCAGCCTGCGTATGACTTTATGGTTGAAGAAGGAAAGAAAATGGGCCTTTCTGTTCAATAACCGGGTTTATTATATCCGTTAAGGATTGAATAAATTTTTCAATTTCATATTTTTGCAAACCTATATAAACCGAACAAATCCCTTCATTACTATACCAAATGGAAAGTACACAGTTTAAACGTTTTTTTGGAGCACTTCTTACCTTGCTGGGAATTGCAGTTTTGTTATTTGCTTGTGTCGCTTTTCTTTCCGAAAAACCGGTTCTGGGTCTTACGGTTTCCAAATGGGAATCCGTTGTTCCGTTTTTAGTTGGTTCTGTTTTTTTGCTGACAGGCGTAAATCTGGTCAGCAGAGTTTAGGAAGAACGTACCAATGCCGCACCGACATTGCAATCCAGACATTTTTTAGCGGAACAATAATGATTGTACCACTCGATTAATGCCTGGGAGTCAGCGGCTGTTTTTACTTTCATTTCCAATGTTTCCCATTCACGGGTAATCCGATTATTTTCAGCCGGAAGTTCCGAAAGCCAGTTTAAGGCTTTTTCTAGCAATTCTGGCTGATGCCGTTGTTTTGAATAAGCAACCAGTAAGGGAACGACGGCGTTAATGATCAGAAGATTAATTGCATCTTTTCCCATCACGGGTACATCGGATTTAGATAATTTCCCAAATTGAAAATGATGGATCCAGTAATCTGATTGTTTCAGGCTAAATAATTTTTGCAAATCTCTGACAGAATCAGCGTTGGTTAAAGCGGAAAATAGTGGGCCGTTTTTATGGATCAGACTGACAAATTGAGAAAGACGAATTGTGGGAAATCCCGCAGGCCTCAGCCTGAGGAATTTGAATTCATGTGTGTTCATTTGAAAATTCCGTAACTGATATTTCCCTGCCAGGAAAGTATATTCTCTCCGTAATTCCTGAACATAGATTTCCTCTGATTCTGATTCCGTAGAGATCTCAGGTAGTAAACCTGCTGAGCCAAAAAGCAAGGCTTCAATCTGCCTGACCTGATTCCGGTGTTTTTGTAAAATTTTTAACGGTACAATCTGCGTTAACCGTAAAAAGGCCGGATCGTTGAGTTTAAAGCCAAAATGCTGTCCCAGCCATTGGTAGGAGGTTTCTTCCCAATCCTGCTGATTGGATTGCCACAATTCCACAACTTTCGAAGCTTTTTGATCGAGCCGTTCGAGTAAAACCTTATCCAGCATCGAATATTTTTGAAGTTCATGAACAGAACCGAATTGTTCCTGACAAGCAATGCCTACAGAATCATAAATTCCATGTGTGCCCATCAGTGAAGCATATCTTTCTAGGATGGAGAGCCTCACCAGCCCCTTCAAAGATAAAACGGGAAGTAAGGTTTTGTCAGGGCGATAAACCGGCATGTCATTCTCCCAGACTACATGCAGAATTACACTTTCGTAGGCAATATCGCCGGTGTGATCATGCAGCATCCAATCTGAGGATTTTGTATGAATTTCAACAGTGCCTATCCAGTCGACACCGTCGATCCTGACGCGCGCATTAGCAAAATCAGGACCCGCGTTACTATTCCGGTTTCCAGTTTTTGTAATCTGCAGACGTTCACCGGTTTCAACGCGCAGATCAGACGCATCAAAATATTGGAATTGCCATATAAAACTGAGCAGATCTTCATTCATAGTAATCTCAGATAGCGTGTGTGGAAAAAATATGCAATTCTGACCGGCTAATTCTTTGTCTAAACCTGAATTGTTTCTGTTCTTTGTACGTGTGTTTATTGGTTTGGTTTCTTATCCTGAGGAAATAATTATTGTATGCTCCGTCGTTTGCTGTCTTATGCGTTTAAATTTTCTATTTACTTTTTTGTCATTTCCATTGTTTGGGTCGTAGTGCTGAAATTTGTTCCGGTTTGGGTGACGCCTTTTATGGTTACACGAAAAATTGAAGCTTTCAGAGAGGATGAGGATACTGAGATTTACAAGGATTGGGAGTCTTATGATAACATTTCAAAAGAAGTAGCACTCGCAGTCGTTGCATCAGAAGATCAGAATTTTCCGAATCACTGGGGATTTGATTTCGACGAAATTTATGACGCAATGACCGAGAAACGAAAAAGAGCGCGCGGCGCGAGTACCATATCACAGCAAGTAGCGAAAAACGTGTTTTTATGGCACGGCAGAAGTTATATCCGTAAAGGTCTGGAAGTATATTTTACCGTTTTGATCGAGCTGATCTGGGATAAGCAGCGTATTTTGGAAGTATATCTGAATGTTGCGGAAATGGGAAAAATGACCTTCGGTGTCGAAGCAGCATCACAGCGTTTCTATAAAAAATCTGCGAAAAACCTTACGCGATATGAAGCCGCAAGAATTGCTGCGGTTCTACCCAATCCGGTACGGTTTTCTATAAAAAATCCATCGGCCTACGTTAATAAAAGGACTAATCAGATTGTCAGACAAATGAAATATTTGGGTGGCAGAAATTATATCGCAGATTTATAGATTGGATTTTTTTTCAAAAAATCAATGGTTGGACTCCCAAAATTAACCTCATTGAAGGTTCCTGTTTCTAGCCAGAATGTTAATTCACTGCAAATGTAACTCCTTTGGGAGTTTCCTGATAATTTCCGGAGACTCCAAATGGAGAAAAGATATGTTTTGACTAACTTACTTGTTATAAACAGGAAGCTCTTCGAAGGTTTTGGCTAGGAAATTGATTGTCTGTAATTAACTTTTTACTTCATTCACTAATTCCCTGTTGTTTTCAAAAGATGTCAGATTATTCAGGGTTATTGTCGCGATTTCTTCCACAGCTTCTTTTGTGAAAAATCCTAAATGACCGGTGATTAAAACATTAGGAAAAGAAATCAACCGCGCTATAACATCATCCAGAATGACACTTTCTGAAAGATCCTGAAAGAAAAGATCCGCTTCCTGTTCATATACATCGATTCCCAGATACCCGATTTTGCCATTTTTCAATCCCTCAATTGCATCTTTCGCCTGGATCAAAGCACCACGGCTTGTATTAATAATCATCACGCCGTCCTTCATTTTTGAAATAGCATTCGCATCGATAACATGAGCGGTTTCAGGTGTTAACGGACAGTGCAGCGAAAGGATGTCACTTTCATTCAGGATGTCATCAAGGCTTTTGTAGACCACTCCTTTTGCGACAAGATCGCTCGACTCTTTGATATCATAAGCCAAAACCTTACAGCCAAAACCAAGCATAATTTTACAAAATGCTTTCCCAATTAAACCGGTTCCGATGACACCAACGGTTTTTGCAAAAAGGTTGAAACCCGTTAAATTTTCAATTGAAAAATTTCCTTCACGGACGCGGTTATATGCTTTATGGGTTTTTCTGTTTAAAGTCAAAATCAGCGCCGCCGCATGTTCTGCCACCGATTCGGGAGAATATGCGGGGACGCGGACAACTTTTATCTGATTTTCATGGGCCGCTTTTAAGTCAACGTTATTAAATCCTGCACAGCGCAAGGCAATTAAACTGATACCATTTTGCTTGATAATTTTAATCGTTTCCCGATTAATGATGTCATTTACAAAAACACAAATCGCTTCGAAACCAATTGTGAGTACAGCGGTTTGCTCATTAAGCGGCACTTCAAAGAAAGTCAGTTCATGAACATTATCAGTGTTGAATTTGGTGAAGTATTCTTTGTCGTAAGATTTTGTACTGAAAAAAGCAACTTTCATAGGTTCGGGATTAATTAGAGAATTCTCATTTCCACCTTTTTATCATAAATTTCCTTCGGCACATAATCCGTTATTCCGGTTTTGAGCGCGTCGATTAACCGTGTTTTGACTTGCTCACGATTTACGACCAGGCAAACTTCACGCGCCGGCTCGGGAAATTGAAAATGACGGATATGCTTTTTTCTTTCTTCTGATAATTCGGTTACAGCAAGTTCCGGTAAAATAGTTATGCCTCCGTTTTTTTCAACCATCCGGATCAGTGTTTCGATACTGCCCGAACGGTATTGAAAACTATTGCCAAACTGACTGCTGCGGCTTAATTCACATAGGCGTTGAATTTGAGTTCGAAAGCAGTGGCCTTCCTCCAATAGCCACAAATCATTCGGTTCGATATCTCCCGGAAGAATATATTGTTTGTTGTAAAGCTCTGTATTTTCGGAAACGTAGGCATAAAATATCTCTTTGTAAAGAGGTATTTCCTGCAGGCCGCTGTCGCCGGAAAGTGAGGCAACAATGCCAACATCAAGGTTTCCCAGTTTTAGTTCTGTTATAATTCTTTCCGTGATCATTTCAGAAACATGAAGCCTGATGTTGGGATAATTTTCAATAAAAGGCTGTACAAGATGTGGAAGCAGATAGGGAGCGACCGTCGGGATAATACCAATTCTTAATTCGCCTGACAAATCGCCATTGAAATGTTTGGCAATTTCCGTCATCTGTCTTGCTTCAAAGAGAATCGTTTTGGCCTGATCGATAATCAGCCGTCCGATTGCGGTGGGAACGATCGGCTGTTTGGTACGATCGAAAATCTTAACGCTAAGTTCATCTTCCAGTTTTCTGATCATCATGGATAATGTTGGCTGCGTAACATTACAATGTTCCGAAGCCTGCACAAAATGCCGGTGATTATCGACGGCAACTATATACTCTAGTTGTTGAATGTTCATGAGAAGGTTCTATTTGAAAAAAAACAGTTCAACCGGGCTTAACAAGTGATTGACAATAGTCGCTGTTAGGTGGTATCAATTAAATCTATGCAAAGATAGAAACTATCAGTTTGATTTATGTGGATCGACCAGGTTTATTTGTAGCATACTTCTTCTAAAAAGTTACAGCAAAAGTTCAAGTGATATTACTATGACAGACGAAAAGAAAAAATTAACAACGGCCTCAGGCAAACCCTACACCGAACACGAAAATAGTCAGACCGTTGGCCCGCGCGGACCGATCTTGTTACAGGATTTCGTTTTACATGAAAAAATGGCCCATTTCAACCGCGAGCGTATACCAGAGCGAGTTGTCCATGCAAAAGGGTCGGGTGCATACGGCACATTTACCGTCACACATGACATTACACAATATACCAAGGCGAAGGTTTTTAATGAAATTGGGAAACAGACCAAAACTTTCCTTCGATTTTCAACAGTTGGCGGTGAAAAGGGATCAGCCGATACAGAACGTGATCCTCGAGGTTTTGCCCTGAAGTTTTATACAGAGGATGGAAACTGGGATCTCGTTGGAAATAATACGCCTGTATTCTTCATCAAGGACCCGAAAAAATTCAGCGACTTTATTCATACACAAAAACGTGACCCGCGCACGAATACCAAAAGCGCGACAATGATGTGGGACTTCTGGTCGCTTAATCCCGAAAGTCTGCATCAGATTATGATCCTTTTCAGCGACCGCGGAACGCCATATAGCTATCGCCATATGCACGGTTTTGGAAGTCATACATTTTCGATGATCAACGCTGAAAACGAACGTGTTTTTGTGAAATTCCATTTTAAAACCCGGCAGAAAATTAAAAACTTCACCGATGCGGAGGCTGGAAGAATGAAGGGAATGGATGCTGACTGGGCACAGCGTGATCTGGTTGAGGCGATTGATAACGGAGATTTTCCAAAATGGGATTTGAAAATTCAGGTGATGACAGAAGAAGAAACCCAAGCGTTCCGCTGGAATCCATTTGATGTGACAAAGATCTGGCCGCAAAGTGAGTTTCCGCTGATCGATGTGGGTGTCTTGGAATTAAACGAAATACCGAATAATTTCTTTGCACATGTGGAACAAGCTGCATTCGGTCCTTCACATGTGGTCGATGGTATCGGATACTCTCCTGATAAAATGCTGCAGGGCCGTTTACTTTCTTATCCGGACGCACAGCGTTACAGGTTAGGTGCTAATTATGAACAACTTACCGTGAATCGTTGCCCTTATGCGACCAATAATTACCAACGTGACGGAGCGATGCGTTATGATGGAAACGGCGAAGATGCCCCGAATTATTTTCCAAATAGTTTTGATAACATCGAAGTAGATCAGAGCTATAAGGAACCTTCGGAAAATATGTATTCTCTTGTGGCAGACTGGTATGACCGCAATGGAGAAAATGAAAACGATCATTATACACAGGCAGGAAATCTTTTTCGTAAAGTGTTTAACGATGAAGAAAGGACCACGCAGGTAAATAATTTTTTGGGATCGTTGAAAAATGTCAGTGGGCCAAAACGCGAACAAATCCTGAACCGTCAGCTTTGCCATTTCTTCCGCGCTGACCCTGAATTGGGTGCAAGAATTGCGCAGGGGTTAGGCATTCATATTGACCAAGGCATGTTCGCTCACAAAGCATAAGTGGATTAAAGGAATATATTGTACGTTGCAAAGCCATGTGAAACTTTTCGCATGGCTTTGTTGTGCTGTTAAAATATGATTAAATTTTATTGGTAAAGTGCTGTAATTTAAACAAATTCGTAACTTACCCTGGTAATTTTTAAAAACAGTATCACACTTAAACAGGTATCAAGATGAAAAAATTGGCAGGAATTATAATGCTGATGTTTTTGGTAATGACAGGAACAGCTTACGCTCAAACCGCAACACCGGCGACAAAGGCTGCTTCAACAAAAAAGAAAGCTGACCAGGAAGTAAAAGCTGCAAAAAGTGACGCGAAAGCAGATGCCCAGTCTACCGGCGCGAAATTGAAAAAAGACGGAACGCCTGATAAGCGTTATGCGGAAAATAAAAACCTGAAAAAAGACGGTACTCCGGATAAGAGATTTAAATCTAACAAAAAGGATTCTTTGAAAGCAGGTAAAAAACCCTGATCCAAGCAAATGGAATTTTAATTACCGGGCTGCAATTTTGCAGCCCTTTTTTTTACGCTGTACAAATCGGTACATTTTCTTCATAAAATTTAGGGTAAGCGTCTGTGTGGTTGTCATGGATATGAACAATCGGAATCTCGCATTTTTTGATTCGTAATTACTTCATTGTAATGAATATAACCGAAGAAGATACTTACCTGCTGAGCCAGGAAACAGAAGAGGAGTTTGAAAAAGTATTTAAAGCAAATTTTAAGAATCTGTTTTCATATGCTAAAACCATTATACACGACGACGTGATGGCTGAGGAAATGGTGCAAAATGTTTTTTGTCGTTTATGGGAAAAACGTGAGCATATACAGATACGCGAATCAGTTGGAGGTTATTTATATCGGTCTGTTTATCACGAAAGTCTGAATTATTTGAAACATGTCAAAGTCCGCGACGCTTATCAGGCTTACATGATTAACCAGCTGGCGGACTCCAATAATGCGGTTTATGAGATCGAGTTGGGAGAGTTGGAAGAGAGGCTGGGACTGGCTTTACTTGAAATGCCTGAGAAATGCCGGACCATATTTCAGATGAGCCGGTTTGAGGAATTGAAATATCAGGAGATTGCTGATAAGCTTGAAATTCCTGTTAAGACAGTGGAAAATCAAATGGGCAAGGCTTTGAAACTATTACGGTTGAAACTAGTGGATTTTCTGCCTGTTGCTTTGATATTATTTCTAATAGAATTATAAAACAAGATCATGCGAAAAGAAACGAATGATATGGATGATCTGCTGGTAAAGTATTTGCTCAACGAAGCAAACAGACAGGAGCGGAAAACGGTGGAGGTATGGGTTGCTTCGCATGCGGTGAATCGGACTTATTTTGAAAATTTTAAAACGATCTGGGACCGAAGCATACATCTTGCTGCACACTCTGAAGTGGATGAAGACTTGGCCTGGATTCGTTTTAAGGACAGAATGCTGCAGACTGACATTGCGGTAATTCCACTAAAAACTAACCCGCTTTTTAAATATCTGCGAATTGCTGCCGCGCTTGTTCTTATGACGGGAGGTAGCTGGTTTACTTACCTGATTGCGGTTAAAAATAATTTCTCAAAGCAGATTTCAGTGCATTCAGGTAAGAAGACGCTGGTCGATACTTTACCAGATGGGTCAGTCATTACGATGAATAAAAATGCTACGATCCGTTATGCCGAAAATTTTACTGCAGGCGGAACCAGGGAAGTCAAGCTCAAAGGAGAGGCATTTTTTCAGGTAACTCCCGACAAGTCGAAACCTTTTTTTATCGAGGCAAACGACGTGATCGTTCGCGTGGTCGGGACGTCTTTCAATGTAAAAAGCAGCCTAGAGAAAACAGAGGTAATCGTTGAAACAGGGCTTGTTGAAGTGACGAAAAAGGAGCAAAGGGTTAAAATTAAACCAATGGAAAAAGTTACTGTTTGGAAAGATGTTCCGGAGCTGACTCCCCAAAGAAATGAAGATCAATTTTATAAATATTACAGAACAGACAAACTTGTCTGCGAAGATACACCACTTTGGAAACTCGCCGGGGTTTTGAATGATGCATATCAGCAACGCATCGTCGTCAGTGCCGAACGGAGAGATCTTCCCATTAACACAACATTCGAAAACAAGTCGCTGGATGAAATTCTGATGATTATCAGTGAAACTTTTAACATAACCGTTGTGCGGAATGATGGGCAGATAATTTTAAAATAGGCTGTATCTTTCGGCATGAATTGGACTTTTACTCGTCTGGGGGCAATAAACCTGGTAGCGATCATTCTTTCGCTTTCTATTTCTTGTCGTGCCCAGAAATTGCTTAACAGCACCGTTTCAATCCAGGTAAAACAGAAACCTGTTTCTGAAGTTTTAAAAATAGTCAGTGAACAGAAGAATTTTTATTTTTCCTATAATAGTAATATTGTCCCGGGGGATAGTCTGGTAACTTTAAATATGCAAAACAAGACGGTCAGGCAAGTCCTGGATGTTTTATTAACAGGAATTTATCAGTATAAAGAAACGGGTGATTATATCATTATTCAAAGACCTCCAAAGGAGAAAAATTATCATCTCACCGGTCGTATATTCGACAACGAAACGGGCAAAGAAGTGGATTATGCCAGTGTATATTCCAAGCAGCTGCTTGCTTCTGCGCTTTCAGATGATCACGGATCGTTCCGGCTTCGCTTGCGAGACCGGAATTTTCCTTTGTCTCTGACGATCAGTAAAGTCGGGTACGCAGATACGACAATTGTTGTCAATTCGGAGCTCGAAAACGACCTTACAATAACTATTTATCCCAAAGCGATTGATCTGGATCCTGTTTTTGTACGCTATTCAGAAGGCGGAGGAAGTTGGCTGGCGCGTATGTTTGTGTCTTCGAAGTTACGATTGCAAAGTAGAAATATCAGCCGTTTTTTTGTCTCGCTTCCATATCAGGCTTCGTTTACACCTGGACTGAGCACACACGGAAAAATGAGCTCTCAGGTTAGTAATAAAGTTTCGCTGAATATTCTGGGCGGTTATACTGCTGGCGTGAATGGCGTTGAACTTGCCGGCTGGTTTAATATTTCCAAAAAAGATGTCCGTTACGTCCAGATCGCCGGAATCTTCAATATTGTCTCAGGGCATGTTCATGGGGTCCAAATGGCAGGCTTTCATAATCATGTACTTGATTCGTTAAAAGGTGTCCAGGTTTCCGGCTTGAGCAATCAGATAAACAAGTCATTATCCGGTGTTCAGATTTCCGGCTGGCTAAGCAGGGTATCCGGGGAAATGCACGGCGCACAAATCTCGGGTGTTGGAAATATCGCGAGAAGTGAAGCAAATGGCGGTCAGATAAGTGGAATGTTTAATTTAGCAAAGGAAAATATAAGAGGCTTGCAAATTTCCGGCGGGATAAATTTTGGGAAAAAGAGTGTTTCGGGAGCTCAGATTTCAGGATTGGGAAATTCGGTTAAGGCTGAAATGTATGGGTTGCAGCTGGCCGGACTTTATAATTACACTAAAAATCTGAGGGGCGTTCAAGTCGGTGTGATCAACCTTGCGGATACTTCGTCTGGTTACAGCATTGGCCTGATCAATATTATAAAAAAAGGAAAAGGAGCTTTTGCGATCTATGCTAACGAAGTCTTGCCCTTAAATTTGGCCTGGAAATCCGGTAACAGAAAATTATATAATATTTTTACGGTCGGCACCGGTCTGGGAGCCGGTAATAAGGCTTTCACGTTTGGTTTTGGTGTCGGAAAAGAGTTTGTATTCAACAAATCACTTTCATTAAATACCGAGATTATAAACCAGAATTTCTATCTCGGACAATGGAAAGATCTTCCAGTTATGTACCGTTTTCAGACCGGTCTCAATATCAAAATAAGTAAGCGGATTTCAGTCTTTGCTGGTCCATCCTTCAATATCTTCAATTCGCAGCAAACGGAATTCAGGAAAGGTTATCAAACTCTGGCTAACGAGGGTAGTTACCGGTTTAAAATCAATAATTCTACGCATGGATGGGTTGGCTGGCAAGTCGGATTATTGTGGAATTATGGCGCTGAGCGCTGATTTATGATCTTTTTCTTCGCAATTTCAAACCTGACTGAATGTGTTTCTCTGATAATTTCTTAAAAATTTAACAAATTTTTCCTCGAAAATTTAGGGTAATCTTCGCTCCGGTTGTCAATTTGATACATACGGCAACCAGGAAAAATTGAAGGCCTGCAATTAATAACTCCGCAGCGGTATGTGTTTAAACTTTCATCTCAATTTAGACACAATGAACAAGTACACAAATATTTTCCCGGGCATCTTCATGCTCAATTTTTTCTTTTTATGTTTTTCAATTACCGCTTTTGCACAAACTGAGGAGCGCACAAGTGTTGCTCACATTGGCCTGATTTACCCGCTGAGCACCAACGGGAAAAATGCAGCGGATTATACGAATATGTTTTCCTTGCATGCAATCGCCGGACTGTCGAAAGCGGAGACGGGTGTCGCTATTTCCGGAATTTCCCTATTGATAAAGGACAGTGCGAAAGGCGTGCAGATCAGTGGTGTTTCCAATATCATTCTTAATTCTTCACAAGGTGTGCAGATTGCCGGTATTGCCAACATAACCCGTCACGAATCCAGGGGGATCCAGATCGCAGGATTTATGAATTTTGGTGAGGAAGCTGGTGCGGTTCAGGTAGCCGGATTTGGCAATGTAACAAGCAAAAGCGTGAAAGGACTTCAATTATCCGGTTTTTTGAATAGAACAGAAGATGTCAATACACAGATTTCCGGTTTTATGAACATCGCGAAAAATGTAAAAGGAGTTCAGCTGGCGGGTTTGATCAATATTGCCGACAGCAGCGATTATCCTATTGGGCTACTGAATTTTGTGAAAAACGGAGAAAAGTCGATAAGTCTGACTATTGATGAAACTGCCACCACTATGGCTTCTTTCCGTTCAGGAGGACGCGTTTTGTATGGGATTTTAGGGGTCGGCTATAATCTCAAGAATGACGATAAATCGCTGTACGGTATCGAGGCCGGATTGGGCGCACATATTACAGTTTCCAACAAATTCCGAATAAATACAGAGGTTGTTACACAAACGTTATCAGATTTTAAAAGTGGCGATCACTTCAAAAATACGTTACGTATATTGCCAGCGTTTAAGATTTTGCCCCAGCTTGAAATATTCGGCGGGCCAAGCCTGAACTACGTGGATTATTCCAAAGGGAAAGGCGATGGCCTGATAAGTCACTATCTATGGAAAGAGCGCCGAGGGGAAGATTTTAGAGGATTGTATTTTGGTTTCAATGCCGGTATGCACTTCATTCTTTGAGCCGGTGAAAGTGCAATCGATGGCAATTAGCAGTGATAGCCACGCCGAAAAAACGAATGTCAACAAGCCGCTGCGGATTTGGGTGTATAAAGCTTTTTCCGAAATTCTTTTTATTTTTTTATCAAAAATAGTCGGATACCGTAAAGACGTAATTTTGCAAAATTTCAGGAATTCGTTTCCTGAAATACCAAAGTCAAAGGAAGCGGGATTGGTCAATTCTTATTACCGGCATTTAAGTGACTTGCTGGTAGAATTGTTTTTGCTGAACAATTTAAAAACGAAGGAAATCAGTCATTTCGTCAGGTATGAAAATATTCAGCTGCTGACAAGATTGTACCGCTCAGGCAAGGATATTCTTCTGTTAGCTTCGCACTATGGCAACTGGGAATATCTGTTAACGCTTCCATTGGTTACAGACTATGAAGTCATAGCAGTTTATTCTCCGATTTCAAATGCGGCTATTGATCAATGTATGCTCAGGCTAAGATCCAGATTTGGCGTCCGTTTAGTAAAAAAATCGGATTGGTATCGAACGGTGCTAAAAGAAAATTATGGGAAACCCAGGATTTATGTGATGATCGCTGATCAACGACCAGTTCCTCCCTATAAAAATCCGGTTCATTTTCTTGGAAAAACGACTTTTGTTCAAGCGGGATGTGAGCGGATTGGTCAGAAATTAAATTGCGCGATCGTTTATACTGATGTTGAAAAAATGGCAAGACATCGGTATAAATTCAAGTTTAAATTAATGCGTGACAGTGGCACGGAAATCAGGTCGGGAGAGATTTTGGAAGCATACTACCGGGAATTAGAAAAGACGATCCTAAGAAATCCTTCCTGCTGGCTTTGGTCGCATAATCGCTGGAAAAATCATGAGGCGACTTAAAATAGAGAACCAGGGAGTAAATTGTGGTTTCTTTCTACAAAAAGTGTTATGCTTTCTACATTTGTTACAACAATATAATTTTGCAGATTTTTGTAGATTCTGGCTTTTGAGTTCGTAGAATTGGTTTTGAACCGGAAGGCACTATTTTATTAATAGCCGACTCGTCAAACAATTTTTCACTAAAATAAATAAGTATGAACAAATTGGCGAGTATGAAGAAATTTGCGTTTATCGGTATTTGTGTACTGGGTGTTGCATGGGGTTGTAAGGATGATGATGAGGATGTAACACCGCCAGTTGAAGTTCTTCCGACATTGAAAGTTACTACAACACTCTCAGGAGCAAATGAAAGACCCGCAAACGATTTGACTGCAACCGGCGCTGTGGATGGAACATTAGATCAGGAAACAAACATTTTGAAATTGAACATTACTTACAGCGATTCGGCGGCTACGGATTCAACAAGCAGTGATTCGACTGCTGCGTTTATCCCGACCGCATGGCATATCCATAAGGGAGCAGTTGACACGACAGGCGCAGTTGTGATTGATTTGGGAACAACATTTACGTCTCCATTTGCCTTTACGGATACTTTAACGGCTGATCAGGTTGCTGATTTGAAAGCCGGACTTTATTATGTAAATATCCATACGGCCGAATATCCGAATGGTGCGATCAGAGGACAATTGTCAGCAAAAGAGTAGTGCCGATACATAAAAAAAGCCCGTTGCTTCTCGAAAGCGACGGGCTTTTTTATATATAATTATGAGCTAGAAAAGCTCTCGTGCTTTTTCCAGTGCCTTGTCAAGACCACTTGCGTCAGATCCTCCTGCAGTTGCGAAAAATGGCTGTCCGCCTCCGCCGCCGCGAATTTCTTTTGCAAGGTCCTTCACAATACTGCCTGCGTTCAATCCAGAGCTTTGAACCACATTTTCGGCAATGAAGACTGATATTTGCGGCTTTCCTGCAATTTCAGTTCCAAATACAGCGATGAGGTTTTCTACCTGTTCCCTAAGTTCATAAGAAAGCTGTTTCAGGGATTCTGCACCTGGGACATTTACTTTTTCAACGACCAGATTAAAAGTTTGGTAACTTTTTACTTTTGCAAGTAATTGTGTTTTCAGTTGCTGGATTTTTTCATTTTCCAGAGCTTCAATTTTCTTCTGCAATTGCGTACGTTCGTCAAGCAAATTTTCAACAGCTTTCACCAAATCCTTCGGACCTTTTAAAAGGTCTTTCAGCTGATTAAGCGTATCTTCCTGCTGACGCATAATTTCCAGTGCTTTCTCTCCCGTTACCGCTTCAACGCGACGAACGCCGGCAGATACAGAACCTTCCGAAATAAATTTGAAAACACCAATTTCACCTGTCGAAGGAATATGTGTTCCCCCACAAAGTTCGAAGGAGAATTCCGGATCGAAGATGATCACACGGACGAAGTCGCCATATTTTTCACCGAAAGTTGCCGTTGCACCCATCGAAATTGCTTCCTGGATCGGCACGTTGGTCATCACTTTTAACGGAATGTTTTCACGAATTTTTTCATTAACGCGGTCTTCAATTTTCTTCAATTCCTCGTCAGTAACTTTTGAGAAGTGGGAAAAGTCAAAGCGTAGTAATTCATCGTTCAGAAAAGAACCTTTTTGTCCGATATGGGTCCCCAAAACTTCACGCATCGATGACAACATCAAATGCGTCGCCGAGTGGTTCGCTTTAATTTTATGACGACGCTCCTCATCAATATGCGCAACTACAATACCTGCGTTTTGCAGTGCATCATCAAGATTTTTATCTCTTGAGATATGGACAAAAAGATCGTTTTCTTTTTTAGTATCTACAATGTTGACAACTTTTGAGTCTCCGTTAACATTGAAATGCAATGTGCCGGTATCACCAACCTGTCCACCCATTTCCGCATAAAAAGGTGTGCGGTCAAGAACGATATGATATTCTTCGCCAGTCTTTGTTTTAACCTTACGGTATTTCACAATGTGGCTGTGCGTTTCCTCAAAATCATATCCGAGAAACTCAACCCCATCCGACTCGCGAAGTTCGATCCAGTCTGTGGCTTCCTTGCTTGCATCTTTGCGGGAACGTGCTTTTTGTTCAGCCAATGCATCCTGGAATCCGGCTTCATCGATGATGAAACTTTTTTCACGTGCGATTAGAGCCGTTAAGTCAACCGGGAAACCAAAAGTATCGCTCAACTCAAAAACCTCACTTCCGGCGATAACATTCGTCTCTTTTTCCTTCAAATTCGCCATGATGATATCAAGCCTTTTCAGGCCGGATTCAAGCGTGCGAAGGAAACTTTTTTCTTCTTCAAGAATTACCCGGGTCACAAATTCTTCCTGCGCAGTCAACTCCGGGAAAACATCTTTAAACTGTTCAGAAAGAACAGGAATTAATTTGTGAAAAAATGGTTCTGCAAATCCTAAATATGAATATCCATAACGTACGGCGCGACGTAAAATACGACGAATTACATAACCTGCTTTTACGTTGGAAGGTAATTGTCCGTCGGTAATAGCAAAAGCAACAGCCCGGATATGGTCAGAAATAACGCGCATGGCGATGTCGGTAAACGGTTCTTCGCTGCCGTATGCTTTTCCAGATAATTTTTCTAAAACATTAATTGTATTCTGGAAAACGTCGGTATCATAGTTAGACATTTTCGCCTGAACAGCCATACAAAGACGTTCAAAACCCATCCCGGTATCGACGTGTGTAGAAGGAAGAGGAATCAGTGAGCTGTCGGCTTTACGTTCAAACTGCATAAATACCAGGTTCCAGATTTCCACTACCTGCGGATGATCATTATTAACTAACGATTTTCCAGAAATTGAGTCAACATCAGCCTGAGGGCGCAAGTCGATGTGAATTTCAGAGCAAGGTCCGCATGGGCCGGTATCACCCATTTCCCAGAAATTGTCCTTTTTGTTGCCTAAAATAATACGGTCTTCACCAACAATAGGAGCCCACAAATCCCAGGCTTCCTGATCAAACGGAACGCCGTCTTTTGCATCTCCTTCAAAAACAGAAACGTACAAACGTTCTTTCGGAAGTTTGTAAATTTCGGTCAATAACTCCCACGCCCAGGTAATTGCCTCTTTTTTGAAATAATCACCAAACGACCAGTTACCCAACATTTCAAACATGGTGTGGTGGTAAGTGTCGAATCCAACATCCTCTAAATCATTATGTTTACCCGAAACGCGAAGGCATTTTTGCGTGTCGGCAATCCGACGTGACGGAGGTGTACCGTTGCCCAAAAAGAAATCTTTGAACTGCGCCATACCCGAGTTGTTGAACATCAGGGTGGGATCGTTCTTTGCGACTAGTGGGGCAGAGGGAACAATAAGGTGCCCTTTGCTGCGGAAAAAATCCAGAAAAGACTGGCGTATCTTATGCGAAGTCATTGTATATAAGTTGGTACTACGTCTCTATGAAAATGTTCGCAAAGTTAAAGAAATTTGCCATGTGCTCGTCACTGGCTTAGTATTTTACCATCCAAGACATTTTAGATAACCTTGGAAAAAGAAGAATAAGTGTTTTCAATTTGGAGTTAAAAGAATATGCTTGGCCGGATAAACCATGAATATCCGGACACCGTAAACGAAAATCTTAGGTTCTCTCGGGTTTCAGATGGTTGAGATTTATTCAATCCGTCTTCATTTTTTTTAAAAAAAGCTAAATTTTTTCCCGAAAATGAGTGAGCAAAAGCTATGTGCTTCTCCAATTGGAGGTTGCAGGCAGGCAGCCTCAAACTTCTCAATTCAAGTGCGAAAATCGTAATCGTTTACGGCGAAAAAGCTAAAAGGGTTTACTTAAATTTTGTCGCTCCGATCACGATTTTGTTCTAATGACTTTTTAAATTCTTTGAGTATAAAAGTCTGTTAATCTCCTTTTTTTAAATAATCAACAGACTAAAATTGACACCAATCACATTTTTAAATAATTGCCGGGAATATTTTGATTTGTGTCAGAAAACAAATATTTCCTATACACTCTTAATGTGCGACAGATGAAACCCTACTCGGAGTATTCGGCCGAAGAGTTAGCGATGGAAAACCTTTTTATCAGGTGGGTCCGGTTCCCAAATGATCCTCCTATACGCTCTTTTTGGGAAAACTGGATGACAAAATATCCTAACAAAAAAGATACGGTGGAACAGGCGAGAGAGCTGGTTTTGATTACTTCTGAATGGAAGACTGACACGCTTTCAAATCAGGATGTAAATTCAATTTGGGACAGAATCAGAAATTCGCTTGAAATCATAAAAGAGCGGGAGCCCGGGGAAATTGTTTCTGATAAAAATTCTTCAATGATCAGGCCAAAAAATATTATTCTTGGTGTGATTTCTATGGCCGTGCTTGGCTTGCTTTGCCTTATTCTGCTTTATATCCGCTAAAATGTCCTTTGCTTCAATAAAATAATTCTTTGAAAAATTGTAAAATATTTAAGGGGTAATTGCGGGTTTATTCGTCACTTTTGTGCCGGAAATCAGCCGGTTTGTAAGGCCACGGTTATTTGTTATCAATCTCTTATGAAACCGGAAGATAAATCCATTCCATCGCAAACTCCAAAGGATGATCAGGAGCGAAATTATCTGTCCATGAAGAAGATTATCAGCGAGCCCATATGGGAATCTCTGAAAACTGGTGACAGAGCGTCCTTCGAACAGGTTTTTAGAAAATATTATCGGCCGCTGCTTAATTACGGAATGCGTCTGAATCCTGACGAGGATGAAATAAAAGATTGCATACAAATTCTCTTTCTTACAATCTGGGAACGGAAAGAGTCGCTAGGTGACTCAGATTCTGTTAAAAATTATCTTCTTGCTTCCCTTCGCCGTCTGGTTATCAAAAGGATGAATGCAACAAAAAATACATTTGTAAGCATTGATAATAATGATGTTGCATTTTATGCGGATCTGTCCCCTGAAGCCCGGATAATCCATGATCAGAATTGCTGTGACAACATCAATACACTTCAGGCCGCCATAAGTAAACTACCCGATCGGCAAAAAGAAGCGCTTTTTCTCCGTTTTTACAGTGACCAGTCATTTTCAGACATCGCGTTAGTTATGAACATTTCTACCCGGGCTGTTTACAAACTTATTTACAAAGCGCTCGACGCACTTAATGAAGACCTCGCGCCTTATTCCAAAAGTATATCTCTTCTGCTATTCCTGTTTTTTAGTTTTCCGTTAGATCCGGTGATAGATATCTTAAAAGATTGAAATATTTGCTCCTAAATTTTATTTTGAATTTTGGTAAATATTCTGTCTGTCAGTTACTTATGTAGCATCATTGTTTTTCTGTAAATATTTTATGAAAAAAAGTGATTTTACGAGGGTCACTTTTTTCGGTTTCCATCTTATGAATAATAAAGATCAAATATTATTCTATTGGAACATCAAAAGTATTCCCGGTTTAAAGCGCGCGATTTCGCTTTGGACGCTGATTTTAAATCCTGGATATTAGGGAATTCTCCCGAAAGTGATCATTTGTGGGAGCGTTGGCTTGCGGCTAATCCAGACCTGATACCAGAGGTTGATAAGGCGAGAGAACTCATCACTGCCTTAAATTTTAGAGACTATGGGACAACAGATGAATTGGTCGATTTGGAGTGGAAGCGTCTGCAAAATGCAATTGACTTTTCTTCCGCAGAAGCTGAGGTATCACAACCTTTCTTCGTCAAAACAAGCTGGGTTTGGACAATCGCAGCAGCTTGCGTTTTATTTATTTCCGTTTTTGCGGTTAGGCAGATTTGGTTCTCTGGCTTGAATTCAAATGAGGCGAAGATCATCTCCAGAACCGCCTCCAAAGGGGAACGTCTTTTAATTAAGCTGATCGACGGAAGCACAGTCCGGCTAAACTCTGGCTCAACTTTAACTTTTCCAAAGGTTTTCCCTGCCGGCAAACGTGAATTGAGTCTGATCGGTGAAGCTTTCTTCGAAGTGGCTCCCGATAAGAATGCTCCTTTTATCATTCATACCGGAAGCATAACAACACAGGTTTTAGGAACTACGTTTGGCATCGAAGCCTATCCTGAAACCGGCGATATCCGTGTCGCAGTAGTAGAGGGCAAAGTGAAGGTGAATTCAAATTCCCGTTTAGAGAAGGAAAGCCAGGAGGTTTTTCTGACAAAAAACAAAATGGCAACTTTTGATAAATCCGCCAAACATCTTGCTGTGTCAGAGTTTGACAGCAAAACTCAGCTGGCATGGAAGGACGGCGTGTTGTACTTCGAAAAATCAGATTTCCGGAACGTAATCAAGAAGCTTGAAAACTGGTATGGCGTGAAAATCCAGATCGACCGGGACTTGGCGCTTGATCCCGAATGGCGTTTCAGCGGAAAGTTTAACAATCAGTCGCTCGACTACATTTTGAACGTGGTCCGATATCCAAATCAATTTTCATTTGAGATTAAAAATGACACCGTAAACATAAAATAAATGGAAAAATAGAAAACTAAACCTAAGCACAAATTTCTAAACAAACTTACCTAACATTTTAAATTATGGATACAAAAGCTCTACCTCCGCCATCGTTCGCATGGCTCAAAATCTTCGCGATAACTGGTCTGCTGTTTTGGTCCCTGCTCCCGGAGTCAGCTGTTGCTGCTGAAAGGAAATTTCAGGAAAAAAGCATCGAACAGATTTATATCTCTATAAAACTGAAAGATGTTAAACTTGAAGATGCATTTAGCACGATCGTTGAAAAAGCGGATCTGAATTTTCAATATGATAAAAAGCTGGTCATTAATAAAAAACTGAAACGAAACTTTGATAATGAAAGCCTTGGCGAGTTGTTAAGATATATTTCCAAGGAGACAGGACTAAGTTTCAAGAGAGTAAACGAGACAATCTATGTTACCGCTGCCGGTTCAAGAACAGTCACTGAAGAGATCAAAATACCGAGTTCTTCCAAAGCTGAAAAGCCGGAATCGTCTGTTAGATTGCCCGTAGAACAAGTGTATGCGCAAAGAATGCAGCATGTTATGAGTAATGCAGTTGCAGCAATGGCAGTAACTGTTGCGGGTAAAGTTTCTGATGAAAAAGGAGAAGGGTTGCCTGGCGTCAACGTTATTGAAAAAGGAACTTCAAATGGAACTTCAACCGATACGAACGGCGAATTTAAAATTACAGTATCCAGCAGTTCTTCTGTATTGACTTTTAGTTTTATTGGATTTGTTTCGCAGGATATGGCCGTTGGAAATCAACAAACGGTCAGTGTGACAATGAAAGCGGAGGATAAATCTCTGGAAGAGGTCATTGTTGTGGGATACGGAACGCAGAAAAAAGTGAATGTAACAGGCGCTGTTTCTTCAATTAAAATCGATGACAAGATCACAAGCCGTTCGCTGTCCAACGTTTCATCTGGTTTATCCGGACTTGTACCCGGTCTGGCTGTAACGCAAAACTCAGGTATGGCAGGCAGAAATAACGCTGCTTTGATCATTCGCGGGATGGGAACAGTTAATAACAGCAGTCCGCTGGTCGTTGTCGACGGAATGCCCGATGTCGATATCAACCGGATTAACATGAATGATATTGAGACAATTTCAGTTTTGAAAGACGCCACATCTTCTTCCGTATATGGTTCGAGAGCCGCTAACGGGGTCATTTTGATCACAACGAAATCCGGGAAAGGGCAGGAAAAAGCAACGATCAATTTTACCGGGAACTATGCAGTTCAGGTTCCGACAAAGGCATACGATTTCATGTCTGATTATCCCCGCGCTCTGACATTGCATCAGCGCGCAGCTGCGGTTAATACGCTCCGTTCTAACTGGCTTTTCAAGGACGGCACGATTGACCAGTGGATGGCTTTGGGGATGATCGATCCGTTAAAATATCCGAGCACCGACTGGTGGGACGTGATTATGCGGAACGGAGCAATTCAGAATTACAACCTGTCTGCTTCGGGCGGTAGTGATAAATCCAATTTCTTTATATCCGTTGGTCTGATGGATGAAAAAGGTTTACAGGTTAATAACGATTACAAACGTTACAACGCCCGCTTCAATTACGATTACAAAATCCGTAAAAACATTAATACAGGTATTAAGTTTAACGGAAACTGGTCAAAACTGACTTATGCGCTCGAAGACGGGTTCACAGACGACGACCCTGCAAACACGGCTGGTTTTGATATGCAGTATGCCATCGCCGGTATCGTCCCTTATGATCCTGTGACAGGTTATTTTGGTGGAGTTATGGCTTACAATGAAGATCCTCAGGCTTATAATCCATATACAGTTTACGTGAACAACCTCAACAAGCAGAACCGCCAGGAAGCGAATACAAGCATTTATCTTGACTGGACTCCGATTAAAGGGCTGACTGCACGGGTTGATTATGCATTAAATTATTATAATCAGTTTCGCTGGAATGCCAGTATGCCAAATCAGTCATACAACTTCCAAACAAACAGTTTCGGTAGCAGAGTATATGTAGGTGCCAATGCCGGTGTTGGTAATTTTACGAACACAGGTTTTAAGACGATGCTAAACGGACGGTTGAATTATAACACAACGATCGCCAAAAATCATGAGATCGGCGCGATGTTCGTATATAGTGAAGAGTATTGGTATGACCGCTTTCAGTCTACTTCCAGAAATGACCGTTTATATCCGACATTGCATGAAGTCGACGCTGCGCTGACTGATATTCAAGGTACGGGTGGAAACTCTTCGACCGAAGGTCTTCGGTCCTATATCGGCCGTGTGAATTACGCAGCTTTTGACAAATATTTACTGGAATTGAATTTTCGTTCTGACGGATCTTCCAAGTTTTTACCGGGCAGCCAGTATGGGTTTTTCCCCTCGGCCGCGTTAGGATGGAGGTTTACAGAAGAGGGATTCATTAATTCATTCACTTCCCGTTTTCTTACAAACGGTAAACTTCGCGCCTCTTACGGGAGCTTGGGGAATAATAGCGGGGTGGATCGCTACGAACAGCAGCAAACTTTGGCAGCCAGCAATTATATGATCGGTGGAGGGATTGTCAAAGGTTTTATCAACAAAAAGCTTATCAATCCTAATTTGTCCTGGGAGACCACGAAAGTGCTGAATATTGGTATGGATCTGGGTTTTTTGAACAACCGGCTGACTACCGATATTGATTACTATGATCGTTTGACAACAGGGATGAATCGCCCTTCTGAAATGTCAGTTTTGCTGACCGGAGCTTATGATGCTCCCCGAAGGAATATCGGTAATCTTAGAAACCGCGGTGTGGAAATTAATCTGGCCTGGCGTGATAAAATGGGAGAGGTTACCTATATGTTCAATTTTAACGGCTCTTACAACGCTACGAAACTTGAAAAATGGAATGAGTTTTTAGGTCGTGGCGCAACAACCTCCGTAAATGGCGTAACAACTTCGGGAAATACGGTTTTCATCGGCATGCCATATAGCTATCTGTATACGTACGAAGATGCAGGAATTGCCCAGACCTGGCAGGATATATACAACGCAACTCCTCAGGGAGCATCTCCGGGAGATATTCTTCGCAAGGACATAAACGGAGACGGACGGATTGACGACAATGATAAAAAAGCTTATCCCAAAACCCAGCGAAACAGACCGACAACAAACTTTTCCATGAATGCCAATTTCTCCTGGAAGGGAATCGATCTTACCTTTTTACTGCAAGGGTCGGCAGGGCGTAAGGATTTCTGGATCAATAACTACAATAACGTGAACTTCGGTACGCAGCGTTATGCATCCACTGTTCAACACTGGGAAAATCCATGGAGTGTCGAAAACCGCAGCGGTGCCTGGCCACGACTCGCCGGGAATGCAAACCGGGAGGAAACAACATTCTGGTTGGATAACCTGGCGTATCTACGTGTGAAAAACGTTCAGCTTGGTTATAACCTGCCTCCGGCATTGTTGCGGAAAATCGGTATAACGAATTTCAGAATTTTTGCTTCGACTGAAAACCTGGCAACATTTACCAAATTCCGGGGCCTTGATCCTGAGATGGATGGCAACAAAAGTGATGCATATCCTTTGAATAAATCATACTCGGTCGGCATCAACATCGGTATTTAAAAAAGTTATGACTATGAAAAAAATGAACTCCAAAATATTAATTGTTTCCGTTCTTTCAGGACTAATGCTGTTCGCCAGTGCCTGCGTTAAAGACCTGCTCGAACAGGAACCGACAACGGAACTCGCGGCCAACGTGTTCTGGAAAACAGAAGCAGATGCCACTTTTGCCTTACAAGGCGCTTACTCTTCAATCAGACCTCTTTTTGATCGTGATTATTATCTGGATGGGCATGGTGAATATTTCCGGACAAGAGGCACGAGCGCCACAAGTGGGAATTTAAGGCTTGGCGATGCTTATCATAACGGAAACTATAATCCGAGTGGATATGCCGGAAGCTTTGATAAAATGTACCGCTATCTGTACGGTGGTGTCAACCGTGCGAATTATGTAATCGAAAATGTGAACAAAATGATGGCTACAGCAAAACCGGAAGCTATACCTAATCTGCAATTGATTCTGGGTGAGGCTAGGCTTCTGCGTGGTATCGTATATTTCAGGCTGATCTCCATGTGGGGCGACGTTCCTTATATCAATAAAGTGATCTATGATAATTCGGAAGTTTCCGGTTTGAGCCGTGCACCGATTGCGCAGGTGAAGGATTCAATTATGGCTGACTTTACTTATGCTTTTGATAAATTACCAGCAAAAGCCTCAGCAACGGGCCGCGCAGGAAAGCCGGCAGCTCTTGCTTTTCGTGGAAAACTACAATTATACTGGGCATGCTGGAACAAGTTCGGATGGCCGGAACTCGACACTTTTAAACCGGATGCAAATGCCGCAGAGGTTGCTTACAACGGTGCTGCTGCCGATTTTAATAAGGTGATCAACGATTATGGACTGACGCTTTTCCGAGGTGGAGAACCAGGTGAGATCGATTCTCTGGGCAAGGCAGAAAAACTTCCAAATTATTATTATCTCTTCACGCCACTCGCAAACAATGATCCCGAAATTATCATGGGTTTTACACATGGCGGAACGGGAACAGCCCAAGGCGAAGAATTGATGAGAGATGTCGCTGGCCGTTCACATGAAGGTTCGCAATGCTGGGT
This sequence comes from Dyadobacter koreensis, assembly GCF_900108855.1. Taxonomy (GTDB): domain Bacteria; phylum Bacteroidota; class Bacteroidia; order Cytophagales; family Spirosomataceae; genus Dyadobacter; species Dyadobacter koreensis. Next base: position 930,798 of record NZ_FNXY01000002.1, read on the forward strand.
TTCTCCAAGATATGAGATTGCAGACCGCTATCAATCGACTATCACGGGCGATTTTGCTCCAAAATTGGTTCCAATGAATCCTGCAACTGCTGGTGCCAGAACAGCTCCGAATTCTGCTGTCAACCCTGCATCTTACAGAAACCGTGATTATCGGATGAAATCTTCAATTATGTGGGATTATGAGGTGAGTGTCGGAATGATTTCCCTGAAATCGACCGGATGGTGCCCGTTTATTTATAAAACCTGGAACCAGCCTGTTAATATAAATGGAGTGAATTATACGACCTATAATACGGATGGAAGTAACTCAGGTTATGTGTTAAGAAAATTTCTCCGGAATTATGCCGGTCAGGGCAGAAGCGATGGTGACTATAATTATCCGATCATGCGTCTGGCAGATGTATATTTGATGTATGCGGAAGCGACTAACGCCGTGAAAGGACCACAGGCAGACGCAATCGCGCTAGTGGATAAAGTACGCCGCCGAGGAAATCTTCCTCCATTAAAGGCGGACAAAATTGCAAGCAGTGCAGCGTTCTTTTCTGCCATTGAACAGGAACGGATCGTAGAACTTTATGGAGAAGGGCAACGTGGATTCGATATCCGCAGATGGAGAGCGATGGAGAGAATCTGGGGCGCGCCGTTAACCGAAGGTGTCTGGCGAATCGATACGCACGGGGCAAACATTGACCGGTATTTTCAAAATGTTTCGGAACGGGTCTATCAGCAGAATTACATTTTCCGAATTCCGCCCGGTGAACGCGATCGCAACCCGAACCTTACACAAAATACGCCTTGGTTATAGTTTCAAACTCTGGCATTTCAACCATACTAAACAGCAGAAAAGATGTTAAAAAATATAAGATTTATCGGAGCGGTAATTTTGACAAGCATGGCTTTGTTTGCCTGTAAAGAAGATTTTCCAGTGGACGAAGATGGTCTGCTGATCACTTCCCGGACACAATGTTATGTCAGTAATTTTGAATTGCTTGGTTCTGATTTTCAAACTGTGAGAACAAAAAATGCAGTGATCGACACGACCGCGCTTACTGTCAATGTTGAGGTGTTTTATGGTACCGACCTTAAAAATATCTATCCCCAGTTCTCGCTGGTAACGGACGCGAAGCTTGAACCGAAAATCACTGGAAAAGTGGATTTTTCTGATTTAGCGAATCCTAAAAAGTACACGGTTATTTCCGGGAACCGGCAAGTGAAGAAAACCTATACGGTAACGGTCACGGTTCAAAAACCTTAATCTTTTAATTTTCAGAAGATCATGAAATATAGATATTTATCCTATTTGGCAGCGGTGCTGTCCATCATACTTTCGCTGACTGCTTGTAATGAAGATGACGACGGGTTGACCATTGCGCCTAAAAATGAACTGCAAAATGATGTTATAAAAAGAACACTTGGGCCAAATCTTGTGGGTTTAAACATCGAATTTGCTTACGCGATGGCAATTCCGAAATCATTAGGAAAGTTGGTTTCTGCGCAGGTGGAAGCTTCCATCGGAGGCGCGGAAAGTACTTATCTTGACAATAAATCCTATTATACAAACGGGAGCGGCCAGGATATCGGAATTCAGGTGGGGAGTGTTTCCGTCAATGAGGGCGCTAAAACAACGGTAACTTTTACCAAGGATACGACCGCTGCTACGCTTCGCTATTTTTACCGTATTCCAACAGCTGCACGCGGAAAAGAAGTCACATTTAAATTTTCAGCAAATGCAAGCAACGGGCAAACGGTAACATATGCGATGGGACCATATAAAATCGCAGAAATGGATATGGTGCTGGATCTGGATGTAAAAGATAGTACAGCTGCTTATATTTCTATTGCCGACATGGCAGTTTACAGTCCGGCGGAAGCAGCTACAAAAGCGGATAAAATTGATCTCGTATATCTTTACCGCTCCATTCCTAATATTACCTTCAATCATGCGCTGGTAGCACCTTCCAACAAGGATTATTTGCCTGGTGTAAAGTTGCCAGCGGGTGTAAGTCGTACGGCCAAAATCAACAAAGTCTGGGCTTTACGTGATTTTCACTTGGCTCGTCTTCAGTTTGGTGTCTATATTGATGATCTTGATTTTCAGCAACTTGATATTACCAATTCGCCTGATTATGCAATTAATATGCGTGCAGAAGCTGGTGCCTGGGTCGAGACTGCTGATGGAAAATACAGAGCTTACATTTATATGAATTCTGTAAATAACGGGACCAAAAGTGCAAAGATCAGTATGAAGCGATATACGCTAAAATAAAACATCCTGTCATTCGCCTAGCTTGATTTAGGCCGGAGAATGACGGGATTTTTGATTTAACTATCACCAAATTCCTGGACCATGAAAAAATTTCTGATCGTTATTTTTCTTTTCTTTCATTTGGGTGCGTCTGCACAAGATGATAAACAAGCACCGCTGAGTAACATTCTTAAATCGCTGGAAAGAGGACATCCCCGACTTTTACTGGTGAAAGGAGAGGAAAAGTCGATTTTACAACAGATCGGAAAACATAAAGAATGGAATGCCATACATCAGGGAATCTTGGCTGAATGTGATAAAATTATTGAACTCCCGCCTGTTGAAAGGATCAAGATCGGACGGCGCCTGCTGGATAAATCACGTGAATGTCTGCGGCGTGTTTTTCAGCTTTCTTATGCTTACAGAACTACGGGAAATGAAAAATATCTGAAACGTGCGGAAAAGGAGCTGATCGCGGTATCTAACTTTGAAGACTGGAATCCGACCCATTTTCTGGATGTGGCAGAAATGACCATGGCCGTTGCGATCGGCTATGACTGGCTTTTTGATAAATTATCAGAAGAAAACCGGAAAATCATCCGTGAGGCCATTATAACAAAAGGAATAAATCCATCTTTCGATAATAAGTATAATTCTTTTGTCAAAGCAGAAAATAACTGGAACCAGGTATGTAATGCAGGAATGACATTTGGTGCCCTGGCGATTGCTGAAAATGAACCTGGACTAGCAGAGCAAGTTATCAACAGGGCAGTAGCATCCATTCCAAAATCCATGTCAATATCTTACAAGCCTGATGGTGCTTACCCGGAAGGATTTAGCTACTGGGAATATGGTACAAGCTTTAATGTGTTGTTTATAAGTTCATTAGAAAAATCTCTCAATACTGATTTCGGATTAAATAGATTTCCCGGATTTTTGAAAACAGCCGGGTTCCTTGAAAATTTAATCGGCCCGACAGGAATGGCCCATAACTGGGGAGATAGCGGTTTACGGGATGGGTTAAGTCCTGCCATGTTTTGGTTTGCCGATAAAACCAAAGATCCGTCTTTACTATATAATTAGAAAAAATTGCTTAAAAAACCTGGTAATAGCTATGTGAGAAATAGAATTATTCCGGCTTTGCTGATTTGGGGTGCACAAACAGATCTTGGGTCAGTCAAGGAGCCAAAAGAGAAAGTCTGGGTGGGGCAGGGTGAAAATCCGGTGGGGTTGATGCGAACTTCCTGGTCGGATACCAATGCGATTTTTGTCGGATTTAAAGCGGGTTCTCCTTCTGTAAATCATGCGCATATGGATGTCGGATCTTTTGTTTTGGATGCCAATGGAGAACGTTGGGCAATGGATTTTGGCATGCAGGACTATAATTCCCTGGAAACAAAAGGTGTCGATCTCTGGAACCGCGCGCAAAATTCGCAGCGCTGGGAAGTTTTCAGGTTGAATAATCTTGCGCATAATACGTTGACTTTTAACGGGCAACTGCAAAAGGTAAAGGGTTATGCGAAAATCGACGCCTGGTCGGCGAAGCCTGGTCAGCCAGCTGTTATTTCTGATCTTTCCAAAATTTATGAAGGCCAGGTTGCATCGGCAAAACGGGGAATATCTATTAAAAATCAATCTTACGTTGTTGTTCGGGATGAAATTAAAACATCGGAAAAACCAGTTACCGTACGGTGGAACTTACTAACGCCTGCGTCGGTGAGAATACTGGATAACCAGACGGTAGAGCTGACCCAGCACGGGAAAAAGATGTATTTAATCTTTGATACAAAAGAGAAAATTGAGATAAAAACCTGGCCGACAGCGCCAACGCACGATTACGATGCGCCAAATCCGGATACGCAGTTTATCGGGTTTGAAACCACACTTTCTGAAAATTCGCAACATTCTTTCAATGCTTTTTTCACGACGTCTGAAAAGATGCCGGCAGCTTCTGCTTTATCGACCTGGTCGGTGGAAAGTAAGTGAATTGATAATTGATCTGATTTAACGCAGCGATTTCCTAACTCCAAGTCCATGAAAAAATTCCTGATTATTTTTTTGTTTATCGGTTTCCAAAGCTTTTCTCAAAACAACCCCGTTTCTGAGCCGCACAGATCGATTCCCGTAGAAGCTGGAAAAGTTGCGAATGATCCTGACCTTGAAGTAATAAGGAAACGCGTAGTGGCAGATCTGCTGAAACCGTCAATAAAAATAGATGAAATAGGCGAATTGTTAAAAGCGGAAAGAGCAGACGGAACCTGGCCGGAAATTAATTATCAGGATGTGTCAAGAACCGGCTTTGAACATAGCGAACATCTGCGGAATATGTTGGAACTAGCAAGGGCATACAAAAAATCCGGCTCGCCTTTTTTTGATAAAGCAGATGTAAAAAATGCTTTTTCAAAAGCGCTGGATTTTTGGATCACCCACGATTTTATTTGTGATAACTGGTGGTGGAATGAGATGGGCACTCCCCATTTAATGATCAATATTCTGCTGGTTATGGACGATGACCTTACCGAAAAACAAAAAGTGGAAGGCATACGAATTGCAGGACGGGCTAATCTGGAAGCATCGGGTGCAAGGCCGGGCGGTGACCTGATTCAGATTGCGGGGATGCGAGGAAAGCAAGCACTGTTTCAAAGAAATGCAGAAATACTGGCGGAAGTTATTCAAGTAATGGCTTCCGAAATTAAAGTTTCTACGGGACGTGGGATGAAACCGGATCTGAGTTTTCATCATCGTACGGATAACGTCATTTCAACGCTGGCTTACGGTACGGGTTATGCAAGTTCATTCGCCTACTGGGCAGTCAAGATCGAAGGGACGAAATATAAATTGCCTGACTCAGCGATGAACTTGCTGATCGATTACTATCTGGATGGAATTTGTCAGTCATTGATTTATGGGAAATACCCTGATCCCGGTGCCGAAAACCGGGGGATTAGCAGGAAGGCTGCTTTGAATTCAGTCGGTCCGGAATTGCCTGAAGATCTTTTGAAGGCATCTTTGTACCGTAAAAAGGAGCTGGAATATATCGTCGCAATACGAAAAGGGGAAGTGAAACCGAACTTAACAAAGGACTATTATTTCTGGCATTCTCATTATTACACACATCAGCGACCGGATTATTATGTATCAGTTCGTATGCATTCCAGCCGTGCCAACAATATGGAGCAACCGCATAATGAAGAAGGATTGAAAAATCACCATTATGGCGACGGGAGTAATTTTATTTCCAGAACGGGAAAAGAATATTATCAGATTTTTCCTGTTTGGGACTGGCAGAAAATTCCGGGAACCACCATTTTGCAAAAACCTGATGTTGCCGGCTTCAAAGAAGTTGCGAAAAAAGGCCTTACCGATTTTTCGGGTGGTGTCACGGATGGCCGTTATGGAATTGCAGCATTTGATTTTGCCAGCGTGCACGATCCATTGAAAGCACGAAAAGCATGGTTCTTTTTTGATAAAGAAATTGTCAGTTTGGGAGCTGGAATAAACGCTGATTCAGATCTGCATGTTGCCACTACGCTAAATCAATGTTTATTAAATGGACCGGTCACTGTTAATGCTGCGGGAAGAACGGAAGAACTTAAAAAAGGAGCACGTCAGTTAAATGGGGTAAACTGGATTTTTCATGATAGTGTCGCATATATTTTTCCCAAACCGACTCCGATCAATATTTCCAATACTTCGGCGAGTGGAAATTGGCGGCAAATAAATCATCAGGCCTGGGCAACGGATGAGGAAGTGAAACTGGATGTTTTTACTGTCTGGATGGATCACGGGAAAAGACCGCAAAATGCTTCATACGTTTATATTGTAATTCCCGGTACCAATTCGGAACAGCTTGAAAGATATAGTAAAAAACAAGCTGTTAAAATCCTTTCTAATACTGCCGACCTCCAAGCAGTTTTGAATCAGGATTTAAGCCAGGCACAAATTGTGTTTTACAAATCCGGGCAATTAAAACTTACCGAAAAAGTTACTTTGAAAGCATTACATCCGTGCCTTGTACTGGTAAGTATGGCAGGTAATAAGGTGGCGCAGATCGTCGTATCTGATCCTACTGAAAAATTAAAATCCATTGAACTGGAAGTGACGGGAAATCTTGGCAAAAACGGTAATCAGTGGAATTCTGTTTACGACAAATCTAAAAATATAACATTAATTTCTTTCGATTTACCAACCGAGGGTTTGGCCGGAAAAAGTGTCGTTGCCCACTTTTAATTAGAAAATAATTAGCGATTACGGTCAGATGATTTTCGCGCGATAATTTTTGACATTTAAATCCGTATTTTCTTAGCACTTGGCGAATGTGCAGTACAGGTATTTACATTAACTTTCATTCATTGTTTTAATGAACTGACAGGTAAGGATTTATAGTGCTTTAAGGAAGTGTTCAATGTACAGAATTAAGTAAATTTAAGATTATTTAATTTTAGTTAATATTAATATAATACAATTAGTTATCAAGGAATTCGAATAGACGACAGACTAAATTAGTAACTATTTAGTCGAAATTTACAATTAAATATTTAAGAATCCCTATTCCGGCAACGTTCCCGAGAACGTTTGCGTAAATAAATTTGCCTGTTTCTTTTCAATTGTCTTTCCATTTATCTAATCTCAACTTAATAATTTGATTTTGTACTTTACGTGCAAAAAATAGTCTTATTGTTTTTATTCAAGATTATGCAATCGGTTGAAATGAATTTTTGTCAGAAATAATATAATTGAAATAATAGAATTTTTTCGAACATGAAAGTTACTTTTCCGATTCTAATGCAATTGAAGTTCGTAAAAAAGGAATAATACCGTAAACCCTTAGAAAGGCTTTCAAAAAAATACTTCATCGCAGCATTAATAACCAATTCTTATTTGCCCCCAATGAAAAAATAGATTCTGGCAGGCAGAATTAAAAACTATGTAACTATCAAATTACTTTATGAATATTTATAGAAAAAATTTCATCATTTAAATAAGGGTATCGCGTTATATAGTCGTCAGCATCATTGAGTTTCAGAATATCTTAAAATCTAACATAACCAGTTTATATGAAAAAACACTTTACTTGTATCAGGCAATACTTATTAGGATGTGCCGTGGTAGGTGTGATGGGTCTGGGCGTTGTAGCTCACGGATCACCGGTGCTTTCTTCCTCGAACACCAAGGGTACGAAAATTGACAAAAGCGTATCCGGTCAGGTGCTTTCAGCCGATGATAATACGCCTGTTCCCGGCGTATCAGTGGTTCTGAAAGGAAGCAGATCAGGAACAAATACCGACGCAGACGGGAAATTTAAAATCGATGTACCCGATAATTCAGCGATACTGGTGTTTTCATCTGTTGGTTTTGTAACACAGGAAATACCGGTCGGTGGAAAAAGCGAAATAACTATTACTCTGGCGAGTGACATGAAAAACCTGAGCGAAGTGGTCGTCGTAGGGTATGGTACGCAGAAGAAAAGCCAGACGACGGGAGCGATTTCATCGGTTTCTGCCAAAGAAATCACTGAAATGCCAATCACTAACCTGGGACAGGCTTTGCAGGGACGCACAGCGGGAGTGGACGTGAGCCAGGCAGGTTCTAAACCGGGGACTGCACCAAAAATTCTTATTCGGGGCCGTCGTTCTTTCAATGCCGGGAATGATCCTCTGTATGTAGTGGATGGAATACCATTGTCTGCTGGTTATGAGGATATTAACCCCAATGACATTCAGTCAATGGAGGTTTTGAAAGATGCTACAGCTACGGCTATTTACGGTGCCCGCGGCGCTAATGGAGTGGTACTCGTAACTACAAAACGTGGTGGAGTAAAGGGTAAGACAACCGTCACCTATGATACTTATTTTGGACAATCAGAAGCTTTGAATAAAATTAACCTATTCAATGGCGCTGAGTTTGCCGAGTATGTGAGAGAAGCCTATCGTTCAACGAAAAACAGCAAGGGTGAAATTATCTATACTGATGCAAATGGCGTATATGTACCAACCGGTAAATCAGATCCGGCGGCTGATGCAAAAATTGCCGTATTAGGTGGTGACCCCAACGTAAAAGCGGGGATTGAGCAAGGACGAAGCACCGATTATCAGGATCTTATTTTAAAAAAGGGTTTTCAGCAAAACCATACTCTGGGTGTTCAGGGAGGAAATGAGAAGACCCAGTTTTATATTTCAGCAGGTGTTTTTCAGGATAAAGGTATAACGGAAGGTTTGGATTATACCCGTACATCTGTCAGAACAAATATAGATCATAGTATCAACAAGAAACTTCGTGTGGGTATTTCGTCGTACTTAATGTACAGTAACAGAAATGGAGAAACCCTGAATCCATATAGTTTTACTATTAATCAAAATCCGCTTGGATCTCCATTCCTGGAAGATGGAAGGATTAACTTTGCACCGACCAATGATGCACTATTGACCAATCCATTGGCTGAAATTGTAAAAGGGGCGCAAGTTGATAACACAAAAAGATACCGGATTTTTAATAGCATTTATGCAGAGGTACAAATTCTGGAAGGCTTAAAATACCGTGTGAATTTTGGGCCGGATATTACAGTTTCGCGTATGGGAAGATTCGTCGGCGCGCAAACCAATGCACGTAAAGGCGGTGATGCGCAGGCAAGTAACCTGAACCGTTTCGGATTTAACTGGACACTTGAAAATATCGTTAGCTATAACAAAACATTTGCCAACAGACATAATCTGGGTGTAACGTTTGTTCAGTCTATTCAGCGCGACCGCTTTGAAAATTATGGAACGCAGGTTCAAGGGGTGCCGGTAGAGTCACAGCAGTTTTATAACATGGGAAATGCTAGCACCATCTTGCAGACTGTCAGTGGTTTAACAGAATGGACGATTAGCTCTTTCCTTGGTCGGATCAATTATGATTTTAACGATAAATATCTTGTAACATTAACTCTGCGTCGTGATGGATCAAGCCGTTTTGGGGAAAATACAAAATGGGGAAATTTCCCGGGTGTTGCCTTGGGCTGGAACATCAGCAACGAGCCATTCCTGAAAGGTACTTCGTGGCTCGATTTGCTAAAATTGAGAGCAGGCTGGGGTAAAGTGGGAAACCAAGGGGTAGCTCCATATCAGACACAGGGCTTGCTAAACAGAACGGTGTATGCCTGGGATAATACAGGTGCATTTGGATACAGACCAGGTACAATCGGAAACAGTGATCTTCGCTGGGAAAGCTCAGCTTCTACCAATATTGGTGTTGATTTTAGTATTTTGGCAGGACGTGTTCAGGGATCTGTTGAGGTTTATCAAACAAACACAACTGACCTTCTTCTGTCCGATCAGCTTCCGGGCTCAATTGGATTCAGCGCAGTGACCCGTAATGTTGGTGAAACAAGAAACAGAGGGGTTGAATTAGGTATCACGACGACAAACGTTAATACCAAAGGCGGCTTCAAGTGGAATACAGATTTGCAGTTCACAAAAAATTCGGAAGCGATTCTTTCTCTTTATAACGGAAAAGTGGATGATGTAGGAAATAAATGGTTTATTGGACAGCCTCTGAATTCTTTCTTTGACTATAAAAAAATCGGTATCTGGCAAGTAAATGAGGCGGAAGAAGCCAAGAAATACTACCCGGGTGATCAGAACAACGCATTGGGCGCGGGTGTGGGTCAGGTGAAGGTTCAGGATACGAACAACGATGGGGTGATCAACGCAGATGACCGTGTTTTGCTCGGGTCGGACGTTCCGGATTTTAGTATGGGTTTGACCAACCGTTTCTCTTACAAAGGATTTGATTTGTCGTTATTCTTTTTTGGAAGGTTCGGACAAAAAATCATAAGTGGTTTTCATCAGAACAACAATGCTCTGGCAGGTCGTTATCAGCAGATTAAAGTAGATTACTGGACACCGGACAATCCGAACGCACAGTATCCGCGTCCTTTTAGCAGCCAGGAGTTTCCCCAGTATAATACCACGCTTATTTATTTTGACGGATCGTTTATTAAGCTTCGTAACATTAATGCGGGATATACTTTTACCAATAATGTAACCAAAAGACTGGGTCTGGAATCTCTTAGAATTTTTACCAGTATTCAGCAACCTAAAATCTGGTCCAGCTTTATTTCGAAGTATAATGGTGTGGATCCGGAAACGGATGGAACCTCCGTTAATAATGGAATTACACCTGCTACCAGAATTTGGACCGTTGGTCTAAATGTTAAGTTCTGATAGGTTTTTTTAAGAAATTTGTAAAAATATTAATTGACTAGGACATGAATTTCAAATATATAACCAAACCTGCAAAAGTTGTTGCCATGGCTGCTTTGATGCTATCGGGGCAGGCCTGTAATAATTTGCTGGACGAAGTAGTAGTATCAGGAATTGACACGAACTACCTTAATACCGCGAAGGGATTTGAGGACGGCGTAAATTCTGCATACTCCGCTTTGCGGATTTATTACGCAACGCAGCTTGGGCTGACCATGACCGAATTTGGAACTGATATATATGCCACCGGAGCGGATGGCGGTTATAAAGGTTTTCATTTTTATGACACTCAAATGAACCCAACGGTTGACTATCTGGCAATATTATGGGATGAATTCTATCGTGGAATAAATACCTGTAACGCGATTATTGACAGAGCTCCTAACGTTGCCGGTGTCAGTGATGACGTCAAAAAGTTAAGGGTAGCTGAAATGAAATTTCTTCGTGCACATTATTACTTTATCTTGTTCCAGCAATATGGAGGCGTCGATTTACGCTTGACCGAAACTGTGGTAGCTACTAAGGAAACGAAAAGATATACGGATGCAGAAATGTATGCAGCCATCATCAAGGACATGACGGAAGCGATTTCTGCCTTGCCTGCGACTTCGGCACAATATGGCCGTATTATCAAACCGGTTGCTGAAATGGGACTGGCAAAAGTTTATCTGGCAAAAGCATATTCTGCGCAGAAAGCGGCTGACGATTTTACCAAAGCGATCGAACTTACCAAGAGTGTTACAACCAATTACGGCTTCAAATTACAGGACGATTTTGCCAGTGTGTTTGATGAAGGCAACCAGAGAAATACAGAGATAGTGTGGGCAGCACAATATACATCTGATCCGTTGACCAACCTTACAAATAATACCGGCGCGACCAATGGTGGAAATAACCTGCACCTTTTCTTTGGAATGCAGTATGACGTTCAGGCCGGTATGCAGCGCGATATATTGAACGGGCGTCCATTCAAACGTCTCAGACCGACTACATATCTCACAGACGTTGTTTTTGGTGAAAGAGTGAACGACTCAAGATACAAAAAGACATTTAAAGATACGTGGCTGTCCAATAAGCCGGGTACTTATAATACCGCATTCGACGATTCAAAAGCCAGTGTTACGTTTGCCGCCGGCGATACAGCGATATTCATTCCTGGCTTTGAGATGTCAAAAGCAGACAGAGCTAAGAAAAAATACCAGGTTCTGGTGCCAAGCAAATATTCAGAAGCATTGTTTCCAACTTTAAAGAAGTTTTTTGATACAAAACGTCCGGACATGACGTATGAAGCGGGAAGTCGCGACTACTTCATATTCCGACTGGCAGAAGCCTATTTGATGCTTGCTGAAGCTCAACTGGGTGTTGGTAATGTGAAAGATGCAACAACTGCCATAAATGTTGTGCGTGCAAGAGCTGGATGGGCTGGTAAAAAAGACGCCATGTTAATTAAAGATTCCGAAATGACTTTTGAGTTTTTAATGGAAGAGCGGGCGAGAGAATTGGCCGGTGAACAGTCACGCTGGATGGATCTTAAACGCTGGGGCAATTTGGTCGACCGTGTAAAAAAATACAATCCTCAGGCAGCGGCCAACGTAGCCGACAGGCATTTACTGAGACCTATTCCTCAGACACAGATTGACCGTAGCGCAAAAAATGCAGAAGGAGTTTCTGTTTTCGCCCAAAATCCCGGATACTAAGTTATAACAGTTTGATGGTTGTCATTTGAGATTAAAAAGCCTGGAATTTTATGCTCGTCATAAATTTCCAGGCTTTTTGATTTATAATTTTTTTAGCATTAAAAATACTGATTTTGAGCCCAGCAGACACATATTTGAATATTTTAATAATTCCCCTAAAAAATAGTAATAAAGGATTTTAAGGGTTGGAATGGTACAATTTCGTCAGGTTTTTTTGATATGCAATCGGTTGAAATATTAATTGATTTTAATCTTGTGCTATTATTCCTAAACAAATTACTCACCATTTTACTTAAGTCCAATGAATAGAGGATTTCTATCATCTCATTCAAAAGCGGGAAAGTGCTATATGCTTTTAGCAATGCTGCTGCCCCCCGTTTTTTCTACGGCCAGCGGGATTAATCCCAATCTTAACATCCTGATCCAATCCCGGATAGACAAAAAAATTACCGGGAAAGTCCTGGCGAAAGACGACAATACACCAGTTCCGGGTGTTACTGTTGTTGTCAAAAATTCTTCGATCGGGACCACCACTGATATTGACGGAAAATATGAAATCAGTGTTCCTGACGATAATGCCATTCTCGTTTTTTCTGCTGTTGGTTTTCTTACCCAGGAAAAAGTTGTTGGAGGCACTAATAATATTGACATCACAATCGCATCTGACCAAAAAACCTTGGACGAAGTAGTTGTGGTAGGTTACGGTACTCAAAAAAAGAGAGACCTTACAGGGGCAGTTTCTCAAATTAATACCGCCAAACTGGAAAATGAAAATCCTAACTCAGTCCAGGACATTCTTAGAGGTAATGTTGCCGGATTAAATGTTGGAATGTCGCCATCTGCAAAAGGAGGTGGTAGTTTGCTAGTACGTGGTAGAAATTCGATTAACGCAGCTACAAGTCCATTGCTTGTTTTAGATGGGACGATTTATTACGGAGATTTATCCGATATTAATCCAAACGATATCGAAACCATCGACGTATTGAAAGACGCAAGTTCGACAGCGGTCTTCGGAGCAAAAGCGGCCAGTGGCGTTATCCTGATTACAACAAAGAAAGGAAAGGACGGGAAGACTGTAATTAATATCAATTCGAACATGGGGATAGGGAATGTTTCGAAAAATCAGCCTGTTCTCGGTCCTGACGAATTTGTGGCCTGGCGTGGCGATGTGATGAAGAACATCAACTCCACGTACAAACCTCATCAGTTTGATAATCCGGCGAATTTACCTTCGGACATATCACTCGATCAGTGGCTTGCTTACGATGGCTCTAAGGGAGACCCGACAACGATCTGGTTACAGCGACTCGGAATGCAACCCGTTGAAATAGAAAATTATAAGGCTGGCAAAAGTGTAGATTGGTATAAAAAAGTTTTCCAGACCGGAATAAGACAAGATCATACCGTAAGCCTTTCCGGTAAAAAGGAAGCCATTTCATATTTTATGTCGTTGGGATATCTGAAGAATGAGGGTATAATCACCGGAGATCAGTTTAGTACCGTCCGCGGACGTGTCAATCTGGAAGGAAAAGTCAGCAAATTTTTGTCGGTAGGTATGACTACGCAATTTGCAGACAAAGACGAAAGTCAGGTGCCTGTTGATTATAATTTAGCACGTATACTTTCTCCCTGGGGATCTGAATTTAATGAAGACGGTACTTACAAATGGCGACCAAACAACGAGGCAAGTGGTGGTAATCATCCTTATTACGCCCGTCAGTTTATTGATCGCAGAGTCAAATACACGACTTTAAACACGACACTCTATGGCGTTGTAACCTTACCGTTTGGATTTTCTTATCGCATCAATTATACGCCACGCTATGAATTTTACGAGCGGTTCAATCATGAATCGGCGAAACATGCGGAATGGGCTGCGGTTGGTGGTAGTTCGAGCAGACAAAACAGGAAAACATTCAACTGGCAGGTAGATAATATCATCAAGTGGAATAAAGTATTCGGGGCACATAATTTCGATTTGACCTTACTGGCCAATGCTGAAAAATACCAGCGATGGGATAATACAATGACTAACAAAGGAAATCTTCCGACGGATGTACTTGGTTATCATGGTATTGGCGGTGGAATTCTTCCGACTGTTGCAAGTAATGACGAATACAGCACAGGTGATGCACTAATGGCGCGACTATTCTATTCGTACAAAGACCGCTATATGGTAACCTTATCAACAAGACGGGACGGCTACTCAGCATTCGGACAGCAGAACCCGCGAGCTCTTTTCTCTTCGGCTGCGTTGGGATGGGTATTTTCCGATGAAAAATTCTTCAAAAGCAGTTGGATTAACTATGGGAAACTACGTGCGTCCTGGGGAAGTAATGGCAACCGTGATATAGGTTTATACGAGGCTTTATCTGATTTGAATACAGGCAAATATTTACATGTAAGACCTGACGGTACCGTCTATCTGGTTAATCAGTTGTATGTAAACAGAATGCAGAATGCAAAATTAAAGTGGGAGAGAACAGCAGCATTTAACCTTGGACTTGATTTTGGTGTGTTGAATAATGTGCTGGAAGGGTCTATTGAGGTCTATAAATCTTCAACGACTGATCTTTTGGTTCAGCGTGCTCTTCCGGATATTCTTGGTTTTAGTTCAGTTTGGGATAACCTTGGCGAGGTCCAAAACAAGGGTATTGAATTTAGCCTGAATTCTGTGAACATTAACCATGAGAATTTCACATGGAGGTCGACAGCAAATTTCCAATTAAACAGAAACAAAATAGTTTCGCTATACGGAGATAAGGATGCTAATGGAAAAGAGAAGGACGATGTGGCAAACAGGCGGTTTATCGGACACGCCCTTGACGAAATTTGGGATTATAAAATCGACGGAGTCTGGCAGGTTGCTGAAAAAGATGAAGCCGCAAAATACGGCGTCAAACCTGGCGATTTTAAAATCCGGGATGTTGACAATGACGGCAAATACTCCAATGCGGATAAGGTATTTCAGGGTTACACCAACCCACGTTTCCGGTGGACTTTAAGAAACGACTTCAAGCTTTTCAAAGTTCTGGATGTTGGGGTTGCAGTGTACTCTTATTGGGGACACAAGGCGGCGTTCAATCAAATGAAAAACAGAGATGGATTTCTTGATAGAACAAGCTCGTACAAATTCCCATACTGGACAGAAGAAAACCCTTCAAATGAATGGGCTAGACTTTATTCAAGTGAAGGAGGGTCGAGTGGTTTTAATGTTTACAGAGACCGGTCCTTCATTCGTCTCGATAATATTTCATTAGGTTATACATTGCCCAAAAAGCTTGTGCAAAAGATTAGCATCGATAACTTAAAATTCTTTTTCTCAGCTAAAAATCTAGGATACTACGCACCAAAATGGGATTACTGGGATGCTGAGCCTGATATCGATAATAATAATGTCCCTTCGCCTCGAATTCTTACAGTTGGTGTCGACATTACTTTGTAATCATATATAAGAGAAAGAAACTATGAAATTTAGATATAAAAATTCAGGCAAAAGTTTTATAATGAGCTTTTGCTTGCTTACCGCAACACTTTTAAGCTGTGATGAATCACGGTTGACCCCGAAACCATTGTCATTTTTTGCACCGGAAAATACTTTTAACGATCCTGCCGGATTGCGCGCAACGCTTATTGCCTGCGAACGCAATATGCGTTATGAATGGTATGGCGATAACCCTCCAATTGTCACAGAAGGTATATTTTCTGATATAGCTGTTGATGGAACTACTGACAAGTCCGGTCCTGCACAGAATATGAATCTTCAGATTACTCCGGACGCACAGCTCAACAGTACAGATTATAACAGAATCGGGTGGTATTGGCTGGAAGGATATAAAGGAATAAAATATGCTAATGTAGCTATTTCCCGGATTGATCAGCCGACTTACAAAAATGAACAGGAAAAGAACGAGCTCTTGGGAACTGCTTATTTTCACAGGGCCTTCAGATATTACAGGCTTGTAAATCAGTTTGGTGACGTTCCGCTTATTTTGGATGAGGTGATAGAACCCAAGCTTGATTTTCAATCTACCAAAAGAGAAGTCATTCTTCAGAAAATGAAAGAAGACCTGGAATTTGCTGAGAAATGGGTGCCTGTTGCAGTCGACAAGGGAATGGTTAACCGGGGAGCAGTCAGCCATCTTTTAACGAAAGTTAATCTTTCATTAGGGCTGTTTGATGACGCAATAAAGTCTGCAAACAATGTTATCGACGGAGGGACACATAAATTAATGACCAACCGTTTCGGGGTCAATGCAGGTGATGCGACCAAAAATATAATTTGGGATTTACATCGTCCGGAAAACAAAGCAGCAAGTGTAAACTCAGAGGCTTTGCTGTTAGTAATCGATCGCCTGTTGATTGACGGTAACTTCGATGGTGGTATTCAGAGTATGCGAAATGCTGTTCCATTCTGGCACAATAACATCAATACGCCGTCGGGCAACAGAGGAACAATTGATACTTATGCAATTGAATTTGATCAGGTTAATAAGTATGGAAGAGGCATTGGCCGCTTACGCCCAACCTGGTACTCGACGCAGGGAGTTTGGGATGATAAAAATGACCTTCGCCATGCGCCGGGCAACTGGATGAGAATGCAAGATCTGGTGTATAATAATCCATCTATAAAAGGGAAAGATGTGGATTATGGTAAAAATCTCCGACTTAGAACCGATGCCGGGGCATTATTAACAATTGATACCATTCGCTGCTGGTTTGACTGGCCCCACTACAAACTTTTTGTGGCTGACCCGGAGCGAGTTCAGGCATCAGGAGGGCACACAGACTGGTACGTTTTTAGATTAGCAGAAACACATTTACTCCGTGCAGAAGCATATTTCTGGAAAGGCGATCTGACCAATGCCGCGAAGGATATAAATGCGGTACGGGAAAGAGCCGGATGTGCGCCCATCGCTGCTGCGAAGATCGATATTGGTACCATTTTAGATGAAAGAGCGCGCGAACTATATTATGAAGAACCACGGAAAACTGAACTTACAAGGATTGCTTATATTTTAGCACAAACTGGCAAGGCTGCCTACAATGGAAAAACGTATAGTTTGGCAACTTTTTCAGACAACAATTTTTTCTATGACCGTGTGATGGAGAAAAGTAATTTTTATAATAAAGGTGTGAAAACCCGTCATGGAGATGAATATACTATGAGCCCGTACCATGTCCTCTGGCCAATCCCATCCGCAACTATTCAGGGAAATACCCAGGGAGTTATTAACCAGAACAAAGGTTACAAAGGATATGAAAACAATGTTCCTGCGTTAACTTCCATACCGGGAAAATAATATTTGATTTAATTTTAATACAAAAAAAGCTCTCGGTTACGGGGGCTTTTTTGTATTAAATTCGTCTTATAAAAAGCAATACTAATTTCTAAACCTTACGTTTACCGACAATTATGGAAACAATCGAATCCGCAGATCGCAGACTCTTTCTGCGAAATCTTTCTTTCGGAGCCGCGGCTCTTCTTACTTCTCCTGCATGGGCCGAAACCTTGCTGAAAAAAGGTGATGTGAAAATTGGATATTCAGCCATAACCTGGGGTGGCAAGGATGAACAGGCCATTGCTGAACTGGCAGGTTTGGGTTTTAAAGGAATACAGTTACGGGCAAATACTTTCGGGCCTTACCGTAATAAGGTTTCTGAATTAAAGGATGCGTTAGCAAAACACAATCTTACACTCTGCATGTTTTCAAGCGGAAATGTCGAGATTGATCCCGCGAAATTTGAAAGCACGGTTGATACCCATGTCGCACATGCCAGTTTTGTAAAAGCACTGGGTGGAAATGCTATTCAGCTGACTAATAGTCTGAGACCGAAAGATAGAAAACCAACTGTCGAAGAGCTTAAAAAACTTGCGCAGGTTATGAATGAAATTGGAAAACAAACCGCGGATCTCGGTGTGCAGGCGGTATATCACAACCATATGAACCAGCTTGGTGAAACTCCCGAAGAAGTAGATATCATTGTGCAGGCTATGGATCCGAGATATGCCAGATTATTACTGGACATTGCACATTATAAACAGGGCGGGGGAGAGCCTGAAGAAGCCGTTGTTAAATACAAAAGTATTATCCACTCACTTCATTTGAAGGATACCAAACCAGCCGAAACTAAAAACGGATATAAATTTGTCGAGCTTGGGCAGGGACGGGTAAATGTCGCGGCTGTATTTGACGCGCTCAACAAAATCAAATTTAAAGGATGGGCTGTCATCGAACTGGACGGCGTGCCCGATCCCGAGAAATCTCCTTTAATCTGCGCCGAGATTAATAAAAAATATATTACAGAGACTTTGAAATATCCGTTGGGTTGAGCCACGGTTGGGAGTTGTGATCATTTGTGAAAAAATATTTATTATCCAAGCGAGATAAAAGCAAGTTTGTAAGGGTAATTTGCAGAAAATATCGTTATATCAAGAGAAGACTAAAACAATTAAATTTTAGTCTTCTCGTCGTTTTAAATGATCAATAAAATTTTAATAATTCCAATGAATAAATTGAAAATTTGCTTGTCAGCAATGCTTTTGGCTGGTGTTCTTTTTAATGCAAACGCACAAAAATCAAAAGATGGCTGGCAGGATCTGTTTAATGGGAAAGATCTTTCCGGTTGGAAACAATTGAATGGAAAAGCAAAGTATGAAGTAAAAGACGGCGCTATTGTAGGAACATCTGTCATGGATACGCCTAATTCGTTTTTGACTACCGAAAAAAATTACGGCGATTTTATATTGGAGTTGGATGTAAAAGTGGACAATAAGCTGAACTCCGGAATCCAGATCAGAAGCCTTTCTACACCGGAATATCAAAATGGACGCGTTCACGGATATCAGGTAGAAATCGATCCGAGTGACAGAGCATGGTCGGGTGGATTATATGACGAGGCCCGTCGCGGTTGGTTATATTCACTTGACATCAATCCGGAAGGCAAAAAAGCATTTAAAAAGGAGGCGTGGAATAAGTATCGTATAGAAGCCATCGGGAATTCGATCAGGACTTTTGTCAATGGTGTGCCGGTTGCAGATGTGGTTGATGACGTAACGCCAAGCGGATTTATATGCTTGCAAGTGCATGCGATAGGTAACAAAGATAAAAGTCTGGAGGGCACTCAGGTAAGCTGGAAAAATGTTCGTATCAAAACAACAAACCTTAAACCAAGTCCTAAAACGAATATCCGTATTGTAAACCTTATTCCGAATACGCTTACGGAATCGGAAAAAGCACAGGGCTGGAAATTGTTGTATGATGGAAAATCGGTTGATCAGTGGCAATCTTACAGCGGAGCAGGATTTCCTGATAAACGCTGGACTTACAACGACGGCACAATCACAATTGCTAAATCTGACGGATCAGAAACAGGAAATGATATTGTTACAAAGGAGCTTTACGGACCTGCTTTTGAGTATCAGTTTCAGTTTAAATTAACTGAAGGAGCAAACAGCGGAGTTAAGTATTTCGTTGATAAAAAGTTTAATTCTGGCGGAAAATCAGGTGTTGGATTAGAGTACCAGGTACTTGATGACGCAAAACATCCTGATGCTAAAATGGGCAAAAATGGTAACCGTACCATTGGCTCTCTGTATGACCTGATCGCATCCGAAAAACCTTACAATGCAATTAAAAAAATCGGTGAGTGGAATCTTGGACGTGTTGTCGTTTATCCCGACGGGACTGTTCAGCATTTTTTAAATAATCACAAAGTTGTTGAGTATGTCCGCGGATCTCAGGCTTTTAAGGATTTGGTAGCTGAGTCAAAATTTAAAGGTTTTGACGGTTTCGGTCTTTCAGAAAAAGGGTATTTACTATTGCAGGATCACGGCGATAACGTTTCTTTCCGTAGCCTGAAAATTAAGGTATTGAGTAAATAAATTGTAGTCTTTCAAAATTTCCATATAATCATGACCAGTAGAAGAGATTTTATCAAAAAGGCAGCCTTGGCTTCTGCCGGAGTTGCGGTGAGTGTTAATTCAGTAAATGCGTCAAGTTATCGTCGCATTTTAGGAGCAAATGATCGCGTTCGCGTAGGAATAATTGGGTTTTCTGATCGTTTCCGAAGTTCACTTGCACCTAGTTTTGCTGAACATTCGAAAGAATTAAATTTCGAATTTATGGGTGTTTCCGATTTATGGAACCGCCGTCGTGATGAAGCTGAAAAGTTCATAAAAGGAAAAGGCTGGTCTGCCAGCGAATTTGTAAAGGCACGTAATAACGAAGAATTGTTGGCGCGTAAAGATGTTGACGCAGTTATTATCAGTACTGCCGACTTCCAGCATGCACTACATTGCGTCGAAGCTGTAAAATCCGGCCGTGATGTATATGTTGAAAAACCATTTGCCGAATCTTTGGCAGACGGGAAACTTGCATTGAAAACGGTTGAAAGTTCTAAACAAATTGTTCAGGTTGGTTCTCAGCGGCGGAGTGCTCCGAACTATCACGCCGCCAACGACTATATCCGTTCAGGTAAATTTGGGGATATATCGATGGTTGAAATGACCTGGAATGTGAACCAGCCAGGACGATGGAGACGCCCAGAATTGGTTGCTCAAATCAGAAAAGAAGATACAGACTGGGACCGTTTCTTAATGAACCGCCCGAAGACAGAATGGAATCCACGCCATTATCTGGAATACCGCTTGTTCTATCCTTATTCATCAGGTCTTCCGGGGCAATGGATGTCTCACCAGATTGATACCGTTCACTGGTTCTCAGGGCTGGAAGCACCGCGCAGCGTCGTTGCCAATGGCGGTGTTTACGTTTGGAAGGATGGTCGCGTGAATGCAGATACATTCTCCGCTACATTTGACTATGGCCCATTCGACAATCCGGATAAAGGTTTCCAGGTAATTTACTCAGCACGTATGCACCAGGCAGCGGGTGATGTAAAAGAATATTATTTCTCAAATGGCGGTATGATCAATCTTGATACCAACAAAATTACTTCTGAGGGCGGCCTTACGGCTAAAGCGGCAGAAGCAATGGGCATGAAAGCAAACTTGCTGCCAGAAACTTCATTAAAAGCTGGCGACAAAGTTGCGACGGACGCTAACACAGGATCTGATCCGATGACGTCGCTGCACATGCGTAACTGGATGGAATGTGTTCGTAGCCGCAAAGAGCCAAATGCACCTGCACGTGCCGGTTTCAATCACTCGGTAGCCAACATTATGTCGACACAAGCTTTGCATACGGGTAAAAAAGTTACCTGGGATCCAAAGAAAAGCGACATTGTTCTAAGTTAAATTTTTTGTTAAACGCAGAGATAAGGGAAGCGGCCACCGCGCGGTTTGAGCAAAGTTACGCGGAGAAAAGATTCAAGATTAAATCTCCGAACGCCGCGCAAACTTAACCCTGCGTTTAAACCTTAAACCTCAGAAAAGTGAAATTGAAACATACCAGCATAGCAATTGCTGCTTTTTCTCTGGCGATAAACGGATTAGTCCAGGCTCAGAAAGTAGATTTTGTTGATAATAAAAAAGACAAAAAAGTTGAAGTAAATATTGATGGTAAACCATTTACTTCTTATTTCTATCCAGGTGAGGATGTTTTGAAAAAGGCTGTTCTCTATCCTGTCATGACGGCCAAAGGAACATTGGTAACGCGGGGATGGCCGTTAGACCCACGTCCGGGAGAGCGGGTTGACCATCCGCATCACGTAGGTATCTGGTTGAATTATGAAGATGTGAACGGAAACGATTACTGGAATAATTCGAACGCGGTTGATCACGCCAAACGTGCTTACGGCACCATCAGGCATACCGGAATTACCAGTTTAAAAGGTGGAAAAGATAAGGGCGAACTTTCTGTGACAGCCGACTGGATCGATAAAGACGGTAAACTGACTTTAAAGGAAAAAACAACCTACGTTTTCAGCGGAAAGGGAAATAACAGAACGATCGATCGTCTGACAACTTTGACAGCAGTAAACGGAGATGTTGCGATGCCTGATATCAAAGACGGAATGTTTGCGATTCGTGTTGCCAGAGAACTGGAACTTCCTTCAACCAAACCGGAAATATTCACGGATGCATCGGGTATCGCTACAAAAGTTCCTACCATGAACAACGAAGGAATAACCGGAAATTACCGTAACAGCAACGGCGTAACCGGCGAAGACGTCTGGGCAAAAAGAGCAACCTGGTGTAATTTAACCGGTAAGATTAAGGATGAAAATATTAGTATTGCCATCGTCGATCATCCAAAGAATGTAGGATATCCAGCTTATTTTCACGCACGGGGATATGGTCTTTTCGCAGTAAATCCGCTAGGTCAGAAACCTTTCAGTAATGGCAAAGAAGTGCTTGATTATAAATTGAAAAAAGGAGAATCAACCACATTTCGCTATCGCTTGGTCGTAGCTTCTGAACATCTTTCGGATGATTCATTGAATGCAATCGCTGCTGATTTTGCAAAAGTGAAGTAAAAAAAGTATCGAAACTTGCCTCTGATAAACTTCAAAGCCACCTGTCGCGCATCTGCGGCAGGTGGCTTTGAAGTTAAATGCCTGACTATTTTACCATAACACGGAATACGGGGTAGCGCATATATTCTTTTTCCCGATGAGGCGAATTCTCATACATGAAGCGCAATTGTGCCTCTCCGCTTTTAGCAAAAGCTTCATCGACTTTCTTTTTTTCTTCCAGTTTTTGTCTTAGTTCCGGTGATTTACCCAAAAGATCCGCAGCCAGATCTTCAAATACGTAGCTGGAATATCCTTCCTTGGCCTGAAGAATTGAGTCAAAGAAATTCCATTTAAAAAATGAATCCACCGCTTTTGGTTCGAGAGTCTCCACGATATAGCGGTTCGTCCATTGATTTACAGGAATATACCAATCTCCTTTGCTGAATTTTACTTTTTTCTTTTCGGTGCGAAGCTCCGTATTCATGTGCCAGTAATGACCCTCGTAGGGTGTTTTTGGCGCGTCATAACTTTGAATATAATAAACCTCAACTTCACGTTCTTCGTCCTTTTCAATCTGCTTCATCTGAACCTGATTCAGTTTCAAAAGTTCGATCACATTAAACCAACCTTGCGGAATAATGTAAGCCGTAGGTTTGCTGACAACATCCAGAGGTTCGTAGGTATCATAAAAAGGAACTTTAACATTCAAGGGTTTTGAACGATTGTAATAAAGCCTGTCCTTCCCGCTGATTTTGCTTGGGATATATTCGGGCTGGTATCCTTTAAAATCAATTTCTGTAAATTTCGCCTTATTATTCTGCCAGGTTATCGCAAATTCCTCCTGTGTCTTTACCGCTTCCTTGGTGTCCTTGCGCATTTGCAAAATCTGCTTTCTATATTTTGCCAGCACTTTCAAATTTCCATGCAAGTAGACATAAGTCGCTTTCACCCGTTTATCGTAAGATTTCAACATGTGTGTTTCTGTCATCACACCGATAGTATGAAAAAGAGCCGCGTAGCCTGTTGAATATCTTGGCCAATCCGGAAATTGTGTAAAACCTTTATCAGGAGTTTGACCGAACGAATTGACGTAAGGTGTCGCTTCAAAACCTGCCTCTTTTAGAAATTGGTACATAAAAGGAAGAAAAGTTTCCTTATGAAATTTTCCTAAGGAACCGCCCAGTTTATCTTGTTGCGCATAGTCAAGCGTCATCACATATTGGTAATCAGCTCCATTGCTTACGTGGGTATCTGCAAAAAGATCAGGATCCAGCTCATGAAAAATAGCAGCAAAACTGCGGGCATTTCTTGTGTCATTTTTTATAAAATCCCGGTTCAGATCGTAATGTCGTGCATTTCCGCGAAACCCGTATTCCACAGGTCCGTCCTGATTGGTACGCGTTGTACTGTTACGATTCAGCGCGCCGCCGATATTGTAAAAAGGAATTATCGCAAGAACAATGCTGTCGAGTTCCGGAAATTTTTCAGGATGCATCGCAATATCACGCAGCAATAGCATAGAAGCGTCCACGCCGTCAGGCTCGCCAGGGTGGATCGCGTTATTGATGAAATAAACCGCTTTTCCCTGCGCCTTGAGTTTCTTAATATCAAAGATTTTATTTTTGGAATAAAGAACAAGACTTAACGGTTTCCCGCTATCGGTCAGTCCTTTTTCTGTAATTTGTATTTGAGAGAAATTTTTAGCCAGAAGTTTGTAGTAGGCAATTCCCTCGTCATAAGTTGGCGTTTCTTTCCCACCGCTTTTTTCAAAACGTGTCTCATATTGTGCGAATGAAACGGAGGAAATTAATAATAACAGGGATAGTAGGGATTTTTGCATAGAAATAAAAAATTGCATAAAGACAATTTTACTGATAAGACTGTCGATATGCAATTTCTCCGTCAGTTAATTGACGTTTTATTCTTCACTTTCTACAACAATATCGGGATGCGATGTTGCTTCATAATTATTTGAATATTTAATATCGTCAAGCCAATACGTTGAACTCACAATATCAAATGTGATCTCATTTGACTTTTTATCAACCGTTTCGAGCTGCCATATAATACTATCGGCTTCCTCAAAACTCGTTCCTTCCAGCTGATCACCGAAAAGTCTGTTGACCAAATTGTGATCCGTCATACCCTGTGCCAGAATCCGCACTATCGGAGCTTTTGGTTTCTCTTCAAAAATTGTTAAACTTTCGGGATTTTCAGCCGTTACTTTCAGCTGAAATCTGACTGCTTCTGCCCTTGGAAATTTTCCGTTGTAAGCCTCGTACAACAACTGCGTTGCTTTGAAAAAACTTGGATGGAGATCCAGTTTCGGATTTTCTTCCCAAAGTTTTTCAGTGAGCATCTGGTGCGACAAATTCTCAATTTGTCCGTCTGTCAGCTCATCTTCTATTAAATATTCGAGAACAATTTTCGCTGCTTCGGCAGGTTCAAAATCGGTGATCGACATGAAACACATCTCTTTCAGTTCCGATGCCTGAATTTCGTCCGGATTTTCATAATCCATTTTTACTAACAGAGCCTTGTAATCCTCGTTAGTCCATGAACCCGGAAGTTCCTGAATGGTGGTAAATGATAAAACTTCGACTGCAAATTTATTCTTGTCTTCCATAAATCTTTTTAAAAATTGCCTAAAAATATAGTCGTCTTACTAAAACTCTTCCAATCTCCATTTTAGAAAATTGGTAATAAATTTGATTAGACGTTCTATTCAGGATCAGGTAATCCTGCTATTCGATATAAGGAAAACTGTGCCAGACCCTGTCTAACTATTTCTTCATCAATTTTTCACGCATTGTCCTTTTGAAAAAGTATGCAACAGGGAATAGTAAAGTTATTACTACGGCCGGCAGAAAAAACGATCCCAGACCGTCAGTTACATGATCGACGATCAGGTTGGTTATCACCATGATATAGATAAAACCGATCATGACCATAAGCTTCAGGAATTTGACGATCCTGATCGCGAAATCCAGGTTTTTGTTTGGTATGGCAGTCGCACCAGGTGATGCAAATACATACTTGATCGTGAGTGTTATCGAGAAAAATATAAAACAAGCTATACCCAAAACAGCAAAAAGGAAAAGTTTGCTTCCAAAACCATTTGGCCGTCCTACGATATTAAAATGAACTGGAATGGTATCAGGAACGCGGAAATAGGTAAAAATTGTAAGAATAACCAGCGTCGCCAGGCCAAACCAACCAGCAGTATCCAGCATTTTATCCACCTTGGAAAAACCGGATTTGGGATTTGATTTTTTTGATAATTGAGATTTTGCCATCAGATAAAATTTGACTGCAAATCTACTATTTATATTTATCTATCAGGTAAAGATATGGCGTTAAAAGATGGTGTGCAAAAACGTCTTTTTGAGAATCAGGGAATTGCCTGAAGTACTCGTCATCACCCAGCAACGTGATCGTAGGACCAATGCGGACATAATCTGCTGTATGAACATAGGTTGGCGAAACGAATTCAGGTAGTGTTTTCTTAACCATTTTAGAAACAAATCCGCCAAGATATTTTTCATAATTCCGCTGCGCTTTTTCACTCGGTTTTTTCAGCTGTTTATACGCATGACGAAGAGCGATTCTCGTGAAAAACTTCTGTTTTTTCACAACCGCATCAATGTCCTTAAATGGATTCGTAGTGTTAAAGTCACCCAAAGTCTGTACAGAAAAAGGTGTCTGAGGAACCCAGTCCGCACCGTTGATTACGTTAATTCCCCATCCTCCGTTAATCATATTTTCGTATTCATATGCATAGTAAGTATTTCCAGCTTTGGGGGCGGCACTGCAATATGTCTTAAATCGAACATCTTTTGCAATAACATTTTCTTTTTGAAGATTATACAAATGCGAAGTCATCAGGTAGGTGAGAGCACCGCCCTGACTATGGCCCATGATAATAAAGTTTTTAATCCCTTTTTTGTAACATGAATCAATTCTTGGTAGAATGTCAGTTCCGAGGAAAGCAACGCCAATCAGCCAGCCGATATGAACAGCAGCGCGGGGATTATCGGCAAGATGATATTTAAATTTAAAAGTGTTCGAAAGTGTTAACTCTCCTTTAGCCGGAACCATCGCTGCGTAAAAATTTTGAAGCCAGCTTACCGGATTTACTGTCGTCCCGCGCAGATTGATCACAGCAACATTGGACTTATCATTCACCCATAGATCCCAGCGGTTGTCCATACCCATAACAGGTGAGCGATATGCGTAATTGAAGTGGACAGGAAAAGGCAGTGTATTTTTTGTCGTATCGTAAAGTCTTGCATGCATTCGCATCAATTCGATATACTCTGACTTATCGAAACCTGGTTTTAAAACAGTATTTTGTGCTGACAACTGGCATATCGATAGAAAAACGAATGATACTGAAAGGAAGAACAGCGAGCGTTTTTTATTCTTTCCGAAAGAAAAATGAAGTGTGATCATAGCCAGGATTGGATGTTTAGTAAATATAGAAATTTATGTTTTCGGAAGTTTACTGTAATCCATTTACCGGTAATTTTTTGATAATAATTTAATCTTAACTAAGCGTCCCGAGTCTCGCTTTTCAGATATTAGAATACCCTTAGAGTTTGATTTACGGGCCAATTTCATTTTTATGGCTGCTATTAATTTTTTATTTTAGCCAGTCTAAAAAATAATTTCATGGAGTTATACTATTCGTTTTCAGTCTTAATTGTCATATCCGCCGTCTTTGCTTACATCAATGCACGGTTTTTAAAATTACCCGCCTCAATCGGCGTGATGGTCATAGCGTTGCTTGTCTCTCTCGGATTATTAGCGACCGATAATATATTCCCACACACCTTCGACAGGATCACGACATTGCTTCACAGCATCGATCTTACGGAGATATTAATGGGTGCCATGTTGAATTTCCTGCTGTTTGCCGGTGCCATTCATATTCACCTCGAAGACCTTAAAGAGCAACGAATTCCTGTCATGGTATTTTCCACCATCAGCGTCGTGATTTCCACTTTTGTTATTGGGTTATTGATGTATGAAATCCTGCCGTGGCTGGGTCTCGGGATTCCGTTGATTCAATGCCTGGTTTTCGGTGCGCTGATTTCGCCAACGGACCCTATCGCTGTCCTTGGAATTTTGAAACAGGCCGGAGTTCCTAAATCGCTTGAAACAAAAATTGCGGGAGAGTCGCTTTTTAATGATGGCATGGCCGTTGTGGTTTTCATTATTATGCTGGCTTTGGCAAGAGGTGAAGAGGTGAATACCTCCTTTGCAGGAATTTCTACGTTGCTTGCCAAAGAAGCGCTGGGAGGAATATTACTTGGCGTAGTACTTGGGTTTATAGGCTCACATGCCAACAACAAAGTTGATGGGTATAATGTCCACGTGCTTATCACACTGGCAATCGTGATGGGCGGACATTTGATGGCAGAAGCGATGCACATGTCCGGGCCGCTTGCGATGGTAGCGGCTGGTCTAATGATTGGGAATTATGGAAAAAACCTGGGGAATATTACAGAAACCGAGCAAGATTATTTGGACAAGTTCTGGGAACTAATAGACGAAATCCTAAACGCACTTTTATTCCTGATTATAGGCTTCGAATTATTGCTGATTCCGGACCTGAGACAGTATTTCTGGATCGGAATGATCTCTATTGTTGTAGTTCTTTTTGCGCGTTTCGTGTCAATTTATATTCCTGTAAAAATTATCCCTTTCCGGAAGAAATTCGGGAAACAATCGATCATCATTTTAGTTTGGGGAGGGTTGCGCGGCGGTGTGTCGATCGCCCTGGCGCTGTCAATCGACAATGATCTGAACAAGAATTTGCTTCTTGCAATTACTTACTTCGTTGTTCTCTTCTCGATTATCGTGCAAGGGCTTACGGTTGGGAAGCTGACCGGAAAGATCGACAATGTAGAAGACGCGGTTATTTAAATTGTGTAGCACGGGAAATTATCTATCCTCCCGTGCTACCTTTTTTATCATATCATTTGTCTTGCTCAGCCAGATATCCTGCGCCTGGCAAGTCCAGTGCGAATCGCCTTTCAGATAGGCTTTTTCCTTCATTTTTTTGAAATCGGGCAAAACATCAATATATGGCATATCAAGTTTTGGATGGGCATATACCCGGCTGATCAGATTGTTATATTTTCCGTAATCAGGATTTACCACCGAAACTTTGTTCGGGATAATCGACAGAACTACATGATCAAACCCTAGTTTTTTTGCCAGCAGATTGCTTTCTGCAAGATTTCTCATCATAGTGTCGAGCTCAGTATCAGCCAATTCAGTAAATGAGGAAGTACTTTTCGGAGTATCCGTATCCATGTAGTAAACGATACTTTTATCATTATTTACTAACGTCACTTTCTTGTCTGCACGGTGGAAGAAATTGTAGGTGAAGGCAGCCTTCATTTCTTTAATTTTTAACATCCATGAATTTTGAAAGAAAGCTACATCCAGCCGGGCCTCTGCCGGATCTGCTGCGAACGCATGATCCAGTTTTTTCATAAATGACGGATCTGATTCTTTCAAAACGAAGGTTACAGAATCGGGCACAATATTATGGATTGGAGAGACCATTTTTTCCCTGAAATGCCTTTCAACACATTCCAGCAAAAGAATATTAATTTTCGAAGTGTCCGGTTTCAGGTGAAGGATATTATCCCAATGCACATACTGGTACTCATCAACTGCAAAATCCTCCTTACCGACCCGTTCTTTTTCTGTAAAGCTGTCTCCGATAATATAAAGATGAACCTTTTTGCTATTCGGGTTTTTCTCTACGTAAACCTGCTTAGGACAGATTTTGACCGGATCTTTAAACTGTGGCAGGTTTGATAACCGGTAAAGGTCACCAAATTGATAGCCATCTTTAATCCATTTCCATTCCCCTAGTTTGGCATATAAAAAAGGACTTAACCCAACAAGCCAGACAAGCGAAAATAGTATTAAACATATATATTTAAGGTACTTCATAACTAACGCAGCTTAATCGACCATACCTGAACTTTTTTCTCAGATCTGCTGAAAATCAGCAATTTATAGTAGGATGGCAAATAGGTTAATTGAACTTTCAATTCGGAAGGAATGGGTTTGTCTCCCAGACGCTTTCCGGTCATATCAAAAATGGTTGTATAATTTCCTGAACGAATCGTAATGAAACGGTTATCGACCCCAAAGAAGTGATATTGAATGACAGAGTTTGGTAAAAGATTTTTAATCTCAAAAAGTTCTACACCATCCTTTGTCAAAAACGCAGCTTTGTTCGCAGACGATCTCACCAGAATCCAGTCAAGGGAATTTCGATCAAAAACCGTTTTAAACTGACTGGCAGGCTCTGGTCTCAATAACTGGGTTTGCGACTTAATTTTTCCATCCATACTGATACGGATTAGTTCACCATAAACGCTCACACCGACAAGCTCAGATTGTCCCGTCGAAGGGTTTTGCGTCCACGTGAAAGGACTTTCTGTTCTAGCCAGAATGTCTACCGGAAAACCTTCACGAACAGCGCCATTGGATTTCAAGAGAAATATTTTCCCATTCTTCTGTGTGATTATATAGTTTCTGTTCCCGATCTGATTCAGTGAAATAACCGGGCTTTGAATGTTGTCAAAACGATTAGCTACATTCAGTTTGCGAATGTTTTTCATCACGCTTTCCCAGACATACAATTCCCCCATTTCATCACTAACGATGAACCTGTTACTGCCATCTTCACCACCGTCAATCATATACAGGGCCGTGATTGCGCTTGCTGATGGAATTCCTTTCGAGAAACTGGTGATCACATGCGTGGAATCATCTTCGTCAATGGCATAAACAGAACTGGACGTTGCAAAAATCCTTTGCTGACGGCCAATATTCAGGAAGTCAACTTTATAGGCTGATGTGACAATTGGGCCGTTGAGTTTTGTTATCGTTTCTGTTTTTCCAGTTTTCAGATTATTTACCCGTAACAGATTATTTTCCTGGTCGGTTAACAAAACTTCCGAAGTTCCGTCAATTGGATTTTGCAGCGCGGTAAGTTCGGTATCATACAAAACCGGCCATTCAATATCAATATTCAGGAAAGTACGGTTAAGAACTTTATTGGCCGTCTGTCTTTTCTTTGGGTTCAGCGTAATTTCAGGATAAGCATCACTTCCGTCATAACGGCATTGCAGCACAACCGACTCAATTTTCGCTGACAAATCGGTATAAGATTTTGTATTCAATCCTTCACCACGGGACTGAGCCTTTCTTAAATTGACAACCAGCGAAAGCTGTGCATCGAATTTTGTACTTGTCAGCACGCTATCATATTCAGGCGATTGTTTCCAGGTAAGCTGGTTTTCATAATCTACTATGTAATTCTGAAGCACCTGTGAATTGTTGCTCATAACAAGATAAGGTGCAATATAGGTTACGTAAGTCCTCGGAAAACCGGAAAACATGGAACCGTAAATACCGGCTGGTAGCTCGGGAATGGCAACCGAATAAATATCATAACCTTGAAACTGATCCGTCGAGACATTCGATTCGGGTGTTGAAAGCTGGGCGAGCTTTTTAAGAACCGGTCTTAATTTGTCATAATTTGAAAATTCGGCGAGCAAAATCTTGCCATCGCTGATGCTGTTATTTTCTTCGAGCTGGCAGAGAATTAACTCAGATCCAAGATTTTCTAAAAGCAATGTACTTTCTTTTCCAACATGATAAACCAGTTTTTGCCAAGCTTCGGATTTTTGTTTTTTATGCCATTTCAGAAATTGCTTTTGAAATTCCGCCTTCTCTTTTACTGCAAAACGATAAAAATAGGAAGTCTGCTGAGATATATGTTTATGTCCTTTAAAAGGGAGCCCGGAGTTATCTTTTAACCAATTGGTAATATAATAACCAGGAGAATCGGTACCATTTGAAACCAACTGGAGCTTATTGTCGGTATCTTTATTTTCTGCATGATAGTCCTGATAATTAGGAAATGCCTGAACAAACTCGGAAAAATTACTGCCGTGATTTGTTGTTGGAATCACAGATTTCCAGGCTTCATTTTTCAAATAAATACTCGTCCCATAATTGGAGTCATCACTTTTTGCGAATTTTGATTGCAGATCAGCTCTGGAAATACTCAACGACGACGTGCGTACAACGTCTTCAATCAAATCACCGTAATAACTTAAAATCAGGAAGTTGTCTTTTATGACATAAGAAAAAAGCGGCTGTGATTTCGTATCGTTGATATCTGTGATCCTGTTATCCTGAAAAGTATGGTGTAGAACCCGGATTGCATTATGCTGGGGGCTGTTGAGCCACTTGACGTCCTGGTCTTCATCAACCGGGATATACATCACCACAGCCCACTCCGTATTCGTCCTGGGGTGATAGGAGTAAGAGATATTCTTTCCTTTTAAGAACTTATTTAACTTTTGAACGTCTGGCAATAGTAAGTTCAAAAGCGATAAATTATCGCTTGCAATATCCAGAAATGGGAGTCTTTTCAAATCCAGTTTTGCATCGGTTGCCTGGTAGACAGAATCCTGCAAATGTTCACTCGTGATAACTACGATTGCATTGGACGGAATATATTTCCAGGCCGCCGCCGAACCGCGTGACCATTTGAATAGAAAATATCCTGCCGGAACCAGAATGGCGGCCAGCAGGATAGTAATGATTAGTTTTTTCGACACGGGCTTAATGAGTAGGCAGTTTCTTGCAAAACGAATTACACGAAACCGTATTTATTTATAGATATAAAAAATACTCAGTTTGAGCTGTTTTCTCTTTTTTAAGCACGGATCGCTTTCACGTGCTGGTTCAGTTCCAGACGGAAGCGTAACAATTCTTTAAAGCTGCGGATACAAACTTTCCAAAGATTCCACTTTACGATCGAAACCTCGCCGGTCTCGCGGTCTTTGTGGGTAATAGGTATATCAAATAATTCCTGACCTGATTTTTTTGCCATAACAGAAAGGAAAATGTTCGGCGCAAAGGGCTCAGGATTCGGAAGTTGGTTCATCAATTTTTGCAGAAACGTTCCTTTGATTAAACGGAAAGGAATATTGCTGTCCATAATGTAAGTTCCGTAAACAAACGAAATCGTTGCTCTCAAAAACTTGGTAATGAAAAGGCGCACACCAGCGTCATGGCGAACTTCACGGTAGCCAAGAATAAAATCTGACTGACTGCGTTTGTTCCACAATTTATCAAAATCGTCTGAAATGAACTGGTCGTCACTATCTGTTTGAAAAACATATTGTGAATTTAATTCCAGGGCTTTGCGGTAGCCATTTACTACGGCGTTACCATGACCGCCATTTTTTTGATTGACAACTGTAAGATTGGTTACTTCTTTTTCCAGCTTGTCCAAAAGAACTTTTGTATTATCCTTTGAACCATCGTTGATGACGATCAGTGTGGTATTGTCGTTCGGGAATTTATTTTTCAGGAAACTTGTCCAGTTATGTACTACTTTTTCGATACAATCTTGTTCATTGTACGCTGGCATTACTATACTAAGAAGGAACGTCATGCAGAGAATTATTTGGTATGTTGATGCAAAATTAAGGAAAAAAGCCTGTATACGAAAATTGGATATTTTTTATTTACTAAGCGTAACGATCTTTTAACGAATTAATTGGTTTTTCGAAGAAATGCCAGGAAAGAGATGCGACCGCAATAGTGAGCAGTGAAAACAGACAAGCTTCAAATGTTAGAGAACCTTCCAACGACGGAATATTGCGGTAAATCTTATGCAGGAGCCTGACAGTAGGATGGTTTGGGCCGCTGTGGTAATGATTATATATGAAATTATGGTAAAGGTAAATACCATAACTGATCCTGCCCAGATAGACACTAATAGGATTTTCCAGGAAATATTTCATCGCACCACCATAACCTGTAACCGCCCGGCCAATCAGGAAAAAGCTGAAAATAGAAGAAACAAGCCTGTCGATAACAACATCGACGACGTTGTGGATATTGTCGTAGGATTTATTCCAGTACTGCATTAAAATCCACCCGATCAGTGCCAATACTACAGGCCAGGTTTTGTCAAAAAGTTTAAGAAATACTTCTTTTTTATACAGTTGAAGCCAGGCCATTAATCCACCCAGTGCAAAAGAATCCAGACAAGCCGGCATAGTCACATATGAAACACTCCAGTCTTTTCCGGAAAAATAGAAATAGAAACGAAGCAAGACACTGGCTGCACCCATCACGGCAAGCCAAGGAATCAGGTTTTTCCTTGAAACAAAAAAGATCAGAAAAGGGAAGAAAAGATAAACCTGTTCTTCTACGGCAAGCGACCAAAGGTGATCGGACGAGCCAAGCCAGGTTTGATAAACAGCAATGTAAATGTTGGTGCCGTATAATGCCAGCCACGCAAATTTTTCGCGAACGGGTGGAACATTCAGGATAAACAAAACGATGAGCAGAAGGTAGTAAATAGGGAAAATTCGTATTGTTCTCCGGATTAAGAATTTCCGGATATATTTTTTAAAACCTTCGGGTTGCGGTTCATAGGTTTCTTTGCTTTTCAAAAGAATTCTACTGATGAGAAATCCGCTCAAAACAAAAAATATAGTCACTCCTAATTTACCATAAGGAATAATGTTGACAGCGGAATAAAAATGATCAATCAATACAAGCGCAACTGCAATGAAGCGAATTCCGTCGAGTTGTATAATATGTCCTTTTGTAGTTGCGTGCATAGCTACCAATTAACTTTTACTTTATTCTGGCTCGCGCCGTCCACAGCAATCTTATCTTGCTGGAACAGAATGCCAGTTTCGTCGCCTTGCTGACGAATAATTGCTACTTTATAATTTCCCTTTTCCAGCTCCGAAAATGGAATCTCTGCATAAAATCCTGGTGCAAAATAGTATTGTTTTAAAAATAATTCTTTTCGGTTGGTATTGCGGCTCCGGTAGGTTGGGAATACGTAAAATCGGTCACTTGAACTCAAAAGGA
Organism: Dyadobacter koreensis; assembly: GCF_900108855.1. Taxonomy (GTDB): domain Bacteria; phylum Bacteroidota; class Bacteroidia; order Cytophagales; family Spirosomataceae; genus Dyadobacter; species Dyadobacter koreensis. The sequence goes on from NZ_FNXY01000002.1 coordinate 965,342, forward strand.
TATAAATCCCGCTGTCTTGCAGACGCTGGCTTTTGAACCCTGTATTTTTGACAATCAGATTATTTTTTGTCTTTTCGAATTTGGTGGACGCGTATAATTCCATCAACGCCCGGGATTTTCCGGCATAACCCTGCCTGTCAGCGATTTCAATAAACGGAACCCATTTCGTGTAAAACACTGGCGTTTTATCGACAATTCTGGCTGCGAAAGAAGTGTCTGACGGTGCCTTCAAGTCTTTGTCCGTATATGTCCAGTTAAATTGACTTGTGGTCATGATTTTACGTAAGTTGTACGCATCAACCAAATGGTAATGATAGCTAAAGACGTTAAAAGTAATCGCCAGAAAAACGATTGCTGTGATATATGGTGATAAAAAGCTGCCTCTGATCGGTATGACGACATATAAATAAGCAACCATTAAAAGCAGTACTGAATAAATTTTGAATCTGCTTGTGATCAGCCCTTCCAGACCAAAACCAGCGCGTCCGTACACGACGATCAATCCGGTAGCCAGGATAAACATGATCGCGCCAAGGCAGAATAAATCAGTAATACGTTCGAATTTGACGCTATATTTTTTAGTAGAAATTCTAAAAAGAATAGTTGATGCAATAGAAACGGCAACAAGAAATAAGACAATGCCCATAACAACGCAAGCTCCAAAATGATCTTTAACAGGAATGGATTCTGCAAAAGACCCTAAAAATGCCATATAGCCTTTTGCTAACTGAAAAAGAGAGGCTTTGGATTCCGGATTTGTGTCTGGCTGTTTATAGGTCCAGAAATAAGCAAAAATGCCGATAGCACTGGCAATTCCTAAAATAACAGAACGCTTCCTGTCGCCTGAAAGAAATAACAAAACTGCACAGATCGGTAGGATCAAGATCCCGATGGCGCTGGTTGAAATCGTTAGCGCACCCATCAAAATTGCCAGAGCGAAATAAACCGGTTTTGGATTGACGGCTAAATAGATTGTCCAGAGTGCGAGCGTGATAACGCCAAAATTTTGGACAGCCGCCATTCCCCAGTACATGTTTTCCCAAAACGCCAGGGTTAACCAGATAAAAGGAATCGGAACGAGCGCAAATAAGGGCTTCTTATTATTTTTTAGCAAAACATACCAAAGTGGTATAACACCGAGCAGCAGCAAATTCCCGATGATCATCAAATGGCGATAATTCAGTTTTCCGAAAAGAGAAAAGTCCAGCCAGGTGAAAACCCTGTCCAGCGCGATCCGGTGTTCATTGTGCTGCTTAAAAACGGCTTTCAGCTTTTCCTGCCATGTTCCTGCCTGTGAGTACTCAACAATGAATGCTTTTAACGCGTGGTCATCCCATTTCGGGATGTTTATGGCATAATAATCCCATACCCCAAAATAAATACCTATCGGGATCAGGATTAAAAGGGTGACCAAAAGCGTTAAAACCCCCTTGCTCATGCAGGAATAATTAACTGATGAATATGTGCGGCGATGGAAACGGGATCTAGTTCAGATATTTTCTGGTGGTATGCCTGGCTACCGTATTTCCTGTTTGGATAACCTTCTGCCTTCAAGCTTTTAAATGAATTGATCTTAACACCTCTTTCCAGTAACTGCACAGAAAGTTGTTGTGCCAATCCACCGGTACTTACGTGTTCTTCGGCAACGAGAATAGCCGGTGCTTTTTCAACTAGCTGAATAATTTCATCTGTAAGTTCCAAAGGAAAATGCAACGCACTGATCACATTCACTTTTTCTCCAAGTTCTGCCGACTGATCCAGCGCAGTGATCACATTATTAGCAATCGGGCCAAGCGCGAAAATTGTAATTTCCGGAGAGTCGACTTCGTGAATCACCTTAAAAGATCCGGAAATATAACTATTCTCAGGTGTATTTTTTCCAAAACCCAAGCGCAGATAGGCGGGTTTTCCATCCGCCACAATTTGGCGGATAACAGGCTCAACTTCGTCTGCGAAGCCAGGTACCCAGACATTCGCATTTTGCAAACCGCTCAGGCAAGCAAGATCTTCAAGCGTGTGGTGTGTACTTCCCATAATTCCATAGCCGTAACCACCGCCGTTGCCAACAATGAAAACGGGAAGATTATGGAAGCAGACATCATTACGAAATTGTTCCAGACAGCGGTAAACAATGAAAGGAGCGATGCTGTAACAAAAAACTTTGTAACCTTTATGTGCGAAACCAGCTGCAACACCGACCATATTCTGTTCGGCGACACCTGCATTTATAAATCTTTTGCCAAGCTTTGCCTGTAAACTCTCCAAAGCAGCATACCCAAGATCTCCGGTAATAAAGATGATGGACTCGTCTTCGGTAACAAGTTTTTCCAGAGCGGCTGAAAATTCTTTTCTCATTTTCTTAACTGATCAGCAATTAATTTGATCTATTTCACTTCCAATCCTATTTCCAATCGACCAAAAGGTCTCGAAATTCAACAGAATTTTTTTCTCCTAATCTATGCGTATAGAATTTGTTCTGAATTCTATCTATTTTCTTAACTGCTTTACCAAAGTACGTATCTCGTCAGCCGTTTTATAGGATTTGGATCCTCTTCTGATGCGGGTACGAATGTATTTTGGCCGTTTTTTTGTCTCTTCAAAAATCTTGGTGATATATTCTCCCAGGAAAGAAATCCCCAGAATCGTTAATCCTCCGAAGAATACGATCAATACAATAACCGTGCTGATGCCCTGTGGGGTATCAGGAAAGAAAAATAGTTTGGCCAGGATTTGCCAGATTATTCCTAAAATTGACAAACCTGTCAGCGTAAAGCCTGCATAACTCATCAATTCCAGCGGAGCAAAACTGAATGAGAAAATTGCTTTTTTTGCCCACCAGATATTTTTCGTCCAGTTATTTGTTGATACGCCAAACATCCGCTCCGGCCTTACGTAAGGAACACCCGTTTGTTTAAAACCAACCCAGGCGCGCAATCCGCGAAGGAATTGTTCCGTTTCCGGCAGGTCAACCAATTCTTTCACGACTTTCCGGTCGATCATGGAGAAATCTCCTGCGTCACGAGGGATTGGTATGTAACTCAGTCCCTGGAAAATCTTGTAAAATGTTTTGTAGAAAAAGTGGATATGCGGTTTCATTTCACGCTGCACACGAACACCGTAAACAACGTCGAAGCCTTCCATCCATTTTTCATAAAAAGCAGGAATAATTTCCGGCGGATCTTGCAAGTCTCCATCCATCAATACGACACAGTCGCCGGTAGCAATTTCCATCCCGCTTAAAAATGCAGCTTGCGAACCAAAATTTCGTGAATGGCTGATGCCGACCACATTTGGATCTTTATCGCATATTTTATTAATCACTTCCTCCTGATTGTCCGGGGAATTGTCATTAACAAAAATTATTTCGTAACGCACTTTCAACTCGTTGCACGTTTTCACAATCCTCTCATACATATAGGGAATCGCCTGTGCATCTTTGTAACAAGCTATAATAGCAGTAATAACCGGATTCAGCTTCGGATTAAGGAAAGCCGGAAGAATTGTATCTTCATATTTCTGCTGATCCTGCCACGCTTTTGTTTTAGACAATCCATCTTCAAGTGAAGTTTTAGCTTTCCAGCCAAAATCCGTTTCGAAAGCTTCCGGATCGCCAAACCATTCGGCCAAATCCCATTTCCGGTTTGACATGCTTCCCCATTTCGGCTCTTGTTTGATACCAAAAGTCTGCCGTGAAGTTTCGACAAGATCGCCAATTGTTGTTTTGCGGCCTGTCGCAATGTTATACGATTTTCCTGATGTTGTACTGTTAATTTTCAGCGCAGCATCTAAAAAAGCTTCAACACAATCTTCTATGAAAACGAAATCCCGGCTGATATCCGGAGAAACAAGCGATGGTAATTCGCCCTGTCTTACGCTTTCAACAAGTTTCGGGATAAGCCGGTCGGGTTCTTCCCAATACCCGTAAATCGAATAAAGCCGTAGATTCAAAGTTTTCAGTTCAAAAACCCGTGCATAATATTCAAGTAAATAAGCTGCTGAAACCTTGGAAACTGCGTAATGACTATTTGGTTCTACACGGTCTGTTTCTTTGGGTGCCGTGCAATTAAATCCATATTCTGAACTACTTCCTGCGTGAATATAAACCGTTTCTTTGTTGCAATTTTGCAAGATGTTGGCTGTCCCGATAACATTGGTTTCGTAAGTCAGGTTTACGCTGCTTTGTTTACTGTAAGCACCGTAAGCCGCCAGATTGAAAAGTGTTTGCGGTTTGTACCGGTCAAAAACTTCACGAACAGAATTGTCCGAAAGGATATCGCAGTGTATTATATTTTCAAACGGAACATTCAATAATTTTAAACGCCAGGCCTTTGTTGCATCGTGTGTGAGTGCGTAACAATCCTTTCTGATTTTGAAAATATCGTTAAAAAGATTTGCGCCTATAAAACCACTGGCTCCAAATACGAAAATCGGTCCTTTAAGTTGTTCTATTTTATCGCGGTAATGCGGTAAATGATCAAGCATTCGTAAGTTCATTAAGATAGCGTTCCGTAACTTCCTGAGCGGCCTGCTGATAAAGTTCAGCATTCATGGGCAGATAATGCCATTCAAGCTTATTTTCCATATAAGACACTCCCTTACCTTTCACGGTGTGCGCGATAATGGCTTTGGGAAGTCCGTTTTTATGGGTTTTTAATTCGGTAATGGTCTGGTGTATGGTAAGTATATCATGCCCGTCGATCTCGACTGTTTCAAAACCGATCGCACGCCATTTTTCAGGTGAAGCTGTTTCTCCCAAAACCTTGTCAGTTGCTCCAAAACCCTGCAAACCGTTTTTATCAACAAACATAAAAAGGTTATCAAGCTGATTTTGGATTGCATAATGGGCAGCTTCCCAGGTTGTTCCTTCATTGGTTTCACCATCAGAAAGCAACGCGAATGAATAACTTTCTTCGTCACTGATTTTTGCTGCATGGGCAATACCGGTTGCGATCGGCAGACCGTGCCCCAAAGAACCTGTTGCAAAAGGAATTCCCTTATACTGGCCCGGAGCCGGGTGTGCAGGAAGCGTTGTTCCGTCCAGATAATAGGTCGCCAGATCTTCATCCGTAATCTCACCAAGAACATTCAGGCATGCATAAAGTGCAGCGGCGGCGTGTCCTTTGGATAAAATAAAAGTATCTTCTTCTGATTTGTTTAAAAATAGGATGGCGATCATCAAGTCGATGCAACTTAGTGAGCAGCCGATATGCCCGGCATTCGCCTGATTATAAAGGCCCAGGATTTTCAGCCGTAATTCACCGCTGATTTGTCTGGGTTCATTTATTACTTCATTTGCGGTCATGGCCAATTTGAATGTTGATGTTTGCTGTGAAATTGGATACAAAGTAACGAGCAAAATTGTATTATTAAGTGCGCAATATACGAAATCTTATTTGACGGCTTGCCTAAAAGATGTCACTTCTGCTATTCAGACCCATATCTCTTACCCCTTAAGTTGATGATTTCCAGTGGTTCTTTTTGATTATTCCGTTTAATTAATATTCTGTCAACCTGTGTTGTGTCCATGACCTGAATATAATTTAAACTTTTTGGAAGGTACAAATTGGTAAGCTGGGCATCCTGTACTGAATACGGTAAAAATGTACGATCCATCTCCGACAGAATAGGAAGTTTGTAGGCCGGATATAAAATGGTGTCTCCCGGCAAATAAATCTGCTTGATTTTTTCGGCTGCTTCGTAATACGGGTTTTTCACTCTTGGCGTAGCAAAATAACCATACTTCACAGAGCGATCCTGATAGAACTCCTGCAGACGCTGCCCCACAAAATAAAATTGTACCGCAAGAAAGAAGAAAATAAGCAAACGAAATTCTGTCGCCAGATTCGAATAATACTGTAATAATATACTGACAAGAATAATCACATACGGAAAGGAAAATCCGGAGTAGCGTTGTGTGATACCGTTTGTATGTCCGCTTTTGAAAGCCATTAATACCAAAAAAAGAGTAGGTATCAGTGCCATCATATAAAGTAAAGTCAATCTTTTGCGCTGTAATTTATCTGCATTTTTGTGCACATCATAAAGGAAGGATAGTGCAAAAATGACAACAGAAAGCACGCAAAACTGAAATTTATTGCTGGTGTAAACCAATGCGCTCACCAGCACAATGATGTAGGGAATTCTTGGGGCGAAAAATTCATGTACTTTGATTTTGTCCTTATATCGATACCAGACAATCAATAAAATCCCTACCAGAATAGAAATCATGGCATTCCGCTTTCCAACCAGACTGTCTGACATTCCGTTCGTGAAAATCAGCAGATCTGAAAAAACAGGTAGTGCTTTGTTAAAAACATTGGCAAAAGTGGCCGGAAGTACTCCGAAAGGATTGTCATATGGCCGGGTTTCTGCCATTCTTTTATATAAATCGGCCTGATAGTTAAGGGAATAAAAGGTGTATTGGCCTCCGCCGTAGATCAGCCACCAGGTTACTCCGGAAAGCGCAGCTACTGCTGAAACGGCCATTTTAACCCAACCGCTGATGGATCTTAAAAAGAAAATTGCATATAATCCGTGCACCAGGAGTACGACGATGGTCAGGAAATGGCAGAGAAGTCCAAGTCCGGCTGCCAGAACATATCCGGCATACAACCAGAAACTATTTTTTTTGCCTTCAATTATTTGTAAAAAAAGATAAGTTGAAAGAAGTGTCAGGAAAAAAGTCAGTGAGTAATTTCTTGCCTGGTGGCTGTAAGCAATGAAAAATGGCTCAATGGCGACGATTCCCGCTGAGATTAATCCCGTGTTGACCGAAAAAAAGCGTCTTCCGAATTGATAAGTAAATCCGATAATCAATACACTGAAAACGACTGAAAATAGTCGCGCCGAGAAATCTGAAAGTCCGAAAATGTCCATCCAGATGTGCAGAAGCAGATAATAAAAAGGACTGTTCCCGATATCACTGCGCGTCATGGCCTCATAATAATCTCCCAAAGTTTTGGCAGACCAAAAGTCGGCAGGAGTAAAGGAGCGCGGATAAAAAGTTTCTTTATAGGTAAAAGATCGTAAAACCTGCGGGGATTTAAAACTAAACTCTGGCGTTTTCCAAAATTCAGGTGCCGTTAGTTTTCTGGTTGAAAATGTCTCTTTCTGATTCGCTCCTTCCAACACAATTCCCTGACTTACGACCATGGTACTTTTTTCATCAAAAAAGATACTGTAAGAGTCCAGGTGATAAAGTCGGAGGGAAATACCGATGATAAGTATGACCGCGAGTATTGACCAGGATTGCAAGCTTTCCTTCTTGTATGTGTGCACCATTTTTGAATGTCGGAAGTTAAAGCCGCGAAATTAAGGAAATTTCCAATGATTAGGCACTTTTACATTTTAAGGATTGTAAACTCCACGCGACGGTTTTTCTGACGGGTCGCTTCGGTAAGATTACTGGCAATCGGTTTGGCTGGTCCCCAGGCTTTTGTCTGAATTCTGAATGCGCCGATCCCTTTCGTTACCAGGTATTTTTTTACTTCCACAACCCGGTCTTCTGATAATTTTACGTTCTTTTTAGTATCTCCCTGATTATCAGTGTGGCCTTCAAGCAAAATTTCCATTTCCGGATATTCGTTCATGATACCAATGATCCGATCTAGTTCTTGAAATGAAGGTTCGGTTATATCAGCACTGCTTTGAGAAAACATGTTATTGGCCAGCCGGATTTGTTGGCCCGGTTTGATTGGTTGTAGATAAAGGTTTTTCCGAATTGTTCTGAACCCTGTTTCGCTGACAAGATCAATTTCCTCTGTGGAAGAAAAATAACCTTTTTCATCGGCCGTAATGATATAGGATTCTTTTAATGGCAAGATTAATTTGAATTCGCCTGCCTCTCCTTCGAAAGTCGTCTTACTAAAAGTTTCACCCGTTTTCAGAATTTTTGCAGAAAGTACCGCTTTTACAGGATTCGTAGTTTCAAATTCAAATACGGACCCCGTAACCGTTGCAACCGGATCAGGCTTTATCGCCGGTGTAAGTCTGATCCTGAAAATATCTTCACGCCCGATCGTGTTGTCTGCAGAGCTGAAATATCCGTATTCTCCAGAGGCAGGAATATTAAAGTAAGAGTCGTGCTTCGGCGTATTGATGTTCGGGCCCAGGTTTTCGGGCTTGGACCAGTTTAACCATGTATCGTCCAGCCGTCGGGATAAAAACACATCGCCGCCACCGTAACCGCTTCTTCCGGAAGATGTAAAGTATAATGTTTTATTATCCAGAGCTAAAAAAGGAGAATTTTCATCGCTTGCACTATTCAATACAGTGCCCATGTGTTTAGGCTCAGACCATGTTTCGCCCTCCTGAATAAAAGAGACGTACAGATCTTTTTTGCCCTCGGTATCCTTCCGCTGTACCGACATGATCAACACATTTCCATGTGGGGAAATAGCAAATTCTGAAAAGTCATGGTCATTGTACAAATTCTCAATTTTGATCGCTTTTGGAAAACTCCATCCATTTTTTGTGTTAGTTGATTTAGACAGGCCATATACCAAACCTCCGCCAGGGAGATACACATTGATCAGGTAAAGGTTTTTTCCATCAGCAGAAACACCAATAATCGCATTGTCTCCATTATTGTTAACCGGAGGTCCCAGATTGACGGCTTCTGTCCAGTTATTATTTTTGTCAAGGGTAGAAACCCATGCATCCTGTTTGGAAGGAGAACCTATGTTGCCTTCATGTTCGGCTCTGGTGAAATACAGCGTTCTGCCATCTGCTGAAATAATCGGATTGATTTCCTGGCCTTTACTATTAATCGCTTTTCCAAGATTTTCTTTCTTTTCTTCCTTCAATCCAGAATCTGCTACATTAATCACCGCCTCGATAGGGTCGGAGGTTGAAGAAATTCCAATCGCATCGATCTGATTAAAGCCTCCCACTTTTGATGGATCAAGAATTATTTTTATGGCATTTGCAATCAGGTTTTCCTGCTTTGTGAAAACACGCAGCATTCTGCCTTTGGCGGAAACAGGGCCTGCTTTTTCGTCATAAATCAGAAATTCTTTTCCTGCTTCATTGTAAGCGTAAACTCTGGTAACCGAGCCCGGGTTATAGTTTTCAGCAATGGCAACTTGCTTTAATGCAATAGATTTTTCAAATCCAACTTTAATCCACTCTTCATTTCTTCCGTCCGGAGTGGCTGGCGACCAGGCACATGGACTGACGCCAAAATCCGGAAGCTTGTTTGGTTCACCAAGAATTTGTTTTGACCGAAAACCCTGACCATAACTTTCCGGCCTGTATTCAGAAGAATATCCAAGAATTTTATCAGCCCAAAGTACAGGCTGCTGGGCAAGCATCTTTCCGCATACCAGTAAAATCAGGCTGCTGCAAATAAATAATTTTCTTCTCACTAAGCTCATTCGGGGCGCACTTGCTTTTGTCATTCATTGTCACTGGTATGTAAATGTATCGCTATTGAGAAACAGTTACTTGCCGATGATTGTATTATTTCAAAAAAATAGCGTGGTGAATATTATAATAATAAAAGGTAATGCCAAAGATTTAATACTGATTAGAATGAATTCAAAAAACAACCTAGTTTTTTGAACCGACTAAAAGAATCCAGTCCCAATCAGCTTGTTTGTCGGGCGGAACAATCACAGCTGCGTCGGTTCGTTCAAACTCTCCGCCAGTCCATCTTCGGCCGGTTCTTGGACTATACCAGACTGCTCTGAACTCGTTTCCTGTGAGTTTTGTCAGGTCCAGTTTAAATTCTCTTGCGGTTGGAATGTATAAAATCGCCATCCGGTGATTTGAAATCGTCGCTACCGTAATTTCACTGGTTTGCGTCGTATCCTGAACAAGTTTTATAGTCGGATCAGGCTGAATTAAAGCCCATGGAATTCCTTGCAGAATTTTTGAAAACCGGACCATATATTCACCGCCATCCCGTAAAATATTTACTTTCCAGGTTGGATTGAAGTTTTTGATCGTGCTCATATGGCAAAATCCGGCAGCCGAACTTAGCAGCGATTCATAGGCTTGTTTCCGAATTAAAGCAGATTGATCTTTAATCGGAAACTCTGAGTTAGCAATCAAAAAAGGACTTTTGATCGTACTTCCTATATTTTTCTGCCAGGTCGCCAAGGCAGCATATTCGGAGTCTGTTACAGTCGAATCTGGCACGAAAACCTTAAGATCTGTATGATTTTTGTCCAGCGAATCAGGCGGCGTGCAGGTAGATAACGATGCGATCAACTGGTTCTCGGAATTTGCCCGTAAAGTTTGTGTCAACGTGCGGGCTACAAAAGCCTTCTGATTTTCCTCTTCACTAACTATCCAGAAAACATTCGTGAATTTCGAGAAACGTTTACCAATATATTCACCATAACTCCGGCAAGCTTCTTCGCCCTGGGTTTCAAAAAGCATATTCCAACTTTGTCGGGAAACAACAAGTCCGATGACCAATTCACGCTCTCTTGCTGCAATAATTACTTTTTCGAGGTGATCAAAATAAGCCTTATTCGGTTTTGTAATTTCGTTATTGACCTGAAAAGGAGTGACTTTATGAAAGTTTTTTTGGGTTGGCAAAGCTGGCAAAACATGTACCAAAAAGGTATTGAATGACTGTGACTTGCGAATATTGAGGTATTCGACAGCATTGGGATAGTCCAGCTTTCTTAATAATTGCCAGGCAACATCGGCGACTACGAGAAATGGCGCGTCGTTTTGATCTGCTAAATGTTTTCCGTCTTCACTAACTTTGAGAGGAAATTTGTAGTCTGCAGCTGCGGTATTATTTGATGCACGGGCTGTGATTTGAAGCGCCAGAAATAAGCTGAAAATGGAAAAAGACCGCGCGATCATGGTGCCAAAGTGATATTGCGCTTTGGGCCATGAAGGAAATTCGGGTTGTATTTATTCATGTAGACTGGGTTAAGGTAGTTTTTTTCAATTTTTTCGAAGCGCTGCAATCGTGGCGTGCGGATCGGAAGAATTAAATACAAAACTTCCGGCTACCAGAATGTCAGCACCGTTCTCAACGAGAGATCTGGCATTTGTATTGTTCACACCGCCATCGACCTCGATTTTGAAATCCGCGCCGAGTTCTTCACGCATATAGTTTAACTTGTAAATTTTCCGGTACGAGTTTTCAATAAATTTCTGACCTCCAAAACCCGGATTAACGGACATGATCAAAACCAGAGATAGATCCGACAATATTTCAGAAAGCAATTCCACAGGCGTATGAGGATTCAAAGCGACTCCGGCCTGCATACCTAACTCTTTGATTAACTGGATTGTGCGATGTAAGTGAGGACATGCTTCATAGTGCACCGTTAAAATATCAGCCCCGGCATCGCGAAAATTTTCAAGATAACGTTCTGGTTTTTCAATCATCAAATGAAAATCCAGCGGCTTTGTTGAATAGCGTTTGATCGCCTGTGCAACCGGGAAACCGAAAGAAATATTGGGGACAAACACACCATCCATGATGTCTACATGTATGTAATCTGCTTCACTCGTATTAAGCATTTCAACGTCGCGTTGCAGATTTGCAAAATCTGCGGCAAGAATGGAAGGGGCAACTGCAGCCATTATGAAAAGTAGTAATGTTTAAATCCGGGGCGAATTTAAGGAATTTATAGGGAAGATGTAAATTCGAGGGAACTGCGAGATTTTTAGGCTGTTGCCCGGTTCCCGGAGTTACTCAAACAATGGAGCAACGGAGAAACTTAAACCGTTCAACAATTTGGATTTTACTACTTGATCATCTGTGGCAGTTGAAAATAACTTGTACTGATTGCCGTCCAGGGAATAAATTTCTACGGTAGCATATTCGGGAAGAACTATCCAATATTCTTTAACACTATATTTTTCATAGAGTTCTTTTTTTTCAATTGTATCTAAATGAAAAGAGCTTTTTGAGACAATTTCCACCAATAAGTCTGGTACACCCCGGATCCAATCTTTAACGATATCTGCGTTTTCTTTGCTGATAAATATCAAATCGGGTTGAACGCGATTAATATCTTCCTCTAAAATAACGTCAAGAGGAGCATTGTAAATTTCGCCTAAATTTTCTTTTTCAACATATCCATCAAGAATCCTATGAATTCTTTTGGATATTTTTTGATGATAAGATTTCGGACTAGGAGACATGATTTCTTTGCCGTTAATAATTTGCGTCAAATCCCAGTCTTGAAGTACCGTTTCTTCTCTATGGATCATTTTAATCAGCGTTTTTTACGAAAATACATAAATAATTACATATAGCGGCTAACTTTCGATCTTTCCTTAAATTTGTGCCGGAATGATAAAATTCAAAGTATCATTCCTAGATATAAGATAATTCCCAGCCGCAATATCCAATAAAAACCATGAACCCGGAAGAACGCATTAACGAACTTATACAACAGATTGATCATTACAATTTTCAATATTATCAGGAAAGCATTTCTGAAATATCTGATTATGATTTTGATCAGTTATTGAAAGAGCTGGCTAAGCTGGAAAATGAGTTTCCCGAGTTTAAACGCAGCGATTCACCAACACAGCGGGTGGGAGGGACAATTACCAAAAATTTCAATGCCGTATATCACCGTTATCCGATGTTGTCGCTGGATAATACTTACAATGAACAGGAGCTCCGAGATTTCGATGAACGTGTTCGAAAAGGGCTGGATGGCGAAGCTTACGAATATATCTGTGAACTGAAATTTGACGGGATTTCACTCAGTTTTACATATGAAAATGGTGTGCTCGTTCGCGGCGTTACGCGTGGGGATGGAACGCGCGGAGACGAAATTACAAACAATGTCAAGACAATAAAGTCGCTTCCGTTGCGCGTCAAGTCGAAAGAAATTCCTCCAATTTTTGAAATCCGTGGAGAAGGATTTATGCCTTTTCAGTCTTTTCAAAAATTGAATGAAGAGATGGAAGCATTAGGAGTTAATCTTTATGCAAACCCCAGAAACGCTGCATCCGGTTCGTTTAAGTTGCAAGACTCTGCAGAAACGGCCCGCCGGTCACTCGACTGTTATATCTATTCATTTTTGAGCGATGAAACTGTTTTTGCCAGTCACGAAGAAAGTTTGCTTGCGCTCAAATCATGGGGATTTAATATTTCTCCGGGTTGGAAAAAGGTGACCAACATCGACGACGTCATCGCCTACATTCATGAATGGGAGGAAAAACGTGCCACATTGCCGCTGGCAACCGATGGTATCGTAATAAAGGTGAATTCTTTTGAACAACAAAAAGAACTGGGATTTACTGCGAAAAGTCCGCGGTGGGCCATTTCGTTTAAATATAAAGCGGAAAATAAACCAGCCATTTTACGTTACGTAAATTTTCAGGTAGGAAGAACGGGAAACGTCACGCCCGTAGCGAATCTTTGTGCGGAAAGCGAACGGACTGTTCCTTATAACAAAGTAAAAGGTGTGCATTTGTCGGGTACATATGTGAAACGTGCAACGCTGCATAATGCCAACGAACTTGAAAGACTGAATGTACAATTGGGCGATACCGTTTTTGTAGAGAAAAGTGGAGAAATTATTCCAAAAATAACAGGAGTCGATCTCACCAAACGTGAACTATTCCATACCGAGCCGATCGTATTTCCAACAAATTGTCCGGAATGCGGCTCTCTTTTGGCAAGAAATGAAGGCGAAGTCGCCTACTATTGTCCCAATGACAGCGCTTGTCCGCCGCAACTAAAAGGCAGAATTGAACATTTCATTCATAGAAAGGCGATGAATATCGACAGCCTTGGTGAGGGAAAAATTGAAGTGCTTTTTGACAATCATCTGGTCAGAACGCCGGCAGATTTATATGATCTGAATTACGAAAAGCTTCTGGGACTGGAAAAAAATATTGTTAATGAGGAAACCGGTAAGACCAAGAAAATAAGTTTCAGGGAAAAAACAGTTGAAAATATTTTGAAAGGACTGGAAACCTCCAAAACCGCACCTTTCAAAAATGTTTTATTCGGACTAGGAATTCGTTTTGTCGGCGCAACGGTAGCGGAAAAACTAACAGCTTATTTCAAAAATATCACAGCGCTCCGGTCTGCCACATTAGAAGAACTTATCGCGGTCCCGGAAATCGGTGGAAGAATTGCTCAGAGTGTCATTGCTTATTTTGCAGTACCAGAAAATCAGCTGGTTATGGAACGTCTGGAAAAAGCCGGCCTGCAAATGACGACTGACGACAAACCCGTCGAAATGGAAAGTACGATGCTGGAAGGAAAAACATTTGTGATTTCCGGTGTCTTCGCAAATTTTGAGCGAGACGATCTGAAACATAAGATCGAAGCCAACGGTGGACGGGTTTTGAGCGGCGTTTCGGGGAAATTGAATTATCTCCTGGCGGGTGATAACATGGGACCTTCCAAACTTGAAAAGGCCAGAAAATTGGGTGTGACGATCCTGTCAGAAGAAGAATTTTTAGGAATGATTCAAAAATGATGAAGGAAATTGAGTCAGGTAACTAACTTTGTGTTTTAAAATCAACAATTATATAAGAAAATAATGCCATTGGACGAACGTTTCAAAGGAGTCGGAGCAGCGCTGATTACCCCCTTTGATGAACAGCAAGAAATTGACTACGCTGGTTTACAAAAGTTAATCGAATTCGTGTCGGAAGGAGGAGTGGATTATCTGGTCGTGCAAGGAACAACCGGGGAATCTCCAACAATTTCATCGACAGAAAAAGACGAAATTCTGGCATTTTCAAAGAAGCATAACACAAAGGGATTGCCGATTGTGTATGGTTTGGGTGGAAATGACACGAGATCAGTCCTTGAAACAATCCGAAAGACCGACCTAAACGGCGTTGATGCGATTTTGTCCGTTTGTCCATATTATAACAAGCCAACACAAGAAGGAATTATAGCGCATTTCACTGCGATCGCGGATGCATCGCCAGTGCCTGTTTTGTTATACAATGTTCCCGGTCGCACGGTGATCAACATGAAAGCCGAAACGATCCTGAAACTTGCAGAACATCCGAATATAATTGGCATAAAAGATGCAGGCGGAAGTATCGAACAAAGTATGGAGCTCGCTGCGCACGCGCCAAAAGATTTTCTTTTGCTTTCCGGTGACGATAATCTGGTGACAACCATGTGCAGTGTAGGCTGGCATGGTGTTATCTCGGTGATAGCCAACGGATTTCCACGTGAATTTACCGATTTGACATGGCATGCAATTGAAGGAAATTTCAAAGAGGCTGCCAAATTACAATTGGCATTTTTAGAATTTGACACATTGTTATATATCGAATCGAATCCTGTTGGGATAAAAAAATGTCTTGAAATTAAAGGCGTTTGCAGTTCGGAAGTTCGCTTGCCGTTATTAAAGGCTTCGGCGCAGTTGAGCGAAAAATTAGAAAAAGCAATGATCCGGGAAGGGTTCATTTAAGCACTTCCTGATCAATATTATTTTGGCATCATAGATTGAAAAATCTATGATGTTTTTGTTTAAGCATAGTTGTTCTGTCAATTTTCGGATCATTTAATTATATCTGACATGATTACCTTCTATCCCGGTCCCTCCAAGATATACCCACAAGTCGAGCAATATTTGTCGGATGCATATCAAAGCGGAATTTTAAGTGTCAATCACCGTAGTGAGGCTTTTATGACTATGTTGAAAGAGACGATTGAGACAATGAAAATCAATCTTGGTATTCCGGAAGATTA
This sequence comes from Dyadobacter koreensis, assembly GCF_900108855.1. Classification (GTDB taxonomy): domain Bacteria; phylum Bacteroidota; class Bacteroidia; order Cytophagales; family Spirosomataceae; genus Dyadobacter; species Dyadobacter koreensis. Next base: position 981,000 of record NZ_FNXY01000002.1, read on the forward strand.
TGAAATTTACTTTTGTTCATCCGCAACAGAATGCTGGGAAATTATCGCGCAATCGCTGATATCCACTAAAAGTCTACATGTATTTAATGGAGCATTTGGCGAAAAATGGCTGGAATATACTCAGAAAATCAAACCCGGGTCCAGCGGTTTTTCTTTTGATATAAACACTTTGCCAAAGATTTCTGATATCATTGCTGATCAGGAAAATGAAGTGATTTGTCTCACGCACAACGAAACTTCGAATGGAACCGCTTTGCCATTTTCTTTTTTTACTGAATTACGAAAGCAGACAGAGCAGCTGATTGCCGTGGACGCGACGTCGTCCATGGCGGGAGTAGAATTTCCCTGGAAAGAGGCTGATCTTTGGTATGCTTCCGTTCAAAAATGTTTTGGACTTCCGGCAGGTCTGAGCGTCCTGGTTGCTTCTCCACGGGCGATACAACAGGCAGAAAAGATTGGGGAACGCGATTTTTACAATAGTTTTCTGTTTCTCAGGGACAACTTTCTGAAATATCAGACACCTTATACGCCAAACGCGTTGGGGATTTATCTGGCTGGACGTGTAATGAAGCAGGTTGAATCACTTCCTATTGTTTCGACAAAAACGAAAAAGAGAGCGAAGGAGTGGTATGCATTTCTTGCGGAGCATGGATATTCGGTGCTTGTAAATCAGGAAGATGTTAGATCTGATACGGTTATTGCAGTTTCCGGCAGCAAAGATCAGGTGGCTTATATAAAAAAGGCAGCCAAAGAAAATGGAATTATGCTGGGAAACGGATATGGGGTCTGGAAAGAAACCACGTTCAGAATTGCCAACTTTCCTGCCATTTCACAAGACGAAATTGATCAGTTGAAAAATTTTCTAAAAGGTAAATCGAGCCTGCCCGCATGAGTAGTAATGTCAAAGGATTGTATTTATAGTTAAAAAAGTCGTTTACTCAATACAGGATAAGCCCATCGTGTTAATAGATATGTTGCATCAGTACCAGACACAAACAAAATGTCTGGTAGCCCTCGATTCCATTATTTTCGGTTTCGACGGTCAGGAGTTAAAATTATTATTGGTCAATCGTGGTATTGAAGATGAGCATCACACCTGGTCGCTAATGGGCGGATGGGTGCAGCCGGATGAAAGTCTGGAAGAGGCTTCGACGAGAATTTTGTATGAACTGACGAGCCTTACCGATATATATCTTGAACAGCTTCACACATTTGGAAATCCCAAACGTGACCCAGTGGAGCGTACTGTTTCGGTTGCTTATTTTGCCTTGATTAACGTTGAAGATTACGATAATAAGATTTCTAAAAATTTCGAAGCGCAGTGGTTTTCAATGCAGGAATTACCGCAATTGTTGTTTGACCATAGTGCGATGGTTCAGATGGCGATTGAGCATTTAAGATATAAGGCATCCCAACATCCCATTGGTTTTGAGCTGCTTCCGGAAAAATTCACAATTCCGCAGCTTCAAAAATTGTATGAAGCGATTTTCGGAACGGAGCTTGACAAGCGGAATTTCAGCAGGAAACTTTTATCCACGCATTTGCTGATCAAACTGGATGAAAAGCAAAAAGGTTTCTCTAAAAAGGGTGCTTATTATTACAAGATCGACGAGGAAAAATATAAAAAACAGTTTAACACCTTCCTGAACTTTTTGCCGAATGGAAACGGTTAAGCCGTATTTAAATCGTTAGCTTAACAATAAAAGGTTGTGTAAGAAACGGGTTTTGTTCAACTTTGCGGCATAATCCTAGAATTGGTGTCGTCATGTTCAACTTCAAAGAAATACTTTCCGTAACGCTGATTCTCTTTTCAGTGATTGATGTGCTGGGTTCAATCCCGATTATCGTAGATTTCAGGAAGAAACTTGGAAAGATCGAATCAGAAAAAGCAACGCTGGCTGCCGGCGGGATTATGATCGCTTTTTTGTTTTTGGGAGAAAGACTCTTGAGCCTTTTTGGCGTAGATGTTGCTTCTTTTGCAGTCGCCGGTGCGATCATTCTTTTTCTTTTGGGGTTAGAAATGATTCTGGGCAGAAATATTTTCAAGCATGATAATATCAGCGTAAGTGCTGCTTCCATTGTGCCGATCGCGTTTCCGATTATTGCAGGAGCAGGTACGATGACTACGTTGCTGGCGCTGCGTACAACATATGAGATCAAAAATATATTGGTAGGCGTTTTGCTCAATTTATTTTTTATTTACATCGTTCTCAAATCATCCAACTGGATTGAAAACAAGCTCGGGCAGGGAGGAACGGATATTCTTCGGAAAGTTTTCGGAATCATTCTGCTGGCCATTTCGATCAAACTTTTCAAGACCAATCTGGTTTTGTAATAGCTCATTTTTAAGTAATAAAATTCAAATTTCGATAATACAATGCAACAATTAGATAGCCTTAACCAAGTCGCTGAGTTCCATAAAACGTTCAAACATCCGATTCTTGAAACCCCAACAATTCCATCCGAAGACCGCAGCCGTTTACGTGTTGCTCTTTTGGCAGAAGAATTGAAGGAACTGGAAGTGGCGATTTTGGAAAAAGACCTTGTAGAGATTGCAGATGCTCTTTGCGACCTGCAGTATGTACTTTCGGGGGCAGTTCTTGAGTTTGGTTTAGGTAATAAATTCAGAGCTTTATTTGATGAGGTGCAGCGTTCGAATATGTCAAAAGCGTGCGTGAGTGTGGAAGAGGCAGAGGCGACGGTGGCGCATTACAATGCAAAAGGCACGGAATGTTACTATAAAGAGGACAATGGTAAATACCTCGTTTACCGGACTGCGGACGACAAAACGTTGAAGAATATCAACTATTCGCCGGCAGATCTTTCAGGTATTATTGCGTCTTAAAATTCGTTTTTCCTTTTAATCCAAGATAAAAATGTCTTCCGTTTTAAACCGATTTCTGAGCTATGTCCAGATTGATACACAATCTGATCCGCAATCAACAAGTTTTCCCAGTACTGAAAAACAGAGAGATCTTAGTAATCAGCTGGTGATCGAATTGCAGGAATTAGGTATCGAAGATGCGCATTTGGATGAGCACGGTTATGTGTATGCGACCATTCCTGCAAACTCTGAAAAATCCAACATTCCGGTGATTTGCTTCTGCTCGCATGTAGATACCTCTCCGGATGTAACGGGTGCGAATGTTGAACCGATTGTACATCAGAAATGGAATGGAGAAGATATTATCTTACCGGATGATCCGACGCAGATACTGAAACTGTCAGAGCACCCGGATTTAAAAAACCAGATTGGAAATGATGTTGTCACAGCGAGCGGAACGACTCTTTTAGGGGCGGACAACAAAGCAGGCGTCGCTGAAATTATGGCTGCCGCTGAAATTTTAGTAACTGACAAGAGAATAAAACACGGAAAGATAAAAATACTTTTCACGCCTGACGAAGAGGTAGGTCGCGGTACTGAAAAAGTTGATCTGGATAAGCTCGGTGCAGATTACGGATATACTGTGGATGGTGAGGCGGTCGGCACGATGGAAGATGAAACTTTTTCGGCCGATGGGGTGAAAATCACAATTCATGGTGTGAGTACGCATCCGGGGTATGCGATTGGAAAGCTTGAAAACGCGTTGAAAATTGCCGGAGAAATTCTGGCTGCGTTGCCAAAAAACCTTTCACCGGAAGCAACTGAAGATAAGGAAGGATTTATTCACCCGGTTCATGTCGAAGGAATTCAGGAGCAGGCGGTTTTGAATTTTATCATACGCGATTTTACGGAATTTGGTTTACATGAAAAGGAAACCTTGCTAAAAGAAATTATGGAAAGGGTTTTGTTGAGTTACCCAAATTCAAAAGCAGAATTTAAAGTAACAGAGCAATACAGAAACATGAAAGAAATTCTGGACCAGCATCCGCAGATCATTGACAACGCGATGGAAGCTATGAAACGTTCCGGGCTAAATCCGATTACAAGAAGTATCCGCGGAGGAACGGACGGATCAAGATTATCTTTTATGGGCTTGCCGTGCCCGAATATTTTTGCAGGCGAACATGCATTTCACTCGCGTCTGGAATGGGTTTCTGTGCAGGATATGGAAAAAGCGGTGGAGGTTATCTTAAACCTGGCTCAGGTTTGGGAAGAAAGAAGTTAGCTTAGAATTAATGGCAAAAAAAACGAAATTTTATGTGGTGTGGCAAGGTAGGCAAACAGGTGTGTTTACCGATTGGAAAGAATGTGAAGCACAAATAAAGGGCTTTGAAGACGCCCGATACAAATCTTTTGATTCGATACAGGAAGCCGAAACAGCCATTCAGCGAAACTATTGGGAGTATGTTCAGAAAAAGGAAAACGCCGCCAAAGCCATTGCAAAAGTAGCACCAGCTAATATTGGACAACCGATTAAAAACAGTATCGCTGTTGATGCGGCCTGGAATACTGCGACTGGCGACATGGAATATCAGGGCACTTATTTACAAACCGGCGAGCGGATTTTTTTACAAGGACCGTTCAAAGATGCTACGAATAATATCGGCGAATTTCTGGCAATAGTACATGGCCTGGCTTATCTGCAAAAAAACAACAGTGATATACCGATTTATTCTGACTCAAGAACGGCAATCAGCTGGATTAAAAAAAAACATGCAAATACAAAGTTGCAGCTAACACCGAGGAATAAACCTGTTTTTGAAATGCTTCAGAGAGCCGAGCGCTGGTTGGCAAGTAATACATATCCGAACAAAATCCTGAAATGGGAAACCGAATACTGGGGCGAAAACCCGGCGGACTTCGGCAGAAAATAACAACTCATGGCCAGGAATTCATTTTTCAAATTTAAACAGTTTACCATTCAGCAGGATCGGTGTGCGATGAAAGTCTGCACGGACGCCTGTGTTTTTGGTGGCTGGGCAGATGTTGAAAATGATGAGCATATTCTGGATATAGGCACCGGAACAGGATTGTTGTCTCTGATGACGGCGCAGCGGAATAAAAATGCGAAAATCAGCACTGTTGAGATAGAAGCGGAAGCTTTTTCTCAGGCAAAAGAAAATATTGAAAATAGTCCTTTTGCTGATCGGATTGAAATTTCCCATTCAGCGATTCAGGATTTTTCATCTTTAGAAAAGTTTGATTGCATAATTAGTAACCCTCCATTTTTTCAGTCAGATCTGCGTTCGCCGGATTCAAAAATAAATCAGGCACATCATTCAGATTCTTTGACTTTTCGGGTCCTTCTGTCAGCAGTAAACAGATTATTGACAGAAACAGGAAAGTTTAATATACTTCTTCCGGTTGATGAAAGTATTATTTTCCAGGAACTTGCCGAAAAATCAGGTCTGGTTTTGATCCGAAAACTAACTTTGTTTCATCAAAATGGGAAGAAGCCCTTTCGTTCGCTGATGCTGTTCCTGCGAAGCGAAACTGCTGATAATCGGTTAATTAGTGATGATTTATTCATATACGAAGAAGATGGAAAAACTTATCATCCAAAGTTCGCTGAATTAATGAAAGACTTTTATTTGATATTTTGATCAGGAAAAATACGAACTTTGCACGTTAATACGGGTGTGTAGGTATCACCCTTGTACATATACATGACCAATTCAGCTATTCAGATTTCCGTTGTTGTCCCCCTTTTCAATGAAGAGGAGTCTTTGCCAGAGCTCAGTGAGTGGATTGCGCGCGTGATGACTGAAAATAATTTTACATACGAAGTTCTTTTTATTGACGACGGAAGCAAAGATCGCTCATGGGAGGTGATCTGCGAATTGTCATTGAAAAACCCGAATATAAAAGGAAGACGTTTTGTGCGTAATTATGGAAAAACAGCTGCTTTGCAGACTGCTTTTCAGGCAGCACGTGGAGATGTTGTTATTACCATGGACGCTGATTTGCAGGACAGCCCTGACGAAATTCCTGAGCTTTACCGCATGATAAAGGAAGATCGCTACGATCTTGTTTCCGGTTGGAAAAAGAAACGGTACGATCCGATAACAAAAACTATCCCTACCAAAATTTTCAACGCAGCCACACGAAGTATCTCCGGGGTATCGCTGCACGATTTTAATTGCGGGCTAAAAGCTTATCGAAAGGACGTGGTTAAAAATGTCACGATTTATGGTGAAATGCACCGTTATATTCCTGTAATTGCCAAGTGGAATGGCTTTGGAAAAATTGGTGAAAAAGTTGTCCAGCATCAGGCCAGAAAATACGGTTACACAAAATTTGGCCTCGAAAGGTTCGTTTTTGGGTTTCTTGATTTGCTTTCGATTGCGTTCGTGAATAAATTTGGCCGTCGCCCAATGCATTTATTTGGCAGTCTGGGAACGCTTATGTTTTTTCTTGGAACTATTATTGCTTTCTGGCTGCTGGGTACCAAGATTTATAAAATTTACATTTCGCATGAACCGTACCGGAATGTAACAGAAAATCCGCTGTTCTTTTTGGCACTGGTTGCAATTATGGTCGGGTCACAGCTATTTCTTGCCGGTTTTCTTGGGGAATTGTTTGTTAAACAATCAATATCGAAAACCGGGGACTATCTGATTTCTGAAAAAGCAGGTGAGTAATAAATTAAAATAATAACAAAAACAGATTCATATACCTATTACCATATAATGAACGCAAACGTACACAAAGCCCACCCATGGCATGGAATTCCGATGGGCGAAAATGCACCTGATCTTGTAACTGCATTTATTGAAATCGTTCCTACGGATACCGTTAAATACGAAATTGACAAACAGACCGGTTATTTGAAAATTGACCGTCCGCAAAAATATTCCAACATCGTTCCTGCGCTATACGGATTTATTCCGAAAACCTATTGCGCAGACAAAATTGCTGAACTGGCAAGAGAAAGATCTGGCAGAGACGTGACAGAAGGTGACGGCGATGCACTGGATATCATTGTCTTATGTGAAAAAATCATCTCTCACGGAGACATTATGTGCCAGGCGAAACCAATCGGAGGTATTCGTCTGATCGATGGTGGCGAAGCAGATGACAAAATCATTGCTGTCTTGAAAGGTGATGAAGTTTACGGTGCATATTCAGATATCAGTGAATTGCCGCAAGGAATTGTTGAACGTTTGAAACACTATTTCCTTACTTATAAAAACCTTCCCGGCGAAAAAGCGCACATTGAAATTACCAATGTATATGGTCGCGAGGAAGCTCATGAAGTGATCATGACTTCGGTTGAGGATTACAAAGATTCTTTCTACTGAATACCTGAGCTACCTCAGGTACGGAGAAAAAACGAAGCTTAGGATTGCATCCCAAGCAGACTGACAGTTAATAATATAGCCGCTCCGGATACGGGCGGCTTTGTTTATTTGTATCTTTGTGCAAAATTTTCAAAAAAGGGAATCTTTCGTGCTTGCCGGCAGGCGTTTTTGTTTATATCCATACCGGGAAAAACTTGTTAAAAACGGAATGCGGCAGGTTATAAAATAATATAATGAGTAACATAGAGGAAATTAAGAAAAGACGGACATTCGCGATTATCAGTCACCCGGATGCAGGAAAAACGACATTAACTGAGAAATTGCTGCTTTTTGGAGGGGCGATTCAAACGGCTGGTGCGGTAAAATCGAATAAAATTAAAAAAACGGCGACTTCCGATTTCATGGAAATAGAGAAGCAGCGTGGAATTTCGGTGGCAACTTCGGTAATGACTTTTGAATACCGCGATTTGTTGATCAACATTCTGGATACACCAGGCCACAAAGACTTTGCTGAGGACACTTATCGTACGCTTACTGCGGTCGATAGTGTAATTCTCGTGATCGACTGCGTGAAGGGTGTGGAAGAGCAAACGGAAAGACTGATGGAAGTTTGCCGGATGCGCAACACGCCAGTGATCGTTTTTGTAAACAAGCTGGATAGGGAGGGGCAGAATCCTTTTGAATTACTGGATGAACTTGAAACAAAATTGGGAATCCGCGTTCGTCCGCTTACCTGGCCGATTAATATGGGCGCAGATTTCAAAGGAGTGTATAGTTTGTTTGAACAGAAATTATATTTTTTTAAAATCAATAAGACAAAAATTGAAAGCAATGTCGTCGAAATTGATCTTGGAGACGATAGGCTGGAAGAACTTGTTGGTTTGAAAGATGCGGTCCAGCTTGCTGAGGATGTTGAATTGGTAGAAGGAGTTTACGACGAATTCTCCAAAGAGGCATATGAAAAGGGTGAATTGGCACCTGTTTTCTTTGGTAGCGCCATCAATAACTTTGGTATCAAAGAACTTCTGGATACTTTCTGCGAAATTTCTCCGCTTCCTCAGCCTCGTCCTACGGATGTTCGGGAAGTTGAGCCAACAGAATCTAAATTCAGCGGTTTTATTTTTAAAATCCATGCAAACCTTGACCCACGTCACCGTGACCGGATCGCGTTTTTAAGAATTTGTTCCGGTAAGTTTGAAAGACGAACCTTTTACCATCATGTGCGCCTGAACAAAGATGTACGTTTCGCGAGTCCGTTTACGTTTATGGCTTCCGACAAAAGTGTGATGGACGAAGGCTTTCCGGGCGATGTTGTGGGATTATACGATACCGGAAATTTCAAGATAGGGGATACTTTAACGGAGGGTGAAAATCTAAATTTTGCAGGTATTCCAAGTTTCTCACCGGAAATTTTCAAGGAATTGATCAACCTGGATCCGATGAAATCAAAACAATTGGAAAAAGGAATTCAGCAGCTTACCGATGAAGGCGTTGCGCAGCTTTTTAATCTTGATCTAGGTAACCGGAAAGTTGTCGGAACGGTAGGAGAACTTCAATTTGATGTAATCCAGTATCGTCTAGAACATGAATATGGTGCAAAGTGCCGTTGGGTGCCTATGAATGTTACGCGCGCTTGCTGGTTAACAGCTGATGAAAAATCTGCTATGGATGAATTTATCCGTTTGAAAGGAAACCAGATCGCATTTGATAAAGATCGTAATCCTGTATTTTTTGCAGAATCAGACTGGATGATCCGAATGAACCGTGAGAATAATCCCAAAATACATTTCCATTTTACTTCGGAATTTAAGACCGAGGTTGCTTTGTAGTATTAGCAGTATTAGATTTTCGATATAAGAAAAACGGGCTGGCAGATTATTGCCAGCCCGTTTTTAGTTTCGTGGCCCTCTGCCCATTCCACCGTTTTTCCTGTGTTCTTCCATCGCCGCCTTATATTTTTCCTGTTGTTCAGGCGTTAATACTTTTTGCAATTCAGTGTTGAACGCCTCCATCGAGTCCCTCATTTTTGACCTGTCCGCATCCTGAGAATTTCTCATTTCATCCATTTTCTGAGCTCTTGTCAGGCTTAGTGCATATACTTGCTTTTGCTGCTCTTCTGTAAGTTTCAGACTTTCGGTCAGAGATTTTGTCTGATTTTCAGCTCTTGCTTCTGCGGTCATTTTTGCGTTGTCGCGCTGTGCGAATGCGGGAATACTAGCGAAGGCCAACATAATGGCGATTATTCCTTTTTTCATAGTAATTTGATTTATGTTCGGGTCTTAGAGCGTGATTTCTGTCGAAAGTTTAATTTATATGAAATTATTTTCGAAGGAAAACATAAAGTGCTGTCAGGAAGACGATAAAATGAGAAGATGGTAACTCAATACGTGAAATCCTGATAAAAAGATATAATACAACAATGCCGGTATTTCTCTAAGCTTTTACGCGCAGAACGAGGTTCGGACCTAAGAGGATTCAAGGGCACTCTTATTCTGCCCTAATCGATTGAACCGGGTTGGCCATGGCCGGCTTTGACACTTTGAAAACCAATGGTCAGAAGTGCCGTAATTATTGCCAAAAGGCCAGCCAAAACGAAAGTCCACCATTGAATTCCCACTTTGTAAGCAAATTCGTTCAGCCAGTGATCCACGCCAATCCATGCTATGGGTGAAGCGATCACGATGGCAATCAGGATTAATTTCATGAAACCATTGGAAAGCAGCGTTATAATATTTAAAACCGTTGCACCCAATACTTTCAGAGACATAATTGGCTCTCGAATCGAGGTGATATTATAATCTTTCACAACACCAATGAGGGTTCCGTCCGTGTCGTTCAACTTAAAACGCTTTCCGATGGGATCTTTTATTCCTGTTTGTTTAACAGCTGTTTCATTTAATATAAAGGAAGTTGAGTCAGACTTGGTGCCTCTAAAATTTCCTCCGGCGATTAGTTTTAGTTTAAAATTTGAAATAAAGTCTTTGTCGACACTTAGCTGCGCCATCATCAGTGACCTATCTCTGGGTTTTCCATCCCAATCAGTTGACAAAGTGCACGTTAAGATATTGACCGGTATATCCGTAGAAGTGCTTAGGCCAATGATGCTTGACTCTCCACTTAATGCTTGCTTAATTTGTGGAGCAAAGTTCCGTCCATCAAAAGTGAAGGTGTATTTTCGGTCAAAGCCAGGATCACGGTCTCGTATAAAACGCATTTGACTACCAATTACTGAGGTGCCAACCATGAGCATAGTGGCAAGTGTAAACTGAATTATTACCAATGATTTACGCAGTAAAGCCCCGCTTGCCTGGCTAGAACGACCTTTTAAGGCTTGAGCGGATTAAAACCTGAAATCAAAAATGCAGGATAGATCTCCGACATAACGAAGCAGAACGTAAGCGCACTAAGTAAAATCTGCCAGATGTGCGTATCTAAAAGTGAAAAACGACCTGATTTACCAGTTATGTTGATATAAAACGGCAACAGAACTTGCAGTAATCCAATTGATAAAATCAGAGAAAAAGTTAATGTCATTAGCGATTCAACAAGCAGCTGCATGGCTAACTGAGGTGATCCCGCACCTACGACTTTACAAAAGCCGATTTCTTTGGATCGCCTTGTGGCGTTCTTGGCCGATTTATACATCATTACTTACAGATATGAATTGGAAATTATTACTAAAATTTAGTTTTCTGTAAATGGCAGTCTGCCTGGATCTACTAATCCTCAGCTTTGACAACGAATAGATTATTTCTTGAAGCGGTTTGTCATAAATTACTTAAATTTCTCTATATCAGATATGTTGCTTCGGTCAACTCTTTATTATGAAAATAATTTTTTAATATTTTTTAACCATTGTTTGTTTACTGGAAATAAATTCCTACTTTTGCACTCCCAATCGGGGATAACGGCGGTGAAAACGATCACTGCAACAAGTTTCGGAAGACGCGAAGCAAAGTTCTTTGACATGATGAAGAGAGTAACAAGATAGTACGTTTAAGAAGATTCGGTCCTATTTTATAGATAGAGATCACAAAAAAATTTACAATGGAGAGTTTGATCCTGGCTCAGGATGAACGCTAGCGGCAGGCTTAATACATGCAAGGCGAGGGGGCAGCAATGTCACCGTCGTACGGGTGCGTAACGCGTATGCAACCTACCTTCAACTGGGGGATAGCCCGGGGAAACCCGGATTAATACCGCATAATACAGGGGTGCCACCTGGTACTATTTGTTAAAGATTTATTGGTTGAAGATGGGCATGCGTTCGATTAGC
>NZ_FNXY01000007.1 GCF_900108855.1 Dyadobacter koreensis
ATATCATGCTCTTTCCAGTAGAAAAAAGTCAGGCGGTCTCATTGTTTAACTTCATCAACCTGCTCTACGAGAAAACCTGTTTTATTATTACAACCAATAAAATGGCAACGGAATGGGCCAAAATGCTGGATGACGAAGTGCTTGCAACGGCTTTACTGGACCGATTGCTTTACAGATGCGACGTGATCAGTATGAGTGGAAAAAGTTACCGAATGAAAAACAGAAAGACTTTTTTTGAACCCCAAAATTAACCCATGTATATTTGCCAAAGTGGTGCATTCCTGTTGCCAATTTTGGTGCACTCCTAATTTCCATTTTTGGTGCATTGTTAGTTACCGCTTACAGCATGCCATCGATTTGTTGAAAGAACACATCACACATGTCCATTTTTTAAAATTAGTCGGCACGGCAACAAACCCGATAGAAGGTTTAGCAATGATTGCTGATCTCAAACCAGGACTTATTTTTTTGGATGTTCAAATGCCAAATCTGACCGGCATAGAAATTTTGAAGCTTATCGGCAATGACTGCCGTGTAATCATGACCACAGCGTATAAAGAATATGCACTTGAAGGATTTGAGCACGCCGTGGTAGACTATTTATTGAAACCGATCCCTTTTCTTAGGTTTCTCAAAGCTGTTAACCGCTTATGGACCATTCAGAATAACATTCGCCCAGTAAATGAACAGGATCATTATGTATTTGTAAAAACGGAGCAAAAGGGCAAGCTTCTAAAAATAGACTCCCGCAGAATCACGTATATCGAAGGTCAGGGCAACTATGCCACGATCCATATGAACGATCGGCGAAAGATAACCGCCTATTTAAAATTGAAAGAACTGGCAGAGCATCTTTCTTCAAAGGGTTTTGTCCGTATACACAAATCGTTCATTATTTCCCTTAGCCACTTAACCGCAGTTGAAGGCAATATGGTACGGATCGTGGACGAAGCACAGTCGATTGCCATAGGTGAAGCTTACCGAAAGGAATTCTTCGAGATGATCAATACCAAGCTGCTTTCCGTGCCACCCAATAATCCGACCGATTAAATGATTACCTCGTATTCCTCCTCCTTATTCACCCATTATCTTTTCCATTCTTAGAAATAAAAAATAATTTCATGAAACGTGTTAATCAATTTATGGCAGCCATTGCCATCTGTATCACTGTGCTTGTCGGTTGTCAGGATACGGATCATCCGGTCGTTCCGGACATAGTGCAGCCGACTCCCTGCGATGGAACCAGTCCTTCAAATGGATGGCTTTTGAAGCAAATTAATGGTTGGAGTAAAGAAGCCGTAAACATTCTTAGTAATGAGGAATCGGCAAAAATGGCCATCCTGGTGTCTATCTTTTCTGAAAATAAATCTGAAAACCAATCCTTTGGCCCCAATGGTGAATATACTGCGCAGTTGATCAGTACCTTTAAAGATCTGCGGCAATTTTGGGACATCAAGTCAGACAACATCCTCCTGGTTGCAGCGCATGGTTCCATGCTGCAGGACCGGGAAAAAGTTTTAACGGCATATAAAGCAGAATACGGGTATAGTGACGAGAAGGCTAATTACTATGCTGATTCGCTAGCCACGTTATTTAAAACCTATCCGGAGTATCTTAACGGAAGTCATCCTTTTTTTACCTTTAATGGGTATGCCCATCAGGAAAAAGAATACGCTGGCGTTGGTCGAATTCAGGACAAAATCGTTTTTGGTGATGCCCTCTTGCAGGCTTTCGATACACTTGGTTACGGAGATATCGCTCCGCAGGCTATTCTGGCCCATGAGTTTGCGCATCATATTCAATACGATCTGGGAATAAAAGATTACGCAATTCCTTTAACTCCGGCCGGTAACCGCCGGACCGAGTTGATGGCCGATGCATATGCCGCCTATTTCCTGTCCCACGCCCAGGGAGCAGCTATGGAGTGGAAGAGCATAGAGAAAGCCGCAGAAGTGTTTTCCAGTCTTGGCGATTGCCTTTTTGACAGTGAGTTGCATCATGGCACTCCTACCCAAAGGAAAGTAGCAACCGAATGGGCGTATAAGGTGGCTAGTGATATGCAACAACGCGGTCATATTTTACCTAGCCGGGAATTTGCGAAACTTTTTGATGCAGAACTTCCAAGCATTGTTAAAAATTAATCCTTTACAATAATTCCAATTTTTTTAAACAATATCCACATGAAAAACATGATGATTGCACTCTGTATGGTGACGATTAGCTATGCGGCAAATGCACAATACGACCCTGCATTTAGATTCGGAATCAAAGCAGGTGCCAACCTTTCCAATATAAATGGCAGTAATGATTTAAGCCTTTCACCAGGCGGCAACGCATTCAATTTCAAGGATAACGATAATCGTTCACTTGGTTTTACTGGCGGCATTTTTTTCCGTTTTGGCAAAACATTCTATATCCAGCCAGAGATTTTGTTATCTCAAAAAGGAGGTAAGTTTAATGTTTATAAGGACGGTGTGCTGAACGACGGAAAAGTCGACCTACGTTTTTCAAACATTGATGTGCCTGTACTTTTTGGCGTGCGCATTGCCAAGTTTTTTCGCGTAAATGTTGGTCCGATGGCGTCGCTAAGATTATCCGGCAATGGTAAAATCGGGGATTCATTTGACGCTGTCACGGGTGGAAATTCAGGAACAGAATTAAAAAACCGACTGGCATATGGTTACCAGGCGGGTGTTGGTTTCGATCTTGGAAGGCTAAGCCTGGATGTGCGTTATGAAGGAAATTTCACTGATATTCTGAAAATTCAGTTCGATAATACTACAACTGCATCACAATTTGGTAAAAAAAGTAATCTGTTCCAGGCAACAATCGGCCTTGCCATATTTTAATTAAGGATCTAAGTGGTGAGAAAATTAATTATCTCATTCTTGCGAGCGTTCAGAATGCAAAAGAACGAGCTGAAAGTGTTAGCGTATATAGCGGATAGATTCTTAACTATCATCTATATACGCTAACACTGCAAGCATTGATACTACAAGTTCATTCCACCGGTTAGTTCGATACGCTGACCATTAATCCATTTGGCATCTTCGCTGCAAAGGAATGCCACTACCCCACCAACGTCGTCTGGCAAACCGACGCGTCCCAGTGCAGTTACGCTGGCTATATGAGCTCGAATTTCTGGGGTATCCTCCATTGCACCGCCTCCAAAAATGGCTCCGGGCGCAACTACATTAGCAGTAATGCCACGTACGCCCAGTTCAAGGGCCAGAAACCTTGTATATACATCGACTGCCCCCTTCATTATCCCGTAGGCAGAGACGCCATGAAAGCTTACCCGCGATACGGCGGAAGAAATGTTGATTATCCGTCCGCCATCCCTCAGATGCCCTAGTGCTTTCTGAGTCAAAAAATAAACACCTTTTAGATGAATGTTCATCATCTCATCAAACTGATCCTCAGTTGTTTCCGTGACAGGTGCCGTAAGACTTGTTCCTGCATTGTTAATCAGAAAATCGAAACGATCTGTACCGAAAACAGTTTTTAATGCCGAGTCGGCTTTCAGGAAAAAATCATTAAAGCCGCCCGTATCGGCAGTGTTAAGCGGCAGGGCCACGGCCTTTCTCCCAAAAGATGTGATAGCACTGACGGTTTTCTCTGCTTCTGCCAGGTTGCTGTTATAAGTAAGTAAGACATCGATTCCCTTTTCTGCAAGTTTTATTGCAATTTCTTTACCAATTCCGCGGCTTCCGCCGGTTACTAATGCGATTCTTTGAGTTGTCATAAGACTATTTTATACAGATTAAAAACAGTACAAAAGTCCGTCAAATGAACAGGTGCCGGTTAGTTCCGGTCAATCAATTTTATGTATAATTCAAACTTTTTGTCTGACTGCGAAATGCACCGGGAGATAAGGAAGTTTCATTTTTGAAGAATTTGGCAAAATGCGCAAAATCGGAAAATCCGAGACTGTCAGCTATTTCAGCTATACTCCAGTCGGTGAGCCGTAGCAAAACACGCGCTTCCTGAAGAATCCTGCCGGCGATGAGCTCAGTGGTAGTAAGACCGGTGGTATCTTTCAGGACTTTGTTTAAATGATTGATATGCACGGCAAGATGATCGGCATATTGTTTTGCAGTCCGCAAAACCATTTTTTGTTGCGGACTTTCCAGCGGGAATTGTCTTTCAAGCAGCTCCAGAAATAAGGATGTTGTTCGTGCTGATGCACTGTGATTCGGATGCAGCATAACAGTAGACTGCAACTTCTGCCCAAGATGGATTAGCTCCAGGGCATAAGCACGGAGCAGGTCATATTTATATGCATAATTGGAACCAATTTCAGCGTTCATATTCTCAAAAATCCCTTGTACGCGAACAACGTCAGAATCTGAAAGTGCATAGACGGGATGTTCCGGAGATTTGAAAATCGGCAATTCGTCCAGAATTACACCGCTCGTTGACGGATGAAAGAATTCAGCTGTAAACACACAGGATTGTCCGGTCTGCCGACCTTCGGGAGACCATTCGTACGGGCTTTTGGGTGTTGTAAAAATCAATGTCGGCCGTGTTATCTCAACAGCCCGGTCAGGGTATTCTGCCAGGGAACGGCCCGTCAGTAAGCTGATCTTGTAAAATGCACGGGAAGCACAGGAAATTTTCGTTTTTTCCCGTGCTTCCGGCATAATATCTGTCAAATTAAATACATTGAAATGACCAACTTCTTTTTGTATCCCTTCGGGCAACAGTGCACTCAGGTCCGTTGAAGAGCCGCTGGAAAGGTGATAACAAAGATCTTCGAATGAGGTTTTAGGCATGGCTGTATTTTTGTAAAAAACAAAGTTAGCACGCTGCTTTCATTTTCCCATTTAAAAATGATATTACCGCTTTATTTTAGCGCGTAGCTATGGTAACCCCCGTCAACTGTAACCTCTGTTCCCGAGATAAAGCTTGCCGCATCAGAGGCCAGGAATAATACTGTTTTTGCAATTTCATCGGGATGGCCAAGTCTTTGCAACGCGGTGGATCCGGCCAAAAATGCTTTGGCTTCATCACTCGCGACACTATCCAAACCCGGTGTTGCGATTGGTCCCGGACTGACAACATTCACGCGAATTTTCCTTGAAGACAACTCGTTAGCTGCAATTTGCGCAATTTTATTTATTGCACCTTTGGTTGCGGAATAAACACTGGTTCCCAGATTTGCAGCCGCTGCGACCGATGAAGAAGTGAATATTACCGATGCGCCATCTGATAGATGAGGAAGTAATTTTTGCAGTGTGAAAAAAATCCCTTTAACATTGGTATTGAACTGTGCGTCAAAATTGGCTTCGGTGACTTTCTCGATTGGCTCAAATGTCCCGATTCCTGCATTCAGGAAAAGAACATCCAATTTCTTTCCGCTTTCTGAAAACGACTGTTCCAGAACCGAAATGTCAGCAATTTTTGAAGTGTCCGATACGACAGTAATTAGTTTGGGGCTATTCAATTCCGCACTGGCCTTTTGCAGATTATCTGCATTTCTTCCCGTAATCCAAACATTTGCCCCTGCGCCGATGAACGCTTTTGCTGTCGCCAGGCCTATTCCGGTTGTTCCGCCCGTGATAACGACGTTTTTATTTGTAAAGTCCATAATTAATTTTTAGTTATTTTTGTAATCTGTTTT
The DNA here is from genome assembly GCF_900108855.1 of Dyadobacter koreensis. Lineage (GTDB taxonomy): Bacteria > Bacteroidota > Bacteroidia > Cytophagales > Spirosomataceae > Dyadobacter > Dyadobacter koreensis. The sequence continues at coordinate 5,624 of NZ_FNXY01000007.1, forward strand.
ATGAACTGCAAATTCAAAAAAGTAGTTCAAAAAACAGACTACTTTTAATAATAAAATTATGAAAACAACCGAAAGACGATCAACATGCCCTATTAATTATTCGGTGGAAATTTTCGGTGATAAATGGATGCTTCTCCTTTTGCGGGATATAATGTTTAATGGAAAGAATTCTTTCCTTGAGTTTCGTGCCTCAGATGAAAAAATATCCTCAGCCGTACTTACTGAAAAGCTAAACATACTGTTGAACGAAGGAATTGTTTCTAAGGTTACGTCCCCTAAAAACGCATCAAAATTTTTGTATCTGATCACTGACAAGGGTATCGAGTTAGTGCCGGTCATGGTGGAAATTCTTAAATGGGGCTCCCGTTACAACCCCGACGGAGGGCCTAAAACATGGCTTGACAGGATCAAATCAAATGAAAAGAAAGCAATAACTGAGTTGCAAGATGAACTAAGAAACCACAGGAATTCTTTTGCTTAAGACAAATATCTGCTAATTTCCATATCTAAAATCGGTTAACTTAACCTGAGTACAAACTTTACGTTTAAGGGCTGGTTTTCTATGGCGATAAATTTGGAAGCTTGACCTCTTAATGTTTGTAAAACGTATTTTTCAATTTTGCAGCATTGGTTGAGATAACTCAGCATTTTATTCAGAAGCGGTTGATATAGCCGTTTCAGGTAAAGATCTTTATTGTGTCGGTATCTGCTGTATAATGACAAGAACAGATCCTCAAGACTATGGAAAAACGATATATCCCTGAGCCTTCCATGGCTATTTTGGGTTTTCAGCTTTTTTTAATGATTACGTCTAGGTCGCAGGTGAAGGTTTTGAAACGGTATTAAAAGTCCGATGTATTTAAAAAATGTCGTACAGGTCATATTGCCCAACGATAGTAATGGCGGCCATTTGCCTGTTCGATATTTGTGAAAAAGACCTGGTGGTTGCACCATTCGATGTGGCAGGGATACACAAAGTACTGAAAAAGTCTCCTTTGAAAAAGACGAAATAATTGTTTGTATAAACTCGGTTTCACCCCATAGTTGGTAACATTATTGAGACATCAAACCTGAAAAAAAAGATGATACAGTACATCTTTACCGTCCTTGCTACCTTGTTTTTTTTACAAGCCGGAATTGCACAATCTCGCGGCACATTTACTGACCCGCGAGATGGTCAAACTTATAACACGATCAGCTTTAAAGAAGATTTGACGGGTAAAACCGTTATCTGGATGGCACAAAACCTGAATTATAAAGTTGAAGGCAGCTATGCTTATAATGACAATGAGAATAACAGGAAAGAGCTGGGCTTGCTTTACACCTGGGAGGCAGCGAAAAAGGCTTGTCCGAGCGGTTGGCATCTACCAACGGATAGCGAATGGGCTATGTTAGTGAATCAATTTGGCGGTCCGGACAAAGCCGGTGAAGCGCTAAAAAGTACTAAGGGTTGGAATGAAGACGGTAATGGCACTAACAATAGTGGCTTTGACGCGCCTGCGGGAGGTACAAGAAAACCTGATGGTAGATTATTGTTTCAGGGTACGCTTGGTTTATTTTGGACATCTTCACCTGCTGATTCGGTCAATGAGGCATGGGAATGGAACTTTCACTATGGCGGTCCCCCGAGTAGCAATAAACAAAATTTAAAAAAAGCGTTCCGTTTTAATGTCGAACTTTCTGCCGGACTCTCGGTTCGTCTGATTCAGGATTAAGTTATTTCAATATCTTTTACATAAATAAAGTTGCCGTCGCTCACTTATCATTCACGAATTTTCATTGCATAATATTCTGCTCACAACCTTTGATTAGAGCCTAAGCTTTTGATTTTACTAAACCAATTTCATTTGATTTCATTACCTTGAACAAGGAGCAGTTGAAATCACTACAACCCACTCTCTATTATAAAAAAACGAAGCTTATTGGCCGTCTGTACCCACATTGGGACTTTATCCAGACAAAAAGGAAGACGTTCTAAAAGTGAGAGGATATTTTTAAAAATGCTCCTTAGTACCTGAAACGCCAATAATCCCAAATAATCTCTATTTTTCTGGTAATATATTTGTTAGAGATATTTTCACAAAAATCAAGTTTTAAATCGACGTTTAGTAATACTTTTTTCCCAAAGGATTTTTCGCTTCTGATCACAAGCGGCTATGCCTACCTATTTTTTTTGGTTAAAAGAGTCGGTAATATCTGGTATATAAATCACAGCATTACTGAACCGGTACTAAGCGAACGCCAAATACCGGACGACCGTCAGCTGTAACACCTTGAATGACAACACGCAACATCCGAACGACGTCTGACAGCGGAAAACGAAGCTGGCTGTTTCCCTGATTGTCTGTTTGCATCATTGGCTTCCAGTTAAGTACATCCCGGTCATCCACAGAGCCTGAATCAGCGTTGCCCGCCACTTCCGTCTCGTAGCGTGGTACATAAAATTCACGTTGCACTCTTGGATAACCAATAAATTGAATCGGTGTCATACCCTCGCTCTGTTTTCTGCCTTCCTGCATATACCGCGCGCCTTTTGAGTAAAATGCAATCACGCCGTTACTCGCCCGAACTCCATAAATACCCGCCGTGCCAGCATTTTTCAGCACTTCGACACGTTCAATGTCTCTTGTATTGAAGTTCATCAGAGCGGTACCATCAGGATCTTGAATGGGCACGCCATCCATTAAAAACAAAGGTTGTGTTCCACTTTTATAGCTACCCATTCCCCGTATGGATACCTGATACCCAGGGGGTGATGGCGGTCCGCCAGGTGCTGGTGTAGTTCTCACGACCGTTACGCCTGCAAATCGCCCCTGAATCATTTCATATAGATTTGAGTAATTTGGTGATTTGTCATTGAAGGTGATCACCGCATCGGCGTCATTGTGCAGACTTCGCATTTTTATGTCAGCCGGCCTTTCATTGTTTTTCTGCGCCAGGACAGTCACTTCGCTTAACAATCTGGCCGCTTTATCGCGGTAAAGATCGGTATTGGCCTCCTGCCGTATCCGGGCAGCTTCGAGTTGAGCTTGCGGCACCAGCCAGTTTGGCACAGCATTCATTTTACCAAATTCCCATCCGGTTCCAGGCACTTGCTGAAACAGGAATGCTTCTTTCGCAGACATTTTTTTTCCGTTACTTCCTGCGATTTGCACGACTAAGTTTATCGTATCAACAATCGCCATACCCGCCATACGAAAATACCCGTTTCCGTCTGCGCCTGCCGATTTGACAAATGATTGTCCAGGACTTGTGGACGCCACTACAATCTTCGCGCCGGCTATTGGTTTATTTTCCGAATTCATAATGCGGCCGCGCAGCGATACGCCACCCAACGAATCAGTTTCTTCAGTGCCACTAACCCGTCGCCAGCCCTGCGTCAAAAGAAGGTCATCCAATGCTCTACGGGTCTGTATTGAATGGTTCATCACATAATGATTCGGGTTTTCTATTTGTCCACGCAGCTCACCAGTCAGCAACAGATGCGCCGGCAGCGTAGCACTAGTCGTATCTTCCGGAACTTTGCCGGCATCGGTGATTGACGCTGATAAAGCTGCCGATGCAGGAGAGCCATTATTGTTTAGGTTAACACTCAGAATAACCTGTTCGCGGGGCTGATACCTGGTCTTATTAAATTTCAATGTTACAGCAACAGGCGAAATGAATTCCGGCACAAAAAATAAACGCTCGCATTGTGGCTTAGCTTTTGCATCGTAAAGGGTTACTTGCGCAAGACCTGGCAACCAGCCCGTCATCGACAAGTTTATCTTCGCCACGCCATTATGTAACAAAACTTTTCGCTCGTCGACTAATTGACCGCGTTGTTGAATTAAAATATAAACAGAATCCGAAGCGGCGCGGCGAGAATTCATAATCGTTAATGCCAGACGAGTTGTATCGCTAATCGCATCGGCTGAAAGAAGCAGCCCCTCATTTTCGGGTTTTGGCAAAGGAACGTGTAGCAGTTGGTTGTTGTAGGATATATCTGCATAATAAGTCCGCTGAGCCTTAGGCTCAATTACCACACTGGTCATCCCCTGGAGATTGGTCTTAAAACGAACAATTTCAGCCTGACGGTCGTCGACAATACGGCCTTCAGTAGAAAATCCATGTCCCTTAGGTGTTAGGATTTTAATTCCCAGACGCGCTGGCAGTCCAGAAATCCAGCGACCACCTTCGGCCAAAATCTGAACATCCAGTGGCTGAGCGACAGAATCACCTGGCATTGTCGTACCGCTGCGAAATAAATTATGGATCGCAACAGACCGCTCAAAAGCTGGCCGTAGCTGACCATCGTCCTCGTCGGTATATGCGCGTAAGCGATAAGTTCCCGTCGTAAGAGTATCAGACAGACGAAAATTGCCCTGGCCCCGCCCGTCCACAATACGTATCCACTGATGCTGAACAAGTTTCCCTGTGGAAGTAAGAAGGTCGACTTGCACAGCAGTCTGACCATCGGGCCGCTGGTGGTTGATAGCATCGAGTAGGTAAGCACTCATCCAGAGCCGGTCTCCTGTGGCATAAAATGGTTTGTCAATGTGTAAAAACAACGTCGGTGCCAGCAACTTAAAACGCCGTTTAAAAGCTTCACTAATACTTCCCAGGCAGGTATCAGATGGCGCAAGTTTTCCCTGCGTGGCCATCGAACCGGCCGCAAGTAGCTCCGAATCAACCGCTTCCGGCCGCCAGTTTGCGGGCAACATCGTCGATAGCCTGTCATCCCCCATTGAACCTTCCGCCTCCATACCCTCAGGCATCGTGACCACGCCATCGACAGTCATGTGCATTTGTCCGCTGGGTAATTTTATTTCTGTGTAAGCGTAGCGGGCATCCGGATAGGGCGAGAAGCCAGAGGACGCTTTCGTATAAAATACAATTAATTTCATGGGCGAAACCAATCTGCGCTCGTTTGGTAAGCGGCCAGGTTGAATTATTTTAGAAACCTGAATGGGAACCAAGCGCTTATATTCACTTATCGCAGCGGCAAGCGTGATAATCCGGCGATCGACCGGAATTTGTTTACTGGCATCTTCCTGATAAACCAAAAATCCGGCCTGCTCAAAAGTACCGTCAATTAAGCTGGCCAGTAAATGCCGTGTAGATCCCCTATAGGCAGTCAACCGATTCCGACGATATCGGTCGGCCTGTCGGTCGTTTTCAGGTGTGAGTTCTTCGAATCTGGCAGTACCAGCTGAATAGACTTTTCGTGACAAAGTGGCATTAAAATGTTGCAAATCATAGATGAGCCTATATCCCAGTGCCTGGTTGTCAATAATCAGCGGCTCACTTGCAACAGCACCCAGGTTATCCTTATCTTCTTTTAAATTAATAACCTCCGGGTTGACAAGCACGCACTGTCCACCAAAGGGCTCTCCAAAAAGTTGTTTTTTAAACAGGCGTAAATATCTTTCTGACCGCTTCGAATTACCTCTTACTGTAACAGCATTCAGCACGTGTTCAATTGCGCTGAGCCTGAAATCGGCTCTTTGTGGAGAAGCATTTTCAAAACGTATTTTTTGAGTAGCTGACTGATAACCAACAAACGAAGCGGCTATTTCAACCATACCTAATGGAACGCCCGTCAACTTATAATAGCCCTTTTCGTCAGTAATTGCACCTTGCGTTGATCCATTAATATAAACGTGAGCGAACGGCATAGGTGTCCCTTCCTTAGCATCTGTCACGTTTCCTGTAAGTACAGCTGTCTTTTGTCCATAGGTCAACAGGCACGATCCAAAAAGCAAAACCAAAGTTATCCAGGCGGAGAAGAACCTATGATGCATAGATATTAATTTACTCGTAAAAGAATCTCGCTGGGTGTAATTTACTTAACTTACTGACCCGACTTTTTTCCGAACCGTTAATTACCTGTACATGCTCCTCGATGAGTAAGCCTCATAGATTTCTCACGGATCCAAGTCTCATATAAACCACCGCTTTGATCGACGTTCTATTTCAGGCGAAGCCTTATTTATACGCAGTAAGTGTTGACATTCTGATAAGTAATGCAACTCGTAGTCATATAACAACTTAAAAAATTATAGCATTGCTGCAACCGATATAACAATTAAAAATAACCGTTTACAATTTTCCAGAAACTTACGAACGCCTTCGAAAAAAAACAAACTGATATTTTTTCCTGCGAATAATTTGCAGTCTGGGGTATCCAATCAACTTTGTAAAAGGTTTCTTTCCGCTTCCGTTTTCCGTTCCGCGGCGATCCATCAATAAGTATTAATAAATTTGGTATTTTTTTAATACTTATTGATTTCGTATGTGAATAAAAATGATTTAAAAGCGCTCAAGCCGGATAGACATCCAAAGTTTATCCAGCTCAACCGGCAAAACTATTGCATGTACTTTCATTATTGGTTTTCTCAATGAATTACTAAAATCTGCCGCTACACTATAAGATCACCTGTGAAATCGTCTTACAGGTAATCTTATATTGTAGTGCGTTTTCTATGAACTTCTTGAATGACGCCCGGGTTTTCAAAACTGGCAACGAAAATTCGATAAAAAACTGCAGCCACTTGTGCCGATGCGATGATTTTGCTTGAAATTTCGAACAAATTTGTGATTTTAGCTGATGCATTATATTTCCCTAGGGCTTTCTTGAATCAATTTCATTTAGAAAAACTGATAGATATTTTCCTGTTTTACTTGCCGGATTATCAGCAACATTTGCTGCCGAACCACAAACAACTATTTTACCGCCTTCATCTCCGGCACCCGGCCCAATGTCAATCACCCAGTCGCTGTTTGCGACAACATGCATATCGTGTTCGATTACAATGACTGTATTTCCCTGATCAACCAACTTATTTAGCTGGACAAGTAGATTGTCCACATCGGAAGGATGCAGTCCTGTTGTAGGCTCATCAAGAATATATAACGTATTGCCATGCTGAGCCCGTTGCAACTCGGTGGCCAGTTTTATTCGCTGCGCCTCTCCTCCTGAAAGCTCCGTAGCCGGTTGCCCAAGGCGCAGATATCCCAGTCCAACCTGACGAACAACATCCAACGCCCTGTTGATTTGAAGTTCAGACTCAAAAAAGTCAAATGCCTCATCCACAGTCAGGGCAAGCACCTGAGCAATATTTTTGTCATTATAGGTAATTTCGAGCGTCTCTTCGTTGTAACGACTTCCATGACAGGTTGGGCATGGCGTATAAACACTGGGAAGAAATAATAGCTCAACCATCACAAAGCCTTCGCCTTCACAGTTAGGACAGCGACCTTTTGCGACGTTGAAGGAAAAACGACCTGCATCGTATTTGCGATCCTTTGCCATCTTGGTACTTGCAAACAATTTACGTACATAATCAAAAAGGCCTGTGTAGGTTGCCAGGTTTGAGCGGGGCGTACGCCCGATAGGCTTCTGATCTACCAGTATTAACCTGCGAATAGCACTTATCCCGTCCAGAATGTATCCAGTCGTTGTTTTTGGATTTTCTGCCTGAAAAAGATTATCTTCCTGATCATCTGAGCTAGGTATCTGCTGTCCTAATTTCTCCAGAACAAGCTCTACGAGCGCCTGACTGATCAGACTGCTTTTCCCCGAGCCCGATATGCCAGTGACACTGGTCAACACTCCTAATGGAAAGTCGACATCAATATTTTTTAAATTATTTCGGCTTATATCCCTTAGCTGCAGCCATTCTTTTGCCTGTCTGAAAGTCTTTTGGCCCTGATCCATGTTAAACAAATATCGCCTTGTAATAGATCTGTCGACCTTTTCCAATCCCTGCAAAGGACCACTATAAAGTATTTCACCCCCCTTTTCACCCGCGCCAGGCCCGACATCGACGATCCAGTCTGCATGGCGTATTATTTCGACCTCATGTTCGACAACAAAAAGCGAATTTCCAGCTGCTTTTAACCGGTCCAGCGCTCGTAGCAACGACTGCGTATCAGCAGGGTGAAGACCTGCCGACGGCTCGTCGAGTACATAGACAACCCCAAAAAGATTGGAGTGTATCTGAGTGCCCAGCCGCAAACGCTGCAATTCTCCCGGTGAAAGTGTCGGGGTGCTTCTTTCCAGGGTCAGATACCCCAGACCCAGATCTATGAGCACGTCCAGGCGTGATAAAAGATCATGACCTATCCGTTGAAGAACCAGGGCCTTTTCAGGATGTGCCTGATCCGGATCATTACTTTTCGATTTTAGGGAAGAAGAAATAATATCACATAAACTCTTGATATTCAACCGGTAAAATTCCGCAATATCCATCCCGGCATATTTCACAGATAAAGCCTCGGGACGCAGCCGCTTTCCATGGCAAACGGGACATTGTGCGCTCAACATAAATTTTGAAACACGCTTTTTCATCGCCTGGCTCGGCGAATTTGCAAATGTTTGCATCACATACCGTTTAGCTCCGGTAAAAGTACCCATATAGCTAGGTTCCATTTTTGCCTTCAGGGCTTGTTGAACCTGGGAAGCTGTCAGTCCGGAATAGACCGGGACAACTGGCTGCTCCTCTGTAAACAAAATCCAATCTTTGTCTTTCTGCGGCAGATCACGCCAGGGTATGTCCACATTGTAGCCAAGCGTCATCAATATTTCCCGCAGGTTCTGCCCCTGCCAAGCGGTGGGCCATGCTGCGATGGCTTTTTCCCTGATCGAAAGTGAATCATCGGGCACCATCGACTGCTCGGTAACTTCATATACAACTCCCAGGCCGTGACACTCCGGACAGGCGCCTTCCGGGGTATTTGGCGAAAATGATTCAGCATATACGATGGACTGACCGGCAGGATAATCTCCCGCCCTAGAATACAACATTCTGATCAGATTTGAAATCGTCGTGACGCTTCCAACAGACGAACGTGTACTTGTCGCTCCCCGCTGCTGCTGCAAAGCTATAGCCGGAGGAAGACCATTTATACTGTCGACCTGAGGAATGGACATTTGATTAAAAAGCCGTCTTGCGTATGGAGAGACCGACTCCAGGTAACGACGCTGTGCTTCGGCATACAATGTCCCGAAAGCAAGTGATGATTTACCCGAACCAGATACACCGGTAAATACCACCAGTGCTCCTCTGGGAATACTTAAATCAACATTTTTTAGGTTATTCTCTTTGGCTCCCTGTACTTTGACAAAATTGGAGGCAGGAAGCGATATTAATTCTTTTGACATTAGATCTGAGATAAAATTAACCCTAAAAAATAGTCCGACAGCTTGGTTAAAGCTTTTCTGAAATTTCGTGTTAGGCAAATCCGGCATTCTTATTTGATGCCGGTGCAATCTAATCTTAAAGTAGCTAACTTTGGGCATTAATTTAAGAATACCAAAAGCCCTTTAAAAGTAAGGATAAATCTGATGGGAGATCAGAAATACAATTAACTTGTAGGTACATGTTCCTGGTATTCAGCAAACCGAACAATGGTAGATTTGCTTTCGACATAAGGTTGGAAACTTTGCCTCAGGAAATTCTGTGAGAAATAATTCATCAGACCCTCCTGATTTCCCGCAGCATCATTTTAGCGGTCTGACAGTACCGTATTGCATTTGGGATAAGCCGGGCGCGTATACATCACTCTGAATTCCAATTCCTTTAAAGCACTATGTCGATCTCTCGTCAGAAACACATTCAAAAATATATACAGACAAGCCTTATACGAATGAGAGACCTTTCAGTCCCTACAAACTTTTTACAAATGAAGTATTCCGGGCACACCGACTCCTGCCTTCAAAATGGGCACTTGCAGGAGATAAATTAGATGCGGCTCCGTTATTTAAAGAGCTGCAAACTACTTTGATAAAGATTTAGATCATGTAGTGACTAATTCCTGGCTTGAAGACATATGCTGACATACGGCGGCTTTACATTCAGAAAATCTGGCAGTTTCATCTTTATCGGCGCAGCAGAAATACTTTCTCTCAAAATGATCAGCGGCGTTGCTTTCGGTGTAAAGATCCGATCGATCCTCCGAATCAACGGCAAAAAAGCGATTGTTAATACCTCGGATCTTTGAACAACACGGAATTCTCAGCCGGCCGTTGAAAATGTATGAGAAGAGTGTAAAAGACGACTTTTGCATTAACCATTGCCGGTTAACGGTAAGATATGTTAAAACAAATTTTGGCTGACCTACTTTCGCAAAAGGAAAACGTAAGAATCATATGAAAAAAGTCACTGAAAACAAATGCCTGATCTCCCAATTTGGTGTTACAGCAAAGATTACGCATGAAGTACCATCTTTATTATGGTAGATTTTTAGCGCGATATATGTTTGTAATAGTGACGTATAGTATCTACCGCATTTCTGGAAGATAAAAGTTCACTTGTTTGCATCTCATGCTCTGTCGGCCAGTTATATGGTCCTTTTTTTTAATAATATTTTAAGAATTGTGACCCATACTGCTCAGTAATTGTGTTTTGCTCTAAATCCTCTTTGTATGAACCTCGTAAAGGTGCAAATTGCAAGTACATTGAATCATTCTGAAAAAATGCAATAAAGTTGCTGCCTCCATCATTGTCATAAAGGAACGTCCGGTATAGCCCACATTTTCCGGCGTGATTGTCTTTGTCGGTGTAATTGGCTAATGAAACCGCTGGCAATATCTCCGGTGGAGAGCCCAACATAACACCACATGATAAAAAGGCTGGGTTGAATGGCCGGTGCGATACCGGGCGCGTCGCTAAACTCATTGCTGAACGTAGCTAAAATTTCGATTACAAACCATGTAGGTAGGCCAATACCAATGCAACGAAGATAGCGACCCAGGCGGTTTGAATTTGTGAACAAAGAAAGGAAGTTACCCATTTTGACATTCTTCTGGTTTTTCAGTTCTTTAAATACATTTGACTCAAACACGCCAGCCCGCAGCAGTAACAATCCACCACCCATAACGCCCCAATCAGGTAAGATGTCCGCCAATCCTGCAACTCGGTTGTAAAATATGCCGCGGCTGCACCTAAAAGCCCAATCCCTGCAACCAAAGAGTTACCGATAGCACGAAGACGTAGAGGAAGAATCTCTGAAACGAGGGTTACCCCAGCGCCCAGTTCGCCCGCCAGACCAACTCCTGCAATGAAACGGAGAAGCTTATAGGACGATGTACCCTGTATGAATTCACAGGCAATATTAGCGAGAAAATATGTTAAAATAGAGCCAAATAATACGGAAAGTCTCCCCTTTTTATCTTGAAGTATACGCCAGAGAATTCCACCTAACAAGAGACTGTTCATTTGCCAGTTGAGGATAGAGGCACCCACGATGGACACTTCTGATTCGTTCAGCCCGAAAGCAAGTAGTAAGTCATAGATATTTACAAAATAACACAAAGCAGCTACAATAACAGGAATACTAAAAGATGTTAAAAATTCGTTTTCGAAATGAAAAATCTATTTTTGGAGGTAATGACCACCAGCGCACCGAAGGTATGCATTGGTGGTTCTGAACTATTGTGGGAATAAGACTAACTTGCGGTTGGCCGAAAATCTTTCGGCTTACCAGGGATCAATCCTTTTGAAGCTCGATTTAAACAAGCAACTTTTTAACCAGCTCTGTTCCGGATTTATATATTCCGGCTACTTTGTCCATCCGGATTTTTAATTCTGCTTTGGATTTGTCATAGTCGTTCCAAACTTCCCGCAGGCGATCACTAATTTGTTTGCCAGTGGTCTGGTCGATTTCAAAGGTCCATTTATCGAATCCTAAATCGTAATACATTTGCCCTTTGATGGTATCTTCGGGTTGACGCAGATAAAAACATGGGGTTCCGTTGGCAGCGGCTATTATCGGCGAATGACATTCAAAACTCAATACTGTATGAGCTTTGGCATAAATGGAGGCTGCTTCATCTGGTAGCCAGTATCCTCGTTTTACGATAAATGGTTTCACATCGTCCGGCAAAGGATCAATAAGCAATTCATCCATAATTTCGACCTGATATGTCATCTCGGGACAAACAAGTACTTTGTTTCCCGTTTCCCTTACCCAGGCTATTATGGCTTCCCTCAATTTGGCATGGTCAACCTCTTTATATTTTTCGTTGGTTTCTTCCACCATTTTTATCCGGTCAGCATTCCACCCATTGTTGTTGGCGTTAAACTTATGATAGGGTGTATAGCGTAATCGAGGGATGGCGCAAATGAATTTTTTATCTTTCAGATCATTTTCTTTTAGAAATGAAAAAGCCTTTTTATCATCACGAATATTGATGAAGAATGTGGCATCCGGCGCAAATTGTACGTGTTCACCTGTGATTCCAACTTTTTTCAGATGTTCGATCGACTTGGTTTCACGGGTATAAATAAACGCAGCCTTTTGAAGAATACCTTGATGGTATTCGCTTGGGTTTTCAAGCGTAGTGCCGTAGATACCGAAGGGCTTGGCAGTATGTTTCATCCAGCTCGCAAGATTATCAGCACCAACCAGCAATGGCCCCGACCCGTGAATCATCACGTCAGCCGATTTAAAGGCTTCCATAACTTCGGGATTATCCACGTTTTTGTCTTTGTTTACGCTCCCATAAATAATTTTAACCTTTGGAAAATTTTTATTGAGTAATTTCTTCACCTCTTCTCCATTACTTCTTTTCCAGAGAATAATATTTGCGTCCGGTAAATAAGTCTGTAGGACATACAGCAGACCCGGGGTATGACCGATATCTCCGATGTTAACATCCTGCCAACCTGAAACCAACAAAATTGTTGGATTGGCTTTTGCAGACGCTTTTTTGATAAATGACGCTAATATTGAACCTACTGACAACAAGGCGGTTTGTCTGATAAACTCGTTTCTATTCATGATATGACTGATATTGTAAGAATTTAAAATGGGATTGTAGTTCAAAGCATCAGTTCAAACTAGCATCCTGTAAACAGACCAGGCACCGGGATATCCCGGATTTTGCTGTAATTTAATGTCGCGGTTGGCATCAATCGCGTTTGGAGGAACCGGCCAAAGCTCATCGTAAGGATTCATGGTCGCTTTGGCGTCCCAATTATAAATAATTGCTCATTTGTAAACGGAGCCCAACCGAACTCTACCACAAAGTTATTTTTTTAGCCGCTGTTCCTGAAAATAAAAAATAGTGGGACAATTTTCCTGGCCCCAGAAAAGATTTATACTTCGTTGTCATCAACCCTCAACTACCTTTATATCTATTTTATAATTAAATGTTTTAAAATTCCAGATTCATTTTTCTATCTCAGTGAAAAATATCCGACGTTATTTCAATAATATCCACATTTCAACAAAAACTTGCTGATTCCTTACGTTATTTCAAGCCAAAAGTGATATAACCGCCATAATAGCCCTTACCCGGATTTGGGCTAACCGCGACTGTGATGTATTGTTTTTTACCGATTGAATAAGTGGACGGCACCGCGGTCGCACTTCCGGGCAGTTCTTTTTCCCACAAGATTTTTCCGTTTTTCTGATCAAAAACACGAAACATCTGATCAACCGTTGCACCGATAATAATAAGTCCGCCAGCAGTAGCAATTCCCCCACCCCGGTTAAAGATCCCTGAATTTTTGATACCCTGTGCTTCCAGTTTTTTATCAAAACCCAGCGGGACCTGCCACAAAATCTCACCGGAATTCAGATCAATGGCATTCAGAGTAGAAAATGGCGGCTTGATGGCAGGAACACCATTCGGATCTTTGAAAAATTCGTAACCCGAAAAGCCATAAGGCTCTTTCGTTGCCGATTCATCAGCATCGGGCAGTTTCCCCTTATCTGCTACTTCATCGATCCCTTTCAGATAGGCGGTGATAGCATCAATCTGTTGCTGCGGTAAATGCTGAAACGAAGGCATCGGTTCCGCGCCTTTTTTGATAAAGTTTTCAAGGTTTTCCCTGACGTAACTCTTCACTTTTACAGAAATATCCGGCCCGAAATTGGTTCCCTTCTGATCCGCTCCGTGACAACTGCTGCAATACATTTTGAACAAATTTTCGCCACTTTCATCATTGTCTTTTTTTAACGACTTGATATCCTTCAACTGAAGAAACCATGGCATATCAATTGCATTGACAAACATGACACCCGTATTAGGATTGAAGGAAGCGCCGCCCCAGTTTGCACCGCCATGCGCGGCAGGTACGATAAGGGAACCATCAAGGCTCGGTGGTTCGTAAATGCCTGTGTTGTATTTATTTTCTGCGATCTGGTCTTTGATAAACTGTGTTACTTCCGGCGTTATAGTGCTGAAATATTCCGGTTTAAATCCCTGCCGCGAGAACGGAGCGGGTTTGCTTGGTATGGGCTGGGTGGGCCATGGTTTTTCTCCCGGCATTTCACTTCTGGTCGGAACCGCCACTTCATTGATCGGAAAAAGCGGCTTGCCCGTTTTCCGGTCAAACATGAAAACATAACCCATTTTTGTTACCAACGCTACACCATCGATTAGTTTTCCATTGTGTTTTACCTGCACAAGATTCGGCGGAGATCCGTTATCCCGGTCCCACAGATCATGGTGTGTCGTCTGAAAATGCCATATTCTTTTACCTGTTTTCGCATCCAGAGCCAGCAGACAATTGGCAAATAAATTTTCGCCCTCGCGGTCGGCACCGTAAAAATCAAAAGATGGTGAAGCAGTCGGAACGTAAACGATTCCCAATTTTTCATCCAGGGCCATACCGCCCCAGCAATTTGCACCACCGTTTTTCTGCCTGGCATTCTTTGGCCAAGTTGTATATCCAAACTCTCCTTCCCGTGGTATGGTATGGAAAACCCATTCCAGCCTTCCGGTATTGACATTAAAGGCCCTAATATCGCCAGACGTAGACGGAAGCTCATCAGGAACTTTGCAGCCAACAATGAAATAATCTCCATAAATGACTCCCGGCGCATTTGCAGTCACATGGACCCGCTTTTTCATCGACGGTTCAACAGAAAGTCCAGTATAAAAGTCTACCTTCCCCTGCTCTCCGAAATCTTTGATCAGCTTTCCTGTCGAAGCATCGATGGAATAAAGTGTTGAACCAAAAACGAAAAGCAAGGCATCGGGTCTTCCGTTTTTGCCGGGATGAAAAGTGACGCCCCGGGTCCAGGTGCTGACGTCGGTACTGTCAGGAATAAATTCCCAGATCAGCTTTCCGGTTTCCGGGTTAAGCGCTACCAGCTTATCGCTTGGCATAAAGGCAAACATGCTGCCTTTCACAATCAGTGGATTAAACAAAATACTGGACCCTTCCTTGCTGTCCTGATAATTCCAAACTTCCTTCAACTGACTTACGTTCTTCGTGTTGATGATCGAAAGAGGAGAAAATTTATTATTGGAAGCGTCATGACCATAATGGATCCATTCGTCATCGATGGAAGAACTCTGATGTTTTTCGGGTACGAAAGCAATGAGTAATGCCAGTAAAACTGCCACTCCTATTAAACCAGTAAGTGATTGGTAGTTATTTTTTAACATAATATTAAATGATATTCCTGTAAAGGTTAACCGCTGGGTTTGTCAAAGCTTACAAGCCGCTGGTCATTAACTTATCATGAATAAATTGCCTGGCCCGTGGCACATCTGTTTCTTCCAGATGCTCAATGATGATCGGGATATTCGGATGTTTCCTGGCAAGCCTTTTGAGATACAGATCATAATTAAGAGAACCAAGGCCTGGTGCGGGTAATTCGATCATGCCCACGCCACGAAGTGCATGTGCCTCATCGCCATCAATGTCGGCCATTACAACGCCAACAGAGCTAGAAGCCAGTTTTACATCCTTTGCATGGGCAATTTTTATTTTATCGGACAAAGCGTCAAATATGCTGTTTATTGTCAGATCAATGTCACCGATATTTTGCTCATCAAAATAATTGGTGGGATCCATCAGCAGGCCCAGATTTGGATGATCAATATCAGCAAAGAGCCGCAGTGTTTCATCAACTGATCCGATGACATTATTCACATAAGTTTCCACGCAAAATGTTACGCCATGCTGACTGGCGAAATCTACAAGTTCACCGATCACATCCCGGCATTCAGCATAACCTTCTTCCGTTTTATTTCTCGGATCCGAAACCCAGTCACTTTCCAAATGGTATGTCCCCGTTTCACTGATGACATAGGATGATCCTAACTCGTTGGCATACCGAATAATCTGCCTGAGATGGTTCAGGCTTGTCTTGCGTTTTTCCGGCACCGGGTGCACAAGATTGGTATACCCTGAAATACAGCATATTGGCAAATTATTATTTCTGAATGTGTCCCTGATCTTTTTGGCTTTTGCTGAATCAAGGGCGCTTGTCGACAAATCCATATCCTTAAAAGATACGTCCAGCTGCACGGTATTGAAATCAAGCGCCCTGATTCGGGCGGCTGTTTGTGCCAAATCGTAAGGAAAATAACCGGTAAAAATTCCAATCTGAATCATAAGATCATGACGTTATCTCTTCAAGAATATATTTCTGCAATCTCTACGGCCCGGTGCTCTCTTGCCGAAACGTAGCAGGCATCTACCAGTGCCATTGTTTTCAAATTATCCCTACCACCGATCTCCGGCTCCTTATTTTGTTCCAAAGCGACCAGCAATTGCGCCATTGGCCCCGCAAAGGCATCCGGAAACCAGGCCTCTTGCCAGCGCGGACGTTGCCAGCCGGAAATTTCTTTGCAGGTAAAATCCAGCGTGCTTGGGCTATGAGTAGGATAATTCGGCCAACCGATACTTCCCTTTGCCATACCGTCCAGGCCTTCCACACGGTAATTAATGTAAATATCTTCCTCCGCACCTTCGCGGGCGGGGCCTGTCCAGACATCGTCCCAGGAAGAGGCACGCATACCATTTTCGTATTCGAGAATATACAGTGCGATGCCGTCGTCATGGGCAAATTTTGAAACCGTCCTTGGATCCTGCGCGACACTACAATAAACACTTTTCGGGTCACCAAACCAGTAGCGGAATGTGTCCAGATGGTGAATGCTCATTACCCTTAAAGTAAGCCAGCCCATACCCGCCTGCCAGCCTGTCCAGTGTGGTATTGCCCGCATGTCGATTGAGCCGAAAATCGGTTTGCCAAGCAATCCTTTGTTTAACAGATCTTTGCAGGCGCGTACCGACTGGTCATAACGCATATTCTGGTTTACACCCAAAACGACACCTGCACCCTCACAGATCCTGACTATTTCCAGAGCTTCGGAATAATTCATCCCCAGCGGTTTCTGAGCCAAAATCGCCCTTATGTTCTTGTGTTTGACAGCCTCTTTGATAACCGCAATCTGCCCGTCCGGTGGCACAGCGATGTCAACAACCTGCACTTCGGGATCCGCAAACATTTGCCGGTATGAGGCGTAAAACTTTGAAATATTATGCCGCTGTGCCACTTTCTGGCTGTTGGCCAAGGTCCGTGACGTGATCGCTACCGGATTGAATCCGGCATTTCTATACGCTACGAGCTGGCAGTCGGCCATAATGAAACCTGCTCCTACACATCCGATACCGACGGATTTATTTTCAGGAAAAACAGGTAAATATTCAAGTTCAATATGCATCCCAAACCTGTTAAGAACGATTTAAATCCTGCAAAGTAATTTCTGCATCCTTGCTCAAAAAATCTGCTTGTTTGACAACCTGTTTGCCACTTTCCAGCAAAGCGCTATCCGCAACCATTTTTACAGGTTCAATACAAGACGTATTTTTTTCCCTGAAAGGTTTGTTGAAAGATAAATTATACGCCGAAATGACTGACCAGCGTGGTTTATCGGATAAATTAGCATCCGAACGGTGAAGAATATTGCTGTGAAAGAAAAGTGTATCACCCGCTTTGAGTTCCACATAAACCAGTTCACTGTTTTTCTCGGCTTCCGCTACAAAATCCGGATCGGCACCCTGCTGCTCGCCAACAAATGAATGCTCAAAACGCTGCATTTTATGAGTTCCTTTTAAAACCTGCAAACAACCATTTTCAATATTTGCGTCCGTGAGCGCAACCATTACCGAAATCATCGCTTCCGGATACAAAAACCCATTTTTATACCAGTACCCATAATCCTGGTGCCATTCCCAGGCGCCTCCCTTTTTGGGTTCTTTTTGCATGACCTTGGAATGAAAATGGCAAACTTCTCCCTGGTTCCCAAGCAGTTTTTCCACTGCTTTCACCATACGCTCCGACCTGGACATCAGCCCGAAAGAATCGTCGCCCGGCGTAAACCAAAGCGTCAGTTTCGTACGGTTTCCGTTTGTGTCTTTAAGATCAAAAGCATGACTCGTCACACTATCATCCGTTGCCAGACTATATAAAAGATTAATTTCTTCCTGACTAAAAAAATTACGTTTGATTATAAATCCATCTCTTTCGAAATCAGATTTTTCGGTAATACTAAGTTCTTTTCCCATGTTCAAATTACTCTATTATCAAAATATAGATAAATGTTCTTGAAATATTAACAATAC
The DNA here is from genome assembly GCF_900108855.1 of Dyadobacter koreensis. Classification (GTDB taxonomy): domain Bacteria; phylum Bacteroidota; class Bacteroidia; order Cytophagales; family Spirosomataceae; genus Dyadobacter; species Dyadobacter koreensis. Next base: position 23,980 of record NZ_FNXY01000007.1, read on the forward strand.
AAAATAGCAGTATATTTTGACGCGTTTCTATCAGAATATCATTAGTTTTATATGTTATTTTGAATATTATAACCCAAATAATACCTTAATTTGATAACATACCAGATGAAACCACTTATCCAGAAGTTACCAATAGATAGTAGTTCATCATTTGTAGCCAGGACTTACACGACACCCTTTTTTGAAACACCCTGGCACCAACATGAAGAGTATGAACTCCTTATAGAAACTACGGGACAAGGCTCGGTATTTGTTGGCGACTTTATTGGCGAATATGACGCAGGTGATGTGTTCCTTCTTGGTAAAAACCTGCCGCATTGGTTTCGGAAAAAGGATTCAGAATCTACGGGAAGTGCTGTGGTTGTTCAGTTTAAGGAAGAAATTTTTGGAGAAACGTTTCTGAAACTTCCCGAAATGCAACAGATAAGCAACCTTTTAAAAAATGCGTCACACGGCATTGCACTAAAAGGCGACCTTAAAACAATGGTTGGTAATACCTTAAAATCAATAGAAACTCTGACAGGTTTTTCTCAGCTTTCGGCCCTGCTTAATTGTTTGAACCAGATCAGTATTTCAGATCAAATAACCTTCCTGACGAATTCGCCAATTATTAGTTTTTCTAAACAGGATCAGGACCGTATTCATAAGGTTTTCGAATACACGATGCAAAATTTTCAAAACAAGATCCTGCTTAAAGATGTTGCAGCCATAACCAACCAAAGCGAGTCGGCTTTCAGCCATTATTTCAAGAAAAATACCAAAAAAAATTACATTCAATTTTTAACCGAAATTCGGATTTCACATGCGTGTAATTTACTTCTGACCACAGAAAAGTCGGTTACTGAAATATGTTATGAAAGCGGATTTCATAATTGGTCGAATTTCAGTCAGCATTTTAATAAAATTATACAACAGTCGCCTATGAAATACCGAAGAAAATATACGCAGGCAACTGACAAAAAGAATCTCAGCAAACGAGCTGTTGACGCATGACTTCACGTCGAAATTCTAAAGCTCTGCGATACGTTGTTTACATTTTATTGCTGCGACAACAATCAGTGAATGACGTTCGAGAATAGGTATTCCGGATATTTTTTAGAGACTGCGGCATCTTTATCAATCAGCGAGTATCCGCGTTTGACAGAAAAAGATTTCATATTTACCAAAAATGGATTAACGAGCAATTCAGCCATATCTGATTGGCTCATTTCAGGACAGTTAAGCATCCTATTCCCGGCTATGCGGGCCAAGTCAAAAATGGCTTCCTTTCGCTTAGTGCCATTCTGGCAAACTTTTTAATAGTGGGATGTCAGATGTGCGGATGCCGGAAGGCCAACTGCTTTCTGTTTGTTATCGATACCCAATGAGATGTCGAAGCAACCAACCGGAAAAACGAAGTACGCCTTGCATTAAAATTGACATTTTTTTCTTTGCTACCTTAGAAAACAAAAAAATAATGTCGCTTACCAATTGCTATATATCGATACTCCAGACTAAATACCGCTTCTTTTATAATGCATTTAGAGATAAAAACAGGACTATGAAATGCAGTCTAAAAGTTCATCCTCTTCAATTCCTTTACCGCAAAATCTGCTGCGCGGGCAGTCATGGCCATGTAGGTTAATGATGGGTTCTGACAAGCAGAAGAGCTCATGCTTGCACCATCTGTCACAAATACATTTTTGCAGGAATGAATCTGATTGAAACCATTTAATACGGACGTTTTGGATCGCGCCCCATGCGCGCCGTTCCCATTTCATGGATCGCAAGTCCGGGATTCTGATGATTGTCATAAGCCGCTACTACCCTGATACCTGCATTTTCCATCATTTCCTGCGCCTGGGTTATCGCATCCGGCACCATTTTGTCTTCATTTTCACGCCACCGGCAGTCAATCTGAAGCGTGGGCATACCCCATTTATCTTGCTTCTGAAAATCAAGTGTCACCTTGTTATCTGCATGCGGCAACATTTCACCCATCGCGGTCATACTAAATGTCCATAAACCTGGTTTAGCCAGTCCTGATTTGAAGTCGGAACCGAAACCTTCTGCCGAATTTCCCCGCTCCCATCCCTGCCGCGAACCACCACAAGGTTATGTAAAAATTTTATAAACATTTAAATGATCCTTCTCATGATCAGACTGGAATCAAAAAGGAAATAAGCTGACATAAACGGCAAATACGATTATCCGGTACGGTTCACCAATTCCCGTGAAAGTGCTTTCGCTGGAAAGCAACCCTTAGCTGATACAACTGCATGGAATCAACTTTACAAAGATGGAACTTGGCTCGGTTTAGATTTTGTCCGAGTCGAGCCAGCCAATTAAGTTCTGAGCCAGAAAAAGTTTTTTTCGATTGGAATAATGAATAGCTCTCTTTCGCATACTTAACTGGTGCGAGGCAAATAAACGTAGACGTATCCTTACAACAAATGTGGGGGACATATCGCTTGGGAATGCACATCCGCAAGTGCATCTGTTCTAAGTTCGCCTAAATCCCTGGATGACTTTTCAAAAGGTTAAGTCATCCAGAAAAATGAAATACACTTGCATAAAATATCGGCATGACCAATGAACCTGCCGGCGGGCCCTGGGGATACTTGCGGAGTGCAGGCGGTAAAAAAGGCGCATCGATAATTGATGACTGGAAACAACTGCACCTGAGCTTTAAAAAAGGAAACAAGAGCTACTGAGCCCTTGGCTTCTGAAGGTTCCAGTGCCATCCGTTTAAAAGAATTGTCAAACTCCCACGGTCCACCGCGCGATCGTTTTCTCATAGTCAAATTTAGTTGAAATATTAAATCTGCCTATTTCTGCCTCCAAATAAATGTAGCAAAGGGACATCTACCTTAACAACTATGAAAAAAACAATTAGTTTTCTTATTCAATAAGGACTAAGGTATATTATTACCACAATAAAAAGTGAAGACACTCTAATTTTCAATGCCGTAACTTTCAATTCATTTAGTTTTTGCTAAAAAACCATCTGACATTTACTTCGTTTCGGCATCAGACGATGAGCCTAAACCGAAGTAAATGTCGGCTTCACGTAGAAATGTGTCAATATCAGAACGCACTTTACAAGTGCACAGGAAAGAAATTTATTCACTACGCAGACTTTTCACGGGATCGAGCAGTGCTGTTTGAATAACCTGATAACTCACAGTAATGAAAGTAATAGCGAGTGTCCCTAAACTTGCAAAAGCAAAAATCCACCAGGAAATCTGGGTATGATAAGCATATTTTTCTAACCATTGATCCATTGCATACCAGGCGATGGGCGTAGCAAGCAGACAGGAGACAACAATCAGAATTACAAAATCGCCTAAAAGAAGCTGCCACAAGCTAGTAATTGACGCACCCAGCACTTTACGGACACCTATTTCTTTTGTCCGTTGTTCTGTAATAAACGATGCCATTCCAAAAAGTCCAAGGCAGCTTATCAAAATTGCCAAACCTGCAAATACCGCAGCTAACTTATTGATTCTTTCTTCCGAAGCAAACTTTAACGCGTATTCATCATCCACAAACTGGTAATTAAATGGCAAATCAGGACTGTATTTTTTAAATACTGCTTCAATATTTTTTATTGCCGAACCTGCATTAGCGCCAGGGTTCAGCCTTGCAGTTATAAACCTGCCTCCTTTTGGATGAATAAAAAAGATTGATTTTTTGACCGGATCATACGGCGACTCCATGATCATATCCTTGATCACGCCGATAATTTTGAACTGTCTTCCATCCCAAGTTACCGTCTCGCCGATGGCATCCACTACATCACGATTACCCAGCCCCATAAACTTGACAGCCGCTTCATTCACAACAAATCCGGCAGAATCAGTAGAGAAATTTCTGGCGAAGTCGCGCCCTGCCACAAACTGCCAACCGACGGTTTTTCCAAAGTCATGAGAAATACCAACTGTTGCAAATTCGGAGTTCAGGCTTGGATCTTTACCCTTCCAATTGAAACCTACATTAGCAGAAAAAACCTCGGTAGGTGGCGCAACTGACTCTGCTACGGATATCACACTACCCGTTTTTAAAAGATCGTCCCGCATTGCATCGAAATGCCTGTGAATCTCCTGAGTATTCGCCAGCATGGTCACTAATCCTTTTCGGTTGTAGCCGATAGGGCGATCTTTTGCATGCAGAATTTGTCTGTACACCACGACTGTGCCGATAATAAGGGAGATGGAAACTGTGAATTGCAAAACTACCAGAATTTTCCTTGGTAGCGTCGCGTGAAGTCCCAGAGGGCTCCATTTTCCCTTCAGTGCTTTGATAGGCTGAAAGGACGACAAGTAAAATGCAGGGTAACTGCCCGCAATAAGCCCGGTCAGTATTGTGAACATGATGCCGCTCATCAAGAAATTAGGGTCGCCCCAAGGAATAAGCATTTGCTTGTCGGCAATTTCATTGAAAATTGGCATAGCCAGCCAGGCAAGTACCAATGAGAAAAAGAAGGCAAAAAATACAACCAGAAAAGATTCACTAAAAAACTGGACAACCAATTGAAGCCGGACTGAGCCGATCGCCTTCCGGATCCCCACCTCTTTGGCGCGTTTTTGCGAACGTGCGGTGCTCAGGTTCATAAAATTGATGCACGCCAAAAGCAACACAAATAAACCGATTATGCCAAATAGCCAAACAAATTGAATACGCCCTCCAATATTACTTCCGTTACTCCATTCGGAATATAAATGCCACTGGCTCATTGGATGCAGCAGGATTTGCGGCTTAAACTTTAATTCACCGTGCGTAGTCCTTTTTAGGATAGTGTTCTTTATTTTCTCAGAAACTGATTTTAAGTTGCTGTTTTTAGAGACCTGTACTAATATTTGAAAAGAACTGCTTTCCCATTCTCCATTTTCTACTGCATCTTTCACCCAAGGAGTAGACGAGACAAAAAGATCAAAAGGTACTATGAACGCCAGTTCCCGGAATTCTGAATTGTAAGGAATATCTTCATAAACTCCAACTACCCTAACAATCAAGTCTTTATTGAGTTTCATCATTTTGTCGATCGGGTCGGAATCCTTGAAAAACGCTTTTGCTACTGATTCGGAGAGCAAAATCGTCGCGGGATCTTTTAGTCCGGAAGTACTCCCGTTTAATATTTTTAGGGAAAGCATTTCTGCTGCACCAGCAGACATAAAGTTACCAGGCTTCGTAAAACTGGATCCGCCATAGGTCAGCACATGTCTTTGGAGCCATGAGGTGATGACCACACGGTCGAAATCCTCCTCAAAGTTAGTTTCCAAAATTTTCAACAACGGGGCTGGAACGTTATTGCCTGTGTTGATTTCTCCATCCAGGGTTTGCTGTTGCATTATCCGCGCAATTCTGCGGTAATTTTCGTGATACTTATTGTATGAGAATTCATCATAAATCCATAAGCCAATCAAGATGGCAACCATCATACCAACTGCAAGTCCACCAATGTTGATTACGGAGCAAGTCTTGTTTGCAGCGAGACTGCGCCAGGCTATTTTAAAGTAGTTACGGAGCATAATAGCGGATCAATTTACCAATCTTTGCCTGGATATTCATTACCTTGCGCCATAGCAATTTCATTCGTTAAAAAAATCAAGCCATTAAAAAAATAAAATATAAATAACTGATATTTAGATGATTAAAAATTATTGATCGCCACGAGATGTTCGATTTCGAACACGACTGTTCATTCAAGTACATAACAAACAAATCTCCGAAACACTCAATCATTCATTTAAATTGGTCAACTCTGACCAAAACTATTTGTCATCAATTTCTGAATTTGGGTGATAAATGGCTCCGAATTCTGGATCGGCACCATCACCGTTACATCTGTTTTGCCCCGGTCTTTAATCAGCTACTTCTCGCCTGCCCTGCCCACCCGGACAATATTGTCAGGATTAAGCTTATACATCTCCTGATAAGCAAATTCGATACAATATTGGAAAATAAAAGCGTCCCTGACTTCGGCTATACTGTCAATGGATATTTCTTTCTGATAAATTGCCTCCACTTCGTAAAGTTCCAAGGACTGCACTTACTTATTTCCACCGAGCAGATGAAACTTTCTAGCGGATTACTCGCGATAACTCTTTCTTCACGCCAATCTTCACAATCTGGCGCGTCCATTTTACCTGATTCCTGGCCGTAACTTCCGAAAGAGGCGGATACTGATGCAAGGTCAGATAGTCAAAAAACTCGTCAGCAAACATATGATCTATCTCTGAGAAATCCAGATCCCGCCGGTGGTACCGGTATGCGATGAAGGTCTCCACTTTTTTCCGGGTTGAGCGCCAGTGTCTGAGCGTTCCGCTGGAACTGATCCCCTCCTCCTTCTTCTTTTCAAAGGTGGCTATAAATTCATCAAAAGCATATAGCAGTGTGCTGCCTGGATTTTTGGCCCTGTTTTGAATACTTCGGATCAAGACCAAATGCTCTGGGAGAACCTTAAATCAAATCGCCTCAATCAAACATTCATTCGGTCACCTAATTTACCAAATTAAAACAGTGACCGAATGGTTTGATTTATCTTGATTCAGAATAACCTGCTTTTTTGTTAACTGTGCTGAAAATCAATGCATTTTAAATAAGAAAGGCACACTTTCGTGTGCCTTTTGTGATCCCGCTGGGATTCGAACCCAGGACCCATACATTAAAAGTGTATTGCTCTACCAGCTGAGCTACGGAATCCTACTTTATTCTTTGCAGTCTAAAATTGTCTTTTAAAAAGTCAAAGCTAAATTTAGAAAGCTTAAAATTTCATTCAATTTTGTTTCACTTACTTTTCGTGTCCCTCAATTGTGATGCAAAAGTATACAATTTGGTCTAGGTTCCAAATTTATTTACTTACTATTTCTAGGGAGTAATTATTAGATTTTTCTAAGTTTCTAACTTAGAGAATATTGACAATTAAAAAAAATAAATTTTTCATCAAAAAAAATGCTGATTTATGGAGTAGAATGTGTTTTTCATACATCTGAGAGAATATCGCTCTCTTTTTTGGCGGGCGAGTTGACGACAAAAATCGTGATCACAGCAGCGATGGCTAAAGAGCATGCCATCAAAATATAAGAAGACTCAAATCCTCCTGTGTTCCCGTTGAGATATCCCACGAGATACGACCCGACAAATGAGCCTAGTGCACCTATGCTGTTAATTAAACCTAAGGCCCCACCAACAACATTCTTGGGAAGAATTTCTGTTATCACAGCAAAGAACGGTCCGTACGGTGCGTAAAGAGCTCCTCCTGCTATAACCAGAAGTACGAATGAAAGCCAAAAGTTATATGTACCCAGAAAATAAGCTCCAAAAAATGAGAGGGAGGCAATAAGGAGAAATGGCCAAATAAAAATTTTCCTGTTCAACGTTTTATCGGAGAAAAACGAGGCTGCCAACATACCCGCTATCGCCAAAATATAAGGGATAGACGATAACCATCCCGTCTTGACAATATCCATATCCGGAGCCGCTTTAATTATTGATGGAAGCCACATGACAAATCCATACACTCCGAGGCTCCATAACAGATACTGGAAACACAATAAAATTACAGCCCTGGATCTGAAAGCCTCAGCATAATTTTTCAGCGGTTTAATCCCTATTTGTTCTAAAGATAATTGCTCCTCTACTTCGTCCTTTTCGCGTTCAGTCATCCATTTGGCATCTCTCGGTTTCTCGTCGATCATTTTCCACCATATGAAAGCCCAGATAATTCCAGGTGCTCCCTGAATGATGAACATCCACCGCCAACCCACAGACTCAATGAGATAGCCTGACAAGACTGACATCCATAAAACGGTTACCGGGTTACCCAAGATTAAAAACGTATTAGCTCTGGACCGCTCTTTTTGCGTAAACCACTGGCTTAATAAAATTAACATGGACGGCATCACAGCGCTTTCCACAACGCCGAGCATAAATCGAATGACAATAAGCGATCCAACGCTACTGACCATTCCGGTGGCAGCAGCCAGGCCCCCCCATAGAATCAGTGAGATAAAAATCAACTTTTTAGCACTCTTTCGGGCAGCATAGTGCGCCCCGGGAATTTGGAAAAAAAAATACCCTAAAAAAAATAAAGAACCTAATAAAGAAGAAGTGCCCTTCGTAATATTCAAATGGTCTGCCATCCCTCCTGCAATCGCAAATCCAAAATTAGCTCTGTCCAGATAAGCCAGACTGTAAGTTACAAAGACAATAGGAATTATTCGGTACCAGCGGGATGGAGCAAGTTTTGATTTCATCAACGGTCAGGGCTTAGCTTTATAACACAACAAAGACCGGATAACCAACATCATACCGTTCCCGGGTGGTATTTGATTTTCAGAAATTTCATTTATAGTAAATCAAGATCAATTAGCACCAAATTTAGATCTTGCGGCATAACAAAAATTTATTCCTATTTTTCTACTGTCACAAGACTTTATTGATTTAATGAATAACGATCTGTATTTAAATTTGGATAACCCCGTATGGCATTCTTTAACAAGCACGCACAGCCCATACGCATTGGGGGGAGACTTTGTAAAGCGATACCCGGTTGATATGTTGAGAATTTTAGGTTGTAAAACGCCTTTGACTGCCGATCTGGAACAAATCGAACTCTGGGTAGTTCCCGGCGAAAATTTCTTCGTAGTTGGAGAGTTGCCTGCCCTTCCCAAAAATTGGGTTTTACATTCCAAACTTGAATGTGTACAAATGATATGTAGCAAACTAAATACCTTAGATACTAAAAACGTTGCAGACATAGAGCCGCTAACCGAGGATCATCGAAGTGATATGCTTGAATTAATTGGTCTTGTTCAACCAGGATATTTTTTCCACAACACGCCCTTACTCGGAAATTATTTTGGAATAATCAAGAATAATAAATTAGTTGCTATGGCAGGCGAGCGCCTTAAAATGACAGGATTTACAGAGATAAGTGCAGTCGTTACGCATCCGGATCATACTGGACAAGGATATGCACAAAATCTTGTAGCGCATGTTTCCAAAAAAAACATTGAACAGAACGCTGTGCCGTTTCTGCATTTTGTCAATAATAACGTTAGAGCGAGAAGGGTCTACGAATTATTAGGTTACACGGAAAGAAAAACCATCAACTTTTGGCTAATTGAATTTAAAGGCCAAAAATTATCAGAATAGTTTGCTCAGTGATTAATCTTTTAAATATTTCCTGTACAAATTATTCAAGACAGATTTGTCCCACGCAGTAAGTATTGGCGTAATGTCAGTCTGGATGAAATGTCGCTTGAAAGCCACGATCGCGGCGTCAATATTCCTGACATCATAGCCTATAATCCTAAGCGCAATGGTTGAGTCCAAATCCATCGGAGCTGTTTCCAGTGAATCGTCATACCATAATCCGTATCCTTTCTCAGCAAGGTTTTTCCACGGAAAATTGTTCGGATCGGGCTTTCTTGCAGGTGCTATATCGGCGTGTCCTATAAAGTTCGCTGTCGGTATCCCGTATTTCTTTTTCAGGTTCGCCAGCAAAATGTACAGGCTGTTCATCTGCTGATCAGAATACGGCTCATTGCCATTATTATCCAGCTCAATACCTAACGATGACGAATTAAGATCGGTATTTTTTCCCCAGCGCGATTCGCCGGCGTGCTGAGCCCTCAAATAATCATTCACCATCTGTATTACTTTCCCGTCACGTCCAACCACATAGTGAGCGCTGACCTGCGTGCGTGGAATAGTAAATGTTTGCAAAGTCTGAGCTGTCGAATCTTGTGCGGTATGATGAAGAATTACAAAATTTGCCCTTCTGATGCCAAAATTCACAGATCCTACCCAAGATTGATTTTCAGTACTCATCGAATCGATGGCCTGATGATTTGGCGGTGCTGCCCGAATGATTTCGGCATATCCTTTTGCCAGATTTTTGTAAACCTTATTGGTTTTTGCGTATTTGGAAGATTTGCAGCTTATAGAAATGAGAAGGACCAAAAAAAGCAGAAAGTGATTCAGGAGTCGGTTTTCAGCTGACATATACAAAGTATTTGATGGAGATCGATAGCAGACAAAACAAATCTATGCAGATAAAAATGCAGGAACATATGCCTAGGCATTTTTACAGATATGAAATTCGATTGTATACAAAAAAAGAATTCCGGAAACCCGGAATTCTTATAAGTCTTACCCTCCTCTACACATTTAAAATGTGCATAATGGACAAATGTATAACAAAGTCATATTTAAACAAAAAAATTTTTAAAGAACTTCAATCGGCATCGCAACATTCCTTAAAAATCGTTAAGCATTTGTCGCAAACAACCCCAATAAGCCAATACCAGACACGCTAAAAGCATTTACCTTAAATAATTCAGCGGCAAATGTGCCAGTACCACAATTTTTCACTCTTGCTGGCGCGCCCGAATGAATATTTTTCATTTGCGGGTTGGATAAGTTGAAGCACATTCTTAACACTTTTAATAAATAACAGGTACCGCATCTGGTTAATTCTTGGACACCTGCATAAAACACGTTGATTTGTGATAGCTAATATCCATATTACAGTTCGTATCGAGCATATTTATTATCAACAAAGCCGGCTCCATTATTTCTCAGATAATTTATTTTTATCTGTATAAAAAAAGAGAAATCCCGATTTTAGCATGGAGGCTGAAATCGGGATTCCTTTCTTTGAAATGCAGACATATATTAATCCGCCGATTATTTAAAAAGTCTGTCAAAAAACAAAGCTATTTACTCTGCTTTTGAGTCTGGCTTTTATTTTCACTGCGATGTTCCTTATGATTATTAGTAATATGGTTTTTCTTAACCATTTCCTCTTCCTTATGTCTGCTGTCAATATTGTCCTTATTTTCTACCCTTGCCTTTGGCTGCGGACTAGATGTTTGTGACTGTTTCATAATTATAATGAATTGATTCTATCTTATAAATTATAAAAATGATGCCAAACGCTTGAAATATGAAAACTATTTTATTCCGATGTTATGGCTAGGCATTTATCGAAGGGTGTACAAACTTCTGGTCGAACCAATTCCTAAATATTCTAAAATGGCTATCGGCGCTTTTTATTATGTCTGGTTATTAGCGCACCGAATTCCTTGGATCGGTACTTGTCTGCAACAAATATTCTTTTGGCGGCTCTACACCTAAAAGATTTTTGACAAAATAATCCCAGCGTTTTCTCATCATATAAGGATTGTAAATGCCATAACCATGCGGACTATTAGGAAATATAACAAGATCATAATCTTTGTTAGCCTTTTCCAGCGCTTCCACCACGAGCATCGTATTGTATGGTGGGACATTGTCGTCCATCATTCCGTGGGCGAGCATCAATTTCCCTTTTAATTTTTTTGCATGGACCTGATTCGCCTGGTTCTCATAATTTGAGATTCCGTTTTCTGTTTTTGTTAAAAGTCCGATATATCGTTCGCCCCAATCATCTTCGTAATTTCTGTTATCGTGGTTACCTGATTCAGATATCCCAACCTTAAAAAAGTCGGGGAACATGAACATCGCACATGCAGTCGCAAAGCCTCCGCCTGAATGCCCGTGCATACCAACGCGGCTGGTATCCATCCAATTATATTTCGAAGCAAGTTCCCTGATGGCCGACACCTGATCCGGCAATGTGTTTTCTGCCATATTCCCATAATTCATATCATGAAAACTTTTTGATCTAGAAGGATTACTTGTGCCTTCAAGTTCCATCACCACAAATCCAAGTTCGGCCAATGCCTGGTTGTCTCTCCTGGAAGCATTGAACGCCCATGAGCCGATACTGCCACCCTGGGGTCCCGGATATATGTAATCAACGACCGGATACTTTCTGGTTGAATCCATGGTCGTCGGCGTATACAACAAGCCATATAAGTCTGTTTTTCCATCATGTGCTTTGACCGAAAAAGGTTTTGGAGCCTTCCAGCCAGCTTTCCGCAGGCGCGCTATGTCAATTTCTTCAAGCGTTAAAAGATGTTTTCCGACCGAATTCCGCAGAACTGTAATAGAGGGAACGTCCGGCTGAGAATAGGTATCAACGAAATAATTACCTGACGGCGAAAAAATCGGGGAATGTATACCAGGCTCAGGGGTAAGCGATATGAGGTTATTCCCATCAAAACCAATCTTATAAAAATGGCTGAAATAAGGATTTCCCGGTTCTTTTGCATTAGCCATAAAATAGACCGACCGGTTCTTTTCATCAATTTTGACAACCTGGGTTACCACCCAGTCACCTTTTGTAATCTGATTTTTCAACTTTCCGGTTGCCGCGTCGTACAGATATAAATGTCCCCAGTTGTCTCTTTCAGAATACCAGATAATTTCATTCGACGACGGTAGGAAACGCCAGCTGATCCCCTTCTGACCAGACTCAAACTGGGTATTTGAAGTCTCCTCAAAAACTTCCCGCACATCTCCTGTCAGTGCATCGGCAATTCTGATTTTTTCATGTTTATGGTCACGGGAAGTTGATACGAAAGCTATTTGGGTACCATCTCCGCTCCATTCCGCATCGCTCAGCACACCGCCTCTGCTGATATCGTCTCCCAAAGTTGCCCGGTGCGCATCAGGCGATATTTTCAGCTTCACCGTCGATGACAATTCTAAATTGATGATCACACGATGCAACATGGCAATGGCGGTATCGCCAGGCAAAGGATATTTCCAGGCTTCCAGTTCAGGATGTCCAACATTAGTCGTTACTAGAAACATATCTCCGACATTACGTTCATCTTGCTGGTAAGTGAAGATTTTTTTGGAATCTGGCGACCATAAAAGAACCGGACGGTTACTGTGCCTCCATCCTGCATTATCTGTTGCATAACCGAAATTCTTTACGCCATCAGTTGTCAACTGTTTCGATTGATTCGTTGCAAGATCCCTTAACCAAAGGTTAAAATCTTTTATGAAAACTGCTTTTTTCCCATCAGGCGATAACGATTCGTTTGCTGGGTTGTCATCTGATTTCCCTGCAACTTCTCCTATCTGGGTAAGTTTACTGGTTTTACGGTCAAATTTCCAACGCTTGTTCGCGTACGAAAAGCTTACAAACTTTTCGTCTTCTGAAAACTCAATTGTCTGGAATGGAAGCATAAAGGCCGAGTAAGCTTTCCCGGCTGCTGACGAAATAGCCTCGGCCAACTTCTGATGATTAAAAGCCGGAAGCCGTTTTCCCCTGGTAGCATCAACGACGATATATTCACTTCCCTGGGCAGTTAAAGTACGGTACCAGAATTTTTCACTGGAAAACCAGTTTTGCTTTCCCGCAACATTATCTATGAGATTCTGTGTGTTGTAAGCCAGGAACTTTTCCGCCCTTTTATAATCTTCGGAGGTAAGATCAGCTTGCTTCTGAGCAGTTGCATTCCCGGCCAGCAGCACGGATAAGACGATTACTGAAAATTTTTTCATATTAAATAGTCCATAGGTCAGGAGTTAAAGTTATTATTTACAGCGCGCAAAATAGGCATTTTATGCCAATCCGTTTTACATAAACCTCCCTTCAATCATTGTTTTACTAACATTTTATTTTTCTAAATTTTCCGATGACTATTATGGTCCGGTTTGAAGATTATCAAATATCTCAAAAACGTTTCTAATCAGAAGAGGTATGTACTGTTTGATGTAATCTCAACAGACGCGAAAGAAATTGAATTATCCATTGCATCAAACTTCTTTCATCAGCCGGATTTATTTTTTAGAAAACGGATGGAAAATTTTTATACGGGATTTTTAAATCCGGAACAGTCAGTTTCGATCTTGACGATTACGACTCTGACATCGCCTCAAACAAAAATGACGAGACATAAATACTTTCATATTATAATGACGAATCAGAAGAAAATCCTGAAATAAAATATGTTGCGATAATACACCGGTAAATTCATAATCTAGCCAAATTCAGACATCCCAAACTCCTCAGCTGACGACGCCTGCCCAACTTCTCATGGGAAGTCAATAAGGCTTATTCCGGTTCATACCATGCTTACAATTTCAGCACTTATTAAGTATCCGTACCTTAAAACGCGGCACCCTATATAACCGCGGAAAAACTGGTCAATACTAAATAACAAAAGTGGAGGAATCTATCAGGACCTTACGTCCAGAAACTTCACATGTACATGACGCGGCGGGATTACTGGAAAAAAATATAACCTGGTCAGGATATTTCAGATACTATATTTAACCCTCCTGCCAAATCTAGTCAACCGAAACCGGATCTTCGTCCAGGTCGTTGATGTAAAGCAGATAACGTTTCTGCACTTTAGTGTGACGGTTTTTATGGTCCAGAAATCCAAATTTCAATCTGGTAATGTGGAAGTTATCAGGCGTAGCCATAATTTCTGCGTCTACACCAGCCTTTATTAAACTATCTCCAATGGCTGCGGTTGTGTACAAAAAGCAGGGATCGTTTTTTAAGAAATGTCCAAGCTCATCATTCGTATTCAACAGGTTAACGTCTCCCGGAGTGTAGAATTCGAAGGAATAAGAAAATGACTGATAGGATGCAACCGGTATGTCATCATTTGTCACATGAATAACCTTCGCCGCCTCTCTGCCTGATTGATATTGCAGTAAAAATGGATAGAAGAAATGGAACAGGAATATATAAAGCATGGCGGCCATTGCATACCCTTTAAACAAAATTTGCTGCAAAGGAGACTCCGATTTTATAAAAGTCGCGCCCAGAGTAATCACCAAACTTATCGCCGCTCCAAATATTGCGTACTGGACATTCGTCAGGTACAATAGTCCCAGAATGGCGGCGCACAGGATGAACAGCAATACAGACTGAATCCTGACATATACCGATAAGCCTGCATCCTTCGATTTTTGGTATAAAAAGTAACCGGTTATGATTGAAAAATAGGGAAATTCTATTACAATATAATGCGGCAACTGGAACTTCGACAGCGAAAACATGACGAATGTAACAATCGTACTACCATAAATAATCCAGCGCAGCGGCTGCCGGTCTTTGTCATATTTTATTAAATAGACAACAGCAGCCAGAAGACCAATCGACCAGGGTAAAAAAGCCCACAAAGTTGTGTGCAGGAAAAAGGTAAGATCCCCTTTTCCACGAATAGGGCCGGTGTTAAAAAACCTTCCGAATTGGCTGTCCCAAAAGAAAAACTTCAATCCGGAAACATTGGTCTGACCAAAAACTACCTTTTCCGGGTGCAAGTCGAATTGGACATATAAACAATATAACTCCGGCAGAATGCAAATAAAAGTAAGACCCAGTAATAACCACCAGCGATAATTTACGAATTGATCCCACTGTTTGGTAATTGTCCAATATATTACCCAACCGGCACCCAGTGTGATCAATACAAAAATACCCTTAGTCATAATGGCGCAGCCTGCGAAAACAGCGGCAGCCAATATATGTATCCAGTGTTTTCTCTGGTAAATGCATAACATATGCCAGATCGTTGCAACTATACAGGCCGTCAGATATGGCTCAGCGCGGACATCGAAATTGGCCAGCGTGCTATGCAAAGCGACCGTATAGATCAAAACTGAAATTTTGGCAACCGACGAATTAAATAAATCCCGCGCTGTCAGATATGTATAAAGCAAGCTGACAAGCCAGAATATAAAGGCTGGAAGCTTATAAGAAAATCCATTTATGCCAAATATCTTATAACTCAAAGCCGCCATCCAAAAGGGAAAATGCGGCTTATCCAACCAATCCTGTCCGTTCCCGTAGAGATTAATCCAGTCATCGTGCTGAACAATCCGCTTGGCGATCGTTGCATACAATGCTCCGTCCGGCTCCATAATATCGAGCCATAATCCCGGTATGTTCAGCACGATACCTAAGAATAAAAGCCATGGAAAATACCGTTGAAGGGAAAGTTCTGCAGTGGTCATAAGTTAAGCTTTCGGGTTAATGTTCACATTTTAATCGTTTCATCCGAATAAAATTTCGATCCAGACAAAAAATCATGAAATGATAACATTAGCTTATACTCATCCGGACGTGTTTTTGATGCAAAAAATGGAAGTGACCTAGCAGAAATTCCGTCATATTGAAGAAATATGAATGGAGAATTTTATGATTTGGCCCGGTAAGTTCAGAAATTACTATTTCAGGAAAATATTTCAGCCGTATCAAGCGCGATTACCTGCTCCCTGTAATCCTGAGGTAGAATGGCATTCCGAATAAATTTTTCGAATCCGAAAAAACGAAATATCTTATAAGCGCCGAGCACTGGCCTGAGAAATTGAATTTTACCAAGTGATAACAGGTGATTGACTCGCCCAGGCACCACCATAATTTGTACCTGTCTCAACATCAAATATCTAAACGGGCCAAGATGTTTTCTATATTGTTTGTACAGATCAACTGTAAAATCACTGTTTAAAAGATTGTCTTGCAGATGCTGTTTTCTCATGATCTCCCATGATTCCAAAGTCATTGGAAGGCCGTTAATCTTCATCTGCTCTCCAACGGCAAGAAATGTTTGAAATAAATCATTCTTTTCTGCCCGGGTGAGTTTTCTTTCCAGTACTTCGAACGAGCGGATCGAATAATCGATGAGCATAAATAGGACATCACGGTATGCCCAATCAGGAATCTGTGCTCCCCGGCTATGCTCCACGTCACGATGGATAGAAGCAATTTTATCGATCGATTTTATTGCTGCATCATATTCCGAAAATACTATTTGACGGGCATAGGAAACAGTTGAAAAAAGTCTGCCCAGAGGATCAGCAGGCAATCTGCCAGTAAAATAAAGCCAGTCTACAGCTTTGTTCATGGCAAATTCAGCTGACGCACCGGCAAATATGAAAAGTATCGAATCTGCTTTGCCCCAGATTTCTCTTACAACCGAATCTTTTTCTACGAAATATTTCATCTGAAACGTTTACCTGGATCATCTCCTATAAACTTATTTCCCGGACAAAGGATTCCATCAGCTATATCCACCCGAGAAACTTTACGATCAGAGGGAACTATAATCTGGCTTCAAATATTTTGAGTATTATGGTTGCGGCTTCAAGCCTTCCCATTTAACATTCCATTTTCCATTCTTAGGGAAGCCAGGGTTTTCAATTTTATTATCATCCGAACCTGCGCACATCAGAGCAATTGCTGCCAGCAGTCCACCGTTTCCGGGAAGATAAATCGTGAGACGTTTGTCCTGGAAATTATGACCGTTCGGTAAATAAGTATTCGTCCGGATATTTTTGAAAAGCGCATCTATTGCATTTTCCGGTTTATTCAGCCGTGTGGCGGTCATCGCAATCATTGGAAAATCCCAGCCCCAGGTACGTTCCCAGTGCCAGACTTTTTCGATTGTATCATAAGTTTTCTGCATGACTGCTGTATCAACAACTCCGTTCGCCGGCAATGTACTCAACGCCGCCAGAACCGCCGGGTGATCGATCGTATATTTACTTGCTGAAGAATACGAATCGTCGACACTTTCCGCAGCTTTATAAACACCTTTTTCTTGCGCCAAAGGGGCAATTTTATCAATGACCTCCTGCCAGTCTTTATCTGGTTTTAATCCTGTACGCTCCCTCCATTTTTGCGCGACCTGTAAGGCCCATTTCCAGTATGCAAGTTCATAAGGCGAGTTGAAAGTCTCGAGAGGATCGTAACATTCCTGCGCCGGAATTATTCCTCTGCCAAGGTTGTATTTTTGCGTTGTCGGATCGAGATAAGCGAACGAAGCCATAAAATCTGCAGTCCCGAAAATCAGTTTTCGATACTTTTCTAAAATTTCTTTTGATGGGTTATTCCGATAAATGAGTTCTGCAAGATAAATGACATGAGGTTGCTGCCAAATCAAAAATGACCCAACGGATGACGGTGATTCTATGCCTTGATGATCCGTCATTTTTTGCCATCTGACCCCCTTATAACCTTGTCTTTCCGCAATCTCTCTTGCGCCATCATACACATCAAAATACCATTGAATTCCCTTTTCAAGCAATTCTGTTCTTCCCCATAAAGCATAATGTGCTGCGTGCCACCAGTACATTTCCATATGCGGCTTTCCATACCAGCTGTTGTAGGTCAAACCCGTTTCCTGAGGCGGAAAATTGCCGGCACATTGCACGCGCGTAAGATATTGAGAAAGAATAACACGCCTTTCAAGCTCTTTCGCGCGCGAATCTGTACTTCCTGCCAGGTCTATGGCCGCTCCTGAAAGCCAGAATTTATTCCAACCGTTTAAGCTGTTTCTTGCTACTTCTGAAAATCCTGGTATGCCTGAAAACTCGTTTTTGGATGAAAAGGCGACGGAAATTTCAAAATCATTCTTGATGACTGGTAAAAGTGTAAAATCATGGTCGGCGATTTTATCGATTGTTGCTTTGGCCGTCCACTTTGTCGATACATAATACTTATCGTTATCCAGTTTTCTGCTGAAAACTGCGCTGGACCCAGTCTGTTTTACAGTGGTTTCATGCGCTGAGCCGCTTTTGTAATTTGTCCCGACATCGGTAAATTGGTTTGATGGATAGGGAAATCTGAACCTGAACTTTATGCGTTTTTCTTTTAAGAGCTCCGAACTAATCTTGACTGAGACTATATCGTTTTCTGAATCGGCCGCTGTCAGAACTTTTACAGAGACACCTTCTACTGAAAAATTGCTTAAAATCTCACCTGTCCAAAGATTGAGCTCCTGATGAATATTTTCCAAATCCTGAGGTTTGGCGATGCTCCCGTCTTTTTTTATGATTTCAAGACCGAAATTTCCCAGTTGTAAACGAGCTGGATTTTCACGGAAATAACGTACTGCATTTTTATTCCTGGCAGGCTCGTTGATCTGTACGGAATATAGCCGGTCTGTTTTCCCGTTAAAATCATACGGTTTGAGTGTTTCACTAAACTTAAGATTTTCCAGGTTGGGGAACGTGTGCCACCCCCATTCAGATTGCGTGCCTAATGGCACTCCGTTTGCATAATATTCGGGAAATGACTGGAGTCCGGTAACGTCGACTGTATATGCAAATTTACCATTTCCAACAGTAAGCGAAGAGAGTGTATCGACGGATTTAACAACAACATTGTGTCTATACACCACCGCCTTGCGATCAATTTGACAAATGCCCTGATGCGTTTGAGAAAAAGCCAGGACAAACATGAGTAAAATATAATATCGATTCATCAACTTTTAACTGGTTACTGGAAAGTATCACTCTTCAAGTCTCCGTTTACCTAAACTTGACGGAGCCGGCGGTTAGTAGCCCGGATAGAATTATTCCTTGAATATTTCCCAACGGCCTTTCCCCTGTTCAAGTAAGTAAGAAACGATTTTAGCCATAACCAATGTCCGTTGTGATTTTTTCTATGCAACCGGTATCGGGAACGTTATCATTGATAAATACAAGCATAGAAATTTCAGCAGCAGAAAATAATTGAGCAACTGCCATTAAAAACATAGTTTAGTCCGAAATTTTCAGAATAGAACATTTCCAACATAAAGCTATATTTAACCCGCGCTGCAATACTTTTAGACCACTAGTTTCCAAATGATATTTTAAAAAAATTTATGCACTATTTTAATAGTCGATGTCATAAAAGTTTAAACTGCGGAAGGCAACAACCGCACTTCATTATCAGTAAAAAATCGCCGATAGCGCAAAATCGTACATCCATTCCCTTTCGCAGCTGCTTTGAACTTATTCTTTTGCTATGACAAGCCCAATAGTGAAGTTTTGGTATGATGCAACGTTATTGCCCCGTTTCTAACATCCAGTTGTTGTAACATACTCCCAATCGTGAAAACTATAACAAATCGCTTTCCCTGGCTAGACAATCTCAGAGGGTTTATCACACTTCTCGTTGTCGCTCACCATTCTTCATTAGCTTATACAACTTTCGCATCTTTTAACAAACAGGCATACATTACTTCAACACACGCGATTGTAGATAATTACAGATGGATTGGAATGGACATTTTTGAAGATTTTAATGACATCTTTTTTATGTCGCTGATGTTTTTGATCAGTGGAATTTTCATTTTTAATGGCCTTGGCAAAGGTGTTAAAATCTTTATCCGCGACCGATTTCTCCGCTTATTTGTGCCGTTTCTTATTGGTGTTTCTGTCCTGATGCCTCTCGCATATTATCCGGCTTATCTTCTGGCTTACGGGTGACACGACCTGAAACATTACATAATCGATTTTTTCACAGTTGAAGCGTGGCCGGTCGGGCCACCATGGTTTATCTGGGTACTTTTTTTATTTAATCTCATCTTTGCACTCTTTTTTCAGAGAATAAAAAGCACTGTTAGCAATTATGGAATTAAACTCGCGTCCCTTAAATCCAGACCTCTTAAACTCATCGTTTTGCTTTACCTGATCACCTGGCTTTTGCACATACCGCTGCTGCTCTTGGCCGGTCCGGGCAGCTGGACAGGAATTGGACCTTTTGATTTCCAGGTGAGCAGAGTGTTTTTATATTTTGGCTATTTCTTAATGGGTACGGTAATCGGAAGCACGAGTCTGAACGACGGAATTTTTTCACAGAACTCACCATTTCTGCGCAAATGGCTTGCCATGTTAATCGGATGCTTCGCTGTGTATGGGGTTCTAAAATTTAGCGAGATGCCTTTAAAACATTTGATAGAAACCCAACAAATCCCGATTTTGTGGGCAAGCTTACTCTACCGTTCGCTCTGGATACTTTCCTGTGTGATGAGCTGTGTTGCGTTTCTAACATTTTTTAGAAGGTTTTTGAACAATACAAATTCTGCATGGCAATCACTTTCAGCAAGCGCCTACGGGATCTACCTTATCCACTATATTTTTGTTTTGTGGGCACAGTTTCTATTGCTCGATTTTGAAATTCCTGTTATTGCGAAATTCATAATTACATTTTCAGTCTCGGTTTGCCTAAGCTGGGTGATTACTTACTATCTCAAAAAGATTGCTGCTATCCGGAGATATTTATGATGCAGTAAAAAAAATTCCGGCCCTTTCGAACAATTAACGAAAAGGCCGGATCAGTTTTTAATCAGAAAAATTACTTCACAGGTTTTCCCTCACGGTCAAGCTCAACGACGTCAAACCCCCTTGCTCTAATTTTGTCCATAAGTTTTGCTTTGTCTCCAACCAAAACGATTACCAGAGATTTTTCCTTCGGAAGATTTCCTGCTGCGAGTTTATTGACATCCGAAGCATTTAAGGTTTTCAAAATCTGGTTTTGTTTTTCAGTATAGTCCTGCGGAAGATCGTACGTTTGAATGTTACTCAAAAAACCAGTTTTTTGAAAACCTGTTTCATACTTTCTTGCCTCGCTTTGTGTGATCGAGCTCTGCGTAAATGCCAGTTCTTCAGCCGATATACCATTGGTTTCAAAATCTGTAATGATTCGCAACACATCAACCAGCGCACTGTCAGTTGCTTCTGCCTTGATGCCGGAAGTGAATGTATAGGTTCCGGTATATTTATCGCCGGCAAAATATGAGCGGGCACCATAGGTCCAACCCTTATCCTCACGCAAGTAAAGATTCAATCGGCTGTTAAATGAAGCTCCGAGTGGATAATTCATCACGTTCGACTTGTAATAATCTCCCAGTGCGTCGTACTTCAGACCTGTAACTTTTCCTACACGAAATTCCGTCTGTGCGGCGTTGGGGATATCCACGAAATAGACCTTGGTTTTCTCTACTTTCGGTGCGGCCGGAAAAGTCGGAAATGTGATTTCATTGCCAGGCATGTCATTCAGGAAAGCCAGTTTTGACAAAATATCCTTTTCTGCCACATCGCCTACAACTACGATTTCTGCATCTTTTCGTGAGAATTTACTCTTGTAATATTCTTCAACATCCGAAAGCTTAATATTACCGATGGTTGCCTGAGAACCCATTGAGGATCGCCCAAGTGGATTCCCTTCCCCTTGAAGCAACGCATTATATACAAGGTTTGCCACGTTGGCAGGCTGGTTTAAAGCATTCTTGATACTTTCAGAAAAACGCTTCTGATTTCTTGAAAAATCCTGTTCATTAAAAGCGGGACGCAGCAAACGTTCCTGCAAAAGTGCGATGGTTTTATCAAGATTTTTAGTGAGTGAACGGACCTGAACTTTTATTGCGTCATCGACCGCATAAATATCAATACTGCTTCCTAGTTCATCCAGTGCCACTGAGAAAGCCTCTGACGAATAATTTTTGGTATCCTCTCCCATCATTGCTGCGAATAAATTCGCCGTTCCTGATTTCGACGCACTATCCAAAAATGCCCCACCTTTAAAACTCAGCGACAAGTAAACAGCGGGTACTTCATTTGTTTTCGTACCAATTACTTTAATATCACCCATGTTACTTTTCCATAATTCGGGAGCTTTAACCACCACAGCACTGGCCGCAGACGGAATTTTGCTGCGATCAAATTTGTCTTTTGCTTTGTTATATTTCAATCCCTCATAGCCATAATCCGGCGCTTTGTAGCCTGCCTGGGATATGGTATAATTATCTTCTGCCGCTTTATTTTCTTCGTTTCCTTTGGTTAAAATGCTTAAAACAACAGCGTGTTTCCCTTTGATATATTGGTTGTACACGCGCATCACATCCTCTTTTGTCACGGATGCATAGTCCTTCAGAAACTTGCCGATATAATTTGGATTGCCAGTAAAAGTATAAAAACTGGCAAGCTGAGAAACCTTTCCTGAAACACTTTCAAGACCATAAATAACATTAGCCTCGCTCTGGCTTTTGAACTTGGAAATATCCTGATCGCTTACACCCCGTTTTTCGAATTCAATTAACGTCTCACGTACTGTTTTTTCAATGTCCGAAAGTTTCTGCCCCGGATAAGGAATTACCCTGAAACCAAATTCACCCGATAATTCGGTGGTACTGTTGTTCACAGACATATTAACGGCCTTATTCGCCTTGATCAGGTTTTTATACAAAAGAGAATTATTTCCCTGACCCAAAATTTCTGCCAGACAATCCAGTGCCGGCTCATCTTTGCTATATGTCGGCGTTGTTGGAAAAACCATATAGAACATCGGAAGCTTGGCATAATTATCCGTGTAGGAAACATAGCGATCTTTTTCCAGAACCGGCGCCGGAAGGATTACCGGTTTCACGGCAGGACCTTTCGGAATCGGCCCGAAATATTTTTCAGCCCATGCCAAAACCTGCTTTGGATTTACATCACCACCCACCGTCACAACTGCGTTATTAGGTCCATACCATCTCAGAAAGAAATTTTTCAAATCACCGACAGCTACACGGTTTAAGTCCTCGATATAACCGATAGTCAACCAGCTGTAAGGATTTCCATATGGATATAAATTTTTGGCCACCATTTCACTGGCCAACCCGTAGGGACGATTATCATAATTCTGACCACGTTCATTTTTAACCGTTGCACGCTGAACTTCAAATTTTTTCTGGGTGACTGCGTCTAAAAGAAAACCCATCCGGTCGGCTTCAAGCCATAACATTTTCTCTACCTGATTAGCCGGGATTGTCTCGAAATAATTCGTGCGATCACGGTTGGTACTTCCGTTTAATGTTCCGCCAGCTTCCGTGATCAGTTTGAAGTGCTGCTCATCCTCAACGTGATCTGAACCCTGAAACATCATGTGTTCGAAAAAATGGGCAAATCCGGATTTTCCAATTTCTTCCCGGGCAGATCCCACGTGATATGTCACATCGACGTGCGCCAGGGGATCACTATGATCTTCATGGATCAGAAGTGTGAGTCCATTCGGAAGTACATACCGCTCATAAGGAATAATTGTCTCCGAGCCTTTCCGGACTACTTTTTCAACTAATTTCGCCTGTCCGTTTACCGTTACAGGCATTTGCATGTACAGCAGAGCACTGGCTGCAATGATCAGTTTTTTCATTTTGAAACTGTTGGTTTTAAATCTTGAAACATTTTATTTTTCACAAATCCCAGCCATTGGACCTGAGCGGCCAGGAAGGCTGGTAAATTTGTTTGGCTGTTCGGGAAAACCCGTTTTAAAAACGTAAGTTCTTAAATACTTTCGATTTTACACGCTATCAGGCTTATTTTCCTGTCCGGATCAAATAACGCCGAAAAATATTTCAATTCAAACACCGATTAAAAAATGAATTTGGTCCGCAAACATCAGCGAGAAGTGAAATTTTTATGGAGACTAAAAGCAATTGCAGCCGTATTGGGATAGAGTTTTCCTTTATCCATCGCGAACGATAATTTCGACTCTGCTCCTCCCAGTATTTTCATTTTTCGCTCCAAAGAAAAAATTCCCGAAAACTGGTTTGGACTAGATATAAATGGCTCATCATAAGTTCCCTGATTACTGGAATAGGATACCTTGGTAGTCCAACCTAAATAGTTAAAAAAAGTACCGCTTATCCCTAAATGGACTACGGAAACGCGGTTATTGCTCGTAAAAGAGTCTGCGTAATTCGGCCATTTCCAGTTCGTGTCGGACGTTGGTATAATGAAAGCAGTTCCGATCGTCCGGTCATAATAGGACCAGCCATCACGAACCTGGCCATTATTAAAGTAGTTATCCCTACCGAGCACGTTTCCTAATTCCCAAATTGAACCTCCCTGATTTTTAGTGTATAGAAATTCAAAAACTACCTTGGTTATCTCGAAATTGGCCCCGTACGCGTTATTTTTTGTAATACTGATTCCATTCAACCCGTCAGAGATATTCAGAAGCTTCGAGAGCGATCCGTCCTCGTAAATATTCTGCCTGTATAAAAACCACGAATAATCGTGGCCTAAATACTGGATCGCCACGTCAATCGAGCCCAGATGATTCCCGATTCTATTATTGTAATCAAATTCAGTAAGATCCTCTCCAAGAAAATAGCGCTGGCCCGTTATCACGTTAATGTAGTTCCTGAACCCGTCCGGAAGATCGCCATCCTTGGTATAATAAGGAGATTTACCGCCCCATTGTACCTGGTGGTTGAAGCCGCCCATCAGTTTCAATCTGCTGTTTTTACTCCCGATTTTCAGATATAACGCCTTCTGGTGCAGCTTCAAACCACTGGTAACAGGTCTGTTCTTTTCAAAAAAACCATCAGAATAAAATGCGTTAAAAGACAGCCAGCCCCTTGTAAATGGTACTTCAATAAAACCGATAGTTCCAATTTGAATTTTAGGTAACGGCATAGCATTTCCAGACCAGGCATACGACCCTGTCCCCAACGTTGAATCGGCCAAACCGACGTATTGCTTTTTTCGACCTGCAAAAAATTCCCAGTTTTTGAAGCGCAGTGATGCGTATGATTGCGGGAAAAGTATTTTCGAGTTCCTGGTAACATTTCCGACGGCTTCTATTCCTATACCAGCGCGCCAGACGTTTCTCTTTCTGTTTGCCTCCGAACCAATTCGGATATTCTTCTCAAAATTACCTCGTACAGTAGCAACAGGCCTTGATTTTGGAACAACACCAAACTGATTGGCCTGCATCCAGAACGGAGTTCTCGAACCAGCACCTCCAAAGGCACTTATTTCAAAATACCTTGATGTTGAATCGAGATATGTGCGGGCATTTATATGCGGAGTCTGCCCCGAAACAGTGCCAGAACCGAAATAAAGAGAGAGCCAAAAGCAGGGCTTCAAAAACTTTTTGGGATGCATACCAGTGCGTGTTTAAGGCGAGATTTTCCATTGTTTCCGGAAAATTTTATAAACTTCATCAACCGGCAAAAGCCTGGCGATGAAGTTTATTCTATCATTTCGATAAATCAGTGTCACTCTTCCGGTATGCCCAGTAAAATATTTGAGGCAAAACGGTAAATGACAGAAACATACAGATCAGCAAACCTCCAACGATCATGATGGCGAGCGGTTTTTGAATTTCCGAGCCCATTCCATTGGAAAGAGCAGCAGGTAAAAGTCCTAGAGAACCCATAAGCGCGATCATAATAACAGGACGGATGCGGCCATAAATTCCTTCGGAAATAGCTTGTTTCAGAGGCAATCGGTGAATGAGATTTTCTTTCATCACATGGACCAGAATAATTCCATCAATCGTGCAGACACCGAAGAGAATAATAAAGCCGATCCCTGCCGAAATCCCGAAAATAGTACCTGTCATCCAGAGTGATAAGAATCCTCCAACAAAGGCAAACGGAATCGTAATCAAAGAAATCAGGGTGTCTTTTACGTTACCAAAATCCATGTACAACAGGAAGATGATCAGTACCAAAGCTGCTGGAATAATGACCGAAAGCTGCTTGGTCGCGCGCTCTTTACTTTCAAATTCACCCGCCCAGACAACCTTTGTATTCTTGTCAAATCTGACATTTTCCTTCACAACCTGCTGCGCTTCGGCTATCGTACTTCCAAGATCCCGGCCATCGATACTAAATCCAATTCCGATATACCGGCTGCTGCCCTCTCTATATATAAACGCGGGGCCGGTTTTAGTCCCAATGGATGCAATTTCTTTCAGTGGAACCTGATGGTCATCCAGTGAAGGAATCAGGATATTACCAATTTCTTCTTCCGTGTTCCGGTATGCTTCCTGAAAACGAATGGTGATATCGAACATGCGGTCATTTTCGTAAAAAACAGAAGCTGCTTTTCCGCCAATCGTCATTTCGATCACGGCCTGCGCGTCAGCCATGGAAACACCGTGACGTGCCATTCTGGCTTCGTCCAACTTTATTGCAAGCTCGGGAATACCAATATTTCTGTAAACCAGCACATCCGTGACTCCCCGAACATTCTCCAGATTTTTGGCCACCTGGTCGGCTTTGGACTCCATATCTACCAAATCATTTCCAAATATTTTCACCACCAGAGAGCTTTTCACCCCAGCCACATACTCTTCCACATTATCCTGAATAGGCTGGCTGAATCCAAAGGTAATTCCCGGAAAAGAAGCCAGAACAGCCTTCATTTCACCTAGTAATTCGTCTTTCTTAATGTGTCTTTTCCATTCATTTTCAGGCTTCAGCTGGATATGAAATTCATTATTGAAGAAACCAGTCGGGTCTGTCCCGTCATTTGGGCGGCCCGTTTGGCTCATGACAAATTTCACTTCCTTAAAAGAACGGAGCGTGTCGCGAAGCGCGTTTCCGGTTTTTACCGATTGTTCGAGATTAATACTGTTAGGTAGCGTCGCACGTACGTATATCGCTCCTTCATTCAGTTTCGGAATAAACTCGGTACCATACGTCATAAATTTAAAAACACACAGAAAAAACAGGCCCACGAATCCGGCAAGTACGAGACGTTTGTTCCGGTCACTCCAAAGGTAAAGTTTGAAAATATTGTTTCGGAAAAAGTTAACAACTGGGTTGCTCGTCTCTTTCACATTTCTCTTTAACAAGACTTTACACATGGCCGGCACGAAGGTCAGACTCAAAATCAAGGAACCAACCAGTGCATAACCCAAAGTAAATGCCAGCGGTGTAAACATTTTTCCTTCTACTTTTTGGAAAGAGAAAATCGGAAGCAGTGCTACGATCAGGATGATCTGAGCGAAGAAGATGTGAGAAGCCACGTTTTTCACGCTGCGTTTCATTAAGCCGAGCTTTGACATTTTGTTAAAGCGCTCGACGCCCAGCCTGAGCGAAGTCTTTTCCAGATCAACATATATTTTTTCAACAATGACCATCGTACCTTCGAGCAGCAGCCCAAAATCAATCGCGCCCAAAGAAATCAAATTGGCCGGTAATCCCTGAATACGCAGCATCGTAATCGCAAACAAAAAAGAAAGCGGTATTACGAGCGCAACGGTAACGGTTGTACGCCAGTTGAATAAAAAAATAAATACGATAACCGATACCAACACGATCCCTTCGGCCAGGTTATGGGTTACGGTATCAACAGTCGAATTAACAAGCTCGGTCCGATCAATTACGGGAACGATTTTCACATCATCCGGCAGTATCCGGTTATTAAGTTCATCGATCGTTTTTTGAAGTTTTCCAATTACCTCGCTTGGATTTTCTCCCCGCAGCATCACAACAATTCCTTCAACGAGATCCTTATCCTCTCCAAGTCCGACCTGCCCGAGCCTGGGTTTTGCCGTAATACTTACCTCTGCGACCTGTTTTACAAGTACTGGCGTCGACCCCTTGACATTTATTAGAATATTTTCGATATCATGAGTGCTTTCCAATAGGCCAACTCCACGCACGACGTAAGCCTGATCTCCTTTCTGAATGACATCACCACCCACGTTAATGTTACTTTTTTCAACTGATTCGTATACATCTAACGGCGTTAAATTATATTGCGCCAGTAACGCCGGGTTCACCCGAACCTCATAAATCTTTTCTTCGCCACCAAAGCTGGCAACATTGGCAACACCCGGCACCGCCACCATCTCGCGCTCAATCACCCATTCCTGCAATGCAGTAAGCTCTTTCAAAGGTCGGTCACTTTTTAACACATACCGAAAAATTTCACCTGTTGCACCGTAGGGCGGCTCGATTTCAGCTTCTGCACCTTTCGGCAGATCGATATTACGCAGCCTTGTGGAAGCATATTGCTGGGCGTAAAAATCTTCGACTTTGTCCTCAAACAATACGGTGACAACCGATAAGCCAAAAAGAGAAATCGAGCGAACTTCCGATTTTTTAGGAATCGTGTTCATCTCTTTCATTATCGGTAGCGTGATGAATTTTTCGATTTCCTCAGCACTTCTCCCGGGCCACTGGGTGATGATCCTCGCCCTCGTATTAGTCACATCCGGAAAGGCTTCAATTGGCGTATTGATGTAACTTACAACGCCTACGACAGCCAAAACGGCTGTCATAAAAAATATGATCATCGTATTTCGCAGCGAAAATGCGACGATATTTTGTGTTAATTTTTGCATGAAAGAATTTTATTTTTCAGAACTCAGCGCATCAGCAAAAAGCAGCAGCTGATTTTTAATGACCACTTTTTCGCCGGGATCGATACCATTTTTGAAAAAAGCCCTGTCATTATCCTGCATGTCGATGACCACTCTTCTCGGCTCCAATGATTTGTCCGGCTTTTGGATCAGGATATAATTTTCGTTGTTATAAAAAATAAGGGCGGAAACAGGTATACCAATTGCTGTGTCTTTTAGATTTTTCCTGACAACTGCTTCGATCGCAAGTCCTGGCTTCAACTTTAAATCTTTATTGGGCATACGAATCCGAGCCTTCAGCACACGTTCCTGCGGATCAAAAACCTGAGAAATTTCAGAGATTACACCATCAAAAGTTGCACCGGGATAGGCTTTGGATTTTATAACGGCGTTCATGCCTTTTTGTACAAAAGGAAGATCGACCGCATAGACATTTGTCGTGACCCACACATCAGACAAATCGGAAATAGTAAAAAGATCCGCGTCATTTCCATTGATCTGTGTTCCTCCGGAAATGTTATTTTCGACCACATAACCACTGACGGGCGCTTTTATCTGAAAAACCCCTTTTTCTGTACTTGCGTTATAAAGTGACAAATTTGCCTTCACCTTTTCAAGTTCCGTTTTCAGGATAGACACATCACTTTTGGCTTCAAATAAATCTTTTTCAGATGAAACCCGGTCGGCAAACATTGATTCAGCTATCGAAAGTTTTCTATTAGCCACAGTCAGTTGGGATTCCAGTGTTGCTGCCTGCGCATTAAGATCACTAAGCTCGCTGCTCCGCAGCTCCGCAAGAACCTGTCCTTTCGATACTTTGTCACCTAATGAAAAAAAAGTTTTGGTTACAATTCCATTGACGAGACTGGCATAATGAACCACCTGATTGGGATTATACTCAATTTGCCCGTTCAGGCGAATCGATTGCGTTATTTTTTCCAGTTCGGCCGTCATCGTTTCAACATCTGATGATTTTATAGATACCGATTCCGGCTTTTGTTCGGGCATTTGCTCCGTTTTCTGATCGCAGGAACACAGCCCTGCCGCCATGGAAAACAGCATAAATAAATAGCGGCTTGAAGTCGACATAGTTTAGATTATTATAATTTTGAAATATTATTGCAGCTCCGCACCTGTTGAAAAAATCAGTTCTTCCCGGCTGTCATGTACCTGTTTAAGGGTCAGCAGCATGGTACGCTTATTAGAAATATAGGCTTCGAAAAAGTCAAGATATTCCACCATATTAATTTCTCTTCCGGCAAAATACCGGGTGTATGCCTCAAACACCTGATCCAGATCCTGACCGTAGGCCGGATCCAGCTTTTGATATGCATCAAGGCTTTTTTGCAGATCCCGGAAAGCCTGAGTTACCTCTGCTTCTAATCCGATTATTTTTTGCTGCGACTCAACTCTCGACTTTTCGATACCAATCTTGCTTTCCAGGATATTTCCCTGATTCCGATTAAAAACCGGAAGGTCTGTTTTGAATCCAAAGCCGAAGAAGTTCAATAAAAAGTTACCGCCACGGTCATAATTCATGCCAAAAGTTAAATCCGGTTTTCTATGGGCATATTCCAGATCGTACTTTTTCTGCGCCCACGTTTGCTGCAAAAAACTGATTTTTGCGTCCGGACGAGCTAAACTGGCGGTCTCAATCAGGTTCGCGAGCGATAAACTTTTTAAATTAGTTAAATCCGGATTCCCGGCATTTTGAACAACCAGATAAGCGCTGGAAGGGAGGTTAAGCAGAATGCATAACTCCTTTTGAGACGCATGAACTTCCTTTTCTGCCTCAATAATCTGCTGGCCGAGGTCAAGCTTTAATGCCTTCAGACGGAACAATTCAGGTTTATTTAAATTTCCCTGCGCATACTGCTTTTCAAATGAAGTGAGTAAAGTCTGGAGGGCCCGGTCTTGTCCAGTCAGAACGGATAAAAAAGACTGATGATAAGAAAGTTCAAAGAAATTCTTTCTCAGATCAGTTTTAAGATGCCGGATTAGCTCCGAGAAATATTCTGAGGCAATATCACGTGATACCGATTCCAGGGCTATGCGTTTTCTTCGCTTTCCCGCAGTCTCGAAAACCTGAGTCAACTCGGCGGTGAATTCCCTGTTCTTTCCAAAATTTCCGAAAAGGGGCGGAATTGTCTCACCGGAAGACAGCTGGTTTTTCGTTGTCCACAAGTTCAGCTCGTCTATACTGAATTCCGGATTCGGCCATAGTTTTGCCTGAATAATCTGCGCTTCCGCCTGTCTGATGCTTAATTTCTGCGCAAGAAGTTCCAGATTATTATTTAAAAATAATCCTTCTGCCTCTTTCTGAGATATTTTCAATGTATCCTCAGCAGCCGGACTAGCGCGGGAAGCTAAATTTAGAAAAACCAGTATTAAGCCGGATAAAAGAAATGCCTTCACAAAATTTTTATTGTTGAAGGCACAAAATTAGGCTCGCAACATTAAGCTAACCTTTGAGGTAAATTAGATGTAAATGAGAGCTACATTAAAAGTACATTAGAGAAATTTTCAAAAAGTCAGCTTTATCCCGGTACCTTTTCCAAGTTCTGATGTAATATTTATTCCGATGCCGTGATTAGTCAAAATTTTTGATGCTATGGCCATTCCCAGCCCATTGCCGTTTGTTCTCGACACGTTTTTACCTCTATAAAACGGCTCACTGATATGCTGAATTTCCTGGTCGTCAATCCCTATACCCCGATCAAGGATCTGGATTTCCAAACGGTTTTCAACCTGAGAAAGAGAAATGTCAACCGGCTTACAATCAGAAAACTTAACCGCATTTTCGATCAGGTTATATAGTGCGATATAGATTTGCGTATGAACACAGCCATAATTTAAAATTTCACTGCTATCCTCCGGCAGGTTCCAGTTGACGTTGATTTTACTATCGGGATACTCTTTCGGCAATTGATCAAGAACTTCCCAAACAATTTCGTCGATCCGTTCCGGGCTGACTTTTATATTGTTTTTCTGATCCAACCCAGCAAGTACCAACAAATTATGAAGCACTTTTTCCAGACGTTCCGCGTCTTTCAAAACACTATGATTTACATTTTTATATTCTAAGATATCCCGATCTTTTTGGAGCAAAACTTCCAGATTCCCAACAATAGACGCCAATGGACTTTTCAGCTCATGGGACGCATGGTTTATAAAGTTCTTCTGTATCTGAATATTGCCGTAAACTTTTTCCAGCATCGAATTAAATTCCTTGAACAAATCTTCGAGTTCATCTTTCGTAGGCTGATATTTAAGCTGATGATTCTGACCGGTCATATCCACTTCCTTGACCTGGTCAATAATATTTCTGACTGGCGAATAGGCATATTTGGATAGTGAATAACTCAATGCGACGATCACAAACATACCAATCACCAAGGCAATCAGAAGTATCCTGATCAACTCCTTCCCTTGTGCTTCCAGCGCGGGATTTTTTGCTTTAATGATAATACTGAAAGAACCTTGATTATCACGGTAATAAATGGCGTAATAAAAAGCATTGTCAACCTTGAAATTATACTGACCTTTTGCCCGGATCGTCCTCAGGATTTTACTTGTAATGTTGGTATCCGGATCCGCTTCACCGTAGTGAATCTGTCCTGCTTTATCATATAAACGTATTTCCTGATTGACTGTGGAGGTCAGGAATTTTTTTTCGATCGGCTTATATTCCTTAGTGCTTAATTCATCCTCTTCAAGATAGAACATCGCGGTCAGTGAAGCGGTTCTGGACAATTCTTCGAAGAAAATACTTTCAGCCGATTTCGTAAAATTTAAATAAATAAGCACAGAAGCGACTGTAAAAACGAGTCCAAAAACCAGAGATGAATTTAGTGTAAGCTTATGCTGTATTTTCATTAGTCGGCGGCGATCTTATTATCCGCGGTTTTTGATTTTTTTAATCAGTTTCAAAAAAGCAATTTTATCAAACTGTTGGTCCGGATTGTAATAAAAGCTTCCACTAATTGCAGCTCTGGGCAACCAGCCGGAAAAATAACCATGATTTAGCGGGGAAAAGCAGATACCTATGAATTATAATAAAAATTTAAGGACTTTGCTTCCAGCAGGCCTTCGATCTCAAACCAATTTTATTTACCGGCATTTATTTTCTTGCCCCATTGTGTAGAGTTTAATCTACCTGCACAGGAAAAGGCTTTTCACTGGGCAAGGATCAAACTTGCCGACTATTATAAATTTAATAAGGCATATGATGACCAAGCCAATAGCGACAAATTACTTCAAACATTTCCGTCTGTTCCTTCAAGTCACTTGGTTTAGAAATTACCGAAGTTGCTCCGGCATTGTAGCAATTTACCGCCTGGTCGTTACTTGTGTCGTTCGTTAAGATGATAACCGGCAACGTTTTCCAGGGAATATTTTTAGTGTTCAGTCGCTGCCTGATTAATTTCAATAAATTCAATCCATCAATTCCGGGCATTTCCAGATCAAGCAATATAAGCCCGGGCATTCTTCCTTTATACGTGTTAGCAGACACCAGCATAAGATGTTGATATAAGGCCTGCCCCCGCTCAAAAACCTGCAATTTATATTCTGGTAAAAATTCAGTGAAGATTCTTCGGGCCAGATTACGATAATCTGCGTTGTCGTCTACGAGGTAAACTTCCTTGTTACCGGATGTCTTACTGCGAAACTCTCCGCTTTCGGTCAGACGGGCTGATGGGGGTAAGAGGTCAGAATTCATTATCTTGAGTAATTTACGTACAGTTTTCTTGAAATATTGATTGTAGACCAGACACAGGCAACACAATTTAAAAAAAGTTATACCAAACGATTCGTCCCCTATTCAGTTATGTAATCAACTGGAATGATTTTTTCCCGGTGAAGGTAAATAAACGGCAAACATGAAAACCTCAAAAGAATTGTACATCGTTGATGACTCAGAGGATCATCGCTTCATTATTCAGAATATTTTCAGCAAATTTCTGCCGTCCTACCCTGTCAGGCTTTTTCGGGGAGCAAAAGAGTTATATGAACTTTTGATTTTACAGGCAGATGTCAATTATCAGGGCGGTCTTCCGGGTCTCATTATCCTTGACATGAAAATGCCGGTAATTAAAGGTTCCGACCTGCTGAGGCTGTTGCGCCAGACTCCCGATAATGATAAAATGTCCTGGAAAACTTTCCCCATCGTAATGATGTCAAGTCAGTCATCTCCTCAGGAAATTGCCGAGTGTTACCAAGCAGGTGCCAGCTCGTTTTTCACAAAACCTACCGATTACGAAGAACTAAAAATACTTTTCCGGGTACTATGCAAATTCTGGCTGGATTATAATCGGCTTCCTTCGAAAATTTCTTAGACTTTTACAGAAGTGTCACAGGTTATAACTTTGTGGCACTTCTGTATAAGGCGAAATCGGTTCTACTCTACGATTACCAATTCATTATCTTGTTTGAATAAATCCCCGTTATACCTGCGGCCTGGCTGTTTATCCAAAAAATGTTTAAGTCTGAACCTTGTCTTCTTTCCTGACATTGGTGTGAGCAATACGGAGGCTGCAAAGCCATAAGCAGCCGCTAAGAGGATTCCCGCAAATATTTTTCCCGGAGAAATTGAAGCTTTCGTTTGATGATATCTGGATTTCATAGTGATGACATTTATTTTACAGCGTATCTGTTAAAAGTATGCCAATGTTTTTTGCCAAAGAAATCACTACAATCAGGAGATGACAACAGAATTATGCTCGCGTGGGATGATTCCAAAAGCTTATTCGTAATCTGTAACGGGCGCGAGACATCCCCCAAAAAAAAGTTCGTCCGCCGATTCCCTCTGGACAGACTGACTATTGAAAACATTTCCGCCGACGATTTCTAAGGGTCGAAATATAACTACCGGCCTTGCTCTTGCAAAATTTCGGTCATCAATAAAACTATAATTCACTTCGTCGATTTTTTAAAAGTCCACTTCATCTCCCGGCTAATTCTTTTAAAACTTACAAATAACTCGACTGTTAAAGCGCCGGCATGCGGATTCTATCTTTTAAAAAAAAATTTAAGTGATTATAAAGTAAAAATAAATCCGACGCGTCTACCCTAAAAAACAGTATTAATAAAATAAATCAGTTCAAAATCAATAAAAATAAATCATGAAAAATAAAGCCCGTTTCATTTTTCCCCGACTCATCGGCGCGACCATAATCGTTGGATTAGCTGCTTTAATTATCACCACCCTGTTTAAATTATTATTAGGAATGGTATTCGTAGCTGGCGCAGTTATGCTTGTTAAACGTTTGTTGTTCGAAAGCAGACAGGACGCATCCGTGCCTTACGAATTTCATAATGTGAGAAGCGGAATTTCCCCTCTTGAAAATAGAAATGGCGCCGGTCACGCTACCGCTGTGTCTCCCGTTTTTTCGAAAACCACTAATATCATCCCAATAAACTAGTTTCTTATCTTAAAGAAAGTCAAGGCCTACCGAGGCATTGGCTACCAAAATTTAAATATTTCAACCAGATAAAAATCAATTAACAATGTATAATCAAGCAAAAACAGACGCGCAAAATCAACGAGGTTTTGGATATAACGGACACGGATGCGGTCAATCCTTTAAAAGCCGGTTCGCAGAACGTTTTAGTCGCAAAAGTCGGTTCTACAAAATATTCAGTGAACAATTTACGAATCGTAAGGCTGCCAACATTCTGGAAAGCGAGTCATCGTTCATCATTTCACTTTATGCGGCAGGATTAAATAAGAATTATTTTAGGATTTCATCGCGTGAAGATATCCTCACTATTTCTTACACGGCTCCTGAAAATCAAAATGAGGAAAGATTGAATTTTAGTCATCAGGAATATGAATTCGGCTCCTTCGAACGCTCTTTCCAGCTAAATGGTAAGGTTTTGACAGACCAAATCAGTGCTTCTTATACCGATGGTGTTCTGAATATCACGCTACCAAAGAATCCTGTTACGAATACTCCTCCACAAGAAGTGCAGGTAGATTGATCGTTCAGAATCTGTTGAAAAATTACAGTTCAGTGATAAATGAAAAAGAAGCCAATTTCAGTTAGATGTTAACTGAAATTGGCTTCTTTTCTTAGATACATAACCATACCTCGCCTTAACAATAGCTTTGTCAACTGCTAAAATTTCAAATGCGAATTATTATGGTTTTTCCTATGCTCTTTTAGAAAAATAAAATGAAGTGTCATCATCAGTATCCCGATTGGGAAAAAGATCAGTGTCAATAAATCACCTTGCAAAGAATAATGAACAAGCCCTGCCACGATACCAATAACAAACGCTGGTATGAAAAATCTTTTGTACTTAATAATTTCCTTGCTTCCCATTTTTTCTTCATTAACAAGTTTCGGATCGTCGTCATCTGGTTCTTTGCCTGTCGTCTTTTAAGGTATCAAGCCACTTGGTAGAAACGTAAAACGGAGAAAGCAACACAAAAAGAAACCACTTCAATGCTGTGCCCATCATATTCTAAACGTTTAGTTAACAAGTAAATATAGCAAAAATAAATACAGAAATTTTGAAAGAATCGATCTTATAAATGTTCTAAAACTTGGACTGAATGGATTTCAATCAATTTCCCAGCCGGCAGTATCAAATTTAGCTACACCTGGTTTTGGCAAATTTAGTTTTGAATATATATCTCTTTGCGCCGCAAACATCATTGATTGCTCTCGTTTTATTATTTATCTGCATTAGATTCGCTGACTGTTGAATAAAGCAGGAAAATAATTGCAATTTGGGACGGTTATCAAACTTAGGTTTTTATGTCAAAATTCTGGTTACTTTTTTCAAACTTCCTGATCATCTCCTTTTTT
Organism: Dyadobacter koreensis; assembly: GCF_900108855.1. GTDB lineage: Bacteria > Bacteroidota > Bacteroidia > Cytophagales > Spirosomataceae > Dyadobacter > Dyadobacter koreensis. The sequence goes on from NZ_FNXY01000007.1 coordinate 60,550, forward strand.
TGTGTTGCACAAAATGAAAAATCAGCTTACTTCCCGGATGGAAGCAAAATTCCGGGATGGTTTTCAGACAGCGTAAAGATTAGGTTGAACGATCTTGGAAAACAATTTATAATCACTGACCATGGAGCAACAAATGACAGTACACTAGTCCAGACAGCAATAATTCAAAAAGTTATTGATCAGGCCAGTCGGCAAGGCGGCGGAGTAGTGGTTATTCCAAGAGGTACATTTCTAAGCGGCGCCTTGTTTTTTAAACCTAAAACCCATCTGTATGTTTCAGAAGGCGCCGTTCTTAAAGGGTCCGATAAAATTGCTGATTACCCGATCATGCCTTCAAGAATGGAAGGCCAAAGTCTGGATTATTTTCCTGCTTTGGTTAATGCGTATGAAGTGAATGGTTTTACAATTTCCGGAAAAGGAACCATAGACGGAAATGGATTGGGTTACTGGAAGGCGTTTTGGCAGCGAAGAAAAGAAAATCCTAACTGCACCAACCTGGAGGTATCTCGCCCAAGGCTCGTTTTTATTTGGAAAAGTGACGATATACAGGTCCAGGATGTCACACTTCAGAATTCCGGCTTTTGGACAACTCACTATTATCAGTGCAACAATATCAAAATTCTGAATGTTCATATCACGGCGCCTCATGAACCTATCAAAGCGCCAAGCACGGATGCAATAGACTTGGATGTCTGTAATAATGTGCTGATTAAGGGCTGTTACCTGGCTGTAAACGACGATGCCATTGCACTGAAAGGAGGCAAAGGCCCGTATGCAGATAAGGATCCGAACAATGGAGGAAATACAAATATAATTATCGAAGATTGTGATTTTGGCTTCTGCCATGCTGCCCTCACTTGTGGCAGCGAAGCGATCCATAACAAGAATATTGTTATGCGAAATTGTCATATCACCAACGCGATGCGGGTCCTTTGGCTAAAAATGAGACCCGATACGCCGCAGAGATATGAGTTTATCAGTGTTGAAAATATTGACGGATATGCTTACAGTCTGATTTATGTAAAACCCTGGAAACAGTTTTTTGACTTGAAAGGAAGAAAAGATGTTCCGCTCTCCTATTGCGACAACATAAGCCTGAAAAACATAACACTCAGGTGCGAAGTCTTTTTCGATGTGAGTCCGGGCGAATACGACAAATTAACCAGATTCAGATTTAAGGATCTTGATATTACCGCTAAAAATGCCTCCTATGACAAAACAGTGGTGAAAGACTTTTCACTTGCAAATGTGAAAGTTAATGGAAAAATCATTCAGTGATTTTATATGTAGATTCCCCCTTACCATTTGCGATAGTAAGAGGGAATCTTTGTTTTCGAAGCTATACTAAATCGAACCGATCAAGATTCATAACCTTAACCCAGGCTTTGACAAAATCTGTTACGAATTTTTCTTCGGCATCCCCGCTACCATATACTTCCGCGATGGCTCTCAATTCAGAATTGGAGCCGAAGACAAGGTCTGCGCGGCTTGCCGTCCATTTAGGCTGTCCGGTACCCCGATCACTTCCCAAATAAAGCTCCCTATCGTCCGAGATAGATTTCCAAGCCGTGTTCATATCAAGTAGATTAACGAAAAAATCGTTCGTAAGCTGTCCTGGACGGTTTGTAAACACCCCGTTTTTAGATCCGTCGAAATTGGTTCCCAGAGCCCGCATCCCGCCTACCAATACCGTCAATTCCGGTGCTGTGAGTGTAAGTAGCTGCGCTTTATCGATCAATAGCTCTTCGGTAGATACCGAAAATTTCGCTTTTCTGTAATTTCTGAATCCATCAGCAACTGGTTCCAGATATCCCATGGATTCGATGTCGGTCTGCTCCTGGGAAGCATCCATCCGGCCAGGCGCAAATGGTACAGAAACTGAATGTCCTGCATCCTGCGCAGCCTTTTCGATTGCAAAAGATCCTGCCAGTACAATCAAATCTGCCAATGAAACCTTTTTCCCATAAGAATCAGCACTGTTAAACTCAGTTTGTATACCTTCCAAAGTATCCAAAACTTTTTTCAACTGTGCCGGATTATTCACTTTCCAATCTTTTTGAGGCGCAAGGCGAACACGTGCACCGTTGGCGCCTCCTCGCTTGTCAGAACCACGGAAGGTAGAAGCAGATGCCCAGGCTGTCGAAACCAATTCTGAGATGCTTAATCCGGAAGCAGCTATTTTATGTTTTAAAGCTGCCATATCGTTTTCATCGATCAATGGATGATCCACTGCCGGTATCGGGTCTTGCCAGATCAATGTTTCCTCCGGCACATCCGGACCTAGATATCGCTCACGTGGTCCCATATCGCGATGGGTAAGTTTGAACCATGCTCTTGAGAAGGCCTCGGCAAATTCTTCCGGCTTTTCAAGGAAGCGACGCGAGATTTTTTCGTATGCCGGATCAAATTTTAAAGCAAGATCGGTGGTCAGCATTGTCGGTGCGTGTTTTTTCGAACTGTCGTAGGCATCCGGAATAATATTTCCAGCGTTCTTTGCTACCCATTGATGTGCACCTGCCGGACTTTTGGTTAATTCCCACTCGAACGCAAAAAGATTTTCAAAGAAATTATTGCTCCATTGTGTCGGCGTCGTGGTCCATATAACTTCCAGCCCACTTGTAATCGTGTCGGCGCCGCTGCCAGACCCATAGCTGTTACTCCATCCAAGCCCCTGCGATTCTACATCCGCCGCTTCCGGCTCTTTTCCGACATGATCAGAAGGAGCTGCACCGTGCGTCTTACCAAAGGTATGCCCACCTGCAATCAGCGCAACAGTTTCTTCGTCATTCATGGCCATACGACCAAATGTTTCCCGAATATCCCTCGCAGACGCTATTGGATCCGGGTTGCCATCGGGGCCTTCCGGATTAACATAAATAAGCCCCATGTGCGCTGCACCAAGCGGCTTTTCCAGATTTCGTGAATGGATATTACGTCCCGGATCTTCATCCGAAACCAGGACACCATCCGCATTAACACCTGGCGAACCATCTGCGTAGCGATGATCATTGCCCAGCCACGTAGTTTCAGATCCCCAATAAACGTCTTCGTCCGGCTCCCAAACGTCCGCGCGACCACCTGCAAAACCAAATGTTTTGAAGCCCATCGACTCCAAAGCTATATTTCCGGTAAGAATTAATAAGTCTGCCCACGAGATTTTATTGCCGTATTTCTGCTTTATTGGCCAAAGAAGTCTTCGTGCCTTATCCAGGCTGACGTTATCAGGCCAGCTATTCAGAGGTGCAAACCGCTGTTGCCCTGAACCCGCTCCGCCACGGCCGTCTCCAACCCGGTACGTCCCGGCACTATGCCATGCCATCCGGATAAATAATGGACCGTAGTGTCCAAAATCCGCCGGCCACCAATCCTGTGAATCAGTCATCAGTGCATGAAGATCTTTTTTAACTGCTTCCAGATCAAGGCTTTTAAAGGCCTCCGCATAATTAAAATCCCCCATGGGATTGGACAAAGAAGAATGTTGGCGCAAAATGTTAAGTTTTAATTGGTTTGGCCACCAATCGCGGTTCCTTGTGCCACCACCACCAACATTGTGCTGCATTGTACCATTGTGGAACGGGCATTTGCCGATGTCATTTGATTCTTTTTCCATTTTAATTAGTTCATGATTAAACAAACACTTATAGGCACCTTTCAATCAGTGCAGACCAATAAAGTTATAATATTCAGAAAAATAATAACAATCGATTAATTTTATGATGCAATAGGTAAAATCTATTAGTAGATGAGATAATTTGTTTTACGATCTAATTTATTTGATCACAATCTGTTAAATATGGGTTATGTTGATGCTTATAAAATTTAGAATAGAAAATGTAGAACAAATAATTATGACAAGTAGAATTATTTTAGCTATTTGCATACAACTTTTGCGTTCTTACCAGTGATGCGCCAGTTTCAGTGATTGACCTTCCTACTTAAAATTTAACTTGAAAGAAACTTATTCTAAATGCTGTTGTAACTAAGTTTAATAAGACAATTTTATAAGGATAATCAAAAACAAAACCAAGCATGAAAAATTTTTTCTATTTAGCAGTATTACTGGCCGCCATCTCATGCAACTCTAATGCGAATGAACCTGACCCGGTAGTTGCCATCAAACATCAATCACCATTTGGCACTGACACAATTGGCACAAAGCTGAAAAGTGTGACATTTAATGGGAAGTTGCTGATCGAATATTCTTATTCCCAAGGTTATCTCAGTGGCTACAAAAAGTACGTGGCTTTTTCTAAACCTAGATTTTTCCAAACAGGAATTTTTACAAGAATTGGTGGCGAACCGCAAAAAGCCGAAGTTTTAGTGGCTCAAATCACTCCTGAAACGGAATTTGTATCAGAAAAACAAGATCCCAGAATGACTTTGCAATATGCTGCCCCCAAAACGGATTCTATCCGGGAAGTAGCTGAACAGGATTTTCTGATGCCATCTACGACAAACAAAATCTACAAATTTAATAAAGATGGATTTATTGTAGAGGAAGTTGCCAGTCCGTCCAGCGGGGATGCATACTCGATTATTTTTGTAAGAAATGGAGAAAATAATGTTTCACAAACTTACAAAGTTCTAAAATCACAGTCAGCAAAAACTGACAAAGTTGAATTCATTTATGATACAAAACCTAATCCATTCTTTAATCTTGGAATCGATTGGGAAGGAAACTTTACAAATTATGCTGTAAGTCCTAACAATCCTTTGCAGGAAATTATTTACAATAAAGACAACGTAGGTGTAAAATCAACCTATGCATATGAATATCTTCCGAACGGATATCCTAAAAAAATAACCATTACGAGAGGATTCATAAACGTCGACGGGGTTGAAGAAACCGACAGCCCGATCGTCCTGGATCTTCTGTATTATTAAAAAAATTTCTGTCTGTTAAAAGCCCTGCCTGGCAAATGCCAGGCAGGGCTTTTAATTTGCAAATCGGTAAGGATGATCTGAAATAAGGATAATCATTTCAAGCCTTTCCATTTTTCAATCAGCATCTTTGCTATTATTTCATATCCCTTATCCGAAGGATGCAGTCCGTCGTATGTCATATTGATTGCTTCCACTGGATAAGGATAATCATCGGTTTCCGGGTCATATGGAACTGCCGTATATCCGGGATAGGTATAATTTTGATAAGTGCCCGTTTGAGGATCTTTCAACCGTTTAAAGTTTACCATATTTTCTACTGTCATACCGCTCTCGTGGTATAAATCTACAACGGGGTATTTTTCCAGCTTTCCTATTTCCAGTACTGCATCGGCAAACTTTTCAAGTTCCTGCTCCTTTTTGGTTCTATACGAGCCATAAGCATTATTTTTGGCATTGTTAATATACACAAAGTCACCTCGTTGCATAGGCGTAATCAGGATAATTTTTGCTTTTTTATTGAGTCCGCTTAGTTTATTATTTATAATACGAAATGCGCCATACACAGTTCCTGAACCAGTATTATTTCGGTAATCTGAAAGGTCGCCAAGCGGTTTTCCCTGCCACCAGTCATTAGTGCCAAGGAAAATGGTATAAACATCAGCTTTGACCAGACCGATTGACTCAATTTTATCTGCGATATTGATCGATGTCCAGCCGTTATGGCCTTGATTAACATAATCAATATTTTTGTATTCCTCCGTTATCAAGGTCATATAGCCCTTTGTGATTCTGTTGCCCGTTTCATCCTGATGATCATTGAGATAAGTAATCGAGTCTCCGATTGCGACCCATGTCACCTTTTTTGGAGCCGAAGCGACAGAGATGAAAAGTAAGAAACACAGAAACAGACTTTTAGCTACAAAATGCCGGCGCATATTCTTTTTAAGATTATTCATAATATATTTTATCTTCTCGTTTTCTCCCAACCAAATCCTGTCTGGTTACATTAAACAAGGCATTATCAAAAAAATACTCGTTCAAAGCAAGATTCCGGTATACATTTGACCGCCATTTAGCTGGCTGATTAACTTCCAGCAGCTTTGACGTATAATCTTTAGACGGATAGTAACTTTTTTGATTACGCAATTATCTTTGTAAGCCGAACCGATTATGGCTCCCTATCCAGTAAATTCAAATTTCAATGAGAATAAAACTATTTCCTGTCATGCTAATCATTGCTTTGATCAGTTGTAAGCAAAGCGATAATTCTCAACGCGATACTTCTTCACCTATTTTAGGAACATGGAAACTGATATCAAGTAAAATTATTGCGGACGAAGATACGACAGTAACTTTCCCGATTAAAAACCAGGAAATGATCAAAATTTTCAACAAAGACACGTTTGCTTTTTTCAAGCAGGATACCAATGCATCCAAGGGTGATTCTGCTGTATTTGATGCAGGTGCCGGAACTTACAAATTAAATGGAGAAGATTATTCGGAACATCTGGAATATTGCAATTATCGTGGATGGGAAAATAAAGATTTTAATTTTAAACTTCGGATTGCAAATGACACACTCGTCCAGACCGGAATTGAAAAAATTGATAGCCTGAACGTGAATCAGGAAATAATCGAAATTTATGTAAGGCGCAAGTGAGTAACACTCATTCTAAATTTGGCGAGACCGAATTTCAAACCTCAAAAGGATATTCTTTTATTTTGATAGTTTTGTTCGTCCGGAGCATTAACCTTTTTCCCCCTCTAACAATAAAAATATGTAACTGGTATAAACCCGGACTAAACCATTTCTTCTTTATCTCCAGTTTGCTGGCAGACTTATAGTAAATATGGCTTTTCACAAATTGCCGGAGCCCCGTTCTTTCCAGACGTAGCGGGTAAAGAAAGCATTTACTTTCGGAAACAAGATTCATATAAACACCATCTGTAATGGCAGAAATAACAGAAAATTGGAAGAAAATTCCTTTCACTCGAATTGTGAGATTATTTTCGCTATCTGCAACAGCGACCGTGTTACCATTGGAAAGTTCAGTCATGTTTATAACGCTCGGATCGGAATCCGGATTCAGGCGGACTGGCGGGAAACGAAAGCTATCTGAAGATTGCGACCAGATATTTTCATTTGAGTACTTATCAAGGCCCCGTTCCCAAAAGCGGGCATCTTTATAAAGAACCCATTTTCCACTCCTTTTCGAATTATACAATCCTGCCTGATAAATACGGACGTAATCTGCGATCTCCGCAGTCTGATACCAGTATTGAGCGACGCAGTAGACAAAACCCGTCCCGATTGCAGCAACCTTGAACCAATATTTGAACTTTACATTTTTCAATATCGAAACGACGAACATATAAATTACCGATAATAAAAGTGCCGAATAAAAGTGATATCTCGCTGCAAATCCATGAATTACATCTCCGCCTGTTCTCACACAACTTATCATAATAGAAGTCGCGATTACAAAAAGTCCGATTGCGCAAAGAAATAAGGTTAATTTTCGAGGCGGGATTTGCGGAAAAAATTTATTTGAATAACCGATCCTTTCAGCCATTAAAGAAATTGCGATGCCCAAAATGAATAAAAAAAGCAACAAACCGAAGACAATTGCCGGAAGCTTGTTCGCGGAAAATTCGGTTACTTCAATATTTGGAAAGAATATTGAACCGCCGTTGAATGCGCCAATGGAACTGAGCACAAAAAATGGCCGGTTCAATAAATTTTCAATTGGCGATGCCTCGCTGGTTTCGCCGGTTTTGTACTTGTAAAAAAAAAGAAAAAGCGAAATGCCCGACAGACAAAGCCAGATTAAAGCACGCTTGTATTTCTTCTGAAAAACTAGAATAAGCAAACTGATAATACAACACAAAATCCCGTTGCCGTGGGAAAACATCGCGAAAATGGATAACGTTGATGCAAAAACAAAGGAAGTTTTATTCTCATAAAAAGTGAGACAGTAAAAACAGCTAACGCTAAAAAAAATTGCCCAGGGAAATGCCATCCAGGTCGCAGCCCAAAATAACCCGTCAAAACCATATCCCGGGTGAACCGCAAAGAAAAGTATCGGCAGAAAACTTGCCACTGAATGTCCGCAGCGGGAGAATGCTTTGAATAGAATGGAAATCGTAGATAGCCAGATCAACACACCAACGCCATTTATCACATTGATATCCATCTTATCAAAAATTGCTTTGACCGCCAGCACAGTAAGCTTCATTGCTACCATCCGATGATCCAGAAATTGTTCTGTAAGCAAAATGTATTTTTGCTGAATCGTTCCCGCAACTGCCCAACGGTCCAAAAACTGAAACATCATTGGGTAGTCATCTGCCTGCGGAATTCCTGTCGAAAAATGAATTATAAAAATCAGAAAAAAAACGAAGATGACAACAGAAAATACTCCCGGAACGATCTTGGAAAAAGCCATAAGATTTCAACGGTATTTCAGGGGCAAAATGCCTCTGAGTAGGAGAAATTAAATTTATCCGTTGAGGTATATTAAGGCGTTAAAATTGTAGATTATTCAAATATAGACAGATTATTTTTTGCCCGCAATCTTCACCACAGCAACTTACTAAACGTAAAAACTTCTCATCAGGGAACACTGAAAACTTTATCCTTGCTGATCACAAATATTGACAGTATTTTATTTTCAAATAATAGCCATCATGAACATTTTGACTATTGATCTGCAAAAAATTACTTTTTTACAAGAAAAAATCCTTTGTCATATCCAGCCTTTACCTGATCGATTTCAATTTCTTGTTCGCCCGGAACGTATGATTCAAATTCCAACTTCAAATCGTACTCAGTAAAATGTTCGAGAATTTTTTTCTCATTGAAAAACCAGGCCGGATATTCCGCTTTATAAATATCAGGGGGAACAATTTGCAGCGTCAGCCGATCAGGCTGATCGTCTTTGATAAAAGAGGTTCTGTCAAAAAGTATATATTTAAAATCGTAAGCTTTGATTTCGTCCAGAAAATCGTGCGGCTTTTCCAGATATTGGATAACGCTTGACAACAATAAAATGTCCGCTTTTCTGGCCGACATACTTTCAGCGATATCGAAATGAAATTTTAATACATCATCCTCAAACAGCGATTGTCCGCATTTGACATATTCCTTTTGTTCAACAACACTCCAATGTGTTTCAACCGAAGAAGGAATGAGATCTCTGACCTGATAATAAGTACTGCCAAGTGAGCCGCCGAAGTCAATTATATTCAGTTTGCCTCCGCATTCAATCGCAGTGTAAAGAAGTGTCGAAATGATCGAATAAGGATATATTTTTTTGTCGAACAACACTGAATCCCGTTCATATACCGCCAGGCCATTCTTGATTTTCAGAAGTGAATTTTTGGTTATCTCGAGAATATTATCCGATTCATAACCTCCTGAAAGCGCTGTCAGCTCATCCCAGCTTTTATAATTCCCAAACCAGCCGTACAGGCTTTTTTCCTTTTTTTTCCGCTTGAACAATGACATATTTCCACTTTAAAATATGCCGCAAGTTAATGCTTAATTTATTGCGGCGGGCTCGTTTTTTCGTATAACAATTCACTTAAAAAAATAAATTTTTGATTTTATAAAATTTTAATAATTACATAAATAATATTCAGTAATATTTGTATTTACGTTCTAACCCGCTCCTATATTTTTTTGGTTTCATGCAGAATTTTTGCACTCTTTTTAATTCATTTTACCTTTCGCGGGGACTGGCGATGTATTATTCGCTGTTGAAACAAACTACTGATTTTCACCTATATATCTTTGCATTCGACGACGCTTGCCATGAAATACTGCTCAGGCTTCGGTTATCTAATGCTACTGTAATTTCTCTCCCCGAGTTTGAAACTCCGGAATTGCTTGCAGTAAAAACGAACCGAACACAAGGTGAATATTGCTGGACATGCACTTCCTCGACAGTCTGGCACTGTATCCATTCCTACAACCTTGACCATTGCACGTATGTCGATGCAGATTTACTGTTCTTTTCGGATCCGAAAGTGCTGACTGACGAAATGGGCGAAAATTCGGTATTGATCACCAGTCACCGGTATAGTCAGGAATACGATCAATCTGAGTTAAGCGGCATTTATTGTGTCCAGTTTGTGACTTTTAAAAATACTGAGGCTGGCCTGAAAGTTCTTGACTGGTGGAGACGCGCATGCCTCGACTGGTGTTTTAACAGATTTGAAAATGGCAAGTTTGGAGACCAGAAATATCTCGACGACTGGACTACGCGCTTTGAAGAAGTTCATGTACTAAAACATCTGGGAGGCGGTGTTGCCCCCTGGAACTCCAAAGATTACACTTATAAATGCAACGAAGGTACCGTTTGGGTTTCAGGCTGCGAATCTACAAAGCTTCCTCTTGTATTTTATCATTTTCATGATTTCAGGTATTGCGAGAACAGAAGTTTCCGATTTACGGCAGAACAATATTTTCTACCGAAAGAAGTGATTAATTTTATCTATATTCCGTATGTAAAAGCTATTCAAAACGCTGAGTATCAAATTAGAATAATTGATAAAAAGGCAGTTTTTCATGAAAATCCGCTTTTGCTCAAATGGATAAAGGTTAGTCTTACGCGGCATATCCACTTTTTGATTACAGGGTCGTACAAGAATTATTTTAGACAAAGCAAATTTTAACCCAATCTATATCTCCGGTGGCTCAGTTACTTAATTTAAAAACTTTCACAGACACGAGGGGAAACCTGACCGTAATCGAGCGTGTCATTCCCTTTGACATCAAGCGCATTTTCTACATCTACGGAGTAGACGATTCTGTCAGGGGTGGGCACAGACACAAAAAAACCTTCCAGGCTGCGATCTGCCTGAGAGGAAGCTGCAAAATTCTTAACCATACAGGCTTTGAAAAGCAAGAGTTTCTTTTGAATTCTGCCGATCAGTGCCTTATGCTGGATCCAACCGACTGGCATCAGATGCATGAATTTACTGAGGACGCCATTTTAATGGTGCTCGCGTCGGAGTTCTTCGATGCCGACGATTACATTTACGAATCGTATGAATGTCAGGCGCTATTGATTCAATGATCAGTATTCCGATTTCGGTGCATATGACACGAAACGATCATTGATCTTGTGCATTTAACTCTGCATCCAAAAGTGCCATCGCGATTGATTTTCCTGCTGATTGAATATGATTACAACCTTACCAAAAATTACAATTGTCACACCTTCGTATAATCAGGGAAAATATCTGGAAGACACGATACTATCAGTTCTTGAACAGGGATACCCAAATTTGGAATACATTATCATCGACGGCGGCAGCACGGATGAGTCTGTAAGTATTATAAAAAAATACGAAAGACAACTTGCTTATTGGGTTAGCGAAAAGGACGAGGGCCTGTATCATGGACTGCAAAAGGGCTTTGACAAGGCTAGCGGAGAAATTATGGCCTGGCTAAATGCGGATGACATGTATCACAAAAAAAGTCTTTTCAGGGCAGCAGAGATTTTTGCCAAATTTGAGGACGTTCACTGGATCATGGGCAGCAATACTTATTTCGACGAAAGCGGACACCCCTTTCTTTATGATGATCTCCCCTTCTCGCAGCGTTGGTCAGCATACCGTTTGCGTTTGTTCGACGGGAATTTCATACAACAGGAGTCTGTCTTCTGGCGCCGCGGCTTATGGGAAAAAGCAGGAGGATTTATTGATCAGCACTATTCACTTGCCGCGGATTTTGAATTATGGCTCCGTTTTTTTCGTTACGAAAAGCTCCATACAACTTCCTTCATGCTGGCGGGGTTCCGTTTTAGAAATGAAAACCAAAAAAGCTTTCATCAAAGAAACGAATATATTGCCCAGTTGAATTTATTATTAGAACGGGAGAAAAAGGAAGACGGAAGTTTCGTAAAGCTTACTATTCGCCATCAGCTGCTTCATTTGGCAAAATTAATCCCAAAAAGAAAATGGCGTATGCGGGTACGGGCGAAGATTCTTAACCTTCCGCCTAAAATCGTGTTCGACAGGCAGCATGGAATGATTTTTGAGAAAAGGTAATGTCAGACGCTCAACAACTTCGCTTTCAGCACTTTAAATTGAAACCTGAGAAATATCTTCATCCCAAAATATTTTAAGATCAGCCGTCCCTTCCTCTGTTCGAATACCGGATCTTTTTGAACAGAGGAGATACCGGTATCATTAAAAATTGCAATGTCAAAGTCTACAAACTTAAACCTGAATTTCTCATGTTTATTAAAACGCATGTTAAAAACATGATCTGCCGAAATTAGATAAGTTGTGTCGTAGCGATAAATTGAAAATATTTCAACCGGATAAATAATTGCCTGATGGTTGATGCCGGTCTTTGCCTGGTGATATGGTGCAAGTTTGCCCAAATATTTAACGCCCGCTTTTTGAACACTCCCGTAGTAAATAAAATTCGGATCCTTTAAATTTTTCGCGAACAATGAAAAGTCGGAAGTCAACATATCATCAGCACCCAGAAAATATATCCATTTGCCCTGGACGACATCCAGGGCTTTGTTCATTGCATCGTAAATTCCATCATCTTTTTCACTTTTCCAGAAAGCAATTCTGTCTGAGTTTTTTTCAATAATAGAAAGCGTGGCATCCGTACTGGCACCGTCCATTATGATAATTTCGATGCTGGGATATTCTTGTGAAAAGATACTGTCCAGGCAACGCTGCAGAAAATGCTCTGCATTGCGCGTAACGATTACGATAGAAATCAGTTGATCGCTAGCCATTTGCTACAAGGCTGAGTTCGTTCTCATATCTTTGCACAGGATCCAGAACATTAAAATACTGGCTTAATCCCTGGCTGCAATAAACCGATTTTTCCTGCATTGCATATCTCAGGTATTCATCATTGTCACGGCAACCGCCCCGGTCCGCTTCGCTGTGATGAATATGAAAAACGATTCCGCCAAATTTGATGGCACGTTTCCGAAGGCCGGAGTTAAGCAAGCGCACCGCAATCTCATTATCTTCCCTGCCCCATCCGTGGAAGCATTCATTGTAGCCATTGACACGCACAAGATCTTCTTTCCAAAAGGCCATATTGCACCCTCTCAATGCAAAAATATCATCCGGTTTGTAACGATCGGCAAAATAACGGGTTAACCAACTGATATTAAATCGATTGCATAAATTACCCAGCCCAGGTTCAAACAGTTGGACAGACGTTTTTTGCTGACGTAGCATTTTTGCTGAAAGATGCTGATCCATCAACACCCTGCTTCCGGCGACGAATGTTCCACGCTTGCTTAATTCGAGATGGTCTTTTATGAAATGTTTGTGTAAAACCAGATCTCCGTCGATTTGAATGATATAATCGCAGGAACTTGATGCAATTGCCTTATTACGAATTTTGGAAAGCTGAAAACCTTCGTCTTTTTGCCAGATATGTATGATTCTTACCGGAAAAGTTTCACGCATAGTATCAATAACCTGAACGGTCTGCTCCGTCGAACCATCATCAGCAATGATAACCTCATCCGGCAAGACCGACTGTCCCTTAACACTTAGCAGACATAATCGCAGTGCTTCCGGCCAGTTATACGTTGAAATAATAAGAGAGCTTTTAGTAGAGGTTTTCATATCCATTAAGGCAGATTTTAGATTTCGTGGTCAATGTCTCCTGTAATATTTGGCTGTGATGTGATTCGTTTACTCTTGATAATTCCTGATGGTGCAAGTGAAACTGCACCGCGCTTAACTTCACTATTTTCTTGGCGATGTTGTTATTAATAAATCGGGCTGCCAATTCCTCATCTTCGTGCCCCCAGCCATTCAGTGCATTATTGTAACCATTGATTTTGACAAAGTCTCTCTTCCAAAAAGCCAGATTACTACCACGTACATTGCGACTTTTCATTTCTTTACGCTGACCGAAAGACCGGAAAACAGGAAGTCGAACTGCGTTCAGCCGATTGTAAACTCCCCGGGAATAAAATCCGATATCTGTTTCGGCGTTGCCCAGCAAGGCCGTGGTTTTCGCAGCAGTCAACCTCGCACGGCTCCCACGTACAAAAGAGCCCGTTTCAGCGGCTGCGATATGGTCTTCGATAAACGACGGATGTAATATGACATCTCCATCTACTTGAATTATATATTCACCGCTACTTCCTAAAACTGCCTTATTTAGAATCTTTGTCTTCCTAAATCCAAGATCCTCATGCCATACATGAAGGATTGGAACAGGAAATTTCTCCTGAAACTGATGTATTAAATTGTACGTTCTTTCATCAGAGCCGTCATCTGCGATTACAACTTCTGCAGGCAGTTTTTTTTGACGGGCCACACTTAAAAGACAGCATCGTAATGCCTCCGGCCAGTTATAAGTAGCTATAACAAGGGTCGTTGCTGAAATGAAATTCATCAATCTTTCAGACTGTTTTTCTAATAAATAAATACATAGGCGCATCCCTGCATTCGCTGCCCAAACAACCCGCGCCTTTGTACCTTTCAAAGAAATAATAAAAGGGGCTCAGAGATATGAATAGCAGTTAATACAGCACAACTGGTATCAAACGAAACTTGTTCGGTTTAAAACGGAAGCTGCGCGTTCAGAAATGTGTGAAAAATAAGATTAATGACTGGACTTGACTCGAAACAACCGGTTACATAAGTGAGTATACGTTTGCCTCAGCATGGGTGGGGTCCAAGGAAAATAACCTGACAGTGGAGTTTTGGCGGAGAACATGTTATATGATTGTTAGGGATAATATATTTCTAAATATATAGATAACGTAAATATCGAAAAAGTACTGGAATTATTGAGAAGCGAATTCTAATTATTTTCTTATTTATTTCTAATTACTTATCAGGTGCTAAAAAATATCAAATTCAAATCACCAGCCTGGCGAGCATTTCAGCATTTAATTTCCTATGTCACAGTTGTCGAATTTTTAAATGCAGCGCTACCGCATTAGAAAAGCTGGAAAAATATTTTGCAAACGAACTTGTAAGAACTCAGGTTTTGAGTCTTCCCGGGATCTGATCTGGCTTGATACAGTAACCTATCAGGACATCCGAAACAGAAAGGAATATACCATTTCGCGAACAAAAAATCTGATATATAACGATAAAATGAAAAAATGTGCCCTCACTTATGGCCAATGGCGAAATTCGCCTTCAAAATCCCCTCAGCTTTTAAGAAAAACGCAGATCTGAAATGCTGTGTCGAGGCAGATTATGTCCGGAGTTTTATCCAAAGTTGGCCAAGCCTTGGAACACCGGCGACTAAAAAAGGATTCCGACTCCATTTCAGGTATAAGCCCTGTTAATATAGAGGCTTTCATTTACGAGTTCGATCCTGCGGGCGGAGCCGACAGTTTCAAAAAGGAGACTGCGCTGGACAGCGTTGGATTTATTCAGATACAGCTAATCATTCCTCATCTTACAAAATAATAAATTGCGTTTTGAAAAAGAAGATCGCCTTGCAGATGAGCTCCTTTTTAATTTCAAGCTTCGATGAATACAACAACAATCTTCAACGGTACATTTTTACAGGTTCCCCTTATTCAAAACAACCCTATCGAGAAATTAAAGTTAAGTAACTGTAATCATTACCACCAACGAAAAGGCGCTGTGGTGGTCTACAGTTGTCATAATTTTTCATTATAGAAAATGTTAATAGTCATTAAACACAGTTGTATGCTACCGGTTTATTACCTTCGCATTTGAACATAAGTCAGAGCTAACTCTGGCAGACTTGCTAATCGACAATTATATACAATTCTTACAAGGAAAATAAAATATGGCGTCAGGATTTTTTGCGATTTTAGATGATATTGCTTTTTTAATGGATGACGTTGCCATGGCAACGAAAGTGGCAACACGAAAGACCGCCGCAATACTAGGTGATGACCTGGCAGTAAACGCCGAGAAAGCTACCGGCTTCTTATCAGAACGGGAGCTTCCGGTATTATGGTCAATTACCAAGGGGTCATTATTGAACAAGCTTATTATTGTGCCGCTGGCGCTGTTGTTGAACGCTTTTCTGCCGTCAGCAATTACGTTTGTTCTGATCCTGGGAGGACTTTACCTTGCTTATGAAGGCGTTGAAAAGGTAGTTGAATACTTTTTTCCACACGAAACGAAAGAGCATTCGGTAAAAAAAGATGACGAACCGCTCAGTGAGGAAGCAGCGGGTGATTATGAAAAGGGAAAAGTGAAAACAGCCGTTATGACGGATTTCATCCTGTCCATAGAAATCGTAATCATTGCATTGGGCAGTGTTGCCGGACAAGATCTAGGAGTCCAGATACTAACAGTTTCTGCTGTTGCTTTACTTGCAACGGTTGGCGTTTATGGCATTGTCGCACTGATCGTCAGAATGGATGACGCAGGATTCAGGCTGATTAAAAAATCAGATAACAAGGGTTTCTTTTCCTGGCTGGGACATACACTTGTCAAGGCGTTACCAATGATGATCAGGGTATTAGGTGCTGTGGGTACGGTAGCTTTAATTCTGGTTTCGGGTGGAATTTTTGCTCACAATATCGAATATTTCCATCATCTCTTTCCTGAGCTCCCTGCAACTGTTAAAGAATTTGGGATCGGACTTGTCGTCGGGCTTGCCGCTGTCATACTTGTCACCATTTTCAAGAAATTGTTTGTAAAGGCTAAGCATTAATGGTATAAACAATTCTCCAAGCTATTTGCTAGTTGACTGGATAAAGATCCGCCAGGCATAAGAAGCCAGAGCATCGCAATGGTCAAATAAAGATAAGACTGCATCCCAAACCGACCGTTGAGAAGCAGTCTTATTTTTTGACTATATCCTACGAAGCTTTCATTCCACAATTTTCTGTAATCGCAGGGAATGATTCCACCGCCCCAGCTTATTTGGAAAAAAGGTTAAATTATGTGTTTTCACAAAGTAAATGTGCTTGATCAGATTTAAACGCTGACAGGTTTTGGCTCACCTTCCCATTTCTTGAAAGCAATGATATTTTGCCCCGTATTTTTTTTAAAAAAATGACTAAAATGCGCTGCATCCTCAAAACCAAGCTCATAGGCTACTTCTTTCGAAGACTTGTCTGTGTAAAACATCAGCCTTTTGGCCTCTATAATCAGTCTGTCATGAATTATTTTCAGCGGAGATTTATGATTCAATCTTGCAAACAGGTTTGACAATGTCTTTGGAGACTTATTTAACTCGCTTGCATAAAACTGTACTTCATGCTCCTCTTTAAATTTTTTCTCAACAAGCATATTGTATTGTCTTATGAGATCAAATTTATTATCTGGAAGCTGGTCACCAAATTGTTCCTTTGCCAGACGCGTTACGATGATGATCAGTCGCTTCAAAAGCCTCTGTAGCATATCAGTTTGAATTGTATCAGAGGTTTTGAATTCTTCAATAAAAATGTTTTTCAAGGTATGGAGTTTTTGCTGATGCAGATAGTCAAGTTTGATAAACAAATTTCCAAACGAGCCAAAGAACAAAAACCCTGCACAACCCACTTCCTTATCATGATCAATGATACAGTAAAAGTCCCGATTATACTGCCAGACAATAATATCGGCCGAATTCTCAAAAGAAAATGACTGGTTTGCGAAAAGCGCCAAAATGGTTTGACTTGGAAACTCATATTCGATAACATCAATAATTAATTTTTGGCTCGGTCCATGATTCAGGCACAAGGTGAAAACTTTTTCATTTCCTATACCTCTTTGATAAAAAAACGGCTCATTTTGAATAAAAACAATTTCGCCGCCTGTTCGAAAATCTAGATGTCTCAGTTTCATTATAAACGGCCGGGTTTAAATTTCCTTCTTATTTTCTGAACAAACTTCATAGCATAAAGATACTGTTGAGCCTGATTTTCTTCGCGGTACTAATTCTGGATTTTGTGGCATGAATTACTGTGTTTAAACAGGGAAATTTTGACAAATCTCAGGGAAAAATATACATTTCTTCAGGGATCAAGTCTGCGCAACTTTGCATTGTCAATAACGAAAAACGAAAATTCATAAAGAAGATGAAAACATTTGAAGTTCCTACAAAAGAACAAGTTAGTCCGTCTAACCAGGTTTTATTTGATAATCTAAAAAAAGGAATTGGTATGGTTCCGAATCTATATGCAGCAATGGCGCTGTCCGACCAGGCATTGGCAAGCTATTTAAACTTATCCACGGCCAAAACCTCGTTAAGAGCCAAAGAGAAAGAGATTGTTAATCTTGTAGTAAGCCAGGTAAATTCTTGTGACTATTGCAACAGTGCTCATACAGCTATCGGAAAGATGAACGGTTTTACTGATGAGCAAATCTTAGAGATCCGCAAGGGTGCTGCTTCTTTCGACTCAAAATATGATGCACTTGCGAAGTTTGCAAAAAACGCTGCTGAAGACAAAGGACATGTAGATGAAGACGTGATTGGCGCGTTTTACGCTGCTGGTTACACAGACGAGAACTTAGTTGATGTTTTACTTGTGATCGCAGATAAAGTATTCACAAACTATCTTTATGCGATTACTCAGGTTCCGATCGATTTCCCCAAAGCACCCGCCCTGAATTAAATTGCAAACCAGTTTGCCCGATCCTGTTACGAAACTCTTGTAAGATACTTTCGAAACAGGATCCTTTTTGTATCATATTTCCGCTAAAAACTTCTTTTATGATGATCAGCAATTATTCAAACCAAAACAGTCTTCCTGCACTTGAATTCAAAAAGTCATTTAAACAACTATAAGATTCCAGTATCCACTTTCGTTGTCAGCCGTTAGACTTGCAAATTTTACCAGACAAGTTGAAAGATTTTTCAATATTTGTCTTTAAAACTCCACTTTATGATCAGTTCTGTTAGCTCATCCAGTTTTATTGGCTTGGTAATATAGTCGTTCATCCCCGCGTCAAAGCATTCATCCTGTGTCCCTTCCATCACGTTTGCGGTTAACGCGACAATAATCGGCTGGTTGCTGACCGTTTTACGGATCATGCGTGTGGCTTCAAGACCGTCCATGACAGGCATTTGCATATCCATCAGAATAAATTCGTAACCCTTGAAATTCGCCGCTTCAACAGCTTCCTGCCCGTCATTGGCAAGATCGGGTTGGTAGCCCAGCCTTTGGAGAATTCGGACAATAACATGCTGATTAATGTGATTATCTTCCACCACAAGGATGCTGAAGGGATATTTCCGGGAAAACTCCTCTGATAGCTTGTTGACCACAGGCGCTTGTGTTTTTGCCATCAATTTTTTCTGTAACACATCCATGATGTGTCTTGCCAGAACATGTTGCCGGGTAGGCTTATGAAGTACAGATGCAAAAAGCCGGCGATCACTATCCCTTATCTCTTCTCCAATTGAACTTAGTAAAATAATCGGTAGATCTGCTGCGTAACGCTGGATATTTCTGCCCAGCGTAATACCGTCCATTTCAGGCATTTCCATATCAGTTATTACCAGATCAAGCTCCTGTCCGCTAAATAAAACCTCCATTGCCTTTTCCCCTGATGAAACCAGAATTGGCTGCAAATTCCAGTTTTCCAACTGCCTTTTAAGAATTTCGAGATTCGTATTGTTATCATCAACGACGAGTACTTTTTTACCACGATGTTCGTCCATGTCGAGATCGACCGGCGATTGCAGGGTTTTTACTCCCTGAGTTGTTTCCAAGGTAAATGAAAAAGTCGATCCGTGTTCTACTTTGCTTATAACACTGATTTGCCCGCCCATAAGCTGCACGAGTTTTTCTGATATGGCCAATCCCAATCCTGTCCCTCCATATTTTCGGGTTGTTGATGAATCAACTTGTGTAAACGCTTTGAAAAGATGCTGAATTTTTTCGTCTGGAATCCCAATTCCGGTATCACGTATATCAAACCGCAGCTGAAATTTCTCCGGACCAGTTGATTGTTCCCGACTTACATAAATACAAACTTCACCATGCTGGGTAAACTTAATTGCATTTCCAACAAGGTTTATCAGAACTTGCCTCAGGCGTAACGGATCGCCGACAATTTGAAGCGGGACGTCCCGCTCAATCTGATACACGAGATCCAGACCGATTTTAGCCGCCTTGCTTCCAAAAATATCAAGCACATCCTCGATATTTTGACGAAGATCAAAGTCATTTTTCTCGAGCTCCAGATTTCCGGACTCGATCTTTGAAAAGTCAAGAATATCGTTGATCACATTAATCAGCGTATCGCCGCAATTGGCAATTGTGTCAGTAAACATTCGTTGCTCTTCATCAAGCTGGGTTTCCTGCAATAACGCTGCCATACCGATCACTCCATTCATGGGTGTACGTATTTCGTGGCTCATGGTAGCCAAAAAAATACTTTTGGCCTGATTAGCCTTTTCTGCCTCTGAACGAGCTTTGACAAGCTTCGCGTTAGATGCCCGAAGCCTCTTATTAGCCTTGCGCTGCATTTCTTCTTTTTGTTTCTGAACCCTCAAAACCTGCGCTTCTTTTTGAAGTTCAGCGACTTTCAAATGCTGAGCAATTTGAAGTTCATAATATTTATTGAGTAGATATGACCATAAGCCGCATATGAAAAAAATCGCGAGGGCAAGCAGCATATGGATGACAAAAGTCAGCATGTCAAAATATTCCAGCCGGGTAAAATAAATCTCGGTCATCCCGGCATTTTGTAAATAACCGAAGACCGCATGATGAATCAAAACAACCATCAACATAGGAATCTGCAGCTTCCAGTTCTGATAGGTAATAAGTACCGCGCTTCCGATAAACGCAAAAAAATGCATCTCAAACATCCCATGCATTTGAAAGATAAACTGCGCCATATAGACACCTAATACCGCACTCAGCACGTACTGGTAAAGGTCTGAATCCGGCAAAGCTTTTTTTACTGAATAATACGCCATCAACAGAATTCCCCCAACGCCAAAAGCAACGGACCAGGTGTCATAAAAGAAGGCCAAGATCAGACCAATGACGAAATAGCTTCCTAAAAAATAATTCATCGCATGATCCGACCGCTGCTTATTTACTGATCGAAAATCACTCACCGAACCGGTTGATAAGATTTTAGTGTGTTCCATAAAAATACCCTGATTAATTTTTACAAAGGGGAATGGTGCACCCGTAAGATTTCATCGCCAGAACGTTCGCCGCCGGCAGAGACTGACTTTTTAAAAGACCTTCGATTGCAATTCTGGCATATGCAGTTTTCTCCTCAGTACAATATCGGCTGGCGTTATAGTTACCTCTGTAATAAAGCCTTTGATCCCGACCTATGATGGCGGCCTGGGGCGTAGCATAAACACCGCACTGTTCGGCAACTGTCTGATCAAAAATAACAGGAATTTTCAGACCTATTTTATCCTGTATATAATCGACTGTGTGGGTTTCATCAGATAGTACAACTACTACGAATTGGACATCTTTTCCATAACTATTCACAAGGGTCTTGAAGTGATTTTTGTTGAACCTAGAACAAGGACAATGAGGATTATAAAAGTGTAAAAACAGCGGTTTATCTGATTGTCCGGGAATCTTCGATTTGAAATCAATCCTGGTTCCATTGGCCACAGGCCTATAATTTGCAGGAACAGGCGTTGGCAATTGGTACTTCCAATCATTATACCAGAAGACAGCTGCAACAATGCCAGACAGCAGTGTCAGCCACCCAACCACAAAGCCTTTTTTCAACATCTTATTTCAGAAGATCTTATAGTATTTATACAATTAATTCGAGGGCATGTAAAATTACCCAAAAATCTGAAAATCACAAGTATCTGATGCACCCATGGTGACACATGTCGGTCAGAAAGCAAACGATCACTAAGACATCCGTTTGAAAAATATTCAAAAACGCTATCTTCTTCAGGCATCGGGTTATCATGAAACAGGAAGAAAATCGCCTTTGCCAAATATCATTAAGACAAATCTATTCCAATGAATTCAATACTAATTCACATTAAATACTTTAAAATAAATAAGATTCGCATGGGCAGACCAAATACACTTTAACAACTGGACGGTTGTCAATCATAAACGTTACGTCTAAAAACCGAAGAAAATATGAACAATAAGCCGGTTGAAAAGAAAATAATTTCCTGTTCAACCGACTTTAAGAAAGGGATGAGATTTTTAATGAGTACTGGTGATGAAAAGTTTTGGCTGCATTATCCAAATAAAAGTTGTTCTGATCAGGCGGATACTACAGTGGCGTTGTATCTTACAGAAAGCGTATCTCCCCGTTTTTTTGCAGGAAGGCCGGCTCCCTCACAGAACGAAATTACTTATCACTTCTAAAATGTACGAAATTTAGATTTTGGCGTAAACCATTGCATCTTTTTTCTACCTAGTGTACACAGCCTGCACGAGCAACCTGATTTGGCATCGTTGCACTTGCCAGCGTAAGCGGATGAGCATAATAATATTGCTCAAACTCTTTAACCGCCAACCGGATTTGCTTGGCTGATATACCACTGTATTTAATTTGCATATCCTTCACCTGGTGCGGCTCCAATCGTTTCAGTTTCCAATATTTCGGATGACTTTCTCCGATGACCTTATGAAAATCTTCATCATGCGAATCCTTGATAAGCACGTCGATATCGACGTATACCTTTGTAAAATCCTCCGATAGATCCCCCTGAATAATCACTTGGATTGACCTGCCATTCGGATGTTTGTAAACTTTAAATCTTTTCATTTGATATGTTGACGACTACTTATTTGATTTTCTCTGCTTATACTTTAAAAACCGTTCATTGTATTCTTTCAGGTCTGCTTCTTTAAAACGCTTCTGCAGATCCTCAGGCAGATTCAGACGCTCCTGCATTTTTAGCGAACCTGAAAGTTCCACCAAAGTATTTTGTCCTTTCTGATCTTTCACAAGATCGAAAGCATCATAGGTGTCGCCATTCACGGTGTAAGCCTTAAAAGATAGTTTGTTGTGGTTTACATCCAAAACCTGATAAAGCTGAGTGTTGGAAGCAGCCCTGTCCATCCAGTTTTCCAGTCCGAGCTCATACATTTTAGGGCCGCTTACCGACACGACGTAAATCGGGCCATCAGGTTTTTTTCTGACCTGTCCAAGAGGAATATTGATCCCTCGGGCATACGTATGGTCATGGCCCTGCAAAACAATATCAACGTGATACTTTTTATAAAGAGGCTCCATTTTTTCTCTCCATTTCGCATTGTCACGCCCATTTGCCGTAGAATAGATCGGATGATGATGAAACACGACGGTCCACCGGTTTGGATTATCTTTAATGTTTTCCTCAAACCACTTCGCTTGTTTTTCCATCACATCTGCACTGTTTATTGCTTCCTGAGAATTCAGTGAGATAAATCTTACGCCCTGATAATCCACAAAGTAAGCGGTTTCGTCCAGACCTTCCGGACCATTTTCCGGTAAGGCAAACTGCGGCCGCCAGTGTTTAGAAAGTACTCCGTTTTGGTTTGCGTCCTTATAATATTCATGGTTGCCCGGCGATGATAAACTTGGAATCATCCCATTGATCCAGCCTCCCGCCTCAAACCATTCGCCCCACTCGTAATCTATATTGGCACGATTGATCAAATCTCCTGCATGAATGATAAGATCAGCTTTCGGAAGCGTAGTGAATGCACCGCGAATGGCTCGTGACCAAAGCGAGCGGACATCATTTTGGGCATCTCCAAAATAAAGAAACGATACCGGATCATTTTTCTCAGAAGCTGTCTTGAAATGATACCATTCGCTCCACTGTGTCCCATTTCCTACACGACACACATATTGTGTGGCCGGTTTAAGATCTGTAAAATCAACTTCATGATAATTCACCAGCCTGCCATCGATCTCGACTTGCTGGGTTTTGGCTTTGATAAGTTTTGCATTTTTCTGAAAATCAGGAGACGGATCTGCTTCATGGATCGCTGCAACAGCTTCCAGTACGGTTGAATCGGTACGCCAGTTTACAGCTTGCGAAAAAGCAGGATTGCCCTTGAACCCCAGGATTACACGGTCGGGAAATAAAGACGCAGGATATGATTTGCTGACTTGTCCATTAACTACCGAAGGTGATAAACTTATTGCTATAAAAACGAAAAGGAAGGGCTTAAAATAGAGGTTCATTTTGAAAAGTATCATTTTAATGCGCAATAATAGGCGATTCAAAATAAGTTTTTCCAAAAAACAGATTAACAAAATGTGAATTCCGAAAATCCACTTTTAATTCTTTATCTCAGGCATTACAGCCTGTAAATTGCTTAATTCCCAAAGTTGTTTTCCCAACTTTTTTAAGTCGATCACGTCCTCACTGGCTTGTAGTTTACAAAGTTTTCTCATGATAAATTTTCGGTATCCGGCGCAGTTTGGAGGTCAAGAAAGGTGCGGCACCTTGTAAGGCTGCTTTGAAACAGGACAATTCAATATGATATTGTATCCTTTTCGATAATTCAAAGCGTTAAAAAAAGCCGATTTCAGGAACAGCAACTCTGAGATTAAATAACAAGGGGCATAACCTTATATGATTAAGACACAATATTTTTTATTTATCAAAGAAATATTAAACAACACGCTTTCCTGATGACTATGCGGACGCCACGCCAAAATTTTCCAGCAACTTTTGTTTTAAATATTCGGTCGAAAAATCGATTTTGATTTCTACCCACATCGGTAGATGATCTGACATTTGGAATGTCTTCCAGTTTTTATAATTAAGCGTTCCCGAGATGAATGGTTTGTAAATCTCGCTCTCAGACTCCTTGAAAACATATTGAAAAAAATCGAAAATACCTGCTCTGTCTTTAGACCGGAAACGATTGTCATCTACTTTCAATGCAATCTGATCATAAAATTTATTTTTATCCGCGTTACTGCCGGGGATTTCATCTTTTGTCAGCGCGGCCGGAACCTTAAACCCTGCATCGGTTAAAGCCTTCATCGTCGCATCGCTTCGCTTGAAGATATTGAAATCGCCCAGAACAATCCAATTGGGCGTACTGGCAGTTTTCTCCTCGCTCCGTTTTTTGATAAATCCGGCGACATCAATAATTTCCTGCAGTCGCCTTGGATCTTCGGCGACAGAGTCTCCATAATATATATGTACAGTCGCCAAAACGAAATCCGTCCAGCCGGATTTAAATCCACACATAAAAGGCGTTCTCGAAAACTGCACACTCTTTGGCGGAAGGACGATTTCCCCTGTCAGACCGCTGAGCTTGACTTTTCGGGTATCAAATACAAAGGCCATCCGTTCCATATTCCCTCCCCCTTTCGAATCGGAAACATCTGTAAAAACACATTGCCAGTCGCTACCCAGTATCCGCAGAACCTGGTTAATTGCGCTTAGATCATCGCGTACTTCCTGTACAGCGACCAGATCAAAAGCCGCGATAATTTCGGCAATGTAAAAGTAGGTATCCAAAAGTCTTTCCCCACCTTTGTTTTTAGGTCCAAATTCACGGATATTCCAGGTTGCCAACAGAAGGCTCTCGTTCTGACTACGCTCCGGAATCTTCTCCTTCGCGAACCCATCCCGCAGGCTGATCAGACCTTGTATAATCCGAATGCGGTCTTCTTTTTTAAGTCGGTCCATCGCGGTTTCTATCGGGCTGGCAATGACAAGATCTTTGTAAAAAGGCATGGCTAAAATTGGTTAACGACTTATGGTGCCCGGATGGTCCGGATCATAAATTTACCATTCCATAGTCACATTCAGGTTATTCAACTTATAAAGTTACTATCCGGCAATGGTATCGGATCAGGTCCATGAACTGTATTTCAGCACTAATGATACCCTCCGGCAGCATCGGCCAAATGAAGCGCAGAAAATCAATGAAAAATCCTTCAGTTTCAAAACCTTAAATTTGCAGTCAGTCAATAAGGAACAGAATCTATCAAAATGGCGGGATATATTTTCAGAATTATTGATAAAAAAGTCTTACAAATCACGGTTCAGAAAAGAATTTTACCCAACTAACGATCTTTATTTATATACGAATTTTCTAAAAAAAGTCGATATGAGAAAATCGCCGAGAATCCCGAACCGGAAGATCCTATATTCATAAGAAAAATTTTATAAGTAATTGTGTGTTTAATTCGATTTGTCCCCTGCTCAAAACCGATAATGGCATTTTCAACCGAAATGAGGCTGCATTGGAAATTCATAAAAACCGGAACCATTTTTTATACCGATCGTTATATTAAAAATTACCAGAATTTCGGACAGAAAGTTGCAGGAACGAATATTTGACTGATCTATGCGCTTTGAAATCAACTTAGAAAAGATCTATGCGCATCATTTGTGATAATTGAAGTTCATTTACAAGGAAGTTAAATCTATTTTTTTTGTAATTAATATAACGATCGTTATTTTTTTAATCATGGACTATAAAGTTTTTGGACAAAAATCGGGAGTTCATGTCTCTACCTTAGCGCCAGGTACTGGAAACTTCGGAACCGTCTGGCCATTTGGGGCATCAAAAGAGGCAAAAACTGTTTTCGACCGTTATGCCGAAGCTCGCGGAAATTACATCGATACCGCCGATGCCTATCAAGGTGGTCGATCAGAGACTTATCCGGGAGATGTTCTTACCAGTGAGCGCGACAACTTTGTTATCCCTTCGTTACCATCATCAGCCCCCGTAATTTGAAACAATTGGAAGATAATCTCGGCACGCTTGATCTTACGTTGAACGCGGAGCAGGTTAAAAGTTTAAATGAAGCAAGTAAAATCAGCCTCGATTCACCGCACAAGATTATTTTCGCGTCTAAAAATAATAAAAATGTCCTGCAGCCTGCTCCCATTTGACTGCGATTTCTTAAATCCACGAAATGTGTCAGCAATCCCTGATTTTGTGTCAAAGCCACTGCCAGGACCCGCGGTACCTTTGTAGTGTATTAAAACGATAAACAAAATGTCAAAAATAATTTTAATTACCGGTGCCTCACGTGGTTTTGGTAAACTTTGGGCAAAAGCACTTTTAGAACGTGGAGATAAAGTAGCAGCAACGGCGAGAAATACAGAAGATCTTAGTGATCTGGTAGCCGAATTCGGTAATGCAGTTTTTCCGGTTGAGCTTGATGTCAATAACCGGGAAGCGTGTTTTGCTGCGGTTGAGAAAACGAAGACACAGTTCGGCCGCATCGATGTCGTGATCAATAACGCGGGTTTCGGTTTGTTCGGTGCGATAGAAGAGACAACAGAGAAGCAGGCCCGGGACCAAATGGAGACCAATTTTTTTGGGCTTCTCTGGATTACCCAGGCGGTCCTTCCGGTGATGAGAGAGCAGAGAAACGGGCACATCATCCAGGTTTCCAGTTTTCTGGGACTTGTTTCGCTTCCCGTCCTGGGACTTTACAATGCATCAAAGTATGCGGTTAACGGTTTAAGCGAAACGCTGGCGAGTGAAGTAAAAGATTTTGGTATAAAAGTAAGTTTAATTGAGCCCAACGGATTCTCAACCGACTGGGCCGGAGCGTCAGCTTTTCAGACCGAGCCAAACGAGGCTTACGGGCCGGTTAAAAAAGCATTTTTTGAAAATGCTACACCCGATTCATGGGGAAAACCGGAATCCACGGCTGGTGCTGTTTTACAATTAATTGATTCAGAAAATCCTCCGCTGCATTTTTTATTAGGTAAAGTTGCCTATCCTGCTGTAAAACAAGTCTATCATCAGCGTCTGAATGAGTTTGAAACCTGGAAAGAAATCTCGGCCCAGGCGCATGGCCACTAACCAATTTTATTTTGAAATACGACAGTGCAATCTACATTTCTAAACATGTTGATTGTACTGTTATTCTTTGAATATTACATTAGTCCACCATATGAAACACTATAAAAATTTGAGTGAGCTGCACCGCGAAAACGGAATGCCACCGGCTGAAAATCCATTATTCAGTATTTACCAATGCAATAAAGTCTGCACGCTTGGGGACCGTGCCTTCACAAGCGACTTTTATATGATCGGATTTAAAAAACTAAAATCAGGCGTGATCCTTTATGGCCGCACGAGATACGATCATGATTGCGGGTCTATGATGTTTGTCAGGCCGCGTCAGATCATTGAAATGAAGAATCTCCATCTGGATGAAGACGGATTTCTTCTGTTCATTCACGAAGACTTTTTAAATGGTCATAATCTTCACACGGAAATCAGGAAATATCACTATTTTGATTACGAAACTAACGAGGCGCTGCATCTTTCTCCGAAAGAAGAAGGTACCGTCTGGGATCTGTACCGAAAAATTGAGAGCGAATACTATAACAATCAGGACGAATACAGCCGTGAAATTATATTGGCAAATGTTGATACGCTACTAAAATATGCGCAGCGTTATTACAAAAGACAATTTATAAATCGGTCAGAAATATCCGGCAGAACAGTCAGTAAATTCATTTCCGAAATGGACTCCTATGTTTCAAATGGTTTACTCGCCAGCAAAGGCCTTCCATCTGTTCAGTATATGGCAGAAAAGCTGAATATTTCACCTGGCTATTTATCGGATGTCTTAAAGCAGGAAAGTGGAAAAACTGCGCTTGAACATATCCACATTTATTTGATGTCCGAAGCAAAAAATCTTCTGTTGTCAGAAAATAAAACAGTGTCAGAAATCGCATATGCAATGGGATTTGATAACCTTTCCTATTTTTCCAGACTCTTCAAAAAGGAGGTCGGCATGACGCCTGTTCTATTTAAAAGACAATCTTTTAACTGAAAATATATCAAACCTTTTTATTTTGCACAACCTACTCAGGGTATAAACATCCTGGTTTACCGATACCGATCATCTGACTGATATTCTTCAATTTCTTTTAACATTTCCATGGATTGAATTACCGGGTCCCATTCCTTACCTCTAAAGATATAGCGAAACCACTTTTTACTCCGGTTCTCATAATTTATGTTGACGAAAAACCAGATAGCTAAAATGACAAATATGGTCGTAATTGAAAGCTGGATCATTAGCCAAAAAGGATTTTCAAACATTCTTTCGCTAATGCTGAATGTGGACCAGACAGGTGCGTGCAAAAACATTAATCGTGCTATCAATAACGTAGAACTCTTCAATCTCGCCAGCCGGTATTGAGTCTTGAAAAGAGGCTCGCTGATATCAGTCTGATAAATCAACACAACCTGGTAAATGTAGATTCCGATTACCACTGTGATTGTCACGACATGTATAAATATTGAAATCCAGAAAAAGGGACTTGCGAAAGAATAAGTCCGATACAATACAATACTTAGAAAAGTGGCCCACATCAGACTTGCAGCAATAATAAAAATCTTCATTGGAGCCATGGAACCTAACAGCGATTTGATTCGGATCAATGTGATCGCCGCCGCATTTTGACGGTTTAAAATAAGGCTGTCGTGAAGTCTTTTGTCGAACGAACGCCACAGCGCGACAAGCTCAGAATCTTCCATGCTTATAAATTTTTCAGGGTTGCGAATTTTTGTCTTAATTGTTCTTTGATTCTGGAAAGCCTGGTAGAAACATTGGAAGATGTTATACCAATGATTTCCGCAATTTGCTGCTGACTTCGCTCTTCCAGGTATAGCAAAATGAGCGCCCGGTCAAGTTCTTTTAATTCTCTGATAAACCTGTAAAGCACGGCTAGTTCGGAATCTTGTTCCAGAGGTTGGTCGTCTGTAACCAAACTCAATATATCTGCGCTCAACGGCTGATTTAATTTGTCCCGGGTCGTCTCTTTTCTATAAAAAGAAATTGATACATTCAGCGCTATCCGGTACATCCAGGTCGTTATCATAAACTGACCGTTGTATTTTGGGAAGGCGAGCCACAGCTGTAAAATAATTTCCTGAATGAGATCCTTTCGGTTTTCATTGTCACGGCAATAGGCATTCGCTACTTTGTATATAATGCCTTTGTTAGCCTCAATTACATTTAGAAAACTGGCGGTATCTCTTGGAAAAAACATTCGGCTGTTCGTCTTGAGATTAAGAATCGATTATGTTTGTTACAGTCAATTATTCGCAGCTCTGACTCGAATGTCACATAAAACAGAGATTTATTTGAAATTTATATCTGTAAGATACCCGACCGCCAATCTTCCCATTGATGAATTATAACCCAAAAGTGCTCGTCCGGCAAGACAAGTTTGCCCGCACCCAGGCGATGAAGTGCAGCTTAATTTAGCTGAACTTTTACATACCAATCCTCCGGGTGAACGGAGGCAATTTTTAATTTACGGCTTTACTTTTTATTTATTTATTTATTTAAAAAGTCATTTCCCGAAAAACTCCCCGAAATGCCACAAAATTCCAGACGGATCATGAAGAAAACATTCGCTGCCCCAGGATTCGCTTCGGATCGGAAGCAGTCGAACGTTCTTGTACTTCGCGGTTAAATCAAGTGAAACGAGCTTTTGCCAGAACGATCCCACATCTTCAACTTCCAGAAAAATCATTGTATTGTCTATCCAGTCCTTGACAGATGCATTTTGCAGATAAAATCCCAAATTTGAAGTTTTAAATAAGGACATATCTGGCGTCAAAATCACTTCCTGAAAGCCGAGGTCCCGGTAAAAGCTTCGAGACAATTCAAAATCATTAGCACCTATAAAAGGCCTTATGGATACTGCTGTATATTCCATATTTCTACGCTTTAAAATTTAAATTCAAAATCAAAGTTAGGCTGTTACACCAATTTCACCACTTGATTCCGATCAAGAAATATGCTATCCTCTGGTGATCTTTTCCCTGACCCTGCTTAGTGTCTCCGGAGATATTTTCAGGTAAGAAGCAATCATCCTTAGTGGGAATAATTGAACCAATTGAGGCCTCGTTTTCAGTACGAATTGATATTTCTCCATCGGCGTCATCGCATGGTCAAAAAATTGAAGCCTTGATACAGCTCCTTCTAAAATCCTGTTTAACTGCAAAAATGCCAATGATTTTCCGGTGAGATAATGTATAACATCAAGACTCACTTCCAAAACAATACTTTCTGTAAAGGCTTCGATAAATAACTCGGAAGGCTTTTGACCGGTGAGGCTCGCGTGATTAAAAAACCATTCATTTGAAATGTTCAGCTCAATAATCTCACGTTCGTGTTCAATGTTGTGTCGATATTGAAAAACTGCCCCTTCGACAATAAACGAAACTGATTTTGCGACTTGCCCTTCTCTCAACAAAACTTCCTTTTTCCCAACCTGACGTAAGCTGATGGATTTTTCAAACAATTCTATTTCGTAGTCGCTGTATGTCCCGGTTGACAGTAGAATTTTTTCAAACATAAATCAGACTCAAATATAATCAGGAATGGAAAAATATTGGAAAAAGTATTGCTATGCTTTCAAACATGGAAATAGGCCATTTTGTTGTACTATATGATAATCGACTGCATTAATCCGGACGCATTGCAGCCTTAAAAACCTGAATATCCTTTTCAGTAGGCGGATAAATTTCAGAGATTTCTTCTCCGTTCATTGTGTAGGGTCTTGTAAAGATTTTGGCCCTTACCGGCTTGTTATGCTTTTGTGCAGACCTGATCATGTTAATGTATCGCTCACTGTTTTTAATTTTCAAGTCTAAATAAAAGACTCTGGCGCTGGGGTAAAGCGCCACAAGTGCAGTATCATTTTTGACATGTCGAAGCTCAGGCAAAACAGGCCCGGTATCGTAGGTTGCGCCTTCCTTTTCGGGAGTACCAACAACGTAGTCGTTTCTCTGACATGCGCTAAAAAATATCAGTATACTGAAAAAAAGAAAATATTTCATGGCTATACTTTCAAGGGTTTCACGTTTCACTCAAATTAAAATATTTGTACCCGAAAAACAAAGATTTGCCGACTTTCAGAAACAAAATTCAAAAAACACCATTGTAAAAAACTCCTCGTCGCATATACATTTTAACCAACTAAATTTTTCTGGGCAGTACCCCGATCGATATATTTTTTGATTGAATCAGAATTATACAAGGCTTAACTGCATAGATACATTTTAACAAAAGCTCAGATGAAATAGCTTTGAAATTCGGTTTTTAATTAATCTGCAAACTATTTTTCGCTATCTATGACGACTCAAAACGTTACTTACAAATATCAGGAAGTGAACGGTCTGAATATATTTTACCGGCAGGCCGGCGATCCTTTAAAACATACCCTGGTGCTTCTCCACGGGTTTCCGACCTCATCGCATATGTATCGGGAAGTCCTTCGCGAACTGTCAGATGAGTATCACCTGATAGCTCCCGACTATCCGGGTTTTGGAAACAGCGACTTTCCGTCGCCCGATAGTTTCCAATACACTTTTGATAATTTGGCAAACGTGATAGATCTTTTTCTGGAAAGTCTGAATATTTCCAGCTACACACTAATGATCCAGGATTACGGAGCTCCGATCGGGTACCGCATCGCAACAGCTCATCCTGAAAGAATTAAAGCCTTGATCGTTCAGAATGGGAATGCATATGAAGAAGGCCTGAGTGAGGGTTTTGCAGAATCGCGGAAATTCTGGCAGAACCGCACACTGGAAACAGAAATGCCTATGAAGGCCATGTTTACGCTGGAAAGCATTCAGTGGCAATACACTTTCGGTGCTAAAAATCCCGAAACAATCAGTCCCGATAACTGGAACCTGGACTATGCAAAACTTTCCAGGCCGGGAAATGAGCGCATGCAACTTGACCTGCTTTATGATTATCAAAATAACATAAAGCGCTATGCTCAGTGGCAAAAATATCTGAGGGACAATCTGCCGCCGGTGCTCATAACCTGGGGTACAAACGATCCATTTTTTCCGGAACCAGGTGCAAAGGCATATCTTAGGGATGTTCCGGACGCAGCAATTTATCTTTACGAAACAGGACACTTTGCTCTTGAAGAAGCATCACAACAGATCATTGAAAATATCAGAACGTTTATGCAAAAAATATTGGTGACAGCATGAAATCTTGCTGTTTCAGTGGATCTTACGACTAAGCAAAAAAAAAAGAGTGCCAAAGTTAAACAATGGCACTCTTTGCTTTTACAAAGCTATTTTTTCCAAAGTCTTTTGCTTGTTTTGCTATTCGGAAACTTCCCGAAGGAATTCGATCACCCCGTTCATGTAAAGCTGCTGCTGATCGTACATGCTCAAATGACTTCCCTCGTCGCAGTACAGGTATTTCCCGTCGGCTACCTGGCGGCTCATCCATCGGATATGACCAGGATCCATCTCGTCATACCTGGCTCCAATCATCAGCGCAGGAACCTTAATCTGTTTTAAACGGGTGGATATATCCCAGTCTTTCAGACTACCCACGATCCCAAATTCACTCGGTCCCTGCATAGCCATATAGTATGGCTGGTTAAGTTTCCCAAGCGTTCTGGTAAAAGGTTCGGGCCACTGCTGCACGGGGATACGACACACAAACTGACTGTAAAAATGCTGGGTCACCAAAGCCGAATACCTCGGATTGGTGTAATCTCCCCGTACCGAAAGCATGTTTATGCTGTCCAGTGCAGCAGCAGGGATTTGTTTGACCAGCACATCCTGAATATAACGGTTAAACTCCTTACCGCTCGCACACATGTTTGAGACGATAAGTGCTTTAACATGCTTTTGATATTTCAGCGCATATTCCATCGCAAGCACCCCCCCCCAGGAATGCCCAAAAAGATAAAAATTCTCTTTGCCCAGACCAAGCGCAGCACGAACCTGTTCGAGTTCCTCAACAGCGCTCTTCACCGTGAACCGGGTTGTATCCGAAGATTTATCCGAGTTACCAGAGCCCAACTCGTCGTAATAATAAAATTCAATTCCTTCCTTTGGAAAAAAACTTTCAAACACCTCCAGATAATCATGCGGAAATCCCGGGCCTCCGGCCAACAGTAAAACCTTAATTTCAGGATTGTTTCCAATCCGCTTTGTCCAAACCTTAAAAGTACCCGAAGATGTTTTGACCGGAATCATTCTGACACCTGCGGTTTGAATTTTCGCAGTGTCCAGGCCGTAATATTCTGATAAATTCTCACGAGCCCCTTTGCCCGTACATGACACAACAGCTACGGCTGATAAAATAAACAGATAATTGATTTTTGCTTTAAAATAGATTTTTAGTTTTTCCGGAAAAGCTTTCATATTGTCTTCAAAATTGTTTTCGCAAAACTGCCGCCAACGAACTTAAAAAGCATTCACCCAGGGTAATAAATACGGATGCTTTCCAAAGGTCATTTACTCTTTCCCGGACCTAAGCCAACGCCCTTTTTACTGAGCCTTGCCCTGATCCTGCTGAGGGACTGTGGCGTAATGTTCAGATACGTTGCAATGTGATAATTCGAGAACAAGTCAAGCAAATAGGGCTCATCCCTTAATAACTGTTCGTAACGCTCGGTGGCAGAAAAAATTAACAAGGTGGCAATTCGATTGTAAGCCATGATCAGGCTTTTCTCATTCAGTTTTGCAATCCAGGTTTCCAAGATATCTGAACCCTCAGTCAGCAACTCAATTTGTCGTTTTGTAAAATGTATAGCTATGATTTCCGAGGTAGCCTGAATGGAAAGATCCGATGGACGATCCGATAAGAAACTGCGGTAATCGACTGCAAAAATATTCTTAACCTGCGCATCCGGACTGTTAAAATGAAAAAACCAGGTTGTAGTTTTTCCTTTGGTATCTGTGAAATATGATACTCCGCGCCCTTCGACAATAAAGTAGACATCGTTGCATACCTGGCCGTTGTTTAAAAACAGCTCCCCCCTGGCTACCCTGACAAGCCTGCAATGACGGCTGATAAATAATCTTGTATCGTCATCAAGTTCAACTTCATTACCGATAAAATCAAAAAAACTGTCTAGGTATTCATTCATTATTTAATGGCGGCAGCTTTTAAAATAATCTCAGCTACCTTTTCAGGCTTTGACAGCATAACCACATGACTTGCAGGAATGTGAAAAACAGTTGCATGAATTTTAGCGGCCATTTCACCTTCCAACTTGGGAGAAATGATCTGATCATTGTCCGAAACAATGTAAAAAGTTGGCTTACTTTTCCATGCAGGATTTGACACCTTAGCGCCCAATGCACTCACGTGAAGCCGCCCCTGCCCGGCCGCGATCAGCCTCGCCTGCTGCGCCGGCAAATCTTGTGCGAAGTACTTTACGATGGTTTCTTCTTTCAGCCTGATATAGCCGTCAGAAACGATAGGATCTGCAAAACCAGGTACATTTGGTATTTTCCTGACTTCGTAGGCATCTTTACTGATGCTTTCGAGGCTTTGGTCCTGATCCAATGCGTAAGCAGCGATATAGACCAAAGCCTTGACTTTTTCTGCGTTTCCAGCCTGAGAAATGACAACACCTCCCCAGGAATGACCAACCAAAATTACACTCCCCTTTGCTTCATTAATCGCCCGCTCCACAAAGGCAACATCATCTTGCAGGGAAGTAAGTGGATTTTGAACAGCGATAGTTTGGTAGCCTTGTTTTTGTAAAATGGGTATCACATTGTTCCAGCTCGAACCGTCTGCGAACGCACCATGCACCAGAATTATCGTAGGTTTATCATCCTGTTGATAGAATAAATTAAAATTAAAATCTTTTGCAAATCCGTTCAGCGAAACATGGAGTGAAAGAAATACGATACAGGCAAGGCAAGCCCTAATTTGTCTTTTTGGTTTCATAAGATTTTTGATTTTTAAAGGAGTTTTTAATGAACTTGGACCTACGGAATGTTACTTATCAGCAGACATTATATCTAAACTATGGTATATAAACGCAGAAAAAAATAAGGCAACACGGCAGGAATTACATGGCGATCCTCTTGACGCTTTGGCATCAGCTGGGGCATCTCTTTCGGTATGTTGTAAAATTGCAACCACAGCCCATTTTGAAAAACTTGCTAAAATGAGCCAGATCATCAAATCCTAATTTGTAGGCAACAGTCTTCATATTGACGTCTTGAAGAAGCGCCATCCGTTTCGCCTGCAGTAACAAACGGCTTCGGATATTTGCACTGACCGACTTTCCGGTTTCCTGCTTGACTACATAATTCAGATAATTCGGGGTAACAGCTAATTGATCGGCGTACTCGCTCACTTTCTTGTTGACATGATACCGCCTTTCGAGTAGGTCAAAAAATTTCTTTGCCAATGTTGCCATATCGGCTTTGAATGAAGTGCGCAGCACAGTTGACTGCTGTCTGATCAAATAGATCAAAACGATCCTGAGATATCCCGATAAAACCTCTGTTTTCTGACTGTGGGAAGTCGACAGTTCGCAGCCTATACACTGGAAAACCCTCATCAGCGTCATTTTCGTGGTCGTATCGACATCAAATAACCGGGAAGTGCCAAAGGTCCCGCTAGGAAATGGCGACTCAGAATCTGCCCAGACCACATTCAACGGAAAGCGGACCGAAAAACCTTCCAGCCCGACGGCTGAGCCAATGTAAAAAGCCTGGCCGGGTGCAAGCAAAAGGATCATTCCTTCCGACACGGAATAATTTTCCATATCCAGCAGAAGCTGAAAACTTCCTTTCGTAACCCAGATAATCTCACCAATCTGCTCCTGTCCGGGTTTGGATACGGAAAAATTTTCAGCGTTAAGCATTTTTATTTCGAAAGGCTCATTATGTCCATAAGTGATGGGCAGAGGCAGCCTGAGTGCCTGATCTTCAAAGAAATTAAGGTTTTTCATAAGAATCACGTTACCAATGGTTCGTGATAGTCTATTAAAAACTCTTGCCAATCATCAATCAATTGTTTATGAGATACTTAGAAATAAAATTCAGTTTAAATTTTAGTGTTATATCGCTGAAAATGAAAATTAGCGACATATCGTTTCCTAAAAAATGATGAAAAGGCGTTTTAAATACCCAGTTTTTTCATTCTGGATTTTAGTGTTGAGGCATTAATATCCAGCAGCTCGGCGGCGCCGCCAGGACCATATATTTTCCAATTGCATTCCCGGAGTGCTGACAAAATAAGGTCTCTTTCGCTTTCTGTGATCGTCTTAATCTTCAGGTCCGCACCCGCCTCGCCAAGTTGATGAACCTTCGGAATTTGTACGTCTGTGATCTGGCTGCCAACACATAGAAGAATGGAGCGGGTGACCAGATTTTCGAGCTCACGAACGTTGCCGGGCCATTGATAACTGACTAACATTTGTTTTGCCTCGTCCGAAAATCCGGTAATTTCTTTGCCGAACCGGTCAGCCTGTACTTTTAAAAAATGTTCGGCAAGTGGAAGTATATCAGCTTCTCGCTGTCTCAATGAGGGCAATTGTATCGGAAAAATGTTTAGTCTGTAATACAGATCCAGACGAAATCTTCCGTTTGCCATTTCTTCTTCCAGGTTACGATTTGTCGCCGCCAAAATCCGGACATCCACTTTTCTGCGTTTCCCTCCAATCGGTTCTATTTCCGTCTCCTGTAATACCCTTAAAAATTTAACTTGCAGATCCAGGGGCAGCTCTCCAATTTCATCCAAAAAGACGGTACCACCGTTTGCCTGCTCAAATTTACCGATTCGCTTTTCGGTCGCACCGGTAAAACTCCCTTTCTCGTGACCGAATAATTCGGATTCGATAAGATGTGGCGGCATGGCAGCGCAATCCACAACGACAAGCTTGCCGCTACGGCGATGGGAAAGCTCGTGGATAAGTTTGGCAATCAGTTCTTTTCCTGTCCCGCTTTCACCTAGCAGTAAAACAGGAACGTTTGTTTCTGCTACGGTTTCCACATTCCTCAGAACAGCCTGAATCGAATCGCTTTCACCCACAATCTTTTTCAGCTCTCCGTCCTTGCTGATTATGTTTACGGGGTTTTTATGTTTCGACTCACTCTCCCTGACCATATTTTTTTGGGAATGATGATACCAGGCGATATCGAGCATCGCCAGCACATCGCGCTCACGGAAAGGTTTGATCAGAAAACCGTAAGGGCCAGTCATTTTCGCAGCGGTAAAAACACTCTTATCTGAGTTTGCTGACAGATACACAAAGGCTATTCCTCTCGCTTTTAGTATATGGGCAAGATCTATTCCTGTTCGCTCGCCTTTCAGAAATATATCTAATAACACCAAATCAGGCACTTGCACATCAATGATTTCAAGCGCATCATCCACAGACCGGGCGATAGGCAAAACACGATACTCAGCCTTTAAGAGAATGATTTTCAAGTTATTGGCTTCGATGAATTGATCCTCAACAATTAATAAGGTATCCTGCATGAATTTTATTGCTGATAAAGTTAATTTTTGGGCTTGATCGTATTTTTATTGATATCAAGCCGCTTCATTTTAGAATTTAAGGTACTTGGCGGTATTCCCAGAAGAGCAGCTGCCCCATTCTGTCCGGTGACCCTGCCCCGGCACAATTTAAGAATCCTGATGATATGATCCCGCTCGTTTTCGTCCAGCGTCTTTATTTTTTTTTCAAGATACATACTTTCATTCGGCATATCAGAATCTGCCGTGGGAATGTCCACAACGTTGAGTGTATCACCTCGTGTAAGCAGTACTGCCCGTTCGATCATGTGTTCTAATTCTCTGATATTGCCTGGCCAGTTGTATCGCTGCAATTCCCGGAGCACCTTCCCGCTTAAAGATTTTATATCTTTGCCCGCCTTTGCAGCATACTTCGATATAAAATGACTGGCTAACAAAGGGATATCGCTGGTACGGTCGCGAAGAGGTGGCAGACGGATCGGAAAAATATTGATCCTGTAAAAAAGATCGCTTCGGAAATTTCCCAGGGCTACTTCTTTTTCCAGGTTTCGGTTAGTGGCTGCAATGACACGAACGTCTACTTTGATCACAGTTTTTCCCCCAACACGTTCGATTTCCTTTTCCTGCAGAGCACGGAGAAGTTTGCCTTGCAGATCCAAAGGCATTTCCCCTATCTCGTCAAGAAATAATGTTCCATTATTTGCAAGTTCAAACTTTCCAAGCCTTCGTTCAACAGCGCCCGTAAAACTCCCCTTTTCGTGTCCGAAAAGTTCGGATTCAATCAAATTCGCCGGCAGCGCAGCACAATTTACTTTAACCATCAGCTTGGATTTGCGTGGCGAATTCGTATGAACGGAACGTGCAACAAGTTCTTTTCCGGTTCCTGTCTCACCTAAAATCAATACCGAACTATCCGTATAGGCAACCTGCTCAATCAGTTTATGGACAGCCCTTATTTCTTGGCTATTGCCAATCATATCAGACTTATTTACAGATATCTCCAGCTCCTGTTGCAAATAAATCTTTTCATCTTCCAAGCGCTCTTTGAAACGGCTGATTTCCGCCAACTGCTCAGAGATCTTCTCAGTTGAAAACAGGTTGGATGCCACGATTGCAAGCTGCGAACAAATACTTAGATACAATTCTTCTCTTTCTTTTACCAAATGGATATGCTGACTTGAAAATGTCAGAATACCAACGACTTCATTACCCACCCGCAAAGCATTTCCACCAATGCATGTCTGATCCGCCAGCTGGGCCGGTTCATAAAAAAAGGGATGTCCTGTGTCTTCTGCTTCCAGCTCACCGGCATCAAAATAACATACACCCGCCTCTTTTAATATATCATTGTAAATGCCTCCCTCATTTTTCAGGTAATGCTCTTTAGGAGTCCTGAAGTCGGGTTGACGATCAAATAGTGCGTTTTCGTCAAAAAGAAACGGCGACCGGAATTGTTGGTCATGAGATAGGGACCAAACAAGGAAATTGTCTATTTTGAATAATTCTCTAAGATGCTCTTTAATTGTTTCAACGAGCTTACTTTTATCTTTGATTGCGACGATGGAACTGTTAAACTGCATCAAGCGGTCACGCTCTTTATGCTGGCGCTCGTGCTCGATATTGACTAAATTGTTCTGGACTGCAACCGACAGTTGTCTTGCAACGTCCCGGATCATAAGCAGCACATTTCTGGAAATTGTGTTATTGTGATCAAATGCTAATATCCAAAAGCCAAATAAATCTTTCTCTTTCGTGAATTTTGTCATCACTACCTGACGAATCCCCCTGTCATAGTTGATCTTTAAATAACCCGGCAGAGGACGCGTAATGGCAGGATTTTCCAGGTCAAAAACCAACGGTTCGTCGCTTAGCAGCACCTTCCCTATAAATCCATCATCTATCGAAGGTGATCCGGAAAGAAGATTTGAATAATCGTAATGCTGTAGAGCGGCCAGACAAGGATCAACAAAATAAGTATCGATACTTGACTTGCCATTGTTGATTACCGCCAGATTCGTATGCGTAAAGCCGATTACCTCTTGAAGACTCTGATGAATTTCTTCCAGCAGCTCTTCATTGTTTCGCACAGACGCGAACCGTATTCCCAGTCCAATCAGCATATCCTTTTGCTCCAGACGTATTCGTACTTGCTCCTGATCAATTGTATAAAGGATGGCTTTGGAAAACTGTGACAGGATCAGTTTTATATCCGAGTTATCCAGATCGATCTGCACGTTGGAGCGGGCCCGGTTAAAAAACAGATATCCTATTTTAGAATCTTCCAAATAGATCGGATAAGTTGCTTTCTCGCAAATTCCATTTTGTTTTTCAGCATGAAAGAATGCAGGTTTGGTCATCTGGCTTGCCAGGCCTTCCATGCTGAAGATGGTCAGTTTGCAATCATCATTGGTGTTTTGGTAGCAATACTCCTGCACAGGAAATGGCCCGCTGTAAACGTCTTCATCTATCTGCTGCTCCCGTGATTCAGGCCGGATTACTCTCATATAACACCGGTGTAATTGCTCTTCACTCTTCAACATTACCACGCAGCTGTCGGCTTCAAACATCGGCAAAATTATCTCGGACACAACTGAATTTAAGCCTTCAATGTTTTGTACACCTGTCAGCGAATAACTCAGATTGAGTAGTTTTAAATGCTGATCGTTATTTCCGGGCAAGAGTATACGCTCCTGAGCAAGAACGCGGATCACAGCCATATTGATGTTAATGGCAAGCAGCTTCAAAAGGTTTACTTTATCAGAGCTGAAATCAGATGCATTTTGAAAATGCAGAAACAGATTTCCGATAAAATCGTTTCTGTCACGCAGTGGAAAAACTAAAATCCGAGAACCATTTGCCGGAGTATCAGAAATATATTTACGGCACCTAGCGTGCTGCCAATTACCCTGGACCAAAAACTCGCCAAAACCGTCAAGCTCCTGACTATCTGCCAATAATACCTCTTCTGCGGAAAGTTCTTTGAGATCTACTTCTGCTAAAAAAAAGTGTTCTTGCCCTAGTGGCTCCTCGTTGTGAAACAAATTGCGAAGCAGATTAGATTCTGTATCCAAGATAAAGATCGCGGCTTGCGCATATCTGAGACTGGATTTGAGGGTGGTGTTAAAAATTCCGCTAAGATGCCCCATACGCTTCACCGATAAAAGTTCTGCGCCCACTTTCTGTATTAGATTGCTGTCCTCTTTCATCTTGCTTTTTTTGCAGGCTTATCAAATATTAACTTTTAGCATTTAATTTTCTTTGTAAACGGAAGATTTCATCCCAGTTATGTTACAAATTCCTTGCCAAGAAT
The DNA here is from genome assembly GCF_900108855.1 of Dyadobacter koreensis. Lineage (GTDB taxonomy): Bacteria > Bacteroidota > Bacteroidia > Cytophagales > Spirosomataceae > Dyadobacter > Dyadobacter koreensis. Next base: position 101,852 of record NZ_FNXY01000007.1, read on the forward strand.
CAACACATTAACTACCAGATAATTAGATAAATACAAGTGAAAAAACATCATGATATATCGTGATTTTATCCCTTTCGATCATGATATTTCGTGATTCATCAGGTCAGTTTATAGACGGTATTTTTTTGTGCTCAGATTAGTCTGTTTTCCTTTGTAAATGATTTTTTTAGTAGTTAACTTCTCGAGTATTTTCGATTTGACAGCCTGAAAACCGGAATAATCATGTCAAAGCAACTGCTACCCCGCAATATTCTTTTTCCTATGAAATGTTTTTTTACACTGGCTATAATCTGCGCTTTCCCATACTTGTGTCTCGCACAGTTTTACCCTGCTCAGCCCGTGGTGCCCGAAAGCGATCTTCCAAAACTATTAGCCGTAATTCAAAATACATCTGAAAATATCCAGGATCGCCAGAATGCGCTGATCTCACTGGCAAATCTATACTACAACAAACCACGTAAGCGCTACGAGGATTTGGATAAATCAGCCGCGTATGCACAAATGGTACTGAAAGAAAAGAAGTCTGAGCAGAGACCCCGCACCTGGCAAGAAGCCATCACGTTCGCTGCACTGGTAGATATAGATAAAAAGGAATTTGAACAAGCTGAAAATTTACTTCCACAGCTGAACGGAAGCTTCAAAATTGAGCTGATGCTCCGGCTAGCCTATGCATACTGCGAAGCCGATCACGATGACAGAAAGCACGACTGGGCCAGAGCTACCGAGCTGGCCAACGAGGTTATCCGGAGCAATCCGGAGATCCGAAGTACCATCCACGAGATCCAGGCCAGACAGATCATCGCTCTGGTTCACGCCAAACAACAGCAACCTACGGCAGAAAAAGAGCTGCTTGATATTGTTGCACAATTTAAAAAAGCGGGTAGCAGGAATTACCAGACTACCTTATCGGCGCTGAGCGAGTATTGTTTTCATATCGGAGATCAGTCTAGGGCACTGTTTTACTCGCTTGAAGCGGTAAAGGCGATGAAAGCTTCAAAAGATTCCAGTATGGCAGGAGATATTTATGCCAATCATGCGATGATGTGGACCGACAACGACGAATTTGATAAAGGGGTTAGCTATATCAACTTGGCAATCAAGCACTACGCACAACGCGCAGGCAGATACAATCTTTCTGACCCTTTGTTTCTTTTTGATGTAGAATATATTTATGGCAAAACCAGCAGGCATCAGCAGGATCTAAAACAAATGAAAAAAATGCTGGCAGCTGCTCCGCCTCAAACAGTTTCGGACCGGATTTATCACAATGTAATTATGGGCCGTATATACCGGAGGCTGAAAAAATTTGACAAATCGGAAATTTATTACAAAAAAGCATACAGTATCAGCAAAAAGTATGGAGTCGCTGTGCAGCGTACAACGGCTGGACTAGCTCAGCTTTATGCGGATTCAAAGCAATTTGCCAAGGCCAGGCCATTTTTATATCAGGAGCTGAAATTTCCGAAATACTTTTTCAACAATGGCTCATTCAGACACCTTCATTATATGGTTTATTTAACTGACTCAGCAACCGGTAATTATTATGATGCCATTAAACACCTAAGTATTTACAGTAATATCAGTCACTATGATCTGACCCAGTCCAGAGAACGGGAAGTGCAAAGGTTGCGTATTGCATTCGAAGCCCAGCAAAAAGAGGATGAGATTCAGATTAAAAATCAAAATATAAAACTGCTTGGGCAAAATGCAAAAATTCAGGAAGAGAGGCTGCGAAATGCAAATTTAAGTGCAGTAATGGCGGCCGTCGTGGCTTTATTCCTCATTCTTGTTTCAGTATTGATTTTATCCAAGTACAGACAAAATGCCCGAAATAGCCGTGAAATTGAGCATAAAAATACGGTGATCACCGAGAAGAATCAGATTCTGGAACATCTGCTGAATGAAAAGGAATGGCTTTTAAAGGAAGTCCATCACCGGGTAAAGAACAACTTGCACACCATTATTTGCCTTCTTGAAAGCCAGGCGTCGTATCTGGACAACGAGGCGCTGCAAGCTTTGGAAACCAGCCAAAACAGGATTTATGCCATGTCTTTAATTCACCAGAAGCTTTACCAGTCCGACGATATAAAAACCGTTGATATGAAAAGTTACTTTGCTGACTTTCTGCTTTTTCTCTCAGAAACTTTTGGTACATCCCAACATATCGCGATTATCCAGCAGATTGACCCCGTCAATCTCCCAACTTCACAGGCTGTACCTCTGGCCCTGATCGTAAATGAAGGGGTAACAAACGCCTTTAAACATGCGTTTCCATCGGAGCGGGATGGTGTTATACGGGTCTCACTTCACCAGTATGATGGACGGCTGTCGCTTATGATTGAAGACGACGGAATTGGCTGGAATGAAGAAAGTTATGATACTGTTAATTCACTGGGCATCCAGCTGATGAAGGGGCTGAGCGATGATCTGGGTGCTGAAATCTTTTTTGAAAATCATGCTGGTACAAGAATATCACTTGTGCTTAAATTCAATGCGACCGAAAGAGAAGCAACCCATTCTTCGCTTTTTGCCTGAGGTGCAAACAGATAATAAATTCAACCAAACTCTTAACTTCATTTTTTCACCAATACAACAATTCTCCCGATACATACATTGAATCAGGGGCCTGATTAGAGGAATTTTGTCATAAGCAATTGCAAACTCTTTCTGTGTAGGAAAGATCAAATTCCAGTATGACAAACCATTCCATCATGAGAAAAAAACTCGCCTTCGTGTTCTTATTCAGTTTAAGTATCTGTTTAGAGATTTCCGCTCAAAAACCCGCAGAATCACTTCTAACGCCCGCAAACCATTCCCTGGTATTGGTTGATCATGAAAGCCAAATGGCATTTCCTGTTAAAAACATTACGATTGATCAGTTAAGGACTAATGTTGCACTGATTGCCCGCGGCTCAAAAATATTTAGTGTACCAACAGTGGTAACCACAGTTGCGGAGAAGTCATTCAGCGGCCCTGTATTTCCGGAATTACTGGCTGCTTATCCGCCAGCATCTTCCGGCTACCTGGACCGGACTACCATGAATCCCTGGGAAGATGTTAATACCTACAAAGCCATAACCGGAAAAGGTAAAAAGAAAATTGTTTTTGCAGGATTATGGACAAGTGTCTGCATCGTGAGCCCTGTGCTTTCCGCGCTGCAAGAAGGTTATGAGGTTTACGTGATAACCGATGCCTGCGGTGATGTAAGTGCGGAGGCACATGAAATGGCAGTCCAGCGTATGATCAAAGCTGGCGCAACCCCTATGAATTCGATGCAATACGTTCTTGAACTGCAGCGCGATTGGGCTAGAAGTGCGACTTACAACGCCGTAACGGATCTGTTCAAAGATTTTGGTGGTACTTACGGGATCGGCATTCAGTATTCAAGAGAGATGATCAAACACTAATTTTATGAAGACCTTTTGCCGACATCTTTTCGTACTATTCTTCCTTGGGTCTTCCAGTTTCACTTTCGGACAGCCCAGGGCCGATCTGATCATTATTAATGCCAAGGTCCATACCATGGCAGAAAAGGGTCAAATTGCCCAGTCGGTGGCTATTGCCTCTGACAAGATACTGTCTGTTGGCAGCAATGCCCAGGTACTAAAATCCAAGGCTAAAAATACAAGGATCATCGACGCAGCTGGAAGAACAGTCATTCCCGGCTTGTTTGATAGTCACCTGCATGTGATTCGTGCAGGCCGTTTTTACAATGCGGAGCTTCGATGGGACGGAGTAAAAACTTTGAAAAGGGCGCTTGATATGCTTGGAGAGCAAGCTAAACGCACGCCAAAAGGCCAGTGGGTCAGAATTGTAGGTGGTTGGAACGAGTATCAGTTTGAAGAGAAAAGACTACCGACGCTCACCGAAATCAATGAAGTGACAGGTGATGTGCCAACTTTTATTTTGTATCTGTATGGAAAGGCCTTACTAAACAATGCAGCATTAAAGGCTCTGCAAATCGATGCGGATTCACCTAATCCTCAGGGCGGTCTGATCGAGAAAGATGAATCAGGAAATCCGACCGGACTTTTGCTTGCAGAACCTAATGCATATATTCTTTATTCCACGCTGGCCAAATTACCCGAGCTCACGGAGAAGGAAAAAATTAATTCTACCATCCAGTTCAATACAGAGCTTAACCGTCTGGGAGTAACCGGCGTTATGGATGCAGGAGGAGGATTTCAAAATTTCCCGGATGATTATGTGATAACAGATTCGCTTTACCAACAGAAAAAACTCACCGTACGCCTTCCCTATTTTCTGTTTGCACAAAAAAAAGGCGCAGAACTTTCTGACTATTCCCGCTGGATTGATATCGTTGATGCAGATCATGTTCACACTGTCAAAACTGATAACGAAGGTTATCGCGTCGCCGGAGGTGGTGAAAATCTGATTGCAGAAGCAGCCGATTTTGAGAATTTCCTTTTTCCAAGACCTGAACTTCCGCCGACAATGCCGTCAAATCTGATACCGGTGGTTGAACTTTTGGCTAAAAATAAATGGCCATTCAGGATTCATGCGACATATGATGAAAGCATTTCCCAGGTTTTAGATGTTCTCGAAAAAGTTAATAAAAATATTTCACTGGAAGAAATTCCGTGGTTTTTTGATCACGCAGAGACAATAACTGAACAAAATATGCGACGTATCAAAGCGCTCGGCGGGGGCATTGCAATTCAACACCGTATGGCCTATCAGGGCGAATTATTTGTCAAGCGATACGGAAAAAAGGCAGCATTTGATGCTCCTCCCGTGAAGAAAATGCTCGAAATCGGCTTGGCCGTCGGGCTCGGCACAGATGGCACGCGTGTGGCCTCATACAATCCCTGGATAGCACTTCAATGGCTTGTTACAGGCAAGACGATTGGAAATACGCAGGTGATGAACCCTGAAAATACCGTCGACCGCTTTACGGCACTTCGCCTCCTTACATCGGGAGCCTACGCACTGATGAAATATCCGCCCCAGGGAACGATTCAACCCGGCAGGGCCGCTGACATAGCGATTCTTAGCGAGGATTATTTTACGATGCCTGTTGACAAGCTGCATTCCATCACGGCGTACATGACCGTTGTGGATGGCAAAATCGTTTGGGCTGATAAAGAATTCAGCTCACTTGGACCCGAAAAACTACCAGTGATTCCCGAGTGGAGTCCAGTCAGGTACTACGGTGGATACCAAACAAAGTAACGCATGGCTGCAAAAAAGCCTCTTTTCCGCTTTTGTTCTTTTGTCAAGTGCACAAGGATTGCTTGCCCAGAATATTGAAATCAAACAGCCTCGGTATGTAGAAGGTTACAGCAAAACTGATTCTGATACATCGGGTAGTACTCATAAGAAAATAAAACATATTCCCATCGGAACTGGCAAGATCTATATTTCTCTTGGTGGCGAGCTGCGCTATCAATACTTCCGGTACAAAAATCCAGGATGGGGAACAGAGCCCCGGGATAACGACGGTTTTGTGCTAACCCGGTTTTTGAGTCATACAGACATACATTTGGGAAAACAAATCAGAGTATTTGCTCAGTTACAAAGCAGTCTGATCGCAGGCAGCAATAGTCAAAACAGTCCGGTTGATGAAAACCCTCTCGATGTCCATCAGCTGTTTATCAAGCTTCCGCTAATTGCAAAAATGCAAAAACAGCTCGTATTTGAAATCGGCAGACAAGAGCTTAGTTACGGTTCACAGCGCCTGATTTCCATTCGAGAGGGCCCTAACAACCGTCAGGCTTTTGATGCCTTTCGGGTTGTATTCTCTCAAAAGCAGGTTCGGACAGACCTCTTTTATTCCACGTACGTCAATGCTGGAAAGAAAATTTTCGATGAACGGTTCTTCGATCATTCCAGGCAGCTCTGGGGATACTATCTGACGTTGACACCAACGACCAGTGTACCGAACATGGATCTTTACTATCTTGGCGTTAAAAATCAGGCCATTTTTATTGATGCATCAGGCACGGAAAGACGACATTCCACGGGCACAAGAATTTGGAAAAAAGCGGGTATTACTGACTATGATTTTGAGGCTGTATATCAATTTGGAAATATATCCCGGCTTCCGATCCGTGCATGGACTATTTCGCTCAATATTTCTTCCAAGTTAAAATCAATCCCTTTTGCTCCGGTATTTGGTTTGAAAACAGAGCTGATCAGCGGAGACAAAAGACCTGATGATCACCTGCTCAACACATTCAATCCGTTATACCCGAGAGGGGCCTATTTTGGATTGGCATCTTTAATTGGTCCATACAACTTGTACGATTTTCATCCTTACATTCAAATTGGTATTGGACGTACGCTCACCTGGTCTGCGGATTTTGATTTCTTTTGGCGAATGAGCCGTTACGATGGCTTGTATGCTGTAAATGGAAAAATACTCAGCGATCGCGTAACGGTCGGCTACAAACACATTGGAAATCAATCAGGTACAAACCTGAGCTTTCATGCAAATTCTTTATTCAATCTGGGGATAGAATTTACTTGGTTTGACTCCGGACAATTTCTGCGTCAGGCAGGAATGAAAAAGGATATTTATCTGGCAGGAATCACAGCAACGCTTAAGTATTAAGAGCGTGTAAAAATACACTAAATGCGTTGTTTAACACATTGACTAGCCTTCGCCCCGGCCGTAGCTTTACGGTGAAAATTACCTCATGCAGCGCTGAGAATTCTAATGATCTGTAAGACGATAATCTTCAAAGATCCGTCAATTAACGCTTTAATTACACTTTTATGAACCCCTATGATGAATCAATCTGACGAGCCGCTATTCACCAGTGATGAGTGCGGTGACACCCTCTGGAATGAGGAAAACTTGAATCCGCCTGCTTTAGAAAACTATCAGCGAGCTCCGCTACCTCCGTTTACCCTGGAAACTGCACTTAGAAAAGTTCAAATTGCAGAAGATGCATGGAATAGTAAAAATCCGGAACTTGTTAGCCTGGCATACACGGTTGATACCGTTTGGCGTAACAGGGCACAGTTCATTAACGGCCGTCAGCAGGCTAAGGAATTTTTAGAAGGAAAGTGGCAAAAAGAGCTTAATTACCGCCTCAAAAAGCAGTTATGGAGTTTTTCAGAGAACAGAATTTCTGTACACTTTCACTATGAATGGCACAACGCTTCAGGGCAGTGGCATCGAAGCTATGGTATTGAACTTTGGGAATTCGACGAACACGGCCTGATGGCTAAACGTTTTGCAAGTATTAATGATGCTCCTATTGAAGAGCGTGAGAGAACTCTTTTTTAAGATCAAGGGAAAATCAGACTTCTCAACGTTCATCCACATCCGGCACCTTAAGCCCCCTGCGGGAAACTAAAACTTTGCCAGCTCGTTCCGGGAGCACCAATGGCCGTAAAATTCATTTTTTTTTAATTAATAACCGACCAAACAAAATGAAAACAAAGCATCAAACCGTCAAAATCAAAGGAGTGGATATTTTTTACCGTGATGCAGGCCCTTCGGATGCGCCTGTTCTGGTATTGCTGCACGGCTACCCAACCTCATCGCATATGTTCCGCAATCTTATTGAAAAGCTTTCGGACAAATATCGACTGATCGCTCCCGATTATCCCGGCTATGGACGAAGTGAGCAGCCAAAAATATCGGACTTCGAATACACGTTTGCCAACTACGCAGTAATTGTCGCAGAATTGCTAAGCACCCTAGATATCGACAGGTTTAGCCTTTATCTTATGGACTACGGCGCACCGGTTGGGTGGAGAATCGCTTCTTCAAATCCTGAAAAAATCCAAACTCTGATCGTTCAAAACGGGTGCGCTTATGAAGAAGGGCTTGAAACATTCTGGGACCCTTTCAAAGCTTACTGGAAGGATCGGAGTGATAAAGCGGCAGAAGATCAACTCAAAACTTTCCACTCTCCGGATGGACTGAAATGGCAGTATACGCACGGAGTTCCTGATACGACCGTGGTGAGTCCCGACAATTGGGAAATCGACCTTCGCCATCTGGAACGTGAAGAAAACGGCCAGATTCAACTGGATTTGTTTTATGACTATCGCACCAATGTCGTACTGTACCCTCAATGGCAGCAGTATCTCAGGGATCATAATCCTCAGATGTTAATCGTTTATGGAAAGAACGACTATATTTTCCCGGTTTCAGGCGCGGAAGCCTACAAAAAAGATGTCAAAAACCTAGAATATCATCTCTTTGAAGCAGGGCATTTTGCTCTTGAAAGCGTTGTCGACGAGATTTCCGACAAAATAAGAGATTTCCTCAATCGAAAATTGTCATAACCCGCCGATTGCTTTAATTTTAAAGTGAATCAGTGAAATAATTCAGTCTCAATATATCCTGCACAGCAAACTTTAACTTCTAAAAAGAGAATTTTAGAAAACACTGCATTTTCCAGCAATAAGTTATGAAAAAAATAGCAATCAACGGCTTCGGACGCATCGGACGCGCCGCACTTAAGGTAATTTTCGAAACTGATGATCTGGAATTGGTTGGGATCAACGACTTGATGAGTATCGAAAACGCGGCCTATCTACTTAAATATGACAGCAATTACGGTAAGTACGAAAAGAATGTTCAAATCGAAGGCGAAACCTTGGTTATCGACGGCAAAGCAGTAAAGTATCTAAGCCTAAAAGCTATTGAAGCCCTCCCATGGAAAGCGCTTGAAGTTGATGTGGTGATTGAAAGCACCGGCATTTTCACCAACCAAGCTGACGGGGAAAAACATCTGGTGGCTGGTGCTAAATTCGTACTTATCTCAGGCCCGACAAAAGATACGCCAACAGTTGTCCATGGGGTTAATACCGGGGATGGTAAAGTTTCAGTATTCTCCTGCGCAAGCTGCACTACCAATAACATCAGCCCAATCATCGAAATTTTGGGTCGGAGGTTAGGTATCAAAAAGGCGATCCTGAATACAACCCACGCCTACACGGCTTCTCAGACCCTGGTCGATGCGCCATCAAAACGAGAGCCCCGTATGGGTCGGGCGGCCGCTGTTAATTTAGCGCCGGCCGCTACCGGGGCCGCCTTAGCGACCACAAAGGCATTACCAGAGTTTGCAGGAAAATTTGACGGCATCGCAGTAAGAACGCCTGTGCCTGTTGGCTCGATTTCAGATATTACCTTCATTGCACAGCGCGATACAACAGTCCAGGAGATCAATAGGATTCTTACAGAGGAAGCCGCGACGAGCCGGTATGAAAAAGTAGTCTACGTCACAGATGAACCCTTGGTTTCAAGTGACATAATTAAAAATCCATTTGCAGCCACTGTCGATTTGGAAATGACCCGGGTGGTCGATGGCGATCTGGTTAAAGTGATGGCATGGTATGACAACGAGTGGGGTTTTACAAATCAAATGATCAGACAAATTCAATCCATTTAGCATAGCGCGGCTTCGGCCGCGCTTAAAAGTTATCGTCATGAACTATTCCGAACTTGCATTTTCCGATGACATTAAGGCCATTCAGGAAAGAATGGGGAGCCGCAGTACCTATGAACGGGTCGAAAAAATGAGTTTCGTCAAGGGCCTGACAGCTGTTGAAAACCGATTCATTAATGAGATGGACAGCTTTTATATAGCCTCTTTTGGGATAAATGGCTATCCATACATACAGCACCGCGGCGGTCCCAAAGGCTTTTTAAAAGTAATTGATCATCAAACGATCGGGATTGTTGATTTCAGCGGAAACCGACAATACATTTCAGCTGGCAACGTTGTAAAAAACCCAAACGTTTCACTGATACTTGTTTCCTATCCGCTCAGAGCGAGACTAAAAATGTATGCTGAGGCAGAAGTCGTAGAAATTAATGACAACCCCGTGCTGTATGAATTTCTTAAACCGGAAAATTACAAGTTCAAACCCGAAAGGTTACTGCTATTTCATATAAAAGCTTACGACTGGAACTGCCCGCAGCACATTACACCGCGGTACAGCCAGGCCGAAATTGAGAAAATAAACGAAGCCCAAACTCTTTACACCGAGCAGCTGGAAAAAGAGATAGCATTGCTGCGGGCTAAACTCAGCTCAAACAACGAAAGGAACTTAGAAGATTAAATTTAATGAGTGAATCTGTCTCACTTCTGAATTTTATAAGTTTTAAGCCGCTGATGCTTTATTATTTCCTGGTAAGTTACTGGATTTGTTATAACTTCCTGGTCCGTCTTAATACATATAACTAATTGTATATAGGCCAATTAAGACGCCAGAGAACTGCTATTTTTTGAAAAGCCTCAGCGTCTTTTTTCTGAACAATAGTAATGCCTGTTTCCTATGGCTGAGTGATTTCTATGGCTGTCTATGGAATGAAGAGAGTTGACGAGCTAATATTCGACATAATTTTAAGAAAACTGTAATATCCCTGTCACCTGTATAGGGGTTAACTGGTTCAGAGTTGTCTAACAGATAAATTGATAATATCACGCAGCGCTGCGTCAAACTTTTTCAAATTTGTTTAAATTACAGCCTGATAAAATCTTACAGCCATGAAAAAAATCTGTGTACCTATTTTTATTTTACTGGCAGTTTTGGGCTGCAAACGAAGTTCCGATCCCGCGGAAGAGATACAGACTAAGGAATCAGCGAAAATTGAGCTACTGCAACAGAAATTCCATGGCAAATACCGAATTATCAGCGCCTTAACTAACACACCAGTAGATGTTAATATGGATGGGGCCGCTTCTGCTGATTTACTTACAGAAATACCCATTCTTGATTATAGACAAAATTATCAGTTCAATCTTGAGCTGCGCATTTATGCCAATTCACCTCTGAGTCCAAATCCAACATACCTGTTGTCGCAGTCCTGGCCCGAACAATACATATGGCTGGGGGACAAAGAGTGGGATGGCGGTAAACCTCTGAGCTATGACCCGGCCTATTCTGTCTCACTTGTTAACCAGGGCACCGGCAGGCTTTTTAATTTTTCGGACGACCTGAAGCAAATTATCGTCCATCCTGGTGAGAACGAAAATCCCAACAGGTGGGTGATACCCAAATCCATCGTGATTGATGAACGACAAAGACTGCATGTTGTTAACGTTAGAAATTTTTATACAAGCGAAGGCGTTAAACAAGCTACGGTCACTACTGTTTATGAACGCTTTACAAAAGACACTTAACTCGCTTTGGTCTTGCCAACGAGTTGTTCAGCATTTATCACGCTGCCAAACTATCTGAATCGGGATGACGGCCTTTATTTAATTTATCATGATCCAGGATAACCAGTATTTATCAAATCAACTAAAAATCCACCCTTGTTAAGTAAAAAAAGTACACCCTCGTGTACTTTTTTTACTTCGTCATACCGGTGCACTCTTGAACCACTATTGTGATAATGTAATGCCAGGGACAACATTGCCAACGGGTATATTTTAACCGATTGATTACAATTTTTCTCACCAGGCAACAAGGAGTAGATGAGAAGAACCTCGCTTAGCAGTCTAAAATTTTCGATACATCCCACCCAAGTATTGATTGGCATCCTCTTCCGCGAACTGCGCCTTTTTAGCGTCCCAGTGTAATGTTTTATTGGGAAAACGGCCGGCAATTACGCCTAGTAATATGGTTTCGGTAAGGCGGGAAGCATACGAAAAAGGCGCGCTGCATGTAGCTTTTCCCAAACATGCATCCACAAATTCATGATAATGCTTGTGCACTTCCGAACTGTATTCCCGGACAGGCTCACTCAATTTGAACTGCGAGATATCAATATCTTTATAACTTCCATCAACGATTAGTTTAGGCATAACCTGGAAATGCGGAAGATAAAGTCTGCCTTTTTCTCCAATGAACATGGCTCCCTGGTCATGCAGATCAGCTCCGTCAGGAAGCATCAGATCTTCACGTTGCTTATCAGCACCAACACCGTCATACCATACCCATTTCAAAGTATCGGCCGTATATTTTGTCCCCGGGAACTCATAGGTTACCATGTTTTTTTCAGGATATCCAAACCCGTTCGGTTTTCTGCAATTGTTGATAATGGTTCTTGGCACATCCAGCTGTAATGCATTATACGGTGTATCAAAAATATGCACACCCATATCTCCCAGCGTAGCACAGCCATAATCAACAAGCTTCCGCCAGTTGCCAGGATGGTAAAAACCATCTTTATAAGGCCTTTCAGCAGATGTTCCCTGCCATAAATTCCAATCGAGGTTTGATGGTACAGGATCCCCGGTTTCAGGTACAGGGCCGTTGTATCCCCAGTTTTTTGGTGACCAGGCTCTTACGGTATGTACTTTTCCAACAATCCCGGATTGGATCAGCAAGGTGGCCAGCTTATAGTCATAAAATGAATGCACCTGAATACCCATTTGCGTTACCAGTTTTTTATCCTTGGCAATTTTGTCCATCGCTCTCGCTTCTTTGACATAGTGCGTGAGCGGCTTCTGGCAGTAGACGGGCTTATTCATTTCCATAGCCATGATCGATGCCGGCGCATGGGTGTGATCCGGCGTGGACACAATCACCGCGTCAATATCTTTACTCATTTCTTTCAGCATCTCACGGTAATCCTTATAGGTCTTTGCTTTCGGGAACTTGGAGCTAACCTCAGCCAAAACAGTAGAATCAACATCGCAAAGTGCTACTACATCCACATTACTATGTATCGATATGGAAGCCAGATCGGCCTGGCCCATTCCGCCTAAACCAATATGGGCGGTTCTAAGTCGTTTGTCAGCAGAAAAAGACCAAGATTCGGCAGGCATAATGGCCAGGGAAGATAGTGCGGCCGCGTTTTTAAGAAACTCTCTTTTATTCATGAAAAGGCAATTTTTTAGGGTTAGAATTTAAGTGTACAAAAATACATAAAGGAAATTGTGATATCTTCTAAACCAGCAGGTTCAACAACTGGCTACTGAAAAGCCTAAATTGAGTCGTTTTTAGATCAATTCCAAAAATAGGGAAAGTGTTGGCGCGAATTTCTTAAAGTTATTGTTCTGGAGTAAGGACACAGTTTTTTGCTGGAAGTATTTTTGGCGCATGGAAGGTGCTAAACGGTTGGAAAAAACTCGGTAGCTCAACTTTGTTCGAGCAAGAACAAAGCGCTGAATATATTGACACTAAAACCTTTGACTATTAGTGACTTACAATAATTTTACATACTTGTAATAGCCAGGCTAACGTAGTTTTGGTTTAGCCATAATGTTTTTCGGGGTTTGACACGCACCCTGATTTAATAGATTTGTTTGGATTAATAAAAAAAGCAGCCCAATAGCAGCCTCTAGAATAAATTGTCGGATATAAAGGGCCCACCTAAGCTAAACGTTTTCTGATTGATACGACCGGCTGACGAAATATCGTTCAACCGATCATATCAATTCGACTACCCTTTTAACGTGGCCATATCTATTACAAAACGATACTTCACATCTCCGTTCAAAAGTCTCTCATACGCCTCATTGATCTGATCCATACGAATCATTTCAATATCTGCTACGATGTTGTGCTTGCCGCAGAAATCAAGCATTTCCTGCGTTTCAGCAATCCCGCCAATCATAGAACCGGCAAAGCTTTTGCGTCCTACAATCAAACTGAATGCAGCAACCGGCAGCGGGTGTTCCGGCGCGCCAACAAGGGCGAGAGAACCATCCACCCGAAGCAAATTAAGATATGCATTAATATCATGTTGCGCAGAAACCGCATCAAGAATAAAATGCAGCTTTCCTTTGTAAGCTGCCATCTGATCTTCATCTTTCGACAAAACTACTTCGTCAGCCCCGAGGCGTTTGGCTTCGGCAAATTTAGCCTCAGATGTGGTAAATGCAACAACTTCTGCGCCCATTGCCTTAGCGATCTTGATACCCATATGACCCAAACCGCCGATACCGACAACACCTACTTTTTGGCCCGGTCCCACATTCCAGTGATGAAGCGGTGAATAGGTGGTGATACCAGCGCAAAGCAAAGGAGCCACAGCCGCCAGATCCATATTTTCAGGTATACGCAAAATATAATTTTCATTCACTACAATGCGCTCAGAATAGCCGCCAAAAGTTGGCGAACCTTCAAAATGAGGATCTGGTGAATTATAGGTGTTGGTCATACCCTTTTCACAATATTGCTCCAGATCTTCCTTGCAGTATTGGCATTCACGGCATGAGTCTACCATGCAACCCACCCCTACTAGATCATCAGTCTTGAATTTTTTCACATGATCACCCACTCTTACTACCCTACCCACAATTTCGTGACCGGGAACACACGGATACATTGACGGTCCCCATTCACTTTTTGCTGTATGCAAATCGGAATGACATACACCGCAAAAGAGAATTTCTATCTCCACGTCATGCGCAGTAGGTACTCTGCGGTTAATCTCCATTGAATTCAATGGTTTTTCGGCTGCTTCTGTTCCGAAAGCTTTAACACTAGTTGTTTCAGTCATTTTATTGAATTTTTAAAAAATATCCTTAGCGTTTAGTACGTTACCATGTTGGCGGCTATCACTGTGTAAACAAATGTCATGCTTCAAGGGTTACTCACTTCAATCACGAAGTTTGCACAAATTTCAATACGCAATATGTCACGTTAAATAATGATGCCATCGTAAGGAAATAAGCAGGTATTTCCAGTATCACGATCTGTATTTTTGATATTACTACCAAGTTAATTTAAAGTATCTGAATACTTCCGTCCGACGGCAAAGTTGGACATTATTTGTAAAACAATATAAGTTATTTGAATTAGATAACATTAATTCCCGGTCAGAATCCTTTAGGATCGGATCAGCGCCCGGCAAATCATCAATTGAATATAACGGGAAATGTGGCCAGTTTTATCCACCGCGTATATCAGCCGGTTTTATCATATTCAATCGTGTTATTCGCTTTCAAGTCTTCAAAAACAGGAATCGACAATATATTTGCGTCAGTCCTTCAAGCATCAAGTAAGGTTGGTTATGCGGCTTTATCTCCGGAAAACTCCTTTTTGATTTTTTCCTTATGCTGCTTACCCCATTCGACCAAGGATTCAACAACTTTTTCAAGAGTTTGGCTATATGGAGTAAGTTCGTATTCAATCAATACAGGATACCCAACAGAAACCTTTTTTACGACAATGCCATTTGCCTCAAGCTCTTTGAGCTCACTCGACAATACCCTTCCGGATATTCCGGCAATTTGGCGCTGGAGCTCGCTGAATCGCTTATTTCCCCGGGCAATTGAAATAACAATTCGGAGCTTCCATTTGCCTCCGATAGCGTACATGGCATCACCTACTGCGTTCAATACCAAGTTACACTCTTCCGTAAATGCCCTCTCCGTTTCTCCTTCTTTTCGGCTTGTTTTCATCATCAGTACGATAAAATAACTTACTAACCTATTAGTAACTAGTAATAAAATGTAACCAAATATACTATACTTTTGCTTGCAACAAACCAGATATCAAAATGCCCAGACAAACAGATTTGAAAGGATTAGAAAATAGCCGGCCGGATTAGGGCCAGGGAGATTCTTCGCGGATTGATTTTAAAACTTCCAATAGATGGTGAAAGCTTCTTATCATTTTATGTCAAAAAGAGATGTGGTAGAGAGGTCTGGTTCCAACCTGGACTGTTTAATAGAATACATCGAAGCAATGAAAAAGTATAGAACTACCCGTTCAGACTACCGGCAGCTTTTGTAATGGCGGAAAAGAGCTTGTGAGGCGTATAGATTTGCACGCACTTTGCACAAAATACCCGGAATTGCTTAACACCGATTATTAAATATTAGCTATTCAGGAATCAGTAAGGTGATCATAGTAACATTCCGCGGAGCGCGTTCAATTCAAAACAAGCTTTTTTTAACTGTACAAACTAAAGAAACACACCTGCTTAACCATCAAATGAAATAAATGTACAGGGTTAACGGCTCTGGCTATTCGGCAGCGCATGCTTGGTGACTGAAATATTTTAAAACGGCCGAACAGAACGGATCCGGCTATGAAGAATTGGCACGAACAAACGATTAATGCAATAAACAATCAATTTAACTTCTGAATAAAAACAATTATGACAAAGGAAAACGTAAGAATCAAAGAAGAATTAAGGAATCTGATCGATGCGTACGCACTTTTAAGTGACGAAAAAAAGATTGCTGATGTGGTGCACCTGTTCACCGAAGACACGGTATATGAGTCTTATATCAATGGAACCTCAGCTGGGAAGGTATCGGGCCGGAAGGAAATGGAAAAGGTATTTAACGGCCACGCTTCTTTTGTAAAAACCTATTTCACGCTTAATGGCCAGCATATCGTCCAGATAGATGAGGATACGGCAACCGGCATTTCATTTGCACAGATAAAAATGATACGGGAGCCGGAGGGCAAAAGTGTTTTGTCAGATTACAGTGTGAGATATGATGACAAGTATGTTTGTCAGGATGGAAGGTGGCTCATAAAAGAGCGTAGCGGTTACTTTATTTTAATTGAAGAACGGGTATTAAGAGGCTAACCGCTCGTCCCGCACAAAAATCAGATAGGATTTTTAGCCATACCAGAACTCACTCGAAAGGAAAGCACTAGCAGTTTTTCGAGTAGAATACTGGCATGGCTACATCCATCTGGTATTGTGAAATTTTAATAAATTTTTTAGAAGCTCGAACTCTCCGGCCTATGTATGACGATGGTAAAAATTGCCTATTTGCAGTTCCGTTCAACATTAAATTTTGAAAAAAACGTCGTCTTTTCCTTCATAACGCGCTTCGAAATAGAGCAGCCTTATCCGGGTATCTTTAACAGCTGACCTGCCGTTTAAAATATGACCCGATGTCCATAAAAATATACTGGATTTAAAGTCACCTTGTTTATATTAAAAACAATCCCTTTATCATCCAATTAAACTGATTTCTTCATATCCCGCTTGTATCAAATTTGAAAGACACGGTATCAATACTGAAAGAAATATAAAGATTCAAAATTTAAATAAAGGCTTAATTCACTGATTATCATAATTATATAGTCGTAAAATACAACTGTATCAAAGTTTAACTTTTTTGAGATATTATTTAGTTATTCCCAGTGGATATCGGTGGTAGTTTTGACAAAATCTCGTGCTAAGCCCAATGACTTAGAAAAAGCGGGATCATTTCTTACTACCAATCAATACTTCCATGAGAACAAGATTACTAATGATGACCATTGCCCTGCTAACCTGTATGCAGTTAGCTTGGGCACAAAGCAAGGGAACGCTGACAGGTACAGTTAAAGCTTCCGACGGGCTGAGTCTGCCAGGGGTGAGCATTCTTGAAAAAGGAACGACCAACGGCGCCATTACAGATGTAGATGGAAAATATTCCATTTCCGTTTCACCGACCGCAATCCTCGTATTTTCTTATGTAGGCATGATCGCACAGGAACTTCCAGCCGGAAACAGCTCTAAACTGGATGTCACCCTGGAATACGATTCTAAAAATCTGGGCGAAGTAGTTGTGGTAGGTTATACTTCTTCCAAAAAGGAGGATCTGACCGGAGCGATTGCGGTTGTGGATATGGCGCCGCTAAAAAATATCAGTTCAGGAAATCCAATGCAAGCGCTGCAAGGACGTGTTCCCGGCTTATACATTGAAAAAACAGGTTCGCCAAACGGTACGAATTCGAGAATCCTGATTCGGGGGGCTAACACGCTTGGAAACACCGACCCGCTTTACATCATTGACGGCGTGCCTACCAAAAGACCGGAAGTTTTTCAGGGATTAAATCCTAATTCAATTGAGTCGATACAAGTTCTGAAAGACGCCTCTGCTTCTTCTATCTACGGTTCAAGGGCTTCGAACGGTGTCATTATTGTTACGACCAAAAATGGTGCAAATACCAACGGAAAGATTAATATCGATTTCAATACCAGCATTTCAGCGCAATCAGAAAAATACGCCCGGTTCAAAATGCTTAATGCAGCAGACCGAGGCAGGGCGTTATGGAAGGCATCTGTTAACGACGGTGTAAATCCCGAAGACGGTTATGGCGCGCTATACGCATTCTACTGGAACAAGGATTTCAAAAATCCGGTGTTAAACAGCGTCACGGTTCAGCCTTTTGTGGGTGGTAACCAGAATATGCCGGCAGGCGATACGGATTGGCAGAAAGAAATGTATAAAACCGGAATTGTTACGAATAACGAATTAACCATATCCGGAGGTAACAAGACGTCTTCTTTGCAGGTAAATCTTGGTTATTTCAAAAATACAGGCATGCTACGTTTTACCGATTATGAAAAGATCAGCGGCCGCATCAATGCTTTAACCAGCGCCTTTGACCAGAAACTAAAAATCGGCGCAAATGTGCAGCTGGCAACTTCCAATGAAACGCTGGCTTCCACTGACATCGGCGGCGCGCTTACGCCCGGTTTGGCTGTGACACTTGCACCGACTATTCCGGTATATGCAAAGGACGGCTCGTGGGGTGGAGCGATCGGCTCGGGTTACTCTGACAGAAATAATCCTTTGCATATGCAGGATATCAACAAGTGGGATAATACGAACCGAGTTACGCTTTTTGGCAATGTCTTTGTCGAAATTCAGCCGATAAAAAATTTGTTTATCAAAACAAGTTTAGGGGCAGACAATGCAAACTACCGCTTCAAAAATATTGAACAGGCCTTCGAGGAAGGTTCTTTTGGACGCACCAGCAACAGTTTGACACTTGATGAAAACCGTTATTTAAGTCTGACCTGGACCAATACAGCGAGGTATAACCTCGATCTTGGAGATCACCACATGAAATTTCTGATCGGTACCGAAGCAATTAAAAATACACTCGACAACCAGATTTCAAGAAAAGAAGGATTTGCAGTACAAACGGAGGATTATTTTGTTCTTAATGCGGGAACGGGGAATACCAACGTTACCGGCACCGGAACAGGAAGCAGGTTATTATCACAATTCGCCCGGGTTGATTATGGTTTTTCAGACCGCTATCTGGCCGCAGTAACCATCCGTCGTGATGGATCCTCCCGGTTTGGCAGCGCGAATGCGTACGGTATTTTTCCGGCAGCTTCCGTGGGATGGAGAATAGACAGAGAGGGTTTTTTCAAAAACGTAAAGAAAATCAGTAACCTGAAACTACGCGCGGGTGTTGGACGCGTTGGAAATCAGGAAATTGGAGATCTGGCTCGTTTTGGCTTGTATGATACCCGTTATGGCACAAGACAATCGCAGTTTGCAAACGGCCACAACAGCTTTTTTGATCAATATTATAACATAGGGACAGCTTATGACCTGAACGGAGCGAATACAGGAAATCTTCCATCTGGAATCGTTTCTATTCAAGGGGCTAATCCTAATTTGAAATGGGAAAGCACCAACGAAGCCAACATAGGTGTCGATTTCGGCTTCCTCGATGGAAGCATACAAGGTTCATTTGATTATTTTACCCGCAAAACCAGTGACATCCTGATCACACCTCCGATTGCCTCCGCAGTTGGGGAAGGCCAGCTGAAAGTGGTAAACGGCGCTGCAAAATCAAACCGTGGTTTTGAGTTTTCAATGGGATATTATGCCAAACCGAAAGGCGATTTTACCTACAATATCATGACCGGTATCAGCCGCTTCCGAGATAAAATCACTGAACTGCCGGAAGAAGTCAGAGCTGCCTATGCAGGAAATGTACTGAACACGATCCTTGGACACTCTCAGTTTGACCTTTTTGGCTACAAAACCAACGGTCTCTTCCAGAATCAGCAGGAAGTCGATGCAGCACCGACGCAGGTGGGAGCTGGCCCTGGTCGCATCCGGTATGTAGACACCAATGGTGACGGAAGAATTGATGATCTTGACCGCGTTTTCTTCGGTACTACGCTACCGGCCTTCGAGTACAATCTGAAAGTGGAAGTATTTTACAAAAACTTTGACCTGTCTGTTTTCGGGTCCGGTATTGCCGGCAGAAAAGGTTTTGATTCATACACATTTTACAACAATTTCATTCGGGGCCGCGACAACGTAGGTCCGGGTGTATTCGACGCATGGTCAACAACCAATACAGGTTCGAAAATCCCTGCACTTTCTTTGTCTGATTCCAATAACGAGACACGGACTTCGGACTATTTCAATGTGAATACCTCCTACTTCAAGCTTCGAAATGTTCAGGTGGGATATGCGCTTAATACTGCTTTCGCAGAAAAGATCAAACTGCAGCGTGTACGGATCTATCTCATGGCAGAAAATCTTTTCCTGGTCAAATCCAAAGGTTTCCTTGGACCAGATCCGGAGCGCACTGATATCAATGCCATTCCCATTCCCCGTACGCTTACTGTTGGACTAAATGTTTCATTTTAATTCTTTTCGAACAATGAAAAATAAATATATATACACGTTTGCCCTCGCTGGCAGCTTGCTGATCACTTCGTCCTGCAAGGACTACCTCGACTATGAACCCCAGGGGTTATTGTCATCAGAAAATGTTAAATCAGCCTCCGCTGCGGAATCTTTGGTAACTGCCGCTTATGCAGGTATTGGAAATGACGAAATGATCGGGCCGATGACAAGCATGTGGGTTTACGGCAGTGTACGTTCGGACGACGCCTATAAGGGAGGCGGTGGCGTATCAGATGTTGCAGAAATTGATTTCTATGAGCATTATAATCTGACGAGACCCGATCTGACTTTCATGCATCCGTATACATGGGAGAATTTCTATAAAGCCATTTCAAGAGCCAATGCCGCGCTGACGAGTTTGAATGCTGTGACCGAAGCAGAGTTTCCTTTGAAAAAGACACGTGAGGCTGAGATGCGCTTCCTCCGCGGGCATTCACATTTTATGCTTAAAATGTTGTTCAAAAACATTCCTTACATCACGGAAACAATGAGCAGTGAGGATATTCTGAAAGAGTCAAATGTGCGTTATAAAAATGACGAATTGTGGAATAAAATCGGGGAAGATTTCCAGTTTGCCATCGACAATCTCCCGCAGAAACAAAGCCAGATTGGCCGCGCAAATAAATTATCAGCCGCAGCTTACCTTGCAAAGCTAAGATTGTATCAGGCTTATGAGCAGGACGATACGCACAAGGTAATAAATATTAACAAAACCAGATTGCAGGAAGTAGTAACGCTTACACAACAGGTGATCGCTTCTGGTCAATATAGCCTGCAGCCTGATTTCGCGGAAAATTTTATCGCTGAAACAGAAAATGGCCCGGAATCGATTTTCGCCATTCAGTATTCAATCAACGACGGAACGGCTGCCGGCAGATTAAGTTATGTAACAGGGTTAAATTATCCCCACGGTGCACCTCAATACGGTTGCTGCGGTTTTCATCAGCCAAGTCAGAATCTTGCAAATGCTTACAGAACGGATGCAAATGGCTTGCCTTTATTTGATTCGTTCAATGACAAAAATGTTGATTTCAGTTCTGAAACCGTAGATCCGCGGGTTGATCATACCATTGGAATTGATGGCCATCCCTACAAATATGATGCGACCAAACCTTTCAGCAACAGTTGGATCCGTGACCCGGGCGTTTATGGCTTTTTCCACACTATGAAGGAACAGCAGCTGTCAACAAGCGCTTCATATCATAAAGAAGGTCCTTTCATTGGTTCTTCAAAAAATATTGATATTATTCGATACGACGATGTAATTTTGATGCAGGCAGAAGCTTACATTGAACTGGGGCAACAGGCTTTGGCACTTCCGCTGATCAACCAGATCAGAAGACGGGCGGCAGCAAGCACCGGACGGTTGAAAAAGACAGACGGAACCTTTGCTTCCAGATACAACATCAAAGAGTATGCGTCTGGCTGGACACAGGATTACGCAAGAAAAGCGCTGCAGTGGGAAAGACGCTTGGAATTTGCAACTGAAAGTCCACGGTTCTTTGATCTTGTCCGCTGGGGAATAGCCGAAAAGACGCTTAATGCCTACATTGACAAGGAAAAAACAAGAAGACAGTTCTTGGCGACAGCGAAATTTACCGCAGGGAGAGATGAATACCTTCCGATCCCGCAGCGAGAAATCAGCTTCACAAAAGGTCTTTACCAACAAAATCCAGGATTTTAATACGGCTATCGGCTGTCAGCGTTCAGTCATCGGCTGTTAATTGCTGACAGCCGACAGCCAATTCAAACCAATTCATTCATGAAAAAAACAATTATTTGCTTTTTGCTGATTTCTGTTCTTGCAGGATCTTCGATCATGGCACAGGAATTCAAGGAAAAATATCGTCCGCAGTTTCACTTTACACCAAAAGCCAACTGGATGAATGACCCGAATGGTATGGTGTATCACAATGGCATTTACCATCTTTTCTATCAGTATTACCCCAACGACAAGATATGGGGGCCGATGCACTGGGGACATGCAACAAGTAAGGATATGATCTCATGGAAAGAGCAGCCCATCGCTTTGTACCCGGACAGCCTAGGTTATATTTTTTCCGGAAGTGCGGTTGTGGATAAAAATAACACCGCAGGGTTTGGAAAAGATGCAATGGTAGCCATTTTTACCCATCATGATCCGATACAGGAAAAGCTAAAAACAGGTAAGCATGAAACACAAAGTATTGCATACAGCCTGGACGAGGGCAAAACCTGGACGAAATATAAGGGAAATCCGGTGGTTCAAAATCCGGGCATAAGCGATTTCAGGGATCCCAAGGTAAGATGGTTTGAAGCCCAGAAAAAATGGATCATGACACTGGCGACCAAAGACCGCATCACATTTTATTCCTCACCTGACCTTAAATCATGGACTCGTGAAAGTGACTTCGGCGCAAACGAAGGCGGACATGGCGGCGTGTGGGAATGTCCGGATCTGTTTCCTATCAAACACGAAGGAAAAGAAATCTGGGTCCTCATTGTGAATATCAATCCTGGTGGCCCTAATAAGGGCTCGGCAGGTCAGTATTTTTTAGGAGATTTTGACGGAAAAACGTTTACTTCTAATTCCAAAGAAACTAAATGGCTGGACTATGGAACGGACAATTATGCGGCCGTTACCTTCGCCAATACCGGTGACCGAAACATTCTGATGGGCTGGATGAGCAATTGGCAATATGCTAATCAGGTTCCGACTGATCCGTGGCGTAGTGCAAATACGATTGCCCGAGAGCTAGGTCTAAAAACAGTTGGGAAGGAAATTTATTTGACCTCAGTTCCGGTTAAAGAGCTTGATGGATTAAGTTCAACAGGTTTTTCAGTAAAAAATGTTAAGATCAAAAATGAATTGGACCTAACGGACAAAGCGAACAACAAGTCAGGATTATTCCGATTAGACTTAACGACTGAAAGTACGGCAGACATTTCCATCGTACTGGCTAATGAAGCTGGTAACGAGCTCATCGTAGGATACGATAAAGCTGCAAATCAGTACTATGTTGATCGTTCTAAATCAGGTAAAACAGATTTTGAGAAAGGGTTCGGAGAAAAACATCTTGCATCACGGTTTGCCCCCGGAACGAAGATTTCGTTAACCCTGGTTGCAGATGTAGCCTCGGTTGAGCTTTTTGCGGACAACGGATTGACGGCGATGACTGACATTTTCTTTCCTGAAACCCCAATGTCAAAACTTGCTATAAAATCTGTTTCCGGCTTAACAATTCAGTCGATAAAATATACTGTTTTGACACCTTCAATGAAGTGATAGTTTCCTGAGGCCTTAATCTTTTAAATTGCAAATTAATGGCAGGAATAAAAATGGCAGGAAAGTAGGTTAATTACTTTCCTGCCATTTTTTTAGTCCACCGACTTCTGTTTTTAAAGTTTTAATAAGCCCGGGTTATGGATCATAAAACCATGACAAACCTGAAAGTTATCATTTGAAAATCCGTTAAATGATAACGATTTAAACCATGTCAGCTTATCTCCAACGCAGTTATCTATTTCAACACTTCGTTGTTCTCGCAGCTGCAAACTTTTTCGTGAATTAAAGCCAGCCCCGTGCTGTTGCCTATATTTCCCAAACCGCTCCGTAACTTTGTGTATATCCCTAGCCTCCTGAGCAGATTTACAACAGCGCTCCCAGAAGCGTCCGTGCATTTACACTCCTTGATAGATCACTGATAACCTGCTCATTCATCCTTTTTTGTATAGCCGCTTCGGAAGGTAAACAATTGCTGATTTCTACAAATGTTGCTATAAGATACAAGGTTGTAACAGAAGTTCTTATTCGCTCCCCGGGCTTATTATCCTTATTCTCGCTATCCTAGCACTGCCCTTTTTAAATGCTGTTTTCGATATGATTAATTCGTAAAAGCATTAAAATTTCTGACCACAGAAAAGACCGATCCCCTCCGACTATTAAAAGTTACCATATGCTTTAATGACGCCAGATAAGGAAAAATTAATTTCCCGCTCATATCAGCTTTAGACATCAGTACTACCTTCGATTCGAAATAAATAAAATCACTTTTTAAAAAATCGACTCATGAAAAAATTAGCAATGGCTGTTCTCGCAATTTCAGCCCTGACGTGCAGCTTTAATGCATTTGCCCAAATACAAGGACCCGTCGCCGGTCCGCCCCTGGCAGGTCCGGCAGGCCCGGGACCACGTCCGCCTTTGGGTGCTCACGGTTCCAACACACATGGACTTTTAGCAGTAAACACCTTGCAGGGAAAATTTGTAAAACTGCAAGGCAATGATGACTTTGTCATAGACGGCTTCTATATACTGAGTTCAGCTGATTCTGTGCTTGTGAAATTTCCTTCTCACATGGGAACACAGGTATCAGCGATCGCGAAACAAAATGGACAGGTTACCGTTTCTGGTGTTTATGAAAATGCTGGTCCCGGGCCAAAAGAAATGCGGCTGGTTTCTATGACAGCATCAGGCAAAACGCTTACCGAAACGCCGCCTGCCAGCCTTCCCGAGCCTTCTCAACAAAGTGTTGTTACCGGAACAGGAAAAGTCACTTCAGTGCAAACGGATCGTGAGGGGCGAATCAATGGCCTTTTTGTTGACAACAAAACAATTCTTCGCCTGCCTCCGCATGTGGCCACGCAGCTTGGCAATTCGGCTGCGAAAGGAACATTGATTTCCTTTTCGGGCAGTGTTAGAGAAAAGCAACAGGGTGAGGTAATGCTTGAAGATTATAAGGTGGTACGATGCAGCACAATCACGGTAAATGGGCAACAGTATCTGGTAAGATAATTTTTAACAGATCAGGTGGCGGTGCTGCCTGATCTTTCTCCAAACTTTTATGAGCAAATATATTTCGACAATCGGACTTTTGATTCTTTCTAACGCCTTCATGACCCTTGCATGGTATGGCCATCTTAAATTTTTCAACAAGGAAGGCGGTCATGCGTCCACCCCTTTATGGATGATTATCCTGCTCAGCTGGGGACTTGCCTTTTTTGAGTATTGTTTCCAGGTCCCGGCCAACCGGATAGGCTCCTCCGAAATGGGCGGTCCCTTTTCACTTGTCCAGTTAAAAATTATTCAGGAGGTTATCACGCTTATTGTGTTTATGATTTTTTCTGTGACTGTTTTTAAGAATACGCAATTTACTATTAACCACCTTATCGGCTTCATCTTGCTGATTGGGGCGGTATATTTCATTTTTAAGGCATGAACAGCGGATTAAAAGCCCGGTCGCTGAGAGGACTGGATTTCATAAACTTTACCCTGGCCGACGTCCGCGATGGTATCGGACCTTTCCTAGGCATTTACCTGCTTTCTTCTCAGCACTGGAATTTGAAGGATATTGGTCTGGCCACATCGATCGCAACTTTCGCTGGTGTTATGGTGCAAACGCCGGCAGGCGCTTTTGTAGACCGACTAAAAAATAAAAAAATCATCGTTGCGATTGCCAGTCTTCTAATCGGTTTCGGCACGCTGATTATTTTGATTCAGCCCAGTTTGACAGTGGTTATTATCAGCCAGGTGGTCGTCGGTATAGCGGCTACTTTCATAGCGCCGTCGATCGCCGCGATGACCCTGGGACTAGTTGGATATAAAAGGCTCGAAAAGCGCACCGGACGGAATGAAATGTTCAATCATGGAGGAAACGTCACATCGGCCGTTCTTTCGGGTTTGATTGGATACTACATTGGATTGAAGGGAATCTTCATATTTACATTACTATTATCGCTGGCAAGTGTATTTTTTCTCCGTTTTATCGACAATGACCAGATCGATTATCAACTTTCCCGCGGCAGTCTTTCACAAGACAAAAAAGATATCACCAGCTCCTGGACAGGAATTATTTCAAATCCGCTGTTTCTGATTTTTACGGCGTGCTGCGTGCTTTATCATTTTGCCAATGCGGCAATGCTGCCTCTGGCTGGTCAGTACATCGTCTCCGAAAACAAGGTAAATGCCTCTGTTTACATGTCAGCCTGCATTGTAATCGCACAGCTGATCATGGTTCCTACGGCAGCCTGGTGCAGCGCAAAATCTACCCGGGGAAGAAAATCGCTGATGCTGCTTTGCTTTGCCGCATTACCGATTCGCGGCCTGCTTTACACGCTAAGTCCTAATCCATACTTTATAACCTCTGTTCAGATTCTGGATGGCTTTTCGGCCGGTATTTTCGGAGTGGTAAGCATATTGATCATCGCCGATCTCACAAAGGGTTCAGGTCATTTTAATTTAGCGAATGGTATCCTGATTACTGCAGTAGGACTTGGCGCTTCGCTCAGTAATCTTGCAGGTGGTTATATTGCCAATTTATTTTCCTTCCGGTACGCTTTTTTGTTTCTTAGTGCCGTGGCAGCTTTGGCCTTTATCATCTGTCTGATTTTTATGAAGGAAACCTACGAGCCGGACGCAAGGTGAAAAGAAAATTTTCGAAATTGAAGGCATTACTTCTGTTGCTGATCATCCTGGCAGCAGGAGCACTTTTATACCAGTCAAAGCAGAAACGAACCCATTCTTTCGTCGCAAATCCTATTGATAACGGTCCCCGGGAAACGTACGAACTTAATGGACAGGTACTGCAATACGGGAGTAACCATGATGGAGATATTGATAAAATACTTCTTCTTACAGCCAAGGAAAAAATTTGGCTTCATTTTCCGCCGCATACCGCTCGGCAAGTCACTGGCGCAGCACAGCTTAACAGTACCATTGAGGCGATTGTCGAAAAAAAACCGCATGCCCCTCATGATCCTGAAAGCGTTTATGAGTTAAAATATTTAAGCACCAGGCAGTCTCAACATCAGATTGACCTGACAAAGCTGCCTGCGCCGGTTCCCAGAAAAGGAATTGAAGTAGAACTCACAGGAAACCCTCCCTACAAATTCGGCTACGAAAAAGAAGAACAGAGCGTTCTGTTTCTTTCAGGCCGAACAGTACTTTTTCCAGCACACATGGCACGTGAATTATTTCCGTTAATGAGAAAAGCAAAAATGATTCTGGTGAAAGGCTATATGCGTGATACAGCCGAAGGCTTTGTTACAGCTTCGGGCCGCGCTGCCGTTAAGCCTGGCACAATTCAAATTGACAGTATTACTTATAAAATTCGTTAACAACAATTATTTGCCCAACGCAGTCAGCCAAGATGAAAATATTAGTCGTTGAAGATGAGAATAAACTGGCCGGATTTATACAGCAGGGCCTTCATCAGGCAGGGTATATCGTTCAGCATTCAGATAATGGTTCTGAAGCGTTACGCAAGGCGGCGTCTGAAACTTTTGACCTGATCCTTCTGGATCTTATGTTGCCGGGCATGAACGGCATCGAGGTTTTAAAAAACCTTCGCGCCTTTAAGATCCTGAGTCCCGTAATTATTGTCAGTGCATTGAGCGGGACTTCCCAAGTCGTGGAAGGACTGGATCTGGGCGCGGTTGATTATATCAAAAAACCATTTGAATGGGAAGAATTGCTTGCCCGTATCAGGATACTGCAACGGAAAATTTTTACGGCAGAAACCACCAGAATACGTGTAGAGGATCTGGTTATTGATCTGATGACTCGTCAGGTGGTGCGTGGAAACCAACAAATTCTGCTGACAGCGAAGGAGTTTGCTCTGCTTGAATATTTGATCCGAAATACAAACAGGGTTGTAAGTAAAAATCAGATTCTCGAAAATGTCTGGAATATGAGTTTTGACCCGGAAAGTAATGTCGTGGAAGTTTTTATGTATCAGCTTCGGAAGAAGGTCGATAAAGATTTTGATAAACCACTGATTGAAACTGTTATCGGTGTAGGCTACAAATTATCAGGTACAAAATCTTCTTTGTGAAAACGGCCGCTCCCTACCCTTTCTATACAAGTCTAAGGTTTAGGTTCGGCCTGATCTTTGGCCTGCTATTTCTTTGCTTTCTTTTGGCAACCGGGGTACTTCTTTATTCTTTCGTAAAAGGCCAGTTCGAAAAAAGTTTTGCAAAACGGTTGCAAACCCAGGCAAGCCTTATACTTCAGGAAACTGAAATCAATCCTTTAACTGTTCCGCTACCTGCTGCCGGCGAGTTTTTCAGACTTATCTATCAAGCCAACGCTCAACAGGACACACTCTTTGACAATGTGCCTGAATTCTTTGAAAAGAAAAAAGATGAGACAGATCCTGAGCTGTGGCGGTATAAATACATGAGTCGTGCGCTCGAAACAGGTGGCTTCATCCGTATCTTATATTTACTTCCTGCTCAGGAGCTTACCAGCGATATCAATCAGGTAAAGCTTATCCTATTTCTCTACTTCCCGCTTTCATTTCTGGCGGCATTGATTGCTGGATATTTTCTTTCAGGATTCCTGCTTCGTCCGATCGAAGAGATCGTCAAAAAAGCAAATGATATCAGTCTTCAAAATCAAATAAATCTGCTTGAAACGCCTTCTGTCCGAGATGAGCTTCATAAATTGACTGACTCGTTAAATCAAATGCTGAGCAGAATAAAGACTCAAGCCCGGAACCAGAATGCTTTTTTTGCTTCGGCCTCACACGAACTCAGAACACCGCTCAGCGTGATGCTGACTGAACTGCAGGTTCTTGAAAAAAAAGGGCTTTCACCTGAAATTAAATTGATTGTCGAAAATCAGATCGTAGAAGTCCAGCGCCTTAATAAACTTGTCAATGATTTTTTAATGATGAGCCAAATTAAATCCGGCGCGTTAGGTTTAACCAAAACATCAGTCAATCTTCCTGAACTCACCTTTGAAATTTTAAATCGCCTTAGCTCCACGGCTGAGTTGAAAAACCAAACATTCAAGGTCCGGATAACTCCGGAGAGCGGTTTTTTTGAAATTCAAAACGACCCCTCGCATCTGGTTACAATACTTATAAACTTAGTTGGCAATGCCATAAAACATGGCCAGCGACACTCGGCAATAGATATCTGGATACTGGATAATTCAGATAATGTGGCTTTAGAAATCAGGAATCTATCCGGTTCAAAAATTATCAATCCGGAATTAATTACCGATGATTTTACAAAACAGGATTTACAAGGCGATGGTTTCGGGCTGGGTCTCTGGATTGTAAGTCATCTGGCAGAAAGTATCGGGGTAAAATTTCAAATCGTCTATGAGTATCCCGAATTTACCGCAATACTTAATTTTAAAAGGTAATACTATTATCCGCAGTCTTAGAAAAGCTATCTGAACGAATTAGTAAACTGGTTTATTTAGCTGGCTTCCCTTATCATGACCAATCGTTGCTCGACATCGCGTTAACCTATACAAACTTCCCCGCTTAGTTCCACTTTGATGCATCAGGTCATTTAAAATCATGATACCAGTCATTATACCGGGGTTCATTTATGCCGAAATTTGTTATGTACCCGGGCTGAGTTGAACTTCATTTTGAAGTGCAAAGCCTAAAAGCAACTGAAACAGGATTATGAAAAACAAATGGATGATTGTCGCACTTGGCTTATTACTTTCAGTACAGTTATCTGCACAGGTCGTATCAAAAGACTCAATCAGCACCTTGAATGAGCAAAAACATGCGCTTAAAATAGGTAAAGATCTTAATGAGCAGAAAATTAAACTGACCAAACTTGAAAATCAGCTAGCGGTTAAAACCCGGCTAGTCGATAAAACAGCTGAACAGGCTCAAATTTCAGCAGATAAAAATGGGACTGCCGCCGACAGATTAACTGAGGATGCCCAAGATAAGAAAAAAGCGAGCAGAGCAAATAACTCAGCCAGACACGCTCAGCATGATGCAAAAAAAGCAAGAAAAGCTTATGATGATCTCGAAAACCTGAATAAAGATATAGAGTCGTTAAAATCCAAAATTGCAGACGATGAAATAAAACTGGCAGCAATACCGGGTTATCCATTTTCTAACTAAACCATTGATCCATATGAATATAGAAAAGAGATTTCTGTTTCGAAACGGGAGAATTGTAAGTGTAACAAGAGCTCCAACCAAAACAATGGAAGTATTAACCCCATCAGGCCTTGACGTTTCCGTGAAAGAACCTCTTGATGAGTTTTTTCATGCACCAATAGGGCAAGCGCATCCAAAATACTGGAAACTTAAATCACTGGATCCAAATCAACAGCGCATGCTTCAATTAAAATATAGTGGCCTGAACAAGACAGAAATAGGTATCGCGGTAGCTGACCTGTAGTCGCAACGATTATTACAGGCCCACTTCACCGTTTTAAAATCCCGGAAATTTCATTGTAACCTGGAGCATCAGAAAAATTAGATAAATTTTTAAACCTGTGTTTTATGCAAGAAACACAGGTTTTCATGTAACGACTGTAATAACAAAGCGAGCCACCTTTGCACTTTCCAAAACATTGTATCAGGCTGCCCAAACAAATTTCATCGAACATGTTACATGAAGAGAATTCTGATAATGTTTAAAATCTTTTGAAAATAGACTATGATCCAACAAAACGCTATCAGCTCTGCTACGGAAATTAGCCTAACTCCTAACCCGGGTAAAACTTATTGGAAAAATTCAGGCAGAGAATGGCGGGAAGAATTTATCTACTTTTTGCTGGTCGACCGCTTCCACGATGACCTCACAAGAAAACCGGTTACAGATGATATAAGAAGAAGCGGCTTTGGAACGTCCGATCAATTACAAAAGATATGCGGCGGCACGTTAAAAGGGATCACGAGGCATCTTGATTACATCAATGAACTGGGTTGCACCGCTCTTTGGCTTAGTCCTGTATTTGAAAATAATCCTTCATCTTACCACGGCTACGCAATCCAGAATTTTTTAGATGTCGATCCGCGTTTTGGGACAAAACAAGACCTGGCAGATCTTGTGGATGCTGCCCACGCATTGGATATCAGAGTATTTATGGATATTGTATTGCATCATAGCGGCGATAACTGGTCTTACCCTAATGATGAAAATTATTACTATAACCAGGGAGCCGTATTCCCGTTTGGATCCTGGCGATATCAAAACAGACCTTTACCCATTGAGCTGCGAAATCCGGAAATTTATTCAAGAAAAGGCCAGATAAGAAACTTTGATACTTACCCGGAAACAAAAGATGGGGATTTTTCGACCTTAAAAAGTTTTAAAAATGATAACTCGCCCGAGGCTCTGTATTTGCAGCAAATGCTTACCAAAATTCATTGTTACTGGATAAAAGAAGTGGACATTGACGGCTTTCGCATCGATGCGGTAAAACATATGAGTGAAGATCATGTCAGCCAATTTTGTTCCCATGTAAGAGAATACGCCTACACACTCGGGAAAAGCAATTTCTTTTTATTCGGAGAGCTTGTAGGGCCGGAAGAAATGTATAACAAATATATTGGCCCAAAGACTTCTGTGGTTGTGGAAGATAAAGCTATCTATTTTGGACTTAATTCAGTTCTCGATTTTCCTCTATATCATATCCTTGCGGATGTAATTCGCGGCATAGCCACACCGGACAAGCTGATTGCAAGATATGAATCCCTGCGAAAAAATGCGATGAATCGTGGCGAATTTGGTGAATTTCTGGTAACCTTTATAGACAACCACGATCAGGTTGGACAAGTTTATAAAAAACGTTTTGGAAACGGCGCCACTGAAAACCAGGTCATTGCCGGAATTGGCTTTTTGCTTTGTTCCTTGGGCACTCCATGTATTTATTATGGCACAGAACAGGGTTTTGATGGATCAGGCGAAAATGATTCCAGTATCAGAGAGGCGATGTTCAGCCTGGAAGATGCTTCTTTAAACGCATTAAATAAAGCTTCACATACTTATAAAGAAATTGCCTTTATCGCGGCATTTCGAAAAAGAAGCCCGGTATTAAAATTTGGACGGATGTATATGCGTGAGCTTTCAGATGATGGCAGGAATTTTCATCTTCCTTCATTTAAAAAATGCCTTCTTGCGTTTTCAAGGGTTCTATATGATCAGGAAATTATAGTTGCCTACAACAGCTCTCTCACTGATCAGGACGAAGAATACGTATTGGTAGATCCGCTGCTGAACCCGGAAGGAAGCAAGTTCAAATTTGTATATGGCCAATCAGGCCACATAAGTGTGTTACGCAACGAAGAAGGAAACCGGCATTTTATCAAACTGAAACTCGAACCTGCACAATTTGTCATTTTGAGTAATAGTGAACCGTAATTCTTCTATTAAACATTACTTGTTCAACGAACCAAACTCACTTGCATAAATCCTGACCAATAAAAGAAAATAACTAATCATAAGAGGACCAAAAATAAAGCCCCAGAAACCGAACAGTTTGAGTCCGACAATTAATCCAAGTACGGCGATGACAGGATGAACGTTACCAATTTTCTGAAGCAGGGTTACCCGTGCCAGATAATCAACATTACCGGTTACAACGATACTGTAAATAGCCAGTCCAATAGCATGAGCACTTTCACCAGAAGCATATAAGTAGATGATTAATGGAATCCATATTAAGGCGGTACCAACAATAGGAAAAAATGCAAAAATAGCTGTAATAAAGCCCCATAATAAATAATCCTTTACACCGAAAATCCAGTACCCGAGAATGGCAATAACTCCCTGAACAATAGAAATCAATGGAATTCCCAAGGCATTGGCACGAACCATATTTTTTGTTTCAGCTGCCAATACATCAACGTTTTGCTCTTTTAAAGGGATAATACCCGAAATCTTTCTCTCCATCTCAGTTCCGTTAGTAAGCATGAAAAAGAAAAGAAAGAGGATCATGATCAGATTGCCCGCAACAGATGCAGAACTATTAAGGAAAGAAGGAATAAAATTGGTGACTATTTTTTGGATTTCGCTCAGGCTCTGGTCAGTCAAAATGTCAAAACCGGTCCATTGCTTGATTTGAGCAGAAGCGGATTTAAAAACCACAACTACCTGATCTGAATTATGTATAAGTACATTAACCTTGGACGAAATCAGATGAATTGCAAAGGATGCTGGCAAACCAATACCAATAAGAAAAGCAAGCAAGAATAACAGTGCAGTTCCGGTTTTATTCCAATGCTTCCGGATGGTTAAGAAAAAATACCACTCCCGGCTTAGGATATATAAAGTAAGCGCTCCTAAAAAGCCGGGAAGAAAACCATTCAGTTCGAATAAAAGTAATAGTGCCAAACCTGTGAGGATTATAAGTAATCCAATTTGTCTGATCTGGTTGTTGAACGTTGGCATTGAATAGATGTTGAGTGCTCAAAGCAGTAACTGCCTTTCGGTCAAAGAACGTCACAATAAGCCGAACACCAACTTAAAATAATGAAATACAAACATTTATATTTTCACATAATATTTACGAAGATCACTTAGCAGATAGAATTCATTGATCACACGGACAACCTGAAACATTGCAGTCAGTTCAAAATCTCCGAAATCTTAAATAGCATCATGTCAGAAAAATCCCACCAAATTACGTCTGAAAAGCCTGGAAAGCTTGATACAACAGATTTGAAAACCGGCCTCACCAGCCAGCAAGCGGCCCAGCGCCTAGAGCAATTTGGTCTAAATGAGTTAGAACAGGTAAAACCTGAAAGTATCTGGTCAATTCTTCTACGGCAGGTCAACAGTGTCATCGTTTGGATCCTGACTGCCGCCGCAATCGTTTCCTTTTTTCTGGGCGACGACCTTGAAGGCTTTGCTATAATTGCTGTCATCCTGATCAATGCGGTTACTGGTTTTATGCTTGAATACAATGCCAGGCAATCCATGGAGGCGTTGCGCAAACTGGACACTACACCAGCAAGGGTACTGCGAGACGGAAAAATCAAAGAGATACCTTCCGATCATCTCACTATAGGCGATATCCTGATTTTGGAAGCGGGAGATTTGATTCCTGCCGATGCGGTCATTATAGAAGTTAATCAGCTGACTATTGATGAGTCGGCACTTACCGGAGAATCTATTCCATCTCAAAAAACCACGGATAAATCTCCAGAAGATGCGCCTCTCGGCGACCGGCATGACCGCCTATTCAAGGGAACTGCCATAACCAACGGAAATGCAAAGGCTGTTGTCACCAGTATCGGCCAGGCCACCGAATTCGGTAAGATTGCTACCATGGTTAGCGAAGCCAAGCGAACTGCAACACCCCTGGAAGCCAAATTGGATGCTTTGGGAAAAGTATTGATCTGGGTTACACTTGGCATGGCCTCATTATTTTTAATTGTAGGAATTGTTAGGGGCCAAGAAATCAAACAGTTGATAGAAACAGCAGTCGCGCTGGCTATTGCTGCCATTCCGGAAGGAATGTCTGTGGTTGCAACTGTCGCCCTGGCCTATGGAATGCTTCGCCTGGCTAAAAAGAAAGTAATCGTAAAACGGCTGTCAGCTGTTGAAACACTGGGAGGAACCAACGTTATTTTCACTGACAAAACTGGAACGCTAACCCAGAATAAAATTGAGGTACAGGCATTGCGCGCTGCTGGCGAAGATCTTACCGTTCACATTGATTTAAACAAGGAAGTAGGCTCTTCGATGCTTGAAGTAACCAATGGAGATCCGGAGCTGATCCATCAGCCAGAATTTAAAATACTCTCCAAAATAGGTGCTCTGGTGAATAATGCACAGCTGGACTCGAAGAAATCAGATCGTAAAGAATTGGGCGATCCCGTCGAAGTTGCGCTGCTTTTGTATGCACGGGCGGCTGGTCTAGACCTGCACCAGTTACACCGCGATCACAAGCGACAAGCGGAACAGGCATTCAGTTCTGACACCCGTATGATGGCTACACTCGACAAGGTTGGTTCAGGCTATTTCATCGGGGTCAAAGGTGCTGTGGAAGAAGTGTCTGCACTTTGCAATTGGCAAAACCAGGAAGACCGAAATAAAGAGCTTGAAATTTCTGAGCTGATGGCGGCGGACGGGCTCCGTACACTTGCTTTTGCTTACCGGCAAACAGATGAGAAACCGGATGATAACTTTACACAAGAGCAAAAACTGACTTACGCCGGGCTTATAGGATTTTTGGATCCGCCGCGCAAGGAAGTGATTAAGTCATTAATCGCCTGTCACAAGGCTGGGATAAAAGTCATTATGGTTACAGGGGACCACCCAGCAACTTCGCTGAAAATTGCTAAGCAGGTTAACCTGGTCGGTTCTTATGAGCAGCTGGTCCTTACCGGTAAAGATCTCGAATCTTTTGACTTTACTTCTGCCGCTGATCAGAAAAAAATGATGGAATGCCATGTATTTGCCCGTGTAAATCCTGCTCAGAAACTGGATATGATTGATTTCTATCAAAAGCAAGGCGATATTGTCGGCATGACCGGTGATGGAGTGAATGATGCGCCAGCATTAAAAAAATCAGATATCGGTATTGCCATGGGACTTCGCGGAACAGCTGTTGCCGCAGAAGCCGCCGATATGGTTTTGAAGGATGATTCATTTGCATCCATCGTTCATGCCATTGAGCAGGGACGGGTTATTTTTGAAAATATCAGGAAGTTTATTGTCTTTCTGCTATCCTGTAATATGAGCGAAATTTTCGTCGTTACTTTTGCTACCTTTCTAAATGTTGGCAGCCCGCTCCTACCCTTGCAAATTCTTTTCATCAACATCATAACCGATGTTTTTCCTGCACTTGCTCTGGGTGTTGGAAAGGATAATGAGAATCCGATGAAAATGGACCCAAGAGATCCGAGAAGCCCGATTTTAGAACGGGTGGATTGGCTACGGATTGTATTTTATGCCTTAGTAATGACAGCTTCTGTTTTAGGTATCTATTGGTATGCGATCAGTCAGTTAGGAATGATCCCACAGCAAGGAAACACCATAACTTTTTATGCACTGTCACTTGCACAGCTGCTTCATGTATTCAATATGTACTCAGGCAGACTGCATCTTTTTAACAACGAAATCACAAGAAACAAATTCATCTGGATGGCGCTGATATTGTGTTTAATGATAATGGCAGCAACCTACTACTTCCCATTCTTACGACAAATACTTTCGCTTGTAACGCTTGATAGGGAGTCATTAAAATTGATTTTAATTGCTGGAATTGCTCCTGTTTTAATAATTCAGACTGTACGATTATTATTCCCACAAAGTAATAAAGGTATTTTATAATCAGTGAATGATGCAACTTGTAGCAGAGCATCTGTAACATCTTGTGCCCGAATAGCCTCAACTTTATGGTACGTACTTATTGATAGTCATTAGTAGTGACTTACAAACAAGTATACTAAATGATCTCTCATTATGGATAGCAAAGACAGAAAAGAAAATGACACTGAAATTGAGAAATCGAACGCGCATATCATAGTTGAAATCATAGAATATGTTCCAAACGCCGTGTTAAGCAGAACGATTATAAGGAAGACAACTGGTAATATCACCGTCTCTTCATTTGATACAGGAGAAGAACTGGCAGAGAAATCATCCGCCTTTGACACCTATATCCAGATCATTGACGGATCTGCCGAAATTGTTGTAGATGGCCAAAACCACGAGCTCAAATTGGGCCAGGGAATTATCATTCCGGCCCATGCCAGGAATTCATTTCGTGCCAAAGAACAGTTCAAAATGATTTCTACGGTGATAAAAAGCGGTTATGAGTGACCCAATAAATCATATACTCACGATCAATGGAGGCTCATCCAGTATCAGGTTTGCCATTTATCAGGCGAAGCCGGCTTTCAAAATACTGCTTTCCGGAAAACTTGAAAATATTGGAAATAAAAACACCCGGCCACTATTAACACATACTGAATCTAAAAAGTCGGAAAGTATAAAAATCAAGGAAAATACGTATTCGTATGCCGCAAGTTTCCTGATAGATTGGCTTGAAAAGCATCCATCGTTTTCCAGTGTTCTGGCCATTGGCCACAGGATCGTTCACGGTATGCAGCATACTCAGCCTCAAGAAATCACACCAGAGTTACTTGACTATCTTAAAAAGATCAGTCCTTACGACCCCGAGCATCTACCGGAAGAAATCAAGATGATAGAGCTTTTCAGCAAGCAACATCCGGCTATAAAACAAG
Source organism: Dyadobacter koreensis (assembly GCF_900108855.1). GTDB lineage: Bacteria > Bacteroidota > Bacteroidia > Cytophagales > Spirosomataceae > Dyadobacter > Dyadobacter koreensis. The sequence goes on from NZ_FNXY01000007.1 coordinate 139,077, forward strand.
TTGCCTGTTTTGATACAGCGTTTCATGCTAGTATGCCAGCTGTTGCAAAACGATTGTCTGTACCACGACGCCTTCAGGAAAAAGGTATTCAACGTTATGGTTTCCACGGCCTGTCATACGCTTATCTCATGCAGGAACTGGAAAGTCTGGCAGGAAAAGAAGCAGCAAATGGAAAAATCATATTGGCACACCTTGGTAACGGAGTAAGTTTGACTGCTGTAAGCAAAGGGCAAAGTGTCGATACCAGCATGGGTTTTACCCCGGCTTCCGGCGTTATGATGGGAACCCGTAGCGGAGACATTGATCCAGGGATCGCCTGGTATATGATGCAGTTTGAAAAGCTCAGTCCAAAGCAGTTTAGTCATCTGGTCAATCATGAATCAGGACTTTTAGGCGTGTCTGAAACAAGTTCTGACATGCGGGACTTGATTGATTCCTCAAAATCAGATCAACGGGCCGAAGAAGCAATCGAGTTGTTTTGTTATCCGATAAAAAAGTCGATCGGATCATTTGCTGCTGTCCTGGGCGGCGTTGATACCCTTGTTTTCTCAGGAGGAATTGGTGAAAACATTCCTGAGATACGTAACCGGATCTGTCAGGATCTCAGCTTTTTGGGAATAGAGCTGGATGACAAACAAAATCAAAAAAATGATCCGATTATTTCAACCTCTTCCGGAAAAGTGAAGGTTCGGGTGATTGCGACAAATGAAGAATTATTGATCGCCAGGCTGGTCAGTCAGGTTATAAATCACGTCATCTAACGAAAAAAAATGGAAATCCAAGATATCACAGTTGAAGTGAAAACATTATCGCCGGACTTACTACGAAAAATGAACGCCTATTGGCAGGCAGCCAACTATCTGTCAGTTGGCCAGATATACCTGTATGGAAATCCGTTACTTAAAGAGCCCCTGACTCTTGAACATATCAAACCACGTCTTTTAGGTCATTGGGGCACCACGCCAGGACTAAATTTCATTTATGTTCATCTTAACCGCATTATCAGGCAGTATGATCTGAATATCATTTACGTAACGGGCCCCGGTCATGGGGGACCCGGCCTGGTGGCCAATACCTATCTGGAAGGAACTTACAGTGAAGTATATCCAAATATCGGTGAGGATGAACATGGAATGCAGAAACTTTTCAAACAGTTCTCATTCCCTGGCGGCATCCCAAGTCACGTGGCGCCGGAAACACCTGGCTCTATCAACGAAGGTGGCGAACTTGGTTATTCACTCGTTCATGCATTTGGAGCTGTGTTTGATAATCCATACTTAATCGCAGCTTGTGTGATTGGCGATGGCGAAGCTGAAACCGGTGCTCTGGCAGCGAGTTGGCATTCCAACAAATTTTTAAATCCTGTCCATGACGGCGCTGTACTTCCAATCCTTCATTTGAACGGTTATAAAATTGCAAATCCCACCATCCTGGCAAGAATTCCAAAAGAGGAGCTGGAGCAGCTTTTCCGCGGATATGGTTATCATCCTTATTTTGTAGAAGGTGACGATCCGGATACCTTACATGAGCTGCTCGCCAGAACTTTGGATATTGTCGTGGAAGAAATCCGGCAGATTCAAAGTGACGCTCGGGTTTATGGTTTCAAAAAACGCCCGGTTTGGCCAATGATTATTTTCCATACACCCAAAGGATGGACAGGTCCAAAGGTAGTAGACGGCCTGCAAATTGAAGGAACCTGGCGTGCACATCAGGTACCACTGGCCGAACTGGCCAGCAAACCTGAACATCTGCAAATGCTTGAAACCTGGATGAAAAGTTATACACCCGATATGCTTTTTAACGAAAATGGAAAGCTGATTGCCGAACTGGCATCCGGTTCCAGATTTTATACAGATTCCCTTTTAAGTTCTTCTCAAAATCAATTAGAGTGACCTTATCAATACCCGCAGAACCTTTATTGGCTTTGACACGTAGATAGGCTTGCCAAACAAGCTGTTTCGAAATTTTAAATGACTTTACAGTCTGCATTAACTCCTCCCAATTGCTTAGTTGATCAATATAAACTGCTAAATAAGCTGACCGCTTCGCTCCACTCCCATTACAGAAGCTTCGACACTACTACCAGTCAGTCCGCCCCTGTGTCTGACTTCGGTACTTTTATCCTTACAGGATCACTGCTTTGGATGTTTCCCTTGCCATTCAGACGACAGGTTCCTATGTTCCACGTAAAAGCCGCTGTACAGATCGTGCCATCTATATGCAGGATGCCGCCTAAGCAGTAAGCAGGTAGCTCTTAGGCCTATCCCCACTAAACTGGAGTAGCAGGTTTTGACATCGTCTCTAATATTTCGACACCTCGTCGATGGTTTCTTTTCAGTCACCTTCTGTACAGTCACCTGGTAGTTAAAAACTACTGTTACATGTATCGCTCACGACCTTAACTCTTAATTAAAGCCGCATACATCGGTTTGAAACCAGCTCCTGTAAGCCGATTCCGGAAGGCCTTCTTCCATCTTCTACGCAGCTCCTCTTGATTGTTCCCAATCAAAAGTTCATAGCACACTCCAGTTGTAATAGGTGGCTTCACTCACACCCATTTTTCGGCAAACTTCTGCCACCGGGACGCCAGTGTCCGCCTGGCGCAGTGCAAAAATGATCTGCGCTTCTGTGAATTTTGTCTTTTTCATAAGCGATTTTTCTGATGGTTAAATTATCAAAATCGCCCGATTTTCTCTAGTTTTTAATTGTCCAGTTTTCCGGGGGGAGGTCAGTTAATCTCAATCGGATGGCCTCAAAATCCTGTTCGGCTTTACGAAGGTCATAGCTTTTCTGGGGTCGGTCTCTTCCGATATATTAGCCCGTTTAACGTTGCTCAGACGCTTCAGATGTTCTAATACCTCGGTTGTTTAATTGATGCTCAATATGTCGATTGGCGGACAGATTTTGGAGTTAGTGGACATATAAAACGGGAATATCATCGACATCATTCGTTGTGACGATGCGATTATCCTCGTTGCGATTCGCATGCGTAATCCCCTAGTTTACTGCCGATCAATATACAACTCCGAAACACATATTTCGATTCTATATATATCTTTGCAAAATTTTAAACAGTTCACTTTCAAACTTTCAATGAAGTTTTTTCTCTCCTGCTTAGCCACTACTCTAATATTGTTAATTGCGATCGCATGCAAAAAACACAAGGATCCAAATCCCCAATTTGCGGATATAACGGCCACTCCCTGCAAGTTGGCATCGTATCGAGACAACTATTACACCGTTGAATATACCGATAATGGTCAAATTTCGAAGATATTTGAGAATTACCGTGACTACGTTGATCCGTCCATTATGAGGACAAAGTTGCACCTGCGATTTCAGTATGAGAATGGATTTTTGAAACGGACATTAACTGATCGTCCGCATGCTGTGGATACTTCCAGCGCTGAAGCCTATACGTTACGAAAGTTTGAGTACGGTCCTCATGGAATCGAAAGAGTGGACACTTACGACTACGGTCTTCAATACCGTTATGATTTTAAATATGATGGTTCGAATAGGCCAACTTCAATGACCATGTATGTGAATTTTGACAATACGCATACTCGTGAGGATTTAAAGCAAACCGCTACATATCAATACGACTACGATGAAAACGGTAACATCGTGAAGGAGTACTGTCAGCAACTTCACACTCCCAACAACTACATCGTAAATTATCGGTATGACAATGCCCCTAATTCTATAAAACTGTTTGAAAGCTTTTATTTCCTGAGCAGCAGCGCAGCTCCCGTTTTCTCCAAAAACAATATTATAGAAAGTCAAATAGTAGACAATGATACCGAGCGCGAGAAATATAATGACACCCAGTTTGATAGTCAGAACAAGCTCATAATTAAATACCGAGCTTTCGACGGGATTGTATGGGATTGCAAATAGCGCTTACCAAGCTGATTGCTATATTCAATCGCAATTTCAATGGTTTCGCGTTTTCAATGCAAATCCTTACCAAACACTATCAAACTACTGGTCGATATACAATATCAATCCACAACAGTTATTTTCTTGCTGGCGTAGCTGCTATTCGCATATTTAACTCATACAGGTACCATCAACATATCAGCCCATTGGCGTCGATATTCACCATTGGATACCTTTTACCAAATGCTACTCCATCGACCGATGCAAAATATTGATTATCAACAGCCTACAACGATCAAATACTCATATTACAAAATAAGCTATGCAAGAAAAACTATTTTCAAAACAGGACATCGAAAAAATAATCAAAGAGGCTACTACTCGTGAAAAACGATACCTTGATACTATTGTAATTGACGGTAAAGCTACAGACACTTCTATTCATACCATTTCACCTATTAAACGTGTGATCTTCGCCGAAGGAAATGAGCACACTGGATATAAGCATATACGAGAGCGACATAGCCGACATGTTTACAAAAACTACTGGATCACTGCTGAGAATGGAGTAATAAAGTTGGATCGGCCCAGCAAATTTCATCCTGATATAACTCCGGTATTTTACACATGTGTAGCGGATGCAATTTTTCAGTCTTGAAAATAAAGATGTAATTAAAAACCATCGCCCTGAGCTTTTCGACAAATATACTGGACTGTACACACATGAAGATAATCCTCCGGAGAAACTTCATTTGCTCACCTATAAGGATACTAGAATTGTGCATACAATGTTTCCTGATAAGAAAAAGCACAATTTAAAAGCAGTCGCAAAGTTCGGAAAAGGGCACGTGAAATCCACTAGACTATTTCCTGAAAATCATGCCGATTTAATTGTTCCCTACCAAGACCAAAATGGAGGAATCCGTTATACGATTCTAATCCGTAAATACTATCAGGAGCAGATGGAACGGGTTTTCATACAAGAGCATGATGAAAATGGAGAAGCTGAATACTTGATTTTATTGGGCGAACGGAAAATCAGTGACTTTGATTCTTTCGACCATAATAGGATGTCTGATTTTCAGCATCGTGATTTGATCGATTATGAACGCATCATTAACCAGCTAGCCGAAGGTGTAGAAAGCATTCAAATCGATCCATCAATATTCAGGTGGTGATTTAGTTATTCAGGCTATTAAATTCATAGGAAAAAGACGGGGAATGTGGTTCGAGGTGCCATACAAAATCCTCCTTGGCAATATCACCATTCGTTCACACATTATGAAAGTCTCATAAACTTAGTTTCTTGATATAGCAGTTATTTATAGCATTCTCAGAAAAACGACCGTTTCGAAAGAATTTTTCGCTCGACAACTGGTTATCTAAATTCAATTGGTTGATAGTATCTCACACTTACAGTCTTTCCAGATTGCACCGCTGGAATCCACTTCGGCATTGCTTTCACAACTCTAAGGGCTTCTTTATCATACGCGCTATGCAAACCTTTGACCAATGAAATGTCTCGGAGGCTCCCATCTACACTAACCACCAATGACACAAACACCTTTCCATTGATTTTTTTGGTGTTGTTAGGAGTGGCCAGATTTTGAGACAAGAACTTTTTCAAAGCCGCTACCCCTCCCGGAAATTCTGGTTGCTGTTCTATAATTAAGACACATTCGACTGTTTCATTTCTTAGTTTATAAACTTCTAATTCTCTCTGTACAGTCTGGCCAAAGACCAAATCGTTGATTACAAAAAAAATCATCATTAAACAGAAGTTGACGAATATGTAGCGACCGTCTTTTATCTTCTTCATTATAGAGTGGGGATTAATGGTTACTAAACTAATGTCCGATTAGTTATACCAACACGGACTTCGCAAAATACCAAAAATTGCATATATAAACAAATTGTATATAAGAGCACTTTTGATTGGAAAATCCACGAGATGTGATTATTCCCAAGAATCCCTAGCCAATGAGACAGATCTAAATTCATGGCTGCTGATCTGATCTCAGATATACCACCGTTTTCTGGAATTTTGGTAAAAACTTAGAATCGCTGATTTGCAGTTTCAAACAAGAATCCATAACGATTTCACAGTATCAAGGTCAACTTCTCCGAAACTAAAATGACAATCAGAATAAAGACCATTTCAAATCAGCCTTTTGTAAAACAACCCAGCCGCACGTTTAGCAGTCAGTGCAAACGAAAGTTACAAAGTAAAAAATGACGGCTTCAAGTCCATCCTTCTATTTACCGCGGTAGTCACCGCTCCTTAAACCGCAGGCTGAACTTGCAGCCAGGGGGACGAAAACCCCGTCATTTTTTCTTTGAGTGGCAGGCAGCGATTGCCCTGAGCACCAAGCCGGGCTTAACCACTTAAAGCCTTTCGATTATGAAACTTTCAGAAAACACGCCAAGAATCCACGTTGGTACTTATGGAATGTACAACAATGGATCCCTATATGGTAAATGGTTCGACCTTTCAGACTACTCCGACGCAGAAGAGTTCATCAAAGACTGCTATGAATACCACAGAAACGAATTCCTTCCCGAGCTTATGTTTCAGGACTGGGAGAATATCCCGGATTCGCTGATCAGTGAGTCAAGTCTTCATGAAAACGCATTCAAATATTTTGAAGCCATTTCTGAAATGGATGACGATAATGCTGAAGCTTTTCAGATCTACTGTACACAGATTGTCAACTGGCCATACAATGGAAATGATCTTTCCGAAACACTGGAAGGCTTTCAAGAATCTTATCAGGGATATTTCGGCAAAAGAAATGATCCGAAAACAGATTTTGCTTACCAATATCTAGAAGACACAGGACTTCTTTCTGGAGCTCCTGAAATCCTTGAAAGATACTTCGACTATGAAGCATACGGAAGAGATTTGTTTTTGGAAGGATACTCAGAATATGAAGGATATGTTTTTATAGATCAATAAACGATTTATGAGCCGCTTATTGGTCAGCGGCTCTTCATTGTTCCTTCTTTTTCTTCTGAAAAGAACGTTAGGAAGCTTTCCTAAAAAACACTTTTTTACTTTTAGCGGGTTAAATATCTTCTGGCCAAGTGTGAGCTGTAACTTACCTCGCCTGAAAGCCAGCTTAATCTATTCAATCATTAAACTGTAAAGAAATGACCACGAAGAGAAAGGAAAGTGAGAAAAGAGATGTCTTGTTCAGAGACCAGCTTATCACAGCAGCCGATCTTGAAAATTTCAAGACCGATATGCTCGAAGCAATTCAGAAGATGATTAAAAGTGATCAGGGGCTACCAGCTAAAAAATGGTTGAAATCCAGCGAGGTCAGAAAAATGCTTGATATCTCACCAGGGAAATTGCATATGCTGCGGGCAAGTCGAACGCTAGCCTTTATGAGGCTCGGCGGCATAATCTATTATGACCGGGAAGACATCATTAAGATGTTTGAAAACAATAAGACACCGGTTTCCAAAAATTAAATTAACATATGAAGTTAGCTTTGGCTGGCTTGGGTGCACAGGTGCCTCCCAACCGAAAACATGTTGAGATCTATTTTATCCAGGCAGGTCACTGCCAGAAGACCGCTCAACAGTTTTACCAGCACTACTCAGAAAAACGTTGGCTCAATCCTGATGGAAAATTGATTGCCGATTGGAAACGGTGTGCTTGGCAATGGATTTGGAATAGGTAATCAACATTAACCTGTAAGTCAGGCGCAAGAACTGATGCCGGTTATTGATGCTCTTCCGTCTCTATCTTAAAACCCACCGCTGCCGTTTTGGCATCGGTGGGTTCCTTTTTTAAGCCACCGCTTTGAGCTTACCTGTTTTGGTAAAAAGTTTACTTTTCACTTTCGCCATATTTTCACTGATCCGGTTTTTTCGGACACGGGCATACCGCTGTGTAGTCCGGATATTTCGGTGGCCCAGCATTCTACCAACATCTTCCAGCGGTACACCACTGTTCAGCATGATATCTGCAAACGTGTGTCTGGCCAAGTGGGTGTTCAGATCCCTGCGGACTCCACAGATCACGGCCAGTTCTTTAAGGTATACATTGTAGCGGTAGTTGCTATTCACCGGAATTAACCGGTTGTTGATTTTGCAATACGAATGGTTCTTATACTTGTCGATCAGTTCCTGAATGATCGGAAGGATCGGCACCATCTCCGTTACATCTGTTTTACCCCGGTCTTTAATCAGCCACATCTCGCCTGCCCTGCCCACCCGGACAATATTCTCCAGGCTCAAATTATACATATCTTGGTAGGCAAAGCCGGTAAAACATTGGAAAATAAAAGCGTCCCTGACTTCGGCAATACGGTCAACGGATAGTTCTTTCTGATAAATCGCCTCCACTTCGTAAAGTTCCAAGGGCTGAACCTCTTTATTGCCACCCGAGCAGATGAAACCTTCGAGCGGGTTACTGGCGATTACTTTTTTCTTCACGCCAATCTTAACAATCTGGCGCGTCCATTTGACCTGCTTTTTGGCCGTAGCTTCCGAAAGTGGATGCTCCTGATGCAACGTCAGATAATCATAAAATTCGTCAGCAAACATATGATCGATCTCTGAAAAATCTAAATCACGACGGTGGTACCGGTATGAGATGAATCCCTCAACTTTTTTTCGGGTAGATCGCCAGTGCCTGAGGGTTCCGCTGGAACGGATCCCCTTCTCTGTCTTCTTTTCAAAGGTGGCTATAAATTCATCAAAAGCATGTAGTAGTGTGATGCCTGGTTGGGGGCTTTGACTTGAAGACTTTTTTTCCTGCATGGCAGGTATACCTAAATAGACATTTTTTAGCATCGCAGGCGTGACCCGTTCGAACTGGGCTTGCAGCATCATAAAGTGCCTTTGAAGGTCCGTCTGTGCCTGCATGATCTTTTGATTGATCATTTTCGCTTCCAGTCCTGCGCTCCTGACCTGTTTAGCCTCTCCATCCCAAAAATCAGGATGAATTTTCTGGCCTAGCGAAATGTCAGTGTCCAGCCCGTCAATGGTAATGCGCAAATAGATCGGAGCTTTTCCGTCTTTGGATGCTTTTCCCCGATAGAGCCATAGCAGCAGGGATAGGTTTTGTTTGAATTTCATTCTCAACACATTTTAAGGTTAGAAATAAATGCTCTGGGAGAACCTTAAATCAAATCGCCTCAATCAAAAATTCATTCGGTCACCTAATTTACCAAATCCAAATGGTGACCGAATAGGTGACCGAATGGTTTGATTTATCTTGATTCAGAATAACCTGCTTTTTTGTTAACTGTGCTGAAAATCAACGCATTTTAAACAAGAAAGGCACACTTTCGTGTGCCTTTTGTGATCCCGCTGGGATTCGAACCCAGGACCCATACATTAAAAGTGTATTGCTCTACCAGCTGAGCTACGGAATCTTTTATGGTATATTGTAAAATCGTGTCCAAGAGGAGAGTCGAACTCCCATACCCAAACGGGCACTACCCCCTCAAAGTAGCGTGTCTACCAATTCCACCACCTGGACATACTGAGGAAATTCTGTAAGTTGGATTTAAACATCTAGTGCAAGCAAAAGCTATTTTATCTCCGAACTACTCTTAATTAATTACAATTCTAATTTTTTAAGAGCTTAAATTTCGTTTCACGTTATTACCGTGTCGCTCAATTGTGATGCAAAAGTATACATTTAGTTTTATGTTCCAAATCAATTGACAAAGTAATTTTATAAAAAATATTGAGTATCTCCCTAAACTACTAAATTTGAGAAACTTGACGAATAATAATATTTTTAAAATAATTCTGTGTATCCTGCCTGAAAGAAAAAGCTGTCTTTTTATCGCTCCTGGTTTTGCGACAGTTACAAGATTGATATATAAGAAAATTTATAATTTGCGATTATTCCATTTCCAGTTTTACAAAATCTTCCCTCACCGGCGTAAAACAATCAATTACTTTACAAGTTGTGCGAGCTGTTGCCGAATGCGGTGCCCAGGATGGGATGAATGCAGTCATCCCTGCGGTCAATAACTGGCTATCTCCGTTGATGGTGAATTCCAACTCTCCTTCGAGTACGTGACACCACTGCTCATGGATATGACTGTGCTCCGGGAGGACGGTTCCGGATTCAATAGTAAAATGCCCAAAAGTTGAATGCTCGGAATGCGCGAGCGTGCCGGAGATACCGTCCCAGATTTTTACTATCTTCCCGGTATTAAAATTTACAAATGGCATCTTGACTGGTTATATTAATGACAGTAAATCGTAAATATAAGAAAGACGCGGGTATCTGCTGACAAAAATTAAAACATCGAAAACTTAAAGGAGTTTCTTTCACGCAAAATAGAATAAACACCCCTAACAGGCGTCGGGGGTGTTTAGGATACTACTATCCACAAATTTGGTATATATACTCAAAAAATCTTATTCAAATTCCTGCATAACTTTGTCCCGGAGACTGATGATTCGCATCGCCAAAGCGATACATTCCTCAGAGGACATTTGTTCTATTGTGTTCAACACTGCGTTTGAAACTATTCTTCCACTCTCGTCCAATTTAGGCCCCTTATGTTTTATCACTTCAATAATACTTTGCCATTCCGGACTCAGCGCATCGGAAAAATACTTTGGCGGTATGATGTTGAAGTAACCTGCTTGGGATTTTAGATATTCCTTTGACAACAATATGTTCGTCGTCAGGTTAGCAACGAGCTTGGACAGCTCGATATGAACGAAGATGTTTGACTTATTCACGTTAAGTAATGATGAGGGTTTGTATCTTAAAAGTTACAAAATCAGTAACTTCAACGGAAAATTACTCAAATTACGTTATTGAAGCAATATTTTATCTTAAGGACAACAAAATATATTTATTATTAAATTATTACCAAAAGCGCCCTGGTACTTTTTAATAACCATAATCTATGATTGAAAGAAAGTATATCACTGTTATAATCTGTGATTTACCGATCAGAACATGGAAAATTTGATATGCCTTTTGGCACTTGAGAAAAAAGAGCACTTTCACCTGTAAACGTATTTAACTGACCTTTATAGATTTTTTTAATTAAGAAAACGCAAAAAGCATTAAGCGATTATCTGTATTTTGTATGATTAAACTTCTAAAAATTATAACTTAGTCGAAGAGAAGAAATTGGCTGCTTGACGTCATACGAAAAGCTTACGCAATTTTTGTCTTTTAACTTTTCGCCCCGAAGCTTTTTATCATGCCACCATTATGCGCCTTAAATGCTTCACATTGTTTTTTGTATTACTGTTTTTTACAAATTGTGTGTCGACCTTATGCGCGAAAGCTCAAAGCTTCAATTTGGCAGACCATAAAAAACGAGTAACAATTCCGTTCAAAATGGTTCGGAACATGGTTGTCATTGAACTAAAAATAAACAATAACGGCCCATATAACTTCATTCTCGATACAGGCGTTGGTTTAATGGTTATTACCGAGCCCCGATTGGTCGATTCAATAAATATATCGTACAAAAAGACTGTTCAATTATATGGCCTTGGCGACGGTGAATCTTTCGAAGCCTACATCGCCTCTTCCCTCAATATTTCAATGCCTGATGTTTACAGCAATGGTATCGGCGCGGTTATTTTTAAGGAAGATCATTTCGGACTCTCAAATTATACCGGAACGCATATTCATGGTCTACTGGGCTACGAATTTTTCAATAATCTTGCAGTCGAAATTGACTTCACAGAGTATAAACTTACCGTCTGCCGTCCAAAGGACTTGAAAGTTGGCAAAAGACGGGATAAAATTCCTATAACAATTGAGAACAGAAAACCTTATGTTGAAGCGCATCTGGTTTTACCGGACGGCACAAAGAAGAAAAGTAAGCTTGTCGTTGATATTGGGGCCGGACATTCACTTTCCTTAGAAGACGCCGCGCATCATGAGGATGGGTATCCTAAGCTCGCAATGGCAAACTTGGGAATGGGGTTTACTGGTCCGATCAGCGGTTTTATCAGCCGAATCAACAGAATAGAAATTGGCAAATATAAGTTCAGACATGTACTCACCGCATTTCCGGAAATGGACGCATTTAAACGAGAACGATTGATCGTAAAACGTGATGGAAATCTGGGTTTAGGAATTTTAAAACGTTTTACGATAACTTTAAACTATCAAGACCATGCCATGTATCTGAAACCGACCCAGCGATTTGGCGATCCATTTGAGCATGATATGAGCGGGTTAGAATTTTTTGCCGGCGGCCCCGATTTCAGGCACGTGATTATTAGCAGAGTAGAGCCAGGTTCTTCGGGCGACCAGGCTGGCTTGCAAAAAGACGACGAAATATTATCCATCAATCTGAAACCTGTGTCAGGGATGTCTTTGGAAGAAATTGATGAGTTTTTCAAATCTAAAAATAACCGCAGCATTTTGCTGGAAATTTTCAGAAATAAAAAATATCAAAATATATTCCTGGTATTGAAACGAAGGATTTAAGTCTGAATGCAGTGTGAAATTTATTGGATTTGTAATTCTTAAATGTTTGAAGCTTTGATAGAGAACTATTATCGGATTTCGGTCATTATTCGATGATGAGTGGATATTCTTTGATAAACACTTTTCAAAAATTAAGAAAGACCGTCTTTTCTGGACCGCAGGACAAACATTACCAAAACGGAAGCCAGAATCAGCAAAGCATAACTATATCCTAAATTATATTCATCTTTCGCTGGTAATAAAAAAACAATTCCATAACTAAGAAATGATACAATCACGTAATTGATACCACCGCTTAGTCCGCTGGCTATACCTGCGTTTGTTGGGAAGCGACTCAAACAATAAGTAAAAAAATTGTTAAAAGTAAAACCAGCGCAGACATGAATGATGAAAGCGAAAAATACTAATGAATAAAGTCCGGAAATAAACTGGATGCTGGCTAACATCACCATTACAAAAATAACCTGCAACCCAATATTAAGAGAGATTCTCCGGAAGAACGGTTTGTTGATCGTTGCTTTGCCTATAAACCCGCCGACAAGCCATGCAAACCCCAAAACCAATGAACTATAACCAGATACAACGGGTGACATATTCAGCTCATGCTCGATGATGAACGGACCTGTCATATTATAGATCATCACCATACTGTACGCAAGGCCGATCATGAATAGGCCAAGTGTAAAGCTGGATGTCCCGATCATATTTCCATATATACCTGCTATCTTTTTAATGTTGAAATCTGAAAATTGCCGGAGCGTTTCTCCGCTGAAAATATATTCAAGAATCGCCATGATGGCTGCAAATAGTGCAAGAAAATAAAAGTTCGATTCCCAACCGAGTGAGGTTTGCAGATACCCGCCCAGGAACGGTGCAATGATTGGGCCGGTAGACCATATTATGGAAAAAAGGCTTAAATAATGTTTGAGCTGCTCTCCTGAAAAAAGGTCGATGAAATAGGCACGTTTTGATACAACGATCGCCCCAACGGTAATTCCATGGACAATACGCATTACATAGATCATGTAAATATTATGCGTGTTGGCGATAACAATACTTGCTAATGCGAAAATAACTAAACCATAAAGACCAATTTTATAACGCCCGAAACTATCGAGTACACTTCCGATAAATAGTTGGGTAACACCGTAACTGATCAAAAACAGGGTTAGTGTAAGCTGAACCTGAATGTCGGTCGCCTGCAAAGTCGCTGCCATCGACGGCAATGAGGGAAGGTATATGTCAGTAGCAAATCCTGACAATGGAATTAAAGCGAAGGCTAACAGTGTGGCGATCCCCTTGCGCTCTTCTCTGATATACTTCGGCGACGAAACTTGTGTTAACATTTTTACTCTTTTAAATACTATGGGATAAAACTCTGTTCCCAATAAATCAATTAATAAGCGCGCAGAGGCCTCAGTGCTGATTTGCATCCGCGCGTTTACTCAACATGAATAATAGAAAACAGGTTTCTTGTCCGTACTTTCAAGCGGAAACTCCTGCGAGAAAATATTTAATCCACTCACAACCAGTAAAGTGTAATGAATAAAAAACTTTTACGAAAAATCAGCCGCAGATCAAAGGTTTCATAGAACAACAAACGGCCTGCTTACACTGCCATTTCCACCCTTTATCCGTATCACATATTTCCCTGGCGCCAGATTGCCCACCGGAATTTTTATCTGGCTTCTCAAATCCCGATTAATTGTCATCATCGTCTTCCCATGGAGATCATAAACCGTTATTTCTGCACCCAAAATACCTTCACGGGATTCCAAATAAATCTCATCACGAGTCCCTGGATTAGGAAAAACTACAATATCCGACGGACCTTCCGTTACGATTTCCAGTTGCTCCGAATAAGGAGAATAGCAGGTCAAGGTGTTACTCTCCAAGATATATGTGACAGCCACACTTGCAGCATACTTTCCGGTTTGCATTGTCCGAAGTGTGTTTCCTGTTGAAGAAAGAATAATTTCATCTCCGCGTTTCCAATCATATTTTTCGTTTAGATCAGATTGATCAATAAGTGCTTCTGCTGTAAACGGGCCTGTTCTTTCAGTAATGGGTATAGGAAGTATGGGACGGATATTCAACGAAGACAATTCAGAATTATCAGATAAACAGCCAAAGACATTTTCACTTCTCACAAAATAATTCCCGCTATTCAAAACGATCAGTTTAGTACCAGTCAGCAGACTTTTTTCTTCGCCCTGCCTGAACCAGTTGTAAAGATCATTTCCAGCATTAATTGAAAATGTGAAAGATGAATCTGCGCAGGCTTGCTGCGAGCCGATTTCCCGGATTGTTGGCTTCGCAGGTTTTACAGAACCAGTGATGACCATTGTCTGTGTGCGTACCGCGTTTCCAAAAACATCTTTCAGCGTCGCCATGTATCGTCCTGGCCCGTTGACACTTATAGATTTTCCTTTGACTGAGCGAACATTCCCATTTACTTCTACGGTCCAGTCGTATGACATGTAGCCGTCTGGCAAGGAGAGGTTAACGAACAAATTATTATCAGCACAAACACTCAAAATTTTTGGTTCATCCGAAGGGCTGACCGGCCTAACTTTTGAAAAAAAATCGTCGTTCAGATTATCGTTCCATGCATTTGCTAGAACCGTCAAAGCGGTCGCTCCTAAAAAGTGGGTGCCGTCTTTTCGCTCGGCCGGCAAATTGTCTGTCTCCGGGCCGGGATAGGTTATTTCCGGAAGTTCATTTAATACTGCATTTTGACCTGCAATAACATTTGAATTGGCAACAGAGATGCCCGAAGCATTGCCGGCCTTCGAAGCCCGAGCAATTACCCAAGTAGTATTTTGACCAATATCAGAGGCTAATTTAGATATTACTGATTTCATATCATCCTTGTATGAAGAGCTCGCTGTATTTAAAGGGTAATTGTCAGCTTCGCCCTGCATCCAAAGAATTGCCCGGGCACCGAATGGTTTTACGTAATACTGCATGGCCAGTTTCAAATTGGCGTAAGGCATTTGAAAAGGCAACTGATATGTCGCAGAATATGGACTCGTTGTGACGATTCCCTGGCTGCTCTCGCGCCAGTTCCTGATCGATGTTCCTGACCAGGCAGTATTGATGAACAGTACGGGAACCTTTAAACGTTGTACAAGATAATCGCCCAGGATTCCCCAGCACCATGCCGTATGCCCTCTGGGTCCCATAATATTGGGGTTCTGGCTTTGATCAGTCCAGGGCGTTTGCAACTGCAAAGGCTGAATATTGGCGACGGGTGTTTCGAGCCAGTTATTTATTGCATCATTATCATAAACGATATAATTAACACGGTCATCTTTGGCAGGTGGAGGAAGAGCTAAAGACCGGTCCGTTTCATCTTCGCCCTGAGCGTTGGACTGCCCCGAGATAATAAACACCTCTCCCACCCCGACTTTGGATATTTCGTCAATATTACCTACTTGAATACCTGACTTACTTGCCCGAACTTCAACCTTATACCATCCTCCGGACATTTTTACAGTTCCGCTGAACAATCCGCCAGACGGTTTGTCCTGTAATGTTGTCCAGGAAATTTCTTTTCCTTGTCCAGCCATAACCGGCGTTGCCCGAAATTCAATTTTATCAACAGGTATGGCATAATTCCCACTGATTGTTACGTCGGCCGAACCGCCGAGATCACGCTGAAAAACTGACCTTTCCAACGGAGATGTCACATCAATCTGCGCTTTTGCCTGTACATTGGAAAAAATAAAAAAACTGAATAATAGAATTCGAAGGGAAAATAAACCTTTGTTCACCTGATCTTTTTTACTGTTTTAAAATTTACCGTCAACATTAATTCTGATGGAAGTCGCAGTTATGTACCATAACTTCATCTTTTTTTGACCGGTATGCAGTAAAAAACAAGTATTCTGACTCTAACTTCATGACTATTTCATTAATGAGGGAAATGCAAAAATATATTTTATTATACTGCCGGGCACATAAAATTTTACAATTATTCTTAAAATCTATAAAATCAACCTGGGGCATCATCTGAGCACTTGAACTATGGGCAGGGCAAAATTTGGATTAATAAAATTGACCGGCAACAACTTCCAATCCGGGAATAATCTCAATCCGGAAAATAAGCTTTCTTGAGAGTACGTATCAGTTTCAAAAAAGTCACAAATATATTTTTAGGTTATCTTGAAACTAAAAAAAGCTTACAGCCAGTTTCTACCGCGTGGGGAAGAAACTGGCTGTAAGCACAAATTACTTGCTTTATATATCAAAAGAGCTTAATCCGTAAGCTCAATCCATGTAGGCGCGTGGTCGCTGGATTTTTCCCAACCTCTGACATCTTTGTCAACACCTGCTTGCAGAAGACGGCTTCCCAGTTGAGGGCTTAATAGAAAATGATCAATTCTTAAACCGGCATTTCGCCCGTAGGCATTTCTGAAATAATCCCAGAACGTATAAATTACCTCATCCGGGTATATCTTCCTTATTGCGTCTGTCCACCCCTGTCCTACCAGCGTTTCAAAAGCAGCACGAGTTTCCGGTCTGAACAAAGCATCATCGATCCATCTTTCCGGTTTGTACACATCATGTCCGGTAGGAATCACATTATAATCTCCGGCAAGCACAACGGGAATTTTCTCGGAAAGCAAGGAAGCAGCATGAATTTTAAAACGTTCAAACCAGGCAAGTTTATAGTCGAATTTAGGTCCGGGCGCCGGATTCCCATTTGGCAAATAAAGACATCCAATCAAAATTCCATTGATGATTGCTTCAATATATCTGCTGTGCATATCTTCCGGATCGCCCGGAAGCGCGCGCCGGACTTCTTTAATTTCGTATCCTTTGGAAAGAATTGCCACGCCATTCCAACTTTTCTGTCCCTGCCAGATTGCCTTATATCCGGCATCGTTGATCGCCTGCTCGGGAAATTTTTCCTGCGGCGCTTTCAATTCCTGCAGACAAACTACATCAGGTTGCTTTTCTTCCAGCCAACGCAGTAAAACCGGCAAGCGGCCATTTACACCATTGACGTTATAGGTTGCAATTTTCATAATTCCAAGGTAACATCTGAACAAATCTATATCCTGGTCTGCTAACAGAACCAGGCCAAATCCGGTTCTCATTACGGGCTGATTTAACCTGTTCAGGGTTTTATACTTAGACTTCCTACGTTGTAAGCCCCGAAACACCCTAGTCCCCCTTCGATATTCGTATAAATGAGTGTCGGTTCTACGAATGGATTGTCATTATTTTGAATGTCTTTTAGCGAGCGGTGGAACTTGTAATAGTTTTCATCCAAATTAAGTATTTCAACATAAACCTCCTTAAATTTTGGATCAGAGTAAGCGGTTGCAAGTTTCCCGCTGTCGTCAACATACTGAAACATAAAATTTCTGGGTAAATAAACATAAAAAATTGGCGCATTGAAGGTAATCCCGTCCAGATTGATATCATTGACAAGATACTCGCTGTCAATGTCCAGCCTGCTCTTATTATCACTGCGAACCGGGCCAGACCCTCCCGTCTCCGGAATGTAGCCTGGATAAGTTTGTTCCGTAATTGAAAACCCTCTGACTGTATAATAATTAGTTTCACCTTTGATATCGTCCCAGGACAGCCGAACCCTGGCAACCGTATCTGTCGAAAATCTCGGCCCGGGAATCGTATCGATAACATAACTTTTGACAACAGCCTTTTTAGCAGGTACCACACAACTTGCTTTTACGACCCGTTTTCCGTCGTCTACCAGGAGCGTGTACTTTTTACCTGCTTCAACTTTGAATTTACTGGCTGGAATAATATAAGCACCCGTGGAATCGATAAAAGGAATTTGAACGGACGTTGTTTCTCCCGACAAAGTAACAGCCGCATTTTTTATTGTAACCGGTTCAAAAGTTGACGGCCCAAACAGGGGTTGCGAAGCCGTTACCCTGACAATAATTTGTTCGGACTGCGGGGAAATATAACACTCAACGGCCAGCTTGGATTCTATATGAGGCAGCTGGTCTTCGTCCAGATCGTTTACCATGTTTTCACATCCGAAGAGTATTGCAAGGCAAAAGCAGATTATGAAGTATTTATATAAATGCATAAAAAGTTTATTCGAAATTGATAACAACCGGCCTGACTGTCAAAATTTAAAATTGTAACTAAACGAGGGCAATACCGGAAAAAGAGAGTAACGAGTCAGTACATTCACATACTCATTTGGCTTATTTCCTTCCTTGCGATCTATATTATAAAAAAATGGGTTTTTCCGATTATAGGCATTATAAAGCCCGAATTCCCATGTCCGCTCATGCCTCTTTTTCTTTTTATGAAATTGAATGGCTAAGTCCATGCGATGGTATGCCTCGGCCCTGAATGAATTTTTCTTGTCATATTCGGTCGTAGTATTGGGATAATAATTACTGAATCCATTAACAAAATATTCATTTCTGTAAGTCGTAAACCTTGAAACCGGTAAGGTGAGCGCATTTCCTGTCCCATATACCCAAGTGGCTGAAAGGGTTATGCGTTTACTTAATTCGTAGATACCGACAACCGATATATCATGACGCCTGTCGTAACGCGGAAAAAACGTCTCACCGAAATTCAGTTCAGGAAACTTCCACCTTGTCCAGGACAGGGTGTAACCAATCCATCCGGAAAGCTTCCCCGTTTTTTTCTGAACCATGAATTCAGCTCCGTAAGACCACGCTTTGCCGGCTGTTACATTATCTTCCCAATTCAGTTCATTGGCATTTTCCCCATCCAGACTGATGAAAGACGATCCTTCTTTGTAGCTGATGATATTGTTCATCTTTTTGTAATAACCTTCCAGCGTCAGAGCAAGTCCAGGCTGCTCCAAATCTTTAGCAAATCCGACAGCCACCTGACTTGATTGTTGTGGCGCGACACGGTCCGTTGTCGGAACCCATAAGTCGGTCGGCAATCCAAGTCCTGTGTTACTAAGCAAGTGGACATACTGATTCATTTTCGCATAAGAAGCTTTCATAGAAAAGTCGTTTGCCAGTTTCCAGGCAGCAGAAATTCTTGGCTCCGGGCGAACGTACGTTTTGGTTGAGGTCTGGAAAGTACTTAAACGAACGCCAGCATTTACTTTAAGACTTTTGAAAGGCTGCCAGGTATCTTCCACATAAATTCCCGATTCATAGGTGTAAATTGGCTTTGCCTGTAAATTCAAATCATTGTTTGAGAAATCACCCGCAATCGCCAATGCCGAAGGGACAAATTTATGAGCTGTTGCCTGAACTCCGAACTTCATCCAGTGTTTGGTATTGGGGTAAAAGTCAAAATCGGTCTTTAAACTGAAATCACGGATAAGACTATTATAATCAAGACTGAATTGATCCGTAACGACGCCGTCTTTCAAATCTTTTTCATTAGAAAAAATACCGAAATTGAAATGACTGTATATGAGAGAGGTGTTTACAAAAAGTTTCTGGCTGATCAGATGATTCCAGCGCAAGGTCGCCGTAGCATTTCCCCAGTCCAGCCCCGATTTATTTTCACTATCCGTTTCCTTTTCACTGACCTTGAATCTGTCCTGTCCGAAATATCCGCTGATATAAACCTTATTTTTTGCTCCAAAATCATAATTTATTTTAGCGTTCAGATCGTAGAAATAATAGCCAGGCTTGACTTTCGTATTACTACCAACCTGCTGCTGAGCAATCAAAGGAGCAGCAAGGACATCAATGTAAGTCCTCCTGGCTGAAAACAGAAATGATGCTTTTTTATTTGCCAGCGGCCCTTCCAGAGTCAACCTAGAAGAAATCAGGCCTATTCCTCCTTCTCCGTGAAGTTTATCTTTTGCACCTTCTTTCATGTTCATCTCAACAACAGAAGAAAGCCGTCCGCCATAACGCGCCGGAAAACCTCCTTTTGTGAGCTCGACGCTTTTTAGTGCATCCCCATTAAAAACAGAAAAGAATCCAAAAAGATGGCTCGCATTATATACAACCGCATCATCCAGAATAATCAGATTTTGATCCGGCCCGCCACCTCTTACGTATAAGCCGGTTTGCCCTTCGGTTCCCTTCTGTACACCTGGCATAAGCTGCAGGACACGGATAACGTCTTTCTCACCAAAGAAAGCAGGCAGTTTTTTAATCTGGGAAATCGGCACCTCAATTTTGCTCATTTGAACGGACTCGCTTACCTTCTCGCTTGTGCGGCGCTCAGAGACCAGAACCTCCTCAAGCTGATTGGCAGAAAAAAGCTCGATGTTTAATTGCTTATCAGATTTTGCGGTGATAGGTATATTTTGCTTTTCATAACCTACAAAAGAGTATGAAATTAGAATGGAATCAGATTTAGGAATCGTTAATGAATAAAATCCATAAGTATTGGTGGCAGTGTTAAATCCTGAATTTTCTATATACACGTTGACACCGGGAAGTAATTCCCGACTTCCGCTTTCTCTGACAAAACCACTAACGGTGATCCGTTCCTGGCCAAAAGTTTGGAATGAAACAAAAACAAGAAGTAAAAACTGGTAAAACTTTTTTTGCATTGGAGAAAGTTATTGAATGAAGTGACTCTAATCTATATTTAAAAATCTACTATTCAGGAATTATTTAAAATAATCATTAGTACATACTATCTGCGGATAAAATTTTTGGATGTTTTTTCCGTAATATAAAGAGCATTTTGATCCATGTCACTACAAAGAGCTAAAAGGAATATAAAAGGTTGTATACTGTTAACATTTAATTTAAAAAAGGAATAATAGAAACTTCCTCAGAAGCTGGATTTGCTCACTGAAAACAAAAACAGGCCGGGCATATGCAGCTTGGTCGAAAGTAGTACCAAGTTTTCAGTCAGCCGATCATCTTTCCTTTCGTGTCCGACAGCCAAAAAAAGATCATCTTCGAAAATTGTGGTCTTGCCGGTTAATCCGGCCGCTGCTGTTGATTGCGTTCACGTCCGCCATGCATCCGTAATTTTCGTCTGTATCAAGCGCGCTTCAGCTCCGATCAGACTTTAATTATAAAAAATTTATTATTTTGTCAAGTTTCATTTACATTTGTCTTGATGTTGAAGAATGATTCCGGTTACAATAACCCAATGACACCATTTGACAAATGTCATACCCAGCTCTAACCGTAGACGAAAGAGAAATTTTACAGCTAGT
This sequence comes from Dyadobacter koreensis, assembly GCF_900108855.1. Taxonomy (GTDB): domain Bacteria; phylum Bacteroidota; class Bacteroidia; order Cytophagales; family Spirosomataceae; genus Dyadobacter; species Dyadobacter koreensis. The sequence goes on from NZ_FNXY01000007.1 coordinate 160,520, forward strand.
CGCCAATGGCGATGAGAGAGCATTCCGATGGTTATTTAATCATTACCACCAAAGGCTGGGTGGCTACATTTACAACATTACCAAATCGCATGAGCTGGCCGAAGAAGTTGTTCAGGACGTTTTTTTGAAGATATGGACAAACAAAACAGCTCTGGCTGATGTTGCAAACTTCAAAGCTTATCTTCATGTTGTTTCAAAAAATCATGCGCTCAATTGTCTCAAAAAAATGGCGCAGGATAAAGCTTTAACCAAAGAATTGGCCGAGGTTAGTTACGAAATCGGCGCAGAGGATTCCGGAGAGGAAAGTGAACGTTATATTCTTGTCGACGAAGCGATTGACCATCTTCCGCCGCAGCAAAGACTTGTTTATTTGCTAAGCCGTCATGAGAGACTTCAGTATACGGAGATCGCGGAACGTCTGAGCCTTTCCCGCGAAACCGTAAAAAAATATCTTCAAATTTCCACAGAATCAATCACATGTTATATTCGCAAGCGATTGACTATCAGTCTGTTAATTTTTATATCCAATTTTATTTAAAAATAATCACATTCCGATACCCCCTTTTTTAACAATTTTTCTGTCTTGTGTACAAACACAAACGTTTCGTGTGCGCCAGATCTAATTGTTAAGCTATGAGCGAATTTTCTACCCGTCTGACTTATCTGTTCAACCGTTACTACTGCGGGGAGGCGACTTCTTTGGAAACCGATGAACTGATGGCGATCATTAAGGAGGCAAAAAGCAATCAGGAACTTAACGAATTGCTCCAAAGGGCCTGGGATCAGACAGCGGGCGACCAAGATTTTTTCTCGCCACAGCAAAGTGAAAAAATCTTCGACTCGATCATTAGTCTGGCAACTAATGGCCATCATGAAGAAGAAGATATGGAACCGCCGGTTTTGCGAAGCTTTTACTGGTGGAGATATGCCGCAGCAGCCATAATCTTGATTTTCGGATTTGGTGCATTGTACAAGTTCCGGTCAAAATCTGAAATACAAACTGTTGGCTTGGTGCAACCTGTCACCAAAGACGTGCCACCTGGCGGCAACCGCGCAATGCTTACGCTTTCTGACGGCTCGACAATCATTCTAGACAGTGCAGCAAACGGAATTCTCGCCAGGCAAGGCTCTACCGAAGTTAGTAAAAAGGAAAACGGGCAGCTCGTTTACAACTCATCAAAACAAGATAACACAAAGATTACTAACCAGATAAACACTTTGTCAACCCCAAAAGGCGGACAGTACCAAATTGTTTTGCCTGATGGAAGTAAGGTTTGGCTGAACTCTTCTTCGTCTATCAAGTTCCCAGCCTTCTTTTCAAAAAATGAAAGGAAAGTTGAAGTTACCGGCGAAGTTTATTTTGAGGTAGTAAAAGATAAAAGCAAGCCTTTCAAAGTTCTGTTTCAAGATACTGAAATAGAAGTTTTAGGCACAAGCTTTAACGTCATGGCTTATCGGGACGAAGCATTCTCTAAAACTACGCTGATCGAAGGCTCCGTTTCTTTAACCAATAAAAACACCAACAAACGTCTAAGGCCTGGTCAGCAGGCATCTGTTGGCAGATCCGGAAATATCACGACCGAAGAAGTAGATATTGATGAAGCGATTGCATGGAAAAAAGGACTGTTTTTCTTCCGTGATGCAAGTATTGCCGAAGTAATGAAAAAAGCAGGAAGATGGTATGACGTTGAAATTGAATACCAGGGAGCCATACCGGTGAGACAGTTTACAGGCAAAGTTTCGATGGACGTGAATATTTCCGAGCTGCTTACTATGCTAAAATATGCAGGCGTTAATTGCAGAATTGACAATAAAAAAATTATAATCTCACCCTAAACCCATGTCGTATATTGTATACCGTTTAATATTCCATTCAATTACTTAACCTCTTGAATCCATGAATCAGCTAGTTAAACCACCAACCTAGTTTGTTTCCCGGCCTGAAATGAAACGGGGAAAATGCTACGAACATTTCCCCCGGTACAATTCAGGCAGGACAACCAATTTTCTGTTCGGAAAGCGATTATTCTTTACCTAAATCTTGCAAATATATGAAAATAAACTTTTTACTCCGGCGTGGAAAATCTAACCGGTTAGCCATACCTGCTAAACTAGTATTGACAATGAAACTGGTAACGCTACTGCTTATGGCAACTTTGTCGCAAGTGACTGCGATCGGGTACAGCCAGAAAATTTCACTGGAAAAACGCAACGTGTCGATTGAGGCAGCTTTTAAAGCCATCGAAAATCAAACGGATTATCTATTTTTATACGATAAATTAGACTTGCCTCCGTCCCGCCTTGTTTCAGTTAGCATAAAAAATGCTACAATAGATCAGACATTGACTCAGCTTTTTCAGGATCTGCCTCTTTCGTACAAGATTTTCAAGAAAAATATTGTGATAAAAAAAGAGGTAAAAATCAAGGAAGAATCTGTTGTGGCACCGATGGAAAAGCCATCTTTCTTACAGGCTCTGAATGGAAAAGTTACCGATGAAAAAGGCGAAGGTTTGCCAGGTGTCAATATTGTCATAAAGGGAACCTCGAAAGGTGCAACAACAAATACTTCGGGAGAATATCAGATTGACATCACCGATAAAGCTACCGTTCTGGTATTTTCATTTGTTGGATATTTAACTCAGGAACTGGAAGTTGGAAACAGAACCACATTAGATGTAACACTCAAAGTTGACGACAAAGCACTGGAAGAAGTGGTTGTTGTCGGTTATGGAACTCAGAAAAAAAGTGACCTTACCGGGGCAATCTCATCAATCAAAGCCGAAGACCTGAAAAAATTGCCGACGACTTCCTTCGATCAGGCAATCCAGGGTCGCGCTGCCGGTGTGCAGGTAACCCAGGCATCTTCCGCTCCTGGCGGACGCGTTTCGATCAGGATCCGCGGTGGTAATTCTTTAAGCAGCGGCAACGAACCGCTCTATGTAATTGACGGTTATCCGATAACTGCCGGTGGTACAGCGGGCGGAAACGGTGCAGGACAAAACCCGTTGGCTTCCATTAACCCGAGTGATATCGCTTCAATGGAAATTTTGAAAGATGCTTCTGCCACAGCTATTTATGGATCGAGAGGTGCAAATGGCGTTGTTCTGGTCACAACTAAACGGGGAAAGGCTGGAAAGACGTCCGTGACTTATGACGGTTATTACGGTGTTCAAAAAGTGATCAAGAAACTTGATCTGATGAATGCAAGAGAATTTGCGACGCTGGTAAACGAGGCGCGGGCTAACGATGGCGTAGCCACTCCTGTTTATCCCAACCCTGCTGATCTTTACAATTTCCCGGACCCTGCAACGATGGGCGAAGGGGTTGATTACCAAGATGAAATTTTCCGTTCTGCTGCAATTCAAAACCACACACTAAATATCTCCGGAGGTAACGACAATACAAAGATCGCCGTATCAGGAAGTTACTTTGACCAGAAGGGAGTACTCATCGGATCAGATTTCAAGCGTGCTTCGATCCGGGCAAATATTGACACGAAGTTAAGCAAGAATATTATGTTCAGTACAAACCTCACCGGAAGCAAAGTTTGGGGGAATAACGGACGCTCGGAAGGTGATGGCGGAGGTAATGCCAACACGGTCAACGCTGCTTTGATCATGCCGCCTACTGTGCCGATTTTTCAAAAGGATGGAACCTATACGCGCCTAAATCCAACTCCGGGAGGCTCCACCGTTCATAATCCTGTTCCTATTGTGCTGTTTAACAAAGATTTTCAAAATGTTGACAGGTTAATGGGAACGATGGCGTTTACATGGAACATTATTAGTGACCTGTCATTGAAAGTATCCGTCGGTACAGATATGTCCAATGCGAACCGTGAGACGTATGAGCCCCGCGAAACTGTAAATGGTTATAACGCAAATGGCAGAGCTGGCCAGGCGAACCGTCGCTCGATGTCTTATCTGAATGAAAATATCCTGACTTACAACAAAGCTATTAACAAACATTTGTTCAATGTTGTAGCCGGATATACCCGCCAGATGGACCGTGATCAGCTTTTCAGCGCATCTTCAAGTAACTTTCTGACTGATTTATATGAAGCGGATAAACTGGATGCAGGCGCGGTATTTGCGAGCCCTGTTTCCTGGAAAAATCAGAGTCAGCTGGTTTCTTATCTTGGACGTATCAACTATACTTTTAACAACAAATATCTGCTTTCTCTTACCGGCCGTTCGGATGGAAGTTCGAAATTTGGAGCGAATAATAAATGGGCATTTTTCCCGTCCGTTGCGGTGGGTTACCGCTTGTCAGAAGAGAAATTTATCCAGTCTATCGACGCGATCAGCAACTTGAAAGTACGTGCAAGTTTTGGAAAAACGGGAAATCAAAATATCGAAAACTACCGTTCGCTGGCGCGTCTTAATGTTTACAATTACGATCTGAGCGGCGCGCTCGTTTCAGGCCTGGCTCCGGGAAATATTGCCAATCCGGACCTTCGCTGGGAAACAACCGCAACGACCGACGTAGGAATTGATCTGGACCTGTTTGGCAATCGGCTGAATTTCGTAGCGGATTATTATTACAAAAAAACAACTGACCTTCTCTGGAATGTCAGTGTTCCACAAACTTCCGGTTTTGCTTCTATTTTCAGAAATATTGGAAGTCTTCAGAACAAAGGGCTTGAACTTAGTTTGGGCGGAGAAATATTTGTGAAGGAATTTAAATGGAATTCGCAGCTTAACTGGTCAATGAACCGAAATAAAGTGCTGGATATTCCGGGTTATACTCCAACAACACAAAACGAAATTTCTGGCCACTTAAAAATAAACGGAAGCTGGCTGGAGCCGGGTTTGCCTGTTGGTGTTTGGAATTTACTTCAATATGACGGAGTTTTCCAGAACCAGGAACAATTCGATAAAGGCCCGCGCTCTGCGGCAAATGATAAACTTGGCGATGCGCGTTTTATCGACCGCAACGGAAATGGCTCCATTAACCTGGCCGAAGACCGGATGATCGTTGGTGATCCAAATCCTGATTTTATCTACGGCTGGTCGAATAATTTCTCTTACAAAGGATTTGATCTGTCGGTGTATATGCAGGGAACTTTTGGGAATGATATCCTGAACGTACAACGCGCGGAAAGCAATGTTTCAGGACCTTGGGGAAATCAAAGAAAAGAAATTGTGGACCGCTGGACCCCAACCAACACGACTTCCAATATTCCCCGTGCCCGTGTAACTGTAAATCCGCTTCTCTTGCAATCGTCCTGGCTGATTGAAGACGGATCTTTTTTACGTGTAAAAACGGCTTCACTTGGTTATACATTCAAACCTTCCAAAGGTATAAGTTCCTGCCGGGTTTATGTGACAGGCCAGAATTTACTGACCTTTACCAAATATTCCGGCTTTGATCCCGAAGTTAATTCTCCTGGCAACAGCAACCTTCAGTTGGGCGTGGATTATAATGCCTACCCGGCTGCCCGGACTTTCCTGGTCGGTGTTAATGTTGGTTTTTGATCCGATATAAAAGCTATTAAAAATATGACGATGAAAAAGAATTTCAAAATATGGATATCCTCGGCTCTGTTCCTGACAAGTATGTTTGGATGTCACGAGAGCTTTCTGGAAGAAAAAGTTTACGATACGCTTACGCCTTTGAATTTTTACAAAACGGAAGCCGATATGCAGGCAGGAGTTATCTCTGTTTATAACGCAATGCATTCGAATGACTGCTGGGGAAGACAGGTCTGGCTGGCAGCGGAATATCCGGGCGAATCGTCCTGGCCGAATAATTCAGGAGAAGCATGGCGGTCAGAACTCGACCAATATACCTGGACTCCAAGTTCGACAGGATTCAAAACGATCTGGGCAGGTTTGTTCCGAATGGTCAATCGTGCCAATACGGTGATGCAATATGCAGATGGAATCACGTATGCGACACCTGCAAACAAGGATCAGATTTTAGCAGAAACAAGATTTCTGCGTGGTCTTGCATATCTAACACTCGTTCGTTTTTTTGATCATGTTCCTTATGTAACCGTTGAAAACACCAATGATCTTTACCCAACCAATGCTAATACCGACGATCAGGTATGGGATCTGATTATTGATGATTTTAAATATGCGCTTTCGGTTCTGCCACCTGTCCAAACGGGCAGAAATATTGGCCGGGCAACTTCCGGAGCAGCGCAGACGATGCTTACAAAAGCATATCTGACTAGAGCTGGCAAGCCTTGGAACAAAGCTGAATATTGGCCGCTTGCCGCTGAGGAGGCCAATAAAATTATTAATAATGCTGCTTATGGCTATGGCTTACACGCAAATTATGAGGATGTGTTCTCCATCGCAAATGAACATGGGAAAGAATATATTTTCAGCATGGAACTGGAAAGCGGAATAAATCTTGGAAAGGATTTGCCAACATTTACGGGTATTCGGAGTGGAAATCAGTTGAAGCTGGACGGCTGGTCCTCACTGGTTGCAGAGACTAAATTCTTCGACTCCATGGATCCAAAGGATAAAAGACGAAATAAAACTTTTGTGGTTTCTTACAATGATATCAGAGGCAACGGCACAGTTTACGAATATCCGAAGACGATCACGCTTCCCCATTTCAACAAACTCATCAATGCCGATGATAACAAAGCGACTGGGACCGGCGATTACGCAACGAACCTGCCCATCACGCGCTATTCAGATGTTCTTCTGATGCATTCGGAAGCTGAAAATGAATCGAAAGGACCAAGTGCAGAGGCTGTAAAAGGTATCAACATGGTTCGTCAGAGAGCAGGCCTGACTCCTTTGACGGCCGGTTCAATGACGAAAGAATCGCTGAGGGATGCCATTATTCAGGAGCGTTCATGGGAGCTCTGTGAAGAAGGACACGCATACTTTGACTTGAAACGCCAGAATGCGATTATCAAGCGAATAACAAATTTCAAACCTACAGAAAAAAGCTATGCGTTCCCTGTTCCTCAGGACGAACTGGACGTGAACCCAAACCTGCAGCAGCACCCTGCTTACAAGTAATCTTTTGAATTTTGTTTTTCTCAACAAAAAAGAGCGTTGAATGTCAGGCCATTCAACGCTCTTTTTGACAATGATCAATCACTATTTGGTTAAAATTTCAACCATCCCTCCGTTTTTAAACAGATCGTGTGAAATAAAATAACCTTTGTTTTCTTTACCATTTACCTTGATCGATGTCAATCCCCTGCCCTTTCCCGGCTTGCTGATTTTTATAAGTTTTCCATTACTGGTACGCCAGGTAACCTCGTCAAAAAGTGGAGCCGTTACCAGATATTCAGCATCCGTTGCAGAGAAGGGATAGAAACCCAAAGCGCTGAAAACATACCAGGCAGACATTTCGCCAGCATCATCCATCCCGCAAAGCGCGAGTCCTTCGTCACCGATACCGTAGAGATTATTTAAAATGTTATCCAGTATTTTTTGCGATTTTTCCGGTTTTCCAATAAAGTGATATGAAAATGGCGCTTCATGATCCGGTTGGTTTCCGTGGCAATATTGTCCGATCATTGTTTCTACATTCCTCGCGATATAACTTGGATTCCAGGGCACTGTAAATAACGAATCAAGCTTGGATTCGAACCCCTGAGCGCCTCCGTAAAGCTTGATCAAACCCTTCATATCGTGTGGAGCAAAGAAAGAAACCTGCCATGCGTTCGCCTCTCTGTACATATATTCGTAGTAAGGATACTGCGGATTGAACGGCTTTATCCATTCCCCGTTTTCCAGTCGACCTCTCATAAAACGGGTCTGGGGATCAAACATGTTTTTATAATTTTTCGACCTTGCCATCAGAATCCGATAATTGGCTGTATCACCCAGACTTTTTGCCAGCTGCGCCACAGAATAATCATCATATGCATATTCAAGTGTTTTTGAAACACCTGCTTTGGCCTTCGTTTCCACTTCCGGGTTTGCAATATCAGGATCGGAGATGTAACCTTTTTCAATGTATTCCTTAATGTGAGGTCTTGCCCCTTTGTCTACATTAGCGTTTTTCAAAAGAATTTGGTAAGTCCCCTTTACATCAAAATTATCGATTCCCCGCAGATAAGCGCCCGCGATTGAGGAGGCGCCATGGTCACCATGAAAAAAAGTAGGAATAAAACCTGTTTTGTCACCGACATCTTTCATTGACTTAATCACATCCAGCGTGACCTGGGGAGAAATTAAGCCGAGAAGCACGTCTTTATTTCTATACGTGTCCCACAAAGACGGTTCTGTATAATAATCAAAATCTGCTTTAACAACATTTTTCTTCGCATCAGTATATTCACCGTTCACGTCACTGCGCAAAGCAGGCCATAAAAACGAGCGGTAAAGGCACGAATACAACATCTGTTTTTGCTTTTCTGTGCCGCCCTTTACCTGAACGGAGGACAATAAATTTTCCCATCTCTGTGTCGCTTCATTCCGTACGATATCGAAGGTTTTGTCTCCGATTTCCTTTTCCAGATTTTGTTTCGCGTTATCGACACTAACAAATGAAAGTCCAATTTCAAGCTCGACAGGTGCTGAATTTCCATCTTTTAAATGGACAATCGCAAAACCGGATTTACCACCCTGCTCCTTCTTTGCAAGCTTCTCAATTTCCGTATTCAGCTTTGCATAAAAATATACTTTCTCACCTGTCTGCTGATACCCCTGCACTACATTATTTCCAACCTGCTCAATGTTCCAGTCCGATACCTTATTATTCGCCCGGGCAAGATCAAAAAGAATCTGGCGCGACTTATTGTCTTTGTATTCATACTTATGAAAACCTGAGCGAAGCGTGGAAGTCAGGCTGACATTTACCTGATAATCATCCAGATAAACCTGATAAAATCCAGGAGCTGAATTTTCTTTTTCATGAGAAAAAACGGAACCAAACTTACTTCCAGGTTTGGAAAGCGGCAGAATTGGAATATTACAAAGGTTCCAGTGACCTTTGTTGGTATGCGTAAAACCTAAAATGACCGAATCTTCATATTCGTATCCGGCACCAGAGCCGTATTCTGTCATAGGGCTCAACTGGACCATTGCATTCGGCAGAGAACTTCCCGGAAAAGTAAGCCCAGCCCAGGAGCGCCAGCCATCAGGCAACTTGTAGCCAAGAATTTTCGGATCCGTCAGCGGCGCAGTTCCAATTAAAGTGTTGACATATTTGGTGTAAACTGCCTTCGTCTGAGCTTTTCCGGGCATCGAAAAACACAAGGTCAGCATTAAAATTCCAAATAGACTTTTGGTTTGAGTATTCATTATGTAAAATTTAATTTAATTATTTTCAAGTTTTTTAAATGAATATCAAACATCTGAACGATGAAAAAATCCATTACTGTTTTACCAATTATTTAGCAGAAAAAACGATTTAGCATTTTCATTTTTGACTTCATCAAGAGGTTGAAACTTTAATATAAAGACATTTGAGGCAATGTTCTATTCGAAAAAATTACTTGTTTATCATTATTTCTGTTATCCGTGACAGCAGCCAGAAAAATTAATCTTAACGACAGTGGTTTATTTATTTTTATCTGAAAAACTTCGAAGGTCAGGAAAATCAACATGGAGAATATTGGCTTTCAGAGCGTCAAAGATTTCAGTGAGCTGACAATTAGTTAATTAATTCAGAAAATACTCAAATTGTTTATTAGCACCCATGACCTGTAAAAGCCGAAAGTGGTATATTTTCTCCGTAAAATACTTTGTATGTAATACCTTTGAGCTGACTACTTTCCTATTATATTAACATATTCATTTGAATGAAAAGAAGCGTATTTTTGAAAAACACCGCATTACTCAGTACAGGTCTGTTACTTAGCAAATTCCCTGCTTCTGCCAATGCCGAATATCCAACCGTAAGAACTCCTGCCGGGCAGCGCAAATTCAGCAGTAAAGTCATCGAGGATTCCATCTCTGAATTTAAGTCTGCTGTAAAAGATAAAGAGCTTGGCTGGCTTTTTGAAAACTGCTTTCCAAATACGCTTGATACTACCGTAACGCACAAAATGAACGGATCAAAGCCGGACACTTATGTGATTACCGGAGATATTGATGCGATGTGGCTTCGTGACAGCAGTGCCCAGGTTTGGCCGTATTTGCATTTTATTAAAAAAGACAAATCGTTGCAGGATTTAATCGCCGGCGTAATCAACCGCCAGAGCCTTTGTATCTTACGAGATCCTTATGCAAACGCTTTCTACGACAGCCCGGATAAGGTCGGCGAATGGGCTTCCGACGAAACGGACATGAAACCTGGTTTGCATGAGCGGAAATGGGAAATTGATTCGCTGTGTTATCCGATCAGGTTGGCATATCGTTACTGGCAATTGACCGGCGACACATCACCGTTTGACGACAAGTGGAAAGAGGCTGTGATGCTTACTTTGAAAACATTTAGAGAACAGCAGAGGAAAAATGATGATGGCCCTTATCACTTTCAACGCAAAACATCTTGGGCAACGGATGGTGTCCCCATGGCAGGTTATGGGTATCCCGTTAAACCGGTCGGTTTGATCTGTTCTGCATTCAGACCTAGTGACGATGCGACCATTTATTCCTTTCTGATCCCATCGAATTTTTTCGCCGTTGTGAGCCTTAAACAAGCTGCAAAAATGATAGAAAAAATTGCAGGCGATAAAAAGGCTGCAACTGAACTAAACGCACTCGCCTTGGAAGTCGAAACGGCCTTGAAAAAACATGCTGTGGTAAATCACCCGGAGTATGGGAAAGTTTATGCATACGAGGTAAATGGATATGGAAGTTATAATCTGATGGATGACGCGAATGTTCCAAGCCTTTTGGGTATGCCATACCTGGATGCAATGCCGGTTACAGATCCAGTTTATCAAAATACCCGAAAAATGCTTCTGTCTTTGAATAACCCTTTCTTTTTTAAAGGAACTGCCGGGGAAGGTATTGGTGGACCACACATCGGAAAAGACATGATCTGGCCGATCGCAATCACGGTACAGGGTCTTACCAGCATTAGCGATAAAGAAATTAAGACCTGTGTGGCAATGCTTAAAAACAGCAACGCCGGTACCGGATTCATGCACGAATCATTTCATAAGAACGACCCTAAAAAATTCACCAGATCATGGTTTGCCTGGGCAAACACGCTGTTTGGCGAATTTTTATGGGAAACATATAAAGCTAAGCCACATCTGCTGGCATAGAATCTTTCGTGCATCATTAGAATTAAATAAGGAGTAAGCTTTTAAAATCAGTAAAAGTCTCAATCTCATTTAATGCTGAATTTATGAAGATCATCATTGTGGGTGCCACTGGCACAATTGGAAAACCAGTTACTGAATTTTTGGAAAAAGATCACGAGATTATTAAAGCCGGATCTAAAAGTGGAGATCTGCAACTTGATATAACTTCTCCGGATTCCATATCGAAATTTTTCGAACAAGCAGGCACTTTTGATGCACTCATCAGTGCAACGGGCGGCGGACATTTTGGACCCATAACTACCATGACCGATACTGATTTCAGAACCGGTATTGACAGTAAATTAATGGGACAGATAAATCTTGTTCTGATCGGGCAGCATTTTGTAAATCCGAACGGATCATTTACCCTGACTTCCGGTATTCTGAGCAGCGACCCGATTCAGGCAGGTGTCAATCTCAGCACTGTAAACGGTGCGCTTGATTCTTTCGTAAAGGCGGCGGCTATTGCTTTGGAAAAAGGAGTTCGCATCAATGCAGTCAGTCCTGACGTGGTCGAGGGATCTCCGCAGTATTTTTCATTTTTCCCCGGTAATATTCCGGTGACAATGGCTCAGGTGACGCAGGCATACGTGAAAAGTGTCATGGGACGACAGACAGGACAGGTGTATAAAGTGCATGGTTCCTGATTAGAAAATACAGTTCTGATTACATTTTGCTAAAAGTCCTCTGCCATATTAAATTGACAGAGGACTTTTTTCATCTACTTCTTAGAATACCAGTTACGCAATCTTACATCAATCGACTTGTTTCCGTCGTTAACCGTTTTCTTAAAAGCTTCCGTATCACTTAATCCATTTGCTCCTCGGTAATGATATGGATATACAATTTTTGGTTTAAAATCGAGCACCGCAGATGCAGCTTCCGGAACATCCATCGTGTAAGGTAGATTCATACAGACAAAAGCCACATCGATATTTTTCAATCCTCTCATTTCAGGAATTCCATCGGTGTCTCCACTAATATAAACGGTTTTCCCTCCCATCTTCAAAACATATCCATTGCCTCTTCCTTTTGTGTGTTTAGCATCGGCAGATTCAGGAAGATTATACATAGGAATGGCTGTAATCGAAATATCCAGCTTGCTGATAGTTTGTCCGTTCCCCACGACAACCGTTTTTGCTTTCAGTTTTTCAGACATTTTATCTGCTACCGCTTGTGGTGCCACAACAATCGAATGTGATAAATCCAGCGCGTCCAGAGTTGCAGGATCGAAGTGATCACCATGAATATCGGTTATAAGAATCAGGTCAGGAGCAGCTATTCCGTCAAATGTTTTTGCGCCTTCATATGGATCTGCACAAATCGTTTTTCCATTCCACGTCAAAGCCAGTGTTGCATGGTTGAGAGGCTGAATTTTAAGTGGTCCTTTCGAGGTTTTAACTTCATCGGCTGCCGGAATCTGGGCAAATGAAACGCTGCATATCAGCATTAACAAAAAAGTGATTTTCAATTTCATATTTTGATGGATTTTCGTTTTTCTCAAAGATAGAATACCGGTGGCTTTCTTTCATCTGCGGTGCTGCCTTTATTTTCTCTTTAAAGTACCCAGGAGGGATTTCAAAATTCCTGGCCTAGTTTTTTACCAAATAATATAGGTTTCCAGGAAACTTCGTGAGCATCTGGTTTTACTCAAAATATGTGATTTATGCCATCCAAATATTTATCAGGGATATTTATTTTCTTAACCATAGCAATGAATGCATCGGCTGTAAAGTCTGTGGCGCAGGAAAAATACACATCTGATACAAAGAAAATAGTTTTCATCGCAGGTCCGGACAGTCATGGAAAAGGGGAACATGAATATAATGGCGGCGTAACTTTTCTTGCTCGGAAATTAAAAGAAGCATTACCAGAAACTGATACCGTCGTTTTTCATAATGGCTGGCCAAAGGATCCCGCTGTTTTGCAAAAGGCAAGTACAATTATTCTTTTTTGCGACGGTGCCGAAGGACATATCATCATTCCGCATCTGGCTGAGGTTGAATCACTGATGAACAATGGGACCGGATTCATTACGCTTCACTTTACGATGGAAGTCCCGAAAGGCAAAGATGCTGACAGATTTCGTGATCTGGCAGGCGGTTATTTTGAAACGAACTGGTCCGTAAATCCTTTCTGGACACCTCAAATAAAAGAGTTACCGAAACATCCTGTCACCAATGGCGTAAAACCGTTTGCCATTCGAGATGAATGGTACTACCATATGCGCTTTGTGAAAGATGACAAAAACATTACGCCCATTTTGAAAGTACTTCCCCCCGACTCTACTCTGAGCCGGCCAGAAGGAAGCCACACCAACAATGTTTATGTACGAGCGTCCGTTTTGCAAAATAAGGAACCTCAAACTATTGCGTGGGCCTACGAGCGCCCAAATGGCGGAAGAGCATTTGGTTTTACAGGTGGGCATGTGCATGCCAATTGGCAAAATGATAGTTTCAGAATGCTGGTCTTAAACGCAATCGTGTGGACGGCGAAAGGAAAAGTTCCTTCAAAAGGTGTCAGGACGACTACACCAGATTTGAAGGAACTTGAACTATTGACCAAACCGGCAAAGTGATTACACATGCGGCCAGTTTTAAGATGAAAATTTAAAACTGTCTATCATCCGCCGACGGTCCGTAAATGGATGGAACAGGAATATCATTCAAGCGCATATAGACCGTCAGTTGTCCGCGGTGATGCACCCAGTGGTTGATGGTTTCAGCGATATTGTCTCTGGTTTTTATTTCGTAAACAACTTCTCCGTTATTTTTCAGATAAAAAGTTCTTTCCAGCTGTTCTTCCGTAACGGTTTCGAGTGATTTTACTGCAGCCTGAAAATTTTCTTCAAAGTGAGCAACCAGATCTTGCGCCGTCGTTAACTCAAAATGATCATAGGTTGCAAAGTCAATTTCCCCTTTGTCAATCATCACCGTAAGCCACTTGGGTATTTCGGCCACAAGCAAAGACAAATATCCCATATTGGTTGACCTTGGGTGCGGCTTATATTCATACAAGGATTCTGAAATTCTCTCCAGACATTTTTTTGAGGCTGTGTATTCTGCCTGTAATTCCTTTACATAAGCAGAAATAAGTTCGTTTTTTTCCATAGCATATAGTTTTTGGTACATGTTTTAAAAAAACAATACCATTCATCTCATTGACAGCAAGATGACAAATACGCGATCTCAATAAAACTGCATTAAATAGTTTGCGCAGACCGTTTTTCTGGAAGCTAAGATGTTTTACCAAACCACAATCTGGCAGATTTTGTATATTTTTTGTCATTGCAGACAAGTCCAAAATGGGGTATTTTTGTACTAAATCAAAGTGGTTCAGTAGAGCAAAACTTTACGATTAAAACTAAAAAACACAGATCATGAAAATTGCAATAAACGGTTTTGGAAGAATTGGACGCATGACGTTGCGAGCTTTACAGAACAAGGAAAATGTCGAAGTTGTGGCGATCAACGATTTAACGGATATAAAAACACTTACTCATTTGTTAAAATACGATTCTTCGCATGGTCATTTTCCTGGCCAGGTTTCCGAGGATGGGACAAACATTATCGTAAATGGTAGAAGTATTACACTCCTGAGCGAAAAGGATCCGGCAAAATTACCCTGGGGAAATTTAGACATCGACGTCGTTATCGAGTCCACAGGGAGATTCACCGAAAAGGAAAAGGCTCAGGCGCATATTAATGCAGGCGCAAAAAAAGTACTGATCACGGCGCCTGCAACAGGTGGTGTACAAACAATCGTCAGCGGTGTCAATAACGAGGTTATTAATTCCGAAGACGCTATTTTTTCAACGGCGTCCTGTACGACAAATGCAATCGCGCCTGTACTGCATATTCTGGACAAGGAATATGGTATTGAATCCGGTTACATGAGCACCGTTCACGCATTCACAGCGGATCAGGTTTTACAAGACGCGCCGCACCGTGACTTACGCCGAGCACGTGCTGCAAGCCAGTCCATCATACCTACTACCACCGGCGCAGCAAAAGCGATTGGCGACGTTTTGCCAAATCTCAAGGGAAAACTTGATGGTTTCTCCTACCGTGTACCAGTCGTTGACGGGTCGATTGTAGATTTATCTTTAAATTTGAGCAAAGAAGTATCTGTCCAGGAAATCAACGATTTGTTCAAATCTTACGCAGAAAATCAATTAAAGGGCGTACTTGAATATACCGAAGAACAGTTCGTTTCTGTCGACATTCTTGGGAATACCCACTCTTCCATCGTGGACGGAACATTAACAAGAAGCATTGGTAAAATCGTAAAAGTGGTTGCCTGGTATGATAATGAAGTTGGTATTTCAAACCGTATCGCCGAGCTGGTTTCAGAAATTTAAACAGCTGCCGTAAATTAACAAATGGATTCATTGCCACACACAAAACTGGTTGTAATCGTCGCGTTCCCGAACCTGCCTTTGTTAGAGGTCGCAGGTCCCGGGGATGTGTTTTTTCACGCCTCAAAAGCGATATTCGAAAAGACGGGAGTTGAAGATACGTATCATGTAATTGTCATAGCAGCTGATGGTACGGATCAAATCCTGACACGGTCAGGTATTACAATTGCTACCCCTGTGAAAATCGATGACATTAATCAGCCTATCGATACAATGCTGATTGCCGGTTATAACTTCGAGAATTCAATGATCGAATCTTCTGATTTTTACAATTGGCTGGCAGATATTTCTGCAAAGGTGAGACGCATCGGATCGATCTGCGTCGGCACTTTTGCACTCGCAAAAGCAGGGCTGCTCTCTGGAAAAAATGTAACTACGCATTGGGACAAAGCGGCAAGACTCCACCGAGACTTTCCTGATGTACATGTCGATTCATCACAATTTTTTATAAAAGACGGCAACATATATACTTCCGGCGGAGTTTCGTCAGCAACAGATTTGTCGCTGGCACTGGTTGAAGAGGATTATGGACGCGAAATCGCCGTTACCGTGGCGCGTCATCTTGTATTGTATCTGAAAAGACCCGGATATCAGTATCAATTTGGAGATTTGCTTCCGGTAAATGAATATGAACAAGGCGTACTTAGTAAAATTCAGGAATGGATGGTCACAAATCTGCATAGAGATTTGAGTGTCGAACAGCTTGCGGCACACAGTAATATGAGCCCCAGAAATTTTGCCCGTGTTTTTCTTAAAGAAACTGGACTCACTCCTGCTAAGTTTGTTGAGAAACTGCGTGTCGAAATGGCCAGAAAATTACTTGTTGAAAGCGATCTTTCTATCGAGCAGATTGCAGAAAAAACAGGCTTGGTCAGTATGGTTTCCATGCGGCGGATATTTTTAAGAAATCTCATGGTGACACCCAGTCATTACCGCAGAGCGTTTAAAACGACGCTGAATGAAGTCGAGCTAACATAGCCACAATACTCCAGTTTATGCAAGTATAAACCAGGCAACTGCCCGATATTCATAATTTTATTATATTTGCAGCTGTAACAAAACACTGCACAGGTTCATGTGAGATCTCATTTCTTTCAGAAAAAACAATAAACAGGACTTTTTAAGCTCCTGTAATTATTCATTTTAGAAAGAAATAAGATGCTTATTTTACAGAATATAACCTACATCCATCAGGATAAGGATTTATTGTTTGGAAACATAAATCTTACTGTAAACAGACAAGACAAAATTGCGTTGATCGGCAACAACGGTTCAGGGAAATCGACGCTGCTGAAAATACTGGCAGGATTACTGAAACCCGCCGAGGGCACAGTTAAATCAGAAGATTCCATTTATTATGTTCCTCAGATTTTCGGACAATTCAATGATCATACAATTGCGCAGGCGTTAAATATTGACAAAAAAATAAAGGCGTTGCGGGAAATTCTGGATGGCCGAATGACTGAGGCGAATCTCGCTGAACTTGATGATGACTGGACTATTTCCGAGCGCAGCGATGAAGCTCTTTCGCATTGGAAACTGGAACACCTGGACTTATCACAGCGAATGGAAAGCCTCAGCGGAGGACAAAAAACCAAAGTTTTTCTTGCCGGCATCTTAATTCATAAGCCTGAGATCGTGCTTCTGGATGAACCGAGCAATCACCTTGATAATCAAAGCAGAACGATTCTTTACGATTACATCCGATCCACTAACAACACCCTGATAGTTGTAAGTCACGACAGAAAATTATTAAATATATTGGACACCGTTTATGAACTGAGCAAAAAAGGCATATCGGTTTATGGCGGGAATTATGATTTCTACGCAGCGCAAAAAAATATTGAGATTAGCGCGTTGAATGAGACTTTAAGAAACAAAGAAAAAGAACTTCGAAAAGCCAAGGAAATCGAGCGGGAATCCTTGGAGCGGCAGCACAAGCTTGATGCGCGTGGTAAGAAAAAGCAAGAAAAAGCTGGCTTGCCGACAATTGTGATGAATACCTTAAAAAATAATGCAGAACGCAGTACGTCACGCATGAAGGATATTCATGCCGTAAAGGTTGATGCGATTGCACACGATTTGAGCCAGCTGCGTGGCGCATTGCCCGATGTCGACAAGATGAAAATGGGTTTTGATAATTCCTCGATTCACAAAGGAAAAATACTTGTGACAGCCGAAAATATCAATGCCGGATATAACGGCGGGCTACTATGGAAAACGCCCTTAGATTTTCAGCTGATCAGCGGAAGCCGGATTTCAATTCAGGGTGTTAATGGTTCAGGAAAAACGACGCTGATTAAAATAATACTCGGCCAAATGATACCCCGGGCCGGTGTCCTGCACAGGACAGAGAATAGCGCAGTTTACATCGATCAGGATTATTCTCTGATTGATAACAGTCTCAACGTGTATGAACAGGCGCAGCAGTTTAACTCCGGAATCTTACATGAACACGATATAAAAATCCGTCTTAACCGGTTTCTATTTGGTAAAAATGATTGGAACAAACAATGTGTAAATCTCAGCGGAGGAGAAAAAATGCGGCTGATGTTATGCTGTCTGACCATCAGCAATCAGGCGCCGGATATCATCATACTCGATGAGCCAACAAATAATTTAGATATTCAGAATATTGAAATCCTGACCGCTGCGATCAATGAGTATCAGGGGACATTGCTGGTCGTTTCTCATGACAGCTACTTTTTGGAGCAGATCAATATTGAGAAAGTTATTACATTAAATTAAGCAACGGAAATATGACCATATTCAGCCAAGGATTTTCTTGACCTGAATATGGTCGTAATGATTATTAATTTTGAAGCTTAGGTCGCCAGATCATCCAGACTCCATTTAAATTTTTCAACACAGGAAAGCAATATTCCACCTCCGGTAAAAACAAATACAGGATATCCGAAAGGCGCATAAATACCCAGGAAAATTGCCATCAAAATTCCAAAAATCAGCGTAAGTAAAGCACTCCCAAGGGCCATTAACCGGGTTTTGAAACCAAGTATCAAACAGAAACCAAACACCACTTCGAGAATCGAAACGATAGCTCCCAAAAAGTTCGCAACCGCAGGGCTTACAACCGGAAGTATAAGATTGGTATAATTGGCAAAATTTTCCCAGTTCCCCCAATTGACATTTTTTTCTCCCGGAGCGCCCAGTATTCCCAGACGATCACAAACGGGAAGTAAAAATCCGATTCCCAGTGCCAGTCTTAAAACCAACTGAGGGTATGTATCTGCATTTTTCATTCAATGAAGATTTAATGTTCACATCATGGTTACCAATAAATTATTCAGCTGGCCTTTAAAGCTAAGTCTGGCAGATCACCTGCATTCAGAGACTAAAATCACCCGATCATTTTTGCAAAATGATTGCAGGCCAGGTGATAACCCTGATTAAGATAAAGGCGGTGCGCATCATGCAGCATATAGCCGCTATCAAGATGCACGGCGTTAATTCCCATTTTTTTTCCTTCGTCATCAACAAAGTCGAGCAATCTTTTGGCATAACCTTTTCCCCTGCATTCAGGCGAAGTATACAGGTCATCAATATAAATGATTGGCCCAGTGCGAAGCATATTGATGATACGGTATCCCGTAATTGCTACGGCTTTTGTTTCCAGGTCGTCACTGATATAGGCCAATGTAAAGCCATCCTCCATCATCTGTGAAACCTGAGATACGAAATTTTCCTCATCAACATTTGGGCGAAAAGCGAGTACTGCTTCTTTGCAAAACTCTATTTCCTGACTGGTTTTTGCGATCTTAACCTTCATGGTAATTATGCTAACTGCTCAGTATTTTTAACTATTTCAATGTTTAGCTTTTCAACGGTTTCTTTAATCTGCGCCTCTGCTTTGGCAATGGCAACCGCCCTTTCCTCCGCCGCCGCGAACTGCACGGGATGTACGTCAATAAATGTAATATCAGTTAACCCCATGAAACCAAAAACTACTCTTAAATATGGTGTCAGCTGATCCATAATCGTCATATGCGCAGGTGCAAAATCGCTACCGCGGGTGTTGATCACAAACACCTTTTTATTGTTCAGAAGTCCCACAGCGCCTTGTCCGCCAAGCTGAAAAGTTCTGTTAATCCGGACGATATTATCAATAAATGTCTTGAAATTTGACGGGACCGAAAAGTTATACATCGGCATTCCCAGCACATAAATATCAGCATCATGCATTTTATCTACCAGGCGTTCAGACTCTTCAAGTTCGGCAATCATTTCCGGGGTTCTTTCACCCGGCGCTAAATAGTTTCCCTGAATGAATAACGCAGACGGGTGACTGGGCGTATTTATTGATAAATCCAGATAATCGATTTCCACATTTTTGAATTTTTCAGTCAGCTCGTTGACGAAAAGTTGGGATAACGCTTTTGAAACGGAACGTCCGTTGCGAATGCTGCTGTCGATATGAAGTACTTTCATTATAATTTGATCATTAAAGTTTATCAGAATCTGGGGGACTTTAATACCGACCCAATCCTATTTTTACATTTTATTTAAATTCGGGCTGCATTTTCAGGCTGACTCCGACGCGGTTCCAGGCATTTATTACCGTAGCGGCCATGATAAGCTGTGCGGTTAATTCCTCTCCAAAAAG
Source organism: Dyadobacter koreensis (assembly GCF_900108855.1). Classification (GTDB taxonomy): domain Bacteria; phylum Bacteroidota; class Bacteroidia; order Cytophagales; family Spirosomataceae; genus Dyadobacter; species Dyadobacter koreensis. The sequence goes on from NZ_FNXY01000007.1 coordinate 180,740, forward strand.
ACGAACGGCGTCAGAATAAACGTTGTCGCTCAACCCGTCCTCATGAATTAGCGTAATTTGTTCTGTCAGCTGCAAGATGGTTTGCTCCTGCTCAGTGAAATGATCCGTGGCTTCTTTCCATACCGGAATAAGATTGATTTTTCTAGGATTAATATTCAGGGAAATTGCATCCTGCGTGTGTTTGTCCACGCAGTAAGCGCAGCCATTCAAATGCGACGCCCTGATCTTTATTATTTCCTGATACCACTTGTCAATCTGCGAATCGCGGATAACGTTATCCAGGGAAACTAACGATTGAAAACCTTGATGAAACTTATTGTTAATAGCAAGTCTGGCACTCATAATTTTTGGTGTTTAAATTAGATCTTAACAAAAATAATGATTACCTGTACTACCTTTGCCGTACAGTTTAAACGTATTTCATAGTACAGATAACCATGTATAACATTCTTCTGAAAATTGATAGGGATTCGTCACAACCTATTTATGTTCAGCTTGCTAATGAGATGATCCAACTTATTCGCAGCGGTGTTTTAAAGCCGGGAACAAAACTTCCCTCAATAAGAAACATGGCAAAAGAGCTTGACGTACATCCCAGAACAGTAGTAGCTGCTTATGACGAGATCGCCGCGCAAGACTGGATATGCAGCAAACCGCGCTCAGGCATGATTGTCGCAATGAACCTGCCTGAACTAAAACCAATCAATTTCCAGTCAGATACAGAACAACCTGCTGCAAAAAATATCTTTTCGGAAAGTCATGATACATTTCGGTATAAGTTAATCATCAATGATGGTTTTCCTGACCACCGGATTGCTCCTTTTGAACAAATCATGAAGTATTATAAACAGGCTTTTTATCAAAACGAATCCGAAAAAATGTCCATGTACAGCAATTCTTCGGGCAGCTTCCGGCTCCGAAAAGCATTTTCCGCATATCTGGGTGAATCAAGGAGTTTAGCTGTTAATATGGAAAATATATTAATTACGCGAGGCGCCCAAATGGCCATTTATCTTGCGGCTTCGCTACTTATTAAACCGGGAGACGAAGTACTCGTCGGCGATCCCGGCTATTTTCTGGCGAACGCTGTCTTTGAACAGTTAGGTGCCAAGCTGACAAAGATTCCCGTTGACCAGGACGGGATCGACGTGGACATGATTGAAAAAGCATGTAAGCGAAAATTTAAACTTCTCTACATTATTCCTCATCATCATCACCCAACCACAGTTACCCTCAGCGCTGCCAGGCGTATGAAACTGATTTCTTTGATTAAGCAGCATCAATTTAAAGTTATTGAAGATGATTATGACTACGAGTTTCATTATGCACACCGGCCAATTCTTCCACTTTCGAGCGCCGAGCACGATGGTCATGTTCTCTATATTGGTTCGGTCACAAAAAGCCTAATTTCTTCAATGAGAATGGGTTATCTGATCGCGCCTTCTGAACTAATTTCCAAGGCAACACATCACAAACAACTGATGGATATCCGCGGCGATCTGTTATTTGAAGACGCGTTAGCCAATCTATATGAAAATGGCACCATGCAAAGACACATCCGAAAGTCCCTCAAACTTTATCAGCAGCGACGTGATATTTTTTGCAGGCTTTTAAAAAATGAGATTGGCAATGAAATCTCCTTCAAAATTCCCGACGGAGGAATGGCCGTTTGGGTGGTTTTTGACAAAAAATATAATCTTTCAGAATTATCTTCTAAGGCTGCTCGTCAGGGATTACGTCTGTCAGACGGCTCGTTATACAATTCGTCCACGGCCAACCTAAACGCTGTCAGAATGGGATTTGCTTCGCTTGACGAGACAGAAATGATCGCTATCGTTGCCATCTTACGAAAAATTATGAATGTTTAAAATTCTCACAATACATTAAATATTAACAATTTAGAAATATGCCATTTTATCCAAATCCTCCGTTATACCTCTTCCTGGAATTTTGCGTTGAAATCGCTTTTAATATCAATCGGACAACTACTTCAGGCACCTGATTTTTTTTGTCCGGGAATTCTCTAAATATTTCAAGACAAAAAGTGAAGCAGTGCAGGAACTATGAAAGCAACTGCACACCAGCGATCTTTATACTGATTTGGTTGAAAATTAATGAGCCTTACAAAAGCTCATTAATTCTAATTACTATCTCATCTTGCATTTTAATTAAACGCAATGTCTTAGAAAGCATCTTGCCGCTATAATCTCCCCAAAAAACGCGTACAGGTAATTTTCTTAGTTGGTTACTCACGCCAAAAAGCTCTGAAAAAGTGTAATTTTATGAACCGTTGCTTGTATTTAGATAAAACTTCGATCAAAATGTTCTTTTCAGATATATAGCCGAGAGAATATATTTCTGCCCCTCTGAACAGAAAAAAAATACTAACCTAAATCTGTATACGTTAATAAGAATCAAATATTTTAGTATTGCCATTTTTCGCTTAGTTCTGTCATTTCGCTAATCAGCAAATCATTAAGTCAATAGAGGTTTTTCTGAATCCGCATTTCTTCAAAGATCAGCTCTTTTATTTTTTCTCTTATGCTCCTTGTTTTAGGCCTGACCTTCGTTTTTTTATGAGTGTGTTTTTTATTAATATCATGATAAATAGATTCTCATATCCGGATAATATTCATCGATTTGACGAAATTCACTTTACTGAATTTCATTATTCAAAAGTAAATCTAAACCCTGGCTACTTCAAGGTACATTTTCCCTTAAAATTAGTATATATGACGGGTTGTTTTTTAGTAGATCTCAAATGATGAACGGAGTGTTGTATCATGCTTTCAGCAAGTAAAACAATAAAGGGAAAACGCTCCAATATGTTTATTTCGAAAACTGTACATACTCAGGAATTAACTGAAATTCTGCCGCGACCTAAAAGAAAAACCTTCGGCGAGGTGATATGCACCGCGGACAAAATCCCGCCAGGGTATCCACTTTCCCGGGTCGTTATTAAACGAATGAAAATTTAATATTATCAATTACCCATAATTTCTCTTCGGTGGGCCAGTCCCCAATAATGCAGTTCTTCCATAACTTTTTCGAGCGACTTACCGTGAGCTGTAATTGTATATTCCACAGTAGGAGGAAAAGTGTCGTACACCTCTCTTTTGATCAGTCTGTTCCCTTCGAGGCTTTTTAATTCCTTCGAGAGCGTCTTATCGGTTATTCCGATAACTTCTTTTGAAATTTGCTTAAAACGCTTCGGGCCAGACGACAAGGTAAATAGTATTAATAATTTCCATCTTCCTTCCAGCGCCTCCAGCGCGTCTTTAATTGAAAGGGCATTTTTGGGACAGCCACCAGTAGTTAACATTGTTGAAAGCGATTGAATTTACGATACTATCCAGTTGGAAAGCGCTATCCAAAGTGGAAGTGCTTTCTGTTGGATAGCAAATGTAAATACTTTTGACCGTTCAATAAAAACAAAATATCATGAAAAAATCAGCGTCGTTTAAACTTATCAATACTGCTCTTTGGGTGGCACAAAGCCTTCTGGCGATCTGCCTGGCATGGTCAAGTTATATGAAACTTTCTCAACCTGTTGAGAGATTGTCTTCTATGTGGTCTTGGACTGCTGAGGTATCCCCTCTGCTTATCACTTTTACAGCCATTGTGGATTTATGTGCCGCATTAGGTTTGACCCTCCCCTCCTTGCTTCATATACAGCCCCGTTTGACACTCATTTCAGCTGTTGGCCTGATCTTGCTCATGATTTGCGCAAGTGTATTTCATATTTTACGAGGCGAAACAGCCGAGATCGGACCTAATATCATTTTTGCAATGATCGCTGTATTTATAATCTGGGGAAGGTCTGGAAAAGACCGATACTGACCAGGTAAGGGATTCTGAAAATATGACGATTATAAAACCATTCGCCACATCGTTAGACTCTGTTAATCAAGTAAATAAATAACTTATAGGATTATTGAAGATAGTTGTTGTTTAACTGTTTTTCAACAAAATAATATAGTAAATTAGCTTATCATTTTACTTGCAGGAAATAGCAGCATTATCATCAACGTACAAAAGTTAAATTAAGATTCACCTAGCGAGATTTAAAGCCTGCCGGGTGTATTCTGTTATTTTGTATTAAAGAAAACTCAGCTGGTTTGAACTATGGAGCCTACATCAAATATTTCGATAAGCTCAACATCTGATTATAAGATTTTAATCGTCGAAGACGAGTACATTATCGCCAATGACCTCGAAATTATACTTCATTCTGCCGGCTATCCGGTGATTGGGATTGCTAAATCGGTTTCTAAGGCCAAAGCATTAATTGAAGAAGAAAGGCCGGATATGGTATTGCTTGATATCTATCTTAAAGGTGGGGAAACGGGCATCGAACTGGCAAAAGAACTTGAACAAAGCAATATACCTTTTATTTACACATCGGCTAACGACAATCAAAGCGTGCTGGAATCGGTCAAAGACACCAAACCGAGTGGATATATTGTCAAGCCTTTCCGAAAAAAGGATATTCTTTCTGCACTCCAAACTGGAAGAACACTTCATGCACAGCGCTCAGAACCTGTCGAAGGTGAAGTAAAAGTGCTGGAAAACGAACTGATCAATGCGTCATCTGATACGGAAAATTGGGATGATAATCTGTTGACTATTGCCAGATTAATTCAAAAACATGTGCCCTTCGATCTATTTACAATCCGTCGTCACAACCAGGCAAAAGCAGACATTTTCAATTATCATCGCGTCGGTTTTGACGAATATCAGATTTTAAGCGTTCACGCCATCCAGAAGATGACAGTTTCGAGTGCCTCCATCGGTTCACTTTCTTCCCAAACGTCTAAACCTGAATCAACATCTGTTTACGGGGCGGATCAGCTCTGCATCATTTGCAGCAAGGATTCGTACATTGAACTGCTTGTAAAGACATTTAAGATGGAATCGGCATTGGCAACCCAGCTTAGGACCGGCAGCGGAGATTCGATTTCAGTTTGTTTTTTAAGTAAAAAACCAGATATCTATAATCCTCATCACCAGCTATTTTTGGATAATATTAACCAGTCATTGACTGTAATCGCCGAAAGTATTTTAGGCCGGCAAGTAGTAAATTAAAAGACACGAAAGACAGGCTGAATATTTAGTTAAAAAAGTTGAATCATTCCTTGAAGGTCAAAATTTGCAGAATTAACCCAGCCAGTTAATCTTTAACAAGATTACGACAATCAAACATCCTATGCATCCCAGTCAGGTTTATGACTTAATATATTTTATTTTAAGTCGGCTAAGATCGATTTCCTTTTTTCTTTGTGCGTCGTATCTGACCCTGCTTGCCGGATTTGCAAAAACGCAGCCTATCTCAACAGCGACGGCTCGAAGGTTAATAAAGGAGTTTGAGTTGGTAAAGTCTGATACCATCCGGGTGAACGATCAGTTGGTTTTAGGCAATTATTATCTAAAAAAAACGCTGAATCCCCGAAAAGATCTGGATAGCGCTTTGCTCCTTGCAACACAGGCATACGCGTTAAGTCTTCGCTTAAAATTTGTCAAAGGGTTGGAGAACGCTTCTGTTTTGAAAGGCAAGATTTATATAAAACAAAGAAACACTGCCCCTGCGATACGTCTTGCAAATACTTTAAAAGATACCAGTCGCATCAAACTGCTGATTGAGTTGGGAACAAATTACCTGCGGCCAACTTTCACTCAAAAAGCAAAACGTGACAGCGCAATGCTGTTATTTCAGCAAGCTGAACGAATCAGCATGAAAATTGGTGATCAAAAATGGATCGAAGAAAGCCAATCGATGATTGGAACCGCTTATTTATTAGGAAAAGATTGGCAGAACGGAAAGGCTGTTTTTTCGAAAGTAATTGAAGCCAGGCAGAGAGCGGGCGACAAAGCTGGTGAAATAAACGCTCTCTTAAGACTGGCTACGACCACCTTTTGCGATGATTGCCGGGAGAATTTGATAGCTTTGGAAAAAGCACTTTTGCTGGCACGACAAATCGGTAACCCTGCGCAGGAAATGATTATTCTGATGGAAATGGGTTATGAATATTTTCAATTAAACGAAGGAGATACCAGAGAAGTAGAGCAGAAAGCATTGCAAGTGCTGGCCATCCAGAAAAAGTTTGGTTTCAAACCGCTTAATCAGGCCTATCGTGCACTGGCAGAAACTAGCGTTTATAAAATGCCCGGGGAATATGGCTATCTGTCAAACGCCTATTACCTTCTGTCAGATGTCAGTCAGGCAAAAGGTGATTTAAATCAAAAGCTTTTTTATGTTCTTGAAGTTGTTAAAAGTATAGAAAACAGCGGATTACATGATGAACTCGACTATACATACTATAAACTTGGAAATGCCTATTATGAGCTGGGCCGATTTGATAAAAGTATGGAATATCATCAAAAATCGCTGGAGCTCAGTCATAAAAAAGGACAGCTTTTTATCCAGGTTGGGCTGGCAACCAGAATGGCAATGACTTTGCTAAGGCAGGGAAAAGCATCAGAAGCACTGGCCATGTTACGCAATATTACAGGTAAAAACATGACGTATGCTTATGAAGATAACCTTTTGCTCGCCCAGACTTTTGGCGCGTGCTACAAAGCCTTAAAACAAAATAAACTTGCAGAGAAATATTATTTGGAAAGTGTGGAATGGAGCAAAGAAACGACATCCTATTTTCAGTATATGGCGTGGCGGAGCATAAGCCAGTTCTATGTTACAAGCGGACAATATAAAAAAGCAGATATCTATTTAAACAGACTTCTTGCGGCACCTTCCACCAAGATAATTCCGAGCCATCAGATCGAAGTCCAGTTGATGAGTTTCAAGGTCGACTCTGCACAGGGAAATTATCCTGATGCTATCAGACATTATCAAAAATATCAGGCGCTTAACGACTCTATTTTCAATGAACGGAAAAGTAAGCAGATAAGCCAATTGAGTATCCAGTACGAAACAGAGAAAAAAGACCAGGATCTCAAACTAAAACAACAGGCAATTCAGCTTTTGACTGAACAAAGTCAGCTTCAGCAAAACCAGCTGGAACAGGCTGCTACGCTGCGGAACGGCGTGATTGCGGGTGCTATTTTGCTAATTCTGCTATTGGTACTCGGATTCAGCAGCTACCGCCTCAAACAGCAGAACAACAGGTTGCTCGAAGCAAAGCAGATAGAAATAAATCGCAAAAATCATTCACTGGAACTTATTGTCCAGGAAAAGGATCATTTGTTAATTGACAAAGAACAGCTTCTTAAAGACAAAGATCATCTTTTAGAGGAACGGGAATGGATGCTGATGGAAATGCACCATCGTGTAAAAAACAATCTACAGATTATTTCCAGCCTGCTGCACTCTCAAGGTTCCTTTTTAAAGGATAAGGTTGCGCTGAGCGCGATCCGAGAAAGTCAGAACCGGGTGCACGCAATGGCTCTGATCCATCAGAAATTATACCAGACAAACCGTTTGTCAAGCGTTCCAATGGTTACTTATGTAAAGGAAATTGTTGATTATTTAATCAATTCTTTTAATATGGCAGAAACTGTTCATAAGGAGATTTCAGTAGCACCGATTGATTTGGATGTAACTTTCGCCGTTCCGCTGGGACTAATTCTCAATGAAGCGGTAACAAATTCCTTGAAGTATGCATTTCCCGGCGGCCGGACGGGCACGTTACAAATTGAATTTATTGAAGAAGGAAACAGAACTTACCGCCTTGTAATCGGGGATAACGGAATTGGATTTCCGGCTGATCTGAATCCTTCTAAAAGCCGAACACTTGGAATGAGTTTAATTCGCGGCCTGAGTGAACAGATTGACGGCATACTTCACATCAGCCAGCAGAATGGCGTACAAATCAGTTTGACATTTGTGGAAGAAAAAAATGTGCGGGTACAAGCCTGAAATTTTGAAAAATATATCAGGCTTGTACCCGCACAGAACCTGACTATACTTTCTCATTTCAGCGATTAGCCCGCTTCGCATTAGAAAGTCAAGGCGGATCTATTTAAGTTTTAAAGATGGATATTGCCATAATCGTTGCTTATCATTATTTCTGGCCCTCATTGCTGATTTTTCCATAAAACCAATCCTCCGGTAACGACCTATTTGTGCCGGAATCGCTTGTTTTAATCATTTTTTCAGCGTTTTGCCTGATACTAAAATAACTAAAAATTTCCTTGCTGTGCTGTTGCCTTCAGATTTGCTTTCCCTTTCGAAGGGTTAGCAAAGGCTACATCTTCAAGAGTTATTTTTTCAATTTACGGTTGGGAGCGAAAAAAAGCTAAACTATTAACAGCCAATACCTACACTATTCGAAAATGAGATTTGCCATATTAAAACCGGATTAAAAATTGTGTACAGATAAATTAAAATCAACTGTAACTGCCCAGTATACGTTTTTTTGTATTTATTTTGTAATTAGTCTAAATAATAAAAATTTCGGTACTAAGTTTATGGTTTTATATTTATTCGTAATGAACACTATCAGCATTGCTAAAATCTCTCTAACTGATTTCTGCTTTAAAGGCAAATCGCCTTCCTTTTTTTTTCTGATATTGTTTTCAATCACAACCTTCATGGCCAGGGCGCAGTCTGATCAGGCTGGAATTATTAAAGGGATCGTTACCACAATTGACGGAGCACCCGCACAAGGTATAGCTGTGAAACTAAGAAACACCTCAAAGGGTACCATAGCAAACACAAGTGGCAGCTTCGAATTTAAAAATCTTCCGATAGGTGATTACGTCGTAGAATTTTCAATGATCGGTTACGAAACATCAACCGCAGAGGCTTCAATCACGGAGGCGAAACCAATGGCCGATCTTTCCGTTCAACTTGATTTTACTTCCCGAAAACTTGACGAGGTGATTATTAGTAGTGGCGGGAACCGGTTTGCAAAAAAAGAAAGTGACGATGTTTCCAAAATGGCGATATCAAATATGGAAAACCCGCAGGTTTACAGTGTAGTTAGCAAGGAGCTTATGAAAGAACAGATCGTCACAGATTATAACAGCGCTTTCAAAAACGTTCCCGGCGCAGGAATTGCTGAAATTCGTAACCAGGGAAGAACTACCTCCATATCCAGAGGTTTTGCGACGCCTCAACTTGTTCGTAATGGCGTAGGAAGTTTTACCTATTCTTCAATTGACCCGGCGAACCTCGAACGTATAGAGGTTATCAAGGGTCCTTCCGCAACTTTATTTGGAAGCACACTATCTTCTTTTGGGGGATTGTTCAATAGGGTTACTAAAAAGCCATTTGACACTTTCAGGGGAGAAGTTTCATTCTCTGCCGGTAGCTGGGACCTCAACCGACTCACACTTGATATCAACACCCCGCTCAACGAAGACAAATCTGCTTTACTGCGCGTCAATACCGCCATGCATAGCGAAAGAAGTTTTCAGGATGCAGGCTTTGCACGTAATTTTCTTATAGCGCCTAGTTTTTCTTATATCGTAAATGATCGCCTTACTTTGCTGTTGGATGTGGAATTCAGCGGATATAAGTCGACGTCTCCAATGCGTGTCACACCATCAACGAGGGGAAAAGCCAGAAGTGTTACTGAACTTGGAATACCGTATAAATTGTCTTTTGCCAATAATACCATTAATTACTCGGGCCAGCAGTATAATATTTTCGCCCAGATCAAGTACAAATTATCACCCCAATGGACCTCGCAAACGGTCGTGTCAAGAACAAGATCTTCTGCTGACGGAAATGTAGTTGGTCTGACCATCCTTACCGATTCAACGTTACGCCAGACTGTTACCAATCAGGATTATCCTTACTACGGCACCAATTTCCAGCAAAACTTCATCGGAGATTTTCATGTGGGCCCGCTGAGAAACCGTATTGTAGCCGGAATCGATGTTTACAGTCTACGCGCTAGCAGAAACGATGCTTCGGTAAACATGCCCGCAATCAATTTTAAGAAACCAGGAAGTGCATACAATAATTTTAACTTATCGAAGGTCACGCCATTGCTAAATGCAGCTACTTTCACCAATTTTGTTTCCATCAACGAACGAACGTATAGTGCATATGCGTCAGACGTATTGAATATTACTGATCGGCTATTGGCAATGGCCAGTCTTCGCGTTGACCGTTATTCGAATCTTGGAAGTTATTATCCTGCCACGGATTCCACCGGCGGAGATTTTAAACAAACAGCATTGTCGCCAAAGTTTGGAGTTGTCTATCAGATCGTTAAAGATAAAATATCCATTTTCGGTAATTACATGAATGGATTCAGCAACGTTAGCGGATCTGACTTTTTTGGCAATACATTTAAACCAAACCAGGCGAACCAGATTGAAGGTGGGGTAAAACTGGATTATCGTTTCATCACGGCAACGTTCAGCTACTATGATATCTCGGTTACCAACGTTACCCGCGACGACCCCGAGCATGCGAACTTTTCGATTCAGGACGGAACTCAGCTAAGTAAGGGTTTTGAAGCTGAATTAATTGCTAATCCTGTATCAGGTCTGAATATTGTGGCTGGTTTTACCTACAACGATAGCAAGTATACCAAGAGTAACGAAAATATTCAGGGATATCGCCCTACAACCGCAGGCCCTCCCCGCATGGCTAACTTGTGGATCAGTTACCGACTCGTAAAAGGAGCCGTAAAGGGGCTGGGCTTCGGCTTTGGCGGAATCTACGGCAGCGAGTCATACCAGAGCAATACCAAGGCATTTACTTTCACTATTCCATCCTACACAGTATTGGATGCGTCTGTATTTTATGATAAAACCAGATTCAGAATTGGATTAAAAGCTGATAACCTCACCAGTGAAAAATACTGGTCCTACCGTCTGGCGGCTCAAAACCCTTTAAGAGTTACGGGTAATATTACTTTTAAGTTTTAATAAAAAGGGTCTGTGACTATAAAGAAAGCAATTGCACAAATACACCTCTGGCTTGGACTTGCGTCCGGGCTCGTCGTGTTTGTAATCGGCCTGAGCGGAGCGACGTATGCGTTCGTGGATGAACTCAGGCCGATAATTTACCGCGACAGGCTTTTCATAAAGCCTGAACAAACGGCTGTCTTGCCGCTTGATACCTTACTTTCCGTTGCAAAAAAGGCACTGAATAACCGGCCAATTGCCAGAGCAGAAATAAGTTCGCAAACTGATCACACCTACATGTTCCGATCCCAAAAACTTGATCCGAACGGACTCACCTACTGGGATTATTACCAATATTATTACCGGGTTTATATCAATCCTTACAACGGAAAAGTTGTTAAAATCGAAAATACAAAATATGAGTTTTTCCAACTTGTGCTAGGTTTGCATATGCGGATGATGTTTGGTGAAAAGATCGGGCATTATGTCGTTGGCGGATCGGTGTTGATGTTTGTCGTCCTCTTAATCTCCGGCCTGACGCTCTGGTGGCCAAAGAAATGGACGAAAGCTGGCCGCGACAAAAGTTTCAAAGTCAAGTGGGGAGCCAGTTTTAAACGTGTCAATTATGATCTTCACAATGTTTTTGGATTTTATGCCTGCTTGATTTTGTTGATTACGTCGATAACCGGGCTGATCTGGATTTTTGACTGGGTAGAAAATTCTGCAAGATTCGTAGCTAACGGCGCGACAGTCGTCGCTAAAACAAAACTTCCAACGTCGGATTCTACGTTTTCTTCCCATAAATTGGGCATTGACCAGGCCTTGCTCACAGCGCGCAAAAGGAACCCCGGAGCACGCTCGTATCTACTGATCTTTCCCACTAAATCAAACGGAACAATCAACATTTCGTCTTATATGAAAACCTGGAATCGCTACAACCGTTCGCAGGAAAACTATGACCAATTTTCCGGAAAATTATTGCGATCTGCTTCCTTTTCCGAACTCAATTCCGGGGACCAGCTTTACCAGCTAAATTTTGATTTGCATACGGGAGCCGTGCTTGGGCTTCCTGGGAAAATACTGACATTTTTCGCAGGGTTGATTGCAGCTGGTTTGCCAATTACGGGGTTTATTATTTGGCGCGGACGAGCAAAAAAGAAAGTGAAGATTTAAGACTAAAGAGTATTTAGTCGATTTTGTGAGAAGTCAAAACTCTTACATTTCTATGGAATTAAATACAGATTCCTGACAACTGGCTGTTAAAAAAATTTAGAATTGCGACGTCAGTTTTGCTAATTGAATGGTCAAATTCCAATCATTTAAACGACTGCCGAAATTCCAAAGGCGACTGTTCCGTTTTATTCTTAAACAATTTGCTGAAGGACTGTGAATGCTCAAATCCAAGAGCGAAAGCAATCTCGCTAACTGACAAATCCGTACCGGCCAGTTTTTGTTTTGCAATTTCTATAAGCTTGCCGTGCAAGTGTTGTTGTGTATTTTGCCCGGTCAATACTTTCAGAAGGCTGCTCAGGTAATTCGGTGAAATATTTAATTCCCCAGCGACCTGTGCAACCGTTGGCAGCCCCTTTTCTGTTAGAGCGGAACTGTTGAAATAAGAGTCTAAAACTTTTTCCAGGCGTTCGAGAATTTCATGATTTGCGATCTTTCGTGTAATAAACTGCCGCTGATAAAACCGGTCCGCGTAAGTCAGCAATAACTCCAATTGGGCAATAATGACCTTCTGACTGAACTGATCGATATTGGAATGGTACTCCTGCTTCATATTTTGTACGATCCCATTCATCATCGTTTCTTCTTTTTCTGAAAGAAATAGCGCTTCATTTGCAGCGTAACTAAAATATTCATACTGCCGGATGGTTTTGGCCAGCGACGTATTCCAGAGAAAATCGGGATGAATCAACAACATCCATCCCGATTGTTTTATCTGTGCGTGTTTGTCAAAAATAAGCTTGAAGGGCTGTCCTGGAGCCATAAAAAACATAACGCCCTCGTCAAAGTCATACGCATTCTGACCATATTTGAGTTTATAGTTCAGGTTTCTTTTCAGAGCAATGGAATAAAAATCCTTGATCAGATGAAGCTCTTCTACGCGGAGATCATTCATCAGTTCGACGTTAATTATGCTGATCAAAGGATGCTCCGGTCTTGGCAACTCCCTGAATTCATGAAATTCGGTGATCGTTTTGAACCGGCGAGGGTGGATGTTCGACATAGTACAATATATCAATTATTTCTGTGGGATCATAAAATCATTTCTATTTGAAATACCCCCCGAGCTCTATGTCTTCAATCAAACCGGCATGCACAGGATTCCATCCCAGCATTTCTTTTGTCCTTCGAGACGAAGCAGCACAATCCATGCCGGCGAAATGATTAAACCAGGTAAAATGTTCTGCTGTCTGTTCCGATGATTTACTTTCGGCGGGAATATTCGCCCCCTTTCCAACTGCTCTGGCAATATCCTGAAAAAGGATTCCTTCCTCTGCAACGGCATGATACCGTACACCACAAACAGAAACTTTTTCCAGCGCTAATCGGTACAAGGTTGCAGCATCAAGGCGATGTACGGCCGGCCAGCGGTTTTCTCCCCGTTCTTTGTACACGGAGACGCCCTTTTCTCTTGAAATTCCAATAATTATCGGCAGGAAACCGTGATCACCTTCACCATGTACTGTCGGCGGAAGGCGTAAAACAGACACGCGTACACCCAGCGCTGCAACGGCATCCGCGGCTTTTTCAGAAACGATTCTTGGATTTGGGTTTAAATCGGATGGCATATCCTGCTCAGTTGCCAATCTGCCTGGCGTCGTGAGTAAACCAATACCGGAAGTGACAATAAACGGACGGTCAGACCCAACCAGCTCAGAACCTATTGCTTCGATAACTTTTCCGTCAAGTTCACACATTTCCTTGAAACGCGTAAAATCGTGAATAAAACCCGTATGGATCACGCCTTCGCAGGATGCTGCACCGTTTTTCAAACTTTCCAGATCCCGCAGATCTCCCCGGTATACCTCAGCACCGGCAGCAATAAGTGATCCTGCTCCGTCATCAGAACGTGCAAGACCAAGAACCTGATGACCATTACGGATCAACTCCTGAACGACTGCGGAGCCGACAAAACCAGTCGCCCCTGTTACAAAAACTCGCATATGACTAAAAATTTACTTTTTGTTTATGCAAAAGTCCTGAACTGTAAACAGAGTTAGGTAGTCAAATCCATCGTTGCTGTAGTCAAATCCAATATTTTTTCACGCGTAAAAAAATTTAAAGCGCAACAACAGATCCCTGAATGTGAGTAATCGCTTTTCACTGCTGGGAAGGGATCCAGTCTGAGAAGATATTTTGGAGCGTATATTTTTCACGTTCTTTTTTTGAAAGTTGGTTAGACCATGCAACGCGATTTTTCGGATTTGCGCCATCGCCAGAGCTATTGAATTCTGCATAAAATGCTGTTTTTTCTTTTTCAGGGAACATATTATCGCCCTTCCAGGGATCCCAGCCCTGACTCACAATATGTTTACCCATTTCTGTATCAATAAAAACAGTCTTACAGTAAGGTCGCCAGGGCCTTCCGAGATAAACTTTGTTTGCCTCATCAGAAGCGGTCAGCTTGCAGTTTAGAAAGACATAACCAAAAGCCTGATTTTTCGTTGTGGAAGCAGCGGTAATGTAGGAATCTGCCAGACTTTTGATCACGCAGTTTTGAAAAACTACCGTCGCTTCTCCAAAAATAAAATCCGTTGTTCCTGCAATGAAACAATCCCTGAAATAATTTCGCCCATCTTTCGAGGTATACAGTGTATCCTGATTTCCTAAAATATCACAATTATGAACATCAATCCTGTCGGCTTCGGTAGCCAGCGCAACAGCCTGCCCAACCCGACCAGCTGTGTTTTCTATTGTCAGATTTTTGAGGCTGCAATCGTTCGCCTGGATTAACAGCGTGTAAGAGGTATAGGTACTAAACTTGCCATTTTGTGTAAAATCTTTGCCCGGAAAATCTTTACCCGAAAAATCACCATTGGTGATTACGGTTTCTTCTTTACTCTCTCCGATTAATGAAATGTTCTTTTTCCATGCCGGAATAACAAGTTTCTCTTTGTAAATTCCCTTTTTGACTAAAATAACTGCCCTGCGCTCGGAGTGATCTCTCACAGCATTTACAGCTTCCTGTATAGTCTTATAATTTCCGCTGCCATCTTGCGCAACGGTAAACTTTTGCTCAATCACTTGCACCTGAGCGTGAGTGATAGTACAACATAGTAATGCAAAAAACAGAATTCCGGCTTTCTTGAACATGATATAACTCGTTGCTTTTATTAATATTACAGACCTAAGAATGAATAGAAATTTTAATTTCGAACAGGGATTTTTTTACTTTAATATTGAAAATTTAATTTCAACGCATATTGTTAAGTTTTTTCATCCAGTTAGACAGACTATTAGTATAGTCGAATAAGCATCCTGGTAACCGCAAAAAAAAGTTAAAATAGCTATATAACACAAAGCAATATCAGCCCAGATCAAGTCAGGAGCTGATATTGCCTTGAAAATCAATTATAGATTAGAAGAGAGTCAGGCGCGAAATCGTCAACACAAATAATCTTACTTTCCGTTACGAGTTGATTCTCTACTTTTTAAAATCTTCTCTGTGTCTGCGATCAGTTCTTTCATCAGAACTCCTGCGCTTGTGCGTTTCAAGTTACAGGTATTCTGACCAGACCAAAAATTTAGCAGATCAGTTTTTCCCTGAGCAAGTGCAGCTTCTCTAAGTGGCCCTATCAAACGGGTCTGCAATGGAAATGGTAAAACAGGTATTTGGTTTGGAACATCTTCCGTGATACGATTACGGATCATCCTGCCCAACCGGCCCGTTAAGGATTTGGAAAGAACCGTATATTTTGCCTCATCAGACAAAAGTGCAGCCTTATGAAGTGGACTCGCATTTGATTCGTCCGTTAACAAAAAGGCAGTACCAATTTGTGCAGCATCAGCGCCCAAAGTGAGGGCAGCTGCGATTCCTCTTCCATTCCCAATCCCGCCTGCGGCAATAACAGGGATCCTAATTTTAGCCTTGATCTGCTGGATCAGCGTGAATGTCCCGGTAAGAGAATCCTGTGCTGGTCGAAGAAAAGATGGCCTATGCCCTCCTGCCTCAAAACCAGCGGCAACAACGGCATCAATTCCTGCGTCTTCTAAGGCCAGGGCTTCATCAAGCGTAGTGGCAGCGCCGACTGTTTTTATGCCTAATCTTCTCGCTTCCCGAAGTATTTCTACTGATGGAATACCAAATATAAAACTGAAAACGGATGGCCGGATCTCAAAAACAGCATCGACTTGCTGCTCGAATTTTGAAGGTATATTCATATCCAACACAGGCAATTCAGCACCCAGTTCATCAAAGTAGGGTTTAAAAAGTGCTTCCACTCTTTTCAGATCTTCCCACGCGTCGTTACTCAGACTTAAATCTACGTCGGAAACCCACAAGTTGATATTGAATGGCTTATCGGTTTTATTCCTGATAGCTTTTGCCATTGCAATTATATCGTCCGGACTAAACGTGTAGGTTCCAACGCTACCCAGTCCCCCAGCATTTGAAACCGCAGCTGCCAGTTCAGGTGTTGAAAATCCCCCGCCCATGGGACCCAAAAGTATTGGATAACGAATACCAAAAAGTTCGGTGATTTTTGTTCGGTTCCACATGGTTTTAAAGGCTTACATTAGTCAATAATTTGTTAACAATAACCCATTTCCCCTCAGCCTTAGTCAGAGAAAGCAGATCATAATAATTAAAGTCGAACATAGGCAGACGTACCTTGGCAACCGCAATGGAATTAATTATTTCAATTGAAAGTATTTCCATCCGAAACTTTTCATTGAGCTCAAAGGGACTTTGCCGGTTTTCAACTCCGTGGAGGTATTGTGCCAAACTTTTAAAATAAGAATGTCCGTTGATATCTCCCGCTACCAACGCTTCCGGATGAAAGACCTGCCTGAGCAGCGATGTATCTCCGGTAAAGACACCTGTAAAGTAATTGTTTAATACAGCAGACACAGCCGCTGCATTGCTTGAATAATTGTCCATTTTTTTATCCATGACAGGAAGGTATGCGCCGGGCTTGACACCCTTTGCATACCATTAAAAAGTTTTAAATTTACTTGCTGTTACGCCATATGATGTCCGGCAACATGTCCGCCATCCAGATTAATAATCTCACCGCTAACAAAATTACTTTTTGCCAGATAAAGTGCCAATTCAGCGACGTCCTGTGTTTCGCCGATACGGTTCAGCAAGTGAAGACCCGCAAGGCTATCTGGGTTGTTAACACCGGTTTTTGCCTGGAGAGGACTTCTGATAATTCCAGGTGCTATTCCGTTGACACGGATATTGTATTTCCCAAATTCAGTGGCCAGTTGTCTGGTCAAAGCATGAATACCGCCTTTGCTCGAAATAGGCGCAGTCGCTGGAAAACCTCCGATCGCATGATCAACAAGCACAGTACCGATATTGATGATCGATCCTCCTCCCTGGTTTAACATCTGTTTTATCGCCGCTTGCGACGTAAAATAAGTACCTTTCAAATTGATGTTCAAAAACTTGTCCAGATAATTTTCGTCGACTTCCAAAAAAGATTTAGGCTCAAAAATACCCGCGTTATTCACGAGCACGTCCACTGCGCCGAATTTACCGACAGCCGTCTCGACCAATAATTTGCCAGTCGCGGGAATGCTTATATCACCAGCTATCATCGATAGCCGATCATGGTGACCGAGTTCAATAAACGTTTTCCTCAGATTTGCCTCATTCGCAGCATTGATAACCACGTTAAATCCATTCTCCAGGAACAATCCTGCCATTGTTTTACCAATTCCAGTCGACGCGCCGGTAATGATTATGGTTTGAGTTTTCATAATTTTCATGATATTTTAGAAAATCATTTGTTGGCTGTGATCCCCCTTTCCCGCAAGACAGATACCTGCTCACCGCCATAACCCCAATCATCCAGATCAATTTCCTGTATAACCACGTGAGTAAGATTAGGATCTTTGTTCAGTATTTCAGTGAGCACATTGGTCACCCCAGCTATCAAAGCTTGTTTTTGCTGACGGGTAACACCTTCACGGGTTACCTCAATTTTTACGTATGGCATGGCTATCTGGTTAGAAGCTGATGGTTGCGGTCAGCTTTACGTCAAGTTCAAATTCGTTATAAATCAACGTATCACCGAGATTGGCGAAAAAGTTTCCGGAGCGAAACTTCATATCGTACTTGGTTCGATCAACGATAATTTTGCCAGATGCGGTGACAACATCATCCAGAATGTTAACCTGAGCAAGGAAACTTACAGGATGTGTAATCGCCTTAATGGTCAGATTTCCAATAATCTGGTACTTATCATCTTCCACGTAGGTGGAACTGATTATCTCAAAATTTGCTACGGGAAAACGTTCGGCAGAGAAAAAATCATCCGATAACAGATGCCCGGCAAACTGTGCATTGGTATCGGGATCAGTGACGTCCAATATTCTGATAGATCTGACATCGATCGTAAAATCTCCACCGCGAAGCTTGTGCCCGCTAACAACAAATGTCCCCGCCGCAATGTCGATTGTGCCATTGTGAGCTCCTGTAATTTTCTTTCCTGTCCAGTCGATGCTGCTCTGAGCGCCATCGACTTTGTAGTTTTTTGATTCCATTTTTTTGTTATCAAGATTAAAATTTGATAACACAAAGGACCGCAAGAAACGGCAGGGCCTTACGTGATCTACATCACATTCGTATCGGAATTATCGGTGGCCGTTGTAAAGCCGGCTGAGCGTCTCGCGCGAGACACCGAGGTATGCGGCAATCAGATGTTTTGGAACAAGATTATAAAGTTGTGGATACATGGCGAGTAGCTCTTCATACCGTGCTTTTGTGTCGTTGTTCATAAAGGATAGCAGCCTTTTTTGAGACGCAAGATATCCCCGGTTGGTACGCCAGCGAAAAAAATGTTCTACCTCGTGAAGCTCCTTACACAACTTCTCGCGATCTTCATTGGAAATCCGCAAGACATCTGCGTCAGTAATGCAATCCACATTAATTGTCGCCTTTGTCTGATTATATAGTGCACCATAATCAGAAGTCCACCAGGTAGGCATTGCGAACTGGAGGATATACATTTTAATTTCATCTGTGATGTAAAAAGCCTTTAAGCAACCGGAAACTACGAAATATTCATGGTTTACCTTCTCACCCTCACTGATTACAGCCTGCCCTTTTTTGTAAGCCTGCATAGTGAAATGTGAAAAGACGTAATCGAATTGGTCTTCGCTCAAAGAAACTGTTTTCGCTATATGCTGTTTTAAAAGTTCTTTCGCTTCCATACTGGATCTTTGGTATTACAAGATTCATGTTGTCTTCAATTATAACCTGAAAAAAGTAAAATACGAGAAATTTCACACCGGCAGATTCTCTAACATCGATAGATCTTTAATTCTAAGCAATAATTAGTATCTTTTTAGACATTACCTACCGGTATGATGATCATCTAAATCCGTTAAAAATCTTTCCCTGGCAAGAAACGGCTTATTCTCAAAGATGGAATGTAGATGTCGTCCACCAAATAAAATGACGCGGAACACTTATGTTTCTGTTAAGGATAAATTTGTCGGGGATAGTGATTCCCACTATCTATAAAATCAAAAACATTACCCAAAAGACGGCTCATTAAATAACGGTACGCTAGCTCAGTACCTGTGCAATGATATTCTTCGCATTTATATCACCCCGGAACCAGAACCGGATGTTCTTACAAATCTAATGCTGAACAAAGACCTATTTAACAAATTGCCCCTGTCTTGTTAAACATAATAGTGGCAATTTAATTAATGAAAGGTATGCAATTATCTCTAAACCATTTTATTAATCAGAGTCTTTTCCTCACGTTTCTTAAAACTGAGAATTGAGAACGATTTGGCCTGAAGTCTCACCTTCCAATAAGAAAAAGCACAAAGGAGCGCCAGGATTAAAAACAACAAGTCGATAAACAAGATATCAAATGCTCCTTGTTTCCATGTATTCCACACCCATAAGTTCGTCGAAAATCCGTTAGCCAAAGGAACACCAAAACAAAGAACAGTTGAAAATAATAATGTTTGTCGGTTCATAAGCGGAAGATTTCTTCTGGCAACGAAATATAATCCAAGAACCAGCCAGCTATAAAAATATACGCGATAGATGACCGACTGATCGACATGGGGGAGCACTTTCAGCATTATAAATGTAAATGCCGTAACCGGCAACATGCTAAGGCAGGCAGCCATGAAAACATTGCTTGCCCAGAAATTAAATTTACGCTTGTAGGCAGGAATATTAGTCTTGTCCCGGGCAACAAGCCAAATCATAATTCCGGATGTGATCACTACACAACCCATAAGCCCAAGAACAAAAAAGACAATTCGAAGTGGAATTCCACCGAAATCACCGAAATGGAGGTGATAGATCAATCCCTTCACCCAGTCAATGTAATTTGTGCCGGCAGCCAGCGATTTCTGTTCCAACACTTTCCCCGAAGCGATATCCACTTTAACAAATCCTGATCCGGCGAAGCTTACTTTTGGATCTGGCTTCGTATCCATACTTACCTGCATATTCTGATCCAGGTAGCTTCCAATATGAATCCTGGATATCTGACCTCCTTTAATTTCTTTTTGCCATTTTGTCACAAAAGCATTCATATCAAACGAAGACGCCATCGGTTGGTAACTATATTCCGTATTCATGGACCTACTGTACTGCAGGCTTTCATAAAGCTTTTCGGAATCTCCATTGTATAGCAGCTTACTGAATGGAGAAATCAGCACAACGTTTACGATCAGCACAAGGCCAGTGACCGCATATATCAATTGAAAAGGAAATCCTATGACACCCAGAGCCGTGTGCATATCAGTCCACACCGTTTTCCATTTACTCCATGGTCTGAAAATAAAGAAATTAGATTTTATCTTGTCCCAATGCAACAGCAGACCGGTTATCAGGGCGAAAAGGAACATAAAAGAGACAATTCCCGCAATAAGGTAACCGAACGGGGTACCAATATTGATCCCAATCTGGTTCAGCTGCGCGAGAAAATGAAGCCGATACAAAAATTCTCCCATATCATAACCTTCGGCGTAAGAACTTGGCGTTTTATCGCCAAAATAGAAAAGGAAATAAGCCGAATCGTCGTCGCCTCCACGCCTTCCCCTTCCACGCTCTTTCTTCTTTGGCTTAGGCTTGCTTATCGTAGTGTCCTGTGAAGCACTCATATTTACATAAGTACCATGTCCCTGACGCAGCACATAAAAATCAAAATTTCTTCCGCGTAGATTATGATGCTGGGCGAGCGAATCAAAAAGATAATTGTAGTCGGCCGTTATTGTTTTTGCAACCGCAGACTTTCCCTTCTGCCAAGCAGAAATATCGTCTTTAAAAAAAGAAAAGGATCCCGCAAAAAATATGACATACAACAAAGCAGCAATGATGATCCCACTGATGGTATGCGTGTGAAAATAAATATTGTACTTTCTAGTATCCATGATGCAGATTAAATTTCAGTAGATAAGGCAAGGCAAATAGTGCGGTGAGCATAATGTAAATTCCCCAAACCCGCCATACATTCTGCGCGATAAAGGCGTAAAGCAGCAAAAATGCCCACAGCAAATACCCCGTAAAAAACGCAGTCGCAATGACTTCTTCTTTCGGAAGAAATGCCATCAAAAAAAGATGAAAACTTAGCATTACTACATATCCTCCCGCCGTTCCCGCGAGAATTTTACTAAACCTAATCCAGGGAGATTTTGTCAGATATTTCTTATTTGCTGGCATATTTCTACTTAAAAATAATTTCAGACACAACACCAAAAACATAAACAAGGCCTATGGTCCTGGTTCCAAAATAGCGGAAAGGGAAAAACAAAACGCAAACGGACCCTGCCATCATCAGGATTACAAAAGCAGCAAAGATTCCGCTCCCAATACCCAACAAACCAGTCAGCAAGACAGTGGCCAGAAGGAAAAGTGCACATGCCAAAAACTTGCTATACAGCGGCTTTCTCACCATGTAGTTCATTACCGGATTCTTCTCCGGCCAGCTTATACGCCGTGAAGTATTCATCCAAAAGATAAATCCTATAAAAAATAACAGACAAATTGTGCTAAACATTTTCACTCAATTAATGATCATTGTATTCTTTCTTTGAAAGACAATTGAGGGCCCTTATTTACAAACAAGCTCCCTGGACAAGCACAAAAGTAACTTAAATTTTTATTTAGAACTGGTATAATTAAATTTTATTTAAAATAATTATTGCTCTTGCGGTGCAAGATCACTCAGCGTGGTCATACTAAATGCCAGCATATGATGCTTCAATAGGTCATATTGCGCCTGGGCAGGATTAGCTGGTATATGGTTTATGCTGGAAAAATGTTCTCTTGCGATCCGGATAGTTTAGGAATTCAAATCCAGTTTGATAAACAATTGCGATTTCGTAAAACTAATTCTATATTAGCATCAAATATAAACTACAATTGGAAGTTGATTAATCCCGTCATCATTTAACCTCACTCCCGAATGCAAGGCTCTTCACATTTGGAAAATCTTTATAATAAAAGAACGCAAATGAGAAAATTTTATATCGTTGATGATGATGATGATGACCGAATGTTTCTGAAAGAAGCAGTTCATGCTGTTTTAGGCAATGTAGAAATCGTTGAACAAACGGATGGGCAGGATCTTCTGAAGGCGCTCGAAATAGATGACTTCGATAAAAAGCACATTGTGATTTGTACCGATATGAACATGCCTAAAATAGATGGTTTTGACGTCATAGAATTTCTCCAGTCGCAGAGCGAATACCGGAATATACCTGTCTTCATGATTTCGACTACCACATGCAAAGAACTTATTGAAAAAGCTTACAAGCTTGGCGTCCGAAAATATTTTGTCAAGCCTTACAAAATTTGCGAGTATAGTAGTATCGTTCAGGAAATAGCTTCCTGAATTTGAAATAACTATTTACTGAACAAAGCGTTTTTGTCAACAACAGCATTTTTTGCACAAGACTACCCTACTAGTTTCAAGCCTGAATGATGGAAGGACTCTACACCCTTTCTTGCTGAATATAACCATATCCGGTATCTGTTTTTAAGAAGCCTTAAACTTCTTTGAGAAACCGGCGAAGGCAGATAATGCCCAAGACAATACCGCCAGATTCAAATTAAGGTGTTATTACAGGGTTGGAAAATCGTTCACTTAACGACTTGCAGCTTTTTTAATATTGTAAATGCGGTTTGCCAAAATCGTTGCCTCATCCGTTACTTCTCTGGGGTATCCGTTCAACTCCAAAATCCTTATTGCATTTGTATTTCTTAAATTTCCGGTTTTGATTTTATAGTCAAAAGCGATGGCGCCGTCCTGAACGACCTCTGTAAAATGATATAGCGAAAATTTATTTTCCAGCAATTCGGCAAGTTCAAGGTCATGCGTGGCTACAAAAACAATATTTGGCCCTTTATCCAGATAGGCTAAAACTGCTTTTCCTGACGCGATTCTCTCCACCGTATTGGTGCCCTTGAATAGTTCATCAAGCAGAAATAAGTTCTGAAAACCAGAAGTGCTCTCTTCAAGTAAATACTTGACGGTCAGCACCTCTTCAAAATAATAACTTTTCTCACTTAAGAGGTCGTCTGATATCCTGACTGCCGAATGAATTTTCAGGACGGGGGAATTAAATTCTTCTGCAAAACAAGTATTGATTGTTTGGGCTGTGATCGCATTGATACCAATGGTTCGAATAAATGTCGTTTTCCCTGACATATTCGACCCAGTTAACAGCGCCGATCTTTCATTCAGATCAATTGAATTCGGGATCGATTGATAGATTAGGGGATGGTAAACCTCTGTGGCAGTTATTCGCTTTTTCTGGCTGGTAAGCTTGGGAAAACAAAAATAAGGCACATCGTTACGTAAAAAACTTATAGACATGGCAACATCCAGTTCCCCGATGAATTCATAAACCTGCTGAACTTCACTCCTTTTTGAGTCGAGTTCCTTCAAAACATTATAAAGCACCAACGGCTCAATCAGGAAAAGTGCTTTTACGAGCTCAACCAGATACTCCACTGCCAGACCGATCTCACTTTGCAATTTCACCTCCAATTTAAAAAGTGACATTTGCATACCCAGGCCGTTTATTGCCCTTATCGAATCGGAAACCTCGGGACTTACTCGGCTGCTCATTACAGGCAGTTTTGCAATTCTCCCGGCGATCTGGTTCAATAAAAGCAGCTGTGGAATCGATCCGCTGTACTTATATAAATTTATTTTATTCCAATAATGAACACCAAAGTTGACCATCAGTAACAAAACCAAAAAAATAAGTATCTTGGGAAATAAAAAAGATGCTAAAACTGAGGAGAAACTGATAAGGGAAAGAACTGGAATTATCCAATACCAGTTGGGCTTTGGGATATGATTTTCGAGAAAAAGTGAAGAAATATAATATGCATCTTTATTAGTCAATAAACTAAGTTCCAGCATTATCTGGTCCCTGATCTCAGGGTTCGCGTTCAAGACATTTATGATTTCCTCAAATTTATCACACCTTTTACTATTGCCGGGAATAGTTCTCAACACGCTATACAAAAACTGCTGCCCTATTCTGGAAATTGTCCGGTCAATAAACATGAATACCTCACCCATATCCAGGTCCTGAAAAGTCCGGTCCTGGATTACCTGGTAAAACTTCCTTTTGTCGCCTAGAAGAAAGAAACGCTCAATTTTACTAAAATCAAAAGTGTCTGTCTTTATCTTACCAAAGTCGGCCTTTAATTGATCAAATTGTTTTCTTCTTGACATAACCAATGATAGTTTGAACGCGATCTTGTCTGGTCTTCAGTATATTTCGTTTTGATCCTGCTCCTTCCAGCCTTTGCCTGACCACCCGCAAGTTCTTCAATAATACTTTACTTACCTTTTTTTTACTAGCGTTCAGAGTGTTTTATCTTAAATAATTAATTTCTGCCAGGTTTAGATAAAATTCCATTCGTTTGTACCGGAATTTTAGTCCACAAAATATCCTCCACTATGGTGCTCAGATCAGTATGACATTCGTCAATGAAAAATTAACTCTTAAAGCTTTGTAAATAATAGATAATTAATTTCATGGAGGAAAAACAACATAATTTCTGCTTTACTTTTATTAGTATTATTATAATTTACTGGCCTGATATTTTAGCTAATTATCCCGATTGAAATATATAAACCCTACGGCAGCCCTGATGTATGAAAAAAATACTTGTAATTGATGACGACAGGGACATACTTGAACTTTTGAAAATTGTTTTTCGTGATTCCGGACATGAAGTCATTTTCTCCGAAACTGAAATGGGAACAAATGATATTTATGTTCTCCATCCCGACCTTATTTTGTTAGACGTTCGAATCAAAGGCTCATCAAAAAGCGGAGCAGAAATATGCCGTGAACTGAAAGCTGATACAAAAACAAGAAATTTTCCGGTTGTTTTGTGTTCCGGAGAGTATAATCTTCATGATATAGCCAGAGAATGTGAAGCCGATGTTTACCTTGCCAAGCCTTACAATCTAACAAGTCTTTTGACTCAAGTAAACAGATTTATTTCCTGAAAAATGTAATAATTATGTACCAAGAGGATAATATAAGCCTGAATAAGAGCGATCTGGAAGAATTTTTCATCCATCATCTGAATAAAATCTATGCCGCAAAAACATTACTTGTTTCCGAACTGCCCGAACTTTTCGACAGTGTATACTTTTCGGATTTGCGGGAAGGAATACTCGATACCATCGAAGAAGTAAAAAAACAGATATCCCGTATGGACGAAATATACGATATATTAGATATATCCTATATTGATGCAAATCCAAACGGTTTAAAAGGACTCATTGAGGATTCTTTTCAGGATATAAAACAGCATAGTGAAAATCCTGAATTAAGAGATATGTCGATTCTCTTTTATCTTCATAATATTGAAAGTATTGAAATGGCTTCTTTTCAGATCCTTGAAATGCTCGCTGTAAAATTGAGAATTAATAAAATAAAGCAGCTCATCCAAGATAATTATGAGGATGCGAAAGCAAGCCGGACTCTCTTATTGCTTATTAATGCAAAGTATATTTCGACCGTTTAGTAAGGCTGGATGTCAAATTTGCATTATTTTAGGGGAATTCATTCCCCAGCAAATGTTTGTCTTACCGAATTTTTCGGACGCTAAAATTGGTTGAATAATAAAAAAACACCAAAAATTAAGACGGGTTAGTACTGACCTGACTCTGATTTCGAAAATCACGTGGAGAAAATCCAGTTCTGTTTTTAAAGACTTTTGTGAAATGCGATGGATGTTCAAAACCAAGATCGTATGCTATTTCGCTAATAGAGTTTTCTGTGCTCCAAAGTAAGGTTTTTGCTTTGTCAACCAGTTTTATCTGGATGTGTTCATAGGTCGATTTGCCGGTATACCTCTTTAAAAGATCCGAAAGGTAATTGGGAGATAAATTCAATCTGTCTGCAAAATAACCAATGTCTGGAATACCCGACTCGATCGGAGAAGTCTGAGAAAAGTAATCCGTCAGCATTCTTTCAAATTTTTCCAGCAAATCACTGCTCGATTTACCTCTCGTCAGGAATTGACGATCGTAAAATCTGGCACAATAAGACAAAGCAAGTTCCAAATTCGTTAAAATAATATTGTAAGAATGTCTGTCCAGATTTATAGAAATCTCTTTCCGGATATTTCTGGCACAGTCTTCGAGCACTATTTTTTCGGTTTCAGAAATGTGCAGTGCTTCATGTATATCATAGCCGAAAAAAGTATGACCGGTCAAAATACTTCCCTTATTGCTGGCTTTAAAAAAGTCGGGATGAATATAGATTCCCCAGCCTTTTACTTTATTTTCCAGGCCGGGATTTAATATTTGATCGGGTGCTGTAAACATCAGCGTGCCTTCGGAAAAATCATAGCTCGTCCGGCCATATTTGAATTCTCCTTCTATCACCTTGCAGGCGATCGAGTACAAATTCAGGCGGTAACTTACCCCTGGTCTCCGGTGCGAACGATCTACCTTTTCCAAATCAACGACCGATATTAAAGGATGAAGCGGCTTCTCATGGCGAAAAAAATCGTGCAGCTCCGAGATAGAGTCAATAGCTATAAATTCCATAAGCCAGTTGTTTTACCTATAAACATATTAACCTAAATAATTCAGATATAAATCCCCCCTCCAACTTCAATACGTTGCCCATTCACAAAACGACTATCATCCGAAAGCATCGACGCAACGAACAGACCGATATCATCTGCTTCCCCAAGACGCCCAAGCGCAGTCATGCCGGCTATTTGCTGACGGTGATTTTGATCCCCTTTTCCTCCGCCGAATTCGGTATCGATAGCTCCCGGCGCAACAGTATTTACCCGGATTTTTCTGTCTGAATATTCAATGGCAAAATATCGGGTTAATCCTTCTATTGCAGATTTAAGAGCGCCATAAACGGCTACTCCCGGAAAAGCAAAACGTGCAAGCCCGGATGAAATATTTATGATCTGCCCGCCATCGATCATAAGTGGAATCAACTTTTGCGTAAGAAAAAACACACCTTTGAAATTTACATTGACCAAATCATCAAAGATGCTTTCTGTTGTATCCTTAATAGCAATTCTCTGAGCAATTCCGGCGTTGTTAACGAGATAATCAAAATTATCACGACTCCACTCTTTGGCAAGCACATTTGAAACTTGTTTAGTAAAGTCGCCAAACGAACTAACGTTCATGACATCTAATTTTAACGCCACAGCACTGCCGCCATTTTGCAGAATTTCATCGGCCACCGCTTTTCCCTTTTCAGCATTTGCGTTATAGGTAAGTATCACGCCCAGCCCTCGTTTTGCTGCATTTAATGCGATACTTCGTCCGATGCCACGGCTCCCTCCGGTCACCAGTACAATTTTTTTGTTTCTATTTTCTGTGTCCATAACTTAGATGTTTAGGACACAAATTTCATGCATATTCCGGGCGATTATTTAAACATAAAAAGGCAAGACTTATACATTTCCCTGATTACGACAATTTCGTAGAATAGACACAGTCCAATGGCATCAAATCGCGAGTTCATTTCCCCACAATATTTTCATAGAAATTTCTGATTTTATAAACAAACTACCTAGTTCACCATTTAAAATGAAGAAGCGAAACAGCCTGACGCGGAAGCTGCATTTCGATAATTACACTCCCGTCTTTTGGTGTGATCCATTCGGGCGAGGTAAGCAATTCGAGCTGTCCGGCTTTTTCAAGCAACCGGATCTGTTCTTCCGAAGGTTGTTTTGGCGAACCCATACTTTTCCAGGCTTCGTAGGAATTGCTGTTTTCTTTATCAATACGGTAATGATTAAGCTGTACCTTTTGAGACGGTAGTCCTTTGACTGCAACCTTGACTGCTGCGTCTGGTGATGGCACATTATCATCATGATAATTCCATACCATTACGGCCGCTGTACTTGCACTTTTTGAAGCAAGGCCATTGATGTCGGCCTGTCCGCGGACGCTCTCATCTCTCACCTTTTTGAAATCGTAGGCCAGGTTCTGTTTTACTTCAACTCGGTTTCCCTCCATCATGCCAAACATCCTGAAAACATTCAGCACGGGCTTATCGACCCCATTAGTTGCCAGGTCACGAAAACCGCGAAACCAGGCTTGATCCTCGAACTCAAACGACCAGCTCACGGCACCAAGAAGGTTCACGCCTCTGGCTTCTGACATCTCATATTTCCTGGCGAAAGATGCAGCGGTATAACTTGAATACATGGTGCCATTCCTGTAGGCATTTTGCGGACTCATGTCTTCCGAACAAGCGGCACATCCTTCCGGGTCTGACTCTCCAATAATAATCGGAAGCTTTTTCAAAGCTGGATATGAAGCAACGATTTCGAAACCTTTGTCCAGGTCACGCAGCTGCGTTCCCATGTTCATTTGTACATGGCCATCGACAAGTTTAGGAGCTCCTTTGGCGTGATAGGTGATAAAATCAATCGGTGAACCTGTTTTTCCCGTCACATAATTCTTGCCCTTCGTGATATGGTCCAAAAAGGTTTTCATAAACAATTCCGATTTGTCCCACGATGGCCCGGTAACTTCCGGACCTCCCATTCTTGCTGTCGGAAGAGCACGTTTTACCGCATCGGCCGTGTAATCGTACAGTTTGATATATTCTTCCGTAGTACCTTTCCAATAACTGATATTTGGCTCATTCCAAAGTTCCCAATACCAGCTTTCCACTTCCTTCTGACCATATTTTGCGACCGAATGTTTCACCCATTGATAAACAAGTTCAGCCCATTTTTCATAATCTTTAGGAGGATATGCCCATCCCAGATAAATGTCGTTATAGTCATCGCCTGGTTTCCAATGATGGCGATAAGGCTCTGGCTTGCTTGATAGGGCCTGTGGCATAAATCCGATCTGCGCGATCGGTTTCATTCCTCTTTCCAGAAATGTATCGAATATTTTATCAACGATCGTCCAATTGTACACCGGTTTTCCCTGCGCATCCTCGGTATAAGCGTTGGTTGAACCCCATTTCAGTGCAGCTTCGCCATCACCGGTAACCAGAAGACTGTGAACCCGCACATAAACCGGCACTTTACTTAACTGAGAGATTTCGGTCAGTAGTTTTTTACCGTCTTTCATGTAAGTATAATTAGGCTCGTCATAGCCAAAAAATGCCCAGATTGGTTTCATAGGCGCTTTTACGGTGCTCAGATTTACTTCAATTTGCACAGGTGTCGGCTGAGTTTGAGAAAAACAGGCAGTTGAAAACGCTGAGTAAAAAGCGGCATTTATCAAGAGAATTTTCGTCGTTTTAAAAAACATGCGATCAGATTTAAGCGTTAGAATTATATCCCGGATTCTGGTTAATCAAATTATTTCAGCTGATTAGCTGTGTAAGGAGGTGCAAGGACCTTCTCCCACAAATTCCTGTGCGTGCTCTTTATTGCATCAAGGAATTCATCCTTTGTAAGACCAGACAGGTCGGGATATACTTTAACCGTTTCTTCAAATGCTGTTCTGAAAGCTTTCACTCCTCTCCTAACCCTGTTAAATACTTTCATCGCACGGCTGAAGGGCTATCAATTTAATTGACCGCCATCGGTCACTAGTAAGTAAAATATCTGCATACCGGATCTAAGGATAATTCACCTGTTCTTTGAAAAACCCAATGGCAATTGCACTATTCTCGTAACAGTCGCTGGCGTTGATAATATGTAAGGCATTTAATGCATTTATACCATGGTTTTTGCCAAACAAGAAACCTGCGGCTTTATGTGTGGGACCCGGGCCATAAAAGTTTTTTGAGCAGTCAAGCTTAAAAACCTGTTACCCATGCATTCGATAACCAATTGCTTTTTCCGCGCTAATTCGGCATCATCCGTCAGTTTCTATATTTTGATTTAGGAAATGTTAGTGTTTCAGCGATGGCGTTGCTGACGATCCTGATGTGGATTGAAACCCTGACCGGTTGAAGTTTCACATCTTCCGGTAAAAGTTAGCAGCAGACCTTGAGGTTTTTTTGCCGTATATTAACTTTCATAGAATTATTAACTTTCAGGCAGAAAATTGATCTTGTCGATATTTATCTCATAACCCGAGTTTGCGAATCAGCCGGTAGATATCCGGATAATAGCGTGCGGGTAGAAGTTTGATATGCTACTTGAAAGAAACAAATTTATAACATAAAAAGAGTTTATTTACATAATCAATTACAAGACAATTAGCCAAGTCAATGCTAGGATACACTATGCTCTTTTCTTAAACAGAATCTATTTCTTCTGTACTCCTCAGTAAGAAGCCAGTGCTTAACATTTGCAGCTAATATTGCGCACGAACAAATGAGATTTGAAAAATTCATACCGACAGACCAGCTAAAACCCTATATCAAATACTTTATTGTGTCAGAGAATGAATTGGAAAACGAGTATAAAGTTTTCCCTTTATCAGGTCTTGTAATCGGTTTCCAATACAAAGGAAAACTTTCAACCATAAAAGATAATAAAGAAAGCAGACTCACTTCCGCAGGAATAACGGGTATTACAGATGGCTACAAAATCTTCAGGAATTCGGCTGATATAGCAACGATATTGGTTTATTTTAATGAAACCGGCTTTGTTCATTTCGCATCACATCCCGTGAATGAACTTTTCAATTTAAGCCTTTCATTGAATGATGTTTTTGATAAAAACAGAGTAGCCGAAGTTGAAGAGAAATTGGCGGTTGCAAACACAGACAAACTACGAATAAAGATCGTTGAGCAGTTTTTGGTATCACAGCTTAAAGACATTCAAACAGACAAATTGATAATTGAGGCGGTCAGACTCATTTATCAAACAAATGGCAAAATCCGTATAAAGGAGTTGAATGAAAAATTGTGTATCAGCCAAAGTCCATTTGAAAAGCGTTTTAGAAAAGTGGTAGGAACCACAGCTAAAAAATTTGCTTCAATAGTTCGTTTCAATACGGTTCTTGACAATTTGAGCGAAAGAAAATCGCTAACAGACATTTGTTACGAAAACAACTTCTTCGATCAAGCACATTTTATAAAAGACTTCAGACAGTTCACAGGCGACACCCCGGAAAATTTCAAACGTTTCTTATAGGCAAGAAAACGATTTTTTACAATTACAGCCATTTTAAGGGTTGCACCTTTGCATAGTGATTGTTATGCAAAGGCAATCAATCAATTAAGTTCAAAATAGCTGATATTTTGAGACCTTTTAGCATTTTAGTTACGTATAGGTTAACTGTTTTTTAAAAATTTAAATTTCAAAACAATGTTTACAGTGGAACAAATCAAGGAGGCTCACAGTAAGGTGCAATCAGGCGCAGACTTTCCCGCATATATCCGGGATATTAAATCATTAGGTGTTACCCACTATGAAGCCTTTGTAGCAGACGGACATTTGGATTATCATGGTACCAGCAATTATACTGTAAAAGTGCCCGCGAAGTATGACCAACTGGCTATTGGTGACACCTCACAAGTTAAAGAATTTAAAGCTGAGTTAGTTGCTCACCAACAAGGCAAAACAGATTTTCTTACGTTCATTAAAATGTGTGCGACGTTTGGTATTGAAAAGTGGGCAATTTATATGGATAGCATGACTTGCACTTACTACGACAAAGCAGGAAATGAAGTCCTGGTGGAGCAAATTCCGCAATAAAACTACCTAAAAAATCAGCCTGGTATTATCCAATGGCGTGTACGGGTACAGAATTGCTGTGCATCAGCCGGCGGAATGTTATTCACATTCAAAACCAGAAAATAACCACCCCATGTAATTCGAATAATGACATCGCTTGTTCAGGCATTTGGAATTATTTCCTGTCCCTCAGCCAGATATACAGCCCGGACTTTTTGTGTAAGTAAGCTAAAAATGAACTCATTCAAAAGTATTCCCGGAGATACCAACCGGCATATAACTGAATGATTTACCTTGGCGGGTATGTTTATGCAAAAGGTTCTTAAGTATGAAAACCCGTTATATCAGTCGGTAGTAACTACAATTTTCCCGCTTGCCTTGTTGCTATCCATCAGTTTGTGCGCCTCAACGATATTGTCGAGCTTGAAAACGCCACCAATGCTTAATTTTATTTCACCGCTTTCCACCATGGATATAAATGACTGAAATATTTTTTGTCCGACGCTTATTTGTCCGGTGTCATATACAGTCAGATTTACTGCGGCAGGGATATAGTCCATCGGTGCAAAATCCTGAATAGTCCAGGTTTCAGAAAGCATGCCGGTCATACAAACGCTTCCTCCCGGTTTAGCGCAGGAAAGCGAATCCTTTAATGTATTGGCTCCTACAAGCTCTAATATTTTATCGACTCCCCCCGGATATAGCTGATCAACCTGTGCTTTAAGATTACCATCGTCAATCAGCACTTCATCGGCACCTCTTTCAATCAAAAACTGCGTTTTCTCTTCGCTGCGACTCGTTGCAATCACATTAAGTCCTGCATGGCGGGCCAGCTGAATGGCCAGAAGCCCGACTGACGACGTACCACCGCGAATGAGAATACTTTCCCCGTTCTGTATGCGCAGCGCAAGATGCAGAGAACCATAGACGGTCTGAAACATTTCTGGAATTGCGCCAAGTACGTCCCAGGATAACTTACTGTTAAACGGATAGATAATCGAGCCGGGTAAGACAGCATATTCAGCGTAGCTCCCGTCATAATCTCTGCCCATTCCACCCATACAAGCAGCAACTTGCTGTCCGGGCTGCCATTTACCGCTGGGATCAGCAATGATTTCACCCACACATTCAATGCCCAATATCCTCGGAAAGTTTACGCCGGGTGAATATCCTTTTCGGGTCATCAGCTCAGAACGGTTTAGTCCGAAAGCCTTTACACTTACCAGCACTTGTCCCATATCCGGCTCTGGCACCGACCTGTCTTCAATTATCAACCGTTCTGGCCCTCCCGCATGGTGAATAACTGCTGCTTTCATAGAATCTTTGATTTTTTAAAAGAATTAAAATGTAGCATGCCATTTTTCAATAAAATCTTGTCAGGTCTTTTATTGTCACAAGGCGATGCGGCATGAAATATCCGTCCTTCCCATACAAGGTTGCAATTGCAGCAGAATCACTATTGATGAGCGTGGCAGAATAGGCATTCAACAATTCTTTAATTGTGCTCTGCTTGTTTCATTATAATCAATTGTTAACCTGCTTTCAGATGGCTCAGACTCAATATTATCTCCCATAATTATTCTACGGATTCAGACCGGGAGTAATAAGGCAAAGTTCTGACCAAATGTAAAAACTCACCCATAAACAACTGTAAGAAAAACCCTTAAACTATATTAAGATTTCTCCCTTGAAACGATTGACTTTCGGATTTTACTCAGGAATTCAGGTGTAATTCCCAGATAGGATGCAATCTGGGCATTCGGCAGCCTGTTCGCCAAATGAGGATACTGGGCCAGAAATGACTGGTAACGCTGCTCACCTGTGGAGCTGATGTTTTCCAGGACCCTGTTTTGCAGCTCCATATATTTTTGCTCCGTAATGATACGGAAGTTCCGGTCAAACTTGTGATGATTGATAAAAAGGTAGAGAAGATCTGCCTTTTTAATTTGTAGGATTGTAGATGGTTCCATCGCCTCAATGTACAAATGGCTAGGCTTTTCTGAATAAAAGCTGCTCAAATCGGCAATCCATCGGTCTGCCGGCCTGCCATTTTCAGCAACGAATTGCAAATTATGCTCCACACCCTTCTGATCCACGTGATACATCCTGAAACATCCGGATACGACAAAAGTATAATACTGGCACAAATCTCCCTGCTGCAGTATAAAATGGCGACGCTTTACCTTCTTTTCAATAAATAACCGGATAATTTCAGACTGTTCGCTTTCATCAAGCGGAAAATATTGTTTGAAATATTCAATAAGTTGAGATGTTGCCAAGATTGCAGACTATAGAAGGAACCATAAATTAGTATTATTCTGATAACAATATTTTTTTTCTTTTGTTACCTGCAGATATAGGTTTTGTACAAATATTTACAATGAAAGAGATATATCTCGGCTTTGAACTACCAGTTTCATAACTTAGTTTAGGAGTATTTCTTAAACTAAGTTATGAGTATACCTTGCTGAAAAGAGCAAATTTTGTCAGGGAATTACTGGCCCGAGAAATCAAAGTCCACAAAGTGTGTGAAGATCTAACCATGAAACCAACCGTACTGATATTATTGATCTGCCTGACGCTACTCAGCTATGCGCATGCGCAAACCATTAAGCTTGACCTGAAAAGACTTGAACCAATCCAGGCATCAATGTCCATTCAGATGATCGGCGGCAAGCAAGTGCTTCGTGTCTTGAAGGATACCACAGTGAAGGAAGTAGATGAACCTACGTTTGTGAAAGTGAAAGGGGTAAACTTTCGCAACGGCAGCATTGAGGTAAAAGTACTAAGCAGGTTACTAAAAGATGCACCTGAATATGCCAGAGGTTTTATAGGTATCGCTTTTCGTGTCAATGAGCAAAACTCAAAATATGAGAGTATCTATATCAGGCCGACTAACGGCAGGGCCATGGATCAGGTGCGCAGAAACCATTCTATTCAATACTATTCATATCCGGATTATAAGTTTGATATACTCCGCAAACAATCGCCTGAAAAATACGAATCTTACGCAGATATGGAGCTCAATAAATGGATCACGCTGCGAATTGAAGTAAAAGGCGCTCATGCCAAATTATTCATTGATAGAATTTCGCAGCCGCCTCTGATTGTCAATGACCTTAAATTAGGACCCGATGCATCAGGCGGCGTGGCCCTGTGGGTGGAAGTGGGCACGGAAGGCTTTTTTTCCGATCTGAAAATTATAAAGCAAGATTGACACGAGGTAACACCGAATAATTATCAGTTAAGCTTAAATTAATACTGTCTGCTGTTACTGGCCTAAATGCTAGTGAACAAGATCTGAAAGACCTCATGGATTTCGCGCGGCAAGGCCAATCCGCCGGGACTGCCATACCTTTTGGAATCAATCCCAAGGCCAGCCATTATCTGAAATCGGTGATACCAGAATTTAATATGAGGGATATTGCAAATAAAATCTTGGTGATCTTAAATGTTGGCATGTTTAATTTAACTTCTGAAATGGGACTGTTTATGGATAACGTTTCCAGGAATTATAAAGTGATAGCAGTATCAACCAGCGGACGCGGAAAGTCAGAAATAGGAATTTCTGGGTCTAACCATTACAGTGGTTTCACTTAAAATTCAGCTTTCAGCCTTCGGCATTCTTCTTTTCATTTTCAGACTATCCGCAGGATATTCATTTTTCAGCATTGTCATTTGCTGCTTTGCCCAGTTGATGATCAGCTGGCGCTGCTGATCGGTAAGATTTGCCTCCTGATGCAGCCCTAAAGATGTATACGATTTCAGCGGCATTTCTTTTTCATCCACCATTTCAATGATCTCATCAAATTTATGGTTCTGCACAGCAACCGGAAGTTTGGTGAAAGTGGAGAAGTTCAATTCTCTTTTTCCTTCCCGAACGTGATTATCCAGAAACCAGGCCACTGGCTGAATATTGACATACCAGGGATAAGTTGTTTTGTTACTGTGACAATCATCGCATGCCACCCTTAGAATTTCCTTTACTTCGCCGGACACCGGGTACTTCAGCGCAACGTTGCCCGTCTGATCATCGGAAAGATTTTTTTCCGGCCTGAATAATTGTATGATTACCAGGATGGCAAGCAACCCGAGTGCAATTTTTTTGAACATAATAGAGAAAATTTATGGTGAATAAAAGTCATTCGATTTAACCTGCGACAGAAACACCAATCAGTCTCCCAATGCCAAAAGTGACAGCGGCAGCTGCAAGACCGAAAAGAACTTGTCTGAAACCAGAATACAAGACACTTTTCCCGGTAAACAAGGTAATGGCTGCCCCGATCAGAAACAATCCGAATGCGCTAAAAACAGTACTTGCCAGTATCGCCTGAGTACCGCTTAGAAAAAAGTACGGAGATACCGGAATGATTGCTCCAACTGAAAACAAAAGAAAGGAAGTCACAGCGGCTTCCATGGCAGAACCTTTCAGATCTTCCACGTTAATACCGAGTTCTTCTTTGATCAGGATTGCCATTGTGTCTTCCTTGTTTGACATGATTTCCCGGGCCATTTCCAGAGCTTGTTGCTGTGGGATGCCTTTTGCCTGATAAATCAGTGCAATTTCTTTTTCTTCACCGGCAGGATTGGTTTCGAGTTCGTCCATTTCCAGCTGCATCTGATTCTCACTCAGTTCCTGAGAACTTTTCACAGAAATCCACTCGCCCAGAGCCATCGATAAAGCACCCGCCAGCAGACCTGCAAGTCCGGTAAGCAATATTTCCTTTTGCCCGATGGCTGCACCCGCTATCCCCATGACCAGACTAAAATTGGAAACAAGTCCATCATTTCCGCCTAAAACGGCAGCCCGCAACGCATTCCCTCCCACTGACCTGTGCCTTTTTTCAAATCTGGTGAGCGTCGACCCGACAATTTTCGGGTTGTTTTCCAGTATGTTATTCAAAATCGCTACATGGGCGGTGTCTGAGATTGAACTGTGCGATCTGTTCTTGTTTCTGGCATTGGCTACGGAAGACGAAATACTCTTTTCAGTATCCAGAAGCACCCCCAATATGTAGTCATATCCCAAAATTTTACCGATCGTATTCAGGATTTTCGCTCTCGCAGACGGGCCAGGTAGTTGCGACAAATGCAGTTGATTTTTAGCCATAAATGCCGCTGCATGCCCATGCTCTATTTCGCTCATCTGGCTGAAAACGCTTGCCACATTTTCGTCTTCTTCGTTTTTGGCGAGAATCCCGTACAGAAAACTGGCGTCGATTTCGGTTTGTATGTTTTTAAGACTGACCATGGTTTGTTTACAATTTAAAATTGATGTGCGAAGAAATTTTACTTTAATAGTCAAATACTACTCCTCCGATTTATTCTTCAAAGACATCAGAAGCGAATAGGCACCGTTGACCACACAGAGCTGGTTGTCAAGTTTTTCCTTTGAAATAATTTCCGTAAATCCGCTCTCGGAAGTCCCGGTCCGGACCTGTTTCATTTCAAAACTGCTTTTTCCTTTTGGAAAAAAAATATACTGTTTGTCATCGTATGTAACAATGGCGTCGTCGGGCAATACCAGCACGGAACGGCTGTTGAGCTGGATGTCGGCATTCATAAACATTCCGGGTAAAAGTTCGGGCTCATAACTTCCAAAGTGAGAATGTACCTCGGCGGTTCTTTCCGGCGATAAATCTTTGCTGATCAGGATAATTTCGCATTGATATTTTTTATCTGGCATGTTGTTAGTGTAAGCCAGAATCTTCTGGCCAATTTTTATTTTATCCAGATCCTTTTCAAAAACTTTGAGGGCCAAATGGATGTCGGTCGGATTGATCAGTTCGAAAAGCACTTCGGTTGGTGACACATACCGGCCAATATTGACGTTGACTTTTGATACATAACCATTAATGGGCGAATAAATGCTGATACTTCTGGTAATATTATCTTTTGTTAAATGATCGGGATTGATGCCAGCCAATTTGAGTTTTTCATGCAACGCTTTCATCATTACCTGTTGGCTCTGGTAGTCAGATTCAGCCTGCTGAAATGTCTTATCACTGCTGGATTTGCTTTTATTCAAATCTTTCTGGCGTAAATAATCATTTTCAAGAAAGACAATCCTTGCTTTGCCGGTCAGATAATCCTGCTGTAACTGTATGTATTGCTGATCTTCCATGACAGCCAGCACCTCTCCTTTTTTGACACGGGTTCCGGGCAATAATTTTGTAGTTTTCAGGTATCCACCCAGTGGCACACTGATCGAAACGATGTTTTGCGGCGGAACGTCAATTTTTCCATTTAGTTTTAGAACCGAAGAAATCTGTTTTTTCTCTGGCAATGCCGTTTTAATACCCGCATTTTCAATCTGCTTTTCATTGAGAGACGCAACATTAGAATCAGTACTTTTTTCAGTCGTTATTTTTTCATTTTCAGCCTTTTTAGAACAGGATGACGAAAGTAAAATCAGTAAGCTATATATCAGATATTTCATCATGGCGATGTTAATTTTGAAGGTAATAATTAAGTTCAATGGCTTTGCTGTTCAGACTCATCACCGCATCCAGGTAAAGGCTACGGATAGAAGCGGCATGGTTGATCAGCTGTACCCACTGCAAATAATTGATGCTGCCGCCCGCCAGCTGTTGATTAGCCGTGATGGTGATCAAAGCCGCATTCTTCAGTCCGCTTGTTTCGTAATAATGCACGGTGGTCAGGAATTTCCGATATTCTGTCAAGGCTGATAAATACTGTGATTTCAGCATCTGCGCACCTGCCTGATAACTTTGCCGGCTAATATCCTGGCTGATCCGGGCCGAATTGATACGGGCCTTCTGAGCTCCTGTAAAAATGGGAATACCAACCCCGATCTGCCCGGACTGGAACCGCTGAGAACTGCCGTAGGTCCTGTCATCCGCACCGGTGCCGCGCATACTCATGTTGTTGTATCCTACGTTAATCTGCGGCAAAAGTTTTGCCTTTTCAACATCAATATTGGCGGCTGCAATCTGCTGCTGCTGCGAAAGAAACCGCATCTGAGGGTGATTTTCGATATTGGCTGAATCGGGAACTGCGACCTGATTATACAGATTACCGTGTAATTCCGGCTCGAGATTATCCTGCGTGTTAAGCAATAGTTGAAATTGCAACCTCGATAAGACTATATCGGATTCGAGCTGCTGCCGCTGCGTTCTGATATCCGCAAGCTGGGTTTCCACCATCGTTTTTTCAAGAATATCACTTTCTCCCTTTTCAAAGCGCTGCTGTGCTCTTTGATAAAAACCAGCATAAAGGCTATCCAGAGAAATGAGCAATTCTTCCTTTTTCTTTTGATATAAAAACAAGTAAAAAACCTGCGCGACGTTTCTTCGCAATTCATTTTCTCTTACCGCTACATTGAGAACACTGGCTGAAAGTTCGCTTTGCAAAAGCGTTTTTTGTCTGACATAAACAACCGGCAAACTCAGTGATTGTGTAATGTTAAAGCGGGTGTCTGTATAAAAACTATTGATCTGGCCGGCCTCTACCTGAACGCCCGTTTGAGGTAATACCACGGCTGTTTTTATCATCGCTGTCTGGTACTGGGTTCTGAGTTTTTCCGTTTTTAAATTCTGATTGTTGGCCAGAGCAAGCTCCTGGGCTGTTTTCAGATCGATTTTATTTTGAGAAAAAACATTTGCATGATTGAGCAGCAACATCGCTGGAATCAGCACTGATACTAATTTCGCTTTACCATTCATTTTAAACTTAAAACCATTTTCAAAAAACAGATAAAGCACCGGAAGTACAAAAAGTGTCAGAAACGTGGCAACCAAAAGTCCGCCGATCACGACCGTAGCCAGCGGCCGCTGCACTTCTGCCCCTGCACCATTACTGATTGCCATTGGAAAAAAACCAAGTGACGCGACAAAAGCGGTCATAAGCACCGGACGAAGTCGATGTTGTGTACCTTCCAGAACAGCTTGTTTAATGTCCTTTTGCTCTTCTTTTCTGATTCGGTTGAACTCTGCAACGAGTACGATACCATTTAATACTGCTACGCCAAACAGCGCAATAAAGCCAATTCCGGCACTGATACTGAACGGCATACCGCGAAGGGCAAGAAAAAAAATCCCTCCAATAGCAGACAATGGTATGGCTGAATAAATCAACAATCCGTCTTTCACTGAATTAAAGGCAAAAAACAATAGCACAAAAATAAGCAGCAGTGATACCGGTACGGCAATCATCAGCCGCTGTTTGGCAGCGTTCAGGTTTTCAAATGAACCGCCATAGGTAATATAATAACCTGTTGGAAGTTTCAGATTTTGGTTGACTTTGGCTTGCAGTTCGTTCACAATCGTCTGCACATCCTTTCCGGCAATATTGAAACCTACCACAATCCGTCTTTTTGCGTCTTCCCGCTGAATTTGTTTAGGCCCGTCCTGGATTTTAACTTCGGCAAGCTGATAAAGTGGAATCTGTGTTCCGTTGGGTGCGGCTACGAGCAGGTTACGGATATCTTCCAGATTTTTCTTGCGCTCACCACTCAGTCTCACCACCAGTTCGAACCGTTTTTCTCCTTCAAAAACCATCCCCGTACTCTGTCCGGCCAAGGCAGTATTGACCGTTTTATTTATCGCTGAAATGTGAAGACCATACTGCGCCAACGCACTGCGATTATAATGTATCGTGATCTGCGGCATACCAGAAACAGCTTCCACATACAAATTTTTTGTGCCTTCAACCTGATTAACCATCACACCCAGTTTCTTTGCATAAAGTGCCAGCGTGTCCAGGTCTTCACCGAAAATTTTACAAACCACGTCCTGGCGTGCGCCTGTCATCAGCTCATTAAAACGCATCTGTACAGGAAACTGAAACCCGGCTGTGATACCCGGGACTTCTTCGAGCGCCTCTCCCATTTTTTTGGAAAGCTCAGGAAAAGTTTTCGCTGATGTCCAGTCTTTTTTATCTTTGAGTATCACCATCATATCACTGGCTTCCATCGGCATCGGATCGGTCGGGACTTCACCGCTGCCTATTTTTGTGACCACTTTTAATACCTCAGGAAACTGCGTTTTCAAAATATGCGCTGCTTTTGTTGTATTTTCTATCGTCGTTGTGAGGCTGCTTCCGGTGAGAACACGAGTGTCCACAGCGAAATCCCCTTCTTCCAGTGCAGGAATAAATTCGCCGCCCAAAGTAGTAAACAGGTAAAGTGCTGATCCGAAAAGGATCAGCACCGACATCAGAATCATTTTGGGATGACCGATTACCCGTTCAAGTGCGTAGCGATATTTTTTGGCAAGTTTGTCCATAATCCGGTCCGAAAAGCCTGGCTCCGTTTTAATTTTTTTGCTCAGAAACACAGCACTCATCATAGGAATGTAGGTCAACGACAAAATGAATGCACCCAGTAATGCAAAGGCGACGGTTTGTGCCATAGGTTTGAACATCTTTCCTTCAATACCCTGCAAAGTAAAAATCGGCAGGTACACGATCAGGATAATGACCTGGCCGAAAACGGCACTATTCATCATCCGGTCAGCCGACTCATTCACTTCTTCGTCCATCTGCTGCTGAGTAATCCGAGTCAGACCGGCAAATTTTTTGTTATGGGTAATCTGATGCATTACTGCTTCAACAATGATAACAGCCCCGTCTACAATTAATCCGAAATCGAGCGCTCCAAGGCTCATCAGATTACCGCTCACACCAAAAGTATTCATCATAATCACCGCAAAAAGCATGGCGAGCGGAATCACCGAAGCGACCAGCAAACCAGCCCGGAAGTTTCCAAGAAAAAGCACCAGGACAAAAACGACGATCAGTGCCCCTTCAAGCAGGTTTTTTCAACGGTACCAATGGCATTATTAACCATTTTCGTCCGGTCCAGAAAGGGTTCGATCACCACACCTTCGGGCAATGTTTTCTGGATTTGGGCCACACGCTGTTTTACATTTTTGATAACCTCACTGCTGTTGGCTCCTTTGAGCATCATAACTACGGCGCCGGAAACTTCTCCTTTGTCATTGTAGGTCATTGCGCCGTATCGGGTAGCAAAGCTGGTCTTCACGTCGGCCACGTCACGGATAAATAACGGCTGACCATCGGCAAGGGATTTAACAGCGATATTTTCGATATCGTCCAGATTTTCCACCAGTCCTTCGCTTCGGATATAAAGTACGGTCGGGCCTTTTTCGATGTACGCACCTCCGGTATTCTGGTTGTTATTTTCTAATGCCGTAAAAACATCATTGATCGTAATATTATAAGAGAGAAGTTTTTGCGGGTCAATTTCAATTGAAAACTGCTTTAACTTCCCTCCCAAGCTGCTCACTTCCGCAACGCCTTTCACCCCGAGCAACTGACGACGCACAATCCAGTCCTGGATCGTGCGCAGATCTGTTTCATTATACCGGTGTTCGTAACCTTCTTTCGGGCGAACCACATACTGATAAATTTCTCCGAGACCGGTACTGATCGGCCCCAGCTCAGGCGTGCCAATACCTTGCGGGATAATAGTCTGAACTTTTAAAAGCCGCTCTGAAACCTGTTGCCTTGCCCAGTAAATATCAGTGGCATCGTCAAAAACTATGGTCACAAGCGACAAACCAAAGCGGGAAAAACTGCGTATTTCTTTTAGTCCGGAGATGTTGCTGTTGGCCTGTTCGATGGGGAAAGTTACGAGGCGTTCTATATCCGTCGCTCCGAAAGAAGGGGCCACGGTTATCACCTGAACCTGGTTATTGGTAATATCGGGCACCGCGTCAATCGGAAGCCGGGTAAGCTCGTAGCTTCCGTAGCAGATCAGGGCTACGACGAGCAGGCCGATGATAAGCTTGTTGCTGACAGCGATGCCAATAATTTTATTGAGCATATCGATATGGTTTGGCCTATTCTGGTTTCGCCAGATACCTCAGGTTGACTTTTTTGGCAGCAGTACAAACCTGTTTTTAACAGCAACGGCTTCGGCGATCTTTGCGATCACCAGATTTGGAACTTCTATTTTGTGGTCTGCAAGCTTCACATCAAAATCGGAAGTCATTATAATCTGTCCGCCCTTTATAACCAGTTGCCCTTTGAGTGTCCGGTTCTGTTTCACACCGTGCATGTCTATGATTCCGTCTACACTTACTTCATAACTGCCGTCTTTGCTGTAATCTATTTGCTCCTTAATTTTTCCTGTAAAAACAGCCGCCGGATATTTCTCGGTTTCCATGTAGTTTTCATTGAAATGTTCTTCCATGAGTTTATTAGGAAAATGAAATCCGCGCTGCTGCATTTTAATAGCAATTTCTCCATTTGCAGTGTTCAGAATAACCAGCACCTGTTTATTGACTGCTGCGATATTTTCAAGCGGTGTTTCGGAGAAAAAACTTGTCTCACCTGTCCTTGTCATGTATAATTGCCCATAACAGGTAACGGCAATGAGCTGGCTGATCATTACGATCAGCATCAGTTTAAATGTTTTAGTATCCACTCGATTTACGTTTTTTACTTTTGTCAAAACTGAATGTACGTGCTACGTTGAAGCCATAGAAAATATCGCCGCTGTTCCATTTTCCGGTGGTTTGTCCAATGAATTGTTTCTCGATCATGCCTCTTGAATTTGTCAGGTGCAGCTGGAATACGTGGCCACCGGTTTCAATATCAAAACCAAGTGAAAGGGTATTTGTAAATCTGGGATCCCGCTGTGTTGTTCCTGCGAATGTTTTTGGCGTATACCAATATTCAACGTTGAAAGAAGTCCTTTTGGTCAGTTTGTAACGACCTCCCATTCCCAAGGCGTAGAGATTATTGGCATCAATCTGATTTTCAGCCAGGTTCCGGTGCAATACAGTCGGGGTTATTTGCAATGAAAACTTCTCGCTGAACTTACGGGCAATGAGTGCCTGAAATGTGTACGTCTGCCGCTGTGCGATTGTGTAAA
The DNA here is from genome assembly GCF_900108855.1 of Dyadobacter koreensis. Lineage (GTDB taxonomy): Bacteria > Bacteroidota > Bacteroidia > Cytophagales > Spirosomataceae > Dyadobacter > Dyadobacter koreensis. Next base: position 224,695 of record NZ_FNXY01000007.1, read on the forward strand.
AAGGAAGTTCTGTTGATGAAGTGCTTGCATTATGTGCATCGCTGACAAAAAGCGTTACCGATACTGGCATATTTTTGAATCCTGACGATTGCTTTAAAAGGCGGTATTTTACGAAAACATCGATCGTTTTTTGATAGCTACTTCTTCCGATTCCGACCATCAAGCGATCGGTAAGGCCGTATTCCAGAGCCAGCCTGATTTGTGATTCATCCAGTCCGAAGAAATTATTCGCACCGGAATTGACAGCGCCGAACCGGTGAGAAATAATAAAATCCATGTTATTTTTCCCGACCGTTTCAACGGAATGCCCGTTGATAATGCGGGTTCCTTTAAAAGTTGCCGCACTGTAAACGGTCGCAGAATCCTGAACCTGATCCAGTTGTTTTAATAAATCTTCCTGCGCAAATGCTGACGAGCCAGTGAGCAACATCGCAACGGCTATAATTTTTTTCACTCTCATGTTAGTTTAAGCGGTGATGGTCAAAATATTGCCTGTCAGACTTGTTGTATAAACCCGGATACCCTTTTTCCCTTCACTGTTCAGACCTTTGCCGGAATTGTCATATTTGGCTCCGTGGGCGGGGCAGTAAAAATGATCAGACTGATACATGATCTGGTTTTTTCCTTCGTGGCTGCATGTAAGCGTGGCGGCAATATATTCGGCGGTATTACTTTTGGCAATTACCACACCGTCTTTGACTACATAACCTCCGTTATTTTTCAACGCAGCATTTTCCGAAGCAGTTAAATCCAGCGTCAGGTTAGTTGGTACAGGACTGACGCGTTCATTCGTACAGGATTGCAGGTTAGCGCCAAAATAAACAGCTGCCAGGGCAGATCCGGCAAAACCTATTTTTCGTAAAAATTCGTGACGGTTTATATTGTCCGTTTTAGTGGTATGGTTCATAATTGTAAATGTTTGATTGTCGTCTGAATGATGTCTCAAATGTATTCTGAGCCACCTTAGCGTTTCCTCAAGATATTCTTAAGGTTAGCTTAAGATTTGAAAACCAGAAGAAATTATGATTAACTAAAATGGGAAAGCTACAACTTTTAACCTTAACAAAGGTACGGAAGACCACATGAGAAAGTTTACACATAACAAGCCATAAGTTGTATATACCACAGATATGACTAAAAGCCGTGAAATAACTTTTGGGTAAGCTATAAATGTTAAAAAAGAAGTTCGGCAGTGGTACCGTGCCCGATCTGACTCTTTAATTTAAAGCTGATCTGCAAGAGCTGACACATCCTTTTCACGATGGAAAGTCCCAACCCATTGCCTTTGATCTCGGGATGGTTTAAGGGACTGGAGCGGTAAAAGGGTTCCTGAATTTTATCTATTTCATCGGCAGCAATACCAATTCCGCGATCGGCAACCGAATAGATTACGTTTTGACCTGCCTGGCTGATCGTAATTTTGATACTTTCCTTCCTGATCGAATATTTAACGGCGTTGGAAATCAGATTTTCGATGACGATATCAAGCATATACGGATCAGCATAAACGTCAGCGTGATCATCGGTTATCAGTTCTACTGACAATTCCTTTTCCAGAATTTGTTGCTGCTGCCGTTGCAGAATAGAACCTGTGAGTTCGGACAGATCCACATGTTGATAATCCATCGCTTTTTTCTGACTTTCAAATCTTGCCAGAAGCAATAATTGATCAACCAGATAACTGATCCTGTCAATCTCTTTGATGGCCAGAGCGACTTTCTCCACGTATTCCTCTGCGGTTCTAGGCTTACGGATCAAAACTTCCAGCGTGCCCTTAATTACTGCCAGTGGTGTTCTCAACTCATGCGAGGCATCCGAAGTAAATTGTTTTTCCCGTTCAACAGCGTTTTCAATCCGGTCCATCAGATCATTGATCGTTGTAACCAATTTTGTAAGCTCGTCTTTCCCGCCCGTCAGAGGAACGCGTGCTTTAAGATTTTCATTGGTTATTTTACCGGCCGTATCGATCACGCTTAGCACCGGCTGAATACTTTTCCCGGCTATAACTCTTGTCACAAAAAAGAGAACGATCAAAACAAAAGGAAAAGCAGTCAACAGCACTGACTTAAGATTGTCCAACACGCGTTCCGACTCGGTTATGGGAATAGCGACAATCAGATAACCAGCAATTTTTCCTTTATCTTTTAATGCAACCTGAATCTGGGCAATGGAAAGTCCTTTCAGTTTGTTTTGAAAAAAAACCTTATCCTTTTGAGATAGATCGGCAGTTAAAAAATCGAGTTTCAGATTTGGGGACCTTTCAATTAATGAACCATTTTTATCCGTTATCTGAACAAATACAGGATTTACTTCCAGTTCACGATGCTCCCTTTCGAACCACTCTTCCTTATCAGCAATGTAAGGTTTTCCATCCTTTACACCAACCTCGTAAAAATGTTTGTCAGCCTGAAAATTCACTTCCTTCTCGAGGCTGTTAAAAACCGTGATATTAACACTATGATAAATGACAAAAAAAATAACAGCCACCAACAACGCCGTGCTTAATGTGAAGTTAAAGGCAATTTTATTTTTAAAGGAAGTCGTCATATTTTCATGTTCAAATCTCTTTGGCAATGTATCCTATTCCACGGATGGTCTGAATATAATCTTCTTCTTTTGCGAGTTTGAGTTTTTTTCTTAGCGCATTCATATAGACATCGATCACACCTGTGTTGTAGTCGAAATGGATATCCCAGACACTCTCAATAATACGGCTTCGTCTGCAAACTTTCCCTTTATTTCTCAAAAGATACTCCAGAAGAGCAAATTCCTTTTGTGTTAGTTTTATCTCCTCCGTTTCTCTGAAAACCTGATGAGACAACGTATCGATGCGGATAGGGCCAAGCGTGAATTCTGACTGCTCGCCAGTAAGCGGTCGAAGCTGAACCTTGATCCGCTCTAAAAGTTCGTCGAAGCTAAAAGGCTTTTTAATGTAATCATTCGCCCCGGACTGCAGTCCAAAGATAGTATCCTGAACCGTGTCCCGGGCAGTTAGAAATATAACAGGAATTTTCGTGAAATTCTTTCTGACCTCACGGCAGATCTCGACACCACTTTTTCCGGGCAACATCCAGTCTATCAATAACAAATCGTACTCGCCGGTAAGTGCCATATCAAGACCGCTTGTACCGTCCGAAGCAGTATCCACAGCGTAAGACTCTTCTTCCAGACCCTGTTTTAGAAAATTCAGTATTCCGATTTCATCTTCTATTATCAGGATTCTCATAGGTTTTTATTCAAGTCTGGTTCGACGATTGTACGTAAGCTAGTTAGTCGTGACTAAATCAGCATGTAAATTAAGAGTTATAAATCTATAAATTGACTTAAATATTTCTTAAAATTCCCTTAAATTTTGCCAGAATCAGCATGCATTTCAGCGGACTTTGATCAAATTTTTCTTATCGATATCCGCTGTCTGTTTTATAGCTAGTATTTTCTTGATTTTAAGCTTCTTCGCGCCAGGTGATTGTTGGCAAATTTATCTGAACTGAATCTGAGATATTAAGTTAAATATCTTTCCAAACTGATTTTTCAAAACTCATTAATCTGTCCTGCTAGTTAGCGACACTTGCCACAGATAATTATTCAGCCATTTTACTGATCATATCCACCAGCTCGGTACTATTATAATCTGCTGCTCCTTCCTGCCGGTAAATCATTTTACCTTCTCTATCAAGGATTACCGTGGTAGGAACAGCCCCCTGCATAAACACGGGCGGTATCTCGCCAGTCGCGCTCACCACTTCCAAAGCGTACTGGTGCTTTTTCATGAAGCTGTCCGACTTCTGATAATTTCCATCCACGTCAACCATCAGAAATGCAACATTTTCGTGATCCTTGAATTTACCATACAGCGCATTGATCGAGGGCATTTCAGCGATACAGGGCGGACACCAGGTTGCCCAGAAATTAATAAATATAACCTTTCCTTTCAATGAGGAAAGATCAATCGTTTGTCCATCACCCTTCCGAAAAAAAACATTTGGTAAAGCTTCCATCGAAGCTGTATCGGGCTTTTTATTGATTCTGGGCTGGAACAGGCCTACCTTCATCAGCGCCTGGATTGTCCATGCTTTCACCTCGGGCTTTATGACCATGGCAGCTAAAAATACCACCATCACTGCCGTAATGATATTGGATACAGAAAACCATTTCTTATTCATCTCCATTCATTGGTAAAGATTTTTTTACAATACTGTTCTAACCTCCCGACACGCTTTCGCACCATTCCAAAAATTGTTTCAAAATCAGATACGATATCACCTATTTTCCCGATTACATATAATCTGTTATACTTTATAACCGCCGTCCGGATTATGTTTGCATTCTTAGCCAACCCAGGCGATTGACAGAATCAACCGCATCATAAGCAGATTTGTTTTGGATGATATCCTGGCGGCACGGTTATATGCAAATCTTCCCAGGCAAAAACGTCATGCCCAAAAGTAGCGTACCGAGGTATTGAATCCCTGGCAATTCTTAAACAACAGCGATTTTCCACACAAAGTGCCTGCGGCATGTGCGGAACACAGCATCGGCTAAAACGATCAGTGTACCCAGAAGCAAAAATACATTTTGAGAGCCAGCTTTTGTCGCCAGGCAACTTTTTAGGATTGCTATCATGTATTAAAAGAACGGATTTACTGTCATCCGAATGGCCGGGCAGGTTGATGCCCTTCAATGCAATCTCTCCGAAGGCAAGGGCATCTCCCTCGTTGAAGGGAGTCAATTTGTAAGCAGACTCAATTTTTCACGCGTATGAATCTCAGGCTGGTCCTTAAAAAGCGACATACGTAACACCAGTCAGTCCACTTCCATTGAGAATAGAAACTGTTTAGGTAGTTCCCTTACTGACGTGCATAGAGTCCTAGTGAGGTAGTTGATCTCTGAATTTGCCATATACCCATGTACCTGTAATCGCACTTACCAAAGTGACAATAACAACAGTAGCCCCCATTCCGATCTGTGCAAACAACGGCCCTGGACAAGCTCCAGTCAAACCCCAACCCAGGCCAAAAAGCAATCCTCCGTAGATCTGACCCTTACTAAATTTCTTATCGGTAAAAGTAATACGCTCCCCGGAAATGGTTTTGATACCAAAACGCTTGATAAGCCATACTGAAATCACTCCAACCAACACTGCACTGCCGATAATTCCATACATATGAAAAGATTGCAAACGAAACATTTCCTGGATACGGAACCAGCTTATCACCTCAGCTTTCACAAAAATTACTCCAAAAAAAATTCCAACTATCAGATATTTCAGGTTGTAATACCACTTGTGCTGCTTATGACTTTCGTTTATGCAAATTGAATCCGTTGCGCGAAGATCGTGTTCGTTTGCCAAAGTCTGATCTGTTAATAAATTTGCCATATTTCTTATTCTTTTGTTTTAATAAAATGTGCAAAAAGAAATTTTGCACTTGATTTAAAGGGTATATAATGGTCTGCATTAAAACAGTTTTTCACCGAAACCGACACTTTGAAAGCGTTGGCCACAGCAGGCATAACTAATCAGAACACGGGCAATTCACTACATCCCCCGGAATCAGACATCGGGAACCTTCCCAGAATCGGCAGGCCGTTTGTTTCTATGATTTCAACCGGGCTTCTATACTATCCTTTTGCCGGGCTGTCGTAACAAAAGGAAAGGGTACCTTAATCACACCAGTTACATCGCTTTACCGGCTTAAAATCAAGCAGGTTATTGACCCAGCCAGTTGATCTTTTTCAGACTTCTCTCCCAGCCATTTTTTGTTTAAAGCATCAATATGAAAGGTAATATCCAAGTAGCCATCACGTATCCACCGATCATAAAACAGATTGTTGCTACCAGGGAAGGCCATTGCAACGTCGAAAGGCCCATGATCGCATGTCCGCTGGTGCATCCGCCTGCATAGCGTGCCCCAAATCCTACCAGAAAACCACCGCCAGCTATCATGATGAATCCAGGAAGTGTTGCTAACTTATTCCAACTTATGAGATCAACTGGCACTAGCGAAGAAAAATCGGTTATTCCATAGCGGCTGAGCTCTTTTATCAGCGTCGGATTGAGCTGCATGGGTTCGGGATTGGCCAAAAATGTTACTGCGATCACACCTCCAAAAAAAATACCTGCTACAAAAAACATATTCCAAAGTTCCTTTTTCCAGTCATATTGAAAAAAGGAAATGTTCGCCGGGATACACATAGCGCAAACGTGCCTGAGCGACGAAGAGATACCAAAGGATTTATTACCCAGTATCAACAAAGCAGGTACCGTAAGACCGATCAGCGGCCCGGCCACATACCATGGCCAGGGCTGTTTTATCATTTCCAGCATAGTTTTAGATTTTTATCAAATTTTTTTTCTGAGCTTATCCCAGGCGCCGCCGTTATAAATCTCGACCGCCGCTGCCCTTAATAGTTCCGCCGCGATCTCGCTGCGGGCACCGCTCCGGCAACAGGTAAACACCGGCTTTCCATCTTTGTTAAAAAACACGGCTTTTGAGCCGATCGTATCAAGTAGTATATTAACACTCCCGTCGATATGCCCGGACGCAAATTCCTGAGGGCTGCGCACGTCAACGATCAGTGCACCGCTGTCAACCAGACTTTTGAAGTCTGGTTGACATTTTCCGAATAATACCGATACAATTCCCATGCTCCGATTCACAAAAGTGTACTTGGACAAACGAAATTGCTTACTTCTAACTCACCAGACTCTTTGATTGCCTTAAATCCTCCTTTTACATCGATCAGATTATTATATCCTCTGGCTTTCAGTATGGAATTAAATATCATTGACCGGTAACCACCTGCACAGTGCACTGCATATGATCTATTTTTATCGATCTGAGCCAGATAATCATTCACATAATCGAGTGGGACATTTTCGGCGCCAACCACATGTTCAGAATTAAATTCGATGGCTTTGCGTACATCCAGAACGGTGAGGGAAGGATCAATTTTCAAACGTTTACTCAATTGATCCGGGCTCACCAGTTCAATCTGATCTACTTCCTTACCTGCTTTAATCCAGGCATGTACTCCACCTTGCAAATACCCGATGGTATGGTCATAACCAACCCGGGCCAGCCGTGTCACCACTTCTTCTTCTCGTCCCGGCTCTGTGATCAGCAAAATTCTTTGTTTAATATCCGGTATCAAGGTCCCTACCCAGGGAGCAAAACTTCCATTTATCCCGATATTGATGGAATTCGGAATAAACCTCTCTGCAAAGATCTCCGCATCCCTGGTATCAATCATTACAGCATCTGTTTCATTAGCCGCCGCTTCAAAAGCAGCTGGATCCAGCGCATGGGCTCCGCGTTCGAGTACTGTATCGATGCTTTCATAACCGCTGATGTTCATCATCACATTTTCGGGAAAATATGCCGGAGGAGGCATCAGGCCATTGGTAACCTCTTTAACAAATTCCTCTTTGGTCATATCAGCCCGCAGCGCATAGTTGAATATTTTCTGATTACCAAGCGTATCAGTAGTTTCCTTGCTCATATTTTTGCCACACGCACTGCCTGCTCCGTGAGCGGGATACACGATAATGTCATTTGGCAACGGCATGATTTTCTGTCTTAAAGAATCAAAAAGATGTTCCGCCAGCTTTTGCTGCGTCAATTCTGCTGATACTTTTTGTGCCAGGTCCGGGCGTCCTACATCACCAATAAAAAGTGTATCACCGGTGAAAATTCCAACCTGTTTTTCCTGCTCATCTTTTAACAGATAACAGGTACTCTCCATCGTATGCCCAGGCGTATGCAAAATTGAAAAAGTGACATCTCCCACGCTCAGTACCTGACCATCTGCCGCTACAAGGGCATCAAATCCAGGTCTGGCAGTCGGCCCATACACAATTTGCGCACCTGTTTTTTCGGCAAGATCAATATGACCTGAAACAAAATCCGCATGAAAGTGTGTTTCAAGCACATATTTGATTTTTGCCCCATCTTTTTCGGCCCTTTTAATATAAGGTTCCACTTCACGAAGCGGGTCGATAACGACCGCTTCCCCATTACTTTCAATATAATACGCGCCCTGTGCAAGACAGCCAGTATAAATTTGTTCTATTTTCATTTGATGTATTATTAATGTTGTGCTTTCTTCTTTGAGATAACGATACAATGTTCGGGATATCGGTTCAGGAGTTCAGTGACATTTATCACGCTGGACCAAAACATTGATAACATTTTTCCATTTAGGAAGAAACTTTCCTGTTCGCCGGAGGTATTGTCTATAATCCGGATAAGCGACAAGAAGCATCCGCTCTTCATAAATGGATTTAAAATGAAAAAGCACCACGAGCAGCACCACAACAATCATTTTACCTGCGTGCCCTTGGTGCAAGCCATAACCAGACAGACCTGTGATAATCCCTGTGTAAAGCGGATGACGGATAAGGTAGTAAATGCCATTTGTTACCAGGCGACCATCAGACCGAACAAACGGAAACGGAGTAAGACTTTTTCTGAGCTGATACAAACCGGCCAGAAAAATTACTGTTCCACTCATTAGCAAGGCAAGCCCGACAATTTTGATAACTGGATTTGCTTTTATATTGAATAAAGCGGGAATAAAGATGTATCCAGCAAACAACGATAATTGGATACCCACAAAAATCAGGTCTTTCTTTTTTCTCCTGAACATTACACAGTTATTTTGCACGAAGCATTTAATTTATTTCAGGTGCAAGAGCTCGGTTGATATAATATAGATCCCCATCACCAGCACAAACCAGCCAAATCCTTTTTTTAGATAAGTCGCATTTATCCTTTTAGCAACTGCCCCACCGATCAGCACCCCGGTCATGGAAATGGCGGTAATTTTTATCAGGAATATCCAGTCAATTATAAAGTGACCCATATCGCCGGCAAAACCGATGAGCGAATTCAGTGCGATGACCAGAAGTGAAGTGCCGACCGCTTCTTTCATTGGCATACCAAGGACAAGTACAAGTGTCGGTATCAAGAGAAAGCCTCCGCCTGCCCCAAGGATTCCCGTGGTCAGTCCGATTCCTACACCGCTCAGTAACATTCTGATCATATTTCCTATCAAATCGCATTCAAAGCACCCCGGTTTTCTTTCCTTGCTTCTGATCATCCCAATGGATGCTGCTACCATTAAGGCCGCGAAAAGAATCATCGTCAGTATTGGCTCGGTGATTCGGAGCTCGCCAATCCTGAACAGATCCCCCGGGATCATTGGGATCAGCAATTTGCGTGTTAAAAAAACCGTCGTGATCGATGTGCTGCCAAAAAGCAGCGCCGTTTTAATTTTAACAGAACCTTTCCTGTAATTGTTATAAGCCCCTACTAGACTAGTTGATCCCACAATAAAAAGAGAGTAGGATGTTGATAAAATCGGACTAATACCAAACAGGTAAACAAGAACCGGAACGGTGAGTATAGACCCGCCACCTCCGATCAGGCCAAGCGAAACACCGATAAATACAGAGGCTATATAAGCTGTAATTTCCATTTTGAATCAATTATGATATAAAATTCAGAATCTTCTTATGTCTGGAAAGTGATAAAAGTCACATACAGAAAACAATTTGATTATGACCATCAGAATATGAAATTGGACAGGTTACTGAGATCATTTCCCAATTCAACCAAATTTCAGATAATTCATATTTATGATCACTGATCGTTTTGTTTTAGTAAAAAACGGATCTGGTTAATTGAGCTGAATGGTCCATCCTAAATTACGCTGGACTGAAAATTGCAGGGCGCAGATATAAAATCAAACAAACCGGAAGAAGGCATTTTAAATGTCTTTTTTTTATACTTCATACATTAAAATGACAACAAGACAAATCGTACTCGCATCAAGACCGGTAGGCTTACCGACTAAGGAAAATTTCAGATTTGAAAATATTGACCTTTCCGAAATAAAGGACGGAGAAGTGCTGCTTAAAGGGTTATACTATTCAGTCGATCCCTACATGCGGGGCAGAATGAATGATGCTAAATCTTATGTTCCGCCATTTCAGCTGAACGAACCTTTGACAGGCAGCGTGGTGGCTGTTGTATCTGAAAGTAAATCAGATTCCTTTACAACGGGCGATTATGTTCTGGCATCTTTGCCCTGGATGGAGAAATGTATTGTGAACGAAAAAGAAATTCACAAAATTGATACAACCATAGCGCCCGCCAGCAGTTATCTGGGTGTGCTGGGCATGACCGGCTTAACGGCATATCTGGGACTTATGCAAATCGGGAAACCAAAATCCGGCGAAACTGTTGTAGTTTCTGGCGCTGCCGGGGCGGTAGGTATCGTAGTTGGACAAATAGCAAAAATTCAGGGTTGCCGGGTAATCGGTATCGCCGGATCCGACAAAAAGACAAACCTGCTAACGGAAGAATTTGGTTTTGACGTGGCTGTCAATTACAAGACAACCGATGATTTAACAAAGGCGATTGTAGATGCTTGTCCGGATGGTGTCGATATTTATTTCGATAATGTGGGTGGCGAAATATCCGACGTGGTGATCAGCCTCATGAATTTCCATTCACGAATTCCATTGTGCGGACAGATTGCACTCTACAACAATACCGGTGATGTCACAGGCCCAAGGCTGCAGCCTATGCTGCTAACAAGAAGCATACTGATGCAGGGTTTTATTGTGAGCGACTACAAAAGTTTATTTCCCGAAGCCACCAAACAATTATCTGAATGGGTGAAAAACGGAAAATTAAAATCCACAGAAACCATCATAAACGGCTTTGAACAGCTCCCAGATGCACTAATTGGATTGTTCAGCGGAGAAAATGAAGGAAAAATGATCGTTCAAGCAGCGGATACAGAATAAATTCTATGTTATCTTGATCTCAGGAAAGAGCGTTTTGCCTGGCGATCCATTGAAAATAGGGAAAACAGATTCTGACCCGGCGAAGCGGCCATTTATTCGCTAGGCACCTCCAATGAAGACTGTCATTTCCCAAATAAATTTTGCTTATGCCGGAGTGCGGCGCCGGCATAAGCAAAATTTAAAACTTGAAACAGTTATCCAATGACTTAATTTGAGGATTTCACTATCAAAGTAATCTTAGAGAATACTTATTTTCGCAACGCGTTAGCTCCATGGCTAATCTTACTTCCCTACTACTACACTCACCATACCTCGTGCCGGAACTGTCACTCTTATACCATTTTTTGAGAAAGCTGATCTTGCTTTTAAATTTGTGTAATCTAAGGGACCACCTGCAATACCGCTCGGCGCAGAGCCATTGATGATGACTTTTCTCGAAAAATCACCATTGTCATTACTGCCTTCCAAACTATACCAGTAAAAACGGTCACCTTTTTTCAAGTTTTCAAATTTTACCTCTGCCGTTTGGGGAGAAGCAGAAATATTGATCAGAGCGACACTTGCCTGACCTGAAGAAAATGTAGAGGCGTAGGATTTAATAGCAGTATTGCTGGCTTGAACAGTGGATTTCACCAACCTGTCTCCCATATTCTTTTGAAGAAAGTAAAGATAGTAAAATGAGGGTCTAGGTGTCCATTTGGCAACATTGGGCTCATTGCCATCACTAAAAAGTCCGTGATCATCGCCTTCCGCCCAAAAATTCAGTAAGTCCCACCGAGCAGCCAGACCGTATTTATTAACAATTGATTCTCCAACAACAAGCGCAGCAAAAACTCCACTTACGTTTGAAACCTGTTGTTTGGAGCTTTTGGCCCACATGTTCCATTCGGTCATCGCAATTGGTTTTAAGCCGGCTCCATTTGAAGTAATGGTCTGGGTAACATAATTCATCATTTTTGAAGGCTGGGAAATTGCGGCACCCAAAACCACAGCAGCTGTGGAATTCTCTTCATAAGGAGTAAAATAATTATGGACAATATAAAAATCCGGCCTATTACCCGCTTCGGGGAGCATACCTTCATTCCATGTTTTGACGGTATTGGTCTGCCAAGATTCTGGTACGGATTCGTACATGACGGCACCTATACTGATTTTTGCCCCTACTTCCGCAGCTGCCTTTCGCATGGAATCGGCAAAAACTTTAAAGTGCTGCGCGTAAAGTTTCCCAGTCAAATATTCGGGCTGTCCGTCTTTGTTTTTCGAAACATCAATCCGATATCCCCACTCCCAGTCGCCATAATTTTCATTGCCAACTTCCCAGTATTGCGTCCGTCCTTTGTCATAACGTACCCAGTCGGCGGCAAGATGCGCAGCCGTTGCCACCGGATCCGAGCTTGTCCCGTAACGGGCATAACCATAGTTCACGGTCAACACGCCCTTGCTGTTACTTTGGCTTAACATATCATAATAATTATCCAGCGACGCGCGCCAGTTATCATTTGTCTTTCCAAAACCATAACCAGGTTCTTTTTTTATATTATCCTTATCGGTAAGCATGATTGGCGCATCAGCTGGTAAACCGCCGGGTCTTGCATTCCAAAAATAAACGTCACTGCCACTGCCGGCAGGAAAGCGGATAATATTGGGTTTCAGATTATTAATATGGTTCATAAAAACCGGCTCGCTTATCATGGGTGTCATCCAGGTATTGGCATTGTGTCCAAAACTTGTCAGCGGAATTTTAGTAATAACCTCCGAAGCATCCACAGTGACGGTCACATCTGCTGATGCAGGTACGTCGGATTCTATAAAAGCCGGGGTCTGAAAAGTTTTTGGCATCCAGGTATCCAAAAACAACCCCATGGTTTTTGCAGTTTCCGGATCATTCGCAGGCTTAATCTCCTGCTCTGTTGCTTCCTGATCACCAGAAATCACATCTGTATTTTTACAGGAAAAAGTAACGGGTATTATCCATATCATAAGAACGATACGGAAAAAATATTGCTTTGTAAACAACATAATCGATTCAGTTTAAGCCAGCAATTACGATTTGGCAAGGGCGTAGGAATAGTGTAAACAAAAGGTATCAACGATACCCTTTGTTCAATAATAGTGAGGATAAACGGTTATTATCTCAACCCAATATGATCAAGGTAAATCGAACCTGACCAGCCAGTTTCCTGAAACATTAATTCTGTTATTGTTGCTGGATTTCCAAGATCGGACTTACTAAGTTTATATTCCGTCCAAACGCCTTCTTTCAGGATGATCACAAAAGGACTTCCCGTATTGGCCACTACGTTCAGCTTTTTTCCTTCGGTTCCCGGAAGACCAAATACGGAAAAACTGATCTCAGAATAACTTGCCGTAGCAACACTTGCGCCCGCAAATTTCAAAGCGCCCCAGGCACCGGTGAAAGTCATTTTTGCAGCATCGTTACCATCACGGACGTTGTCGGTACTGGCAAAATCCGCCGTGCTTCCCCAGCCCCAGTTTGACCAGCCGTTCATTAGGGCATCTTCATAAATAGCGTATTTCAAAGGCGCTAGATCAGGCAGATCACCCACGAATTTTAAAGCCTCAGCAGATTCTACAGTAAGGCCGGAATAAGCTACCAGTGTAACAATGCCCTTGTTGGCTGTTTTCGGAATTTTTAAAACAATCTGCGTTGCAGTTTTGGATACAAATTCAGTAATCGGTGCTGTCAGACCTTTTAGTAAAACCCCTTGAACCAGGTCCAGATTTGTACCTGTAATAGTCAGCTCTTTTTCTCGTTCAGCCGGATTTGGCGCAATCGATTTCAAGATTGGTAAGGCAATAACCAGATCTTTTTCGGTCTCGATGGTCATGGGCTCTGTGCCGCCTGCTAAAAAAATCAATGGCCCGGTCTGCGCTCCAAAAGGCACCGTTACGACCAGTTCGTTCAAAGTTTGGCTGACGAACTGGATTACGGCCGTGTCTTTGGCAAAACGCACTTCTTTGATCCAGTTTAGATATTGACCTTTGATGGTAATATTTTCACCAGGGCGTGCGGATTCCGGCACAGATTCTATCTTTACAGCAACCTCAAAACTTAAAATTGTTTTAGACACAATATCGCCAGCCGCAGTTTTCAAAGTGACCGTTCCCTCTGAAGTTTCATTGGGTACAACCAAAACGATCAGTTCCGAAGACTGCTTCACAAACGCAGAACTCGGCACGGTGGCATTTTTAAGTTCGATGGCCGTAACTTTATCAAGATTAGTACCAATAAAACTGATCTGCTCACCAGGTTTTACACCGGACGGACCAAAACTTAAAAGCTGAACATCATCCGTAACCGTAACATCGTCTTCCTTGCAAGCTATAAAAATGCCCACAAACATTATCATGCAGAGGATGGTGAAAAACCTCTTGTTATTTATTTTTCTCATGTTGATATCGGGATAGGGCTATTTTTTAATTGTTTTTGGAACCACACGGAAATTGTCGAGCGAAATGTCGGCATCAAGATCTCCTCCCCCATGAAATAATAACCTGGTGTAATACCCAGCCGGACTTACCGCCATTTTAACACCTGCCGCTTCGTAGCTTGCAGCAACCTGTTCAAAAGGTATAATCACTGTTCTCCACTCGCCTTTTGTGTCATACGGCGGAGCCCACTGGTAAGCATCAGTAACAAAATCCTTGCTCAATCCAACATTGATTTTCAACATGTTGTTATTATAAGGCTTCACAGTATTCACCTCAAATTTAAGGTTATAATCGGCCGGTTTAAGAATGGCTTCATCCGGGACATTTTTGCTGATAGCTCCCATGGCATCCGGCGGGCCGCCTGCAACTTCTTTCCAAGCCCACCCTGCAATAGCTTCCTTAACACGGATATAATTTCCATTAATCGCTACCGGATCGCCTTCTGCTGGTTTGGTAACAACATATTTTTCATTCCACCAACCTGTAAAAGGATCACTGCTCAGGAAAATATTGCGGTTGTCACGAAACCAGAAATCTGATTTTGTTTCACCAAAATTCGTGGAAACTGTAATCTGGCCAGCCGCAGCATCTGCGGGCACCCTTACCCTGATCGTTTTTGCTTCAACCGAAACTATCTCACCTTTTGCACCGCCTGCAAACGTAACGGTAAGAGGCTCATAAAAATAATCTCCATTGATTGTAGCAACCTCACCTGCAGCAACATATTCACAAGCCATACTGGCCAGAGATGGCTCACTGATCTGCACTTTAAAATCGTGTTCCAAAACTGCTCCGCCCGAAAATAAGATCCTCATTTTGTTGGTAATATCCTTCGGAATAACGCTCGGAATACTGACCAGAATTGATTTGTTTGATACATAAGTTGGTGTCAACGCAGCACGCTGGTCATTGAACCAGATTTCCGAAGCGTCCTGTAAATTCTCGCCAACAATAGCAATTAAGGTTCCCTGAAAAGCAGCTACCAAAAGCGAGTCAGAAGATTCAGGTTTGGTAACACGCACATAGGTAATACTCGGAGCGCCGCCATTCGGCAGATCATCTTCCGAACAGGAAATTGTAAAAACGGCCATTCCGCATAATACTGCGAACAGCACGGTGAATTGATATATAGTCTTCATTGAATAATTCTTTTTGATACAAAAACAGAAATTATTTTTTGTAATAATCAACCGCGGGTTTCTGAAGATTGGGCGCCTGGCTCAACTCCGCCGAAGGAATCGGCAACAGGAAGTTTCCACTGTTCGCAATAATCGTCCGCTCGTTGGTCGCCCAGGCTGTTTTGGTAAATGTCCAAGATGTCGGATTCGGAAACTGATCCGGTGCTGTAAAAAACAGACCACGGTCCTGCGAATTTAAAATTGCATAAGCTTTGGCCGGGTTGTAATAATGCAAACTGACCAGATCGTACCATGCCATACCTTCCATTGCAAATTCGACAGTTCTTTCTTTGAAAATCGCATCAAAAGTTAAAGGATCTTCAACAGCAGGTAGGCCGGCACGTGTATGCACCTTGTTGAAATAGGAAAGCGCGGTTGCATCGGCAGTAGAAGCATTATTCCCCAAGACCGCCTCAACATATATAAGATACATTTCTGCAAGACGCATCATATAGGTATCATTCCCATAATTTTGAGACGCAGCCAATCCACCAACATCCTTCGCTTTTCCGGTTATATATTTTTTGATCGAAACAAAATTGTTATCCGTACCTGTGAAAGGAAAAATCAGCTTTTGTTCCCCTCCCGGGATAGTCTGGGTAATCTCAGGATAAGAAGCTCCGGGAAGCATGAAAGTCGCTTTCAATCTTTGATCAAGCGTTCTCCCCTGCATGCCGGTGGCTGTGGTTTTGATCCCATCATATTGGCTTATCATCCACCAGGTTGCACTTTTATCACCTCCCCAACCGTCTCCGTTGGCAATGTCAGAACTGTAAGCCAGGTAAGCAGGAGATGTATTTTGTGTTCCATATGCGCCGGGAGAATATACCCATTGCAGCGAAAAAAGCGACTCCGGGTTGTTATCATAAGGAAAAAGAAAAAGATCCGAGTAATTCTTCATTAGAGAAGCACCACTTTTTGTGATTACCCTTTCCGCAAAATATTTTGCACTGTCCAAAAACATCTGACTTCTTTGTCCGGATCCGTTTGATTCCACACCAGAGCGGTTCAGGTAAAAACGAGCAAGCATACCTTCAGCTGACCATTTTGTTACGCGTCCGGGACGGATAGGCGTTTCAGGCAGATCGTTGGCAGCACTCCGCATTTCACTGGTTATGAATTTCCAGACACTTTCAGGCGTATTTCTGGTGACTGTAGTATCAGACAAAAGTTTCAGGTTGTCTTCAATGACCGGTACGGCTCCCCAGTTCATGACTAAAAAGCGGTAGGCCAGCGCACGGATAAAGCGGGCTTCTGCGATAGCCATTTTTTTTACGGTTGGCGAAACGGCTGCTCCGGCAAACTGGTTGATATTATTGATTGCCAGATTGGATTGTCCTACTACAATAAAGAAAGATCTCCACGCAGAACCATTTTCAGGTGTGTTTCCTGTTGTATTGAAAAGTACATTTCCCCGGTCGTTGTACGCAGAAAATGCAGTTCCAGCCCGAAAATCCCCAAGGTTATAAGATGCTTTGTCATTGTAGTCAAACCAGACTTTACTGTACAGAAGTGCAGTAGCGGCAAGTACCTGATCATCGGTCTGATAAAAACTTGCGTCTACAATAGAATCCAGTGGAGGTCTTTCCAGAAAATCCTCAGAGCAGGCCGATAAAATGAAAACCGGTATCAAAGCGGTAATCAAATAATATATATGTTTAATATCTTTCATGTTTTTCAAAAAATTAGAAGTCTAAGCCCAAACTAAAAGTATAAACCGGAGTCAGCGGATAGCGGCCGTAGTCCAGACCAATCGCCTGATTACCAGGACTTGCATCCCTGGATACATAAGCTCCAACTTCCGGATCAAAGCCGGTATATTTGGTGAAAGTCAAAACATTTTGTGCACCAAAACTCACTCTGGCTCCCCTTACAATTTTCTGTTTTGACATAAATGCCGCAGGCACGTTATAGGTAAGCGACACGTTTTTCAAACGAATGAACGAGCCATCTTCCACCCATTTATCCGTATGGCGGGTGAAGTTTCCATTCGGGCCGTTGGAAATCCTGGCCACATCGGTTCCCGGATTCGCAAGTACCACTTCACCTGATTCATTGGTAATCGGTTTTGCATAGTCCATCGCGTGAACCAGAAGATTCCGGCTCAGATTAATATTGCTTGCATTGGTGTTCAGCTTGCCGAGATAATTGTAAATGTCATTTCCATAGGTACTCGTAAATAACAAACTCAGATCAAAGCCCTTGTAAGAAAATGTGTTTGTCAAACCCGCGAACATTTTCGGCCAGGGATTACCAATGGAAGTAAGGTCATTTTCATCAATTTTTCCATCGCCGTTCAGGTCTTTGAATTTGACATCACCCACCCAAATATTGTCTACATTTGTAGGCAGGCGATTTCCGTTGTTATCAACAGGCACTGCACTCGCATCAATTTCAGCAACCGACTGGAACAGGCCTTCTTCCTGATAGCCCCTGAAAAGCCACGGAGCTTTGCCCACTTCCGAACGCTGCGTCCAATCCTGCATCCACCAGGAAGTACGGTCCACAAAAGCACTTTCAGAATAGAAAGATTTGATTTTAGTTTTGAAACTTGAAACGTTGAAGCTGGTTTCCCATTTAAAACCGCCTCTGTTAATATTGGTCGTATTGATTGTGAAGCCAAAGCCTTTGTTTTGCAGCGCACCAATATTAACCGTTGGCGACCCAACAGCTCCGGTCCCGTTAGTTCCCATATACCAGGGAAGCGGTTTTTCCATCAACAAATTGTCGGTATTTTTGATATAATAATCCAATTCAAACTGTATCCGGTTATCGAGCAAACCTACATTGATACCAAAGTTATTCGTTTTGGTCTCCTCCCATTGAAGTCCTGGATTGCTGTATTTTGTTGGCAGAAATCCCGTTGAAGTTGGTGTTGCACCCGTTCCCATCGGAGAATAAATGCCACCACTTCCGCCCTGGTTACCTGTAATCCCGGTCTCAAATCTCAATTTCAACTCACTAATGGCCGGAACGTGGAAAAATGCTTCCTGCGAAACTCTCCATGCCGCAGAAACAGATGGGAAAAAGCCCCATTTATTATCCTTTCCAAAATTGGCGGAACCATCACGGCGGACCGTTCCCATCACGATATATTTATCACCATAGTTGTAATTCAACCTTCCAAGATATGATTCCATCGCCCAGTTGCCTGAACCACCAGAATTACTTGAAGTAAGCGCGTCACCGGCTGCAAGGTCAAAAATGTCGTTGGTAAGAAATCCGGTCCTAGTAGCACCAACATTTTTCCAGCCAGATTCCTGGGCTTCATGACTTACCATAACGTTGATATTATGTTTTCCAAAAGACTTTACATATTCCAAAAGTTGGTTCCAGTTCCAGTATGTATTAACGCCCGTTCCGTTGGTAAGTGAAGCCGCAACATTTTTCGCCCAGCCTATTGAATAAGTTGGGATATAATAAGTTGAATTTGAATAACCAATATTGGTATTAAATGAGGACCTGAAATTAAGTCCTTTTACAATTTCAATCCCAAGATTCAAGCCGCCTAAAAATTGTCTTCTCAACAATTTATTTGTGGTCAGGTTTGCAATGGCAATCGGGTTAACAGGCGCGAACTGATTTGCACCATTGTTCAGATCACCTCCACCCCAGGAACCATCCAAATTTTTAACAGGCACCTGAGGTGTCAGCTGCAAAGCACTGGCAATCACATTTTCCTGGCTCGTTGTCAGGTTATCATTGGTTTGGTTGAAGCTCAAATTGGCCCCCAGAGACGCCCATTTTCTTGGTTTATTGTCAAGATTAAGACGGAAACCGTAACGGTTGAAACCTGATCCCAGTGCAACGCCATCCTGTTTCAGATATTCTCCTGACAAATAATAAGTCGTTTTATCATTTCCGCCGCTCAAACTCAGCTGATGTTTATTCATAGGAGCACTTTTGAAAAGCTCCTTTTGCCAATCTGTGCCTGTTCCAAGCAAGGACGGATCCAGAAATTCTGTGGGTGTATTGCCACCGGCAAGCTGGTGATATTCACCCACCATCTGCGCATACTGCTGCAAATTCATAACGCCAAGCGGCTCTGGAGCCGTTTGCAAACTATACTGATAGCCATAAGAAATTTTTGTATCCCCAGATTTTCCACGTTTCGTTGTGACGATCAATACCCCGTTGGTTGCCCGGGAACCGTAAATCGCTGTGGCAGAGGGACCTTGCAATACTTCAATGGATTCAATATCAGCGGGGTTTAATCCAGCCAGTGGATTTGAAGAACTTTGTGAACCGTAAGCCACAGACTGGCCGGGAATCTGAACTCCATCCACGACATAAAGCGGCTCATTACTGCCACTAATGGAATTTACACCACGGATATTCACAGAAATTCCACCGCCAGGCTGACCTGAATTTTGCGTTACATACACCCCTGCTGCTCTCCCCTGAATGGCTTGTTCAATTGTTGTATTAACAGTTCGCCCGATATCTTTTGCTGAAACCGACGTCTGTGCCGTGGTAAGATCGGCTCTTTTCATCTGGCCGTAACCAACAACAACCACTTCTTCCAGTGCTTTTGTATCAACCAGAAGCGTAACATCTAAAACGCTTTTATTGCCAACCGGCACTTCTTTCGGCAGATATCCAACGAATGAAAATATCAAAACCGAGCTCGTACCCGGTACTGAAAGCGAAAACCTGCCATCGGCAGATGTCGTTGTTCCCTGTGGCAAACCTTTGATCACGATACTTACCCCCGGAAGAGGCTCGCCTTTTTCGTCGGTCACTTTACCGGAAACATCAACGGCCGTTAATAAATATCCGGAAACCTTATTTGATAACAAACTGGTCGGACCAATGTCACTTTTTGTCAGTGTTGATGCAGGCAAACTGCTTTGGGCATTGACAGGAACATTATTCGCTGTGGTTGCTTTTCTCTTTTTAACAACTATCGTTTTATCAATAATAGAATAACTGAGAGGCTGGTTTTCAAATACCCGGTCCAGAACGGATTTCAGTTCTTCTCCATTAACCCGGATATTTACGGGTAATGTATTTTTCAACAAGCGGTTGTTATACAAAAAATTATATCCTGTTTGCTTTCTTATTTCATTGAATACTTTTTCCAGGCCGCTATTATTTTCGTTAAGTCTAACGGTCTGTGAATATACGCCCGCACTGACCTGCATAAATGCTACCAGAAAAAGCAAAGCGGTGAGCTTCATAATTCGTCCTATTTTTAGTTTTGAGCTGCCAGGGAGCAATCTCTTTTTTGAGCAGACGCGACCTGGAATTATGCGGGCAAAGCCGCATTGATAAAGTAAAGCATATTTCATACTTTTACATTGTTGAGGTTAACTGTACATGTTTCGTGTTTCGCAATAAATACTGGGCTGGATTTTAACCTGAATCTTTTCCGCTGTACTTTTTTCCTGCCAGGGAATCAAGTGTGGCTGATTCCACTTCGGACTCCACTCCGAAGTGTTTTTTTTGGTCATCCTGCAAACTTCCGTCAGCTGTCGTCCATTTCTATGTTGGGTTTAAATTTTTGAATTGTAGTTGTTACCTATCAGTTATTCCACAGCACTCACCTCCACCTGTTTGTCTTTTACTTTAAATTTCACTCCGCCACCTTCTTCCAGAATATCCAGTATACTTGAAATAGCTACTTTTTTGGACACATATCCCGTAAACTGATCCTGCGGAAGTGGACCGCTGTATACAACATCCAGATCATACCACCGTGAAAGCTGGCGCATCACTTCCTGAATACTGGTATCCTTAAATTTGAAGTAACCTTTCTGCCAGGCCACTGCGCTTTCTGTATCCACTTTTTCGACAGCAATTGCAGCTTGTTTCGGTTTGACGATAGATTGTTCGCCTGGTTTCAATTTCACCGTTTCCAAAGAAATTTTTCCCTCTGCAATCGTAGAAACCTTCACGCTTCCTTCCAGCAGGGTTGTTTTCACAACAGACTCATCACGGTAAGAATTGACATTAAAATGTGTTCCGATCACTTCGATGATCTGGTTATTTGAAACGACCATGAAGGGAACACGCTTTTTATTCAGACTGACTTTTGCCACTTCAAAATACACCTCACCGGTAATTTCAACTTTTCTTTCATCTGCACTGAAAACCGCAGGAAACCGGATTGACGAAAGAGAATTCAGCCATACGTTTGTACCGTCCGAAAGCCTGATCTGATATTGACCTGCTTTAGGTGTGGTGATCTGGTTGTAGATTCCGGTTTTATTAGGAATGCCGTCACGATCTTCCAATTGTTTTCCGTAAACCAACTGACCATCTGTCACTTTATTGATGTTAATACCAGACTGGCTTGCGATTTGTCCGTCACCGGCTTCATTCAAATTGATAACAGATCCATCCGCAAGCGTCAGCATAGCTTTATTTCCGCCCGGAGCAGCATCGCTTTCAAGTGCCTGAGCGGCGATATTTTTAGCAGGTTTTGATTTTTGCATCAGGATATAATAACTTCCGATTCCGATCAGCACCAATACCGCGGCGACAGCGAACCGACGGAAATACCACCAAAGACTTACAACATCAGTTTCATGCTCATCTTCATAATCTAAAACCTGTTCTTGTTCCATTCGATCGATACGGTCTTCAATTTTTCCGATTAAATCAGAATAAATATCCGAGTTTGCAGGCTCAGCACTATTCTTTAAAATATGCTGATAGCGGTCCATCACATTCCGTGCTTCAACAGGGGAAATAGAATTAAACCAACGCATAAACGCCTGATGTTCTTCTTCTGTATGGCGGTTTTCCGCATACTTTTCCAGAAAGGGGTAGTAATTTTCTTCCATATAGTGAGAAGACGGATTGGCTTGCTAAAAGAACCCCTCACTATTGAAATTATTTTCACTTTTTTTTGAACTTATTGAATACCAGACAGGAAATACATGATAATTACCATATCTGTTGTCATTTCCCCATGTTTACGGAGATAATCTTTCACAAAATTTGTTGCCGCATAAAGCTGTTTTTTGACAACCGACTTAGAGATTGAAAGCTTCTCGGCAATCTCGTCCAGCGATAATTCTTCTTTTGTTTTAAGCTCAAAAATCTGTTTCCTTTTTTCAGGAAGCTGATTTATAGCATCTTGTGCAAGTTGAAAATATTGACCGTATATAATTTCTGAATCCGTCTGATCTGTGCTTTCTTCTGAAAACGGCCCGGTCAGATTTCGATATCTGTTTTCCGTCTGTTCCCTGCGCAGATGATCCAACAGGAGATTTTTTGCCGTTTTAAAAATATAGGGCTGAAAAGATTGAACATACAAAAGGCCTTCTTTTTTCTCCCAGATCTTCACAAAAACATCCTGAACAATTTCCTCGCTAAGCTCCCTTGATCTTGTAAAAAGAAAAATATACCGGATTAATGAAGAAAGATGGCCAGTATATAAACTTGCAAAAGCCTCTCTGTCGCCTCCTGCGCAGCGCTCCATAAGGTCCCTCTCTTCTTTAATTTCGATCATTGGTTGATTAGCCGTCAAAATATTTTCATGCATTGGTATCCAAAGTAATTAAACTGGCAATCAGGAGTTAACATTTTGTTTAAAAATAAAATTCAAATATTACATTTATTCTACAATAAGTTCTATTCAACATGAAAAATTTGTGCCAAAATGGAAAGAAAATACGAATAATATTCTCCTCAATCATATAGGATTTGATAAGCTTAGGGAAAAGATTATAACTGTATATAAATGAATGAGTTAATGCAACGCTGATTAGAAAATAGCATCAATATTTTTGATCATGCAGGTGGCTAATGCTTTTAAAGAATGTAAGATAGACAGAAATACAGTACAATTGATTTCATAGTGTCCTTCTTATGACCAATCGTAGAAATAAATAGGGTAAAACATAACGACTATTCTTCAGAATTCATTAGCTGGCCAGTAGAGCAGCCATTAAAAATTTTAAATGGATAATGACGACATGCTTCTGCTGCACCGTCCTTTATCATTCATAAAGCCTGATCAGGTCGCGCGAGTTATTAAGAAATTAAATGACAGGTTAAAATTATAGTTTGCCAGTTTCACTGCTTTCCAAACTCATTTAATTATTAAAATATGATAACCACATTTAATCGGCCATTCTTTATAGTTTTCCTGCCTGTATTTGTAACTTTTCTATGGCAATTTAGAACTTACCAGGCGTAAAATACCCGAACCGAATAGCGTTTGTAATTATAATTCAGAAGAACGCCGTTTTGGCTGATGTAACCTACCGTCGCTGTGGTGCTGAGCTTTTCTTTACTGCTGGCAAGCGACAGACTGTAATTCTGTATGGCGGCATCCCTCAAAAGCAGATCATACCAATCAGTCCCTTTTCCGGCATAATGAGCTGGATTTTGGTACTCGACCGGAATGCTTGTTGCCTGTCCGAGCCGAATTTTTTCCTGAAAAACTTCATTCTCATACTAAGCAAATTCCTGCGCGTTCATCATATCCGGCCGGCCACGCTGAGGCACCTGCTGTACACCGTAACTTGCGTTAAAGCTGATGGTGGAACGCCCGTTTCCAGCTCTTTTTGTTGTGATCAGCACTACCCCATTGGAAGCTCTTGACCCATACAACGCAGTTGCTGATGCATCTTTCAGGATTGAGAATGTTTCAATCTCATCAGGATTAATGTTGCTGATATCGCCCACAATCGGAAAGCCATCCACAACATAAAGCGACTGACTACTTCCGCTGATCGAAGCAGCACCACGAATCCGTATAGACATACCTCCTACTGGCTAATTGTAATCCAAGTGAAGAATAGTCATATCATTGAAAGTGTCATTCGCAATTATCAAGTAAATAAGTCTTTTAATACCTGGTTTGCCGCGTGATATCCACACAAACCATGCACACCACCACCAGGAGGAGTCGAAGCCGAACATAAATAAATTCCCCCGGTAGATGTCCGGTACGGGGATAAACTTAAAACCGGACGGCTATACAATTGAGCCACGTTTTGAAGTCCGCCGTTAACATCACCGCCAATATAATTTGGATTATATTCCTGCATCTGTAATGCATTCAACGTACTTCTTTTCAGTATTGTATCTTTAAAACCGGGTGCAAATCTCTCAATCTGATTTTCAATAATATTGGTCATATCAACCTGAGAGCCGTTGGGGACGTGGCAATAAGCCCAGGCTGTATGTTTTCCTTCGGGCGCACGGGTTTTATCAAACTGACTTGGCTGTGATAAAAGCACATATGGTTTGTCGGCGTGTTTGCCATCAGAAGTGATTTTTTCACTATACGCGATCTCTTCAAAAGTATTTCCAAGATGAACCGTTCCAGCTCCGGATGTACTTTTGGCAGTAAAAGGAATGGGTTCGCTAAGGGCCCAGTCCATCTTAAAAACACCCATACCGTATTTAAACTTTTTCAGTCTGCTGACATACGAAGTCCCCAGTTTTTCACCCGCAATTTCGATCAGCTGCTTTGGTCCGACATCAAAAAGGACTGCTTTTGCAGAGGGTAGTTCGTTGATGGATTTTACAAAAAAACCAGTTTGTATTTTCCCTCCCAGTGAAAGAAAATAAGACGCCAGCGCATTGGCAAGTGACTGCGATCCGCCTTCCACAATTGGCCATCCGCCAATATGTGCCGCCGAGGTCATCACAAGCCCGATGGCTGAGGATGCCAGATTATCAAAAGGCTGAACGGCATGAGCCGCTACGCCAGCCCAAAGTCCTCGTGCCTGTTTTGTTTTGAAACGATTTGCAGTCCAGCTGATCGGAGGTAAAGCTTTCATGCCAAAGGATGCCAGTGCGAGTGGATATCTGGGAATAGGAAAAGGGCCCAGGATATCGGGTAAAAGTTTTGGCAGATCCTTTACAGGTTTTTTTATCAAAGAAAGATAAGCATCTCGATCCTGACCCAGCCCGGCCGCGGTATCTTCCAGCGAGTTTTTCAGCAAGGCCACCGTACCGTCATCAAATGGGTGCGCTGCGGCATAGGTTGGTTCAATCAGCGAAAGCCCGTGTTCTCTAAGCGGGATTGATGTAAAAAAGGGAGAAATGGCAGCCATCGGATGTACGGCAGAACATACATCATGGTGATAACCGGGAAGTGTCAACTCGGAAGTCCGCATGCCACCGCCTATGGTATCCCGTCCTTCTACCAATAAAACAGAAAGACCTGCCTTTTGAAGCGTAATGGCGGCCGCAAAACCGTTTGGGCCAGAACCTACCACGACTGCGTCATAATCCGTATTTTTCATTTATATATTATTTGTTGTGCATTAAAAAATGCATCAAACCTGCTGAATCAATTAAGTGGCTTTAAACAAAACCTGCCCATCATTTTGAATATACCAGGCCGTGACCGGATTGTAGTGATAACCCATATTTCCGCCACGGGCTGCAAGCAGATCTTTTAAAAACGGTTGAACGTAACCCGTTTCATCCACCGTTCTGCTGAGAATTTCGGTTGGCTGCCCGTTCCAGTTCCACAGATAACGGAAAGCAGTATGTGCTTTATCCATGACGGGATCCTGTAATTCAGCCAGTTTCCAGGTTTTTCCTGCATCCGTACTGACTTCCACCCGAACCACCTTTCCTCTTCCACTCCAGGCAATTCCCCGAATTTCAATCCAGCCTTTTTCTACTTTCTGAGGATAAGAAGGATAAGTAATGATAGACCTCGCATCGATCGTGAAACTAAACTGGCGGATTTTTCCACCACCGATTGCTTCGGTATATTTTGATGTTTCCTGACGTGTTTGAAAAGGCTGATCTGATAATTCAATTCTACGGAGCCATTTTACATTGATATTTCCCTCCCATCCCGGCAAAAATAAACGCACTGGATATCCCTGCTCCGGCCGGATTGCCTCACCGTTTTGAGCATAACAAATAATGGCATCTTCCCAGCCTTTTTCGATCGGAACACTTCTTGTCATGACCGCCGCATCACCGCCTTCTGCCAGAAACCAGGTTGATTTTGGACTCACGCCTACTTCCCGAAACAACGTAGAAAGTTTCACACCCGTCCATTCGCTCTGGCTGGTAAGTCCGCAGATTTGCTGCGGAGTAACCTTTCCATCGACCGAGCCACGATAATTTCCCGAACATTCCAGAAAGGCAATCCGGGAAACCGAAGGAAAACGCTTTAAATCTGCCAATGTAAAGACCATCGGCCTATTTACCATACCATGAATAACCAGCTCATATTTTGCCGGATCAATGGCTGGTACGCCGTTATGGTTTCTTTCGAAATGAAGATCAGAGGGCGTTATTGTACCAAACAAATCCTGCAGGGGCGTTCTGGAAGAAATATCCGAAGGAGCCTTCACCGGTTTTTCAAAGGGTGATCTTGTCCCCAAAGTTCCAGGCCGTACACCCGGAACTTTGGTTGGATCCTCTATTTCTTCAATTAAATGCAGTTCCGATTTCGTCAGTGCAGCCTGGAAATTTTTCCCTGAGGCAGTTTGCGCCAAAACCACAGCCGCCGTGGCAGCTCCGCCAAGAAGTGTTCTGCGACTTATTTTTTTCTCTGTTATCAGCGGTTTATTTCCATTTTGATCAGGCATCACAATGATTCAATTTTTAAAGGTTTGCTAACGAATTTCCGGGCCATCCCTGCGGTCATCCGGCACGAAAAAATCGCGTGCAGGCATTACAACTTTGGGGAGCGTTTTGGCATTAATAATATCGTCAGCTTTTATCAAACCGTTTTCATGCAATAAAAAGGCAGTAAGATTGTACACTTCCTGATCCGTAAGCGAACCGGGCTGATTAAATGGCATCGCCCGTTTGATATAATCAAAAACCGTCGTGCCGTATGGCCAGTAATTTCCAATTGTTTTATTCCTTGCTTTTACCTTCGGATCTGTTGGATTTTTTATCGTTACAAGCTGATCGTTCGGCCCTTCCACACCGGTAGCACCATGGCAACCGGAACATTTTGCCGCATAAACCAACTTACCTTCGGAAACTTTTCCCGAACCTGCCGGAAGACCTTTCCCGTCAGGCCGGACATCCGTATCCAGCAGCGCAATTTCTTTAAGCGTGGCTGTTCTCCCAAAACCAAAAGATTTGGGGTAATGAAGCGTATCAGCCTGACCACCATTTTTAGCGGTAGTCAGGCTTTGTAATGAGGTCAATGATATTGAAAAAAGCAGACAGACTGCTGCCATAAGCACTGTGGATTTAGTCATATTTTCCTGCGTCAAGCGTACTTTTTGGCAAAACATAATTTCTGTTAACCCGGTCAAGCACAACATAAAGCGAATCTTTGTTCTGGTCAATTCCTCTTAAAATGACATGAGACCCATCGGTTGTCTGGTAAGTCAAAATCATCCTGTTGCGTTTTTCATTTTTGGGTGCTTCGGCAAATTCCCGGTCGCGGCGTGTGGAAGCTGCGCGGGGATCAATTTTTTTGGCCTCATCTCCAATATGGACCCAGGCAGCTTTACTGATCCAGTTAGGATCCGGCTCGTCTTCCGGTTTAAGTTTCTTCTTTTTTGGTTTCGGGGCTCCGCCTGAAAGATCCGTTGCATCCCGCGCACCCAGCTCCCTTCCTGACGGCGCTTTGAATTTGTCCTGCAAGTACAAAACGTGATCAACCGGGTCACCATAATAATGGAAAACCCTTTGTCCGCCACCCGTTCCGGTCAGCTCAAAAGTCCTGCTTATATCTCTCATCGGCGAGCCTCCACCATTGGAAAGATCAAGTGGTGTTGGTTTGTTGACTTTGAAAGTCAGTGTGGTCCATTTTTCAAAAGTCGCCCATTGCCACCTTACAGTATCCTGAGGCGAGTAAGGAATTACTTTATTATTGATACGAAATTCAGTTACATTATAATTTCCCCGAAGCTCTTTAATCCCAGCCGTTGAAGGTTGTTTATACGGATCATACAGGAAATTAACCAGTGACAGAAAAAAAAACAAAAAGAGAAAAATACCGATTACGGCCGATTTCACACCAAGTCTTGCATATTTCTGCCACGCCTTCGTAAAGGTTGGATAATAGTTGACAGGGACGGTGAAGCGTTCAAGAATAAAAAGATTGTACAAACGCGGGATATCCTGCACCATCAGAAACGCAGACAAAATCACAAAGTAGGAACTGTACACATGCACGCCTCCGTCATAGGCAAAATTGACATAAACAATATCGCCTAATGCGCCATAAAGAAGGATGGCTCCCAGGAAAGTTGTCTTTCTGAAAAACAATAAGACGCCGCCGGCAATCTCAACAACACCGGCAAAAACCTGGTACCAGGGCACAATCCCCACGGACAGCCAGTAAATTTTCTGCAAAGTAAAATCACCGAAATCAGTGTTCAAAAGTCCGAGTGACGGATACGGCATTTGTGTTGGCAGCAATTTGGTAAATCCAAAACCGATGATACCAATGCCTGCACGGTACCGCACAATGGTGCGCAGCCAGTAATTCAGTTTGATATAATTCTGCGGATCTTTTTTCAGAACCTTGACCACTATCGTCCAGATTGCACCCACCACAATCGCGAAAATAAGTGTAATTACATAAGTCGCGTAACCGTTCAAACTACTTCCAAAAAGGGTCCTGCCGAAAATTTCCAGACCAGAGCCAAAACGCGCTACATCGTACGGGTCCCGGTAATGCAGATTAGTCCAGTCTATCGAAAATACGACCTTATACCACTCCGGATTCCACGGCAAAGAAATGCTGACAAAGAAGACAAATGCTATCCGAAAGAGGATTTTCTGCCACTCCGGCCATCGATTCCCACCAAAAGCAGTTGCATCTGCAGGGCCAGCGACGCGGCGGGTCTCTTCTATTACATCTGCCGAGTTACTCGTTGAAATTGACATAATGAATGTTGTTTTATATTTTAATTTCGAACAGTTTCATTTCAAAGTTTCGGACTTCCTCTTCTTCCGAGTTTCTTAATTTCGGTCTGCAAATACTTTTTGTTGATTTTTTCAAGACGGACAAAAACAGAGTCGCGGTCGCTGTTTATTCCTGAAAGGATAATCGTTGCGGAATCCGGCCTGGTGTAATGAAGCTGGAATTTGTCGTCAGGATAATGTTTGTTTCTGTTTTGCAGATTCAGCACCTGCGCCGTTGGGTCAATTTTGTAGCTGTAATAGTGTCTTCCCGCAGAGCCCAGAAATTCATAAACCCTGTCTTTATCATTTTCATTGATCTCCTCAATATTTGTAGAATCAATGATAACCGGTTTGTTCGAACGAATACTAAGCGTAGCCCATTTTTCAAAGACCACATCTTTCCAACGAACCGGGTCCACTAGCGAATAAGCCAAAACCTGGTTATTGATCTTGAATTCAGCCACATTATAAAGTCCTGCCGCTTTGGCCAGACCGGGCGCTTTCGGGTATTGGTATGGATCGTTGTGATAGCCGTTCCTGGTTTTAAAACCAAAATGTATTACAAAGAAGAAAATGAAAAATACTTTAAGGCCAAGTCTGCCATACTGCTGCCATTTCCATTGAAATGTAGGATGGAAACGGTTGGGGATCGTCGGTTTTTCCAGGGTTAGCAAACTGTAAAGTCTTGGTGCATCAAAGGCAAACAAAAACAGCGCAAGCAGAATCAGGTAAAAACTGTAAACAGCCTCTCCGCCCCCATAAGCAAGATTTGACATAAAAACATTTCCCGTAAAAGGAATGATGATCAATGTTCCAATGACAGTCGTTTTTCTGTTTAAAAGCAGAAGTCCGCCCAGAATTTCAATCAATCCAAGAAAAGACTGATATCCCGGAACAACGCCCAGGCTCAATGCAAATATTTTCCAGTCAGAGAAATCGCCATACTGCGTGTTCAGGTTACTGATAGAAGGCAGCGGTGACTGAAGCGGGAAAAATTTAATCAGACCGTAAGCGATCAAACCCAGCGCAAGCCGGTAACGGACAATGACCCGGATCCAATAATATAGTGCATTATATTCCTGTTTTTCCTTTCCAACAAGTCCCCAGATCAATCCACCGATTATTGCAATAACCAAAAGGATAAACAAATTCAGGAAAGAATTTTCCGCGAAAAACTCCGGAGAGTAATGCGCCAGTTTGAAAAAATCACCATAATGAAGATCCAGCCAGTTGATCGAAAATACGGTTTTATAATATTTCCAATCCAGCGGAACAGCCAGCAAAAAGAAATAGATAAAGGAAATCCTGAATGCTGTCTTTTCAGCGTTGCTCCATGGCAACTGAAAATTCTCGCCTGGCTCTTCATTTATATACACACCACTTGACACATTTGACGTTGCCATAGATTAAGGGTTTAAGATTTAATATCCTGGATTTTGTTCCAAAGCTTTGTCGATCTGAAGCTGCACAGATGGAATCGGCATCAGATAACGATTGGGGTCTGTGATACCTAACACCGTGGCAGCACGGCCCGTACGAACCAGGTCAAACCAACGGTGCGGTTCCAGTGCAAATTCTATCCTTCGCTCATTTTCAACTGCCAGAAGAAGATCGTCCTTAGAGCTCGCAGAAGTTGCTGCAAGGCCCGCTCTTGTGCGAATTGCGTTCACATCCGCAGCAGCGTCAGTAAGTTTTGCCAGCTGCGCACGTGCTTCCGCTCTGATCAGGTAAAGTTCAGCGATACGGATTACATAGGACGGATCCGAACCCGGCGAGCGATAATACAGATTTCCATACCACCGCGACTGATTGTCTTTTGCTGCAAGCGCACTTCTGTTTCCTCCTACCAAAGGATCATTTACCAAGGCAACAAATACATCATTTGGAGCCCATTGGCGGGTTCCTCCATTTGTCTGAGGCTGCCACTGTCCGCGGTGATCATTTATTTCAGAAGTTCCGTTGTAAAAAATTTCAAAAACAGACTCCTGTGTTCCGCGCACGTTATTTGCAAAAAATGCACTATATGGCGTTAAAAGTTTATAATTGGTAATATCCGAAATCACTTTGGTGGCATATTCCTCTGCTTTCGCCCAGTCTTTTTGGTATAAATAATAACGTGATTTTAAAGCCCAAACTGTTTTACGTGTAGCATGATACCGGTTGACTGTTTCTGCCAAAAGCGGCTCGGCAGCGTCAAGATCTTTCAAAACCTGTGCATAGGTTTCAGCCTGCGTACTACGTTTAATACCAGAGTTTTCCGACGGTGACGAAGTTGGCTGCGTGATCAGCGGAACTCCTCCCCAGGTTCTGGCAAGATCGAAATAAGCAAGTGCCCGGAGGAAGTAGGCTTCGCCGACAATCGGGTTTTTCAATGCGTCTGTCAACGTTGGATCTGTAACGGCCGGAACTTTTGCGATCACCTGATTGGCACGATTAATTGTGGCATAGATTGCAATCCATGCGCCGCTAATTGTAGAATTTTCTGCGTTTACTCTATGATTGATAAACTCCTGTATCTGCGATTGAGAACCTGTCCACTGGATATTGTCTCCCGACAAATAACCGATCGACTGAAACGTGGTCCCGTAATAACTGGAATTGGCAACGGCATTATAAACTCCACGCAAAGCTGTTTCTGCGGAAGCTTTATCAAATATGGTTTGCTCGTCGGAAATGGAAGCTTTCGGTTCAACGTCCAGAAAAGAATCGCAGGAGGTCAGCACCGATAAACCCAGTGACAGCGCAAGAAAATAATTAATTCGTTTCATGTTTCTCATCATTGTTTTGAGAATAGTATTTAATTTCTGCTTCGCTGATTAAAGCGTGATGTTTAGACCAACCTGGATCGAACGGGGCTGCGGAGGCGTTCCCAAATCAATACCCTGCTGATTGGCCGCACTGCTTGCACTCGATTCCGGATCAAGGCCGGTGTATTTTGTAAACGTCAGCAGATTAGCACCTTGTAAAAACAAGCGAAGTGTCTCAATTCTTAATTTGTTGGTAAGTGTTTTTGGTATGGTATAGCCAAGATTCAGTGAGCGGAGGCGAAGGAATGATCCGTCTTCAAGCCAGCGACTGCCACCGTCGCGGTAGTTATTGACGTTTACACCATCTGGTCTTGGCACGTAGGTAACGTCACCCGGTTTTTGCCATCTGGCATTATTGCTGGCAAAAATCACCCTGGCCGCATCACGTGCTCCACCACCTTCTCCGAAGAATTTGTTGTGGTTGTAAATTTTGTTTCCATATTGAAAAGCAAAAAATACGCCCAGGTCAATACCTTTATAAGTAAAGTTATTGGTAATACCGCCGAAGAATTTTGGCCAGATACTTCCATAAACCTGACGGTCATCAACTGTGATTTTACCATCTTTGTTTACATCTTCATAAACCGTATTTCCCGTCTGTGAATCAACATAAAGCTGTTTGTAAACCCAGAAAGAATAAAGTGGTGTACCCTGCTGCTGCAAGATCAGGTC
Source organism: Dyadobacter koreensis (assembly GCF_900108855.1). GTDB lineage: Bacteria > Bacteroidota > Bacteroidia > Cytophagales > Spirosomataceae > Dyadobacter > Dyadobacter koreensis. The sequence goes on from NZ_FNXY01000007.1 coordinate 257,427, forward strand.
ACGGCTACCGTAGCGTAGGGGATTGGCAAGTTTCTCAATCTTGTTTACGTTTCTTGCTACGTTAAAATTTGTTGTCCAGGTAAAATCAGACTTTCTGATGTTGGCCGTCTGTATACTGAATTCAAACCCTTTGTTACTGATCTCCGCCGCGTTGCTCCAATAGGTATTAAAACCACTTGTTCCGGGCAGAGAAACCTGTAACAAACCGTCAGAAGTATATTTTCGGTATGCGTTCAGTTCAACAGTAATTCTCTGATCAAACAAACCTAGGTCAAGACCTACGTTAAGCTGACTTGTTTTTTCCCATCTCAAATTTGGATTGGCCAGCTGCTGAGGAGCAATTCCGGGCAGACCTTCATAGGAAGAACCACCCGCCCAAAGACCACGTGCGGCGAAATCTCCGATACCGTTCTGGTTACCGGTGATACCATAACTTGTGCGAAGTTTCAGATCACTGATCACACGCGTTTCTTTCAGAAAATCTTCCTGTTTGATACGCCATGCAGCACCAACAGCCGGGAAATAACCCCATTTATTGTCCTTACCAAAACGTGAGGAGGCATCTCCGCGGACACTGACATCTACCAGATATTTTCCGCCATAATTGTAATCTGCTCTTGCGAAAAAGGAAGTTAAAGTATTTTTACTCCAGTTCTGAGAACTTGTTGTAACGGCAGCTGAGGAAATTTGTGTGAAAGAATTGTTTGCAAAACCGCGTCCTTCCGCGGCAGTACGCGAAGAAACAGAACTTTGCAATGTATTACCTATCAGAATTCCGAAAGAACTTTTTGCACCCAGGTTTTTACGGTAGGAAAGTGTTTGCTCGTTGATCCACGTTGTATACTGACCGATGCTCGAAGTAGCAAGTCCGCTGGGACTGCCAGCGATAAGATAAGTATTCCAATATTCGGATTCATCGTAATTGTTATAATCAATACCAAAACTGGATCTGAATTTTAGGTTCGGAAGAATATTGGCTTCGACATATAAATTACCGATGTAGCGAAGACTCGTCGAATTTACGTCGTAATATTTTAACAAAAGCGTAGTATTGTCAAAACCTGCACGGCCAACCAGCTCACCATTTTCATTTGTTGGCGACAGGTAAGTCGGCGTATGAAGCGCGGCCTGGAGAAGTCCCCCTGCCGGTCCGTCCCCGGCTCTTGCCTGGTTTCTAAAAGTGCGTGAAAAAGTATTGCTTACACCAACCGTAACGGCGTCATTAACTTTCTGATCAAGATTAACTTTGAAACTCGCTCTTTGAAAAGTGATCGGTTTTAGAATTGATTCCTGACCATTGTAACCCCCTCCAATGTAATATTTTGTCGTTTTTGTACCACCGCTTAGCGACAGATCGTAATTCTGAAGATGAGCCGTTTGAAAAACTTCACTTAAACGATCATACGTTTTTTGCTCTTCCGGTAACCCGCGTCCTCCTTCCGAAACCGGGCGAAAAGGTCTGTTGGCTTCGGTTCTGTTCAGGGAAGGCGTATCTTTTCCTGTGTTGATCCACCATTCATTTACCAGCGTTGCATGTTCTGGGCCAGTGGTCAGATCCCAAAGCTTGGCTGCTTTTGCCCAACCTTGCGAAGTACTGAAATTGATCTTGGCTTTTTGATCATAATTACCACGTTTGGTTGTTACGATGATAACACCATTTGCCCCGCGCGAACCGTATAGTGCTGTTGCTTCGGCATCTTTTAATACCTCAATACTTTCAATGTCTGAAGGATTTATATCGGCAATTGGGGATGTTGCTTTTCCACCTGTGCTGAAAGTCTGATTACTGGTACTGTTGATAAAAACACCATCCAGAACATACAACGGATCATTACTTGCATTGATAGAAGTCGCGCCGCGAACCCGGATATTGATCGCTTCACCAGGAACGCCCGTGCTGCTTGAAATCTGCACACCTGCGACTTTTCCCTGCAACTGTGCATCAAAACTTCCGGTAGGAATTCCTTTGGTTTCAGCGGGATCGATCTTACTGATGGATCCGATCAGGTTTTTACGTTCCTGCGTGCCGTATCCTACAACCACAACCTCGTTTAATAGTTTGTGATCGGCTGCTAATTCAACGTTTATTGTACTTCTGTTACCTGAATTTATTTGAAGCGTCTTATATCCGATAAAAGAAAAAGTCAGGAGTTCGTTAGGTTTGGAAAGGGTAATTTTGAAGTTTCCATCTACATCTGAAACAGCACCTAAACCCGTATTGTGCACACGAATACTTACGCCGGGTAAAGGTTCTTTGTTTTCATCCGTCACTTTTCCGCTTAATACAATGCCGCCAGAGCCGTTGGTTTGTCCAAAAGCAGAAATTTGTAGAACAGAGATTAAAAGAGTTATAGCAAAACTTACCATACTTCTTTTAATAACAAGGCCTCTGGCAGCAAGAGGTCTTGACTCAAGAGTAATAAAATGCATACATTTGATTGATTTAATTTAGACGATTGAATCTACTCCGCTCTGCCTGATTCGATCTGCGAAATCGAATTGTCCGGCAGGGCGGTTCTTGTTTAATACTACTTTAACTAATTTTTAATACTGATTAAAATTGATTTGTTCTATAAATTAAATAGACATTAATTCGTAGATGATTAAAGTTTGCATGGAACGCTATAGCTTTCATCCTGGCCCTTGACACACGAGAATATACTCTACTAATTCAATAGACAAAGTAATGTTATTAATCGTTAACCTTCAAGTATTTTCTGTATAATTTTAAAATAATTTAAGATTTTGTACTTGGCGGGATCGATATCGTCTGACCTCCCCCCGGAAAACTGGACAATAAAATCTAGAGAAAATCGGGCGATTTTGATAATTTAACGATCGGAAAAATCGCTTATGAAAAAGACGAAATTTAGTGAAGCGCAGATCATTTTTGCGCTGCGCCAGGCAGACACCGGCGTCCCGGTGGCAGAAGTTTGCCGGAAAATGGGTGTTAGCGAAGCTACCTATTATAACTGGAAAAAGAAGTACGCCGGTCTTGGTGTTCCAGAGCTACGAAAACTCCGACAGTTGGAAGAGGAAAACCAAAAATTAAAACAGCTTGTAGCAGATTTGAGCCTGGATAAGCAAATGTTACAGGATATTCTCAAAAAAAAGCTTTAAGGCCAGCCCAGAAACGGACGCTGGCCGCAAGCTTAATGAAAAATTATCAGATTGCCGTCCTGCGAGCATGTTCTGTTGTTTGCTTGCAGCGATCTTGCTGGTATTATAAACCGCATCGTCGAGACGATTCTGCTATTCGTCATCGAATAGGGAAATTGCACAGGTCCGAATTCGTTATGGTTATCAAAGAATTCATGTTTTACTCAGGCGGGAAGGTTGGAGAGACAACCATAAAAGGGTGTACAGGGTTTACAAAGAAGAAGGTTTAAACCTGCGCAGCAAGCGTCCAAGACGAAGCAGAGCTGCTTCACAGCGGCTTGACAGACCACAGCTTTCCAATATTCATCAAAGCTGGAGCGGACGCCGCGCGGCATGGATTTTGTAGCAGATCAGCTCTTTGACGGCCGAAAAATCCGGGCTTTAACTGTAGCGGTCCGCCGCGCGGTCGATAACTTTAGCCGGCAGTGTCTAGCGATCCATGTCGGCCAATCGCTAAAAGGAGAAGATGTTGTTGCTGTGATGAATCAGCTAAAAATTGTAAATTTAGCTGTCCCCAATCGGATTCAAGTCGATAACGGTGCTGAATTTATTTCAAAAGCGCTGGACAAGTGGTGTTATGATAACAGCGTTACGCTTGACTTTTCAAGGCCTGGAAAACCAACGGATAACCCTTTTATTGAGTCCTTTAACGGTAGCTTTAGAGCGGACGCCGCGCGGATGAGTGCTTAAACGCACATTGGTTTTTATCACTTGAAGATGCACAGGAAAAAATTGAAAGTTGGCGACAAGAGTATAACAGCTTTAGGCCACATAGTTCATTGGGAAATTTAACCGCAGCCGCGGACGGCTCCTGATGAGATCGTGATGCGGGTGAAAAAAGAGGAAAATACCGACCCGATTTTCCAGTTTTAGCTGTCCAAGAATTGGGAGGCCCTCAATACAAAAAATACGAATATAACTTTTTACAGAAATCCAAGGTGGTTTTGTAAGTGTAGTGAATGTTATGAACCATCACAATTAAACAACGTATTATGCCGCCGTGTAGATGAATTAAAATCGCAATTACTTAATCCAATCGCATTAATATCTTCAAATTACGAATTGAAAGTCTCAGCAGCTGATTCGAAAACCGGGGCAATCAACTTTACTAAAGGAAAGTCCAACCCAACCGTAAAATAGACCAACTAATATATTCGCCACAACATTCAGCTTATTAGTCACTATTTGCCTGCGATCTTCGAATCATTCATTAACCTTGTATATTAATAAACATGTCAATACGATGACTTTGAGTTCGAAGATACCTCTTTTATTTCTCTTCTTTTTAAGCCATGCTGTTATCGCGCACCAAGGGACGCTGCAAGGGCACGTTTATGATGCTGTGACTCAAAAACCTCTTAATTCGGCTACCATTATAGTTGCCGGAACAAAGTTTTCGGCGGTATCCAATGAGTTGGGGGAATTTAAGATTAAAGGAATGGATGCAGGAAACTATCAGGCAAGCGTGTTTTCTTTGGGTCTTGAAAGTGTAAGCAGAGATTTTAGAATTTCCGATGCAGAAACCACAAACCTGGACTTCTTCCTTAATGTGGGCGCCATTGAACTTTCTGAACTAAAAGTTCAGGCACCTCACGCACATACGCAGCAGCTGATCAGCTCGATTGATATTAAACTTCGCCCGATAAACAATTCCCAGGAAGTACTCAGAATGGTGCCGGGATTGTTTATTGGCCAGCATGCAGGCGGTGGAAAAGCAGAACAGATTTTTCTGCGGGGTTTTGATATTGACCACGGTACCGATATTAGTATCAGTGCCGATGGAATGCCCGTTAACATGGTATCACACGCGCATGGCCAAGGCTATGCGGATCTTCATTTTATCATACCCGAACTAATTGAAAATGTGAATTTTAAAAAGGGACCATATACCGCTGAAAAAGGGAATTTCACCACAGCCGGCTGGGTTGATTTTCGGACCAGGGATATGCTCGACAGAAGTTTTCTCAAAGTGGAAGCCGGGCAGTTTGATACTTATCGGGGGATGGCAGCTTTTAACTTATTGTCGGAGACGAAAAAGCAGCAAGGAGAATCTGCCTATGTGGCCGGGGAATATAGTTTCAGCAACAGTTATTTTGATTCTCCACAGCATTTCAAACGGGTCAATGGTATCACCAAATACAACAAAAAAATTAATAACAATACCTATTTAAATGCGTCCGCATCGCGCTTTTATTCCAAATGGAACCATTCCGGACAAATACACGACCGCGCCGTAGCATCCGGGCTGATATCGCACTTTGGTGCAATCGATGACAAGGAAGGCGGTGAAACTTCAAGGACTAATCTGAGCCTGAAACTGACCACCGAATTAAGTCATGGGGGATTAATCAAAAACCAGGTCTACTATTCGCATTACAACTTTGAGCTGTTTTCGAATTTCACATTCTTTTTAGTTGATTCTATCAACGGGGACCAGATCCGGCAAAAAGAAAACCGTAACATCTTTGGCTATAACGGAGCGTACACGAAGTCAGGGTATCTGGCCGGTATGCCGGCGGAGACGAGCTTTGGTATTACCTACCGGCAGGACCTGACCGATAGCACAGAACTTTCAAGAACGGTAAACCGGTCCGAAATAACCCAAAGATTGATGCTTGGCAACATAAACGAAACCAATCTTGGGGCCTATGTGAGCCAAACCATTATTTTAAGAAGCGATTTAAGCCTGAATGCAAGCCTAAGGTACGACCAGTTTTTTAACCGCTATCAGGATCTGCTGACTTTTGCAAATGGCAAAGCTAAGGCGGGAATATTATCTCCAAAAGTCAACCTGTATTATTCACCGTTCAAGAACGTACAGTTGTATGCGAATGCCGGAAAAGGTTTTCACTCCAATGACACGCGGGCGGGCGGCGATCCGCTTGTGGTAGCACAAAAAGGCAAAGATATCCTGCCGCCGGCATACGGCACAGATCTTGGGCTGAACTGGAAACCAGTACCCAGATTATTTCTGAACGTAGCGGCCTGGTATTTATGGCTCAAACAGGAATTTGTTTATGTGGGTGATGAAGGCGTCGTTGAGCCCAGCGGGCGATCAGTAAGAAAAGGAATTGATCTGACTGCTAGGTACCAGCTATCAAAAAACCTCTTTTTTGATAGCGATTTAAATATCACCAAACCCCGTGCAATTGATCAGGAAAAAGGCAGTGATTACATCCCTTTGGCACCCGTGTTTACCTCAACGGGCGGGCTCACTTTTAAAAGGTCAACCGGTCTGAATGGCTCACTGCGCTACCGCTATATGGCCGACCGCCCTGCCAATGAAGATTACAGCATCGTCGCAAAAGGTTATTTCATAGCGGATGCCCTGATTAATTATACGCAAAAAAGATATATTGTTGGGCTTTCAGTCATGAATATTTTAAATACAAAGTGGAAAGAGACCCAGTTCGCTACCGAAAGCAGGTTGAAAAATGAAGCAGAGCCGGTTGAGGAAATACATTTCACTGCAGGCAGCCCATTTTTCGCTAAACTTGCGCTCACTTTTTACTTGAAATAGACACTGTGAAAAATCAAATCAGGACATACTTGTATCACACCATCGGTTGTCTGGCCTTTGTGCTGCTTCCGTTGATGATTTCGCCACGTCCGCCTGAGGAAACTGGCGCTTTCTTTAACCGTCCGACTGTGCGCGATCTGATCGCGAATGTGTTGATGCTCTTGTTTTTTTATGTTAATTATTATCTGATAATCCCCAGGATCTATTTCAGAAAAAAGTACCTTAACTATTTCATTGTGGTCACAATCAGCTTTGTGCTGATCATTGTTCTGCCTTCCTTACTGACCGGTGAGGATTTTACTGCGAATACACGAGGCCCTTCTCCGGCTAGTCAGATGATGCAGGGCGGGATGCCCAGAAAACCGCAGAGCCCCTTTATAATGGAGGTCCGGCACCACATTTACCTGTTTTGTGTGGTTATTCTTTTTTCTATTTTATTACAGGTGAACCGACGCTTTCATCAGTCTGAACGTGATAAGACCGAGGCTGAACTGGCCAACCTGAAAGCGCAGATTCATCCCCATTTCCTTTTTAACACGCTCAACAGTATCTATGCGCTTTCCGTCACAGGAAGTGAAAAAGCACCGGACAGCATTGTAAAGCTATCCGAATTCATGCGGTACCTTTTAAAGGATGCGAAAGAGAACCAGGTCCTGCTATCAAAAGAACTCGATTATATATCCAATTACCTGGATTTGCAGTCTTCAAGGCTCAGGGATTCGGTCCGGATCAATTATGAGTTATCCGGAAGCCCGGGCCAGAGCAAGGTTGCACCGCTTCTGCTATTCGCATTTATAGAGAATGCTTTCAAGCATGGGGTAAACCCGGAAGAAGACTCTCAAATAGATATCCGCATTTCAATGTCAGAATCAGCCGTTGAACTGCTGGTACGCAACAACAAGGTTGTAATCAATAATATGGAAAATTCTTTGGGTATCGGTGTTTCCAATTCGCAGGATCGACTTACGCGTCTTTATCCGGAAAAACACAAATTAGCAATCGAAAGTATGCCAGACTATTTTCTGGTGAGCCTATCCCTCGAACTAACATGATTAAAGCCATAGCCATTGACGATGAAAGGCCTGCACTGGAAATCCTTGGAACCTTCTGCGGCAGGACAGACTTTATCGACCTACAAAAGACCTTTATCAAAACCGGTCAGGCGCGTGAGTATCTGGAAGAAAACCCGGTTGACCTTATATTTCTGGATATTCATATGCCGGTCGTTTCCGGAATCGATTTCTTTAAAAACATCCCGCATCCGGCTATGGTCATTTTTACGACCGCCTATGCGGAATATGCAGTAGAAAGTTATGAACTTAATGCGGTCGACTACCTTTTAAAACCTTTTTCGCAGGACAGGTTTCTGCTGGCTGCGAATAAGGCATTACAAATGTTTCAGGGTGCCAGGCAAAAATCCGGTGCGGACTCACCGGTACTTTATTTTCGGGTCGATTATGGTTTAGTCCCTATATCTATCAATGATATTCTTTTTATAGAAGGGCTTGACAATTATCTTAAAATTCATCTTATCAGCCAGAAGCCTGTCGTTGTGCGCCTTACCATGAAGGCGATGATGGAAAAGCTTCCCGAACACGGCTTTGTGCGCATACACCGCTCCTACATCGTTTCACTCGATAAAGTAGCATCCTTCCGTAATAAACATATTCAGATCGGCCAAGAAGAAATTCCTGTCGGGGCTAGTTATGAAGAGTATTTTAAGAGCATATTCAGATAGTTCGTCACAACATTCGGCAGATTCGCCACTATTTTTTTCGAAACCTCCAGTACTACGCGTTAATCGCTTTACAATCGGATTAATAATTTTTTACGTTCACAATCAATTCACAATCTATGAATGCTACTAGATGTTGCTCTCTGCTGATCTTTTCGCTTTTTTTAACGATGCTTTTCGCATGCAATAAAAGCGATGACGATGTCACTTCTGAGGATGCCAGTATTACTGCCCTGACCTGTACTTCTGCGACATTCTCAACTACTGCCATTAATGGAACGGCCTACTCAGGAACAGCTACGGTTCCCTACACAGGAGGAAATGCTGCGGCTTACAGTGCCGGCAGCGCTATTTCGTCTACCGGAGTGACAGGGCTTACCGCGACCTTGCAGGCAGGTACACTGGCAAGTGGTGCCGGCAACCTGGCTTTTACCATTGCAGGTACTCCAACCTCTGCGGGAACGGCCAGTTTTGCGATCAGTTTTGGCAGCATCAGCTGCACAATGACGCTTACGGTATCAGCTTCGTCAACCAGTACAGTTGATTGCAGTAGCGCCACAACAACGGTTGCCAAGGTAGTTTGTGCTGTAGAAGCCTTTAAGGCAACACTTACGGCCACACAGCTGGCTACCGTTCAACTTGACTTTACCAAGGCAAATGCAATCAAGTGGTCCAATTTGCCAGGCGGGGTAAGCATTCGTAACGGACTCGAATTTAGTACTTTGACTGCTGCACAGCTGACCGCCGCCAAAGCCGTGATCGCTGCTGCATCCGGAACGACAGCCAACGATGGTTATGATGAATTCTCACAGGTCAATGCAGCAGACGATGTGCTTGGGACCAAGGCCGGTAGCGGGTATTCTTCTGGTAAATATATCATCGCCTTTTTGGGTACACCAAGTGTTACAGGAACCTGGATGCTTCAATTTGGGGGTCACCACTATGCACAGAATATCACCTATAATGCAGGGGCCGTGGCAAGTGCAACGCCTTCTCACCAGGGTATCGAGCCGAAAAACTGGACCTCTGGCACGACTACCTATGCTCCCATGGCTTTGGAGCATGATGCGATGGCTGCCATGCTGGCTTCACTGAGCACAGCTCAATTGGCGTCGGCGAAATTATCGACTACTTTCAGTGACGTTTCCCTGGGCCCAAATAAAGACGGACAGTTTCCGACTACCAAGCTGGGTGTTGCAGTAAGTACGTTATCGGATGCGCAGAAACTTCTGGTTCTGGCGGCTATGAAACCCTGGACCAATGATGTGGATGACGCTACGGGTACTGCGAATCTGAAACTATATGAAAATGAACTGGCTGGGACTTACATATCCTATTCAGGAAACGCAACGCTGACAAGCAACGCGGATTATGTGCGCATTGACGGCCCAAGTGTGTGGATCGAGTTTGTTTGTCAATCTGGTGTGGTTTATCAGAATGAAATCCACTACCACGCTGTTTATCGCGATCATACGCGCGATTATAACGGACTTTAATGAGCCATTTCATGTATAATGATATTTTCATCAGCCGTCCAAAACGACGGCTGATGTTTTCCATCCTTTTGGTTTTTGTACTTTCTGTAAAGGGGTTCGCGCACCCGATGCCTAATTCAGTTGTGTTGCTTGATATTCAGCCCAAGCAGGTACTTATGGAGTTGCAGCTGCCTTTAAATGAGCTCGAACTGGCGTTCGGACATGATGTCAACAAGAATCCGTTGGGATTGCTTAACCGGCTAAGGCCTGAGTTGTCGGCATATCTGCTTAGCCATATCCATCCTATCAGTAGCGATGGCAGCGGATGGATCGTAAAGCTGTATGATTTACAGGTGCAACAGGTTCAGCAGAGCCCCAGCGGGCCTTATTATGAGCTGACGGCCGATCTGATGCTTACGCCTCCGGCTGGTTACAGCACCCGGGAATTTATTCTAAATTATGATATCATTTTGCACCAGGTTGCCACACACTTCGCATTGATTTCTGTGCGGCAGGACTGGGAGGGCGGCGTATTTGCCAGCGAGCCGATCCGGTTGGGAGTGATCGACTGGGATACCCGAAACAATGTCATCCATCCGTTTAAAGTCAGCCTGGGTGACGGCGGGACTTGGCAAGGTTTTAAACAAACAGCCGTTCTGGGCATGCACCACATTGCCGAAGGGACAGACCATTTGCTTTTTTTGCTGGTACTTCTGCTTGCGGCACCATTACTGACAGTTGACGGCAAATGGGGAACGTTTGGAGGTGTGCGTTACAGTCTGGCCAGGTTATTGAAAATCGTCACCGCATTCACGATCGGACACTCGGTCACCCTTGTGGCAGGTGCGCTGGAGTGGTTTAGCTTTCCAGGTCAGCCCGTGGAAGTTCTTATTGCATTCTCTATTTTCATATCCGCTTTCCACGCGGTCAGACCTGTTTTTTTGGGTAAAGAGGCCTATGTTGCAGCCGGTTTCGGACTTATCCACGGCATGGCATTCGCAGGTACACTCGTTGATCTGAACCTGAATTCGTTTCAGCTTGGGATGAGCATACTGGGCTTCAACCTGGGTATCGAGCTAATGCAGTTACTCGTCATAGCGGTAGTGTTTCCATGGCTGATGATTTTGAGCCGCACTAAACTGTATTCACCGTTAAGGATTGGCGGAGCGTTATTGTCGGCGGCGGCCGCAACCGGATGGATCATTGAAAGGATTACTTCAAAACCCAACGTGATAACGACAATCATGGATGTTACTGCTGGTCATGCATCGTGGATCTTAGTGGCATTGGCTGTCTTAGCCATATTGAGCCTTTTTACCAGCAGAGCGAGGACCCAACTAGGTTAATTCAGGACAAAAAATTTTTAGCATGATGAACAGTTTCATACATCGGATTTTATTTGATCCTCATAACTTCCAGTCTGTTGTACAGGCATGTGTCGCCGGTAACCGCTCAGCCCAGCGCGAGCTGTTTAAAAAGTATTTCAGTTATGGCAAAAGTATTTGCTTCAGATATACAGCCTCCCCGGAGGAAGCAGAAGAGGTGCTAAATGAAGGTTTTTTAAAGGTATTTAACAATCTGGGAAAATATGATCCTGATTATCCTTTTAAAGCCTGGCTTCGAACTATTATGGTAAACACCGCCATAAGTCACTATCGTAAGACCCGAAAATACAATGACGCCTGGGTCTCACTCGACCACTTTTCCGACTTCGATCTTGACGATAGTGATGATGTACTGAATCAGACTGCTACACAGGAAATATTGCAAGTCATTCAGCAGCTCAGGCCTATATACCGAACGGTCTTTCTAATGAACGCCGTAGATGGCTATGCACTAAACGAAATCTCAGAATTGCTGAATATGAATAATGCTACGGTCAGATCACATTATTTCAGAGCAAGACAGGAGTTACGGGAGCGTCTGGCCCAGGAATATCCACATCTGTCTGGACGCATCGGTCAGATGAATTAAAATATTCCCCGGCCCAATCATTGCAGTGAAAATGCAGTGATGTTTGGAGTGGTGATTGCTATGCACCTGAATTAATGGTTATTGATCTTGCAGTATAAATAGCTTTGGTATTTGTCTATTAGCTCTCCCAAGCTCATGAATTTGAAACCACATATTACCAACATCCGGATATCAAGAACATGTCGTTTTGGTTGAAATTGCTTATGTTAAATAATTGATCTATATTTTTCGAACCACTGATAAACATTAATCGTTCGGTGGTCAATTTGCCACGTAATCAGATGGTTAAGCCATCAGACTTTGCCAAATTATTTATCATATTTATAAATATAAAAGGTTTATCAACCATTCGGTGACATGTAAAAGTAGACAACTTGCTTTATAGAACTTTGCTGTAAAACTTTTTTAGGATTATACAGGTAATGTAAAGAGCTATACGAAAAGTTAAACGAATAAGTGATTAGTTATTTTTTACAGTTTGCTGCTTTTTTATTAAATCCAGTGTAAACTTTAAAGCGTCCCGGTATTCTACCTGATCATCCGGAACTACTCCCCGGAAATCAGTCTCTTTGGCGCCGATGTTGTAATATAAATTGTGCGATATGGTCAGTTCCATGTTTGTTACAGGAAGGTGTGTAGTGATGATATCTCCAAAGCTTACAATCAGTCCGCCTGTCTCCTGCCCTACTACTTTCCCGAGTTTGTAGTGATGAATCGCCTGCGTAAAATCAGCAGCGGAAGAAAATGTAAAAGGGCTTGTCAGTACAAACAGCTGGCCATCAAACCGGTTGGAAAGGCTCTTTCTTTTAATAAGTGGATATTCTTCCACTTCGATACTGCCATTTCTTTTATTCATCATCACTTCATAAGCAGTGCTGTTGCGATCCGTATTTGCATTGTTTTTATACCTTTCTTTTTGCAGACGGCTATATTTTGTAACCACTTTCGCGTATTGATTGAAGTCAGATTTGACAAAATAATGTAAAAATTCATCGCTAATTTCCGAGTCTCCTCCCAGATTAGACCTTAAATCAATGATGAGTTTGTCTACTTTTTGTTCTTTAAGAAGAGAAAACGTCGAATCTGCAAAACGCAGAAAAGTTGGTTTGTCTTCAAAACTTCGAAAGTCTATGATGGCCGCATTCAGACTATCCACCAGCCTCAAACTATAAGGTGCCTGACTAGGTGGTGCTTGACTTTCCTTTGGCTTACGCGCGTTAAACTCCTTGTCGCTGATACCAGCAAGTGCAATTTTCTTTATTCCCTGTCCGGAAGCATAGGTAATTGTGTAGCTGCTATCGATGTTATACAATTGTTTTAGATGCAATTGAAAAAATGAGCTCCCAAAGGCAAGGCGGAAATCCTGACTTTCTCCCGCGGTCATCTTCATGATATCATTTATTATTGTTTTGGATGCGATGTTGTTTATTGACAATATCTCTCCATTTACCGGTATGGGAATATCCAGATCAGGCAGTATAGGCCCCTGATAAGAAATATAAGGCTTTTTAACTGAAAATTTCAGCCTGACCGGTATCCTGAACGGGTTAGGATACAGCGTATAAAATTCAGATAAGGGCATTGCCAGATCCGTATGCCCGTCTTCCAGCCTGACCAGTACAGGTTCTATGAGCTGATAAAAAAATAAAGTAGATAAAGGTTTGGTGATCTGCCGTTTCACATCAGCGATGTCTCTGTAAAACGAATCTTTGGGATACCGGTAATAAGGATCCGGATGCGTATCCTCTATAAATTTAACCAGGGAATCAATATCGCTTTTCAGCTTTTGAGGATCGTATTTTTTGGGTAAATCCTGCGCCTGAACGATACAAAAGGCAGAACCCCTAACCAGGAAAAACGTAATCTGTAAAAACAATCTTAAAGTTGTAAACATAACGCTACTCTTCATTCTGCGGTAGTTAAATTTCATGGCTAATAGAATAATCCCAACCTGAGCAGTGGGCTTCGATATCAATACGATGCAACTTTTTACAGAAATGTTGCATGAGCAGCGATTTTCTTGATATATATTCCTGAATGAACCGTTTGATCAATCCCTTAACCGCTTAATTACAAAGTGTCACTTACATCCACACGAGAGTCTATTTTATCCTCGGCAAGATCTTTCAGGCCTTAAAAAAGCATAATTAAAAACAGCAGGAAACATCGGCGCGCAAACCTGCCGGGTTTATTTTGAACTATCCGCTGACACCTCCCCGGCACCCATTTACCGCTAAATAAATATTTCCGGGTTTTATATCACTTTTATGCGAACTAATTTGCTACTTAGGGTTACAATCTAACCTTCCCTATATATGACAACGTTATTGAAATCTCTATGTTTGCTTCTTTGTAGAAATTCTTCCTTGAAAGTTCTGGGTAATCTTTAGCTTTTTCTTTGTTGGGATTGGTGGTTGGTAGCTTGATGGGGGTTTGGCTCTGTTGGTGGTGGTTAAAGACTAACTGCTTTTTGCTGTGAATTACCCATGTGTCTATTCATATCTCTCCCTTTAATTGTTCAAATAAATACGATAAGTACGATAGAACTTTCGCATACTTAGATAGTTAGCTGATATAATAAACAACGACACCGATGACAATTCAAGAAAAAATTGAAAATATTCTGATAAACGAAAATGCTTATTTTTATGAGAATAGCGATAATGTTCAGATTTCTAATAATAAGATTACAGAAATTTTCAGAATTGTATCATCTGTAAAAACAGGTAACTATCTTTTAAATTCTATTCGTTTAAGATTAAATCAAAATGAGAACATCTACTATTCTATTTGTGTCTTTAAATATACGACAAAACCTACATTCATCGAAGAGGAATTGCCAAATTGGGATGAGGAAAAGATTGCATATTTACTTATTGTTGAAATAGAAGACTACATAGTAATAAGTAAAAAAAATATAAGTAAACTTCAAGATTTTTTAAAACAATTCAAACCGTTAGACTATTCTGTTTTATCTACCTTATTTGTAACAGACGATACAAGTTTTGAGAAGTTTTCGCTTAAAAATTTAAATGTCTCTGACAAAGCTCTTAGAGAAAAAACAGTTGAAGCAATTGATTTAAAAGAAAACTTCTCTGCTCTTGGAGCCAATAATTATTTACTAAATTCTTTAAGGTTGAAAAATAATGATGAGAAAACATCCTTGATGTTAAACTCATCCCGCATTAATAAATTTGGCAAGAAGAATTCGATAGACAATTTTTGCCTTTGGTCTAAAAATCTAGTTCATCAAATTAAAAGCCATGTAAACACTAGTACATTCTTGTCAATTTTTGCTGAACCACAAGATTATGAAACTCTTAAAGATGGATTAATTCCAATTTCTATACTGTTCAATTTTAGTAATATTTATACAGATTTTGAGCAAGGAGTAATCAATCGAGTTATAGTTAGATATACACTTGAAGATGGAAGGATTCACGATAAGGAAATCAATCTAATTGATTTCCTTGCAAAATTTGAAAGACTATGTAAAGTGGACACTGTTGCTGGAGTTAACTTAATTAAAAATAAAACTAGTAAAGACTTAGAAATAAAACTTAATGACAAATCAATAACAATACGTTCTCAGAAATTAAAGAACGTGAAGCTTATACAAGATAATGGAAATGAAATTTCAGTAATCGACTACATAAATGGTAAAAATTCATTTATCATCAACTTTGACAATATAGATTTAGCATATTCAAATAGAAAATTGTTTAAAGACAGTCGCCTTATTGGAAATATTCCCAACTTTTTGAAAATATTTAAAACGCATAATTACCTTAATAATATTACATCAGAAAAAGGCGCATTCTTAACGACTTCAACCTCATTTGAAAGCAATTCACTCTTCGGATTTGTAGAAAACAATTTTCTAAATGACTTTGATTATTTTATCTGTGATGATTTATCAAAAGAATGGGCAGACCATATTGGAATTTCTGAAAACAAAATTTCGTTTTTTCATTCAAAACATAAAACATCCAATGCTTCTGCTTCTGCATTTCAGGATATAGTTGGACAAGCTCAAAAAAATCTTGGTAATTTGACACCACAAGATTTTCAATTGGAAAGCAAAAGAAATATTTGGAATTCGACATACAATAGTTCAGACCGAGTAAATACATTAATAGTTAGAAGCAGAAGAGGTCAGAATTCAGACCAAATTATTGACCAATTCAAAGAGACAATAAAAAATCCTTATCTCAGAAAAGAAGTAATTCTTGTCATAGATTTTATTTCAAAAGCAAATCTTGAAACATATTTAGACGATTTGGTTAATGGAGTATATTTTGCTGAGAGGAATGAAACAATACAAATATTATGGTTTATTTCATCATTAATTTCTAGTTGTCAGGAGCTAAATACAGAAGTAACAATATATTGCAAACCATAAATTACATCAGCTAACATCAGTTTGGCAAAATGGCGGGTTTAGTGCTAAATTCAAGTTCAGTTTTTCAATTGGACTTTATTGTGCTTCGATTTCCGCCACTTCGCCAAGCTGAAAAACGTTGTCTTATGCTTCGTAGCGCATCAACCTAACTATGACAAAAAAAGCAAACTTTCAAGTTGACCCAAAACTCGCCGAACTTTTAGGTGAAACCTATAAGTCGACAGAAGATGCGACCAAAGAATTAGTGGACAATGCCTTTGACGCTGATGCAGATAATATTTGGGTAACTCTTCCTGCACCTTTGACACCTGATGCAGTTGTAACAATTGTCGACGATGGAACAGGAATGAAAGAGCATGAACTTAGAACAGAATATTTAAAAATTGCAAGTAGTAGACTATTAAGAAAAGGCGAAAAGACGTATAACAAGCAAAGAACTGTAAAAGGCAGAAAAGGAATTGGTAAATTTTCAGGGCTTATGGTTGCTGAAATTATGGAAATCAAGACGAAGGCAGGCGGCAAGGAAACAACATTGATAATTACAAAAGAAGAATTAGCCAAAGAAAAATACGACTTAGAAAAGGTAGATCTTCCAATTAGTGTAACTGACTGCCCTAAAAATGAACACGGAACAACAATTACTCTTAAAGGACTTAACCAAAACTTTGATTTTCCTAACCCAGAAAAATTAAAGCAAATTTTAGTTTGGGATTATGGTCGTGTTTCAGATTTATCAATTTTCGTAAATGACGAAAAAATTGGCATTCAAGATTTTCAAGGTAAGACAATCGAAAAAAACATAGTTCTAGAAAATGGGAAAACAGCCAAAATTATTTATAAATCACCGACAAACCAGTTGGTAGAGCAGGGTTGATTTACCGAGTTGGTAATAAAATTGTCGGCAGACCGGAGAACTTTTTAAAAGATGATGACCTAATTCCTGATAAACTCAAAAAAAGGGTAGTAGGAGAAATTATTTGTGACGATTTAGAAGACTACGTAACAGCCGATTGGGGAGCAATCGTTGAGAACAGTAAATTAAATGAAAGCATAAGATGTTCTGTAAAAATCGAACTTACCGATTCCTTGAATTCAGTTTTCAAGACAGATATGCACTTAGCTCGACAGAGGTACAATCAAAAGATAAATAGAGAACTTCAAAAATTACCTGAATATAAAAGACAATTTGCAGAAAAATCTTTGCAACGAGTGTTAGAAAAATTCTACGGTGAACCCGAAGACAAAGTAAATACCATCATCTCTGTAATGGTTGATGCAATCGAAAAAGATTATTATTGGAATGTCATTCATAATATTGAAAGTTCAAGGGATGGCGATATTGAAAAATTTGCAGAAGCATTGTCAGACTTTGGCTTTCTTGAAATGTCAATAGTTACTGGGCAAGCGACAAACCGACTTCGATTTTTAGATGAATTAGATTTGCTAAACCAAAACCCCAAAATACTTGAAGCTACAATCCACAAAGCATTAGAACACAACTTATGGGTTTTAGGAAGCGAATATTCTTTAATATTTTCCAATAAAACACTGGCTTCCGCTCTTGAAAAATACTTAGGTGAAAAGTTTACTGGTGAAAGAGCCAACAAAAGACCAGACTTGTTTTTAGGAGAAGATATTCTACGAAGACATCTGCTTATTGAATTTAAGCGACCATCTGAAACAATCGGCAGAGACGCAGAGAATCAAGCGATAAAATACAGAGACGATTTAAACACAGTTATTCACAACAAAAAAATAAAAATACTGGTTATTGGCGGAACAGTTGATCCTGCAATATCATCACATAATGAAAGAGACGATGTTACACTACTAAGTTACACAAACTTAATTTCAACAGCAAGGACACAGCTTGACTGGTTATTACATGAACTCAAAGCCGAGAAATAGCACAGCAGGTAACATTGCGTTGGCTTTATAGGGTCTAACGAATATAGGCTCAACATTTGAAATACCGCTCAACCGTGGCCCGTCTCCTCACAAATCCATTGCCAAACACCACGAAAAACAACCTTAAAAAACTAAAAACACGCACCATCGTGTAACAACTATGGCAGCCGGAGCAATGAAGCCTTCCAGCAACCATGGATTTAACAGTGTGTTGTGTAAAACCAATTTAAATCAATCAGGAAACAACGACCTGTTTAAACCCGGAAGTAATGTAAGGGCGTTTTTGTAATAAACCTTTTTTAGTATCTGGTCGCTTAGCCCCATAGCATACATATTCCAGTGCGCGTGGTATCTTTTATGATAAGGGAAATACTCTTCATTGGTTTCCAGCACCCGAAAATAGGTGTTATACTCCGAAGGAACCCAGGAGTCTTCGCCAAAGAGAATCCTGTCCTGATATTTTTCAAAAAAACAAAGGGCCATAGCGGTTTGTCTGCCAAGTTCAGCAATAACGGCTCCAAATTCGGTGTACATATTTGGAAGCTCATCCATGAGCAAATCCGGCAGATGGATGATTTTGGGAAGCTTATAATCTCTATTTGTTGACAGTATTTCCTTGTGAGTAATACTTCTGAACAAAGTCAACCCAATCTTTTTCTCCTTCCGGTATGCGTACGTCGGGCTTAAAGCCGACGTTATCAATCCGAAAATCCTTCACCCAGCCGTTACGTCCCCAGGGTGTAGCTAAGTTGTATATCCCGTCACAGATTCTAAAATCCTGATCGCTTCCGTAATCCATGACACCATAAGAGTTTGTACCAAAAAGCGTTACTTTTTTACTTTGTTTACCTTCGAATATGTAGAACTCGGTAGCACTTCCACTTCCCTTATCAATCAGAAAGGCAATTTGCCGGGGGTAGCTTTGGGGATTTACGTCAAGGGTGCGAACCAGGTCACCAGAGTCTTTCACCATTTTGCCAGGGTTCGCCTTTGCGGCATTCAGCAAATTCACCACACGTTTGTAGTAGGGGTCGGTTGTATCCTTGGAAGCTTTTAACTCCCGTTCTTTGGATTTGATGAATTCTTCGCTGCTGCGATAATCCCATGCCGGATAAACGATTGGATTAGTGTAAATGAGCCTCGCCATTTCGTCGGAAGTGCTGGTGTTACCGCCACCGTTTCCTCGTAAATCCATGATCAGATACGGGGTTTTGGCCAGCAGTTCGCGGTTTGCGGCCAACATACTATCCAGTTTACCCACTTCCCTCTGGTCGAAAACGGCAAGTTTCACATATAGAAAATCGTCATTTAATTTCCTGAAAGTCACGAGATCTGTCCTGTTTTTATTGGCCTCCATGTTTGATACCGCCTGTTTTGTGCCTCTCATCCATACCGAGGATACGTGGCTGTCCTTAAAAAATCCGGTATAGGTTTGTAAGACGGTCTGGCATGCCAAAGGACTATTAACGGAAGATGCTTTGGTTCGCAGATTTTTGATTAATTTGTCGTAGGCCGGTCGCGTTTTAGCGGTAACCTTGTCGTCAAATCCGGCATAAATCCGGGTTACTTTGTCAATAACTTCTTCCAAAGCCCGGGAGCAGGAACATGCATCAGGATTTACAGCTTTTTGTCCGGAATTTTCCTGCGCCTGGACAAATGTATAAGTGAGGACAAAAATTAGCGTAAGAAATGGTATTATTTTCGTTTTCATGGACTGAGCGTGGTTTTGATAGGTCTTTTGATTTAGAGAAAAAGCTTTGTTACTTTCATGGTGATGTGTCTTGATATACCGCTGGTCAGCTCCCGGCATTTTAATTTCTGATGATGACAAATACGCTTCGTTGTGCAATTATAGAAGATGAGCCGCTGGCTCAGGAACTCCTTGAAAAATACGTCCGACGTGTTTCTTCGCTGGAACATGCCGCAACATTCGATGACGCCATTGTAGCTTATGATCAACTGCCGGCTATGCATCCGGATATTATTTTTCTGGATATTAACATGCCGGAAATGACGGGGATCGAATTCCTGAGGGCCTATCCTACCCCACATCCTGCGGTAATTGTAACAACGGCAAATCCAAATCACGCCCTGGATGGTTTCGATATGGGTGTTACTGATTATCTACTGAAACCCATTACGTTTGACCGTTTCCTTAAAGCTATTGGCCGCGCCAGGGAAAAAGTGAACGGGACTTCCCAGCCAGTTTCTGCTGCTGTCACATCTGAGAACTTACCGGTTTTGTCAGAAAAAGGTACACCATCAGATTTTATATTTTTCAAGACCGATAAAAAGCTGGAACAGGTTCATTTCGACGAAATCGTTTTTGTGGAATCGCTTGGCGACTACATCAAAGTTTTCCTTTCTGATCGTTTTCTTGTTACACTTGTCACAATGAAAAAACTTTGCGAGACACTTCCTTCTGATCGTTTCCTTCGTATTCACAGATCCTGTCTGGTGCAACTTCGCTATATCAAAACGCTGGAAGGAAACACGGTGATCATGGCTTCCGGTCAGGAATTGATTATAGGCCCTAACTTTCGGGAGGAGGTAAAACTTGCTCTGAAAAAATGGCTGATTTCATAGTACCACTGTTTTGATTTAGCCTTCATCGACTATGGGAGCAAAGGTATCGGGTCAATGACAATCAGCTTTATTAATTCGATGGAGTCCATATTATTTCCGATGAAGATGTAAAATGTTTTTTATCGGATAAAACCTGGCTCTAGTCGAAAAAGTAACTGAAATACTTCCTGAACAGATTCCTTTGAAGAACTTTTTAAAAGATTCAGAATTTCTCCAAATATTATAATGATCAGACTGGATATCGTTGCTGACAATACAAAATACCATGGCTGGACACGTGTAGGTTTTCATGCCCTGCTGATATCAGGTATTGTACTGCTGATATTTTCTGCATACGTCCCGTGGTTTTTGTATCCATCGGCGCCGCTCGATTATCCATTTAAAACGTACGCGGGCCCCATTATACGTGACGCATTTTGTGTGGTCGTTCAATATTATTTCCTTGTCTTTCTATTCACCCGTTATGCCCGAAAACCCTTGCTTCTGGTAATTGGGATGGCAGTTTACTATTTTATTCTATTTACCTGTTATTACTACACGTCCTATCTTGTTAAGCATTACTGCGGCTTACCGGATGATTACACAGGCTCCATCAGCCATTTCGACAGGACACCCTATTGGAAAGCATTGTTTCATCCGGCAACATTCTATCATTTGATGTTCATTATAGAACGGGCTTTTTATCCGCTGGCGCTGAAGTTGCTGATTGAGATATACAGGCGGCAAGTACGGAATGCCAATTTGCAACAGGACTACAATCGTCTCGAACTTGATTTTCTAAAAAACCAGATCAGTCCACATTTTTTGTTTAATGTCCTCAACAGCATTTATGCGCTTACTGAGGAAGAAAGCCCTCGTGCGGCAAAAATTGTACAGCAGTTATCCGGAATGATGCGCTATTCACTTTATGAAACTGCCGATGTTACGGTACCTCTGTATAAGGAACTGGCGTTTATCAGAAACTATGTGGAGCTGGAACAACTCAGAACTTCAAAAAGACTAACCCTTGAAACCAGTTATCCCAATCCAGTGGACGAGATGCTGGTAATCGCGCCATTTGTTCTGATCACATTTATTGAAAATGCTTTTAAGCATGGTGTAGGAAGTACCACCAAAAAGTCCTTTGTTAAAATTGATCTCACATTGAGGGACGAAGTGCTTCATCTTTCGATTGTAAATAGTAAACCCGTCAATGGCAAAAAAACAATTGGCGGATTAGGGTTGGTCAATGTACGCAAAAGATTGGCGGCGCTTTATCCCGATCACCGGTTACAGGTGCTGGATGATGCGCTGCAATATACCATGACTTTGACGCTGACTTTGTCCAAAAGCAAAATCCCTGCCGCAACTTTGAAAGCCGGGGTCTTGGAAGTTAAAGCGGATCAAATCAGGTAAAATTAAGCGTACGTCGGGAAATTGAAAATATCGGGATCGTATCAACTATGCTTTGATCAAACTTCAAAGAAGTGAATAAACAGTTTATAGAACTGATGGCACGGGCAATTCTTTCCATCTCACTTTCGGCAATATGCTGCACGTCTTGCCTGATTTCCATGTAATTTCTTTGTACCATAAAGGAATCCAGCTTTCTAATCACAGGGATCGGATTGTATGCATTCTGCTCAGCTTTCAATGCTTGATGATCATTAATGATTTGGGCATGAAAAGTCTTCAAATCTATTTTTTGATCGGGATTATCGGCTACCATAGCTACAAATTCTCAGGAGCTAAGGCCAGCAATTTCCTTATTACATAAATCTTGAATAATACAATGAGAAGGCGCTCCCTGTCCGTTCCAGATTAGTAGCTGTATTTTGTAAGGCGATCTATTCTCGCATGCATAGAAAATGGCTTCTACGAAATTTGATTTATTAAATTCTTTGTGATATATTTATAATAAATAGTAATTCAATGCAACACTATTTAATTAGTGTATATCAAAAAATATCAGATCAGCAGATCAGTACTCTGAATTTAACCATACTACCTTCTTATGAACAAATTTATTGTAAAGACAAATGACTTTCATAAGCCATATACATGGATTTTACGATCAATGTACGCTATTCTAGCTTTGCTCGTTTTATATATTATAGACTTACAAAAATTAGAAAACGGTTTTCTTTGGATTGGTTATTCTCTTGCTATTCTGATAGTACTCCTATTTTTTACAATACCCGTCGACGAACTGACTCTGGATAAGGACCATCTTTACTTTGAGAAAAAATCGATACTACCCTTTTTCAATAAGACAGTAAAACACCAAGTTTCTAAAATACAACAGATTGGAGTTGGTGGGAATTCTGCAAGAATTGGAACGTATGCACTTCTTAATCCCAGAATTTGTAGAAGCAAAATAGAAATAATTTTTAAAGATAATTCCTCTAAAATTTACGATTTATCTATTTCAAAAAAAGACTCAAAAGAAATAGCAAATAAAATAAGACAGTTAATAAATTAACTATCTACGTCAAATAGCCTCCGTGTATTTTTTTGCAATTTTGGGTACATTCCTTAATTCTTCTAATCAGATGAAAGCAGGAGGAATAGACTTCTCGATATCTTTCCAGGTCAGGGAGTGACTGCCACTTACACCCGAAGCGTTGTGATGCAATGTAAGGATTAAATGTTTAAATCGGGGACGATATATAACACCTGACCTCCATAACCAGCAGCATAGATTACAGGAAATACCTTCTCTTTAACACCGAATACACCCCGCCACCATTGATACCCGTATCCCCAGTCCGAGCTTGACTCATTTTGTAAGGGATGTCCTCATGCCAATCCAGTCCGGCCATCAGGGTTAAGGCATTACGCGGCGTGGGCTGTGGGAATTTTTCTTCCATAGATTTCTTGTAGGCCCAGAAGAAAGCTGTTAATGGTGCATTCAGATTTTGGATCAAGCCACCATCTTTTGCGATACCAATCAGGAGCGACCTCACACTTTTTTTACAGGATTGTAAACTATGGATTCTTTCTCGTTCAGCTAAATAAAAGTATTCGTCCAAGCGACAACTTTCCATTCTGGGCAACAAGCACTGCATCCACCCCATGATATTTCCCCTCAATTTGTTCTCGAAAAGATCGTGTAATATCTTGGAATTCGCAGTCTACATATTAAATGCATCCACTTTCCAACTGTAGTGGTTCTACAGTTCCGCTACACTTAATTAGCTTGGAAAAGTAGGACAAAACTAGGTTTTTTTCTGGTGGCCGTATTTATTCATTTTTTTGTCGCGCCAATAAGCCTGTTCTCGGATTCTCTCTTTTGTTGGATCATATTCTTTTTCAATCTCATCCCAGAATGGCGCTTTAGCGGAATGTTCACTGGCTACTTCAATCGGTGTTTTTCCATTTAAACTACTGTGGGGACGGAAGTAATTATAGTAGAATTGCCATTCAGCAAGTTTATCATTAAGGTCTGGGTCGTTCAGGTCAACAGTTCTGTAAAACTCTTGAAGGTCAGTCTGCTGACTTCTCTCAACTTTCCCATTCAGATGCGGAGATCGCGGCTTAATAGGCCTAAATTTGATGCAGTATTCCATCAATCTTTCCTGGAACGCAACTGCAAAGAATTCCTGTCCCCGGTCAGTTTGGATGCGCTGAACGGGATAGTGAAATTCTTCAATCAGCTTATCCAGAAAGTCAATCGAATTAGCAGCTGAGCGTCGTTTATAAAGATTTAGCACCCTTAGCCGCGTACAGTCATCAATAGCAGTGTATTGATACAACCCAGCCTTTATCTTGCAAACGTCTAATTGCACGCGTTCACCTGGGATCAGCTTTGCATACCTAATTGGCGGATTGTTTTTCCTATATCGACGAATAGGTTTTATAGCGTGTTTTTTTAGTATTCGTGCTACGGTAGAAGTAGCTATTTTCAGTTCGTGGTGTCTTAACAAGTGGGAGCAAATTCTTAGTTTTCCATAGTTAAACTCATTTCGAATTTTAAGTACAAGTGTCTCTTGCTCAATACTAAACTTTTGACAGCCTAACCGCTTTGGGCGATGTGATCGGTCAACCAACTTCTCTTCGTCCTGCCTTTTAAGCCAGCGCTGTAAAGTAGATCTAGCAATACCACATCTGCGAGCGGTTACTGAGATATTTCCCAATTGCTTGTAAAGCGCTACCCACTTCTGCCGGGCTTCAATCTTTAAATTTTCAATGGCCATAATAAGGTGGTTGGATCAGAAACACCTCATTTTTTCTCGCAACCTCTCCGGATATGTGAGAGAGGATTGCGAGAAAAAATGATCATTAATTTAAAGAATTGATCGCAATACAAAAAATATGAATATAACTTTTTAGAGAAATCAAAGGAGACTGTAAGTGTAGCGAATGTTATGAACCATCACAGTTTAACCATCACCGGTACAGGCGGAGCTTGATAGCTCTATTTTAGCAGCGCGCGATTTTCCCGATCAATCCTCCCCGGTCGCTGTGACGTCCAACGATCTGTTTTCGTCAAAGTCAGCGTTTCAGATTTGCGACTGGGTAATTGAGTAGACCTTCAATTTCTGATTTATTCTTCGAAAGATTACCAGTAAATGTCGTTCCCTAGCCTAGGTCCAGGAATATTTTTGAATCTGTTATGTTTATACCAGACAATATTCCTTCCGCCATTGATTCCGGAATTGCAAACCTGCCGCTCCATGAATCAGAAAAAAATCATGACGCAGCTCAACATCGAGCGGACCTTTAAGATGTGGCATAGCCTCAAATTCAGTATGCCAGATTCCTACCAGTTTTTGCTTATCAGTAGAACGCCCAGAACATTGACGAAAAATGACAAACCTATGCAATACCTCAATATCCTTCTCAGCATAATGAATTGTAGACTTAGGGGATTTTGGTTGCCATCAAAAATAATGTAAGATTGGTAAATTTCCTTCGCACTTCAACAGAATGCCAACAGTCTGATCACTGCGCGGCGCTCGTTTCTTGCTTGAAACAAGTATCCTAGCTTCTTCAGATTTTAACTGATTTTTGACTTACATCTTACATCACTAAGTACAAAATCCTGGCCCGCTTCTCGGAGCCGCCTCAATGTACCGGATTACAGCCTATTTTAACCGTAAAATAAGTTTATTCATTTATACGCTTGAAGTCAGATAGCTTTTCGTAACGTTGCTGGTCATCTACTCAATGTTATAAATGAAAAACAATTATCCTGCTCCTTTTTATAAAGGCTATTTTCCATTTCTTCTTAAAAATGCTGTTTTTTACCTAATTTTAATTGCAAATCTGCTGAGCTGCTCGAAAGAAGAAGCGAAGACAGTATCACCCAATATCCCCAAAGAACAGGAAGTTCGCTATCCTTATACAATCGAGAATATTTCGGATGAGACCTTATATACTTTCAACAATGATGCGTCTAATCCAAAGGAAAATTACAACGAAGTAAAATTATCGGCAGGTCAGAAAATCGTGGTGCAAGCCTTAAGTTCTAGCAAGATAACGCCCATGATCCGCTCAGAAAAACCGGGTCTGCAAACCGAGTTCATTTATAACAATCTGACTCAATTATATCAGATTAACGGTTACATGAATGTGTTTGAAGCTTCCATCAGTGGTGATGCCAGTATGGTAAGTATCTATTTCCCTAATCCTAATACGGGAAAGCCGGACAGTTTGGTAAATGTAAAGCTACCTCAGGTACTAATTTACAAAACATACGTTAATCAAACTATTGCCATCATTGTTAGTAAAGAGGTTGTGCAGGGTACAATTAGTCTGGCTACAAAAATTAAGGGAAAAACAGATATTACCAGATCTACCAGTGCCTCCCAGGCAGTTATAAATAGCTCGACAGATTTAACAAAAAAAACAACGATTGTAATTGTTGAAGAACCAATTGCGGTTGTCTCCAATCCCACGACACCAAATCCCACCGCACCAACCAATCCTACTGCACCAACCAATCCCACTACACCAACCAATCCCACTACACCAACCAATCCTACCGATCCAAGCTGCGGCATGTACAATGGGAAACCAGTTTACACAGGCCCCAGAGGAGGATGTTATTATATTAATTCAAACGGCAATAAAACCTATGTAGCTAGAAATTTCTGTTGTTAATCAGGCAAAACGTATTCCCAATAATACTTAATAACTAAGCGTTCCATTCCTGTCAAATCGTTGTGATATTGTACTCCATTATCGATCACCGCAACGCTTACCGTATTATAACCTCGGATTATATCTTAGGCTTTTGCTGAGCTGCTGACCATTCTGGAAACTATATCTTGCATTATGGGTGCGTAGAGCATTGTCGACTCTAATATGATAATAACTGATGCTGCCACCCAGTCTAATTCCAAGCAATTCGGCTTTTACACCGGCTTACAACTGATTGGCTGAAACAGGCTTTGGTTTAAACAGACTGCCATTTGGCTGCTCGACGGGTCGCTGGTTTTGAAACCCGTTCATGAAATTTCGAAACAGCGATACCTGATCT
This sequence comes from Dyadobacter koreensis, assembly GCF_900108855.1. GTDB lineage: Bacteria > Bacteroidota > Bacteroidia > Cytophagales > Spirosomataceae > Dyadobacter > Dyadobacter koreensis. Next base: position 284,649 of record NZ_FNXY01000007.1, read on the forward strand.
TTTACGATCTGATAAGCGATTCCCAGTTTGGGAGAAAGCGAAGGCTGAACAAAACCTCCGTCATAAGTTTGCTCAAAATGTTTATAAGGAAGACTCAGCATGGTTGAAAAACGATCTGTCCGGTTGATCACGTCGGAAACATATATACCCAAAATATTTCCACCGTAGGCATCATGCAAAGTTGTGGTGGAAGGATTTGCCATCATTATATTCACTCTGCTCAGCCCCACTCTTTAAAAGGTGTTATTAATATTGATCTTTTCAAGCGGAATGACGCTGTAAGTCACGGTTCATCGTTGTATTCGTAACTGGCTGCGATCAACAGATTATGAGCAAAACGGCCGGTATTGAAACTGCCAATAAAATTCTACTGAACATTGGCATACGTTCTTTCTCTTGGCTCAAAATGGCTGATACTTATGACTGTTGTATCGGCACTGATCCAGTTCACATATGGCTGATAGCTATGATTCAAAAATTCGTTTACATCCGATACCCCGTGGATGATGTATAGTTTTTACTGATTTGACATCCTGCCTTCCCAAAGTATTTGTGGCCTTTGCATCGCTGAGCAAATCATTATGAAAGAAAGATTTTTTTAAAACCCTGCGGAATGTCTTTGGTGGATTTGAAACGGACCTGATCTGCAAAAAGCAGCGTTTAGGCCAGCCGTGTTGCATCACTTTTTGAAATGTCCGAAATCAAACAGGAATGAAAGGCGATCGCTTGCCTGATAAGAAAGGCTCGGACTGATCACAAACCGTTTATTTTCCGATATTCATTTGAACTGTTTTGCTGATGATTGACGGCGTTGAATCTGAGCAGTACTGATTTGTCTTGATTCAGCGGGGTATTGATATCAACCGTTGCTCTGCTTAATTCAAAACTGCCCATGCTGTAACCCACTTCGCCACCAAATGCAGCATAGGATCTTTTGGTAACCAAATTCATGGCGCAGCCAAAAATGGATACCTGTGAACCAGACAGTGTACCTGACGGGCCTTTGATCATTTCGATCCGTTCAAAATTAGCGATTTCAGTTCCAGTCCTTTAAACCGAAGTCGCCATCCCATTTCTTGCATAGTCAAAGTTGGTAAAACCTCGGAACACAACGGCAAAACTTCCGGTAAAATATTCGGCAGGCGTAACACCGGCAGCAGCATAAAAGACATCTTTCACATCAGTCATCACCTGCTCTTTCATCAGATCCTTACCCACAACTTAACAGACCTGCGGATTTTCAAGATTTTTCAGCAGCATACGTACCACATAGTCAGTCTCTTTATTCATCAGCCAGTTCTCCCCACTGATAACAACCTCCTGTAATTGCTGATTGTCCTTGACTAAAGTGAAACTTACCGAGCTGGTTTCTCCGACTGTAACGGTTACCGTATTTTTTTGCGTAACAATGCCCGTAAAGCTCGCCGTAACTGTATAAGTTCCCACAGAAACTTTATTTATCCTGTTCCATCAACGACGGTTCCCTTCGTCATTTTTTCCAGAATAATATATACAAACACGCCGGGTTGGCCTTCTACTTGCCGATACAGAAAGTAACCAAGTCGCTCAACAAGCTAATTATCAATATTTTACATGCCTAAAATTTGACTCAGGTAACAAATGGGTAACAAAAATTGACTTTTTAATAACATCCGCCATAATTTCCCCGGTTATTTCCCCCTACTACTCCTGAGCATCTGCTGGACAAAATGTAATTACTGATTTCTATTAAGCACACTTACCACTAATTTTTTCACCGTCTCCATTTCTTCCGGCTTACTCGCCGCGGCAAACAAAGTGAGGCTGGCAAGAGCCTCATTACTTATTATTGGATCTCCAGATTTGGATTTCAAAAGAGAATTTCTTTTTAGAAACAACAAAAAACACGCAGCGGCAATCCGTTTATTACCGTCTACAAAACCGTGATTTTTTATAATGAGATAAAGTAAGGTTGCCGCCTTTTCTTCGAGGGAAGGATAAAAGTCCACGTCACTAAAACCCTTGCTGATCTGTATCACTGCGCTTTGAAAACTCCCATCTTTTTACTTTCCAAAAACATCGGAATCAAAATCCGCTTTCATGATTTCGACGATTTGCTGATAGTCTGATAGTTTCGGATAAATTGCCTGTCTAGTGCTAATTCCTTTACGGTCTAACTCTTCATGATCGTAATCATCTAGTAATTCCAAGCCCTTTGCAAATTGGCTCAGCCATGTGAAGTCAGTATCAATGATTTTACTTTCTATTGCTCTGCCTAAAATCCGAATACCGTCTTTGAGCGTTTGCACCTGTTGCTCTTTCTGAGCAAGACGTTGTTCGTTGATAATATATCCTTCTATTAAGTAGTCTTTTAAGCGTTGGGTTGCCCATTTACGGAATTGGGTACCTTGCTTAGATTTAACACGGTATCCAACTGAGATGATTACATCAAGACTATAGTGATCCACCTTATAGACTTTACCATCTGCTGCAGTTGTCGCAAAATTTGCGACAACTGCAGATTTCTCTAATTCTCCCTCGTCGAATACGTTATTTATGTGCTTACCGAGTGTTTTTATATCTCGACCAAAAAGCTCCGACAGCTGACTACGGTTGAGCCAGACAGTGTCTTTTTCAAACTTTACTTCTATCTGAGTTTGCCCTTCACTACTTTGAAATATCTCTATTTTCTTTTCCATGGTATTATATTTCAGAAGACCTTGAAAGACATAAAGTTATAAATTGATACAACATAGTTACCGTTAAATAATTATGTCTGGAAAGGGTATTAATCTTCTAAGATTAATTCACAATTTTAGAAGATTATAATACCATAATTTAAATCTCTTTTAAGCATTATACAACTACTCATTTAACTTATACCAACCTCTCTTAAAATGTCGAAAAAAATCAAACTTAGCCAAAAGCAAATCAGGAATCTACTCGGAAAATCTATCAAAATTACCTTGGAGATTATTGTTAAAGAAAATAATGAGCAATTATCAACAGTTAGTCTATCCGGCGGAGCAGATAAGGCTTCAATTAAGTACGAATTTACTCGTGATCAAATAACGCTTATAAATATCTCAATAGAAAACAAAAGTGTTCCTACCCCCGCTGACACAGGGAATGTAGAGTTAGATTTTATTCCATTATCAGGACAAATCACAGTCTCAGCAATAGCAACAGGTAATGGAACTGGGACATTGCAACTGATTTACTTGGGGAAAAATTTGTTGACACAGCCGATAGACTTCAATTTTTCAGGAGGCCATGGAACTATCAATCAACTCGTAAAAATCGGTTAATTATGAGACTAGTTTTATCAATCTTCTTAATTATAAATAGTATTTCAGTAACATTAGGGCAGTTTCTTACTCAAAGTGCAGATGGAAAAAGCTCAATCCCACTTCCACTCAAAGGAGCTGGGTTATCGGTAGATATAGGCAAAACGGAGGTAGTATTCGGTCTAAACAATTATGGACGTGTATTTGACACCACCGCAAATCGAGGTTTTATCGGTATAAATATTACAGGAAAGAATGAAGAAGGATTGTCAAATTTATTTAAAGCAGGAGACATTGTTGCCGAAGGGAGCTTTTTATTTTTTACAGGATACTCTTTCTCCAACAATTCTAGTATTAGCAAAAAATACCATGAAAGTGTTTTATATCAAAATATTATAACAAACAATGCCTTAATTGGAAAAATTCAGACCCAAGATTATGTCGACAGCGTAAAATTAATGATCTCTGCTCAACAAAATCTTATTCAAAATCCCCAAAAAAGAAAAAACATTGTTAAGGATCTTAAATATCAAATTGATCAACAAAGATCCGATCAAATTCAATCCTTTATAGAAAATTATGGTGTTGACGATGATGAGCTAAAAATTTTCATGGGCAGTGTAAAAAGAAATGGAAAAGAAATTCGAAATATTTACGGCAGTAGAATTAAGATAATACAAGATAAAAACATTGCTGAAAGGTCAAAAGCAAATAATACTTTTTTTAAGGATAATAAATTTTGGAGACTAAATGTATTTTTACAAGGTGGAATTAAGGCACGACAATTTAAAAGATTTTTAGGAGTTTCCACCCCGGATTTCTCCAATTCATTTAAAGACACGCTTTTCAAAGGAGAGCACTTAGGTATTGGAGTTAATCTCCTGTACAGGAATTTTTGGATAGGTGCAACATACAGTTTAGTCAAAACGGATAATTTTTCAATGCTTACATCCAAAGAATATACTTTAAGACGAACCGATACACTCTCAAATCAGACATTAATCCAAGAAAAAAAGTTGACAGCTTATGGAGGCAAATATTCAAGAGTCAATGTTCATGAGTTAAATATTGACCTAGTTGCTGAATTAAACCTCAATGACACTTCGAAGGTAATTATAAATCCATATTTGCGATCATCTTTATCGAGTAGTGACACGGCATATGTTAAAAATTTCACAAATATCGGCTTAGGGGTATATTTTTTAGGAAAAAAACGCAAATTTCTTGGAGGGCTCTATGTTGAGCTACCCGACATTGCGAATAATATTGAAAAAGCCAAACCGGTCGATGATATGAATCTACGGCCGCCATTGCGCAGACTAAGTTTCGGCATTGTCACTAAATTCAATATTTCCTCAATCTTTAATTTTAAAACAACAAATGCCAAGGCTGATTGATCGATTAAAACCACTCTATTGTAAATTCGAAACACTCAATATTTAACAAAAATGCCAGATATCTTACGTCAAGGGATAGAGAAATTTTCTATCGGATCGTTAGGCCTTATTAATTTAAAACCTGCTGAAAATTTCACCAGCATTTTAGGTGGCTCCACACCAGTGATGTTAACATTTAGCATCCAGAAACAGATTCAGACACAATGGTGTTGGGCTGCAACAGCAGTTAGCATCTCATTGTTCTATGATAATAGTAGTACTTGGACACAATGTTCATTGGCAGAGGCAGCATTAAATTCAGAATGCTGCCAATTCCCTGAACCGTGCAATAAGCCATGGTACTTACACGAAGCTTTAACAATTACGGACAATTTTATCAAATATTCCGATACACTGACTTTCAATGAGGTTGAAGATGAACTAAAAAATGGAAAAGTAATTGGCTGTAGAATTGGCTGGGTAGGTGGTGGCGGACATTTTGTAGTTCTTTACGGCTGTAAGTCAGTTGATGGTGTCAATTACTTTAGTATTGACGATCCAACTGATGGAAAGATAGAAGTTACGGAGGCAGCCTTTCTTTCTGCATATCAAGGTTCAGGCAAATGGACTCATACCTTCATTACAAAACCATAATCATGTTTAAATTCATAGAACTCCCGAATTCCGAACTGGCTAAAATATCACGAATTAGAAGACAAAGTCCAACGGATACTTTACAAATACACAACTTAATAGGTGGAGAAGAAAGTCAGGATTTAAGTTTTCCCCATGCTACATTTACTCTAGGACTTGACGAACTAAAAAATATAAAAAGCCCTGTACCACATCGTACCGGCACTAGGGTAATTGAAACGTCAAGTAGTAAATTTAATTTCATCTATGATCTAAACAATACAGCAGAGGGCTCGGAACCACAAATGTATCAGGACAAACTTTTTGTAAAAAGCTATGAAACTGCGTTCAAGACTATTTTAAATCAGGACACAGAGAACCAAAGTATCCAAGTGCGAACATTGAGAATCCCTGCTCTTCATATTGACGCATTGTGGTTGCATGATGCAAAAAGTCCGGCAAAAGACAAATTTGTACCTGTGCGTTCTCAAGGATTATTTAACAACAACAGTTTTTACAATAGAAAAGATTTTTTTTCTATACTGAAAAGAACTGCCATAGACTATAACATAGATGATGATCTAATGGGAGGATAAAATGTTAATGATTTGCCCTCTTTCTAAGCAAAACTGTCAACCTTAACACTTTAAAAATGCCAGGACAGGAAACCAATCTACCAAAAACTGAAGAAGAAATTCTTCTTGATAAAGAAGTTGCCAATGCGGAAAAGAAAAAGCAACTTGCTCAATTTTTGTTTGAAGCAGCCGAGTCAAAGAAGAAATTGCTTGACTTAGATAATCCTTTAACAAAACAGCAATTTGCAACTGCAAATGAAAGTATCGCTGCATCTAATTTAAAAGCACTTCAATCAGCAAGAGATCGTTGGAAAGGACCTGACGTAAAAGCCGTTGACGGGAAGATCACAAGCGAGGGAAATTCTATTGAAAATCACCTACTAGCTGGTAAGGCATTGTATGATTGCTTTGACAAACTTATAAAAATCATTGACAACCAACCGTTTTCAAAAAATAAAAATTTAAATCTAATAATTTACAATTCAGCTGACTTCCCGCAAATAGATCTCTATAAAGGAATGTTAGACCAAATCGAGTCAATAAAGCAATTGTTTATCGAAACGTTCAAAACATTTGACAGTACTATTTTTGATAAAGAGGATCTTAGTGGTGGGACCTTTGATCCATTACTATTGGGATTCGCTGCAGGCGGCATAATCAGAACCGTTGCCGATATTTTTTCGTTTTTCAAAATTTCAACAGATATAAATAATTATGACATCACCTTAGATGAAACTGCACTTATAGCAACTTTTTCGAAAGTGGTGCGTATAGAAAAACCTGACTGGAGTGTTTTCTACCCAGCTGCATACCCAGTAAATATTGCTAACGATAGTAGTTCCAAAAGGAATAACTTTACAAACTTATTAATTGAATTAAAAGAATTGGATGAAAAAGCAAAATTAAACATTCAATCTCTCGATGAAAAGTTGACAACGTTTCAGTCAGATCTATCAACAGAGACAGAAATAAAAAAGGTCGAAAATATAAAATCAAAAGTGCTAAAAATAACGGAATTGAAACAAAATTTACAAAAAATAACAGCAACCTATAATCAATTTGACACCCTACTATCTACCACAACGGCAGGTAATAATATGAGCATACTTACTACGATACTTCGCGCGGAAAAAATAGTTCAAAAATTTATTGAAGATGACTCGTATGTTATCAAATTGTCTGCATACTCTAATGGTAGTACTAGGAAAATAAATGGCACTTTTAGAGCAAGTAGTATTGAGTTTTCGGGCGGCAGCGAGGTTCACTGCATCATTTTTAATAAGGATGGAAGTGTTCTTTTTTCAGAAAACGTATATGAGTATATACCATACAAAAAGTCAGAAAATATATTACAGATAGTCTCGCTTTAAAATCATTTTCCGAAAAAAGAATGACTTTCTATTATTCTATTATGACTTTCACATCATAACGTGAAACTTTCCATAGTAATTATTACGCTAGTAGTCTGATTTGTACTTTAATCTTTAATTTTCCAATCAAATATTAAAGTACAAGGTCAGTCAAATATAGGTCACATTTGGTCTGAAAAATATTCACTTAAATAAATTGTTACGGCTGGAAAAAAACTTTTCAAAAAACGCCCAATCCTTCACCGTCCCATCTGGATTTAACAACCCAAGATACTTTCCATCACCCAGCCCAACCTGACGAATTGCATTTCTAGACCCTTCATTGGGTACCCAATTCTTTAAGTGATCCATAAAAACGGATTTGCCTGGACCAAAAAACTCTGTCAAATATGCCACCAAGTAAATGTCCACGAAATGAGGGCCAAAACTGTTTGGAAAATTATCTAAAATATGTGATTTAATAATTTCAATCCTTTGCGTTTCCGAATCAGCTGTTAGTAAACGAGACTTTATAGACTCAATATTATACCCATGATAACTTCTTAATTCCCAGTTCTTTAAATAATTCGTATCCCCTTTCGAAGCAATTAACTTCCGCAGCATGATATAAATATTACACACAGTAGGAATATTGTTTTCAGAAATATTTCTTCCACGTACGGTAATAGGAAGGTCAATCTTTGCCATATGAAATTTGATAAAAGTTAATTAGAGGATTGAGTTAAAGATAGGAATCAAACATTTTCAAATTGGGCATCGAATGCTTGTTGCACCAAATCCATCACATTATCCAAATCATCAAGTGATTGTAGGCCTACCTCAACATCACCATTACCCCATCTACCTAGATTAGTAACGTCCTTACACAAATTAAGTGGATCATGTATTTTGTCAAATTCAATATTTAAAGATAATCTTAGTCGAGACTTCTGAGGAACGATATCAACGAAATTTGTTACCGATTTAAAAGCAATGTAAAGTTTCTTAAATTCCTCTTTTACCGAACTGTCAACATTCATAACCCTCTTCCTGAGAGCAAAGTATAATTCAAGTTTGTCACCTTTTAAGAACTCATAACTATCTAAATCGTAATCTGCACTGCCCTTTTCTTCATTTCCAATGTAACGATTCATCACTTCATCTGTAAGATTTGGAAATTTCCATATCTCAATTGCTTTCCCTGCCAACTCTTCTGCTCTTTGTATAATTTGTTCCTCCGTCCAAACATCCACAGACTTCATATAACGGTTTAACCTTAAGGGCGAGTCATTAAATCCTCCCTCAATAACTTTCTTCCGCTGAAATGATCTATCGCTAAGTTCTGAATTATAACCAGTTAAAGTTAAATTACCTAGGGTGTGTAAGTAGGATTGCTGGACCTCCTTCCACGTATCACCCAACATAATTTGCCAATCCGTTGAAAGATCCGGGTTTTGTGGCATAACATGTTCAATGGTACAAGCATCAATGTTGACTAGCTCCTTGCGTCCATAATTCTCTAAATTATTTAGCAAATAATTCCGGGGACGGAAATTGTAAACATCCTTCAAAGCAATTTCTTTCCGGAACTCTATATCTGAAGGAAATCTCTTATAGCTCTCCATACCTTGGAATGCAGCCTGCAAACTTTCCACATAGTTTTCCTTTACAATTGCTTTATAAAGCGTAACGAAGGTCTTGTTTAAGCTATTTGTGGGAATTCCGCATATGGCTCGGCGGAAAACGTAACTTTCAATAAGACTGACTATTTCTAAAAATTCGCTTTTACTAATCAATCCGTCACAGAAATCATTGTATACAGGAAGTAAGAATGGATAAGAAACGTCCACTTTTAACTTCGATAGAGCCCGAAAGCCTCTTTGAAGATCTTGATCCGGCTCTTTATGTAAAACGATATTTACGTAATACCGGGAAAATTTCTCTATATCTTGGACAACTCCTGCTATTACATCGGGATCCTTACTATCTCGAACATAAATTTTAAATTGCTCGTAAACCCTATCAATTTGGGGTATCATTCCTGTTTTAACAGAAAGATAGTCCCTCATGAAGCTATTGAACGTAGAAGCATAATCGTTACCATATCCTCGTTCCATTGGATACCAATATTTTTCGTACAATTTCGTCTGTACCTTTATATCTTGACCCATTAAAACGTAATTACGGATTAAATCGGCCTGAGACAAATCAAGACCAGTAGAGTTCATACTTTCAAATATCAATTGCGGATTATCTTTATCCTTTTCAAGTGCAACGTCCACCACAAAGAGTCGCAAAATGCCATTATATATATCTGAAACATTTTCCGAGTTTATTTTTTCCTTGAAAAACTCAAAATTTTCCACAACACGTAGAGAGTAATCGCCCTCCGGCTGTATGCCATTTACTATATTAATGAAAGTCTCTTTATCTCTCTTCGTCAATAACAACTTGTACTTTAAATCGCCATCCTCCTCTGGATTTAGTAAATAATAGTTTTGAAGTTTAGAAAAATTGGTATCCAAGCTTGATTCATGCTTTTTCATAAAATCCGCCAGTGCAGCAATCAATAGCGACACAGTAGTTATACGCTGCTGGCCATCAATCACTAGTAGTCTTGGCACATCGGAGACTGTATGAATACTTTCCTGAAAGTAAACTACTGATCCGATAAAATGGCCTGGTAATGTTGGATCGGCACTAACTTTTAGAATATCATTAAGCAGCTTATTGCACTGACTAATTTGCCAGCTATAAGTCCGCTGATAAATAGGAATAACAAACTGTTTAGGACCTTTTATTACTGTCAAGAGGTTTGCGGAGGAGGCTTTCATCAATTTTTATTTGTTAGTCATAAATGATATGTGATAGTAATTGGCAGCATTCGCAAAAACGGTTTTAGATTTGAGGCGGAGGCATTTCAAAAACACGAAAGGCGATACATTATTTCTGTATTCCCCTCACCCTTTGGTCATATATATCATTGAACCATAGTCTCTTAAACATCATATTTGCCTTATCCTCAGATAGTTTGTTATATAGCTCCAATTTGGTATTTATGAAGTTTAACAGTTCATTATCAATTTCGTCATTAAACTTGTCCTGAATATTATCTTTACTATTTCTGGTGTTGAAGAAACCCATAAGCTCATCATTCTCGTAAATATTTTTACGCATTTTCTCGAACTCAACCTTATCCTCATCTTTCAACTCCAAACCGTATGTCTCGTTAAGTACTTTGATGATTTTCGTCAACCATTCATTCTCTTCATCTTCCTTTTTACCATCCCCTCCTGGTGTCATTCCCTGCATTGCCGTACTATTACTTTCCAGCGCTAAGTCAGTGGTAAACTGGTGTTGAAGTTTGTAACTATCCAGATCTATTTCTTCCAACACTTCCGTGGGCAAAGCGTTTGTATTGGCTGGTAATTTCTTAAACAAATCAGATAGAAAAACATAGTATTTCTCTAATTGAACATCTGTAAAAGTGATGATCTGAGATAAAAATCTATAAAGCCTTACAAAATCTTTAATGGTCGCTTTAAACGCTACTTTTTGATCGTCGCTCAATTCCGCACCATACCTGTCAACCACTTCATTTAGGATTGGCTGCAATTTTTCTTTGTGGTCACCTTTGGTGAAGAAAAGCCTGGCATATGCTTCAATATCGTTTTTATAAATGATATTAAACGCCTCTACTTTATGCTGTACATCGTAGAGACTATTCGGATCTGTTTGATCATTGAGCTCCATATAATTACTTCCGTAATATGCTTGAAAATCCTCCTGAACTTTCTCCGGATCATTTACGAAATCCAAAACCATTGTGGTATCCTTACCTGCAGTAGTTCTGTTAAGTCGACTAAGCGTTTGAACTGTGCTTGTTCCTCCCAGCTTTTTATCTACAAACATGGTGTGTAGCAGCGGCTCATCAAACCCAGTTTGATACATGTTTGCCACAATCAGTATTCTGAACTGCGGAAGTTTTAAAGCGTCAGGTATATCTATCCTACCGCCCAGATTATTCATGTTTTCTTTTGTGTAATCTTGTCCCGTTTCAGCGTCAGTAACAGTTCCGCTGAAAGCAACTAGTGCGCTATATGGTAATTTCATTTCACGCATAATATCATCAAACTTGCGTTTGAACCGCACTGCGTGAAGACGAGAACGGGTAACGAGCATCGCCCTTGCCTTACCCTGTATTTCATTTTGTGTTTGCGACACAAAATGCTCAATCATAATTCTTGCTTTTTTTTCAATTGCGTGATCCTGTAAATCTACATAAGACGACAGCACTCTAACTGTCTTTTTCTTATCGTACTCTTTATCTTCTATTTCCGTACGCTTAATTAGCTTATAGTACCGTTTCCAGCTCACATAATTTTTAAGCACATCCTTGATGAAACCTTCTTTAATAGCCTGTTCCATTGTATAGAGGTCAAAGGCTTCTCGCCGGCCATTACGTAGAGTACCAAACAATTCAATGGTTTTTTGTTTTGGTGTGGCTGTGAATGCAAAGAAAGAGATGTTATTCTGATCTCCCTTTTGCTTGATTTCATCTGTTATGATATCGTCCAAATCTTTTTCTAGGCCATCAGCGGTTTCGGCTTCTTCCAATGACAGAGCTTTTCGCAAATGCCTGGCTGACTCGCCTGCCTGCGAACTATGGGCCTCATCTATGATTACTGCATAGGTTTTTTCTCTGTTCTGCGCAACAACTTCTGAAATAACCGGAAATTTCTGTAGCGTCGTAATTATTATCCTTTTGCCTCTTTCTATGGCGTTCTTTAAATCCTGGCTAGTTTTGTTTTCACCTATATATTCCACTGTACCTGGCACTTGCTCAAATTGCCGGATGTTATCCTGAATTTGTTTATCCAAAACCCTTCTGTCCGTAACTACGATCACACTGTTGAAGAGTGATTTTGCATCATCGGGGTGTTGATAAAAATCGGATAAACGGTGCGCCAACCAGGAAATCGTATTTGATTTACCTGAACCTGCTGAATGTTGAATCAGATACTTTTTGCCAACTCCTTCCGCCCTTACTGCTTCTAACAAATTCTGAACAGCTCTCCGTTGGTGAAAACGAGGAAATATCAGAACGGGCTTTTCCTTTTCACGCAATGCTTTTGTTTGAGTGTCATAGTATTTCTCCTTATTGACTTGGAGATTAACATAATTCTGAATCAAATCAAGTAATGCATCCTTCCTCAAAACATTTTTCCACAAATATGAAGTCGCATAATCGTTGTCATCCTGATTAAAGAGCGCCTTATTAAACGGCAAAAAGAATGTTTCTCTACCCTTCAGTTCGGTACACATGCTGACCTGCTCAGTACTAACCGCAAAATGGACGAGACACCTTTTAAACTCTAATAACAGTTCCTTGGGGTCTCTATCTTCAATGTATTGTTCGACCGCATTGTGTAGATACTGACCTGTTAAGGCATTCTTCAACTCCATAGTCACAACCGGCAATCCGTTTACAAAAAGAACAATGTCAATTGAATTTTCATTTTTCCGGGAATACTTTAATTGCCTGATGATGGTAAACCTGTTTTTTAAATACCCTTCTTGGTGCTCAGGAGTTTTACTATGAGATGGTTTGAAATAAACCAGATCTAAGTATTGACCTCTGTCCTTTACCTTTTCTCGAAATACCTGTAGTGTTTTGAGTTTGCTCTTGTTGACCTGATCAGCGACCAGTTCTACTAATTTGGTATCAGTAGCAGCTCCATATTGATTAAAAAGAGCTTCGTATTTTTTAGGCTGCGTGTCTTTTATAAAACCTAACAGGTCTTCCGGTATAAGGCATAAGCCTTTGTCATAGCAGGAATTCCCCTTCTCTACATATTCCGTAAATTCGGGACGAGCAATCTTTGAAAGGTATTTCACCACATGATCTTCGAAATGTTTCTCTCTAGTACCTTCTGCCATAGCTATACTAATATTGGGTTATTAGGTTGCCAATCCCGCACATCGATTTTTCCGGTAACAGCTTCGAATACGATGGATTGTCGGTACTCTTTTAGTTTTATTAGTTGAATTTCCGTAGATCTGATTACCATATTCACTATATTATGCATTTGTTGAATATGATTAACGATTCTATTTTGCTCTTCCAGCGACGGTAAAATGATTACAAAGTTTTTAATATCCTTCTGGAACAAGTGTGGAACACCTTGACCCGATTTCAATCTATTGATTATCACTTGCATGTAGTCTGATTTCAATAGCCAAAATAAATACTCTGGACTTAAGTTGTTATGATCAACAACTCTAATAATTCCGATTGATGAATTCACAGTTGACGGTATTGGCAATTCTTTTATGATATTTACAATTCCAAGAGTAGATCCGTCTTTAACCAAAAGCACATCACCAACTTCTAATATTATCTCAGGAGACTCCAAAAATCGTGCTTCAGTTATAAAATTGATGTTGTTGAAGTCAATAAAATCATTCTTTATATCGGGAGTCGAAAGAAAACCGAAGCCTTTTTCAACATATTCCTCAGCCTTGAGTCCTTTCCATCCTAATCTTCCTTTCAAAGAGGCCAAGTACTTCAAGGGGGTAAGACTCCACCCTTCAGGTATTTCTCCCAACCATTCAATGTCACTATGCTTCATTTTTGCATCGGGATTAAGACCTTTGGTAACTGCTTCATTAATGACAGATTGTCTTTTTTCCTTGAGTAATTCTATCAGCTTCTCTTTTTGCTGAATTAGTTGGTCAATAATGGCGGTTTGATGGTCGAGGTATTTCGCGATTTGACTTTGTTCTTCCAAAGACGGCTTAACCACATATACACTATTTAGCTTCTCCTGAGTCATGCTAGGAACCGCGCTACTTTCTTGCAGTAAATCGAACGGAATTTGTTGTGATAAATAAAATAGATATTTTGGATTTACGTCGTCGTAGATTTCAGTATAAAATAATGTATCAACTGTCCAAAAAGGTTCTTCAATAAACTGCGGTTTATTAATAGTTCCTTTTCGGCCTAATAAGACAGATGGTTTATCATGAATAAATTGAAATGCCCTCCCAAACTCTCCACCGGTTCCTAGGATAGGATAGCCACCCTCATCAATAGAAACCTCCTTTTGATCTTTACCATTCTTAATTTTTGCCAACCTTTTGAATCTAACGATTTCCCATCCAGAAGGAAATTCTTTGATCCATTTAACTCCACTTTCATTATATTTGTCATACTTCTTCATCATCCCAACAACTCCTTTAAAAGTTCAGTAATCCCTTTTTGTCCGACACTACCAAACTCTAAATCTTCAATCTCACTTTTTATTTCATTGGATGGTCTAAGCCCCTTGTATTCATAAAAGTACTTGGTAAAGTTAATTTCATAACCAATACGAGTTTTCTCAAAATCAATCCATGCATCAGGTACGTGAGGTAATACTTCTTTCTGGAAATATACCTCAATGTCTTCGCTCAAAGGAATATTTTCCTTATCCCGCTTCTTTGTATCTGCCTTGACATTCCCTTTTCTATCTATGATAGGACTACCCATAGAATCATATTCCGGTTGCTCCACGGTTATCTGATAGTAGCCAAAATCATCGTTATTATAAATTTTGCAATATTGCCCAGGTCGATAATCGGCATAAAGCTCTACTAGCTTGTCAATATGAAAGCTTTCAATTTTATTACGTTTGTTACCCATACTGCGTTTTTCTGGACGACAAAAACCTTCAATTCCACTGGCTTTATCTTCGAGAACATTTGCATTAATAAGCTGGACCTTCCCCTTTCGATGCTTTGGTTTATTATTATCCAAAAACCAGATATAGGTATTGATACCGGTATTGTAGAAAAGGTCTTTGGGGAGTGCAATGATGCAATCAAGCCAGTCGTTGCTGATGATCCACTTACGAATATCGCTTTCACCACCACCTGCGTTGCCCGTAAACAGCGGTGACCCATTGGTAACCACGGCAATCTTCCCACCCTCCAACTCTAGCTTGCTAATCATGTGTTGCAAAAACAACAGCTGCCCATCACTGCTGCCCGGTAGACCTGCATAGAACCTTCCTGCGGGGTTTGCACTTTCATTGCGAATAAAATCCGCATCCTTTGCCCAGGTAACACCATACGGTGGGTTAGCAAACATATAGTGAAAATGCTTGTCCGGAAATTTATCTTCCGTAAAAGTATTTCCGTGTCTGATGTTATCTGCATTTTCGCCGGTGATAAGTGCTTCCGACTTGGCTATGGCGTAAGATTGCTCATTTATTTCCTGTCCGTAAGTCTTGAGATCAGGCTTATTTTTACTATCCACTAATAACTGGTCCAGAACATAGTTTTTAGCCAGGTTAATCATACCACCTGTGCCTAGAGTAGGATCGTATATCGTTCGGATAATACCTGGCAGCGACAAAGTCTCTTTCTCCGTACTGAAAATAATTTTTACCATCAACTCAATTACGTCCCGAGGGGTAAAATGCTCTCCGGCAGTTTCATTGCTTTGCTCGTTGGAAATCCGTATTAACTCCTCGAATACGTATCCCATGTTGTGATTATCTACCTTACTAGTATGCAAATCAACCTGCGATATGGCATCTACCATTTGGTAGAGTAGCTTATTTTTAACTAGCCGAGCAATCACCTTATCGAACTGAAAATTATCAATTATGTCTCTTACCTCTTTATTAAAACCATTGAGGTAATTGTTGAAATCAATTTCTATGGTTTTTGGATTTTCTTTGAGAGATTCCAATGTATGCCTGCTTGTATTATAGAATTGCAAGCCTCCTGCCGATTTACGAAGAATAGGGTCTAGCTTATCCTCACTTACCTTATCTTTGAAGTTTTCGTACGCTAATCTTACTTTCGCGTTTACATTTTCCAAAATGCAGTCCAATCTACGGATTACAACAAAGGGTAATAAAACATCACCTATCTCGTTCTTTTTAAACACATTCCAAAGCACTTTGTCGGTGATTTGGAAGATAAAACTTACGTCTACTTTATTATTATTTGCCATTACAATTATTTTCCCTTTCGTTGTCCATGCAAAGTAAAAGCCTACCTGTGCAGTGGAAGTGCATTGTTATACAAAGTTTAAAAAATGTGAGTTTCCGTTCTCAATACCAAATATTCGGGACGGATGGGTAATCTTTACGCTATCAATAACCTGTCGCTGAATTTTGTTTAATACCGAAGGTAAAAACGTTTGCCTCATATCATCATGCATTATAGAGTACAAATGAATACCTTCTCCTCGGTTAATAAAACTCCCTTGGTGGTCGAAATATGTAAGCCCGGCTCCGCTCTCAATGTACTGGTAGTTTGTTAAAATGTAACGATCATGTCTTGCTTGGCGAGCCATAGGAGATACAATTAGCCACAATTTGTATCGAGCACCACCAAGTTCTTGCCTAAAAAAGTCTTTTAAATATCTATAAAGTGGTTCAAATGACCTTGAACCTAAATCGAACCACTCTGATTCATGCTGATTTTGTTCATTTACAAAAGTAGAAATAACGATATTAATTTTATTCTTGGCTTTGGAAAGCAAAGATTTTAGAAGTGGTTTAAAATTGTGATCTAAATACTGTTGTAAGTTAAAGTCTCTTCTCTCAGGAACGAATAAATATGGTTCGTTAATAATTATTTCCGTAAAAGGCAAAATGTATGGCTCAAAATTCCTATAGTCTAAAAAATCGTTGCCTATGGTTAATAATCGATTCCCCCTGAAAAAATCTTTCTGGAAGTTCAACCGGCTATATATTTCATGTTCTTCTCCAACACCACCAAGCAAAAATCCATTACTATTTGCACATCCGCTAATTCTCTCGTTATCATTTGACAAAAGAATACTCTGTTTATTTATAAACCTTTCTTGCAAATTAGTTTTAAATGGAGGCAACAAAAAATGTTCTGCGTCATCTATATAATTAACAATAAAATCACCCGAAGCAAATTCTTTAGCCAAATGTTCAAACAAAGGATGAGATATTATCTCATCCTCACTTGCAGAAAACGTCAAACTAGATTCCTTCGAAATAAATCGTTTCATCCCATAAAAAAGCTCAGACTGCCTGTCGATTGAAAATATTTCAACAATATTTTCAATATCTGTGTATATAGGAATTCTGTTCATTTATTTTTCTTAAAAAGACTAATTGCTTGTTGAGACGAGACATCAAAAAAGCCAGAACCGAAGTTTTCTGTAAAAACACCATCCGAACGATAATTCATTGTCCACTGAGTCAATTCTTTATCAAAGTATATTACAGTAAATGGATTTTCGTTTGGTGCAACTTCATATTCCTTATTCTTCACTATCAACTGTGTTTTCCGAATCAAATACTCAGAGTGTGTCTCGACAATGAGCTTTACTTTATACTCTTCATAAACTTCATGAAAGAAAGTGGCCAGTATGCTTTGTAACGCAGGGTGTAAGTTCAACTCTGGTTCTTCAATAATTACGGTATAAATTTTACCATTGTTTTGACTTCTGTGTATTATAACAGCGAAACGGACTATAAGAAGCATTGCCTGAATCGACCCCATACCTTTATCAGCTAAGGGAATTCGTAGCCCTCCCGAATTTACAACAACCTCATACGCCTCACCTGCATGCATGACGATTTCAAAAGAGTCGCCTACTTCAAATTTAAGCATCCAGTCTCTAACAAATTTATAAGCATCACTTCCTTGGTTCCTATCAATACCCAACTGCTTGTATTCATGAATTGCTTGTGCTAGTGGATTGTGGCTATCCCTTATCGCAAAAAGTGCAGATTGTTTATTTAAGGTGGCCCCAAGGTAAATATTCTCCGTTCTGCTTTGAAAATCGAGCAAAAACGACACCGACTTTTCAATCATAAATTTACTGTCTCTAAAAGATTTTAGAGATTCAAATGATTTTGTAGGCCTTTTACCCCTTTGTATGTCATGATATTGGACTTCATATTCGCTAAAATGCTCTGTTATGGCTTCTTGCAAAACATCTCGGAGGCTAGTATTAGAAAAATGTGAATGAAGGCTAAACTGACCAGCATTCAATTTTGATCTGACCATTTTACGTAGGTCACTTATTTTTTTTCTTATTTGCTTCAACTCATGAATTAAGCCTATGTATTCCTGACTTAATTTCTCATTAACTTCATTTAAACTCTTAATTATCTCAGACTTTCGCTCTTCCAATTCGGCTAATAAATATCTTTCACTTTCGGGAATCTCCACATTATTCGTTGAACTTGTTTCGATTGTAATAGAATTCTCATTCGGTTTAATATTAAATGAAAACCCATTGAATGTATCATGAATAGAGAAACTAATAACGTCAGCTATTGTGCTATCACCATGACCAGTAAGTATAATTTGAAAACGAATTCCATCAAGTTCCAAAAGAAACTCTATAAACTCTTCTTTATTAATTTTCGCCGTTCTATTTAAAGCCCGGTCAAAAGTAACAATATTTACATCCTCGATATTTTTTTGGTTAAAAGACAAGGTTTTCAAGTTATCCGCCTTCAGGTAATCAATTATCAAAAGCAATGCTTTCACCAATGTAGACTTTCCGGAATTATTCTTTCCCACGAGAAAGGTTAATCCACTTAAATCAATGGGTTGAAATTCGGTGAATCTTCTAAAATTCTTAAAACCAATTTTATTCATTTATATTTAAGTCTTTGGAGTACTTAGTACTCGTATTATCACTTGTATATCTATTATTGCATAATTCAATTCGCTTGATTATCTTCTCTCTGAATGATAGAGGCTTAAGAACCTCTACACATTCACCTAATGACAGTATAAGCGATTCAAATTCATAATTTGGTATCAAATCTACGGAAATTATGGTGTATGCTGACTTTTGCTCTTTTAGCTTTTGCGACCCATGTATGGGTTTTGTATCGATGTAAGGATAAAGGCGATTCTCCACTTTTAATTGAATATGCTCAATACTTCCACCGTTAGGAACCGATACACCTACGATATCCTCAAAATATTCCTCAAAATCAATAGACTCATTTTCAAAGTAGGATGCAGCATCAGCCTCAATGTGTACGATACGATCAAGAGCAAAATTAGAAATCCCATGAAAATCAGCGTTGTAACCAAACAAAAACCATCTATTATTGTATTGTTTCAGATACCATGGGTGAAATGTACACTTCAGCTCTTCCAACTGCGTAAAAGCCTTGTAGGTTAAGCGCAATCCCTGCTTGTTCTGGATGGCATTGAATAAGTCCGTAAAGTGATTGAGTCCTTTTAAGTATGGATTGTGAGCAAATCCGACGGTAGAACCCGAGGGTCTTTTAAGATGAAATGTGTCTTGAAGCCTGATCTGGATTTCTTCCACCCATTCAAACTGTGGCAGTCCCTTAAACCTTGACAGTATAGATACTGTCTCATTCAACTGTTGCGCTTCTTGTCGATTCAGGCCTTGATTTTTGATGGAAAATGACTTGTCCTCGTAGCGATAGTATACACGTCGCCCTTCTTTGATCCTTTCTAATGGAATGCCCCACCCCTGCTCACTCTCCATGTAAGCAATATCGTCAAAGATTTGTCTCCGTTTAATTCCATCCCCAATGCCTGAAATTTCTAAAAGAGCCTCATTACACGCCTCTATGAGGTTATCGATAAAAAACTTTCGTCCGAAGTTACTGAAACATCGATCTAGGGCATGATATCTGACTGTAGCATGTTTGTTCGTTGCCAAAGAGATTGTTATTAGAGGAGTTCTCCCAAATATAATCGAATCTCGCTAAAAATTTAATTTTGACTACCAAATAATACTACCTCAAATCTGATTTTTACAATAAAAAACACCTAAATAATTAAGTTTTCACTCTAAGCAACTCATATAAAGTAGATTAAAAAGCTCTAAAAAAAAATCAAACATCATGAATCAACAGTCGAAGGAAATCATCAAGAAAATTGCACAGGTGCGAAGATCAAATGGCGTAAAACCAGAAGATATGGCTGCCGTTTTACAAATATCAGAGGATCAGTATAAAAAGATGGAACGAGGTGCAGGAGAAATAACGCTATCTCAAATATTCCTCATTACAGACATTTTGAAAATTCATGTAGGAAGCCTTTTTGAAGAAAATGAGCCTGCTACTCATACCAGTATTTCAAGAGGGATAACTGAAGTTACCATTACTATAAAATCCCCAGAACCTATTGACATCCAAAGTGAAATTTCAAAAAATATCGAAATGGTTAAACAAACACGAAGGGATGAGATTCTTAAAAGGCAAGGATTAGTTAGGCGCAGATGGTAATATTAAGAGATTGAGCAGATGTTCGTTTCTGCTCAATCCCACTTCTTTAAATACTTATAAGATATTCCTTGGTGGCATTCCCACTAGCCGATTGGTTCATAGTTAGTACCTGCTTACCATTTTTGAAAACCTTGAAACCGAATTGTGTAATTTCAGAAGAGCCGTTGTCTTCGATGCGCAAAACGAGCTTCAATTTACCGGAAGCTCCTTCCGTTTCGAATACGTAACTCGGATTCGACAGATCTTCATTTGAGAAAAGCACCTTATCATTGTAGCCTTTTAATAAAGTCCCTTTTTCAAACTCCAGCTTTTTTCGAACCGTCTTATAATTTTCACCTTGTGTGAATTCTACTTTGTAAGTTGGAACCGGGCTTGGTTCAATTATCGGATCTGTATTTTTTTTGCAAGACGTCAGAATTAAAATTAGAAAAATGACGGAATAACTAAGAAATCTTTTCATTGTTACAAAAATCAAAGGTGAAATATAGCTGACCCGTATTACGAGATGATTATATCAAAGATAATTATTGGGATTATAATCCCAATATAAATAAACACTTTTTTCTTCACTTTGGCGTGTGGAAAATCAAAAGCCAAATAAACACTATAGAGATGACGATCGTCTACGGAAAATCGGAGAGAAAATCCGATTTTGTCGCAATGAGAAAGGACTCACGCAAGCTGAGTTAGCACAGGAATGCGGAGATAAAGACTGGTCTCAAATTTCACGCATGGAACGAGGATTGGTAAATTTTACGGTTTCTTATCTTTTTTTGCTCGCGAAAATTTTGGATGTTCCGGCGGCGAAGTTTTTGGAGGAGTGATCTGGATTAAAATTTACTTAATATCAACGTTAAACATCTTTTAAAAACCGTCATACTAAAAATTATTAATTTAGCACAATTTCTCGAAGTTAGTCAAAGTGTTTTGCAGACATTTAAATATACAAAATCAACATTCGGTACCCCTAGTCCTTTATTTTAGCTATTCCAAATTTACAGGTGGAAACTGTTTAAATTTTAGAATCAAGTATTAACCCTTAAACATTTTTCAAATTTCATCTACATAATCAATTAAGAATAAGTCCCGCGCCGCTTTTATGTGTGATTTGTTTAGATTTCTATCATAAAAAATGCTCAACAAGACCTTTTCAAACCATAATGTTATTAATGTTGATGGAACGAGCAACACTGGATATTCTTTATATAGTGCCCCGAGGTAATTAAAAGTCATTATCCAATTCCATTCATTTTTACTTAAAATAAGGGTCCAGAAAAGACCGAGAACTCCTATGGAAATAGATAAAGCAATCCATCACGACGCCACTTCCTCATCTTTTTATTGATAAATTCTTCTCTTCTTAATTTGATTATTTTATCCTCGTTCTTTTTCAACCTCAATACCTCGTCTTCGAGCCTCTTAACCTCATCATCACGTTTAATTTGGTCGAAAATGTTTAAGTCATTTTTTGATGTCCTTTGTTCCTCCTCACGTTTTACCTGAACTTTTTTTAAGCTTGCCGAGTATACTTTCTCTATATTTTTAAGGTGGTCTATCTCTTCTTGAAATCTGGCAATTTCATCCTCTTCCGCACGCTCGCTTCTTTCGATTTGAAACTTTTCAGATTTCAATTGATTGTTTTCTTGTTGAGTAGATTTAAGTCGTCTGTTTAGTTCGGATTCTATAAAATCAGCTTGATATATATTTTCTCTAAAAAAGCCATTTAGGAAGAATTCATCAGTTATGAAACTTAGCAAGGTGTCTTCGTCCTCTAGTCCCATGTTTCTGTAATATGCGACAAACTTTTGAACTTCCTTTGATTTTTCAGAGCTTTCAAAGAAAGTGAATGTTGCTATTGCAGTTACGAATGCCTTTTTATGGTCTTGTGTTTCAATTGGAAGGATCTGATAAAGTTTTTTTAAGAGAAAGGATGGCAAATAAAAGTTAGGAAGAACATAATCATGAGATTGTTTTGATAATTCGTATTTATCATACTTTATTAGAAGCTTATCAAGAGTTAACCCTAGATACTTCTTCTGAGACAAATTTTCGGGATTTGTTTTAGTAGCAGCTTGCAGATAAAGTATTGCTTCCCGAAGAAACACATCGTGATGTAGTTGCTTCTCGGATTTGTAAATGGATTTTATGGAATTTCTTTGTTGATAAGCATCATTTATAATATTGATATAGTGCTGATATTCACCAATACACTTCTCCAAATACTCCTCGGATATTTTAGCAAAATCTGAATTAAATTTTGTGATGTTGCTGACTTGAAGTGTCTTTTCAGAATAGTCAATTACTTCTGTTGGATGCAGGGTTGCTTCTGAATTATTTAAGAGGTTTTTGTAATATGCTTCGGAGAAAGAATCCAGTTTCCCTGATCTAAGCATCGCCGAAATTTGTGATTTAGTGAATTTTTCCTTTGGGATGTTATTTGAAAACTCAGATTTCTGCCCCTTCAATTCTTTCAGTGTAAAGGGCGTATATCTAAAATCGATTCTAAGTTTAGAGAGGTTAACTAGTTTTATAAGTTCATGAGCAGCTTGATTTTCTGGATGTTTATGAAGATTAAGTATCGAAAATAAAAAGTTGGTATCCACAAAAATGACCCAATTAAATATCTCCTTATCTATGACCTCTAAATGCAAATCGTTTGGAAGCCCAAGAGAATGAAATGACACAGTTTTGTTAGCAAGAGAATCCAAGTATTCAATATCCTGGCTCGAAAGACTATTTGTAAATTTCAAGACTACCTCTTTAAATAAAATTCTTTCATCTTGAGATAATTTTTCTAAGGCATTTTTATAGGAGTTAGTCTCTCGAATATCTGAGTCAATATTATATAATCGAAAATGGTTTACGGCCGATTCACCATATTGGTAAAATGTATCTAAGATATATTCATTAAATACAATCCAAAGCTTATTAATTTTTGAATCTATTTGTAACTCAGGATTTGCAATTTGCTTAAATCTTCCAAATCTACTTTGTTGCTCTTCTTTACTTTTAATGTCGAGTGCCTGCAAATCCAAATACTTTTCAGCAGTAAGTGAAATTTTCCCATCACTTGAAAATAACTGACTTTCCTTTAGCTGGAAGTTAATTGCTTCCGTTAATTCATGATGATTTGGATTTATTTTAAATATATCCTGAATTAAACTGACGATTGATGATAACGAAAGAGGTTCACCGTAGGAATATAAAATACTATCAATCATACTGTATTCTGTCGAGTATCGGTAGCTGACAGATTTAGTATTTTTCCAATAGTAATTACCTTATCCTGCATTCTTGTTACTGTTGAGAGGAATTTGTACGCCAGATACGTCTGCGGTCAATATACATGATTATACCAAGTTTTCCTAGAAATATATCCAAGCATTGTTAACGACAATAACTTCCGCCGGATGGTAAATTTTCCGCACACTCTCAGTTTAAAATAATTCTTATGTGCATAAGTTGTCTATTATTTTTCCATACAAAATACAGGTAAAGTCACTCGTTCTATTGCTACTATGAAGAAAATGCTTTTCAGGTGCATTTCTGTATTTATTCAAATTTGTGCTATATACAAGTTCAAAATAGCACCAGATTGTTTGTCGTGTGAGTACTTATTTCAGTAGAATTGAAGGCCGATTCTTTGCTAATGTTTAACAATATGGTTAATCGTATGAGAATTAAAATTATCCCAGTCAAATAACAAATGGGAAAAAAGATAAAATTCCATTTCCCATTTGTTCAAATCATTATATCAATCCTCCAAAACCCCAAACTGCCCAGCAAATTCTTTTAACCTTACCTCAATCTCAGAAATAGATCCAAGCAAATGGATAATGCCCTCAATGTCGGCTGACTCCTTTTGTAGATTCAAAGCAGCCTTTTTCAAGTCTTTGACATCTCTGACAAGGTTTGGAATCAAGCTTTTACTCAGAACCAATTCATTGACATTGTAATGTGCTTTTTGAACTGTCTTTCTCAACTCAGCTGCCATTTCCAAAAACTCTTTACTAACCAGTACATCGTATTCCGTACGTTTCGCTATTAGTAACATACTTCCTGTCATTTTAAGTAAGTTTTTCATTTCGGCCCTTACTTCAGGGTCTATCTGTTTAGATATGGTTACAGCTTCTCTATCGAGCAACTTTTCGCGAAGGAAAACTCCAAAATCAACTACATAACCTTCGTGCTCCTTCCTGAGCTGCTCTACCTCCAACGGTGTTAGCATCAGAGTCACATTGTGTCTCCGTTCTTCCTCTGGCAGCCTGGGTCTCCCACCCTTTTTTCGAAATTTCTTTTGTTCCATAATTATTTACAATGAGCCGTAGGGCGAATTGACTCCCAAAGGGCAAGCGGTTTTCCCGTGGACAGAATACGCGCAGCAGTATTTTGACCATGGGAAAACATAGCTTGCTATTTAAGAAAAAACTGAAAATTAGAATTCTAACGAAATCGGTTGATTCCGTTAGAAAATGTTAGAAAATTATTGAGTTGACTCGAAACGGATTTAATTTCTGCCTAGTGGGATCAAAATTCGCTTTGTTCTTCCGTCGAAAACATATTCTTTTCCTATCAACATATCGCCTGCACCTTTGTTCGCCAAAGATAGTGTCAAGAAATACTGCCCTTCTCGTCTGACTATCTCACCATGCTCCATAAGAATCTTATATGAACTTACATTTTCATAGGACTGGGCAATTCTTTTAACCGTCAAATATTCATCAGTGTTAGTTTTGTAGCAGAAAACAAGTATCGCTACTAAACTTCCCATTGCTGATACCGGAGCTGAAATACCTAAACCAAATTTAAACGCTTCTTGATGGGTACGAAAATTAATCTGGTGCACCTTACCTTTAATAATAGTTGACGCTTCTTCCAATTTTTTCGTAGCATTTTCAACCTTCTCATTGAATACAAGAAAATTTTGAACGATCTCATTTAAAACCATCGAAGACCAGTCGTCCATCAAAATCCCATACTTAGCAGAGAAGTGGCCTTTGATTTTTGTCTGTATTTCTTTATCTATTTTATCCATTTTTAAAATTTTCTTTAAGTTCTTTTTTCAAACGAATTCTGGCCCCTGGTGAATAGTCAGTTAAAGAATATCCCTTACGACAACCGTCTTCAATCAATCCTCCAAGAAGAGTCCCCGATTCGAAAGCCCCAAAGACTTTAAATGTCAAATTCATATGCTTACAATTACCCTCCAACTCAGCCAGCAAGTCAGGAAATTGATTGAAAGTCTTCAAATTAGCCCGTACGATAATCTTAAACTTTCCATCTGTAACATGAACCATTTTCTGCAGATAGTCGACCGAAGCTTTGTAAGCCCCGCCTCCACCTATAATAATATTGAATATCACCTCAAATCCAAGCTCATCACAAAACTCTCGAAAGGGAATATCTCTGTGGATTAGAGCTGGTATTTGTTCCGATTCTGGAGCACCCAAATCCATATAGAACTTTTCAAAATTACTCTCCACAAGACTTTCCATATACCCTAAAAAAGTATCTCTGACTAACACATCACGGTTATCTAATAATGAAATTGTTTCCAGGCGATCTTGGCCTAAATGCTTCAACTGCCGCGAAGATGTCTGTGTCGAACTATCAGCATCAACAAAAAGCGAATTTTCCTCAGGCACTGATAATGATTGGCAATAGGTGAAAAATGACTTTCCGGATCCACCCTTTGCTTGGGCAACGATCGCTATAACACGTTTCTCTGACGTTTTTTTCATACTTATTTCTGAAATTTTGATTTTAAATTCTGATTTCGCCCCGTATCTAACTCATCCGGATCTGACCATTTAATGGATGGATTAATTTGTTGCAATTCTACTTTTTCCTCAACGCGTGTCGTCATTGGCGAACGAATTTTTACCGAACTCTTTTTCAATTTTCCCTGAAAATAGAATCGACAATACTTGATATCAGCTATGGAGACAAGATTGGCAGCACCTAAGTCTTTGTTGATCATATCAGCTATGAATACGGAAGAAAGGCCTGTCACAAAATAATCACTGTAGAGATCAAATAGAATCCGTCGTCTTTTACGGTCTTTTTTATGAAAAAGCTCCGTAACTAAATCCTGGTCTATGTTCATATAAGCATTATCATTCCGTCTTTCCTGGAAAGAAAAGTACGTTACTAAAATTGATTTGATTCTTTCTTTATTTATAATTTCTCAAAAATGAGGCCGCTAAAAATGTTTCCGAAAAAAATCCGGCAGTAATCAAGTAAAAATCCGATGAGTTGATGAATAATTCAATTAATGTATTGATAATAAGGTATTTATACCTCATCAAAACCTCATCATTCTCATCAAATAGTCATACGGCAGCGATAATCATTCATCAAGTTCATCAATAAAATTCTAGATGATGAAAATTTGATGAAAACATAATATACTATTAATCAATTCTTTAACCACGATAAAATTAACTCTCATCAATCTCATCAGAGTTTACTTTGAAGCTCTTCGTAACCAATAGAGTAATAACGACCGGTTAATTTGATTTGTCCAATTATACCGTCTGAATTGAAGGCATAGGTTAAGTAACTTAATGAATTACCCTTTGGCGTCAATGCCCACGACTCTTTTAACAATCGAATCACCGCAGCCCTATCAGGTTTTAATCCACTTTTCATCATCATATTTATGACATCATTTGGAGTAAAGTGTAGTTCTTCAACACCAGCTGTTTCCATAATTTCCTTCATATAAAGTAAGACTTCTACCTCTAATCTACTCCTGTTTGCATTCATTATCCTTTCCAAGGCCGCTGTACGATACATGGATGGATCAAACCACATCCGGCCAAGCTTTTTTTGCACAGACAGTTGCCTATTATTTATAAAATTTAGAAAGGCAGGGATTTCCTTGATAAGTTGGTCCATCAAATATTCATTTTCCGATGTAAACGGCTTAACATTTCTAACCCAATAACGTGTCTCCTCCGGCAGGATAATTATAGGCCTTAAATCATCATTACTGCAAAGGACAAACTTCACGAAAAAGTCTACCTCATGCCTATTCTGGTTTTTTGCCTCGGACTTGTAAACGGCTGCGGTTGACAATGCCTTAATACGTTCGCTATCCTCTATACGTTGAAGCAAAACCTCGTCCACACCAACGATTAGGGCGCTCGCCCAGTCGGAATTAAACTGACTCCTAAAACTGTCGTTATCATTTAGCGTCATATTGTTTTGGAAGATAGCTTTTAAGAAATTTAACCAAGTCGTCTTACCTGTGTTTCTTTGACGCGAGACAAGTAGCAGAATGGGTAACTTTTCGGTGGTTCTTATGTAAAGAAGGGTCAAATAATCAAGTCCCAATTCATATTGATCTCCGAAAATGTGCCTAATGAAATCTAGTGTTAGTTTGCAATCTCCTTTATTATTAGGACGATGACTGATTTCAAAGTATTGATTATAAAATGTCCCAATTGTCTGCCTGTAATTGATATGTTCCGGAAAGGTTATAAATCCGTCATATTTGGGAATTTTAGAAATTGTTTCTTTCGTTTCATCATGTTTAATCGCATCCAATGTCCACGGAATAAGTTTACCCTGTTGGATGCCACGAAACGATGGCACGTCGACGATTTTATAATAGCTAGTTCCGATACGTAAATACGGTATCTGACTACGGGCTTTCATAGTGCGCATGGCATAATCAAATAGTGATAAAAACTAGATTGATAAATCATATTTTCCTACCTTCGCCCTGCGATACTTTCGGGTACGATACATGATTCTTACATGGGTCGTACCCATTATTTTTTACCTTTCGTAAGATAAGCTTGTGCCTCTGCCTCTATTTCGCTCTCTGGTTTTGAACGATTTTGAAGTAGCCAGCTTTCCAATTCCGTTCTCAGAAAAAACACCAACTTCCCAGATGGTTTATAAAATGGAATTTTTTTAGCAGATGTCAACTTGTATAAATAAGATCTGGAAATGCCAGAATACTCTGATGCTTCCTCGAAAGTTAATATTCTTTTTGTCCAAAATGACTCTCCCATCACTTGGAAATTACTGTCCATTTCTCTTTTCATTTGTTTGTTTTTGTTAATAGATAGATTCTGTAATCAATTATAGATCGACAAGGGCAAATTAAGTAGTCAAAAGAAAGTAATACAACCCAATATTAGCTACAAGTTGGTAATTGTGGGGTTCGTTAATATTTTTTTTCGAATACCTCTTTAATGATATTGTCAATAATTTCCGTCTTCTGAATCACAATATTATTTCTTTTATGATCAGAGATAATTTTGGCTAAATCCTTGTTATTAAACAATTTGCCATTTTGATCAAGAAAAATACCTTTACTTACGAGACTTTTCCAGTAAACACTTCTAATCCGTTGATTATCAAATAATACCATAAATAAATACGCAAACAGATTATTGTAAGATTGCCATTTAATCTTTAGTTGTTTTCGGAAATCATCGTGGTATGTTGGGATAAAGAAGGAAGCATTCTTAAGTTCGGTTTCATCAAAAAAAACTAATAAGAATTGATCAATTGAAGTCTTTTGATCCAGTAAACCACCAGCTGCTAACCTTACCCCCAACTCTCTAATCTGTGAAATAGAACAAGTTGTAACAATTTTATCTGACGGTTTAGTTACAATAACCCTTCTCTCTTTTTTAACAACAACCTGACTCAACTTCTGAGTGAGAGAATCAAAGTCAATCATTAATTTCACATGGTGACGACTGTATGCTGCTGTATGAACGATTTGTTCTAAGTATGGGATTTCCTGAAAAAATTGTAAGCGTTCAGTGGCACTCGGTTTGTAATCGCTCGCAGAAAAAGTTTCAAAGCGCTCATCTGCTAACTTGTTGTCAGAAGCAAAACGAGAAATCAAATAAAAGATAATTCCACGTCGTTCATCCTGATTTTTAGAATCAAGTAAACCCAAATATTCGATTATCATCTGCCCGGATCCATCTGAGTTTATTAAAGGAATTAATATGTCGAGTGATTTATTTACCTCATGCTGTAAGATTGACATTTGGTAAGTCTCTAA
The DNA here is from genome assembly GCF_900108855.1 of Dyadobacter koreensis. Classification (GTDB taxonomy): domain Bacteria; phylum Bacteroidota; class Bacteroidia; order Cytophagales; family Spirosomataceae; genus Dyadobacter; species Dyadobacter koreensis. Next base: position 314,147 of record NZ_FNXY01000007.1, read on the forward strand.
AGAATAATGCAACTTTAGTTTGACGTCGCTCTCCAGCTGCTCTTCGTAATAATCTAGAAATTTTAATATGAAATCCGCAGCACTACGAAAGCTTTGTTTGAAATGCTCAGGGAAGTCCTTTTGCTTTGACAATATTTCAACTGTTGAAGGCGATCCTTGCCAATGACTGTGTGTATGTACCAACATAATCTTTAAATTAAGCTATATTCCCAAATCTGGGATTCTATTAACCGCCTCTTGTTTCTTTTTGTCCAGTACCTTCGCATAGATCTGAGTCGTTTTTATGTGCCTGTGCCCTAATAATTTAGAAGTTGTAAAAAGGTCGGCTCCCAAATCAAGCATCATAACCGCAAAAGTATGTCTGCCACAGTGAAATGTAATTTCCTTGGTAATTCCCGCTCGGATACACCATTTTTGAAGTTCCATATTGTGCCATGCAGAATACTTAAGACCTTCAAAAACCCTATCCTCTGGTTTACTCCGTTCACCGAGATATACAAGAGCTTGCTCATTAATATCTAGGTATTCCTGTCCCTGCGTTTTTTTCTGCCTAAACACAATTCTCGGAATTCCATTTAAATCTTGCACCTGGCTCCAAGTCATCTTGTTGATATCCGACCATCGAATTCCAGTTAGACAACTAAATAAGAAAGCTCGCTTCATTACCGGGTATCTGCATTCTGCTTTTGCCATTGCCTTTACTTCCTCAAAAGACAGGTAGTCGCGTTCCGGATCGCCTGGTTTAGGAGCTTTAACCGAGGAAGTTGGGTTTACTATCAAAATTCCCTTGTCATGTGCGTGGCGCAAACAAGTAGCTAGTTTATTGTAATAGCTGTGTTGTGTGTTTTGGGAAAGTAATTTATGACTTTTGGTTTTGGTTACCCTTAGGTAATTTTTGAATCCTTCAACAAATTCGGTATTGATATCATCAAACGTAGTATCATCCTTGCAATATTCTTTGAGATGTTTCAAAGCACTCTCCCAATTTCCGTAATTGCCTTTCTCTTCTTTACGCAGTTCAGATAAAGAACTGAAATATTCTAAGAAATTGGTTTTTGTCTTCGTGGGGCTAGCGAAACCATATTCGTTATTTTGAATCTGAACAAGTTTCTTTGCTTTGATTGCCTGAGCAAGTTGAAGGGTGCTTCTATTTTTCTCCTTATCACCTGCGGTTTTGGGGTTTGCTATCAGGTAAAGTTTAAGGAACTCATATTTCCTCTTACCGTTAAAGTAAATGTCCAGGTAAAGGCTAATGTTGCCATTGGCAAGGACCTTTTCCCGGACATGAATTAATTCTTTTTGTTTCTTTCCCATTTTGTTACTTTTGTTACTTGATACGAACGAGTAACAAAATAGTAACAACAATCGGAAAAATAAAAATATGTTACGGAAAAGATAAACCGATTAAAAAATCTAAAATAAATTATAACTAACTGAAAATTAATTATTTAATTCTTTTAGATTCTTTTCCCTTCCTTTAATTAATCGTCAAAATATAACATTTATTTGCCGATACAAAACTTACTAAATATATTATCCAGCAAATCATCCGTAATGATCGTCCCTGTAATTTCACCCAAATGATGAAGCGATAAGCGGATATCCTGAGCCAGAAAATCTCCTGTGATACCTGTATCCAAGCCATTGATTACTTCATTCAAAGCATCCTGGGTTTTTAGCAAGTGCTCGTAATGACGAAGATTTGTTACGACAGTATCCGTAGCTGATTGCCCGTATACGCGTGTTACTAAAATATCAGTTAATAGTTTTAAACCTTGCTGATTTTGCGCTGATATTCCAATCAAACCGGGATTTTCCAGACGCAGCTTTTCAAATAAGACCTGATTGATATCGAGTTTATTCAACACCCAAAGCGTATCCTTTTTATCTGAAACCTCGGTTGACAGCTGCTTATTTTGCAAATAAGTTTCTTCGCTGTCTGATAGAAAAATCACAATATCTGCCTTCTCCATAGCACCTCTCGACCGTGCAATACCAATCGATTCTACCAAATCTGTCGTTTCTCTTATCCCTGCCGTGTCGATAAACCGGAATTTTAATCCGTCCAGTACTATGGTGTCTTCGATTACATCACGTGTCGTCCCGGCAACGCTGGTTACGATCGCTTTTTCTTCGTTTAAAAGCGCATTCAATAAGGTGGATTTTCCCACATTCGGCGACCCGACAATGGCAACAGGAACACCTTCTTTTAATGCATTTCCAAAGTCGAATGATTCGATCAGTGGAGCAATTGTTTTTCGGAGTTTAAAAATTAGTTGTCTTAAATCGTCGCGTTCTGCAAATTCAACATCTTCCTCGCCAAAATCCAGTTCGAGCTCGACAAGTGACGCGAAATGGATAAGCTCCGTACGCAACGAAGCCAGTTTTTTTGAAAAACCCCCTCTCAATTGATTCAGAGCCGTCTTGTGGCTTGCTTCCGAATCTGCTGCAATCAGATCTGCAACTGCTTCCGCTTGCACCAGGTCGAATTGTCCATTTAAAAACGCTCGTTGAGTAAACTCTCCGGGACGAGCAATCCTTGCTCCTTTTTTAATAAGTAGTTTAAGAATCTGTTTGATAATATAATCAGAACCGTGGCACGAAATTTCAACGGAATCTTCTTTTGTAAAGGATTTAGGCGTTTTAAAAACCGTCACCAAAACTTCGTCTATTAATTCAGTATCGGATTGAATTGTACCGAAATGCGCAGTATGGCTCTCGACCAGATTTAGATTTTTTCCTTTGAATATATCGTTTACGATCGAAATCGAATGAAGTCCTGAGACCCTTATTACTGCAATGGCGCCCACACCTGAGGGTGTTGCCAGAGCACAAATTGCTTCCTGCTGATGTATTGTAGTATTAATCATGATACAAAGATCGTATTCCTTCCTCTATTTATTCAACTCTGCAAAAGATTTACCTGGCATCAACCTAACACCAGGTCCAGAAATTTGATTTAACTGCCCCAAAAAAATTAAAAACAAGATCAGGCACCAGTGAAACTTTTGCTGATTTTAAATTATTTATCAAATTCCTTTGTTACCCTTTATCTTTGTACTGAATTTATTTATTGCTTATCTACTTTTTGAATTTTGCTAACTGAAACATTACCCATCGTCACTAGTCAACTTCCGGTCATGGAAGCTTTTTACACATTGCAGGGAGAAGGCCAGCATAGTGGAAAGGCTGCTTATTTCATCCGTTTAGGCGGATGTGAAGTAGGTTGCCACTGGTGCGATGTGAAGGAATCCTGGGATGCCGATGCACATCCGAAACTGGAAATAAATACGATAGTCGAAGGCGCGCTTGGATACCCTGGCCGCCTTGCTGTGATTACTGGTGGAGAACCACTTATGTATAATCTTGATGCACTGACTGACGCTCTGCAGCAAGCCGGCTTTCAGACAAATATTGAAACTTCGGGTGTCTATCCTTTTACGGGACATTGGGATTGGGTTTGTTTTTCACCTAAAAAATTTAAGACGCCGCATTCTGATATATATATAAATGCAAACGAATTAAAATCAATCATCTACAACAAAAGTGATTTTGAGTTCGCTGAGCAGCATGCAGCACTCGTAAATCAGGAATGTACGCTTCTATTGCAGCCTGAATGGAGTAAGCATGAGCAAATGCTGCCGTTGATAATAGATTATATTAAGGACAATCCGAAGTGGAAAATGTCGTTACAGACTCATAAATACATGAATATTCCATAATGCGCCGCTTTCTGCTGATCCTGCTTTTTTCAGGTTTTATAGTACCGTACCTTCATGCGCAGGACGCGCAATTGTCCCGCCGTGGGAAAGAAACATTTGATAAAGCCCAAAAAGCATGGCAGGCAAGGCAGATCAGCGAGGCACTTTTGTTATTTGAAAAGGTAGAAGAGACGGATCCGGATAATGCAGAGGTTCATCTTCGTCTTGCTCAAATTTTTGAACTTCAGAAAAAACCGGAACTTACCAAAAAACACTTCGCAAAATTTGTGGCGCTCCGGCCTTCTGATCCGCAGTCCTCATCGGCATATCAATGGTTGGGAAGCAATCTATTCCGAGCTGAAAAATATGATTCGGCTCTTGTCTATTTTGAGAAGGCGCTTTCTATGGCGCCGGCCAAATCAAGCTTATCAAGACTTGCACAGAAAAGTGCAGCATCTGCCCGATTTGCGAACAATGCGACTCAACATCCTGTAAAAGTCCACAAAAAGTCGATGGGAGATACCGTTAATTTTTTAAATTCTCAGTTTTTTCCAGTCATGACCGCCGACGATGAAACCTTAATTTTCACCGGATTAACAGAAAATAAGGACGAAAATATTTATATCACACACCGCATTCCCGGTGGCTGGGACGTACCTGAGGAAATTTCTAAAACCATCAACACAGACAATAACGAAGGAACCTGCAGTATTTCAGCCGATGGAAGAACCTTGGTACTTACTGCCTGCAACCGTCCCGACAGCTATGGTGGCTGTGATTTATACATCTCAAAAAAACAGGGGAATGAATGGAGTGTCCCACAAAATTTGGGGGAAACGATCAATTCAAGAAGTTGGGAGTCTCAACCTTCTTTATCTGCGGATGGCAGAACTTTGTATTTCGCTTCCGATCGCCGTGGTGGACAAGGGAAACTTGACATCTGGTACTCCGTGTTAAAAAATAAAAACATATGGTCGGAGCCAAAAAATCTTGGCCCCGCTATTAACACTCCGGATGATGACAATGCGCCGTTCATTCATGCAAACGGAAGGACTTTGTTTTTTGCTTCCAATGGCTTGCCGGGCATGGGCGGATTTGACATTTTTCTGTCTCAAAAAATAGACACGAGCTGGTCAGCCCCTAAAAATATTGGCTATCCCATCAATACGCAAACAGACCAGGTGGCACTTTATATTTCTGCAAATGGAAAGAAAGCGTACTATACCGACGACAATTCTGATAAAACCGCCGGAAGGTCCCTGCTTTATACTTTTGATTTGCCTGACACCCTCAAAAATCTGGTTACACCAACCCGTTATGCGAAGGGGAAAATTTTTGATAAAAAGACCCAAAAGCCGCTGTCTTCCAGTATTGAATTGTATGACCTAAAAGTGCAGCAGAAGGTTGCAGAGTTCTCGTCGGATGCTCTGTCCGGTAGTTTTTTAGCCGTACTTAACAAAGGGAGTGAGTATGCATTTTATGTTTCAAAGCCCGGTTATCTTTTTAAAAGCCTTACTTTTTCAGTCGCAGATACGGTATCGTCCGTAAATCTTGAAATCCCCCTGGAAGCTATTGAAAAAGACCGCGCAGAGGTTTTGAATAACATTTTCTTTAACTCCGGAGAATTCACACTTGATGATAAATCAAAAGTTGAACTCGACCGCATGGTGGAATTTCTCAGAAATAATAAACAGATCAGTATCGAAATTTCAGGCCACACGGACGATGTAGGAACTGATCAGGTAAATCTTGAACTGTCGAAAAAACGGGCGCAGTCGGTAATGGATTATTTGCAAAAATCCGGGATTGAGGCTGTACGTCTAACTTCAAAAGGATATGGAGAAACGAAACCCGTGACGAAAAACGACTCCGAAGAAAACCGTCAGAAGAACCGGCGGATCGAGTGGCGGGTTTTATAACGAAATTTGCATAAAGGGGTTAATTTTCGCACTTTTGTAGTTTAGGATATGTTATACCTACGTGAGCGTAAAATATAGAATGCTCCTAAGATACGGTCACTTGAACCTAAAAATAATAGGTCTGTGAAGTAAAAATGATGATTTTAAGAAATTTGAATAATATTAAGTAAGAAACTAACATGACATCTGAAAAAGTAGATTGCCTTATTATTGGGTCCGGGCCTGCCGGATATACAGCTGCTATATATGCTTCAAGAGCCGGACTTAATCCTGTTTTGTATCAGGGAGCACAGCCAGGCGGTCAATTAACGATAACAACAGAAGTGGATAATTATCCCGGCTATCCTGATGGAATTACAGGACCTGAGATGATGATAAACTTCGAGAAACAAGCCAAACGTTTCGGTGCGGATATCCGTTACGGGATGGCCACTGCTGTCGATTTTACATCTTATCCCCGTAAGGTGATCATCGATGGTCAGAAAGAAATTTTGGCTGACGCTGTTATTATATCAACGGGTGCTTCTGCTAAATGGCTTGGGCTGGAAGACGAAGAAAGGCTGAACGGCCACGGCGTATCTGCCTGTGCGGTATGTGATGGATTCTTTTTCCGTAATCAGGATGTAGTTGTGGTCGGAGCCGGTGATACGGCTGCCGAAGAAGCCAGCTATCTCGCTAAATTGTGCCGCAAAGTATACCTTGTCGTTCGTCGCGACGAAATGCGTGCTTCCAAAATCATGCAGAAGCGTCTTGAAACGCTTCCAAATATTGAAATTCTTTGGAATACTGAAACCGTTAAGTTAAATGGCGAAGAAGGTCTTGAAAGTGTTTTGGTAAAAAATAACAAAACCGGAGAAGAAACTTTGCTGGACGTAACCGGATTTTTTGTTGCGATTGGTCATAAGCCCAATACCGATATTTTCAAGGGATATATAGACATGGACGAGACCGGTTATATCAAAACGGTAAAAGGTTCGGCACATACAAATGTTTCCGGTGTTTTCGCTTGTGGCGATGCTCAGGACAATGTTTATCGTCAGGCAATCACCGCTGCGGGAACAGGTTGTATGGCGGCTCTTGATGCTGAACGTTTCCTGATGGAGCGTGAGGTTGAAATTATTGCAGACGATATCCTGGAAACAAACTAAGAACTAACCCAGACGAAATTAGACCTTAAAGTCGGGCTACCAGCTTGTGAAAAACACAGTTGGTAGCCCGATATATTATCGATATTTATGAAAGAAAAGCTTATTGTAGGTTTGCTAATGGTCGTGTGTTTGAGTCCCTGGAACACGCAAGCGCAAGAGCGAGGAAAGTTTAAGAAAAACCCAAAAATCAATCAGGCAGGAAGTAATGCCAACGAAGGCCCGACAAGAGTGGGAACGCCACAACCGGAAGATGAATTTCAGGTTGAAACCTCTACATTAAAATTCCAAAGCCAGTTTGAACCCGTAAAACCTCTGAATCCGGTTGTCAGCGAAGATACCGCAACGATTGACGAAGGAGAAACGGATGTTGTCGAAGTTGTAGATTCACTTCTTGTCGGAGACGAATGGGTAAAATCTGCCGAGTATTATGTGATATGGGACGCGCGGACAATTAACCCGTATGGTCTGAACCCTCTGGATTTTGATGAGCCGGTTGACCTTACCCTATATAATCCCGCCGTTAACCGCATGTGGAGCACACCAATGCCAAAAACACCTACGACCTCAAATTTCAGTTACCGCTGGGGTCGCTGGCACAATGGAACAGACCTTGATCTCGAAACCGGCGACACGGTAAGATCAACGTATGATGGTATGGTCAGGATTGTTGCCTGGGATGGAAGCGGTTATGGAAAATTTATTCTTGTGCGTCATTATAATGGATTAGAAACGTTATATGGCCACCTTTCCAAGCAATTGGTTGAATCCGGACAGCTTGTTAAAGCGGGTGAAGTGATTGGCCTTGGGGGCAACACCGGCCGTAGTTCTGGCTCGCATTTACATTACGAAAACCGGTATGAAGGAAATCCGTTTGATCCCCGGAATATTTACGATTGGGAAAATGCACAAATTAAATCGGACCACTTTTTGTTGACCAGTAATGCATGGAGTCATCTTCGTGGCGGACGTGCTGCTAAAAGTGAATTTGAATCCGGTGATGCGCCCGTAGCATATTCGCGTTCGATTCTACATAAGGTGCGATCAGGAGATACACTTTCGTCCATCGCGGGCAAATACGGCGTATCAATCTCAGCCATTGCAAAAAAGAATAGAATATCCACACGGTCTACATTGCGTTTAGGACAAAAACTTAGAATTAAATAATAATGAGCCGGATTTATTCCGGCTTTGTTTTTGATATACCCATTATAAAATCCAAATGAAACTTGATATTCTTGCTATAACTGCCCATCCTGATGATGTTGAGCTCTGTTGCGCTGGTACACTGCTGGCCCAAATGGCGCTTGGTAAACAGGTTGGGATTGTAGATCTTACCCGCGGCGAACTCGGGACCCGCGGAACGCCGGAAGGACGTATCCAGGAAGCTGCAGATTCAGCTGCAATCCTTAATATTAAAGTACGCGACAATGTTGGTCTCGCTGATGGATTTTTCGCAAATGTAGAAGAACAGCAAAAAGCAATCATCCCTTATATCAGAAAATATCAGCCGGATATCGTGATCACAAATGCCATCGACGACCGCCATCCCGATCATGGCCGCGGCGGAAGAATTGTGGCAGACAGCTGCTTTTATTCAGGTTTACGAATGATTGAGACTTTTGATGAGCAAGGTAACAAACAGGAGGCATGGAGGCCTCGCCTTGTCTTTCACGCCATTCAGGACCGTTATATTAAGCCCGATTTTGTTGTTGATATAACCGATTATCACGATCAGAAAATTGAGGCCATCCGCGCATTTAAAAGCCAGTTTTTTAACCCTGAATACAATGCAAACAGTAATGAGCCGCAAAGTTATATCTCCTCCCCTGACTTCCTTAATTTCGTCATCGCCCGTGCACAGGAAATGGGTCATGCCGTCGGCGTTAAATTTGCAGAAGGGTTTACAACTTCAAGAATGCTCGGTGTGAAAGATCTTTCCTCGTTTATCTGACGGACATTCAATTTTTCAAAATAAAATGCCTGAAATCTCTTACGATCTCAGGCATTTTTACGTTTACCCATGTGTGTAGTTCTGTCTATTAGTCAGATTGAAATAAAAATGGAACAACATAAAAAAGCAATTTGTTAAATCTTTGTGCGCACCGTTGTCGTATATTCTAAAAGCACTAATCCGATTTTCGATGAAAAATAAATTAGCATTGGTATCTTTAATTTTGCTGGGAATCTGCTTTCAAAGCTGTTACGCTCAGTCAGAAAAACAGCAATCCGAGCAGAAAAATCCGGTATATTCCCGTACCGATACAACAAAAGTAAATCAGTCTGAAAAAGACTGGAAAAAGATCCTGTCCCCGGAAGTATATGATGTAGCGCGGCTAAAAGGCACAGAGCGGCCATTCACGAGTAAGTTTGAAACTTCAAAAGAAATAGGAACTTATTACTGCGCAGTTTGCGGAAATCCGTTATTCCAAAGCGACACCAAATTTGATAGTGGATGCGGTTGGCCAAGCTTTTACCAACCAATCAGCAAAACTTCGATTGTATATCATAAGGATAAAAGCCTTGGAATGGAGCGCACAGAAGTAACCTGCGGTCGCTGCAAGTCGCACCTAGGCCACGTTTTTGACGACGGCCCACCACCAACGGGACTTCGCTATTGCATCAATGGCGTAGTGCTCGATTTCGAAAAAGCTAAAACTGCTGAGAAAAGTTATACCAAGAAACAGAAAAAAGCGACTAGCGGCAAGTAGATACAAACAGCAATCTAACCAGTTAATATTAAAGGTTGTCTAAATAAATCTCCGAAATCCGGAGGGTTATTTAGACAACCTTTTCTTTTTTATATGTCAACAAATCAATCATTTGTATTAAAATGGAATAAGAAATAATTATTACCTCTTAATAAATTTTAATGTTTGGAATCGAAACAATTTGTTCTAATTCTAAATAATTGATATGTTTGTTCGCTCGTTTAGTATTAGTCTAAATAACTGTTACTGTATAAAGCATTCATCCCTACCAAAAATTATGTTAAAATGTTGAAACCAAACTTTACCTTCAAATCCTTGCTATTTGCAACCATGATTGCTGTAAGCCTTGCATCATGCAGTGACGACGATGATGAGAATCCCGTTGTTGTCCAGCCGGACCTGCGCGCAAAAATTGATTATGCGAAGATTACCCCAACTACTCCTTACAAAGCATTATTCGTGGATGCAAAAGGTGATACAACCGTCGATCTTACAGTTGGAAACAATCGTTACAAAATGTTCCAGGCGCTTAACTATTATCTTGGCTCGCCGGTAAGGGATTCAAAAACGGCAGATGCTACATTGATGAAAAACATGTTTGCAAATACTTCAAACCCATTTTTCAACATTGATGCTGCTCCTATAAAGGTGGTTGGTGCTACATTGAACGCTGCCGGTATTTCGTTAAAGGAAAAAACAGCTACATCCAAATCAGCAAACGAAGTTGCAGCTACCAATTCCTACCTTGAAACAAGCTTTGCCGCGCTTGCAGAAGCAAGTAAGTCTGTTTCCGCAGAAGCCACTAAGGGCGTGGCCGGAAAGGCAGGTACTTATTTGCTTGATAAAAATGGAATTGAGCATGCTCAGATCATTCAAAAAGGTCTGATCGGTGCGCTTCAACTTGATTATATCAGCAACGTACTGCTTGTGAAGGGTTTAGAAGCTGACAATAAATCGTTGGTTTCTGGCAAAAAATATACCGCTTTGGAACAAAACTGGGATGAAGCATACGGCCTTCTTACCTTAAATCCTGTTTATCTTCTTGGAGCAACAGATGCAGTAAGAACGAGCCCTGAATCGTTTATTGGCTCTTATATCTGGGAATATAATAAAGCCAATTATGCAAAAATACATCCTGCGTTTGTTACCGGACGTGCAGCAATTGTCAATAACGATGCCGCAATGCTGAAAACACAGGCGACTTTCATCAGAACAGAGATGGAAAGATCAATCGCAATGGCTGCTCTTGGTTATTTAGGAAAATGGAAAAGTGGAACTACTGATGCTGCCCGCGCTCACGCAATGGGTGAAGGCCTTGGATTCATATATTCCCTGCGTTATTGCACAATCAACGGTGCGGATGCTGCTTTTTCTGATGGTATCTTGTTAGGACTTATTGGTTCCGCGAACGGATTCTGGGATTTGACTCCTGAGAAAATAAACACTGCTTCTGCTGCGATCACGGCAAAATTCAAGCTATAATACCTTCCCGAAGCAAACATTTTTTACTGAGTGGATCTGTGCGTTACTGCACCGGTCCACTTATTATTGTTTAAATAACATGAAATCATTTACATTCAAAAAACGGTTGTTTCTTGTTCTGCTAACCGCCTCGCTTTGGGGATGTTCGGGTAGCGAAGATAAGACTACCGAACCGACCGACGTTCAGGAAACCAACCGAAAAGCCATGCTTACAAACCTGGCTGATAACATTATCATTCCATCGTATGCAAACTTCAAAACCAGGCTGGATGCTATGGTTTCAAAGTCGGATGCATTCGTAGCAAAGCCCGAAGCTGCGCAGCTTACAGAATTTCGCCAGGCTTGGTCGGATGCTTATACTGAGTGGCAGAAGGTGGAAATTTTTGAATTCGGCCCGGGCGAGACGTACGTGATCCGTAACTATTTTAACATTTATCCTGCCAACGTCACAGGAATTACTTCGGATATTGCTGATGCTTCACCAAATCTTGAGGTACCCGCTTCATACGACAGACAAGGTTTTCCAGCGCTTGATTATCTGATAAACGGCGTAGGTGCTGATGATGATGCGATACTAAAATATTATTCAGGAACAGACGGTGCAAAACGGCTCGCACATGTAAAACGGCTGACTGAGAGAATGTCCTCGCTCCTGGACAGAGTTACAACAGACTGGAACGGAAGCGCTCGTGAAACATTTGTTTCAAAAACTGGTCTGGATATAAGTTCCTCGACATCTCTGATGGTGAATGCAATCGTGCTTCATTATGAGCGATATATTCGTTCCGGGAAATTTGGTATTCCTTCGGGTGCCATGCTTAACGGCGTTCCGGCACCGGAAAAGGTGGAAGCATTTTACAAAAAAGACCTTTCATTAACATTGGCTAAAACTGCTCAGCAGGCATACGTCGACTTTTTTAACGGAAAAGGAGTAAAGACCGGGAACGAAGGTTTATCACTTAAAAGTTACCTGGACGGACTCGGTGCGAAGGACAGTGCTACCGGAAAAACGCTTAGCGAAATTATAAACGCACAATTTGAAGCAAGCAAAAAGAAACTTGACGCGCTCAGGCCAAATCTTTACCAAGAAGTAAAGACGAATAATCAGGCGATGAAAGATACCTATACCGAAATGCAAAAATCAGTGCGCATGCTGAAAGTCGACATGACTTCGGCGATGAGCATAACAATTACGTATACCGATAACGATGGAGATTGATCTGAAAGACGATGTTTTGAACAAACTGTGCCTGAATTTATTTTCAGATAACTTTCAGTCGGTAAAACAATGATCAGACTTTTACAAAGACCAGTTTCGGCAGCTCCTCTTGCGGTTTTCCGAATTGCTTTTGGCGTTATGCTCTTTTTGAGCATGGTGAGGTTCTGGAGCAAAGGATGGATCTACGAGTTGTACATAAAACCGAAGTACTTTTTCCCGTTTTATGGTTTTGAATTCGTTAAACCGCTTGGAGAAAATACTTACTTTTTATTTGCCCTTTGTACGATTTCCGCGTTGCTGGTCGCTTTTGGACTTTTTTACAAATTTGCATCAACATGCCTTTTTCTGAGTTTCACATACATTGAGCTGATCGATAAGTCGACCTATCTGAACCATTATTACTTTGTGAGTGTGGTTTGTTTTTTGCTGATTTTCTTACCGGCACATGTTTATTTTTCCGTCGATTCTTACCGCAGCAAAGAGATCCTGGCTGACAAAATTCCGGCATGGTGCATAATATCCTTACAGCTTCTGGTAGGAATTCTGTACTTCTATGCAGGACTTGCAAAACTTAACAGTGACTGGCTCCTTAATGCTTTACCATTAAAAATATGGCTTCCGGCCCGCAATGATATGCCGTTAATTGGTTTTCTTTTTGACTATAAATGGATCCCTTTCGCGTTCAGCTGGTTTGGCTGTCTTTACGATCTGACCATACCATTTTTACTAACTTATAGAAAAACCAGGCCCTTTGCATTTCTTGCCGTCGTGATTTTCCATGGGCTGACAGCCGTGCTTTTCCCGATCGGCATGTTTCCGTATATTATGATCGTAGCAGCACTGATCTTTTTTCCCTGGGATTTTCATCTGCAAATTATCAAATCGGTCTCGGCATTATTCCATCTGCGGGGCACTTTCATAAGCCCCGGGAAAACCTATTGTTTTTCTGCATTTAGACATTCTGTACTACTTGTTTTTTTCTCCATTATACTTCTGATCCAGATGATCCTGCCTTTTCGCTATCTGCTTTACCCAGGAGAATTGTTCTGGACTGAGGAAGGTTATCGGTTTTCCTGGCGCGTAATGTTGATGGAAAAAGCAGGGTATACTCAATTTCAGGTACGGGACAATTCAGGCAAAAGTCTGATTATAAATAATAACTTATTCCTGACCACTTTGCAGGAAAAAATGATGTCGACACAGCCTGATATGATTTTGCAATATGCACATATCCTGCGTGACCATTACGCCAGACAGGGATTTGTGAACCCCAAAATCTACGTAGATTCCTACGTTGCGCTGAACGGCAGGTTGGGAAAACCTTTAGTAAGTCCTGACGTCAATTTGGCTGAGCAAAAAGAATCTTTTCAACACAAATTATGGATAACTCCCCTGGAAGATGAAATTAAAGGTCTATAATATATTCTTGTTTAGCATACTATTTACCAGACTGCTAGCCCAAAACCAGCTTTCCGGTACTGTGGTTTCTCAAAAAGATGGCTTGCCGGTTGCAGGCTGCACCATTGTTATTTCGAAAGGGTCTTTTTACTCGACCACGGACTCATCGGGAAAATTCAAAATTTCAAATATTTCGAAGGGAAATCATATCCTGCATATCTCCCACCCTGACTTTCGGTCTTACCAAAAGGCTTTCAAAATGGAAGAACGGGCTACTGAGTTATCGATTTTTCTGGAAAGTCGGGAGCTGGATCTTCAAGTGGTAAATGTCACTGAAAAGCAAAATGATTTCGGATATTCAACGATGCGCGGCGTTGAAAATATGGGTATTTATGAAGGCAAAAAAACGGAAGTAATTATTCCTGAAAAACTTGTCGCTAATCTCGCAACGAATAATGCGCGGCAGGTTTATGCGCGTGTTCCGGGTCTGAACATTTATGAGTCCGACGGAGCGGGAATTCAGCTGGGTATCGGCGGGCGCGGGTTAGATCCCAACCGCAGCTCAAATTTTAATGTCCGTCAAAATGGTTATGATATCAGTGCTGATGCTCTTGGCTACCCGGAAAGCTATTATACGCCTCCTGTTGAAGCAGTTGGCAGGATCCAAATTGTTCGCGGAGCGGCCTCGCTTCAGTATGGCACGCAGTTTGGCGGACTTTTAAATTTTATCATGAAAAAACCCGTCCAAAATCGGAAGCTGGATCTGGTTGTCCGGCAAAGTACGGGCTCTTTTGGATTCTACAATTCATTCACCAGCGCCAGTGGAACGGTCGGAAAACTTAGTTATTACGCCTTCGCACAATACAAACGGGGCGATGGCTGGAGGGCTAATTCTCATTTCAACAATGTGACACTCTTCTCGGATATTGATTACAAAATTTCAGAAAAAACAACAATAGGAATTGATCTGACTCATATGAACTATCTGGCTAAACAGCCGGGAGGGCAATCGGATGTCATGTTTTATCAGGATCCCCGCCAAAGCAACCGGGAAAGAAACTGGTTTAAAGTGAACTGGAACATGGCAGCTTTTCACCTGGACCACAAGTTCAATCCTATGAATGATTTTAATCTTCGTGTATTCGCATTATCGGCATTTCGCTATTCGCTTGGTTTCAGGCCGAACCGCGTTGCGACAGTTGACGACAACAGCGAAAGAGACCTGATTAAGGGAGATTTTACAAACTGGGGTGCGGAAGCGCGTTATTTGAAACGGTATTATACAGGCAAAATGCTTTCGGTTCTTCTGGTTGGATCCCGATATTATCACGGTTACAATCACAGTTTGCAAGGCACAGGAAGTAAGGGAAAGGATGCAGATTTTAACTTTGTAGATGCAGAAAGACTGGTAACCTATGATTATCGGTTCCCTAATAAAAACCTCTCGCTTTTCGCCGAAAATGTGCTGTATCTGAATGACAAATTTTCGGTGACACCGGGTATACGCTTCGAATATATCCATACAATTGCCGACGGATATTACGGAAATATTTCAAGAGACCTGGCAGGAAATATTATCAACATAAGCAAAACCGAGGAATACAGAACAAACGGCCGACAGTTTGTTATTGCAGGTTTGGGGCTAAGTTTTAAACCGTCGGCTTATCTGGATCTATACGGAAATATTTCTCAAAATTACCGGTCCATCACGTTCAGCGATATGAGGATTTCGAACCCCTCGTCGGTAATTGACCCGAACATGAAAGATGAAAAAGGTCACTCGCTCGACATCGGTATTCGCAGTTTTCAGACTTCTCTTTACAATTTCGATGTAAGCGGATTTTACCTGAACTACAACAACAGAATAGGTGAAGTCCAGTTTTATGACGAAAATGACCGAGTACTGCGAAAGCGTGGGAATGTCGGGCGGGCGGTCATTATGGGAATTGAGTCATACGGAGAAGCTGATTTCCTTAAACTATTCATTCAGGATTCTCCATTTAGCGGCGTTGTTTTCACTAACGTGGCCTTCATACACTCTACCTATAAAGCAAGTGAGATCGTTGGCGTAAAAGGCAAACAAGTAGAATTCGTGCCGAAAATAAATATAAAATCCGGACTGCGGCTCGGATACAAAAATCTGAAAGCAGCCTTTCAGTATACCCAGTTATCCAACCAGTTTACCGAAGCAACCAATGCGGTCGACGGAGGCGTTACCGGCGTTGTCGGACTTATTCCTTCCTACACGATCATGGATGTGAGCCTATCCTATGAATTCAAAAAATTCAGGATTGAAGGAAGCGTGAACAACCTTGCCGACAGCATGTATTTTACCAGACGCGCTACCGGCTATCCGGGGCCAGGAATTTTACCCTCTGATGGCCGCGGATTTTACGTAACCTTGCAGATGAAGTTATAGTCTTCTTTAACTTTAAGATCAGATTAGAAAAAGCGCAAACTTCCGGCTCCGGTTTTTGCGCTTTTTGTTTGTCAGGATCATCGGGTTTTAATGTCAAAAGTTAAAAAGCGTTAAATGGCTTCGGGCGATTAGATAACCAGACTGTGTTCTGTTAATTTTGAAGTGCCCCAAGTTTCTTTTCAACTTTATCTTACACCGATCATGCTGAACAATTACTTTAAAATCGCCTGGCGCAATCTGATAAAACGGCGCTTCTTTGCGTTTGTCAGTATCCTGGGGTTATCGGTCGGAATGACATTTACATTTCTGATCGCAAGTTTTGTCTGGGGTGAATTGAAGGTTAATGAAAACCTAAAAAATGCTGATCGACAATTCCTTCTTCAAAGTAAATGGAAAAAGGAAGCAATGGGAACTGAGATCGCCACACTGGGTCCTATCGGGAAAACTTTGAAGGAAGAATATCCTGACCTGATCGCTAATTATTATCGCTATGACGGCATTACGGTTGCTGTTTCCAATGGTGACAAACATTTCAGAGAAGAAATTCAGGCTGGCGATTCGACGCTGCTCACCATGTTCGGTTTTCCTCTTCTGCAAGGAAATGCAGCCACTGCACTACAGCAACCCAATTCAATTGTGATAACAGAGGAAAAAGCATTCAAGTACTTTGGAAAAACCGATGTTCTCGGAGAAATCCTTTCACTGGATAATTTCCTTGGTCAAAAACAGCAATATAAAATCACGGCAGTTTTAAAAACGCTTCCCGAAAATTCGGTGAATAATCTCCTGAAGTCTCCCGCAAGTATTTTTATAACGATGGGAAGTTTGCAGGGCCGGCAGGATGCAGAAAATTGGAATAATCCATACATGGTCACGTTTCTGGAACTTAAAAAGGGTATAAAAAGGGAGCAACTTGACAAACCGATCGCCGGACTTTTAGCCACACATACCCCGGAAAATATTAAAACCAATTTGTCTGTATATGCCACACCGCTAAAAGAATTTTACCTGAACCAAAATAACGGACTAGCCAGAAAGATGATCTACACGCTCACTGGTGTTTCGTTGTTTATTCTCTTAATGGCGATTGTTAATTTTATCAATATTTCGATTGGCAATGCATCCTCACGATTGAAAGAAATCGGAGTGCGCAAAATTCTTGGCAGTTTGCAGTCGCAGCTCATAAAACAATTTCTGGCAGAATCTCTCATTTTAGCCACTTTTGCCCTGATTTTTTCACTTGGATTTTATGAGATATTTCGTCCCTACTTCTCTGAGATGTTAGGGAAACCAATTCAATCTGCTTTGTCATTGTTCCCATATTCCGTATTTATAATTATTTTTTTCGCCATCCTGACAGCAATCCTGGCTGGAATTTATCCTGCCTTCATTGTTTCCTCGCTACCGGCAATCGAGTCAGTCAAAGGAAAACTAAAATCTGTTAAGGAAAATATTTTGTTCCGAAGACTTCTGATTGTGTCGCAGTTTTCAATTGCGCTATTTGTTTTTTCCGCTGCTGCTCTGATCTCCAGACAGGTCAGTTATTTTTTTAACAAAGACCTGGGTTATAGCAAAGAGTCGGTAGTGTATGTTGCCGCACCGCGTGAATGGACTTCAGAAGGAGTTACCAAAATGGAAGCTAAACGTAATGAACTTTCCCGGCTCAAGGAAGTAGAGCAGGTTAGTTTATCCTATGAAATTCCTAATGGAAACTTTGGCGGCAGCAATGGCATATACAGAATGGGGCAAGATTCGACCGCAGCGGTTTATACTCAGATACTATCGACCGACGAAAAGTTCGCGGATACTTACAAGTTAAAGATGGAAGCCGGAAATTTCTTTTTTGCCAAAGACGGAAATTATAAAGCAGACGAAATTGTCTTGAATGAATCGGCAGCCCGAGCACTTGGCTTCATTGATGCACAAGCCGCAATCGGACAACAAATTCGCCTACACTTCTCACCAACGCCCTTTATGGTTGGCGGGGTTATTAAAAATTTTCATTTTGCTTCCATGCATGAACAGATTAAACCTCTCGCGTTCATGCATACTAAGACGGCCGGTATTTACAGATACCTTTCATTTAAAATCGTTCCGGGTAATATCGCAGACAAAATGACCGCTATCGAAAAAAAGTGGCGCGAACTGATGCCGGACGCTCCCTTTGAATATGTATTTATGGACGACAGCCTGATGAAACTTTATAAAACGGAGTTACAGCTGAAAAAAGCATCCGGAATTGCTACCGTTCTTTCTGTCGTGATCGTTTTGCTTGGCATTTTAGGAATGGTTACGCTTAACGTTTCTAAGCGAACGAAAGAACTGGGAATCAGAAAAGTGCTTGGTGCTTCGGGTATCAGTATCGTGACGTTATTTCTAAAAGAATTTTTAATCGCCACCGCATTATCGGCGGTAATCGCTTTTCCGCTGGCTTACGTAAGTTTAAGCAAATGGCTGCAAAGCTATGCATACCGAATCAATATCGAATGGACAAATTTTGCCATTGTAGCCATGATTTTTTGCTTAGTTGTTGCCGCGGCCGTAAGCCTGATGACATTCAGAGCCGCATTAATGAATCCGTTAATGGCAATCAAAACCGAATAAATCCTCTTTTGCCAGTAGAATAAAAGCGTTGTCAGGCATTCGTCTGATAGCGCTTTTTGCTTTCATGAAAAGACGAAGGGCTTACACCGATAAAATTTTTAAAAGCCGCAGAAAAGTGCTGCGAATATTCATATCCCAAAATATCGGCTACCTCGTCCACAGAGAGGGCATGATCCCGAAGCAAATTCACAGCATATTCCATTCTGATCTTTCTAAGATAATTAAAAACCGAGCTGCCAAATAGCATTTTAAATCCTTTTTTAAGCTTGAACTCATTCAAAAGAAATTCGCGGCTTAGTTGGGAAAGGCTCAGGTCAGATAGAAAATTCGCGTCCAGATATATTTTTAACTGATGAAGTTTCTCTGCATCGTCTTTTCTGATGTCATAAGATTTCACCTGCGGCTCTTTAAGCTGATCCAATTGTAGTGCAACCAGTTCCAGCGCTTTGGACTGAATCAACAGGCTTCTCATAGGTCCGGGAGACTTTATTGCCTGGATTTCCCGGATCAGATTCCACATCGCAAGTGTAATTTTCAAGGTCCGGTCAATACCAGAAAATGCACGCTTTAAGTCCAGGCTCTTTTGAATATTTTCACTCCACGCATCGTCCGCTCCGATGGAAGAAGCAAAAAACTTCCGGTCAAGACTAATATGAAAAACTTCAATATATGTATTCGACTTGACGCTATTGTAATAATCACCTTCCGGATGATATATCAGATAATGCTCACCCTTCCGGGTATCCAGATTATAATCCAGTCCCGAATATCTGATCTCATTAAGACCCGTTAGCTGAAAGTTGAAATTGACAGTATCAATCGGTACATCATTAATCATCTTGACGGCCTCATTTGTTTTCCAGCGCAGGTCCATCACATGCATGTGCGGGAGGGATATATTATTGTATTCCAGCAATCCAACCTGCGGATGATAATGGCTTGCATAATATTCCGGCGGCGTACAGGGCTGGTCTCCTACCCGAAGAGGATTTGGTAACCTGCTAAAATCATAAACGTCATAGGTATTTAGAATTGCACTGGCCATCCCTTGTCTTATTACTGGTTAGCAGGTTATCTTACAGCTCTATAACAAAGGTAGCGCGCCTCGTTTTTTTTTCACAACGCTATTTAAATATATTGACTGAACGGATTTTTCACCCTTGCATCTTTCACAAATTCCTTAAACGGCTTTGCGCCTGACATACAATTGGTGAAACTATATTTCATGCCCTTCAATCTTGGTTTGTGTGCATTATTTCTTCTTTCAATAAGGTGGCATGCAACAAAGCATAACGCTAAAAACCAAAAAATCAGAAAACAGACTTTCTTATTCATAACACTGGATTTTGATGACGTAACAAAGTTCCCTATCGTTCGTTTTTTTTACCCTACGCGGCCCGGGACGAAAAACAACGGAGTAAGGATTCGTACAACGCCGTATGCTAAATATGATACTTTTTACCGAAAACATCTGTCTCGGGCCTGATGATCAACTCGAACCCACGATCTTTATAAAACGTCAGCGCGGACGAATCCTGCTTATTAAAATCCATCCGATCAACGCCTTGTTCATCGGTTAGGAATTGGAGTAAAAATTTCCCAATACCTGTCCGGGCATATGATGTAATTCACAATAAGCATTTCAATTTTGCCATCGCAAATTCCCACATAACCTGTTATTTCAACTGCTTCATTTCTAAAACAAAACAAATTTACAGCCGTCAGATATCCATTTATAATCAAAGGTTTAAAGTAAAAAGTATCAGATTTTTTCAAGACTGTCATCATTTCGTTTATAAGCGCAGGATATCAGCCGTTATACTCCCCGTTGGCGTCAACAGCAGTTTTCAAAAACGTTACTTTATCCGGGACAGACAGGTTCATCGGCTTTCCAGGTAATTATATCATAACTGATTTATAACCTTGAGTGCAAAAACTGATACAAAGACGCCAGCTCACTATCCTTATATTGAGCAGTCATTTGCCAGGGCATATAATCATTGCTCATCTGATGCCCGGCAGGCGTTTTGCCTGTCCGGAGCGTCCGGATAAATTGCAGCTGCGTCCACTTACCCGGATTTCCACTGGTTGTGATATCAGGAACAGGTGGCAAGCCCGGTGCCAAAGGATCGCCCCCTTTGAAGTCGGCACGGTGACAGCCGCTGCATGAAACGGCAAGGTATTCCCCCTGTCTCACACCAACAATTGTATCTGCCCTTGCGATCATCGGTTTTGAATGGTCGATTTTTTCAACCGAAAGAAGCGGCATTTTATCGAAATAACTCATAACATTCGCAACCGGCCCCAGCTTAATGGAAGGCAACTCATTGTCGACGGCCGGAACAGTTTTACAATAAGAAATGATCGCTGCCATATCTTCTTTGGACAATAGGGTTGTCTCATGTGACGGCATGAAAATCAAAGGTCTTCCATTTTTAGCAATACCGTGCCGCAGTGCTGCAACCCAGTCTTCGTCACCGTAATTATCTGGCAGGCCGCCTTTACCCGAAGTAAGATTACTGGCTGGCAGCATCCCGACTGCGCCGTCATCCATCATTATTTTTCCTGCAAGATCTTTGCCGTGGCAATCCTGGCAGCCTTTGATAGCCACCAGATGTTTTCCCTTTGCAAGCGTTATACTATCTGATTTCATATCTAAAACTTCCTTATCAAAACGGTACAGTTTCAAGGATCTGTTTTTGATATTCGTAGCAATCAGCCCGTATCCGGCCGCCAGTATGACAATGACAGACAGCAGGGCAATCCCTGTCCATTGTAATATTTTAAGTATCATGGCTCATGTTAAGATTTGGATTATCCGGAATACTACCGGATAATCACATTTTATTTTTTAGAGGCAGACAGTTGCAGATGCACTTCGATCAGCGGCTCAATGTAATTTTCTGGTGCGAGCTCAGGATCACTTGCGTAAGTTATCCCCCACTTTGTCCGGTCGAATTTTACATTCGCTTCCACCGATAACAAGTCACCCGCCACAACTATTTTTGCAGGAAATGAAACCGGATTCTTTTTACCCAGTATTGTTAGAGAACCGTTAACCAGATAATTTGCACCAGCAACTACTCCTTCTTCGGTTCCTGAATAGGGTGAAACATTTAAAATTTCATAGGTTACATCAGGATGCAAAGCCATATTAAAAAAGTCAGGGCTTTGAAGGTGGTGCACCAGCTGTTCCTTGATCTGCTCAGTGGGCAAATTCAGGTTTATGATGGATGAAACCGGAATCTTAAATGACCCGCCCGCCACTTTGCCATTTTCCACTTTGATATCATCACTCTCTACTTTTATAGTACCATTGTTGAAATACCCTGTTTTTAAGAAACCCTTCCATTCCGCAACTGACTGCGTGTTCAGGCTAAATCTGGTAGAATCCGGCAGATCATGATCGGTACAACTCCCTAAAAACGCCGATGTTACTGCAAGCAGCATAATTTTCTTTTTCATGACTAATAATTGGATTTTGATTAATTGTTTAACTGATTTAGTATTTGTTTTTTATTTATCCTTTGATTTTGACGACGCAAAGTTGATCAAAGAAAAATCGGTCAGCCTACGCAAAATGGAAAATGAAGTACGCAAAACGGATTTTTTTTTAAAATACAGGTTATCAGGCCAATACCGGTTAATAACTAATAAGACATTCGTGATACCAAAGCGAATTGGAGCGATTGTAAAGTTTTATTTTTGCATTGTTACTTCATTTTTCAACAAAGAAAAAGAATGAGTTTTTATGGCTTTTGTGATTAATGCTTCTGACATCATTGATTTTGAAGCGATGCCAACACCCAGATCAGTGTCTGAAATAATTCCATCCAGATCCGCAACGAGCTCCCCATCTTATCATCATCCGGCTATTGGAAAAATCAATTTTTCACAGCTTAGCACGCCCTACATGCAAGTAACTGACATGCAATTTGAACTTCTGAGCGATTTTGAGCTTCGTGACGTAGATTCCACCAACACGATCAACATTAATTTCTTTTTGAGCGGCAAGCTCGACACAACATTTTCGGGTCTATGCCATGAGCTTAATATGCGGCCGAATTTTCATAATCTTGTCTATTCACCTGAGGGAAAAGATGTGAGCCGGGTAAGCGGCGCACAAAAGGTCGAAATGCTGCATATTAGTTTGCAGCGTGATTTTTTTGTGTCATGCCTGGGAACCTGCGATGCCTGGAGCGAACGTATTCTGGAAGATCTTCGTCAGGAAAGGCCTTTTTCCGGAAGTAAAATAAACCCTGAAACCACCCCGCATATGATGCGGCAGATCGATACTTTCAGGTTCAATACCGAGACCGGTCCAATGCGTAATTTGCTGATGCAATCGAAAATTCTCGAATTACTGGCTTTGCAGATGGATCAGTTTCGTACTCCAGCTCCTATGCACGAAGATATCCGTCATGATGAAGCGGAAAAACTTCATCACCTGAAAACATATCTGGACGCGAATTTTCTTTCGGAATTAAACTTAACGCAGCTTAGCAAAGTTTGCCTGCTAAATGAATTCAAAGTCAAAAAAGGTTTTAAGGTACTTTTTGGCACAACCGTTTTCAATTATCTACGCAAATTAAGAATGGAACACGCCGCTCAAATGCTGGCGAATTTCAAGGTAAGCGTCGAAGAAGTCGCTGATGTACTGGGTTATGAACATGCGCAGCATTTTTCTATCGCCTTTAAAAAATACATGGGGGTAAGTCCCTCAATTTATCAAAATAAAGGAAAATCCATGTTGAAATAAGATTGTAACATAGAAGGAAATAGCTATGTCCGGACTTTCTCAGAAATTATCTACGAATCACGCCAGCCAGTATAACAAGTAATAAAGACGCAACAGAAGCAAGTGTCCGTATCCTGTGAAATCTATTCCACGGCTGCTCAAACTTTGCGCGCTGCTGAGAAATCAAATCGGTGGAGGCAGATGACAAATCGAAACTTGACAAAGCATCGTTTAGCGGGATATTTCCAAAAATCGTGATGCCAAAACTCCCGGTCCAATAGAGCAAAGTTGCTCCACAAAGCAGCCAGAACCTATCTGATAAACCTTCCTGAGATACCAAATACGTATTAAAAGGCAACAAAAGCATTGTTCCAAGAAAACTGGCCAGAAAAACAGGGTTAACAATCGCAATGTTGATATATTGCATTGCTCGGATATAATCTGCATCAGGAAGTTTGGAAAGTCCGGGATTGACCGAACAAGAATAGGCATAAAATAAACCAGCGATCATCGCTGCGGCCAGAGTTGTCGGAATAAGAATCAAGTTCGGAAGCGTCATCGTAGCTGAATTATTTGATTTACAGGGCGAAAATAACCGACTGGCAGTTTTAAAAATAGAACAAAACCGACATGTGTTCGCCTGATTTCAGCCTGCGCCTTTCTTCATCCGAAGCGTAATTATGATGTAGTCTTTTTCTGGCAAATATTTCATTTCCGAACCGGCAGGTAAATGCATCGCAATTCCTTGGTGTCTGTTTCGCTTCTTTGAAAATAATCAACCCGTCTTAGATCCGGAGATTTGTTAACATTTTTTCTTTGATGCGCGCGGCCTTTCTGAACATTTCCAGGGTGTAATAGCTTAATAAAATTGATTTTGCAGTATAGATGTTTATCTACAAAAAATAGCACTACTTATGAAAAGCAAAAGTGAATAGCGAAAATCATCAATCCTTGATTTCGTTTTTATTTATAGATAAGGTTTGATCAGTAAGAAGTAGAAGTTTCATGACGCTGTAAATCAGCGAGAATAATTTTAAGCGTGTCAATATGCTGCTGCATCTCTTCTTTTCTCTCCAGATGATCCATTGATAGAGAAGTGTATCCTTTTTGCGCATAATCTACTTCAAGTTTACGAAGAAGGTGTTTACGTTCTTCCATCATACGAAGCGCTACCCACAAAGTTGCGCTCGCTGTTTCGGCCTGCTTGACTACCAGATCCTGCTCTGTATAAGCATGCCCAATATGGCACCGGTAGCGGTTGATTACATCGCCTTTTACTGCCCACAGATTCCCGCCACAGTCTGGACAGGCAAATACGCTCTTGTCTGCAATTTGCTCAACCGCATCAATCCCTACTGCCGTTTTTTCTGCAATTTGAGATTCTAATATTACCTCCTGAGGAGCTTGAACCGGAACCTCTGAATCCTGACCAAAGCTGGTAAGCTCAGTTAGGAGCCCTCCTATTAGTCCGAGCTCACT
This sequence comes from Dyadobacter koreensis, assembly GCF_900108855.1. Lineage (GTDB taxonomy): Bacteria > Bacteroidota > Bacteroidia > Cytophagales > Spirosomataceae > Dyadobacter > Dyadobacter koreensis. The sequence continues at coordinate 338,962 of NZ_FNXY01000007.1, forward strand.
GACAAAGTCTACGTCCATGTTGTTGATTACCGAAAGCGGCATGTCCGGATATTCAGCCTGATTGGGGTCTTGCACAATACAAGCGCCGCCGCTTCTTTTGATGGCCCACATTCCCGAAGTTCCATCATCAAGCATACCGCTTAATATAATTCCGATGGCATGTGATGTATACGCCACGGCAGCTGAACGAAACAACACATCAATTGAGGGCCGAAAGCGATTTTCCTGAGGGCCTGCACCTAATAAAATTTTGCCGTCTTTAACCAGCAAATGCTGATTGGGAGGTGCAACATAAATATTTGCTACCTCAATGTCATCGCCACTTACAGCTATTCTGCACTTCATTGAAGTGACTTTGTTTAACCGATGCACCACAAATTCACCAATGCCTTTGCGAGATAAATGGAGCACGATACAGTAGGCAGCATCTAATCCGACCGGGAGTGTCTGTACCAATTCGGCCAGCGCGTTCAGTCCGCCAGCGGATGCACCTATAACGACAATAAATCTGGGTTGGGCAGCCATATCAGTTGTTTAAATAAATAGTGAACTTACTTCCAGCATCCGGCTTGCTTTCAACTGTGATTCTACCACCAGCAGCATTGACTATCTTACTGGCCAGGTACAAACCAATGCCATAACCGTCACCATCCGTATGCAGCCTGGTATATTTATTAAAAATGGTGTCAAGATGAGCTTTTTCCATCCCCATTCCATTGTCTTCTACACAAAGCAGGGTGTGGACGCCATCCTCAGTAATACGGATATGAATGACCGGAGGCCGTTCCGCGCGGTATTTAATGCCGTTTGCGATCAGGTTATACAAGATGCTCCGAAGGTTCTTTTTGGAGAATACAACTTGTTTTACCTGTACGTCCCTTTTGATTATTGCCCCACTGGATTTGATACGCTCAGCCAGGCTCCAGTCTATGTTGTCCAGCAATTCATCAACATCAACAGGTTCTGCCTGCTGGGCATCGTTTTCAATTTTGGCTATCTGTGCAATCTCGCTGATCAGCGAACGGAATTTTTTGACCGAGCCGTTAATAATCGGTAGGATTTCTTTTATTTCCGGATCGTTGGTATCTATCGAACCGATCAGTGAAATGCTGCCTTCAATGGTGTTTAACGGATCCAGCAAATCATGCGATGCAGTATAAACAAAATTATCCAGATCTTGATTGATCCGCATCAGGGCTTCATTTTTTTTGTCGAGCTGCTGCTGGACTGTTTTAAGCTCTGTGATGTCATTGAAGGTGATAATAGCACCCGAAGTCTTGTTGTTGACCTGTTTGATATAAGGCATGGTCATCACCTGGAACCACCGGCCATCCCTGGTCTCTATTTCTTTGGTGATCACCGGGTTGCCAGAGAGTATAGCACTTATATCTTCGATAATGGTTTCGACTTTAAAATTAGTGGAGATGTTACTCAAGGGCCTTCCTACATCAGTGTCGAGCAGATTAATTAATTTGGCCGCACCGGGGGAGAATTTGATCAACCGCAATTGATCATCCAAAAAAAGTTGTCCGTTGATATTACTCCGGAAGTAGTTATTGAGATCATCGTTGAGCTCGGCAAGCTCTTTGTTTTTAAGTTGATAGTCCGAGTTGATGGTATGCAGTTCTTCATTGATTGATTGCATTTCTTCACTCGTACTCTGCATTTCTTCATTGGCAGACAGCAGCTCCTCGTTAAAAGACTGCATGTTTTCTTCCTGCGAATACAATCTTTCATTCGACGCCATACGGTCTTCTTTCAGCTCCCTGACCTGTTGTTCCAGACTCTTGGTGTACTGATCGAAATAGATCTCTTCGTTAAATACCAAGGTATTGTTCGAAGTTGTTTCACTCGGAGTTTCTTCGTTAATCCGGACCACTAAAAACCCATTGCTACGGCCCTTATAGATCATTGGGCTAATGGACATGGTAACACTTATGATTTGTTCACCTTGTTGTATATTAATTCCTTTGACTGTAGCTCCTTTATCGTTTTGAACGACATTATTGATATTCGCATTATAAGCGATCGCAAGCGGGCCTGAGAGCAGCTCGGTAAAATCATTAGGCATGATCTTCTGAAGCAGAAACCTTGTCGTATCTCCATAGAGTTTTAGTATCCTTTCATTTTGATCAATGCAGATTACAAGCTGACCCAGGTCTCTCATGACAGTCTCATTCACAGCATCACCAATAGTACGGTCTGTGGCTTTATAAATTTGTTCTTTTGCATGTGGCGCATCGGTTAGCTTTTTGTAGGAAACCTCCGGCATCGAAAATGATTCAAACCTTATAGGATGGTGAGATCCCTGATTTTTGTAGACCTTAAATTTTTTGCTGATGACCTTCAGACTTTCCATGATTGGAAGCGGGTTCTCGCTTGAACCCAGAAAAAGATAGCCCTGCCCGCGAAGACCAAAAAGCAGCATCAGGTAGATTTTCTTTTGAAGCGCCGGCGTCATATAGATCAGCACATTACGACAGCTTATAAAATGCATGTTACAGTACGGTGGATTTTTGACCAAGTCATGCTGGGCAAAAATGACCATTTTGCGCAGGGCGGGCTTCACCCTGTAATCATCACCTTCAACTTGAAAAAATTTAGTCAGGCGCTCCGGCGATACATTGGCCAAGGTATTTGGCCTGTACAAGCCTTTTCCTGCCTGCGTCAATGCAGCACTGTCTATGTCGGTCGCAAAGATCTTTACCACATGCTCGTTGACTTTATCTCCTAGCCCCTCACTTACCAGCATAGCTATTGAATAAGCTTCCTCCCCAGTGGCGCAGCCGGTCACCCACATTCTTATCTCCTGCTGGGTTTCCAGCTCTGCAATAATACCTGGAATTACCTGGCTTTCCAGGAAGTGATAAGATTCCGAATCCCGGAAAAAACCGGTCACACTGATCAAAAAGTCCTTGGCTAAAACTTCCAGCTCCGCGGGATTTGTTTTGATAAATTTAATATAGCTGCCCAGCTCACCAAAATTATTGGCCGCTACCCTTCTTTTTATTCTTCTTAAAATGGTGGAATGCTTGTAATCTGTAAAATCCAGAGGCAATTCTTTGCCGATAAGCTCAATGATTTCCCCGACATACTCTTCGTCATGTATAGTGGAAGCCAACAGATCCAGCTCACGTCTGACATAGTCCTCGATCACAGCAGGCATCGCTTCGGGTTCTAAAATAAAATCTACCATTCCGGTCGATATAACGTTGGCAGGCATAGAGTGGAATTCAGTCCCGTCAGGTTCCCTCGCGATTACCAGGCCACCGGCTTTTTTGATGGCCTTCGCACCGTCGGTGCCGTCAGATCCCAGTCCTGAAAGTACAATACCTATTGCCTTGGGCCCATAATCTGCTGCAAGCGATGCAAAAAAAGTATTAATAGTCAAATAGTTGCTGCGATCAACCTTTTTGTCAGTCAAATACAAGGTATGTCCCCGCACGGTCATAACTTTATCACTTGGAATGGTATAAACCTTGTTCCCTTCAATGGACATGCCGTCTCCTGCCTGTTGCACAACAAGCTTGCTGTGTTTGGAAAGCAGTGTCACCATATGGCTTTGAAATTGGGCCGATAAATGCTGTACGATGATGTAAGATACTCCATCAGACGGGGTATTATCAAAAAAAGTGTTGAGGTCGTCAAGGCCGCCAGCCGAAGCGCCTATTGCAATGATATGGTGCGGTTCTGCTGTGAACATAAAATGTTGGGTAAGGTGAAAATTAATAAGGAAATGTCAATCACAACTGACCGAAATTAAAGAGGAAGTGAAAGCAGGATTCGTAGATACTAAAACCCGGAAATCTTGAAAAGTCCATTAAAGTACGTTAAGGATATACCAATGGCCAATTTCCCTCTATAACAAACGCAACTGATAATGTTTCTAAATTCGTTACGCTGCCTTGAAGTTGGTTTTTCTTAACAAGATAATTATGATAAAGACCTCATTTATGGACAATCCTGTTTTTGTATTTCAAGAATTTGTGCAGGTTAGCAGCATGTAAATGGGGTCTGGAAAATTGTTTGCCCTGTTCTTGGCGCTGACCATACCAGCTTTTAAGCTCTGACTAGTCAATGAACTCTCAAATAGTGCCAATGAAGCTATCACATGAAAAATAAATTCATCACTCTGCGTGATAATGTCAATATTCCTCTGATAGGAGATAAGATTGATACCCGTACTTTGAAATTCTTTCACGGCATTAACCAGTACCTGGGTCGGACAGGTTATCCGCGCGGGGGTCGGTGCTGCTATACGGCCAGTCTGGGCCATGTCCAGTTTTCTCTTTTTAGCAGCCGTTATTATCAATTTGTGCCGGGTCCTGTGCTGGGATGTTGCGGAAGTATAATCTATAAATTTCCCGATAACTTCGAAATTACCTTTTGCAGCGTATTCTATGGATGCTGGTAACTGATTTTCAGGATCCTGCCCTTTATCCGGAGAGGATACCATGGCATATACCACTCCCTGTTTGATTTGAACTGTCTGGTTTTTCATATGATTTACCTATCAAAAAGGAGTATCCTATACAAAGATACTTTTTAAACGGTAGGAACAAGCTTTAAACTTTTTATAAAGGATGAATTCTGACAACCTTTCTTATAATACGTTTTCATTATTTGTACTTGTCCGAAATAATATAGATTATTCAAAATTTCAAGAAATTTCCATTTTTCTGATGATCGCTCATCCAGATTTTTTAAAAATTAAAAATTGTGGGGTCCAACCTTTCGAACAGCACTTTTTAAAATACCGGAACATGATTTTTGATGCGATTCACAAGGCAGTGGCCGCTGATGAGAAAATAGTCAAATGTCCTGAATGCCCCTTCTGATAGTCCCAAATACCGTTCTAAATCCGATAATTTAATTATCAAATTTGAGAAAGATTAAACGGCATAATCATGGATATTATCGGAAAAAATTTTCAGGTTCAATTTGGTGAAACAAGAGCAATTCTTACTTTCCAAAGTGAAACAACTTTAAGTTTTTCAATTAAGGAGATTGAAGGCAAGGCTGTTGAAACCTCCGAAACAGTACAGGTAAAACTTACAGAACTCAGACCACGGCTTTATCTGGTGACTTGGAAGGAAAAAAATGGAAATACCGTTTCCCAGGTGCAGGATTATGAGCTTGGCGTTGTGTATTCAAACTGGACAACGCCTGACGGAGAACTTAAAAGCTTGAAAGGAACGCTTTCGAAAGTCTAGAAAAGTTAGGATTCAGACTACCAAAACGATCCTGGCTTAAAACGAAGTAACTTAAATATGCCAAGCTGGCTGAGGGACATTGGTTACTCATCGCCGCTCTTTCACATTTGCCGGGATTTTGTCTATAATTTTATTACCCTTTCCTTTTTGTTTAATCAGATCAAAAGCATCATAAAGTTCTCCTGTGGCGGTAAAAGTTTCAAAATTCAGTTTAGTATCGTCGATCGTAATGACATGAAAAAGCTGTGTGTAAAGTGCTGACCGATCCTTCCAGTCTCTTTTTTCGACATTTGAATCGGTCATTTTTGGTCCGCTCACAGATACAACATACATTGTTCCGGATACTTCGTTTTTGACGGACATAGGAATTTTTGTCATCCCGCGGGCATAAGTGTGGTCATGCCCCTGCAACACCAGATCAACTTTATACTGATCAAACAAGGGCTTAAAAGTTTCACGCATTCGTTTATTGTCCCGTGTTGATTTTGGTGAAAAAATCGGGTGATGAAACGTCACGCAGGTCCACTTGTTAGGATTATTTTTAAGAATATCTTCAAGCCATATCCGCTGTTTTTCGAGATATTCGTCAGATACTTCAACCTGGTCTGAGTTTAGCGAGATAAATCTTGTTCCTTGTATATCTGCGTAGTAACAGGTTTCTTCGAGACCCTTCGGACCATTTTCAGGAAGCGTGAATTGCGGTCTCCAAAAAACCGACGTTGTATTCAGGCCTTCGGGTGTTTCAAAATGATCATGATTTCCAGGCGTAGGAAACCCAGGAATCATACTGTGAATAAAGCCGCCAGCCTCAAACCAGTCTCCCCATTCAACATCTCTGTTCGCCTTATTGATCAAATCGCCCGCATACATCATCAACCTTGCATCAGGTGCTTTAGCATAAGCTTCCCTTGCCACACGAGACCACATCGACCGGATATTCGTCTGTACATCGCCATAATAAACGAACGAAAACTTCTCCCCCGCCTTCCCCGCCGTATTAAAATGTATCCATTCACTCCAGATGGATCCCTGACCGACACGGTAGGCATACTTTGTATTTGGCACAAGATCCTTAAAAATGACAGCATGATACATCGCAGTCGGCGTATCATCGAATTCCAGTTTTTGTGAAGTCGCTTTTATTCTTGTTGCCTTTTCAACAAACCTCGGATCCGCATCGGCGATTGCAAGTTCCGCAAAACTTTCATTCACAAACGTACTCGTCCGCCAGTTAGCAGCCATTGAAGTCGACGGATCCTGGGTTACATTTAAAATAATCCGGTCCGGTAATATTGCCGGTTGATAGGGATTGTCACTACGCTGAGATTTTGCTGCAAAACAGCCGATTGAAAAAATTAAAGAAAGAAAAATTTTAGGAGGCATCAGAATTCTATTTAATTAAAAGACCGGATAAACAGTTGCCTGTATCATTCGGTTACATGCAATTGCGTTATATTATGTATACGCCTAAAAAGAAATTTGGGCTACTTTATCAGCAGGATTATTTGAGATACCACATCAGGATATATTTGCTATCTGCGCTTTCTTGTCATAATAAGGCTCCGCCGTTGCCCGATCATTGAAATTCGCCGGGTTGAAGCGCCTCTGCCAAAATGAAACAAACCTCGGAGGTAATCAAACTTGGCTTAACCTGTTGTCTAAACTCTTTCTGAACATGGTTCCCAGCCGCGAGATACGATCCTTGCCGCCAATGTATGATGCTGGGTCGCCAATCGCATTGGGCACACCGGCTTACTGATTTTTATCAATTGTTAAAACAACGGTAGTCTTAACTTGCGCATTCCATTCGAAATGACTGTATTCTTCACGCCCACGGTAAAATCAGAACTGTGGTTTCCTACATAGTCATAGGTCTTAAAGCGATGATGCTTTGTTAAAATATCCGTCCATACTGGTTTAACACACAGCTTTGCTTTTTTTCCTGAAAAGGAGTACCAACTCTGCATCCGGTAATTCCACATACTTGTGCATAATTACCATTATGGTAAAATCTTCTTAGCAGGGTTGCTATTTTCAACTAAGGTAACTGGTCAGACATCTTCAATCAAAGCGCTAAAAAACTGAACAGTTACATAACTTTGGATACTTCATACAGCCAAATATTTCCTACTTAAAACCCTATTTTACAAGCAGATACTCTCATCAATGTAAAATAAGCTACTGTTACTTCGAATTTAAGCTCTCGTTTTCCTGATTTTGGATAAAAACGGCGGTATAGACAAAAAAATTTAGGTAAATAGCACATGAATTTACGACTTTAGAATAAACTCAAAACTATTGCGATGAACAAATCCTCTTTCCCGGAAAGCCCGGATATCAACCGTAGAAAATTTATTGGCAACAGTATCAGGTCTGCCGGGGCGCTGACAATGCTGGGTTTATCTTCATACACTTCTGCCGAGCGAGCCTCTGTGAATAGATCCTATACTGTTCAGGATATCATGAATCTGATTCTAAACGAAGGGAATTTGTCTCCTTTGAAAGAAACCGTTGATACACTGAAATTTGGAAATCCGGATCAGGTAGTTACAGGCATTATCACAACGATGTTTCCCACCGTTCCAATAATCGAAGAGGCAGCAAGACTTAAAGCAAATTTTATTATAGCTCACGAGCCTTCATTTTATAATCATAACGACCATGCAGATTGGGTAAAAAATAACTCGGTTTTAAAAGAAAAACATGCCTTGCTTGCAAAGCACAAGATCGCAATCTGGCGGTTTCATGATTACTGTCATTCATTGAAACCTGATGCCATAAGTTACGGAGTCGCGAAAAAAGCAAACTGGCTGTCCTATTACAAAACAGGTCAGGTGACACTTACCATCCCGACGATTTCCTTCTCCGATTTAACAAGCCATTTGCAAAAAAAATTGAAAATTTCCCATCTTCGTACCATTGGGAACCCGGATCAGTCCTGTCAAAAAATCGCTTTACTGCCTGGCGCTTGGGGGGGCCAGAGACAAGTCGGCACCGCAGAAACTGAGAGACCTGATGTACTGATCGTTGGTGAATCTCCGGAGTGGGAAACGGTCGAATATATTCGGGATGCCAGAGCATTCGGAAGAAAAATATCACTGATCGTGCTCGGCCATGCAGTAAGTGAAGAGCCGGGAATGGAGTGGTTCACAGAATGGTTTCAGCCTAAACTTCCTGAAATAAAAATTACGCATATCGCGTCAAAAGATCCTTTCACCTGGGTTTAAATAAAAAAATCCTGCTCGTTTCCGGGCAGGATTTAATTTTTTTCAGGGCCAGACCTATAAATCGTCTGCTTTTTCTCCAACTTTTTTACCCGCCTTTTTCACACCTTTTTTAGTGGCGTCATATCCTTTCTTAACTCCTTTCTTACTTGCATCGTAGCCATCTTCTGCCACGTCACCTACTTTCTCAGCACCCTTTTTCACTCCTTTTTTTGTAGCGTCATATCCGTCTTCGGCTACATCGCCCACCTTGTTTGCTCCTTTTTTAACACCTTTACCAACAGCCTTTGCATCTTTCTTTACTTCTGAGCCCGCTTTCTGAGCCAGATTTTTAGTTGTGTCCTGTGCATAAGTCCACGTTGAAAGGGCAGCGAATGCTATAACTAAGATTATCTTTTTCATAACTAAATTGATTAATATAAAACATCAGAATCGATGTACATTGTTTTATAAAGAATCATACCAGACCTAAAACCTTTCCCGCCTACTCTATTCTTTCAAACTCAAAATTGTCTTTAATATTTTCGTTCAAAAATGCTCCCTTTGAAAACGCAGCCTCCATTTCCAGGTAAATCACTTCCGGGACTTTTTTATAGTCGTAAACCGCGCCGGAAACAAATGTTACTCGTAATGTCCTTGACTCAGGAATATACACATAATTGGAAACCACAGTGGACGGCATAACTGACACTTTTAAGATACCGAAAGCACTATTTAAAAAAATAATCATGCCTAAAAAAGCTCTAGATTTGATTAGAGGTTGATACTTCAAAAGCAAACCCCTACTTTACTGATCATCACGCAGGTCGAAAAAATGATCTTAACACAGGCGTCAAGTCAGTATTGAGTTCCTGTATGATGAGCAGGCAGCATGAAACAAATCATTAAGGAAAATTCAATGACTATCAAAATTTAATTTTGATAGTCCCAAGGCAAAAAAGCGAAATTATTCTACAAATGAAAAATTCCTATATTCCTCAAAAACAATAAATTCCGTCTTGTGACATATTTCCTATGACAAAAGTCAGCCTTCTTTAAAATTTCTTCAACTAAATTTTTCTTACCTTTAAAAAAACCGACCCACCGCTTGCCAAATCTCTGGAAAAAACTTATGCTCCAAAGATGTAAATGACGAATTAGAATGAAGCAAAAAATTATTTATGTGGCTGATGATGATGAAGACGATCGTCTTTTTCTATCTGATGCTATTCGCAAAGTAAGCCCGGAAATAAAAATTGTTGAAGCTGCCGATGGAGACGATTTGCTGGAACTGATTAAGAAGGAAAACACAAAAGATGCAAACATTCTGATCTTACTTGATATGAATATGCCACGGGTTACCGGACTGGAAGCATTACAGGTGATTCGGACGAATGAAAAGATAAAACATATTCCTGCAGTCATGATATCTACCTCTTCGGATAAAAAGCTGATGCAGGATGCATATGCGACAGGCATTAATGCATTTATCAAAAAACCCAATAACTATGGCGGTTATCTAAAAATCGCAGAAGCTTTACAGACCTGTTTCCTGGACTTCGAACGAGCATAGTATTCTCTTTTGTATGCCTTTTGATATCTTCACAACCAAGGCGAAGCACCTGCTGATCTTGCTGCAAATTTCTTTGTATCCCATTTGTCGCCAATGCGCTACAAAAATTACTATTTTTGAGCATTACTTACTTTTCTGAACATCGGAAAGAGCGCAAACCTCGAAAAAAGTATTTTAATTCATGAACGGCAATATCAGGCCATTTAGTGCAAATGACGCAAATGAAGCGTCTCGTTTACAACTGGCTCTCGAAGCGGCCGGGATCGGAACCTGGCAGTATGACATTTCAACGGAAACGATTTTGTGGTGTGACCGGTGCAAAGCGTTGTACCATTTCCCGAAAGATTCAGAAAACATAGTATCGTTTGAAAAAGTACTGGATCTTGTATATACAGAGGATCGTCAACGTTTTTCGGAATCATTTCATGCCCCATTTACAATTGAGGGCGATAATGCCTATGAGATCGAGTTTCGGGTTACCGGCACCATCGAGGGACAGACACGCTGGTTATTAGCAAAGGGACAAATTTATTTCGACGAGACAGGAATTGCTGAAAAAATAATTGGTACTGTTCAGAACATCACCCGTGAGATACTGGATCGTAAACGCCCGAGTAATACAAAAGAAGCAAACCCGACTATTTCTGACACTTTTTACCAGCCCTTCGTCGATCAGGCACCTCTGGCTATCGGATTGCTCCGTGGAAAAGATTTGGTTGTCGAAGTCGGAAATGACCGAATCTTTGAAGTCTGGGGAAAAGACCGGTCAATCATCGGAAAACCGCTCATTGAAGCACTACCTGAAATAAATGATCAGGAATTTCCTCAACTTCTTGCTCATGTCTTCAATACCGGTCAAAGTTACTATGGGAACGGTGCGCGGGCTAAACTTGTACGAAATGGAAAATTGGAAGAACTCTATTTCGATTTTGTATATTCTCCCCTACGTGATAAGGCTGGCAAAATTGATGGAATCCTGGTCCTTGCAACCGAGGTTACAGCTCAATTTGTAGCCATGCTTGCCTTAGAAGTCAGTGAAGAACGGTTTCGCTCTTTGGTTGAGGAAGCACCAGTGGCAACCTGTCTTTTTGTTGGCAAGAATCATACCGTAGAGGTTGCTAACAACAAAATGATTGGCTACTGGGGGAAAAATAAATCGATTTTCGGCAAACCTGTATTGCAGGCAATTCCTGAATTGGAAGGTCAGCCGTTTATTGATTTGCTGGATCGTGTGTATAACACCGGAATTACTTATGAAGCCAAAAGCGCTCCTGCTGACCTTGTTGTTGACGGAAAATTAGGTACCTATTATTTCGACTATACCTACAAGCCTTTACGCAATTCAAACGGTGAGGTTTACGGTATTATGAATATGGCTCATGATGTGACAAGCGAAGTGCATGCAAGGCGCTCTCTGGAGACCAGCGAGGCAAAACTGCGTTCCGTTTTTGCAAATGCCTCCGCTGCTATGGCACTTTTTGTAGGACGTGACCTAGTCATAGAAATGGCAAATCAAGCTTTCATTGATAGTATTGGCAAGGGAACAGACATTATAAACAGAACCTTGGGCGAAGTCATTCCCGAGTTGCGTGATCAGGAATCAATTCGGATCCTTGGTGAAGTTTTTGATACGGGTAAATCCCGCCAAAGATTCGAATCGCAGGTTAATTTGCTACGCAACGGGGTGATGACAAACAATTATTATAACATAACTTACACTCCTCTTTTTGACAGCGAGGGAAAAGTTTACGCCATTCTGGATATCGGTATTGATGTTACCGAAGCGGTTTTAGCAAGACAAAAGCTTGAAGAAAGTGAACTTTTTGCGAGAAATATTATCGAAAACTCGCCGGTTGCCAAACTGGTGTTTATCGGAGAGGATATGGAAATACGCACGGTAAATGAAAATATGTTGGCTATGCTTGGTAAGGATGAGTCAATCACTGGCAAAAAATTCATGCAAGCCGTTCCCGAACTTTTAGGTACTCCGCTTATGGAAAGGCTTCGTGAGGTGCTTCACACCGGCATTACATTCAATCAACCGGAGGAAAAATTAGATCTGCTGCATCACGGCATACCTCATTCCGGGTATTACAACTATAATTACAAGGCGCTCCGAAATACTGCAGGAGAAAATTATGGTGTTTTGGTGACTGCTATTGAGGTAACCGCCCAGGTACTCGCCAGACAGAAAATTGAGGAGGCGGAACAGGTTTTGAGGGATGCGGTCGAATTGGCAGAACTTGCGACTTGGAATATAAATCCGGAAACGGGTGATATAGGTTATGGAGAAAGGATGAAGGACTGGATCGGGGTAATGGGCGATGCCCGTAACTTTGATGTTGGCACGGGCTACATTCCTGAAAAAGACCGTGACCGGATACGATTAGCATTACAGCAGGCCCTGGATCCCGCAGGAACAGGCATTTATGATGAAGAGCACTTGGTTGAAAATGTGGTTTCCGGACAGAGACGTTTTATTCGTTCCAAGGCTAAAACATTTTTTGATAAGGATAAAAAACCATACAAACTGATCGGCATTGCTCAGGATATCACTGAACAGCACAAGGTTCAACAGACGCTCGAACAACTCGTTCAGCAGCGAACGGAGGAGCTTGAAACGATGAATGAAGAACTCGCGGCAATTAACGAGGAATACATGGCTACAAATGAAGATTTAGCTCAGTCGAATAATTTGCTGATCCAATCGAACCAAAGTCTGCAGCAGTTCGCCTATGTAGCGTCTCACGATTTACAGGAACCACTCAGAAAAATTCAGTCTTTCGGAAATTTGCTGATCAATCGCTATTCAAACGGACTAGGCGAAGGAGTAAATCTGATCGAGCGTATGCAAACCGCAGCAGCTCGTATGTCAGGATTGATCGAGGATCTTCTGGCCTTTTCAAGAATATCAAATCAAAGGGATGTTACAGAATCTCTTTCATTGTCGGACATTGTAAAAAATGTATTGTCGGACCTTGAACTAACCATTCAGGAGACCGAAGCTTCGATAACGATTGACAAATTACCGGTAATCATGGGTGATGATTCGCAGCTTGGACAACTGTTCCAAAACCTATTAACCAACGCTTTAAAGTTTCGGCAAAAAGGTCAGCCGCCGGTCATATCGGTTACTTACAAAATAGTAAGCTTCAATGAACTTCCGATGACAGTAAAACCTTCTCAAATCACACAAATGTATCATCAGATTGATGTCACAGATAACGGGATCGGTTTTGAACAAAAATACGCAGAACGAATTTTCCAATTATTTCAGCGGCTGCACGGTCGTAGTGAATTTGCAGGTACTGGTATAGGACTATCGATTTGTGAACGTGTTGCGGCCAATCATGGTGGAGCAATCTCTGCTTTGAGTGAACCAGGAGCCGGATCAACTTTCAGTATTTATTTTCCCGTTTAGCTAAGGCACACTATTTTACAGCTGTATAAGATAAAAACTTGATTTCGGATCAATTTTTATCTTATACAGCTAAATTTTTATGTTATGACTGAACAACAAAATGCCAATATCATTGAGTTGAGTGAAGAATTTTCAGCACCTGTTGAAACCTTATACCAGGCGTGGACGGAAACTGACCACCTAAAAAAATGGTGGAGTCCGATGGGCGAGTCACTCGAAAAGGTTACCAACGAATTGAATGACGGGGGCGTGGTTTCCTACGATTTCCAGAGCGGAGATTTTAAGGTAACGGGGAATTATGAGGAAGTAAAACCGAACGAAAAATTGGTTTACTCCTGGAATTGGGAATACAAAAATGATCTTCCTCAGGAGTTGTATAAATTGACGATCAGATTTGAAGGAACTGAAAACGGGAGTATTCTTCATGTCAAACAAGAAGAACTTCAAAATGATGACGTCGTTAAATCGCATAAAGATGCCTGGCGGACGGCGCTTGACAGTTTAAAATCTCATCTTGAAAATTCTGGCGAAGTTGCGGGCCATAATCTTAAAAGCGATGCTGGTATGAGTGATCGTTCTGGCGGATACAACGAAGCCCCCGAACAAGCCAAAGTTGGCGGTGGTTGATTTGATACGGAAGTAAACCGTTTATTTAATTTTTATAAGTAAATTGACGCCTTTCAATATAAAAATTATATGAACAGATTATTCCAAACCAACCTACGCCAACTGTCTCGGAGACTTTTATTACCGGCATTATCCCTATTGTTAGCTGTTTGCCATGTCAATAATGCAAACGCAAAACCCCTTGCATCTCCTTTGGAAGGCAGATGGGACATCACTGTCGATTTAGCGGGCAAACCATCACCGTCCTGGCTGGAAGTGAGACATTCAGGTAACCACACGCTGATTGGCCAGTTCGTTTCCTTTTCGGGAAGCGCGCGCCCCATATCGGAAGTACACTTCAAAGACGGCAAATTCAATTTCTCCATTCCCCCGCAATGGGAAAGAGGAGACAAAGATCTTTCTCTTGAAGGAACTTTACAGGGAGAAAAAATCAGTGGCTCGTTGACAACGCCAGAAGGTAAAACTTATAGCTGGACTGGTGTGCGCGCCCCATCTCTTAGAAGAACAGCACCTCCTGTCTGGGGAAAAGCTGTAAAACTAACCGACGGAAACACGATCAAAGGATGGCATGCCGTTGGTGCAAACCAGTGGGTGTCTGAAAATGGTGTACTGAAAAGTGATAAATCAGGCGCTAATTTGATCACAGACGAAAAGTACAACGATTTCAAACTTCATGTTGAATTCCGTATTCCTAAGGGAAGTAACAGCGGAGTATACCTGCGCGGACGTTACGAGATGCAGGTTACGGATGGAAAAGGATTGGAACCCGCCGTTGATCAGCTTGGGGCAGTTTACGGATTTATCAGTCCCAGCGAAATGATGGCGAAGGAACCAGGTGAGTGGCAGTCGTTTGACATTACACTGATTGGCAGAATGTTAACGCTGGTTGTCAATGGTAAAACTGTTATCACGAATCAGGAAATTCCTGGTATCACTGGTGGTGCACTCGACAGTAATGAGGGCGAACCTGGCCCGCTTTACATTCAGGGAGACCACGGTCCGGTTGAGTATAGAAACATCATTATCACCCCGGCAAAATAATTATTTTGTCAAATAACAAGCGGTTATCTCAAATTGGGATAACCGCTTTTTTATGCTCAAATTTGCTTTTCCAGTCAGTGATGACTTAATTTCCTGACCATATTTTCACGATCCTATTAAACTATCAAGAACCCTATGATCCAGCATTCTGTAATTTTCAAACTTAAACATCCCCAAGGTTCTTCACAAGAAACCGCGTTTCTGAACGCGGCAAAATCTCTGGTATCGATACCGGGTGTTCAAAATTTTCAATGTCTGAGACAAGTCAGCCCAAAAAATAAATTTGATTTTGGATTAACCATGGAATTTTCGGATCAGCAAACTTATGACAGATATTCCAGTCATGCAGATCATGAGGCATTTATCCAGAATTTTTGGCTAAAAGACGTTGAGGATTTTTTAGAAATCGATTATAAGCACTTATAAAAATGTCTCAGAGTACGGGAAAATACATTATCGCAGCGGGTTTCATTCTTGTCATTCTGGGAGCCGCTGTTTATCTGTTGGGAAATAAGCTTCAATGGCTTGGTAAATTGCCGGGCGACATCCGTCTTGAACGTCAAAATTTCAAGTTCTTCTTTCCCATCACAACCATGATTATTGTCAGCGTAGTACTTAATCTGATCATTGTCATTATCCGAAAACTTATTGGCTGAAAGCGAAAACCGGAGGAATCCTGCAAATCAAGACGATAACTATTTGATCGAATTTAGTTATGACCTACCAGTTTTATTACCACACCTTTTCTTCTGCTTTTGACAAGTAAGACCTTAAATGGCTTGCTTGAAAATTTTCGTAGCCACAAAGAATTTTTTTGCCTTTTTTCTTAACCCGAAAGGTTTCACATTCATGCGTCTGTTCAAAGCTCTTCTGTTGATTTTTTCAAGACCGCAATCGAAGAAATAAGTGCTTTTATAGATAGAATCAGGCTCAAAAAAGTGGCTTACTGAGCTGTAAATATTACCATCGAGATCGTTATATTCAAATCCGGTAAACTCAGCTTTATTTGCCGTGACAAAGACAAACTCTTCTCCCTGCATGACAGAACAGGTGTTCTGAATTTCACTCCATCTATTTTTATAAAAAAAACGGTAACCTCCATTGATTGCCGGAGCAGTTCCGATATTCTTAATTTTAAACAGATCCGGTGCGTCCACATCAACCGTCACAAACGGTCTGTTAATCAGAATATTCGAAAAGTCCCCTTCGTCAGCACCGGGTATATTTATTTTATAGAAGATGTAGAAGAATGCACCAAGTATTAAAAACCCGCACGTCCAGAAATATTGAAAATCCTGAAACCAGGCCATGAAATAAGCAAAACTATAATTGGCCGGATCACCAAAACCCATAATGGGATAGGAGATGAAAAATATTATTACAATCGAAGAAAGAACGGCAAAAAAAATTGCTTCTGGTGAGGATACTTTCATGGAAGTTATTGACCGAGGGATTTGACATAATAAAGATATATCCAATGACCGGATACCTGCAAATTATAATCGAAATAATTATTAAACGCAGTCAAATTATTTCAAGGTCAAAAATTATCAATAACTGAATAAAGCTCTATCTGTATTTAAATGTTTTGATTCTTGCAGCAATACAATTCGCTTTAAATTTTTATTGTACTAAGGTTTTAATTGTGTGTTAACTCTTTTCTGAAGGCTGCTGGCGTCAGGCCGGTTTTGCTTTTGAACAAGCGGTTAAAATATTGCGGGTATTCGAAGCCTAGTTTAAATGCAGTTTCATTAACGGAAAGATTTGTAGTCAGCAAGATTTCCTTAGCCTTTTCAATGAGCAGATTGTGGATATGCTGCTGTGCGCTCATACCCGTCAAAGACCGGAGCATGTCGCTCAAATAATGGGAAGAAACGTTCAGCTGTCCTGCAATTTCATTCACTGACGGAATTTGACTGACCAATTCCTGCTGGAAAATATTTTTGGTCAGTTCCTCGAATCTGACAATAAGATCTTCCTCAGAGCTGTTTCGGGTAATGAACTGTCGATTGTAGTATCGGTTTGAATAATTGAGTAAGACTTCAAGATGCGATATAATGACATCCTGGCTAAAAGCATCGATTGGCTGACGATATTCATTTCTGATATCCGTCATGATCCGCTCAATGATTTGTTCTTCCTTTTCTGAAAGATGAAGCGCTTCATTTACATTGTAAGAGAAAAATCCATAGGAACCTATCCTTTTTGAAAGTTCATATTTCCGTATAAAATCGGGATGAATCAAAATCATCCAGCCAGAAATCTTGGAAAAATCCGCTTCTCGGTTTAACGTAAAAACTTGTTTGGGCAAAGAAAATCCCATGATCCCGTCGCTAAAATCAAAATATTTCTGACCATAAAACAGCGCATTACTAACATCTCTTTTTAAGAAAATATTGTAAAAATTCATGATCAGTTTATCGTACGGAAGATCCGGCATATCCGGATTGCATTTCACTTCAATCACACTAATCAGTGGGTGCTCTGGCTTGGGTATACCAACCAACGCATGGTAGTCAGCCAGAGAATTTATGATGATCGGACCGGAATCTGTTTTTTTCATCTGAGAATATTAGCAACAGGAAAGCGAATATCAAGATAACGCTTTCCTGTTGCTTGTTTAAAGATATCTATAAATTTACACCAGACATCGACGTTTGATCATAACGATCTCCCACAATCTTACCGGCCGGAACGATCGACTCCAGGTGCCTGAGTTCTTCTTCGGAGAAAACGATAGACGCCGCAGCAACATTGTCCTCTAAATATTTTACCCGCTTTGTTCCTGGTATCGGCACAGTGCCTTTTGCAAGAGTCCAGGCTATTGCCAATTGAGATGGCGTTATATGCTTCGACTCAGCTAATATTTTTATCTCGTTTACAAGATCCAGGTTCTTGTAAAAATTTTCACCCTGAAAGCGGGGAATGTTTCTCCTAAAATCTTTTGCGTCAAAATCATCAGGACTTTTAATATCACCAGTCAAAAATCCGCGTCCTAACGGTGAATAAGAAACAAAACCCACTCCCAATTCACTGATGGTTTCAAACAATCCGTTAGTTTCAACGCTTCTCTCAAAAAGCGAATATTCGGTTTGTACTGCTGTGATCGGATGGATCAAATTTGCTTTCCTAAGAGTGCTGGCTGAAACTTCGGACAAACCGATATATTTAACTTTACCGGACTGAACAAGCTCGGCCATCGCTCCTACCGTGTCTTCGATAGGAGTTTCAGGATCGACACGGTGCAGATAATACAGGTCAATATAGTCCGTTTTAAGATTTTTCAAAGAACGTTCAACAGCCTTTTTCACATAATCCGGCCGACCATTGATACGCCAGGTGAGCTCTTCATTGTCACCTACCTCATATCCAAACTTCGTTGCAATCAGATACTTGTCCCTGTTTGCCGAAATAGCTTTACTAACCAGACGTTCATTTAATAAAGGCCCATACAAATCTGCCGTATCAAGAAAATTTATACCCAGCTCCAACGCGCGATGAATGGTTGCTATTGATTCCTGCTCATCCGCTGTTCCATAGATATCTTGTCCTGCAAGGGTGGTCATCCCCATGCAACCAAGACCTTCAACCGGAACTTCCAATCCCTGATTACCTAATTTTACCTTTTTAATACTGCTCATAAAATTGACTTGTTTAATGAAGTTTTTAATAAGACAAAGTTGAGGCTTTCTGATTTTAAGAAATTATACAAAATGAATAGATTGGTATACAAAGCGGAGATTCAATTTTCGAATGTGACAAACGTAAATCTGACGCGAAAACCTAGTCTAATTTTCAACATTCCTGATAGTTCGTTACAACTTTTATAACAATTGTGGTAATTTTGCGGCCAATTCATTTCAAAAATGAATTAGGTAGAAATGTTGCTTATAGGAACTCCGGGGCTCCGGAGTTCCTATTTCTTTTTAAGACTTTTCCTTACTCATCATGATTGATTTCCTCTTCGACGGTCAGTCTTTGGCCAGGCTGAGTAGAACTTTTCATCACCGCTGAATAAACCTTGCCAACCGCGAAATCATTACAGGAAGACTTATGATGGTTTTCCACTATCGAACACCATGAACAAGCAGGATATATACTAATTTTACACTATCCTTCGCGTTTTCTCCACTTAAAGCAGTCTCTATGAAGAAATTATCCAGGTCTTTGACTACCATGCTGATGGTATTGGTTGCACTTTCTTTGTCATGCACTGATCATGATATTCCTGAAAAAATAGCATTAAAAACATTGCCGATTTTTTCAAACCCAAACCAATTGAAATGCTCGATCGTCTTCGCTCTGGATGTCGTCAGAACCGGTGAGTTACCGGTAAAAGAATATGGTGCGGTTTATAGTGCAAATTTTGATGGCCACAGTCCTTTGACGCCAACTCCTACGATTGAGACGAACTTAAAAGTTGTCTTTGACCTACCCGCAAGTACCGGTTACAAAGAAGAAATAGGGCCGCAATTATGCACGAATAATATATATTATAGGGCATATGCCATACTCATCGACGATTCGGTCATTTACGGAGATATCCTGCATTTTCGGGTAGATTAAACGGGCAAATAATATAATGAATGCTATTGCAATAGAAAAAGGCTGTGTTAGCGCAGTCTTTTTCTATGAATCAACAATCTTAACATCCTAGCTAACTTTACTTTACTTCGCCACGATCATTTCTCTTCCCCCAATGTTAATTGTAATTGTCTTTCCAAACCAGTTCAAAGACGAAGTTCCATCATAAATCAGACCTTCGATAAAGGAAACTTTGGGCTCCGAAACGTGAATTTGAGGAAAGTCTCTGGCTGAAATTTCCGAAATTCTGGTACTATAAATGGATGTTTCTATCTCTTTATTAAATTCACTTTTACGTGTTGTCCGTACAACTTTACTTGTATCCTGAACATCCACACCGAGCTCTTTTAAATAATTTGCATTGATGTGAAAGACATTTGTTCCAGCTCCACTATCAATCAAAAACTGCAACGTCAGTTTTTGATTGACCTGAACAAAAGTAAAAATATCAAGGGTAATGTCTCTCGAACTTTCAATTTGCAAAGGCAGGATATATCCCTTTGCTTTTTTGGCGTTAAAACTTCCCGCTGTTTCTATAATTACTTTTTTCTGTTCATAGTCAATTGTAAAAGGTTGATTTTGAAATGTCATTAAAGATATCAGGCCATCGATCGGGCCAAAGTCAACGTCAAATATCATTAATTTTGGATTGGGATCTTTAAAATCTCCAATCATGATTTGATCTGTAGTGTATAAATCTGCCGTGATTTTTTCTCCTGTCGCTCTGAACGCTGTATACTCACGGTTAAGTCTATGTACGTTTGACAATTTTGATGAAAACTTCTTAGTCAAAAGCGTTATCCCTGCGCCCGTATCCAGAATAAAATTTCCCTCTATTCCATTCACTTTTGCTTTAATCATTATATGACCGCTTGGAGCCATTTCAAAAGGCACAACAGTCTGAGCAGATAGCGATGCGACAGTGACAAGAAAATTTGCTATCAAAAAAAGGGTAAACCGTATAATCAACATTTTAATTTTTATTAATGATTTATGAATAATGAAATGGTAAATATGCTCTGATTGGCGGCATTTCCATCCGAAGATAACACAACCGCGCGATTTGTAACCAATCAGTTATAATAATATTACAGTGGGCCCAGATTTCGGCATCAGCGATCTTACCTTTTAAAAATTAAATTTTAGCATATCGCCACACTTAATTTTATTCCCACGTAATATCAATTGTGCGCATCCAAATTTTACAAGCAATTTTTCATCTATGCATAGAAGCTTACTCAATTTTAATCTGACTAAATATGTTAAATTTTAAAAGGTTCAGCCAAATTGGGTTTATTGTCGCAGCCATTTCAATGGTAGGTTGCAAGGATAAAGATGTCGATCCTATAACAGAAACTACCGACAGTACAGATTACCAGGCAGTGAACAGCTGGATATATGAGGTAATGAATGACGCATATTTTTGGTACAAGAATATGCCCGTGGAGAGTAGTCTGAACAATAAACTTAATCCCAATGAGTATTTCGAAAAACTAATTTATCAGCGAACAACAACCGACCGGTTTTCGATGATAACCGATGATATAGACGCGCTGACCAACGAGTTTAACGGCGTTAGTAAAATTTTCGGCATTAATTATTCACTTTCGTATACAGACGACAGCAAGTCAAATATTGCGGCTTTTTTGAGTTATGTCGTTAAAGGCAGTCCGGCCGAAGCGGCTGGTTTAAAGCGTGGAGACATTATTATGAAAGTGGGCGGCACTCAACTGACGGCAAGCAATTATTCTACCCTTTTTGGTAGCAGCGAAACGGCAACCTTTACCTTAGGTACACTTAGTGGTACTACTTTGACAGCAGATAATTCTAAGACGATAACAGTAACCAAGGCAGAAATAAGCGAAGATCCGGTTCCGTTTTCAACTGTAATCTTTAAAACCGCTTACGGTAAAACGATCGGTTACCTTGTTTACACACAATTTGTACCAGGAACGACCGGGAATGCAGAGAAATATGACAACGAGCTGCGTCAGGTATTCGCCGATTTTAAAAGTAAAGGTGTGAATGAACTGGTTCTTGATCTTCGGTTTAATCCAGGTGGATACATCAGCTCTGCCGAAACCCTTGCGTCACTTATTGGTAAAAATGTGTCCAGTTCAAAAGTTTTTTATAAAGAGCAATGGAACGACAAATATATCGCCTACTGGCAAAGTAAGTACGGGACCACAGCGCTGAATTATAATTTCCAGGATGAGGGAAATAATATTGGCTCAAATCTGAACCGTGTTTTTGTCTTGACGTCAAATGGAACTGCGTCGGCCAGTGAGCTTGTCATCAATGGTCTTCGACCTTATATGGAAGTCGTTACGATTGGTGAACATACCTATGGCAAAAATCTTTTTGGCTCTTTGATCAGTGATGACGAAAACCGTTGGAAATGGGGAATGTATGTAATGCTGGGTCAGACGGCAAATGTAAATAATCAGTCAGACTACGGCACAGTCAACGGAATGGCCCCGACCTATGAGGTGGAAGATTCGGTTATTCCCTACAAAGCTTTTGGTGACGAAAATGAAACACTACTTAGAAAAGCGCTGGATGTGATTGGAATTCCGGCACCGACAGGAACCAGGATGGCTGCGACAAAATCCGTTAAATCGTTTATAAGCGAACCGTTTAAAGACAATTTTATTCCCGAAAAACGGATGATCAAGGATGCTCCATCCTTAAAATTAATAAAGTAAACTCTCCCGTTTGTGTAGGATCAGGGTAGTCATCGCTGTGTTTAACAATTTGTGAACATTGCGATGACCATCCTGAATAATTTTATTTTCTTATAAAAATATCGCCATGCCCGCGGAATTCACAGGATTTATTGATAATCTTATAATATACCCGTATGGTGTCCTGTACTTCAAATTTGGAAAAATCAAATCTGGCTGATTTGGCATACAACGAGTCTGCTGCCATCAGCACTTTAAAATTCCGATCGACTACGCGGATAGCAATTCTGGCGGAATCTGGCTTATCAATATACACTTCTACCTGACTGGATGCCGGATTTGGATAGGCCATTATACGGTAAGATTCTGGCAGCGGACAATCTTCTGAAAGGCTTGTTCCAAAAAGAGAAAGTTCATTTTCAATCCATTTGTCGTTAAAATTCCAGTCGTCCGGATCAGCGTTACCGATAGGAGCCCCAACAAGATCCCTTGCTGTTATACCGTTGAACTTAATAAGTTTATCCACGCTATTTTTAACCTGTGGATCTGAATTGCTACAATTGCAAAAGAGTATGCTCAATATAATCCATACACAAGCTTTCATAAATTAGAACGTTAAACTTTCATCACTTACCCTTTTCTCATTTTTAAATATTCCTCGATTTCGACCAGGGTGAACGCATTGAAAGTCATATCTCTCGTCAGGCCGCCTTTTCTGGCAACAGCTACACCGTAGTGCATATCATAATATCCTTCTTTTTTATGCGCATCAGGATTAATACTAAGCAAAACACCTTTTTCCATGCAATAAGAAATCCATCGCCAGTCAAGGTCCAGACGCCAGGGCGACGCATTTATTTCAATGACAACCCTGTGAGCAGCGCAAGCATCGATAATTACCTTATGGTCAATTGGATAACCTTCTCTTGATAATAATAATCTACCCGTCGGGTGACCGAGAATAGTTGTATATGGATTTTGAATTGCTTTTAGAAGCCTTGCTGTCGCTTTTTCCAAAGTCATTGTAAGATTGCTATGCACGGATGCTACAACATAGTCAAAGCTTGATAAAATCTCATCCGGATAATCCAGAGAACCATCTCCCAGTATATCCGACTCAATACCTTTTAATATTTTGAACGGTTTTTCTGGTCCGGCCATCGCAAAACGTTCGTTCAGTCTTGCAATTTCTTCGTGCTGACGGAAAACATCTTCTGCTTTCAGACCACTCGCATAAGAAGCGGTCTGCGAATGATCGGCAATGCCCAGATATTCAAACCCAAGTTCCTGACAAAAAAGCGCCATCTGTTCAAGGGTATGCTGCCCGTCCGAATACGTACTATGATTATGCAAAATCCCTTTGAGATCATCCCATGTGATCAATTGATCGGGCGTGTGAGTCTCTGACCATACAAATTCACCAAAACCCTCACGCATTTCCGGAACGATGTAAGGCAACCCTGCTTTTTGGTAAATGATTTCCTCAGATTCAACGGCTTCGTATTTTGCTTGTCGCCAAAGCGATGTTCCAGCCGCTGTCTGAATGCCTAAATGTTCAGGCGAAGCTGTTTCCAGAAACAATTCATTGACAAAGTTATCAGGTGAAACAGCAAGGATCTCAATGCGGACAGCTATATCTTTTACCTTTCCCCGCCAGATAAACGGCGATGAATTAATATTATCTTTTTCCAGAAACTCAATGCCTGAAATCGATTCTTGCAAACCGGCAGGCGATACGGTCGCTACAAGAACGCGGATGGTTTCTACCGTTTCAGCTTTTCTTCTTACCTCTCCGGCAACAGAAACCTGTTCATATATCTTTTTTAATTCTTGCTCAATAAGGTCAGCAACTGCAAGTGCCTTATCCATTCGTAACTTTCCTGCCTGATCTTTCAAAAAAGCCAGAGATTCCAATATTTTCTGCTCGGTACTTCCTCCGAAACCTTTCACCTTTGCAATTTTACCGCTTTGGCAGGCCAGCTCCAATTCATGTAAATTATCAATGCCAAGTTCTCTCCATAAAACAGCAATTTTCTTAGCTCCAATCCCCTTTATACTGAACATTTCCAAAACACCCAAAGGCGTGTCTTCCAGCAATTCTTCCAGCTCCCTGAAGGTCCCGCGCTGAACGATTTCGATAATCTTGCCAGCAGTACTTTTGCCAACTCCTTGCAGTTTTGTAAGCTCTTCAAGCGACATAAGTGCCAGTTCGCCGTCTTTATATTTATCCAGGTAAAATCCGGCTACACCGTAACTTTTCACCTTGAACGGATCAGCTCCGTGGAGTTCCAGAAGTTTGGCGGTAAGTTCGAGGAGTTCTACAATTTCGGCGTTGCTCATGTTCGGCGTTGTTAAATTATAATCTGCGAATTACGAAGTATGTGCCAGCATTTGCAAATCTTTAACCAAAATCAATCCCCTTTCCGGGCCTTCGGTCTCAATTTTCTTTGGTTAAAAGTAGTTGTCTTAAAATTTTGACTTACAATGATAAACGCATATTTAAAGAATATAGCAACTTACAACTGGCAAATAGCTTGGCAAGAAAAAGCCAAGCTGTCATAATAAACACTTTTCAAAATTAAAATATTTCAAAATAAAATATTTATAACAATAAAAACACGGGTTCGATAGTCAATATTTATAGGATTGGAGTACTAAAACCATATTTCCGTGTCGCATTTGAAAAGGCTATTTTCCAGGCTATTGGCAAGTAAAAAAAACTAATTGCATAAACTTTAAATCCTTATAACCGCACATGAATGTAGATCAGCTTAAAAAGTATCGCGAAGAAGCCTATAATCACTTAACCCTGGAACTGCTCCCATTTTGGGAAAGTCGCTGTGTTGATAAAGAAAATGGAGGTTATATTACCCATTTCGATAACAATGGAAATGACTCCGGGGAAGACGAAAAATCTCTGATTGCCCAAACCCGAACAGTTTTTACATTTTCTTCCGCACATCGCGCAGGTTATGGCCAAGGCCGATATGCGGCCATCGCCAAACATGGTGTCGATTTTTTGATCAGTAAAATGTGGGATACTGAGAACGGAGGTTTCTACTGGCTGATGGACCGAAAAGGAAATATAAAGATAGATGAAAAAATAGTCTACGGCCTCAGTTTCGCTATTTATAGTTTAAGTGAATATACACTTGCGACGGGTGACCCTATCGGCCTGGAATATGCAGAAAAAACCTTCGAACTCTTACAGGTTTATGGTGCTGACACTTATTACGGAGGATATTTTGAAATGTTTACAAGGAACTGGGAGTTGAAAGGCGAAGGTTCTGCCGGTGGTGACCGAAAAACCCTGGATGCACATATGCACCTTATGGAGGCGTTTACAACCTTATACGAGGCAAGTGGTAAACAGGTGCACCGCCGAAAATTAAATGAGATTATTCAATTGCTGATCAATAAAATTATGCACCCGGTCTATGGAACCGGGATACCTCAATTCTGGGCTGACTGGACAGTCGCACCGCAAATAAAATTCGATATAATCTGGGGGTGGGACAGATTTTCAGAAGATGGCTCAAAGAGTTCAGCAGAAGATAATACGAGCTACGGTCACAATGTTGAGTTTGCCTGGCTGCTGATGCATGCCCTGGATATATGCGGTATTTCCTATGATGATTATAACAGCCAGCTCCTACAATCCTTCGATCATGCGATTGATCATGGAATTGACTGGGAATTTGGAGGAGTTTACGTGGAAGGCTCCCACGCCGGCGCGGTATACGATCGTGAAAAGGAATTCTGGCAGCAGGCCGAGGTGCTTATAGGAATGCTTGATGCCTATCGGATTTACGGTGATGTCAAATACTTAAAAGCTTACGATTCCACTCACCGTTTTGTTTTCGACAAAATGATCCATCATAAGGTCGGCGAATGGCTTCCGCTTCTGACACGTCAGGGTGAACCGATCTGGAAGCACATGAGCCATTCCTGGAAAGTGAATTACCATTCGGTGCGTTCGATGGTTCAAAGCATTATTCGGCTTGACAAACTGTTATCGAATGCCTAGCGATTTAACTGGGGATTATTTGCAGCAGGAAAACTGAAAAATTCACAATTTAGGGAAAATGATGGGCAGAAGATTGTGTTAAAATAAACATAAAAAAAGAAAGAAAGATGCTATAAACATAACTTATATCGGCATTCAGAACATATTGTTATGAATGTATCAGGCTTAAAACCAACATTTTCTAAGCCTATTAAATAGTCGTAAATCAAATTTAATAATCTCGGACCTCTTTGTCCCACCCCTTCTTTGGTATACTTTATTTACAATATTTGGAAAGGCTTAATACATAAGCAATAAATCATCAATAACTTAAACCATTATAGCTATGAGCGCTTTCACACAGCAAGTAAAAGGTAACTGGAATGAATTGAAAGGTAAATTCAAACAGCAGTATGCAGATCTTACAGACGACGATTTGCTTTATGAGGAAGGAAAAGAAGACGAGCTTCTGGGAAAACTTCAAACAAAATTAGGAAAAACACGCCAGGAAGTTGAAAGCGAAGTAGACAGCTGGTCAAAATAATATAGTGTAGGTAAGGTTTTAAAACACCCTGAAATTCAATTTTCAGGGTGTTTTTTTGTGCGCCGGAATGACGCAATACCAGGAAAATCTTAAAAATTCTATCCTTAGGGTCTCTACAAAACATTTCCTCTATAACTTTAAAGCATCACAAAGAATCGCCAAGAAACATTCCTAAGCCCCAATATGAATACCAAAGAAATCCCCGTAGCAATCGTTGGTCTCGGCCTGATGGGTTCGAGTATCGTTACCTGCATGCTGATAGCCGGCCACCCGGTGGTTGCGCTCGCCCCATTGAGCAGCGATCTGCTTTACGCCAAAAAGCGAATCACGGACGACCTTGAAAAATCCCGGATGAATGGCATTGTCGGCAACAGTCCTGAATTTTATCTGAGAAATCTGCTCATAACGGAAAACTACGAAGATCTTTATGCCTGCAAACTTGTTATCGAATGCACCCTGGAAGATATCGCCATCAAGCAGTCTGTTTACGGAAAAGTGGAATCCGTCATAGCTTCCGATGCAATTTTAACAAGTAATACATCCGCTATACCGATCAGTACATTACAAAAGCTGACGAAAAATCCCGAGCGATTCTTTGGTTTGCATTGGGCGATACCGGCCCACACGACGCGTTTTCTGGAAATCATCTGCGGCGATGACAGTGCGATTGCATATGGAGAATATCTCTATGAATTATCCTCTCATTGGGCTAAGGAGCCAATTTTGGTGCGGAAGGATATTGCCGGATTCATTACCAACCGGCTCATGTACGCAATGTATCGCGAGGCGATCAGTCTGGTTGAGGGTGGGTATGCCACCGTTGAAGATATTGACCGTTCATGCCGGAATAATGCTGGATATTTCATGACCATGGTAGGTATCTTTCGGTGGATGGATCTTACCGGCGTACCCGCCTACTATGCCGTGATGAAAGATTTATTACCAACGTTGAACAACAGTGAGGAAGTCCCGAAACTGATTTCTGATATCGTCCAGGCCGGAGGAAAAGGTATTGCAAATGGAAAAGGGTTCTACGATTATGCTGCGGGCGAGGCAAAATTATGGGAAGAAACCTACGCGCAGTTTAGCTATGAAATCAGGGAACTGGCACTAAAATATCCCGCTGATATTGTTAAACAAAAACTCAAAGAAAAACAGATGCAGCAGCAGCAGAATCAATAACTAATTTCTGGATTGTCAGCTCAAATCTATTTGTTGTTCCGGTTATAAAGCAAAGCTTTCAGAGCT
The DNA here is from genome assembly GCF_900108855.1 of Dyadobacter koreensis. GTDB lineage: Bacteria > Bacteroidota > Bacteroidia > Cytophagales > Spirosomataceae > Dyadobacter > Dyadobacter koreensis. The sequence goes on from NZ_FNXY01000007.1 coordinate 367,106, forward strand.
GGATTTTGAACGCCTGATTTTGGATTATCAGGACCGTTTTGAAATTGATAGGATTGTTCACCGGGTGCTGCCCGGAGTTCCTGATAGTCCTTGAAGTGATTGTTTAACCTGATCTGAATATTCTTCAAATCACAATTTTCGGCCCTTATTGCCGGGCCAGGCATTTCAAAAAAAGTATTTTGTTCTATGTTATTTTTTTTAACAGCGTTCAGGAGGATCGCAACACCTTGTTTTTCAATAACTCCAATATTGGAAAACAGATTGTCTGCTATCAGACAATTATTGCAATCACCTAAAATCATGGCGCCGTTCGCACCGATATCGGAGATATAGCAACCAGCCAAGGATCCGTTTTCATTAAAGTTGTTTAAGACAACTGCGTTTCCGCCAAGATCTGAAAAACTACACGCTTCCACGGAACAATTCAGCGTATTTTCAAATAGCACTGCCCCACCCCGAAAAACCGAAAAATCACTGCTAGTCAGCGTATCTCTACTATCCATAAATGATCTTTCATTATGGACAAAATTCAAATTTTTTATCTTTACATTTTTTAATTGGTCAGAATCTTTTCCTTTGAGAATAAAACTACTTTTAAGGTTAGACACCTCAAACTTTGCCTTTGAAAGGTCTGTACCGGAAGAAGGATAGTAGTACAACACTCCTAATGTTTTATCCAGATACCATTCGCCCGGAGCATCAAGTTCTCCCAATATATTTTCTACAAAACGTTCCTTTTCAGCCATATGGACGGGCTTCCTAATTTGCCAGCCACCGTCGAGCTCGAGGTTATCCGTATCATCAACGCCGGTAATTCTGTAATGGAGACTACCCCTCTTCTTTTCATCCAGGGCGTGTACATATCCTCCAACCGGATTTCCCCATGTTAAAACACGGACGTAAAATGTTGCATCTTCTGCTGTCCCCCGAAACACTTTAGCACGCTTATCCAGGTTTGGATATCGCGCCAGAGTTTGTAGAATTCCATTGACAAAAAAACGCTCAAATGAGATTCCTTCCGGTACAGAAGTTCGGTAAATATTGCCCTTGAAATGACTCCAGTCCGTACTCAAAACACGTCCGGCGCTAATAACTACTTTTTGACGATTTGCAGCAGTAATTTCAAGTTCTGCGGGAGAATTTTCTGTATTCGTTATCTCGACAGGGGCGGACAAATAATATGTCCCCTGCTGCAAAAGGATACTAACTTTTGTTCTGCCATAAGACTGGCTCAATTCCACTGCTTTTGCGACTGACTTAACCGGGCTATCTGATTTTCCGGTATTTTTATCATCACCAGCAGGCGAAACGTGGATGTAATTTATCTGTGCGAAAACAGCGCTGCTAAAAACAAAAAAAATCGCGCTTAATAAAAATTTCATAAATATTGATTCTTTCCTGACATCAACCCGCAATCGCTTTGTTTATAGAAATGACTAGACGAAGCCTTCTATTTTAAAAGTGGCGTTCCTTTTTTCTTACTGCAATTCATTGATTTATTCTTGTATTTTCTCTTAAATAAAGTGGTTCTTATGGAAAGTCTTGAGTAGCTTTGAGGCGTTTGAAGAACTGCTCACCGACTTGAATTTTCCATCTATATAAATATGAACATTTGAAGTTTACCTGGCAGAAAACTTTCAAAAATATTTAGTACATTTTCTGACCTAATGATATCTAACCTATGGATGATTTCATCGCCGCAAGATCTCAAATGGCACTTTCTCTGGGGTTCCACATTATTTTTTCATGCATAGGGATGGTTATGCCTTTCTTTATGGCTGTTGCACATTACTATTATTTAAAAACCGACAATATTGTCTATAAAAATATAACAAAAGCATGGAGCAAAGGTGTTGCAATTTTCTTCGCCACCGGCGCTGTTTCAGGGACAGTATTGTCGTTTGAACTGGGGCTGTTATGGCCGAAATTTATGGAGCATGCCGGGCCGATTTTTGGGATGCCATTTTCTCTTGAAGGTACAGCTTTTTTTATCGAGGCTATTGCGCTTGGTTTTTTTCTCTACGGTTGGGACCGGTTTAATAAATGGTTCCACTGGATTACAGGCGTAGTCGTAGGTGTCAGCGGACTGGCATCCGGCATTTTGGTCGTTGCTGCAAATGCCTGGATGAACAGTCCCGCGGGTTTCGATTTTGTAAACGGTGAATATCTGAATGTTGACCCGATGAAAGCCATGTTTAATGATGCATGGTTTTCCCAGTCACTTCACATGTGTATCGCGGCTTTTGCGGCCACGGGTTTTGCGGTGGCTGGTGTTCATGCATTAATGATCGTAAGAAGACAAAATGTATATTTTCACACAAAATCGTTCACCATCGCAGCTATTTTCGGTTGTGCAGCTGCGTTAATCCAGCCTTTGAGCGGAGATATCTCCGCCAAGGATGTCGCCAAAAGACAGCCTGCAAAACTGGCTGCAATGGAAGCCCATTTTCATACTGAAAAAGCTGCCGGACTTGTTGTTGGCGGGATTCCCGATGAAAAAGCCAAAGACGTAAACTTCGGTGTAAAAATTCCAGGGCTGCTAAGTTTTATGGCGCACGGAGATTTTAATTCCGAAGTAACCGGCCTGGATAAATTTCCTGAAGAAAATCAGCCGCCGGTTGCCATCACACACTACGCATTTCAGATCATGGTCGGACTTGGTATGGCAATGATGGGTATCGCATTTTTATATTTTCTTGCTTTGTTTAAAAAGAAAAAATGGCTGCAAAGTGACTGGCTGCTCAAACTTTTTGTTGCCGCGACACCTTTAGGTTTCATCGCCGTTGAAGCGGGTTGGACTGTAACGGAAGTTGGCAGGCAGCCGTGGATCATTTATAACGTGATGAGGACAGCCGATGCTGTTACACCGATGCCTGGTATCAGCTATTCATTTTACATGTTCACCGCAATGTACGTTTCGCTCGGGATGATTGTCACCTTTATGTTGTATAGACAAATAAAGATGGTAGACAAACTCTACGATCTGCCGACGGGAGCTAAGCACTGATCGGGAAATTTAGGCGGGTCATTCCGTGATTAATTCACTCACACGAAAATTGAAATGTTATACGTCGTTATTATTTATCTCTGGACTGCAATCCTTCTCTATCTCCTTCTTGGAGGTGCAGATTTTGGTGCGGGAATTATTGAGCTGTTTACTTCAAATGCAAATAAGATCCAAACCAGAAAGACGCTTTATGAGGCGATCGGCCCAATCTGGGAAGCAAACCATATGTGGCTGATCATTGCTATTGTAATTTTGTTTGTGGGCTTTCCGACCATTTACAGCACGATGTCTGTATATCTGCATATTCCCCTGACAATTATGCTTCTGGGAATTATCGCGCGCGGCACCGCTTTTACATTCAGGCATTATGACGCGGTGCAGGACGATATGCAGGAAATTTACAATCCCATTTTCGCCTATTCAAGTTTTATCACACCATTTTTTCTGGGCATTATCGCCGGGAGTGCCGTATCGGGTCATATAGATCCGAAGGCTGAAAACTTTATGGACGCATACATTTTCAGCTGGCTCCACTGGTTTTCCGTTTCCGTTGGATTGTTCACAGTCTCAATCTGCGGGTTTCTTGCCGCTGTATTTTTGATTGGAGAAACAGACAATCAGCATGATAGAAAACGTTTTGAATTAAAAGCCAAAGCATTCAACATTGCAGCAGTAATCTGCGGTATCCTTGTATTCATTTCTGCATTAATTGACGGAATTCCTCTCATTGACTGGGTGTTTGGCAACGCCATAGGCATTATCGCCATTTCAGCAGCTACATTATCGCTGGTGCTCCTATGGTATCTTTTATACAAAGGCAAATCGAAAATCATCAGGGTTCTAGCTGGTTTTCAGGTTACGATGATCCTTTTGACAACAACCTATCGTCATTATCCGAATATCGTAATTTTGAAAAACGGGGGTTATCTTTCGCTAATCGAACACAGCGGTCACGAAAAAACAATGCAAGCTCTGGCTCTTGCGCTGCTGATTGGGAGTATTTTCATTCTTCCCGCGCTGTTTTATCTGATTTACAGTTTTCAAAAAAAGAAAGTGGACTATGCCACTGACTAATAATCTGATAAAGTAGAGAAAATAAACGGCCCGGCTTATACAAAAGCCAGGCCGTTTATTTTCTGAAACCCAGGTTTACAATGTAACAGTGTTTATTTGCTCTCCTTCACAATTTTCAACCCTTTTGTCCAGCGCACCAGCTCCCTGATCATATTTTCAGCTGTTTTATAGGCACTATCCGTAGGCACGAATTCGCCTTCCTCGTTGATATACTGAGTGAACAAAGGAAAATTCACAGCCTCATAAATCGGTACAATTTTAAATGTAGCGAGATCTGCCTTCAAGCTGTTTGCTGCCCTTGTCCCAGCTGATATTCCACCATAACTAACAATTCCAGCCGCCTTATATCCCCACTCATGAAAAAGGTATTCCAAAGCATTTCTTAACGGCGCGGGATAATTGAAGTCATACTCTGCGGTCACAAAGATGAAGGCGTCAGCCTCATCAATCGAAGCGCTCCATTTTTTTGTATGCTCGTGCTCATACTTTTGCATGGTCGGGTGATTTGCTTCATCCATCAAGGGTAACTTAATGTCGCCTAAATCCAGTAATTCGACGTTAAACTCTTCGTGTTTTTTGGCAATTTCCGCAATCCACGCTGCCACAAGCGGCCCTTTTCTACCCGGCCTGACAGTCGAGGTGATGATTTTCAGATTGTACATAATACTCGTTTGTAGTTTTGTATGTTTATTGACCAAATTCGCCATCGGCAGTAATTATAACTTCTTCGCTCAACATAGGCGCTTCAAATTTTGGGCCAATACCAAAATCTGAGCGTTTGATTGTGCCAGTTGCACGAAATCCCGCAACCGCTTTCTTGTTCATCGGATTTGTTACGGTTCCGCGATAGATGAAATCCAGAGACACCGGCTTTGTAACTCCATGCATCGTCAAATTACCGGTAAGCTGATACTTGCTTTCACTTACTTTTTTAAAACTCGTACTTTTAAAGGTTATCTCAGGATTTGCAGCTGCGTCAAAAAAATCGGCCGATTTTAAATGTTCGTTACGTTTCTCAACTCCTGTATTGATTGAAGCAGTTTTAGCAGTCAGGGTAAAAGTGGCATCACTGAAGTCAGGTTTCGTTGCATTGATCGTTGCGTCAAAATCTGTGAAGGCTCCGGAAACGGTCGAAATACCCAAATGCGTGATATCAAATTTAAGCTGTGAATGGGCTTTGTCCGACTTCCAGGTTTGTGCAAAAGTGGTTAACGATGCAACGGTCAGCAAGATAAAAAATGAAATCTTTTTCATTTTGATTTAAAGTTTAGTTTAAGATGAACTGGCGGTAAATTAAAAATAAAACGCGAAATACCAGGAAACAGATACCAATTTGATTTGCAGTGCCTGTTCATGACAATGCCGGCTCGTGAAGATTTGTTAACTTGTTTTTGAATAGAATTTTGATCCTGCTAATCCGGGACAGAACCAAAAATTGTAGTCTTGCAAAGAGTTATAGCAGCGATCGTAACGCTTATTTAGGCCCCCACTAACCATATTACCGCATAGAAACTATGAAAAAAATAGCAGTTAATAAATACAAATCAGTCAATTATAAGCTGCGAGAAGCCATCGTAAAACTATGCAGATTTTATTTACTACCTGATGGCGGGAATACCCGCGGCTAAGGCGCTGACTAATCTGAAGTATGCAACAAGCTAATAATCCTTTTTCTATTCTGTATGACTGACGCTGAAAAGCTGGGTAGCCGGATTATGTGTTTGAAACAAAAAATACGGCTCCGATAGTATATTTCAAAAACCAAATTACTATTTGTTAACTGCAAGCCGGTAATGTGAAAACAGCCGAGAAAAATATTACCGGAACCTTAAAATATAATACCAAAAAACGTGCTTGCCTTGCAACGCAAACACAAGGCCAATTCGCGGACGTATAATAATTATTAAAGAAGTAAAGTATCGATTGTAATCGTATGGGTCAGTGTATTATGAATGGGACATTTGTTAGCTATGGCGAGAAGTCTTGTCTTCTGCTCCTCTGTCAGTTCCCCGACCAGTTTAATACTGCGTTGCATTTTCGATACATTCAACTGAACATCCCTGGAAAAATCCACAGTCACGTTAACTTCGGTCAACTCGGTCCATCCTTTACGATTTGCATACATACGGAGCGTTCCGCAAGTACATGCTGCAAGCGCTGATGCCAGTAATTCTTCCGGGGAAAATCCCAGTCCCATCCCACCAGCAGAGACAGGCTCGTCTGATATGATTGAATTTGCCGCCGATTTAATTTCTGTTTTATAAAGTACCGAACCGATACTTGCCTGAACTTTCGCCATTATTTTCTCTTTAAATAGTTAGTTTCCGGTGGCAGCGGCACAAAATCGATTTCCCCTGGTACCTGCTTGAAATTCTGTGCAAGCCAGTTTTCTTTTGCTTTATCAATTAATTCCTGACTGCTGGCAACAAAATTCCAGTAAATGAAACGTTCTTCAGCGAAGGGCTCTCCACCGAATATGTAGACGGTTGTGTTTTCAGCCATATTAAATTCACAAAGCTGTGTTTCCTTAGCGACCAGAAGTTGTTTTGGCAGGTATGTATTTCCGTCAGTCTCGATACTTCCTTCTAAAATATAAAGACCAGCTTCGCCATAAAGATCACCTCCGATCCTGACACTCCCAGCCTTTTTGCTTTTTATTTCAAGATAATATAAAGGACTAAACACAGGCACTGGCGACTGACGCCCCATCAATGAACCGGCGATTAATTTGAAAGCAATAGAATCTATTTCCCAATGAGGAAGCTCATCTTCGGATGCGTGAAAAAACTCCGGCTCCATTTGTTCCAGTTCTTTCGGCAAGGCAACCCAGATCTGAAGGCCATGAAGCTCTTTCTCAGAATGGCGCAGATACTCTGGAGTGCGTTCCGAATGAACAATTCCCGCACCGGCAGTCATCCAGTTGACCTGCCCGGGCTTCACTTCAATTTCCGTCCCCAGACTATCCTTATGCATTACATTTCCCTCGAAAAGATAAGTAAGCGTCGAAAGACCGATGTGAGGATGTGGCGGAACATCCATATTCTGATGATCACTCATCTTTGCCGGCCCCATATGGTCGATAAATATAAATGGACCCACCATTCTTTTTCCCGTAAAAGGCAGGAGCCGTCCGACCAGAAAATTTCCAATATTTCTGGGCCGCTCTTCTATGATCAGATTAATATTTGACATTTTACGGGGCTGACTGTTGATTTGTATTAATCCTAAAAAGGTAAAGATTATTATTGATTTTACCGGAAAATGCAATAATAATTTAATCTTGTCGCAAAAGTATGCTCATTTACGGCTCCGGATTATTAGATTTGAAAAACACATTACAAGATCTGCAATGCAAACCAATATTCCCAGAGTTGATATCAGCACGCTTTCTGCTTACCGTGAAGACGATATTCTGATCAGCCGGTTTGCGCCTTATCTGGCAATTCATCCCAATCTGACCTTACCACACCGTCATAGTTTTTACCATTTGCTGTTTTTCTCAGAAGGTGGCGGCAAGCACACGATCGACTTCAATCACTTCGATGTCAAACCGTACCAAATCTATTTTATGGTTCCTGGACAGGTACACTCATGGAATTTCGACGGTCATGTAGATGGATATGTTGTCAACTTTTCGAGTAGTTTTTTTCAGTCATTTTTATTAAAATCTGAATACATCAGTTCGTTCTCATTTTTCAACGGAATCACTCCTGAAAGTGTGATAGACCTTACGGAATCTGTGCAGCAGCCCGTTTTATTACTTTTCGAGAAACTGATCAGCGAATCGCAGCAGCAAAATGTTTTTAAAGAAGACATGCTCAGGGTTTTGCTGATGCAGATTTTCATTACGATTCAACAAAGCATTTCTAACAAACAGCAGATCACGCCCTTCCAGGCAAACCCTATTCTGAATAATTTCCAGAAACTGATCGAAAAAAATTATCTCGAAATCCGTCTGCCAAGTGAATATGCCGAACTTCTCAATATTACACCAAACCACCTGAACGCACTTTGCAAAGAGCATCTGGGCGTTCAGGCGGGAGAAATAATCCGCGACCGTGTCGTGCTTGAGGCAAAACGTCTGTTAGTAAACCTTAATTTAAGCGTTTCTGAAATTGCTTATAAACTTAATTTCAACGACAACTCCTATTTTACCAAATTTTTCAAAAAAGAGGTAGGGATAAGCCCTGAGGTTTTTCGAAAAAAATCGATGACTGAGAAATAAGATATCTGATCAATAAGGAGCTGGTTGCCGCGACCTCACATTCATAATCGTTTTACTAAAATAAGGATATAGCGCAATCATCAGCATCACCGCGACTATTCCCCAGCATATAACAGAATAATAGTCCATTGCATACCGAAGAAACATCTGCTTTTCAACAGCTTTATTCAACAACCCTGTGGCGATTTTCGCAGCCTGATCATGTGGAATCCCATGACTTTCCATTTGCCTCTGATAAAGCTCAAAACGCTCATTAGGAACCGGGTTGAGCAGGGTGATCTGATTTCTGAAATCTTCCTGATGCTTACTTTTTGAGAATAGTTGAAAGGAAGTTATCACCGCCATACTTAGTGTGAATCCAATAAAGCGGAACAAAATGCCTGCCATCGACGCCGAACCCGCTATGGCAGCCGGCACGGCTGAAACTGTAAACATGATCAGCGGCGTCATGATCGTTCCGGCACCTAAACCCTGCACGATCAGCGGCAAGATAAAGGCAGATAAGTTGCCTTCGCTGGAAAAAAGAAAGTACATCCAGCCATGAAAAAGAAGGAAAAAGCCAAAACCGGTTAACCAGATCATCCGCATTGGTTTTTTCTGCAAGATCAGCCGGGATGATACCAGAACGCTTAAGATTACGCCGACCATGTTAGCCATCATCAGCTCTGAAACGTGGATTGGGTCCATGCCCAAAACGGCCTCAAAATAATTGGAAGTGACTGCCAGCGAGCCGCGGCAAATGTAAAAAGGAATCAGCAAAAACGCCCCGATCCGAAAGTTGGAATACTTGAAAATAGCAAGATCAATGAAAGGACGTTTCAGATGAAGCTGCCTGGTTATAAAAAGTGCAACGAGCAATAGCATTGCACCCACACATGCCCAGATATGCAGATTTTCCAGCCAGTAACTGCGTTGTCCGTAAATTAGTACATAACCAAAAAGACAAACAAAAGATGCATAAAAAATAAAGCTGCTCCAGTCTAGTTGATACAATGGAAATTTTCTACCTAAGCTTACGTTGTTCAGGATGCCCGTCAGCAAAACCGAGCCCGGAAGGATCATAAAAATCATCGCCTTGTAAAGCGCCGGATAATTGAAATATTCAATAATAAAGGAGGCTAAAACCATAATCAACGGAGAGGAGCAGACCAGTAAACCGTAAAAAACGGAGTATCCGATCTCTCTTGCACGCTCACTGGAAAATCTGCGAAAAATAAGGGTGATACAGATGCTGTTGATACCTCCGGTAAAAATCCCCTGTAAAAAACGGGTCGTAAAATAAACAAGCGGACTACGGGCATAATAGGAAATGTAACAGGTTACCATCAACAAAATGACATTGATGACAAAGTATTGTCTTGAGGGCACAAAGTTAAAAAAACGCTGTTCGAGTGAGTAAAAACTCGCTAAAGCAGCATAGTAAACGATCGTGGAATATTGAACATCGATCGGTTCAATTCCATAGTAACCAGCCGTTGCCGTTATGTTGTTTGTAAAAAGTCCGAAAAGTCCCAGCAAAGGGAGCATGACTAATCCAATCGAGCTCCGGATGAGCCATTCCGGTGCCCAGGGTTTAAATAAGGGGATTGGTTGACTAGTCATTATTAAAACCTCCTTTTTTCACAACTACGATCGCATTCATTCCTGCCCGCAAATAATCGATCTTATCCCTGGCATCTGTCAGCAATATTCTTACAGGAACCCGCTGTGTAATTTTTACAAAATTTCCCGTCGAATTATCCGGTGGCAGCAGTGAAAATCGAGACCCAGTCGCCGGCGACAACGAGACGATCCTTCCGTTAAAATGTTCTCCCGGAAGCGCGTCTGCTTCGATATCAACCCGTTGCCCGGTATGCATATGCCGAATCTGAGTCTCCTTGAAATTCGCAATCACCCATTTACCCTCATGTTGGTCAACGATGTAGGCGAGCGTTTGACCGGCCTGGATCATCTGTCCGTTTTGAATAGTTTTTCGACCCATCTTCCCATCATAGGGCGCTGTAATCACCGTATAAGCCACATCAAGTTTATTCCTGTCGACAACAGCTTCACGTCTTTTTATCTCAGCCATAGCAACTTCACGCTGCACTTTAATATCATTTACCTTGGAAAGAGACGCCTGGTAAGTATCTAAAAATGATTGATAATCAGCCTTGGCAACTTCAAGTGCCGTTTTTACATTTTCAAATTGCTGCTGGGTAACCGCTTCTACCTCGAGTAACTTTTCATACCTGGCAAATTCCTGTTCCTGATGCCAAAGTTTTGCTTTGGACGCAGCGATTTGTCCTTCATTTACGGTTGCATTTTTTGAAGTAGTAGACACAGAACTTCTGAGCACGGCGATCTGCGCTTTCGCATGCAGTAAAGCTGCTTCTGCCTCCTGCTGCGCAAGCTGGTATTCCAGGTTGTCGATGATCAGCAATGTGTCTCCCTTTCTGACAGGCTGGTTTTCTTCATATTTTATTTCGCGGACATATCCTCCGACACGAGAAGTTACCGGGTTGATATATTCTTCAATTTGGGCATCTTCCGTAACTTCATATTTCCAGAGTTCCCACAAGGTTGCTGCTCCCCAGATACACAGGCCGATCAGGATCACACCTGCTATCCAGGCCGTAATTTTTGTTATAAGTTTATCTGAATTCTGAAATTGATTTGCTGAGGTATTCATTTTCTTAAAGTTCGCCAATGGTTTTCATAAGGTAATAATATTCAAGTCTGGCACGTATCTGTGCCGTGGTCATGTCAAAACGCGATTGCAGCAACTGCGTATCTGCGTCAAGCAAATCCGTCAAAAGGGCGAGTTGATTGAAGTAGGTGTTGTAAACAATTCGGTATGTTTCTTTCGCCTGCCTGATATTTTGCTCGGACACTTCGATCCTTTGTAGCGATTCTTTGTAGCGGACATACGCTTCATTTACCTGAACTTTCAAGGCGTCTTCCTCATCTTTATGGGCCAGATGTTGTTTTTCAATACTTATTTCCGCCGCTTTAACTTTATGATTATTCTGATAAAGTGAAGACAAAGTGTAGGAAACCTTAATACCCGCCTGTCCTAATCCATAAAGTGACGCCTCATAGGGGTAAAACAGAATTTGTGGGTATGTATAACCGTATTCAGTATATGCTACGACTTTCGGCAGCGCATTGGATTTTATTTCCTTTAATTCCAGCGTTTTGAGTTCCATTTCTTTTTCGGAAATACGTATTCCAAATGCGTGCGACAAAGCCTCGGTTAAATAATCGTCGTAAATTTTAGAAGAATTGTCTGCTGTAAGAATATCCTCTTCTGGCTTGATTTCCGTTTCTTCCGGCAGACCAATCAATACAGCCAGTTTTTGATTATTTATCTGAATCGTATTTTCAATCTCCGTTAAAAGCATTTGTTGTCTGGATAAATGAAGCTCTGCCCGAAGCACGTCACTTCTTAAAATTACCCCGTTCTTGAACAGCTCGCGCATCTGATCCAGGCGTTTTTTCTGCTCCTCAATATTGACCAAAATCAGATCTTTAAATAATTTGTTGCGTTCGAGTTCCAGATAAAATGCAGTAGCTTTGAATTTGATATCCGAGGCAGTCAGATCTTTTTCGATCGTCGAGATATCACGTTCTACTTCCCCCTCTTTAATTCTTGTTTTGATTTTTTCTCCATTGTAAAGAACCATGGAAGCCTCCGCGTTCAATTGGAAATAATTATGGATGATATTTCCATAAAGCGGCTTGTTGAAAATTCCGTTTTCATATAATGGCATGTCCGACACACGTGCATATTTTGTCGAGCTCTTTATTTCCGGCAAGCGTTCCGCCCTGGCGTTTTTTAATTTCTCTTCATTCTTCCGGATTTCCAATTGGCGGATCTGCACACTTTTGTTATAAGTCTCCGCCTGTTGCCATACTTGTCGAAGAGATAATTTTATTGTGTCTTTGAGGACGCAATTTGCCTTTCCCACTACCGGCTGCAAACCCAAGATACTTGATAGCAAGAAAATAGAAAGATATTTTTGATGGTAATACATATACTTGTTTGATGACCTGACAAAGGTAAGAGGCTGAAAAAATAAGCCGTTTATATATATTGCCAAAAATTTGTCAATTCCGGCCACATGGATGTTTCCGAACAACTATTCAATATTGATCGTAATCCTGCTTCAAATTATGTGTTACATGATAGAATGGAAAACAGGTTTCCTTTTCATCATCACCAAAAGGGACAGTTAACCTATGTTGAAGGGGGAATTGCGTATCTGAATACAAAAGACAAAGCTTATTTTATACCAGCCCGCCACTTTATCTGGATACCGCCAGGGCTTGAACATTTTGTACATCAGAAAAAAAATTCTTCGATTGTAAGAAATCTTTACTTTGCAGTTCCTGAAAAAATCTCAGACGAGTTTTACGAGCGGATGGGGATTTATCCGGTGAATAATCTGCTGCTTGAAATGCTGCAGTATACAGAACCGTGGAATGGGGAGATTATGCCTGACACGTTTGAAAATGAGTTTTTAACCACGCTCAGGAAATTATTACCGAGAATCAGTAAACATCCTTTGCCGATCGTTTTGCCCACCACCGACCATGAGCGGATGCAGCCTGTTATCGAATACATTCAGCAAAATCTGGACGCCCCGCTTCACCTTGAATCTGTGGCGAAAAATTTCGGGTTAAGCGCCAGGTCGCTTTCAAGATTGTTTCAGACGACGCTTGAAACCTCTTTTCTTCAATACCTAAAACTATCCCGAATGATCAAAGCAATGGAGCAGCTTTTACAAACCAATAAAACGATCAGTGAAATCGCTTACGAAACAGGATATAACAGCATTTCGACATTCAGCAACACGTTTTATGGATTGATCAATGTTCGCCCCTCTGAATTCCAGAAATTCTAAGCCATAAAAAAACCGCAGATTGTTTTCAATCGTTCAGGAACGATGGAAAACAATCTGCGGGAGAAAAATGCATGCTTAATGTTTGGGAGCAACCTCGTGTTTATGCGTAACATCCATATCCTGTGGGGCGATAAAGATCGCCAGCCAGGATCGTCTGGCCAACCGATAAAAATACGGAGTAAGCAAAATCAGAACCGGGATGATACTGTAAAGAAAATAGTCAAGATATTCGCCGAAGAAATTGACAAAAATGAAAAAGTATATTAACATAAAAACGACGTAAAAAGCGTAGCTCATATAGAGAGCTCCCTGATAAAAACCGGGCTCGGGAACCAGATTTTCACCACAATGGGGACACTTTTTGTTCATTTTATCGAACTTCAGGTTGTATGCACTTTTGGTAATGAAAAAATCCCCTTCGGCGCAGCGCGGACATTTATTGAAAAGTACGCTGTAAATTCTGGTATGTTTCATGGTATATCTTCATTTGAGCCATTGATGGCTGTTTAGCTTACGGTAGTCAAGTAATAAATCGCAGCATTATCGTCTTAATTGGGACCGCCTTGATCTTTTACTCTTGGCACAAATTTCGCATTTCACTCTCGCAATTAAAATGACAGATAATGCCTTTTATGGTATTTATCAACGATGAATTCACTTCTCCTATTCAATATAAGCATTATATCCGTCGAAATGATATTAAAAGCCTTCTAATTTCAATTTGATAAGATTCGCAAACCCAGACGACATCGTAAAACATTACCTTGCGCGCGACTGACAAGGAGTTGTAAAGGCATGCGCTCAGTCCACATGATGCGCACAACTTTTATTTTATCTATTTCTTTTAACCAAATTACTGTTACGGATTATTTTCAAAAGTTCAGTATGATAACTGAATGTCTTTTTCAGATTATTCTCATCCCAGACAACATTTTCAAGCGCAATAATGCTGGTTTTTGTTTCAGGAAAATAAAAGTTCATTGAGACAAATCCTGGGCAAAATCCTGTTTGTCCCAGCTGCAAGATTCCGTCGTTTTTATCGACAGTAATTCCATATCCATACTCGACAACACCAAAGATCGGATGATTACGCACTGCACCTTTTTGTTTGGCAGTCATTAATTTATAGGTAGCGGCGGATAAAAGTTTTCCTTCGTGCAAACACTTATTCCAGAGCGCCAGATCATGGGCAGTGGAAATACATGAACCGGCTGCCACATAATTTTCAAAAGTATCTGCCTCCGGCTCAATTTTGCCATTTTCATTTTTGGTATATCCCTGCATCAGATTTTGATAACCTTTTACACCAGGATGAAAAGTATTATACATTTTACACTTTTTAAATAATTCCTTAGACTGCAACGCAAAAGACTTACCGCTGGTTTTCTCTGTAATTTTTGCGATCAGATCGTAGCCAATCTGGGAGTATGAATACTTCGTGCCGGGTTGGAATGACAAAGGTTTATCAAGCGCAACAATGCCGTGCATATGTGTCAAAAGATGATGAACCGTAACCGTATCCGCCCAGCTTTCATTAAGATCAGGAAGATAGGTTCTAATGGGATCATTTAATTTTACACGTCCGCGCTCAAATTCTTTTAACAACAGAACAGCCGTAAACTGTTTGCTGATCGAGCCGATCACAAATTGATCATCGAATTTAAAAAGTGCCGGTTTTTTAAAATCCGGGCTACCAAATACCTTCGAAAATTTGCTTGTGCCATTTTCAGAAACAAACACGATTCCGTTGAAAGGTGTTTGGGTTTCCGCAGATAGCAGAGCATCCATTTCCGCGGGCGCGTTAACCTTCTTTGACAAAATGACCTTTCTATGCGCAGGAACGTCATAATTTCCTTTCGCCCAACGTGCTGACGGATCGATCCATTCTGGCATGGCTTTGAATAAAAATCCATGCTTCAGACCTGTATTTAATTCTATTTCTTTAAACCGTCCGACTACATTTCCGGATTTGGTCTTCATGTTCTGGCAGGAGTGCGGAACATCACTTTTCTCGTAAATCGAAAGTATGTTTCCGCTGAAATTAATGTCATTCTTTTTCACCACATCTTCTTCGTCGCAGGAGCCGATGAACACGTAATTTACATCAGGATTTTTTAATAAACTGGATGTATACTGAGCAATATAACCACCTTTTGATGTCCCGATCACAGTAATCTGCGAAGCCTTTGTACCGGCTAACAAGAGGCTGTCTATCTGCCCAACCACTTTCGCCGCATAGTCGTGCACGTCCGTATTTCTGGGACGGATCTCACTGATAACTGTCAAGCCACGCCGTTTGAATGCGCTTACGATCTGGAAATACTCAGCTTTTCCATACTCAGGATGGCTGTCGTTCAGGTAGTTCTCTTCAATGAATTTATTGTGAAGAAAGAATACGTAATGTTGTGCGTGCAGAATGTGGAAGCAAGTAATAAATAAAAGTGTGAGTACTGACTTTTTAAAATTGACGGGCAAATTCATTGGCTAAATTCTTAATAATTGGTGAGCGATAAAGTTACTATTCCATAATGAATAATACGGTAAGACAAGAAAATATAGATTTTCCTTATAAAAATATAATTTAGATAAATCAATAGGAATTATCGCATTTTACCTCAACACATGTCATTTCCAGTCCGGCAGATAATCAGTTTTTATGTTCGTTCAGAGGCTACTGCGTTCTGTCTGAAAACAGCTGCATAATATTTCCCAACAAACGAAACAATTGAGGCAGACATGAAAAGAAAAGCAGTTGGTGAGAAAAACAAACATTTACCAGTTCAAGAAAATCATCGGCGTGGCAATTCCTTTCCGGCAGGATTGATTGAATAGAAAAAAGTCCGAGCGATATTAAGGGCTAAAATAAGCTGTCCAAAACAAAAGATACCAGAACCTATAAGACAAAACAGAGACAGTCGATCCATATTTTGTCTCATTTTCTGATAGTCGCCAGGAAGCATATCGACGGCGGGCAAACTCGCAAGTATCAGTGCTCCCAGCAGTGTCACAAGAAAATGTGCCATGCCCAGTTTTGTATTCAGCGGGTGGTCAATCCTGAAAAATATTTGATACACCAGAGCGAAACAAAACATGGCAACGACAAGTCCCGTTGTCAGCATGCTTTTGCTCACTATGTAATAGGTCTCGAAAAAATTCACCTCAATCAGACTGTTCACCGAGATCAAACGAATTAATAAGAACAACATCCCGGCAGCTACAAACGGTAAAGAAATTCCGTAGGATTTATACAAATTCATATAACTAATTTTAAAACCAGAAACCAACCTGAAAAGCAATTCTTGGCTTTTCTTCCCTTTTCTCTTTCGGAATAAATGCTCCTACTGATAAGGTGAGAATATCTACCGGAGCAACCCAAATACCTCCGCCGTAGCTGTAATGCCAGTTTTCACCCGGGTCATGTTCCTGCCATACACGGCCATAATCGAAGCTTCCAAAAAGACCGTACGTTATCGGCAGTGTTGGGTTAACGCTACTTCCCAAGCGAGCACGGAGGTCGCTTGAATGCCATAAACTGCGTTTCCCGTAAAACCGCTGGGTGCGGTAACCACGCAGTCCCTGATTCCCCCCGATGGTAGGCATCTGGAAAAATTCGAATCCTTTGCCAAAATTTAGTCCTGTACCGATCTGTGAGGCAAAAACAATATTTTCCTTTCTGTCCAGACTAAAATAAAAGGCAAGTTGAGCCTTCAAACCCGCGAAGCTCTTGTTTTCTTTCAGATTTTTTGAATAATTGAAGCCAGAGCTGAAACGAATTCCTGAGTGAGGGGAGAAAATATTATCTACACTGCTAAAATTGAACAAAAGTTGTCCTCCACTGTAATATTTTGTTTTGAAAATATCGTCAGGAAGCTGGTTATTGTCGCTGGTAATAAAGCGTCCTGGCGTGGCTGCAACATCTGAAATTTCAAACAATGGCCCGATCGCCACGAATCCGCTATTTCCGGCAAAATGTTTTTTGATCGCAGCATATACATGAAATGCACTTTGACGTACACGATAAAAATCTGGGTTGTCCACGGGTCTTTCAGAATTGTTGCCGAGCCCTGCATAGTTGAACGCATAAGACGGACCGTGATAATAGGTATCCAGATAAAAGTCAAAACTTTTAAAAACATTCAGAAAATCGCCGGTATAGTTAACCCGAACAGCTTTTGTCGCAAAGGAATATTTGGCCCCGAATTGCTGTGACGATGCATAAGGTTCTTTCTTGAAACCATACCGGATCATATTAAAATTTGCACCAATTAAAAATCCGTCATCAGGATTGAATCCTAAAATCGGCAACGGAATTGTGATGTCGTAATCGCTCTCCGCGCTTCGGCGGTCGTAAATATTGTAACGGTATAACCCGGTACGTTTATCATTAGTCTCCGGTCCGGCAAATACGGTATTTTTGCCAAGGTCGTCATAAACAATCGTCTTCTTGCCGCCGTTATGAACAACAGAACTGTCTGTGAAAACATCCTTCCCGGTCCCGCCGATCAACCTGACCTTAATACCTTTTTTCACATCTCCGGTGACAATGAACTCGTCTTTATCCCCATTACCGTAAACGTTAATGGTTTTCGTTACCGAATGGTCAAAGGTTCTCTGATAATTTTGTTTTTTTAACTGCCCTTTTTTACCCAGTTCAGAAACTGTAACCCGGGTATGCTGATCATCAAGACGTTCGATTTCAAACCTCTCCTCTTCCTCAGTCCCGATCACGTTGACCGACGAACTTACAAAAACGTAATGTTTTCTGGCCAGTTCCAGTAGATTATCCCTTCTCGTTTTAATACTTTTGATCAGATAAGGAGCAGACATTACCTTTGCCTTTTCGGGCCAGTCCCCAAAAGAATCTTCAATAATTTCATCCGTCAGATTTTTCTGGATATACCTCACCTGCTCTTCCCATTGTTCCCAGTCCAGTTCGTTTAAAAATGTTCTGTCAAACAAACGTGCACTCCATGTTGTCCATTTCATATTCGGAACTTCGGGACCGTAGACCTGCAACTGACGCAGAAAAGGCATAGTAAGGCGTGCTGCTTTCGTAAACAGACCGTCGTATTTGGAAAAAGCCTGATCCCGGTCGCGCGGAATGGGGCGATAAAGATTGGAACCATCATCCTGTTTTATCGACGCCCAGGTCCATTGATCATCGTGACGATCCCAGTCTCCCACGATCAGATCCAGAAAACGGGTCTTCAAAGCCCATTTTTCATCAACCTTATATTTATTGCTTTCCAGAATATTTTCCAGTAAATCAGGCGTGCTGATTATCTTGTCTGCATTCCCGAAATTTGCTGCATCTTTCCATTTTTTCCCGTCGGGTCGTTCTTCAACCAAACTCAGACTACCGCCAAAGATCGGATTAAAAAGGCCTAATCCTGGCTGTGCAGGAACATAATAAATTTTCGGATTAGTGTGATATACCTGAATGGCGTCAGCAAGTTTCGGCATTGTCAATGGCGCGAAAGGATGTGTCGAAAGGAAGTTTTCCTGCGCCAGAAACTGTGCGGCCATCATTTTGTTAAATGGATAAGGTAGAAAACGGCTGACATCTTTGGTCATATCACGCAGAACATATTCCTTACCGTCCTCTGCTCGCACGCGAAGCGAGTTCGTCTGATTTCCCCCACCCTGTTTTTCCGGAACGACTCCTCCCTTGAATGTTGCAAAATCCAGGACCGGGAAAGGATATTTGACCATGTAAAGATCTCTGTGGTGGGCTCCAAACAGGAAATTATGGAAACCATTTACCGGTGTAATCTTATTTTTAAGAACAAATTGCTGCGAACTATCTGCATGTTGCTCATATTCTTTGTAAGCACCCTCGGGTTCGTCTTTCTGCGGCTCAAGTTTATCCTTAATTTTCTTCTGATAAACCATTTTCGCGCTCTTGCCGCCTTTATCAACCTCCCAGTACTGTACCCAGGTTTCTCCGCCTTCATAAAAGGAAAGTGTGCTAAAACCTAATACCGTAGACGCAAACTGAGATCCTTTTCCGATGCCTATCGGGCTGTTTTTAGAGCCACTTCCGCTGACAATAAATTCCTGGCCATCATTTTCGATGAATTGCAAGGCGTGTTCATGTCCGCTTGCGAATATAAAATTCCCGTTTTTTCTTGCTGCTGCCAGAATTCCGTCACGCATGTCCTTGTATAACTTGTTGTGTGTATCCTGGCGCGAGCCCACAGTACCACGAAACAATGCACTCAAACTTCCGATAACCGGAAGGGGAATGTATAAATTGGGATTCATCTCCGTCAACGGAAATATATGCTGTTTTATCGTAAATCTTCCGCCATGCGGACCGTAGGTATACGGAGGATGGTGCATGGCAATGACTACATTTTTATTTCTGTATTTTCGAATTACATTTTCGAAAACAAACTTAAAAGTAGCACGGTTTCTGATCTCGCAGCCATCATTGATTTTCGTTTCTTTGTCCCAGTCAGAAAGCCACCACTGCGAATCCACAGCGATAATAACCACATTATCATTCAGTTCTATAACTTCCGGACCTGAACAGCCATCCTGTGGCAGGAAATAATTCTCGTACTCATCTTTATCCATTTTTCCTTTTCGGGAATTAAGATACTGATCAATAAAATTTTCCTGGCGCTTCAAGCCTTTCCTTCCCCAGCCTCGCCAATCGTGGTTTCCTGGCAGAAAAAATGCCCTTCCCTTAAAATCATCCAGTGTTTCAAGTTGAGAAGTTATCTTGTATTCAGCCACTTTTCTTTTGGCCGTATCGTCGGCCGGGGGCATGCCGTACTCATAAATATTATCCCCTAAAAATAACGCTGAGCTATTTTTTGATTCCTTAGCAAGCTTATCTTTCAGAAACAAAAGTACCGGCGCCTTCTGCTCCGGCGAATCATTGCCAGCATCACCGATCAGATACATCGTATGTTTCAGCACCAGATCCTTTCCGGGAACTGCCTGCTCCCAGTGTTTTGCTTCACTGGAATATTGTAATTTTTTATAACTCGAACACGAAGAAACCAGAACCAGCGCAACGACAATCGAGATGGAGCAAAAATTGAATTTCATACTTAAAACAGCGGAATACCGCATTAGAACTATATGCCCAGTTTCTTAAATTTCAGGATATTACCTTCCGCAAAATCGTCTCCTTCGTTAGAAATATAAAGGTTTCCTGCCGCGTCAAAGGCAATACCTTCCGGTTGGGTAAATTTGTTTCCGTTTAAAGGGACAGCCTGCTGAACCTTCCAGTTACTGTCTGTCACCACCAGCAACTTATTGACTGCTGAAATGATGTACCAGTCTTTGGTTAACGGATTTTGTGCAAGCCCTGACGGCCGGAAACCTCTTTCTACTTTTCCACTCAAAGCTTTGATATCTTTCACATTAATTTGAAAAGAGGTATGCACCGCGCTGCTGTCTCCCAGGTGGAATTCATAGCCGGTAACGCTTTTTTTCGAATCGTCTTCAGGGCAGTTTTTACAAAGCACATAAATATTATCTGTCGCCTCGTCTGCATACATACTTTCATATTCACCTTTTGGAAGTATTTTTTTCCATTCCTGCACACTATCAGCTTCCGGAAAGATGGCTTCACGCATCGGAAAAGAATACATCGTCCCATTACTTTTTAAGATCACTACCCTATCATTGGCAATGGCCAGATCTTCGTAGTCTCCCTTTTTCCCGAATTTACTGTTCACCTGCTTTTTCACACCCAAACCTAATCGAAAAAGGCGTCCCTCCTCGTCCTGTATGGCATAAATGGTGTCGTTATTTCCTTTATTAAAGGCAATGCCTGAAATCTCAAAAAGGCTTTCAGGCATAAAAAACTTCTCGGGACTTTCAAGATTATAATCTTTCAAAGTCTGTTCATTTTCGTGCGAATTGGTACAACCCGTACCGAGCGTAATCAGCATAAGTGCCGATCCAATTATCTTACTAACAGTATAATTCATATGAATCAGGATTCTGTTACTGCTGTTAAAAAGTATAAAAAATATGTCTATATTTTTGTTTTAAATTTATTTACCAAAAAACATGGAAGCAATAACAAAAGAGAAAACGGAGGCTACTATACCGAACATAAATACATTGTACCCCACCCGAAGCAGTCTGTATTTTCTACCCAAAACAACCCCTTGCGAATAAACATCCTTAGTCAAACTTCCATACAGAAAATCACGATCGTTCATCATCGCCTGCATACCGGAGGCGTAATCATTATAGCTCATCCGGTAAAAATTCCCAAAGAAAAGCAGGTTCACTTTTTTATCCGTAATATCTTCCTCAGTAAACGTTCCATGCGGGATTGTCGGGCGTGTTGCAAGGATGGAAAACACCATCGTTATCACACAAATTGTTAACAATAAAATGGTAGGGAAGATTAAATAAGCATTATCTTCCAATTTCCTAAGCAAAATACTAAGCAGAACCGAGATAATGATCGATGTGGTAGTAATCATGATATGCGCCTTATTGTCTGCCATATCACTGAGCCGCTGATGGTTATTGGAGCTGATACGAAACATCGTTTCAATCCCTTTTTCCGGTCTGTCTGTTTTCGGCTTTTTTATCTCCTGAATTTCCGGTTGAGGTTCCATTTTTGATTTATCTATATATCTCAGAAGATTGATCTGAGGCTCTTCTTCTTTCACAGCTTCAAGATCCTTTTCTTTCAGTTTTTGCAGATTCTTGGCCTTCTTTTCGTTGAGTAAATTCTGGCAATAGTCTGTTTGATACATATGTTCTTCCAGTAGCCTGATTGTATTTTTCCGCCATTCCGCTTTATCTACTTTCTGACCGGTCCTTTGCTCGACCTCCTTACGCATCATTTTATTGCGATCCGAAAACTTATCCGTTCCAAAATGATAAAGATCCGCATCGCATACAATCTGTTCAAGAAAATTCTTAGGCTTCTGGGGAATAACTGTGGCTAAAATACATCCCCGAACCGCCTCGATCACATCTTCCTTTACTTCTTTCTCAATCAGATAAGCCTTTGCCATTTCCGCTCCCCTGAATTCATGGCCAGCGGCGTCCCCTGTCCAATAGCCCATATCATGAAACCAACCAGCAGTTACAACAATAAAGGTATCCTTCTCATGTAATTCATAGTGCCCGGCAATTTTTGCGGCATGAGAAGCCACTTCCTCGGTATGTGTTAAATTATGGTAAATTAACGCCTCTCCCTGATGTGTCTTGAAAAAATGAAGAACATGATGCTGCACATGTTCCAGGAGTTTGGTATAATTCATAAGATTGGTTATATAATGGCAAAACAGACAGTTATTTATTTCCAGTCACCTTCCAGATTGACGCCAATGCGTAAGGCTTTCAACCCTGTGATTCCCTGCAATTCTTCTAGATCCAAAAATTCAAGATCGTTTTTCAGCATATTTTTCTCTTGCAGATATTTTATGTAATTAACATATTCTTCTGCCGATTTGCTATTAAAGTATACCAATGCTATCTTTCCGGGCTGGGTAAGGCGTTCTCCGGTCTCTTTCACATGCACTTTGTCGATGCGCTTTTTGATCACATGATACCGGATGTTGTAAGAGCCCTCCACGTCAAACCGCCGCTCATCATCCCGGAAGCTGATGTCGATACTTCCCGAATTAATAAAAATCAGCTGGGTTGTTTCCAGCGGCTTTTCAATCTGCGGAATCAGTTCGTGCGTAATTCTGGCAATTCCTGCCATCGAAGTTAGCTGCCAAAGCCTGATATTATTCAGATAAAGCAGGTTAAACGTTTTATCTGGAGCAATTGCCTGACCGATATAGATATCATATTCAACGCCATCCGTCCTGAACTTCTCAAAATAACATGGATAAGTTTCCTGGATTTCATTTTTGAAAAGTTCAAGATACAGATTAACAGCGGAGTTCAACTTCTGCATCGAGTTTTCCAGTGCATTTCGATGTAAAAAAGCGATCCCACTTTCCTTGTCAACCAGTTCATAATAAGCTTTAATGCTCTCACCCAGACGCCCTTTGCTTTCTTTGAAATGATGCAGGAACGGATACACTTCGTATTCGAGAAAATCCATTACCTTACTTTCATCGTGATCGCTGGTCTGATCCGAGATTTTATCCATCCATTTCTTACACTTGAAAATTACCTCATCCGCAAGTCCCAGGCCGACATCTTCCTTGATATGCGCAAGCACTTTAATCAGCGCTTCGAATTGCACTTCAAGATCCGCATGCAAAGCAGCATTTCTCTCAATTGTACTATTTCGGATGTCTACTGCACCATAGAGTGGATAAACGTCTTTAAACTGGATGATCTCAATTGGGGTTTTAGGAAGCTGCGTGGCGTTGTCGCGCAGGTAATGCCAGGCAACATCTTTGAATTTCCACTGGACCGCCGGCTGCAAAGACGTAAATTTCTCGCGAATAATATCTTCAATTTGAGCATCAAATTTATTGATCCCGTTCTGCATCATCTGCCCAATAAGCGGAAGCGCCGGTTCAAGCCGCGACAGAACTTTTTCATCCATCAGATCTTTAACTTTGGAATAAACTTCCAGTACGCCAGTCAACCGTGCGTTATTATAAACAGGAAGCAAGGCATACGACTGGACCTCATTTTTTTCCAGAATTGACATGAATGCGTTCCTTTTTTCTATGTCGGAGATTTTTTTGTAAAAATGGACTTTAGGATCCTTGAAATATCCGTCAGCCATCCATAAAAATTCATCCTGATCTATTCCTTCGGCCACCAACGTCTGAACTAAAACGCTGTGTGTGCAGAATTCGTCGTTAAATACAAGCCTGTCGTTCACGCGAAGCTCTGGCAACAATCCGAATTTTATGTCCTGGCTTCCAACAAGCAGATTTAACGAGTGAATAATCTTCTCGTAATAAGACTGAAAAGTATCGGAAACCGGATTCAGAATAATATTTTTAATATTTTCCACCGCCTGGTCTGCTGTAACGTCCGTCAGCGTTATGACTGTAAACCCTTCGAATCTGAACATTGAAAAAGGGATCAGATTCATAAGAAGAGTCCAGTCAAACTCCTCTTCCGCGTGCAGTTGAACCGTATCAAAATCCAATTTGGGAAGTGGAACTTTTGCTGTGACTTCTACATAATCGGTACATACGTTAAGCTTGTAATATTTAGGCAGACACGTCTTTTCGTCCTTAATCGAAATAACCAGATCATTGCTGTGAAATGAGGGAATGTTATAAAACTTTTCAAGCAAAAATGAATAAATCATCTGCGCTTTCTGTTTCTTTTCGAAGCTTATATCGATATCCCGCAGCAGATCACATTTCACATTACCAGACTTGTCGTCCGTCAATAAGTCATGAAATGCAGAAGTTTCGTAAAAAACAGTCTGAGAAAGTGGAATGCTAAGCGCCCATAAGGTCTCGTTCTCATCAGCAATAACCGGCACCAGCATGTTATAAACGAGGCTCAGCTGCTCTTGAAAATCTCCTATTTCATCTAAATTGATATCTTCTAAAAATCGAGGATCAGCGGTGAAACGTTCATGAACAAATTCAAAAAACTTCCTCTTGACTGTTTTCTCGTTTCTGATCCGGTCTTCTATATAACCTATAAATTTCCGAAAGGATAATGACACATCGACGTTCTCCAAACCCGGAATAACATTTTGCGATATATCAAGAATGGTCTCCTTCATCATCTGACAATTTCAGTGTAACAACTTGTTTAAATGTCGTTCGCTTCAAAGGATTTGTAACAATAATAAGAATTACTATAACCTTAAAAAGCCAATCATCAGACAATTATAATTGCCTGATGATTGTACATAAACTAACAATAAACAAAGCTATTGAATTCCTTTTTCAGGCTCACTTTTATTTTGTCTGGACGGCTTAATTATCATACGAAGGGATTGATCCTTGGTAAAATATGCGATCATCCAGTTATAAAATGTCCTGATTCTGTTACGGTAGGTAATCAGTGAGAGCAAGTGGATGAAAAGCCAGATCAGCCATGCGAAGAAGCCCTTAAAGTGAACTGCCGGTTTTGGCAAATCGACCACAGCCTTGTTTCTTCCAATAATCGCCATTGAACCTTTATCGAAATATTCAAAAGCCTGTGGTGCTTTACCGTCTGCAATTTTCAACAAATTTTTCGCAAGCAGTTTCCCCTGCTGGATTGCAACCTGCGCAACCTGCGGATGTCCTCCGGTAAAGTTAGGATCCGTTTGCTGAATACAGGTATCGCCAATCGCGTAAACTCCGTCCACGCCTTGTACCTTATTATGTTCATCCACAATCATTCTTCTTCCACGGCCGTAACTTTCAGTTGGTATCCCTTCAAAAACCTTGGCGGTAACTCCTGCCGCCCAAATCAGATTCTTGGTTTCGATTTCCTGGCCGTTGTCAAAAATAACCTTATCATCCAGATAATCCTTTACGTGACAATTCAGCATGATCTTCACGCCAAGCTGTTTCAGATCGTCGTACGTATTCTGCTGAGATTTTTCACTCATCGGAGCCAGCAGCGCATGGCCCCCGTCAACTAAATATATTTCACTTCCCTTTCCTGCCAGTTCAGGATATTCTTTTCTAAGAATACCATTTCTCATCTCTGCAAACATCCCCGAAACTTCCACGCCGGTTGGTCCGCCGCCGGCGATTACAATTGTAAGCAACCGTTTAGTCTCTTCCGGATCTGTACAGATCGAAGCCTGCTCCATTTGCTGCAACAATTTATTGCGCATCTCGATCGCGTCATCCAGCGTTTTCATTGGGATGGCTTTTGCTTTTACATTTTCCATTCCAAAATAATTGGTTTCGGCACCCGTCGCAAAAACCAGATAATCGTAGTCCATTTCCCCATTGGAAAGAATGATCTTCTTTTCCGCCGGAACAACCTTAAGCAATTCACCCAGACGGAAATGAAGATTTTTTTTACCTGAAAATAATTTACGAAACGGATAGCTGATGCTCGAAGGTTCCAGAAAAGCAGTGGCAACCTGATAAATCAGCGGCGGGAAAAAATTATAGTTATTTTTATCAACAAGTGTTACTTCAAACTGATCCTTATTGGCAAGGTCAAGCGCAAGATTAATACCTGCAAATCCACCGCCTATAATTACTACTTTCATTATCTAAATTATTTTAATTAAATAATAATCCGAATCATCCAATTACCTGACTATAGTCAGTCCAATTATCAGGCCAATGGAAATTTTATACGGATGTTATGCCATAATGCTATTTTTCCGACATAAAGTCGGAATAGCCGTGGCTACGGACGAAGATAATAAAAGAAAGGAGGAATTCGGAAATTTTGGCAGAAGCAAATCATGGGATATTACAACAATCCCAAAATTCGAAAAGCTTATCAAATAATAGAAAAGCGTGGAAATAGTAGCCTCAGCACTATTTCCAGCAACAAATGAGAAATTTCACCAAATTCTTTAAAATTGTTTTTGTATAAACGGAGTATAAAGCATTGCGGTACAAAAACAGTTGTGAAAATCCTTCGCCTGAAGAGCCTTATAATTCACACAGCTTCTGCAGCCCTCCCAGAATTTTTTTTCCGTAGTGATCTCGCCATAGGTTACTGCTTCGAAACCCAACCGGGTATTCATTTTCATCACCGCCAGCCCAGTGGTGATACTGAAAATTTTCGCCTTTGGGTAACGCTGGCGAGAAAGAGCAAATATTTTTTCCTTGATCGCTTTTGCAACGCCAAGATTCCGGTATGCCGGAGAAACGATCAGACCTGAATTTGATACAAATTCACGATTTTGCCAGGTTTCAATATACGAAAACCCAACCCACTCGCCTGCATTAGTCAGAGCGATTATCGCCTTACCTTCTTTCATTTTTTTAATAATGGAAGCTGGTTTTCGCTTTGATATTCCGCAGCCTCTGAGCAGCGCGGACGCTTCCATTTCCCTTGTGATCTTACCGGCATACTGTGCATCTTCGCAGGTAGCCACACGTATGCTAATATTGTCGAGAGTAATATTTTCCAAAACATTATCAGTTCCCAAGCAGGCCCTGACCTGTTCAATCTCATTTAAATAAATCTCGTAGAAATCATCGGGGATAAAGAATTTTAATCTTTTCTTTTCATCTTCACCCCGTTGAAAAAAAGCCGAAAATGACGAAATAAAACTTCGCTTAATCGCATTCTTAATAATCCAGTCGCCCTGATTGTAAAGACGGTCTGCCAGATCAAAGCATTTTCGCGATAAATTCAAATTGTAATCTAACACTGCCTCTTTTGAAAAATCCAGCAAACGCTGAACGGATTTATAGATATCTGTGGAAAGAGAATTTCTTTTGTACAACCTGTTTAACTCGGGAAATTCGGATTCTATTAGTTTCGTGCCTTCTAGCTGCGATATCATGGTTTTGATGTATTATGAATATGTCTGTTGAAAGTTTTTATTAAAATCCAACACCAGCAAGTCAACACGAAATAACACGCACTGAAAATGAATCAATTAAGCTAAACTGATTGAAGAAAAGAAAAAAACACCGTTTCATATTGATAGGTTTGTATCAATATGAAACGGTACGTCATCTAACAAAAGTCAATAAATATTTCCATCCCGAAATCATTCACTGCGCAGGCTTATAACCGTATTCAGCAAAGCGGCCTTAACCGCCTGAATGCTGACTGTGAACAAAGTGATCATTAAAGCGCCAAAAGTTACTGCCGCAAAAATCCACCAGGAAATATCGACCCGGTACTGATAATTTTCAAGCCATCCGTTCATAAACCAGCGGGCAACGGGCGTCGCAATCAGGCAGGAAATAATGACCAGGGTTACGAAATCTGTGGAGAGCATTTGCCAGAGATCTGCCACCGAAGCGCCATGACGGATTGACCGGAGAAAATGGGTTTTCTTTGATCATATCTTTTACAATGCCAATAATCCTGAACTCCTTGCCGTTCACTCTTACGAACGATTCCAAAGGTTTTTGAATTCCGGTAAGTTTAAGAGCTGATTCGTTCAGAATGATTGCAGAAGTGTCCGTCGAGAAAGCTCTGGAAAAATCCCGCCCCCGCGACAATTTCCAGCCAATGGTGCGTCCGTAATCGTGGGTAACACTGTTTGACATAATCAAAGGGTGGGAATCAGGATTTTTGCCGGGCCAGGAAAAATTTGTTGTCCCACCATCCTGGGCAGTTACCGAACCGGAAGATTCAGCCATATACACCACAGCTCCTGAGTTTCTGAGATCATTTCGGAGCGCGGCGTAGCGCCTGAACAGCTCAGGCGAATCTATCCTGACCTCAATCAACCCGCCTTTATTGTATCCGACCGGACGATTTTTAGCAAATTGGATTTGACGAAAAACAACGACTGTCCCTATGATCAAACTCACAGAAACTGTAAACTGTACAATGACCAGAACTTTTCTGGGCACCGCTGCAAATCGTCCTGCACGAAGATTCCCTTTCAATACTTTCAAGGGCTGAAACGAGGAAAGGTAAAGGGCAGGATAACTACCAGCGACAATACCTGTGAACAAGCTGAATGTGATTCCGGCGAGCCAAAACCACGGATTAAACCAAGGCATTGTCATCTTTTTTTCGGCGACCTCGTTGAACAAGGGCAGTGAAACCTCTACTAAAAAAATGAAAGGAAAAACGCCATGGCCACAACCAAAAACGATTCACTGAAAAACTGACTTACGAGCTGTATACGCATCGCCCCGATCGCTTTACGCACCCCCACCTCTTTTGCCCTTTTTTCCGACCGGGCCGTACTTAAATTCATAAAATTGATACAAGCCAAAAACAGTACGAAGCAGCCAGTGATACCAAAAAGCCAGACAAACTGAATTGATCCGCCCACGTTGACGCCATTTTCAAATTCTGAATACAAATGCCATCGAGCCATCGGATGCAGGAAAAATTCCGGTTTATAAGCCGGAGGATTATCCCTTTTCATCCTTAGGTCTTTAATCTTGGCAGAGGCTTGCTAAAACCGGATCCGTCTTTAAGTAATACATATAATTGAAACGAATTTTCATCCCACTGCGCCTGAGAGGTCCTGGCACAAGAATCCATGCTCAAAAGTAAGTCCCATGGAGTTAGGAATGTAATCTCATTAAGAAACGTATTTTCAGGAAAATCTTCGTATACCCCCGTTACTCTGAGGCTTACCCGATTGTCAATTACAATCAGCTTATTCAGCGCAGATTCGCTTCCAAAAATACTTTTGCAAGTGATTCACAGAGAAAATAGAATTGACGTCATTTAAGCCACTTCAATTTCCGGCCAGCATTTTTAAAGACATGATGTCAATGAAAGATGGCTCTACAGCACTTCCTGATTTCGAGAATTTCTTTTCTCCGGACGATAGATTCAATAGCTGATTTTTCGATAGACTGACTGATTCAAAATCCGGATATTTCGTCCGTAACTCCTCAGCCAGGGGAACAGGCACGACGCCATAACTAACTTTTTTGACATCGAACTTTACAAATTGCCAGACCTGCGCGATCCGCTTGTAATTTTTGTGATATTTATTGAACGACAGCTCATCATAAATCCATAAACCTATCAAGATTGCAACCGCCATCCCGACGGACAATCCAACGATATTGATCGCAGAATAAATCCTTTTTTTTCACAGGTTTCTCAATGCGATCTTGAAGTAGTTTTCTAACATGGCTTTTAAAGTTTAAGATTTTCAACTTAAACACACTTACGCCAATCAAATACTAAGGATAGGAATTAATCACTTGCAAGACTTTTTACCGGATTTTTCATAGCCGCTTTTATGCTTTGAAAACTCACTGTCAAAAGGGCTATAAAAACAGTTGAGACGCCAGCCAGAAGGAAAATCCAGCCATTTACCTCTACCTTGTAAGCAAAATTATGCAACCACAAATTTATAGCACCCCAGGCTACGGGCGAGGCAATCACGATAGAAATCAGTACCGGTTTTAAAAAGTCTTTGGAAAGCAATGCGGTGATACTGCCGACAGATGCGCCGAGTACTTTTCGAATCCCGATTTCCTTCGTCCGCTGCTCTGCGGAAAAGGCGCTTAGTCCAAAAAGTCCAAGGCAGGCGATAACTATGGCGACCGAAGCGAAAGCCGTAAATATGCTTTCAACGCGCTGCTCGGACCGATACATAGCATCAAAATCTTCACTCAGAAATGAATACTCAAACGGACGACCTGGAGCTACTTTTTCCCAGTTTTCACGCAGAGAAAAAATTTCAGAACCCAGCGCGCTGGATGTTATACGAAAAGATACGGATTCAAGAAAAGCCTGTTTAACCTGTTGACCAAGTGCGTTTCCGCTGACAAAAAGTCCAAGAGGTTCAATTTGATTTCGCAGCGACTCATAATGGAAATCTTTAATGACGCCAATGATTGTCGCCTTTTCTTCCCCCGTTTTATGAATGGTTTTGCCTATCGGATTTTTATAACCAAGCTTTTTAGCAGCGCTTTCATTAATAATCACCGCTTGCTGATCAGCGATATTGCCTTCCTGAAAATCCCTTCCCTGGACAAGCACCAGACCCATTGTTTTAACATAATCAGCATCGACCATCCACTCCTGCATGTTCACCGCGGATTGCTCATCTGTCTTTTCTTTGGGATACCACATATCATTCCAACGCTGCGAAGTGACAGGAAGAAATCCACTTACCGTACCCGATTTCACTCCGGCACTTTTCACAGCTTCATTTTTAAAGGTAATAACATCAGACTCATTGGATTGTCCGGTTTTCACGATCAAAACATGTTCTTTGTCAAATCCAAGCCTTTTCGACCTGATAAACCTTAGCTGCTGACTGATCAGGAGTGTTGCGGTAATTAATAAAATTGAGATAGAAAACTGGCAAACAACAAGATAACTTCGAACGCTCTCCCGTTTATTAAATAATTTCAAGCCCCCTTTGAGCGCCGATATAGGTTGAAAGGATGACAGATAAAATGCAGGATAAATCCCAGCCAAAAGACCGGTTGCCAAGGTTCCAGCTAATATGAAAAAGATGGATTCTGGATTAGCGACTGCAAGAAATGAAAGTTTCTTTGCCGCAAGAGCATTAAAATAAGGTAATAAGATGTACAGAAATAATACGCCCGTCATCAGCGATAACCACGTAGTTAACATGGATTCTGAAAGAAACTGTAAAACCAGAACCGACCGATCCGAGCCCATCACCTTCCGAACTCCTACTTCACGTGCACGCTTGACCGACCTGGCGGTAGTCAGGTTGATAAAATTGAAAACCGCGATCAGCAGAATAAACATACCGATAGCAAGGAAAATATAAAAATACTCTATGCTTCCATTGGCTGCCAGCTCGCCCTGCCTGTCGGATTTCAAGTGAATATCCAGCAATGGCATAAGTGAATACCGAAAGTCATTGCCTGATTTTCTGGATTCTGCGAGAGATCTTTGAAAATATCGCCTGAGTGCCGGATCCATGTAGAGCTGGACAATTTTTTCAAATTTCGCAGTGATTATTTTGGGGTCTGACCCCGATTTCAAAACGACGTAGGTGTTAAAAATGTGGTTAGTCCATTTATTAGTCTTCGCGTCGTTTGTTTCGTATAAAGGCAAGAAAAAGTCTGCCTGAAAGTGAGATTGATCCGGTACGTCTTTCATGACTCCGGATACCCTGCGCACATCCTTTGTGTCAAAAATCAGAATTTTATTAAGCACATCCGTCGTGCCAAAATACTTTCTGGCCATCTTTTCTGATATGACTACGGACAAAGGATCGCTTAGTGCCTTTTGCGGACTTCCGGTGATCATCGGTAAAGTGAATACTTCAAAGACGCTTGAGTCGGCATAAATTATATTTTGCTCCCGAAACACTGCGTGGCCGCTTTTTACAAGCTTACTGCCATACTTACCTAAACGTGTTGACTCTTCAACTTCCGGTATATCCCGTTTCAAAGTTTCTGCCATCGGCGTCGGCGAAGCAGCACCTTGCATACTCTTACCTGAATAACTGAGATCACTGTTTATCCGATAAATTCTGTCCGCTTTCAGATTATAGCGATCAAAACTATATTCGTCTTTTATGTAGAGCATACATAAAAGACTGATCGCAAAACCCAGCGCCAGCCCGAAAATATTGATACAAGAATACCCTTTATTTCGCGTTAGATTCCGGAAAGCTATTTTAATATAATTCTTTATCATGGCACATGGATTTGACTATTCAGACTTCAAACTCTTAACCGGATCCATCAATGCCGCTTTGACACTTTGAAAAGAAACGGTAAACATTGCAACCAGAAATGCTAAAAAACCGGAAACAGCAAAAATCCACCACTGCACTTCAACCCGATAAGCGAAATTCTGCAGCCATTTGCTCATTACATACCACGCAATCGGCACTGCAATTACGATTCCGATCAGCACCAGTTTCATGAAATCTTTTGCCAGAAGTTGTACGATCCCCGCTACACTTGAGCCAAGAACTTTTCTCACGCCAATTTCCCGAATTCTTGTTTGAGCGGTATAGGCAGCAAGTCCAAACAAACCCAGACAGGAAATGAAAATCGCGATGCCGGCAAAAATGTTGAAGAGTAAGCCTGTTTGCTGCTCGTTTTTATATAGCTCATTAAAGGCATCATCCAGAAAGGCATAATGAAAAGTAAACCCAGAATTATATTTTTTCCAAAGATGCTCAGCGGACGCAATCACTTTATCCGCATTTATCCCGTTTGTCCTGATAAAAATCCGGTTCATTTCATTAGGCTGATAATAAAAAATCACAGGCTCGATGGTCTGTTTCATCGAGGCAAAATGGAAATCCTTTACCACACCTATAATGGTCCCGTTTTTATTCCATAGCTTGAATTTTTTACCAACCGGATTCTTTATTCTCGCTGCTTTGACTGCTGTTTCATTTAAAACAAAATGAACGGAATCAGATACCGAACCTGTAAAACCCGCCCCATCCAGTATCTGCATTTTGAAAAAAGTAACAAAATCTTTGTCAACAGTCAAAGTCCTCAACATCAGTGTTTCACCCTTTTCTTTCCCATCCCATGAATTATCTCCCGTTTGCCCGCCGAGATTAACAATGTTTGAATTAGCACGGGTCATTCCGGTAACACCGGGTTGGTTCAGCAATTCTGCCTTAATTGCTTCATAATGTTTTCCCATGTCCTGCATGTAAAAAGACATGACGTGGGTTTTATCATAACCTAGTTCTTTTGATCGAATATATTCCAGCTGACTGCCAATAATGAAAGTGCCGGCAACCAAAATTACAGAAACTGAAAATTGTATGATAACCAGCGCCTTACGAAAAATCGCCTCGTTCATCTTACCAGAAATTTTCCCTTTTAAAGCCCTTAAGGGTTCAAAAGACGAAAGCAACAGGGCCGGGTAGATACTTGAAGCAATCAAAGTCCCCAGAATTGTAATGCATACAATTTTCCAGATTGAATAATTTGTAAAGTCCAGCAGCAGCGACTTGCCGGAAATTTCGTTAAAAACAGGCAGTATCTCATACATCAGAATTAATGCAAAAGTAGTTGCCAGCAAAAAAATCAAAGCCGTTTCTATCAGAAATTGCAGAAATAACTGTGACTTTGCAGCGCCGACAATTTTGCGCATACTTACTTCTTTCGAGCGCAGCATCGCTCTCGCTGTCGAGAGATTCACATAATTAATGCAGGCGATTGTCAGGATTAAAAGGGCGATAATCGCAAACATCATTACCGTTTCAATGCCTCCGTCAGTGCCATCAGAATGATAAAGGTGGGTATCGGATAGCGGCTGCAAAAGGTATGTCAGATCAGTATCATCCGGTTTATTGCGAAGATGAATTTTTCTTAATTTGACTGCGAGATCCGCAGGCGACTTGCCGGGTTGTAATTGCAGATACGTCAGGTAGTTGAACTGGGTAAAATCGTTATCTGAATTTTTCCCCTCACGGTTTCCTTCATACATCCGGTCAAAGAAAAGCGCGATTGGAAAGAACATATCTCCCTGAAAACCTGAATTTTTCGGAATGTCACTTATTACGCCGGTTACTGTAAAATTGACGTTATTATTAGCCAGAATCACTTTTCCAATCGGCTCATTGTTGCCAAAATACCGCTTGGCAGTTGTCTCTGTTAAAACAACTGATTGATTATCAGGGAACGGTTTGGACTGATTACCCTTTATCAGATTAAAATCAAAAACAGAAAACAGCGATGGATCCGCAAAAACAGAGCTCTCTTCATTAAACAATTTTTCCTGGTATTTGAATAAAGTAAATAATCCGTTGTAAGTGATTCGCACAGCATCTTTCACTTCAGGTGTTTCCCGCTTAGCAAATTCAGCAATCGGGGCAACCGTTGTAGTCCATATCTGCTGGCTGGATCCGGTCCCTACCCTATTTTCAAGTTTGTAGATTACATCCGATTTTTTGTGGAACCGATCGTAACTTAGTTCGTCCTGGACCCATAACAAAATCAAAATCCCGACACTCAAACCGACCGTTAATCCGGTACAATTAATAAGTGAATAGAATCTGTTTTTCAATAAATTTCGCCAGGCAATTTTAAAATAACTTAGGATCATAGTTAGTTTAATATTATTAAAAACTCCTATTTATCAAAATTTTACAGCAGTAAAACTTGTGACTTTACTCACTTTTCAAGCTTTTCACCGGGTTCATTAATGCTGCTTTGATACTCTGGTGACTAATGGTTATACCGGCGATAATCATTGTTGTGATGATGGAAAGAAGGAAAATCTCCGGGCCAATATTTATGTGGTATGCAAATTCCTGTAACCATTTGTCCATGGCAAACCAGGCAACCGGCGCGGCGACAATAAAGGCGATCAGTATCAGCCAGATGAATTGATTGACAAAGAGCACAACCAATCCCGGAACGGAAGCTCCCATAACTTTACGAATCCCAATTTCCTTGGTACGCTGCACGGCCATCAACGAAACAAGTCCGTATAAACCCAGGCAACCGATCAGGATTGCAATCGTTGAAAACATCCGGAAGGCGTTATACATTTTGTATTCCTGGGTATAAAGACTCGCAATGCGCTCATCCATGAATTCGTAGGAAAAAAGAGATTTAGGATTCAGCGCTGACCAATCTTTTTCGATGGAAGCCAGCGTTTCACGCATTTTTTCAGGACGAAGTTTTACACTTGCCTGCCAGAATGAATTGGGATTGTACATAATCACACAGGCTCTGATTTTTTTGTGTTTGGATTCACTTTGGAAGTCCTGAACAACACCTCTGATTCTGATCGGTTGGTCGCCGATAAAAAAACGCTGGCCGATTGCTTTTTCAGGACTACTAATTCCTAAACGTTTGATCAGTGTTTCATTGACAATCAGATTTGCCACCGTGTCTTTTGTAATCACCTTGGTAACCGGCTCACCGGCGAGCAGTTTTATATGATACATCGACAAGTAATTTTCATCAACCTGCTTAATTTCCGTCACATCATTTTCCGTCATGCCCAATTCCGGGGAAGAGAACGGCGCAAAACTGTTATTATAAGCAGGGCCGCCCGAGGCAAAACTGGTGTGCTGCACACCTGGATTATCCAGTAATTTCTGACGAAGCACATCTGGTTTTTCACCGGTCGAAAATGTTACGATGGCATCTTTGTCAAATCCAATATCTTTATTCAAAAAGAAATCCATCTGGCTCCCAACGATCAAAGTTCCCACAAGCAGAATCTGGGTTATTGAAAATTGTACAACTACCAGGCCTTTACGTAAAAAAGATTTACCATTTGAATTATCAGAAATACCGGATTTTAGTGCTTTCAAAGGCTGGAATCCTGATTGAATAAATGCAGGATACAATCCGGCCAAAAGAATAGTAATGATTACAATAACAAGAAGGGCACCGACCATTTCTTGTTTGAAAAGACTGGCAGTCTCAATTCTGATATCCAGTAAAGTCTCTGTGTAGGGCAAAAATAGCATAACGGCAAGCAGCGAAATAATAACCGAAACCAATACAAGCAGCGTTGTCTCGCCCATGACCTGCATGATCAATTGTTTTCTGAAAGCACCCAGCGTTTTCCGTATCCCTACTTCTTTTCCGCGTTTTAAAGATTGAGCGGTGGCGAGATTTACAAAATTGATACAAGCCGTCAGTATAATAAAAAGTGCCACACCTGCTAGTCCGTATATTGTTTCCTTAGATCTTGGCATTGAAATCTGGTTTAGATAGCGTCTGTCAAAATGAATTTCCTTTAATGGCTGTAAAAGCAAAAGTCCCTTTTCCCAGGCAATATCAGCCGCCCAGTTCTTTTGGACAAAAGCAGGAAGTCTTGCCTCTATGGCTTTTGCCGGTTCATTTTTTGGCAGAGCGATATACACCATTCCACCCTGAATTGACCAGAAGTTTGAGGTATTTACATTTTTTCTGATGGTTTCCCAGGATACCAAAAAGGAAAAAACAAGGTGTGTATTGGAAGGCAGATCTTTTATTATGCCCGTGACACGCAAATCATGTTCGTTATTAAGCTTGATGACTTTACCAATTGCATCTTTATCCTGAAAATATTTTCGCGCTTCGCTCTCAGTAAGAACAACGGTATTAGGTTCTTGTAACGCAGTTTTAGGGTTTCCGGCCAACCATGAAAAATCGAAAATTCTTGAAAAATTTTGATCCGCATAAGCATATACTTTCAGATTATATTTCTTATCATCCACACTTACAAGACCGCCCTGCTCCGGAAAATATTGTGACACTTCTGCTTCGGGAAATTCATTTTTAAAAGCCGGAGCTATCGCAAAAGCACAGCTTGGATTATAGTCCTTGCCGTGAAGCGTGATTCGATAAGTCTGATCCGCTTTTGTGTGATAATTATCGTACCCTAATTCATTTTGAACAATCAGAAAAATCACAACACAAGCCGCTAATCCCAGCGCCAAACCTGTGATGTTGATAAGCGCATACGTTTTGTTATGCATCAATGTTCTGAAAGCGATTTTGAAATAATTGCGTATCATACAGCAGGTTTTAAGGGTTAAAGTTTATACATTTTCACTCACTCTTTAAACTTTTAACAGGATTCGTCAATGCTGTTTTCAGGCTTTGTGTACAAATTGTAATAAGCGTCAAAGTCAGCAGTAAAACTGGCGGGATAATAAAAACGGATAAGCCAGGCGTGATATGAAAGGCATAATTTTCCAGCCAGGCATTGGATAAATAGTAGATGACGGGAATCGAGATAAGGGATGCAATGCAAACCATTTTTACGAAATCTTTTGAAATTAAGACAAGCAAACCTACCACAGAAGCACCAAGCACTTTGCGAACACCGATTTCTTTTGTTCTGAGTTTGATAACAAAACTTGAAAGACCCAACAAGCCAAGGCTGGCTACAATAATGGCAAGAATTGAGAATAGCCCAAAGACATTACCAAGACGTGCGTCGGCCTTATACTGCCGATCAAAGTATTCGTCCAGAAAGAAGTAATCAAATGGACTTCCGGGAAATGTTTTTTGATAAAGTTTTTCAACTTCGGCAAGACTTTTTGATGCATTTTCCGATTTTAGATTTACTGAAAGGTATTTCCAATTGCTAAAATTTGGATAATAACACAAAATCGGATCTATTTTTTCTTTTAAGGACCGTTGGTGAAAATTTTTCATAACGCCAGCAACTTTTAACTGCACGTCGTCTCCTGCCATGTAGAAAATAATCTTACCAACAGCTTCCTCGGGTGACTTAAAACCGAGCGTTTTGACCATTTCTTCATTAATTAAAACTTTGGTTATGCTTGCACTATCCATGCTGGATTTATCGATGCTCAAAAAGTTTTGTCCGGCAACCAATTTAATCTGATAGGTCGGAATAAAATTTTCATCAATCTCTAAAAGATAGGTCGCGTGGCTTTGTTGTTTACTCTGGGTCGCCCGTCTGAAATTGTTTTGTAAACGAATCTTGTGTCCCGGGATGTCAGACGTCGTAGTTGCGTTATTCACCGAAGTCAGTTTCTGAATTTGGCTTTTAAAAATCTGGTACTCATTGTCAATGACAGCACCCTTGACAACAGGTGCCTTTATTATAACAACTTGATCTTTCTGGTAGCCGAGATTGCCGTTTCTCATGAAATTAAATTGCTGAAAAACAACAACCGTTGAAGCAATTAGACTTATAGAAAGTACGAATTGAAAGGAAACCAATTTCTGCCTGATTGATATACCCCCGCTTGGGTACATTTTCAATCCTTTCACAGCACGAACCGGAATAAATGACGACATCACGAAGGCTGGATAGGCGCCAACAAATAAGGCACCAACCAGGAAAATGAACAAAACAGCAAACCAGAAAACAGGCTCATTACCTAGGCCGTTTGAAAAGAAACCTGTGGTAATATCTTTACCAATAAAATCATTAAAATAAGGTGTACAAGAAATTATAATGACCAACGCAGCTGCAAGCGCCAATAAATTGACAATAGAAGATTCAAAAAGAAACTGCGTGATCAGCTGTGATTTCCCTGCACCAACTACTTTTCTCATACCAACTTCCTTTGCCCGTTCCATCGATTTTGCGGTCGATAAATTGATATAGTTGATCCAGGCAATGAATAAAATGAATACGCCGATGACGCCTAAAAAGTAGATTTCAATGTCGCTGCCGTTTACCTCAGCTTCTCGGGAATAATTAGAATTCAGGTGAATGTCAGAGATTGGCTGTAAATGAAATGAAGACCGAAAATTCAATTCCTTCATCAGTTTGCCCAGATATTTTTCTGTAAAAGCCGGAAATTTTGCTTCTAGTTTTTTAACATCTGTGCCAGGAGCGAGTACAACATAAGTGTAAAATTCTGGCCAACCCCAATCGTCGTATCCATAATTCTGCTTGATAGACGACATAGAAACCAACATGTCAAATTTGATATGAGAATTATCTGGAACATCTTCAAAAACACCTGTCACTTTCATGGACATACTTCCATTCATATCCAGTATTTTGCCCAGGGGATCTGTGTCTCCAAAATATTTCCTGGCTGTGCTGGAAGACAGTACGATACTGTGAGGCTCGCTCAGGCAACTTTTCCGATCACCTGAAAGCAAAGGATAGGAGAAAATGTTGAAAAAAGACGCGTCTACAAGAAACATATTGGTTTCACTATGAATCTTTTCCCTGCCCTTGACATCTTTGTAAGAAAGCGTGTAGGAATTCATGAACAAGGCATTGGAAACCACCCGGACAAAATCCACGACTTCCGGAAAGTCTGCCTTCATAGCTGGGCCTACCGCCGGATGATTTGCAGCTGTCGCCGGCGTGTTAGCTAAGCTGCCAGCGTATGAAATCGGTACACGATAAATATTTTCTGCATTCGTATTAAACCTGTCATAAGTTGACTCAAAATACACATACTGAAAAATAAAAAAACAGGCTGCGATTCCAATCGCAAGCCCGAAAATGTTGATCGCAGAAAACCCTTTGTTTCTCCAAAGGCTGCGTCCGGCAATTATTAAATAGTTTCTTAGCATAGCATTTTTTTATAATCCTATTCACTTTTTAAACTCTTAACCGGATCCAACAAAGCTGCCCTTATTGCCTGGTAACTCACTGTCATAAGCGTTATCACCAATGCGCCAACACTCGCAAGCGCAAAAATCCACCAGGAAACCTCCGTCCGATACTCATATTTTTGCAGCCAGCTGTTGAGAAAATAATAGGCAACCGGTGCTGAAATGATACAGGAAATAACAACCAGGACAACAAAATCTTTCGAAAGCATTTGCCAGAGATTCGCGACAGAAGCGCCCAGTACTTTTCGAACACCGATTTCTTTGGTACGCTGCTCGGCGGTGAAAGTAGCCATTCCAAATAATCCAAGACAACTGATGAATATGGCCAGAACAGCAAAAAATGAAGTTAACTTTCCAATTCTCACCTCTTCGCCAAATTTTTTCGCGTATTGTTCGTCAGTAAACTTATAGTCGAAAGGTGCAGCCGGGTTAAATTTCTTGAAGACTTTTTCAATTTTATTTATTGCTTCTGTTGATCCTGATTCAGGATTTATTTTAATATTGAACACACTGGCCCAACCGTATTCCAGAAAAAAGCAAGTGCGAAAGGAAGCTTTGTATGGCGATTCCATGATCATATCTTTTATCACACCAATGACCTGATATGGTTTCCCGTCAGCTTTGATAATTGAACCAACAGGATTTTTTAGCCCCATAAATTTTGCAGCCGTCTCATTAATTACAACACCGGAAGAATCAGTAGAAAAAGATCTGGAAAAATCTCTACCTTCTTTAAACTGCCATCCAACTGTTTTGCCAAAATCATGAGAAACGGCCATAGTAGCAAAATTCCCTTGCGTTGCCGGATCCTTTCCCTCCCACTCATAACCATTGTTTATTGCAGCAATATATGTTGTAGGATTGGATGACTGCGACATCTCTTTGACTACACCCGTTTTAAGTAATTCACTTCTTATGGCGTCGTAGTGTCCATGCAATTCAGGTGTATTCATGGCAACCATCAGCAAATTATTTCTATCATATCCTACTGGACGGTTTTTGGCAAAGTCGATTTGACGAAAAACAGTAATTGTGCCAATAATTAAAATTATAGAAATTGTAAACTGAACTACAACCAGAACTTTACGGGGAACAGCGGCGAAACTGCCAAGTTTAATTCTTGCAAAACCACTTCCTTTTAATACTTTAATTGGCTGAAATGAAGACAAATAAAGTGCCGGATAACTTCCTGCAACAAGTCCTGTCAAAATGCTGAAACCGATACTGACAATCCAGAACAATGGCTCTTTCCAGGGAAAGATCATTTTTTTATCCGCTACCTCATTAAAGTATGGTAACGCGGAAATCACAAAAATCACGGATAAAATAAAAGCAAGAGCCACTACGAGTAATGATTCGCTAAAAAACTGTGTGATCAGCTGACTTCTTAAAGAACCAATCGCCTTACGGATCCCAACTTCCTTCGCTCTTTTTTCACTTCTTGCTGTACTCAGATTCATAAAGTTGATACAAGCCAAGAGCAAAACGAACACACCGATAATGCCAAAAAGCCAAACAAATTCTATGCTGCCACCAGCAATTTTACCATTTTTAAATTCAGCATATAAGTGCCATTTGCTTATTGGGTGAAGGAATATCTCAGGCTTAAATACCGCGTCCTGCGGTGTAACTGCATTTAATTTCACGTTCTTGATTTTTGCAGAAACCTTGTCCATATCTGCCTGATCAGCAATTTGTACGAACGTAAGAAACATATTTGCACGCCAGGGATTTGTCTTTTTTTCAGACCAGTCTTCATTGTTGATGTATAACTCCCACGGTGCGATAAATGCCAGATCCTTAAAATCGGAGTTGTAACGAATATTTTTATAAACGCCGGTAACTTTCAGATCCTGTTTGTTATTAACTTTAATGACCTTGTCAATCGGATCATGATCTCCAAAAAGTGCCTTTGCGGTTTCCTCCGAGAGCATAATAGAATTAATATCTTTCAGACCAGCCCTTGTTCCCTTTATCATATTTAACGACAACATTTCTGTAATCCCCGGTTCCATGAAATTTCCTGTTTTAGAAATTTTCTGATCTCCAAAGGCCAAAATCCGGGTGGACGGCCAGGACGACATAATT
Organism: Dyadobacter koreensis; assembly: GCF_900108855.1. Taxonomy (GTDB): domain Bacteria; phylum Bacteroidota; class Bacteroidia; order Cytophagales; family Spirosomataceae; genus Dyadobacter; species Dyadobacter koreensis. The sequence continues at coordinate 408,845 of NZ_FNXY01000007.1, forward strand.
ACATGTTTAAAGTCACTTCCATATTTATTGCGAATTTCTTCGCCCATTAAATAAGGAACAGAACTTTGGGTCGTCACTTCATTATTGAAAGTCTGATTTTGCTTAATAACCGCTAGACGATCGAAATTTTCGAAGGACTTGTTAAACGAAAGTTCATCAAAAATCCACAGCCCGATAAGCATGGCCACGGCCAGACCAGTAGCAAGGCCAGCAATATTAATAAAGGAGTAAACCTTGTTTTTGATTAAATTCCTTTTGGCGATTTTGATATAATTGCTGATCATGGCTTTGTATAAATGAGTTTTACAAGTAGTTGCAGCTCAAATAGTTTGCCAAATCTTTAATAATAGTTTAAAAGATTAACAATCAAACACTTATTAAAAACAAAGCGAACGAACAATGTCCGATAATGAACACTGTTCGTTCGCTTTGGAACGGCTGCTAACACCGATTTGCAATCGGTGTTGAGTGGTTTCGCGTTTGCAACGCGAAAAAGTAATCAAGACAGCACCAACATATATTTCTTAAATACTAATAATGAGTTACTAATCCCACCTTCACTCCGTCAAACCAAAACACCAACTAAAAACAGATGGCATCCGACCAGTATTTCATCAGGAATCAAAACGCTGTTTATTTTTTAACAATGACGGTAGTCGATTGGATCGATGTATTCACAAGAAAAGAGTACAAGTTTATGATAACAGACTCATTAATATATTGCCAGAAAGAAAAAGGTCTTCAAATTCATGGCTGGTGTTTGATGTCCAATCATCTTCATTTGTTAGCATCAGCAAAAGACGGCTATAATTTATCAGACATTCTTCGTGACTTTAAGAAATTTACCTCAAAAAAAATCGTTGCGACAATCAATAGTGAAGTAGAAAGTCGTAAAGACTGGATGTTATATCGTTTTGAGTTTGCCGGAAAGTTCAAGGTGAATGTAAAAGACTACAAATTCTGGCAGGATGGAAATCACGCTACGGAATGTTTTAGTTATGAATTCGCAAAACAGAAGCTGAATTATATACATCAAAATCCTGTCAGAGCTTCGATTGTAGATGAGGCTGAAAATTACTTGTTCAGTTCTGCCCGGAATTATGCCGGATTGAAAGGGCTGGTTGAAACAAACTTTATCTGATGTTTAAAATATTTTATTTTTTGACGAGACTCTTTATAAAGCTTTGCTTTTAGTCGCGTTGCAAACGCTGGACAATGCAACGCCGATTGCAAATCGGTGTTAGCTCTTTGAGATTATCGCAGTCAGCTCGCTTAGCGCATATAACGGTAAATTCATCAGCCATTCCTCCCTTCTGAAATCAGACATTGAAGTTCTGATTGTCAACGCCGGACTGTATTTTTCATAAAACACCTTTAAACTTTTCGCCTTCAGATTTTCTTCCGCCTTCACTTCAACAGGAATAATTTTTCCTGAAAATTGGATAAGGAAATCTATTTCCGCGGTTGCATTTTCCGCTGACCAGTAATAGGTAGATATTTCTTTGAAAGTGATTAATTGCTGCATCACAAACTGCTCAGTTAATGCCCCCTTAAATTCTTCAAATAAAACATTTCCTTCCAAAAGCGTCTTTACATCCATATTCACCATCGCACCTAACAAGCCAATATCTACGATAAATAATTTAAACGCACCAAAGTCTTCATAAGCCTTCAGCGGTATGGCAGGTTTCGTTATCCGGTTCACTTTATAAATTAGTCCACAATCTATTAACCATGACATTGCCAATTCGTACTCTTTTGCTCTTGCCCCCTCCTTAATAATTCCGTAAATAAACTTCTTGTTTTCTTTTGCAAGCTGCGCCGGAATTGACTGCCATAACATTCTTATTCTGGGAACAATTTCCCGTGGAGCGTGTTTTGAGAAGTCTTGTTCATATGATTCCAGAATTCGTTTCTGAATATCTCTCACTTTATCAAAATCAGAATTTTTAGAGAATGACAATACGGCTTCCGGCATGCCACCTACGTAATAATACTGTTTCAATAACTGTATGTACTTTGTTTTAAATGTTTTAATCAGCAGCCAGTCCTGACTTTCTAAAAGTTGAAGTAAAGGACCTTCGCCAAGGGCTTGTAGAAATTCAATAAAGCTTAAAGGATGTAAATCCAGAAACTCAACCTTTCCAACCGGAAACGAGGTTTGCCTGTTCAGCGCAACTCCGAGCAATGAACCGGCAGAAATGATATGATATTCCGGGGCGATTTCGTGAAAATATTTCAGTGACGTCAATGCACCTTGTGCCTCCTGAATTTCATCCAGAATAATTAAAGTATTTTCAGGATTAATAATGATACCAGTTTCTATCTGTAGGGCGAGAATTATTCGTTTGATATCAAAATCAGTTTCGAATATGGTGCCTAGTCTCCTGTTACTTTCAAAATTGACATAAACACATTGTTCGTATTCCTGCTTCCCGAAAGCCTTCATTATCCAAGTTTTACCTACCTGACGAGCTCCCCGTATCAATAATGGTTTACGGTTTTCCGAATTTTTCCATGCTATCAATTGACTAGTTTCTCTCCTCTCCATTATTTTAGTACATTTATTCGTATGATAATATGCACTAAATTACACCTTTTCCTTTGAATAAATGTAAATAGTCCCATTTATTCAAAGGAAAAAGTGCAAATCACCGCATCATTTGCCACAAAAAGTAAACGTCTTGTCTATTTCTTCGCTGAATTTACCACACCAATCAGGTATTCAAACTAAAATAGAAAGTACTCCCCATACCAATTTCAGAATCCAGCCCAATCTTGCCACCCTGCGCTTCGATAAATTCTTTGCTGATGGCAAGCCCTAGCCCCGTTCCGGTTTTTGGGCTTCCCGGAACCTGGAAGTAGCGGTCGAAAATTTTCTCGCGGTAACGGCTTTCAATACCTTTTCCCTGATCTTTTACAGAAAATATAATGCAGTTATTTTCTTTCTTAACACCAATTTCAATCTTAGTATCTTCAGATGAATAGCGGATTGCATTGGTTAGAAAGTTAATCAATACCCAAGCCGTTTTTTCCGTATCTGCTTTTACTTCGGGGAGATTTTCATCTGCATTCAACACCAGTTTGATCTGCTTCTGGTCGGCCTGTACTTTCACCGCCTCTGTTGCGTATTGAATAATTTTGTAGGGATTTCCTTGCTGAATGTTTAATTGTATATTTCCGGTTTCGACCTGCGAAAGATTCAGCAGTTCTCCTGTAATTTTCAGCAACCTGTTACTGTCATCTTTTATACTTTCAATCAATTGTTTCTGCTCTTCGTTTACCTCTCCGGTTTGTTTATTTTCCAACAATTGAACACTCATTTTGATCGATGAAATCGGTGTTTTTAACTCATGCGAAACCGTGGCGATAAAATTGGTTTTGGCAAAATCCAGTTCTTTGAACGGTGTGATGTTTTTTAACACAATAACCTGACCGATGAATATTTTTTCCTTCTCCCCTGTTGGTGTAATGGTAATATTTACAATTTCCTTCTCGAAATAACTTTCCTTGTTATCAGCGTATATTTTAAGTGGCTTCTCTTTTTCATGATCAGGTTTTGGCGTTACCAATCCCTGAACGAGTGAGCGGATAAGGTCATTATGCAGAGCGACATCCACAGCTGCTTTTCCAACAACATCTTCTGCCAGGAGCCCCGAGATTTTCAAGACTTCATTGTTGGCAAAAAGTATCTTCTTATTTTCGTCCAAACCCAAAACAGGCTCGTGCATGTTGTTGATCAGGGTTTCAATTCTTTTCTTTTCAAATAGTATTTTAGAAAGATTGCTGCTGTCATATTCTTCCAGTTTTTCAGCCATCGTATTGAAAGATCCCGCGAGTTCTCCGAACTCATTTTTGCTTCCAAAAGTCACCCGCTGAGAATAGTTCTTTGCAGCAATTTCCTTTATACTTTCCGTCAGTTCTTTAATGGGATTGGCGATATTACTTGGCAGATTGACCAGCAATGTAAAAGCAAATAAAAAGCAAAGCGTTCCCGTGATCACAATCCATAAATTGGCAGAACGCGCAGTTTCCTTGGCCACCTCACTTTTGCGCTGAATCGCCTCCATATTTAAACGCATCAACTCTGTGATATCTTTACGAATAACCTGATGAAGCAGCAAATTGGACGGATCCTGTTTTAACTGAGTCAAATGTTCAGAAATCGCATCTGTCGCCTCCCGCTCCCCTATTTCCGTGACATTTTTTCGTTGTTTGTTCAGGTTATCTTCAAACGTTAAAAAAGCTTTTGTTCCGCGCTGTGTTTGATCCAGCGACATCAACATATTACGGGAATATTCGAGTGTGTTATAATTATCAACCAGAATATTTTCGGTATCGTTTTTTAATACGTTGATATAACGCGCTGCGACCAATGAAAGGATAATGATCATCAGGAACAGCAGGCCAACGCCGAGGGTTAATTTGGTTTTTATTTTCATCAGGACAAAATGACCAGGTCAATTTCGGAAACAGATAGTTTTTTTAGTAACTGGTTAAAGATATTGGTGGCCAAAATTACTTTAAACAAACTCATATGCGGCTTACCAATGCAAATTGTTGTGATTTGTCTTTGCTCGGCAACTTCCATAATCGTACGGGATACATGCGGACTTTCAACTCGAATTATTTCGCCTCCAAGTTCAGTCGCCAGTTTAAAATTATTGATCAGATGCCGTTGTTTATCCAGCGCAATTTTATCGGTGCTTTCATTTGGTGTTTGCACATAAAGCAACACCCAGGGACTATTGTAATAACTGGCCAACCGGGCCGTTTTACGAATTACATTTTTAGAAGTTTGTGCGTTACTGCTTATGCATGCCATAAATTTATTTGCTTTTAAAGCGGTCACACTTCGGGAAGTCACCTCCGTCTCCACTTTCCTGACCACCTGGCTGGCCACTTCTTTCAGCGCAAGCTCACGAAGTTGTAGAATATTTCCGGATGTAAAAAAGTTGTTAAGTGCAGTCGGCACTTTTTCAGCAGCATAAATTTTACCTTCCTTCAGACGAGTGATCAATTCGTCTGCCGTCAGGTCAATATTGACAACTTCATCGGCCTGTTGCAGCACGCTATCGGGAATTCTTTCCTTTACTTCAACACCGGTAATTTGCTTGATCTCTTCATTCAGGCTTTCAATATGCTGAATATTGACCGCACTGATCACGTTGATTCCCGCGTCCAGAATCTCCATCACATCCTGCCAACGTTTGTCGTTTTTACTACCCTCGATGTTGGTATGAGCCAGTTCATCAATAATCACAATCTCCGGACGCAAACTGATTACAGCTTGCAGGTCCAGTTCTTCAAGTTCTTTTCCTTTATAAAAAAGTTTACGCCTTGGAATGATGGGCAGGCCATCAAGCAAGTCGTGGGTTTCTTTCCGGTTATGGGTTTCTATATAACCGATTTTCACATCAATGCCGTTTCGCATCAATGTGTGGGCCTCTTGCAGCATCCGGAAGGTTTTACCTACACCGGCACTCATGCCGATGTAAATTTTAAACTTTCCTTTCCTGGATTTTTTGATCAGGTCCAGAAAATGTTTTACGTTGTTTTCTTTTTCAGTCATTAAAATGATAGTGCAACGGATGTTGTAACAAAGAAATTCTGGTTGTCTGCCCTGCCATCCTTTGTAAATATATCGTCTTTGCTGTTAAAAGCCCTTGCTTCGAGTCTGAACATTACATTTTGTGCAGGCAGGTAATCGAAGTTGGCAGAGTAACCAAAAGTTTTAAAACCGTTTGGCGTTCCTGTGCTGATGATCACCCCTTTTTCGTCTGCATAATATTCTCCTCTGGCAGCAATCCTGACTTTTTCATTCGGCATATAGCGGGCAATCAAAACCGGCGTATACCACACATTGTAACTGCTGCTTCCTTTACTTTTTTGTTGCATTCCAATGTCAAATCCGGCAGTCAAACCAAATTTATCTGTGAGCTGAAACTGGCCGTAAATGTTGTTAAAATAACGCCATTGTTTGGTGCTGTCCGGCTGCTCATTTCCAATATAAGTGCTCCAATTTAATGTTGCATTTGCAGACGGTTTGTATGTTAATTGTGTCCCAAATGCAGGCGTCTGGTTTCCCGGGATTTTCTGGATACGCTGCCAGCCGTTCAGATACATGGCCGCGGCATATAATTTTTCGTTTTTGCTGGTATACCCAATTTTGACACCTGCTTCATAATATGGAGAATTTTCGGCCAGAATACTGCGCGTCAAATTCCAGTTGTCTTTTCCGATCGCGCTTTCAAACCCAATGTGCGAAGGCATGATTCCGGCGTCAATCCAGAGGTTATTCTTTTTTGAAATTTTAAAACCCACATTGGCTTCAAAGATATTTTTCAATAATCCCTGTTCCGCGGCCAGGTTATATTGCGGATAGGTACCGGCCATCACAGCCAGGTTTGCCCTTACATTTACTGTATTGTAGTTAACCTTAAAAAGTCCAAGGTTTAAATTGACTTCGTTGTGTTTGTTGAAATTGTATAAAAATCCCGGTCGTTCGTGATTGGCTGGTTTGTTAAAATCGTAACTGTAAAAAGCTTCAACGTAACCTGAAAAAGTCAGTGGATTTGGTTTTGCTTTTTCAATTGAAATGGTATCCTGGGCAATAGCAGGAATAGAAAAAATTCCTGCGGCAAACAAAAGTAATTTATTCATTGTAATACTAATAAGTGTACTGGATTCTTGATTTTTTGTTGAGATTTTTAAATTAAATAACGTTGAGTAATGCATGCTTTTACTTAACCTGGTCAAGGGCCATGTTCAGCTTCAAAACATTCACTTTAGCAGGTCCCAGAAGTCCCAGTAAAGGCGCTTCTGTGTTTTCTTCAATGAGTTTTTGAATGTTCTGCTCTGAAACCTTTCTTGTTTTAGCGACCCGTTTTAGTTGAACGAGTGCAGCATTTGGAGAAATATCAGGATCAAGTCCACTTCCACTCGCCGTTACCAATTCCACGGGCACATCCTGTTTTTTAACATCAGGATTGTGGACTAAAAAGGTATCAATCCTGGCCTGAACCGTTTGAAGGTATTCAGGATTTGAAGGTGCCTTGTTGCTACCACCACTACCGGCTGCATTATAATCCACAGCCGATGGGCGGGAATTGAAATACTTGTCTTCGGTGAAAGCCTGGCCAACGTTGGTGTAATATTTTTTTCCGTTTTGAGTGATCACCTCGCCGTTTCCATGGTTAGGGGCCAGCTGTGCAATTCCCCAGATTATTATTGTATAAACCCCGGCAAAGAAAACCAGCGTGATGGCGGTTAATTTGATTGCAGGAAATAGGTTCGTTTTCATTTTTATTTATTTTAACTTTAAAGAAATTTAGATTTTATGGAAGCTGTACTAAAAATTAAATCTTCTGAGTTTACTGACGAATTGATTTCCAAAATCAAAGCTTTGCTAAGTGTTTCAAAAGATAGCGAGGTCACGATTAGTATTACTGACAAAGCATCGCCTGGAATCTTGCGTGACGAGAGCCGTGAAGAATATTTCTCGCGACTTGACAAATCGATTGATGACTTTGAAAAAGGAAATGTTGTTTCGTTTAGTGGAGACAGCTTTGAACAGTTTGTAAAGCATATCTCACAGGAATGAATAACACTATCTTTTCTCTTCAAGTGATTGAAGATCTCACACACTGGTCCAAAAGTGAACCCCGCCTTGTTAAAAAAGTTTTTGAATTGATCAATGATATCCACAAACACCCTTTCGAAGGACTTGGTAAACCCGAAGGTCTCAAACATCAATACAAAGGTTTTTGGAGCAGGAGAATTACAGACGAACATCGTTTGATTTATAAGCCTGTTTCCGAAAAAGACATCCTTGTTATCAGTGTTCATGGACATTATGATCAATAATTAAAACCAGATACTCACCAGCATGTCAATCACCTTAATCCCGATGAAAGGCACTACAACACCGCCCAGACCGTAGATAAAAAGGTTTCGTCTCAGCAATGCACTGGCTCCGATTGGCTTGTATGCCACACCTTTCAAGGCCAGCGGGATCAGGATCGGAATGATGATCGCATTGAAAATCACTGCCGATAATATCGCACTTTCCGGACTATGAAGATCCATGATGTTCAACCCTTGAAGCGCTGGAATGGAAGCAATGAACAAGGCTGGAATGATGGCGAAATATTTGGCAACGTCGTTCGCGATTGAGAAAGTTGTCAGCGTACCACGCGTCATTAAAAGCTGCTTGCCAATCTCAACAATCTCGATCAGTTTGGTTGGATCGTTATCCAAATCCACCATATTTCCCGCTTCTTTTGCCGCCTGGGTACCGCTGTTCATGGCCACTCCAACATCAGCCTGTGCAAGGGCCGGCGCATCGTTGGTACCATCTCCCATCATCGCAACCAGTTTTCCGCTTTCCTGTTCTCTTTTGATGTAGTTCATTTTATCTTCCGGCTTGGCTTCTGCGATAAAGTCATCCACACCCGCCTTTTCAGCGATAAACCTGGCAGTCAAAGGATTATCACCTGTCACCATCACTGTTTTTACGCCCATTTTACGCAGACGCTCGAACCTTTCACTAATACCAGGTTTGATGATATCCTGCAACTCGATCACACCCAGCACCTTTTCATTTTCTGTAACCACCAGCGGCGTTCCACCGTTGTTCGAAATAGCCTTTGTTTTTTCTTCAATATCAGCCGGGAAATTATTCCCTGCTTTTACTGTCAGATTTTTCATAGAATCAAAGGCGCCTTTGCGGATTCTTGTTTCATCAAAGTCAACACCTGAACTTCTGGTTTCCGCAGTGAATTTGATAAAAGTCGGATTATTCAGGTTCGCATAAGTCGACGGGTTTAAATTCGCCAGTTCCAGAATTGATTTTCCTTCCGGTGTTTCATCAGCGATTGAACTCAGTACCGCGCATTTGATGAAATGATTGTCCGTCACGCCTTTTGCTGCATAGAAATTCGTTGCCTTTCTATTACCGATCGTGATTGTTCCTGTTTTATCTAAAAGAAGTACGTCAATATCACCTGCTGTTTCTACCGCTTTACCTGATTTGGTGATCACATTGGCGCGAAGTGCCCTGTCCATCCCGGCAATACCGATCGCTGAAAGCAGACCACCAATCGTTGTCGGAATCAGACAAACGAAAAGGGAGATAAATGCGGCGATCGTAATTGGTGTATTGGCATGGTCTGCAAACGGTTTCAAAGTCACACAGACAATGATAAATACCAGGGTAAAACCAGCTAAAAGGATCGTCAGTGCAATTTCATTCGGTGTTTTCTGACGGCTCGCACCTTCTACCAAAGCGATCATTTTATCAAGAAAACTTTCGCCAGGCTCCGTTGTTACCATCACCTTTATTTTGTCGGACAATACCTTCGTACCGCCTGTCACACTACTTTTATCACCGCCTGCTTCACGGATCACCGGTGCACTTTCGCCGGTGATGGCGCTTTCGTCAATCGTTGCAAGACCTTCGATAATTTCACCGTCCGTTGCAATATTATCACCAGCTTCACAGATAAAAACATCACCCTTTTTCATCGATGCAGACATTACCTGTCTTGTTGAAACCGAGAAACCTGGTTTGTTTTCAATAACCAGTCTGGCCGGTGTTTCCTCTCTTGTTTTACGCAAACTGTCGGCCTGCGCTTTTCCCCTTGCTTCTGCGATCCCTTCTGCGAAATTGGCAAAAAGCAGTGTCAGCAAAAGAATAAGAAAAACGGTAAAGTTATAGGCAAAACTGCCCTGGGATTTTTCACCCATCAAAGTCCAGATACTTACCACCAGCATAATCACAGTCCCGATTTCCACGGTGAACATCACCGGATTGCGGAACATTATTTTGGGGTTCAATTTTACAAATGCCTGTTTGAGGGCTTCATTAACCAAGTCCTTCTGAAATAAGGACGTATCTTGATTTTTCATTTCATTATGGCTTTTAGCCGTTAGCGATTAGGTATTGGCTACTTTTTTCGATCTTTGAAAACCTGTCGCCTGAACAGATTTTCTTGTAGCCCTTATTTAATTTTTTTTATTCGATTCTTAACGTAACGTGAAATATTCAGCGATCGGACCGAGCGTCAGAGCCGGAAAAAAGGATAGCGCTGTGATAATCACAATAACGGCCAGGATCATAATTCCAAAAGTTGAAGAATCAGTTTTCAAAGTTCCTGCGCTTTCAGGGATGTATTTTTTATTGGCCAAAAGTCCTGCAATGGCGATCGGGCCGATGATTGGAATGTAACGTGAAAGGATCAGAACAAAACCTGTGCTGATGTTCCACCATAGATTGTTATCGCCCAGACCTTCAAACCCACTACCGTTATTGGCTGAAGATGAGGTATATTCGTAAAGCATTTCCGTAAATCCGTGGAAGCCTGGGTTGGCAAGCGTAGCAGAAGTAATTGTAGGAAATGCCGCTGCCAAAGCAGTACCGACCAGAATCAGGAACGGGTGAAGCAACGCCACGATCATCGCGATTTTCATTTCACGCGCCTCGATTTTCTTGCCCATAAATTCGGGCGTTCTACCTACCATCAAGCCACTGATAAACACAGCCAGGATAATGAAGATGAAAAAGTTGAGCATACCCGCGCCGACACCGCCGTAAAAAGCATTGGTCATCATCGCCAGTAGTTGGGTCATTCCTGAAAGTGGAGTGTAACTATCATGCATGGAATTGACAGAACCGGTAGAAATAACGGTGGTGGCTATACTCCAAAAAGCAGAAGCCGTGGTACCAAACCTTACTTCCTTGCCTTCCATCGCACCGGCGCTGTTATTGATACCCATGGCAGTTATGGCGTGGTTGCCTCCGTTTTCCCAAATAATTGTTGGCACGGTCAGAAGTAAAAACCCGGTGGTCATCACGCCAAAGATCATCCAGCTCATTTTTCTTCTTTTCAAAAAGAAACCGAATGCGAAGATCATAGCCATTGGAATGATAATCTGCGCGATCATTTCAACCATGTTTGTCAGATAGTTTGGGTTTTCAAGCGGGTGAGCAGAATTTGCCCCGTAAAATCCACCACCATTCGTACCCAAATGTTTGATCGCAACAAAGGCAGCAACCGGTCCTCTGGAAACTTGTACTGTATCGCCCTGCATGTTAATGATGGTATCTTTCCCGTCAAAAGTCATCGGCGTTCCGTTGAAGGCCAAAATGGTAGCAACAAGAATTGAAAGCGGAAGTAAAATTCTTGTACAGGATTTTACCATTAAATTGTAAAAATTACCAAGTTTGTCTGTGGTGCGTTCGCGCAAAGCCATAAACAAAACAGCCGCTGCGGCCATACCTGTTCCTGCAGTAACAAAGTGCAAAAACATCAAAAATAACTGCGACAGATAACTTAGCCCCGATTCGCCGGAGTAATGCTGTAAGTTACAGTTTACAACGAAGGAAATACTGGTATTGAATGCCAGATCGGCCGTTTGTCCGGGATTTCCGTCAGGGTTTAATGGCAACCAGCCTTGGTTCATCAGAACAAACATACCCAGTACAAACCAGACCATGTTGATCGTGATGAGCGAAAACATGTGCTGTTTCCAATTCATCTCAGCATTTTGGTCGATACCGCTGATTTTGAAAAACAGCTTTTCAATAGGGTTAAAAACAGGATCAAAGGAGGTTTTTTCGCCTGCATAAACTTTTGCGATGTACTTGCCAAACGGTATTGCGAAGGCAACCGTAAGGGCAAACATGGCAATAATTCCAAATAATTCAGTGTTCATTTTTTTCTATTTTTTAATTCGATTTTGCCTTCCAGAAAATGATGTAAACCATCGAAATTGTCAGTAGCCAGATAAAAACAATTGAGAGAACTTCCCATAATTCCGTTTTGGTTTTGAGCCCCTTTTTCGTGGTTTTCATGACCGGTTAGAACTTTTCAGGTTTGATTAATACATAACAGATATAACCAAACACGCAGATTGAGATAATAAATAAGGCTGCCATTTCAGATATTTTCAAAGAAGTTAACTGTTTTGTAAAAAAGCGCGAAACATAAAATTCCGGACGCTACCAAGAGGATTGTGATCATGTTATTTAAATTAAATTGAGTTTTGCACGATTAATCTCTACTTCAAGAAGCATTGATTTGTTTGATATATTCTTTTTTCAAAGTGTTAGGAAAAAGCTTTTCTATATTAAGATGGTTGATTTCTAGCACACCGGATACCGAATAGATGTACACGTTGGAAATAGCGCTTTTTGTCTGCGCATTACCGGTTATGTAAAGCGACTCAACAATGGAAAAACACTTCTTTGCCCGGTCCAGCTTTCCTGTTGTTATCATCGTTCTTGTCAGGTCTGCAAACTTTTGCATTTGTTTGTAAATCCCTTGTTTTACCTTCCGTCTCATTATTATTTTAATTGATATGATACGGTGATTACCAAAAATGAACCATACTACGGTATTTTATTGTAAATAGCTGTGTATCAAATCAATTACGTAAAATCCATTTTCCAGGCATAAAAAAAGCCTATCAAAACGATAAGCTTTTATTGTTGTTTTATCAAAATGAAAATTTCAGCTCAAACTTTATCCCAGTTAATTTTGTCGGGCGTAAGCGGTATCTCTCTAATTCGTGAACCGGTAGCATGAAAAATTGCATTGGCTATGGCAGCGGCAGTTGGTCCCTGCGCCGCCTCTCCTGCGCCGAGGGGTGGTTTTTCCGGGCGATCAATTAGTATAACCTCAGTATCAGGAACTTCTTCGAAACGAAGAATAGGGTAATTTTCCCAGGTTTTACTCTGAACACCTTTTTCATTATAAAGTACCTGTTCCAAAAGCGTCCAGCTCGCAGCCTGAATCATTCCGCCGGAAGTTTGGTTGATAATTCCATCGCTGTTGATCGTTTGCCCTGCATCTATTGATCCTGTCAATTTGGTCACTTTAAAAGTTTTTTTAACCGGATCAATAATCACTTCTGCCTTGACAGCAAAATAAGATGCTGCGTTTTTGTACTGTGCGAATGCCATGCCTTCGCCGAAATTTTTCTTTTTGTTTTTCCGCCAGCCCGCTTTATTCACCAGCGTTGTTATGACTTCTTTTGCCCGCTCATCCGTCAAATGTTCAAGTCGAAATTGCACAGGATCTTTACCTGCTTTTTCGGCCAGCTCATCCACAAAAGATTCAAGCGCAAAAATATTGGCGTACGCGCCCAGGCTACGCAACGCAGAAGTACGCAATGGACCTTTGAAATTGTGCAGCACCACCTTTCTGTTTTTTACATTATATAACGGAACTGAGTTTCGGTGGCTTCCGCCGGAAAAACCACCGGTCTGGAAATCAAAAGGTTTTTCCAGATCACGGGCAGCAATGAAATGGCCGGCTTTTCCTCCTGGTCTGCTGCTATGTGTGTCGGACCACAATTCGGTATACCAGGAATTAATCCTCCCTGTACCGTCCAAACTACCTTTCAGTTTAAAAACCATGGCCGAACCGAAAGGCTCCCAGGTATGCTCGTCTTCGCGCATCCATTGCACACGTACATGTTTTCCCTCCATCTGCATCGCTAATAATGCAGCATCTGCAGCCACATCGTCCGCTCCGTTATGACCGTAACAACCGGCTCCCGGAACACCGATCGTTCGGATATTTTCCTCCGGAATTTTCAAAAGATCTGACAGTGTTTTCCGCAAGGGATAAACTCCCTGACTATGCGACCAGACAATTAATTGATTTTTTTCCCAAAGACCGATGGCACAAGAAGGACCAATGGAGCCGTGTATTTGATAAGGGCGCTTATAAACTGCCTCATGTATTTTCGAGTCCGCTGCCACGCCCTGTTCAACATTTCCTGTTTCCTCAACAGTTTCTGATGAGGAAGTGTTACTGAGAATATCCTGATATAAATCTCTTTGCAAAGGAGAAATCAATGGACTTTCCCATTTTGCCAATTGTTTCATCCGATTAAGAGCCTTTATGCTTTGATATTCCTCAGTGGTTATCGCAGCCACGAAACTGCCGTTTACTACAACTTTTAAAACTCCGGGCAAGGCCAAAACTTCACTTTTCGGAAATGATAAAAGTTTAGCGCTGTAAGTCGGCGGCCGCAATACCCTTGCATGCACCATATCTGGAAAACGAAGGTCCTGAACATAATATGACTGGGCCGCTGCCATGAACGCTAAATCTTTACGAGGAACAGGCTTACCAATTAATCTGTAGTCTTTGGGAGATTTTACTGGCGCCTTTCCCGTCACTTCAATTTCAAACCGCTTACCATGGATCAGCTCCTGATAAGATACCGTTTGCTGATTTATTTTTGATATTACCTTTCCGTTTTCTACAAAAAGATTTTCAGCTGTCGTTTCAAATTTTTTCTCAGCCAAAGTCAGCAAATATTTACGGGCTTCGGCTGCCGCATTCCGGATCGCTTTCCCACTTCCTTCAATGGAGGCACTGCCGGCAGTGTACCGTTCATCCTGGGTACGGGAGGTATCAGCAATAACAATTTTCACCTTGTCCATGCCCATATCAAGCTCCTCCGCTGCAATTTGCATCAAAGCGGTTTTTATCCCTTGCCCTAACTCCATCTTACCGGTCAGAACTGTCAATAGGCCCTCAGAATCCAGCATAATCCAGGAATCAATAATATTCTTTTTATCTGGTTTCACTGAGGAATTCTTCTTTATATTATCTAATTTCAGAAAGTTCAGTAAGTTAAATCCCACAATCAGCTGGCCGGACTTTTGTAAAAAATTTCTCCTGGAAACCTTAAAATTATTATGATTTTCCATATCAGTTATTGATTTTTTGAGCTGCATTTTTTACCGCATTTATAATTCTGGTATGCGTTCCACACCGGCATAAAACACGCTGCAATGCCTGCCGGATCTGAAGATCTGTGGGATTTTTGTTTTCACTTAATAATGCCTTGGCAGAGATGATCATCCCATTCATGCAATATCCGCATTGGGCCGCCTGTTCTTCAATAAATGCTTCCTGAACAATATCAAGTTTTTCGCCTTTTGCCAGCCCTTCCAATGTCGTAATTTCCAACTCCTGAGCCGCGGAGGCAGGAATGATACAGGACGGATTCGCTTTTCCATTCAGCAGTACCATGCAACTGCCGCAGCGTTCAATGCCACATCCGTATTTCGGACCGTTCAATTGCAGATTATTTCGAAGAAAATAAAGGAGCGGCATATCAGGATCAACATCCTCCTGATAAGATTTTCCATTTACTTTTAGCGTGATTTTAGCAGCCATACAGTTTTCTTTTTTTACTGATAAACCATAAAAATCAAGCCAACCTGATGGGATTGAATGCTATAAAAAATCCCGTTAACCGAATAATTGGTTAACGGGATCTGATAAGGACAAAATTATTTATATATTTTTCTTTTTAAGCTCTTTGACCGCAAAATCCGCAGCTCTCGCCGTAAGTGCCATATAGGTCAACGAGGGATTCACGCAAGATGCTGAAACCATTGCAGCACCATCCGTAACGAAGACATTTTTTACAGCATGCATCTGATTATTTCCATTCAGAACCGAGGTTTTGGGATCACGACCCATACGCGCCGTGCCCATTTCGTGGATGGCCATGCCCAGATATGAACCGTTGTCATGGGTTTTTACATTTTTGACACCTGATTTTTCAAGCATTTCAGCCGCATCGTTCATCATGTCTTTGCGCATCTTCATCTCATTTTCACGTAGTTCCGCATCAAAAACGACAGTTGGCATACCCCACTTGTCTTTTTTCTCTTTGTTCAGGAACATCCGATTTTCATGGTATGGCAGTGTTTCGCCGAATCCTCCAAAACCCATAGTCCATTGTCCAGGGGAAGTCAGCTCTTCCTTAAAATCCGCACCGAAAGCAAGTTCGGCAACATTTCGCTGCCAGCCCTGACGTCCGCCGCCTCCCTGATAACCAAATCCACGAATGTAATCACGTTTATCAGAGCCAATATTTTGATATCGCGGAACATAAATTCCATTCGCACGACGGCCGAAATAATATTTATCAAGATCGCCTTCCCAAACACCGCTGGCACCGGTACGAAAATGGTGATCCATCAGGTTATGTCCCAATTCGCCGGAATCATTACCTAAACCATTTGGAAAACGATCTGATGTGGAGTTCAGAAGAACTAATGAAGTACCGATGGCGCTGGCACAGACAAATATAATTTTTGCAAAATATTCACGCTCCTGCAAAGTCACAGAATCCGTAACCTTCACACCGGTCGCTCTTTGTTTCGCTTTATCATAAACGATCTCCCTTACCACAGAATCCGGGCGAAGCGTCAAAAGTCCTGTTTTCACCGCTGGTGGTAAGGTGCTTGACTGCGTACTGAAATATGCACCGTACGGACAACCATAGGAACAACGGTTTCTGTACTGACATGGAGAACGGCCACCTTCCAGCTGGATCTTGTCGGGTTGCGAAAGATTTGCAACGCGTCCTATGGTCATCGTACGACCAGGGAATTGTTTTTCAAGTCTCTTGCGAACTTCTTTTTCAACATGATACATTTCCATCGGCGGCAGGAAATCGCTGTCCGGAAGCTGAGGCAAGCCAAGTTTTTCACCAGAGATACCAACATGTTTTTCAACATAAGAATACCATGGAGCAATGTCTTTGTACCGGATCGGCCAGTCGACCGCAATTCCGTCTTTCAGGTTTGCTTCGAAATCCAGGTCACTCCACCGGTACGACTGACGGCCCCACATAATCGATTTACCACCAACAATATTAGGTCTGAACCAGTCAAATCTTTTCTTTTCTTCATAAGGAGAATCAGAATCGTTCATCCAGTACTTTTCCGTCATCTCATTGTATGGATAATCGCGGGAAAGGAATGGATGCGTTTCTTTTTGTTTCACAGTCAACCGACCGTTATATTTCATTTCCCAGGGATCTTTCAACGCGTTTTCGTAGCCGGTAACGTGTTCAAGCGGCTTCCCCTTTTCAAGCATCAATACTTTCAATCCTTTTTCTGTCAACTCCTTCGCTGCCCAACCGCCGGAAACTCCCGAACCGATTACGATGGCATCGTAGGTCATATCTTTTACTGCATCAACATTTAAATTCGCCATGGTGACAATTAATTTTTAATAAATCCAGAAAGGTTAAGATGTTAAAGTGCCCAGGTTTTCTGTCCTTCCTTCATCGGATAAGAGCCCTCGAACCTGCCAGGAATCGGAAGATAATCCAGCGCCTGTGTCGCTCCGATTTCGGATGTAAAATAACCTGTTACTGTAAGTCCTTTCATTTGAAGGAAAAAAGGTTTGTCCGCCGTCGTGCTGCGTTTTACGATATCGTTTTTCTGCGTTGCGTCAAGGGCTGCGAAACCCTTGCCATAAACATCGTTACTGCTTTTATTTAATCTTTCGACGCCAGCGTAAAATTTCTGCTGCTCCTCCTCGACATAGCAGTCGCGCATCACACGTGTGATAAATTTTTCTACACCGGCAGCCTTCGCACCGGGCGTTTTTGTAGTCGGGATAATAACATCAGCAATTTCAGCGAGCAGCGCTTCCTGTTCAGCAGAAACTTCGACGGAGGGGCCAAAATTCAGCCTTTCTCCCATCACACCAGCCATTAAAGGTGCTGAAACGACGCCTCCCATCAGAAGGGTTAATTTTTGAACGGCTTCTCTACGATTCATGTCAAAAGAAAAAGTTTAATAATTGATTCAGGGTTCGTTCTTGAAAGTAAGGCAGGCAAAATTATTTGCAGCCTAAAATTCAAATAACTTCGTAAGTTAGTTAAATGCCGGTTTTAAATAAACTTTTTCAGCACTCGTTTTCTGAATTTTTAAATTTTTTTTTCAACTAATTCCAGGTATAACTATATTTTATACTTCTGATAAAATATAATTTCAAATAGTGCTTAATAAATTTGGTTGATATATCTACCTATTTTACATTTGCATTATGGATATAGAAATTAAAGAATTGAATAAGGCGAACTATGAACGTCTGAGCAAATTGATGATCTTCAATATCATCACAGTTTCGCATCTTGTTGGCAGAAACACAAACAAGGAACTTGCCAAAATGGGTTACACCCTGCAGGTAGAACAGCTCCAGATTCTGTTCGTTGTTTATCTTCGCGAAGGCAATTCACCCTCACAGCAGGAGATTGCAAATTTTACCCAGAAAGACAAAGGAGGCATCCAGCGCTCGGTTCAGACACTTGCACGTGATGGCTATGTCCGGATTGTAGGCGATTCAAATGACAGACGCAAAAACCTAATTGAGCTTACGCCAGCCGGTAAAATGGTTGCGACAAAAATGATGGAATCTATTGAGGATATTGACAGAAGAATGACTGCATCGATCAGTAAGGAAGAAATTGACTCGCTGATTTCCATTGTTAGGAAAATTTCAAACGTAATGAAAGAATAAAAAAATTTGGGTATATAGTTGATATATCCACAGTAGACACATCAACCTATTAGTATGAAAAAAAGATTTTTTAGTAAGGTATTGATACTTCTTACCTTACCGCTTTTAACACAGGCGCAAACGCCGTGGTCGCTAAAAAGCTGCATTGATTATGGCCTAAAACATTTTGGCACGGTTAGAATTGCCCAGTACCAAAAGGAAAATGCACGGCAACTATCTCGCCAGGCTTTGGCTTCTTATCTACCGCAGATTTCCGGAACGGGCACCTTCGACGATAACCTTAAACTGCAGACTACGGCCCTGCCAGCGGGCGTCTTCGGCCCCGAGCCTACGCGTATTGCTTTGGGATCTAAATTTCAGACCAATTTTACCGCCTCGGCCGAGCAGGCGGTTTTCGACCAGTCTTTGTTGATTGGTATTAAAGCAAATAAACCAAATCAGGAGCGTGCGGAACTTAATGAAAAGGCTACTCAGGAGGAAATTATCTACCAGATCTCTAAAAGCTATTATTCGGTTTTTGTATCACAGCAACAGATTTCTTTGCTCGAAGACAATCTGAAAAAAACTCAGCAAGTGCTTGATATATTGAAATTGCAGCGGGATAATGGTGTTATACAGCCAGTAGACTATGACCGCACGGAGGTAAGCTACAATTCAAATAAGTCGCAGTTGACTCTGGCAAAAAACAAGGTTACACTAGCGATGAACCAGTTAAAATATCAAATGGGTCTGAACCAGGATCAGGAATTGATTTTGCAGGATTCTCTTCTATTAACTCAGATACCTACTATTCAGGAAAGCCAGTTTGATGCAAAAAACATTACTGACTTTCAGCTGACGGAAAATGAATTAACGTTGAACCGTCTTGATCAGGAACGGATTAAAGCCGGTTATTTGCCGCGTTTAAGTTTTACTGCACGTTACGGACAACTTGCTCTAACTAATGATTTCAGCGATTCTTTTAAAAACTTTACCGGATTCGGTGCGATCGGCCTTCGGTTAAACATTCCAATTTTTGACGGATTTAGCAGAGACGCTCAAATTCAGCAGGCGAAGATCAAAGTTATGACACAGGAAGAACAGCAGCGGATGAACGTTCAGTCCTACCGGCTGGCCTTTAATAATTCGCAATCACAGCTGGAACAGGCAAGATATAGTACAGAAAATGACGACCGGAATGTTCAGTTGGCTCGGAAGGTTTATGATATGACTACGCTTCAATACAAACAGGGAACTGCGCCGTTGACCGATCTTATCAATGCTGAAAATTCCTACCGTCAGGCCCAGACAGATTACGTGAATTCGCTCATCAATTTTTATCAGGCCAGGCTTGATCTGGAACAGGCCCAAGGTACACTGCTTCCTTTCTACAACCAACTTTGACATCACAAATAGCATACAGCAATGAAAAAAACAACGATAATTATCACACTCGCCGTACTGGCAGTTGTAGTCCTGATCGGCGCCAGGCTGGTTTCCAATAAAAAGACAATAGACGAAAAAAATAAACCTGTGACCGTATCAAATGCAGCTATACCGGTGACGGTTGTAGAGGTGCGCGAGGATACTGTAAGCCAGTCTTTATTGAAAACGGGAAATCTAATTCCGTATCGCGAAACATCGCTGATGGCCACAAGCCAGGGACAGGTTCTAAAGGTGAATTTTGATCTTGGGAGCAATGTCAGCCAAGGGGCAACGCTGATTCAGATTGATAACAAACTCAATGAACTTGCTTTACAGGCAACTCAGCTCAACATCGATAAGCTGAAAAAAGATGTGACGCGTTACAACACACTTTATGCCGGTAACGCGACAACGGAATTACAGTTAAATCAGACAAAATTTGATTATGACAACGCGGTCAATAAAGCGGAACAGATCAGAAAACAAATTCAGGATGCCACGGTAAAATCTCCGATCAGCGGCCGTATTGTTAAAAAGGATATAGAAGTTGGTGAATTTGTCAATGCCGGTACCGTTCTGGCAACGATCCTTGATGTTTCCCGGTTGAAAGTTCAGGTCATGGTGAACGAAAAAGATGTTTACCAACTGCGAGAAGGACAAAAAGTGAAGGTAACGGCAGACGTACTTTCAGGTAAAACATATGGCGGACAGATCTCATACATCGCTCCGAGAGGTAATGAAGAGCATAGTTATCCGGTTGAAATCACAGTCGCAAATTCAGGGCAACTGAAAGCCGGAACTTTTGTAAACGTAGATTTTTCTCAGAAATCAAAGGAAAAGTCGCTACAAATCCCAAGAGTGTCCCTTGTTGAAAGTATCAAAAATCCGTATGTATATGTAGTGAACCAGAATGTCGCCCAGCAGAGAAAACTGACAATTGGCCGCGAGCTTGGCGATAACATTGAGGTATTGAGCGGTTTACAGCCAGGAGATCAGGTTGTTACGACAGGACAGCTAAATCTTACGAACGGAAAGCCTGTTCAAATTTCAAAATAGACCGGAAGTACTTTTCGGAAATCCTTAAAACATACAACTATGTCTATAACCGAATTATCAGTTAAAAGACCACTGTTGATTACCACGATTTTCACTGTATTAATTCTTTTCGGTGTGATCAGTTACCAACAGCTTTCCTATAACCTTTTGCCAAAGTTTGAGGCAAATGTGATTAGTGTTTCCACAACTTACAGAGGCGCGTCAGCCGACGAAGTTGAAACAAACGTAACAAAAAGAATCGAGGATGCACTGGCTTCGATCGAGGGGCTGGATCGTATCAACTCCACATCTCAGGAAGGCGCTTCCATTGTGGTAATTCAGCTGAAAAACGGTGTTGATGTTACACTGGCCCAGCAGGATGCCCAACGTAAAGTGGAGCAAATCATTAATCTTCTGCCAGACGAGGCGGATCGTCCGACGATTAATAAATTTTCTACGGACGAACTTCCGGTATTACGTCTGGGAGTGACGGCAAATATATCGCCTTCCAAACTTTATGATTTGATTGATGACGAGCTGAAACCCCAGCTTTCGAACGCCGCAGGGGTGGGTCGGATCGACCTGATCGGAGGAAATGAGCGTGAGATTCAGATCAATGTAGATGCACAGAAATTGCGTGCTTATAACCTTTCGATCGGACAAATCGCAATGGCCATTAACAACGCCAATACCAGCTATCCGGCAGGAAGTCTGGAAAGCAGGTCTTCACAGTTATCGATCCGGTACGACGCTTCCGTTGCAAACACCGAGGGTTTCAGAAATTTAATTGTTTCAAGAACAGCTGACGGTGGCGAGGTACAGTTGAAAGATGTGGCAGAAGTAGTAGACGCAACGACCAAACCAACTGCAATAAATCATATTAATGCAATGCCTTCGATTGGTTTACAGGTTTTGAAACAATCGGACGCCAATGCAGTAGAAGTCAGCAAGCAGGTGAAAGCAAAAATCGTTGCTTTGGAAAAGCAATATGCATCGACAGGGTTGAAATTCAACATCGCAGCAGATCAGTCAACTTATACACTGGCTTCGGCAGATGCCGTAGTGTTTGACCTTTTCCTTGCAGTGGCTATCGTTTCGGTCGTGATGCTTATGTTTTTACACAGTTTCCGATCTTCATTATTTGTTCTTGTGGCCCTGCCCTCTTCGATCATCCCGACATTTATTTTGATGTACCTGCTTGGATTCTCGTTGAATCTGATGACACTTATGGCACTTTCCCTGGTTGTCGGAATCCTCGTTGATGACTCGATCGTGGTTTTAGAAAATATAAACCGACATCTGGAAATGGGTAAAAGCCGCTGGCAGGCAGCACTTGACGGACGTAGCGAAATCGGTTTTACAGCCCTTGCGATAACCCTTGTGGACGTTGTTGTTTTTGTGCCACTTGCCATGACGGGAGGTTTGATCGGTAACATCCTTCGCGAGTTCTCGCTTGTGGTGGTATTTTCAACTTTGATGAGTTTGTTTGTTTCGTTCACCCTGACACCCTTGCTTGTTTCGCGCTTTGGAAAACTGGAAGTATTAAGTAAAACATCTTTGTGGGGAAGATTAAACTTAGGTTTTGAAAATTTTCTGACACGCCTGCAAAATGCTTATGGAAGAATACTTGTAAAAATCCTGAACCGCAAACGGTATGTGTTCCTGGGCGTTCTGGCTTTGTTGATCGGGGCTATTGCTTTGGTACCGACAGGATTTATTGGTGCAGCTTTCATGCCAGCCAGCGACCAGGGCGAATTTACAGTTCAGATCGAGCTGGCACCAACAGCCTCTATTTATGAAAGTAATAAGGTGGCTCAGCGGGCAGAACAACTTTTATTAAAACATCCGGAAGTAACGAATGTCTTCAGTAACATTGGTTATTCCAGTAATAATCTGACATCTTCATCCAACGGGAATTTATCGACCTTGAATGTAAAATTGATAGACAAAAAAGAGCGAAAAGCGTCAACGGAAGAGTTTAGTGTCATTGTAAAAGAAGAAATTGCGAAAATCCCGGGAACAAAAGTAACGGTAAGCCCCACAGGATTGGTAGGAACATCAGAAGCTCCTATCCAGATCGCGGTGAAAGGAACAAATCTGGACTCGATCCGTAAGGCCTCCACCATGGTAAAACAGGTGACCGAATCTGTGCCCGGAACCCAGGATGTCAAGTTTTCAGTACAAGATCCGAAACCAGAAGTAAAGGTGAATCTTGACCGCGAGCGTATGGCCCAGTTAGGAATTAATGCCGCAGAAGTTGGTGTGGCCCTGCAAAACGGTTTTCGAGGAGATGACCGGTCAAAATTCAAACAGAACGGAAAAGAGTATGACATTCTTGTCAGCCTGGATCAGTCTGACCGTACAAATGCTTCGGACATCAGTCAGTTAACGTTTGTAAATAATCAGGGCCAGTCTTTTCAGTTATCCCAATTCGCAACCGTGGAAGAGCAGATTGGAGAAAGTGTTTTACAACGTATCGACAGACTTTCATCCATTTCGGTAAACGCACAGGTGGTTGGACGTCCCGTAGGAACGGTGGGTGCAGACATTCAGGCGAAAGTTGCAGACCTTAAATTACCAAATGGAATTTCCATTCAGTATCTCGGCCAGCTACAGCAACAGGGAGATGCTTTCGGCAGCCTTGGACTTGCGCTCGTCATCGCGATACTTCTGGTGTATTTCATTATGGTCGGTCTGTATGAAAGTGTGGTTTATCCGTTTGTGGTGCTTTTTTCCATTCCTGTTGCTCTAATAGGTGCGCTTTTAGCACTAGCATTATCAATGGAAAGTTTGACCGTCTTCGCCATTGTCGGTATGATTATGCTTCTTGGTCTTGTCGCAAAAAATGCGATCCTGATCGTTGATTTTACAAACCACTTGAAAGAGCAAGGGCACGAGGTTGTGGATGCACTGGTGGAAGCAGGGAAAGAACGGCTTCGTCCGATTTTGATGACAACACTGGCAATGGTCTTTGGTATGTTGCCTATTGCCCTGGCAAGTGGCGCCGGAGCTGAAACTAAAAACGGTATGGCCTGGGTAATTATCGGTGGTCTGACCAGTTCACTTGTTCTGACGCTTCTACTTGTTCCTTCTGCTTATTTGGTTGTTGACCGTATCAAAGCACGTTTTGAAAAGAAAAAGCCTGCGTCGGTGGAAGCTGAAGAATTGAATGTGCACTAAAATAAAGTCAACCAAAAATTAAAATCAAAAAGAAGGCCGCAGAGATAAATTCTTTGCGGCCTTCTTTTTATTGAATGATTAATTTAAATTCCCTTTTTCAGCATCTTTTTTCATATCATCGTTCGCATAAATTGCCAACTCAACCCGACGGTTTTTTATACGATTTTCTTCGCTGTCATTCGGGTATTTCGGCTGCGATTCCCCGTACCATTTTGTTTTAAGTCTCGAAGAAGGAATGTTCTCTGTTTCCAAATAGGATGACACCGCTTTGGCACGGCGTTCAGAAAGTTTCATGTTGAGATCATCAGACCCTGTATCGTCTGTATGGCCTTCCAGCAAAATTTGGGTATCCTCATATTTAGCCAGAATCCCTCCTACTTTTTTCAACTCCTGTTTTGCGTCTTCACTTAAATCTGCGGAGTTAATTTTAAATAGCAAACCTGAATTAAATGTCAGGTTGATTCCTTCCCCAACCCTTTCGACAGTTGCATCGGGAATGGCCTGTTTCAACTCCTGCGCCTGCTTATCCATATGCCTGCCAATCAGATAACCGGCCGATCCGCCAACAGCCGCGCCGATCAAAGCCCCGATAGCACTGTTTTTGCCTGTCAACCCGCCGATCGCAGCACCAGCAGCTGCACCGCCGGCAACACCGACTCCGGTTCCTTTTTGCGTATTATTTAAACTCTTGCAGCCTATTAAAAAGGCAAACGCTAGTATTATTATGCTATTTCTTCTCACAATCTTCTTAGTTAAATTCAAAATAATTATTCACAAATCGTACTGGCCAGTAAGTCGAGCTGCAAGTTTCTCAAACCCAGATCAAGTGCTTTTTTCATATCGGCACAAACCATACTTTTTTCCTGCTTTGTCATTCGTCTGGATAATTCTTTAATATCCGTTGTCACATATTTCTGCTGCATTTGTTTCAGTCTTGCTTCTGTTCTGATCTGATAAATTTCAAGATCATTTTTGCCCAGATCCAGCACTTTGTCGTAAGCTACAAATGCATCGTCGTAGTTATTGATTTTGATCATCATATCCCCCTTTTGAATAAAGAAAGCGGGATTTTCGGGATCAAGTTCAATCGCCTTTGTCAAGTTGGTATCTGCTTCGGCCAGCATGTTAAGCTGAAAATCCAAATGTGAAAGCTGCGCATACATCTTTGCACGCGCCTTGATATCTTTATTCTTTTTTGTCAGATCTGTTATTTTTACGATATCCGCCTTTGCATCTTCGGTCCGGCCTAATTTGTTGTAGGCATAACTTCTTGCATAATAAGCCATCACATTCTTTTCCTTACCGACTTTGATCGCGTTATTGGCTGACGATACAGCATTATCATATTGCTTTAATCCATTTGAGGCAATGGCAAGCCCAATATTTCCTTCTTCTTTTGCATCCTTGGCCGAGCAGTCTTTCAACACTTTCGTAAACGTATCCAACGCTTCCTGATATTGTCCCTGATCATTTTGCTTGTTGCCCGCCTGAACCTGCTTGAAACATTTGTTAGACATCGTGATCAGCTGCTGCGCCTGGGAGGATAATGGAGCCATCGCAGCAAAAAGAATAAAGGTTTTTATTTTAGTTGTCATATTGATGAATAAATAAGTTACTTAACCACTCAACCTTTCCACTTCATATAAGCGGGGTTTTTGGCTTGTCGTATATACACTAAAAATAGAGTGCCTGAGTGATATTTCAGAAGCCGGCATATTTAAAATTTGTGATTCAAAGAAAATTTAAAATCTCTCTGATATTTTCCACACTCCTGAAATTGGCGTTTTCTATGGTGTGATCAATCTGTTCATGCACCCAGGTAATGTGGTATGGCACGTGAACACCAAGTCCTCCAATATTTAATACCGGTAATATATCAGATTTCAGGGAGTTACCTACCATCAGAAGATTTTCCGGGAGAATATCCAGATGCTTGATCAGCTTGCGGTAGTTTACCACATCCTTCTCGGACATTATCTCGATATGATGGAAATAATGGCTCAAACCTGACTTCTTCAGTTTTCGTTCCTGATCCAGAAGGTCGCCTTTCGTTGCAACAACCAATCGATATTTGTCTTTCAAGGTAGCCAGAACCTCCTCAACACCATCCAAAAGGTCGATCGGTTCATTGAGCAGATTTTTACCCAAATCAAGGATTTTTTCTATATGGTCCAGACTGATCGTTTTATCTGAGATCTTCAAAGCTGTTTCAATCATCGACAGCATAAAACCTTTCACACCATAGCCATAGAGCGGCAGATTACCTATCTCGATTTTCAGAAGTTCGCGCTCCAAGGCATGCGGCTGTAAATACTCGCTTAACAAATTGCAGAACTCTTCTTCGGTCCGTCTGAAATAGGGTTCATTTACCCACAGCGTGTCATCCGCATCGAAGGCAATCACTTTAATATCCATATTTCTCTTTTTTTGATTGACTCAAAAGTAGGAATTTTTCCAGATCAAAGATCGCTGTCCGGTCCTTGCTTTTTAATCAACCCATCGTAACTTTCCAAAGTCAATAAGTTATCTTACAAAATCATGAAAAAATCCTTTTACCTCATACTGCTTTTATTGTTCGCATCTGCTGCGAGTGCACAAAAAGATCCTCCACGCCTGATTGTCAGAGGCGACGATATGGGTTATTCTCACTCAGGAAACCTGGCACTTATCAAATGTCACAAACAGGGAATTCAAACTTCTATTGAAGTCATTGTTCCTTCTCCATGGTTTCCAGAGGCTGTTAAAATGCTTAATGACAATCCACAGGCGGATGTAGGGATACATCTGGCGATTACAAGTGAATGGGATAACGTCAAATGGCGTCCGCTGACAGACTGCAAGAGCTTGCAGGATACGGATGGATATTTCCTACCGATGATCTATCCAAACAAAAATTACCCGAAAAGATCAATTATTGAAAATGACTGGCAGCTGGCCGATATCGAGAAGGAATTTCGTGCCCAGATTGAAATGGCGTTAAAGAAAATACCCCGAATCAGCCATTTGTCATCACATATGGGATGCACCGGAATTACTGAGGATGTGAAAGCGCTTACCCGAAAACTTGCTGCTGAATATAAAATTCCTGTTCATCCGGAACCAAAAATCGATGGTTACGTAACCTACGACGGTGCCCGCAAAACGTCGGCAGATAAAATCAGCAGTTTCATTAAAATGCTTGAAAAACTGGAAGCGGGAAAAACTTACATTTTTGTTGACCACCCCGGACTTGACGATGCGGAGCTTAAAGCGATTTCCCATATTGGCTATGAAAATGTTGCAGAAGACAGACAGGGCGTCACAGACTTATTTACGAGCGATAAAGTGAAAACAGCGATTAAAGAAAAGGGAATAAAACTTATAAGTTATAATGATTTGACCGACTCAAAACACTGAAGAGAAAGTCTATGCTAAGACAATCGGACTTTCATGAACCTAAAATACGACCGGATATCTTAAGTCAGCCATAGATAAATAAGAACGCATATTGAATTTTAATACAGTTTAATAAGTGGCCGACCAGACCAGGCCGGCCATTTTATCAGATCACTTCCTATTTCATCAGCTTTCTTGTAAGAAATTCTGCAATTGCCTTATCTATTTTTAGCTGATTGGAAAACATCATCCAGTGATGCGAATCATCAGGAATGATCAGCTGTTCAAATACAATACCTTTTTGTTCCAGTCTTCTGGCAAGGTCGACGCTTTGCGAGAAATTCACATTACGGTCATCATCGCCGTGAATGAAAAGTACAGGTGATTTCCAGCTGTTAACATAAGCAATGGGCGACGACTTATAAACGACTTTCGCAGCCAGTGCGGCGTCGGGGGCTGTTTTGTTGCCGTCGTTTACAAATGCCCAGTCATGCACGCCATGAACATCCACGCCTGCGGCAAACAATTTCGAATCTTTTCCGAGCGCAAGTCCGGTAAGATATCCGCCGTAAGAACCTCCGTAAATCCCGATTTTGTCAAAATCCACATCTGCTCTTTTCGCAAGCCATTCTCCCGCTGCTTTAATATCCATATATTCCGAACCGCCGTTGCTTCCTGCATTCGCAGGTTTATGAAATTCATATCCATACCCAATGCCCAGTCTGTAATTCACCGCAAGCACTAAAAATCCCTGATTGGCTAAATACTGATTAATGGCATATGTGTTGGCATAATAATCTCCATAGTGCCAACCGAGCAACATCTGCCTCTGCGGACCTCCGTGAGCAAAAACGATCGCCGGTTTTTTATTAACTGACTTTCCGCCGGCCGGCTCAAACAACTGGGCATAAACAAGCGTTCCGTCAGATGCTTTGAATGTAACCTGTGTCGGCTTCACTAACTTCCCAGCCGGAAAAGCGGCTGAGACCAATGATTTATCCAGAATTTTAACAGATTGCTTTGTATTAAATGGCATCACGGCCACCTGCGGCGGCGACGTTGCCTCCGAACTGATCATGGCAACGGAAGAGCCGTCGCCTGTCATTACCGGAAATGCCTCAATCCCTTCGCCTGGCGTTAGTATCTCCATTTTTGACTGATCAACCGGAACTCGCGCAATATGCCTCCTGTCAATATCTTTGGAATCCGCTCCCGTGTTCGCACTAAAAACCAGCCACTTACCATCATAACTTTTTTCGATATATTCGACCATAAAATTTCCCGGCGTCAGCAGCAACGGCTCCCCGCCACTAGGTTTGATCGAATACAAGTGCGGCCAGCCATCCTGATAGGAAACAAAATTGATCGTTCCCGTCAAAGGCCACATCAGATTAGCTCCTCCATCGGTTGTGGGATAAGAACCACGCAGCGTTTTAGGCGCAGACCAGATCTTTTTCGCCATTCCATCAGAAAAATTTCCGACATAAATAGACCAGGGCATATGCTTTCTTGGCAATATAGAATCCGGAAGCCCTCCCGTGGCAGGGCGGCGTATGAAGGTGATATTTTTTCCATCGGGCGACCACCTAGGTGAATCGTCTTTTGCCATAGACGGAGCAATCCAGTGAATTGAATTTTTATTTTCTGTATAAACACCAATAAAAGAATGATCTCCTCGTGAGGAAACAAAAGCAAGCGAGGATCCATCCGGCGACCATTGAAGTGACCCGCTGCTTCCTTTTGCTTCAAAAAGAGCTTTGGCGGGAGAGGAACCATCCGGATGAACCTGCCAGACCTGACCACCTTTGATAAAGGCGACCAAATCGCTTCTTGGCGAAATAGCAGGATAATCACCTTCTGCCAGAACTTTTACTTTCCCTCCGCTGAAAGGCACCGAAAAGATCTCAACCTTCGGCATATTTAAAAGTGATGCGGGATTAACTGTAACCCCGTTATCCCGGTTGCCACTATGCTCTCCACCACGGACAAAGACAACCCATTTCCCATCGGCAGAGATTGATATACCGGATAATTGCTGGCCTGTATCCTCATCAAAACCTGTAACTTTTCGAGGTTTGAACTCTGGTCCTTCGGCGACATAAATATTTCTTTTACCCTGATCATTGTAAGTCCAGGCGATACGTGAGCCAGTGGCTGCGGAGGTAAGTTCCGAAGCCAGAGGATAACTTAAAATATCTTCCATCGTAAAGCTTCCCTGGGCCTGGGAAATGCGACTGTCCATCAGGAATACAGTCAGTAACAGGAGTACTTTTTTCATAACAAGTCGTTTGTAGGTTTATTGCTTTATAAATTCCATCCCGTCTATAACAAGGCTCTCAACTTTTCCCGAAACATTCAGCTTAAACTGCGCAGTTGCATCGCCATGCCAGGCTTTTTCATACGGACCACGGAATGTGTCATAATGCCAATGAGATAATTTTGTCTTCAGGACGTTGTTAACATTAGCGGACAATATTTTGCCATTTACAGAAATAACAGCTTCGCCGAAAAGCGCGCTCGAATATTCTCCTGCGTATTGATCCAGTGGCAAAGTCGGTGATGTATCTACAACTCGTGCTGATTCAAAACCCTGCTTTTCAGTCTTGCTTTTTAATGCGATATCTGCGTATAACTTTTTGAACTCAGAATTCCAGTCGCGGTTTTCTCCAAGTGCAAAAAAATCAAATGTCTTATAAAGCAAAACATGGCGAACTTCTGCATGATCATAATTCCCGAAGATAAAAACGCCCAGTTTTTCGTCCGGGAGCTGGCCTGTGATCGCTGTCAATCCCGCCAGACTTCCTGTATGAAAATTGATTTTCTTCCCTTTGTAATCATGCTGATACCAGCCCAGACCATAGGTCCTCCAATTAGGTTTGAGCAGCTGCATGGTTGGATATTCACTTTCAGGAAAAAAGGTCTGAGGTTTAAATATTTCCATCCATGTTTCCGGTTTCAGTAACCGTCCGCCTTCATACTTACTGCTATCCAGCATGCAGATAACCCATTTACTAATGTCGTCTGCCGACGACCAGACGGCGCCCGCAGACCCGATCTCACTGTCGGCACCATAATCAATAACCCGGATAGTATCTTTGATTCTGAAGTGCGGCCTGGTCACATTTTCAGTTCGGATAAATTTTCTTTTAGGTGCGGTTTTTATCATGCCAAGCCTGTCGAAAATCCGCTCCTGAATAACTTCCGACCAAAGCTTTCCTGTTAAGCGTTCAATGATTCGTCCTGCCGCAGAATACATGATATTCTGATAAACAAATCCATTTCGAAAAGGGTACGATGGTTTTACAAGCTTCATCCTTTCGAACATTTCATTTACTGAAATACTCATTGCGCCGGTGAAGAAGTCTGTTCCCCCCACACCGGTATCATGGATCAGAAGATCGCGGACAGTCAGCACCTGAGTGACGTAAGGGTCATAGAGTCGAAGCTCGGGAAGATATTTTGACACAGGATCGCTCCATTTTATTTTGCCCTCATCGACGAGCATCCCCAGGAGTGCAACCGTCATCGCTTTGGTGGTTGAGGCGCAGGCAAATAACGTTTGGGTAGTGACCGGCTCTGTCTTTCCCAATTCTCTTACCCCATATCCTTTTTTAAAAATAACCTGATTATCCTTAACTACCGCGATCGAAAGTCCCGGAACTTCCCACTCGTTGCGTACCTTTTCAACATACTGATCGAATTCCCGGATTTGCTTTGCAGTAATTTTTTTCTGCCCGAATGACGTCAGGGCGGCTAGCATAAAAATCAATAACAGAGAAGATTTCATCAGCGCGAAGTGGTTATTTCAGGCGTTTGAAACAAAAAGTAGTCATACACTGCCCTTGTCAAGTGAGCAATCGTTTGTTCCCGTTCAGCAAGTGGCTGAGCTGATGAAGCGACGAAAACCGCTATGGCAATGTGACCCGCTCCGTCTGGCAGTGTGATGATGCCAACATCGTCGGTAGCAGTCGCATTAAGAGATCCTGTTTTGTGAGCAACAACAGTCTCGGCGGGAAGATAACCTTTCAATCTTGCCAACCCTCCCTTGCATCTTTCCATCACAGCCAGCAGAAGGTCTCTGCTTTCCGGTTTCAATGCTTTCCCATTATAAATCTGGGTTAGCAAATTTACCATAGCATCCGGAGTTGAGGTATCACGCGGATCTGTTCGCAGTTTCATTTCGGCAGCCAACCTTGATTCGGGCGTGGTCGTTTTCCATAACGTATCATAAAATCCATGTACCCATAGATTTTCGGAAGGCAATGTCACGCCTTCCAAATCAGCTATTAACTGGATAATGGTCCGGTCAACAGACATTCCGTCAATTCCTAAAATTCTCAACCTTTCCATGACGGCTTTCTGTCCCCCGGCAAGTCTGAGCAAAATATCGGTCGCAGAATTGTCACTGATAGTCATCATCAGTTCCAGTAAATTTTGAACAGAAAGCTGCACGCCGGGTTTTGCAAAAAGCACATCCAATGTTCCACTTCCGGGATGAAGATCAGAGGGCTGCAAGTCCACCATAGTCATCAGGGAAAGTTCGCCTTTTTCGATTTTTGACAGGAGCTGAACAGCGATAGCAATTTTTACAGTACTTGCCATGGGGTATTTTTCATACAGATTCATACTGATCCGTTTGCCTGATTCCAGATGCACCGCACTTATTCCAACTTTTCCTTTCGCAAGTTTAGAAATTCTCTCCAGTTCTTTCTCCACTCTGGGGTTGTTCATCTCCTCTACGGGTTTAACTGTCTGTGTGAAACCCGACTGACTCCAACCTAGCAATCCAGCAATGAAGATTACCCTGCTGATTTTTATAATATGACTTTTCATTATACTGCTATATTTTCAGTCTGCAAACTGGATAGCGCCTGTTCCAGATCAGCGATCAGATCATTTACATTTTCAATACCAACTGAATACCGGATCAAGCTTTCCGGTATACCCAACTGAGCGCGCTGTGCTTCGGTGAGCTCCACATGACTTGTGGTTCGGGGAGGTCCGGCCAGGGTGCTTACCGAACCCAGACTTGCCGCCAGATGCACGAGTTTAAGTTTGGGCAGAAATGATCTTACTGTATCGTAATCGCCTTTTAAAGCAAAACTCAAAACACCCCCAAAGCCAGCCATCTGCTGTTTGGCAATGTCATGTCCGGGATGGGTTTCCAGGCCTGGATAAAACACATCTTCAACCGCCGGATGCGTTTTTAAATGTCTGGCAATTCTTAATGCGGAAGCATTCTGGCGTTCAATTCTAAGTTCAAGTGTTTTCATTCCCCTGGCTATCAGGTATGCCGGATCTGCCTGCAAACTTGCCCCGTTTATTTCACGGAAAGAAAATACCTTTTTAACCAGGTCTGCTTTCCCGCAAAGCAAGCCACCCATCGCATCAGAATGACCACAAAGAAATTTTGTCGCGCTGTGAATAACCAGATCAGCGCCCAGTAAAATTGGATTTTGATTAATTGGTGTAGCAAAAGTGTTATCAACTACCACCACAGCGCCAACCTTGCGTGCGGCACCTGAAAGCCTTTTTATATCGACAATTTTCAGCGTCGGATTGGTAGGCGTTTCCAGATAAACCAGATCGCAGCCTTTCGCTATTTCAGCTTCTATTGCCACATGATCGGTCGTCTCACAAAGCATCACTTCAATCCCGTAGGCAGGAAGAAAATCAAGGAATAACCTGCTGGCTCCCCCATAGGTATCCTTGATTGAAACGACGCGCTTTCCGGGTCCCAGTAAAGCGAACAGCGTATTACTGATCGCTCCCATGCCTGTTGCAAACGAAGTTGCCGCTTCGGCACTTTCCAGAATACGTATTTTTTCTTCAAGAACATGGACAGTCGGATTTGTGTTACGGCTATAGATATACCCGTCTGACTGCCCGGTAGCAACTGCATGCCACTCGTCCAAATCTTCGTAAGAAAAAGCAACACTATTTACAATCGGCGCGGTGACTGCGCCATTTAAAAAACGTCCGGTTTCGCCAGCCCACACGGCGGCTGTACCTTTTTGTATTTCAGGTGAATTCATTAACAGAAGAAAAGAGTGAAAATTTAGGATTTGTGAAAGTTCAATAATGAAAATCTGAACCAAACCTAAATTAGAAACTATGCTTTGCAAAAACAACCGTTAACCAGAAAACAGAGAGCTTGCCTGTAAATAAAAATCCAGGTCCATAACCGCCTTAAACTGGAAAAGAAAAAAATTTCTGGGAGAAGTTTAAATGAATAACCGTTTAATTAAATATTTAAGGTGTACTGGGAAAATTTCAGTTTACTTTTTATTTTTATGTAATTCTGCTCAACATCTTTGGAGTCTTTAATAACGCCGATCCCTGTGCTTCGGCAACACTACCCGCCACACCACTATATAACCTGAACAGTATGAAAGCAGCCGTGTTGGATCAATCCGACTTTTCGATTCGCATCGAACAAATCGCCATACCCGTACCGAAACGGGGTGAAGTTCTCATCAAGATCAAAGCAGCAAGCCTTAACCATCATGAGTTATGGACATTGAAAGAAAAAAAACAGTATGGTGATTTCCGAATTGTTCCCGGGGCAGCCGGAGACGTCGTTGAGCTTGGCGCTGATTGTGACAAAACCTGGCTTGGCAAGAAAGTAGTTATAAACCCTTCTCGAAACTGGGGAAGCAGCAAAAGCGTTTACGGAAGTGATTTTGAAATTCTGGGTTATCCTCACAATGGTACATTTGCAGAATTTGTAGCCATCGAAGAACAATATGTCTATGAAATTCCCTCGCACTTGAGTTATGAAGAAGCTGCTGCGTTACCACTTGCTGGCCTTACGGCATACAGAGCATTGTTTACTAAGGGAGAATTAAATAGAAAGAGCAAGATCCTGATCACAGGGATTGGCGGGGGCGTTGCGCTTTGGGCGCTGTTTTTTGCTTTGAAAATGGACGCGAAAGTATATGTAACCTCCGGAAAGGACGACAAAATAAAACGAGCGCGGCAGGCAGGAGCAAGTGGTGGTGTCAATTATAAAAATGAAAACTGGAAGAATGAACTGGCTGATCAGGCAGATAACTTTGACCTTATCCTTGACGGAGCGGCCGGAGAAGGTTTCGAAATACTGCTGCATCTGGTGAAATCCGGTGGAAGGATTGTCAATTTTGGAAGAACTGCCGGTTTATTTCCGGCGGTTAATCCGAAACTTCTTTTTTCAAAACAGATCACCATTGTAGGAACGACAATGGGAAGCGACGATGAATTTAGAAGTATGTTATATTATATTCTTTATCATAAACTTCGGCCATTGATCGATTCCGTTTATGAACTGGATCAAATTCAAGCTGCCTTCAAACGAATGGAAGATTCTGAACAATTTGGAAAGATTATCTTACGAATATAAAAACCAAAGCGTATCCTTCATCAGGATTCGCTTTGGTTTTATTCATAATTAATTCTCTATCTGGCTACAGCAACTTTTTTCGAACTTACTGTGCCGTCAGTTTTAATGACGTTGATAATATAGTTGCCAATCGTCAAATGGTCCAGATTGATTCCTTCATCCGGCATTTTATTGTATTTTGAAACAACCTGACCAGTCGAATTCGTAACTGTAATAAAATCAATTTCACCTGATTTCAATTTTACGAAAAGTCTCTCTTGTACAGGATTTGGATAAACTGCAATCTGACTTTCTGAACCAAAAGTTAAACTTCTGATACGGCTGTAAGTAAAAGTGCCATCCTGGTCTACCATTTTCAGACGATATAGATTCTCACCGTAAAATGGATTTTTATCTGCGAAGGAATACGTTTTTGTTTTATCGCTTTCGTGGCTCGCGAAAATCGTTCCAATCATGCTCCAGTTTCGGCCGTCGCGGCTTCTCTGAATTTCGAAGAAATCTGAATTTGTTTCGAATGTCGTTGACCAGTTCAGCAGAACGCTGTTTTCAGATTTTGTCGCCTCGAACATTGTGAGGGTAACTGGTAAAGGGTTTTCAAAATTTTTAAAGATATGGACAGCGCCGGCGTTAGGTATGGTATTATCTCCAAAACCATCAGTGCTATCCATGTTAGCTCCCATAACAATATGCCGGTTGCTCATTGAAACCGGCAGGGTTTGCACACCATAGTTAGCATTGTAAAATCCAATCATCTGTACAGTTCCCCAATTTTTTGCACCTCCCTGATTTTGCTTCAACACATATGAATCATTCGAAACGGGTAAATTTGAATTGTTAGCATAATCCGGGATAAAAGTATTGGAACTGATGACCGCAAAACCATTTCCGATTGCAACTGATCCACCAAAATTTTCAGTCACTGTTTGTTGACGAACCTTATCAAAACGCTGCCCGCCTCCTGCAATTTTTTTTTCTAATCCCCAATTGTCTTCACCACCTGTGTTTTTGCTATATATGTAAACAGCAGCATTATAATCAGGTGTTGTTCCCGAAGATCCAACAATTATGTAATCCCGTTCGATCGAAAGCCCTCGTCCGTACCGGTCAAAGGGAGCTCTTTGCGTTCCAACGAGTTTCTTGAGCTCTCCCCAGTTATTAACTCCACCCAGATCTCTTTTAAAAATATATGCAGCACCGGCACCCTCGACTGGGTTTGATTCACTTTCGTCTGTATTGTTTGAGAGTGAACTGACAATTACATAATCACCTGATATAGAAACCACTGAGCCAAAAATATCATTTGCTGTTCTTCTGCTTGCAGTTAATTTTTTTACCAGTCCCCACTGATCTGCTCCTCCTTGGTTTTTATTGAACAAATAGGCAGAGCCTGCTGCATTTAATATGCTACCCTCCTGCGCATCTTCATCGTCTCCAAATGAACCAACAACTAAATTGTCTCCACTAATCCCCACTGAATAGCCAAACCAGTCATCGCGGGTGGGTACAGATGCAACTACTTTTTTTACAAAACCCCAGTTATCTAACCCGCCTTGATCTTTTTTAAAAATATACACAGCGCCTTCACCGTTGTTTTGCCATATTGAACTTACCACGGCGTAATTACCACTAATAGAAACGGCCGCTCCAAAATTGTCGACGCTTTGCCGATCAGGAGCTACAATTTTTTTAACCTGTCTCCAATTTCCAAAATCATCGTAGAGAATGTAGGCAGCACCCGCGTAATCTTTAATAAATTGGCCTGTGGAATCTTTACTTTCTCCCACTGCACCAACTATCGCAAAACTACCGCTTACAGAAACCGAACTTCCATACTTTGAGGCCCTTGCGCCTGTTGATGCTGTAATTTTTTGTATATGGCCCCAATTATTTACGCCTCCGTGATTTTTAGAAAAAAAATGGGCGGCACCTGCAGATTTGACAAAAAACGTATCTTCGCTATCTCTGCTTTCGCCAATTGCACCAACAATAATATTCTCGCCGTCCACTGCAACAGCTGATCCAAATTTATCGTCTGATCTTCTCACTGGATTGG
Source organism: Dyadobacter koreensis (assembly GCF_900108855.1). Taxonomy (GTDB): domain Bacteria; phylum Bacteroidota; class Bacteroidia; order Cytophagales; family Spirosomataceae; genus Dyadobacter; species Dyadobacter koreensis. Next base: position 445,620 of record NZ_FNXY01000007.1, read on the forward strand.
TAATCTTTTTTAAAATCCCCCAATTGTTATATGAATAAAGATCCTTCTCAAAAATGAAAGCGGACCCAGCCTTTGGACTGCTGTTGTCTAATTCCTCGTAGAATGCTCCTACAACAGCCGTTTGTCCGTTTATAGAAACGAAGCGTCCAAATTCATTATACTCAGGATATTCGGGACCGAGTCTTCTGACCTGGCCCCAGTTATTGGTTGCTCCCCAATTTCGTTCGAAGATGTACGCGGCTCCTGCCATGAGCAATGCCCCTGTACTATTGTAAATATTTTCTTTATATGCTCCGACAATAGCAAAATTTCCATCCATAGAAACCGAGAAGCCAAAAGACGCTCCGGGCACTCGCGTAGTGGGCTCTAACTTTTTCAACACTCCCCAGTTGTCCTCTCCCCCTAAATTTCTGTTAAAAATGTAGCAAGCACCAGCCTGGCTCATGTTTCCGCCGCTGCCAATATTTTCAGAAGGTGCACCGACAATGAAATAGTCATTACTTATGGAGACAGAATATCCAAACGATGCCTGTTCCGGGCGATTGGGAGCAGTGATCTTTTTGAGGAAACCCCAATTATTGTATCCTCCAACGTTCCTTTTAAAAACATATGCAGCACCGGAATCATTCAGTGGATTTAGGTCCTGTCCATCGTAATTTTCTCCTGGCGCACCGATAAGTAAATAATCACTGCTTATCGATACCGAAATGCCAAATCCATCACCATATCCTTCATGTCTCCCAGGTGCTACGAGCCGCTCTACTTCTCCCCAATTTTCATAGCCTCCTGAATTCTTTTCAAAAATGTAAACGGCACCTGAGCCGTTGAATGGCCCCTCTGTCTCCCCATGGGCGCCTACGACTATATAATCTCCGTTTATGGCCACAGAAGAACCAAAAAAGCTATCGAAAACACGATTACCGGGACTTAACTTTTTAATCTTCTGCCAGGTGTCTCCTACTTTATGAAAAATAAAAGCAGCTCCTGCGTCTCGAACATAATTTTCTCCGGTTGAATCTCTATCCGAAAAATGCGCTCCTACTACCGCATAATCTCCGCTGATAGCAACCGAATTGCCAAACTCGTCTATAACAGTTCTCCCGGATGTAATCTTATCAGCCCGGTCGGAGGCTACCATTTTTATAACTTCGCCCCAGTTCTGGGCGTTCAATGACTGAACGTTTAACAGGATAAATAAAATGGGTAAGTTTTTTTTTAGCAAGAGTAAAAGATTCTTCATTAACGTAGGGTAATTAATTATATAAGTGATTAAACATTCAGCCTTTATGTCAGTTAAGCTAATGCAAGACGAATATAAGGTTTCCAAAAGGTTACTTAAAACAAGTCGCAACCTTCGCATAGACAAAAATGTCAATAAATCACATAAGCATCTTAGAATCAAAATTTAAGAAAAAAATAAAAAGTCCACAAATTTAACGCTCGGGTATACACGTGATATAACAAGGCGAAATTAACGGACCTGAATTTTAGACCAGTATGGTTTGGATTCTGGCTGACTGGCATAGAGAGCCGTCACAGTATAGGATCCCGAGGAAAGGTTGTCCGGCAATTTATACTTGCCGACCGAATAACTTACACCGGCAATAGCCCAGGATATCACTTCCATTTCGGGCGTCAGATTGATCGTAGTTGAACCATTTACAATACGGAGTGTGGGCAATAATCTTAGATCGAATGAAGAAGATGGCAAATTGGCCCCCCAAAGATATTGGACAATTGATGGTTTTGCATAGAATATGTCTCCCTTGTTAAAAATCAACGGCTGCGTGTTTCGCGTGAAAACCAGATTCAGATCACCTTTCCAAATGGTTTCCAACGTGTTAGTCCTTGATGTGGAAAATTCAAAAACGCCCTTCCCCATTTCTTTTCCATTCTCGTAGAACGTAACCAGGTAAGAGCCCTCGGAGAGATCCGTGTTGAATTTGGAAGAAAGATTACCTTTATCCTGATATGCCAAATTAATAATTTTCTGCCCTTGTGAAAAATCGTTTGAAAGACCCGCGGTATAGGCTGCCATAGGATCAAAATAGCCACCAATAACTTTCAAGGTATCAGTTTTGATCAATGTAAACGGCATATTGCTTATAGTAGCCCCGGGAACTCCCCTCTTCAATTGCAAACCATCAAAAATCAGCGGTTCCGAGCCGTCAAAAGTCAGATCCAAACCAACTTTTTCCGAATTAATCAGACTGCTCAGATCCTGGAAATATACATTTTGCAAAACATTCTGAACCGTTCCCTCCACAACTGTATTGGTTGTTCGGTCTACCAATTTGATTATCGCCCGTTTTTGATCCGGTTTTGAAGGAATTGTACCAAGGCCGGAAATGATTTTGAAAGGAAAATAGGAGACCCCTTGCTTAACAGAAATCTCTTTGCTGGCAAGCTCTATTTTCGGAGATCCCTGCGCCTCTACATACACATAATATCGACGCGGAGTTGCGATGCCCTTTTTCTTTAAAACAAGCGTCAAAGGTATGCTGCCCTTGTAAGGAAATTTCAAATCTTTATTGCTCGTTTCCAATGATGCGCTGTCCAGAAGTGAAACATCATCATAAAGTGAAAGTTTAATATTGACCTCATCTGCTGAAAAGCCGGAAGGAAGTTTTACAAGAAAATTCGACGCAAGAGAATCAAATGTTACTGTTTCTGCTTCCGGAACAGTCAGTTTTTTTAAAATTTGATTTTCGTCAACAGGAATTACAATTTCGGGCTGCGGCGTAACTTCCTCTTTGCCAGCGTCTTTTTTGCATTGAAAAAACAAGCCGATCGTTGTTAGTAACGTTAAATATGCTAATTTTTTCATGGCGTGATGAATTTCCGTAATGTAAATTATATTTTATTTGTGATAAATATAACAAAAATTATACCGAAACCAGCGTATACACGACGTATCATTTAAGCGGGTCAGGCAGATTTATTCAATGCAGACACTTTAATTAGTTTTCCTTTTCAAAACAATTCTGTAATAAGGTTTAGGTTTTGAAATCTTAAATTCCTCACCGGAAAACTTTGGATGACTTATTATGATGACACTTTTCAATGGTACGTCATTCAGTTCAAAAACCCCGGCAACATCAGACTTTGAAACATTCGAGGTATTTTTAATTTTTATCAAAGCGCCGGAAATCGCATTCCCTACCTGATCTGTAATTCTCCCTTTGATTAAAACATTTTCTTGCGTCGAAACCGATCTATCTACCAAAGCGGCACAACCGGCATTTCCCGTCGCAGCGGAAAATAGTATAATCGAAGAAGTAAGAGCAGACAACAGAATTTGGGAAGACCATGAGCGAAAAATAAAATTTGAATACATCATTCGGATTCGGATTTAAAGTAATGAGGGATTGACAAAATAATAACGAAGAAAATTGGCATTTAACACATCCGACGATTTTGTATTATTATAGAATGCTGAAAATTATTCAGTGGCAGGTCGGGTTCTCTCTAAAATTTCGGATAATCAGAAAAACGTTAAATCATGTTAAAATACTTGATAATCAAAACTTTCCAAAATTTAAACTGATAAATTGCAGGTAGCCTAAACTTAAAATTACTATGTTCAAAAACTACCTGAAAATTGCGCTGCGAAATCTTCAAAGTCATAAAACCTATGCCATATTAAATTTAGCCGGGTTGACGCTGGGCATTACAGGATCAATTCTGATCTTCATTTTTCTTCAATACCATCTTAGTTTCGAAGGACATCAGCCAAATAAAGACCGTCTGTACCGGGTCGTTCTGGATCTTCACCTGGATGAAGGCGTCGAATATGAGCCCGGATCCTCCATACCGCTGGGACCTGCACTGGCGCAGGATTTTCCACAAATTGAAAAAGCCGGTTTGATAGGAAAAATGCCAAATATAACGGTGTCCGCAGAAAGTAAAATGGGCACAAAACGCTTTCTTGAAAAGACCAATACCGCATATGTCGACAAGAATTATCTGGATTTGTTTGCTTTTGACTGGTTGACCAGCTTCGATCCTGCGTCCATGAGTGAGCCTTCCACCGTAATCGTCAGTGAAAAAATTGCAATGAAATACTTCGGTCAAGAAGCAGCAATTGGTAAGATTTTACGATTAAATAATGAATTAAATCTCAGAATTTCCGGTGTTTTCAAAGAGCCGATCCGCCCGACAGATCTGGGTTACGAGATTTTAATTTCGCTTCCCACATTAAAAATAATTGATCCCGCATATGATCAGGAACAATTCGGCTGGATCAGCAGCCGCAACTTCACGTTTGTCCGTCTGTCGGCCGGAACTGATCCCGTTCAATTGGAAAAACAGATTATGCGCAATAATGCGAAATACTACGGAGCGGAAGCAAAATATTACCGGCACAAACTGCAACCGCTTTCTGACATGCACTTTGATGAGCGATATGACGGAAAAACCAGAAAATCGACCCTGTGGATTTTGGGCGGAGTCGGCGTGTTTTTATTACTAATTGCCAGTATCAATTTTATAAATCTGGCAACCGCGCAAGCATTGAAGCGTGCAAAGGAAATTGGCGTCAGAAAAGTTTTAGGCAGTACACAAAGGCAACTTTTCTGGCAATTTATGAATGAAAGTGCGATGATTACCCTAAGTTCTTCCATTCTCTCTTTGATTTTTGCCGCAGTACTCACTCGGTTCATGAATAATCTAACGCAAACTGCTGCTTTTCGTGTTGAAGACCTGTTTCAGTGGCAGCTTATGTTATTTTGGTGTTTTTCCATTTTGATTATCATCCCTCTCGCAGGATTTTATCCGTCCGTTATCATTTCCGGTTTTAATCCTGTCAATGCATTAAAAGGAAAACTTGACAACCGCCAGGTCGGCGGACTTGGATTACGTCGCTCACTCATTACTGTTCAGCTCATCGTTGCTCAATTATTGGTAACCGGAACATTGGTTTTACTTCTCCAGCTTCGATTTTTTAAAAACGCAGATCTTGGTTTTGATCAAAAAGCTATTCTCACGCTTTCGCTGCCCAAACAGGACGCGACTCACAAATTAAGCCAATCACTGAAAAATGAGCTTTTAAAACTTTCGGACATAAGCTCAGTTAGTTACCAATTCGAGGCGCCGACTTCCGCCATGGGGTATGGGGGTTCGGTCCGTTTCGACAACCGTTCTGAATGGGAGAAGTTTGTCATTCGTGACAGGTTCGCAGATGAAAATTATTTGGAAACTTACAGAATGCCGCTTCTTGCCGGCAGAAGTTTTTTGGACAAAGATTCTTTAACCGAGTTCGTTATTAATGAGGAACTGATGCGGCGGTTTGGCATTCACGATCCAGGCAAGATTTTGGGGAAACAAATGGAAGATGGCAATTCCGGTTTTAAAGGGGAGATTGTGGGTGTTGTCAAAAGTTTTCACTTGAAATCATTGCAGGATGCGATCGAGCCGTGCGCAATTTTTTCAAATCCCAAACTATATAAAGAGACCGCAATCAAAGTTGATACCAGAAACCTGCAGCGGACACTTGAAAATATTCAAAATATCTGGTCAAAAGTTTATCCGAACGATGTTTTCGAATACCAGTTTGTTGATGAAAAAATCACGAAATTATACCAGAAGGAAGAAATACTGACTAATCTTATTCAAACCTTTGCGGCTATCGCCGTTGTAATCTGCGCACTTGGTTTATACGGCATGGTGTCATTCATGGTCTCGCAGCGAATGAAAGAAATTGGCGTCCGTAAAGTTCTAGGGGCAGGAATTGACAATATTATTATGCTTTTTGGCAAAGAATTTCTGATGTTAACAGCGCTTTCTTTTATTCTATCTATGCCGTTTGCCTGGTATCTGATGGCTAACTGGCTAAACAATTTTGCTTACCGGATAAATCTTGACTGGTGGATTTTAGTATCTGGCGGAATCATTATTTTACTGATTACTTTGCTTACCGTGGGATACAAAGTAATTTCCGCCGCTTTAATAAATCCTGTTCAGATTTTAAAAGCTGACTAGTCAGCGGCATATTACGAGTAAGATTCTATCCGTTATCAAATAAATCTGCCGACCAGTTCTTAATTTGATAACGGATCTTTATTTACATCCCGGATAACTCTGTTAGTGTCCACGCCTTGTTACGCCCGACGGTTTGGTCCCGAACTGCTTTAACATCCGCAGGTCTGATGGGTGGAGCATTCACGAATTCATGGCGAACATAGCTCAGCACTGACGCAATCCACTGATCGTCGTTATCGCCCATTGCCGGCATTTCACTCGGATAAGTCTCCCCATCGATCGGGCCCGAAAGTCCGTGTAGCAGAATACGAAGTGCCATATCTTTCCCTTTGCCAAGGCGTTTTGAACCTACCAAAGGTGGCGCAGTTTTACTCAGAAGACCTTTCCCATCGACACCGTGACAGGCAGTACAAAGCGATTTATAAATAACAGACCCATTTAGAATTAAATTGCGGTCCGATTCTTCCAGCCTTCCCAGACGCAGTCCGAATTTCTTGGAATCCTCGTTTTTGTCAATACTTTTTTGCGCCCTGGCTAACACTTCATTTCCATTTGAACTAGCCAAAATCTCCTTAATCAGCGATTTGGCTTGCGGAGATTTGCTATACGACAAGGATAGTATCAGCTGCATTTTCACATCATTAGCTGCATCGGTTTTCAGTGCAGCCAGCTGATCAATAATTTCCTCATCGTTTTGTTTTAAGTAAGGTTCGCTAAGCCTGATTGCTGCTTTTCTGACTTCCCCGTCCTGATCTTTGAAAGATTTCTGTATTAGATTTTTGTCTAATGCATCCAGACCTTCCAATGTCCAGAGTGCATGCAGACGTGCAATCGCAGAATTAGCCTTGACATAAGGATTCATAGTTCCGGCAGAAACGGCTTTTAACCCTTCAATCACGGATTTATCGTTCCGAAGAATGAGCTCCTTTTGTGCATTATCGCGCCACCAGCCATTTGGGTGGCCAAGGTAAGAGACCAGCTTTTTGGACGATTCATCCAGCAGTTTGGGTTTGGGGCCAGGTTTCATTCCATCGGAAACCAACCGGTAAATTCTGCCATGCTGGATATTTTTATCCAACCCATACCGCTTTATCTGAGGTCGCAGATAACTATTGGGACCTGTCCAGTTTCCTTCCTGAATGATACCACGGTGCATATCTACCAGATAAAGATTTCCATCAGGACCGGTATACATATTAACCACCCGGAAATTCATGTCCGTAGAAGCTATAAATTCTTCTTTTTGATAAGCATTTTCAAGCGTTATTTTCCCGTCCTTACTACTCACTTTGGCTCGTCGGATCAGCCTTCCCACTGGCTCACTGATCAACAGATCTCCCTGTAAATCTTTCGGCAGGCGGTCACCTCGAAAAACAACCTGCCCGCAACTTGCCGTAAAATGATTAAGTGTTGTATCCGCTCTAAGACGTTTAAGGCCACCTTGCACGTCGGGCGTTTTGATTATCGGCCAGACTTCATTAAATTCTTTTGTATACTGATCGTTAAATTCTAATCGTCCATAAACCGGGTTGATCTGAAAACCGAGCGCAGGAACTTCTCCTCCCGCTGAAGAAAAAAACAGACGTCCAAAATCATCATGGGTTAGTCCCCATTGTCCGTTCGAACCGCTTGGAATAGAATCCGGTTTCAAAATTCCGTTTTTATAACGAAAACGGACAGGATCAACGGTCGTGTAAATCCAGTTATCTACATTCCAGTCTAATCCGCTCCGCTGATGTTCAAGATTTCCCGGTGCCTTTTTATCGGGTGTGTAAACCGGCCGCTTCTCATCCGCCGTTCCATCAGCATTGGTATCCTTATATGCGTAGATATTGTAAGTATCAGTCTCGTTTACAAGTAGTTCATGGCCCACACACAGGATCATTCTAGGAAGCAGCATCTTGTCAATAAAAACCGAACTTTTGTCCATTTTCCCATCGTTGTTGGTATCTTCCAAAAGCATGACTCTGCTGGTAGGCTCATGCTCTCCGGTACCTTCAACGTCCTGCATGTAGGTATTGAGTTCAGCTACATACATACGCGCATTCCCGTCCCACGCAATCGCGACGGGTTCGTGAATCATAGGCTCACTGGCAACCAGTTCAAGATGATATCCTTTAGGCAGACGGAACGTTTTCAGACTTTGCTCCGGCGTCAGATAAGCAGGCGAAGGATCAGCCGTAAAGGCAGGAACAGCCTCGACGGAAGCTGCCGTTGTCCTTAAGGTATGATCTGTTGTTTTTTGCTTTGAAACCTGGCAGGTGAAGGTTACAAAACCAGTCAGGATGCTAACGATAAGAATTTTCTTGTTCATGGTGAATAATTTTCCGTTAAGGATCAAAGCGTAAACGTGTAGGTTCTGCCGGGCTTGGTTTGAAAATCATAGAGCCGGGTTTCCTTAACGGGTAATTTACCCATAGTTGCTGCAGAAGAAATAATCGGTTTTAAAACTTCCTCCGTCTGATAAAAATCATTGACATTTTCACCCTGAGCCTCTTTTAAATCAACGTCCTTTCCCGCCAGAACATTGGGAATGCGCAGCCGGCAATTCCCTCCCAGATTGGATTTTATCACCAATTTTGAAACTTTGCCTTCTTTCCATTCCAACGAAACGATATCAAATCCACCCCGCGCACGAAGGCCGTTTATGCTTCCATTTTTCCAACCGTCCGGGAGCGCTGGCAAAAGCTGGATCGCACCGTCGTGACTTTGCATAAGCATTTCTGCGATACCGGCAGTGCAACCGAAATTTCCGTCAATCTGGAAAGGTGGATGCGCATCAAAAAGATTCGTATAGGTGCCGCCTCCACCTTTTTTACCAGCAATATTGACAGGAGAAAGTTGGTCGGTAATCAATTTATATGCCCGGTTTCCGTCCTGAAGTCTAGCCCACCAGTTTACTTTCCAACCCATGGACCAACCTGTTGAAACATCTCCCCGATGTTCCAGAGAAGTTCGCGCGGCACTGAATAGTTCGGGGGTACGGTAAGCAGAAAGCTGATGAGAAGGAAACAGGCCATAAAGATGCGAGATATGGCGGTGCTTATCCTCGGGATTATCAAGGTCCTGCAGCCACTCCTGCAGCTGGCCAAATTTACCGATCTGCATCGGTGCCAGGCGGGATCTTTTCTCTTTCAATATTTTCACAAATTCCTGATCGGTCCCCAATGCTTCAGCAGCTCGGAGTGTACTGGTGAAAATGTCAAAAACTATCTGATTATCCATGGTATGCCCCGCGCCAATCGTAATCTCCGGCCGGGAGGCAGGGGCATTTTCTGGTGACATACTCGGCACAACCACCAACCATTTATTTGAAGGTTCTTCGACAAGAAAATCAACAAAAAACTGAGCTGCACCCTTCAACGCCGGATAAACAGATTTCAGATAAACCTTGTCTCCCGAATAACTGTATTTTTCCCAAACGTGCTGACTTAACCAGGCACCTCCCATAGGCCACATTGCATAAAAGATCGGATCAACCGGACCTGTAATTCGCCATAAGTCCGTGTTATGGTGCGCTACCCATCCCTTGGCTCCGTACATGTTTTTCGCGGTTTGCTGCCCGGTTAACGAAAGCTCTTTGATCATTTGTATCAAAGGATCATGCATTTCCGTGAGATTCGTTACCTCCGCGGGCCAGTAATTCATTTCTGTATTGATGTTAATCGTATACTTACTTCCCCAAGGCGGACTCATTTGTTGGTTCCAGATCCCCTGTAAATTAGCGGCCTGTCCGACCGGCAAGCCGTTTTGAGCAGGCTGAGAGGCTGAGATCAAAAGATATCTGCCAAACTGAAAATAAAGTGAAACCAGGGCAGGGTCATTTCCCGAAGCAAATTTTGCAATCCTTTCGTCAGTGGGCAGGCTGGCTGCTTCCGAAGTTCCGAGATCTATCTTAACCCGATTAAAATATTTTTGATATGCTGCAACATTATCTTTCAAAAGACTGGCAAAAGATTTTTTCACTGCCTTGTTCAGATATTGATCAGCTTTTGCCTGAGGATCTGCGGTCAAGGTTTTGTAGTCGACAAAATTAGTACCAATTGAAACCAGCAAAGTTACCGCACTTGCATTTTCAACGGCAACCGAAGTGTCACCAGAAGCTATCTTACCGCCTTCATTCAGTAATTTTACATGCGCATTAAAAGCGACCTGCCCCTTGATACCCTCCTTATCTCCGCTGATTCCGGAAAACATCAATTTACCACTTTTATCAGCCATAGTTTTTCCTTTCTGCGGGCTGCTCAGAGAAGCCGTAAAACTAATTTTTCCGGGTTTATCAGCCGTCAAACGAACCGCGATAACCTGATCCGGCACCGAAGCAATTACCTGGCGGGTGTATTTTACACCATCGACTGTGTAGGAGGTTGTTGTTACGGCCTTTTCAATATCAAGTTCACGATAATAATTTGTAAAGGAATCGTGGTTTGCAAACCTTAAATTCAAATTCCCTACAGGCTGATACATCATGCCGTTGGTTGTTTTTGATTCGATTTTTTGGGAGGCCAATTTCTGCGCTTCCGCATGTTTGCCTTCAAAAATTAATTTCCTGATCTCAGGCAGAGCTGCCAGCGCATCGGGATTATCATTCCGGTTTGGCCCACCAGCCCACACAGATGTTTCATTCAGTTTTAAAATCTCCTGCTCAGGATTTCCATATACCATCGCACCAAGACGGCCATTGCCTACGGGCAAGGCATCTGTCCAGGTATTTCCGGCAGGTTTATTATACCAGAGTTTGAGAGAGCCAGGCTGCTGGGCAAAGGTAGGAATTGATAAAAAAACGAGGATAAAAAATGAAAAAGTCTTTTTCATGAAAATAAATTTAGAGCGACATGTACAGAAGCCTGGACGACGTTCGCTCTAATGATTATTAATTATAAAAGTTTAGGAATAGTCAGGCATTGTACCGCAGAGCACGGTCGTGAAGCATGAAATTATTTTGCCAATATTAAGGCAGAAACATTAACAAAACGCTTAATAAAAGATTAACGACGCGCCAAAAACTATTTTTTGTTACACATTTGACTCAAATAATTCCAAATATTTAATAAAATTATAGCTAAGTTTTCAGGTAGTTTAATCGACTGATAGCAAGCTAAGCAAACGAATGTTAGTCAACTTGGCTTTGAGAATTAGTCTTCATGTTTAAGAACATATCGTCCTCTGGCTTTACCTTGCAAGAGCTCTTCCAGTTTTTGCGGCAGCTGATCAAGCCCAATTTCCTGAACCATTTCATCAAGACGAAAAGGCTTCCAATCCGACGCAAGTAAAGCCCAAACCTTTTTGCGCCAATTGATATCCGCTTGCGCTGAATCAATTCCAGCCAGCGTTGCACCTCGCAGAATAAATGGGAAAACAGTAGTATTTAAATCAGCCGAAGCAACATTCCCGCAGCAGGTAACCATGCCGTTTTGCTTTACTGACTTTAACATTCCGGATAAGATAGAACCTCCGACATTGTCAATTCCAGCAGAAAAATCAGCAGGAGAAAGTGGTTTGGAATTGTATTTTTCTAAAAATTCCTCACGATCCAGAATCGAGCTGGCACCAAGAACCGACCTCAAAAAGTGATTCTCTTTTTTGCCCGATATTGCCGTAACCTCAAATCCCAGTTTTGACATGATCGCAGTGGCCATACTGCCTACTCCACCTGTTGCTCCACTGATTACAATCGTTCCCGAATTGATACCGGCACTAACAATTTTGTCAACAGAAAGCCCGGCGGTCAGACCGGCAGTCCCTAAACTCATCGACTCTTTCAGGTTAAGACCATCTGGTAACCGTATCGCCCATTGAGAAGGCACGCGGATATAACCTCCGAAGCCCCCCCATGTGTTCATGCCCAGATCAAAACCGGTCACTATAACTTGATCGCCTTCTGTAAAACCGGATGACTTCGAAGCCACAACGATTCCTGCGGCATCAATACCGGGGACGTGCGGAAACCTTCTGGTAACCCCTTTGTTACCGGAAGCTGAAAGCGCATCTTTGTAATTGAGCGAAGAATAATTCACTTTGATCAGAAGATCATCACCGGGCAGATCTGCGAGGTTTAATATTTTTACTTCGCTTGAAAATATGCCATCCTGCTGACTTACCAGCAATCCATTAAATTCTTGTTCCATAACTTTTTTATTAAAAATACTTCTACTTTCTTAGGTTTACAAGAACGGATAATAGTTTCAGTAACGGACATTTTGTGTGGTAATATTATTTGATCAACTTAATAAATACTTAACTTGATCAAATAATTTTACTCCTAGACTTAACAGCTTTTATGATCAGAAATTATTTTACTGCTTTCCTGCTGATTCCTTTTTTTACTTTTGGTCAGCCGCAGAAAACGCCGGTAACATCAAATGCCACGCCTGCCAAAATTCAACTCGAAATTGACAATCTGATCCGTCCTGCCATGCAGGAATTTAACATTCCTGGTATCGCAGTAGCGGTCACAATAAATGGCGAACATTACTTTTACAACTACGGTGTCGCTTCCAAAGAAACCGGGCAACCTGTGACCAATGAAACGATTTTTGAGATTGGATCGATTAGCAAAACTTTTACCGCGACCATGGCGTCCTACGCGCAGGTCAGTGGAAAACTATCGTTTTCTGAAAATATCAGCAAATATTTACCCGCACTAAGAGGAAGCGCTTTCGACAAAATAACGGTATTAAATGCGGCAACGCACACCACTGGAGGCCTTCCGTTGCAATTTCCTGATGAAATAATGGACAACCGGCAGGCTACTAAATATTTTAAGACATGGAAGCCCAAATTTGAAGCCGGGACACACCGCTCCTATTCAAATCCGGGAACAGGATTATTAGGCATGGCAGCTGCCGCAAGTTTAGATGATCCTTTCGAAAAAATAATGGAAAAAACAATATTTCCCGCACTTGGGATGTCGCATAGTTACATCAATGTACCGAAAGCGCAGTTAAAAAAGTATGCATATGGATATTCCAAAACAGACGAAGCCGTTCGCGTGAATCCGGGGCCACTAGCTTCCGAAGCTTACGGTGTAAAATCTACAAGCGAGGATATGATCCGTTATGTTGATGCTAATTTGCAAATTCTGAAACTGGATAAAAAGATTGAAACCGCCATTCAAAATACGCACGTGGCTTATTTCAAAATTGGAGAAATGACGCAGGATCTGATTTGGGAGCAATATCCATACCCGGTGGAAGTCAAACAATTGCTTGCGGGCAATTCAAATACAATTATTTTCGAGCATAACCCTGCGGAGAAAATCGATTCGCCAAAACCGGATCTCAACGTTCTGATCAATAAAACGGGATCAACAAATGGATTTGGCGGCTATGTGGCATTTGTTCCTGCACGAAAAATTGGCATTGTTATTCTTGCGAATAAAAATTATCCGATCACAGCCAGAGTAACTATCGCGCAACAGATATTGAACCAGCTTGACAGGTATGCGCCTCTGAAAACGAGTAAGTAAAATGGCGGAAATACATCAGATAATTATGATCTGTCCGTCGGCTATTTTCTCAATTTGATAAGAGAAAAACGGAAATGGGGATATCTGCAGTTGGAAAAACCAAGAGATAAAAAAGCATTCAGCGGTCTGTTGCTGGTTATCAGTTTCGTATGATGAATAACTGATTTAACCAAAAACTGACCGCTGAATGCTAAATCTTACTTCATCGGTTTTTTGAAAACCGACTCATCCACTTTGCTGTTGATGACCACTTTATTCGTTATAAATGTCAGCACGCCCATTTGAGGGTTGGTGATATCCATGGAGCCGGCAAATTTGACACCCTCGTAATCTTTGTAATCCGAGAAAGTAATTTCGCCATCCTGACCGTTCATATTTGCCTTTACTTTGCTTACCAAATAAGTGTTTGCATCCAAAAATTCGTCGATAACCTGACCATCTTTTGAAGTAAGTTTCAAATGATAAACATCTTTTTTATCCAGCTTTTCTTTACCTACGAGCTCAACTTTATTACCTTTTTCCTTATAGTTTACTAAACCACCAAATGGGTCCAGCTGGCTTTCCTGTTGTTTTATTTGATCAGCCGGCATATCCTCTGGCTCACCGGTTCCACCCATCATGGTCGGGCGGATCATCCAGCCTTTTGCATTGTCAATCACCTGAACCATTGAATTTCCCATCACAGTAGATTCACTTCTCAATGATTTCCCGACCACCAGGGTCGTTTTCGTAGGAATTTCCATACCCTGCACGGCCATGGACCTGTCCGTTACCAAAGTCGTTATAGCATTTAATTTATCCATGCCTCCCATCGCGGCAACGTGCTTCTCGATGATTTCATCAACAGTTTGCGCAAAAGAACTTACTGAAATACAGGCAGCTACAAGCGCGAAAAAAATTTTGTTAGTTCTCATTATCCAGGTTGACTTTTAGTTGGTTAAAATTGTTGGTTAAATAAAATGTGTATTTGCTGTAATCGTATTCTACTTATTTAGGCTGAGCTCCCGGCGCACCACCCTGCTGTCCTCCGCCGCTGCCATCACTTTTGACGTCGTCATTATTTACGGATTTAGCTTTTCTTTTCGGAGCGTCCATAGTCATTTTTCCAATTTTATACGTGAAAGTCAAACGTATACCACGGTTATAAAAGTACATGTCGTTGACCTGATTAAACTGATTGGAAAATAATTCTGTGTGCATTTTAAAACGTTTGCTCAGGAAATTTTCTGCCGCCAGACCAACACTTCCTTTTTTATTGCCAAATTCTTTTTTGACACCTACCGTATAAAATCCAAATCCGCCTTGCTTACCCTGAAGCTGAATCTGCGTTCCCTGCATAAATCCAAAAGCCTGCGCTCCCCATCCATTTCTAAACTGCGCCTGAGAGAAAATACCGCCACTCACATTAATCCCATTATTGTTCAGTTTTTCTACCGTATTATTTTCACCTAGCGTTTGTCCTGTTAACGTCGTGTAAAACGAGTTTGCAAAAACACCAAAATTGATTTTTGAAGTTGCAGCAACGTTGGCAAAAAGGTTGATACCGTAGGCATGCTGACGACCAATATTCTCAAACGTTGTTATAATAGCGCCAGGTAAGCTGTCGGAAGGCTGTCGCACCTGGCTGATAGCGTTATTTGTTACACGGCCAAAGAAAGTAGCATTCACAAATACTTTCTTGATGTTCTTGCTCACACCTAGTTCAAAGTTATTTGTTAACTCTGGACGGAGCTCCGGATTACCGATTGTGATATTCTGCGGGTTTGCCGAGTTAAAGTTCGGGTTGAGCTGTGCAAGTCCGGGCCGCTGGATCCGGCGGTTGTAGCCCAGTTTCAACGTTGTTCCTTTAATCGTCTTGGAAGCGTTCACACTCGGCACAAGCACACCATAATTTCCAACTCCGATCGAACCACCCTCGCGCGTACTTGCATCGATGAACGTGTGCTCATAACGGACGCCTCCTTTGAAAGTATACCTGCTTTTGGTTGTGTAGGTATAAGAAGTATAACCTGCTGCAATATTCTGGTGATATGTAAGCTGTCCTGAAGGCTGATCATTTTCTTTTACAAAGTCACCTGTTGCCTCAGCAATCAGGAATTGATAGTCACTTGTTACTTCTCGGAAAATTGCCTTTCCACCAAATTCAAGTAACTGGTTTTTCTTGATTGGCGTCTGATAATCGGTCTGGAAAGTAAATTCCTGGTTGATGCTTTTATTTTCATTGCGCTGACGACGGGTTACAGTATTACCTGAATTTAGCAAATCAGCATCGAAATTATTAGTCAGGTCGTTTCGGCTATATAATGTGGAAATGCTCCACTCTTGCTGCGGCTTAAATGTATGCAGGTAGTCAATGTTAGCGTCAACAGTTCCTGAAAGATTTTTCGCATCTACATTTCTGCCAGAGCGGTCCGTCTGGCTGCCATTCTTGTAAAGTTGGGTGATCAGATCCTGCTGGTTGATCATATTCCGCACACCATAACGAACGCCGGCTGTTATGCTTTGGTTTTTGGCCAGATCGTAGTCAAAGCCCAGATTATACTGACCAAAAAGACCTTTACTATTTCCATCTCCTGTCTGACGAGTTTCCGTTGCTACACCTTCAACGATACTTGTCTGGCTAAGTTCTGATTTTGTGATCGTGTTATAACTCCCTCGCCCGAAACCGCCAATCGTAAAACCCGCTTTCCCCTTACGGTATCCTCCGTTCAAAGACAGCATCGAGCCACGGTTTCCAACGCCGGCATCAACATTCAGATTCAATCCCTGCAAACTGTTTTTCTTCGTGATGATGTTTATGATACCACCCGAACCTTCCGCATCATATTTGGAAGACGGACTTGTGATGACTTCAACAGTCTTGATCTGATCGGCAGGAATTTGTTTTAAAGCATCTGAAACGCTGCTTGCAACGATAGTGCTTGGTTTGTTATTGATCAGTACACGAATATTCTGACTTCCCCGAAGCGATACATTTCCATCCAGGTCTACCGTTAAGAGAGGCACTTTTCGAAGAACATCTGTCGCGTCTCCTCCTTTGGCAGCAATATCTTTCTCTGCGTTGTAAACCAGGCGGTCTACTTTTTCTTCAATTAAAGCAGCTTGTCCCGTGACAGTCACTTCATCGAGCTGTTTTACGTTTGATGAAATTTTTATCGTTCCAAGGTCCAATTCCTGGCCTTTCGAAAGCGTAATATTGTCAATCGTTTTATTTTGATAACCTATAAAGGAAATCAAAATCTTGAAATCGCCCGCCACCACTTTTGTCAGCGAGAATTTCCCTTTTTCGTCGGCAACGGTTCCGTCGATCGCTTGTCCCGTTTTTTTGTTGTAGAGCGCTATACTACCAAATTCAATCGGTTTCAATGCTGCTGAGTCCACAAGGGTTCCCGATATTTTTGCGGTTCCCTTGGGAGTTTGATCTCCCGCAGTACCAGGCAAAGCTTTCGGTTGACTTGCGCCTCCGGTTGGAAACTGAGCGAACACCGGTGATAAAAAAGTAGTAAAAATAATAGCAAGAAGAATTGTCTTCATTTTTTATGGGATTGTAAATTAACAGCATAAAAGTGCGAAAGAAATGAAGCATGCGGAAAATAAATATGATAAAGGCCGCAATAAAAAGGATGGACGACGGCAATCGCTAGATGGACTGTATTTGCCCGGATCCATTCATTTTTTGAGCAACATCGTTAAATTTTACTCATAAGAGTTTTTAAACCCTAGTAATCAATTGTGTTAATACAAAAATCCTTCAAATAAAAACGCAGCTCCTAAAATACCTATTAACCGTTACTGAATCCAAGGAATCGACCTAAGCCCATTATTTTGTGATAATGTCTAATAAATAAAAGCTGGCCAGACTTTCTGGTGGAAAAGGAGTTTAAAATAATTGTGACGAGATTTTTTTCGCTTTTTCAGACTCGTTCTGATATCCTTTTTGGAACAAAGACAGATACATCAATCATGCTGACTCGGACTAAGCTAACGATCCCGTCAATCAGAATAGCGCATTGAACTGCATCTTCCTATGAATAAACCCGCCAGACTTTTTATACTAACAGAAAGCTGCAAGCCTATCAGAATATATATTAAAACACTCAGTAGAATGCCAACGGTTTCCCAGACCTTCCTGGTCTGAATTGTTGTATGATAATTAAAACGAACTCCCAACCTGAACGATCGGAACACCTTCTACCGATAGATGCCAAAATTGCGGCCTACTCGAATTGTTCTGCTGAAACATATAATAAAGAAGGAGCAACGAATGTAATTGGCATTGTTGTACTTGACTATTTTGGCTCAATACCGAAGAACAAAGCAAATGTTGAACCACAATATCCACGACAGTACCGTGACACCTAGAATTATTAAGTCAGATACTGCCTCACGAAATACAGACCTATTTGTTGGCACTGCTGCTACTACAAAGCGGAAAACAATCAGCGAAGCTGCATTGGCCTTTGAGTATAGAACTTGCGGCAACTGCACCGAGCAAGCCGCCGCAAAGCATTATTTCTCCATAAATTAAGTTGCCTCTTAAACAAGACTTTCAAGTAACGCCGTCGTTCAGCGCTATCAGAGATCTCTTTTAGCGATTAAGGAAAGCAGTTCCACTTTTCCTAAGTTGCTGTCTATTGCTACACTTCTTATTTATCACAACTATTTGCAAAAGGCTTCCGGAAGCCTGTCTTTTGGAGCATAACTTCCAATAGCGAACTTTGTATAATGCCGAATGGTTACCAATTTACTAATAACCTGTGTTAATAATAGGCATGGAATTTGAGTAATCTTTGTTATACATTAAACATATCTATATGAGTACTGAAAAAGCCATTTTGGCAGGTGGTTGCTTTTGGGGAGTTGAAGAACTTGTAAGACATTATCCAGGTGTAATATCAACGGTTGTAGGGTATATAGGAGGAGATGTTCCAAATGCAACTTATAGGAACCATGGAAGCCACGCCGAGGGAATTGAGATCGTTTTTGACTCAGAAAAATTAAGCTATCGAAAACTTCTGGAATATTTCTTCCAGATCCATGATCCAACAACTCGTAACCGTCAGGGAAATGACATCGGAACTTCTTATCGTTCTGCAATATTCTATTTAACTGATGAGCAACGCGAGGTTGCCAACGCATTAATTGCAGAGATGGATGCATCAGGTGTCTGGCCTGGAAAAATTGTCACAGAGGTTGTGCCGGCAACTGATTTTTGGAATGCCGAAATAGAACACCAGGATTATCTGCAAAAAAATCCTGGTGGATACACTTGTCATTTTGAAAGACCTAGCTGGAAACTGAATTAGTTGCTATCTTATATCGGAAGGAAATTGCATCCCGGTATCAGTAGTGATAATCTTGGAAATACTTTAACCAAATGACTATTTAACGCTCGTACTGCCGCCGTTGCAAAACAAATTTGCAACGGTTTTCTTTTTTGGAAAACTGGTATCTGGGGCCTTCTCTTTATGTGGCGAGGGAATTAATGCGAATCCATTATAGGTACAACTTTTGACATAGCACTATTTTATAGTTATCGCTGTCGTTCCCATCAATCTTAACGTAAAAGATCAAAACAACTTATACTTCCTAAGATAAGATTCTTTCAGGCTGCGCTCGTGGCATTACTATAACGCAAGATTCAACAGTCTCACTTCTATGATGAAACTCTTCGCGTACAGTGTGGCTATCTATTAAAATCCACAGCGAGGTATCATCGGTGTTTTTGGCCGGCGTTTAGCTGAATCCACGCAGTAAGTGTTTGCGCTTCGGGATTACGCGACCGCGCCAAAGCAGCCAACGCGGCCCGGCCCCGGACTTAACTTCTCTGTTCGTGCCGAGGTGGGGTACTACTGGGGCTAAGCGTCTCGGAAGAGGTGAACAAAAAAAGACCATCCTTTTGAGATGGTCTTTTTTGTTATAATGGTATTGTGGCGGCTACCTACTTTAACAGGTTTGACCCAAGTATCATCGGCGGTTCCGGGCTCGACTCGCCAACTAGCGGGGCGCGCAGCCTGGAAGAGGTCAACAACGCAAAAAGCCACCCTTATGCAGAGTGGCTTTTTGTTATAATAGTATTGTGGCGGCTACCTACTTTACCAGGTTTGACCCAAGTATCATCGGCGGTTCCGGGCTAGGCGCCCCCGGCTTAACTTCTCTGTTCGGGATGGGAAGAGGTGCAAACGCAAAAAATCCCATCTCCTATGAAGATGGGATTGAAATTAATAGTATTGTGGCGACTACCTACTTTACCAGGTTTGACCCAAGTATCATCGGCGGTTCTGGGCTTAACTTCTCTGTTCGGGATGGGAAGAGGTGAACACCAGGCCAATAGTCACCAACAAGCTCTTTGTGAGTGTATAATCAATGTCATATTGGAAGCAAAAGAGAATGAGGTAAAAGTTATGCAAGCTGTTGGGTAATTAGTACTGCTCAGCTGAATGTATTTCTACACGTACACCTGCAGCCTATCAACGTCGTAGTCTACAACGACCCTTGTGTGGAAGATTCATCTTCGGGCTAGTTTCGCACTTAGATGCTTTCAGCGCTTATCTATTCCCCACATA
>NZ_FNXY01000012.1 GCF_900108855.1 Dyadobacter koreensis
ATATCATGCTCTTTCCAGTAGAAAAAAGTCAGGCGGTCTCATTGTTTAACTTCATCAACCTGCTCTACGAGAAAACCTGTTTTATTATTACAACCAATAAAATGGCAACGGAATGGGCCAAAATGCTGGATGACGAAGTGCTTGCAACGGCTTTACTGGACCGATTGCTTTACAGATGCGACGTGATCAGTATGAGTGGAAAAAGTTACCGAATGAAAAACAGAAAGACTTTTTTTGAACCCCAAAATTAACCCATGTATATTTGCCAAAGTGGTGCATTCCTGTTGCCAATTTTGGTGCACTCCTAATTTCCATTTTTGGTGCATTGTTAGTTACCGCTTACAGTAATAAAGGCAGTGGTTAAATTTTCTTGTCTTTTACATGTAACAATTCCAATATTGTCATTTAAAAAATGCTTCATTAAATCTCTTCTACCTCGGGTGATTAGGCTATCTTCGTAATATATAAACCTAGTATCTAATGGCCGGTAAGAAATGTTAACATAGTTAACATCATTTTTGGGAATCTTTTGAGCATCGGCTATTTGCCACTCGCTTGTTTCTTGTAATTTATACTTATTCTTTAATTCATTTCCAGTTAAGTTATAAAAGTCATTAATCCGTTCTTTTAGTTTTTGGATATTCTCATCAATGACAAAAAAATCTCTATGCGAGGCAATTCCACCCGCTCCTTGTATAAATAGAATATCTAGTTTAAACCCGTTGTCGTAACCATCTTTTCCTGTGAAATCTTTATTAACTAAAAAAAAATGCGGCTCCTTTGGTAGTAAACTCTTCCAAACGACGCTTTTTATGGAGTGACTTTCTAAGAATTCATACTTGGCTTCCCTCTTTCCCTGCAAGTCATAATGATAAAGCTTCCCTAATTCGTTTTCTTGCTTCTTACCCGTTTTTACAAAAAGATTAATCGAAACACCCTGCATGATGTCGAACACGTTTTGATCAGCGGATCCGTCTTGGGCGGTTTCCTTTTTCTTGCTGTTTCCGTGTAAATCCAAAATGTAAATAGAGTCGAAAGTTTCCAGCAGATTCTTGCGCATTTGGCGATGTATTATCCCATCCAAAAAGCTATTGTTGGAAATATATGCCAAAACCCCGCTTCCATTTTTATCAATGAAATGTTGTCCAAAACGAATGAATTTGATGTAATCATCCGAAAGAGGCTGTATGTTTCGCTCGTTGAGATCCTTTTTATAGTCAGCGGTCAGTTTTTCAATCCAAGGGCTTTTGTTGTTACTGCTCACACTATACGGCGGATTCCCAATCACACACATGACAGGCGTGTCGCGTTTGATTCGGTTGGCTTCATTGGCTTCCGAGCTCAGCCAATTAGCAAATAGCGTTCCGGTATCGGGATGGTGTTCTTCCAGGCTATTGGTTAGGTATACTTTCAGGCGCTGGTCTTTGACTGGTTTGTAGCCTGTTTCGGTCAGCAGCAAGTCTAGTTTCAAATGCGCCATAGCGTAGGAAGCCATCAATAACTCAAAGCCATTGAGCCTTGGCAGCAAGTGTGAGTCCACATACTTGCTCCATATACCTTGCTGTCCTTCAAATTTTTTATGGATGTGTTTCACCACTTCTGCCAAAAACGTTCCCGTTCCCGTTGCAGGGTCCAGTATTTGTACCCTGTGAATTTCCTCGTCCTTTTCTACCTCTTTGGTTTTAGAACGCATATCGGCAGTGGCTTTCACCTGATATTTCACCTTCACAGTCGTTTTGCTGGTGTCGGCAAGCCCGGCAGGTAAGCCAAACTCCGTTTTGAGGATATCGTCCACAGCCCGCACAATAAAATTTACCACAGGAGCGGGCGTATACCACACACCCCTCGCCTTGCGCAATGTGGGATCATATTCACTCAAAAATGTTTCGTAAAAATGGATAATTGGGTCTTCCATTTTAGTTGCCTTTCCGTAATTTTTAAGAAGCTTATGTACATCACAGGCCAAAAATATTTCCACAAGGCTGTCCACAATCCACTTAATACGGTCGTCGATATCGGGTCCGGCAATATAACCAAACAATTTTCGCAGAAACGGGTTCGATTTCGGGATCAGCTCCGCCGCTTCCTGCCTGCTGAAAGTCGGTAGCGTAGGGTCATGCAAACGAGCGGCAAACATGCCGTAGGCAATGGTTTGGGCATATACATCAGCAAAACCCTTGGGCGTAATATCATGGATGAGCACATCTTTGAAGGCCGTCATCTGGTCTTTCAGCGTACTGTCTTCCTGGTTGGTTTCGTCGCTGTTCAGCGCTTTTTCAATGATTACGGATAGCAACCGCGCTTTGCCCGCCATCATTTCGGCAAGCTGTCTGGAGCTTTTAATCGTTTGCCCCACATGGATACAAAAGTCTTTGATCAGATTTTCGAAAGTCGAAAAGTTTTCTGTTAAAGGTCTTATTCCGGTATCAGTAATTTCCCCAATGGCTATTTTGGTTATAAACTGGCCCTCGTGATACAAATGAAAATCCAGGTAATCAGTAAAGATCAAATTGTTGAGTGACGCCTTATACCGGTCGAATTGTTCTTTGTTTCCCGTTTTTTTTACACCATAAAGATCACTATCACCAATGTCTTTTGCTTCAATAAAGCCAACAGGAATATCATTTTTTGTTATAATGTAATCAGGAGCTCCACAAGCTTGTCTTTTGGGTTCATTTGTTGCCTGTATAGCAGGAACTAAACTTTCTAGTAATTGAGTAAGCTCCCCTCTAAAAGTATGCTCTGTTGAGTTTCCGCGTTTAAAACGGGAGTTTATTATTGAAACGTATTCAGCAACTTTCATTATACGTGAATTAGGATTTTAGGTTAGAGAAGCCACCAAATGTCTGACAATCATAAAAGAGGCTGATTAAGCCTTTTGTTAGCCCATTGGGTTAGGAAGGAGTACGCTACCTTTTGTAACGTATCAAGTTTGTTTATTAAATCTTCAACATGTTGAATTTCAACAGGTATAAGTGCATGTGCTATGTTAGTTCTAATATCATTATTTAGGTTAATCCAACGATCATCTCCATTCACGAAATTCCAGTTGTTATTATCACCCCAAAGTAATGTAAAGCAACTCCATATTTGATTTATGATGCCTGCACGTGTTCTATCATCAGGTGTATGATACTTTCCCGCAACAATGCTAATGGAGTTCCAAAAAGCAAGAAATCTATCAAATGGATCCTCTGTATAAAGCCCTTTCCTATACCAATTCAGGCCCTTAAAAAATGTGGTTTCGTGTAGATTCAGCGTTTGGGGAAGCAAGAATGAACATCTAAACTCATCTTCATCAATGATAGCTCTAACAGCATTATTTTCTTCTGCAAGCCTTAAATCAATATTAGAAACAACAAGAGCAGTGTTAGTTTTTAAAGCTAAAACATCCAACATCTTTCCTACGAAAAGTAATGCCACTTTATAAGCTCTTTCCTGATCTGCGGTATTTACTGTTGAAGATATTTTGACCCCTTTAGCGTGTTGAATTATTTTAATATCACTTTGAAATACACTTCCGAAATCCAGTTCCTTTTGAAAATTAAAGGAAATTGGCCGTTGGATTGCTATCTGACCAAATATAGACAGCTCAACTCTAAATATTCTCATTTATTAAAAGAGGGAAAGTAGAATGGATAATCAAGCATAAAGGACTTTTCTTCTGCACCTTACTGGTTTTTTGCAAGTTAATCTATATGAAATCCTTTGTAAGGTTCCATTGTTATGGGATCATAAGCCCAATGAGTTTCAAGTTCATATGTCAAAGACTTTGCGAGCCCATCCAACCCTGGAAATAACGTTGCGTTTGTAATATTCATTTTATACAATTCCGACATAGCATGCTTTCTCAACTCTTCTGTAATTAGAGTTATTTTCACAATAGATTCCTCATCGACCAATTCGTTGACCGGCTGGTCCAAGCGTCCTGGAATAACAAAAGTTCCTGATTGAGCAATTAATCTTTGATTCATGTTATCTGGTTCACCTATAAAAACGAAACTATTTTCATTAGTTAAAAAGTACTTTTCATAACTACCTTTTACCCAGGGTCCAATTTCATCTGGTAATACCGTTTGGCTTGCTCGAATTGTTCTACTTCCTCTAACTGAAAGGCCCGGTGGGTATACAGCCCAAATAGCACAATTTTTTTGTGCCATTTCTAAAGCAAAAAAACAAGCTACATAAGGTGACCATGTAAAATCTAACAATCTTGTTGGAGCTCCATGGTGCTGCATTATAGCTAGCCACTCGAAGGAATCCTCAGGATCTGGCAGTTTAGATAAAAAAATATGAGATTTCCGTTTAAAAATCCTCAGTAATCGCGCCTCTTGTTTCGACCAAGCGTCTCGATGTACATGAAAATCAGTCAAATATCTACTCAGAGTGCTTTTTATCGGCCAACTTGCGTCTGCTTGGCCCCTGAAAGCCCAACTCCGAAATCTCACATCAGTTACGGTTTCTGTGAATTGAGCCCAGGTTCTAATCTCTATTTGATTTTTTATCATAAATACCTACGGTGGAATTAAGTTTTAGCGTAACACCTTAAAGTTAAGTTTTTCTCATGAGCAACACTCTCATTATAAGAACAACTCTTTCAAAAGTGATAATCTGTGTTCAGGAAAAAAAATTCATATACTCGGATTTTATAAGAAAAGAGAGATACTGTTTTGATAATCTAAGATTCAAAATCCGGTTTGATTTCTACTTCACCTTCGCTCAAACCTATGTTTACAGAAATAAGTCATTAGCCGACTATCTAAAGTATTGACAATTACCCAAAGCTTTCAAGACCTTTTAACATTAAATTCACTAACTTTTTGGACTTTAATTTCAAATTGTAATATCACCAATCTTACACCGAGGTATTTCATTTTCATTCTCGAAATTTTCACCCGTCTCTAACAGAATAATTTATGGAATTAATGTCATTCGATGATTGCCTAGCGCTAGCAAAAGGAAAGAAACATCTATTACTAGGAAATGGGTTTTCAATTTCTTGCCGTCCTTCAATATTTACCTACGGAAATTTATTTACCCAAGCACAGCCTAAATTCAATACACAATTAAACGATGCTTTTAAAGTAATTGACACCAAAGATTTTGAGGTTGTCATGAAGTCTTTAAAAAATGCATCACTGTTAAGTGAAATTTATGACAAAGGGAATTCGTACAAAAATAAAATGACTGAAGATTCATTGCGACTCAAAAGTATATTGGTAAGTACTATTGCTTCATCCCATCCAACTCAACCTAATGATATCACTGAGATAGAATTCATAACCTGCCGAAAATTCCTTTCTAATTTTGATAACAAGTATACCTTGAACTACGATCTGTTATTGTATTGGACATTGATGCATGAAGAACCATTCAGCAGTTTAAAAATTAAACATGACGATGGATTTAGAACACCAAGTGATGGAAAAACTGACTACGTTACATGGGAGATAAATAATACAAATCAGCAGACGGTATTTTATTTACACGGAGCTTTGCATTTATTTGACGCAGGAGAAGAACTTCAAAAATTTACATGGGTTAATACAGGAGTAAAGTTGACAGAACAAATCACAGCAGCGTTAGATAAAGACTTTTATCCTTTATTCGTGTCAGAAGGATCCTCAAGCGAAAAACGTGAAAAAATTAGCCATAGTGGCTATTTGTCCAGAGGGATTAGAAGCTTTGCCAATATTGGAGGTAGTTTATTTATTTATGGCCACTCTTTAGCTGACAACGATGACCATATAACCAATCTAATTCCCGAATCAAAAATTGAAAGCATCTTCGTAAGTATTTATGGTGACACGACAAGCCAGGCCAATAGGAATATAATTCTAAAAGCCGGAAAATTAATTGAAGACAGAAAGGCTATTAACAGTAAGAAGTCCAAAGGAGCAGCCCTCCTTTCTGTTTATTTTTATGATGCTGCAAGTACTTCAATTTGGAAATAGAGAAGTTAATTAGCCTTTGATGAAAAAATTTATTAATTCCAACTTTAACTAGACGTTATGGATGAGTTAACGATCTGGTTCTAAGGTAAATCACCCATCTCAAAATCATGATTGAATAACACTTAAACTATTCCTTGGTCTGTGTCTTCACAGACATGTTCGATCTGTGCTTGAAATAAAGATAAGATCCCCAAATGATACTTCCCTACCTATTCCTTGTCTGTGTCCTAACAGACCCATTCAATCTATGCCTTAAACAAAGAAAAAAACACCTAAATAGCACTACCCCAACAAACCAAATTTCAACTCAAAATACCATTTACCCAAAAGACCAAAAAAACGCCCCAAAAATTGAGGCGGCTTAAACTGACCACGACGGCAATATATAACTATTTGATTATCCGATAAATAATATTGTTTATAACAAAATGGTAGCAAATTGGTATCAAAAAATTTAACTTGGGTAATCAGCAGAACTCCCAAACAAATGGCATCAAAAATTCAACATCTCACAACCGCTTTACAGAACACACGATTATTACACGATCCTGAGCAAACCGTAGAGACTTTACTTCAGGAGATCCTGAACATAATAGGCAAAAAAATGGTCATGGGCGTCTATGGACTTCATCCAGGGGACGAGGCCAAGAACATTCCATTTTTTGAAATATTAAGAATAAGGCCAAATACGTCGGTATCGGAGGTGTTTTCGATGAGAAAAGAGGTTTCCTACAAGCCTCAATGCTACAACACCACCTATCAACGTGCAAGCACACCGAAACAGACTATGTTTTACGGAGCTATAATGGATGATAGGGGCTCAGATATTCCAGCAAGATTAACTCCCACTTTGGAAGGTGTCCCCTGGTTAAGGGACAAAACGTCACGGGGGATGCAGAAAGTAACATATAGTCGTTGGGTTGTTAAAAATGATTTGAATCTGATACCCGTAATTTTCAAGCCAGAATATGCTGGTAATGCGCACGTCAGTAAGTACTTAACGCAAGCTATCAAGAGTATTTATGATAATAATCCAGAATTTGCTGAAGACATTTTGGAGTTCCATCACTTTATTGCATCTGAATTTTCGATACCTCATACTGATTCAGACAATCACAACTATCTGGTCACATCAATATTCACACAAATGTTAATTGAAAAGGGCAAAGGTCAGTATGACGGTATAATATACCCTAGTTGTCGTGTCGATGGAGAGGCAACTAACATTGCAATACTTCCCGATGCTTCCGAAAGGTTGGACTTATTGGTGGTTGGTGAATGTATGATCTACAAAAATGGCCCCCAATGTATTATCAAAAATCTAACAATATCAGATTCTGACGGCAAAACTCCGTTGGAAAATTTTGCACTTAAAAAAATGGAAGATGAGCTTGATGAACAGCAAATTTTTCATGACCTGGGCGTTGATCATTTAGATTATAGAGCTTAATAGAACTTAACACTGATATATTAACGATGTCGAAGCCTTTCTTTTCGCAAAAAGTTCTAAACATTGCCGCTATCCTTGTTTTCCCTGCTTCCTTAATCGGGAGTTACCTCAAAGCATATTATAATAATAATATTCTGTATTCACTATCAATCTGTTTTGGAATATTTTGGTCTGCTGTAATTCTATATTGGTTAAAAAAGAGTGAACAATTTTGGTATGGGATACTTGAAGTTTTAATTGGATCAATAACTTTAATTTATTCAGTGTATCTGTACTCACTAAAACACGATTGGGATGAAACGACGCTGGACGAATCCTTAAAAAGAGCTGCCCTCATATATTTGATGGTGAGGGGATTAGGCAATATTGACGAAGGTGTTAAAAAAGAATTTTGGCTCCAGATATGGATTAAGCCCTATTGGCAAAAGATAAAGCGTTTTTTGTTTGATGAAAGACTTTAAAATGAAAGCACTAGCTTATGCCAGTGCTTTCATTACAATTGAACTATTCCAAACGAACCGCTCGAATAAGCGATACCATGCCAGCTAAGCCGCTCTTATCATCCGTATAAATGCTCCCATCAAAACAACATCATTGGCAAACATTTTTTCGCTTCTTCCTTGCCTTTGGAGATTGCAAATTGACGTTATTTAAATATTCATTACATAGCTTTATCTTCGGATGCTCTTCAAAATCTTCATGATCCAACATTTGAAGGATTGCATTTTTAGTCCAATTTGCTTGAACGTCCAGTACTTTAACAAACGACGTTGAAATTTTATTTGTTTTAATTTCCATTATAAATCAGACATTAACTTGGCGTATCTCTTTTTCAGCTGTTCGATCGAACTCCTGCCATTTTCAGCATTATGATTAGATGGGGTAGTAGGATACTTCAAAGCGAGATTTGACAAGAATTCTCTTCCTTCGAACGCCATCGATGAATTAGCCTCATTACCTTTTTCCTCAGTCTTTTGCTTCCTAACCTTTGTTTCAATATGCTTAACCAGGTCAACGAAGTAATTGTGTCCGGTTATATCAATGATCTTCGTTCCTGGATTTCCATTAATCTCAATAATGTAAGTTTTTCCATTCTGGTCCTTAATTATATCGACCCCAGCAAATTCAAGGTTTACAACCTTTGCAGCCTTCACGCAGATATCAATATCCTCTTGAGATAGCTCAACTTTTCTTCCACTGCCTCCCTGAGATATATTAGCCCGAAAATCTTTTTTTCCCGTACGCTCCATAGCCACGGCTACCTTATCCCCTACAACTATTGCACGAATATCAGTGGATCCGGATTCGATAAACTTCTGAAGCTTCATACTCACATTTAAGTTATAGAAACTTTGAAGGCTCGTATTTGCCGCTTGTGGTGTTTCAAGTATAAATACACCTTTGCCCTGGCTGCCTCTGATCATTTTCCCGATCGCAGGCAAACCGCCGATTTTCTTAATTAGAAACTCAATGTGAACTGGATTTTTAGCATATGTTGTTACCGGAACCTTTAAACCGCTTGAACTGAGTTTCTGTGTAGTCTTAAGCTTATTGCTAGCAGTTTCCAAACCATCGGGAGTTTGAGCACAATAAATCCCCAAATTCTCTGTGAGGTGTCGCAAAATGCTCGCGCCGTGCTCTAACCCATCGCCTAAACGGCTGATCACTGCATCATAGCTCTTTGAAAGTATTCTGCTTGGAGCTTCAAGGTTTACTGATCCATTGTATATCCTATCATATCCATTGATTGAATCAGATATAAATAGATAAAGATCATTCGGATTATGTTTGTCATACGAATGTTTGCGCTCCTCAATAGCAGAAACAAGATATTTGCTTGCTTGACCTGTTGCCAGGACGAAAAAATGTAGTTTGCTCATGGCTTTATATGTTTTAGAATTAACATTTCAAAACTATGGCAAATACAAATCAGATCATTGGACGCAAAATCATCGACATGAAAACGTTAATTTTTTAGACATTTTCACCGCCGTGCATATAACGGAAATGACTACTGGCAATTGCCAAAGCGATACAGGGCGGGCAATAGTATGACGAAAGAGCGGAAAGAAAAGATTGTTTTCTCGATATAACTAATTGATATTCAAAGAGAAATCATTTTCAAACACCGGAATGATGTTATTTTTAGCCTATTATCAGAGGAAAAGGACAAAAAAAAGACTCATTCTGATAAAAAATGAGTCTTTTTTTTGAGGCCAATAGCCCATAAATAGCGGAAGATTTAACCAAAAAAGCAGATCATCATTTCAATCTGCATATCATTTCTGAAAAGTCTTTGTATCCGGCATAAATGTTTGATTTATCAATAACGGGTAACCCCTGCTTTTTCAATTGATCTAAAGCACCTACGCCACCTTTATCATTGTCCAGGTAAGAATAGATATTGGTATATTTTGATAATGTCTCAATGGCCGCATTGAGGTTACTAGTTGAATTCAGAACTACAACGCTGTTTTTGGATGCCTGGACATTGAAATATACCAGGGCTGACAGAAAGTCAAAGAATCCCTCAAATACAGATACTGAAGTGCTACCCGGCACAAGAAAGGACGTTATACCTTTCGGCGAGATGCAGGATTTAAAATCTTTGCCATTGATGTTATTACGTAGCTCATAGCCTCCCTTATCGCTTTCAAATCCAAGGGCGTAATACTTTTGCTCTTTGTTTGTATAGTGAACTTCCTTACAGTATTTGGCCGCTAAAAGAAAAGGAATACGTCTGTTTTCAGCGTACCGGCTCAAAGCATTATTTTGTAAAGGGATCGCCTTTATTAATTGAATACCTCCGGATCCGGATGTTATCTGCTGCTGTCTGGATCCTGATAGTGGCGCAAGTTCACCAGGTCCCCAGGCCTGTAGTTTCTGACAAGATTCAACAAATCCGGACTTGTTAATTAAACCCACCAGGCGAATAACGTCACCTCTTTCTCCTCCAAAATCATGAAATACATTTTTATCGGGATTGACAAAAAATGATGGTGTGGATTCGTTACGTATCGGGGAATAATATTGCAATTCCTTTCCCGCTTCCTTATCCGGATAATGGCCAATGGATGCCAAGTACTGAGTGATGGGAATGGCCTTTAATTTTTCAATTTGCTGAGATGATAACATGCACTTTTTCTTTTAGCGGCTAATGCCAATATCTGCCTCTTTGGTAACCAATTTTAGAAATATAAGAATTGCACTCAACCTGTGTATCTGTTTGAGTTTTTAAATTGATGGAACACTTGGAACAATGGAACACTCCATATTTTCCATGGAACAATGGAACAGCTTAGGAACACTTTTGGAACACTTAATAATATTATAAATAACTAATAATGAATATATTAAAAACAAATGTTCCATTGTTCCAAAATTTTACCCATATTTTCATTATTTATTTAATTTACTACAAATCATCAACTTATAAGAAAAGAACAAATTTGTCCAAGTGTTCCTAATGGCGTTCCAGGTTGTTCCAAATTCCATTGACCTCCATAATTTGTTCCTGCCATTCAGACATCTACAAAAATAAGATTGTATTATTTTAAGAAAATAATACTTCCAGTATTAAGATTTTGCAAAGACATAATGAATGAGATTTCTATTGTTTCTTCCGGAAAGGAGAAGGTCGGTTTCGTCTAATTCTGCCATATATAAAGAATGGTAGATGTAACGGCTGCGCTTTTGTGGTTCCAACTTTAACTCTTCTTCAATTGCTCTTTTTATTTGCTGCCTATCTGTACTTTTCAGGTAGCTTCCTTTATTTAGTTCTGTTAATAGCTCACTAATCGAAAATCTTAGCTCCATGGTTTCCGGATACATCTGAAACGTATCCTTAATTAGGTCCTTGATCGCCTTGGCTGTATAACTAGCACTGCCTTTAAAGTAAAGTTTTAGCTGCTCGGTAAAGTATACATCAGTGTCAAAATACATTCTTGTTTTTTCCTCATGATGGAGTTTTCTGATTTTAAGATAATGTAAAAAGTATGGAATTTGCGCCTCCAATTTGTCCAGAATATTAGGATCATCTTGTACACCTCGATTGGAGAAGGTGGAAACTTTAAACACTGCAAAACGCTTTTCTCCACCTTCGATTGGTAAAGCCCTGCCCTCGTCGTTTGATATGAAAATAAACTTTCCAATAAACTCTATACTAACTTTGTCTTTTCCTTTCGCGTTAGACAGTACTTGTCCTTTCTCAGTTGACAACCTCTTGATAGTCTGCATAATTGAACGCTTTTCCAATGAGGTTTCATCAACAACGATCATTAATTTATCAATCCAAACCGAATTAAAATCCGATTCAAAATCTTTGTTTCCCACGGCAACAGCATTGAACTGAAAGATCTTTTCTACAAAAAAGCCAAACGTACTCTTTCCAGTGTTTTTCTCTTCCGATTCTAGTAAAATTATTGGAAGGTTTTGAGTAGGCTCCAAATACAATAATTTAAAATAATCCAGAATGAATTCCAGGTAATCCTTGCCAAACAAATGAGTCAGAAATTCAATAATTATATCACAATTACCTTTCTCAGGCGTATGGGATATTTGATGATACTTATTATAGTGACCATGTATAACTTGCTTATAATTAACATGTGAAGGAACAATTACAAAGTCTTCATATTTTTTTATGTATGCCAAAACAATTTTAGTATGATCATCAACGATAGTAGACTTACTTCTTCTGGCAAGAACCTTATGTAACTTGCCGTTTTTATCCGGTCTGTAAGTGCATTTATAGTAATCATCGCCAACTCGAATAAACTGCTCCGCCGCCTTTTTTGCTAACGATAAAACTTTGGGATCTTTGCTTATAACTTCTTCTTTTTCGTCTTTACTTTCATTAGTCATACCGTTACATATTTTTAAAATTTAAAAAATTGTTCGACCGCTACACGATCAAAAGCCCGGTCATATCGCCGGGCTGTTTAGTTTTTAGAGGGAGGAATATTTTAAATACCACATCTTTTAATTGTTGCCGTAACTATATACAAGCGCTTTATAGATGACTTAGGTATTTCAAAAGTATCGAAATGCGAATTTTCTGAAACCAGTTTAACACTGTCAGGACACGAAGATTTTTTAACGTACCTCACTAAACGCATAGAGTCTGTTACTACTAAAAATGCGTTACCGAAGGGGATAAAATCCCAGTCGATAAGTTCTTTACACATCATAACTTGCCCAGGCTGATAAACCGGATACATTTCTTGTCCATACATTGTAAAATACTCATCACAAGCTATAAAGGAGGCAATTTGATGATGGATAACAGGCTCCTCATGTGAGCTTAATTTTATAGTTGGAGTAGTATTAATTTTGATTAAATTTGCGCTCGTCATAATCGTTAATTGTTAAGGTTTTGAACATAGAGACCTTGAGCCCGTTGTCTGCCAGGACACGGGCTTTTTTGTGTTTAGTGATTTAGAGTATGGTTTTGTTGCTTACCGGCCTGCTTTCGGGAGGTAGGCTGTGAGTTCCGATGCGGCTATGTAAACGACGCCACCCACCTTTTGAGCACAAAATGCTCCTGATCTTTTAAGGCTCTCAAATTTGGAACGAGATATACCGAGAATTTTACAGACTTCTGCGGGGCGGTACCAGTCCTTTATAATATTTTCACCTCCTGACCTAATTTGATTTTGGAGATCTTTGACCTGACGTGTAAGACGGTCGATTTGGGCCTGAGCGGCCGGAGAGAATGTTGATTGATTTACCATGTTTACAAGTAATAGTATAGTTGTCTATTATCATTGCAAACATAGCAATAATTATTTAAAATGAGAAAACCCTAAAAATAAAATTTACACATTTTTATCAACTCTTGTGATGAACTCCCTAATCCTCTCCATGTTAGATAAATAGTCTTCGGGATCGGATTCTTCCATTATAGCTAATTTATCCCTCAGAAAGTTCGTGTCGAGTATTTGATTGACGGTTATACTGCGGTCAAGATTTAATTTGGCATCAATTTCTGGCATTAGCCAATTTGAACTGTAGTACCCTACAATGTTTTCAATTATTTCATATGAAACAATTATGTCATGAAGATTACTAAAGGAAGTTTCTCCATAGTACTTAAAAATGGCAGTAATATTTTTTAAACTTCGGAGCCAGTCCCGTCCGTCTACTAATGGTAAAATTGACTCACCTAATGCATGACTTTGGAAAAGTCTATTAGAATAATCGAATAAAAAAAAATTAAATAACTCCGCTTTACTGGTTTTTTTATAATCGCTCAACCATTCCGTAATATCAAAGGTATCCTTACTTTTAGCCTGTTGTTCTATATGTCTTCCTATTTCAAGAGACTCCTCTATAAGAAATTTTTGAACAAACTCATTTTTTAAGAAGCTATCAAAGTCATTTTGATAAACGTGAAAATCAAACTGGCTTGGAAAAAAGCTTCGTTGCCTATGCACTCTAACTTCAACGTACAATGGGCAAGGGCGCTCGGACCCCGGAATGAAGCTTTTAACTGATGTGTTTAACTTGTGATTTATGGTTACTTTAAAGCCATCCTTATGCTTCTTATATTTCCTTTTCGGTGTTTCTTGATTTTCCATAGTTAATACCAATTTTTTACATTTTGTAGCCTTTCATTTCGATCTTGATCAGACAAATGCAGATAGTCTTGAGTGGTGGATAACTTGGAGTGTTGCAGAATGTTTTGTGCTACTAGTACCCCTACAAGTTGTGCCATAAGTGTGGCGGCAGTGTGCCTGGCCATATGAAAGTGCAGACTCTTTTTTATACCGGCAAGTGAACCAATGGTCTTAAGGCTCTTGTTCGCAAAAGCGTTATAAATCCCCTTAAATAGTTTACTGGTATTCGCCGAAGCGATGTACCGCTTGGCTATTTCCTGACCTTTCCCCTCAAATGTGAGGCTGAGAGGTAGTTGAAACAGCTTGTTTGTCTTTGAGGCCTTTATACTTAATACAAGCTCATTACCACTATCAATGAAACTATTGGCACTAAGCTCTGCAACATCGCCCCAACGAAGGCCTGTATATACTGAGAAAAGGAACATGTCACGTACTTTTTTTAGCCGTTCTTGTCCCGGTTCAAATTGTAACTCCTCAATTTGCCTTAACTCGCTAGGCAATAATGCCATTTTGTTAACGACTGGCTTAGGTATCGTAAAATTATTATATGGGTTGACCGTCAACAATTCCAGCTTTATCGCCTTTTCAATATAGCCTTTGATGATCTTGTGCCGCTTCTGGGAAGTGCTATTATTGTGTCCTTTATTCACCATGAATTGGTGTAGGCCGTCAATTGTCTTGAATTTAAGTTCACCAAAACTAATGGACGGGTTAAATTCATTTAGCAGATTAATACAAGCAGTTTGTTGCCTGTACGTATTCCATTTAAATTCTTTGTCCCGAGCTTTGATTTGAGCTGCAAAGAATTCATTGAAAGTTGGTTGCTTTTCTGCTGGTAACCGATCTGATATCTGCGCTTTCAACGAATCGAATTCTGCAAGCGTAAAATGACCATCATTGTAGTACCGAAACTCCTTTTCGTGTTTTTCTAACTTGGTTATAAAGCTTCGGATCTGAGAAGATAGATACAGATCTTTTGCATTTCGGTTTTTCTGACTCCACTGTGCTGGTGTTAGATAAATCCCTGTAGAGAAGTATCGCCGATCTCCGTATTGATATGCTTCAATTTGAACCAAGGCTTTTCCCTTTTTAATAGCTTGTTTTTTTCGGTCGTAAACTACCTTATACTTTACAAATTGATCTTTGAACATGCCGTTTGAACTGTTATGCTGCAAACGTATACTAAAAAGGTTCACTTTGTATGAGTATCAAACGGGTAGCATAATTTCTGCTATAATTAACTATCTATTGCCAAACTTCATTTAGCAGATTTTTTTTAACTATTTGCAAATGAGTCAAAAACACGGTTTAAACCGTGTTTTTGAACATTCTTAGTGACCGCGACGGGAATCGAACCCATATCTAGAGTTTAGGAAACTCCTATTCTATCCGTTGAACTACGCAGTCAAAAAATTGGTATCCATATTCCTATGAATACCAATCGGGGTGCAAAATTGAAAAAAATCCGATTCAATTACAAATGCTTATTCTTCTGATTGTATCGCAGAATAACCTAAATCAAGCCAATTTGGATAGATGGCAAAGTGTTTTGCTTTCACAAGCGAAAACAAAACGTTACGCAACTCTTCCATATTTTCTTTTTTCTGCGCTGAAATGAAGACAACCTGATCGGCTTTGTGCGACAAATAGCTTTTCTTCAACTGACTTAATGTATTTTCGGGCGTAACTTCCTCGTTTTCCGGCTCCTCTTCTCCTTCCCACGTATCTGCCTGTGGTGCAGGCTTGTAGACATCTATTTTATTAAATACCAGAATCGTGGGCTTGTCAGCTGCACCAATATCAACCAACGTTTTATTCACAACTTCAATATGTTCTTCGAAAGATTCATGCGAAATGTCAACCACGTGGACCAGAATATCCGCTTCCCGAACCTCATCCAAAGTGGATTTGAAAGATTCAATCAGGGTGGTTGGCAATTTTCTTATAAACCCTACGGTATCGGTCAGCAAGAATGGGACATTTTCCATATTCACCTTACGAACCGTCGAATCTACGGTTGCAAACAATTTATTTTCAGCAAAAACATCTGATTTTGACAGACTCTGCATCAAAGTTGATTTCCCGACGTTGGTATACCCCACAATCGCAACACGCACCAGACGGTCGCGTTCCTTGCGGCGCGTCATGCTCTGCCGGTCTACTTTTTCAAGCTTTTCCTGCAAAAATGCGATCCTGTCTTTTACGATACGTCTATCCGTTTCAAGTTCCGTTTCCCCCGGACCACGCATACCTACTCCCGCGCCCGACTGGCGGCTTAAGTGGGTCCATAGCCTGGTCAATCGTGGATACATGTATTGATACTGGGCAAGCTCCACCTGTAATTTCGACTGCGCCGTTTTGGCACGCATCGCGAAAATATCCAGGATCAGAAGGCTTCGGTCCAGTACCTTAATATCTTTAAAAATCACTTCCAGGTTACGCACCTGAGACGGAGAAAGATCATCATCGAAAATGATCATATCCACCGGATTAGCCGTAACGAAAATATTTATTTCTTCAAGTTTTCCTTTTCCTACATACGTCTTAATATCAGCCCGTTCCAGGTTCTGAGTAAATTTCTGAACGGTTTCCACACCCAGCGTTGTCGCCAAAAAAGCGAGCTCATCCAGGTATTCTTTCGTTTTTGCACTCGTTTGTTTTTGCGTACTCACAGCTACAAGAACTGCGGTTTCCGGTCTTACAGCGGTAGAAAATAATTTACTTTTATCGATCATTCAATATCATGTTATTGTTCTGATTTCTCAATTTTATCAGAAACCAACCCTTATTTAAAGAAAAAGGGTAATTAGAAAACGGAATACGGCCATCAAAAGTTCAGGTGCATTCGGGATGAAGATACAACTTACCTGCTGGTATTCCAGTTTTTTATTTGAATATTAAAAAAACAGTTTTGTATCTTTGTCGAAATATACAAAAGCTTATGTTGGTGCTCGTCTCCGGCTTACTTTAAGCCACTCCGTCTTTTTCATCCTGTTTTCCGGGATCATCGTTACGCATTTCGATAAATGCGTCCACTAAATTATTATTCTGATTTTATTTCTTACTCCATGAAAAAGTGGTTTCAACTACTTCGTCAGGCACTACGCGGTTCTGAAGAAAGTTTTACTGACGGAAGTATCAACCGGGCAATTTTTCTTTTATCTGTACCCATGATCATGGAAATGGTCATGGAATCCTTATTTGCTGTTGTTGATATTTTCTTTGTTTCAAAAATAAGTATAGAAGCTGTCGCGACGGTCGGGCTTACCGAGTCTGTTATTACCCTGGTTTATTCAATTGCGATCGGGTTGAGCACTGCTGCAACGGCAACTATTGCGCGAAGAATTGGCGAAGGAAATACTGCGCAGGCGCGCCGCGCGATCGGCCAGGTTGTCCTGATTTCGCTAGCGATCTCATTCCCTATCGCGCTGTTTGGTTTTGTATTTGCCGGAGATGTATTATCAATGATGGGTGCCGACCCGAAAGTGATCCAAACAGGTACTATTTTCGCTCAAATACAATTTTTAAGTGCCCCCGTTGTGATCTTGCTCTATTCTTTGAGCGGCGCATTACGCGGAGCGGGAGCTGCGGCAACGGCTATGCGGTCACTCATCGTGGCGAATTGTCTAAATATGATTTTAGGACCGATTTTAATTTTCGGATTTGGCCCGGTTCCTGCACTCGGAGTGGCAGGGGCAGCGATCGCAACAGCACTCGGCCGTTCGATTGGCGTAGGTTATCAACTTTATTCTCTAACCAGAGTCAATACAGCTTTAGCTTTCGTCTTACGCGATTTAAGGCCGCACAGGGAAACGATTATTGCCATGATCAAAGTGGCAACGGGTGGCACCGTTCAGTTTTTGATTTCATCTGCCAGCTGGATTTTCCTTACAAGAATTCTCGCAGAATTTGGCAGCGACGTGGTAGCAGGATATACCATTGCGATCCGTGTGATCATGTTTACGCTTTTGCCAGCCTGGGGACTTGCCAATGCAGCAGCCACTTTGGTCGGACAAAATCTTGGTGCACAAAAACCTGAACGTGCAGCGCTTTCCGTGTGGAAATGTGCGTCCTATAATTTAATTTTCCTGGTAGGTCTTTCGGTGTTTATGTTCATCGGCGCAGAGCATATTATTGGCTGGTTTAGCCCGAACGTGGAAGCCATTCATACCGGAAAACTGGCTTTGCGGGTTTTGTGTCTGGGTTACGGATTTTACGCTTATGGAATGGTTGTGATCCAGTCTCTGAATGGCGCCGGCGATACCAGAACACCGACAATTCTGAACCTGATCTGCTTCTGGGCAATCGAAATCCCTCTGGCTTATGTGCTGGCGATCGTTTTTAACTTAGGCCCTATCGGCGTTTTCATCTCGGTTCCGGTCGCCGAATCTTTTCTTGCCTTGCTGGGTATCTGGCAATTTAAAAAAGGTAATTGGAAAACTGTAAAAGTTTAAAAGTGCCACGGATACACGAATTTTTCACGAATTTCTGATTAGAATTCGTGAAAAATTCGTGTATCCGTGGCAAAAACCTTCTGTTGTTGTGAATGAATTATTCTTTTAAGATTTTGAAAACCTGCTTCTGTTGTCCCGACATTATTTCCAGAAAATATATCCCGGATTTTACCGCGGCTCCTGAAATATTGATTTGCTGCGTTTGTAGGGAACCTGAGGAAATGATCGTTTTTTGTTCCAAAAGTCTGCCGCTGACATCAAAAACATTGACATTCACCAGATTGCTTTTCTCCGTCTGAAAGTCCACATTAAAGACACCGTTTGATGGATTTGGATATACTCTCCAGTTTACTTTCTCTGAAAAGGTTACAGAACGGATCGCTGAATAATTGAAAGTCTCATCCTTATCGACCATTTTTAACCGGTAATAACGCGTCGGGTAACCCGTAATTTGCTGATCCGTAAATTGATATTTCGTTATCGAAGCGGAATTAGCTTTTCCATTAACCTCGCCGATTTTTGTAAATAGACTCTGATTTAATTCTTTTTCTCCCGAAGCCATTTCAATTTCGAAGTGACTGAAATCTTTCTCAGCGGCAGTCGTCCATTCGAGTAAAACACTATTATATGCTTCTGTTACATCAACTTTTTTAGCTGTAAATCTGGTCAGCTCAACCGGCAGAGGCGTGGCAGACTGAAGGCTGCCTTTGGCAAGCCAGAACTCTGATAAACTTTTTGTCTTGAATTCTACATAATATCCGTTGTCGTAAGGCACTTTCACTACATCGTCTGCCGACAATAAGGACCAGCTGCCATTGGTATTGTTCGAAAGTGTCCCATCTTCAAGTTCTTTACGAAAATCACTATACTTGGAAATCGCCAGATCGTAAGCCGAAGCAGGTTTTGCGCATCCGCCACATCCTGTGGCCGAAAGTAGCTGTTCAGTCTCTGAATCTGTAAAATAAAGCCTGATCACCGCGAATTCTGAGAAAGAAGTACTCTCCGGTTTAATCGTAAAATTCCTATTGTGATAATACTGACCATTGCTGTTACGCACGGCAGCCTGATTTAAATATGTTTGAACAACTATTTTCCCTAAATCCTGATTGGGTTGAATTGAGGCTATTATTTTATCATTTTCGGTGAAATTAATCCAGCTTGCTCCATTTACATCTGATTTTGAAACTGTCGAAGATTCCGGTCCGGAGGAATAAATCGGATTTGCAAGATCGTAAATATGCACATCGTCGATCGCAATTCCCTCCCGGTTATCGCTGTCATCGCTCTGCATTGCAAAACGGAACCGGACGTTCTTCAGGCCTTGCGGAATCGGGACTGTGCTCACATGCCATCTTGTATAATCCTCCACACTCCACACGTCCTTATCAGATTTCAAGTTGTACCAATTCGTACCCGAACCATAGATGCCAAGTTTAGTCCAGATATTTCCGTCGGTTGAATACTCGACATACGCAAAGTCACAGAGTTTATCCGGGCATTTTTTCAAATCGATAGCGAGACTGAAACTCAGCGTCGGATTCGACATTCCTGCAATTGCAAATCCAGGCGAATACAAAAACGATTTTTCGGAAGCGTTGTATGTTCCCGATAAATTTGTTTTCCAGGCTTTCGACCCGCTTGCTGCACTATTAATCTTCGCCGAAACCGGACTTCCATATGCCCAGGAATTATTAATTCCTGCACTTTGCCAATTTCCTGCCTCAGCTTCAAAATTTTGTAAATATGGAAAAGATGAAATGATTGCGGTACTGACAACATCAATTTGTACCGAATTATTGTCCGGTTTTGAATCCCAGTTATTTTCGGTCCATACCTTGATCGAATAAGTGCCTATGGATGAAAAATTAATAATATTCGAAAACTGGTAAGTCACATCTGCCTCACCCTTAATATATGAAATATTCTGACTGACTACCGTTCCATTATTCATTTGCAGCTTAATAGGAACGTCATATACGTCGCCAGCGGAATTATTTCTGACGACGACACTTATTCTTTGATTATTGTAAATCAAATTATTTGACACGGGAGGAATGATTTTCACCAGTTCGATATCATTGGATTCTTTCGTGATCTGAATATCGTCGAAGCTATATCCCGCACCTCCATACTGATTTGCTGTCACCTTTTCACCATACTGGCCAAACCGAATCTGAAAACTTGCCGAGAAAGTCTTGCTATTTGAAGTGAGAATTTTGCTTAATTGTATAACTGCACGCTTATACCCTTCTCCCGGAGAACTGTGATAAACGTAAAGATTATCAGCTTCGATCCAGGGATCTGTATCTTTTGCACGAATCCATACCTTGTCATTTTCATTGTAATACTGCCCATGATTATTAAACCAGAACGATAAACGCAAATCATCGTTTGCCGGGTTGAACTGCGATAAATTAAAAGTTCCAACTAAATAATTTACGTTTCCGGCTGAAACATTTTTATTAACATCCAGTGTCAGAGCACGGCTTCCTGAATATGCCATGTCCGAGCCGACATAGGTGCGAAGTCTTCCATAAGCTGTCGAGCCGATAATATCAAAACGATCTCCGCCAATCAGACCAACTTGTTTAAAATTCGTCTGCTGGACTGGATAATTTTCAAATTGTTCCATAAACGGAAGCGTTACAGGTGCATTGTCAAGCTGCTTGAAAATTTGGGTGACTGCGTTATTTTCTTCAACCGGATCTCCTGTTTTTTTAACAAAAACCCGAAAACGGTATGAGGCGACATCTCCCAAATTTGCAGTTGCTGCGAAAGTATGATCATAAGTCCCTCCTGGCTGGATCGACGGTTTGATCGTTTCCCATATAATGGTGCTGTTATCATCTCCAATTGAATAACCAACCTGAATATTTTGATCCGAAACCTGATCGTCAAGATTTTTTATACGAATTGTAACAGGATTAGAAGCCGAGAGCTCAGAAGAGGTGTGAATTCTGCCAGACTGCGCGGGAGAAATAATGGTTTCAAGTTTCAAATCGTTGTCTGAGATACTTCCTTCACAGTTTCCCTGGTTTGGTTTCCTGATAATCGCAGGACTGCGTCTTCCCGGATTTCCATTGATGCGGGCCCTGACCGAAACATAGTAGGTCGAATCTTTTGACAATCCTTTTAAAGCAAAACTGGTACTCGTAGTGGTAGCCCAAAACGACATTTCATCACCTTTCAATGTCATAATTTCGTAATCGGAAGCACCATCTATCGCCGGCCATTGAATAGCAATATAGCCTTCGCATTGCGTCGGCGATAAGGCAACTGCCGGCACACCCAGGATTGTAAACGGTTCACTTTCGCTGACGATATCCGTGCCATCTCTCTTAATCCGAACCTTCGCCCCGCTTGTTGACACAGCTGGCAAAGTCCATTTGATTTGTCTCAGATCAGCATTTACCGTATCTTGAATGGATGTCCATGAACCTCCGTTGTTTAGAGAATATTCGATTTTGAAAGTCTTTCCGTCATTTCCATAGGCATCCCAGTTGATGTAAATATCTTCACCACTCGCAAGATGCTCCTGTCCGGCCGGGTATGTCAGCGCTGTGGAGACGGGAATATTATCATAAACGACAACATAATTCTGATTTCCCTGCGTAACCGTTGTTCCGTTTATTACAATTGTATAATCCCCAGCTCCCGGATTATTGATGACAATTTGTTCCATATTATTCGTATCGTCCGTTCCGTTTCCGGCTGCAGACAAGATATTCTTAGGATCCAGCAGCTGTGGCAGCAATGAAGGTGAATCAGGGGAAATGACACGAAGATCAAGATTATTAACCAGAGCCTTTCCGCTTAAAACTGAGGGAGCCGGATCATTCCAATACAACATGACCTTTAATTGCGCTGTATTGGCAGGTACTTTTATCGTATGTTGTGCAGCAGACCCATTTGAGACTCCACTTTCAAAATAACTATTCTGATCAAGCATTTTAATTGACCGTAATAAATTAATTCCGCCATATCCGTTACCATAGTCGGGTCCGGCCAGTCCCTGATCCGTGGCTCCATTACACAAAAGCGCTTTCATCAGTGCATTTTGGGGGTTATTTCCATTATGCAGCTGACGGTAGCGCTGATACATCAAAACCAGTCCGCCGGAAACCGACGCACTGGCCATACTTGTTCCGGTACTAACATTATATTGATCTGTGGGAACCGTAGAGATGACCGACGATCCGGTCGCCGTTAAATCCGGTTTCATTCGCCCATCCTTTGTTGGGCCTTTACTGGAAATGTTGTTCAAAATACCTGATTCCAAAGCGTTTCCAACAGTTATTACATTTTTGGCGGAAGTATAACCCCCTAAAACATTTCCAAAGCCAGAAGGAACACCCGCGCATAAATTCACTAATCCGCTATTTCCTGCAGCAAACACATGTTGCAAATAGGGAAAGTCAAAAGCTTGCTGATCCAAAATTTTCGACGTCAGGGTATAATCTCCAAAATCACTGCAAGATCCTGCATCAACACCATAAGAGTTGTTTGTAATGACCATTCCGTAATCTCTTACATACATGCCTGCATTAGCCCAAATATTACTGTTAATCTGAGCGACAACTCTGCTTTTCGGCGCATATCCCGTGTATCTTTCATCAACAATTCCGGCGCCGGCAATAGTACCAATGACATGCACGCCATGCGAGTTTCCTTTAATCCCGGAATGGTTAATAACTCTGGTGCTAAAATCGATATGCTGCTGCGGATCGGCATTATCTCCAACTCCGATTGTCACGCCCTCACCTTTCAGGTTAAAACCTAAAGGCAAAGATCCGGTTAGGGCATTGGCGCGCGAACTGGCTATACTTCTGTAATTATATGACTTCTCCTCTCCCGGAATTGCCTGGATATATTGGACGAATGGTAAACCTGCAATTTCCTTTAATAAAGTTTTAGGAATACGAATTTCCACAACCTGATAACCTTTCAGGTTTTCCGAGATGATCTCTATCTTCCTGGAAAGGAGCTCCTTTTTTACTTCTTCAAAGCTAAAAGACTTTGGAAAATTCAGCCACAAATCTATTTTGCCTGCAACCTTTTCAGCATGAACTGGGAAATGATTATTTGCCAGAGCAGCCTGCATCTTCTGATCAGGACTGAGTGTGATAATCGACCGTGCCAATGTCTTTTTCAATAACTTCAAATCAAAGCTATTACTAACGGTAGCAGTATACGCATTATCCGGAATATAGTCCAGTAATTCAACCCCGGCATTTTTTAACTCTTCTCTGGTTGATTCCGCAGGTACTTTGTCGAAGTGGATAATTACCAAAGATTTTTCCCCCGCACCGGAAGTACGTAAACCAGACTTCGTCAGATTTTCCGAAATATTATTTTCAGGTACTATTGTTCCGCTTTTGAGATAAAGCTTAGGTACCGGCTTAACCTGTCCTTCGGCATGATGCAAACTGGATAGATTGAAAAACAGGGCCAGACAAAACAGATAAAATTTGGTGTCATACATATCTATGGTGGAGGGTTATTTTATTTTTTTCTTATTGAATAAATTTGTAGGAGTTAACTTTTTGAAAAAACTACTTCGACGTATTTGCGGATGTAAAATTCTTTTTGCTTCACTTCACGTCTACAAAAATGCCCCCGAAGTCATCTGTTTTTTATCAACTTGACTGATACGAAATTAAATTAAAAAAAGGGCAGGAGC
Organism: Dyadobacter koreensis; assembly: GCF_900108855.1. Classification (GTDB taxonomy): domain Bacteria; phylum Bacteroidota; class Bacteroidia; order Cytophagales; family Spirosomataceae; genus Dyadobacter; species Dyadobacter koreensis. The sequence goes on from NZ_FNXY01000012.1 coordinate 24,156, forward strand.
ATTTAGTAGCAGTACTACGTCGGCATAGAAACATTTGTAGACATATATCGCATTTGAAGCAAAACAGCGAGGATTTCACTTAAATCATACTTTCCGGGAAGAAACTAAAGTCCTCTTTAAAGCAGTTATGTTTAAGTATGTGCAAACAATTTATTTTACGGTTGGAAAAACCGATAAAAACACTAAAAATTAGTTGGCTGTTCGATAACCTTACTGCGAACTAGTTATAAAAAATTCCACATGAAGATCGAACAAATTTATACAGGCTGCCTGTCGCAAGGAGCCTATTTTATTACATCCGGTAACGAGGCAGCAGTTATTGATCCTCTCCGGGAAGTCGCGCCATATATTGAAAAAGCGAAAAAACTGAATGTGGAAATCAAGTATGTTTTTGAAACACATTTTCATGCCGACTTTGTTTCGGGCCATATTGATCTTGCTGAAAAAACAGGTGCTGAAATTGTCTACGGCCCAAATGCCGAGACCGGTTTCACAGCTCATATTGCAAAAGATAACGAGGTATTTCAGGTGGGAGAAATATCTATCAGGGTTTTACACACGCCTGGCCACACGATGGAATCTTCCTGTTATTTGCTTTCAGACGAAAATGGAAAAGAGATAGCACTTTTTAGCGGCGACACACTTTTTATCGGTGATGTCGGGCGTCCGGATCTTGCTCAGAATGGGGCGGTAACACAAAATGATCTGGCCGGTATTCTATTTGACAGTCTTCGCTCAAAAATTATGACTTTGCCTGACGATATCACTGTTTATCCTGCACATGGCGCCGGTTCTGCCTGCGGAAAAAGCATGAGCAAAGAAACCAGCGACTCACTGGGTAATCAAAAAAGGTTCAATTATGCGCTTCGTAAAGATATGACAAAGGAAGAATTTATTGCTGAGGTAACTTCCGGGCTGACTGTGCCGCCTCAATATTTTCCGGAAAACGTTAAAATGAACCGCGATGGCTATGAAAGTATTGACGATGTTTTAGAACGTGGAGACCAGGCTTTATCTGCGGATGCATTCGAATCAAAAGCAAATCATACCGGCGCACTCGTTTTAGATACCAGAAAGCCCGAAGATTTCGCAAAAGGTTTTATTCCAAATTCTATTAACATCGGAATTGACGGTGGATTTGCACCTTGGGTGGGGGCCCTTATTCCTGATTTAAAGCAAAACATTTTATTAGTTACTGAACCGGGCAAAGAAGAAGAGGTGGTTACCAGGCTGGCCAGGGTTGGATACGATTACGCTATCGGATATCTGAATAATGGTTTTCAGACGTGGGGAAAATCTGAAAAAGAAACAGACTCAATCATTTCTCTTCCCGCCGAAGAATTTGCGAAAAGGTATAAAGATGGTAGTATTAAAGTTATCGACGTCAGAAAACCAGATGAATTTGAGGTCGGGCACGTCATGGGTGCTGAAAACATTCCGCTCGATACGATCAATGACAACATGTCGGCTTTATCAAAAACTGAAACTTTGTACGTCCACTGTGCCGGCGGATACCGTTCGATGATCGCAGCGTCTATTTTAAAAGCCAGAGGATTTGACGATGTTATCAATATCGAGGGTGGTTTTGGAGAAATCAGCAAAACTGACGTGGAAGTTTCCAAACCGGCCTAGAAATTCATAACATCTTGATTTCAAACTTGCATAGCTTTGATTTGGTTAAAAAAAATATGTAAGTTTAAATAGTCTACAAAACTAATATAGATTAAATGGACTTATTTGAGATTATCCGAAAACCTTGGCCCTGGTACGTCGCCGGGCCTATTATTGGCTTGACAGTTCCGGTCTTACTGCTTTTAGGAAATAAGTCTTTTGGAATTTCATCTTCATTACGACACATCTGTGCAGCAGTTATACCAGCCAATATTTCTTTTTTCAAATACGACTGGAAAAAGGAAGTCTGGAATTTATTTTTTGTCGCAGGTATCACGGTAGGTGGATTTATCGCTACTTTTTTATTGACAAATCCTGAATCCATAATTGTGTCAGAAGCAACAAGAGCTACTCTTTCTCAATTTGGAATCACAGACTACTCCGGCCTGATGCCCGCTGAAATCTTTTCGATTGATAATATTTTCACTTTAAAAGGATTGATATTTTTTATCCTGGGCGGTTTTCTGGTTGGTTTTGGAACACGTTATGCGGGGGGCTGCACGTCGGGCCATGCGATTATGGGACTTTCCAACTTGCAATGGCCTTCTTTGGTTGCCACAATATTTTTTATGGCAGGAGGATTTTTTTCAACCTGGATTTTATTGCCGTGGCTTTTACAACTCGTCAACTAAATTTTTTCTGACTTATTTCTCGTTCATTATGGCTACTGTTAAAAGTAATTCTGCTTCTGAAATTGAGCTGACTGACCGGATTGATCAGGACATAGATAATTATGACGGCACCAATCAACAGTCTACTCAGGAAAATTTCACTTCAAACCTGAAATACCTTATTGTCGGACTATTTTTCGGAATTGTTTTTGTAAAAGCAGAAATTGTTTCATGGTTCAGAATCCAGGAAATGTTCAGACTTGACTCATTTCATATGTATGGAGTGATTGGATCCGCTGTGCTCACGGGCTTGGTTTCGCTGCAGATAATCAAACGGTTTAAAATAAAAACGGTCAGTGGGGAAAAAATTAATGTACCACCAAAAATTTTCAATAAAGGCCAAATTTTCGGCGGGTTCTTATTTGGCCTGGGATGGGCAATAACAGGTGCCTGCCCTGGCCCGTTATTTGCACAAATTGGAAGTGGATTTCTTGTCGTGATTATTACTTTATTAAGCGCAATCGTGGGAACCTGGACTTATGGATTACTTCGCTCCAGACTCCCGCATTGATTATATTTTTTTGGCGACGAGATATAACTGCTCATCTCCCAGCATAAAAGGATCTGCTTCCAGGTTTCCGAAAGCGCCAATGATCTTTAGTCCTGCGGATCGGAACATGAAATTTAACTCACCTAAGGTATAAATATGCTGGCGGACATTGAGTGTTACCCGCTCCGAATCCGAAATAAAAGTTTGTTCAGCTTCTATATACCCTTCTTCCGGATTGTAATCGTTTTGAGCAAGATAAGTTATATTCCCTTCCACGGGCATCCAGTTTCTTACCTGAAAATTTGGAAAAATACTTTCAGCCAGATTTTCCGTATGAATGCTGAAAAGTCCGCCATCTACAAGGATATCTGAAATCTTTTGCAAGAATTTCTGCATATCTTCCCGCGGAAAAAAACTAAAACTATTGCCAAAACAGTACGCCGCATCGAATGAATTATTTTCAAATGTGACGGTCAGTATATCTTCGCAGATCACAGTAACCGGCAAATTTTCCTGAGACGATATTTTCTCCAATTCTTCACAATACTCTGATGATAAGTCGACACAGGTAAGTTGCGCACCAAAATCAGCAAGCGGCAAAGCATGACGACCATAGCCGGCCATCACGTCCAGAACCTTACTGCCTTCTTTCAGATCGAGCGTGTCGCGAAGAAAATCGACTTCGTATTCCGTATACTCATCGTCCTGATTCTGTTTCCAGGCCTTCTGAGGCAAACCTTTAAAATATGTATGATACCAGGCCAATGTGGTGGGGGTTTAAATTTCTGCAAAAATAGGTTAAAATTGTTAAACGCAGGGTTTTGGAAGTTTTACGCTGAGATAGAGGAGTTGTTTATTATAAATCAAAATGAATATAATAATGAGCTCTGCGTTTGACAATGTAGTTGCGCTAAGATAATAAACCCTTTAAAACTCCGTGACAAACTCCTTTAACACTGCGTTTTGATAACAGGCCAATGTTGTGGGCGTTTAATTTCTGTAGAAATAGGTTAAAATCGTTAAACGCAGGGTCTTGGAAGTTTTACGCTGAGTTAGAGGAGTTATTTATTATAAATCAAAATGAGTATAATAATGAGCTCTGCGTTTGACAATGTAGTTGCGCTAAGATAATAAACCCTTCAAAACTCCGTGACAAACTCCTTTAATACTGCGTTTTGATAACAAGCCAATGTTGTGGGGGTTTAAATTTCTGCAAAAATAGGTTAAAATTGTTAAACGCAGGGTTTTGGAAGTTTTACGCTGAGTTAGAGGAGTTGTTTAGAGCTCTGCCTTTTACAACATAGTTGCGCTAAGATAATACACCCTTCGAAACTCCGTGACAAAGTCCCTTAACACTGCGTTTTGATAACAAGCCAATGTTGTGGGCGTTTAATTTCTGTAAAAATAGGTTAAATTGTTAAACGCAGGGTTTTGGAAGTTTTACGCTGAGTTAGAGGAGTTGTTTAGAGCTCTGCGTTTGACAACATAGTTGCGCTAAGATAATAAACCCTTCAAAACTCCGTGACAAACTCCTTTAACACTGCGTTTTGATAACAGGCCAATGTTGTGGGCGTTTAAGTTCTGTAAAAATAGGTTAAAATTGTTAAACGCAGGGTTTTGGAAGTTTTACGCTGAGTTAAAGGAGTTGTTTATTATAAATCAAAATGAATATAATAATGAGCTCGTTTGACAATGTAGTTGCGCTAAGATAATAAACCCTTCGAAACTCCGTGAAAAACTCCCTTAACACTGCGTTTAACAAATGTCGGAGAAGACTGCCTTTTAAGCGAAGTTCTATAACTTCTACATTCTCATCAATCCGGGCGTCAGGCGAAGGTAAACCTGGCCGGAAACAGGAATTTTTCCATATGCAGCTTTCAAATCATCACCAATTGCAAAGACGCTGGTCTGAATTCCGGCTTGTAAAAGCGTATTTGCAAACGAAAAAAGCTGACGGTTTAATCCCAGTGTGAAAGCAGAAACTGGGAATTTTTGATCATGTGAGGCATCAACCGGATATAAATCCAGCTCCTCCTGACTTTTTTCAACCCATTCGTATCTTCCGTATACCGACCATTTATTTAGTTGAAGATTTGACTCAGCCAGCAAAGAACTTTCCTTATGATCGTCTCCTGAATCATTTAATCCGTAAACGACCGACGAAGAAATCCAGCAATTTTCTGATCCCAGATTTAAACTATGCTGCACAGAAGCCGTTGTTCTGTTCACATCTTCTTCGGCGTGATTAAGCTCAGGACTTTTTATAAAACCACGGGAAGCCTGTATCGCCCAGTTCGCCGACGGGTTAAACAGTAAACGGTAACTGTAAGAATCAAATCGTGGTTTATCAAAATTGAAACGGTTTTCATTCGGCTCACGGCCGGTAAAACTGGAACCTTCCATTTTAAATTTGCCATAACGAACACCGGCAGTCACCACTCCAAAAGTGATATGCGTTGCATCCTGCCAATGGTGCCCAAGTACGGCATCAGGATTATTGAACGCCGACATCCTATGCATAAATGCAGTTGGCCCCAAGGCAGGTTCGCCAGGATAACCGGCATAAATGCTAATGTCCAATTTCTTATTTATCCTGTGCGTATAACCAACGGCCAACTCGGAAATCAGATCATGCGGATGCTGACGATCAATAAGCGGTTTCCCTTTCCAGGTTTCTCCCGATTGAAATAGTAATGGATACCCTGAGCCTCCGTCAAAAATCCTGTCGAGGGAAATCATCGAACGGACTGTAAACAACCCATTTTTACCGACCTGTCTCTGCGCCATTCCCATAATATAGTTAGGCACACTGACTTTCGAAGATGATCCGCGTTTTTCATCATTATTAAGATTTTGGCTCGTATAACGCAGGTACAAACTTCCGTGCAGCATATAGTTCCATTTGCTGCCATGTTTCATATACGCATACATGGGCGTCGCATCCGGCTGCCAGCCTGTCCCGGATCCATTACGGTTCATGGGAAGACTCAATGAAAATGCGTGGTTCATCTGCATTTTCATGTGATGTACGGAATCAGGTTTTTGTTTCGTATCCATAACATGCATTTCCATAGAATGGTCATGCATTTCATGCTTCGTCGTATCCTTTTTTGCAGGCATTTCCATATGATTATGCTGCGCAAAAACAGATCGGGATGCAACGAACAAACTTCCCGAAACCAGAAATATTAATTGTTTCAATGTCATGAGTTAAACTCTAAATTTTTAATGTGCTGCGGCAGTTTTACGGCAGCAACTCGGCAGTTTATCATGCGCTTTCTGATTTGCCGGCGAAAGATCTGCGTCATATCCGGTATTATTGATCGTAGCTTTTATCGCAGCTTCATTCGTCTTATCGGGATTATATTTTACTGTTATTACTTTGTCGGAGAGATCGAGATTCGACTCTTTCACACCTTTTGACAGTCCCAGATTGCGTTCAAGACGCGCTTTACACATTTCACAAATCGCAGAAGTCTTGAATTTCACTTCCTTGTCTTTTCCATCAGCATGAACAAAATTCACGGATAGAAACAGCGCTGTTACGAATAAAATGATGGTCTTTTTCATGATTGTGTTTAATTAATATGGTCAATAAATTAGTGATTGTGTGCAGTCGAATCCGTTTCTGCCAATGCCACTTCCTGCAGATCCATCTTACAAACCGGGCATTTCCCCTCTTTTGCATAGGTTTTATCTCCCTCACATTGCATCGGGCAGGCATATTTTTTAGCATCCGCAGTTGACACGGTCCCAGTTTTATTTTCAGCCTCTTTAGCTTTTTCCTGATTTCCTGAACAAGCCAGCAACAATGTTAAGGGTAGTGCAAAAAGTACGTTTTTCATCTTTCTCATGATTTATATAAATGTTTCAAATTTTAGTCTCACCTACCCGGTCAAGGGTTTTTCTTGGCAGCATATTCGTTTTTTTAAATTCTCCGGGCGTAAGTCCTGTTACTTTTTTAAATTGATTGCTTAAATGCGCCGCACTACTGTATGATAACCTCCACGCCATTTCACTTAAACTTAACTCATTGTAAGACAGCCACTCCTTAACTTTTTCAACTTTTTGTGCAATGATGTATTGCTCTATGGTTTGTCCGGTTTCAGATGAAAACAAATTGCTCAGATAAGAATATTCATACCCTGTTTTTTGAGAAAGGTAATCCGAGAAGTTTAACGACGCCGGCTTATGCCCTTTCAGATACTGCACTTCCTCAATGATCAACGTTCTGATATTTTCGACGAGCGTCGCCCGTTTGTCGTCCAATAATTCAAAGCCGTTTGTTTGCAGCATTTGTCTAACTTCTGAGATTTTCGCCTCGTTCAGTTCTGATTCTGTGTCAACTTCCCCTAGTTCAATATGCTTGAGGCCTATATTAATTTTATCAAATTCCTCCCTGACAACTTTAATACATCGATCGCAAACCATATTTTTGATATACAATTTCATTGATTGCTTCTGGTTAATGATAAATTAGTCATCTACTTATATTCGACTCAACAATTATCGGATGATTTTGAATCTCACTCCCGCATAAATCATCCTGCCGACAACCGGCCCCCATGCCATTCCAGCATCAAATTCTTTTCCGAAAGGAGTATTGGCAGCATAAATCGGATTTTTTTGCCGGAAATTATTCAAATTTTCTCCCCCAAGATAAATATCCCATTTGGGAAAAGTACGCGTGATCTGGGCATTTAGATTATAAAAAGAAGGAGCTTCCGTTGACGCTTCAGACCATATTTCACCATGCCCCGGCATACCATACATTGGATCCATACTTGGCAAACGGCGTTTCCCGTTCCATTGAACTGTTGCATCAAATTTCCATTTGTCATACGGTAGCGCATAACCAGCGTTAAACAGTACACGATCACGGCTCACAAGCATTTTGGGAAGCAAAACATTCTCATTATCCAGCCCGTAAAGCGTCTGTTTTACGTCAAAAAAGCGATAAGCCAGTTTCAGATCAAAACGTTTAATCGGCGTAAGATTAACTTCCGCCTGGAAACTGTTCGCATATGCCTTTCCATTCAGATTGTAAAAACGCAGATATTTCGGATTTTCGAAATCTGCGACCAACTGGTTTTCAAAATTTGTCCGATAGAAATCAGTTATGAAAGTTCCATTCATTTCCCCTATTTTAAATTCCTGCGTAAGACTTACACCGTAGTTCCACGAAACTTCCGGACGAAGTTTTTCGAGAAAAACAACCTGACGGGAACTTACCAGATTTCCGTAATATTCAGCCAGCGGATTAGCAACCCGGAAACCTCTTCCCGCCGAGGCGCGTAAGGTGGTATTGTTTGTCAAACTGTATTTCAAATGCAGACGCGGCGTGAACTGCCTTCCAAACAGGTTATGAAAATCGACCCGCGAACCGGCAACCAACACGAATTTATCAAGGTTATTGTATGTATATTCAACAAATACACCCGGAACAGATTCTTTCCTAAGCAATGTCGTGTCCTTATACTTTTCATCATAATTGTCCAGCATGTAACTGATTCCGGCCTTGTAGGAATGGTTGGTGTTTCCCAGGATTGATTGATAGATAAGATTGCTATACAAAGTTTCCTGGCGGCCATTATAATTTGTCAGACCAAAATAGGATTTTGAATCATGTACCGAAGCATTTATGATCAGGCCCAGACCTTTATACGGTTTGTCGGGAAATAATCTGGCTATTTTTGAGAAAAACTCATATCGGTTCACTTTCGCGCCAAAGCCGTATGCCTGAGTAGTCCCTTTCATTTCTTCCCGAAAATCGGATTGTCCGCCGAGCCGGTCTTCATGCAAAGCTTTCACGCCAAATTGCGCCATCATCCGGTTGCTCTGATATTTCCAGCGATTGATTACGTTATACTGCGTATATAATGGAAGATCCAGAAACCCGTCGCCATTTTTATCAATTCTGTTTTGGAGCGTACTGGCATGTGTCAATAAACCAGTACTCCACTTTTCGTTCAGCTGATGGGCCAGATTTAGATTCAGTTCGGCCCGGCCAAAATTATTTAAATAGGTATTAAAATAAAGCTTTTCCTGCGTATCCGGTTTTTGAAGTTCAACATTGATCTGGCCAGTCATCGACTCATATCCATTGACGACCGAACCTGCACCCTTACCCACATCAATGGATTGAATCCAGGTTCCGGGCACAAAGTTCATCCCAAAAGTTGAAGCCAAACCCCGGATTGTCGGAATATTTTCAACGTTTGTCTGAATGTATGTTCCACTCAAACCGAGCATTTGAATTTGTTTAGAGCCCGTCACGGCATCACTGTAAGAAACGGAAACAGACGCGTTAGTTTCAAAACTCTCTGACAGGTTGCAGCAAGCCGCTTTGGCAAGTGCCCTTGTGGTAATGATTTCTGTTTGATGCGGGGATAAGCGGTCAACCGAAGTTGCATTTGCTTTTACAACCACTTCATTCAAAGTCTGGTCGCTTTTCAAAATCACTTCCAGCTCACTTTCGGCTCCGATCTTTATGGTATCATTCTTAAATCCTACAAAACTGATAATTAATTGATTGGAATGTAGAATTCTCGGAATTGAAAATCTCCCAACAGAATCCGTCGATGAAGCTTGTGTAGTTCCTGCCCAATAAACATTGGCCCCGGTCAGTGGCTTGAGTTTTTTATCATTTACCAGTTGTTCGTAAACTTTTCCGGTAATGCGCTGCGCAAAAGAAGATTGCGTATAGAGAAGCAAGATTGCTCCGATTAGATATCTTTTCATTGACAATAAATCACGATGTGAGAAAAACTAATGTGTTACAGGAAAACCTGTTACAACATTAAATATTTAACAATCAGTAATTTATATTAGAAAAGTCTGTACAAAAGAGAGCATACTTCTCCCATGAAATAGAGAAGAGAATGATATGGTATTGGAAAAAGAGCTGGCAGGAGGGTAAATCCATTCCTGCGAAAGGAAAACGAAAGACTGAACCGACCAAAGGTCACCGTCAGCAATCATTTTCAGTGCTTTGGCATGCATTTGTGCCAGAGAGGAAACAACGTCAACTTTTTCAAATTTTTGTTGATCCTTGCAGCACTCTGTTTTTTTGAAAAAAACCTTACCGGATTCTTGCAGCGCTTTGCTTTTTGCACAACAGGAAGAAATGACTTTCTTCTCACAAGAATCAGCTTTTTTCTCGGAAACGAACTTCATAGTCATGCCCCGCATCATACACTGATGCTCTATCAGCCCGAATCCTGTGCTGCTAACGAGCACAAGGGTGGCCATGAAGATGGTGATGAATTTATGAAATTTATTTTCCATTTGTACAAAAGTAAAACCTTATTGAAGCAATACCAAACAGATTGCCTTCGGCTAACTTATTCTTATTAATTATGGCTATAAAGATGCAATCGGCTCAGCGGCATACCCTGCTTTCTTTAAAACCTCAGCCACTTCACCGGCAGATTTATCGGTTTCTACTGACAAAATGCGGTCAGGATTCTGAAGGTCAACCTCCCATTTATCAATACCGTTTTCAGCAGTTAAAAAAGGAGTAACAGCGGCAATACAGCCTCCGCATTTTATATTGGTTTTGAATTTTAGAGTTTCCATTTGATTTAATGATTTTTAAATTGAGATAATCCTTGATAATTACCTCTTTGCAAAGATCGGCATGAAACCCGGAATGATTATTACAGAATTAAGGAGAGGCGTTACAGAGTTTTTGGTTTTCAGGAATTTTCAGTCCCCGTTTTTCAAAACACAATATTATTCCGAAAAGTTAATCGTGCTGTATATGTCTTCCAGTAAGACCAGGCAATCACCAATTTGGACACTTTCATTGTCCTTGGTATAAGTATGACTGAGCCATTCCGCTTCATTAAGTTTCTTGATTACTTCAATTCTTTTTTTTCGGGAAGAAACAAGAATATATTCCCTAAATGAGTCAATTGTTTTGTAGCAGTCAAATTTTTCGGAGCGGTCATAAGGCTCAGTAGAATCAGATAATACTTCGATTATGATTTCCGGATTTTGTAGTGCATTCAGGCCTTGTGGAGACTTCTCGTATATTGGTTTAGAACAAACAATAACCAAATCAGAGAAAGTATATTTATCGCAATGCTCAACTTTGATTAATTGATCGCCGGAAAACAAAACACAGCCCTTCTTTTTCAGGCACTTTCCAAATTCAATAAACAGGTTCGCCGCCAGAATATTATGAGCAGGCTGAGTGCCGGCCATAGCAGTCACCTCTCCGGAATTATATTCCAGTTTTACATCAGATTTCGCTGAAAGGTCAAAATATTCTTCGTGCGTCACAAGCGTTGCTGTTTGCATAAAAAGCTTAAAAATAGTGTGTGGATATCATCAAATTTACAAAATTCCCAAACTGATCATACCACCAAAAAACTCTTTATTCCAAATTTGAATATTTATCTACGCTTAAAATCACTCAAACCAGATTACGGGATTTCTCACGGGTAAATTCCGCAGCACTTCTTCAACTTTGGGATTGTGATCCAGCTTCTTCCATGTTTCAAGCCAGTCGTCTTCGTTGAACGCCTGGGCGCCAAAAACCAGGAAAGGTTGCGCAACTGGCCAATTGTCCCAATACATCACATCCGGTTTTAACGGCCATTTTTTCTTGTTTGCGATGAAAGGATAGAGATATAAAATTCCTCTTTTAATACTCCTTCCATCGATGGTCTGGTATATCCACAAATTATTTTCCTTGTCAGACAAAATCTGGCAAAGCATTACCATCGCATCCAGATTAAAAATAGAATACCCATAAGGTTTTGTTCTTCTTAATTCTTGAGGAAAACTTCCGTTCGCATTCATTTGATACGGCAGAAAAACGGATTTATATCGGTTTCTGCAAAAATCCATAACTTCTTTATTTTCAGTTAATTTAGCAAAGGAAGCGACCTGCATGGCCCAGCATGTCCCATGATTATTTTTTGCTTCCATTTCGTCCTTACCATACTGATGCGTCATCAGCCAGTTGATATAGTCAGCGAACCAGTCTTTTATTTGCGCAACATCTTTTTGCCTGACCGACTTTGCCTGTTGCATTACAATAATTCCCTGTGCCACTTCCATTAAATGAATGGTATCGATTATACCAATTCCCCGTCCTGTTGCGCGTCCTTTGATAGCCTGTGCAAAAAGCAGCGACGGATTCATTCTTGTTTCAGAATCAACAAACCATGCATTGATATGCCGGAAAGCCTGCGTCGCATACTTATCTTCTCCGGTTATTTTATATGCCGAAGCCAGAGCACCGACAATCCGGCTAAACCGGATCATTGCCAGCCTATGAGCTGTAAAAATTGCAGGATTTGTCAAACCGTCACGTTGTATATACGGACCGTCAGGATTGAGTGAATCCGGCCACCAATAATCGCCTTCGGAATAAAAATCATGTTTTCCTCCCTGGCTTCTTGGACTTGTTTCTGCGGTCACGGTGACAGGCTCCTGCATCATTGCCCACCCTGCTTCGGTCATAATATGCGTTCGCAGCGTCCAGATCACTTCCGACTCGACTGCATTTCCCTGTCCAAAACTGAAATTGGGGAAGACTATAAAACAAAAAACCAAAGGATTAAGCGTATGGCTAAATCTTTGGTTTTCAAACAATCTGCAAAGAAAATTGATGAGCATGATTTATCTGGCTAATGGATTGAACTGCTTTACAACAAAGACAAGCGACTGGCCATTCTCCCCCACTGATCAACTACAATTTTGCACTGCGCAATCTTAAACTATTGGTCACGACAGATACAGAACTCAGCGCCATCGCCGCTCCCGCAATCATCGGATTTAATAGAAACCCGTTGAATGGATACAAAATTCCGGCGGCAACAGGAATTCCGATCAAATTGTAAATAAACGCCCAGAAGAGATTTTGTTTGATCGTTCTAACCGTTTTTTTAGAAAGCCTTAATGCTTTCGGCAAGGTCATCAGATCGGAAGTTATCAAAGTCATTTTGGCAACGTCCATCGCAATATCAGATCCTTTTCCCATCGCGATACTGACATCAGCCTGCGCCAATGCCTGCGAATCATTAACTCCATCTCCGACCATTGCTACGATTTTACCTTCGGCCTGCAATTTTTTTACAAACTGCATTTTATCATCCGGTTTTACTTCGGCCAGATAATTTTTGATACCCACCTGACGTGCAACCTCAGCAGCCGTCTGATTATTATCTCCCGTCAGCATATATACTTCAATCCCCTGTTCCTTTAATTTCTTAACAGCATCCGCAGAAGTTGCTTTCAGCTGATCCGCGATTGATATCAAAGCAATCTGAGCTTTATTCACACTGACTCCAATTACTGTTTGGGCCGCTTCTCTTTGCATGTCAGCCAATTCTTCCAGATCACTATCAAGTGTCACCTTTTCTTTTTGAAGAAACGACAGAGTTCCAATCAGGTATTCATTACCATCAACAATTCCTCTGACTCCGTTTCCTGTTACGGATTTAAAATTCTCGACTTTGGCGTTACCATTTTCTTTAACAAAACCCACAACCGCAGAAGCCAGGGGATGTTCGGAACGAGATTCTAAAAGCTTTATTGCGAGAGCATGTTTGGCATGATCAGAGATATTTGAGCTCCACTTCCAATTTGTAACTTGTGGATGTCCCTGCGTTAATGTTCCGGTTTTGTCCAAAATTACTGCATTCACCTCATGCGCTTTTTCCAGACTTTCTGCATCACGGATAAGGATATTATTTTCTGCGCCTTTTCCAACACCTACCATAATGGCTGTCGGCGTAGCCAGACCAAGTGCACATGGGCAAGCAATAACTAGCACCGAAACAGCAGCCAAAAGAGCTTGTGTTAAGGCATTTTCACCGCCGAAAATCATCCACAAAATAAATGTAACAATAGAAATGGCAATCACAACCGGAACAAAAATCCCGGCAATTTTATCAACCAGTCTTTGAACCGGTGCCTTGCTTCCCTGAGCAGCCTGAACGGTCTTGATAATTTGGGCGAGTAACGTGTTTTTACCGATTTTTTCAGCGACAAAAGTGAAGCTTCCCTGCTGGTTGATTGTTCCTGCAAAAACCTGTGCGCCGGCCGTTTTTTCAGAAGGGATGGGCTCTCCAGTCATTAAACTTTCATCCACATACGAACTCCCGCTGACTACCTTTCCGTCCACTGGAATTTTTTCTCCAGAACGAATTACAATTTCGTCATGCAGCAGAACATCTTTAACAGGAATTTCCTGTTCGGCATTATCCCGTATTACTTTGATTGTTTTTGGCTGTAATCCAATCAGCTTTTTAAGCGCATTCGACGTATTTGTTTTAGCCTTCTCTTCCAGCAATTTCCCAAGTAAAATAAAAAAAACAATCACCGCGGCTGCTTCGAAATACACATGCGGATGCAACCCTTTTTCGTGCCAGAACTGTGGGTAAAATGTATTAAAAGTGCTGAATAAAAAAGCAATTCCGGTACTCAATGCGACCAGCGTGTCCATGTTTGACTTTCCATGTTTCGCTTGATTGAAGGCATTTATAAAAAAATCTTTTCCAAAAATGAACAGTACCGGTGCAGTCAGCGCCATCATGATATAATTGCCATAGGGCATATCCATGAAGAACATCCCGATAATAACAACCGGAACGGACAAAATTCCTGTCCGGATTGTTTTACTTTTCAGTTTATGATAATGTTCCAGCTTCAATTTTTCCTGCTCCGCGATACTTTCGTCTTCGTCCTCATTAATGATAAAGCCGTAACCAACACTTTGCAAAACCTTATCCAGTGATAGTAAATCTGTCGTTTTGGGATCGAAATCGACCCACGCAGATTGATTTGCATAATTGACACCGGCGTCAGCAACTCCGGAAGTACTTTTAAGCATGGATTCCACACTTACCGCACATGCCGCACAGGACATTCCCATTACTGGTAATGTGACTTTTTTTGTATTTAAAACTTTTTGATCCGTATCCATGGTATTTCTAAAATCTATGTATCAAAGATACGGTAAGCCGACGCCGATTTTATTACAGAATTCCAGTCCGGACTTACATGATTATGAAACGCTTATGCTAGCCTGGTACCATTTGGCAAAGATTGGTCCGCAACCGCCAGAACAACCTCACCATCATCCAGAACAAATCCGGTCGTCAATACTTCCGAACGAAAATCAGCAATCTGTTTTATTGGAAAATTGACGACGCATAAAACCTGTTTTCCAACTAATTCCTCTTTCGAATATCGTTTCGTGATTTGTGCGGAGCTTTGTTTTACTCCAATTTCTTCGCCAAGATCAATCCAAATTTTATAGGCCGGTTTTCGCGCTTTCGGAAAATCTTCGACCCGGATAATTGTGCCAACTCTCTGATCAACTTTTTCAAAATCCTGCCAGGTAATTGCATCCATTATTTTTCACTTTATTGATTAAAATATTCTTTTCTGATTTATAAAACAGATTTGTACATTAAAAATACAGTCAATTCCCCTTTGCTGATTATTCCATAAAATCAAAACTACACTCTCATGAGAAAACTAATAAGTTTGATATTTGTCCTCGCTCTGGGTTTATCAGCCTTTTCGTTTAAAGATAAAACGGTTCTGTTCTATATTGGTTCACAGGACAAATCTGAAAATGCTGCAATTTCACTGGCCGAACTCGATTTGGCGACCGGACAGATCGTGCTGAAAGAATCTTTTAAAACGGCACCAGCACCCGGTTATGTAAGTATTTCTCCAAGTAAAAAAAACTTATACGCAGTTACCGGTGATAATAAGATCTCCGCATATGCCATCGGAACAGATCACAAATTAACGTATTTGAACAGCCAGTCTTCCGAAGGTATGAACCCTTGCCATGTTTCGGTAGATCCGTCCGGGAAAATGGCTTTTGCCTCTAACTATACAGGTGGAAGTTTTACGGCTTATACACTAGCAGCCGATGGGAAAGTAAATCCACCAACTTTTTCGCAACAATTCACCGGAAAAGGCCCTAACGAAAAACGTCAGGAAAAAGCACACGCGCATTTTTCGGCGGCGTCACCAAACGGAAAATACGTTTATACAGTGGATCTGGGGACGGATCATGTGATGAATTATGTAGTTAATACGCAAACAGGTGAGTTAAAACCGAATCCCGCACAAGCTGCATTTGAAGCAAAACCTGGCGCCGGACCAAGACATTTTGTGATTACTCCGTCAGGAAAAAATATGTTTATCCTCAATGAACTAGACCTGACCGTGACGGCCTGTTCCATCAATGATGTCGGCGTGATCACAGCGATCGCAAGTTATCCGACTATTCCGGCAGATTTCAAAGACCCAAGTACCAGTTCTGCCATTCGCTTACATCCAAATGGAAAATTTGTTTACACTTCAAACCGCGGTCATAACAGTATCAGCGCTTTTCAGATCAAAGCTGATGGGACGTTACAAAAAGTGGATGAACAGACACAGGCAATCAAAACGCCACGTGATTTCAATATCGACCCGACGGGCAAATATATGATCGTAGCGAATCAGGATAAGGATAATCTTGTTGTTTATGAAGTGAATGCTAAAACGGGGAAACTAACTTTTAAACACGAGAGCATATCGGCAAAACTGCCAATTTGCGTAGCATTTTTATAAAATCATTTCAGATTCAATCTGGAACTAACAAAAACGCCGCAAAAGCTATCTTTTGCGGCGTTTTTGTTTGCTAAAATCTAGAATACTATTTGGCAGAAGCCAGTTGTTTTTTCTTGTAATAATTCAGGAAATCATCCAGCTGTTCAACTGGCATTTTACGTGCGATAATCTTTTTGTTTTTATCCAAAACATAAATCGTTGGCGTTGTTACCACATCGAACCTTTTATTAAAATCAACCTGATTTAATGGATCAAAACCGTTGATCAGTTCTTCCAGATGGTAGGTTTTAACAAATGATTTCCATTCTTCCTGGTTATGCTCCGTATCAATGGCAATTACTTTCACACCGTCAGCTTTATTTTTATCATAAAAAGATTTCAATACCGGAGATGCCTCCTTGCAATGTCCGCATGTTGCTGCGTAGAAAAACAGAACGGTATAACTGGCGTCAATTGCTTGAAGATTAATCTTTTTCCCCGCCGCATCTGTTACAGGCAAGGGTGGGAAAGTTTTGTTTACCAACACATCTTTAAGCGTGTTGACCTTCTCCGAGATACGTTTTTTAGCATCTTCCGAAATCCCCATATCCCCGGACAAATAATATTTATTCGCCATATGAACCCAAAGCGCCTCAGTTCCTACGGTTTTTGGATTTTCGTATTGGTTGATTATGTAAAAAACTACATACGATTTCACGTCCTTATTCGCTGATGCTTTTGCTACCAGCCAGTCCGTGTCCTTGATTAAGGAATCAGGCGTTTGAACAACCAGATTTTTGATATAGCGATCAATTTTTGCTTCCAGAAAAGGAGTACGCAAGATTCTGTCGTCTGAAAAATCGATTTCGTCCCAATAGTGTCCTTTATAATAATTAAACACCCAAAGTGAATCTGTTTTACCGTTAGCAAGTTTCGGAGCCGCCGGCACCTCAGGCTCGCTGGACATTTTAAATAATTTTATTGTAAAAGAATCTGCGTTCTCTTTAAAAAATTTATCGCGGTAAGTTTTGAAATTATCTTGTGCAGCCTTCATTTTTGCCGGAGTATCAGCCGTTTTATTTTGATTCAGCGCTTCGATTTGCTGAACTCCTTTTTTCAGTTCTTTCTGATAAGCATAAAATAGCTGATTATCTTTAGAGCCTTTCACCTGCATACTTTCAACTAAACTGGCCGTGTCTGTTTCCATGGAAAAGTTGGTTTCCTTTCCCGAATAAACAATCTCGATCCATTTCTGATTGCCCGGAAAAAGCAACAGATAAAGTCCGCCCGGCAAATTTGTTTTGCCTTCAAAGACCATATGACCATTCGCATCCGCTTTTGCAGTATCTTTTGCTACGAACTGTTTGTTGCTGTAACTATAATGGCCAAGGACAAAAGAACTATCCCTGACGCCTTTCAAAGTCGCCTCGATACGGTATCCCTGACCGAAAGAGTACGCCACTAAACTGAGGAGAAACAAAGAAGTCAAAAATGCCGTGTGCGTCGTTTTTTTCATTTGAAATGAGGGGAAATTATGATCTGTATAATTATTAAGCTAAATCGTGACTTGAACACAAAATTAAAATCAAAACGCTTACTTCTACCAGCTTCGTACCCAAATGTTTTTTTTTCTATCCAAAACGATCGATTTCCTCTTGATGCCGCTAAGTATCAGCCTGATTCTTTTACTATATGCACTTGGCACTAAAAAACCAAAACGTAAGAAAAATGCTGTCGTACTGTCTTTTCTGATTCTGTTTTTAATATCCAATTCTTATCTGATCAATAAGGCCTTTGTCTGGTGGGAATATAAACCTGTCAAAATCAGAGAGGTTTCTAAAATGTATGACGCCGGTATTTTGCTTACCGGAGGATTAATAAATATTCCTGGATTGTCTTCCGATCCTGGTCTTGGACTTCATGCAGACCGTTTTTTACAGACTTACGAATTATACAAAGCCGGAAAAATTAAAAAGATAGTTATCACAGGAGCCAGCGGAAAACAATTTACAGATATTGGAAAGGGAGAAGCGCAGCAAGCGGCAAATTTTTTAATACAATGGGGAGTTAATCCGAACGATATTATTTTGGAACAAAGTGCCCGAAACACGAGAGAAAACGCACTTTTCACGGCAAAAATCTTAAATCGGGAATTTCCCAAAGGCAGCTATCTTCTGATAACCTCTGCTTTCCATATGCGCCGGTCGGTTGGCTGTTTTGAAAAAGCAGGAATTAAAACTGATCAGTTCCCCGCCGATTTTTATGGCAATAATTATGATCCGCAGATCAAAGAATATTTTATTCCAAGTCCAGAAGTACTCGGATATTCACAACTTTTATTTAGAGAGCTGGTAGGAATTGTAATCTATAAAATTATGGGTTACTGTTAAAAGTTGCTCGTGATGCAAGTCAGGTAATTGTCATTTATTGTTACCATTCAATGCGTAACAACAAGTGACTATTCCTGACTACAAATTTCTTATAACTAAACGCTCAATATTTTAACCATTCTCAACAAATCATCGCTGATTGGTTTGGGAAGACGGATTGTATCTTCGAACGGTGTATAGACAAGGTCATTGTTTATAATACCTGCCATTACATTTTTCTGTCCGCCGATAAGTCCTTCCAATGCGCCCAAACCTAAACGGCTGGCAAGAATACGGTCATAAGCAGAAGGGGAACCTCCGCGCTGTGTATGTCCCAAAGTTGTTACACGGATATCCGCGTTTTCATCCACCTGAGATTTAATTTTTTCTGCAACTTCCACTGCACTACCTGCTTCATCACCCTCTGCAACAACGATAATCGAAGAAGATTTTGAACGGCTCCATCCTTGTTTCAAAGTTTCAACAACCTCTGACAACGGCGTAAGAACTTCCGGCACCATTACCAACTCAGCACCACCTGCAATACCAGACTGTACAGCGATATAACCTGAATCGCGGCCCATTACTTCAATAAAAAAGATACGGTCGTGAGAACTTGCAGTATCACGGATCCGGTCGATCGCGTCCAAAGCTGTATTTACTGCAGTATCAAAACCAATTGTATAATCTGTTCCATACAAGTCATTATCGATTGTTCCCGGCGCGCCTACGGTAGGAATTCCATATTCATTACCAAAAATCATTGCACCAGTAAACGTTCCGTTTCCACCAATCGCAACCAACCCTTCAATACCATGTTCGTTGAGTTGATCGTACGCTTTTTTACGGCCCTCCGGCGTCATAAATTCTTTACTACGAGCAGATTTAAGTATTGTTCCGCCACGTTGTACAATATTACTCACCGAGTGTGATTCCATTTTATAGACATCTCCGGCAATCATACCACTATATCCTCTGCGGATTCCATACACTTCAATTCCATGGTACACAGCACCGCGCACAACCGCACGGATACAAGCGTTCATTCCGGGTGCATCTCCTCCTGAGGTAAAAACTCCAATTCTTTTCATTTATATATCGGGTTACTACTAATCAATCCTATTTCTGTTGTGATCTAACTTGAAGGCACAATTTCTGCAAATTTATCGGGTATTTTCTGAAATTTTACGTCCTATTTCGGATTTCTATCAAAAAAATACCAAAAACAGATTCAAATTTTACATCCCAAACATATATCAATACTTTTATATTTGCGCTTGTTAACAAAAAATTAACGTACAAGGTTAAATGATCTTTGGGAGTATTGTGAAAGAAAAGTCACATTTGTACGTATTATTGATATTATAACATCATCATTTTTAATACCCTTTCGGTTTACTATTATCAAAATGAAAAATTTATTCTCCTGGCAACGAATCTGGCCGCATCTGGTTGCAGTAGTAGGCTTTATGTTTTTGTCGCTGATGTATGCATTCCCGGTTCTGGAAGGCAAAAAACTGAATCAGCATGACGATGTACAGGCAAAAGCTGCTGCACGTGAAGTAGTTACTTACCACGAAAAAACAGGCGAATGGTCAAACTGGACCAATAGTATGTTTGCCGGAATGCCAGCCTACATGATTGCCGGAGATTATCCAACGAGTATCTCGACAAAAATTGGACAGGCTGTGAATAAGATTTTACCTGCTCCTGCCAATTATTTTCTGATCGGCTGTGTCAGCGCCTATATTCTGTTCCTTGTCGCCGGTGCGGGAATCTGGCTTTCCGCATTGGGAGCTATTTCATTCGGCTTTGCAGCCTGGAATCTTGTGAGTCTGGAAGCGGGGCACGTTTCCAAGATGCTGGCGATTTATTATGCGCCGGGGGTTTTGGCTGGTGTAATTTTGGCTTTCCGGAAAAACTGGCTGGCAGGAGCGGCAGTAACGGCTATTTTTCTGTCTCTTGAACTTTACGCAAACCACGTTCAGATCACTTATTATCTGGGAATCGGAATTATTATTTTGGTAATCATTGAAAGTCTTCCGCTGATCAAAAGCGGTGAGATAAAAAAACTTTCATTTATCATTATCGGTCTGGCATTTTCCGCGGCTGTTGCTGTCGGAACACATACAACACGCTTATGGAATGGATATGATTACAGCAATGAAACCATCCGTGGCAAACCTGAACTGAGTGTTTCGAATGGTGTAAAAACGGATGAAAAACAAAGTGGGTTAGACAAGGAATATGCCTTTTCTTACAGTTATGGAATTGGGGAAACACTTACTTTACTGATACCAAACGCTTATGGCGGTTCTAATGGAGCGTCACTTTCCAATACATCAGAAACTTATAAAGTATTGGTAAACAGAGGCCTTGACGCAGCAACTGCGAGCAGTGTCGTTCAATCCTTGCCATTGTATTGGGGAGATCAACCGATCGTAAGTGGTCCGGTCTACGCGGGTGCGATTATATTCTTCTTGTTTATTTTGGGTTTATTTATCGTGAAAGGGCCGATAAAAAACTGGATTGCAGGCGCAGTTGTACTTTACTTATTCTGGTCGTGGGGTAAAAACTTCGCTACTTTCAATTATCTCTTTTACGATTATTTCCCAATGTTCAACAAGTTCAGAGCAATCACAATGGTTCTGGCACTTGTGCAGCTTTTAATGGTTTTCCTGGCCGTTTTAGCCCTTCATACGTTGGCACAAAAGAAGATCAGCTGGAAAGATTTGCAACGTCCATTGCTGATAAGTCTGGCAATTACAGGTGGGATTTCTCTAATTCTGGCTCTTATGCCAACCTTGTTTTTCAATTTCCAGGGATTAAGCGATCAGCAACTGGCTGAAAACTTTGGACAGCAGGCAAACGATAAAGCTTTCGGGCAGCAAATAGTTAACGCCATCGTTCAGGATCGTGCCGGTTTGATGCGTACCGATGCTTTCCGCAGCTTATTTTTCATTGTTGTAACAGCTGGTTTGATCTGGATGTGGATGAGAGACAAGATTAAAACTGCTCTGCTATATCCAATCTTACTTTTATTGATGATTTTTGATATGTTCGGTATCGACAAAAGGTATCTGAACAATGCTGACTTTGTTAGTAAAAGTGCATCGCAGGCGGCTCTTGCGCCGAGTCCTGCCGATGAAAGAATTATGGCCGATCCGGATCCTGACTATAAAGTTCTGGATGTGTCAAGAAGTACGTTTAACAGTGCTGACGCTTCTTATTACCATAAATCTCTGGGGGGGTACCACGGAGCAAAACTGAGACGTTATCAGGAATTATTTGAGCATCAGATCGCGAAGCAAAATGCGAATCCAGGCATCCTGAATATGCTTAATACGAAGTACATTTTAAGTGTTGATCAGCAGGGGCAGCAGGTTGCTCAGCCAAATCCTGACGCTTTTGGTCATGCCTGGTTTGTTAGCAATTATAAACTGGTGCCAAATGCGGATGCAGAAATGGCGGCACTTGATTCTTTAAAACCGAGAGAAACCGCTGTGATCGATCAGCGTTTTGCCGATAAGTTGACAGGATTAAAACTGGCAACAGATTCTACTGATAAAATCAGTCTGATTACTTATAAGCCGAATGAACTGATCTATGAAAGCAATGCGAAAAATGAAGGCTTAGCGGTATTCTCGGAAATCTACTATAACGTTCGCAATGAATGGAAAGTAACGATCGACGGAAAACCTGCCGACATGATCCGGGCGAATTATGTGCTTCGTGCGCTGCGTGTTCCAGCCGGAAAACATACGATTCAATTCCGATTCGAACCTGTTTCAATCGCTGTCGGAAATAAAATTGATCTGGTAAGTTCGCTGCTTTTGATCGCTCTGGTTGTCGGTGCGGTGGTTGTTGAAGTGAAGAAGAAGAGTTAGACAAAATAGATCATAACAAAAACACCCCGGCAAATAAATTTGCCGGGGTGTTTTTGTTATGTTGTAATCAAAATCTCGTTTCTACAATCAAACCAGGAAGTATATCCTCACCACTCAACTTTACTGGAATATTTACTTTAACTTCAACAGAACCGTCTTGTCTGTAAATGTGGATTTTTTTGTTGATTCGATCGATGAGCCATCCTAAAAGGCAACCATTCAATTGATACTCTCTCATCTTATCATGGAGATCAGAGATATCATCACTTAAAGAACGGACTTCTACAACAAGATCAGGACATATAGGCGCAAATTTTTTACGATCTGCTTCTGTTAAAGCTTCCCATCTACTTTTAGAAATCCAGGAAAGATCAGGAGATCTTACAGCTCCATTTGGCAAGGTAAAACCGGATGAAGAATCGAAAACGTAACCTAACTTAGTTTCCCTATTCCAAAGCCCAAGCTCTAAACCAAATTCAAAATTATAATTCCCCGTATCTGATCCTGTCGGCGCCATAACAATTATATTTCCGTCTTTATCTCGCTCCATGCAAAGCTGCTCATTCGCCTGACAAAGATCGAAGAACATATCCTCAGTAAGACCGGCCACGGGACGTATGATTAACGGAAATTCCATGCGATTACATTTCTAGTGATTACGAAATATAACAAATTTCAGGCATCAGATGGTTTACTTTTTTTCTATACCACTCAAAATCCTGCCGATATCATTTGCTTTCGACATAAAATCCAGACTTGTTGGTAGGTCTTCACTGTCAATGGCAACTTTAAATTTTTTCAGGAATTCGATATAATCTCCAAGTGCTTTTGAAACATTCTGTTTATTCTGGTCAAAAATTGGCGCCCACATTTGCGGAGAGCTTTTTGCCAGACGAACTGTTGAAGAAAACCCGGTACTTGCCATATCAAAAATTGCCTTTTCATCACGTTCCTTTTCAAGCACTGTAAGGCCAAGTGCAAAAGAGCTGATGTGACTTAAATGCGAAACATAGGCCAGGTGAAGGTCATGTTCAACTGGTTTCATGTAATGAATTTTCATACCGATGTCCCGCAGGAAAGTATCGGCCAATGTCAGACAGTCGGTATCACTTTTTTCCTTATCACAAATGATCACGTTTTTTCCCGGCAATAATTCTTTGAACGCAGCACCCGGTCCCGAGTTTTCAGTACCGGCCATAGGATGAACGGCTACGAATTGTGTACGTTTTGGATGCGCATCTGCCACTTTACAAATCAATTCTTTTGTAGAGCCAAAATCCATCAGTGTTCTGCCCTCAGGAATCTGATCCAATATTTTTGGCAAAAGTAAAGTAATAGCATCAACAGGTGTTGCCAGAATATTCAGTTCTGCCACCTGTAACGCTTCTTCCAGCGTCATGATTTCGTCGACGATCCCTTTTGCAAGCGCAATTTTTTGATTGACAACGGATTGGTCAACACCAACAAATTTCATATTCGGGTATTTTTCCCGGAGCGATAATGCGAATGAGCCGCCAAGCAGGCCCACTCCTATAATGCTGATTATCATGTATATTGAAAATTTTCCTGCAAGAAGACTTCTTGCAGGATATGAGATTTTATAAGAATAATAATTAACTTTTGAGACGCTCAACGGCTTCCCAGATTCTTTCTTTTGGCATACAAAGAGAAAGACGGATATAACGCTGCCCTTTTGGTCCAAATATAAATCCGGGTGCGATGAAAACATGCTTTTCTGTCAACAGGTTGTTTACCAGTTTTTCAGCAGACTCGACTGAATCTGGTAGTTTTCCCCATAAAAACATCCCTTCCTGCTTTTTATCCCACGTACAGCCGACAGCATTTAAAAATGCTTCGGATGCTTCCAGACGTCCCTGATATACAGCATTCCTATCGTCATGCCATTCCTGAGAATTTCCAAGCGCAGCAACCGCCGCCTCCTGTAAAGCCCAGAACATTCCGGAATCGACGTTGCTCTTTATTGTCAAAACGGCATCGATGTAAGGTTTCGCACCTGCCAGCCAGCCTAATCGCCAGCCAGCCATGTTGTGTGATTTACTCATCGAATTAAGCTCGATCGCAACATCTTTTGCGCCAGTGACCGACAACAAACTGATCGGTTCTTTTTTGTTCAAAACGAGGCTATATGGATTGTCATGGCAAAGCAATACCTTGTGCTTTTTGGCAAAAGCGACCGCTGCCTCAAATAATTCTTCGGTTGCAGGAGCACCCGTTGGCATATGCGGATAATTAAGCCACATTATTTTGGTCCGCGGCGTGACCAATTCTTCCATCACTTCCCAGTTCGGCTGCCATCCGGACTCTTCCTGTAAGGGATATTCTTTCACCGCTGCACCGACCATCTGGCTGACGGCACGATAAGCAGGATAACCTAATTCGGGAACCAGCACTTCATCTCCCGGATCAAGAAATGTCAGAGAAATATGTGTAATCCCTTCTTTCGATCCAATCAAAGGAAGGATTTCAGAACTTGGATTTAGGGTAACTCCATAGGTCCTTTGATAATATTCTGCAATTGCATTCCGAAAAGATACAGTACCGACATACGGTTGATAACCATGTGCCTGAGGCTTTAAAGCGGCCTCTGAAAGTGCTGTTAGCGTTTGCTCAGAAGGCATCATGTCCGGATTTCCAATCCCAAGATTGATCACGTCATGTCCTTCGGCTACTAATTTTCTTACTTCGGCCAGCTTTACTGAAAAGTAATACTCCGACGTTTGCCGGGTGCGCTGGGCAGTTTCTATTATCATTGTTTAACGCATTAATTATTATTTCCGGCTGTGCCGGTCAAAATGGGACGCAATTTACGATATTTAAATACAATGGATGCAATTAGCAGACAACGATCCAAAACTTTCCAAGCCGAAAGCCCTGAAAGGGCGCTATATCTGAGAATAGGGCAACGCCCTATTAATAACGCCCATCAAATAATATAGTCATTACGGCACCATATTAACATCCGGCATCACAGCCACAGGGCGATGCCCCATGCCAAGATATCGCGCCCTTTCAGGGCTGTGTTGATTTTGGTTTTTTTGATTTTGTGTGTCTATTCATCGTAATGCGTTAAATTAGCGAAATGAACCGGAAACACATTTTTCTTCTGATTTTGATTCTTCTTGGAGGTTGTTCAAAACCTTCGGAAAAAATTATCGTTGCCACGGCGGCCAACGTACAATACGTTATGAAAGAGTTAAAGGCTGAATTTGAAAAAGAATCCGGCAAGGAGATTGAAATTGTAGTCAGTTCTTCCGGAAAACTAACAGCACAAATTCGCGAAGGCGCACCCTTTGACGTATTCGTCTCAGCAGATACCAAATATCCCGGCGAAATTTATAAAAACGGAGGCTCCGATGTGGAACCTAAAATTTACGCTTATGGGACATTAGCTTTATGGTCTCTCACAATTCCTGAAAAGGATTTAAATCTGAGCATCTTAAACTCGGATAAGGTCAAAAAAATAGCACTACCAAATCCAAAACTTGCCCCGTATGGCGACGCAGCAATTCAGGCCTTAACGAAGCAAAATTTATTCGAACCAATAAAAAATAAAATTGTTTACGGAGAAAGCATCGCACAGGCAGCACAGTATATCACGACTGGCAATGTAGAAGCAGGATTTACCGCCCTTTCGGTAATACTGGCGCCGGAAATGAAAGATAAAGGACATTATTCGCTTGTGGATTCAAGCTTATACAATCCAATCGCGCAAGCAGCGTTGCTCCTTCGCCACAGTGAAAATTCTCCAAAAAAAGAAACAAGTCAGAAATTTTACGACTTCCTGTACTCACCAAAGGCAAAAACGATTTTTAAAAAATACGGATATAAGTAAACAAATTCGAAACGGGCGATACATTCTATCATTCACTCATTCTATCAATCAAAATTAATATGGATTGGCAACCACTTTGGCTCACATTCAGGCTGGCAATCATCACGTCGATTATTCTTTTTGTCGTCGCCCTTCCTCTTGCCTATTGGCTGGCTTTTGCAAAGTTTAAGGGGCGGGGTTTGGTTGAGGCGGTAATTGGAATGCCACTGGTTCTTCCACCGTCCGTTTTGGGTTTTTACTTATTGCTCGCATTTAGTCCATCCTACTGGTTTGGCGCCTGGATTGAAAATATTTTAGGTTTGCGGCTCGTATTTTCATTTCCCGGATTGGTCATTGGTTCTGTTATTTACAGCCTGCCTTTTATGGTATATCCGTTACGAGCCGGTTTGCAATCTCTTCCTGCATCTTTGCGAGAAGCTTCTTATACACTGGGAAAAAGTCAGTTTGAAACATTTTACAAAATCCTTTTACCCAATAGCAAATCTGCGATTTTGACTGCGATCGTACTCACATTTGCTCATACAGTTGGCGAATTTGGAGTCGTATTAATGATCGGGGGAAATATCCCGGGTGTAACCAAGGTTGCTTCGGTTGCAATATACAATGAAGTGGAAGCATTAAATTATGCTGGTGCCAACCAATACGCTTTGGTACTTTTTACCGTCACTTTTATTATCTTACTTTTGGTATATTCTATCAACAACCGCTTATTAAGTGTCCGACAAACTTCTTGATATTTCCATCAGGCATTCCTTACAAACAGCCAGCGGAATTCTTCCGATGGATATTGTATTTTCTGCCCCAAAAGGGAGTATCACAGCAATTACCGGACCGTCTGGTGCAGGTAAAACCACATTGTTACGCCAAATTTCGGGATTAATCACTCCGGATTCAGGGAAAATCAGGTTTGGCAATGACGTCTGGTTAAACACTTCTGTCAACTTTTCAATTTCCCCGCAGCACAGGAGTATCGGTTTTGTTTTTCAGGATTATGCTTTATTTCCACACCTGAGTGTGAGAGAAAATCTTCTCTTTGCACTTGACAAAAATTCTGATAAAAAAATTGTAGACGACCTGCTAAATGCCGTTGAGCTCACCCAGCTTTCAGAACGAAAACCTCATCAGCTTTCCGGAGGGCAACAGCAACGTGCCGCACTGGCCCGCGCGCTCGTAAGAAAACCAGATTTAATGTTACTTGACGAACCCCTTGCTGCATTGGATCATCATATGCGGCGGCGCTTGCAGGAATATTTGCTGAATCTTCAACAGGAACACGGTTTTACAATGATTATCGTCACCCATGACCTTGGTGAAATTTTCCGAATGGCACATCAGGTGATTGTTATAGAAAATGGCCAGATTATCAATCAGGGGACGCCGTCAGAGGTCTATTTACCAAAACATCAAACAGACGAGCAACTGGTTTTGTTTGGAGAAGTTTTAACCTGTACTGTTTTTGATAATCATTTATTGGTCACCGCCTTAATTCAGCAAGCTGTCCGGACCATCAAACTTCCCCTTCAATGGCAGCCGGATATGTCGCCCGGACGAGCTTTTGCACTTCGTTATTCGCTTGATATTCCTGAAATCGAATTGATAAAATAATCTCGGATTCTTGTCTGAAATGGAAAATAATATTTCAGGGTAACTTTTATATATCTCTGTCTTTTCCTCTAAAAACTAATCTTTTTAAACTCATGCGAATTATTTTCAGACTTTTACAAATTGCACTTATCGCTTTCCCATTGCTCGCTATGAAGCAGGATAAGCCATTGCGCGTTATATTTTTTGGTGATTCTATTACGCAGGCTGGTGTTGGACCGAAGGGTTATATCACGATGATGACAGAAATGCTGAAAACAAATAATCAAAGTGGTCAGTTTGAGTTGATGGGTGCAGGTATTGGAGGAAATAAGGTTTATGATCTGTATTTGCGTCTGGAAGATGACGTGTTATCCAAAAAACCGGATGTTGTCTTTATATACGTCGGAATTAATGACGTTTGGCACAAAAGTTCGATGGGGACGGGGACTGATCCTGACAAATATGTGAAGTTTTACGAGGCGCTTATCAAAAAAATGAAGGCACAAAATATCCGCGTGATTCTTTGTACGCCGACTGTGATTGGAGAAAGAAATGATAATTCAAATATGCAGGATGGCGATCTTAATCATTATTCAAAACTGATCCGTGACATTGCCGCTAAAAATAACCTTCAGCTTTGTGATCTGAGAAAATATTTCCAGGAATATGAAGTGAAAAACAATCCTGAAAACAAAGAGAAGGAAATTCTGACGACAGACCGCGTTCATCTAAATGAAACAGGAAATAAATTCCTGGCTGAGAAAATGATGGAAGCGTTATTAAAGAAATAAGTTGAACATATTTCCTGAATAGAAGAAGAACAAAAAGTCAAACCTAGCCTTGACTTTTTGTTCTTATAAATAACTACTCTATTCCCAAAGTTTTGCAGGATACTCTCCTGAATCGTGCAGGGATGCAAGCGATGCCTGAACTTTCGGTTTATCTTCCGGATAAGTAACGCCAAACCAATCGGATGAACTGCGGAAAACCCTGCAATCGCCCAGTCCATTTTCAATGATGTAAGTCATCACAGTTGGAATATAAAACTCAGCTTTGGGTGTGTTTAGATTAATACGTGCATACTCCTCGAATAATTCTTTCGTGATTGGGAACATCGAAGGTTTGAAGCCCCAGAAATTCATAGAAACCGGTGTTTCAGGAGCAAGCTCTGTTTTTTCACCTTCTTCTTCAAAATAAATAGTCCCGTCCTCTTCAAAAATTTTGGTCCTTTCAACAACTGAAGCAAGATTCTGATCTTCTCTTTCAATACAAACACCTCTTGAAACCGTGCCGTTTTCTGAAAGTGTTCTTTTTATTTCATAACCAATCATCGCATGCTGCTTGTCATTGGTATCTGTACTCAAAAATTTGGACATGGTTTCAAAAGCACCCAGACCGTAAAAATCATCCGCATTGATTACGGCAAAAGGAGTATCAGTTTGTTCCCATGCGCATAATGTTGCGTGCCCCGTTCCCCAGGGTTTCACACGCTCAACGGCTCCAAGATCTTCCGGCACATAAGACTGCACGCCCTGAATCGCGAAATCGTAGTCAATCTTTCCTTTTAATTTTGGAGCAAATAATGCTTCCGCTTCATCCTTTATTTCCTTACGTACTATAAATACCACCTTGCCAAAACCACTGCGAATTGCATCATATAAAGAGTAATCAATAATGGTTTCTCCATTGGGACCGAATTGGTCAAGTTGTTTAATACCTCCATAACGGCTTCCTATTCCGGCAGCCAAAATTAAAAGAGTTGGTTTCATTTATTAGGTTGAAAATTGAAAGTGGAAAATTGAAAACGGTCCGCTGATACGGTTGGATTTTGTTTCCCGGCTTGGTTTCATACAAATTGAAGCAACCTGATACCGGACAAACGCTTTCCTTCCACAAAAAAACAATAAAATAAGGAAAATATACTACTTCTTCTTTTTTGCTTCGTCACAAAATGAAAAAAAGCGCCGTGATAAGTCACAACGCCTTTACTATTATCCACAAAATCTAAAATTTATACGGCAAAACTTTCGCCACAACCACAAGTACGTGTGGCATTTGGATTAACAAACTGAAATCCTTTACCGTTCAGGCCGTCAGAAAAGTCTAACGTAGTACCTGCCAGATAGAGAATGCTTTTTTTATCGACGATAATCTTAACGCCCTTATCTTCAAAGACCATGTCATTAGGATTGGTATCTGAGTTAAATTCAAGATTGTATGTCAACCCTGAACAACCTCCACCTAAAACACCAACACGGATCTGGTAATCATCCTCGTGCCCATCAGCCTTACGTAATTCTATGATTTTATTCTTCGCAGTATCACTTACAGTAACCATGATCTTTTTATTTAATGCTTATGGATTATGTAACATTTAAAATTACGCAGAAAGTTCAGAAAAAGACAAGTTTAAACGCTGCGGTAATTGTAAAATATTTGTTGTCAATGAAGATTAATTCTTTTCCATAATAAGCGGCCCGCCCTGGTTAATAAGCGAAACATGCGTACTGGATTCAATCCCGGCTTCGGAAAACGTTCTTTTCATCACTTCTCCTACCTTTTTCGCATTTTCAATCCCACGGCTCAAAGCAAACATGGAAGGCCCCGAGCCAGAAATACTGCACCCCAAAGCGCCATGATCCAGAGCTGCCTGTTTTACCTTATTGAATTCGGGAATCAGTATGGAACGAACAGGTTCAATAATCACATCAACCATCGATCGGCTGATCAGATCATAGTCTTCCTTCATAAGCCCAGCAACCAAACCGGCGACATTTCCCATTTGAGAAATGGTATTTTTGAGCGAAACTTCATCCCTAAGAATATACCGGGCATCTTTTGTATTGATCTCAATATCGGGATGAACTAATGTGCAATAAAGATCTTTTGGTACAGGAATAGAGAAAACATCCAAAGGACTATAACTTCTTATGATCACAAAACCACCCAAAAGTGCAGGACCAACATTGTCGGCATGAGCAGAACCGGAAGCTATGCGCTCGCCTTCCATCGCGAATGGCAGAAGTTCTGTTCTTGCAAGCGGGCAGTCAAGAAGTTCATTCATCGCGACAACACCTGCTACGGCACTGGCAGCACTTGATCCCATACCACTTCCCAATGGCATATTTTTATGAAGCGCTACTTCACAGCCAAAATTGGTAATGCCAAGATGTTTCAGCAAATGAATCATCACGCCCGTCACTGCATTTTTTTCAGGATTTCGTGGCAATCTGCCTTCGTCACCAAAAATGTCTTTAATAATAATTCCCGGTTCGTCGCGGCGCCATATTTCAACCACATCACCTGGTTCTTCAATGGCAAAACCGAAAATGTCAAATCCACAGGAAACATTGGCAACTGTGGCCGGGGCAAAAGCTTTTATATAATTCACTTTAAAAAATTATTTTCCTTTAAATAGAGGACAGTTGCTTCGAAAAAAGTCTCGCATCTTCCACAGATTCCTTGGCATCTTCAAACAGCACCTCATCATAGTCATAATCTCCAAACTGTTGCTTTTCAAAGGTTCTTTTAAGTACCAGACCGAGATTGCGAGGCGATATCTGTGTTAGAATAAATTGCTTGTGAAAAGCATTATGTGCACCTGAATGAGATTTTGCAACGAAGCTGATTGTTAAAAGTAGCGCTTGAATACTATGAAACATTGCATAGTATGACCTATTTAATGCTGCATCATAACTTTCCTCTGACAATAGCAACATCGAATCATCCAGACAATCAGATGCTTTTGATATTATATTCGCTATTGAATGGTAACTCATATTACAATACCTTCATTACGAACATTGTGGTATAGTGGAGACCATTCTTGCATAAACTTCGACTTAGACACAGGAATAGCAGAAACCGAAACGGAATATTGAATAGATAGCTCAAACGTTACCGGAGATAGATTACTTATCTCTTTAAAAGTTCGGATTTCATCATCATTTAGTATAACCAGATAATCTACATCTGAGTCTATCCGTTCTTCTCCTCTTGCGTATGATCCGTATAGAATTACTTTATCTAGCCTTTCGCCATGTAATTTATCAACATGAGTTATGAAATCCTCAGTTAACCTGGCTACCGATTCCGGAATCTTTCTATTGCTCATAGTTCAAATGGCTATCTGAAAATCTACATCAATTTAAAACCTTCTACCCCAAATAACTACTGATGCTCATAATATCTGCAAACACTCCTGACGCGGTAACTTCCGCTCCTGCACCAGGGCCTTTAATTACCAAAGGACGATCTTTATACCTTTCTGTTGTAAAAGAAATAATGTTATCACTTCCTGACAAAGTATAAAACGGGTGCTGCTGATTTACAGTTCGCAATTCAACAACCGCTTTTCCATTTTCCAAAGTTGCAATAAAGCGCAGCACTTCACCATTGGCTTCTGCATTTGCCTGCAACGTTGCAAAATAATCATTTGAAATAATCAACTCATCAAAAAATGATTCAACTGTCGGCGCCTGCAAACAATTATCCGGTAAAAGCTGTGCGACTTTTACGTCTTCTGATTCAAGCGGAACACCTACTTCACGAGCCAGAATTAATATTTTACGCGCCACATCAGCGCCGCTCAAATCGTCGCGTGGATCCGGTTCGGTAAAACCTTTTGCTTTTGCTTCCTTAACAACATCCACAAACCGTATTCCCGGCCCGAATGAGTTAAAAATATAGGATAAAGTTCCGGAAAGAATCGCCTCAATTTTCAGAAATTTATCACCGCTTGACATTAGTCCCTGGATCGTATTAATGATCGGCAATCCCGCACCCACGTTGGTCTCATATAAAAACTTAACGCCTCTCTTCAATGCCGTTCTTTGCAGGGAAATATATTCTGCATAGGTACCTGAATTTGCTACTTTATTAGGAGTAACAACGGATATGCTGGCATCGAGCAGCATATTATAATATTGTACGATATCCTTATCAGAAGTACAATCCACAAAAACGCTGTTTGGCAGGTTCAGTTCGATCATCCGCTGAACGAAAGCCGGCAAACTGGTTTTTACACCTTCACCTTCAATTCTTTCCTTCCAATGTGCCGATCCGACTCCGTCCGGATCAAGCAGCATTTTTTTCGTGTTCGAAAGTCCGGCAATATTCAGATTCAGGAATTTTTCTTCCCGCAGATACTTTGTCTGATTTTTTATTTGTTCTAAAAGTGTTTTCCCGATAAGTCCAACCCCAACGACAAACAAGTTGAGAGAACGGGTTTCCGAATGGAAGAAAACACCGTGAATTGCATTCAGCGCTTTGGACAAATCACTTTTTGCAATCACAACGGAAATATTTAACTCGGAAGAACCCTGAGCCGTAGCCACGACGTTGATACCGTTTTTACCTAAAACAGAAAAAAGTTTACCGGAAACACCCGTGCTTTTTTTCATGCCCTCTCCCACAATCGCAATGATCGAAAGATTTTTTTCTATTGTAATACTATCGATGTATCCATAGGAAATTTCCGATGCAAATTCATTGTCAAGAACTTCACTTGCTTTCTGGGCATCTTTTGGATCGATAGAAAAACAGATCGAATGCTCCGAAGACGCTTGTGAAATAAGGATGACGCTGATTGCATTGTTGGACAAAGCTGTGAAAAGTCTCCCGGAAATACCGGCAACACCAATCATACCGCTTCCCTGAATATTAACAAGGGCAATTTCATCGATAGAAGAAATTCCCGTGATAGGATATTCTTTTTTATTGGCAACTTTCTGAACAAAAGTACCTTCGAAACCTATATTAAATGTATTAAGAACTTTCAGCGTAATATTTTTCGCAAAAGCAGGCTGCAAACTTGGCGGATAAATCACTTTCGCTCCAAAATGTGAAAGCTCCATTGCTTCTGAATACGATATTGACGGGATCGTAAACGCATTAGTCACCTTGCGCGGATCAGCTGTCATCATCCCATCAACATCGGTCCAAATTTCAATCGAATCTGCATCCAGAGCCGCTGCGATAATAGAGGCAGTGTAGTCAGAACCACCACGACCAAGTGTTGTTGTGATTCCATCTTTTGTTGAGGCAATGAACCCCGTTACGCACTGCAAAGCATTCACCTTTGCAAAATATTCTAAAACCAGCTGATTGGTAATTTCAAAGTTCACATCACCCATACCATAAGTCGCATTGGTACGGATAATCTTGCGTGCATCACAAAATTCTGCTGCGACACCTCTGCTTTTCAACACTTCGGTAATAACCAGTGTGGAAAGACGCTCACCGAAACTCATAATCAGGTCCATCGTGCGGGTTGACAGCTCACGGATCCAGGAAACTCCTTTCAAAATATCTCCCAGCTCATTAAAAAGTCCACGTACTGCAGCAAACGTACTGCTTTGATTTTTTACATTGATCAATCCGCGAACAATTACAAAATGGCGCTCTTCAACGACTTTCAGGAATTCCGTATACTCGCCGTTTCCGGACGCTGCCATTTTTCCAATTTCAATAAGACGGTTTGTGACACCTCCCATCGCTGAAAAAACAACGGCGATCTTTTCGCCCTGTGCCAGATTATTTTCAAGAATACCAATTACCTGTTTGATACTATCGACCGAACCGACCGATGTGCCGCCAAATTTAAGAACCTTCATTTAAAGCTATTACGAATTAACAAAGTTGATATGAGCACTGAACCGGCACTCGTGAACGCCGGGTTGCAAATATAGTAATTCAAATGCCTTAAAGGGTGATTTTAAGAATGAAAAGCGGGCAACGGTAGCATATTTCACGATTTCGAAGCCTGTCCTTTGATCCCGGTTTATTACTAAAACGAATTAGCGCTGTATCTGATGTCCATATGCTTTCTTTTTTAAATATACAGAAACTCCCACAGCTGGCTCCGTGAATCAACGTCTACAAGCAATTAGTAAAGTACAATTTATAGTCAAATATCTATTAAACTTATACAATTCTAATATTTACTAATATTTTATATTGAATTTCTAATAAATAATTAATTTAAATTACCAGTTAATCACTTTTTTCAAGTTTTAATTTTAAAATATTTTAGTTTTGTAGAATATTATTCTGAATTAAATTAGTTTAATTTGATAATCAAAATAAGAGCAACCCAACACTTAATAACTTAAAAAAGATAAATAATGAACATAAAATTATAGAAACCTCACATTTTTATTCACCAATGACTTAAAGTAAACCTGTATAATTTAAAAATTCACTCCTATTTTATTCAAATATTACTATTTAGCAACCTATAACATCTAACTAATGAGAAAACATTTTACAATGGGTTTCATGTCGCTTCTAATGCTGCTAAGCTTAGCAAGTTTTGGACAGGACCTCGCCATCAAAGGCAAGGTGACATCAAAAGGAGACGGCGGGGCTTTGCCAGGTGCCAGCGTTTTAATCAAGGGAACAAGCCGTGGAAGTACAACCAACGCTGACGGAGAATTTACAATCAGTGCAGCATCCAATGCAACTTTGGTTGTTTCCTTTATCGGATTTAAATCCCTGGAAGTTCCGGTAGGAGCGAAAACAACTCTTGATATCTTTTTAGAAGAAGATGCGACACAATTTAATGAAGTTGTCGTAACTGCGCTTGGTATCGCCAGGGAGAAAAAGGCACTTGGTTATTCTGTGCAGGAAGTGAGCGGAAAGGCTTTGACTCAGGCCCGTGAAACGAACTTAATAAACTCATTATCAGGAAGACTTGCGGGTGTTCAGGTAACAAATTCAAATGGTGCCCCGGGAGCTTCTTCCCGTATGATCATCCGTGGAGCGAGTTCAATCGGAAGTAACAACCAGCCACTTTTCGTTGTTGATGGAGTACCGATCGATAACAGTAACTTCGGTTCCGGAACAGGTGTTGACTACGGTAATGCTGCGGCATCTATCAACCCGGATGACGTTGAATCAATCAACGTTTTGAAAGGACCAAGTGCAGCTGCACTTTATGGTTCACGCGGCGCTAACGGTGTAGTTTTGATCACAACGAAAAGCGGAAAAGGATCAAAAGGAATTGGTGTTTCTTTCAATACCAATACTTCCTTTGAATCTGTTTTCCGTCAGCCAGAATGGCAAAATGAGTATGGACAAGGCGCAAAGGGACTTTTCTCTTATAAAGACGGCCAAGGTGGCGGCGTAAATGACGGTGTGGATGAAAGCTGGGGACCAAAACTGGACGGAAGATTATTACCCCAGTTTGATTCGCCAATTGCAGCTGACGGGACAAGAACGCCTACTCCATGGGTTGCAAATCCTGATAACGTAAACCAATTCTACCAAACTGGCAAAACGTATACTAATAACGTTGGTGTTACCGGTGGAAACGACAAAGCCGATTTCCGTTTGTCTTTTACAAACCTGAAACAAGATGGTATCTTACCAAATACAAATTACAAACGCCAGACCGTGGCATTGAACGCTGGCTGGAACCTTACTCCAAAATTGAATGTAAGAGCCACTGTTAACTACGTAAAAGATGGCAGTGATAACCGTAACAACTTCGGACTTTATTTCATCTGGTTCGGTCGTCAGGTTAATATGAACAACCTTACAAATTATACAAAACCAGGCAGCATTTATCAGAACAACTGGAACGACAACTACTGGACAAACCCTTACTATTTATTGAACAACAGTACAAGAGAGAATCAGCGCGATCGTTTGTACGGAAATATCTCTGCTACTTACAAACTGACTGACTGGCTTACTCTGACTGGCCGTTCAGGTACTGACTTTTACGAAGATCGTCGTAAAACAAGAACTGCTGCCCGCCAGGCAAAACTGGGAACAACACAGCTTTATGATGCCTATAACGAAGAACAGGTTTTTGTTCGCGAGTCCAACTCCGACTTCTTGCTGAACGCAACAAAGAAATTTGGTGAATTTGATATTACGGCAAACATTGGAGGTAACCACCGTTCAAACTTTGCACAAAGAAACTATATGGGCGCAACCGAACTTGCGATCCCACGAGTTTGGAACATGGGGAACTCTCGCCAGCGCCCGGTTGTAGAAAATTCCTACATTGAGAAAACAGTAAATAGTTTGTATGCTTCGGCGAACTTAGGTTTCCGTAATTATTTATTCGTAGATCTTACCGCCCGTAATGACTGGTCAAGCTCCCTGCCTGGAAACAACAGATCTTACTTCTACCCTTCTGCTGCTGTTAGTGCGATTCTTTCCGATATGTTTGATGTAAAATCGTCTGTTTTATCTTTTGCTAAAATCAGAGCAGGTCTTGCACAAGTTGGTAATGACACCGATCCATATCGTCTGGCAAGTACTTATAAATATGAAAATCCCTGGGGAAGCACGCCGAGTTTATCTGAAAACAACGCTCTTTTAAATGCTGAGTTAAAACCTGAAATCACAACTTCTTATGAAATCGGTGCTGATATCAGACTTTGGCAGAATCGTGTTGGACTTGACGTTACTTATTACAGCAAAGCTTCAACAGATCAGATCCTTGACGTAAACGTTTCAAATGCGTCTGGTTATTTGTCTAAACTTTTAAACGCTGGTAAAATCACAAACAAAGGGATTGAAATCCAGTTGACAACAACGCCTGTTAAAGTTGGAAACTTCCAGTGGGATATTAATTTGAACTGGGCACGTAACAAAAACAAAGTAGTTTCTCTTGCTGACAACCTGACTACTTATCAGCTGAACACAAGTTACAATCCGTTAACTCAGACCACTTCAACAAACAGTTTCCGTGGATTATCCGTTGAAGCACGTGTTGGTCAGCCTTACGGTACTTTCTTCGGAAAGGGTTTCCTACGCGCTCCGGACGGACAAATTGTTTACGATGCACAAGGTTATCCGATGCTTGACCCTGTTAGCCGTGTGCTAGGAAACTTCACTCCGGACTGGATCGGCGGTATTTCCAACGTGTTTAAATACAAAAACTTCTCGCTTAGTACTTTGATTGATATCAAACACGGTGGCGATATTTTCTCGCAATCAATCAACGTAGGACGTTACACAGGGGTTTTGAAAGAAACTACTCTGGGTCGCGAAACAGGCATTGTCGGGCGAGGTGTAGTAAACACAGGGACAGCTGATGCACCAAACTATGTGCCGAATACAAAAAGTATTTCATCTGAGGAATATCACCATAAATATTACTTGCTGACAAACAACGAAAACACAATTTTCGATGCAAGTTATGTAAAACTTCGTGAGGTGAAATTCACTTACATGATCTCTGGAAAAGTGATGAAAAAACTTCCTTTCCGTGATATCGCAGTATCGGTTGTAGGCAGAAACCTTGCGCTTCTAAAAAGCAATCTTCCTCACATCGATCCTGAAACGAGTTACTACAACGATGGTAATTTACAAGGTATAGAAAATGGTCAGATTCCGACAACAAGATCTATCGGTTTTAACATCAGCTTCAATCTTTAAGTAATTTTCTTTAATTGATTTTATATGAAAAGTTTAAAATATTCATTCCGCTCCAAACTATTATTAGCAGCCACTTTCCTGTGTGCCACGGCTTGTACCGGAGATTTTGACAAACTTAATACAAACCCAAACAGTGCATCTTCCGGAACGGCTGATCTGTTTATGCCGCACGGAATTCAGAGTGCCGTAGATATTCAGTCGGGCGGTTCACTTGGTATGGACATCGGCGAAGGATTTTCTCAGCACTGGGCTCGTATCCAATATACGGATATTGATCAATATACCGTTTCCGCTGACGTTTACAATGCCGGATGGCAGGGACTTTATATCGAAGCGCTTGCTGATTATAACCGTATCTACAAATTGGGCGAGGAAACAGGTAATACCAACTATCAGGCTGCTGCGGTAATTCTTCGCTCCTGGGTTTTTTCTCTGCTTGCAGATGTTTACGGAGATATTCCTTACAAAACGGCAATTCAGGGATTGGAAGGAACTTTGCTTCCAACTTATGATTCTCAGAAAGATGTTTACGCAGGATTAGTTGCCGAATTGAAAACAGCAGGCGAATCGATAAACACTGCAAACACATCGATGCCAATCGGAGGCGATATTCTTTTCAACGGTGATATGGCCAAATGGAAAAAATTTGCTAATACCCTAAGCCTTCGTCTTTTGAGCAGAATGATTGACAAAGCCGATGCACCAATTAACGTAAAAACTGAGATCGCCAGAATCCTTGGTGATCCTGCAAAATACCCCGTTATAACGTCAGTTTCTGAAAACATTCAGCTTAATTATCTGGACGCTACGAACAACCAAAACCCTGTTTTTGTAAACCGCAGAACGCGTGATGATCACCGTGTAAGTGCGACTTTAGTTAACAAACTGGCTGCAATGAACGATGACAGACTTGCAATTTATGCAAACTTACCAGCAGATGGAGGTACTTACAAAGGTGTTCCAAACGGTTTGGCATCGTCTGATGCCAACGCATTAGGTTTAACTAAAACTTCAAAAGTTGGAAACTATTTTACGGCAGCAACAGCTCCTGGTGTGATTATGACTTACGCAGAATTATTATTCCTTAAAGCTGAATTTGCGTACAAGGGCGTAACATCGGCAGGTGATGCAGCCACAAATTACGCGGCTGGAATTACGGCGTCGTTTGCACAATACAAGCTTCCGGCACCGACTGCATACCTTGCGGCAAATGCATTGAAAAGCGGAGCGGACGGGTTCACCCAGATCATGGAACAAAAATGGATCGCGTTGTATGGTCAAGGTCTGGAAGCGTGGACAGAATATCGTCGCACAGGCATTCCCGCTTTGGTAACTCCAACAAACAACACAAATCAAAACGTTCTTCCAACACGTCTTCCATATCCTGGTTCAGAAGAGTCGCTAAACTTTGCTAACTACGACGCAGCCCTTAAAAAACAAGGTGGAAAGAACGATATGAAACTGAAATTATGGTTTGCAAAATAAAATGAGCATCTGATCATTGCTCCTAAAATGACAAAGAGGATACCGGCTGATGCTGGTATCCTCTTTTTTATACGACAGAATTTATTCGACCTCTTAAAATGCAATGCCAAAACCAGCTCCGATATTTACCACGCCAATGAAACGACTTTCATTGATTCTGTCATTATGTTCAAAACCAGCAACCTGAGCCCTTATAGCCAAATCTTTCACCTCCGCTTTTGCCCCAATGACATCACCGCTAAGATGAAAAAATAATGCTCCGGATATCGGCAGACGTAAACTCGCACCTGCTCCAAAACCTACTGGATTTACAATTTTTCTGTTAAGGCTTACCTGTATTTCCTCGGCTCCCTCAATAATTTGACCACTCGAGTTAGTTTGTTTTCCTATCAGCAATACAGAAGGCGTTGTCGCTTTCACAATTCCTGCCTGAACGTGCGCCTCAAATTGCACCCGGTTGAAATTAAGATATAGTGCCGGCCCGATTAGTGCCGCCCCTAACTTCCATTTCGAAACATTGCTGTCCCACGCATATGTCCTGTCTATGGCTGTGACATAAGAATTTGCCTTATCGATAATCGGGTCAGAATTAGTAGTATTCTGATTAAAACTACCTGACAATTTTACTCCAAACCAGCGGGTAATTCTGTGATCATAATTTACTTGTCCGAAATATCCGGAACCAGCCAGCCCGGCAAGGGGATCATTCAACTTTTCCGTGGCCAGCTCTCCCACCGGTAAACTATATCCACCAGTGACCGAAAAGAAATTCTTCGTATCCTGTGCGCTAACATCCTCGGATTTAGTCGTTAAAAAAATCATTATCAGCGTTGAAAAGCAAAAACTGAACTTTATCATAGGGGAGTGAATTTTATAAAAAAACTTATAATCATAAGTTAGTGATGATACTATGTTGCTAAACATTGAACCAACGCATTTTAGTATACTATTCGTTCGATTTAACGCGTTTTAGGGTAATTTTTTCAACACAATTTAACCTAAACCTTATTAAATGGTAACATTTTGATTTGGTACAAAATTGGTATTGTGACAAACAAACCAAATCACTACTATCATGGACAGAAGAGAAACAGATAAGGAAGCGAAAGCTACTAAAAATACCAAGAACGTTTGGAAATGGATCTTGGGTGTTGGAATTGTTTTAATGTTAATTGCTTTTTGGGGAGGATTTTTCAATCATGACGAACACTTCAGTGAAGCAGACACTCCTTCTGAAAATGCAACCATGAATTCAGACACTGTAGCGTCTGATACATCCATGGAAGTTCACCCGGATACAATCATGAAAAGTGTTAGAGGCACTAAGTAATTAGTTCAGTGCCTCCCATAATATCTCGATTGGGTGCTTTGCCCTACGGCCGGTACCATCTTTAATCTGATGACGGCAGCTAGTACCAGGTGCGGCAATAATTACATCTTCCGGTTGTTGACGCACCGACGGGAAAAGCACTAACTCTCCTATCTGCATAGAGACTTCGTAATGCTCTTCCTCATAGCCAAAGGAACCAGCCATTCCACAGCAGCCCGATGGTATCAATTGTACCTTA
The DNA here is from genome assembly GCF_900108855.1 of Dyadobacter koreensis. Taxonomy (GTDB): domain Bacteria; phylum Bacteroidota; class Bacteroidia; order Cytophagales; family Spirosomataceae; genus Dyadobacter; species Dyadobacter koreensis. The sequence continues at coordinate 65,701 of NZ_FNXY01000012.1, forward strand.
TAATTTTCAGGAACCGACAGCGCTTTTTTAGAGGTTGACAAAGATGACAAAGCTTTCTGATGACAGTGCCCATGGAGTTTGATTAAGCGTTGTTCACGACTGAAAGTGGTTTTTGTTATCCTTTTTGCATCAATTTCCCTGGAAATAAATTCTTCAAACAACAAAGCATGGGCAGCGATATTCTGCGCGTCAATTTTCAAATTCTCAGGGACAAGGTCGATATACTCATCACGGAAAGAAAGAATTGCTGAAGGTTCTATTCCGATCAATGGTGTTTTTTGAGAAATTATATCTTTCAGTAATTCAATATTCCGGACCGCGAGCTTTTGTGCGTCTTTTACCAAACCTTTCGATAGATAAGAGCGCCCCGATTCTTCATGCTTGGGAATGATCACCTGATATCCAAGCTTTTCAAGAAGCATGACTGCTTTCTTTCCTATTTCAACATCATTATAATTTGTAAACTCGTCACAGAACAAGTACACTTTTAAATCTGTATTATTATTTGTATTCTTCTTGTTGTGCTTTACCCACCAATTTTTTAGCGTGGTAGTATGCAGTAATGGCATGGATCTGTCCGGATGGAAGCCAACGATTTTATTAGCCACTTTTCTCAACGTGTCATTCCCAAAAACCGCATTGAATGCCCAGGGGGCAATAGAAGCCAGTTTCATCTGCTTGCCAAAATTTGCAATCAGATTTGTCCTCAGCGGAATAGCATGCGTTTCGTAATATTGTTGCGTAAATTCTGCTTTCATCTTTCCAACATCCACACTCGACGGACATTCGGATTTACAGCCTTTACAGGAAAGACAAAGATCCAGGACTTCCTTAACCATTTCCGGAGTTGTCGCGCTTTCAACCTGCGCAGCTCCTGGCGTCAGATATTGACGTAGAATATTTGCCCTTGCCCGTGTAGTATCACGTTCGCGGCGTGTTGCCATATAACTGGGACACATGGTTCCGCCAGTCAATTCCGTTTTCCGGCAATCGCCTGAGCCACTGCATTTTTCAGCCAGACGGAGCATACTTTCATCTTTTGAAAAATCAAAAGTTGTCGGGATAACCGGTTTTTCCTTATCCTGCTCAAACCGCAGGAATTCATTCATGGGAGGTGTATCAACGATTTTATTAGCATTAAAAATACCATTCGGATCCCAGATTCTTTTAACCTGCCGGAAAATCTCATATACTTCTTCTCCCATCATAAAGGGAATAAATTCTCCACGTAGACGGCCATCGCCATGTTCTCCGGAAAGAGCACCTTTATATTTTTTAACAAGCACTGCAGTATCCGCAAGCACCTGCCTGAATTTCTGTTTTCCCTCGGAAGTTTTCAGATTGATCATTGGCTCCACATGCAGCTCGCCAGCACCAGCGTGCGCGTAGTACGAAGCATGCAAACCATGACTTTCAATCAGTTTTTCAAGATCATCGATATAAGCCGGCAGATCTTCTACCGCCACGGCACAGTCTTCGATCAGGTTAACGGGCTGGGTGTCCCCCGGCAAATTTCGGATCAATCCTAAACCCGCTTTTCTGATTTCCCATGCCTTATTTGCATCGTCGCCAAATAGCAAGGGATAGGCGTATCCCAATTGTTCATCCCGCAGATCTGCAATAAGCGCATCTGCCTGCACTTTTACTTCTTCTTCCGTATCCCCCCAAAACTCAACCATCAGCAAAGCTGCCGGATCGCCTTCGAGAAAAAACCGGTTTTTAGAATAAATATGATGGCCTTTGGTAAAATCCATTATGTAGCGATCTACCAGTTCAGAGGCCTTAGGATTATGTTTCATCGCCACCCGGTTTGCGTGCAAAGACTCAGCAAGGGAGTTGGCATGAACACAAACAACGCCAACGGCGGCCGGCGGCATATCAACCAAAGCAATTTTTGCTTCAGTAACAAAGCATAATGTCCCTTCCGAACCAGCGATGAGATTACATAAGTTGACCTGATCTTGTTCAAAATTACTGACAAGCGCATCCAGCGCATACCCGGAATTCCGGCGCGTGACGGTCGGTTTAGCAAATTGTTTTTTAATCAAATCCTGATCAACCGGATTTGAAAGTATTCCCCACATACCAGCGTAAATCGCCTGCTCACGCTTGCCACCGCCGGATCCTGCTACTTTCCTGACATAGTCTGCGGTCGAAGAATTATTGAAAACAGTTTCTGTTCCATCCGATAACAAAGCTTTGACTTCCAATAAATGATCACGCGTGGCGCCCCAGGTAATCGAATGCAGACCACACGAGTTGTTGCCAATCATTCCGCCTATCATAGCACGATTGGCTGTTGAAGTTTCCGGACCGAAAAGTAAGCCATAAGGTGCCAGATGTTTATTCAGATCGTCACGGATTACGCCCGGCTGAACCCTCACCCATTTCTCCCCGATATTCACTTCCAAAATTGCGCCGAAATGTTTGGAGATATCAACCACGATCCCTTTTCCAACAACTTGTCCTGCGAGCGAAGTACCGGCCGCTCTTGGAATCAATGTTAGTTTTTTTTCATTTGCAAACCTGATGAGCGTCCGGATATCCTCCACCGTTCGCGGCAAAGCAACTGCAACCGGCATTTCCTGATAAACAGAAGCATCGGTTGCATAAATATGTCTCTGAGCAGTATGGACAGTGGAATCGTCGTAATATAGTTCTCCTTCAAATCCGTTTTTGAGGGAATTAAAATCCAGTAAGGCAAGGCGGTTCATCATTATACGGCACTTGCAGAAGCAAGTATTTTCTTATCGTTCAGGAAACTTGTTTTCCGCTCAAAGATAACCTTACGACATGAAAAACGGAACGGTGAAACCCAGATCAAACATATTCACGAAAAGAAATCCGATATTGGCATAGTTATTTAATTATCAGCTCTGAAAATCTAAGCTATAATCCTTTGAATATTAATCCATTATTCGTCGAACGACTAACAAACCATCCCAGCTTACTATGAAAAAAATTACCACACTTATTTTTCTCCTTTCCAGTCTGTTATCTTTTGCGCAGAAGACTTCAACGATTACACTCACAACTGCCAAACCTGAACAAGCGATCGTTTCACTTGTTTTAGAGGATGTCCACTTTCACCCCAACCTGGGCATCGGACTTGCAGACACCCGGCTTGAACCTTTGGCGATGATTAATTTTCAGGAAAAAACATCGGAACGCGTAAATGCCGCTATGAGTGAACCTAAAATAATGCGTCTTCAATATAGCGGTGGCGGAGTAAACAAAACCTGGATGTTGTTCATCCAGCCTGGTGATGATCTGACGGCGACTTTTTCGGGAGGTGCTAATGTAACATTCTCAGGAAAAAATGCCAATTATCAGGATTTCCTCAAAACTTATTTTCTGGAAAATCAATATCAGTACCTGCCTGTATTTGGCTATAAACCGTCTCAAATTGACAATAAAAGTGTGGCGCAGCAAAGCGATAGTCTGCAGAGAATTCGCCAGAATGCTTATGCCGCTTTTAAGACAGCAAACGCTCCTGTACCTGCTTTTGATGCATACATAAACGCAACTACGACCACGGAGCCTTTCGTTATTCACAGGTTATTACAGGAAAAAATTATGCGCAGAAACAGGGCTAAAAAACTGGAACCTGCACAACAAAAAGAACTTGAAGATCTTACTCTAAGTAATTTCAAAATCTTACCAGACGAAGCGTTATTGAGCCAGTCTTACCGTGATGAACTTCGTAACTGGGCTTTGATCCCAACAACAAGAAAATTCCCTTTGGATTCGGCAACACGTTATGAATTAAGTCCGCAGGCTATTACGGATGTTTATAATTTCAGCAAAGAGAAACTCCAAAACAATCCTAAACAACAGGAATATTTATTGACTTACTGGCTTAATTACGCGGCGACAGCTATCCCCACGATGGAAACAAGTCAGACTTTATTAGCTGATTATAAAACCCAATATCCAAAGTCAGAATATACCGACTATTTTACAAAACTTCTTACGACAAAATCAAAATTGACAGCAGGTTCAGTGGCGCCTGATTTCACTTTACTTGATCGCGATAGTGCTGCTGTTTCTTTGAAACAATTGGCAGGAAAACCAACAGTTATGGTTTTTGCTTTTAATATCGGGGCACACGAACCGACGATGAAAACTCTGGAAACAAAATATGCAGACAAGGTAAACTTTGCTTATATCACAATGATTTCAGGAATGCCGTTTGGAAGCTGGAAACCATATACTCAGGCTCGAAACGGGGTGAAACATTTATGGGCATCGGAAGACAGCGCCGAATTATTAAAGCAAAATTATGCTGTCGATATCCGTTATCCCTTTGTCGTTCTGGATGGTTCTGGAAAAATTGTTGATCGCTGGATTCCTCAGGAATTCCCGAATAACAAGACTTTGGAAAAAGATATTATGAAGGCAATAGGTAAGTAACGGACTGAACCTCGAAGGTCCATTCTGATTTCCTGGTCTAGATATGAAAACATTCTGCAAAACAAATTTTAAAATTTGTTTTGCAGAATGTTTTCATTCCCGGATGTTTCCGGAATTGAAATATAGTTTTACATAAAATGTATTAATGTAAATATTCTTTACCATTCTGACACCTTACGATCGAGAATCATGAAATTCATAAAGTACTTTTCAGCACTATTTTTAATACTTTACAACTCGTCTGTTTTTGCTCAGGTTTCTCCTCCGGGACTCGACGGCACAAAAGCTGTGGGCTGGGGAGTTGTTGGTTTTAGCCAGGCGTTAAGCAAAAAATTCAACCTGACTGTTTATGGAGGAGCGGCGCGAATGAGTGATCCGGACAACTGGTCTTTGGCACATAAACAAGGGATAGCAGTTTACAACCATGAATTACTTTATAAGTTCAGCAACAAATGGCAGGCTTCCGTAGCGAACAGTTTCCGCGTGCAAAACCTGTATTCGGAAGAATCTCCATATGAAGCAGAAGACCCATCTTATCGCTATGAATTAAGATATTATGGACGGCTTTATTACCGTCAGCAATTTGACAAAGTTTCTTTGAACTACGCGTTTCGTCCGGAGGCAAGAACTTTTTATTCGTCTGACTGGAATACATCTTCCCATCCGTTTGAACTTCGTATTCGTTTAAAAGCTTCGGCCAGTATTCCTTTAAACCAAAATAAAACTGATTTTCTGATCGGAGGAAATGAATTTCTAACCGCAGTTGACGAATATCAATCAACGATACCTGCAGACCATCATCATACCTGGTCAAACTATCATTTTACAGAAGACCGGTTTACTGCCTATTTCCGTCACGTTTTCCAGAAAGCGGACATGATCGTGGATTTGGGAATTATGGAACAGTTTAAAGCTGGTGGTCATATGGATCCGGTTTCTTATGCATGTTTTGACATTATATTTCAGAACCCGTTTTCCAAGCATTTTAATTAGCCCTGCATTCATAAAAAAGGAGTTACAGCAATTGCTATAACTCCTTTTTTATTTTATGTGACCAGCTATTACTTTCTGCTGTACGTATCCAAGGTTGCTTCCGGAAAAGTCCTAAGAATATCCGCCATTGTGTTTTTTACCATCGTTTCACGATCATCTTTTTTAGTCGGCGCTTTTACTTTTCCAGACGCCCATCCCTGCCAGATCATTCTGTCGCTGTTTTTTTGGTAAATGTTCAGGATAAATCTGCTTTCCTGATAATTGTACGTAGAAATATTATTTCCACCACCATACCACCACATGTAAGGCGAATACATATTGTTTGAGCGAACCTGCTGGCGTTCTTTTACGTCCGTCATAAAACGAACCATTATCTCAGGATTGTTATCCAGTTTATACCCTTTTGCCTGCATAACTTCAACCACAGCATCTTTCAATCTTCTTTTATTTAGCTCACTTCCCAACAATGGATCCTGTTCGTTTTTGCTTTCAGGTTCTACGTTAAAAGTTTTGAATTGTTTAAGATTTACGGATGAGTCATAATCATAACTCGTTTGAAGTGCCTGACTACATGCCAGCATTAACGCCCCCGCCACAACCATCATTGCGATGGATTTCGTCACTTTCACTATCCTTTTCATACAGTTGATAAATTTTTAGTTTACGACTTATCTGACAACATTTCAGAGGAAAGGTTTAATTCCTGCGTTCAGATATCTATTAAACTAAAAAATGCATGCAATTAATATATTGTGCTAAAAATTTCATTTGTGATAACGTTTCTAAAACTCAGAAAAGTGTTTTGTACGCTTGGAAACGTTTCAATAAACCAGATTATCGGGAACACTTAATTCATTAGTAAGTTTTCAATCGTCATACCATTTTGTTGTAAAACCAGATTTTCGATTTGGGATTTGCAAATCAAAAATCAAAATTGAATTTGCCTAAATTGTTATGAGTGAGAGTAATTAACACTTTCATTTCAAAAACTCCCCCAAATTTTCCTTCGTAACCAACTGAAACGGAATCAATACTTCCTTTTCAAAATTTTCACCCTTTGCTGCTTTCACCGCAGTTTCAATAGCTTTCCCACCTTGCTCTTTCGCGTTTTGATAAACTGTAGCGTCTAATGTTCCTTTCTTTACAGCTTGCAAAGCATCCGGAATTGCGTCGATGCTTACAACAATAATTTTGCTTTTTAGTCCGGCCGCTTCGAGAGCCTTTACAACGCCCATTCCCATTTCATCATTCTGAGCGAAAATTGCATTGATCTGTGTCCCATAAGATTGAATCCAGTTTTCGGTTAAAGACATCGCTTTGGCCCTGTCCCACTCGCCCGATTGTTCTGCCAGAAGTTTCAAATCAGGATTTGCTTTTATGATTTCTTTTGCTCCTTTATCTCTTTTAATCTGTGCCGCCTGGCCCATATATCCATGCATCATAATTACATTTCCTTTTCCATTCAGTTTTTTGACAATATAATTCATGGCAATACGTGCAGATTCCGTATCATCCGAACCGACGAAAGCGGTTGGTATTGTACTCGTTTCGGAATTAACATTAATGATAGGAATTTTTGCATTGATGGCAAGTTTTACCGAAGGAGAACTGGCTTCTACCTCGCACGGATTCATCACAATTGCATCAACTCCCTGCGCAATAAAACTTTCAACCTGTTCCACTTGCTTCAAAGCGGAACGCTCTGCATCGACAGTGATTAATTCCACGCCAAGTTCCTTCGCTTTTGCTTCCATCTCGTCGCTCACATTGACAACGAATTCATTTTGCATACTCAACATGGTACTGCCAATGACAATTCTTTTGCCGGAACCGTCTTTCCCGGATTCGTTCGTTTTGGATTGATTACAGCTAATCAAAACTGCAGCAAAAAGTGATGCCGATAAAAATGATTTTAGTTTCATAGTTGATTGATTCCAAAAATTGCAATTGGTAAATTGTTTTCAAGAATTAGGGATTAATTCTTGCCTTTTCCCATACTGTCCAAAACGACTGCGCCTATAATGATTGCTCCCATAACAACCTGCTGATAATAAGAAGTCACATTTAACAGGTCGAGGCTATTGCTGATAACGCCAATCAGCAAGGCACCAATCAAAGTTCCTGTCATGGTGCCTGTACCGCCTGATGTACTGGTGCCGCCAATTATGGCCGCTGCAATCGCATCAAGCTCAAATCCTGCTCCGGCATTTGGCTGACCGGTTGTAATTCTGGAAGTCAATAAAATTCCTCCCATGGCAGAAAGTAATCCGCAGATCGTATAAACCCACATCTTAACGCGATTTACTCTGATTCCGGAAGCGCGAGCAGCCTGTTCGTTTCCACCAACCGCGTACATAAATCTGCCCAGAATTGTCTTTTTTAACAACAATGAACAGAATAAAAAGGAAATGATGAGAATAATAATTGGAAAGGGAATTCCTAAAACATTTCCTCCGCCAATAAAATTGAAAGTGTCCGACAAATTTGAAACGGGTCTGCCTTTGCTTAGGATCAGCGCTATTCCCCGCCCGATTGTCATTGTCCCCAAGGTTACTATAAAGGGTGGAACTTTGCTTTTTGTAATCACAAGGCCATTAAAAGCACCAAACGCGACGCCAGCGGCTAATCCAATAAAAACAGGAATAATAACCGGGTACGTATCTGGATGTGCAAAAGTTGCAGCAACCACACCCGTCACCGCGACCATAGATCCCAGAGACAGATCAATTCCACCTGTTATAATAACAAAAGTAACTCCGAAAGCCAGCAATGCATTGATGGAAACCTGGGTTCCGATATTCATTAAATTGGATAGGGTGAAAAATTTTGGAGTGCTGAATGCCAACACGAGACAAATAATCACAAAGGCAAGGAAGATGCCATACTGTCCAAAATCCCGGAGCTTTGAAGTAAACCTGTTTTCCACCCGATCGTGTTTAAAAGTCTATTTTTAAATTATTTAAAAAAATGAAGGCTATAAATCAATGCACAGCATACTTCATAATCAGTTCCTGTGTCGCTTCTTCGCGTGATAAAATTATTTTCTGAATACCTTTTGAGAGAATCATGATCCGGTCGCTCAATCCTAAAATTTCCGGCAATTCCGACGAAATCATGATGATCGCGATACCTTGGGCTGCCAGATTACGGATCAGTTTATATATTTCAAATTTGGCCCCGACATCGACACCACGCGTAGGTTCATCCAGAATTATCACTTTCGGTGACGACAGCAATACTTTTCCCAGGACGACTTTTTGCTGGTTTCCTCCGCTTAGATTAGCCACTTTTTGATCTCTGTCAAACGATTTTATTTTAAGCTCGGAAATCATCTTGTCCGCTGCATGATTTTCACTTTTATTACTGAGTAAAATTCCACGAAGATGTTCTGGCAAACTTGCAAGTGTAACATTATGCTTAACAGATAATTCAGGAATAAAACCTAGTCCTTTCCGGTCTTCGCTTACAAACCCGATACCGCATTCGACGGCATCATGGGGAGATTTTATAGTTACCAGATTTCCGTCGATCAAAATTTTTCCGCTATCCAGTGTATCCAGTCCGTAGATAGCTCTGGCTATTTCCGTTCTTCCTGCGCCCATCAATCCAGCTATACCAAATATTTCTCCTGCATGAACGGTAAAATTGATGTTTGAAAACTTACCATTTCGGCTCAGGTTTCTCACCTCGAATATCCTATTCATTGTTGAGACGGCCGGCTCGGGAAACATGCTGTTTAATTCCCGCCCCACCATTAAGGAAATCAATTTGTCATTAGTAAGCTCGGAAGCATTTTGGGTCTCAATATATTTCCCATCCCGCAATACCGTAATCGTATCAGCAATTTCAAATATTTCGTCCATTTTATGGGAAATGTAAATAATTGCAACGCCATTACTTTTCAATTCCCTGATAATCCGGAAAAGGGTGTCAACCTCTTTATTGGAAATTGCCGATGTGGGCTCGTCCATTATAATCACTTTAGCATCATTGGAAATGGCTTTCGCAATTTCTACCATCTGCATTTGCGCGACGCTCAGATATTTCATTTTGATATCCGCATCAATGGAAACATCGATTTCACCTAAAAGCTCAGTGGCTTTGGATGTCAGAATTTTCTCCTGAATCCATCCAACCTTAGTTCCGGTTACACTCTTTTCGCGGCCTAGAAATATGTTTTGTGCAACGGTTAATTCCGGAACAATCAGGAGTTCCTGATGGATCATAGAAATCCCTTTTTTGATAATGTCTGTAACACTGGTATTTTTTAAAACTTCGCCATCCAGAACAATTTTTCCTGAATCAGGAGTAATCAGCCCAGCAAGAATTTTCATGAGAGTGGATTTTCCCGCTCCATTTTCTCCCATCAAGGCATGAACCTCGCCCCTTTTAACAGAAAGCTGAACATTATCCAGCGCTTTAATACCTGAATAGGACTTTGAGAGATTACTTATATGGAGAATATCATCATGCATAGCAAAACAGAAAAGCCCTGAAAGGGCGCTATATTTTAGCGTGGGGCATCGCCCTACTGACTTGAAAATCATTCCCAGACATAGCGCTCATCATATTCGACGTTATATTTTTTCAAAAATCCGCGATACTCCGTTTGGAAAGATTTATTCTCATGGTGCATCTTCTGATTTTCAATATATTGAACAACCACGTCCAGTTCATATGGATTAACTGAAAAGATTCCATATCCATCCTGCCAGTAAAAATTGGCATAGTCAGAACCTTGTGTCTTGACCCATTTCGAAGAAGATTTCTTTACTTCTTCAAGAAGTTTCATCACAGCAATTTTTCGGGATAAAACACAAAGAATATGAATGTGATCCACATAACCGCCAACTTTTATTGGAAGGCAATCGAACTTTTTACAAATGCCTCCTAAGTAACGATGAAGTTCAGCCTCGATTTTATCGTCAATTAACGGCTGACGATATTTGGTGCTGAACACGATGTGTGTACAGATTTTCGATAATGATTGCGGCATTTTTATGATTGCCCGGAGGCTTATAATGTGTGTAATGACTGCGGAATTGGTTGGATATGTTTTGCCAATGCCCCAAAGCAATAGGGCGTTGCCCCATCCTAAGATATTATGCCCTTTCAGGGCGTTGCGCGAACACCACCCTGAAAGGGTTATTATTTTAGCATAGGGCACCGCCCTATGTTTTCAATGCACGGCGCGCATTACGCCGATCAACATATCATCAAGATCCCTCCCATGCAACACCTGTATCCTTCCAGCTCTTTGAACTAGCCGAATCAAGCACAGCCTCGCAAACCTTCTGAGTTTCCAGCGCGTCTTTAAACGTTGGACTGCAATCCTTTCCTGTCTCTAGACTTTCAAAGAAATCAGCTACCTGATGGATAAAAGAATGCTCATAACCAATACTTGTTCCCGGGATCCACCATCTTTTCATATAAGGCTGATCGCCATCCGTAACCAGAATTGATCTCCATCCACGCACGATCGAATCGTCAGAGTGATCAAAATATTCCAATCGGTTAAGATCATGCAAATCCCAGCGGATAGAAGCGTGTTCACCGTTTATCTCAAAAGTGTAAAGCGCTTTATGTCCACGTGCATAACGTGTTGACTCAAAAAGACCTAAAGATCCATTATCAAAATGACAATGAAAAATACAAGCATCATCAATACCAACTTTCTGTACCTGACCACTATCCTGATGTACACGTTCCTTGATAAAAGTCTCAGTAACAGCCGAAACATCCTTAATTCCACCGTTAATCCACATAGCAGTATCAATACAATGTGCCAGCAAATCGCCTGTAACACCCGAACCGGCAGCCTCAGCGTCAAGACGCCAGGTGGCAGCACCACCTTGCGGAACATCAGGGTTTATTGTCCAGTCCTGAAGGAAATTGGCGCGGTAATGGAAAATGCGCCCAAGCTTGCCAGAATCGACAATTTGTTTCGCCAAAGTCACGGCAGGTACACGACGGTAATTATACCAAACCGTATTCTTTACCCCCGCTTTTTCGATCGCGTCGACCATAGTTTGCGCCTCAGCCAAAGTTCTTGCCAAAGGTTTTTCACACAAAATCATCTTTCCCGCTGCCGCAGCGGCGATCGCGATTTCTGCATGGGTGTCGTTTGGTGTACAGATATCAACTGCATCGATATCGTCTCTTGCAACCAAAACTTTCCAATCTGTTTCAATAGATTCATAGCCCCATTGGTCTGCAAATTCCTGCACTTTTTGCGCATTTCTTGAACAAACCGCTTTTAGAACCGGGGTATATTCCAGTTCAGGAAAGAAATTATCAATTCTGTTATATCCATTGGAATGCGTACGGCCCATCAAACCGGTCCCGATCAATCCAATTCTAAGTTCTTTTTTCTTTGACATAATGTGGAAATGCTTTTTGATTCAATTTGACTTTTTATTCCTCAGGCCTCATACCAGCCATGTGCCTGACGAACACGGATCATTGCCGCCAGGATATCGTTCCACGTTTGCTGATCCGTCATTACCGAGTTAGGGAACATACAACCGTCCCAACAAATATGACGAAAAGCTTTAGTCAGCTCGCCATTTTCATGACGAAGCCAATAGCCCGCATCATGCGTAATATCCAGTTTCCCGTTTGGGTCAGTCGCCAGACAGTGACGTCCTGTTTTATCATGCGAACCAGTTCCGTGAACGGTTCCATCATTTTGGGCAACATGAAAATCAATTGTCCATGGGCGCAGGGCACTCGTCATTTTTTTCAAACCTTCTTCCAACGCAGCGCGGTCGCTCCATTCAAAATCTACCGGCAGAACGCGGTCTTCCGGACGGTTATAACCTAAGAGATAAAGAAACGTATGCGACATATCTGCCTGAAAACCAATATTCGGACGATCCACTGCTTCCAGTGTATCAATCATTGTTTTCCAGCTATGCATACCTCCCCAGCAAATTTCCCCTTCGGCGGCAAGTTTTTCATCATATTCCGCCGCTACATCGCAGGCTCTTCTGAAAGTCTCGGCGATTAATTTCGTATTATTCACAGGATCCAAAGCCCAATCTTCCGGCTTACTCGACGAATCGATACGAACAATTCCATTCGGACGGATTCCCAGCTTTCTTAGTTTTTGGCCAAAAATCGAAGCTTTTTTCACCTGATTGACAAATTCATCACGCGCTTCTTTGGTGCCCATAGCAGATCCGCTCCAGATAGGAGCAACCAGACTCCCGATTTCCAGATTTAGCCCGCCGATTTTATCAACCAGCTTTTTAACACCATCGTCGCTCATATCCAAGTCGATATGCGGATCAAAAAGGCCGATGTCAACACCATCAAATTTTACACCGTTCACCTCAGCAGCGGCGGTTTTTTCAAGCATCGTATCAAAAGAAATAACTGGTTCTGAATCAGAACCTTTTCCTACAATACCAGGCCATGTGGCATTGTGGAGCTTTGGGAAATTATTTTCTGGCATGGTTTAAGAATTATATGTTAAAGATTGGCTATCGGCCGTTGGCAATCGTAAAAAGGTAATAGCCGACAGCCTATTGCTTATAATACTAGATCAGGGTTCAGCGGCCCGAAATGTTTCAGCATTACAATTGGATCTGTTGTAGATGGGTTACTGATCACAACACCCGCAACAGCAGCCTTCTCGCTGACAAAAAACTCATCATTTGTCAGTTGACCATAACGGATCAAAGCGGGTGTTTCAATTTCCCACTCACCTAATTTGCCATGCCCCTGCATCACGATAAGTCCATACGCCGCTGCATCTTTGATGGTCACGGTCTGTCCTGGAAAAACGGTGAGCTCCTTGGCACTGTAAGCCTCGTTTTTGTAGCAGATCCAGTTTTCGCTATATCCTGCCGCCGCCATCTCTTCAACGTCTTTAACTGGTTTAGGCCGCATGAAATGCTTTTCCATCAAATTAGGGTTCACATTCAAATCCCAGTCAATCACTTCCATTAACAAATCATAGTCTCCGATTCTGTCTTTCGGAGTTCCCTTCCAAAGCAATTCCTCAGGAATAACCGCTTCATTGACAAGTGATTGATACATGGCAAATATATCAGATGCTTTTTGAGGTTCATAGGTACACAAACTGCCAGGAGCATGCAACATACCAGGGGGAACATCCCAACCTGTTCCCGGTTCGAGACGAAACGCCTGCGAGTAGTTAGTAATCTTATTATCACCCTTGGTAAAGTTCATCAGGCACTCCTTAATCTGTTCTTTGGAGGTGCCGGGAGCTATACCGATAAATGTGTATGGAAAATCACCGCCGTGGTTATTTAGTTGTGGAGGAAAATAATATGCTTCTGGCTTTCCGTTCTGACCAACCATAGCAGCGTGCTCATCTCTGTGGTGAATATGATGAGGCAATGGACCCATATTATCGAAAAACTTAGAATACATTGGCCAGCTTTTATATTTATCCCAGAGTCTTTCACCAATAATTTCCCCTTTCAGTTCATTCACCGCATCCCTTAGTGTGACTTTTTGAACACCTGACTCATCCTGAAAAACAATCTGACTCAAACCCTCATTTTCGCCGGTAAGCGGACCGTTCTCTGCCGGAGTAGTTGAAGAAAGCCAGCGTTCGTCAATACCGCCTCTTTCGCCTCCCAAAACGTAATAATCATCAGGATGTAATTTTATTCTGCGACCAGGCACACAAAATGATCTAGGCACCCATGTCGGAGCCAAACGCAATATTCCTTTTCCCTGTTCTAATGCCTTTTCTGCTATACTTGAAAGTCCCATTGTTTGATATTGAAAAATTGGTTTAGTTATAATCTATTAAAAACTCCTTGATTGTTTCTTCATCATGCAATACGTCCAGTTCAAGCTCATAAACCCTGCTTTCGCCCGGTTCAATAAAAATGAGCGATCCGTCTTCCCGTGCTTTTGCCTGTCCGGTCAAAGGGTGCGTGCTGGGTTCCAAACCTGTAACATATTCGCCTTTGCCCCAATGCTGCCAGTTGGCAAACCAGGGCAATTGGTCCTTTTTAAACTTCAACGCAACTGCCAGACCAATCTTTGGATTTGATATTCCACAAACACTTTGTCCAAAAATGTCCGCTTCTATATCGACCAACACAACCTCTTCTCCTCCGCCTGAATGATCATCCAGCGGTGCCTGGCATTTCTTAAAATCATTACCTTCTTTAAATATCTTTGCATTTTCTTCGCCGTTTCTCGGAGACCAGCTACCTTTCCACAGAATATCTGCTCCTTCATCCGCGAGCGGCCAGCCAAAATTGAAATGATATAACAGCAAATGCGGAGATGGCGTATTCCCTCTGTTAACTACCTCATCATGAATGCGTATGGTCGCCTGTCCAAGCGTCGCCGATATGGTTCGTCTTAATTCCAGACGTGGGCCAAATGGTTTCGTTTCACGGATTATGCCGGTAATACTCATTCCCAAATTCCCTCGTCCTGGGTCGGGTTGTATAATTGACACAATTTCGGCTGGCAAATTACTGATCTGACCGTGTAAACCCCTGTCGCCAAATTCATCAGATTCCGGTCCGCCCACATGCGTTAAACCACAAGTCGTGACCAGGCCGCCCCCAAAAGTTCTTAACCAATCAATCCCTTTGTCTGAAAAGGGCTGCGGATAGGTTATTCCACCGTGGCTGATCCATGCAAGGCTATGTTGATTAAAAAATGCATCTGCAATGTCCATCGCACGGTCAATAACGACTTTGAAACGAAGGCCTGTTCCGGTATTAATCCACGCAATCCGCGTACCTCGTCCGGCACCGTTATCGAGCACAGAAGTTTCAATTCCACCTAATTGTATATGATTAGATATCTTATCTTTCCAATTCTGGTTTATTTCAACGGAATCCTTCATTTCTTTTTATTAATTAAAAATATTATCCTAATCAAAAAAGGCAGTAAAATGTCTTATTTAATCTTTTTTTGTATGTAAAATGACTTAATTTTCTAACAGCCAATTTCTTACTCTCGGATTAAAGTCGGCTGTATTCTCAAAATGAAATGCATGTCCAAGGTTGTCATACAGAAAAAGTTCTGATTCAGGAATTCCGTTGGCAACCTCCTCCGCCATCCAGACAGGCGTAAAAATATCCTGTCTTCCGCCGATGACCAGGGTCGGTTTGTCAATTTTATGAAGATTGTCCAAAGCATTATGCGTTATGCAAGCCGCCGCCTGCCCTTCCAGCCCATGGAGTGGTTGCGGAAACGGATTGACGCTATCTTGCTTTCTTCCTATTCCAAGTTCTTCATGTTTTTCGGTATTGTCCCATGTTGGTTTGGAAAAAATAAGCAGCTGGATATATAAGCTGAATTCTTCCGGCCGGAATCGTGCTTTGCAATTCATGATATGCTGAAAAAGCGATTTTGCATAATTATCACATCTAGCCCAGGGACACATCAGCACGAGCGAGTGCACCTTATCGGGATGGCGGATAGCTAGTTGCTGCGCAATGGTACTTCCCATTGAACAACCTACAACTCTTACTTTTTCGACCTGAATTGCATCTAATAATCCGGCATAATCATCTGCCATTTGTTCCGATGAATAAGGTCCGGCAGGTTTATCAGATAAGCCTACACCTCGATTATCGCCAATAATACATCGGAAATGATATTGCCAGTCAGCCAAGTGTACATTCCATACAGACCCGGGAGCGGTTATTCCCATTATTAACAACAAAGGCACGTCATCAGGAGAAGCTCCCGATCCGCGCTCTTCATAATGCAAATGAATTCCATTGGTTTTTACTGTTGGCATTTTTTAGCTGTCGGCTTTTAGCGGTTACTTGTTAATGACATAAAATTGAAGCTTATAAGCTCGAATAGGAATATCAACTTTTGTCCTATGAAGAGATCAGTTAGAGAAAGTTTAAAAGCTAATCCCTAACAGCTAACTCTCCCTACCGAAGCCCTGGTATCAACTCTTCCTGAATCCACTTTCCGTCGTGTAATGTTACAAAATCAGGATCCTCCAGCGCTTCTGATCCTTCGTCTTCACAAATTACCCAACCGCTGTAATTGATATCCTTTAACCATTGCGTTACACCCAAAAGGTCTACTTTCCCTTTTCCCATCAAGGCAAATTCAGGGCTTCCGTCCCAGTCTTTAAAGTGGACGTGATTAATAAGTGACTGATATTCTTTCATTTTTTCCAACGGGTCCATACCGCCGTTTATGATATGCCCAACATCCGGCGTCCATCCCGTTACAGAAGAATCCAATGATTCCAGCACAATTTTATAATCTTCTGCTGTGCGAATAATGGAAGTATGCGGAGAATTCGGATGATAGCTGCATGGCACTCCTTTTTCTGCTGCCCTGGCCGAAACCCGGTTTACGATTTTAATTAAATTTTGCTGACGTTCCGCCAGATTATGTCTTCCTGTTGGTATCTGAACCGTATTCAAAACGGCTCCCGGAAATTTCTGCAACACACTTATCGCATGATCCGCCACTTCTCTCTCCCGTTCTGTTTCTTCTGCTTCGTTCCAGTCCAGTGCCAAAGCGAGAGCTGCAAGTTCAATTTTCTGCTCGTTTAACTTTGCTTCAAGAAGACTTGGATCGATCAGCTCGCCCATCCAGGTAAAAATCGGTTGAATTCCTGTGAAGCCCGCTTTGGAAATAACCTCAATCATGTGCCCAAGACGTCCCTGATGGGTTTGCCCATTATTACTCATAAACCAGGTATACACTTCTGAGCCGAAACGGAATGGGAGTATTTGTGACATTATTTTATTTTTTGATGATTGACTAACGTACTCATGAACCCCGGCACACCAGCATCCCAGGGCGATGCCCCGGGTTAAGATGATAAGTCCTCTGGACTGAGAATTTGGATTACAGGTTGTGTTTTTGGCTCATTTCTCTGATGAATTTGTAGCCTTTTTCTGCAATATCCCATGGATCTGAAAATTCTCTCCACACTCCTATCGCATTTGCAAAATCGGGATCATTTCTTGAAAAAGCTTCGATTGTAAGCCAGCCCTGGTAATTGATTTTCGCCAGAGAAGAAAACGCATTATCCCATAAAACCTGTCCTTCACCTGGCGTTCCGCGATCATTTTCACTTATATGGACATGGGCTAAAACAGGACCAATTGTGTCCAGCGCCGACGCGTAACTTTTCTCTTCGATATTAGAATGATGGGTATCAAACATCGCCCGGACATTTGGATGGTCCGCTGCTTTGACCAACTTCAACAACTGCTCCATGGTGTTACACAAGTAACACTCAAACCGGTTGAGAGCTTCTAATGCAAAAACGATATTGGCCTGAGCGGCATATGCTGCAGCGGCATTCAGCACCTCGCCTGCCAACGCATATTCCTGATCAACAGCCGGGCGATTTACAAAAACTGTATGCGCAGAATGAAAGGGGCCGCAAATAATTTTAGCATTCAAGTCATGCGCACGATCGACGCCCCATTTGATTTTATCCAATGCTTTCTCGCGAACAGTGACCGACTCACTTATTGGATTATCATCCTTACCCATGGTCATCACCGTTGTCGTTTCCAGACCAAGATCGCGGGTGTAGTCGCCCATCCTTTTGTATGCGGCAGCATCAGGAGCTCCAAGATAAAACTCAACTCCATCATAACCGATCTTCTTTAATCTGTCAATTACTGGAAATAAATCGTCCGACACAGCCGCCGTCCAGGCAAGCACATTAAATCCTATTTTGTTCATGATTTTAGCTATTGGCAATTAGCGACGAGCGAAAATGAACGCCAGTCGTTTAAGATCAAACAATTATTGTTTGATGCGAATGTCTTTATATTCAACTTTCATCGGAGGGCCAACGTGAACCTGCACGCCCAAAAGCCCTTTCGATTTCCCATTTACAGTATCCTTATCTGTAACGTCGCTCATTAAAACACCGTTGATATAATGCTGCAAACGATTTCCTTTCACGACCAGGTGAAATTCATTCCATTCTCCGCCCTTTATCTTTGTTTTTAATTCGTCGGAAGTTCCAAGAGATCCTGTTACTGTTCTGCCAAGCCAGGCGTTATTTTTTAGATTTGCCTTAAAAGCTTCCGGAGATTTATCTGTCGGTTCGTTCACAGTAACAATTTCACCACGGTAAGCCAACGTAGTTCTTTTTCTTTCTTCATAATTTTGGCCTGTATATCGGTTTGATCCGTCGATATCAGCCTGATAGCCTTTTAAAGCATTAGGAACATCGGTCAGCTGATCGCTGCGGTAGTTGATCCCCGAATTACCTTTTTCAGTTATTTTAAATGAACCTTTTAATTCAAAATCACCTGGTTCGCCTCCTTTCCAAATAATAAATGAGTTCGTTTTTAATAGCGTTTCCGGAGTTATTTCCCCAACCAGATTTCCATTTTCGACGCGCCAGTATTTCGTATCACCTTCCCAGCCTTTTAAAGATTTGCCATCAAAAATCTGCACAAATCCTTTTTCCTTCTTTTGAGCAAGGCATGAATTCTGGACTGAAAGCAGGGTAATTACTAGAATCGCGGCAGCAGCGATATTTAATTTGGAACTCATTTTCGACAACATTTTATACGTTTTTAGACTTCTGAATGAACAAATACCCTTATGCTTCCAATCTTACAAGACGTATTTTAACGATAATACTCTTTAAAAAGAAGAAATTAATATCCAAAAATTCCTAAAATTATTGACCACACTATCCTGTACTAGCCTGCTTTGATATATTTAAAAGTCAGAAAAGTGATTTTTTTGGCCGAATCTGTCAACTTCCGCCGCTTTTGAAAACGCAATTCCCTAATTGTATATTATGAGTTACATTTTCTAGTCTGATGATTTTGATTTGCCAAACCTAAGAAATGAAATCAGCCCCTTTCGCAAACCGGATATTCCGGTCGGCAAAAGGGGCTGAAATCAACACGAACTACTTTTTTCAACTAAACACTGATACTACGGCATTAAGACTTTGTCAATCACGTGAATGACGCCATTTGATTGGAATACATCAGCAGTTGTAACTTTCGCCATGTTTCCTTTCGAATCCGTTACGATCACGTTTTTACCTTTCATTGAGAAAGTAAGTTCTTCACCCTGAACCGTTTTCGCCATTGCTTTTCCACCACCGTCTTTGATCATCATCATCACTGATTTCGAATCCACTTTACCAGGAATTACGTGATAAGTAAGGATAGAAGTTAACATATCCTTATTTTCCGGCTTTAGCAAATTGTCAACAGTCCCTGCTGGCAAAGCTGAAAAAGCAGAATTAACCGGGGCGAAAACAGTAAAAGGACCTGTACCTGATAAAGTTTCGACTAATCCTGCTGCCTTTACAGCGGCAACAAGGGTTGTGTGATCTTTCGAATTTACTGCGTTTTCAATAATGTTTTTCGAAGGATACATTTCTGCGCCACCCACCATTACTGTCTTTTCTTTTTGAGCAAAAGCGCCGAACGTAGTCAGTAAAGCAAATGCAAGTAATCCTGTAAATTTGATTTTAAGCGTTTTCATAGTACGATTTAGTTTGTTTAAGTTTTCTGTACATACGTTAAACAAAATCATTTAGATCGATTACGCTGAAAGTATTTTTACAAACTCTTTTTAATACACATTTCCGAGTTAACAAAAAATTGATATTATTCTCATACAGCCTCTATAATTTAGCGGGTATGGAATCCGCCAGTCTTTTTTCACTAGGATCGTATACTGCAACACCTACCCGCGAGTCGGCACATCCATAATACAACATCCATTTTTTCTTGTAATAAACAAGACCCTCTATAAAAACAGTCCCGGCAACATACTGGCCGCTTTTTTCAAAAGGCTCCATCGGCCTGAAAAAGGGAACATCAAGACGGCTTATCAGTTTTGATGGATCATTTTTGTCAAAAAGTACTTGTCCGGCGCAATAAGAATTGGGGGTATATCGAAGATCGCCATTTGCGCCTGCGTCATTTTTGCCATTATATAATAGTACAATTCCTTTATCTGTAACAATTGCAGGCGGGCCGCACTCTGTCAGATTACTATCGAAAAATCCTTTCCTCGGAGAAATTAAATTGATAAGATTTTCTTTATCATCCACCAGCGGCGTCCAGTTTATCAGATCTGTCGACGTTGCAACATTGACATTAGCCTCTCCAAAATACAACCAGTATTTTCCATTAATCTTGGCAATCACCTGTTTGTCATTTACCAGTTTTGTAACAATCGACCCTGATTTTGACCAGATGTTATTGAATTTTCCGTTGTAGGCTTTTACGAACGCAGGCCCGTGTTTCTCCCACTTAATAAGGTCTTTGGAAGTTGCAATTCCCAGTCTGGCTTTATCACGGTTCCACTGCGTATAAATTAAAACATAAGTCCCGTCTTCTGTAACCGCCACTCTTGGGTCTTCACAACCGCCGGGCCACTCATTTGCTTTCTGACCGTCCTCGTCAGGATAAAAAACTGGTTCTTTTTTTCGTTTAAAGGTGATTCCGTCTGAACTTTCAGCATACCCCAAACGCGAAGTCCGAAAACCAATATTCTTACCAGCCTTATCCTCTGCGCGATATAATACAACAATTTTGCCATCTTTTATGGTAGCGGCAGGGTTGAAAGTATCATTAGATTCCCAGTCTACCATCTTTTTGTTCATTGGACAAAAAAATCTTGAACTAGTATCCGGCGAGATGACAGGATTTACATCAGCAGGCCGCCTGAACCCACCAAATGCCCAGTCAGGCAGTTTGTTTTCAGTTTGTGCATTTGCCTGAATTCCGGCAAAAAGTAATCCCAGTATTATTCCCTTCATTGAATTTCTCATTTCTGTTTTTGATGATAGCTTAATAGGCAAAGAAATTTACAAACTTTCCTTACCCTTCTGCCGACATTAAAAATTAAAATCTTTGACCCGATAGTACATTTAAAATTGAGACGACTACCAATCCCTCAAAATAAAATCCTGCCTGAATTGAATCAGACAGGATTTCTTCAAAACGTTAAGTAAAGCCAAGCTTTTAACTTAGGTTGTTTTATTTATTCGCAACAAGGTTAACATCCAAAGTAAAATCATTCGAAATCGCCTTGTCGCCAAGGTTTTCGAAGAAATTCGTTGAACGGAATTTAATATCATATTTAGTCCTGTCTACAACGATTTTAGCATCAGCAACCACTTTTTTACCGTCGGCTTTCACTGTCGCAGGAAACTTAACTTCGTCAGTTATTCCCTTAATTGTTAGTTTGCCGGTAACATCGTAAACATCTCCACCTTTTGGAGTCACAGAGGTGATCACAAATTTCGCTTGCGGGTGTGATTCAACAGCAAAAAAATCAGGGCTTTTCAAGTGACCAGTCAGCTTGCCGTTCATTTCTGCATCCTTAATATCTGTTACAGTCAGATTTTTTACGTCAAATACAAAACTTCCTCCTTTTAACTTTGCTCCATCAACAACCAGTGAACCGCTTTCCAACGGAATTTCTCCCGCATGCGTACCTGTTACTTTTTTTGCTCCCCAGGTAATTTTGCTGCTTTTTGCATCAACCGCCAGTGTTTTATCCGCGGCTTTAGTTTTATCCGGACCGGCGATCACAGCAGAATTTACAAACAGACCAACCAATGCAAATAGAATAATTTTTTTCATGATTTTGTTTGACATTAAATGGATTAAAGAATTGTATAAATATAGGAAATGTGATGCGTAAAAAAAGGTAAACGGGCACGTAAATTCATGCCCGATACACTGTACTAGCCCAATTACTACTTGATATGCAAAATTTTGAAACTCAACCGTTTTCAGTTCAGATGCCTGCCAGTTCTGAACTTACCAGTTGATTTAATATCGTTTTGCCTTCCGGCCAGTCTTCCAGGCCTGAAACTGCGTTAATATGTCCTTTCTTACCAAGGTTGATAAATTCACTTCCCCAGGCGTCTGCAAAAAACTTCGAGCGCCTGATGCTGGCATAAATGTCGTTGGTACTGGCAACGACAATACTTTTAAAGGATATAGGCTGCAAGGGAATTGGGGTAAATCCCTCCACAAAGTTTAATCTTTTAGACAACTCAGCATCTGCCGGGGCAACCAGCAGGGCACCTTCAATAAAAGGCGATGAAAATTCCGCAGCCCAGTGAGCGACTGTTATACATCCCAAGCTATGAGCTACCAAAATTGCAGGCTCGGTCAGGTGACTGATAATTTCCTGTAACCTTGCCACCCAGAGCAGGCGATTTGGCCAATCCCAGCTGTCCTGCTCGATCCTGCTGAAAGAATCCGGATGTTGTGTTTCCCAAATCGTTTGCCAATGTTGTGGCCCGGAGCCTGCTAAGCCCGGAACTGTCAGAAAGCGAGTACTCATAATATACTGTGCCGGTCTGTTTATTTCAATTTGATCTTACACTTTGTAGTCAAATCCTATATCACAAAGTAATACTTAATAATTTAAATAAACAATAGTATATTAAGTCTATTTATTTAATAGATTAAAATAAATTGTTTTTTAAATCCCGGAAGTTTGGGTTATTTTTTCAATTTTTAATCCCAATTACCTGACAAACAAATACTTAGAATAAAATCTCTACTTACCGGATCTCACACAACGAAATCCAAGATTATTACTTCCACTGGATGTTTCGCCTTTTCCACGACTTCCTGCTTTGTAACGAATACAATATTCGTCACTGCAAAGGAAAGATCCTCCGCGCTGGACATGTTTGACGGCCCCAGGTTCATCGGGATCATAGCTATCCGAAGGACCCGTCGGATTTTTTGCGGGGCTTTTTTGATAATAATCGGGGCGGTACAAATCTTCGCACCATTCCCAGACATTGCCATCCATATCAAATAAGCCATACGGATTAGCTGGAAAAGTTTTCACCGGAGCCGCACCGGCATACCCGTCTTCTTTCAAATTTTTATCAGGAAAACTTCCCTGATAAATGTTCGCGACCCATTTTCCATTCGGTTTCAATTGATCACCCCAATAGTAAGTATGATTTCCACGACCGCCCTGCGCAGCAAATTCCCATTCTGCTTCTGTGGGAAGGCGTTTCCCGGCCCATTTGGCATAAGCGGCCGCATCTTCGTAAGAAACGTGTATAACAGGATAATTTTCCCGTCCCTTTATGGAGCTTCCTTTTCCTTCCGGATGAGCCCAGCTTGCACCGGGAACATAGTTCCACCACTGCAGCGGATTTTCAAAAGAAACCTTTTGGACGGTCGGTGTAAAAACCGCTGAACCCGGAACCAGTTTGTCGGCAGGAACTCCCGGATAATCAGCTGGATTCAGAGGACGTTCAGCAACTGTTTTATAATTGGTCGCCGCTACAAATCGGGCATATTCTGCATTCGTAACTTCATGCGAATCCATCCAGAAACCATCAACCGATACCTGGTGCATTGGTCGGGAATCAGGAAATTCATCTGCACCCATCAAAAATTTGCCTCCGCTGATCCATACCATATCTGTAGTATCGCCCTTTCCTTCCTTGATTTCATTCTGGCTTGCCAAGATTGCAGAAGCTCTTGAAGGCATACCATCCGCAATACAATGCGCTAAACTATCGGCTGTCTTTTCCTCTGCTGTCTGCTTTTTTTTACAATTAAAACTAACTCCTGCGAGTAAGATCAGCAGGCAAAAATTTTGAAAAGCTTTCATCTAACTATTTTTTACCAGAAATTTCTCACTTCAACTTAATTTTAAAAACATCGATAAGCGCTTGTTTCGCAGCATGATATCCACTCATTCCATGAACACCACCACCGGGAGGCGTGGACGATGAACAAATATAAATTCCTTCCGCCGAAGTCCGGTATGGAGAAGCGCTTAAAACCGGGCGTGTATATAACTGGTAAATATCCTGAATCCCACCGTTAATATCGCCCCCTATATAATTCGGGTTATAATCTTGCATCTGCGCGGTATTCATCGTGCTCCGTCCGATAATGGTATCTTTAAAACCCGGAGCAAAACGTTCGACCTGATTTTCGATTGCATCAGTCATATCTTCCGTTGATCCATTTGGAACGTGACAATAAGCCCAAACTGTATGTTTTCCATCCGGTGCGCGCGTTTTGTCAAATAAGCTTGGCTGAGATAATAAAACGTAAGGATTTTGAGCCTGTTTTCCCTGGGAGGTCGATTTTTCCGTTGCGGCGATTTCTTCAAGCGTGTTTCCCAGATGTACAGTGCCAGCACTGCGACAGGCATCAGCAGTAAATGGAATGGGCTCGCTTAAAGCCCAGTCAACTTTAAAAACACCCATTCCATAGCGATATTTATCCAATCTGCTAATGTAGGACGATCTCAATTTATTTCCTGCAATCGAGACCAGCTGCCTGGGCGTTGTATCAAACAAAAAAACTTTCGCGGGTGGAAGCTGGTCGATGGATTTCACCATATTATCAGTTTGTATTTCTCCGCCTAAACTCAAAAAAACCGCTGATAGTGCATTTGCGAGTGATTGTGAGCCTCCCTTGGGGATTGGCCATCCGGCAACATGCCCGGCTGCCATAAGCATCAGTCCAATCGCCGCCGTCGTCAGATTTTCCAAAGGCTGAATTGCGTGGGCCGCCATGCCTCCCCATAAACCTCTGGCTTGCTTTGTCTCAAATCTTCTGGCGATCCATGTTGCTGATGGCAACGCCTTCAAGCCGAATTTGGCTAAAGCAAGTGGATATTTCGGCAATGGAAATGGCCCCAGCAGATCGGGTAAAAGTTTTGGCAGCTCATGCACAACGGGGCCCATGAAATTCAGATAAGCTTCCCTGTCCTTTCCAAGCCCGTTAGCTGTGTCTTCCACAGATCCGTTCAAAACGCCTGCGGTTCCATCATCGAAAGGATGGGCCGCAGCACATTTTGGATGAATTAATTCAAGGCCGAATTTTTCTAATGATAAACTGTTTAGAAACGGAGATAATACCGCCATCGGATGAACTGCGGAGCAGACATCGTGGATAAATCCCGGAAGAGTCAAGGCTTTTGTGCGCATCCCGCCGCCAAGTTCCTTCTTCCCTTCGACAAGCAACACGGAAAGTCCCTGTTGTTTTAAAGTAATAGCGGCCGCGAACCCATTAGGGCCAGATCCTACTACGATGGCATCATACTCCGTTTTTTGCACAATTCGTCAATTCAGATATCACCTAAGATATAACAGCATCTTACGTACAAATACTCTATAAGATTAGTAGACAAAATAACTTCATATACATTCAAAAAGCAAATATTAATTTAAAAGCTCCTGCGGTTGATACGCAGACATCAAAAAAAGAGGAACAGTTTTTCAACCGTTCCTCTTTTCCAATTTGAAGCTATCTATTTGTTACTTCAATTTATCTTTCAAACTCTGAACTGTTTCAAGGTGATGGTTCAAAGCGGGCAATTTGCCAGCTGCCCAGGCTTTAACTTCTGCGTCCTTTGCATCCTTTGAAGCTTCTTCGAATTCCTTAATATCCATTTTGTGATCATCAACCATTAGTGAAACATACGCCTTGTCGAAATCTGTTCCTTTTTTCTCAGCCAGATCATTATATTTTTTTTGCTTGTCTTCGCTAAGCGAATCGGGTAAAGTTATATTTTTTTGAGAAGCCAGTGCTTTAAGTTCGTCGTTTGCTTTCGAATGATCTTTTACCATCATTGCTCCGAAATCTTTCACCTCTCTAGATACAGCATTCTTTTCAGCAAGCTTTCCTAATTCAACTTCGAACATTCCGCCATCTGCTGCGCCAACGGCGAACTCAGTATCGTCTTCTAGTTTTGTGTCGTCAAACTTGGCTTCATTTGCGTCTTCTGCAACCTCGGTGCTATCCTTCTTCTCCGAACTGTTACATGACGAAAATGTGATTATACTGGCAAGGAACAGAGCGCTTAATGTTATCTTTTTCATAATTATTTACATTTTTAGTGATATTATGTTTAGATATAAGAAAAAGTTATGCCAAACAAGGCGATATGCGGTCTGCTGCTGATCAGACATGTTAAGTCAAATTACCACTCGGCTATATGAATATTCCATGACCCATACTGTTGATAATATTCAGCATTACCGGTAATGAAGATTTTACATGAAATTTGATTAACTTACAACCGCAGGCTATGGAAAGATCGTCCAAAGTGAGGTTGAGAATATTTTTTTGAAAAAACTTATATTAATTTTAGCGCATATTTGAAAAGACGCTCCCAATACGCAAACCATGAATTTGAACGAGACCTGCAATATTTTTTTGGCAGATGATGATGAAGACGATACTTTCCTATTTCAGGAAGCACTTGGACAAATTCCCGTAAAGACGGATTTGGTGATCGCTGAAAACGGTATGGAGTTGATGAAAAAGTTGGGATCCACGGAACAAGTCCCGGATCTTATTTTCCTGGACATGAATATGCCTGTCAAAAATGGCATGGAATGTCTGCACGAGTTACGCAGATCCGAAATGTATAATGAAACCCCAGTGGTCATCCTTTCTACGTCTGTGGCAGGTTATCTGCTGGAAGATGCTTACAATGCAGGGGCAAACCTGTATATTCAAAAACCGACCAGTTTTTCTAATCTGGTAACAATTTTAAAGAAATGTCTTTTAAAAAAAAGCAATCTGATTAACAGACCGGAATTGTCTGAATTTCTTATTGCGAATGAATAAGGATTTGAACTTTTCAATCCCCACTTTAAAGATGTTGAGTATATACTTCCGCAAATAGACAGGCCCATCTCGGATTTTATACGTTAACAAGCAAAGTTTCTTTATATAAATTACTGATTAACAATAATTTGTATAAAGAAACAAATTCCTCACTTTGAAATTTTCCCTCTGGTACTGATTTATTATCTGTTAATAATTCAAATAAATGTACCGAAATCATGTCCGTAGCCGCAGCCGCAGGAACATTGACAGAAATGCCAGTCATTTCGCCAAGACAATTTAAAAAACTGAAAAAAGACCCCGCATTAACTGCCGTTGCTGCGGGCCTTAATTATATTTCCGGTAGCGATGCACCGGGATACCTTAGAAAAGGAAAAGCACCCAGATTTTATTATACCGAAAAAGATGGGAGCAGGTGTAAGGATAAGGAAGCGATAAAAAGAATTAAATCTTTGGTTTTGCCTCCCGCGTGGCAGGAAGTTTGGATAAGCAAAGATCCAAACGGTCATTTGCAGGCAACCGGAATTGATGAAGCTGGAAGAAAACAATATCGCTATCATCCACATTGGAATCTTGTCAGGAACCAGACGAAATATTTCCGTTTACTAACATTTTCTGATTCTCTCCCTCAACTGAGAGAAAGAGTAGACGCTGATTTAAGGAGACGCACATTTGATATGGATAAGGCTATTGCATTGGTTATCAAATTAATGGACAAAACCTGCATTCGTGTCGGAAATCAACGCTATAAAATAAAACACGGATCATCTGGCATTACAACGCTTGACGCGCGCCATGCGACTGTAAAGGGAAAAACGATCCGGTTTATGTTCAAAGGAAAAAAAGGGATAAAACAGGATATCACATTAAAAGATATTCAACTTGCCCGTTTGGTAAAACAGTGCAAGGAAATGCCCGGACGCCGGCTTTTCCAGTATATCAATGAAGATGGGCAGAAATGTGCTTTGTCGGCAAATCATGTAAATGAATATATCCGTATTCATACCGGTGCCAGTTTTTCTGCGAAGGATTTCCGGACATGGATGGGCACCGTGACCGCTTTCGAATATCTGACTGAACATATGGAGTACAAAACTAAACGCGAGTTTACGAGAACAGTAAATACCTGTCTCGATGCGGTTGCTGCTCATTTAGGAAATACACGGACGGTCTGTAAGAAATATTATGTTCATCCAGCTGTTTTTCTTGCTTATGAAAAAGGAAAGATCAAACGAATTTTAAGTAAAGAAGTCAGCGACTTACCCTATTTGTCAGGAAATGAGCAACACGTAAAGTCATTACTGGCTCATCCTGCATAAAAATAAAAACTCAACGAGAATTTTTTAAATCCGCAGCAGTTCTGAAATCGTATATCTTATATGCGAAAATTTATTTCAGGACTGCTGCTTTTTTTATATCCATTCTTGTCGCCAGCACAGAGAATAGACAATCT
Organism: Dyadobacter koreensis; assembly: GCF_900108855.1. Lineage (GTDB taxonomy): Bacteria > Bacteroidota > Bacteroidia > Cytophagales > Spirosomataceae > Dyadobacter > Dyadobacter koreensis. Next base: position 94,126 of record NZ_FNXY01000012.1, read on the forward strand.
TGTCTCTTTTAGAAATATTTCCGGCGATAAATATGTGAGGCTTCATTACGACAATGACTTCTGGGGAAAATCTGACTACTATTATACGCAGGGATATAATCTTGAAGTTGTACAACCAGCTTTCAAAAATAATCCACTCTCGCATACTTTATTAAAACTGAAAAACAGCAGGGTTAAATATGGGATTGCATTGGAGCATTACGGATTTACCCCCACTATTATAGCCAGTAGTTCTATTCTTTTTAATGATCGTCCATATGCCGGTGTCATTATGTTGAAAAGTTTTTCAATCTCCGTTGACACCATTCATCGCACACGTCTGTCTTCGGTTATAAGCACTGGTATGATCGGACCTGTCGCCTTTGCCGGACCGATGCAGAAGAAAATTCACACCTGGACTGGTGATGCGGAGCCGATGGGCTGGCAATTTCAGATTAAAAATGATGCGGCAATAAATTATGAAGTGAACTTTGAAAAACAGCTTTTCAATATTCCCAATATTATCTCCCTAAACACCAATTCTCAGATACGGCTGGGTACACTTTCTGATAAAATACAAGCAGGTGCAACACTGACGCTGGGAAAATTTGATTCCCCTTTTGCGGCGACAGAAAAGGAAACAAAACAAAACTTTCAACTTTATCTGTATGTCCAGCCACTTATCAATTTTGTAGGCTATGACGCCACGATGCAAGGGGGAATTTTTAATCGAGATAGTCCTTATACCATAAAATCCAGTCAGATTAACCGATTAGTATATCAAAACTCTCTCGGGGCGGTCGTTAATTTCAGAAACATTTATCTCGAATTCAATCACGTTTTTCTCAGTAAGGAATTTAAGGAAGGAAAGACGCATCAATGGGGTGGATTAAGAATTGGTGTGGCATTTTAACCCAAAATGAAGAGGGCAATTTTTCCACGGGAAGGCCTTCCACGAGAAGTACGCAGATTACGCATCAACGGGAAAAATCAGCAACACTTGGCGCTAAAAAATGCTGGTTCCAGGCGGGTAATGATATGGCATAAAGTTTTTAATTGACTGGTTATTATTCATTTAAATTAAAATGTCATGTCAACGAACGATAATCTTATAGAAACATTAAATGACTTAATCCGTATTAACAACGACCGTATTGATGGTTATGAAAAAGCGATTAAGGAGACAGACGAAATTGATGTAGATCTTCAGGGTTTATTTCAAAAAATGGCAAATGAAAGCCGCGAATACGTTTCAGAACTGACCAGCCAGGTTTTAAGTCTGGGAGGTGAAGTAGCAACAGGAACTACCAGTTCAGGTAAAATATACCGAGTTTGGATGGATATTAAAGCTACATTCTCAGGTCATGACAGACAGTCGGTACTTGAAAGTTGTGAGTACGGTGAAGATGCAGCGCAGGAAGCATATGACGATGCATTGGCGACTGACGCAGATTTGCCTGTTTCAATCAGACAAATGATTACAGATCAAAAAGCTTCGCTATTGACATCACATAATTTGATTAAAAAATATCGTGATGCACATAAAGCTGTAAATAGCTTATAACAATAAATAGTACAAAAAAAATGGGCTGAGAGAAATCTCAGCCCATTTTTTTTGTACATTAAATTCAGAATTTCAGGAAACAGACAGACTTGACTGTCTGTTATAAACGCGCCAGCAGTTCTGATTTTTTCGCTTTGAATTCTTCCTCTGTAATATGTCCTTTTTCGTACAATCCTGAAAGTCTTTCAATAGTTGTGAAAATCGCATCTTCCGAAACCTTATCAACTGATGAAGCGCTTCCTTCTTTCCAACCCTCTGATTTTGCGACATCATACTGCAACTCTGGCGTCGTCTGGGTTAAAGTTCCCGGCTCAGAAATCAAGGGAAGGCTTGAAATATCAACAGGACCATCCTTGCTCGTTAAAACGAAAGACTGACTCGACCCCTGCTGTTGTGAAACACCGGATATCTGATGATGTTTTGTATCGTAAATAGATCGGCTTCCGTTTTTCTCAATCACCAAACGTCGTACAGGCGCAAAATAAGCGTATCGGAAATTATTCTGAGATCCGCTTGTCGTTGGCGTTCCGAATACGGATGGCCATGGTTTGTCGACGCTTGCTACCCCAGGTTTTTCAGACTCGCCCACTCCTTCAAACAAAATTTCTGTTGTTACCAGGGTGGCAAGTTCTGTACAAAGTTCATCAACCGTAATTTTTAATGACCGATTGAACATGTCGCCAACCATCGTCATTCCGCCTCTCATCCATTGACCATTACCGCCAAGTTCGGGAATATTAAATTGAGCCATCGTTGCGTTTCCCTGGATAATTGCGTTTAACAGCGACACAACGCTATCTTTACTCAATTCATACCTGGACGCTATATCTTCTATCTTCTTCTCGCCTTCTTTTGTGAGTGATTTCATAATCATTTTTAGCTAACTTAAACATTACTATTAAGTTAGTCCAACAAAAATGGTGCCATTGGATAGGAATCACCTCTTTTCAAATGCGACGATCGTCTGCCATTTTTGTTCCAGACTATCATTCTTCTTCATTGCAGTCTGCCCCTTTGCCATTTCTTTCACAAATGCAATTCTTTCTTTTGTAAGCGGATGAGTACTTAATAGTTTGAAAGGCTGCAGGTCTGTATTGCCGGTTTGCAGCAGAGCCAGTAAATCTACGAAACCGTTAAGGTTCAAATGGTTTGCTTTTATAATTTCAATCGCTTTTTCGTCTGCTTCCTGTTCAAGATTTCTTGAATAATTCAAATTGACAAGCATATTGGAATGATCAGCAAGTACAACCGCAATCCCATTTACATCGTTCAGCATCAGTGAAATAGCCAGATATCCCGACAAGGTCCGGAAAATATTTTTCAGAGAATGGCGGTAATGTATGTGAGAAACTTCATGAGCAAGCAGCGCGGCCAGTTCCTCTTTCGATTTCATTTTTGCAAGCAACTGATTATAAATTACGATATGTCCTCCGGGCATTGCAAATGCATTCATTTCGTCTTCAGCAACGACCGTGACTTCAATTGGATAATCTGTCTTAAAATCGATTATTTTCACAAAATCGTTAACACATGCGGTTAAGCTATCATTTTTTGTATAGCGCGCAATCGTATTCTCATACATCATTTCACCAAGTTTAATCTCCATAGAAACCGGAATCTGCCCGGCCGCTTTTTCCGAAAACCATGGAAGAATATAAACATATGAACAGATTATTAAACCGATTAACGAAGCAGTCAAACCAAGAATGAGTGTCGTGCTTTGCCTTAACAAAAAATCAATTTTTTTATCAAAAAAAGGTTTGTCAGGATAAAATTTTTTTAACGAATTTAGCAGACGTTCATCCTTACATTCAAGCGTCTGTTTGGGAAAATCGCCGTAACGGAAAATGAAAATAGACGTAAATCCCATATCTCGTTCAACGCGATCAATCTCCCATTTAACCGCCCGGTTACCGAAAAGCGGATGAATATATTCGATGATCCAGGAATCGTGCTGCAAGGATAAAAAGGCATTATGGGAAACCGAAGTTTCTCCGTCGTAGTATGAAATTTCGAATTTTTGCATGAAATTTTTAAATCAAACCGATATCGATCATGTCTGATATATCTTCTCCGGTGGCGTCTTTGTAGTCCATTTCCGTTTGCTGGATTGCATTGACATCAATCGTTCCTTCGATGATAATATTTGAAAAAACAAAATTAAGCGTACGCACGGTTGCCCATGGTGTGCCCAATCCCAACGTAAATATTACGATCAAAAGGTTTCCCACAATCAAGCCAAAATAACCGCCCGCAGATGCAGTCGATCTAAATTTAATCACATACCCTTCCTGATTCATACGCATGTTGTCAATAAAATAAGCAAAAAGATCGCTTACGAACCAGAAGGAATAAATTCCCAAAGTCAGGAAACTCAGAAAATAGCCTTTGAGATTCAGCATGAAATATTCCGTACCGTCACCTTTGTACGAAAATGAAATATTCCCGAAGCGGATGTTGCTAAAAATGTATTTTCTTAATTTGATTGTAAACCAGAAAGAATAAATTCCCAACGTTGCGATCGTCAGCAAGCCGCCGACGACAAACTCTTCCATGAAATCTTTGAGTATACCGCGATATCCAAAATGTATCCCTCTCCATGACGTACGCGACATTCTGTATTTTAGTGAACCATGAATGGCAACAGGGATTAGTAACAATAATGCGATATAGAAAAAAATAACGCCGATTGCAGCAATCGCGTTGATTTTCGTCAGAATAGCACCAATTAAAATGGCGTACAGCCCAATAAAGATCCCGATCGCTTTTATAAATCCTTTGAACATTTCTTTCCCGGTTCCATGAAATGAAAAACGGCTTCCTTCAAATTCGGTCTCCTGATAAACGTAGCGAAGAACTGCTGCCTTAGCCCAGGGATAATATAGCCCCAGCGTGAAAATTGTTAGTAAAACATTGACAATATAGATACCGAACAGTTTGTTACCTTCGCCATAAAATGTGATCTTACGTGAATAATTTTGATCTGATTCCATAAATGATTGACCGTTAGAGAGGTTGAGAGTTTAACTTTGGGATTTGTTACTGAAAGTCACCTTTTTGTTAATTTATACTATAAAATATCCAAAACCTTCATGATCCCTGGCCGATTATCTCTTTCTAAAATGAAAAAACTGATTGCCTTCGTTTTCTTTTTATCCGGTTTCATTTCCGCAAAAGCGTCCAAAGTTGATACTGTGTCAACATATAGTACTTCCATGAAGAAGAATATCAAGGCTGTTGTTATCACCCCCGAGGCGATCAATCCGTCAGACAAATTCCCGGTTTTATATCTTCTACATGGTTATAGCGGCAATCAGGCAGACTGGATCAGTAAAGTAAAAACAGTAGCAGATTATGCAGATCAATATAAAATGATCATTGTTTGCCCGGATGGCAATTTTTCAAGCTGGTATTTTGACAGTCCGGTTGATAAAAACTGGAAGTACGAAACGTATGTCAGCACTGAACTTCCGGCCTGGATCGATTCGCATTATAAAACGATCAATACAAAAGAAGGACGGGCGATAACAGGTTTGAGCATGGGCGGCCATGGTGCTTTGTATATTGCTTTCAAACATCAGGATGTTTTCGGAGCGGCGGGCAGTATGAGCGGAGGTGTAGATTTAAGACCATTTCCCCTAAACTGGGATCTTGCAAAAAGACTGGGATCATATTCAGAATTTCCAGAGCGATGGGATAATAGCAGCGTTATTAATTTAACGCATTTATTGACAGCCAAATCACTTCCGCTGATCATCGATTGTGGAACCGAGGATTTCTTTTACGGCGTTAACTTGAAGCTGCACAATAAGCTTTTGGATAACAATATCCCGCACGATTTCATAAGTCGGAAAGGAGCACACAACTGGGAATACTGGAGTAACGCAATTGGCTATCAGGCGTTGTTTTTCTCGAAGTTTTTTAAGCGGTAGGAATTTAGCTGTAAACAAAAAGGGCATTGTTTTAGTCAAAACAATGCCCTTTTTGTTTAAAATCTATCTCAAGTCAACCGCATCGCAAATAAATCTTTCGACTTTAAATAAACATATGTAACGACTAGAAGCGTAATCGCTCCACCGGCTAAAACAGTTGGAATTGGGCCTGCAATTCTTGCCGCCAGTCCTGATTCAAACGCGCCAAGTTCATTTGATGAACTGACAAAAATCCCACTTACCGAAGCTACCCGACCACGCATTTCATCCGGCGGAAAAATCTGCATAATCGTTTGGCGAATTACTACGCTGATACTATCACAAACACCAGTCGCGAAAAGAGCCACGCACGACAGCCAGAAATTGGTCGATAATGAAAAAATAATTGTAAAAACGCCAAAGCCGGCCACAGCGATCAGCATATTGCGCCACGCCTGGTGCGTCGGTGGAAAATGCGCCATAGCGAACATCGTTATCAACGCACCTACCGATGGCGAAGCGCGTAATAATCCCAGACCTTCCGGTCCTACATGCAAAATATCTTCTGCGAAAACAGGCAGAATCGCGATCACCCCACCAAACAGTACCGAAAACATATCCAGTGAAAGTGCGTATAAAATAATCTTGGTACTGAAAACAAATTTTAGCCCATCGCGAAGACTTTCCCAAATAGAAATACCTCCTTTACGAACGTTGATAGGGTTCGTTTTTATCAATGTGATCAGCACAAGACAAAATACCATTGTAAGCATAATGCCGAGCAGTGTTTCGGTCAGGCCAAGATAGACATACAAAAAACCTGCAATTCCAGGTCCTAAAACTGCTCCGGCCTGGGAGAAAGTGCTGCTCCATGTGGATGAATTCGAATAAAATTCTCTTGGTACCAGAAATGGTTTCAAAGATGACGAAGCTGGCGAATAAAATCCTTTCGCCAAACCGATCAGAAAAAATACCGAATAAACCGACCATAAATGCTGGTTTGTATTCAGCGCTGCAATCCATTCCGGCTGGAATAAAAAATATAGAATTGCAGAACCAGCAATAATAACCGACAGACTGATCCGAAGAATTATTCTTCTGTCATAGCGATCGGCTACGTGACCGCCGAACAGCGATACGGCGATGAATGGTAAAACTTCTGCCAAACCGATCATACCCAAGGCAAGCGGATCGTGAGTTAACCGATATAATTCGTACCCGATAATCACCTCCTGAATAAGAAGTGCGGACCGGTACAAAAAGCTGTTGGCAAGAAAATAACGGAATTCGGGAAAACGAAGTGCGGAGTATGCGTCGTGCTTTTCTGGTAATTTCAACGTGTCGTTCAAATTGGTTGGATAACAACTAACCCTGACCATAAATGGGTTAGCCCATATTTAAACAACAATAAATATCAGTCTGAGTTCTTGATTTTCACATTGTTTTTCTGCCTGAAAACTTTTTGAATAATTATATTTTTAAAGTTCAAAAAATAAATCAAAAAATATAATTTTCAGGAATACATGCTTAAAACATTCAATTGCTCTTTAATCAGACGATAATTTTCTTCATCAAAGCAGACAAAGATCACCTTTTCGATTCTATTATTTTTTGAAAGGAAGCCCGAAACTGTATTCACAGCAATCCGAGCGGCCTGCACTTTAGGGAATCCATAAACTCCGGTACTGATATTGGGGAACGCAACGGATTGACAGTCATTGATCACCGCAAGCTGCAGGGAATTAATATAACAGGACGCCAATTTCTCCTGTTCGTCATTTTTCCCGCCACGCCACACAGGGCCGACAGTATGGATAATAAACCTGGAAGGCAACTTCCCGGCAGTCGTAATGACAGCTTCACCAGTCTGGCAACCGCCCTGTATTTCTACAATTTTCTTACAGGCTTCCAATATTTCAGGACCACCCGCCCGGTGAATGGCTCCATCCACGCCTCCGCCACCGAGCAGTGAAGAATTTGCTGCGTTTACGATGGCGTCTGTATTTAATTTGGTTATATCACCCTGGACAATCTCAATTCTCGAAGTAAGTGTTTTCATAGTGCTGGTAATTTATTAACATTCATCTGGCCTGATGCACACCTTCCAATAATCCACAATGATCCGGATCGTTTTTTCGAAATCCTGAAATGAAGCTGGCTTCTGAAAAAACCCTTGTATCGAAGAACAATAGGCATCAATAACAAATTTCTGATTCGTCGCAGTTGTAAAAAGCAGATAAGGAATGCACTTCACTCTGATATGCTCATTACGTTGTACCTCATCCCGCACTTCCATTCCATTGATTCTCGGTAAATTAATGTCCGACAAAATCAGCAATGGCTTTGCGTCTGTCTCGTTTAAGTACTCCAGAGCCTTGTAGCCATCTTCAAAAAACAGCACCGGATTTTCGTAAGCGAGATTTTTAAATGTCTCGCCAATTAAAAACTGGTCTTCCAAATCATCTTCAATGACAATTATTGGTCCGTCATTATTCATACCCCACATGTTTATTTGAGTAATCACAAACTACTATGCAGACGTATTTACAATAACCATTCCTGATTAAAAGTGGATTTGGAGTATCTCAGTTACGTTTATTGGTTAAAACGGAAAAAGCCGGACAATATCCGGCTTTTAAATCACTTGCTTATCAATCTTAAATATTCTTCTCCCCTAGGCGATAATGTGTACCCGGGTTCATGACTGATCGTAAGTCCCAGCCCTTTCAGCTTTCTGATATTTAATTTGAGCCATTCTTTTTCTTTCTTCGCTTTGACAGCGAGATCGGCAGCTTTCATTTTGGGGTTTTCCTGAATAACCTGCAACGTTTTGGTTGTCCATTTACCCACTTTGCTGAATTTGTCCAAATTGTCCAAAGCTGCTTTCAATGTTTCAAAATCCTCATCTTCCAGCGTGACATTTTCCCTTAACTCAACGCGCGGATCTTCTGAATCGAACGCAACTTCTATCTTGTATATCAGACCGTCTTTCTGACTTTCCAAGAGCTGAATCAATGCCTGAGCGCTTGAAAAGCCAGCCTTATTAGCTTCTGAATCAGTTATTTCTTTTAAAGATATTTCTTTCGTTGAAACAATTTTTATCACACCCACACTGGTTTTCACCAGACTTCCGGCAGTCACAGCCAGCTTTTTCCACTTACGAAAAGCCAGTGAAATAGTGCCCGCCTTAATCCCTTCGAGGTGTTTTTGTTTGATTAGCATAGTTAGATCAATTTCAAAATTTTCATAAAGATAACCTTTCTAAGGCAAAAAATTTTGACCGCTCACTTCAACATATTTTCTAAAAACCAGCTGGCAGGATTTTATTAATGCCTTTATAACTCATCAATGTCTAAACGAAAAAAATATGACCAGCCCGACACTACAAAATTGTATCGACCTTTGTAACGCATGTGCCGCAGCCTGCAACTACTGCGCAAGCGCTTGCCTGAAAGAAAAAGATGTAAATATGCAGGCAAAGTGTATCAATCTTGATTTACAATGTGCCGCACTATGTTACGCTACTGCACAATTATTGACCTTGGACAGTGAATTCGCGGATGACCTATGTAAGGTATGCGCGAACGTTTGTAATGCTTGCGCCGAAGAATGTGAAAAACATGCAGAAATGGGAATGAAGCACTGCGAACTATGTGCTGAGGCGTGCCGTAAATGCGCTGAGGCTTGCTCGGAAATGGTGGCGGCCTAAACTTAATCTTAGAAAGATAAACCGAAGAAGCGTCAAGTTTTAACATGGCGCTTCTTCGGTTTATATAGAGCATTTATTTTACCCAACGCAGCGAATTTTTTCTACAAATATAAAATTTTGTCCAAAAAAATTTGAAACAAACAGTATCTTAGATGAAAAATTTTAACAGATCATCTATGAGAAAACTTCTCCTCTGCTTAATTCTTCTTTTGACTGCTGCGCTGAGTTTTTCTCAGACAATTCCTTCATTTCCAGGTAAGCTGGAAGCAGAAAGCTTTACCCAAATGAGCGGGGTAGCAGTTGAAACAACCGGTGATGCTGGCGGTGGACAAAACGTTGGCTACATTGAAGACGGAGACTGGATGGATTACCAGGTTGACGTAACGATTGCAGGTGCCTATACCTTTAATTTCAGGGTTGCAAACAGCCATGGAAACGGAATTTTGGAACTGAGGAACATAGATGGAACTGTCCTCGGTCAGGCAAATATTCCACAGACTGGCGGTTGGCAAAATTATGTTACGGTCAGCACCCAAGCAGCACTTCCTGCCGGTGTACAAACGATCAGGATTTTCGCTAAAAGTGGTTTATTTAATTTCAACTGGTTTGAAGCTGTTCAGGAAAATCTGATTCCCGGAAAAATAGAAGCTGAATCTTATACTGCTATACACAACGCAGGAACTGAAAATACAGGAGATCTTGGAGGAGGATTGGATATCGGCTGGATTGGCGATAACGCCTGGATGGATTACGAATTAAAGGTCTTAACATCCGGAGTTTACACTTTCAAATTCCGCGTCGCAAATGGATTCAGCGACGACGCCGCACTTTCCTTGAAGTCATCAGATGGGACAGTTTTGGGTGAAATAAATAATCTTCCAAGAACGGGCGGGATGCAAGGCTGGGGACACGCGAGCCTGACTGCCTACTTGCCAGCGGGAACACAAACTTTGCGTGTTTTTGCAAAAAAAGGAGTTTTTAGTTTAAACTGGTTTGAGGTTAAAGGTTCGACATCATTACCAGGAAAAATCCAGGCAGAAGATTACGATCTCTCCAGCGATATCAGAACGGAAGATACGGGGGACGTTGACGGTGCAAAAAATGTCAGTTACATTGACGACGCAGATTTTCTGGATTACAATATCAATGTAGCTTCTGCGGGTAATTACGTATTCAATTTCCGTGTCGCCAACAGTTGGGGAAATGGAAATATTCAGATAAAAAATGCAAGTGGAACTGTTTTAGGCAATGTCGATGTACCACAAACAGGCGGATGGCAAACATATACAACTATTAGTACAACTGCTTCATTGGCAGCAGGAAGTCAGGTTATCCGTATCTATGCTAACCGCGGGTCATTTAATTTCAACTGGTTTGAAGCTAAAAAAGCAAATCTTATTCCCGGGAAAATCGAAGCGGAAGATTTTTCGGCAACTAACGGACTTGGTACCGAAGCAACAGCCGATGCAGAAGGCGGGTTGGATGTTGGCTGGATTGGGGATAACAGCTGGCTTGATTACAACGTCAAAGTGGTAACAGCAGGCCTTTATACTTTTAAATTCCGGTTTGCAAATGGTTTCAGTGATGACGCCTCTCTCGAACTTCGTGCAGCGGACGGGACTGTTTTAGGTACAATTAATAATCTTCCGCGTACCGGAGGAATGCAAGGCTGGGGCACGACGAACGTAACTGCTTCTCTGCCAGCCGGCGATCAGTTGATCCGCGTATTCGCGAAAAAAGGAGTTTTCAGCTTAAACTGGTTTGAGGCCGTTGGTTCGAAAACTTTGCCGGGAAAAATTGAAGCAGAAAATTATGACGTTTCGAGTGATATCAGAACAGAAGACACAGGCGATATCGACGGAGTTAAAAATGTAAGTTACATTGATGACGAAGATTTTATAGATTATAACGTCAATGTTACTTCTGCCGGTTCTTACGCTTTCAATTTCCGCGTAGCGAATAGTTATGGCGATGGTATGATTGAAATAAAAAATACCTCAGGAAATGTGTTGGGACAAGTAAATGTGCCCCGCACAGGAGGCTGGCAAACGTATACCACCATCAGCACAACAGCTAATCTTTCAGCAGGTAGCCAAATTTTAAGAATTTATGCTAAAAAAGGTGCGTTTAATTTCAACTGGTTTGAAGTTACAAAAGACCTGTCAATACCTGAAAAAGTCCAGGCCGTTATCACCTTCCCCGAACTTTCTGCAAAAGGTTTAGGCTCTGGAGTTTTTGATCTGGTTGCAACAAGTACTAATACCGAGACACCGATAACATTTATCTCCTCAAATCCCTCGATCGTATCGGTATCGAACGAAACGGGTAATTGGAAAGCGACGATCCACGCAGAAGGCACCGTCACGATTACTGCTGTACAGGCAGAAAGTGCCAATTTTCTGGCTGCGGGAAATATTACAAGAAATCAGGTGATTCAACCGGCAACTACTCCTGACGAGCCTATAAAAGGTGAAAAAATCACTCTTGATCCGAAGCGTTGGTATCAATTAAATAATACGGCAAGAGGCCTTGACGGACTGTTTGACGGAGATACACAAACGGATGTGCAGTTGGGTTGGGGACTGGCCCTAAGTTCGTGGGATGCCTATTATCCGCTGCTGGACGGAGAACAACTTACATTGGAAAGTATCAAGCTCTTTGACTTCATGGGTAACTTCTCAGAAAACCCGATGACAATATCGGTTATTACGGATCAGTGGGAACGCATTCCAATTGCTACCTTTACCGGTGAAGTTTACAACGGTTGGGTTGGCCCTTACCCAGACAGACAACTTTCAGGAAATGCCCAGTTCAAGCTTGATCAGCCGATTTCTAATATCCGCTATCTGGTCATCAATATTAAAAGTGGCTTACCTACTGAAATTGAATTTTACGGTACGCATACAGGAGGGACAAAACCTGTCACACCCGTTCCGGCAAAAAATATTAAACTACGTGACTTATTTGGTGTAAATGCTTACGAATGGAATTTCGAGGATGGTAACACGCCTTGGCAGATCAACGAAGACAGAATGAATGTGGCAAAAAGTTTTTCAGGTATCCGGCATTATATGGACTGGGAAAAACTTGAATCTTCGGAGGGAGTATTTTCATTTAACCCTACGCTTAGCGGCGGATGGAATTATGATGCAATTTACGAGCGTTGTAAAGCCGCCAACATTGAAGTTTTGGCCTGCCTGAAACAAATTCCGGGATGGATGCAAGATTCTTACCCTGACGGACAACGGGATGGGGAAAATGTCCCGGTGCGTTTTGGTAAAGATTTCGCAGATCCGCTGTCTTACATCGAACAGGCCAAGGTCGCGTTTCAATACGCTGCCCGTTACGGAAGCAATACGGCAGTAAATCCTTCTTTACTAAGCGTTTACACAATTCCGAGATGGTACAACGATACGCCAAACTCTATAAAAATCGGAATGAACCTAATTAAGTACATTGAATGTGACAATGAGCGGGATAAATGGTGGAAAGGGAGAAAAGCATACCAGACAGCACGCGAATATGCCGCCAACTTATCTGCTTTTTATGATGGCCACAAAAATACGATGGGGCCAGCCGTTGGTATAAAAAACGCCGACCCGAATATGAAAGTAGTTATTGCAGGATTGGTAACGGGTTCTGATTATGTAAAGGGAATGGTTGACTGGTGTAAAGAATTCCGTGGATATAAGCCGGACGGCTCGGTTGATCTATGCTGGGACGTTGTGAATTTCCACTTATATACAGACGACGGTTCTTCTTCTCAGAGTGGGACTTCCACTCGTGGCGCTGCACCGGAAGTGACCAACGCTAACACGATTCTGGAAAGATTTGCAGAAGTTTCTCACGATGTTTCACAGGATATGCCCGTTTGGATTACGGAAGCTGGCTATGATGTCCATCAGGAAAGTCCGTTAAAGGCAATTCCAATTGGAAACAAAACGGCTTTTGAAACTCAGGGAGACTGGATTTTAAGAACTTCTTTATTTTCCGCCCGCCACGGTGTATCAAAAGTATTCTTTTACCAGATGTATGATGACAACACTTCTGGTGGAATGTTTGGTACTTCCGGGCTGATTAATTCCGACATGTCCCGCCGGCCAGCTGCTGATTATTTCCTTCAGGCTAATAAGCTTTTTGGTGAGTATATGTATAAGGAAACAACAAATCAGGATCCCATTGTCGATCGATATGAGCTGAACGGAAAGTCACTTTATATTTTGACAGTTCCGGATGAAAAAGGCAGAACTGTGAATCATACTCTGAATATTGGCAATTTTAACAGTGTCAAAGTGTATCGTCCAAAGGCTGGAAGTGATAATATGGATATGGAAGAAGTTGACGCGTTTGGTGGAAATTTAACAATTACAGCAACAGAAACGCCAACCTTTATTATTCCGTCGTCGGCATCAAATGCCAGACAAGCCGCAGTGGATTCGATTTTTTTTGTAAACGCTCTTGCCGCTCCGTTGGAAGAACCGTTAAGTCTACACAATTCGGTTGAGGTTTATCCTAATCCGAGTGTGAACCATGTCACGGTTGATATGAAAAATAAAAGTAACGCACCGATTGAAATCAACCTTTTTGATGCCGGAGTTGGAAGACTTCACAAGAAAATTCAAATTCAGTCTGGAAACGCTTCGGAGATTAAACAAATCGACATATCAAGCTTGCCAATCGGCATATACATTTTAGAAATTAAGCAAGGAAATGACCGTGCTTTCAGAAAAGTTGTGAAAGGCATGTAATATTCTTCTCTTTGACTATCAAACGGGATTTCAGAATGACATCTGGAATCCCGTTTTGTGTTACAGGAAAGTTAGGTTATTTTTACCCTTATGCTACCGATCCTGGGAATTGATAAAATTATGAAAGCTCCGTCTTTTTCGGAATCTTTTAAAATGATGCGCCATGCACCTATCAACATGCCGCTCATCAATGAGGCCCATAAACATGATTTTTACATGTTACTAATCGTTGGACACGGTTCCGGAACTCACTCCATTGATTTTGAAAATTACGTAGTTTCTGATTTTACCGTTTTCTTTCTTGCTCCGGGGCAGGCACATGAATGGAATCTGGCTCCGGAAACCACGGGATATCAAATTCTGTTTGCACCTGAATTCCTACCAGGAGGTCACCCGGACACTCCGTTTTTTAAACCGAAATCGTTTCCCTTTTTAAAAATCACAGATAAGAATTTTAGCGAAGTCTCGGCTGAACTTATTTTGATTGAAACTGAAATAGAAAGAAATTTAACTTATTCCGAGGTCGTCATTCAAAGACGCCTCCATATAATCCTTGCCCTGCTAAAAAGATGGTATGACGAAACATATCCGGTCGAATCAACTGAGAAAAACGGAAGATTAATACAAAGCTTTCTGACATTATTGGAAACGCATTATAATCAGGATAGCAGCGTTGCATTTTATGCTGAAAAACTACATGTAACAGCAAGTTATCTTAATAATGTCTGTAAAAAAGAATCTGGTCTGACTGCCGGCGAACAGATCAGAGACAGAATATTATTAGAAGCAAAACGTATGCTGAAGCTCACCAATGATGATATCAAGGAAATAGCATACGCACTTGGTTTTAACGACACTTCATATTTTTCCCGATTTTTCAAAAAGTATACCGACCAGACGCCCCTAACTTTTCGCAAAAAAATATAGTCTGTCCGGTTAATGTGCTAATCTGTGCCATTTTACAAAATTCCCTCATACTAATTTTGTAAATCATCTGAATACAGATCTCATGACTCTATCGTCCATCCGACTTTCAATTTTGCTAATTTCTCCGGTATTGCTTTGCGCCCTAAATTGTCAGTCTCAAAAACTTAAACCGATGACTACATCTCAACAATCAATTTTTCAAGCAGTTGAGCAAAATAATATTCATAAAATAAAGGAATACATTGAACAAAAAAAGGATTTGGAAATAAGAAACATCAAAGATGAGACTCCTTTAATGTCTGCAACTTACAAAAACTCGCTACCCGTTGTTACATTATTGATTGATGCAGGCGCAAACGTTAATGCACAAGACAATATTCTTAATAGCCCCTTTCTATATGCTGGTGCATCAGGCTTTACTGAAATTGTACGGTTATGTGTAAAAAACGGAGCAGATTATAAAGTTTACAATCGCTTCGGAGGCAGTGCTTTGATCCCTGCTTGTGAAAAAGGCCATATTGAAACAGTTATCGAATTATTGAAGGACAAAAAATTTCCGATAAACCATATCAATAATCTTGGCTGGACCGCCTTACTCGAAGTAATGGTCATTGGAAAAGGCGGAATCGAAACTCAAACGAAGATCACGAAACTACTTATTGACGCCGGTTGTGATGTAAATATTCCGGATAAAGACGGCGTGACATCACTTACGCATGCGCGTAGAAATGGTTACAGGGAAATCGTCACAATGCTTGAAAAAGCTGGCGGACATTAAAAAACA
The DNA here is from genome assembly GCF_900108855.1 of Dyadobacter koreensis. Classification (GTDB taxonomy): domain Bacteria; phylum Bacteroidota; class Bacteroidia; order Cytophagales; family Spirosomataceae; genus Dyadobacter; species Dyadobacter koreensis. The sequence goes on from NZ_FNXY01000012.1 coordinate 109,748, forward strand.
CCACGTTTACTTACTTAAAACTAAATGAGAAAGTTATTCTTGTTTTCAACGCTGATCTTGTTTTCAGCTACTTCATTTGCTCAGAAAACAAAAGTTGATTTGATTCTTGCCGACGTAAATGTAATTGATGTAAAATCGGGAAAGGTAAATTCAAATCAATATATCGTTATCAAAGATGATTCAATCTTAGGCGTATTTAATCAAAGTAAGGCAAATGGTTTTTTGCCTTCGAAAACGGTCAACGCGAAAGGAAAATTTGCCATTCCAGGCTTATGGGATATGCATGTGCATTTTGGCGGCGGGCAGGAAATCGTTCATGAAAATAAAAATCTGCTCCCGTTATATCTGGCCTATGGAGTCACAACTGTAAGAGATTGCTCTGCCGATATCAGTGATAGTGTTCTTCAATGGCGGGAAGAAATAAAGAAGGGGACGCTTATGGGGCCGACTATCTTCACATCGGGCCCAAAACTGGAAGGTTACAAATCAGTATGGCTGGGAGATATCGAGATTTCAACGTCTGCAGAGTTGCAAAAGGGGCTGGACTCTCTGGACGGGTTAAAGGTTGACTTTGTTAAAATAACGGATAATACCATGAAGCCCGATCTATTTCTGGAAAGTGTCCGGGAAGCAAGAAAACGCGGGTATAAAGTTTCCGGGCATATTCCCTCTGTTCTGACAATGGATGACGTCATGTCTGCCGGTATCAGTTCGATCGAGCATATGTCTTATATTTTAAGAGCAGCCACAAAAAATGAGAAAGAAATCGCACAGCTTTCAGCTTCCGGGAAACTGAAAGGTCGAGAATTGAGTAATAAAATTCTGGCTGATTTTGATGAAAATGCTGCATTCGCAACTTATAAAAAAATGGCAAAAAACAATGTTTTTGTAACGCCTACACTTTCCCTACCGCATTTGTTATCACATATCGACGAGGACGATCACAATAAGGATGAATACCTGCAATATATTGGAAAAGGACTTCAAAAAACATATGTAGGCCGAGTCGAGCGTGCCATGAAAGATGATGCGGATGCGATAACGTTCCGAAAAAAATATAATGACAAATCGAACTCATTACTTCCATTGCTGGAAAAAGCCGGAGTCAAAATTATGGCAGGAACAGACGGCGGTTATTTAAATTCTTATGTTTATCCGGGAATTGGTTTACATAAAGAATTGCAGCTAATGGTAAAAAGTGGACTTACGCCGCTTCAGGCATTGCAGGCTTCAGTCATTAATTCTCCGCTTTTCTTGAATAAAAAGGAATATGGAAGTCTTTCTGCAGGAAAAAAAGCTGACATTTTATTATTGGACGAAAACCCGGTATTGAATATTTTGGCAACTGAAAAAATCAATACAGTCATTGTTAAAGGTAAGGTTCTCGACCAGTCCGCTATTAAATCGACATTGGAAGAGGTGAGAAGTAAAACAGCGAAAGGCATATAAACTGGTTATTCCCTGATTTAACAAAAGGAAACAAGGTAATTTGTTTCCTTTTGTTGTACCCCGACAAAACTCAGGCATTATTTTTACATTTACTTGATCAGTAAAATCGGAGCAAGACGCAATAAAACATGAGAATATATCAGGAGAGTATTCAGTTACGGGAAGTGAGAAGAGGTTTTCATTTGATAACCGGTGAAATTATGAAAAGAATGACTGAGATCACTGAAATAAAGGCAGGAATCTGCCAGGTATTCATTCAGCATACTTCCGCTTCATTAACCATCAATGAAAACGCAGATCCGACGGTCAGAAAAGATTTCGAAATGTTTTTTAATAAAACTGTGAGGGAAAACGATCCTGATTACCAACATGATTACGAAGGCTCTGATGATATGCCTGCACATCTTAAAGCTTCTATTCTGGGAAGCTCAGTTATGATTCCGATTCGTAACGGGAAATTAGCTCTGGGAACCTGGCAGGGAATTTATCTATGTGAACACCGGGATCGTGGCGGTTCCCGAAACCTAATTGTAACGGTGTGGGGTGCTTAAGAGGATAGGCCTCAAATATTTCATTTTTAAAGTGTGGCATTCATTTTCTTTAAAACGTCCGAATGCCGAATCCAGGCCATTCGGGATGAATAAATTGATCAGCTGTTGAGCATTAAAGCTAAGGCCTGTTTTTCCCTTTCAATCAAAAATAAAGTTACCGCCGCCTTCAATCATAAACCTATTAAATCCACGAAGTGTATCGGTAGAAGTAAGTCTCCGGGATAATGTTTGTGATGGGGGGCATAAAAGAGTTTTAATAGAAAAAGATTTTACAAGGAATAATTAGCAGTTTCTCATAAATAAAATTCGATTGCGAGATGGTATAGATACTTTTCGGGTACACCACACCTATTTCATAGCTGCACAATAAAGAACTTATTCAGGTGTAAAAAATTTCCGAAGCCTAATTTGAGTTATTTTCCTTAACAAGATTACAAAGCATAGGATCAAAATAAGTTTAATCCACTATCGCTGATATCTGTCTTCTCTGTTCTTGTATATTTTCTGAAATAAATATTATTTTACTTAAAAATAATATAAACTGTAAAGTTGCATGGGAAATTTTTCAAACAATCTTCGGTTATATCTGGGTGTTTGTCGAAGGGTTGGCCATACCCTTTCGCTCGGAATGTTGAATAAAGACCGTAGAGAAAAGCTTTTATCTCTCTACAATCAATATGAAACTAAATTGGGCCAGCAGGATATAACTCCCATTGACCCTTTTGTAATTCCAAAAACCGATGTGTTTGAGTTATTTGGAAATGACAATGCTCAGTATGAGGGAGTTTATGAATGCGGATTTGGGCATACCACAGAATTCGAATTAAAAGTCATCAGCAACTTAGTCAAAAAGTTTAACCCAGACCGCATTTTTGAAATTGGAACATTTCAAGGAAGGACTACTCTAAACATGGCTATAAATGCAAATCCCACAGCATTGATCACTACATTAGATTTGCCCAGCGAGGGCTTGAACACAACTGCGCTGAATATTGAAGAAGGAGAAGTGAGATATGTAAAAAAAGACGTTTCAGGAGAAAGATTTACAGGACACCCAATGGCCGACAAAATCACACAAGTTTTTGGAGATTCAGCAACATACCCATTTACAGACCATCATAACTCCATCGATCTGGCTTTTATTGATGGATCTCATGCTTACGAGTATGTTTTAAATGACAGTAATAAAGTTCTGTCAATTATGCGTCCGGGTGGATTAATTATTTGGCATGATTATACCAACTGGGAAGGAGTTTGGACTGCCTTAAACGAGCTTTATAAATCTGATTCCAGATACAAAAACATTAAGCACATAGGTGGAACAAGTATTGCTATTCTCCAGGTTTAGGTTAATATGGTGTTAACCAAAAAAATCCCATCTCCTTATGAAGATGGGATTTTTTTAAATGGTATTGTGACGACTACACCAGGCGTCCCCCCTACTTTACCAGGTTTGAACGGGAACGCCTAGTTCAAGTATCATCGGCGGTTTTGGCCGGGATCACGCTGATATAGGCGCCCCCGGCTTGGCCAGCCGCGCTTAACTTCTCTGTTCGGGATGGGAAGAGGTCAAAAACGCAAAAAGCCACCCTTATGCAGAGTGGCTTTTTGTTATAATAGTATTGTGGCGACTACCTACTTTACCAGGTTTGACCCAAGTATCATCGGCGGTTCTGGGCTTAACTTCTCTGTTCGGGATGGGAAGAGGTGAACACCAGGCCAATAGTCACCAACAAGATTTTCTGTTGGTAATTTGTGACTTCGGGATGGAAACAGGTGAAGCGAATCGTCGCACCGTCCATTCCAATAGTCACCAACAATATCTTTGTGAGTGTATAATCAATGTCATATTGGAAGCAAAAGAGAATGAGGTAAAAGTTATGCAAGCTGTTGGGTAATTAGTACTGCTCAGCTGAATGTATTTCTACACGTACACCTGCAGCCTATCAACGTCGTAGTCTACAACGACCCTTGTGTGGAAGATTCATCTTCGGGCTAGTTTCGCACTTAGATGCTTTCAGCGCTTATCTATTCCCCACATAGCTACTCGGCCATGCCCCTGGCGGGACAACCGATTCACCAGCGGTGGGTCCACCCCGGTCCTCTCGTACTAAGGGCAGCCCCCGTCAATCTTCCTACGCCCACCACAGATAGGGACCGAAC